>NZ_JACHVP010000002.1 GCF_014190775.1 Leifsonia aquatica
CCTATCTGACCATGGCCGAGGGTATCAGGATCGCCGCGCAGTCCTTCAGCACCGACGTCAGTAAGCTCTCCTGCTGCGCCGCGTAACCCTTGTTCCTTCATCACACCAACAACGAAAGCGGGTCACAATGACCGAGAACGACACGCTCGCAGAGCGCCTCACGTCGAGCGAGACCGGGCAGGAAGCCTCTCTCTGGCTGCCGCTGATGAAACTACTTGCCCAAGGCGACCCGGTTGAGGTCAGCACCCTCGCGACGGTGACCGGGCGCAGCGAAGCCGACGTGCAACAGGCGCTGGCCGCGGTTCCCGACATCGAGTACGAGTACGGCCGCATCATCGGCCAGGGCCTCACCCTGCGTCCCACCCCGCACCGCTTCGAGGTCAACGGTGAGCAGCTCTACACCTGGTGCGCACTGGACACCCTGATCTTCCCCACCCTGCTGGACGCGTCAGCGCGGGTCGAGTCCGTTAGCCCCGCAACCGGCGAGCCGATCGCCGTCACCGTCGGCCCCCACGGGGTTCAGTCGGTCTCGCCCGAGACCGCCGTGGTTTCCCTCGTCAATCCCGAGGACATGACCTCGATCCGATCGGCGTTCTGCAACCAGGTGCACTACTTCACGTCCGCCGAGGACGCGCAAACCTGGCTCGAGACACACCCAGGAGGAGAAGTCATGCCCGTGGCCGACGCCTACGCCCTCGGCACCCAAATGGCTCGAACCATGATCGAGAATGCCCAGGAGGGAAGCGGCCCGTCAGGCGCCGACAGCTGCTGCTAGAACACAGGCGGCTCAGCGACCCGACGATCAGCAAGAGCCAGCCGACGCCCAACGGCACCCGAAACGATCAATGACGACAACACAAGGAGTAGCTAATGAGTGAACGTGTCGATGTTGCGGTGCTCGGGATGGGCCCCGGCGGTGAGGTCGCGGCGAGCCGGCTGATGAAGGCTGGCAAGAAGGTTGCCGTGATCGAGCGGGAGCTGATCGGCGGGGAATGCGCCTACTGGGCCTGCGTCCCCTCGAAGACCGTGCTGCGGCCGCCGGAGGCGCAGACCGAGGTCCAGCGAGCGGCCGGAGTCAGCGGTGCGGAGTTGAACTGGTCGGAGACTAGCGACTACCGCGACTACATGATCCGGAACCTCAATGACGCTGGCCAGGTCGAGGGCTACAGCAAGCGAGGTGCCCTCGTCATCAAAGAGGATGCCCGCATCACCGGCCCTGGCCGTATCCAGGCCGGCGAGCAGGAAATACTGGCCGAGCACATCATCATCGCCACCGGTTCCGATGCGGTCGTGCCGCCACTGGAGGGTCTGGAGGACATCACCGCCTGGACGAACCGGGAGACCTACACCGCGACGTCACTGCCCGGCAGTGCCGTAATCGTCGGCGGGAGCGCCGTCGGGGTGGAAACGGCGACGTTCCTCTCCCGGTTCGGTGTGAACGTCACCCTGCTGCAGCGTGGCCCCAGGCTGATCGACCGCGAGGATCCGCGCGTCGGGGAGCTTGCCAAGCACTACCTTCAGAGCGCCGGGGTCGACGTGCGGCTGAACGCGGTGGTCCGAAGAGGGCGCCGCGATGGCGGCGCGAGCGTGATCGAGCTCGAGGACGGCAGCACGGCCACCGGAGACGTCGTGATCTTCGCCACCGGCCGCAGCCCCCGCAGCGGCGGCCTCGGCTTCGAGGACGTCGGCGTCTCGCTCGGTGAGCACGGTCAGGTGCTGGTGGACGACCAGTGCCGGGCGGCCGAGAACATCTGGGCGATCGGCGATGTGACCGGGGTCATGCCGTTCACCCATGTGGCGAAGTACCAGGGCCGCATCGCCGCCGAGGCGATCCTCGGCGGGACGCGGAAAGCGTTCTACGACGGCATCCCTCGCGTCGTGTTCGGGGAGCCGGAGATCGCCGCGGTGGGGCTCACCCAGCAGCAGTCCGATCACGCCGGTTTGCACACCACAGCCACCGAGCTCGACCTCGCCGACGCAATCACCCGGCCCTGGACTTACGAGAAGGACCCCGTCGGCAACCTCGGGCTCCTGGTCGATACCGAGGCGAAGGTGCTGGTCGGCGCCTGGGCCGTCGCACCCTTGGCCGGGGAGTGGATCCACCACGCCTCGCTCGCCATCCGGGCACGGATACCGCTAGACACCCTCCGCGACCAGGTCGCCCAATACCCCACCTACAACGAGGCCTACCTCGCCGCCCTCGACCACATCAAGGCCTGAGCTCGTGCGCGGGAGGGGCGGTCTGAAGAGCTGCCCGAGCTGGTTTCGTTCCCTCAAGAGCCGTGAAAAGATCAGCGTGAAGATCCCAGGAGCGATCGAAGACGTACTCACCGCGTAAGTCGGCGGCTACGTCGGCACGAAAGTTGCGGAGCCGGTGAGCACCAAGCTCAACGAAGTGCAGCCAAGCAGGCCCCGGCCGATGGAGGACGCTGTCCGACCCGGGGGCAACTGATCGCCGACGACATGGTGACACCGACGGCCGGCTTCAGCGCCCCGAATCGCGCCTACCGCTGGTCACCCACCTGCACGGTTTCCTCGCCCACCAAGTCTTCGGCCTCGCTGCCGTGGTCACCCTGCGAAGCCATCTAGCCACACGGTGGCGCCGCCGCTGAGACTGTCGGATCGGCCACTTGGAGCGACGTCCGGGCCCCGCGGCTACGCGCACGCCAGGCGGGCCGAATTCGGACCGTCCGAGCGGTGTGGACGGAATTCCGGGTCGGTGTCGAACTGTCGGCGCTCTTGCATGATGCGGTCAGTAGCCGCTCGGCCAGGCGAACCTGGGGGGCAACCGGACTGTTGCCGCCGTGGGTCACGATGATAGCGATGTCCTCCTTGCTTGACAGCGCGCCGCCTGCCGGCGGTCGTTGTTCGATAGCATCGATCTCCTCGGTCCCTCGTCCAGCGCGGCCACCGTCCCACGGCGGCCTCGAATTTCCCGGCTGCGATTACCGTGATCGCGGCTCGTCATCGTCGGCCGTCACTGTGTTCCGGGATCGGTTCCGCGCGCGGACGAGAATTGCGCTGATCAAGATGACCGCGACCGCGGCCAGGGCGGAGCCGGTGACCAGACCTATGTTGCTGCTGAGGAAAGCGGTCATAGCGGAGGAAATGCGGCTGCCGGTCGTGGCCAGGCTCTCATTCGCGCCCCCGGCGACCAACGCAGGTGCCCAATAGGCGACGAGGTAGATCCCGGACAGCAGCAGCACCGCCCCGGCGATCCGGGGCACATACCTTGCGGTGCGGTGCAGGATCCGCGCCAGCAGGCCGCTGGCCAGGGCCGAGGACAGAGCCAAGAGCACCAGCACCATCGCCGCTCCGGCTGCGTACGCGGCGAACACCACCACCAGGCCGACCGCGCTGCCAGCTGCCAGAGCCTGGCCGATCACCGCAAGCAGCACCGCGAGGGTGCAGGACAGGGACGCCACCCCGTACGCGGCACCAAAGGCGAGCATCGCGCTCGGGCCGCGTCCTTGCCGAGCGATCCGGCTGGAGTTCATGGTGAACCCGACGTGCCGGCCGGCGAGCAAAGCGGTGCCAAGCCCGACAAGCAGCACACCGACCAGCACTGCTACCCACGGCACCGCTCCGATCAGGCTGCGCATTCCAAGTGCGACCAGCAGCCCGGCCACGCTCAGCACTTCGGCGAATCCGGCGCTGACCAGCAGCCCGGCTCCGAGCCCGACCAGCGCACGCCGTACGAGGCTCTGCTGCGCGCCGGGTTCGTCGCGGCCAATGTAGTAGGCGAGGAACGCGGGCAGCATCGCGAATCCGCACGGGTTCACCGTCGACAGCATGCCCGCCGCGAAGGCGAAAGCGAAGGTACCCAACACGCCTCCTATGAGCCCGCGGCCGCGATGGCCTGGGCCGTCTGGGCCGCTGAGGGGTCCACCCCGCGGTAGACCACCCGCCCGGCTTTATCCAGCACCATCGTCAACCCGAGCGCGTCCACGTTAAACCGCTTCAGCAGGGTCCCGTCGTCGCGTACCACCGACAACGGCGGATTCCCGACGTCCTGCATGAACCCGTTGATTATGTTCACCGGCTCGCCGGGGTCCAGATCGACCGCGACGGCCTGCACCCCCGAGCCAGCCTTCGCCACACCCGCCCCGACGGACTTCGCGCCCGTCACGCAACTCGAACACGAGGCGGTGAAGAAGTAAAACAGAGCCGGCTTGTTGTTCGGCACCGTCAAATTCGTCCCGGACACCGTCCGCACCGTCGTGGACGGGAACGAGGACCCGGCAGCTGAGCCACCCGACGGGCCCGTTGCCGCGCCCGGCGACGTCTGCGCTCCGCACCCGGTAAGCAGCAACGCCACCGCGATCCCTGCCAAGGCGACGGCGAAACCACGACCTCGACGGCTTCGCAACAGGCTGGATCCCGAACCGCGCCTCACTTGCGCGCCGCCCGCTGGCGCCGCTCCTTATTCGGCGGCACCACTGCAGGGCTCGGCACAGCACAGCAGTCGTCAACCATCACTGGCAACACCTGCTCACCAGCACCCTCGCGGCCTGCGCTGTTGGTTTCCGCTGAACGGGCGGCCGAACGACGCCGCGCCCGAAGCACCGTGTACACCACGGCGGCGGCCATCACCAGGGCCGCCACAGCCAAGACCGGCCAGCTGCCCAGCACTCCACCAACCAACGCGAGTCCACCCGCCGCGATCAGCGCCGGGCCGCCGCAACACGCAACTGCCAGCCCCACCGCGCCGATGGCGATCAACGCCACGCTCATCCCGCCTCCACGATTCTCGGACATCGCACTCTCCATCCACGGTCAGACAATCCCGGCCATACCCGACCGGTCTGTATTCATCTTTCACGTTTCCCTATAGGGGAATGTCAACCCACCGGGCGCGAGCTGCTGCTGCTCTGCGCTGGTCATCCTCACATCCATCGAGGTGCGGGCTACAGTGCGGGAGGCCGGCCTTAGCAGATGAACCCTTGGAAGCGGTGATCGCTCGGGAAGAGGCCGTCCGTCTCGCCCGTCGCGTTCACGAACTCACCGAGCAGCTGGCAGCGAACCTGAATCGCATGACCGGACTGATTCAGACCAGCCCCGCCGCTCCGCTTCTTCAGATCACCGGGGTTGGGCCGGTCACCGCTGCAATCGTGCTCACCGCGTGGTCCCACCCCGGCAGGGTGCGCTCCGAGGCCGCCTTCGCTGCCCTCGCCGGCGTCAGCCCCATCCCCGCATCCTCG
The DNA here is from genome assembly GCF_014190775.1 of Leifsonia aquatica. Lineage (GTDB taxonomy): Bacteria > Actinomycetota > Actinomycetes > Actinomycetales > Microbacteriaceae > Leifsonia > Leifsonia aquatica. The sequence continues at coordinate 5,202 of NZ_JACHVP010000002.1, forward strand.
GGCAACACCACCAGGCATCGTCTCAATCGCGGAGGCGACCGACGTCTCAACAGGGCGCTCCACACGGCCGTGCTCGTCCGCATGGTCCACGACCCCGAAACCCGCGCCTACGTCGAAAACAGGCTCCAGGAAGGACGCAGCCGACGCGAGATCCGACGGGCACTGAAACGCTACCTCGCCCGAAGCGTTTATCGATCACTCAACGCGCTCCACCAGCCAGTGCTGACGACTTGACAGATATAGAAGCGTCGACCCGGCACTGCGCTCCGCTCCCGTTCACCCTCGATCCCCTTGCCAGACAGGCGAACAAGAACAGTTGAAGGGATCCCAGAACCATGAGCGACACCACCACCGTTGCGGGCACCATCGAACACCTCGACCCACACGCCCTGATCATCGAAACCAACGTGCGCCCCTCCGCACCCATCACCCCCGCGTTCGTGCAGAGCATCCGCGAGAACGGCGTTCTCACCCCGGTCCTCGGGCATCGAAGCGACGACGGCCAGGTGACCGTCCGAGCTGGACAGCGCAGGGTGTTCGCCGCCCGCGAAGCATGACTTGCCACCATTCCCGTCTACCTGGTGGAGGCTGACGAGGTGACCGCGGAGCGGATCGTGCAGCAGATGGTCGAGAACGACCAGCGCGAAGCCCTCACCGACGGCGACCGGGCCGCCGCCTTCCAACAACTCGCATTCGAAGGACTCAGCGTCACCGCGATCGCCCGACGCACCGGCACCAAGCAGAAGGAGGTCAAGACCGCACTCGCGGTGGTCGAGAACCAGGTGGCGGCGAGCGCAATCCAGGAGCACCAGCTGACCCTGGATCAGGCGGTCGTGCTGATCGAGTTCGACGGCGACGACGAAATCCGCAACGACCTCATCCAGGTCGCCACCACCGACCCAGCCCAGTTCGCGCACGCGGCCCAGCGGGCACGCGACGACAAAGCCCGCGCCAAGACCAAGGCGGATGCGGAAGCCGACCTGGCGGGACGTGGCTACCTAATCCTCGACGCGAACCCCGGCTACTACGACACCGAGTACACGCGCATCAGCGAACTCCTCACCGCCGATGACCAACGCGTTACCGTCGAGCACATCGAGAACCTGGACGGGCGAGCGGCCTTCGTGCGTGTCTACGCGGACGGCGACGCCACCATCAGCTACTTTCTCCGGGACGCGAGAGCGGCAGGCTTCCACACCTACGGCGGTACCCCGTCCAAGTCGGGGCCGATGACCGACGAGGAGAAGGCCCAACGGCGCATCCTGATCGCGAACAACAAGGCGTGGGCGTCCGCTGAGATCGTCCGCCGCGAATGGCTCGCCACGCTGCTGTCCCGGAAGGCTCTGCCCAAGGACGCGGCGGTCGTGATCGCCAAGGGTCTGACCGTCCACCGGCAGGCGATCAGCACCGCCACCCGTGAGGGCAACGAGCTCGCCCACCAGTTGCTCGGCCTGGAGCCCTCCGGCTACTTCGAGAACGACAAGCTCGTCGCGTTGCTTGAGCAGACCCCGGCAAAAGCGCAGCATGTCGCGCTGGCGGTCGTCCTCGGGGCGTGCGAGTCGGTCACGAGCAAGCAGACCTGGCGGTACCCCTCCCCCACCGATAAGGACTACTTCACCCAGCTCGCCGCGTGGGGCTACAACCTCAGCGATGTCGAGCAGATCGCGACAGTAGGCGAGGCCGTCCAGACGGCAGAAGAAGCTGGGGCGGTCAGCTCGGACCCTGGCGTGAGCGACTGATCCTGCCGGAGGGAAGCGGGCCTGCGCACCAGGCCCGCTTCTCGCTTGCGCTGTCAGGACAGTTCGCGAGTCGCCGCTTGCACCGTCGACGGCCCGACCACTGGACCTCCGCGCTGGGATACCCGGTTGAAGGCGACGAACGGCACACACGCCGTCTCAGCCGTGAGCGCCGCCAGACGGCCGATCGGTGTGCGGGGATCGGCGGCGATCGCCCATCCATCGACTGCGTACCGGCTCACCGTCTCGACGCACTCCCGCTTCTCCTCCGCCGAGGGGCTCGTCGAGCCGACCACCCCGACCAGACCGCCCCGCAGTTCCGGACCCATGTTTCTCGTATCGATGGCGAATACCCGCATCCTGATCACTCCCCTGGTTGATCGTTTTGTTTGCCTTTCCGGCGGGGAGATCAGTGGCGAGTGGGAGGTGCGCAGTGCCGGGACCGTGGAATACCGGACTGGAGCGAAGCGGAAGGAGGATATGCCGCGAAAGCCCGGCACGGAAGCACCGGGAACGAGCTACGATCGGGCGGCGGAAAGACACACAAAGCTCTGGGAACAGCGCCGCCGGGGGCGGCTCCTCCCGTCGTTGCCCGAGCGGTATCGCACGAGGGGGCCATCCAGTCGATCTCCGACGCCCGTCACCGACTTATTTCTCCGAGATCGGCTGGTCACAACGGCACCGGTCGACCACCGAGGCGGGAGTATCCCTTGCGCGAGCGGTTCGATGGCCGGCCGACCCGAACGGCGCGGCCATCGAACCATGCGCGCTGACAACCGGCTGGGGGGAGGCGGCGTCAGATGCGTGCCACCATACCCGGAGGTTCGCTAAGAATCCACCAAGGTCAGGGCCGCCATGAAAGCTGCCAGCCTTAGTTGACCTGGATTAGGGGACTTCCGAAAGAGTTCGCGTTCTCCATCACGGGTGCGCGAGCTCATCCGCGACCGCGGTCTGCGCCTGGGCGTGCGTGCCCAGCCCGTGCGCGGCGAGATAATGCTCCGCATCTAGGGCGGCAGCGCAGCCGGTGCCCGCTGCTGTGATGGCCTGCCGGTAGCGACGGTCGACGAGGTCGCCGCACGCGAATACGCCGGGCAGGTTCGTCTCGGTGGTCGGATGCTGAACCTTCACGTAACCGTCGGCGTCCAGATCGATCTGACCCGCGACCAATGCGCTGCGCGGGTCGTGACCGATCGCCACGAACAGGCCGGTCGCATCCAGGGTGCCCGGCTCGCCCGTGACGGTGTCGCGAACAGTGAGCCCGTTCAGCTTGTCGTCACCGTGGGCTTCGGCGATCTGGGTGTTCCAGCGGATACTGATCTTGGGGTTCTCTTGCGCCCGATCCTGCATGATCTTCGATGCGCGCAAGGCATCACGCCGGTGGATGAGGGTTACCGAGTTGGCGAACCGGGTGAGGAACATGGCCTCCTCCAGCGCCGAGTCGCCGCCGCCGGCGACCGCGATGTCCTGATTCTTGAAGAACGCGCCGTCGCAGGTGGCGCACCAAGATATCCCGTACCCGGAGAGCCGATCCTCTCCCTCGATGCCGAGCTTGCGGTGCGCCGACCCCATCGCAAGGACCACGACGTGTGCCTCGTACACGGTTCCGCTTCCGGTGGAGATCGTCTTGATCTCGCCCGTCAGGTCGACCGCGGTCGCATCGTCGTAGACGAGCCGGGCGCCGAAGCGCTCGGCCTGCTGCCGCAGGCTCTCCATCAGGTCCGGGCCCTGGATGCCGTCAATGAAGCCGGGAAAGTTCTCGACCTCGGTGGTGTTCATCAGCGCCCCGCCGATCTCGACCGAGCTGGTCAGCACGATCGGGTCAAGGCCGGCGCGGGCCAGGTAGATCGCGGCGGTGTATCCGGCGGGGCCGGAACCGATGACGACGACGTTCTCGACGCTCACGCGGGCGTGACCTCCAGGCTCTTCAGCAGCTCGCGCACGTGCTGCTCCACCTCGGCTCGGATCACCCGCACAGCCTCGACCGGCTGGCCCTGCGGATCAGCGAGCTCCCAATTCTGGTAGCGCTTGCCGGGGTAGATCGGGCAGGCGTCGCCGCAGCCCATCGTGACAACGACGTCTGCGGCCTGCACGACATCGTCGGTCAGCGGCTTCGGGAACTCGCGACTCATGTCCAGCCCGAGCTCCGCCATCACCTCGACCACAGCTGGATTCAGTTCGTACGCGGGCATCGACCCCGCGGAGCGGACGTGGACGCGTCCTCCGGAAAGAGACTCGGTGAGGACCGCCGCCATCTGTGAACGCCCAGCGTTCTGCTCACACACGAACAGCACCTCTGGCCAGATCACCGGCAGCGCACCCTTCGCTTGCGCCAGGGCGGTCAGCCGCTCCGTCGCGAAGTGGATCGTGCGCGTCGTCAGATGCGCCTTGACCTTCGCGGTGCGTAGCAGCGCGGTGTAGGACTCGAGGACATACCGCTCCACCGTCTCCCGGTTGAACACCCCGTCGAACTTGGCGGCCAGATCGTCGGCGAGCCGACGCAGGTACGCCTCCGGATAGGCCAGCTCAGGCTGGCTACGGCGCCCCGTTGCGTCGATAGTCATGATCGTCACACCACCGCGGGCAGGAGCTCAGCGAGCAGGTTCTCGACGCGCTGCTTGATGTCGTCGCGGATCGGGCGGACCTCGTCCACCGGGCGCCCGGCGGGGTCGGTGAGCTCCCAGTCCTCGTACCGCTTCCCCGGGAAGATCGGGCAAGTGTCGCCACAGCCCATCGTGATCACGACATCGGACTCCTTCACCGCAGCGGTGGTGAGGATCTTCGGCTGCTCGCCCGCGATGTCGATACCCTCCTCGGCCATGACCTGAACCGCGACCGGGTTGATCTGGTCCTTCGGCTCCGAACCGGCGGACAGTACCTCGACGCGGCCTCCGGAGAGCTCACGCATGAACCCGGCGGCCATCTGGGAGCGGCCGGCGTTGTGGATGCAGACGAACAGGACGGTGGGCTTGGTATCAGTCATGGTTCTCCTCGGTTCTCAACGATCTTCGTTAAGCATAGATGTAGGTCAATGCTTTTTCCAGTCGTCTATCGCCGAATTCGGCAATCGTTCACTTTTCGATCCGCTCGAGAAGGTCGCGGACGCGACCCTCGATGTCGTTTCGGATCTCGCGGACGCGGGCGATCGGTTGCCCGACGGGGTCGGGGATGTCCCAGTCCAGGTATTCGCGGCCCGGGTAGATGGGGCAGGCGTCACCACAGCCCATGGTGATCACGTAGTCGGCTGCGCGGACCGCCTCGTCGGTGAGCGGCTTGGGGAACTCGCCGCCGAGCGGGGTGCCGATCTCGTCGAGCACGGTGACGATCGTGGAGCGCACGGCCTCCGCCGGCTCCGAGCCGGCCGTACGGACGATGACCCGGTCGCCGGCGAGCTGGCGCAGGATCGCAGAGGCGAGCTGGGAGCGGCCGGCGTTCTGCACACAGACGAACAGCACCTCCGGCACGGTGTGGGTGGTTTCGTCGGCCCGTAGGAGCGCGTCGAGCCGATCGATCGTGAAGCTGCTGGTCTGGGACGCTCGGGTCGGGTGCGAGCCCGCACGCTCGCCCAGCATCCGGTAGCTGTCCTGCACGTACGAGCTGACGATGTCCGGTGCCAGTACCCCTCGGTATCGCGTGGTCAGGTCGGCGACGATGCGCTCCAGCGCCGCCGCGTCGTCGCGTGTCTCGCCGTCGCGGACCAGGTTGGCGACGCGGTCGAGCTGGGAGGGCGTGATCGAATACCACGCCGTGCGGCCGATCTGTTCGCGCTCGACCAGTCCCTCGTTCTTGAGCATCCGCAAGTGGTGAGACACGGTCGGTTGCGTGAGCCCGAGGGTCTCGGCCATGCGGGTCACCGACCCCCGGCCCTCCTCGGAATCGAGGATGATCCGGAGGAGGGCGGCGCGGGTGGGATCGCTGATGCGCTTGAGGCTCTGCAGGTCCGGGCTAACCGCTTGCGCTCCGCTCATAGATGGGAGTCTATGCGCGAGAATTGTGCAATGAACGTAATCGTGCTCCACATCGATGACTGCCCGAATTGGGTAGAGGCGTCCGACCGAGTTCGAGCAGCTCTTGACCTCGTGCGGCCGACGGCGCATCTGGAGACGCGAACGGTGACCACCCCCGACGAAGCAACGGTGCTCGGATTCGCGGGCTCGCCCACGATCCTTGTGGACGGACAGGATCTGTTCGACGGCATCCCCACCGACGCTCTCGCCTGTCGCGTGTACCGGACGCCAGAGGGCCTTGCGGGAGCTCCGACGACTGGAATGATCATCGAAGCCCTCCGCGAGAAGGGCACTGCTTAGGAGCAGCAGGACGACCCGCTCGCGCCGGTCGAGCACACGCCTGTGGCCGGGAGCACCAGTTGCACGTTGCGTGCCGACGCGATGTCGCCGGCGAGGTAGGCGGTGATGGATCGGACCTGCTCGTATCCGGTGGCGAGGAGGAACGTCGGGGCGCGTCCGTAGGACTTCATCCCGGCGAGGAAGAAGTTCGGCTCGGGCTGCTGCAACTCGGCGAACCCGTGGGGCTCGACCGTGCCGCAGGAGTGGATGTTCGGGTCGATCAGCGGCGCCAGCCGGACGGGAGCCTCCACGATCTCGTCCAGGTCGAGCCGGATCTCGCGCAGCATGTCGAGGTCGGGCCGGAACCCGGTCGCGTTCACCACGATGTCGGTGTCGTGCTCGACCCGCTCGCCCGCTCGCTGGCCGATCAGCTTGACGCCGTTCTCGGTTGCGGCGAGGCGAAGGATTTCGAACCGGTCGATCTGCTGGATGGCGCCGGTGGCGATGAGACGGTCGACGCGCTTGCCGATAGCGGCGCGCTCGATCAGCTGGTCGTCATCCGAGGTGGTGACCCGGACGGCGCTCGCGTTGCGGATCAGCCAGGTGATCCGCGTTTCCGGCACCTCACGCTTAAGGGCGGCGAGGTTCAGGAGGGTGTTGGCGGCGGAGTGTCCAGCGCCGACGACGGTGACGCGCTTGCCGGCGAACCGGGCGCGCTCGCGCCCGACCACATCCGGCAGCGCGTGCGAGACGTGCCCGGCGACCGCCGGCAGCCCGAGAGGGTCGAGTCCGGACGAGGCGAGGCTGTTCGGGGTCAGGTAGGTGCCGGATGCGTCGATGACGGCGCGGGCCGTGACCTCCCGCACGCCGTCCGCATCGCTGATGCGCAGCAGGAAGGGGGTGTCGGCGCGGCCGGTGCTCCGGGTGCGATCCATGCCCTCGCGACTGACGTCGGTGACGGTGACGCCGTAACGGATGTGCGGACGGATCGAGTCGATTGCAGCCAGCGGCGCCAGGTAGTCATCCAGGAACTGGCCGCCGGTGGGCAGCTGCTTCTCGTCGGGACTCGCCCACCCTGTTTCAGCCAGGAGCCGAGCGGCGGCCGGGTCCACCAGCATCTTCCACGGCGAGAAGAAACGGATATGCCCCCACTGGGAGACGGTGTGGCCGGACGTGTCGCCGGTCTCATAGATCTCGAACGGGATGCCCCGTTCGACCAAGTGGGCGGCGGCCGCGAGCCCGATCGGCCCGGCGCCGATGATCGCCACCGGGAGCCCGTCGAGGCGGCTGCTGCGGATCGTGGGGACGGTCAGGTCGACGAGAGTCATCCCTCATTCTCCATTCATTGAAGGTTTTCGATTTACAGTGTGCCTGCTTCATCGAAATCTGTCAATGTACGGCTAGACTAGTCGCATGGCCGTTCTCGAAGCACTCCCGATCACACCCGTGAACGCCTGCTGCACTCCTGTGACGAGCGAGACCCTCTCCCTCGACGAGGCGGAGTCGATGGCGGCGGCGTTCAAGGCTCTCGGCGACCCGACCCGACTTCGCCTGCTCTCGATCGTGGCCAACTCGGAGGGCCAGGAAGCGTGCGTCTGCGATCTGACCGAACCGATCGGGCTCAGCCAGCCGACGGTGTCACATCACCTCAAGCTTCTGCTCGACGCGGGCTACATCACCCGGTCGAAGCGTGGCACCTGGTCGTACTACAAGCTCGTCCCAGGAAGCCTGGAGCGCGTGTCGAAGGTCCTCACGACAGCGCTCTAACCGAGTGGCCCGACCGTCGTGCGCTATGCGCTCCGCGTCAGGTGTGCGGCGAGGGAGCCGACCCGGCGTGCGATCTCGTCGAAGGCAGCCTCGAACGCTTTCGAGCTGCCGTCCGGCACCGGATCGGGAATCGACCAATGAGCGTCGCCGTACCCGAGCTCCTCGTGCGCTCGGTCACAGACCGTGACGACATAGTCACCAACCTCGACGACATCCGCGTACAGCTTCGGTCGTCCCGCCAGAACGACACCATGTCGCGCCGCGACCTGCACCGCACCCACCGCGACCCCGGGCGCCGGGTGCGTCCCCGCGGAAAGGGCCGGGACATCGCTGGAGCGCGACCAGAGCGCCTCCGCCAACTGAGACCGCGCCGAGTTCGCCGTGCACACGAACACGACCCGACGCGCGGCATCATCCGCAGACGGCCCCAGCGCAGTGAGCGCGGCCGGCCGCAGGCGCACGTACGTCCTGCGGCGATCGCCCTCCGAACGCTCGCGCACGATGATGCCTTCACGCTCCAGGACCGCAAGGTGGTGCGCGAGCAGATTGGTGGAGACCGCCAGCTGCGCGACGAGCTCTCCCGGAGTCAGATCGCCGAGCACGAGAAGGTCCACGATTCGCAGACGCAGGGGATCCGCCAGAGCCGCGTGCAACGCGGCTCGCGTCTCCAACGGATTTCGCCCAGTGTTCATTACCTCAATGTTGACTGAGGTATCTCCTACCGGTCAAGATGAAGCCAATGAACACGCGCCTTCTCTCTCGCCTGCTCGCCGAATTCCTCGGAACCGGACTGCTCGTCACGGTCGTCGTCGGCTCCGGGATCGCCGCCAGCCGCCTCTCTCACGACACCGGCCTGCAGCTGCTCGAGAACAGCATCGCCACCGCCCTCGGCCTCGCCGTGCTGATCCTCTTGTTCGGCCCCGTCTCCGGAGCCCACTTCAACCCGGTCGTCTCACTTGTCGACTGGATCGTCGGCCGCTCCGCCCGCAACGGACTGACCCTCGCCGAGGCGGGGGCATACATCCTCGCGCAGGTCGTCGGCGCCATCGGCGGAGCCCTACTCGCCAACGCGATGTTCGAGCTGCCCACGCACGTCGCCACCACCGAGCGGGTCACTGCCGGGACGCTCATCGGCGAAGTCGTCGCGACGGCCGGGCTCATCATGCTGATCCTCGCGCTGGCGCGATCCGGCCGCAGCGCCGCTGCCGCCCCCGCGATCGGCGCCTACATCGGCGCCGCCTACTGGTTCACCAGCTCCACCTCGTTCGCGAACCCCGCCGTTACGATCGGCCGGATCTTCTCCGACTCGTTCGCCGGGATCGCCCCGGCGTCCGTCCTCCCCTTCATCGCCGCCCAACTCGTCGGCGCCGCCATCGACGTCGGACTCACCCTGGCGCTATTCCGCTCGGAGAAGGTCTTGGCCGAGGCCGCAGCGGACGTCGTCATCCCGCAGACCACCGATCGCTGAACGGAACCATCCCATGCATCTCGTCGCCATCGGCGGCAGCGACGCCGGAATCTCCGCCGCGCTGCGCGCCCGCGAACTCGACCCGGCGACTGACGTCACCGTCGTCGTCGCCGACGAATACCCGAACTTCTCCATCTGCGGCATCCCGTACTACTTCTCCGGTGACGTGCGCCCGTGGCAGTCGCTCGCCCACAGGACCCACGCCGACCTCGAGGCGACCGGGATGTCACTCAGGCTCAACACACTCGCCACCGGCATCGACGTCGCGGGTCAGCGATTGAACGTCCGGGCGGCGGACGGAACCGAGTCCGTGATCGGCTACGACGAGCTGATCGTCGGCACCGGCGCGCTCCCCTCGCACGCGGGCATAACCGGACTCGACCAGCTCACCCCCGCCGATGGGCTGCACGTCATCCACTCGATGGGCGACACCTTCGCCCTGGACCGCGACCTAGAAGCACGCGACCCGCGCACCGCGATCATCATCGGCGCCGGCTACGTCGGTCTCGAGATGGCCGAGGGATTCAGCGCGCGCGGCATCGACGTCACCGTCCTGCAGCGCGGACCCGAAGTCCTCTCCACCCTCGACCCGGAACTCGGCTCCTCCGTCCACGAGGAGCTGACCAGCCACGGCGTGCACGTGCGCACCCGCACCGTGGTTCGCTCGGTCGAGAAGGACACCGACGGTTTGCTTGTCCGCGCCGACCACGACGGCCAGCCCGTCAACCTGCGAGCCGACATCGTGCTCGCTGTTGTCGGTGTCCGCCCGAACACTCAGCTCCTGGAATCCGCCGGAGCCACCCTCGGCGCCGGCCGCGCGGTCGTCGTCGACGAGCAGATGCGAACCGGCCTGCCCCACGTCTACGCGGCCGGCGACGGGGTCGTCACCCACCACCGGCTGCTCGGGGTCACCTATCTCCCGCTCGGGACGACCGCGCACAAGCAGGGACGCGTGGCCGGGGAGAACGCAATCGGTGGCGACGCCCGCTTCGCCGGCTCGGTCGGAACACAGGTCGTCAAGGTCTTCGACCTCGTCGCCGCGCGAACCGGTCTTCGCGACCACGAAGCGCACGCCGCCGGCTTCCAGAGCGTCACCACCCAGACCACCGCCGACGACCACAAGCGCTACTACCCGGGCGCCCAGCCGATCAGCATCCGCATCACCGGAGACGCCGACAACGGACGCCTCCTCGGCGCTCAACTCGTCGGCCGCCTCGGCACCGAGACCGCCAAGCGCGTCGACACCTACGCGACGGCGCTGTTCGCCGGCCTCACCGTGCAGCAGATCAGCGACCTCGACCTCTCCTACACGCCGCCACTCGGCTCACCGTGGGATGCCGTCCAGGCGGCGACCCAAGCCTGGACACGAGCCACCATCGAAACCGAGATCACGGTATGAACGACGCCCCCACCGTCCTCTTCCTCTGCACCCACAACGCCGGCCGGTCGCAGCTTGGATCCCACCTCTTCCGTCGCGTCGCCGGCGATCGCGCCCACGCCACCAGCGCCGGCACAGCACCGGCCGACGGGCCAAGCCAGCCTGTGGTTCAGGCTCTCGCCGAGCTCGGTATCGACAGCTCCGACGCGCAGCCTCGAGCGGTGACGGTAGAGGACCTTGCGGCCGCTGACATCGTCGTGGCCATGAAGCCCGGGCTCGAGCTCCCCGGCCCTGTGGCGGGTCAGTTCGTGCAGTGGGAGTTCCCCGACCCGGCGACCTGGGACCTCGACGGCGTTCGGGAGCTCCGGGGCACGATCTTGGTGCAGGTCGAGGAGCTGGTGGAATGGGTGGCACCCGCTGAAGAATGATCCGGTGACGACTCTGGGAAGCACGGCAGCCGAATGATCATTCGCACGCTCACGCTCGCGGACTGGTCCGAGGTCGAGCGGATCTACGTCGAGGGGATCGCGACGGGCAACGCCACGTTCGAGTCGGAGCCTCCATCGTGGGAGCAATTCGACGCGAGCAAACTGCAGGTTGGGCGACTTGTCGCGGTCGATGAAGGCGGCGTCGCCGGCTGGGCAGCCGTGTCTCCGGTCTCCTTACGCGAGGTCTACCGGGGCGTCGTCGAACACTCCGTGTACGTTGCCGACCGCGCGCGCGGCCACGGACTTGGACGGCTGCTCCTGGACGAGCTGATCAACGCGTGCGACAACGCGGGCATCTGGACGATCCAGTCGAGCATCTTCCGCGAGAACACCGCCAGCCTCCGTCTCCACGAGCAGGTCGGCTTCCGAGTGGTCGGACATCGCGAACGCATCGCCCTGATGACCTACGGGCCGTGGGCCGGGCAATGGCGCGACACCATCCTCATCGAGCGGCGACGGGAACAGTAGTCCGCACCCCCTTGCGCAGCGCTACCCTGAGCGCACCGGAGGGAGGCCTCTCATGCGCACGGAACCCCTGCTCGGACTGGACGTAGCCTCGCTCTCCGCCGTCTTCCTCGCCCTGCTCGGAATCCACGTCGCGGCGGCTCTGGTCGCAATCGCGAGTGGGCTGGTTGCCATGTTCAGCCGAAAAGGCTCCGGCCGGCACGTTGTCAGTGGCCGGTTCTACTTCGGAGCGATTCTGATCGTCTTCGCTTCCGCGTGCGCGATGTCCGCCTTCCGGTGGCCCGCCGATCTGCCCCTTGTTGCGGCGGGTGCCGTCGCTGCCGTCGCGGCCTCCTTCGGGTTCATCTACCGTCGGCTCCACCGACCCGGCAACGCTCCACACATCATCGCCATGGGAGTCTCCTACGTCGCCATGCTGACCGCGTTCTACGTCGACAACGGACCCCAGCTCCCCCTTTGGCGCCTGCTGCCCTCGTGGTTGTTCTGGTTTCTTCCCGCGATCGTCGGGGCTCCGCTCATCATCCGCGCCGTGCTCAAGCACCGCCACCTCAGTTCCGACAGTGACAACCCGAGTATCAGGAATCCCGCGTGACGGGTCGCCGTGCCAGTGTGCCAACGCCCAGGTCGCTGGCCGCGGCGGTCGTCACGGAAGGAATCAGTCGAACCCTCAACGAGAAACGTCAGCGCGGTCTCCGCGCCAGAACACAGCTATCCAAAAACCGCAGCGCCGACACACGTACACGTCATTGCGCTCACCAAGCGCGTGAACCTGACGCCGGAGCCGCTCCCGGCCGCAGCAGGAGCACTCCACTGACTCATTGGTCGACATAGTTCACGATAACTCCGTGACACCGCTCCCGGTATGCGCGCAGATTTCTTCGCGGGTCACCGTCCTGGGCGCTTAAAGCCGTATCGTGCGTGGTGGTTGTCGGCGTGAAACGCTCGTGTTCGTGTTCACCTTCCTGTGCGACACTCGGCGCGTGGCGAAAGACGTATCCGACGAAGACACCATCCAGCAGGTAACTGAACGCCTCCAGGCGAAGTTCCCGGACATGTCCCGGGAAGAGATCGAGAACGCCACGCGCGCCGAGTTCGACGACTTCGTCGGCCGACCGGTGAAGGACTACCTGGCCATTCTGGTTGAGCGCTCTACGAAGAAGAGGCTGAAGAAATCGGCCAACGCGAAGGACTGACTGCCGAAACCCGTCAGCCCGGGGCCGATCTACCAACTTCCTCCTTTGCTGCCTGCCTTGTCCCTCCCGTGGGCGTCAGACACATGGATCATCGGCAGCGCTTGAGTTCAACGCCGCCCTAAGTCGCCATCCCATTTGCCGTCTACCTGCGTGATCGGATCGCACAACTCAGGGGACGTTGATAGAGCTCGCCCACGCAGGGTTGACTCAGGTACGAGTTTCTGCGCGGAGCCGACTACGTCGGCGCGAGCCGTGTCTTCTCCCCGCTCCGGCCTGCGATCGTAACGGCCTCCGGCTGCTCCGCGACCGACCCTCACTATTTGCAGACTCCGTCGCTGCGCTCCTCCACTTAGCAACCGCTCCTGCCGGTCACTGCTCAGCCTCCACCCGTTCTTGATCTTCGTGCCGGGACGGCGAGAAAGACGAGTGGACAAAGGAGCAACCGACATGACGCACACGACCATCACCCGATCCGCGGAGGCACGCCAGACGGAAGCAGAGGCACTGCACGCGTCGATCCTGGAGCAAGTCCAACAACTCGCCGACAGCGGCCAGTGGCGGGCATTCCTCGAGTTCGCCCGCTCCTTCCACAACTACAGCCTGAACAACCTCCTGCTGATCCTCGCCCAGAACCCCGACGCGACCATGGTCGCCGGTTTCCGGCAATGGCAGGCCAAGGGGCGCCAGGTCCGTAAGGGTGAGAAGTCGATCAAGATCTTCGGATACCGCGAGCGGAAGACCGAGACCGCTGCCGACGATGAGACCCCAGCCGACGACGAGCGTGTGGTCCGATACTTCCCGACTCTGTCCGTATTCGACATCGCACAGACCGACCCGATCGAGGGAGCCGACCCGGTCCCGAGTGATCCTACTCACCGACTCGTCGGCGACGACGACCACGGAGTCATTGCTCCGCTGACCGCTCACCTTGAGTCCCGGGGATGGAGGGTTAGCCGCGAACCGTTGGCCGATGCGAGCGGATACACGGACCCCGAGACGCTGCGCGTGATCCTTGCGGAAGGTATCAGCGTCGAGCAGTCCGCGAAGACTCTGATTCACGAGACGGCGCACATTGAGCTCCGCCATATCGACAGCGTCGAGGAGTACCGCCTGCACCGCGGACGCATGGAGGTCGAGGCTGAGTCGGTCGCCTTCGTGGTCGCAGGCCTGTGCGGCTTCGACACCAGCGCGTACAGCATCGGCTACATCGCCGGATGGAGCGACGAAGACGTCACCATGATTCGCGAGTCGGCTACGCGAGTCCTCGCGGCGGTTCACGACATCGTGGGGATGCTCGACCAGTAATCGCGACCGGACGAAAAGAACCCCGACCCAACTTGAGTGGGTCGGGGTTCTTTCGCGCTCGGGGGCGCGAAGTGCGGGCCGGCGGAAGAGGCGGCAAATGTTGAGCGGGAGAGATGGCCGTGACAAGAAAAGGACGAGACGAAGGGACGAGAAGCAACGAATGAAACCAAGGCGAAGGAGACCAACGAGAGAACGAGACCAGAAACGAGAGAGAACGATAAAGACGACAAGCCAAAGGGAAAAGAGCGAATGCACGTAGGCACTCTTCGAGTGTGCGCGCTCCGTGCGCGCCAAAAAGCGCGCGTAACCGGAAGTTCTAAGTGTGAGAGGTGGAGTGGCGCGCTGGAAGCGCGGGCAGGCGGCCCAGGGGGTCAAGCAGGCGGTGCACTACGCGTTCGGCGGCGTCTGCGACGCGACGCTGACGGCCAAGACCGCCGATGGCGCACTGGCCGCCGCGGGCTATGCGGACGCCGTGATGACCCGGTACATCGTTGAGAACGGCGCGATCCGTGACGACCTCCTCACCCGGTCCCAACTGAAGGATTGGGTCGATGGTGTCGACCCTCTGACGGGTGAGCGTCGGGGTCGGGATCTGGAGTCGCCGGTCGCGGATCTGATTTTGGATGCGACGATCAACGCACCGAAGTCGTTCTCGATCGCGGCGATGCTGGACCACGAGTTGGCGGCAGCGTACGAGGATCTGCAGGACCGGTTGCGGGACCGGATCATCAAGCTGTGGCAGACCGAGCTCAACGCCCGCCGCGGAAAGCAAGGTGCTATCCGAGAAGACCTCGCCCGCATCGAGGTCGTCGAGTTGCGACACGAACGGTCCCGCTCACTGGACCCTCATAAGCACCGCCACCTGTGGCTGAACGTCAAGGTCGAAGGACTCGACGGGAAGTGGTCCAACGTCGACACTCGCGTCGCGCTCCGGTTCCAGAACATCGTGAACGCCGAAGGCGACCTCGCCTGCAAGACCGACCCAGCATGGGTCGCTGCTCTCGCGTCGAAGGGCTTCACGCTGAATTCGGACGGGGAGATCGCGCAGCTGCAGCATCTGGTGCGGCCGCTGTCGAAGCGGTCCGCTCAGATCGAGTCCAACAAGGCTGCCCATCTTCGCCAGTGGAGGGAACAGCACGCGGACGAGGAGCCATCCGCCTCCGTCCTGAACCAGATCGATCAGTGGGCATGGGCGGCTGGCCGGCCGAACAAGCCGGGGCAGCTGGACGAGAACGATTGGGCGTCCGTTGTACTGACCGAACTCCTAAACGCCGACCCGCAACTCGTACAGCCACGAGGCGCGAAGGTGGCGCGCCCGATCGCCATCGAGGACCTGGACATCGAGCTTCTAGCGGCCAAGGCGATCGTCGATGCGGACGGTCGATCGACCGGGACGGGAGGACGATTCAGCGACATGGACGTCCGGGCAGGAGCCATCCGAGCGATCGCAGCATCAGGCGTAATCAATGATCGGACCCAGCTAGGTGTGGTCGTCGACGAAGTTACTGCCTACGCCGCCAGCACATACACGGTGACACTGCTGTCAGAGGCCAGCACTCCCCCACACATCAAGAGCCGGATGGCCATTGCCACTGCAACTCTCAAGGCCACAGTCGCGCATCGCACAGAGTCCCTCGCTACGCCTGGCACCGTGCCTTCCGTAGGGGAGATGACCGAAGTAGCGAAAGCCATAGATCCCAACCGCGCGCTGGACGAAGGGCAACTGGAGGGCGCCTCCTCGATCGCAGGTTCCGACCGAGTCGTGACGATCTCCGGTGCCGCTGGCACAGGCAAGACGACGATGCTCAAGGTGGCCGGAGCGGCTCTGCGTCGTGGCGGTCGAGCCATGATCATCGTCGCGCCAACGAAGAAGGCTTCCGCGGTCGCTGGACGCGAAACCGGGAGCGAGTCGTCATCTCTCCATCAGTTGCTATACGACTACGGATGGCGATGGATCAGCAATCCAGCCGGTGCCACCGAGTGGTCATGCCTAACGATCGGCGAGCTCGATCCGTCGACGGGTATGCCCTACGTCGGTCCGCGCATCGGCGTTCGACCGGGAGACCGTATCGTGGTTGACGAAGCTGGAATGCTTGACCTCGAGGCAGCGAACGCCCTGCTCGACGTCGTCGCCCGCACCGGCGCTTGCGTCGCCCTCGTCGGAGACCAGCATCAAGCTCTTCCGGTCGGTCACTCGGGCGCCATGGCCCTCTTCTGGCGACGCGCAACCCGCCAGGTCGAGCTCTTGACTATCCATCGATTCAAAGACCCAGCGTGGGCCAACCTGAGTCTTCGACTTCGGCAACCAGATGACCTAAAGGAAGCCGGTCATACGGCCGACGAATTGATCAACACGGGACACGTAGTGCTCTCAAACAGCCAGACTGACGCGCACGATGCCCTCGTAAGTGCCTGGTTTGAAGCCTCCCGAGAGCGACAGTCCATCGCCATAGTCTCCGCGACCCACGCCGAGGCGCAATCGGTGAGCGAGGCCATTCAGGCTCGCCGGATCTCGGTCGGCGAGGTCGACACCAGCGCAGCCGTTTCGGGTCAGGCCGGACAGGCGATCTTTGTCGGCGATGTCGTCCAAACGCGACGGAACGACAGCACGATGGACGTACAGAATCGCCAGAACTGGACGGTGAAGAACGTGACTGCGCAACATGTCATGTTGGCGTCCGCAAACGACTCGACAGATCTGCGAATGATCGATCACGAGTATGCAGGAACCCACCTCCACTTGGCATACGCCACGACCGTTTACGGCGTGCAGGGCGAGACAACGGACCGATCTATAGTCGGCCCTGGCGTCGACGGCGCCGGCCTGTATGTAGGAATGACGAGAGGCACGTCCAGCAACCTAGCGGTAGTCGTAGCTCCCACCGAGGCGTCGGCTCGGGCTCAGCTAGTCGAGACCATGCAACGGCAACCTGTGGAGGAGACGATCGAGATCTCTAGGGCCGCCGCACGAGCCGAATTCAACCGCGCGGCTCGTTCTCAAACGGGGCCCGCTACGAGCGTCTCGCCTCTCAGCTCTACAGGCCGTGCCCTGCACTAACCGGAACAGCTATCCCACAAGTCCACTCGCGAGTATCTGCCGACCAACAGCATTCGCGCCATCCAAAGCGCCCGTTCGTGGGTCGAAACGAAGCAGACCCACCGTTAGATTGTCTGCTCGGTCTTGTACCGTTGGGAAAACACCTCCCCTGAGGAAAACAAGTGATGAGCGGCCATCAACCGACCCGACGGCTGCAGCGCGCTCGACAACACCAAGGTCAAGATTTCCTCTGCGGCTTTGAACCCATGCAAGATACCGCGAGCTGTACAAATCACAAATGTCGGTGGCGGAGCCTTCCGCCACAACAACGTCGACTGCGCCCAGGTAGGCCATCCACTGGCGGCAGATCTCTACCGCTTCGCGTCCGGTAGCTCCGGACGGCGCTGGCGCTGGCGCATCGAGACTCATGTCACCAGTGTCCACCAGACCACGGCGGTTGGTGCGGTTCCGACCGGAAGGGCCATCCCCGGCAGCCGACCTTGGGAGCCAATAGCATCGATGAGTGATACCTTCGCTTCTCCCGCTCGCGCCCTTACTCATCTACTGGCACCCGGAGTGACGATGCGGCCATCCGTCCGATCATTTGTCCCAAATCGATCCGGCGCTTCCGCCTTCGAGGTCCATTCGAACCTAGGATTCGGCTGTGGACTTCTGGCAGCAGTTCTGGGCGACAATGTGGGGCGCGCTCGCGGGTGCGATCGTGGCCGGCGGGGTGACCGTGTTCGTCGCGTGGAGGAGCTGGGCGGTCTCGAGAGACTCCCAGTACCGGGACCGCTTCGATGATGCGTTGAGTGGCCTATTCAGTCACATCCGAGACCTTGTAGATAAGAGCTTTCGCGACTCGACTGACGTGATCCGAGTTAATTGGCCGCCGAAAGCTAGGGGGCTGCTAGTCGAGGTCGATCGTGTGCACATGCTCGCGCGGGGCCAAGACGCCCACATGATGGTTTTCGTTGGCAAGGTCGTGTACCGGCTGCCGAGACGTTCACACACTTGGATCGTTGCTAATCTTCCGGACCTGGTCGCATCCCTCCGAATGTGGCGAACCGGTGAAGTCGGCTTTGCAGAGACGATGCGCGCAGTCGAGAGCTTGGACGGATAGCCCTTCGCTCGATGCCGAGCAACCCGACCCTTCACTGCTTGCCCCCCCCCCCCCCCCAAATGGCACCTACCAGAACACCCGCTGCCTGAGGCAGGATACGGTGCCAGTGTGGATCGTGCTTGGAGGTGTCGTGGGAAAGGGACAACCCGGGGGCGCTAAACGCGAGGCTTTGAAGCGCCAACGCCAACGGGAGGCGCGCGCCGTCAGTTTGCTTTCGGAAGAGTCTTCCGATGAACTCTTTGCCCGGCTCCGAAGCGGAGCGGCGAACGTCGCGGGGGTGACCTATCAGATCAACCTTGCGACCCTGCTCCTCGGTTCCGGGAGGCTGTCGGACTCTCCACTTCCTCGGGTGTCCGCTGTCCGTCCTGAGGGTTTTGAGGACATTGATTGCCGCCTTCAGGACGGCAGCTGGCTTCTTGTCCAGAGTAAGCAGCGGAGCGCGCGGACCATGAGTCGCGCGGAGACTGCGTCTGTAATCGCGCATGCCGCTCAAGTCGAGGCGGCTCGCGACTACGACGGAAGCGTCGCCGGGTACGCCATCGTCAGCAATGCAGGCTTCGCCGCGGGCGCTACAGGATGGGGTTCAACAATCCCCCAAGGCGACGCTGAGCTTACGCGAGCGGTGCGAGACCAGCTATCAGCCAGTCGTCGCGACCCGGACACAGCGGAACGCCTAATTGGCCGAACCCACCTTGTCGTTGTTGAGGACCCACTTGTGGTCGAAGTCGAGTCGCTACTCGCAAGGGCCTACTCGATTCCTCCCGCGGTTGCCGTTATTGCGCGATCGCACCTTGCTGCAGATCTTGCTTTGGTATCGTCAGCGCAGCGTGGCCGCGACGTCGCGACTGCCCATCTTCGAACCCTCGCTGACGTGGACTCGATGATCTCCCGGTTGCGCGAGACTGTCGACCAACAGAACTTCGAGGCCGCGCTTCGGGAAGGTGTATGCGAGTTTGCCGACTTCTCACGCATAGAAACCGAAAGCGAGGAGCAGTTCTTCTCCGGCGTAAGGGTCGTCCCCAGCCACGTCGGGGCAGACCTCGACGTGGTCCGCGTCCCTGAGTGCGAGTCAATTCTGTCTTCACTCGAGTCGAGCCGTCAGGTCCTAATCGTCGGCGCGAGTGGCACAGGGAAATCAGGCCTGCTTTGGCGATCCGCGTCGCTGCTTCAGGACGGCCCAATGCTCATACGTGTGCTTCGGGTCTCGAGCGATTCAGACGTGCAAAGCCTGATCCGACTTGTGCGGATGCTTTCTCCGACGCCTGAACGCAGAGTAGTTGTTTGCATCGACGATCTAGGGCGCGCGGCAACCGAGCGTTGGCCAGAGGCTCGAGACCGGCTGCTCGAATTCTCAGGGGTTTCGATCCTGGCGGCATGTCGGCAAGAAGACCTTCTTCCGTCGATTGCTGAGGGTGCACACCTGGTGGACTCGCGGCTTGCGCGAGAGTCGGCTGCGCGAATATACGCTCGTCTCCGTGCCGCTGGGTTCGAACTTGCTACCGAACCCGAAGAGGCAATCCACCGCGCAGATGGACTTCTCATGGAGTTCGTGGCGATCGCCACGACAGGACGTCGGCTGCGCGAAGTGTTGCGCACTCAGCTGCAGGGACTCGATGACACTGACCATGCTGATTCAAGAGAACTCTTGGCAGTAATCACCGCCTTGCACACTCTCGGTCGATCCGTGCCCGCAGACGAATTGCCACGTTTAGTTGGGGAGTCTCCTGCGATCGTCGCGCGTCGTTTGTCACGACTGCGAGATGAGCATCTGATCGTCTCCGACGACGGCACCTCGTGGCGCGCCCTTCATGACCTGCGCGCGGAGGTGCTGCTGGATTTGCTCCACGAGGTCCCCCCGCCCACACTGGCCACAACATACGCACGGAGCATCGCCGCTGCTCCGGCGGAGGTGAGGCCAATGCTGTACCGGCGCGCTGCAACCCGCGTTCTGCGTGCGGCTAGGCTCGAAACCGTGTCGTCGGTTGCGGATCGACTCACTTCGGCCCGCCGCGTTATAGACCCGCTCGTGAAGTCAATTGCTGATCGCGTAAACGACCTCGCAAACGCGCCGGGCCCGACCTCGGCTAGGGAAATTGCAGCGCTTGTCGATGCTGCCGAGCGGCTAGACGTTTCGGCTTATGTGGCTGCGACCCTCGGATACGTCAAGCAAATCACGCCGCCGACGATTGATGTGTCTTCCTATTACCTCTTGGCCTATACCTCCAGGTTCAGCGACATCTTTACCGGCAATGATCTGTTCCGGCAGATTGCGTCCGCCGGCGCACGCCTTCCCGAGTGGGATTCTTCAGCCCGCCAAACGGTAGTCTCGAAGATTTCGGACGACGTGATTCTGCAGACACTCATGGAGGCCCCACTCGATGTTGCTGTGCGGTTCTCTGAACGGCTTGAGGGATATCGGACGCTGCCGCTAGCCGCTGCTGCCGCTGTATTTGCGAAACACTCGGCTCGAGTGGCAGACCCACTTCGTGTTGATGTAGTGGATGTATTCGCTCAGTTGATCGCCACGTTGGCCGTGGTTGCCGAACTTGAAGGGCCCAGAGTCGAGCAAGCATTTGGCCCACCTCGCCAGCGGGCAAGATGGGCCGTTGAGGCTGACGATTCCGGTTTTGCTGTGGATGTGGTCCTCTCGGATCGAAGAGAACTGCCCTCGTCGTCGAGCAACCTTGCGCGGGCCTCGACCTACACTTCGGACACATTCTGCGAGGTGTCCGCTAGGGCAGTGGCCCGATTTGGCACCGTGGATGTTCAGCGCGGATATCAGCCTCAAGCAGGTCAAGATCCGACCTCGCTCAATTCACAGGCAGTGTTTCTCGCGCAAAGACTGTTTGATGCGTGCCCAGAAGCTGACGTCGTTTCGGTTGAAGTCGTCGTGCCAGCCCGAGGCGCGTCTGCGCCAATCGACGGGAAGAAGCGAATGCGGGTCGGCGCTCTCCCAAGACGCATCGCGACGGAACGCTCCATCGCTTTGCAGATCGCAGTGACAGAGCTTCTGAGTACTGAACGATGGACCGATCGTTGCCGTAGACAAGCAGACGCGAGTGCCCAGCTTTTGGAACTCTTGATGGCGCTCCCTGCTCGTCTTTCCGAGCGAGACAGTTCGCGTGGGCGTCGAGAGTGGATCGAGAAGGTCGTCTCTGTTGCCGCGCTGGTTGCCCAACTTCCGGGACCGCCGCTCGATCCCCAACTCATTGGGCGACTTAGTGCCGAGCTACCGTTTGCCGCCGACTTCGATCTGCGGCTTCGCGAAACGACTCGTGATCCCTCCAAGGCCGCTCTCGACCTGATCGCCCAGAGCCTCCTGCAGGTTAGTCAGGGACTGAACGATGCCGCCAACCTCGGGGGCGCGGGCCTGCGCCTCGCCGGAGCCCCTCAGGCGCTGGCGGGGGCGCGGGCTGAGGATACCCTTCCGGAATACGCAGGGGTTGGACCGCTGCTTCCGAACGAACTCGGCAGTCTCGCCTCGATGGCTGCCCGTATTTTGGTTGCGCGTGGGCAGGGAGCGCTGTCGCCCGGGGACATTCGCGGGCGATCCTTGGAGGACACTAGCGCTCTGACGCTAACGAGTGCAGTCAGCGCTGCGGACGGATCCCTTGCGGCCGTTGAACAGCGGCTAACAGAGTCAGGTGTAGAGGTGTTCGCGAGTTCTGTGCAGGAAATCCTGAATCCGACCGATCCGCTGCTTCCACTCGAGCTAATCATCGCAGTCGACGCCTCTGCATGGGCAGCAACTGAGGAGTCCCTTCGGTCGTGGGGACCGTCGGCACGCGAGGAAGCATGCTTCCAGACCCGCACGCGGTTCGTCGCAATGCACCTCGGCCGACTTGTCCAAGTCGGCGCAGTTCTCGATGATGCCGAAGGTCCGCTGCGAGACATCGACCCCACTGACTACCCCGACATCGCGCGGCGCTTAGGAGCCCTACTGGCCCCGTCCGTGTTCCAGGAGCGAGCAGACAACTTAATCGGCTCGCTTATCTCTGCCTCGTCGGCGAACGGGTGGAGTCGTCGCCGTCCTGATGGATGGCGCGGTGTCCAATCCACCGCCCGGATTCCATCCGCCGAAAGCATTGACGATGATCCCCAAGCTTGGGCCGACGCGATCGTTATCTACAGGGAGCTCGAAAGTCTCGTGGCCAGCGAAGGGGATGATGGCGGCACGTTCGCGGAGGTGCTCGCCGGCGTAGACCTTTCTATCGCCGACACGTTCGCGTCTCCGATCGTTCAGGCCGTAGGACACCTGCGCGCTCTCGCGATTGAAGCAGATCTTCATTCGCTCTCAGCTGACGACGCCTCCTGAAGTCGGTTCCCATCGAAGCGTCAATCGAAGCACTCACTGGAGGCGGTGGGACCCGCCCAACGATTCACTTCGCACCGGGCGTCGACGGTAAGCGGACGTGGCGAGGCACATTCGACCGGCGTCACGTTGGCGCAACTCGCCATCTGAGTCCGACGAGACCTTGGTTGCTGCCGGGTGAGGGGAGAACGCTACCGGAACGCGCTACTGGTAGCTCCGATTGTTGCCGAGTCGCGTATTCGAGGTTCTCGACTCTGAATGATTAGTCAGCGCCTGCTGTATAGTTCAGTAGATGCTGACTATTGCTTCACGCCTCGACGTCATGAACCGGCTCGGCCGGGCGATGGCGGACCCGACGCGTTCCCGGATCCTGATGACTCTGCTCGGCGGCCCAAGCTACCCGGCCGTGCTCTCGCGTGAGCTGGAGCTGACCCGCTCGAACGTCTCCAACCACCTCACCTGTCTGCGTGACTGCGGGATTGTGGTTGCCGAGCCCGAGGGGCGGCAGACGCGCTACGAGATTGCCGACCCGCATCTCGCGGCGGCGCTGGCCGCGCTTTTAGATGTCACGCTCGCGGTGGACGAGAACGCGCCGTGTGTAGATGCGTCGTGCACTGTGCCGGGCTGCTGCGGAATCGGGGCGGGCGCATGAGCGATGTGACGAAGTCCCAGGTGGAGGGCGTCGAGCGCGACGATGACGATGATGACCACGACGGTCCTTGGTGGACCGATCGCGGGATCATGGTCCCGGTGCTCTCCGGCGTCGCGTTCCTGACCGGTCTGATCCTGGAGTGGTCCGGGATGGAGATCCCGGCGCTGGTGGCGTTCTGGATCGGCCTGCTGCTGGGTGCGTCGACCTTCACCCCGGGCGCGATCCGGAAGTTGTTCAAGGGCAAGCTGAGCATCAGCCTGCTGATGACGATCAGCGCGGTCGGCGCGGTCATCCTCGGGTATGTCGAGGAGGCCGCCGCGCTGGCGTTCCTGTACTCGATCGCCGAGGCGCTGGAGGACAAGGCGATGGACCGCGCCCGCGGCGGGCTGCGGGCGCTGCTCAAGCTCGTCCCCGAGACCGCGACCGTCCGCCGCGACGGCGTCTCGGTCGAGGTTGCCGCGAAGGACCTCCAAGCAGGGCAGCTGATGCTGGTGCGGCCGGGCGAGCGGATCGCAACCGACGGCGTCGTCCGCACGGGACGTTCCAGCCTGGACACGTCCGCGATCACCGGGGAGTCCATCCCGGTCGAGGTCGAGCCCGGAGACACAGTGTCGGCCGGTGCGATCAACACCGCCGGGGCGTTGGAGGTCGAGACGACCGCGGCGGGCACCGACAACTCGCTGACCACGATCGTGGAGCTCGTGGAGCAGGCGCAGGCGGAGAAGGGCGACCGGGCGCGTCTCGCGGACCGGATCGCGCGCCCTCTCGTCCCGGGTGTGCTCATCCTCGCTGCCCTCGTCGCGATCATCGGGTCGCTGCTCGGCGACCCGGAGCTGTGGATCACCCGCGCCCTCGTCGTGTTAGTTGCGGCGTCTCCATGTGCGCTGGCGATCTCGGTGCCGCTGACGGTGGTGGCCGCGATCGGGTCGGCGAGCAAGTTCGGCGTGATCATCAAGTCCGGTGCCGCGTTCGAGCGTTTCGGCGTGATCCGTCACGTCGCCGTCGACAAGACCGGCACCCTCACCCGCAACGAGCCCGCCGTCACCGCCGTGCTCACCGCCGACGGCATCACAGAGGAGGAGGCGCTGGCTTGGGCTGCCGCGCTGGAGCAGCACAGCACCCACCCCCTCGCCGCCGCGATCACGGCCGCCGCACCGGGAGCCGCCGCGGCCGAGGGTGTGACCGAGCAGGCCGGGCACGGCATCGAAGGCACGCTCGGCGGTGCGCGGATCACGGTCGGCAGCCCGCGCTGGCTCGACGCCGGGACGCTCGGAGACCGGGTCGCAGGGCTGGAGGAGCAGGGCATGACGGTCGTGATCGTGCACCGCGACGGTCTGTCCGTGGCTGCGATCGGCGTCCGCGACGAGCTGCGCTCTGAAGTTCCGGAAGTGGTCCGCACCCTCGCTGCCCAGGGCGTCGGTGTCACGATGCTCACCGGCGACAACGCCCGTACCGCCCGCGCGCTGGCCGCGCAGGCCGGGATCGAGGACGTGCGCGCCGAGCTGCGCCCCGAGGACAAGGCCGCCGCGATCGGCGAGCTCGGCACGCACGGGCCAGTCGCGATGATCGGCGACGGCATCAACGACGCGCCGGCCCTCGCGGCGGCGGACATCGGGATCGCGATGGGCGCGACCGGGTCGGATGCCGCGATCGAGTCCGCCGACGTCGCCTTCACCGGGCACGACCTGCGCCTACTGCCGCGCGCGTTCGACCACGCCCGCCGAGGACGGCACATCATCAACCAGAACATCCTCCTGTCGCTGCTGATCATTACTGCCTTGCTCCCGCTGGCCCTGTTCGGCGTCCTCGGTCTCGCGGCCGTGGTGCTGGTGCACGAGATCGCCGAGGTCGTCGTGATCCTCAACGGCCTGCGCGCCGCCCGGACGCGGAAGGTCAGCGCGTGACCGCGCAGGATGTCGTTGTTGTCGAGAAGACGAGTGAGTCGTCCAGGGGCAGCGGGCGGGCGCTCGGTGTCACCCTCGCCGTCGCGGTGCTCGCTCTGGTGATCGACCAGGGCTCCAAGGCCCTCGCGGTGGCGCAGCTGACGCAGGGTGAGCGGATCCCGCTTCTCGGTGATCTGTTCGGCCTGTCGCTGGTCTACAACCCCGGAGCCGCGTTCTCGCTCGGCTCCGGGGCCACCTGGATCATCACCCTCATCGGCGTGCTCGCGTCCGCCGCGGTGGTCGCCTTCGCCGTGCGGCTGCACGGCGCACGGTGGGGTCTTGCGTTGGGACTGATCCTGGGAGGCGCGGTCGGCAACCTCGTCGACCGGCTCGTGAACCCGCCCTCGTTCGCGCGCGGGCACGTCACCGACTTCCTCGCCTACGGCGACCTGTTCGTCGGAAACGTCGCCGACGTCTTCGTCGTGGTCGGTGTCGGCCTGGTGTGCCTGAACCTCCTGCTACCGATCGCGCGCGAGACGCTCAACGGCTGAGGACGTCAAGGAGGTCGTGGGCCAGGCCACCCACTCACTTCAGCCGGGCACTGCGCGGACCTTCGGGTAGTCCGACCAATCGCCGCTGGCGAGGCGCGACCACGCGGCCGCGGATGCTGGTGTGATACCGAGCAAGTCGGAGACGATCCGGGGGTGCATCTGACGGGTGAGCTCGATCAGGGCCGTGGTCCGGGCGCTCCCGGAGCGGAGTCCCTCCGCACGGAGACGGCGGCTGATTGGCCCCGGGGTCAAGTGCAGCCCCGGGTTTCTGCCAGGGAAGAGCCACCCCTCGGGATGGCGCATCGATGCGTCGACGAGGTCGACGATCGCGTTCCCGAGGGCCTCGGGGAGTTCGATCGGCTCGGTTCCGACGGTGAGTTTCACCGGGCGGGAGGTCGCGTCGACCTGATCGCGGGTGAGGGTGACGATGCGGGTGAGCTGGATACCGTAGAGGAGCACGAGCAGGCCCGCGGTGCGGGTCCTCGAGTCCATGTCCGCGTCGGTGAGGAATCGGCGGGCCATCTGCCACCGATGGTCGGACTCGTAGTGCCGGCCCTCGAGGCGACTCATGCGGAACTCGACGCGGAGGGTGCTCAGCCGGTGCCGTCGCAGCCAACGAGTGAATGGAGCCAGCGCGTCGCGCTGGCTCGGCGAGTCGGTGAGAAGCGCGTCGAGGCGGCGTTGCGGGAAAGTGGCGATCGTCTCGTGCTGCGATCGGATCTCGTGAAGGAGCGCGGCGCAGTGCTTGAGTGCTGCTCGTTGCCGCTGGAAGCCGACGGCGGGGCTCGATGGGCTGCGGGACACCGCCCGGAACGCACGGGTCGAACGGAGCAGCTCCCAGGTGCAGTACCGGCGCAGGATCAGCCGGTCCTCGGCATGCTCGACGTTGGCCAGCCATTCCTCGAGCCAGTGGTCGAAGCGCGCGGCCTCGACGTCGAGCTCCGGCAGAACGCCAGAGCGGACCAACAGTGAGAGGAGGAACGCCGCGGACTGCCCCGACCTGGCTCTGATGATGATTGCGTCGGCGGCAAGGGGCAGGGTCCCGTCTGCGAGCTCGCTGAGCACGGCTGCGCACTTGCTCTTGTGCAACCACCGCTCGAGCGAGATCGCTTTGCCATGGTGCGTGATCAGGTAGTCCGCGAGAGGTTGTAGTTCCGCACGGATCACTCCAGTGTCGTCGGCGAGGAGCCGGCGGATTGCGATGGGCCGGCGGCACTCGACGCACAGGCGGTGCTTGCGGACCTCCTCGATCGAACCGCAACCAGGACACGCCATCGTGACCGGGGTGCCCGCGCAATCGGCGCACACCTTCTGGTCGTTCATGAACCCGGTGAGGAACACCTTGCGCCCGCACTCCGGACAGGGCTGCGGAGTGCGCATCGCGTAGTAGCAGCGGGCGCAGACGCGTCGCCCGTCGAGGTGGGACGCGACTCTGCCGGGCTCCCCGCAGACCCCGCAGGTCTTGATCGGCGCGGTGTAACAGGCCAGGCAGACGAGCTCGGGGCGACGGACGACGATGGTCGCGTGCTGACCACACCGCGAGCAGTGGCCGAACGAGCGGGGGTCGGCGCGCCAGCATTCGCGGCAGTACCGCTTTCCGCTGATGGTGCGCTGCACTGGCCTCTCCCGCCCGCATGTCGCGCACGCGACGGATCTGGCATTCCTCTCGCACCGGGAGCAGCGACGTCCGCCGCTCGGCGTCTTGTGCGGCATGCGGACAGCGCGCCCGCATGTCTCGCACGTCGGCAGGACGACCCGGCTCGCCCCTTCCGCGATGAGCGCGTGCGCGAGGTCCTGGACCGTCACCGGCACGTTCTGGTGACGGCCTTCGAGGACTCCAGGCTGCTTGAGGAGGGCAAGCTCAAGAAGGCGTTGCGTGAGCGGTACCGGAGCGACTGTGCTCACGATCTCGGCGAGGCGTTCCGCCGGGATCTCGAGCGCGCCCCACTGGATGAGCATCACGACTTCCGCGACCCTCGGCTCCTGCGGCAGCTTGGCCACGACGGGCCTAATTCGTGCGTGGACGGCGGATCGTCGCGCGAACGGGGCGGAGATCACCGATTGACCCGCGCGTCGCCTCCTCGCCCACAGCCACCGGGGCCGCGGCCTCGCGGCGGGTGATCGTCACGAGATCGTCGAGAGAGCACCCCAGTGCGTCACAGAGCGCGGCGAGGACGTCAAGACGCACCCGCTGCGGCGGCTGCGTCACCAGCCGATACACCTGCTCCCGGGAGAGGTCGATGCCGCGCTCCTCGAGCAGCGGCTTCAGCTTGGAGGTCTGGAAGATCCCGCGCGACGCCATCACGCTGCGCAGGTTCCAGCCAGTCTCGAGTTCAACGGTCATCCCGCTTCTCCTTCGATGAGGGACTTCAGCGCCTCCGCGAGCACCCGGTTCTTGTAGTCCGAGCTGACAGAGGCATAGATCGAGGTCGTCGACGCGTGCATGTGCCCGACCTGCTCCTGGACGAAGCGCTCGGCGTAGCCGAACTCCAGCAAGTGCGTGACGTAGGAATGTCGGAGGCTGTGCAGCGTCAGATCCTTCGACAGGCCGGCCTCGTCACGCAGCTCCGCGAACCTTCGGTCGAGGTAGCCGGCGGACAGGCGCGTGCGGCGCTCGGTCACCCAGAGCGCGTCGAGGTCGTCGCCGGGAGCGAATCGCTCCCGAGCCTGCTCGAGCCATTGCTGCATGCCCGGCACCCACCAGTCGAACTCCGGCACCAGCAGCACTGTACGACGACGAGGCGCACCGCCTCCCGCGGCCTTCGCCCACCGCACGTGGATCGCGCCGTAGCGCCGCCACTGACGCATCTCGGCGTTGTGGTGCAGGTCGACGGTGTCGAGCATCACCGCCTCGGTGCGGTGCAGCCCGAACGCGTAGACCGTCTTCAGCAGCTGCGCGTCCCGCAACGCCCCGAGCGCGCCCTTCCGCCCGGAGTTCACAAGCAGCTCGACACGGGCGTCGGCGGTGTCAAACAGGCGCTCCACCTCGTCGTAGGTGAACGGGCGGCGCTTCCCGTCGCCCTCGAACTCGAACCGGTGCGCAACCGTGTTCCACGGCAAGCACACCTGCGACGGGATCTCGCTGAACTCCCGTTCGCAGATCTCCATCCAGTCGTACAACGGGTTCGTCAGGTAGTCGCAGAACCCGCGGATGGCTCCATGATGGTGGCGCAGCGTCGACAGGGTCAGCGTGCGATCGGTGGCTTCCCTCGTGAAATCGTCGACGTCCGCGACCGTCCACTTCCACGGCGGCTTGTCCACGAAATCCCGGAACCGGAGCACCGTCGCCGTGCGGTTCTGAATCGTCTGCTCACGGAGCCCGCGTGAGAGCTGCTGATTCCGCCAGCCGTCCATCATCGCGTCGAAGACCTGCTGCTCCGGGTTCAGTCAATATGGAATGTCCGATGACACCTGGACCCGCGCGACGAAGGAATTGGAGGCATTGGGGCTTCTGACGATATCGATCGAGTCCTGGGGCGACGACGAGCGGATGCGGCGGGTCCGGCGGAGGTATCTACTTACCGATCTCTCTAGCATTCCAGGGCCAAGCTGATGCAACGCGGCGAAGCCCCATGGGGCACGCGAAGGTGGGGTGGCCAAAGGACCACCCCACCTACTGTTTCGGACTAGACAACGGCCGGCGCTCGCCCGGCTGACGCGACGGTGGCGACTGGCCCGGTCACGTATGTGTCCGGGCCTTCAGCTTTTGGGGCGCGGCGGGTGACTTCCGCGGTGGTGTAGCGGAGGGAGGGGCCGACGCTGTCGGCGACGACTTCGGTGGCGGCTCGGGGTTCGCCGGTGGCTTGGTCGGTCCAGTGGCGGAACTCGAGGTTGCCGTTGACGATGACGGTGTCGCCTTTGGCGAGGCTGGCGCGGACGTTCTCGGCGGTGCGGCCGAAGACGGTGGTGCGGTGGTACTGGGTGTCTCCGTCGACCCACTTGCCGTCTTCGAGCTTGCGGTCGGTGACGGCGACGGTGAACTTGGCGAACTTCGTGCCGTTCTGGGACTCGCCGTAGTCGGGGTCGGCGACGAGGTTGCCTTCGATGCTGATCGGGACTCGTGTGCTCATCTTTCTTCCTTTCCATTTGGCGGCCATCTGTTGGGTCGCTTTCACTTAGAACTTCCGGGTCGGGCTCGGAAGATGCGCGCAGAGGGCGCGCAATCAGCGGCGTTCGGCTTGCGGATTGGCGTGGCTCTGGCGAATCCAATCGGCCCACTCCGTGGGGATTGTGTCGTCGCCGGTTTGTAGGAGTTCGGTGTGGCCGTTATGGCATTCGCCGTTGTACCAAGTCGCCAGTCGGGGCAGCGCGACGGCGAGGCGTTCGTGCCAGCCGATGGGTCCGTAGCCGGCGTCGAGGCTGTCGTAGGAGACCAGCCAGGCGGTGTGCAGGGCGGAGAGTTCCTCGACGAGCGCGCCGTGCTTGAACCAGCAGGGCGGGATCTTCCTCGGAGCGATGTTGTAGCGATGGGTGAACCAGACCACCCAGCTCCGCAGGTCGGTCCAGACCTGCGGGGCGTCCTCGTCCTCCAGGGTGCGCCAGTTGATGACGCGGATGCCGAGCATCCCCGGAGTCTGCCGGGGCGCTTGGTCTTCCCAGCCTGCGGCGAGGGAGGCGACGAGGTCGTCGAGGGGGATGTCGTCGGTCACTGCTGCTCCAGTGAGGCTTCGATGTAGTGGGCGATCTTCGCCCGTAGCCGGGCGATGGCTTGGAGTGAGGCGCTCCGGCGGGAGACGAACCCGGAGAACACGCGGTCGCGGTCGATGAGCTGGTGAACGTATTCGTGGCAGCGCGGATGCAGGGCCGTCAAGTCCTCGTGCTGCTCGTGGGCGGTCCAGCCGTGCGGGGTTTGAGTGACGCCGCGGTAGTCGAGGTGGTGCAGCTCGAGGCTGCGGGCACTGCCAACGCCGAGGCAGAGGGCGCAGCGGATGGTGCCGTTGCGGGACCCTTCCTCGAGGAACCATCGGTCGCGGCGGGCGAACCAGGCTCCCGAGTGCAGGTAGTTGGTGCGGTAGGTGTTGTCCCGGGCGGGACGGCGACGGTTGGACATCAGTTTCCCTCCCCCGCTGATCCTCGGCGATCGAGCGCGGCTTGATACTGTTCGGCGAAAACGACCTGCTGGTCGAGCTCGGTGAGCTTCTTGCCCGCGCTGACCTGTCGGGCGTCATCGCGATCTGTCCACCCCCGTAGGTCGAGCAGGATCCCGCGCCGGTTTCGGTAGGCGAGCAGCCCGACCGTTTCGGGCATCCGGCGAATCTCGTCGAGCGTCATGACCGGCACCTTCTCGTTCTGCACATTCGTGGACGATCCGTTGTCGTTGTACGAATGGCCGGTGTTCCGGATCCGACGGTTCCCGAGAAGCGATTCGATGTCCCGCAGGTGGTCGACATCGGACGCACCACCGAGCAGGAGCTTGGCCGTCGCGGCGGACCAGATCGTGTCAGCCTCGGATCGCGACCAGGCCGTCTCGGCCTGGGACAGAGCTTGGAGGACGACGATGGTGGAGATGCCGATGCCGCCGCCGTCGGCCATGATCCGCGGCAGTGCGGGCCAGGAGAACATGTTCGCGATCTCGTCGAGGATCAGCGCCAGCGGCAGGTCGAGCCGGGAGCCCACTGAGGCGAGTGCCTTGCGGCGCGCGGTCTCCACGATGTCATCGAGGACCGCTCCGAGGAATCCGCCGACCGACCCGGCTCCTGCTCCGGTGCCGACGAGATAGAGGCTGTTGGAGCCGACGAGGAAGGCGTCGAGGTCGAACTGCTCTCCTGGCCCGGGTGTCATCGCCTTCCGGATTGCGGGGATTGATAGTGGGCGGAGTGCGCCGAAGACTCCGAACCAGGAGTTGGCCAGCAGCTTTTCGTCGCCATTGATGATCGCGTCTAGGTCCTCTGACCAGCCCGGCGTCCCCTGGTTGGCGAGCACACCAACGGCCTCGAGGGCGAGGCGTGGGTTGGAGCCCCAGCGGGCGAGGGCGTCGGTGCCCCGCCCGGAGACGGCGGCCGCGTGCAGCAGTCGCGAGAGGACGGAGGAGGACACCTGCGCCCATTCCTGGTTCGTCTTGGATGCGCCGAGCGCGGTGCCGGCGATAATCGCTTGCCCACGCTGATCCGCGATCAGGGGATCCTCGCAGCCAGCCACTGGGGAGATCCGCAGCGCGGACCGAATACCGGTGAGTTCCTGCGGGTCGAACACCGTGACGTCGCCTACCCGAGCGCGCTCGCGCATCGTTGCCGAGAGGTTGTCGTTGCGGGTGGACGTGGTGATCAAAGGCCCGTCCCAGTCGAGGATGGCGTTGATGATGAACCGGTAGCCCTTCCCGGACCGGGGCGCGCCCTCAACCACGATCGAGTCCTCGATCGACACGTAGACGTCCTGCCCGTGGGCCCGCCCGACCTTCCAGCCCGCGGCCGACGGCGCGGGGTTGGCCACCGACGGCCGAAGGGTCTTGGCGCGGTGAAGAGCGGTGCGTGCGGAGGTGTGCTTGCGGACTTCGCCGGGCTTGGCGAGCCCGTCGCGGCCTCGGAGGTCGTTGATGAAGTGCCGGTCCGACTGCCGGTAGCGAAGCCACCAGACCACCCCAACGGCGATCGCGGTCAGAAGGAAGAAGACGGCCAGCAGAGCGAGGACCCGGATGAGGGTGACAGGCACCACGCACCCCGGCACCAAGCCGAAGCCGGAAACGTCTCCGCCGATGGCCAGTTGCAGACCGGCGAAGACGGTGCCTGGCTGGCCACCTGCGCCGCATGTTGCGGTGATGGTCGCGCTGGCGATTCCGGTGGTGAGGGCGCCGGCAATGACGATGGCGAAGAGGCTGTAGAGGGCGAGCTGCGTCCAGGAAGCGCCGTGGGTCCTCATGCTCGTTCACCACCCATCGCGTCGGTGCGGAAGATGCCGAGTTCGTAGTCGGTGCAGATATTGCGGACCTTCGCGACCCGGTCCTGGCCAATCTGCCAGAGCCCCTCCCCTTTATGGAGCTTGCGGACCAGGTCGGCCTGAGTGTCGTTCCAGCCCAGGATCTCCCGCGACCTCGCGATCTCCCCCGAGTGCTGCGCGTACGAGATCCGGGTCTCACAATCCGCGAGGAGCCCGAGCGCCCGTGAGTGGAGTGCGCTGTTGCGGTCACCGAGCGCGTCCAGGTCTGCGACGCGGTGGAGCAGATACCAGTTGGAGGTGCCGAGGTGTCGCGCGATCTTCTCGTCCTCGACCCGGTCGGCGAGGCCGTCTCCGCCGGAGACATCGTTCAGCAGCTCAACGGCGGCCTCCTCGTGGATGATGACCCGCGCCTGCCTATTCGCGCCGAGGGAAGAACGGCGGATCCAGTTCGCGGTCGCCAGCCGCGCTAGGGCCTGCGCTTCCGGCGATGCCCCTTTCAGCGCGGAGGTGTCGACGACCATCATCGGGGCGTCGGCGTCGAACCGGACGGTGGAGGGTCCGTCGAAGAACCCGGTGAGATCGCCGGAGACCATTCGCCGCAACGAGTGCGCCAACCGGTGGCCGGCCTCGACGACCTCGAGCGGCTGGCTCTGCTCGGGGTCGACGAGACGGTCGTAAACGTGGGTGATGGTGACGGTGGAGTTCCCGCGGAGGGCGTCGAGGGCGACGTCGAGGGCGGTGTGCTCGACCGGTTCCAGGTTCCCTCCTTCGCGGAGCCGGCGGATGATCGTCTTCACTGTCGCGCGACGGTACTGGAGCACGTTCAGGTTCCAGTCCTCGTCCGAGAACGAGGGATCCCGTGCGCCTTCGTCGAGGAGATTGATCCGGGCAGCCTTGCCCGGGCCGACGCTGATCGACTTCCCGCCGACGTACGCAGCGACGCGCAACCACTCCCCGTTCGGGTCGTGCGGGACGGCGATCTTGCGCCCCAGCCTGGCAAGTCTTGAGGACCAGGACTTGGCGAGCATCGACTTGCCTGTCCCCTTCACCCCGAGGATCGCGACCGAGTGGGAGCGGACGGCTTCGGCCGAGTAGGCGTCCCAGGGGTCGAAGCAGAACGGCGCCCGGGAGAGGAGATTTTCCCCGATGTACGCGCCGGTGAGGATGTCCCCGGTCTCGGCCAAGAACGGGTATGCACCACCCAGCACTTTTGAGGAGCAGCGGTGTGCGGGTGGGGTGGCGCGTAGTGGGCCGCGCAGGTTGTGCGGCTGTTTCCACCCCCACGCCGGCATCTTCGACGCCGGGAGTTCCGCGGACTGCAGCTTCCAGGTGGAGTTCTTGTCGGGGGAAGCGGACTGGCGGTGGCGGCCGTTGGCGCCAGGCTTCTCATTGGCCGGGATGCGACCGATGACAGCTGACTGCTTCATGTCATTCTCCTTCCAGTGGGACCGGGAGCGCCGCGGTGACGAACCCGGCGGCCTGCTGTCCCGACATCGAAGCCAGCACGAGCCGTGCCGGGTGTGACGCTTGCTCGATGTCGGTTCGAGCCTTGGCGAGGGCGTCCCTGGACTCGGCGGAGATCGTCACGAACCCGCGGTACTGGACATCGCCGTATCCATCGACAAGGTCGTGCTCCCGAACGGCGAGGTCTTCCTCCTCGCGGAGGTGCGTGAGCGGGATCCGAGAGGACAGTTTCATCCGGATGGTCGCTGCGGTTTCCATGTCGGACTGGGCGCGGTTCAGCTGGGCCAGCGCCTTGTGCGTTGCCACCGGGCGCACCTGCAACGTGATCACCCTGGTCGCGTCGCCTGCGTACAGAAGCGGTTCGAGGAAGCCGGTACGGACGTCGGTGCGCGGCCACTCGGCGACCCAAAAGGTCTGGTGCCAGGATTCGTCCACGCGCATCGCATCCCAGCCCTCGTCGATCCCCATCACCGGTGACGGCGCAGATACGATCCCGGAGTCCTGCTCACGCCGGGTCGCGGCGGCCACGGGGTCGGCCGACAGCGCGTTCAGCTCGTCAAGCTCGTCGGAGGTAAGCCATCCCGCTGGGGTGAGCCGGGCGTGCTCCATCGACGTCTCGATGCCTGCGACCCGCTCCTTCAGCACGGCGGCAAGGCCGGTGAGTCCTTTCCCCGCGTCACGGATAGCACCGTTGAGCGCTGCAGTGTCGAAGGTGAGGGTTATGTAGTTCGTGAACCCCATCGACCGCTTGGACGCCGCCTGCGTCAGCGCCCAATACTGCTCCCGGAGCTCGGCGGTGACCTGCGGGTCGTGCTCGTTCTCGCGCACGACCAAGTAGTCGCGCAGCTCGTTCGAGGAGGCCCTGTCGACGCGGATCCGGATCGTGGTCTCACGGACACCGGGCAAGTTCTCTAGCGAGCTGAGCCATTCCACGAACCCGTCGTACGCGGCCTCCTGGGTGCCCTTGTCGCGCAGCGCCCAGGCTTTCGATCCGACCTTGACGGTGACGGAGGCGAGTCGTCCGCGGGCGTTGTAGATGAAGCCGCCGGCACCGGGGATCTGGATGATCTGCGCGTCCCCGAGCGCGCCGGGGAGGAGGAACTTGGAGGTCACGACCGGGGTGACCGCGGCGACCTGCGCGTGCCCGACGTCGAGGGAGGCGACGCTCACCCGGAGCCAGACATCTCGGCGGAAGATCGTCTGTCCAGTCAGACTGCGACGCACGTAACGCGTAGCTTGGGCGACGATCACGATGACCGGTTCGCGCCGGTAGGTGGCGAGGGCGAAGAACACCACGACGGCGACGATCGGGATCATCACCCAGATCGCGTTGATGTCGATGAGGAGGGTGGAGAATAGGACCGCGACGGCGACGCCGATTACGACCAGTTGCAGGAACGTCAGGCCGAGGAAGATCCCTCGGCGTTCTCGGGCGGCGAAGCGGACCCGGGGTGCGCCTTCCTCGGTGATGATCTGGTCGGCGGTGAGGGTGGTCATGAGTTATCTCCCAACCTTGACGACTCGTGCCGCGGTGCGGACGGGTGCGGCGGCGGTGCTCGCCCGGGAGAACTGATCGCGGACGGAGAACCGGTGGTGGAGCGCGGTGCCGACTTCAGCACCGGCGAACGAGACGAGCTTGGTCGCCCAGAGCGGGCTGAACGAGGCGGCGATCACCGCGCCGGCGGCGACGAGGATGACGCCGATACTGAGGCTGGCTTTGGTCAGCTCGACCGCTAGGAGGACGACGCCGGCGGCGAGGGGCTTGGCGATAAGCAACCCGACGGAGAGGTTCAGCCAGCGTTGCGCCCAGGCGGTTAGCTTGGGCTGGCCGATCATCATCAGCCCGACCGGGGCCATCGCGGCCAGCGCCAGGAGTCCGAACTCGCGGATCGACATGGCGATGAACAGGAACAGCGAGGCGATCATCATCAGGCCGACGATGAGCAACGCCATCACGTATTCGCCAACCGAACCTGGACCCTGTGCCCCTTGGATGGCCATGCCCCAGATGACGCCGTCCTGGGAGAACTGCATGGTCTTCATCACGGCGCCGTGGATCTGTTTCGGGGCGTCGAAGAGGCCGACGACCCGGAGCAGGCTTTGGCTCAGGTCGCCGCCTTGGACGGCGGTGGTGAGAGCGTGGGTGATGTCGTCGGTGATGCCGGAGGCCTTCTGCATCCCCCACACGCAGATGGCACTGAAGGGGATGGCGAGGGCGGCGCCGACGGCGGTGCGGCCGATGCGTGACCAGTCCTGCAGGATCATCGCGATGCCGATCTGGACCAGCGCGACGATCAGGATGACGGGGGCGGTGACGGCGATCCAGAACAGGAATTGCGAGTGGGCGATGTTCCAGCTGGCCTGGTCGATGTTCGTGTTGAAGGAGCCGGCGATCATCGTGGCGATGAAGTCGCCGAGGTTCTTGATGGTGGACCCCATGAACTGGGCGACGGTTTGGGATGCCTGGCAGCCGAAGTCGGCGACGAAGCAGCCGTAGTTCGGGGCGAACGGATCCGGTGGTGCGGAAGCGAGAGTGGCGATCATGATGGTCACGCCACGTGGAGCGACTGGCCCCAGTTGATGAGTCCGGCGATGCTGCCGGCGACTGCGACCCCGGCGAGGCAGCTGAGCACGCCGATGATCCCAGCCTTCTGCACACGGCCGTTGCTGGAGACGTGGCCGACGACGATAAACCCGGCGGCGATCAGGCCGCCGATCACGCCGAGGATGAGCACGATGGCGAACACGACGTTCGCGATCGTCTGCAAGGCCCCGACGCCGGGCCCGGAGAAGTCCGGGCTGGGGTTCGGCACCGCCGCCACGGTGATGATGCGTGCGTGGACGGTGACGAGGGCTTCGTTGAGGGTGTTCATGATTCTTGGTTCCTTTCCGTGGGATCGGTCGACGGTTCGGGTTCTTGTGCTTCGCGCATGCGCCGTGCGGCGAGGTAGCCGGAGGCGGCGATGCCGAGCAGAGCGATACAGATCAGAGTCAGCAGGCCGAGGAGGTTGATCAGCAGGTCCATGACGGTCACTCCCCGCTCGCGGAGGCTGCGCCGGTCGCGGAGGCCGGAAGGGGGACGGTGAGGATGTTCGCCTTGCCCTCTGACGGGATGTTCACGGTGAGTTCGAGTTGGTCGACTCCGGCGGGGACGTAGTAGGCGGCGGCGAACGATCGGCTCTTCTCGTTCGGGACCGTCCAAGTCGTCTGTCCGTGGAATAGCCCGTTGGGCAGCCAGGGCAGGCCAGCGGCTTTGGCGGCGGCGGGTCCGTCTGCGGTGTCGAGGACGGCCGGTTCGGGTCGGCCGTCGAACTGTGTGCCCTTAAGGGTGGTGCCGGTGACGTCCTGGAAGTCCTGGTTGCCCTGGGAGGGGATCCACTTGCCGGTCATAGTGACCTTCAGCAACAGCACTCGGGTTCCGACCGGGAAGAGCTCGGAAGGCGAGTCCGGGAGCGTGCACCGGCAGCCGTGCTTGGCCTTGAAGGTGGTGCCGGGGTAGACGTCGACCCAGACGCTGCTGACGATGCCTGATGCCGCCGGCATCGCATCCTGTGCGGACGTCGACGTCGGGGTCGGTTTGGCCGGCGCGACTGTGGTGAACGACGGGTTCCGTGTTGGCGTCGTACCGACGCAGCCTGCGAAGGCCAGGCATGGAAGGAGGGCAACGAGTGCGATCAGCTTCTTGTTCATCTCAGTTCACCTCGGTTTCGTATGCGTCCTTCACTTAGAACTTCCGGTACGGAGCGATTTGTGGCGCGCATTTGGGAGACTCGTTTGGTCAGGGCACTTGGATGTGCTGGTGGTTGCAGGTATCGGGAAAGTCGCTGGTGAAGTTCGTAAGCACACCGAGCGTCATGTGCGCGCGGGACCGGCAGTCGCTTTGACCGACCGATGACCCATGCGGCGCGTACGGGTCCAGGGCGTGGATCAGCTGGACGGAAAGCGGGTCGGCGCCGGTTAGGGATTGGCGGTTGATCGCGTAGAAGTCGACGGCCTTGCCTTTCCAGTGCGCGGACGCTGTTCCCGCTCCTGGGGTTGTGCCTGTGCAGCGCCGGTTGAGGTCGCTGACCCCGACCTGCTGGAAGGCCTGGACAGCTACGACGATCAGCTGGAGGACGTGCGCGTCGATCGTGCAATCCGGCGTCGCGGTACCGTCAGCCATGTTGAAGATCTGCTGCTGGTAGCGGGGTTCGAGGAAATTCAGCTTCTTCGCCTGAATCGCACCAACCAGGACTGCGGCGGCCGCGCGGGCGTCTGCTGGCACCTGACATGCTCCGGCGCTCGCTCCCGTCAGGGCGGCGAGGACCTGCTCGGCGGCCGTCCAGAAGGGGGCGTAGTGGTTCGGGTCGGCGTTGATCTGGACCGTGTGCGCGACCAGGGTCGGCGCGAGGGTCTGCCAATCCGGGACGTGCAGCATTCGCGTGTAAAAGGCGGCGGCTGCGGTCGCCGGGTTCATCCGCTCCGCAGGGGTGCCGTAGCCGGCGCCCTGCTGGAAGACACCGATCGTGGTGTTGTCCACTGCGTCGCCATGGTCCAGGTTGCGCAGGCCGGACTCCCCGATCGCGACCATCAGCGCGAGTGTCTGCCCGTGCTGGGGCACGCTCATCTGCTGGCCGACGGTGATGATCGTCGCGGCGATTCTCAACTGATCAGGCCCGTAGCCGTCCACGTTCTGGCCTGCCTCGACCGACGGGACGGATCCGCCGCACACTCCCCCGCCGCCACCGAACCCGTTCGCCCCCATCGCGAGCACTAGCGACACCGGCACGGCGACGAGAGCGACAGGGACGACCAGCACGATGACGGCCGCGACGATCAGCAGGTTCCGAGTCGTTTTCGGATGCGTCACGGCATGAGCTGCCGCCGCGCCCGCACTGATCATGCCGCCACCTCCAACTCGAGGACGTCCCGGGCGATCATCAGCAATCGCTTGGCGGTCGCGATCCGGGCTCGCGCCGAGCCGGGATGGATGTGGAGGGTGGCGGCGATGGTGTCTGCGTCGTCGCCGATCATCTCGGCGACTTCCCGGAAACCGCCGGTCTCGGGCACGCACGACACGATCACGGACCCGGTCATCGGCAGTCCCGCGTCCGCGGCCGCGAGCGCGGCGAGCACGGTTCGGGCGGTCTGGCACACCCGCTCGCGGATCGTGCGGACACTGCGCTTGGACAGCTGGCGGGCTTCTGCCACCCGCTCGGCGTCGCCGTCGGCCAGGCTCAGGTCGCTCATCACGTGCCAGTCGGATGGGCCGACGTAGTCGGCGACCAACACCATCCAGCGGTGAGCGTCGAACCGGCGGATCATCGTCTCGAGCGGGTCGATGTCCGAGTCGGACTCGATGTTGACATCGATGGTGATTTCGTCCATCGGGCGATACTTCCGCTCGATCTCCCGCAGCACGACGTGACGGGTGATGCCGAACGCGAAAGCATGCGGAGTCCCCAGCTCCGGGTCAAAGGTGGAGCATCGGTGCCAGACCGTTTCGCGGGCCTGCTGTAAGACGGCGTCGACCTCATTCGGCCAGCCGCGCAATTGGAAGCGGACGTACGGCTGCAACGTGTCGACTTCACGGAGCAGCTCGGTGAGAAGAGCATCTGTCCGCGCGCGGACTTTGGTTCCTCCAGCCACGAGATCACAACCTTCCTTGCATGGAAGTGGCTACTGCGAAGGACCGGGTTCGAGTCGGGGACGGCTCGTCAGAACAGGGCTTTGTCAGCGCGAATTGGCGCGCAGGAGCCCCGCCTTGGATTAGGAAGGTTGGATGTTCCGAGCTGCGCCGGGGATATGAGCTTCGGGGCGGCGCTCCCGGATTCGATGGTGGAGTGGCGACTTCGACTCTGAAGTTCGGGAGTCTCAGCCACGATGCGTCTCCGCCGCCCTGACTCGCTTAACGAGGCCAGCGTCACGGTGAAGAGGGTAAGAATCGACCGCTCCATTTGGTGCCGCACGTTACCCCCGAACAGGGGTGGCGGGTCGGCGGCTCGCCGGGGTGAACCAGCTGTTCTACTGACAGCCTTCGCAGTGCAGATCATCCATCGGATCGACCGGGACAATGTATCCGTCCACGAAGTCCTGAATCACCCCCGGTGCATCTGACGGCAACCCGGCTACGCGTACGCTCCGGTCCTCGTCTGTGCGCTCGCTTCCAGCCATGCCAACACCTCCGTCCGCTTGTAGAGCACAGTGCGTGGGGTCGGCTTGTAGAAGCGCGGGCCCTTCCCGTGATACCGGAGTTGGGCGAGCGCTGCGACCGACAGCCCGGTGAGTTCAACCACCTCAGCGGGCTGAATGAATTCTCCTGTCATCTCATCTCCTCCGTTTCGACAACTCAGGAGCTTTCCAATTGTTGAAACGACCATACCAAGAAATCCGTGACTTGACAACAGAGGTGGAGATAGGCTGTCGAAATGGCAGACTTTCGATCGGAGACCAGCATCGGCGCGCGCATCAGGTTGGCGCGTCGCGAACGCGGATTTCGCACGACGAGCGACCTGGCAGATGCGATTCCCGGCGGGAACATCACCCCCGCAATCCTGGAGAACATCGAATCGGGCAGGAAGGCCGACATCAGCGTCAGCCAGCTCCTGAACATCGCGCGCGGCCTCGACGTGCCGATCAGCATGCTGCTCTCGCCCATCGGCCGGCCCGACTCCCAACTCGACCTGCAAAACCTCGGCGAGGACTTCGACGGAATGACCGCGGCCGAGTTCGATTGCTGGCTTTCAGCGACTCCATCGAGTTCGTATCGGCCACGACGGGCCGCCGAACGCGTGGACATCTCCGTCCTGAGTTCACTCCGCGAGCTCGGCACCCTTCGACGCGAGTTCGACCGCCTTCGGATCGTTCGCGATGTCGGAGCGGCGTCCGGAGACTCTGATCTCACACTCGACGCAAGCGTCGAGGCACGCCTGGAGCTGGTCGAGCTCGAGCTGGAGCGAGTGGCAGCCCTTCTCACCTCTGCGGGCATCCAAGAGGTGGCTGCGACCTAACAGGAGGGCGAAATGGGCAGCGTTCTGTCATATGAGTCTGCCGGGGGCCGACGCTATCGCGTCATGTACCGAACCCCCGACCACCGCCAGACCACGAAACGAGGATTCAAGACCAAGCGCGAAGCGGAGCTCTACCTCGCCACCGTCGAGACGAACAAGGCCCGTGGCGAGTACATCGATGCAAGCGCGGCGAGGGTGACTATCGCATCCCTCGGAGTGGAGTGGCTGGCGAACCAGACGCACCTCAAGCCTTCCTCACTCCGCCCGCTCGAGATTGCATGGCGGCTCCAGGTCGAGCCACGCTGGGGAAGAGTTCCCGTCGGCGATGTTCGGCACTCGGATGTCCAGGCATGGGTAACCTCACTAAGCGCCGGCAGGTCGGCTACGACTGTCTTGCGGGCGTTCGGTGTCCTCGCCGGAATCCTCGACATCGCCGTGAAGGACCGGCGCGTGCCTGTCAACGTAGCCCGTGGATCGCGACTGCCGCGCAAGGTCCCCCGAGCTCACCGGTACCTCACCCACCAACAGGTTCACGACCTCGCCTACGCGAGCGGCAAACACGAAGCCCTCGTTCTCCTCCTGGCTTACACTGGCCTTCGCTGGGGCGAAGTCATCGCCCTCCGCGTGCGCGACGTTGACTTCACTCGTCGCCGACTCGCCATCTCGGAGAACGCGGTAGAAGTCGGTCCTGCCACCATCGTCGGAACTCCGAAGAGCCACAAGCGTAGGTCGGTACCGTTCCCGGCGTTCCTCATCGACGCGCTGGCCGGCGCAGCTGCAGGCAAGGAGCCGAACGACCTGCTCTTTTCCGGCCGGTTCGGTGAACACATGAAGCGCGCGACACGCGGGCAACGGACGTGGTTCAAGAGCGCACTCGACCGGGCCGGCCTAGAACCGATGACCGTCCACGACCTGCGGCACACCGCCGCCAGCCTCGCCGTGAGCGCAGGAGCCAACGTGAAGGCGGTGCAGAGGATGCTCGGCCACGCCTCCGCCGCGATGACGCTGGACGTTTACGCGGACCTCTTCGACGACGACCTCGACGCAGTAGCTGAAGCTCTGGACGGCGCAGCCAGACGCTCTGTCGAACGATCGCATCTCGCCGAGCGTCCGTCCTCAGTGATGAGAAGACCAGTAAGCGCCGCCAACGTACTTAGCTAGCTTGCCCAGCCCTTTGACGCCGGCCCCTAAAACAAGGATTGCGAGCACGAGAGCGAACCACGGGTAGGCAATGACATCTGCCACGATCGCGTTCCAGATCATGACGATCGCTTCCCATTTCGCAGCGCGCCACGTATCGAGAAGCCAGCCGACATCGATCATGTCCACATTGAAGCGGTAGCCGCCGCCAATCGAGCTTTCCGACGCTCGCGATCACACAAACATGCCCCGGATGACCGACTTCCGCCAGCGTTTGTTGTCAGTTTGTTGTCAAATCGAGTGGAGCCAGTCCGGCGCCAATCGCTCGATCCCAGTGATTTACTGGGATCGAGACGCATAATCTGTGGC
This sequence comes from Leifsonia aquatica, assembly GCF_014190775.1. Lineage (GTDB taxonomy): Bacteria > Actinomycetota > Actinomycetes > Actinomycetales > Microbacteriaceae > Leifsonia > Leifsonia aquatica. The sequence goes on from NZ_JACHVP010000002.1 coordinate 47,678, forward strand.
GGAGGGCGTGGGATTCGAACCCACGAGACATTTCTGCCCACCAGTTTTCAAGACTGGCTCCATCGGCCGCTCGGACAGCCCTCCTGGCGCCGGAGACCGGCGTCGCCCGATTCTACCGAAACGCGCCCGTGACGCGGCGACTGCGCTGCCACGGTACGTTTGCGGCCCAGCGAGCGGGGGCAAACGTCCCGAACGACCGCAGTCGCGTCAGTCCTGGAACGGCTTGGAGCAGGTGACCTGGGCGGCCGTCTGGCCGTGCACGTCCGACGGGAGGGTGACCGAGCTGTCGGTCGCGGCGTCCGTCGAGCCGTCCGTCGAGCCGCCCGTCGGGGCGGCGGGCGCCTGGGTCGCGGTGTCCGTCGGGGCGGCGGGAGCCTGCGTCGCGGCGCCGCCTGCGGCAGCCTCCGAACCGATCCCGGTGTCACCGGTGAGGGTGACGGGCTGGTCGTTCTTCAGCGCCGACATCAGGGTGTCCGCCGCGTCGACGGTCGGCGCCACGCCGCCGTCCACGTAGTGGTTCGGGTACTGGACGAAGACGACCTTATTGACGTCGATGTCCTTCAGCGCCACGGCCATCGACGCGATGGTGGTGACGTTCTGGAGGCTGTCGGACAGCTGGATGTCGCTCACCGCAGCCTTCGCCAGCCCGTACACCTTGAGCGGGTTGGTCAGGGTGTCCGCACTCTTGATGGTGCGGACGAGCGACGAGAGGAAGACCTGCTGGTTGCTGATGCGGCCGAGGTCGGAGCCGTCGCCGACGCCGTGACGGGTGCGGAGGAACGCGAGAGCCTGCGAGCCCTCCAGGGTGTTGTCGCCGGCCTTCACATCCAGGCCGGTGTACGGGTCGGTGATGTCTCCGGCCACACACACCGGGACGCCGCCGACCGCGTTCGACATCTCGATCACGCCGTCGAACTCGATGACGCCGGCGTAGGGGATGTCGAGGCCGGTGAGCTTCTCGACCGTCAGCACGGTGCACGCGAGGCCGCCGTAGCTCAGCGACGAGTTGATCTTCTGCCGGCTCATCGCGTCGAAGCTGCCGCCCTGGGGGTCGGGGCAGGAGGGGATGGCGACGAACATGTCGCGGGGGAAGCTGATGACCGTGGCGTTCTTGTGGTCGGACGAGACGTGCAGCACCATGGTGACGTCGTTGAGGACCTCGCCGCGGTCGCCGTAGGCCGCGTTGCCACCGCCGCTGTCGGATCCCGCGAGCAGCACGTTGAACGCGCCGTCCATCGCACCGACCTTGGGGACGACGGCGTTGCCCTTGGCATCGACCAGGGTGACGGCCTTCTTCGCGGTCGCGGTGCCGGTGACGTCGAGGACCGCGTAGGCGGCGACGCCGGCGGTCGAGACGCCGAGCACGGCGACGACGGTGACGAGCACGGCGAGGATCGTGCGGAACGGGTGGTGCTGCTTCAGCCGGCCGTGGCGGGCGATGGTCGGTCCAGCGGACTTCTCCTGAGCACGCGCCTGGGCACGGGTGGGCACCTCGTTCATTCACTCCCCTTCACGGAAACGCATCGGATGCGCCGCGGGTCCACCGGGCACACTATCCACCAGCTTGGCAGATCACCCTGGCAGAAATCTGGACGACGCGGGCGAAATGCCTGATCCGGACAGGGAATCCTGAGCTCAGAGGCTGTCGAGCAGCTCGGCGAGGCCGTCTTCGACGACGGTGCCGACGACGCGCGAGGCGACCGCCTTGACCTCGTCGGGAGCCTGTCCCATCGCCGCGCCCACACCCTGGGACGCGGCCCAGGTGAGCATGTCGATGTCGTTGCGACCGTCGCCGACCGCCACGACATCGGACAGCGGGATGTCGAGCGCGGCGCGCACACGCTCCAGCGCGGTGGCCTTGTTGACGCCGTCGGGTGCGATGTCGAGCCACGCCGTCCAGCCGATCGCGTAGCTGACCTTGTGCAGGCCCATCCGCTCCACGATCGAGAGGAACTGCTCCTCGTCGTGCTGCGGCGAGACCACGACGACACGGGTGGCGGGATGGTCGGAGAGCTCCTCGAAGCTCACCTCTTCGGCGTTCACGAGCTCCCACTCGGTCATGCCCGCGGTGTAGCGGCGGAACCCCGTCGGGTCCTCCACCATGAAGCTGCCGCTCGGGAGGTGCGGCCGGATGGTGCGCAGCACCTCGGTCGGGTCGAAGGTCTCGACGAACTCGCGGCGGTAACCCTCTTCGACGGTGTCGTCGCGGCGCATCGTGAGCGCGCCGTTGGCGCAGACGACGAACGTGCTGTCGAGGCCGAAGGTCTCGTGGATGGGCCGCGCGGTCTCCCAGCTGCGGCCGGTGGCGAGCATGACCTCGTGACCGGCGGCGCGTGCCCGGGTCACCGCCTCGCGGACGGCGTCGCCGACCGTCTCGTCCTCGTGGATCAGGGTGCCGTCGACGTCGAGCGCGATGAGCAGGCGGCGGCCGGCGCCGTCGGGAGCGGAGGCGTTCACCGGGCGATCGGCTCCAGCACCTCGAGGCCGCCGAGGTAGGGGCGCAGCGCCTCCGGGACGCGCACCGAGCCGTCCTCCTGCTGGTGGGTCTCGAGGATGGCCACGATCCACCGCGTGGTGGCGAGCGTGCCGTTCAGGGTCGCGACGGGCGAGGTCTTGCCGTTCTCGCCGCGGTGGCGCACCTCCAGGCGGCGCGCCTGGAACGTGGTGCAGTTGGACGTGGAGGTGAGCTCGCGGTAGCGGCCCTGCGTCGGGATCCACGCCTCCACGTCGTACTTGCGAGCGGCGCTGGAGCCGAGGTCGCCGGCGGCGGTGTCGATGACGCGGTAGCTGAGGCCCAGCTCCTGCATCATCTCCTCCTGCCAGCCGAGCAGGCGGCCGTGCTCGGCCTCCGCGTTCTCGGGCAGGGTGTAGACGAACATCTCCAGCTTGTTGAACTGGTGCACGCGGATGATGCCGCGGGTGTCCTTGCCCGCCGATCCGGCCTCGCGCCGGTAGCAGGTGGACCAGCCGGCGTAGCGCAGCGGCTCCGTCACGTCGATGATCTCGTCGGCGTGGTAGCCGGCGAGCGCGACCTCGCTGGTGCCCGTGAGGTAGAGGTCGTCGGCCGGCAGGTGGTAGACCTCGTCGGCGTGGGCGCCGAGGAAGCCGGTGCCCTGCATGATCTCGGGCTTCACCAGCGTCGGGGTGATCATCGGGATGAAGCCGTTGCCGACGGCCTTGTCGAGCGCCATGTTCATCAGGGCGATCTCGAGGCGGGCGCCGATGCCGCGCAGGTAGGAGAAGCGGGCGCCGGCGACCTTGGCGCCGCGGGCCATGTCGATCGCGCCGAGCAGCTCGCCGAGCTCCAGGTGGTCGCGCGCCTCGAAGTCGAACGCGGGGATCTCGCCGACCGTCTTGATGACGACGAAGTCGTCCTCGCCGCCGGCGGGGACGCCGTCGATGATGGGGTTGCCGATGCGGCGGAGTACCTCGGAGAACCGGGTCTCGGCGTCGCTCGCGGTGCGCTGCGCCTCCTTCACCCGGCCGGCCAGCTCCTGCGCCTGGGCGACGAGCTCCTTCTTCTGCTCCTTGGGCGCCTGCGCGACCTGCTTGCCGAAGGCGTTCTGCTCGGCGCGGAGCTCTTCGAACGCGGTGATGGCGGCGCGGCGCTCGACGTCGGCCTGCAGGGCCTCGTCGACGACCTCCACGGAATCTCCGCGCGCCTCCTGCGATCGGCGGACGACATCGGGGTTCTCGCGGAGCAGGACTGGATCGATCACGTGCCCCAGCTTATCGACCGCGCCGCCGCGTCTCCTGGTTCTCCACAGGGAACAGGTAGCGTGAACCCCGTGAACGGATGGGGAGGGATGCGGGACGCGACCGTCGCCGTGATCTACAACCCGGTCCGCATCGACGTCCCGCGGGTGCGCGCCGCCGTCGAGGCCGCCGCCGAACGCGCCGGCGGAGTGGACCTCATCTGGTTCGAGACGACGCCCGACGAGGGCGGACAGGCACAGGCGCGGGAGGCATTGTCGCGCGGTGCGACGCTCGTGCTCGCCGCCGGTGGGGACGGCACCGTGCGCGCCGTCGCCGAGGCCCTGCGCGACCGCAGTGCGACGCTCGGCCTGCTGCCGTCCGGCACCGGCAACCTCCTCGCCCGCAACATCGGCGTGCCGTACGCGAATGTGGAGGAGGCGTGCGCCATCGCCTTCGACGGCGAGACACGCGCGATCGACCTCGGCGTCGCGACGGCGACCCGCGAGGACGGCGAGCGCACCGAGCACGCCTTCCTCGTGATGGCGGGAGTCGGGATCGACGCGACCATGATCGCCAACGCCCGGCCGGAGCTGAAACGGCGGTTCGGCTGGCTCGCGTACGTCGACGCGGGGTTCCGCGCGCTGCCCAAGGCGCGCAAGGTCCGCATCCGGTACCGCCTCGACGCCGGCCAGGAGCGGTCGGCGCACGTCAGCACCATCCTGATCGCCAACTGCGGCACGCTCCCCGGCAACATGGAGCTCATCCCGGACGGCGCGGTGGACGACGGCCTGCTCGACGTCGCCATCCTGCAGCCCGAGTCGGTCTTCGGCTGGCTGACGATCTGGCGCAAGGTGACGTGGGAGAACCGGGTGCTGCGCAAGAGCGCGCTCGGCCGTCGCATCATCCGCTTCACCGACCGCGCGATCCGCACCCGCCTCAGCTACCTGCGGGGAGCCGACGTGCGGCTGCGGATGGAACAGCCCGCGCCGTTCGAGCTCGACGGCGACGCGTTCGGCGACGTGGTCGCACTCGACCTGGCCGTCGACGAGGGCGGCCTGCGCGTGCGGGTCCCCCGCCGCGGCTAGCCCGGTCCGGCTTTCCTGAGCGCCGGAACTCCGGACGCGGAGCCGGGTGGAGGCTACAGCTCGTCGTCCTGCGGCTCGCCGTCGTCCTCCGCGCCGGCACCCGCGGTGCCCGCACGGCGGCGGCCTGCGAGCGCGGTGATGAAGAGGAGGGCGACCAGGGTCGCGAACCCGATCGTGATCATCGGCCCGGCGAGCACCCAGCCGATCTGGGTCAGCACCTGCATCCCGACGTCGCCCGCGGCTCCGTTGTAGCTGGTCGTGTAGGAGGCGTTGACCGCCACCGCGTAGATGACGATGCCGAGCACGACGAGCCCGGCCCCGACGATCCAGAGGGCCAGCATGAGCGGGTTGCGGCGCGGGGAGAGCTCGGCGCCGGCGAGGAGGCCCGGGCCGGCGACCACGACGGTCGCGGGTTCTGCGGCGAGCGCCGGGACGGGCGTCGACACGGTCGTGAACGGCACGGGGTCGGTCGCCACCGGGAGCTCGCCCGCGGGCGTGGCCGTCGCCTCCCACGCATCCTCGACGGTCTGCGGCGAAGAGCCTGCAGCACGCACGTCGGCGCGCGACCGGTCCCGGGTCGGGGCGGGGGTGACGGCGCGCACGCGGGTGCGGGCGCGCTCTCCGGGCTGCGGCCGGTAGCCGCGCTGGAACGCCGGGTCGTAGCGGGGGTCGAACCCGCCGGGACGGGCGGTGTCCTGCTCGTCGTCCGCGATCATCTCCGACCTCCTCCTGCTGCTGCGCAGCCTACCCCTGCGGGGCCTCCCCGGCGCCGCTCTCGGTGAGCGACGCGAGCCACTGCCTCGCCTCCGTGAAGACCTCGTCGCGGTAGCGCTGGTCGAAGTCCACCGGCACGCTGTCCGCACGCGGGTACGAGCCGAGGAACATCACCGAGGGACTGAACCGGCGCAGACCCAGCAGGGCATCCGCCACGCGCTCGTCGTGGATGTGGCCGTCGGCATCGATGACGAACCGATACCGGCCGAGGGCGTCGCCGATCGGCCGCGACTCGATCAGGCTCAGGTTGATGCCGCGGGTCGAGAACTGCTCCAGGAGGTCGAGCAGCGCGCCGGGACGGTCGTCCGGCAGCTCGGCGATGAGGCTGGTCTTGTCGGCCCCGGTCGCGGGCGGAACCGTGCGCGCCGTGCTCACCAGCACGAAGCGGGTGACGGCGTTGGGGTTGTCGCCGATGTTCTCGGCGAGCACGACCACGTCATGGTGGTCGACGATCCCGGGAGGGGCGACGGCGGCGTCCGCCGTGCTGCCCTCGAAGAGCGAGGCGGCCGCGGCGACGTTGCTCGAGGCGGGCAGGTGCCCGTGCTCGGGCAGGTGCGCGTCCAGCCACTGGTGGCACTGCGAGTAGGCGACGGGATGCGCGTTCACGGTGCGCACGTCGGCGAGGGTCGTGCCCGGCCGCGCCACGAGCACGAAGTTGACGGGCACCAGGTACTCGCCCACGATCCGCAGGCCCGGCACGGTCGCGAGGGCGTCCTGCGCGACCGAGACGCCGCCCTCGATCGAGTTCTCGATCGCGATCATCGCGGCCACGCTCCGGCCGGCGACGACGTCGGCGAGCGCCTCCCCCACGTTGTTCACGGCCTTCCACCGCTTGCCGCGCGCCCCCGGAACCTGGGCCAGCGCCGCCTCCGTGAACGTCCCGGACGGCCCCAGGAAGCTGTAGACCTCGTCGACGGACGCGGGCAGCTCGGCGGTGGGCTCGGCGGGGTCTGTGGACATGGCGTTCAGCTTAGCGATGAGCGCACTCCCCACTCCCCTCGGCCGGGCGACCGTGGAAGCATAGGGGCATGGATCCCCGAGCAGGCACCCCCGCGCAGCCCTCCGACCTCATCGACGTGGACGCCCTCCGCACGGCGTATTACGAGCTCAAGCCGGATGTGAGCATCCCCGAGCAGCGGGTGGTGTTCGGCACCTCCGGTCACCGCGGCAGCTCGTTGAACACCGCCTTCAACGAGGATCACATCGCCGCCACGACGCAGGCGATCGTGGAGTACCGCACGGGCCAGGGCATCACGGGACCGCTGTTCATCGGCGCCGACACGCACCTCCTGAGCGAGTTCGCGATGACGACCGCGCTGGCCGTGCTGGTCGGCAACGAGGTGCGCGTGCTCGTGGACGAGTTCGACGACTGGGTGCCGACGCCGGCGGTGTCGCACGCGATCATCGCGTACAACAAGGCCGGGCACCCCGACCAGGCGGACGGCATCGTCGTCACGCCGAGCCACAACCCGCCCGCGGACGGCGGCTTCAAGTACAACCCGCCGCACGGCGGCCCGGCCGACACCGACGCGACCAGCTGGATCGCGGCGCGCGCCAACGAGATCATCGCCGGCGGGATGCGGGACGTGCGCATGGCCGAGCCGAGCGGCGTCGAGACCTACGACTTCCGCGGCAAGTACGTCGACGACATCGAGAACATCATCGACGTGAAGGCGATCCGCGAGAGCGGCATCCGCATCGGCGCCGACCCGCTCGGCGGTGCGAGCGTGCACTACTGGCAGGCGATCGCGGAGCGCTACGAGCTCGACCTGACCGTCGTGAACCCCGAGGTCGACCCGGCGTGGGGCTTCATGACCCTCGACTGGGACGGCAAGATCCGGATGGACCCGTCGAGCCCGTCGGCGATGGCATCGGTGGTCGAGCGCCGCGCCGACTACGACATCCTCACCGGCAACGACGCCGACTCCGACCGGCACGGCATCGTCACGCCCGACGGCGGCCTGATGAACCCGAACCACTACCTCGCCGTGGCGATCGACTACCTGTTCCGCACGCGGACGGGATGGCGGGAGGATGCCGCGGTCGGCAAGACGCTGGTGTCGTCCTCCATCATCGACAAGGTGGCGGAGTCGCTCGGCCGCCGGCTGTGGGAGGTCCCGGTCGGCTTCAAGTGGTTCGTCCCCGGCCTGATCGACGGCTCGGTCGGCTTCGGCGGCGAGGAGAGCGCCGGCGCGAGCTTCCTGCGCTTCGACGGCTCGGTCTGGACGACGGACAAGGACGGCATCCTGCTCGCCCTGCTCGCCAGCGAGATCCGCGCCGTGACCGGCAAGTCGCCCTCGGAGCTGTACCGCGAGCTGACCGAGCGCTTCGGCGACCCGGTCTACCAGCGCGTCGACGCCCCGGCGACGCCCGCGCAGAAGTCGGCCCTCGGCAAGCTCGACGGCGACGCGATCGCCGCGACCGAGCTGGCGGGCGAGCCGATCACCGCGAAGCTGAGCCGCGCACCCGGCAACGACGCCCCGCTCGGCGGCGTGAAGGTGGAGACCGCGACCGCGTGGTTCGCGGCGCGCCCCAGCGGCACCGAGGACGTCTACAAGATCTACGCCGAGAGCTTCGCCGGCGAGGAGAACCTGCGCGAGGTGCAGGAGGAGGCCAAGCGGATCGTGGGCGACGCGCTCGGCTGACCAGCGCTAGTCGCGGCGGACCAGGATGGCGAGCGCGTCCCCAACGGGCGCGGCGCCGTGCTCGTCGCGGGCGGCGCCGACGATGCGGGAGACGGCGCCGGCCGAGGTCGCCGAACCGCGCACGCGCGACTGCAGCACGCCGAGGCCGGCCTCGCCGCCGAGCGCGTCGAAGACGGCGTCGCTGATGACGAGCAGCGCCTCCCCCGCGCCGAGCGAGACGGAGTGCTCGGGACGCTCGCCGGCGATCCCGAGCGGGAGGGTGGAGGTCTCGAGCCGCTCGATGTCGCCCGTGCCGCGCACGACGAACGCGAGGCCGTGGCCGGCGTCGACGAAGCGCACGACACCGTCTCTGTCGACGCGGGCGTGGAAGACGGAGGTGTACGCGGCCAGCCGGTCGAGCTCCTCCTCGATCATGCGCGACGCCTCGGCGACCGCGGGCTCCAGATCCGCGAAGGCGGTGGCGCTGCGCAGGGCGGCGCGTACCGAGGCGGCGATGATGGCGATCGGGCTGCCGGTGCCGACCACGTCGCCGACGGTCACGGTGAATCCGCCGTCCGTGTCGTACCAGTCGTAGAAGTCGCCCGCGATGCGCTCGCCCGGCTCGCACGCGGCCGCCACGTCGTACCCGCGTGCGGTGGGCTTGCGGCGCGGGAGGAGCGCGCGCTGCACGACGGCCGTGCGGTCGAGCTCCTCGTCGCGGTCGAGCTCGGCCTGCACCCAGTCGGCGAGGTCGCGCAGCAGGCGCTGCTCGCCGCCGGTCAGGGTGCGCGGCTCGGTGTCGACGACGCAGAGCGTGCCGACGGCCTCCCCGCCGGGCGCGTGGATGGGCTCGCCCGCGTAGAAGCGCAGGTGCGGGTCCCCCGCGACGAACGGGTTGTCGCGGAAGCGCTCATCGGCAGTGGTGTCGTCGATGATCACCGGGGCGTCGGTTCGCACGGTGAGGTCGCAGAACGAGGCCTCGCGCGGCGCCTCACGGGTGAGCCCGAGGTGCGACTTGCGCCACTGGCGGTCGTCGTCGAGCAGGGTGATGCTGACCATCGGGACCCCGAACAGCTGCTGCGCCATCCGGGTGATCCGGTCGAACCGGTCCTCCGGGGCCGTGTCGAGGATCTCCAGAGCCTCCACCGCGCTCTGCCTGCGCAGTTCCGCCTCCAGCGTCCCTACCGCCTCGATGGTCATCCGGCCTCCCGTCGTCACGTCCGTCAAGCCTATCGACGGGAGGTTCGGAACCGGCAGGCCCGGCGGATGTCAGTGGTAGTCGGCGCCGCCCGGGCAGTGGAAGAACTCCTCCAGCGTCGTCACGCCCGTGGCATGCATCTGTGTCGTGAGCGGCAACCCGACGTAGCGGAAGTGCCACGGCTCGAAGGTGAACCCGGTGACCGGGACCTTGTCGGCCGGGTAGCGCAGCAGGAAGCCGAAGCGCCAGGCGTTGGCGGCCAGCCACTGCCCCTGCGGGGTGTCGGCGAAACAGGCGGAGAGCGAGCAGCGCGCGGGCACGGCGCTGATGTCGACCGCGAGTCCCGTCTGGTGCTCGCTGTGCCCCGGGCGCGCGGTGTCGGTGTCGGCGTACGCCTGCCCGTTGCGCGCGACGTCGTCGTCGTAGACGCGGGTCTGGGAGTCGAACGAGCGGTAGGCGCTCTGCACCGAGAAGTCGAGCCCGGCCTCCTGCTTGCCCGCGTGGAACATCGCGACCAGCGCGTCCGCGACCTCGGGACGCATCGGCTGGCGGTTCACATAGGTGACGTCCGGGTAGACGAGGTCGGGCGGCGTGAAGGCGAGCGGCTGGAGGGCGCGCGGCTTGTTCACGACGACCCAGCTGCTCGCGGGGTCGTCGAACGACTGGGCGGAGGCGTCGAATCCCGCGGCGGTCGGTGCCGGGACGACGGACGGCGTCGGCCGCGGATGCGGGCGCGGGTCCGGATCGGTGTGCGGCCGGTGGTGGGTCGGCCGGCCTCCCGCCTGGCTCGACGGCACGGCGGCGCAGCCTCCGAGCGCGAGCAGCACCGCGAGGGCGCCGCCGGCGATGGCCGCGCCCAGCGTCGTCGCCCGTAGGCGGGTCACCCCCGAGATCACGCGCCGAGCATAACGCGTCCCGATGGGAGGGACGCGCGCGCCGGGCCGCTACTTGGACAGGCTCCAGAAGTGGCCGATGGCACCGGGGTGGTCGACGGTGATCGTGGTGTCGAGGTCGCGGTAGTCGGTGTCCTCGTTGTGCCCGACCATCTTGATCTGGATCTTGCCGTCCACGTTCTGCACGGAGGAGACGATCTGCACGTGATCGAGCGAGTCGTTGTCGTTCCAGTCGAACATGACGATGTCGCCGACCTTGATCTTGTCGCGCTGGTCGAGCGGGTACTCGGTGAGGCCGAGGGAGGCCGCGTTCGCCTGGAAGTAGGCGTCCATCGAGGGCACGTAGCCCCAGGCCGGGCTCCAGTCGGCGGCGGCGTTCTTGTTGTACCAGTCGTCGTTCATCGTCCACCCGCGGGCGATGAGGGTCTGGCTGACGAAGTTGGCGCAGTCGCCGCCCACCGAGTTGAGGTCGCCCCACTCGGCCGAGTTGTAGTTCTTCCAGTACGTCATCGCGTAGGCGAGCTGCTTGTCGACCGGGGTCTGCACCTGGTAGTCGTACGTCTTGCCGTCGGTCGCGACCGCCTTGCCCGACTTGTCGGTGACGGCGATCGGTACGGAGCCCGCCTGGAAGCTCTGCGAGGCGGGGACGGCGACGGTGACCTTGTCGGCCGTGGCCGCGGTCACGGCCGCGGGCTGGGTGCCGATCTGCACGCTCGCCACGTTCTGGAGGTTCGAGCCGGTGAGGGTGATGGTGCCGCCGGAGACGCTGCCCGCGGCGGGCTCGACGGCCGAGACGCTCGCGGTGTCGGGCGTGGCCTTCGTGGTCGCGCCGACGAGGGCCTTCGTCGCGGGGGACGGCTCACCGGCGCATCCCGTGAAGAGGAGCGCGGCGGAGGCCGCCACGGCGATCACGCCGGCGATGCGGCGGGATCGAGGGCGGTGCGGGCCGCGTCCGGGGGAACGCAGCGTGGAGATGAGAGAACTCATACGTCCTTCGGAGGGGATTCGGAGGGTGACGGGTTCGGGTACTCATCACGGTACGCCTCCTACCTATGCGCCACCTGGACGGGGGACATCCGGCGGCGTAGCGTCGCGGGAGTTCCGCATGATTCCGCGGATCGCGTGCGTGCGTTCGCCCCTCGCGAACGCGCGCGGGAACGTGGTCCCCGCGTTGCTCGAAGACGCGCACCGGGTGTAACTTTGCACTCTCCGCAAAAATCTTCACGACTCTCACACCGGTGTGACGCCCGAGCGCCGGGCGTCGCGCTTTCGACTCTCGACTCGGAGTTCAATGTCCAGCACTGCCCCCGCGGCTCCCGCCGCACCCAAACCGATCATGTCGCACCGGCAGATCCTCTTCGTGATCTTCGGTCTCATGGCCGGCATGTTCCTCTCGGCCCTCGACCAGACGGTCGTCGGCACGGCCATCCGCACCATCGGCGACGACCTCCACGGTCTGAGCCAGCAGGCGTGGGTGACCACCGCGTACCTCATCGTCTCGACCATCGCGACGCCGATCTACGGCAAGCTCTCCGACATCTTCGGCCGGCGCCCGCTGTTCATCTTCGCGATCGTCGTCTTCATCATCGGCTCGATCCTCGCCAGCTTCTCGACCTCCATGATCGAGCTGGCCGCGTTCCGCGCCATCCAGGGCCTCGGCGCCGGTGGCCTGATGTCGATGCCGCTGGCGATCATGGGCGACATGCTCGCCCCCCGCGAGCGCGCCAAGTACCAGGGGTACTTCCTCGCCGTGTTCGGCATCTCGAGCCTCATCGGCCCGCTGGTCGGCGGCCTGTTCGCCGGCGCGGACCAGATCCTCTGGATCGCCGGATGGCGCTGGGTCTTCCTCATCAACGTGCCGATCGGCCTCATCGCCCTCGCGATGGTCCTGCGGTTCCTGCACCTGCCCAAGCGCGAGCGCGGCTCGGTGCGGATCGACTGGTGGGGCGCGACGGCCGTCGTGGTCGCCCTCGTCCCGCTGCTCCTCGTCGCAGAAGAGGGTCGCGAGTGGGGCTGGGACAGCGTGGGGGCCATCGGCTGCTACGTGCTCGGCGCCATCGGCATCCTGGCCTTCATCCTCATCGAGATGCGCATGAAGGACGACGCGCTCATCCCGCTGAAGCTGTTCCGCTCGAACACCTTCTCGATGGCCACCATCATCGGCGTCTTCGTCGGCTTCGGGATGTTCGGCGCCATGCTGACCCTCCCGCTGTACCTGCAGCTGGTGCTCGGCGCGACCCCGACCGAGTCGGGTCTGCAGATGCTCCCGATGATCCTCGGTCTGATGATCTCCTCGATCGCCTCTGGCCAGATCATCGCGCGCACCGGTCACTACCGGCAGTTCCCGATCATCGGCACCGCGCTGCTCTCCGGCGGGTTCTTCTACCTGACCTTCATCAAGTACGACGACTCCTACTGGTTCATCGCCGGCGCCATGCTGCTCATCGGCCTCGGCCTCGGCCAGCTGATGCAGACCCTCACGATCGCCAGCCAGAACTCGGTCGGCGTGCGGGACATGGGCGTCGCGACCAGCGCGTCGACGTTCTTCCGCCAGATCGGTGGAACCCTCGGCACCGCCGTGCTCCTGTCGCTGCTGTTCACGGTCATGCCGGGCAACATCAAGTCGTCCCTCGCGGACGAGCCGACGCTGAACAGCGCGCTGAACGCCGCGCTCGACCCGGCCGTGGCCCAGGCTCCCGAGAACAAGCAGATCATGGAGCAGAGCTACAACAAGATCGTCTCCGGCATCGAGGACAAGACGACGGCGGGCCTCCAGGCCGGCGTCACCAAGGCGCAGGACGCGGCCAAGCAGGCCGTGGCCGACGCCGTGGCTGCGGGCCAGATCCCGGCCGCCGCTCAGGAGCAGGCGACCGCCGCCGCCGTCGAGAAGGCGACCGCCGCGGCGGGCACCGCGATCACGGCGAAGGCCCCGTACGCGACCGTCGCCCCCGACGGCACCGTCACGCTCGACTTCTCGAACGACACGGTCCGTCAGGACTTCGTCGACACGGTGGCCCCGAGCCTGTCGAGCAGCCTCAAGAAGTCGACCGCGGCCACCGGCAGCGGCAACCTCGACGACACGTCGTTCCTCAACAACGCCGACCCGCGTCTGGCCAAGCCGTTCCTGGTGGGCTTCAACGCCTCCGCGATCCAGGTCTACTGGGTGGCGCTGATCGTGGTGCTGATCGCGTTCGTGCTCACCTGGTTCTTCAAGACCCCGCCGCTGCGCGCCAAGTCGGCTCTGCAGGAGGCCGCGGACGCGAAGGCGGAGAAGGACGCCGCCGACCGCGAGGAGGAGGAGAACGAGGACGTCGGGATCCTCGCCAGCCGCGCGGCCGCCGAGGTCGGCGCGCTGATCGAGCCCGGGGCGGACACCGCCTCGGTGCGCGCCCAGCGCCCGCAGGCCTCCGCCGGCGAGTAGCACCGCACCAGCAGCTCAGCCTCGATGGCCGTCGTCCCCCGGGACGGCGGCCATCGTCGTCTCCGGGGCCGTCCTGCGCAGGACGAGCGGTGCGGCGACGCCGTGGAGCAGGATGCTGCCCACGACGGTCAGCACGGTGACGCCCAGCACGTCGCCGCTGTCGGCCTCCGGGAGGCGGTTGAAGGCGAGGAGGCCGAAGACGATCGACGCGGTCCCCCGCGGCCCCAGGAGCCCCAGGAAGGTGCGATCGCGCCAGCCGATCGGCGAACCCAGCATCGACAGATAGACGGGCACCGCGCGGAAGGCCGTGAGCGCCAGCACCGCGATCACCAGCAGGCGCCAGTCGATGCCGTCCGCGATCACGGCCGTCGTCATCCCGCCGAGGATGAACCAGACGAAGTTGGAGGCGACGGCACTGGCCTCCTCCACGAGCAGGAGCTCCTCGTGCGGCACCGAGCGCAGCTCCGTGCGCCGCGTGCGTGCCACGCGGTAGATCGCGCCCGCCACGAACGCCGCGACGAACCCGTTGGCGCCGAGCCCGTGGAGCGTCGCGATGCCGTAGGCGAGCAGCGGCGTGAGGAGCGTGACGAACCGGATGCCGGTCGAATCGGCCCAGCCGCGGCGCGCGGCCCAGCGGGTCAGGAGGCCGAACGCCCCTCCCAGCAGGACCCCGACCACGACGGCGGACAGGGTGGCGGGCACCGCCCCGAAGAAGGCGTCGAAGAAGTCGGTGAAGTCCTTCTCGAGCTGACTCTCGTCGCCGGCGGCCTCCCCTCCCGTGTCGACGATGCGGAGGAGGGTGGGGAGCGCCACGGCGATGGCCAGCGACATCCCGAACACCGGGGAGACGAGGCCGTCGTTCCAGCCGCTCTCGACGTTGAGGATGCGGCGCACACGAGCCGGGATGCGCTTCGAGCGGAGCAGGGCGGTCGCCGGCGCGAAGTCCGTCGGCATCACGATGCAGGCGATCACGATCAGCACGAAGACGCCCGTCTGCGGCAGCAGCCAGATGCCGGTGACGACCACCAGCGCGAGGGAGAGCGGCAGGGCGATGAGCACGAGGCGGGCGAGCGAGCGACCCTCCCCGCCGAAGAGCCCGCCGCGCACCTCGCACGCGTCGACGAAGAGCAGCACGGCCAGGATGAGCTCGACGACGTGCTGGGCCACGTCGCTGTCGATCGCGTCGGTGAAGGCGGAGACGTTCGGGAGCACGACCAGGGCGCCGAGCACGGCGAGACCCGCCGGGCCGGCGATGCCGACGCGGTCGAACCGGTGCGCCACGAGCGACCAGAGGGCGACCGCGGCGAACCCCAGGAGGATGATGATCGGCATCCACGGACTCCCCTCGTCGTCGTCCAGTCTGCTCGGCGGACGCCCGGCCACCGGGACCGGACACGAGTCCGATCAGGTCACGATTAGGTCACGGCGTGGAGGGAGGCGCCGCCGAGTCCCGCGGAATTCCGCGGTCCTGAGTTCCCCGTGTTTTCAACGATGAGAGCGCGATCACGGCTGCGCTTGACAATGCCACCTGACTCGTTCTAGATTCTCCAGCAACGCGTGAGAGCGCTCTCACGGTCGCGAACTGAGAGCGCTCTCACAGCGCCTCATCAGACCCAGCACACACCACAAGGGAGTGAACCGTGAAGCTTTCACGACGCACCAAGGTCGCGGCCGCCATTGCCGGCGCCGCGTCCTTCGCCCTCCTCGCCGCCGGCTGCTCATCCAGCGGCAGCGACGGCGGGAGCAGCTCTGACCCCATCACGCTGACCGTCACGACGTTCGGCACGATGGGCTTCGACAAGCTCTACTCGCAGTACGAGAAGGAGCACCCGAACATCAAGATCAAGGCGACCAACATCGACACCGGTGACAACGCCCTGACCGACTGGCAGACCAAGGAGGCGGCCGGCAGCGGCCTCCCCGACGTCCAGGCCGTCGAGGAGGGCTGGCTCTCCAAGGTCATGCAGGTCTCCGACCAGTTCAACGACCTCAAGGACTACGGCGCCGACAAGATCAAGGACCGCTGGGTCGACTGGAAGCTGAAGCAGGCCACCGACAAGGACGGCCGCATCATCGGCTACGGCACCGACATCGGACCGGAGGGCCTCTGCTACAACAGCAAGCTCTTCGCCGCGGCGGGCCTGCCGAGCGACCGCGACTCCGTCGCCAAGCTCTTCGGCGGCGACAGCGCAACCTGGGCCGACTACTTCAAGATCGGCGAGCAGTACAAGGCCGCGACCGGCAAGGCCTTCTACGACCAGTCCGGCTTCCTCTGGAACGCCATGGTGAACCAGCAGCCCGAGGGCTACTACACCAAGGACGGCAAGCTGAACATCGAGGACAACTCCGACCTCAAGGCGCTGTGGGGCCAGCTGGCCGACGGCGCAGCGGCCGGCCTCTCCTCCAACCAGACCCAGTGGGACTGGGGCAAGGGCAAGGCGTTCACCGACGGCTCGTTCGCCACGTTCGTCTGCCCGGGCTGGATGCTCGGCGTCGTCAAGGGCCAGGTCGAGGCGGGCGGCGGCAACGCCGACACCGGCTGGGACTTCGCCAACGTGTTCCCGGGCGGCGCGGCCAACTGGGGCGGCTCGTTCCTGACCGTGCCGAAGCAGTCGAAGCACCCGAAGGAGGCGGCCGACCTCGCCGCCTGGCTGACCACCGCCAAGTCGCAGGTCGCCACCTTCCAGGCCGCGGGAACCTTCCCGTCGGTGACCGCAGCGCAGAGCGACCCGGGCGTGACCGGTGAGAGCGACCTGACGAAGTTCTTCGACAACGCTCCGATCGGCCAGATCCTCGGCGAGCGCGCCAAGGGCGTCGTCGCCCAGTACAAGGGCCCGGACGACTCGGTCATCCAGTCGCAGGTCTTCGGCCCGTCCGTCCAGGAGCTCGACTCCGGCAAGGCGAACGGCGACCAGGCCTGGGCCAACGCCATGACGCTGCTGAACCAGCTGGTCGTCAACAAGTAAGCACGACCCTCCCGGGCCCCCGCCGCTCGCCGGCGGCGGGGGCCCGTACCCCGCACGACCCGACCCACCGGAGATCCGCATGACAACCGTCACCCGCCCGGAGACCGCCTCCGCGGCCCGGCGCGACCGGGATGCGCGCAACGCGCTCACCTTCAAGCAGAAGCTCAACCGTTTCGACGTCAAGGCGTCGCCGTACTTCTACGTGGCGCCGTTCTTCATCCTCTTCGCCCTCGTCGGCCTGTTCCCGCTGGTGTACACGTTCGTCGTGTCGCTGAACAACTGGAACCTGCTCACCGGCCCCGGCGAGTGGGTCGGCTTCAGCAACTACCTCACCGAGCTGAAGGACCCGTTCTTCTGGAACTCGCTCTTCAACACCCTCAGCATCTTCCTGCTCTCCGCCATCCCGCAGCTGATCGGCGCCGTCTTCATCGCGGCCATCCTCGACCAGAACATCCGCGCCAAGACCTTCTGGCGGATGAGCGTCCTGCTCCCTTACGTGGTCACTCCGGTGGCCGTCACCCTGATCTTCTCGAGCGCGTTCGACGAGAAGTACGGCCTGATCAACAACATGCTCCAGGCGATCGGCCTCGACCCCGTGATGTGGAAGACCGAGACGTTCCCGTCGCACGTCGCCATCGCGACGATGGTCAACTGGCGCTGGACCGGCTACAACGCGCTCATCCTGCTCGCCGCCATGCAGGCCGTGCCGCGCGACATCCACGAGTCGGCCTCCCTCGACGGGGCGGGCGCGTTCCGCCGCTTCTTCTCGATCACGCTGCCGAGCATCCGCCCGACCATGATCTTCGTCATCATCACGGCGACCATCGGCGGCCTCCAGATCTTCACCGAGCCGAAGCTGTTCAACCCGTCGAGCGCCGTGCCCGGCGGTCCCCAGCGGCAGTACCAGACCACCGTGCTCTACCTGTGGGACATGGCCTTCAACCGGCAGAACTTCGGCAAGGCGTCCGCGATCGCGTGGATGCTGTTCCTCCTGATCGTGCTGTTCGGCCTCCTGAACTTCCTGATCTCGCGCCGCATCGCCTCCACCGAGGCGCGGCTGCACACCAAACGGACGGCGAAGCGGCTCGCCCGCAGCCGGGCCGCCGCATCCGACACCCGCATCGACGGCGGCATCGACAGCGGCGAGTCCACCGCCGAGGGCGCCCGCGCTCTCGCCGCCGCCAGCGAGGAGAAGAACCTGTGACCACGACCGCCTCCAAGCCGCGCCCGACCACCGCGCAGCGGCCCCCGAAGCGCAAGGCTCTCGGCATCGACCGGCGCCCCGGCTTCCTCACCTACGGCATCCTGTTCGTCCTCTTCGTCGGCAGCGCGTACCCGCTCTGGTGGTCGGCGGTCGCCGGCTCCAGCGACAGCACCGTCCTGACCGCCACCTGGCCGCCGCTGCTGCCGGGCGGGCAGTTCTGGAAGAACGTGGGCGAGGTGCTCGGGACCGTGCCGTTCTGGCAGGCGCTCGGCAACTCGATCATCGTCTCCACCGTCATCACCGTCTCGGTCGTGCTGTTCTCGACGCTCGCCGGCTACGCATTCGCCAAGCTGCGCTTCCGCGGCCGCGAGGGGCTCATGGTGTTCGTCATCGCGACCCTTGCGGTCCCGACGCAGCTCGGCATCATCCCCCTCTTCATGGTGATGAAGCAGTTCGGCTGGACCGGGACGCTCGGAGCGGTGATCGTGCCGACCCTCGTCACCGCGTTCGGCGTGTTCTTCATGCGCCAGTACCTCGTCGACGTGATCCCCGAGGAGCTGATCGAAGCGGCCCGCGTCGACGGCGCCAGCATGATCCGCACCTTCTGGCACGTCGGGGTGCCGGCCGCGCGGCCCGCCATGGCGATCCTCGGCCTCTTCACCTTCATGACGGCCTGGACCGATTACCTCTGGCCGCTGCTCGTCGCCCCCCAGAACCCCACCCTGCAGGTCGCCCTCAGCCAGCTGCAGTCCGCGAAGTACGTCGACTACTCGATCGTGCTCGCCGGCGCGGTGCTCGCGACCATCCCCCTGCTCATCCTCTTCGTGCTCGCCGGCCGGCAGCTGGTCTCCGGCATCATGGCCGGCGCGGTGAAAGGCTAAGAATGACCGACAACCGCTGGCCCGACGGCTTCCTGTGGGGCTCCGCCACCGCCGCCGCGCAGATCGAGGGCGCCGCCCACGAGGACGGCAAGGAGGACTCCATCTGGGACGCCTTCGCCCGCGTGCCGAACGCGATCGCCGGCGGCGACACCCCCGAGCGCGCGGTGGACCACTACCACCGCATGCCGGAGGACGTCGCCCTGATGGCCTCCCTCGGCCTCCAGTCGTACCGCTTCTCGACCTCCTGGGCCCGTGTGGTGCCCGGCGGCCGCGCGGTGAACCCGGCCGGACTCGACTTCTACAGCCGGCTGGTCGACGAGCTGCTCGGCGCGGACATCCTGCCGTGGCTGACGCTCTACCACTGGGACCTGCCGCAGGCGCTGGAGGAGAAGGGAGGCTGGGCGAACCGCGACACGGCCTACCGCTTCCGCGACTACGCCGTGGCCGTCTACGACGCGCTCGGCGACCGGGTCGACCACTGGACGACCTTCAACGAGCCGCTGTGCTCCTCCCTCATCGGCTACGCCGCGGGCGAGCACGCACCCGGCCGGCGCGAGCCCGACGCCGCCCTCGCCGCCCTGCACCACCAGCACCTGGCGCACGGCCTCGCTGCCCACGCCATCCGCGAGCGGGCGACCATCGCGTCGGCCGGCGCCGGGGGCGACTCCGGGCGGCTGGATCGCCTGCGCCTCGGCATCACGCTCAACCTCACCACGGCCGTGCCGAACGACCCGAGCGACCCCGTCGACCTCGACGCCGCCCGCCGCATCGACGGGCTCTGGAACCGGATGTACCTCGAGCCGCTGCTGCTCGGCGCCTACCCGACCGACGTGCTCGACGACCTGCGCGAGCACCGGTTCGAGGCGCTCGTGCACGACGGCGACCTGGAGACCATCGCCCAGCCGATCGACTTCCTCGGCGTGAACCACTACCACGACGACAACGTCAGCGGACATCCCCTGCCCGCCGATGCCCCGGCCGCCGTGGTGCCCACCGACAGCCCGAAGGCGTCGCCGTTCGTCGGCAGCGAGTTCGTCACCTTCCCGTCGCGGCACCTGCCGACCACGGCGATGGGCTGGGAGGTCAACCCCGACGGCCTGCGCGCCCTGCTGGTGCGCCTCACCGCCGACTACCCGACCCTCCCGCCGCTCTACATCACCGAGAATGGCGCCTCCTACGACGATGCCACCGACCCGGACGGTCACATCCGCGACACCGAGCGCGAGGCGTACATCCTCGCCCACATCGACGCCGTGCACGCGGCGATCGACGAGGGCGCCGACGTGCGCGGCTACTTCGTGTGGTCGCTGCTCGACAACTTCGAGTGGGCGTGGGGCTACGAGAAGCGCTTCGGCATCGTGTCGGTGGACTACGAGACGCAGGTGCGCACGGTGAAGGGGTCGGGTCACGCGTTCGCCCGGCTCATCGCGGACGCGCGCGCCGCGGAGTCGTCGGACGTCGGCGCGGCGGCGGCGCGCGCTTAGCATGGACGACGGACGAGGAGGAGAGCGATGACCACGGATTCGGTGGATGCCGTGGCCGTCCCGACCCTGGAGGCGGTGGCGGCACGCGCGGGAGTCTCGCGCGCCACGGTCTCGCGCGTCGTCAACGGCTCGACGAAGGTCACGCCCGAGGTCGTCGCCGCGGTGACCGCCGCCATCGCCGACCTCAACTACGTGCCGAACCGCGCTGCACGCTCGCTGGCCTCCCGCCGCACGCAGGTGATCGCGCTGGTCGTGCCGGAGTCGACGGCCAAAGTCTTCGCCGACCCGTTCTTCGCCTCCATCGTGCAGGGCGTCGCGCTGAGCCTCGCCGACACCGAGTACACGCTCAACATGGTCATCTCGTCCGAGACGAACCCCGACAAGACCCGGCGCTACCTCATGGGCGGCAATGTGGACGGCGCGCTGGTCGTGTCACATCACTCGGGCGACCACTCCTACGTCGCGCTCGGCGCCTCCCTCCCGATCGTCTTCGGCGGCCGGCCGGTCGGCGACGAGACCGGGGAGTCGTACTTCGTCGACGTGGACAACGTGTCCGGGTCGGCGGGAGCCACCGAGCACCTCATCGCGCGCGGGCGGCGGAACATCGCCCTCATCACCGGCCCGCAGGACATGCCGGCCGGCCTCGACCGGCTGACCGGCTGGCGCCGGGCGCTCGACGCGCACGGGCTGGACGCCTCCCTCGTCGAGCTCGGAGACTTCTCGCCCCTCTCGGGCAAGGAGGCCATGCGCCGGCTGCTCGCCCGCGGGGTGCCGATCGACGGGCTCTTCGCGGCGAACGACCAGATGGCCGCCGGGGCCTACTCGGCGATCCGGGAGGCGGGCCTCCGCATCCCGGACGACATCGCCGTGGTCGGCTACGACGACGACAACTTCGGCATCACCGCCGCGCCGCCCCTCACGACGGTGCACCAGCCGTCCATCGGCCTCGGCGAGGCGATGGCGCAGGTGCTGGTGCGGCGCATCGCCGGCGAACCTGCCGAGCGCGTGACGCTGCTGCCGACCGAGCTGGTCGTCCGCGAGTCGACCTGACGCTGCTGTTGCTGCCGCACATTCGGCACGAATCTGGACTTAGCGCGCCGCTTTCACGACATTCGTGCCGAATGTGCGCGGCGGTTCGCGACGCGTGACGCCCCGCCTCGCCTCGGCACGCCACGCCACGCCGCGGGCGAGAGCGCTGAGGATTCGTGACGAATGTGGAGTTAGCGCGCCGCTTTCGCGACATTCGGCACGAATGTCGCAAGAGCGGCGGCGGCGGGGGTCAGCGCAGGAACGCGGTGAGCTCGGCGGGGGTCGGGTAGGAGGCCTGCGCTCCGGCGCGGGAGGCGGCGAACGCGCCGACCCCGACCGCGAAGCGGGCCGCGTCGAGCAGGGCGTCGCCGTCGGCGAGACGGAGGAGCAGCGCGCCCATGAAGGCGTCGCCGGCGCCGGTCGTGTCGACCGCATCCACCCGCACGGCGGGCACCGCGACGGGCTCGCTGTCGCCGTCGACGACTACGCAGCCATCGGCTCCCCGCGTCACGACGGCGCGGGTCACGCCGAGCGCGGCCAGGCCGTCGCGCAGAGCTCCGGGAGTCGCGTCCTCGGCCACACCGAGCAGTGCGGCGGCCTCCCCCTCATTGACGAGGAGGACATCCACCAGGGGCAGCAGCTGGCGCGCGCCGTCGTGGAACGGGGAGGGGTTCAGCACGACCGCGAGCCCGGCGGCACGAGCGCGCTCGGCGGCATCCACCACCACCGCCTCCGGCACCTCGAGGCAGAGTCCGAGGACGGAAGCGCCGGCGAGCACGGCGTCGTCGAGATCGGCGGGACCGAGCGTCCCGTTGGCGCCCGGCGAGACCACGATCGTGTTCTCGCCGTGCGCGTCGACGGTGATGAGCGCGGTGCCGGTCGCCACACCGTCGCGCACGGCGACCGACGAGACGTCGACCCCGGAGGCGGCGACGGCCGAGCGGAGGAGCTCGCCGTGCGCATCCGCGCCGACCGCACCGACCATGCTCACCGCACCGCCGAGCCGTCCGGCGGCGACGGCCTGGTTCGCGCCCTTGCCGCCGGCGCCCGTCGAGAGGTCGCCTCCCGAGACGGTCTCGCCCGGCTTCGGGAAAGCGGCGGTCTGCACGACGAGGTCGGCGTTCAGCGAGCCGACGACGACGATCCGGCCGCGGTCCGGGGTGCTGCTCATCGGGAGGCCGCCGTGGCCGTGACCTCGGCCGAGTCCGGCCGGGGGATCAGGAACGACACCGCGAGGGCGACGGCGGTGATGGCGGCTCCGAGCATCATTCCGGCAGAGTATCCGGTCGTGGAGTCCGGCGCCGCCGATGTCGCGACCTGCAGGGCGGGCAGCAGGGCGAAGCTCAGCCCGGCGCCGAGGTTGAACGCGCCCGCGTTGAGCCCGGGGAGGAAGCCGGGGTTCTCGGCCGGCGACAGCACGATCCCGAGGCCGTTGAGCATGATGTTGCCGATGCCGGCGTAGCCGATCCCGATCACGACGGTGGTCGCGATCAGCACGGGCAGCGAGTGCACGCCGACGAACGCCATCACGACGGTCGCGACGATGGTGCCCGAGAGGCCGATGCGCAGGATGCGGCGGTAGCCGAGCACGGGCGCGAGCCGGCCGGCCAGCGGGCCGACGATCCAGCCGACCAGGGCGTACGGGGTGAGGAAGGCCAGCGAGGCCAGGTCGGGCGCCATCCCGAAGCCCGCGTCCGCGTTCTGCGCGAGGGAGGTCACCAGGCCGTTCACGACCGCGAAGACGCCGGTCATCGTGAGCAGGGTGGTCGCGAGGAGCGCCCAGGTCGAGCGGCGGCGCAGCAGCGGGGTCGGGACGAGCGGCTGCGCGACCCGGTTCTCCACCCGCCAGAAGATCACGAAGGAGACGACCGCGACGGCCAGGGACAGCCCGACGAGCACCCAGTTCGCGGAGGCGAGACGACCCGCCTCGTTGAGGCCGGTGAGCAGCGCACCGATCGAGACGACCAGCGGGAGCACGCCCCACCAGTCCATCCGCACGCCTTCAGAGGGCCGGGACTCGGCACCCCAGACGACCACCATCACGAGCGCGACGACGGTGACGACCGCGATCGCCCAGAAGACGGAGCGGAAGCCGAAGGTCGTGGCGAGCCAGCCGCCGGCGATCGCGTCGATGCCCGCGATGCCGCCGTTGACCGCGGTGAGGAGGCCCATCGCCGCGCCGTACTTGCGCGGGTCGGAAATCTCGGCTCGCAGCATGAGCAGGCAGATCGGGACGACCGGGCCGGTGACGCCCTGGATGAGGCGGCCGGCGAACAGCATCCCCACGTTCAGCGCGAGCGCGGCGACGACGCTGCCGATCAGCATGACCGCGAGCATCGCGAGCAGCACCCGCTTGCGGCCGACGATGTCGCTCAGCCGCGGGAGGAACAGCGAGAACAGGGCCGCGATGGTGAAGAAGAGGGTCTGCGAGAGGCCGATGGTGGCCTCGTCGGTGTTGAGCTCGTGCGACATGGTGACGAGCACGGGGCTCAGCATGCTGGCGTTGAGCTGGAAGGCCACGCAGGCGGCGAGCAGCGCCGCGGTCAGAGCGGCGATGCGGACGGGGCGCCCGGTGGGCGAGGAGACGGGGGTGGGGGCCGTGATGCTCACGCGGTGGCTCCCGCGGTCTCGGCCCCAGCGTCGGCCTCGGTCCCGGCGTCCGACGGGTCGCCGATGCGCTCGAGGGCGTCGACCACGAGGTCCCAGAAGCCGGTGTGGTCGAGCTCCATCGCGGCCCAGGTCGGGCAGTCGGCGGGGGCGGACGAGCGGAGGTCGGCAACGGTCATCCCCGTGGTCAGGCGTCCCTGCGTCTCGATGGCGATCGGCATCTGCACGGCGCGCACGACGGTCGGGTCGATCACGTAGGCGACGGCGACGGGGTCGTGGACGGGCGGGCTGTCGAAGCCCTGCACGTCGGCGTAGGTGCGGCCGAAGAACTCGAGCAGCTCGCCGACGAATCGCGCCGGCGCGGTGCCGATCCCGGCGATGCGCGCGGCGACCTCCGGGGTCGCGAGCGCCTGGTGCGTGACGTCGAGGCCGCACATGACGACCTTCCAGCCCGCGCTGAAGACGATGTCGGCGGCCTCCGGGTCGATGACGATGTTGAACTCGGCCACCGGGCTCCAGTTGCCGACGTGCACGCCACCGCCCATGAGCACGACCTGCTTGACGCGCTCGACGAGGCGCGGCTCCTGCCGCACGGCGAGCGCGATGTTGGTGAGCGCACCGGTGGGGACGAGCGTGACCGTGCCGGGCTCGTGCGCCATGACCGTGTCGATGATGAGCTGGACCGCGTGGCGTCCGTCGAGCTCGAACGACGGCTCGGGGAGCTCGGGGCCGTCGAGACCGGACTCGCCGTGGATGCTGGGGGCGACCTCCACGGGCCGCGTGAGCGGACGGTCGGCTCCGGCGGCGAACGGCACGCCGGCGATCCCGGCGACGCGCGCCACGGCGAGCGCGTTGCGGGTCACCTTCTCGAGGGTCTGGTTGCCTGCCACGGTGGTGACCGCGAGCAGGTCGATGTCGGGATTGCCGTGGGCGAGCATGAGCGCGATCGCGTCGTCATGCCCCGGGTCGCAGTCCAGGATGATCTTCTCCATGGGGAGCCTTCCGCTTCGTCGGGGACGTCAAACGCTTGACACTGTAAGCGTAAAGCGCTTGACGCCGCAAACCGGCGGATGCCCACCGATACGATCGAGACCATGTCCACGCTCCCTCCCGCGCCCCGCCGGGTGACCGCCGCCATGGTCGCCGAGCGGGCGGGGACGAGCATCGCGACCGTCTCCCTGGTCGTCAACGGCAAGGCCCGCGGGCGCATCTCGGACGAGAACGCCGCGCGCGTGCTCGCCGCCGTCGCCGAGCTCGGGTACGTGGTCGACGGCGCCGCGAGCGCGCTGGCCCGCGGGACGAGCGACATCGTCGTGCTGCTGGCCCCCGACCTCCCGAACCCGTTCTTCGGTCGCGTGATCAAGGGGGTGCAGGAGGAGCTCGGCTCGCGCTACCAGCTGCTGCTGTCGGCCGCCGCGAGCGGTGCGCAGCCGAACGCCACGGATGTGCGGCGCCTCTCGTCCCTCCGCCCCGCCGGGCTGCTCGTCTCGGCGCCCGGCCCCGACTTCCTCGACGACCTGCCCACCGGCACCCCGCTCGTGCTGCTGGACGCCCCCGGGCTCGAGGCGCGCGCCGCCGTCGTCAACTACGACCTGGCTCCCGGGGTGGAGGAGCTCGCGCGTCACCTCGCCGAGCGCGGCCACCGCGTCATCGGCTACCTGGACGGCGCGACGCCCGCCGCGACCTACCTGCTGCGGCGCGAGCTGCTGCGCGAGGCGGCCGCCCGGCACGGGATGACGCTGCTGGCCGATCCCGACGTCCGCAGCGGGCCGGACCTCGCCGAGGCCGCCGCTGCGACGCTCGCGGCGCTGCCCGCGTGGCGCGAGGCGGGGGCGACCGCCATCGTCGCCGCGGCGGACACGCTGGCCCACGGCGTGCTCGCCGCCTGCGCGGAGGCCGGGCTGCGGGTTCCGGAGGACGTCGCGGTCGCCGGCTTCGACGACCTCCCCGCGTCGGCGGTCACCGCACCGAGTCTCACGAGCGTGGCGCTGCCCGGCGACGCGCTGGGCCGCGCGGCGGCGCACCGGCTGCTCGCGCTGATCGCGCCCGACGAGGCGGCTCCGGAGGAGGCTCCCGGCCCCCTCGCCGCGACGCTCACGGTCCGCGCCTCGACCTGACGCGCGCGCCCGACATTCGTGCCGAATGTGGGGAATGGCGCCGCTATTCGCGACATTCGGCACGAATGTCGCGGCGGCGCTACGGCAGCGCGCGGTAGACGCGGTTGCCGAGCACGGCGAGCGTCAAGCCGGAGGCGACGATCGCGGCGACCCCGCCGGCGTAGGCGATGAAGAGGTGCGACGACCCGTCCAGCGACGAGAAGTACGTGACCAGCAGCGACACCAGCGCGCCGATCGCGCAGACGGCCGCGATCCACAGCAGCGGCCACAGCTTCGTGCGCACCGGAGGGTCTGCGGGACGCAGCCGCAGCTGGCTCAGCACGAGACCGGCGATGCACGCCCAGAACGCCACGACCAGCATCCCGGCGATGACGTCGCTCGGCCGGTGCCACTGCTCGACGAGGGTGGAGGCTCCCGCCGCGATCGTGAAGACGGCCCCGACCACCGCGGCGAGCGGCCGGTAGCGGGGCGACGCGACGAGGAAGACGACCAGCGCCGCCGAGGCCGCGACGGCCGTGTGACCGGAGGGCAGCGAGTTGGACAGCCCCGCATCCACTCCTTTCTCCGGCCGGGACAGGATGGAGTACTTGAGCACCTGCGTGCTCACGTTCGCGCCGATCGCCGCGCCGACCGCCACCGCGAACACCAGCCAGTTGCGGCGCACGAGCACCACGACCACGGCGATCACAGCACCGATGAAGACGGCGGCGACGGGGAGGGCGTTGAGGAAGGTGTGGGCGAAGTCGATCAGGTCGCCCTTCCACGCGTCGGCCCCGGCGAAGGCGCGCTCGTCGATCACCTGGCCGACATAGCTGCGCACGAACAGCAGATAGACGCCCGTGAAGGCGAGCGCGGTCCCGATCGCGCCCCACAGGAAGGGCAGGGCTCGCAGGACCGGTCGCATAGTCATCAACCTTTCCACACGCGCCTCGGAAATCTCCGGACGGAGGCCGGGAAGGCGCCGGTCGGGAGCGCGCGCCGCTAGCCTGGTCCCGTGCGCAACGTCTCGATCGACGCGCTGGACCACCTGCCCGTCGATGTGCTCCCCGTGGGCACCGAGTATCCGCCCGATCATCTGCTCGCGCGGCACCGGCACCGGCGCGCGCAGCTGCTCTACGGCGCCAGCGGTGTGATGCAGGTCGTCACCGACGACGGATCCTGGACGGTCCCGACCGACCGCGCCGTGCTTATCCCGCCGGGCGTCGGCCACGAGGTGCTCATGCGCGGGGTGACGACGTGGAGCCTCTACATCGAGCCCGACGCCGTGCCCTGGTGGCCGGCCGTCTGCACGGTGGTGGAGGTCGGCCCCCTGCTGCGGGAGGTGCTCCGCGCCGCCAACGAGCTGGAGGCCGACTACGACACGGCGGGACGCGACGGGACGCTCGTGCGGCTGGCGCTCGACGAACTGCAGCGGGTCTCCCCCGCGCCCTTCGCCATCACCCTCCCGCGGGAGGAGCCCTTCCGGTCGCTCTGCCGCGACTACCTCGCCGCGCCGGATGCCGGCGTGACGAACGCGGTGTGGGCACGCCGGGTCGCGATGAGCGATCGCAGCTTCGACCGCCACTTCCGGGCGGCGACCGGCACGGGCCCGGCGACCTGGCGCTCCCGCGCCCGGCTGCTCGCGAGCCTCCCGCTGCTGCAGTCGCGGAGCGTGACGAGCGTCGCGGGGCAGCTCGGCTACGCGTCTCCGGCGGCGTTCACCGCCGCGTTCACGCGGGCGTTCGGCGCTCCCCCGTCGCGGTTCGGCGCCGCGGTGATTGGCTGACTCTCAATCGCATCGGGCGCAACTACGATTGCTCGCCAGCATCGTCCGGGATGGGATGGACGGGTGTCCTTCCTCATCCTCGCTCTCATCGGCCTCCTCGTCGGCGTCACCACCGTGCTCTTCGGCTTCGGCGGCGGCTTCGTCACCGTTCCCGTCATCGTCATCGCCGACCTGTCCCTCGGCGCGGACGCGGTGCGCGTGGCGACCGCGACCTCCGCCCTCGTCATGCTCGTCAACGCCGTCGTCGCGACGGTCTCGACGCGACGGGAGGTCCTGCGCCGGCTGTCAGGACGCGGGGCGCTGTTCGCCCTGCTCGCCGCGGGCGGGGCCGTCGGTGCGGCGCTCGCCCGCGTAGCCCCGGACGCGATCATCCGCTGGGGCTTCGTGCTCTACATCGGCGCGACGATCGTCGACCTGATCGTGCGCCCGGGGTTCCTGCGGCCGGCACCGGCGATCGAGAGCCACGGCGCAAGCACGAGCGCCACTGCAGCCGCCGGCCTCCCGACGTGGCTCGGGCTCCCGATCGGCTCGGTCGCCGCCTTCCTCGGGGTCGGCGGGAGCGTGATGACCGTGCCGCTCATGCGCCGCGCGGGCGCGCCGATGCCGATCGCCACCTCCCTCGCCAATCCGCTCACGCTCGCGATCGTCGCGCCCGCGCTGGCGGTGTCCCTGCTCCTGCGCGGTGCGGTGCCCCCGACCCCCGGGCTCGTCGGGTCGGTGGACGTGCTCGCCGCGGTCGCCCTGCTGCTCGGCTCGATCCCGGTGGTCGTGCTCCTGCGCCGCCGCCCGCCGCGCATCCCGGACGGCGTGCACGCGTGGTCCTATGTCGCGCTGCTGGCCGCTGCCGGGATCACGGTCGCCGCGACGGGATGACGTCAGTCGACGAAGCGGACGTCGCGCTCGTCCCGAGCGAACCGCTCGCGCATGACTGCGACCGCCTCCCGGTTGCTGTCGACGAGCAGGAAGCGCCGGCCGAGCGCCGCAGCGACCGCGCCCGTCGTGCCGCTGCCGGCGAAGAAGTCGAGCACCCAGTCGCCCTCACGGCTCGACGCCTGCACGATGCGGCGCAGCACGCCCTCCGGCTTCTGGGTCGGGTAGCCGGTCTTCTCGCGGCCGGTCGGCGAGACGATGGTGTGCCACCAGACGTCAGTCGGCAGCTTGCCGAGCTCCGCCTTCTCGGGCGTCACCAGACCCGGCGCCATGTAGGGCTCGCGGTCGACGGCCGAGGAGTCGAAGAAGTACGCGGACGGGTTCTTGACGTACACGAGGATGGTGTCGTGCTTCGCCGGCCAGCGCGTCTTGGACTTGGCGCCGTAGTCGTACGCCCAGACGATCTCGTTGAGGAAGCTCTCCCGGCCGAACAGCGCGTCGAGCAGCACCTTGGCGTAGTGCGACTCGCGGTAGTCGAGGTGGAGGTACAGCGTGCCGTCGTCGGCGAGCACCCGCCAGGCCTCGATGAGCCGCGGCTCGAGGAACTCCCAGTAGTCCTCGAACCGGTCGTCGTAGCTCAGGAGGTCGCCCTTGATACGCTCGTAGCTGCGGCCCTTGAAGCCGATCACGCTGCCGCCGGCGCCGGGCTCGGACCGCTTCGACGTCATCGCCTGCCGCGCCTGCGACCGCCCGGTGTTGAAGGGCGGGTCGAGGTAGATCAGCCGGAACGACTCGTCCGGCAGCGCGGCGACCACGTCGAGGTTGTCGGCGTGCACGACGGTGCTCGGTGCGGCGGGATGCCACAGGGGCGCCGCATCGTCGGCGGCGGGGACGGTCTCGAGCATGGGTCCATTCTCGCAGCGCCCCGGGGCGACCGGAGTAGCGTGGCCCCCATGAGCCTCACGGTGCAGAACGAGCCCGACGCGTCCCGGTACGCGCTCTACAAGGACGGCGAGCGCATCGGCGTCGCCGAGTACGACCTCCGGGACGACGCGATCGTCTTCACCCACACCGAGGTCGACCCGGAGAAGCGCGAGAAGGGGATGGCGTCGACGCTCGTGCAGACGGCGCTCGACGACGTGCGCGACAACTCCGAGCGACGCGTGATCGCCTCCTGCCCCTACGTGCGGAGCTGGATCAGCGAGCACCCCGAGTACGACGCCCTGCAACGGCGGTAGCCCGGCCGTCGTCGTCGACCGCGCGGCCCTCGGCCCGCTGGCCGTTGCCCTGGGAGCCGACGTCGATCGTGATCTTGCCGCCCTCCCAGACGCCCTTCTCCCCGTCGCCGGGAAGCGGGGCGGGCGCCGGCAGGAACGACTGGCGGTCGAGCTCCTGCTGGGCCTCGTGACGGGTGGGCGCGAAGATCTCGTCGAACGATCCGCCGATGGCGCCGCTCATCGTCCCCGAGCCGCGCTGCGCCTTGTTGGAGAGGTCGATCCAGCCGAGCTTCACCGCCACGACGATCACCGCGACGAGCGCCACGACGACGCCGACGACCCACCAATTCACCCCTCGATGGTACCGGAGGGTCGCCGCACACCCTGTGGACGCACAGGAAGCACCAAGGGTGCGCCGCTCTCCGGGTGCAGGATGACGTCGACCGGATACGCGTACACGTCGGCCAGCCGGTCGGCCGTGAGGACCTCCTCCGGCGTCCCCTCGGCGACCACTCGACCGTCGCTCAGGAGGACGACCCGGTCGGCGTAGGCGGCCGCGAGATTGAGGTCGTGCAGCACGGCAAGAACGGCGCAACCGGCGCGCGCCAGCTCGGCCGCGAGGGTGAGCACCTGCTCCTGGTGGCCGAGGTCGAGCGCGTCGGTCGGCTCGTCGAGCAGGACGATCGGGCAGCGCTGCGCGAGCACCCGCGCCAGCGAGACGCGGGCGAGCTCGCCGCCCGAGAGCGTGGTGACATCGCGGTCGGCGAGGTGGGCGGTGGAGGTGCGCTCGAGCGCGTCCGCGATGATCGCGGCGTCGTCGTCGCTCTGCGGCGTGCGCGCCCAGGGCATGCGGCCCATCGCGACGACCTCGCGCACCGGGTAGGAGAACGAGACGCCCTTCTGCTGCAGGAGCACGGCGCGCAGCCTCCCGAGCTCCCCGACCTTCACGGTGCGGGCATCCCGCCCGTCGATCAGGGCGGTGCCCGACTCGGGTGCGGTGTCCCCGGCGAGCACGCCGAGCGCGGTGGACTTGCCGGCACCGTTCGGCCCGATGAGCGCGACCAACTCGCCGGCGCGGACCGCGAGGTCGACGCCGTCGAGGATGCGGCGGCCGGCGATCGTCACGCCGACGCCGCGCAGCTCGGCTCCCGCGGTGGTGGCGACGGCGGTCCCGGTGACGGCGCTCATGCGCTCTCCCCCGCCGCGACGGTGCGCCGCAGCAGCACGAAGAAGACGGGACCGCCGACGAGCGCCGTGAACATCCCGATCGGGAGGTCGGCGAACGGGATGGCCGTGCGGGCCACGACGTCGGCGACCGAGATCAGCAGTGCGCCGCCGAGAGCGCTCGCGGGGAGCAGGGCGCCGTGGCCGGGCCCGATCAGCAGGCGCAGCAGGTGCGGCACGATCAGGCCGACGAACGCGATGATCCCGGCGAACGACACGGCCACCGCGGTCAGCAGGGCGACAAGGAGGATGGAGACCAGCCGCACGCGCTCGACCGGCACCCCGAGGTGGCGGGCGCTGCGGTCGCCGAGCGCCAGCGCATCCAGCCGCCGCGACATCAGGCACGCGCAGAGCACACCGACGATCAGCAGCGGGAGGGTCACCCCGACCGCGGACCAGGTCGCGCCGTTGAGGGAGCCCAGCTGCCAGAACATGATCTGCTCGCGGCTGGCGGTGTCGGCGAGGAAGACGAAGAGGGCGATCACCGCGTTGGCGATCGCGTTCACGGCGATGCCGGTGAGCACGAGCATGAGCACGCGGGTGCGGCCGCGCGCGCGGGCGAGCACGTACACGAGCACGGTGGTGATCACACCGGAGATGAACGCCGCGGCCGGGACCGTGGCGGCGCCGAAGGTCTGCAGGCCGAAGACGATCGCGGCGCAGGCCCCGACCGCGGCGCCCGCCGAGACGCCGACGACCGCGGGCTCGGCGAGCGGGTTGGCGAACACGCCCTGCATCAGCGCGCCCGCGACGCCGAGCGCGGCGCCCACGATCAGGCCGAGCACGATGCGCGGGAAGCGGACGTTCCAGAGCGCTCCGTCGGCATAGGCGTCGGCGGGCGCGGTGGGCGCGAGTCCCAGCCGGCGCGCGAACGAGGCGAAGATCTCGGCCGGCGACAGCGAGAACTGCCCGAGTGCGGACGAGGTCAGCACGACGGCCAGAAGCAGCACGATCATCGAGCCGATGACGAGCGCGCGCCTCCCTCGCGCCCGGGTCACCGCAGCGACGGCGACCCGGTCGGCGCGGGAGGCGCGACCCGCCCGTTCGGTGCGGGTGGCCTGCGCGGTCATCCCGTCGCCCCGGGCCGGTACAGCGCGTCGGCGAGCGAGCGCAGCACAGCGGGAGTGGTCGGGCCGAAGGAGAGGATCTGCCCGTCGGACATGTCGACGATGCGGCGGTGCTGGCCCGCGAGCGTGTCCGCGACACCGGGCCGCTTCAGGAGGCCGTCGACGCCGCCCGTGGACTCCAGCCCGTCGGTCATCATCAGGAAGACGTCGGGGTTGGTCGCCAGCAGTGCCTCGCTGTTCGCGGGTTTCGCGCCGGTGATGCCCGCCGCGGTCGCCACGTCCACGGCTCCGACGCCGGAGATCAGATCGTCGGCGCCCATCCCCTTGCCGAAGAGGAAGAACACGCCGGCCGTGCCACGCACGTAGAGGAACGCGACGCGCAGCTTGTCGGCGTCGGATTCCGGGGCGAGCTTCGCGATGTCGGCCTTCGCCGTCACGAGCTCCTCGTCGGTGCGCTTCACCAGCTTGTCGCCGACGGCGTCGAGGCCGACCGCGTGCGCGACCGCCTTCGTCTGCGCGCCGATGGTGGCGATGCTGCGCTTGGGGTCGAAGAACACGACGGGCACGCCGGAGGCGCGGAGCTGGTCCTGCACCTCGCGCGGGCCGAGGGTCGTGTCGGTGAGCACGAGCGTCGGGCGCAGGGCGAGGATCGCCTCGCCGTTCAGCTCGTGGCCGTTCTGGGTGACCAGCGGGAGGTCCTTCATCACGTCGAGCGTGTTGGAGGAGCCGCGGCCGACCAGTTTGTCGCCGAGACCGAGCCCGACGACCGTCTCGGCGAGGGTGCCGTAGATGTCGAGGGCCAGGATGCGGCTGGTGTCGGTGACGGTCACGGAGGTGCCGGACGCGTCGGTGACGGTGACCGGCAGCGACGGCTTCGGTTTCTTCTCGACCGGCTCGATCTCGGCGATGGAGGCGGCGGTCGACGGACCGGTGATGGTGCGCGGATCGGGCAGCGCCTTCCCCGTGGCGGTCGCAGAAGCCGAAGGGCTCGCGGTCGTCGGTTTGGCGGCGGGCGCGCCGGCCGCGCACCCCGTCAGGACCGCCACGAGGGCGGCGACGGCGACGGCGCGGGCGGCGCGCATCCGGGTGGTGCGGGAACGCCCATGGGCGGCGCCGGAAGCGCCGCCCATGGTCTTCGTGCCTGTCGAGGTCACACGGCCTCCACGTCCGCGCGCGCGGCCCGGCGGCGCACGACCGCCACCGCGGCGATGCCCGCGAGGATCAGCAGGCCGCCGAACAGCGGAGCCGAACCCGATCCGGTGCTGCCTGTCGAGGCCAGGCCCGAGGTCGTGGTGCTGTCGCACGCCACCTCGGCGCCGAGCGGGAACCGGAACGAGATCGGGTCGAGCGCCTCTCCGGCGTCGTAGAACCCGGCGAAGGCCTTCGCGCCGTCCGCGGTCAGCGCGGTGGCCGCGCCGTCCACCGAGAACGTCGAGCCGGATGCCGTCCCGCCGCCGAGCGCGATCGTCGCGAAGGAGACGCCCGAGTAGTCGCTCGGCTTGCCCGCCATGTCGGTGGAGTGCACGTCGGCGATGAGCGTCGCCTGGGTCGGGCTGGTGACGCGGATCGCGAGGTTCGAGAGCACCAGGTTCAGCACCCCGTCGTGTCCCGTGAACGAGACCGAGCCGGAGTACCGCACGAGACCGCGGGTCTCATCCGGGTTGAAGGTGCCCTTGCCGCCGCTCCAGCCGTACTGGCCGCCGGCGTAGGTGACGCCGGCGAGGGTCCACGAGCCGTTCGCGATGCCGCCGCTGATGTAGTTGCGGAAGCTGGTCTTCACTCCCCAGTTCAGCGACGCGTCGCTCACGGCGCGGGCCACGCAGGTCGGCTGCGCCGCGGCGACGGGGGCCGGGGCCTCCGGGGTCACGACGGCGGCCGGGGCGATGACGACGTTCACCTGCGGCGAGACGGTCGGGGTGAACAGGCTCGGGTCGTCCGGCGTGAAGCTGGCCGAGAAGGCGTGCGTGCCGGAGGTCAGGCCGGGTACGCGAGCGCTCACCGAGGACGAGCTCGCAGCGAGGGCGGCGAAGGCCGTCACGCCGGCGACGGGAGCGGACACATCCGGGACCAGCCGAAGGCCGCTGGCGACGACCTTGCCGTTGTCCAGGATGCTGATCGTGCCATCGGCCGCCGGCGTGACGCGCACGGTGACGTCGACCGGGTCACCGGCGTTGCCGGTGCTGCCCGAGGTGGTCAGGGTGATCGTCGGCGTGATGGCGGTGCCGGCCGCGGCGTAGGTCACGGGAGTGATGGTGTTCTGCGACGTGTCCGCGATGCCCTGACCGTGCGCCTTCGAGGTGTAGAGCGCATAGGCCGGGATGGCCGTGCTCGCGGCGGGCACCGTGATGGCGACGGAGAAGGTCCCGTCGGCGTTCAGCGGGGCGGTACGGGTCGTCCCCGTGGGTACCGACGGGTTGCCGACGGCGATCCAGACGGTCTCGCTCGGGATGAGCTTGGCCGAGTCCGCGTAGAAGCCGCCGAGGCCTGCCGGGCCCAGGCCCAGGTAGATGCCGGGTGCCGTCGTGGAGAAGCCGCTTCCCGTGACGGTGATGGTGCCGCCGCCGGCCGGGACCTGCGGGACGTTCACGGTCGGGACACCCGCCGGGTTCACGGTGACGGTCACCGCCGCCGACCTCGACGGCTCAGCGAGGGTCGCGTCGGTCGGCGTGAAGGTCGCGGTGATGGCGTGGGAGCCGATCGACAGTGCGCTCGTGCTCAGCGACGCGACGGTGCCCGACACCGTCGCGGTGCCGAGGGAGGCGGTCCCATCGAAGAACTCGACCGATCCCGCCGTCGGGGGCGCCACGGTGGCCGTGAGAGTGACGGACGTTCCCACGGTGAGGCTGGAGGCGCTGCTCGTGACCGCCACCGCCGTCAGAGCCGGCGCCGCGAAGGTGATGGGCGTGTACGTGTCCTGGCTGCGGTCGGCCGAGCCGTGCGCGGCGAATGTGTAGACGCCGCACTCGACGGCGGCGCAGTCGACCGTCGCGCCGTTCGAGCTGAACACGCGCTTGAGCCCCGAGAGGCCGATCGTGAACGAGCCGTCGGCGTTGATCTTCGCGCCGTAGGTGCCGGCCGTGGTCGCCCACTTGACGCCCTGGTAGTACTTCGCGTTCGTGGACCAGTCCGCGTTGTCCTTGGCCGACTTCGGTCCGACGCCGATGTAGAAGCCGGGGCCGGTGGTGGCGAATCCGGTGCCGTTGACGGTCACGGAGCCGGCCGCCGGGTCGAGCCCGCTGGTGGGGCTGAGGACGACGGCGGGGGTGGCGACAGCGGTGACGGTCACCGTGGTGGCCGGAGCGGTCGACGGTGCCGCGACGGTCGCATCCGTCGGCGTGAAGACCGCGGTGATCTGGTGCGGTCCGACCGCGAGGGCGCTCGTGTCGAGGGTGGCGGTCGTGCCGCTGCTGATCGAGGAGGTGCCGAGGGAGGTGGTGCCGTCGAAGAACTCGACGGAGCCCACGGCGGCCGGCGACACAGTGGCCGTCAGCGTGACGGATGTCCCGGTGACGACGGAGGAGGCGGAGCTCGAGACCGAGAGCGACGTCGCCGTCGGAGCGGCGAACGCGATCGGCGTGTAGGTGTCCTGGCTGCGGTCGGCGGAGCCGTGCGCGGCGAAGGTGTAGACGCCGCACTCGACGGCGGCGCAGTCGACGCTGGTGCCGTTGGAGGTGAAGACGCGCTTGAGCTTGGTGAGCGCGATCGAGATCGAGCCGTCGGCGTTGATCTTCGCGCCGTAGGTTCCGGCCGTCGTGGCCCACTTGACGCCCTGGTAGTAGGCGGCGCTCACGAACCAGTCGGCGTTGTCCTTGGCCGACTTCGGGCCTACGCCGACGTAGAAGCCGGTGCCGGTCGTCGAGAAGCCGGTCCCGTTCACCGTCACCGTGCCCGCGGCGGGGTCGACGTCGGTGGAGGGGCTGACGGTGACGGAGGGTCCGGTCGGCTGCGGCGTGGCGTTCACCGTGACAGTTGTCGCCGAGGAGGTCGAGCCGGTGTGCGTCGCGGTGTCCGCCGGAGCGAAGACGGCGGTGATGCTGTGCGATCCGACCGTCAGCGCGCTGGTCGTCAGCGAGGCGGTGCCGTCGGCGACGGGCTTGGTGCCGAGTTCGGTCGAGCCCTCGGAGAAGGTGATCGTGCCGTCGGCGGCGGGGCTGACGGTCGCGGTCAGCGTGACGGCGGCGCCCTCCTCGACGCTCGAGGCATCGCTGGTGAGCGTCACCGAGGTCGTCGTGGGCTCGGGAGCCGCGTAGGTGAGGGCCGTGATCGTGTTCTGCGACGGGTCGGCGAAGCCCTGCCCGTGCGCCTTCGACGTGTAGATCGCGTACGCGGGCGTCTCGGCGGTGGCGGCCGGGACGGTTAGCTTCACCGTGAAGGTGCCGTCCTCCGCCATCGGCTCCTGCCGCGCGGTGCCGGTGGGGACCTGCTCGTTGCCGGGAGCGATCCAGACCGTCTCGGTCGGCAGCAGGCTGGAGGCGCCCTGGTAGAAGCCGCCCAGTCCGGCCGGGCCGACGGCGAGGTAGATGCCGGGGGCGGTCGCAGCGAAGCCGCTGCCCGTCACGGTGATCGTGCCGCCGGCGGCGGGCACCTCCGGAGCGGAGACGGCGGGGCCGGCGGCCATCGCCGGCGCGGCGCCGATGGCGCTCAGGCCGGCGGCCGCAAGCAGGGTCGCGAGGGCGGCGGCGAGGACCCGGCGCGCACGGCGCGGACCGTGCGGCCTCTCGCGATCGAGGGCTGGCGAAGCAGTTCGGGACGCTGTCATGGCACTCCTGGCAGCGGTCGGCACGGGCCGATCCGCAGCGATCTGTGAGGGTGAGGTTTAGGTAAGGCTCAGCTAACTAAGCCATGCCTAACCTAACAGAACCCTCAGGCGCGAATGCAAGTGGCCCACACGAAAAAACCCGTATGCCGGTGAGGGCATACGGGTTTCTCTCAGGTCGCGGGAGGCTCACGGCACGCGGTAGAGCCACTCGTCCGTGCCGAACTTCTCCTCGACCAGGCGCTCGGCCTCCGCGTACTCCTCGTCGGTGAGGTCGCCCTCCGTCGCGCCGTACAGGCTCGTGAAGGTCTGCTTCATCCGGTCGATGATCTCGGCCCGGCTCAGGCCGGTCTGGCTGCGCAGCGGGTCGACGCGCTTGGCCGCGCTGGTGATGCCCTTGTCGCTGATCTTCTCGCGGCCGATGCGGAGCACCTCCGTCATCTTCTGGCCGTCCATGTCGTAGCTCATGGTCACGTGGTGCAGCACTGCGCCCGAGCCGAGACGCTTCTGCGCGGCGCCGCCGATCTTGCCCGACGGGCTCGTGATGTCGTTGAGCGGCTGGTAGACGGCGTCGATGCCGAGCGACTTCAGGGCCACGATCGCCCACTCGTCGAGGAAGGCGTAGCTGTCGGCGAAGCTCATCCCCTGCACCAGGTCGGCCGGCGCGTAGATCGAGTAGGTGACGACCGAGCCGGCCTCCATGAACATCGCGCCGCCTCCCGTGATGCGGCGCACGACCTGGATGCCGTACTTCTCGGCGTTCTCGGGATCGACCTCGTTCTTCACCGACTGGAAGCTGCCGATGACGACGGCGGGCTGGTCCCACTCCCAGATGCGCAGCGTCGGGCCGCGGCGGCCATCGCCGACCTCGTTCGTGAGCACCTCGTCGAGCGCCAGGTGCATCAGGGGCGAGACGGCCTTGGCGTGCACGATCTCCCACGGGTAGTCGCGCCAGCTCGTCGCCTTGGCGAGCGCGCGGCGGATCGCCACCGCGACCGCGTCCGGCGAGAAGCCGAGAAGGCTGGCGCCCTCGGGCAGCGCATCCTTGACGGTCGCGGCGATCGTCTTGGCGTCGGACTCGGCGGGGAGGCCGTTCACCGCGGCGTCGATGGCCTCCAGGGCCGTGTCGGGCTCGAGGAAGAAGTCGCCGGCGAGCCGGAATCCGCTGATCCGCCCGTCCACGACCTCCAGGTCGACCACCACGAGCTTGCCGCCGGGAACCTTGTACTCACCATGCATGCCCCCAGCCTAAGTCCGCCGGGGCCGCCCTCGTCGAGTGGTCGAAAAGTCTGCCGTCTCGGCGAATCGGCGTGCAGTTCTCGCCGCCTCGGCGACGCCGTCAGGCGCGGGCGGGGAAGCGGTCGCCGAGCCAGGCGGTCAGGTCGGCGATGACCTCGGCGCGGTTCGTCTCGTTGAAGACCTCGTGGCGGGCGCCCGGGTAGACGATCGTGGTGACGTCCGTGAGTCCCGAGCGGTCGCGGTAGGCGCGCTCCAGCTTGCGCGCGGACGCCTCCCCGCCGAGCGGGTCGTCCGCGCCCACCTGGATCAGCAGCGGGAGGTCGCGGGCGAGGTGCCGCGCGGGCCGCCCGAGCAGCCGCGCCGCGTCCGCCATCCCGAAGAGCTTCTGCAGCGGCGTCAGGGTCGTGAGCGGGTCGTCGACGAACTCCTGCGCCACCGTCGGGTCGCGGCTCAGCCATTCCGCGCCGGTGGTGCCGAGGTGGGCGTGCCGCTTGTTGAGGTCGCCGCTGTTCATCGAGCCGACCATCCGATACGCGGTGCCGGTGAGCACGGCGGCGTCGTAGTCGTCGCTGTGCCGGTTCAGGATGATCTGCCCGATCAGCGAGCCCCAGCTGTGCCCGAGGTACACCAGCGGCAGGTCCGGGTTCTCCCCGCGGATCAGGCCGCTGAACTGCCGCACGTCGCGGATCGCCGCGCGCAGGCCGCCCGGCCCGAGCCGGCCGATCTGCGAGGCGTCGCCGCCCCACTGCTCCATGCCGGTGCGCCCGTGCCCGCGGTGGTCGTCGGCGTAGACCGCGTATCCGAGGCTCGCGAGGTGGTCCGCGAGCGGGCGGTAGCGGGCCGCGTGCTCACCCACCCCGTGCGCGATCTGCACCGCGGCGCGGGCCGGGCCCTGGGCCGGGTACACGTCGTAGTGGATCCGGATGCCGTCGTCGTCGGTGAAGGTCGCCACGCGCCCATTCTCCTGTACGCGCAGATCGGACGGGATTTGTTTAGCAAGCCTAAATTGCTAGGCTAAGTATTCATGGCATCCTCTCGTCTCTCGACGCACGACCTCAGCAGCGCGCTGCGGATCTCCGTCGCACGTCTCTCGCGCCGTCTGCGCGCGGAGAAGGAGGACGACGAGCTGAGCGACTCCCAGACCTCGACGCTCGCCTTCCTGGTGCGCGAGGGCTCCGGGACGATCGGCCGGCTCAGCGAGCACGAGCGCGTCACCCCGCCGTCGATGAACCGGATCGTCAACCACCTCGAGCAGGCGGGCTACGTCGAGCGCACCTCCGACGCGGAGGACGGCCGCAAGGTCGTCGTCGTGCCGACCGACGCCGGTCGCGCACTCATCGCCGAGACGCGCCGCCGTCGCGACGCCTGGCTGCACCTGCGGCTGCGCGAGCTCTCCCCCGAGCAACGCGCCGTGCTGGCCGAGGCCGCCGCCATCATGCGAGAGGTCGCCGACTCGTGAGCGCGATGTTCCGTTCGCTCGCCGGCGTCAACTACCGCATCTGGGCCGGCGGGGCCCTGGTCTCCAATGTCGGCACGTGGATGCAGCGCACCGCGCAGGACTGGATCGTCCTGACCCAGCTGACCCACAACAACGCCGCAGCCGTCGGTTTCGTCATGGCCCTGCAGTTCGGGCCGCAGCTGCTCCTCCTGCCGGTGACGGGATGGGCGGCCGACCACCTCGACCGCCGCAAGCTGCTCATGGCGACGCAGGGGGCGATGGGCGTCCTGGGTCTGGGGCTCGGCCTCCTGACCGTCACCGGTGTCGTGCAGCTCTGGCACGTGTACGTGTTTGCCCTGCTGCTCGGCGTGGTGGCGGCGTTCGACGCCCCAGCGCGGCAGACCTTCGTCTCCGAGCTCGTGGCGGGCCCTAACCTCTCCAACGCGGTCGCCCTCAATTCGGCCTCGTTCAACGCGGCGCGACTCCTCGGTCCGGCGGTCGCCGGCCTCCTGACCGCCGCCGTCGGCGCCGGCTGGGTCTTCCTCATCAACGCCGGGACGTTCGCCGCGGTCCTGATCTCCCTGATGACGCTGCGGCGCGAGCAGCTCTACCGCACCGAGCGGGCGAAGCGGACGCGCGGCGGACTCGTCGAGGGCTTCCGGTACGTCCGCAGGCGTCCCGACATCATGGTCATCCTCATCATGGTGTTCCTCATCGGCACCTTCGGCCTCAACTTCCCCATCTTCATCTCCACCATGTCGGTGACGGTGTTCCACCAGGGCGCAGGCGAGTACGGCATCCTGTCGTCCGTCATGGCGATCGGCTCGGTGGTCGGGGCCCTGCTCTCGGCCCGGCGGGAACGTCCGCGGGTCGCGCTGCTGTTCGCCGGCGCCGCGCTGTTCGGCGCGGGGTGCACCATCGCCGCCGTGATGCCGACCTACTGGCTGTTCGCGATCGCCCTCATCCTGATCGGCGTCTCGTCGCAGACCCTGATGACCACCGCGAACGGCACCGTGCAGATGACGACAGACCCGATGCTGCGCGGCCGGGTCATGGCCATCTACATGGCGATCTTCATGGGCGGCACCCCGGTCGGTGCGCCGATCGTCGGCTGGGTGGCCGACACCTTCGGGCCGCGCTGGGCGATGGGGGTCGGCGGGGCGAGCGGGTTCGCGGCCGCCCTGGTCGGCGTCTTCTACCTCGTGAAGTACCGCGGCCTCCGCGTGCGGTTCACCGGGATGCGCCCGCACGTCACCGTGAACGCGCGCGAAGAGCTGCGCGAGGAGCTCGCCGACACCGAGGCCACCGCCACCCGCACCTCCTGAAACGCCGAAGTTCACGAAGTGGCGCCCATTCGCGCCGGAATGAGCGCCACGTCGTGAACCTCGACGACCGGAAAGTCACCCCTTGACCGAGCCGGCGGCCAGGCCCTTCATGACGCGCTGGTTCAGGAAGAGGTACAGCAGCAGGGTGCCGAAGATGCTGACGCAGATCGCCGCGAACAGCGGACCGTACTGGACCGCGCCGTACTGGCCCGTGAAGTTCAGCAGGCCGACCTGGATGGTGCGCAGGTTCTCGCTGTTCGTGAAGGTCAGCGCGATGAGCAGGTCGTTCCAGAGGAAGAAGAACTGCACGAGCGCCACGGTGAAGATCGCGTTGCGCACGACGGGCACCCCGATCGACCAGAACTGCCGGATCACACCGGCCCCGTCCAGGGTCGCGGCCTCGAACATCTCACGCGGGACCGCACGGAAGTAGGTGGCCACCATGAACACGGTCAGCGGCAGTCCCGACGCCACGTAGGTGATGATCAGCGGCCAGAGGGTCCCGGTCAGCTGGAGGTTGAAGTAGATGGAGAACAGCGGCAGCAGCACCATCTGCCCCGGCACCATGATGCCGGCGAGGAAGAGGAGGAGTACCGTCCCCCGTCCCTTCCACACCAGGACCTCGAGCGCGAACGCGGCCGCGACGCCCAGCAGCAGCATGATGAACAGCGCCGGGAAAACGGTCAGCACGCTGTTGAGGATGTACTGGCCGAGGTTTCCTGTCGTGAACGCGCTGACGTAGTTCGAGACGTCCCAATTGGCGGGCAGCGTCCAGAACGGGTCGTTGAGGAACTCGTTCTGGGTTTTGAACGACCCGAGCAGAATCCACACCAGGGGATAGATCTCGACGATGAGGAGCAGTCCGATGAGGATGTTCATCGGCAGGCGGCGCAGGAAGCGCCCGGGCGTTCCGCGCTCCTGGGCGGGGCGCTTGAAACTGACGTCGTGGTCGAGTTCGTCGGTGACGGCGGTCATGGGGTCAACCCTTCGTCAGGTCGCGTCGGGAGCCGCGGAAGATGAAGACGGTCACGATCAGGCAGAGGATGGTCAGCATCAACGCGATGGTCGAGCCGTACCCGTAATCGCCGTAGGTGAACGAAGTCTGGAACATGTAGAGAGTCAACGGCGTGGTGGCGTTGCCCGGCCCTCCATTCGTCAACGCGACGACGGAGTCGAAGACTTTCAGCGTGCCGTTGATGGAGAAGATGATCGAGGAGAGCAGCACCGGCGCCGACAGGGGCAGCACGATGTTCCGCACGAGTGACCAGCGGCCGGCTCCGTCGAGCCGGGCCGACTCGATGATCTCGTCGGGGATGTCGACCACGCCGGCGAACAGCAGCACCGCGTAGAAGCCCATCGACCGCCAGATGTCCATGATGATGAGCACCCAGAACGCACTGTCGGCGTGGCCCAGGAAGTCGGTGCCCGTACCGCCGAACGCCTGGAGGAGCGCGTTGGCCGGTCCGGGCTGCGGGGTGAGCTGGAACATCCGCTGGAAGAGCAGTGAGACCGCGACCGTCGGCAGGACGACCGGGAAGAAGACGACCGTCCGCACGAATCCGGACGCGCGCTTGAGGAAGAACACGTAGAGCAGCGCGAGCAGGTAGCCGACGGCGACCTGGCCGATCGTGACGATCAGCGCGTACTTGAGGGTGAACCCGAGGGCGTTCCACGCGTTCGGGTCGGTGAAGAAGGTCTGGAAGTTCTTCAGGCCGGCGAACGTGAAGCCCTGGATGAGGCCGCCCGAGAAGAACGTGTACCCGAACGACCAGAAGATCGGGATGAGGGTGATCGCCGTGTAGAAGAGCAGCGCGGGGCCGACCAGCAGGAGGATCGTGCGTTTGCTCGCGAGCGCAGAGTTCATGGTGCGGTTGCTTTCTCGTAGGACGGGATGCGGCGGACGGGGTTCCGCCGCATCCCGCCGAGCGGGCTACTGGCCGAGAGCGGTCTGGACCTGCTGCATGAAGTCGGCGCCGGAGAGCGAGCCGTTGCCGAGCGATCCGCCATTGGTCTGGCTGGCGGTGGTGGCCTTGGAGCTGAAGAGCGCCTCGAACCAGAGCACGGCCGACTTCGAGTTGTTCACCGTGTCCTGAACGCCCTTGGTGAGCGCCGAGACGTCCGAGTGGTCCTTGCTGAGCTTGAAGCCCGAGACGACGCCCGACTTCGAGAGCACCTCGTCGCCGTAGCCCTGCGCGATGCACTTGAGCCACGCGGCAGAGCCGTCGTTATAGGCCGCCTTGCTCATCATGAGCGGCTGGCCGACGTTCGCGGGGGTCTGGTCGACGCTGCCCTTACCGCCGGAGACGGCCGGGAACGGCATGAACCCGATGTTGTCGGCGCCGATCTGGTTCTGGGTCTTGTCGTTGAAGGCGGACACGATCCAGGAGCCCATGTAGAACATCGCGGCCTTGCCCGTCAGGA
Organism: Leifsonia aquatica; assembly: GCF_014190775.1. Classification (GTDB taxonomy): domain Bacteria; phylum Actinomycetota; class Actinomycetes; order Actinomycetales; family Microbacteriaceae; genus Leifsonia; species Leifsonia aquatica. The sequence continues at coordinate 90,979 of NZ_JACHVP010000002.1, forward strand.
ACTGGTTGGTCGCACCGTTGTAGTCGGTGGAGGCGACCCCGGCTCCGAACGCTCCGGCCTTGCCGAGCTTCGAGACCTCGTCGGCGGCCTTCACGTAGTCCGCGTCGGTCAGCTTGGCCTTGCCGTCGGCGACGGCCTGCATCGCGTCCGGCCCGAGGTCGCGGAAGATGTAGGCGCCGACCAGGCGGGTGATCGGCCAGCCGTCCTTGCCGTCGCCGGCGAAGGGCTGGATGCCCTTGGCGAGGAGCTTGTCGCTCGCGGCGGTCAGCTCGTCCCAGGTGCCGGGGACGTCGATCCCGTTGTCCGTGAAGATCGTCTTGTTGTACCAGATGCCCTCGATGTTGAGCTCGTTGGGCAGGGCGTAGCTGTCCTTCTGGCCGTAGAGCTTCTGCATGGTGGAGGAGGCGATCGGGAGGATCGCGTCGTCCAGCCCGTCCTTCTTCAGCTCGGCCGAGATGTCGACCAGCTTGCCGCCGGAGATGAACTGCTTGGCGAGGTCGGGCGTGCCGGGGCTGACGAACAGGCTCGGGAGGGCGTTCTGGCCTGCGAGCAGCTGGAGCTTCTGATCGTGCTGGGTCTGGTCGTCGGCGTCCGACTTGATCGGCGCCGCCTTCTGCGCCGCCTCGCAGGTGCCGGTGCTCAGCGCCTTGAGGGTGTCGTTCGGCGTGGTGTTGCTGGTGAGGCCGAGGGTGGTGAAGTCGCCGCCCTTGCTGGCTCCTCCCCCGCTCGAGCAGGCGGTCAGAGCGAGGGCTCCGGCCGCGAGGACGGCGCCGATGACGGCGATCCGCCGGTGGCGTCGGGTTGCTGTGATCACTTTTCCTCCTTGAAAAGGGTCGCGTCCGGAGTCGCGAACGTGATTAGAACGTTTCAACGGGTATGAAAGCACAAGCTTCCGCGCAGTGTCAACAGCTCGGACCCTCGGTGTATCCGAATCGTGACCCCGACTGGCGCTTTTGTCTTGAAACGTTCTAAGGTGGCCGGAAACCACCACTCGAGGAGGAGTACATGACCGTCGTCGTCGAACGGCCGCGCTTCGAACGCCGCGCCGCGAGCCCCGCGCGCACCCTGGGGATCGGCGTCGCCGCCCCCCGCCTGAGCTGGCGATCGTCCTCCCCCGATCCGTCCTGGACACAGGCGGCCTACGAGGTGGAGGTCTCCCGCCGCGGCCTCGTCGAGGTGTTCGCGGTCGAGTCCCGCGAGTCGGTCTTCGAGCCGTGGCCCGGTGCCCCGCTGACCTCACGCGAGGAGGCGGAGGTCCGCGTCCGCGTCCGCGCCGGCGACGACTCCCCGTGGTCGGAGTGGTCCGCCCCCGCCCGGGTCGACGCCGGGGTGCTCGACGCCGGCGAGTGGATCGCGCAGGCGGTCGGACCCGGGCCTCAGCCCGCCGACCGCGATGGGCGCCCTGCCCTCCTGCGCCGCGAGTTCGAAGTGCCCGCGGGGATCACCCGCGCCGTCCTGCGCGCCACCGCGCTCGGCCTGTTCGAGGCCGAGATCAACGGGCGACGCGTGGGTGACGACACGCTCGCCCCGGGATGGACGGCGTACGAGCACCGCCTCCGGGTCATGTCCTACGACGTGACCGACCTCATCCAGCCCGGCCCCAACACCATCGGCGCCTGGCTCGCCGACGGCTGGTACCGGGGCCGCATCGGATTCGACGGCGGCGTGCGCGAGCTGTACGGCGACCAGACCGCCTTCTTCGCCGAGCTCGAGCTCACCGGCCCGGATGGCGGGACGACCGTGGTCGCCACGGACGGCTCGTGGGTCACCCACCCCTCGCCCATCCTCCGTTCCGGGCTCTACGACGGCGAGCGCTTCGACGCCGCGGAGCGCCTGCCCGGCTGGTCGCGGCCCGGCTTCGACGCCACCGCGTGGTCGCCTGTGACGGTGACCACGCTCGACCCCGCGCTCCTCGTCGCCCCCGATGGTCCGCCCGTCCGGTGCACGGGCGAGCGGACCCCCGTCTCGATCACGCCGCTCGACGGCGGCCGCCTGCTGCTCGACTTCGGCCAGAACCTGGCCGGCCGGCTGCGGCTTCGCGCCGCGCATTCCACGGCCGGCGAGACGATCACGCTGCGGCACGCGGAAGTGCTGCAAGGCGGCGAGCTCTATACGCGGCCCTTGCGTGAAGCCGCGGCGATCGACGAGTACGTCGCCGACGGCGGACCGATCGACTGGGAGCCGCGCTTCACCATCCACGGCTTCCGGTACGCCGAGGTGGCCGGCTGGACGGGCGACCCGCGCGACCTGGAGGTCGTCGCCCGCGTGCACCACTCGGACATGACCCGCACGGGGACGTTCGAGACGTCCGACCCCCTGGTCAACCGCCTCCACGAGAACGTGCTCTGGAGCATGCGCAGTAATTTCGTCGACATCCCGACCGACTGCCCGCAGCGGGACGAGCGGCTCGGCTGGACCGGCGACATCCAGGTCTTCACACCGACCGCCGCCGGCCTCTACGACGTCTCCGGCTTCCTCGCGTCGTGGCTCAAGGACGTCGCCGCCGAGCAACTGCCCGACGGCACCGTCCCCTGGTACGTCCCGGTCGTGCCGGGCGGACCGTACTGGACGCCCATCCGGCCGGGTGCGGTCTGGGGCGACGCCGCTGTGCTCACCCCCTGGGACCTGTTCCAGCACTACGGCGACCGGCGCGTGCTCGCCGACCAGTACGACAGCGCCCGGGCGTGGGTCGATCTGATCGAACGCGAGGCCGGCGCGTCGCGCCTGTGGGAGTCGGGACAGCAGCTCGGCGACTGGCTCGACCCAACGGCGCCGCCGGAGGATCCGACGGTCGCGCAGACGGACAAGTACCTGGTGTCGACCGCGTACTTCGAGCACTCGGCGCGCATCCTCGGGCGCATCGCCGCGGAGCTCGGGAACGACGCGGACGCCGTCCGCTATTCGGGCCTGGCGGACGAGGTCCGCGTCGCATTCCGCGCGAAGCATATGCTTGCGGGAGGCGCCCTCGCCAACCACGCGCAGACCGCCTACGCACTCGCCATCTCGTTCGGACTGTTCGACGCCGACGAGCTGCCTGCCGCGGGCGAGCGGCTACGCGACCTCGTCGCAGAGAACGGCTACCGGATCGGCACCGGGTTCGCCGGAACCCCTCTCATCGCCGGAGCGCTCAGCACCGCAGGCCAGACCGACGCGGCCTACCGCCTCCTCCTGGAGCGCGAGTGCCCGTCCTGGCTCTACACGGTGCTCTCCGGCGGAACAACGATCTGGGAGCGCTGGGACAGCCAGCTGCCCGACGGCACGGTGAACCCGGGTGAGATGACCTCGTTCAACCACTACGCGCTCGGATCCGTCGCCGCGTGGATGCACGACACCGTCGCGGGCGTCTCCGCGCTGGAACCGGGCTTCCGCCGGTTCCGCGTCGCGCCGCAGCCGGGCGGCGGCCTGACCTGGGCGCGGCGCACGCTCGAGACCCCGTACGGCCCGGTCACCTCGTCGTGGACTATCGCGGACGGTGTGTTCGACCTGGTGGTGGACGTGCCGACCGGGACCACGGCCGAGATCGTCCTCCCGAGCGGCGCAGCGACGACCGCGGCTCCCGGGCGCCACCGCTTCGCCGAGCCGGCCACGGCCGGAGAACCGGTGACGGTGCCGTGACCTGGTACTACCCACCCCACCAGCGCGAGCTCGGGATGCTGCACACCCTCGTGCGCGAAGGTTTCGCCGCCAACAGGCACGTCGACTACGCGCTGAACTTCGCGGGCACGGCTCGTGTCGCGGAGTTCCGGGTCGACGACGGCGAGACCCTGCTGGTGGAGACGGAGGAGGGCGAGCCTCCCGCGCTGCACCTCGCGCATCCCGCGGCGTCGGTCGTGACGCGCGCGCCTGGCGAGACCGAGTGGATCGCGGCCGTCCCGATCGAGGGGGACGCGGACGCACCGCCCCACCGCGTCCTCGAGCCGCGCGTCCCTGTCGCGCTCGCATCGCGTGACGGACTCTGGGAGGCGGAGGGGCCGCTGCTCGGTCGTCCCGTCTTCCGGAGCGCCGCCCGTCCGACCGTGGCGTCGGGCGAGTCGCGCGAGGAGGCGCTGGCCGATCCCGCGACGGCCGAGACCCGGCACGACGTCGTCGCGCTCCCGGACGGCAGCTGGACGACGGTGCACGAGCTCGGTTTCCGCTTCCTCCGGATCGACTCCCCCGCCGGGGACGTGGCAGAAGTGACGGTCGACGCGTCCCGCCGCCCTGCGCCGCGCCGCGGGGCGTTCGCGTGCTCGGACGACACCCTCACGCGCATCTGGCAGGTGAGCGCCGACACTCTCCACGCGTGCATGCACGGGCTGATGATCGACGGCGTGAAGCGCGACCGGATGCCCTGGATCGGGGACCAGGCGCTCAACACGCTCTCGAACGCCTACGCCTTCGGCGACCGACGGATCGTGACCGACGGGCTCACCGCGCTCGGCCGCCCGCGCCACGGCTACGTGAACGGCATCGCCGACTACTCCCTCTGGTGGCTGATCGGCACGGGGTTCCTCACCCGCACCTTCGACGCCGCCGGGTACCTCGCAGCCGAAGCCGACCACATCCACGGCTTCACCGAACGACTCGCCGCGCAGACGGGCGCCGACGGACTGTTCCGCCCGATTCCCACCGACGACGACTTCCACGCGCTGGTGTTCATCGACTGGGGCGTGGAGACCGACCCTGACCGCGACTCCACGGCCCTGCAGATCCTGTGGCTCTGGGCGCTGCGGACCGCGGCCTCCGGCCTCCACTCGACGGCGCACCCCGGTGCCGCGCGCTGGGACGCTCTCGCCGATCACGTGCTCGCGACCCTCCGAGCGGCCGCGTGGGATGACGCCACCGCCTCCTGGCGTGAGTACGTCGACGGGGCCTCCGCCCCCTCCCCGTACCCCAACCTGCTCGCCGTGCTCGCCGGGCTGAACGGAGCGCACGATCGAGGAGTGCGCGACCTCCTGCTCGGCACCGAGCGCGCGGGGACACCCTTCATGACCGGGTTCCTGCTCCGTGCCCTCATCGAGGTCGGCGAGCCCGAGGCGGCCGTCCACCGCATCCACGATCTCTGGGGCGGGATGCTCGACGCCGGCGCCCGCAGCTTCTGGGAGGAGTTCGGCGACGACGGCTCGCCCTACGCCATGTACGAGCGACCCTTCGGCAAGAGCCTCTGCCACGCGTGGTCGTCGGGACCGGCCGCCCTGCTGCCGGACGCGGTGCTCGGGCTGCGCCCGCTCGCCGACGGGTGGTCGCGCTTCACGGTCGCGCCACGTCTGGGCTCATTGGAGTGGGCCGAGGCGAGAGTCCCCGCACCGCCGGGCGACATCATCGCCACCGCCCGCGACGGCGTCGTGACGGTGGAGGTGCCGGCGGGCGCGACCCTGGTGACCGACGCCGGGGAGCATCCCGGACCCGCGTCGGTGCGCTGGACCGCCTAGCATGATCGACATGACGCGGACACCCTCCGCCCGGGCCGAGAACTCGGGCCCACCGAATATGCACCACGTGGCCGAGCTGGCCGGTGTGTCGGTGGCGACGGTCTCCAACGTGCTCAACCACCCTGAGAAGGTCGCGGAATCGACGCGCACCAAGGTCGAGGACGCCATCGACCAGCTCGGCTTCACCCTCAACCAGACCGCCCGCGCCCTGCGCTCCGGCGAAGCGCACACCATCGGGCTGGTCGTCATCGACCTGACGAACTCGCTCTTCGTCGACGTCGCCCGCGGCGCGCAGAGCCGCGCCCAGTCGAACGCCTTCAGCCTCCAGCTGGCGAGCGCCAACAACGATCTCGGGATGCAGGACGACCACCTGCAGTTCTTCGACAGCGCCCGCGCCTCGGGCATCATACTCGCCCCGATGCAGGAGTCGGACGAGCAGATCCGGCGCGTGCGCCGGCACGGTCGCCCTGTCGTCGTGGTCAACTTCGACTCCCGCCTCACCGATTCCTGCCGCGTCCTCATCGACAACGAGCGCGCGGGCTACGTCGCCGCCAAGCACCTCATCGAGCAAGGCCGCACCCGCATCGCGTTCGTCGCCGCCCGCGACGACTACCAGCCCGTCCGCGACCGGCGGACGGGCGCTCGAGCGGCGGTCGCCGAGGCCGGCGGCGCGGTCGAGCTCGTCGAGGTGCAGACCAGCGACCTCGATCCCACCGGCGGCACGGAGGCCGGCAAGCGCCTGGCCGCCATGCCGGCGGAGTCGCGGCCGGACGCCGTCCTCGCCGTGACCGACCTGCTCGCGATGTCCATCATCAACGAGCTCACGAACGACGGCATCCGCGTGCCCGAGGACGTCGCGGTCATGGGCTGCGACCACAACTCGGCGGCGTGGGGCGGGGCCATCCCGCTGACCTCCGTCGCCATGCAGGGTGAGGAGATGGGCCGCGCCGCCGTCGACCTGCTGCTGGCCGAGCTGCGCGACGGTCACGAGGATCACATCCACCGGCGGGTCCTGCTGCAGCCGCATCTCGTGGTGCGGGAGTCGACGGTCGGCCGGGAGCGCGTCGCCGCGGCGGCCGCCACCGCCTGACCCACGGAACGCCGCTCCCGGAGCCGGGGACGATACGATTGCTGATCGATCCGGGGACGAGGGGGAAGGAGCACCGATGGCCGCAGCCAAGCGCCCGAGCGTGAAGGACGTCGCCGCGCTGGCCGGTGTCGCCGTCGGCACCGTCTCCAACGTGCTCAACCGCCCCGACATCGTCGCCGAGCCCACCCGCCGCGCCGTCGAGGACGCGATCGCGACCCTCGGCTTCACCCGCAACGAGTCGGCGCGGCAGTTGCGCGCCGGCGCGAGCCGAAGCATCGCGATGGTCGTCATGGACGTCGCCAACCCCTTCTTCACCGACCTCTACGTGGGCGCCGAGAGTTTCGCCCTCGAGCGCGGCTACTCCATCCAGCTCGGCAACAGCGGCAACAGCGGGGAGCGTGAGCAGCAGCAGCTCTCGGCGTTCGAGCAGCAGCGCGTGCGCGGGGTGCTGCTCGCGCCGATCGCCGGCGCCGAGCCCGTGATCGAGCGGCTGCGGGAGCACGGCATCCCGACCGTCCTGGTCGACCGCGTCGCCTCCGATCTCGAGGCCTGCTCGGTCGCCGTGGACGACGTGGAGGGCGGCAGGCTCGCGGTCGGCCACCTGATCGCCGAGGGCCACCGCCGCATCGCGTTCGTCGGCGGTCCCGCCGATCTGCAGCAGATCCGCGACCGCGTGCAGGGCGCGCGCATCGCGATCTCGGAGGCGGAGGCCGCGGAACCCCGCATCGCTCCGATCGACCTCGAGACCGTCGCCGTCGAGCACCTCGGCGCCGTGGATGGCCGCGACGCCGCGGAGCGGATCGTCGCCCAGGCGCCGGAGGAGCGGCCCACCGCCGTCTTCGCCGCCAACGACCTCCTCGCGCTCGGCCTGCTCCAGGGCTTCGTCGCCGGCGGCCTCCGCGTGCCGGAGGACATCGCCCTCGTCGGCTACGACGACATCGACTTCGCCGCCACCGCCGCGGTGCCGCTCTCGGCCGTGCGGCAGCCGCGCCGCGAGATCGGCTACGCCGCCGGGGAGCTGCTCTTCCGCGAGATCGAGGACATGGAGTCCGGCGCCGCGCACGTGCACCAGCACGTGCGGTTCGTTCCCGAGCTGGTGGTCCGCCGCTCCTCCTCCGTCGAGGCTCCCGCCGCGTAGCCCTCCGCCATCACCGGCGAAGTTCACGACGTGGCGCCTATTGCGCCGCGCATGAGCGCCACAACGTGAACCTCGGCGGATCGTCTTGTGCACCCGTCGCTCGCACGCTAGTCTTGAATCGTTTCAGAGCGGACCCGGTCCGCGCCGACCACGACGAAGGAGTCCCCGTGTCCGCTTCCCGCCGCGTCTGCTTCACCATGCGGTTGAAGCCCGACCGGGTCGACGACTACCTGGCCGCGCACACCACCGTCTGGCCCGACATGCTCGACGCGCTGCGCGAGACCGGCTGGCACGACTACTCCCTGTTCGTCGACGCCGCGAACGGCCTCGTCGTCGGCTACCTCGAGACCGACGACTTCGACGCCGCGGTCGCCGGGATGAACGCCCGGGAGGTCAACGACCGCTGGCAGGCGACGATGGCCGAGTTCTTCGCCGAGGAGACCGCGCCCGACAGCACCATGAACCGGCTGACCGAGTACTTCCACCTCGACTGAGGCGACCGCCTCCCCCGACATCGATCCGACCGACAGAAAGCGATATCCATGACACTCACCGATGACATCCGCTCGCAGCTGGCGCTGCAGGCGATCGAGCTGCCGAGCTGGGCGTTCGGCAACTCGGGCACCCGCTTCAAGGTGTTCAGCACGGCCGGCACCGCCCGCGATCCGTTCGAGAAGGTCTCCGACGCCGCGCAGGTGCACAAGCACACCGGTCTCGCCCCGTCGGTCGCGCTCCACATCCCGTGGGACAAGGTCGACTCGTACGCCGACCTGCGCAAGCACGCCCAGGACAGCGGCGTCGAGCTCGGCACCGTCAACTCCAACACCTTCCAGGACGACGACTACAAGTTCGGCTCGGTGACCCACCACGACGACCGGATCCGCCAGAAGGCGATCGACCACCACTTCGAGTGCATCGACGTGATGAACGAGACCGGGTCGCGCGACCTCAAGATCTGGCTGGCCGACGGCACCAACTACCCCGGCCAGGACTCGCTGCGCGCCCGCCAGGACCGTCTGGCGGACAGCCTCCAGAAGATCTACGAGCGCATCGGCGACGACCAGCGCCTCGTGCTCGAGTACAAGTTCTTCGAGCCGGCTTTCTACCACACGGACGTTCCGGACTGGGGCACCAGCTTCGCCCAGACCTCCGCCCTCGGCGACCGCGCGCTCGTCTGCCTCGACACCGGCCACCACGCGCCCGGCACGAACATCGAGTTCATCGTCATGCAGCTGCTGCGCCTCGGCAAGCTCGGCTCGTTCGACTTCAACAGCCGCTTCTACGCCGACGACGACCTGATCGTGGGCGCGGCCGACCCGTTCCAGCTGTTCCGCATCGTGTTCGAGGTCATCCAGGGCGGCGGCTACGCCAACCCCGACGTCGCCTTCATGCTCGACCAGTGCCACAACCTCGAGGCGAAGATCCCGGGCCAGATCCGCTCGGTGCTCAACGTGCAGGAGGCCACCGCCAAGGCCCTCCTCGTCGACACCGAGGCCCTCGCCGCCGCGCAGCGCGCGAACGACGTGCTCGCCGCCAACACGGTGTTCATGGACGCCTTCAACACCGACGTGCGCGCCGACCTCGCCGCCTGGCGCGAGACCCGCGGCCTCCCGGCCGACCCGATGGCCGCCTACAAGGCGTCGGGCTACCAGGAGAAGATCGAGGCCGACCGCGTCGGCGGCACCCAGGCGAGCTGGGGAGCGTAACCTCCGTGACCGACACCACCGACACCACCGACACCACCGACACCGGCAGCAACACCGGGATCACCATCCGGGATGCCGCGGCCGACGGACCGCACGGGTCCATTCCGATCCGGGTATATGCACCGTCCGCGGGCGGAGTGCACCCGGGCTTCGTGTGGAACCACGGCGGCGGCTTCGTCGGCGGCGACCTCGACATGCCCGAGGCGGACTGGGTCTCCCGGTCCGTCGCGGAGCGGGGTTTCGTGGTGGTGTCGGTCTTCTACCGCCTCGCCGTGGACGGCGTGCACTTCCCGGTGCCGTCGGACGACGTCGTCGCCGCCTTCCGCTGGGTCGCAGCCCACGCGGCCGAGCTGGGGATCGACCCGGACCGGCTCGCGATCGGCGGCGCCTCGGCGGGCGGCGATCTCACGGCCGGGGCGCTCCTGCGGCTGCGGGACGAGGGCGGCCCGCTGCCCGCTCGCGCCCTGCTCGCCTACCCGATCGTGCATCCCGAGCTGCCGCCCTTCACGGACGAACTCGCCGCCGCGGTCGAACGCCATTCCCCCGATGACCCGCCCTTCGAGCCGGGCGCCGTCCGCGAGATGAACCTGAACTTCGCGGGCGACGAGGCCACCATGGCCGACCCGTACGCGTTCCCCGGCCTGGCCGACCCGACGGGCCTCCCGCCGGTGTTCCTCCTCAACTCGGAGGTGGACACGCTGCGTGCGTCGGGCGAGGCGTTCGCCGCCTCTCTCGCCGCGCACGGCGTCACCGTGCTCTCGCTCTTCGAGCCGGGCGCCCAGCACGGCCACCTCAACCGCCCCGCCGAAGCGGCCGCGCGCCGCAGCATCGAGCGCATCGTCACGTGGCTGTCCACGCCGGCGCTCCCCTGAATCCCTGACCACCGCCCCTCCTCGCTAAGGAATCACGCATCATGACGAACGAGACCGTCGCTGCCCTCATCGGCCGCTCGAACCGCCTCGGCGCCGACCCGAAGAACACGAACTACGCCGGCGGCAACACCTCCGCCAAGGGCGTCGAGACCGACCCCGTGACCGGTGAGCCGGTCGAGCTGCTCTGGGTGAAGGGCTCGGGAGGCGACCTCGGCACCTTGAAGGAGTCCGGCCTGGCCGTCCTGCGGCTCGACCGCCTGCGTGCCCTGCAGGACGTCTACCCGGGCCTCGACCGCGAGGACGAGATGGTCGCCGCCTTCGACTACACCCTGCACGGCAAGGGCGGTGCGGCGCCGTCGATCGACACCGCCATGCACGGGCTCGTGGATGCGGCCCACGTCGACCACCTCCACCCCGACTCCGGCATCGCGATCGCGACCGCGGCCGACGGCGAGGAGCTGACGAAGACGATCTTCGGCGGCAAGGTCGTGTGGGTGCCGTGGCGCCGCCCGGGCTTCCAGCTCGGTCTCGACATCGCCGCCATCAAGGCGGCGAACCCGGAGGCCATCGGCACCGTGCTCGGTGGCCACGGCATCACCGCCTGGGGCGACACCAGCGAGGAGGCCGAGGCCAACTCGCTCTGGATCATCCAGACCGCCGCCGACTACATCGCCGCCCACGGCCGTCCGCAGCCGTTCGGAACCGCCCTGGACGGTTACGCCGCCCTGCCGGAGGAGGAGCGCCGCGCCAAGGCCGCCGCACTCGCCCCGCACCTGCGCGCCATCGCCTCCACCGACCGCGTGCAGGTCGGGCACTTCACCGACTCCGACGTCGTCCTCGACTTCCTCGCCGCGAGCGAGCACCCGCGGCTGGCGGCGCTGGGCACCTCCTGCCCCGACCACTTCCTCCGCACGAAGGTGAAGCCACTGGTCCTCGACCTCCCCGCCACCGCGTCCGTCGAGGAGTCGCTCGCGCGTCTCGAGGAGCTGCACGAGCAGTACCGCGCCGACTACCAGGCCTACTACGACCGGCACGCCACCCTCGAGTCCCCTGCGATCCGCGGCGCCGACCCGGCGATCGTGCTCATCCCGGGCGTCGGGATGTTCTCCTACGGCAAGGACAAGCAGACCGCCCGCGTCGCCGGCGAGTTCTACGTCAACGCCATCAACGTGATGCGCGGAGCCGAGGCCCTCTCGACCTACGCGCCCATCGACGAGTCGGAGAAGTTCCGCATCGAGTACTGGGCGCTGGAGGAGGCCAAGCTCGCCCGCCTCCCGAAGCCCAAGCCGCTCGCCGGCCGCATCGCGCTCGTCACCGGCGCCGCCTCCGGCATCGGCAAGGCCATCGCCACCCGCCTCGCCGGTGAGGGCGCGTGCGTCGTCATCGCCGACCTCGACCTCGAGAAGGCGCAGGCCGCCGCCGCCGAGATCGGCAGCACCGATGTCGCCATCGGCGTGGTCGCGAACGTCACCGACGAGGACGCGGTCCAGGCCTCCATCGACGCCGCTCTGCTCGCCTTCGGCGGTCTCGACCTCGTCGTCAACAACGCCGGGCTCTCCATCTCGAAGCCTCTGCTGGAGACCACGACCGCCGACTGGGACCTCCAGCACAACGTCATGGCCAAGGGCTCGTTCCTGGTCTCGCGCGCCGCGGCGAAGGTGCTCATCGACCAGAAGCTCGGCGGCGACATCGTCTACATCTCGTCGAAGAACTCGATCTTCGCCGGGCCGAACAACATCGCGTACTCGGCGACGAAGGCCGACCAGGCCCACCAGGTGCGCCTGCTGGCCGCCGAGCTCGGCGACCACGGCATCCGCGTCAACGGCATCAACCCCGACGGTGTCGTGCGCGGCTCCGGCATCTTCGCCGGCGGCTGGGGCGCCAAGCGCGCCGCGGTCTACGGCGTTCCCGAGGAGGAGCTGGGCAAGTACTACGCGCAGCGCACCCTGCTCAAGCGCGAGGTGCTCCCGGAGCACGTCGCCAACGCGGTCTTCGTGCTCTGCAGCAGCGACCTCGACCACACGACCGGCCTCCACATCCCCGTGGACGCCGGCGTCGCCGCGGCCTTCCTGCGATGAGCGCGGGTGCGATGAGCACGGGTGCGGTGAGCGGGGCGTCGCGCACGGGAGCCGTCGCTGCCGTCGACCTCGGGGCGACCAGCGGGCGCGTCATGCACGCGCGCGTCGGCGCCGACACCCTGGAGCTGACGGAGGCGGCCCGCTTCCTCAACACTCCCGTGCGGCTGTGGGAGGGCGACCGCCCGGCACTGCACTGGAACCTCGCGGGCTTGTTCAGCAGCATCCTGGACGGGCTCGGCTCGGTCGCCCGCACCGAGCCCGGGCTCGCGAGCATCGCCGTGGACTCCTGGGCCGTCGACTACGGCCTGCTGCGCGGCGGGAGGCTGCTGGGCGAGCCGTACCACTACCGCGACGAGCGCGCGGCGCGCGGCGTGGAGCTCGTGCACGCCGCCGTCGCGCCCGACGAGCTGTACCGGGAGGGCGGCCTGCAGTTCCTGCCGTTCAACTCGCTGTACCAGTTGGCGTACGACCGGTCGGCCGGCAACCTGGACGGCGCGGACCGCTTCCTCCTCGTGCCCGACCTCGTGACCTACTGGCTCACCGGGCAGGAGCACGCGGAGCGCACCAATGCCTCGACCACCGGCCTGCTGACCGCGGACGGGCAGTGGAACGACGCCCTCATCGCGCGGCTCGGCCTGCCGCGCGGCCTGTTCGCGCCGCTCGTCGACGCCGGGACCGCGGTCGGCCCCCTCCTGTCGTCGCTCTCCGCCGACCTCCCGTTCGCCGGCGCCGGCCCCACCGTCACGACCGTCGGCTCGCACGACACCGCCTCGGCCGTCGTCGCCGTGCCGATGGACGCCACCCGTGCCGCCTACATCTCGTGCGGCACCTGGGGGCTCGTCGGCGTCGAGCTGGAGCATCGCGTCGTCAGCGACGAGGGCCGCGCGGCGAACTTCACCAACGAAGGCGGGGTGGATGGACGCATCCGCTACCTCCACAACGTCATGGGGCTGTGGCTGCTCAGCGAGTCGCTGCGCGAGTGGCAGCGCCGCGGCCTGCACGTCACCCTGGAGTCGCTGCTCGCCGAAGCCGCCGAGCTGCCCCGCCCGACAGACCTCTTCGACGCCGACGACCCGCGGTTCATGGCGCCTGGCGACCTCCCCACCCGCATCGCCGACTGGTTCGCCGAGCACGGCCTGCGCGCGCCCGCGAGCCCGGCCGGCATGGTCCGCGTGATCATCGAGAGCCTCGCCGACGCCTTCGCCCGCTCGGTGCAGCGCGCCTCGGAGCTCTCCGGCGTCCCGGTCGAGACCATCCACATCGTCGGCGGCGGGGCGCGCAACGCCCTGCTCTGCCAGGCCACCGCCGACCGCGCGGGCGTGCCCGTGCTCGCCGGCCCGGTGGAGGCGACGGCCCTGGGCAACGCCCTCATCCAGGGACGCGCCGCGGGTCTGCTCAGCGGCGACCTGGAGACGCTGCGCGCACTGGTCGCGCGGCACTACGCGCCGGTGCGGTACGAGCCGGCCCTGCGCTCCGCGAGGTGACCCCGCCCTCCCCATCCCCCAAGATGGACGGGTGACCCTCGACGATCTCGTCCGCCGTGCCCTCGCCCTCGCCCCGGAGGGCGCACGGGTGGTCCTCGGGATCGCCGGCAGCCCGGGGTCGGGCAAGACGACGCTCGCCCGCGCGATCACCGAGCGGGTGAACGGGCTGGCGGGCGACGGGGTCGCCGTGCACGTGCCGATGGACGGGTTCCACCTGGCCAACGCCTCTCTCGACGCGCTCGGCCGGCGGGATCGCAAGGGGGCGATCGACACCTTCGACGCGTGGGGGTACCTCGGGCTGCTCCAGCGCCTGCTCGCCGAGCGGGACCACGCGGTGTTCGCCCCTGCGTTCGAACGGTCGGTGGATGAGCCGGTCGCCGGATCCATCGCCGTCGGCCCCGAGACGCGACTGGTGGTCACAGAGGGCAACTACCTGCTGGTCGACGCGGAGCCGTGGTCGGGCATCCCGTCGCTCCTCGCCGAGAGCTGGTTCGTGGCGACGCCCGCGGCCGAGCGCGAGGCCCGGCTGGTCGACCGGCACACCCGGCACGGCCGCACACCGGAGGCCGCCCTGGCCTGGGCGCGCGACGTCGACGGAGCCAACGCGGCGGTCATCGAGCCGACCCGCAATCGGGCCACCCTCGTCGTGGACGGAAGGCTCCCAGGCATAGGCGCTTAGGCTGAAGGCATGACCGACACGTTCGACAAGGTGACCATGTTCGGCGCGGACTGGTGCCGCGACTGCATCCGCTCCAAGGCGCTGCTCGAGCGCCTGGGCACCGACTACGAGTACATCGACCTCGTGGAGCGGCCCGAGGAGGCCGACCGCGCCAAGGCGATCAGCGGCCGCACCAACATCCCCGTCGTGGTCTTCCCCGACGGCCGCCACTTCACCGAGCCGTCCGACCAGGAGCTCGAAGCGGCACTGGCGCAGTAGCGCCCGGGCTGCGCAGCCGACGCCTCAGTCGAGAGCGGCGAGTGCGCGCAGCCGCCCCATCACACCACGCACGCGCTCGGCCAGCGTGCCGGGCGCGTCGTCGCCGATCCATGCCGCGAACGCGACCTTGAACGCCGCGACCGCCGTCTCCGCCGCGATCGACGCCTCCGGCTCCGCCACTCCGCGTGCGCGCAGCGCGTCCGCGACGGCCTCCCCGAGCTGGGCGAGCTTCAGCAGCTCCCGCTCTTGCAGGCTCGCGTTCGCGGCGATCGCCGCCGCGCGCCGCCGCGCGTACTCGCGCCGCTCCTCCAGCATCGCCGTACCGTCGGCGAGCGCCTCCCCCGCCGCGTCCAGGGCTGGGAGGGACGGATCGGTCGCAGCCAGCACTGCCAGCACGTCGTGCTCCATCTGGCCGGTCGCGTCGAACAGCACTTCGCGCTTGTCGGTGAAGTAGCGGAAGAACGTGCGCTCCGTCACGCCCGCGCGCTCCGCGATGTCGGCGACGGTCGTCTGCTCGAAGCCGGGGTCGAGGTAGAGCTCGAGCGCGGCGAGGCGCATGCGCCCCTGCGCGTCCGGCTCCCAGCGTCCCATGCTCACAGTCTAGTGATGACAGCGGCTGACATCAGTGCTATCGTCGATGTCAGTCACTGACATGACCTGGAAAGGGATGATCCCATGCGCGTTTTCGTCACCGGAGCCTCCGGCTGGATCGGCTCGGCCGCCGTACCCGAACTCCTCGCCGCCGGACACGAGGTCGTCGGCCTCGCCCGCTCCGACGCCTCCGCCGCCGCTCTCCGCGACGCCGGCGTGGAGGTGCGGACCGGCAGCCTCGACGACCTCGAGAGCCTCCGCGCCGGCGCCGCCGAGGCCGACGGCGTCATCCATCTCGCCTTCAAGCACGACTTCTCGGACTTCGAGGGCGCCGGCCGCACCGAGCGCTCGGCCGTCGAGACGATGCTCGACGCGCTGGCCGGCACGGACAAGCCGTTCCTCTTCGCCTCCGGCATCGCCATGCTCGCGCCCGGCCGCGTCGCGACGGAGGAGGACGCCGCCCACTCGTCCGACCCCGCGTCGCCGCGTGGAGGCGCGGAGGGCTTCGCGCTCGGCTCGGCCGATCGCGGCATCCGCCCGGTCGCGCTGCGCTTCGCCCCGACCGTGCACGGTGTCGGCGACCACGGCTTCAGCGCCGTCCTCGCCGGGATCGCCCGCGAGAAGGGCGTGGCCGGTTATGTCGGCGACGGCGCCCACCGCTGGCCCGCCGTGCACCACTCCGACGCCGGCCGCCTCATCGCCCGCGCGCTCGACGCAGCTCCGGAGGGCGGCGGTATCGTCCACGCCGTCGCCGAGGAAGGCATCCCGACGCGCGAGATCGCCGAGGCGCTGGGCCGCGCGATCGGCGTGCCCGCGGCCTCCATCGCCCCGGAGGACGCGGCCGCGCACTTCGGCTGGATCGGCGCCTTCTTCGGCGTCGACATCCCCGCCTCCAGCGCCCTCACCCGCGAGCGCTACGGCTGGACCCCCACCGGCCCGACCCTCTTCGAGGACATCGCGGCGGGCGCCTACCCGGGCCACTGACCCGGCCGCATCCACCCGCCCGGGCGCGGGCAACGGAGGACATCCGGAGCGGTCTCCCGCCCGTCTCCTCCGTTGCCCGTCACGGCCCGGCGTGGCGCGCGGAAGTTCCTCCGTTGCCGACGGCCCTCAGACCAGCCGATCCGGCGACCCATGCCCCGGGCACACCAGCCGGGGCCGGGAGGCGGTGATCGCCGTCAGCGTCGCCTCCGCGGCATCGCGGTCGCTGATGAGGAATCCCGGAAAGTGGACGAGCTTCCCCTGCGAGATCCGAGCCGCGTCTCCGATGAACGAGACCCCGCGCCAGCGCACCAGGTGATGCCCGGGCGTGTGTCCGGGAGCAGGCACGACCAGGACACCCGGCGCGATCTCGATCTCGGCATGGCCGGGCAGCTCGTGCAGACCGGCAGGAACTTCCGGACGGCCCAGCCAGCCCAGTCGCTGCATCGCCCGCCGAGTGGAAGTGGGAGGCTGCTGCTCGCCCCACAGGATGCGCGCGTCAGGCGCACCGATCCACACCCGCGCGCCCGTCGCCCGCTGCACGGCGGCCGCGGCGCCGGCGTGATCGGGGTCGTAGTGGGTGAGCACGACATCGGTCACCGGAGCGAGGCGCGCGCCGGCGAGCTCCGCGACCAGTGCCTTCGCACCGGACGCCAGCCCGGTGTCGACGAGCACCGAACGGCCGTCCTCCTCGATGAGGTAGGCGTTCCCGGCTCTCGCACTCTCGATCCGGTACAGGCCGTCGATCAGCAGCTTCATACGGTGGATGCTATCCCTGCGCCCGGATTGATGACCCTGATCGCACAATCCCATCCGAACCTCCTGTTGGACTTCCGTCCCACTCGGGCGGATGCTGACGACATGGAGTACACCCAGCTCGGCCGGTCCGGCCTGAAAGTATCCCGCCTCGTCCTCGGAACGATGAACTTCGGCCCGCAGACGTCGTCGGACGACGCACACACGATCATGGATGCCGCCCACGAGGCGGGCATCAACTACTTCGACACCGCCAACGTCTACGGGCAGCACGTGGGCAAGGGAGCCACCGAGTCGATCATCGGCGACTGGTTCGCCCTGGGCGGAGGCCGCCGCGAGCGCACGGTGCTCGCCACGAAGCTCTACGGCGAGATGGGCGACTGGCCCAACGAAGGCCGGCTGTCGGCGCTCAACATCCGCCGCGCGCTCGATGCCAGCCTGAAGCGGCTGCAGACCGACCACATCGACATCTACCAGTTCCACCACGTCGACAGGGACACCCCGTGGGACGAGATCTGGCAGGCGATCGAGACCGCGATCGCGCAGGGCAAGATCCTGTACGCCGGCTCGAGCAACTTCGCCGGCTGGCACCTCGCGACCGCTCAGGCGGAGGCCCGCAAGCGCAACCTGCTCGGGCTCGTCAGCGAGCAGTCGATCTACAACCTCCTCACCCGGCAGGTGGAGCTGGAGGTGCTGCCCGCCGCGCAGGCGAACGGCATCGGCGTGATCGCCTGGTCGCCGCTGCAGGGCGGCCTGCTCGGCGGAGTCCTGCGCAAGCAGAACGAGGGCAAGCGGCGCCTGGAGGGACGCGCCGCCGACACGCTCGCGAAGCACCGCGACGCGATCGAGGCGTACGAGGCCTTCGCCGAGGAGCTCGGCCACGAGCCGGGTGACATCGCGCTCGCGTGGCTGCTGAGCCGGCCGGGAGTGACCGGCCCGATCATCGGACCGCGCACGCTCGACCAGCTGAACGCGGGACTGCGCGCCCTGCACGTCGAGCTGGACGACGCAGCCCTGGGCCGCCTCGACGAGATCTTCCCGGGCCACAAGACCGCGCCCGAGGACTACGCCTGGTGACCCACGGGCCCACGACGACGACCACGCAGGGAGGAACAGAGTGAAGACACGCAGGATCGCCGACGTCGAGGTGAGCGCGATCGGCCTGGGCGGCATGCCCATGTCGATCGAGGGCCGCCCGGACCGCGAACGCTCGATCAACACCGTCCACGCCGCATTGGATGCCGGCGTCACCTTCATCGACACCGCCGACGCGTACCACCTGCACGCCGACGAGGTCGGGCACAACGAGGAGCTCATCGCCGAGGCGCTGCGCTCGTGGAGCGGCGACGCCTCCACCGTGCTCGTCGCGACGAAGGGCGGCCACCTCCGCCCGGGCGACGGCCGCTGGACGCTGAACGGCCGCCCCGAGTACATCAAGGAGGCCGCGAAGGCCTCCCTGGCGCGCCTCGGCGGCGACGCCATCGGGCTCTACCAGTTCCACCGACCCGACCCGGAGGTGCCGTACGCGGACTCCGTCGGAGCCGTGCGCGACCTGCTCGACGAGGGCGTCATCCGCCTCGCCGGCATCTCGAACGCGAACCCCGAGCAGATCCGCCTCGCGCAGGACATCCTGGGCGGACGGCTCGCGTCCTTGCAGAACCAGTTCTCGCCGGCGTTCCGGTCGAGCGCGCCGGAGCTGGAGCTGACCGGCGAGCTCGGCATCGCGTTCCTCCCGTGGAGCCCGCTCGGCGGCATCACCAACGCCGCCGACCTCGGCTCCCGGTTCGAGCCGTTCAAGGATGTGGCGGAGGCCCGCGGGATCAGCCCGCAGGTCGTCGCGCTCGCCTGGCACCTCGCGCAGGGGCCGCACGTCATCCCGATCCCGGGCTCCTCGCGCCCCGAGACGATCCGCGACTCCGTCACGGCCGCCGACGTCGAGCTCACCCCCGACGAGCTCGCGCGTCTCAACGCCGCCTGACCCGGCTCCCCAACCGCCGAGTACGCGAATTCTCTGCGTACTCGGCGGTTTCGGCCGTACTTTCTGCGTACTCGGCGGGTGGAGGGCGGCGGGGGCTCAGGAGGCGATGGTCGCGGTGAGCGCGGCGACCTCGGCGGCGCGGTCGGCGCGATCGCGCGGGGCGCCCGGGATGCCCGGACGCTGCTGCCATGGCAGCGGTCCGTCCGCGTGGCGGTACTCGACCCCGACCGCGTCGAGCCGCGCGAGGTGCGCCTCGAGCCGCGGCACGAACGCCTCCCACGACCGCTCGCCCGCCTCGTCGGCGGTCCACAACGCCTCGGCGAGCGCGGCCAGTCGCGGGAACGCGAAGTAGTCCAGCCCGCGCGGCTGGTCGATGTACTCGGTCCACAGGTTCGCCTGGGCACCCAGCACGTGGGCGCGCTGCTCGGCCGTGAGCTCGGCGGGCACCGGGTCCAGTTCGTACACGTCGCGCACGGTCGTGACCGTGACCAGCGGGATGGGCTCCTCCATCGACTCCGACTGGCGGTAGTTGAAGTAGAGGACGCGGTCCGGGCAGAACACGACGTCGTGACCCTGCCGCGCGGCCGCGACGGCACCGGTCTCACCGCGCCAGCTCGCGACGGTCGCACCCGGGGCGAGGCCGCCCTCCAGGATCTCGTCCCAGCCGTACGATCGGCGGCCGCGGGCGGTGAGGTGCTCGTCGATGCGGCGGACGAACCAGCTCTGCCCCTCCTCCTCGGTCGCGGCGCCGATCTCGCGCAGCCGCTCCTGCGTGCGCGGGTCGGCGCGCCACTGGTCCTTGCGGCACTCGTCCCCGCCGATGCCGATGTACGCGGAGGGGAAGACCTCGATGACCTCGTCGAGCACGTTGCGGAAGAACTCGACCGTCGACTCTTCGAGGTTCAGGACGTTGCGGCTGATCCCGTACCGCGTCCACACCTCGCGCGGTTCGTCCCCGCCCGCGACGCCGAGCTCGGGATACGCGGCGATCGCGGCCTGCACGTGCCCGGGCGACTCGATCTCGGGGATCACGGTGATGCCGCGCGCGGCGGCGTACGCCACGATCTCGCGGAGGTCGTCCTGCGTGTAGAACCCGCCGTGCGGGCGGCCGTCGGTCGGCGCGTCCGGCCCGAATCCGACCTGCGACTCCCGCCGCCACGCCCCGATCCCGGTGAGGCGCGGGTAGCGGCGGATCTCCATCCGCCAGCCCTGGTCGTCGGTCAGGTGCAGGTGGAGCACGTTCATCCGGTGCATCGCGAGCAGGTCGACGAAGCGGAGGATGTCGTGCTTCGGCAGGAAGTGCCGGGCCACGTCGAGCATCAGCCCGCGCCAGCGGAACGCCGGACTGTCGTCGACGCGGCACGCCGGAGCCGCCCAGCGCACGCCGTCGAGGGCGCCGCGCCGGTGCACGGCGGGCGGGAGGAGCTGCAGAAACGCCTGCGCTCCGTGCGCGAGAGCCGCGGCCGATCCGCCTCGGATGCGCACGCCGTCCGGCTCCACCGTGAGCCGGTACTCCTCGTCGGCGAGGGAGGGATCGGCGGCGAGGGTGATCGCGCCGGCGCCCCCGCCGCCCATCGAAGCGCTCGCGAGCGGCAACCCGGTCGCCGCCGCGAGCTGGGCCCGCAGCCACGCGGCGATCGGAGCTCCCGTCGTGTCGGCGACGACCGTCGTCCCGGCGTCGAGCACGAACTCGCCCGGCAGCTCCTCCACCCGCCGCGGGCGCGGCAGCAGGCGGTCGGCGATCGCGCCGGTCATCGCGTCACTCATCGCTCAGAGCGCTCGGAGCGCTCGGGCCGCACGGGACGCTGGCTGCGCACCGCCTCGTACGTCAGCCGCAGGGACTCGGTCATCTGGTCGTACATCTGCTGGGCCACCCGCACGAAGAGGAAGTCGACGAGCGCGAGCTGCGCGATGCGGCTCGACATCGCGCCCGAGCGGTAGAGGCTCTCGCGTGCCTGGGTCGTGAGCACATGGTCGCTGACGCGGCCGATGCTGGACTCCGGGAAGTTCGTGATGGAGACCGTGGTCGCCCCGGCCGCGTGCGCGACCGAGAGCGCGTGGGTGGTCTCGAGCGTCTCGCCGGAGTGGGAGAACCCGATGGCCACATTGCCCGGCTTCTGCAGTGCGGCCGACGCGAGGGCGAGGTGGGAGTCGACGGAGCAGAAGGCGGTCAGCCCGATGCGGGAGAGCTTCTGCTGGAGGTCCTGCGCGGTGAGACTGCTCGACCCCACGCCGTAGAGGTCGATGCGGCCCGCACCGACGATGGCGGCGACCACGCGGTCGAGGGCGTCGAGGTCGAGCTCGCGGGCGGTCTGCTCGATCGCCAGCGCGTCCTGGTAGGCGATCTTGGCGACGACCTCCTGCACGCTGTCGGCCGGGTCCACCTCGCTCTCGGTGAGCTCGAACCGCTCGCGCGCGGCCTGCTCGCGGCTGGTCGCGGCGGCGATGGCGAGCCGGAACTCGCGGTACCCGCTGAAGCCGATGCTCTGGCAGAACCGGGCGATCGTCGCCTGCGACGAGTCGCACACGGCGGCGAGCTCGGAGATCGTCAGATCCACGACGCGCTCGGGATGGTCGATCACCACCTGGGCGATGCGCGCCTCCGTGGCGCTGAGCCGCGGCACCGCCTGGCGCACCGCGGAGAGGACGTCAGCCGACATGTGTCCGCGTGCCCTCGGCGGCGTCGACGGCCGCGAGTGCGTCGCGCAGTCGTCCGCCGTGCTCGGCGAGGAGCCGCACGGCGGCGTCCGCATCGAGGGTCGTCTCGCTCATCAGGATCGCCGCCTTAATCCAGCCACCGGTCGCGTCGAGCGCTTCCGCGGCCTGCTGCGCGTCGGTGCCCGTCGCCAGCATAACGGTCCGCTCGGACCGGGCCCGCAGCTTGGCGTTGGTGGCCCGGAGGTCGACCATGAGGTTGCCGTAGACCTTGCCGAGCCGCACCATCGAGATGGTGCTGATCATGTTGAGCACGAGCTTCTGCGCGGTGCCGGCCTTGAGCCGGGTGGAGCCGGTGAGGATCTCGGGGCCGACGACGACCTCGATGCCGACCTCGGCCTCCCGACCCAGTGGGGAGTCCGCGTTGCAGGAGAGCCCGACCGTGAACGCGCCCGCGCGGCGGGCCTGGTCGATCGCACCGAGCACGAAGGGCGTGCGGCCGGACGCCGAGATGCCGACGAGCGCGTCGAGCGGGCCGATGGTGATCGAGCGGACGGCGGCGCGGCCGGCCTCCTCGTCGTCCTCCGCGTTCTCGACGGCCGTGTGCAGCGCCTCCGGGCCGCCGGCCATGAGACCGACGACGAGCTCGGGAGGGGCGCCGAACGTGGGCGGGATCTCGCTGGCGTCGAGCACGCCCATGCGTCCGGCCGTCCCGGCTCCGGCGTAGATCAGGCGGCCGCCGCGGCGCATCCGCTCGGAGACGCCGGTCACGGCGGCGACGATGCTCGCGCTCTCGCGGGCGACGGCGGCGGGCACCTCGGTGTTGGCGACGTTCATCGCGGCCACCAGCTCCTCGATCGACATGATGTCGAGGTCGCGGGTGGTCTCGCTCACCGCCTCGGTCGCGAGCGTACCGAGCGTCTCGCGGAGGTCGGCGAGGGGATGCGGCTCAGCCACGGAAGATCCTTTCATCGGTGCGTCGGTCACCGCGCCACCGCCAGGGCGGGGTCGGCGGCCAGTGTCAGCCCGGCGACGCCGCGCAGGCGGCGGCCGGGGACGGAGTCGGGGGCGAGGGTCAGTCGCCCGAGGACGCGCGCGCGTCCGGCCGGAGTGCCCGGCAGGTCGGCGGGCACACCGTGCCAGCTGAGGTAGCCGACGAACGCGAAGAGCAGCGACTCCTTGTGGTCGGCGTCGATGCCGAGCGCGTCGCTGCTGGTCACGTCCACGCCGTGCAGCCCGAGCACCGCGCTGAGGGCGCGCATGAGGGCGGGGTTGCGCGTGCCGCCTCCCGAGACGATCGCGCGCGACGGGATGTGCGACGACGATGACCGCACCGCGTCGGCGACCGTGCGGGCGGTGAGGGAGGTCAGGGTCGCGACGAGGTCGGCGAGCTCGGGCTCGACGCCGGCTCGCGCGGCCGCGGCATCCACGACGGCGAGATCGAACGTCTCGCGACCGGTGCTCTTGGGCGTCGGCGCCGAGAAGTAGGGATGCGCGAGCAGCTCGCCCAGCATCCGCTCGTCCACGCGGCCGGT
Organism: Leifsonia aquatica; assembly: GCF_014190775.1. Lineage (GTDB taxonomy): Bacteria > Actinomycetota > Actinomycetes > Actinomycetales > Microbacteriaceae > Leifsonia > Leifsonia aquatica. The sequence goes on from NZ_JACHVP010000002.1 coordinate 114,191, forward strand.
GGCGGCGAGCAGGCCATCGGTGTCCTGTCCCTGGCGACCGTCGGTCGCGCGGGCGACCGCGGCGTCGATGAGGGCGTTCGCCGGTCCGCTGTCGAACGCGACGAGGCCCCCGTCCGGCTCGACGATCTGCACGTTGGCGATGCCGCCGAGGTTGACCGTCGCGACGGGACGGCCGCTGCGCGCGGCCTCTCCCGCGAGCCAGGCGCGGTCGAAGAGCCCCATGAGCGGAGCACCCTCGCCGCCTGCTGCGATGTCGGCCGACCGCACGTCGGAGAGCACCGGGACGCCGAGGCGCTCGGCGATCCACGCCGGCTGGCCGACCTGGAGGGTGCCGCGGGCGTGGCCGTCCTCGACCCAGTGGTGGAGGGTCTGGCCGTGCGAGACCGCCAGCTCGACGCCGCCGGCCTCCTCGGCCGCGCCGGCCGCAGCCTCCGCGAACTCCTGACCGGCGAGGGTGTCCATCCGCACGAATTCGGCGGGAGTCAGACTCTGCCCTTCGACCGCCGCGAGCAGGAGGGCGCGGGTCGCCTCCGACCACGCCACCGTGCGGGCGACGACGGAGGTGAGCCGGACGACGGGACGGTCGCTCGCGTCGAGCGGGTCGATGTCGACCACGGCGACGTCGATCCCGTCGACGCTGGTCCCGGACTGCAGGGAGAGGATCCTCACGCCGCGACCCCCTCGAACGCCTCGGAGACGACCTGCGCCGTCACCCGGCTGGACCCGTACGTGTCGAGGCCGGGGAGCGCGAGCTCGTCCGGCGCGGGGAGTCCTGTGTTCACGATGACCGCGGACGGGCGAGCGGCGGCGAGGATCCCGAGCGCACGGCGCTGCGGCGATCCGGGCTGCACGGCATCGACCAGGGCGACCACCGCGCTGCTCTCCGGGATGCCGCCGAGGGCATCGCACATCGCGGCGACGACGTCGCGTCCTCCGAACGGGCCGACGACGACGCGCGTGGCGCCGAGGGCGACGCTGAAAGGCTCGGCGGTGGAGGCGACGGCGCCGCTGGCACGGTCGCGCAAGTCGAGCACGACGCGGTCGCCCGCCGCGACGGAGACGGTGCCGCGGACCACGATCGCCTCGCGCACGACCTGCCGCGCGTCGAACGCACCGACCTCGCCGGTGGAGGCGCCGCCCGCGCGAGATGCCGCGGCCGTCCAGTCGGAGAGGCCGGCGACCGAGTGCGAGGCGCGTTCGAGCGCCGGGATCGGGAGGGTGCCGTCGTCCACCGCGGCCAGCAGCGCGTCGCGCACCTCCGCGTAGTCGTCGAGGTCGCTCGTCGCGCCGTGCTTCGGGCCGAGATCGGACGGGTTGCCGATGCACAGGAGGTCCGCGCCGGCGAGGATCGCCCGGACCGCGCCAGGGCCCGCCCCGAACTCGGAGCGGATGGCGGCCATGTCGAGCGCGTCCGTGATGATCGTGCCCGCGAATCCGCGCTCGCGCAGCATCCCGAGCACCCGCGGGTCGAGCGTGGCGGGGAGGTCGCCGAAGGCATCCACGACGACGTGCGACGTCATGACGGCGGCGACGCCCGCATCGATCGCGGCCTGGAACGGCGGGAGGTGCTCCGCCTCCACCTCGACGCCGGGGAGCGTGACGTGCGGCAGTCCGAGATGCGAGTCGACGGCGGTGTCGCCGTGACCAGGGAAGTGTTTGACGCAGGCGGCGACGCCTCCGGCCTGGATGCCGGACACCATCGCGGCGACGTGCCGGCCGACCAGGTCGGCGGTCGCACCGAACGCGCGGGTGCCGATCACCGGGTTGCGCGGGTTCGTGTTGACGTCGGCGACCGGAGCCAGGGCGACGTTCGCGCCCGATGCGCGCAGGCGGCGCGCGAGCTCGACGCCGGCGGCGCGGGTGACCGCGGTGTCATCGACGCGACCCAACTGGGACGCGCTCGGCAGCGTGGAGCCGAGGGCGGCCTCCAGTCGCGTGACCGGTCCGCCCTCCTCGTCGACGCCCAGGAGGGCGCCGGGGCGCGCCTCCCGCAGCCGGGCGGAGAGCGCGGGCAGCTGCTCCGCATCCGACGGGTCGATGTTCTGACCGAAGTACACGACGCCGGCGAGCCCCTCGTCGAGGGCGTGCAGCAGCCAGTCCGGGGCCGTCCGCCCCAGGAAACCGGGCCAGAGCACGCTCGCGACCAGCGAGCGAACGGCCGGATCGGTGCTCGCGCTCATCCCGCTCCCCCTAGCCCTTGACGGCGCCGGCGACCAGGCCGCTCGACAGGCGGCGCTGCACCAGCACGAAGAACATCATGACCGGGATCGTGATGATGGTCGAGGCCGCCATCACGTAGCCCCACTCGTTGGTGTGCTCGCCGAAGAACTGCTTCAGACCGATCGCGACCGTGTAGTTGTCGCTCGCGCCGCCCAGCAGGGTCATCGCGAAGATGAACTCGTTCCACGCCGTGATGAAGGCGAAGACGCTCGTCGCGACCAGGCCCGGCATCACCAGCGGGAACAGCACAGAGCGGAACATCCGCCACCAGCTGGCGCCGTCGAGGTAGGCGGCCTCCTCCAGCTCCACCGGCACCGCCGCCACGAAACCGCGCAGCATCCAGATGCCGAAGGGCAGGGACAGCGCGACGTACACGACGATCAGGCCCAGCAGCTGGTTCAGGAGGCCGAGGTCGCGCACCTGAACGAACAGCGGGATGACGAGGGCCTCCAGGGGCACCATCTGCACCGACAGGATCATGAACAGCATCGCCGTGCGGAACTTGAAGTTGAACCGCGCCACCGCGACCGACGCCAGCAGGGCGAGGACCGCCGAGATCACCACGACCGCGACCGCGACGATCAGCGAGTTGCGGAGGAAGACGTCGAACCCGCCCTTGGTGAGCACGTACGCGAAGTTGTCGAGCGTGAACTCCTGCGGGATGAGCGACTGACCACCGCTCGACGCGCGCTTGTCGAACGCGCTGGACAGCATCCAGTAGACGGGGAAGAGCGTGAAGACGAGCAGCAGGGCGACGAGGACGCCCTTGCCGATCTTGCCGCCGATCGAGCGCTTCACAGCTTGTCCTCCTTGAGCATCGTGCGGACGTAGACGACCGTGATCGCGAGCAGCACCAGCGTGAGCAGGACGGCGATCGCGGAACCGAAGCCGTACCGGTTCTGACCGAACGACTCCACGTACGACCACACGCCGAGGTTGAGCACCTGGCGGTTGGACCCCGAGCCTCCCGGCATCAGATAGACCTGCGCGAACACTTTGAAGTCCCAGATCGTGGAGAGGATGATCACCACGGCGAAGACCTGCTTCAGCGACGGCACGATGATCGAGAAGAAGCGGCGCACCGCTCCCGCGCCGTCCATCGCCGCCGCCTCCAGCATCTCCTTCGAGACGCCGAGCAGACCGGCCAGAACCGTGATCGCCACGAACGGGAACCCGTGGTGGATGATGTTGAGGAGCACGATCCCGTAGAACGTGAACGGGTTGGTGAACCAGTTGAACGACTCGTGCATCAGCCCGAGGTTCTTGAGCACCTGGTTGACGATGCCGTTGTCCGCGTCGAAGATCCAGACCCAGACATAGGTGCCGGTCACCGCGGGCATCGCCCAGGCGACCATGATCGCGCTGCCGACGATGGTCCGCCAGGTCGGGCCGAGGCTCGCCATCAGCAGCGCGACGAGCGTGCCGAGGGCGACCGTGCCGGCGACCGACAGGATGGCGAAGATCACGGTGTTGGGGAGCGCGACCGTCCACAGCGTGGCATTGCCGAAGATCTCGGTGTAGTTGTCGAAGCCGATGAAGTTCGTCTTGCCGCTGACGATCTCGCGCAGACCGTAGTCCTGCAGCGAGATGATGACCACGCGGATCAGGGGCCACAGCAGCAGCCCGGCGAGCACGACCAGCGCGGGGGCGAGCAGCAGCCACGGCCGGCTCACGGCGATGAACGAGCGCTTGCGCTTCGGGGCGGGGGCGCCGGGGCGCCGGCCGCGCGCAGTGCGCACGGCCGGCGTCTCGGGACGAACGTCGATGGCCATCGGGCTACTTGTCGTTCAGCAGCTGGGTCATCTCCTTGGCCGCGTCGGTCGTCGCCTGGTCGACCGTCTTCTGCCCGGAGAGGATGGACTGGATCATCGCGTTGGTCGTCTGCTTGGCCTGCACCGCGCCGAACTGCGGGGTGACCGGCACGGACGCGCCGCCGTCGACCATCTGCGTGGCGAACGGCTTGACCAGCGGGTCGTCCGACTCCATCGCCTTCTTGACCAGCGAGTTCAGACCGGAGAAGTAGCCGGTCTGCGACGCCCACTCCTCGGCGTACTTGCCCGTGGTCATCATCTCGACGAACTTCCAGGCCAGGTCCTTGTTCTTGGCCGTGTTGAACACGCTCAGGTGCGAGCCACCGAGGACCGACGGGCTGATGCCGCCGTCCTTGCCCGGGATCGGGGTCGCGGCGATCTTGCCCTCGAGGTCGGGGGCCTTCTGCACGATCGTGGCCGGGGTCCAGGAGCCCTGGATGGCCATCGCGACCTTGCCCTGGTTGAAGTTGTCGAGCACGTCGGTCTCCTTCCAGGTGGTGGCGCCGGAGGTGGAGAAGCCGTACTTGGTGGCGAGGTCGGTGTAGAACTGGATGCCCTCACGCGACTTGGCGCTGTCGAGACCCGAGGTCCAGGTGCCGCCCTTCTCGGTGGCGACCTGGCCGCCCGCGCCCCAGACCCACGGGTACACGCCGAACTCGGCGGTGCCGGGAACGGCGAACGGGATCATGTCGGGCTTGGCGGCCTTGATCTTCTCGCCGGCGGCGACGATGTCGTCCCACGTCTTCGGAGCCTCGATGCCGAGCTCCTTGAACACGTCGGCGCGGTAGACCAGCGAGCGGACGCCGGCGTACCACGGCATGCCGTAGAGCTCGCCGTCGTAGGTGCCCGACTCCTTGAGGCCCTTCACCAGGTCATCCTCGAGTCCGGCCTTCTCGACGTAGTCGCCGATCGGGGCGAGCGCCCCGGCGTCGGCGAACTCGGCGGTCCAGGTGGTGCCGGTCTCCGCGACGTCCGGCGTCGTGTTGCCGGCGATGGAGGTCACGAACCGGTCGTGCGCGTCGGCCCACTGGACGAACTGCACGTCGAGCGTGGCTCCGGTCTCCTTCTTGAACTCGTCGCCGACCTCCTTGAAGAAGGCCGTGGAGTCGGGGTTGGTGCCCTGCATGATCCACACGCTGAGCTTCTGGCCCTTCGCGTCGACCGAGCCCCCATCGCCGCTGCCACCGCTCGAGCAGGCCGTGAGGGCCAGTGCTGCGATCGTGACGGCGGCGACGGAGAGGTAGCGCTTCTTCATGGTGCTGTCTCCTCTTCGAAACCGGGAATGTGTTGGTGGATGCCCTGCATCCGGGATGAAACTATCCTTCACACTTCGACGTGTGCTTGCAAGTTATTTCCACTCTACACATGTAAAAGGTATGTAACGGCGCCGTGACGGAGGTCTGGTGCTGCTCCGTCAGGCGATGCTGACCTGGCGCAGGAACGCCGCCGCTGCCGGGCTCGGCTCCTCCGACGCCGCGACCGCCACGGTCCACTTCGGGACGTCGCCGGAGAGCGGGACGGCCCGCAGCGTGTCGGGGCGCTTGCGGGCGAAGCTCGCGGGGACGACGGCCACTCCCAGGTCGTAGCCGACCAGGTCGAGCAGCGGGTGCACGTCGTTGACCTCCATCGCGGGCCGGTAGTCCAGCCCGGCCGCTGCGAACGCGCGCCGCGTCAGGGCTTGTGCGCCCCAGCCCTCCTGGAAGCCGATCATCGTCTCGCCTCGCAGGCTTTCGATCGGGAGGCTCTCCTCACCGGAGTAGCGGTGGTCGGGGTGGCAGAGCACGAGCAGGTCTTGCGTGCTGAGCCGGCGCAGGCGCACCCCGACGGGCGTGTGGCCGGTGTCGACGACGAGGGCGACATCCACCTGCCCGTTCGCGACCGCGTCGACCAGTTCGACCGATCCGGTCTGGCGGAGTCGCACCTCCACGCCCGGGTTGGCGGTGCGGAACGCGGCCAGTTCGGCGGGCAGGTCGACGGAGCCGAGGCACGGCTCGGCGCCGACGGTCAGTCGTCCGCGCTGCAGTCCGCGCACGGCCGCGACGGCGTCGCGTGCGGCGGCGGCGCTCGCGAGGGTGCGCACCGAGTCGGCGAGGAGGGCTTGTCCGGCCGTCGTCAGTTCGACGCGGCGGGTGCTCCGGATGAAGAGGGAGGTGCCCAGTTCCTGTTCGAGGGAGCGAATGGAGGCTGACAGTCCCGATTGGGAGATCTGCAGCAGCTCGGCTGCGCGGGTGAAGTGCCGCTCCTCTGCGACGGTGACGAAGTGCTCGAGCTGACGCAGTTCCATTCAGCAAGGATACTGCTGAATCCGGGCCTCTCGATTTGCTCGACCGATGCCTGGGGGTGCGCGGAGGAGCCTGTCAGCGGCCGCAGCGCCCCGTCGGCGCGGCGGTCGCTGCGTCGGTGTGGGCGTGGCGGTGGGGGTCGACGTTGCTCAGCGTGACGGGTCCGTGGGCGGGGAGGGCGACGAGGTCGCCCGGGTGCAGGTCCGCCGGCAGGTCCATGAGGCGGGGGCCGGCGTGGACGGTGCAGAGCGGCGCCGGGGACGCCCGCCCGATGAGCCGCGCTTGGGAGGTCTCCGCGGCGATGGTGCGCAGGTCGGCGTCGAGTTCGATGTCGAGGCCGCCGCCGGGGTGTCGCGCCACGTTCGTGACGCTGGTGACGACGGCGGCTGCGTCGTCGTCCGTGTGGACGCAGGGGGTGGTGCACCAGTCGGCGAGGCGGACGAGCGAGACGCCGGCGATGACCACGTCCGTCGTCGTGGGGTGGGTGTGGGCGGGCCAGCGGGTGGCGTCGAGGGGTTCGGGGATGCTGCAGCGGAGCGTGGGGATGATGCGGGTGAGGGTCATGCGTCCGGTCTACGCGGCGAGCGCCTCCCGCGGGCCGGTCCTGACGGATCCCATGCGGGAGGCGCGTCTTTCCGTGCGGATCCCTGACGGGGGCCGGTCAGCGCACTCCCTTCATCATGCGCAGGACCCAAGGGGTGAGCAGCACGAGGACGACACCCACGGCGACCGCCACTCCTCCGATGATGCCGAAGTAGACCCCTTCTGTTGCCGGCGTGTACAGCTTGGCGAGCTGTCCGGCCATCGCCGTCCCGAGAGCGACGGAGAGGAAGAAGAGGGCGACCATCTGCGCTTGGAACGCGTGCGGCGCGAGTTTGGTGGAGGCGGAGAGGCCGACCGGGGAGAGCAGGAGTTCGGCGATCGTGAAGGCGAGGAGGATGCCGACGACCGCCAGGAGGGGCGTGCTGTTCTTGCCGCCTCCCGCCCAGAACAGGAACAGCCAGAACGTGAGCCCCATGAGGATCGTCCCTGCGGCGAACTTGATCGGGGTGGACGGCTGCTTGTCTCCCCATTTCGTCCAGATCGCTGCGAAGACGCCGGAGAGGATGATGATGAAGATCGGGTTGATGGACTGCACCCACGAGACGGGGAAGTCCCAGCCGAACAGGTTCCGGTCGAGGCGTTCGTCGGAGTAGATCGTCAGCACCGTGAACTGCTGCTGGTAGAGGGACCAGAACGCCGCACTGGTGATGAAGAGCGGAATGAACGCCAGGATCCTGCTGCGTTCCTCCTTGGTGACAAGGCGGGACGTCAGGATGACCGTGAAGTACGCGATCGCGGCCGCGATGGTGACGACGATCACGACCAGCGCGAGGTTCTGCGCCGTGATCACCCCGGTGAGCACGAGTGCGACCACGACCACCAGGGCTGCGGTGGTGATGCCGATGACGAGCGGGTACCGCTTCGCCGGGAGCGGGTTCGGCACGGCGCGCGCTTCGTCGGGGAGCCGCTTGCGGCCGATGGAGTACTGGATGAGGCCGATCGCCATTCCGAGTGCGGCGAGCGCGAACCCGTAGTGGAAGCCGAGCGTGGTCTGCAGCAGTCCGGTGAGCAGCGGTCCGAGGAAGCCGCCCAGGTTGATCCCGAGGTAGAACAGCGAGAACCCCGCGTCGCGGCGGGAGTCGTGCTCGTCGTAGAGCGTCCCGACGATGCGGGTCGCGTTGGCCTTCAGGCCGCCGCTGCCGACGGCGACGAAGATCAGGCCGACGATGACACCCGCGAACCCGGGCAGGAGTGCCAGTGCGATGTGTCCGGCCATGATGACGACCGCGCTCCAGAACAGGATGCGTTCGGAGCCGAAGAGCCGGTCGGCGAGCCACGCGCCGAGGATGGTCGACAGGTAGACGGCTCCGCCGTACGCGCCGACGATCCCCGCCGCGGTCGCCTGGTCGAGCCCCAGGCCGCCCTTCTCGACCGAGTAGTAGAGGTAGATGAGCAGGATGCCCTGCATGCCGTAGAACGAGAACCGCTCCCACATCTCCACCCCGAAGATGTTCGCCAGGGCGCGCGGCTGGCCGAAGAAGCCGTGGCTCTCGCGGTCCTCCGGCTGCGGTGCCGGCTTCACTTCACTGGTGTCGCTCATGCGCACATGCTCCCACCGTGTCGGGGCGTGCGGGAGGCCGCACTCATTCGAACATCTCCGCGACGGCCCGGTCGACTTCGCGATAGGTCGCCGCCGCCGCCTCCGCGATCGCAGCGGCCCCGGCGAGCTCCTCCACCTGCGTCCGGTGGTCCTGGTCCCAGCGCGTGTGAGCCGCGACGAACTCGTCCCTCGCGCCCCCCGACCACTTTCCCGCGACCCCCCGCGCCGCTTTCGCGAGCACCTCACGCCCCTCCGAGAGCCGCTCCCCGCGCCTCCGCAACTCCCCCGCCAGCTCCTCGAGCTTGTCCGGATCCACCCTGAACTCGGTCATGACGGGACCTGACCTTCGAGGTCCGGATCCGAGGGGACGCACCGGCTGTAACCCCGAAAATCTGCGTAGCCCTCACCGACCGTGAAAACTGCCCCGAATCCTTCCGGCGTGGTTCCAGTCAAGTAGGCCGGATACGAGACCACCTTGCGCGGCGGGGTGAGGGTGTCATCGGTCTCGACCTTCACCGAGTACCCGAGTCGATTCCACTCTTCCGCTACCTGCTCAGCGATCACCAGCACGGGTGCGTTCAACTCCCCGAAACGTTGGTTCACTCGCGACCAGCTGTCCATGTAGTCACTTCGGCCGCTTCGCGCGCACCCTCCCCACGAGGATTCGGCGTCGGACGACCCCCACCCCGGCCCGACGACAGCGAGAGTCTCCTCGTATAACTCTTCGACCTCAGCCTTCGCCCCATCTCGATCCACGCTTCTTTCCCCTTCCTCAGCCGTCGAGCAGCCCGACAACACACCCATGAGGGCGGCCGTTCCAGCGACAGTCACGACGAGCCTGCGAAAACGTCTCGTCATCGTCCCCACTGCCGAAGCATTCCTTCTGCTCTCGCGCGCGATCGGTCGTCCGGTGTCCCGCCGCGCGCAAGCCAGTCCATTTCACCCGCGGCCCCGCGCGCCGCTTTCGCCAGCGCCTCGCGCCCCTCCGCGAGTCGTTCCCGTCGCCGCCACGACTCCCCCGCCAGCTCCTCGAGCTGCTCCGGATCCACTCTGAACGCGGTCATGACGGGTCCTGACCTTCGAGGTCCGGATCGGAGGGGACACACCGGCTGCGTCCCCGGAAATCCGCGTAGCTTTCACCGATAGTGAACACGGCTCCGAACCCGTTCTCGGTCGTGCCTGTGAGGTAGGCCGGGAAAGAGACGACCTTGCGTGGCGGCGTGAGCGAGTCGTCCGACACGACCGTGACGGAATACCCCATTCGGTTCCAGCCTTCGGCTACCCGCTCCGCAATCTCCTGAGGAGAAGCATCGAGCGGTCCGAACCGTTGATTGAAGCGCGCCCAACTATCCACCTCACGGGCGATACCGCTGCGCCCGCAGCCGCTCCATTCGGACTCTGAAGCGTTCCAGCCATCGCCCACGATTTCGAGCGTCTTCTCGTAGAGCCCCTCGATCTCCGCCTTGGCCCTCTTATGTTGCATCTGGATTGTCTTCCCATCTATCGGGGATTGAGCGCACCCGGCCAATGCGGTGAACCCAACGACCGTGCAGAAGACGACGGTGAGGCTCTTCACGAGCACGTGACTCATCTCGTAAGCCCTCCGACCCGGTTACCGGTCCTCAGACCTGATCGATCGTCGGGCGTTCCCTCGTATTGCAGTTCCGCACCCTTGCCCATCGATGCCATGGCGGCGGCGTACTGCGCAGAGGTGAAGTCATTCAGGTAGCTGGGCTCCTTCTCCGAACCGAATGGTCCGTGACTCGAAACTCCTTTGAGGTCTCTGCCATTTATGGAGGTGCCTTCTGATGTGAATACTTTCGCGCCGTAGCCAGGATCAGTCGGATCGGTCCGTCCGGACACAAATTGCCCGAGTGGCGCCCACTCGTCAGCGACCGCCTGAGTTGCGTACACCTCTCCCAGCGGCACATTCAGCACCCCTGCCACCGGCGCCCCGCCGGAGACTCCAGCTGACCCGAGCATCACGACGTTTCCAGCACTGACTCCCGGGCGCGCCAGGGCGATGGCAGCGACATTCGTACCGTAGGAGTGCGCAACCACGGACAGCTGTGATGACTGCGCGCCCCAGCCTTCTATGCCCTGAAGACCCTGAAGCGTCCGGCCGAGCCGATCCGCGCCTGCTTCAGCCAATTCGTTGCGGATCACGCCAACGACATCGATCGCTCCCGGTGGGTCGTAGTCGAGCCACGCGATGACGGCGATCTTGGACGCATCCAGACCGGATGCCACAGCTTGTGCTTCGCGAAGCGCCCGTGCCGCATTGCCGTAGTTCCAGATGTCCCCCGCCGTCGTCCCCATGCCCGGCACGATCAGGCTGACGTGTTCGGCGTCGTCGATGAGGCCGGTGCTCAGCGCCACCTTGGTGTGCTCGCCCGGCTGATACGCGTAGAGCTGGTGCGGCGGGGCGCCCTCGGGGCCGCCGCCGAAAGCGCGGCGGATGGCCGTGAGTTCGGCGAGGAGCTTCTCGTCCTTCTCGATGAGGCGGTCGAAGAGCGCGCGGGCGCCGGGGGCGAGGCCATCCCTGGTCCGCCTCAGTCTCTCGAGCTCGTCTTCCAGGGCGGCGATGTCTTTCGTCAGCATCCGTTCGTTCACCTCGGAGCGGGTGCGGGCGTCGACGCCGTCGAGATTGCCGACGACGCGCGGGATGCTGCGGGCGAGGCGGGAGCGGGTGGCGTCGTCGAGCTTCCGCCACCAGGCGGCGATGTGTCCCGGTCCGAGATCGAGAAGGCGGTCGAGCAGCTCGGGGTGCGCCGCAGCATACGCTTCGAGTTCGGAGCCGGACATGCGCCGGAGGTCGCGGAGCAACTTCTTCTCGCCGGCGTACGCCATGACCTCGGCGAGCCCCGCGGGCAGCGGAGCCGCCCCGAACACGGATCCCGTGAAGGCCCGGTCCGTGAGAGTGCGGAGCACCCGGGCGGTGTCACCGTCGCTCGCGGAGACCGCCGCGCGCGCATCCGTCAGGAGCGCTTCGGCGTTGTCCCGGATCGCCACTCCCGGATCGACGAAGACCGACAGCACCGGAAGCGCGAACGGCGCGCTCGCTGCACGTGCCTTCTCGTCGTCATGCTTGCGACGGGCGGCCGCGGTCGCCGTCTCGCCCCGCGACCACTCGGCGATCGCCCGGTCGGCGACGCGGAGTGCAGCAGCGATCTCCGCAGCGTGCGCGGAGAGTGCAGCGGCAGCCTCCCGATAGGCCGTCGCTGCCGCCGTCGTCCGGGTGAGGTGGCGCTCTCGCGCGGCGGTGAAGGCCTCCGCCGCAGCCCCTTCCCACACTTCCGGTACGGCTTTGCGATATTCCGCGGCGGCCGCGACAACTGATCGCGCCTGAACCTCCCACCGTTCCGCCTGCTCGCCGAGCGCGTGCGGGTCGCCCTCGACGAGGTCCTCCGGGCGCGAAGTCTGCCCCAGCTCGAGCGTCACGAGCCCGACCGCCTTCCTTGCTCGGCGATCGACGCCTCCGCTTCCGCGAAGAGGCTCGATGCCCGGGTCAGCCGCGCGACGAATTCCCCGTCGTCGTTCGCGATCCGCCCATCGGCCCTCCCCCACGCGACGGCGAAGCCCGACACGGCCGTACTCACGCTCTCGGACCCGGACATCGCGACAGCGACCGGCGATTCCGGATATCCCTCGAATCGCCTGCCGCACGCCCCGACGTCGTCGGTATCCACCCCCACAACAGACATGACTCGAAGGTATCGATCAAAAATACCCAGCTCAATATTTGGAATGCATGGAAAGAACGAGATGTCACGATCGGCGCAGAGGGCCCGTCGTTGACCACTCCCTGCGTATCCACGCACGATTCCCGCGTAACACTCCCGGCCACGCAACGATCCACCCTAAGCTTGCGCCGTGGACAACCTCGATCGCAGCATCCTCGACCTCCTCCGTCAGAACGCGCGGGCGGGATACGGCGACATCGGCTCGGTCGTCGGGCTGTCCGCGTCCGCCGTGAAGCGCCGCGTGGACCGGCTGGTGGCCGATGGCGTCATCCGCGGGTTCACCATCCAGGTCGACCCCGCGATCGACGGCATGAGCACCGAGGCCTACGTCGAGCTCTTCTGCCGTGGCACCGTCTCGCCCGAGGAGCTGCTGCGGATCCTCTCCGCCGTCCCAGAAGTCGTCGACGCCGGCACGGTGACGGGCAGCGCCGACGCGATCGTCCACATCCGCTCCCGCGACATCCCGAGCCTGGAGGCCGCCCTCGAGAAGGTGCGCCTGGCCCCCAACGTCGATCACACACGCAGCGCGATCGTGTTGTCGCGCCTGATCAACCGCGGCAACTCCTGACCGCGTCGCGAATCTTCAAGACGATCGGTCGGACCACGCGCACACTCGTGGCATGACCGAGACAGCACGCACGAGCCTCCCGATCGCCGCGCGTCGCGACGCGATCTGGCACGCACTGACCGACCCCGACACGATCGCCCGCTACATGTACGGCGCGCGCGTCACGACGGACTGGCAGGCGGGCTCGCCGATCACGTACCGCGGCGAGTGGGAGGGCAAACCCTACGAGGACAAGGGGACCATCCTCGAGATCGTCCCCGGCGAGCGCCTCGTGACCAGCTACTACAGCCCTCTCAGCGGCAAACCCGACGTCCCGGAGAGCTACCAGACGGTCTCTTATCTGCTCGCCGACGACGGCGATCGCACCCTCGTGACCATCACCCAGGACGGCTGCGCCGACCGGGCGGAGTCCGACCGGATGTCTGCGAACTGGGCGTCGACACTCGAGTCGTTGCGATCCGTGGTCGAGCAATCCTGAACGTCCTCTGCGAGAATCCTCAGACCGCGCGACGCCCGGCGACCACGGAACCGAGCGCCACCACGGCGAAGAGTGGCACGATGGGCGCATGAAGCTGCTCGTTGTGGAAGACGACCCCGACATGGGAGGCCTCGTTCAGCGCGGTCTCGCCGCCGAAGGTTACGAGGTCACCCTCGTCACCAATGGTGTCGATGCCCTGATCGCGCTGCGCAGCGACGCCTACTCGGCCGCCGCGATCGACGTGATGCTGCCCGGGATGAGCGGCTTCGAGCTGTGCCGCCACATCCGCGAGGCGGCGAACCCGATGCCGATCCTGCTCCTCACCGCACGCGACGCGATCGAGGACCGTGTCCACGGGCTCGACTCTGGCGCCGACGACTACCTCACGAAGCCGTTCGCCTTCGCCGAGCTCGCCGCCTGCGTGCGTGCTCTGCTGCGCCGCGAGCCGACCGGGATGCGCCCCCAGGTCACCGTGGGTCGGCTCACCGTCGACTCGCACGAACACCAGGCCCTCGTCGACGGACACGAGATGCCGCTCAGCCGCCGGGAGTTCACGCTGCTGCGCCTCTTCGCGACCAACCCGGACAAGACGCTCTCGCGCGCCGACATCCTGGAGTCCGTGTGGGGGACGACCGAGAACATCGGCACCAACGTCATCGACCAGTACGTCTCGTACCTGCGCAAGAAGCTCGACCTCGCCGAGGCCGGCCTCTCGATCGTCACCGAGCGCGGCCGCGGCTACCGGCTCGACGCCAAGAACGCGCTCGACGCCAAGGCGACGGGCGAGAGCAAGCAGGACGAGAAGCTGGAGACGTCGACGTCGTGAGGTGGCTGCGACGGCTGTCGATCACGGCGCGCATCACCATCGGCAGCCTCCTCGTCGCCTCGCTCTTCGGCCTCGCGGCGGTGGTCGTCATCCGCATCGGCGTCGCCTCGATCCTCCACAACGCGACGGTCACGCTGCTCGACAACGACATCGCGGCTCCCGCCGAGTCGGTGAAGAACAGTCCGCAGGGACCGTTCGACCTCCCCGGCGGCGGCCAGGAGCTCGCCGTCGTGGATGCCAGCGGCGCGATCCTCGCCTCCACTCTGCCCGCCGCGATGGAACCGAAGGTCGACAAGCTGATCGCGTTCGGCAGCACGCCGACCATGTACCAGCTCGGCGACGACCAGTACCTCGTGCTCACACAGACCGTCAGCACGCCCGAAGGGGTCGTGCACATCGTCGCGGCGCGCAACGACGAGACGACCGCGCTCATCCTCGACCGACTGACGGCCGCGCTGCTCATCGGCGCCGGCGTGCTCATCCTCGGCTTCGGCGGCGCGTCCTGGCTGCTGGCGCGGGCCGCCCTTCGACCGGTGAGCAGGATGCGCGAGCAGGCCGAGCTGATCGCGGGCGAGGAGCGCACGGGCCAGGAGGCGTCGACCAGCGTGCTCACCGTCGGGCCGGCGCAGGACGAGCTCTCGGAGCTGGCCACCACGCTCAACGACCTCATCCGCCGGCTGCGCGCCTCCGCCGACCGTGAACGCCAGATGGTCTCCGACGCCAGCCATGAGCTGCGAACTCCCCTGGCCGTGCTGCGCGGACAGCTGGAACTCGCCGAGCTCGATGCGGGCGACCCGACCGCGCTCCTCCACGACATCCGCTCCTCGCACGCCACCGCACTGCGTCTCGGTCAGCTCGCCAACAACCTGCTGGAGCTGTCGCGCATCGAGGCCGGCCCGACGAGCGGCCGCATCGACTGGCGCACCTTCGTCGACGAACTCACGGACGCGATCGATCGGGCTCGTCTCCTCGCCAGCGGTGACGACGACGCGGGTAGTATTTCGGTCGACTTCGAGTACGACCCTCGGCGCAGACCGGCCGCGGACGCCCGCATCGCGCTGAGCCCGACCGATGTCGGCCGCATCCTGGACAACCTCCTGGGCAACGCGATCACCGCGATCCGCTCGGTGCCCGGGCACGGGGATGCGACGGTGACGGCGGAGATCACCGTCGACGCCGACCGCGTCGTACTCACGGTGCGCGACACCGGTCCCGGGATGCCGGAGGATTTCATCCCGGTCGCGCTCGACCGTTTCACGCGTGCCGACGGGGCGCGAACGTCGACGTCGGGCGCCGGGGGCGGCCTCGGGCTGGCGATCGTCGCGGCTCTGGCCGGGGCGGCGGGCGGCGAGGTCGTCCTCGCCAACGGGCGACCGAACGGGCTGGTCGTCGCGGTGTCGCTGCCGCTCGTGCGGCCGGCGGATCAGTGACCGCTGCGGTCTGAGTCGACGCCGGCATCGGGGCCTTCGTCGAGGGTGGCGATCGCGGCGAGGTCGTCTGCGTCCAGCTCGAAGCCGAACGCCGCGAGGTTGTCGGCCATCCGCTGCGGGTTGGCCGACTTCGGAATGACGACGAGGCCGTTCTGGATGTGCCACCGCAGGACGATCTGACCGGGCGTGCGGTCGTGCTTCTCGGCCACGCGGGCGAGCACGCGGGAGGAGAGCAGGTCGCCCGAGCCTCCGCCCAGGGGGCTCCACGACTCGGTCAGGATGCCGTGCTCGGTGTCGTATGCTCGCTGCTCGCGGCGGGTGATCGCCGGGCTGAGCTGGATCTGGTTGACCCCGGGGACGACGCCCGTGGCGGCGATGAGCGTGTCGAGGTGCGCCGGCTTGAAGTTCGAGACGCCGATCGCGCGGGCCTTCCCTGCCTCGCGGAGACGGATGAAGGTCTCCCAGGTGGAGACGAACTCGCCGCGCGCGGGCAGCGGCCAATGGATCAGGAGCAGGTCGACGTAGTCCAGCCCCAGTCGCTCGAGACTCGCGTCGAGGCCGGCGACGGCTCGGTCCTGTCCCTGGTACTCGCCGTCGAGCTTGGTGGTGACGAACCAGTCTTCGCGGGCCACGCCGCTCGCGGCGACGCCCCGGCCCACACCGATCTCATTGCCGTACTTGACCGCGGTGTCGACGTGGCGGTAGCCCAGCTCCGCTGCCGCGACGATGGCCTTCTCGACCTCGGCGTCGTCGAGCGGCCAGGTGCCGAGTCCGAGCTGCGGGATGGAGCCGCCCGAGTTGAGGGCGAGAGACGGCACGGCGGACGGGACGGAGGCGGGGGTCGTCATGCCTTCAGCCTACGCTCGCGGTCCGGATCACCTCATCGGAGAACCGGGTCGGGTTGCCGAAGCGGTGGTTCGTGATCGAGATCGCCTGCTCGTGCAGGAACGGGAGCACCTCCACCCGCCCCGACGGCGTCACGGCCCCGGAGTACACGGCGATGTCAGGTGCGCCGCTGAGAGCGTCGGCGAGGGCCACCGGGTCGCCTCCGATGAGCCGGATGCGGTGTACGCCCGCCATACCGCCGCGCAGTCGCGCCAGCCACTGGGCGTCGTCCTCCACGGTGACCTCGATCTCGCGTTCGCGGAGGAGGTGGTGCGTCGCACGGGGCAGTTTGAGCGCGGTGCTCACCGAGAACGGCGAGCGCGCGATCGTCCCCGCCGCGATGATGCGCAGCAGTTCCGCGAGTGTGCTCCCCTCCGAGAGCCGGATGGTCACGGGGACGGGACGGTAGCGGAAGAGGTTGCGCTCCACCCCGAGCGCGGACACGTCCTTCACCTGGCGGTACTCGGTGGCGACGGCGATCGCGTCGCTGAGTGCCGAGCGACGGACGAGGTCGAACGCAGCGTAATCCATCGACGATTGCCCGGACTCGATCAGATCCGACACGCGGTCCTCGAGGCCGCGGAGATGCAGGCTGGCGCTGGACCGCCCCGTCTCGGGGACCCATCCGCCGAGTCCGAGGAGGTAGTTGGGACCGCCCGCCT
This sequence comes from Leifsonia aquatica, assembly GCF_014190775.1. GTDB lineage: Bacteria > Actinomycetota > Actinomycetes > Actinomycetales > Microbacteriaceae > Leifsonia > Leifsonia aquatica. Next base: position 131,239 of record NZ_JACHVP010000002.1, read on the forward strand.
TCGTGCCGGCCCCCACGGAGGAGCGCTTCCAGCCGCCGAACGGCTGCCGCCGCACGATCGCGCCGGTGATGCCGCGGTTGACGTAGAGGTTGCCGGCTTCGACGGTCTCCAGCCACTCGGCCAGCTCATCCGAGTCGAGGGAGTGCAGCCCGGCCGTCAGGCCGTACTCGACGGCGTTCTGGTACCGCACCGCCTCGTCGAGGGTGCGGGCGGTCATGATCCCGAGCACCGGGCCGAAGAACTCGGTGAGGTGGAAGTAGGAGCCGGGCTGGACCCCGGTGCGGATGCCCGGGGACCAGAGGCGGCCGGTGTCGTCCAGCCGCTTCGGTTCCACGAGCCACTCCTCGTCGGATCCGAGCGTGGTGAGGGCGTGCAGGAGCTTGCCTGCGGCCGGCTCGATCAACGGGCCCATCTGGCTGGTCGGATCGGAGGGATAGCCGACGCGCAGGCTCGTGGTGGCGTCGATCAGCTGGCGCCGGAACCGCTCCGAGCGAGCGACCGAGCCGACCAGGATGACGATGCTCGCCGCGGAGCATTTCTGCCCGGCGTGGCCGAACGCGCTCTTCACGATGTCGGAGACGGCGAGGTCGTAGTCGGCGCTCGGGGTCACGATGATGGTGTTCTTACCGCTGGTCTCCGCCAAGAGGGGGAGGTCGGGCCGCCACGAGCGGAAGAGCGTCGCCGTCTCGTACGAGCCGGTGAGGATTACGCGGCCGACCCGCGGGTCCGCGATCAGCGATCGGCCGAGCTCGTTCTCCGGCGCATCGGCGAGCGCGAGGAGTTCTCGCGGGATTCCGGCCTCCCACAGCGCCTCGACGAGCACCGCTGCACAGCGCTTGGCCTGCGGTGCCGGCTTGATGATCACCCCGCTACCCGCGGCGAGCGCGGAGAGCACGGATCCTGCCGGGATGGCGACGGGGAAGTTCCACGGCGGCGTGACAACCGTGAGTGCGGAGGGGACGAATCGCGCGCCCTGCACGCGGTCGAGGTCGCGCGCGAGCGCCGCGTAGTAGTGGGCGAAGTCGACGGCCTCGCTCACCTCCGGGTCGGCCTCGGCGATGGTCTTGCCCGTCTCGGCGGCCATCACCTCGATGAGGCGGTCGCGGTTGGCCTCCAGCGCGTGGCCGGCGCGGTCGAGCACGGCGGCGCGGTCGTATCCGCTGCGCGTCCCCCACGAGGTGCCGGCTGTGACGGTCTGCCGGAGGATGGTCTCGAGCCGGGTGGCGTCCGTCACGGCGGCGGCCGCGATGGTCGCGGAGCCGAGGTCGGAGGCGGTGGACCGGGAGAGGATGCGACGCCCCCAGCTGCGGTTCGCGGCGATCGATGGGTCGGTGTCCGGCGCCTTGCGGAAGGCGGCCGCCGCCGTCCCCGCCGCGACGGGAGCCGACGCAGCGGGCGCAGTCGCCGAGTCGGACGACGCCGCCGCTTCCACCGAGGGGAGCGCGGGATCCTCGACGTCGAACAGGCCGTCGCCCGCGGATCCGCGCGACAGACCGAGGACCACGCTCGTGAGGCCTTCGTCGGTCTGGCCGCTGGGAAGCACTGCGGGCGGCCGCGTGAACGACGGAGCGGTCGCCTCCTCCCATTCGCGGGTCCGGTCCTGCTGACGATGCGGCACGGGAGCGGCGCCGCGCGGGAGCGCGTCGGCCTCGAGGGCCGCCACCGAGGCGAGGAAGCGCTCCTTCTCCCGGTCGAACAGCGCCGGGTCCGAGTCCAGCTCGAAGACCGCGGACATGAAGTTCTCCTGGCTCGCGTTCTCCTCCAGCCGGCGGATCAGGTACGAGATCGCCACGTCGAACTCCCCCGGGTCGACGACGGGGGTGTAGAGCAGGAGGCCGCCAACAGTCCGCTTGACCGCGTCCGCCTGCGCCGTCGCCATCCCGAGCAGCATCTCGAAGTCGATCCGTTCCGTCACGCCCCGTTGCGAAGCAAGGAGCCATGCGTACGCCACATCGAAGAGGTTGTGACCGGCGACGCCGATCTTCACCGCGTCCGTGTGCTCGGGCGTCAGCGCCCAGTCCAGCACCCGTTTGTAGTTCGCGTCGGTCTCGAGCTTGCTGCCATAGGTCGCGAGCGGCCAGCCGTGGATCGCGGCATCCACGCGCTCCATGGCGAGGTTCGCTCCCTTGACGACACGGACCTTGATGGGGGCGCCGCCCTGCACGCGTCGCTCCGCAGCCCACTCGGTGAGCGTCTGCAGGGCGTCGAGAGCGTCGGGCAGGTACGCCTGCAGCACGATCCCCGCCTCGAGTCCTCTGAACTGCGGCTTGCCGAGGATGCCGGTGAAGACCGCGACGGTGAGATCGAGGTCGCGGTACTCCTCCATGTCGAGGTTGATGAATTTCGGGGTGGGGGAGGTCGCGGCCAGCTCGTAGAGCGGAGTGAGTCGTTCGACCACGCGCTGCACGGTCTCGTCGAACGCCCACATCGACAGCTGCGACGCGATCGAGGAGACCTTGATCGACACGTAGTCGACGTCGTCCCTGGCCAGGAGCGCCCGCGTGCCTTCCAGACGGCGTGCGGCCTCCGCCTCGCCGAGCACCGCCTCGCCGAGCAGGTTCAGGTTGAGCCGTGCGCCGTGGCCTTGCGGGTCGGCGGGAGCGCGGAGGTGCGCGATGGCCGGGCCCAGCTTCTGCGGCGTCGCGTCGACCACGAGGTGGCCGACCATGCGGCGGAGCACCTGCCGGGCGATGGGGATGACGATCCAGGGCACCACCGGACCCAAGGCGCCTCCGAGCCAGATCGCCAGCCGCATGTACCAGGGGAGGAAGCGCGGGATGCGCTTGGCGACCCGCTGCAGGTTGTAGCCCGCCACGAAGAGGTCCTGCGGGCGGGCGACGCCGTCCACGAACCCGACCGCGAAATCGAGGCCGTCCGGGTCGCGGAGCACGCCGGCGAGGCGTTCGGCCGCCGGGTCCTGCCGGGAGCCGTCGCTCGCGCGGGCACTCTCGGTCAGCCAGACGCGCACCAGCTCGACGGCCTCGTGGGCCAGCTGAGCAGGGCGCTGCGGGGCGCCGTCCGTGTCATCCACCATGATCACGACTGTAACGACCCCGGCCGCGCGGACGCTGGCGGCGCTCGAACATGTGGAGAAGTCGCAGCCGGAGCGACCGTTGTGGAGAGCATTCGTCTCCCCGTGGGCGTCGCCTAGGCTCTCTTGCATGACGGACAGCGCACCCTCCTCCCCCGCCGCGACGCACGACGTCGTGATCGTCGGCGGCGGCCACAACGGGCTCACCGCCGCGGCCTATCTCGCGAAGGCCGGCAAGAGCGTGATCCTGCTCGAGCGCCTCGACGACGTCGGCGGTGCAGCGGTCAGCGCGCAGGCATTCCCTGGGGTGGAGGCGCGACTCTCGCGCTACTCCTATCTCGTGAGCCTCCTCCCCCAGCGCATCATCGACGACCTGGGGCTCGACATCCGGCTCGCCCGGCGCCGGTACTCGTCGTACACGCCTGTCCCGGGAGACCCCACGGGCGCCGGCCTGCTCATCGACAACACCGACCAGGAGGCGACGGCGGCGTCCTTCGCGCGCGTCGGCGCAGCGGCGGACGCCGAGGCCTTCACCGCCTTCTACGAGTCGACGGGAGAGGTCGCGCGCGCCCTCTGGCCGACGGTGACCGAGCCCCTCCTGACCCGCTCGGAGGCCCGCGGCCTGGTCGGTGACGACGAGCTCTGGGACGCCCTGATCGAGCAGCCCATCGGCGGCTTCATCGAGTCGCGCCTGCAGAGCGACCTCGTCCGGGGCGTCGCCGCGACCGACGCACTCATCGGCACGTTCGCCAGCGTCTCCGACGCGTCGCTCGATCAGAACCGCTGCTTCCTTTACCACGTCATCGGCCAGGGCACGGGCGAGTGGGATGTCCCGATCGGCGGGATGGGCGCCGTCACCGGCGAGCTCGCCCGCGTCGCTCGCGAGGCCGGCGCGCGCATCGTCACGGGCGCCGAGGTCACGGCCATCCACCCCGACGGCTCGGTGTCCTACCTGCGCAACGGCCACGAGCGTCATGTCGAGGGCGAGCACGTCCTCGTGAACGTCGCGCCGGAGGTCCTCGACCGCCTGCTCGACGCGGACGGCGACCCCGATGCCCGCACCGGCACCGATACCCCGGCCCGCGCGCGCGCCGAGGGCGCACAGGTGAAGGTCAACCTCCTGCTGAGCCGCCTCCCCCGGCTCCGCGACGAGTCGCTCGACCCGCAGGCGGCCTTCGGCGGCACGTTCCACATCAACGAGACCTACACGCAGCTCGAGGCCGCTCACGCCGGGATGCTGCGCGGCGTCATGCCCGAATTCCTGCCCTGCGAGATCTACTGCCACACTCTCGCCGATCCCAGCATCCTCGATCCCGAGCTGGCGGAGAGCGGCGCGCAGACCATCACGGTCTTCGGCCTCCACACCCCTGACCGCTGGCTGACCGACGAGAACAACGACGCCACACGCCAGCGCCTGCAGGATGCCGTGCTCGCCTCGCTCGACTCCGTGCTCGCCGAGCCGATCGAGAGCCTCCTGCTCACCGACGGCGACGGCAACCCCTGCATCGAGACCAAGACCACGCGCGACCTCGAACGCGCCCTCAACATGCCCGGCGGCAACATCTTCCACGGGCCGCTGTCGTGGCCGTTCGCCGAGGACGACGAGCCCCTCGGCACGCCCGCGGAGCGCTGGGGTGTCGCGACGCAGCACCCCCGCATCCTCCTCTGCGGCTCGGGCGCCCGACGGGGCGGAGCGGTCAGCGGGCTCGGTGGGCACAACGCCGCGATGGCCGTTCTGGAGGGCTGAGAGCGGCACGTGCGCGGGCTGAGAGGACTCGCACCCACCACCCATCACCCGCCCAGCGCCACCACTGCCGCGATGCCCGGGCGGTGACTATGGTGAGGGACACGAGGGTCGGACTCAATGGGAGGTCATCATGACACCGCAGCCGACGGGAAGACTGGTCCGCAAGGACGACGGGGTCTATGTGGTGCTCGACCGCATCGTCCACGCGCCGATCGAGGAGGTCTGGGCCTTCTTCAGCAGGTCCGCGTACCTCAGCCGATGGATCGGCGAGTTCACCGGCACCCCCTCCACCGGGGCCGTGAAGTTCCGGATGAACGCGGAGGGCGACGGCGCCGAGTGGGAGAACGTGACCATCCGGCTGTGCGACGCCCCGCACCGCCTGCACGTCGACGTCGGCACCGCCCCGGCGCGCCGGATGTTCGTACACCTGACGGAGTCGAGCGGCCACACCACGATCACGTTCGGCGACCTCCTGCACACCGTCGCGGAGGGCGCGGATTACGGGGTGGGCTGGGACTACTACCTCGACCGGATGATCGCGGCGCACGACGGCAAGCCGCTGCCCGTCTGGGACGAGTACTACCCCGACTTCCTCGACCACTACAAGACGCTGTGCCGAGAACTCGACCACGATCTGAAGATCGAGCACGCCGAGGCCCTGCGCAACGGCACCACCGGCTGACCGGCTAGCCCACCGCAGGACGCGCCCCACAGCCCGCTCAGTGCCAGCGGTGATCCTGCACGGTCATCCGCGGCCCGCGACGTTCGAATCGGAATCCGCTCGCGAGGATCAGCCGCACCACGCGCTGCCGGTGCCCCGTCCACGGTTCCAGGAGTTCGAGCATCCCGTCGTCGTCCACGCGGCGCCCGATGAGGGCTTCGCCGACGTAGTGAGCCAGGTGGTAGTCGCCGACACTCACGAGGTCGGGATGCGCGTGCGACCGCTGCAGGGTCTCGGCGGCGGTCCACTGCCCGACGCCCGGCACCGTCCGCAGCGCGTCGGCCGCCGCGGCCAGCGTCTCCGCCCGCTCGGCCGCGCGCTCGAGCGAGGTGGCCACCACGAGCACCGCTTGGGCTGCACGCGCCCGCCGCGGGTCGACGCCCGCCCGATGCCAGTCCCAGGAGGGGATGCCACGCCACTGCTCGATCGTCGGCACCACGCGCATCCCCTCGGGCGCCGGTCCCGGTGCGGGCTCGCCGTACCAGCGGAGCAGTCGCGCCCACGAGCGGTAGGCCTCCAGGCTCGTCACCCGCTGCTCGATGATCGCCGGCAGGAGCGCCTCCAGGAGGCGTCCCGTGCGGGCGAGCCGCAGGCCCGGATTACGGTGCAGGCTTCCGCGGAGCAGTGGATGCCCGCTCACGTCGAGCCCGCTCCAGTCGTCGTCGCGGCCGAGCAGCGCCGGCACGGCGTCGATGGCCCACGCGGCACCCGGCCCCCATGCCGTCGCCCGGATCGAGCCGTCCCGCGCCGGCCGATGGATGCGCAGTGTCGCCGGGCCGTGGGGCGTGCGCCAGGTGCGCCAGACGCCCCCGAGGTCCCACTGGGTCGTCGGGTCGTAGGGCCCGCGCCCGAGGAGGCCGAGCGTGGCCGGCACGTCGATCGCGACGGCGGGCCGGTAGACGGTCTCCGCGTCGGGGAGGGCGTGCGACCCGGAGGCGGCGGGCAGCACGGCGGTCATGCGGCACATGCTACGTCAGCCTCCTGACAGCGGATGAGCGCCCCGGGCCCCTTCCCGCGTGTCGGTGGACTCCCCTACATTCGGCGCCATGGGAATCGAACTCGACGACGAACTCGTCGCGCAGCTGCGTGAATCCGTCCGCGGCACCGTCCTCCTCCGTGGCGACGATGGCCTCGCCGCCGAAGCCACGTGCTTCAACCCGACCATCCGTCACGACCCCGACATCCTCGTCGCCGCGCGCGACGAGGGCGACGTGGTGCAGGCCGTGCGCTTCGCCCGCGCGAACGGACTGCCGCTGCGCATCCAGGCGACCGGCCACGGGTCCGAGGCGCCGATCTCCGGCGGCCTGCTGCTGATCACCCGCGACCTCGACCTCCTCGACGTGGATGCCGCCTCCCGCCGCGCACGGATCGGCGCCGGCCTCCGCTGGGCGCCCGTCATCGCCGCGACGGCCGAGCACGGGCTCGCGCCGGTCACCGGCTCGTCGACCAGCGTCGGAGCGGTCGGGTACACGCTCGGTGGCGGTCTCGGCCCGCTCGCCCGCAGTCACGGCTTCACCGCCGACTGGGTGCGGGGGTTCCGTGTCGTGACCGCCGATGGCGAGCTCGTGACCGCCGACGACACCACCCATCCCGAACTCTTCTGGGCCCTGCGCGGCGGCAAAGGCGGACTCGGCGTCGTCACCGAGATGACGCTCGAGCTCGTCCCACTCTCCAGCCTGTACGGCGGCAGCGTCTTCTTCGAGGGCGACGCGATCGAGGACGCCTTCCGCGCCTGGACCGACTGGGCGGCCGGCCTCGCCGAGGAGGCGACCACGTCCGTGGCGTTCCTCCGCATCCCGGACGTGGAGGGTCCCCCGCCGCCCCTCCGCGGTCGCTCTCTGTTGAACGTGCGGTTCGCGTATCCCGGCGACGCCGAGGAGGGCGAGCGCCTCTTCGCGCCGATGCGCGCCGCGGCTCCGGTCTACCTCGACTTCGTCGCCGAGATGCCGGCGACGGCGGTGGCGACCATCCACAACGATCCCGAGGTGGGCGGCCCGAGCTGGATCCGTGGGCACATGCTCGACTCGTTCGATCGGGAGCTGGCGGAGGCGCTGCTGCCGCTGATCGGCCCGCGTGCGGAGTCGCCGTTCCTTGCGGTCGAGGTGCGCCAGCTCGGCGGCGCGACCCACCGCGACCCGGCGGGCGGCACGGCGGTCGGCGGCCGGGCGAGCACCCACACGTTCAGCTCGATCGCGGCCGACCCGACGACGTTCGCCGAGGCCGCGCCCGTTCACGCGGAGGCGATCGCCGCCGTGCTCGGCGATCGCGTCTCACCGGTGACGAACATCAACTGGGCGACCGATCTGGACGACCCTGCCGAGTTCGATCGCATGTGGCCGCCGACGATCGCCAGCCGTCTCGCCGAGACCCGGTCCCGGTGGGACCCGGAGCGCGTCTTCCCGTTCGGCCCCGCCTAGCGGCGAGCCCCGCTAGCGGCTGCGCCCGGCCGCGCCCGGCGTCACTCGTTCCAGACGCTGGGCGCGGCCGCGCGGGTCGACGGCAGCGCCGCGTCCGCACCCCACTCGAGCAGCCACTCGGGCACCGCGACATCGCTCGGCGCCGGGCCCACGGCCTCCAGCAGCTCGTCGATCGTCACGATGCCGCCACCGCGCTTGAGGAAGCGGCCGCGGATGAACGCCTGCGTGTAGATCTCGCCGTCCACCGTGAACCGCTGCTCCACGTAGACGGCCTTCTCGTCGAAGCCGAGGATGCGCGACTCGACCACGAACGGCTGCCAGAGTTCCAGCGACTTGCGGAACGAGATCGTCTCCGACGCCACCACCGGGTACCACCCGCGCTTCTTGAAGACGGCCCACACCCCGTTGCGGCTGAGCAGGTCGAAGCGGCCGATGTCGGCGATCGACAGGTACACCCCGTTGTTCATGTGCTTCAGGATGTCGAGGTCGGTCGGCATCACCCGGAACTTCGTGCGGGCCACATCCCAATGTCCGAGCCGCGGTCCGAAGCGGGAGAGCCAGAAGTGGAGCATCGTCCGGAAGATCATGTGCACCGAGCCAGAGTAGCCACCGGCCAACGATCTCGCGCAATCGTTGTGTCCGATCTCCAACTGCGATCGGCGCTCAGTATTCAGGTGTTGTGCGATTTCACCCGCGACACCGTTCCGCCACGCTCAACCACCGTGCGCGCCCGGGAAAGACGTGCACGCGGCCACTCCCGTAGCGTCGCAGCATGACCACCGCTCCGGCGCGCGCGGCCCGCACTCCGGCTCCGGCCCTCGCGCTGACGACGGCCGTCGCCGTGTTGTCCCTCCTGGCGACGGCCGCGATGTGGGCGGGTTTCCCGGTGGTGCCTCCGCTCGCGTGGGCAGCCGCGCTGGTCGCGGTGGCCGTGGGATGCGCGGCAGCGGCACGACGCGCACGCGGCACGCGGACCGGCGCAGCCTCCCACCTCGCCGTGGAACCGTTCGCCATGGCCCTCATGGTGGTGCTCGACCTCTTCCACACGCACGGGAGGGCGGAGTCGACGACGGCCGCGGCCCACGCGGGTCACGTCGACGGGCTCGCGCTCATCCTCCCGGTCGCCGTCGCGATGCTGGCCGCCCTCTGCCCGATGCTGGCCGTGCGTCACGCGCGCCGGGTCGGCTTCGCGCGCGGCGCCCTTCCCGTGGTCGCCGCGGTCGCGATGGCGATCATGGCCGCCGGGATGCTGCTCCCGCGCTGACGGACGAGGCCGGACGGCGTCGCCGGGACGCCCCGCCGACCCGTCACCACCTCAGTGCTCGCAGCTGCACTCCCCGCCCGCGCAGCAGCTCGTACCGCCGGCCGCGCCGTCCGGCAGATCGAGCGCCGGGTTGCGGTCGAGGAAGCCGTAGGGCTTGAAGTGGAAGCCCGAGTAGTCGACAGGCATGATCGGCCAGTCCTCGGGGCGCGGGATGTGCGTCGGCCCGAAGACGTGCCAGAGCACCAGGTCGGTCTCCTCGAGCGAGCGGTCTGCCGCCGTCCACGCGGGCAGCCCGGCGCCGCCGGCGTGCGCGTTCGGGTAGTCGCCGGCCGGGAACCGCTCGGCCGGGTCGAACGGCGTCGCCCAGAGGTGCTTGGTCGCGAAGGTCGCGCGCCCCCACACGGTCGACTCGGGCTGCGCGAGCAGCGTCGCGCTCGGCTGCGGCAGCAGGTGGTACGCGGTCGGGGCGCCGACGGCGTTGCGCCGGTCCGCGCTCCGCACCTCCCAGACCCGCGCCCGGGAGGGGTCGGCGAGCCGCTGCGCCTCCGACTCGCGCGCGAGCGGCGTGTTCGTCCACGTGAACGCGTTGCCGTGCGGGTTGTCGGGCCCCATCGGGATGCCGACCGCGTCGATCTCGGAGAGCGAGTTCCGGTCGCCGTCGATGGCGACGTCCAGGCGCGCGCAGAACAGGTGCTGGTGCACGGGCGCGAACAGGCCGGGGGCGATCTCGGGCGCGTGCGGGTCGGTCGATCCAGGCACGCCCGCGCCGGCGAACACGATGCCGGTGGCCTTGGCCTCCACCTGGATCGTGCCGTCGAGGTAGAGGTACCAGAAGAACCCGTAGTCGTAGTTTCCGATCGTCGAGAAGTACGAGATGACGAGCCGGCGAGAGCGGCGCACCTCGGTCTTGCCGTCGAGGTCGGTGTGCTTCCAGAGGATGCCGTAGTCCTCCTCGTGCATGCACACGACCTGCGGGATCGTCACCGGGTTGCCGTGGTCGTCGGCCACGACCCCGTCGAAGTAGTGGATGACGCCGAGGCAGTCGCAGCCGAGGGTCAACGTGTTCGCGTTCTTGCCGAGCAGGTACTCGCCCGCATCGAAGTAGCTGATCCAGAACCGGGTGGAGGTGGTGTCGCCGTAGGGCACGACCATCTCGGGCACCGAGCCGCGGTAAAGCACCGAGCGGTCCTCGTCGCCATCGCGAAAGGTCACCTGGTTCAGCACCAGCCCCTCGCGGGCGTTGAAGCCGACGCGCAGCTTCCAGTTCTCCCACTCCACGTGCTGGCCGTCGACGCGGAAGCTCGGCCCCTCGGGCTGGGTGATCTCGATGGGCTTGAGGGAGGTGCGGGCCGCGCCGATCGTGGCGGCGTCGTAGTTTCCGTCGAGCTCGGGCACCGGCACGTCGCCGTCGTCCTCCACGCGCAGGACCGCTCCGGTCGTGACGTCGATGTGCACGATCAGCCCCTCGACGGGATGCGACCACGGCGAGTCGGTCGGCGTGGAGCGCAGGAAGGTCAGCGACCGGATGACGCGGCGGCCGGTCTCCTCGGCGCGGTTGTGGAAGCCGGGTGCGAGCGGCGCACAGAAGGCCAGCTCGATCCGGTCTCCGAGCCCGCGCCGGACCATGGCCGCCTGCCATTCCGGCGACGCCTTCGCGATCTCCTCGGCGCGCGCGTACTCCTCGAAGAGGTACTGCGGCTGGCCGTAGGGCGCCTCGGCCGTGCCCAGCGGGCGGTGATCGACGAGCTCGCGGGTGGTGACCGACACGATGGCCTCGGCCGACGCGCCGGTCGCGGTGTCGAGCAGCACGAAGAGGATGCGCCGGTCGATGGCATCCCCGTCCCGGAACGCAGCCACCGCCTCCTTCGACGGCTCCACCGGCAGCACCGACGGGAACCGCGTGGTCTCCCCAACGAGCCCCGCCGCCACCAGGATGTCGCGGCCGTCGGCGATCTCCTGCGCGGTCAATGCGTCGAGGGGATGGCGGACCTCGGTGGGCGCCGTGACGGTGGAGGTGTGCTGGTGGGACATCGGTGTTCCTTACGTCGAGCTCGTCCGTTCAGTATCCGGGTTCGGCGCCGCGGCCAGGAAGGCGGGGCCGGGCGAACGTTCCGATTCAGACAACCGCTCTGCGTCGCAGGCCAACCCCTCGGAGCCGTCAACCGATTCAATCGTCAGCAATCGCGCATTCCCGAGCTCTTCCTTCTTTGCGCACCGATCGAGGAGAATCCGTTGACCTCCACTCAATCCGCCGACACCGCCGTCGGCACGCGAACCGCCGCCCACCGCCGGCTGGGCGTCCCCGCCGTCACCTTCATGATCGTCGCGGCATCTGCGCCGCTGACCGTCCTCGCGGGAGGCGTCACCACGACGTTCGCCGTCACCGGCGTGCTCGGCGTGCCCCTGTCCTTCCTCATCCTGGGCGTCACGCTCACGATCTTCGCCGTGGGGTACGCGGCGATGAGCCGGTTCGTGACCAACGCGGGCGCGTTCTATTCGTACGTCGCCCAGGGCCTCGGCCGGCCCGGCGGCGTCGGTGTCTCGATCGTCGCCCTCATCTCGTACAACGCGATGCAGATCGGCGTGTACGGGATGTTCGGCTTCCAGGTCTCCTCCCTCCTGTCGAGCAAGTTCGGCTGGGATGTGCCGTGGTGGATCCCCGTCCTCGTGTGCATCGCCCTGATCGCGGTGCTCGGCGTCAACCGCGTCGACCTCTCGGCCAAGGTGCTCGGCGTGCTCGTCGCGCTCGAGTTCGTGGTCGTGATCGTCTACGACATCGTCTCGTTCATCGTCGCGCCGGAGGGCGTCAGCCCCGAGGCGCTCAGCCCGTCCTCGCTCTTCGTCCCCGGTATCGGCGCCGTGTTCGCGTTCGGCATCGCCGCGTTCATGGGCTTCGAGTCGGCGGCGATCTACGGCGAGGAGTCGAAGGACCCCAAGCGCACGGTCGCCCGCGCGACGTACACGGCCGTCGCCGTCATCGCGATCTTCTACGCGCTCTCCTCGTGGGCGATGACCGTCGGCACCGGCCCGAGCGCCGTCATCAAGGCCTCCACGGAACAGGGCCCCGACCTCATCTTCAACTTCCTGTCCTCGCACGTCGGCGTGATCGTCAGCGACATCGCGCAGCTGCTCTTCATCACGAGCCTATTCGCCTCCCTCGTCAGCTTCCACAACGCCGTCGCCCGGTACTTCTTCTCGCTGGGACGCGAGGGCGTGCTGCCGAACTGGCTAGCCCGCATCCGTGCGCACAGCGGCGCGCCCTGGGCCGGCTCGCTCACCCAGACCGTTCTCGCCGCCGTCGTCATCGTCGCGTTCGCCATCGCGGGCACGGGATGGACGCCGCCGGAGGGAGCGCCGGCCGCACTGTTCCCGGTGCTCACCCTCTTCTCGTGGCTGACCAACAGCGGTGCGCTCGGGCTGGTGCTCCTGATGGCGATCGTGTCGTTCTCGGTGATCGGATTCTTCCGCCGCGACGGACGCGGGCTCGGCCCCTGGCAGCGCATCATCGCACCGGTGGTGTCGGGCGTCGCCCTGACCGTCGTCTTCGTGCTGATCCTGGTCTACTTCAACACGTTGCTCACGAGCGACCCCACGGCGCCGCCGAGCGCGACGACCTTCATCCTCCCGGCGATCGTGATCGTCCCGGGCATCATCGGGGTGTTCTGGGGGATGGCACTGAAGCACCGCAACCCGAAGGTGTACGCGCAGATCGGACACGGGACCGAGGAGACCGGAGCCCCCGAGCTCGGCGCCGAGGACGACTGACCCGGCTGACCGGCACGACGCGACACGGCAACGGGGCGCTCTCCACGGAGGGCGCCCCGTTCCGCGTGTGCCGGTCGCCGCTCAGGCGCGCGCTGCGGCCCGCACGTCCGACGGCGACTCGGAGTACGCCGCCTTGAACACCCGGCTGAAGTGCGCCGCATCCACGAACCCCCACCGCGACGCGATGGACGCGACCGACTGGTCGGCGTGCAGCGGGTCGACGAGGTCGCGGCGGCAGCGCTCGAGGCGGCGGGTGCGGATCCACGCCGAGACCGTCGTGCTCTGCTCCTGGAACAGGCCCTGCAGGTGCCGGGTGGAGATGAAATGCGCCGCCGCGATCTGGGTCGGCCCCAGATCGGTGGAGGCGAGATTCGCGTCGATGTACATCCGGATGCGCTGCATCAGTGCGCGGTGCGGGTCGATCGTCTCCGTGCGGGCGTCGAGCTCGTCGGCGAAGAGCGTGGTCACCAGGTCGAGCGCGCTGTGCGCGAGCCGGGTGCCGGTCGGCCCGGAGAGCTGGTCGAGGTTGCCGACCAGCTGGGCGAGGAACGGCACGATGATGCCGCCGACGCCCGAGCGTCCGTCGAAGCGCACCGCCGTCAGCTGCGCCACGAGCTCGCGTGGGAGGTCGATGAGGTGCTTCGGGAACATCACGACCATGGTTCGGAAGTCGTCGTCGAAGACGAGCGAGTACGGCCGGTGCGTGTCGTAGACGGCGAGGTCGCCGGGGCGCAGGAACGCCTCCCGGTTGTCCTGGATGAGCAGCCCGGTGCCCGAGAGCATCATGCTGAGCTTGTAGTAGTCGCGGTCGGAGCGCGCGATGAGCTCGGGGGTCCGTTCGACGACGTGCTGGGAGGCGCTCACCTCCGAGACGTGCACGGTGTCGGCGGTGGCCATCCGGATGCGGCCCCAGAACGGATCGGGCCGGTCGCTGGTGACGTGCAACGGCACGAACGATTCGGAGACCGCGGTGCGGAACGCGCTGAAGTCGCGCATGGCGCTGGACGCCACCCGACTCTCGGCGCGCGACAGCGCCTGGTGCGACGGTTGCGCCGGCTGATGCGACGACTGGGGAGCCTGCTGCTGGGCGATGAGCACGATCGACCTCACTGCGGACCGGGGACGACTTTGTATACGATCCGTGATGCGGATCGTATCACCCTGCCCTGCGGGACTGCCAGAGAACGAGTCTGTCCACCTCTCCGGCACCCGCCCCGGACAGCTCTGCACCGCCCGTCATCGGCCGTGCGTGCACGGTCAAGCGTCTCCGGCCCTCCCGGTCGGAGACTGGGGCGAGGACCGTTCCACTGGAGGAGACCCGATGTCGGATTACACCGAACTGCTCGCCCGCGTCAGCGCGCCGGAAGGATCGGGTCGCCCGATCCACGATCCCGCCACCGGGGCCGAGATCGGCCGCGCGCCCGAGGCGAGCGTCGACGACCTGGACGCCGCGATCGCGCGCGCCCGTGCCGCACAGCCCGCGTGGGAGGCGCTCGGCCACGAGGCCCGCACGGAGATCCTCCTGCGCGCCGCGGACACCATCGACGCGAACGCGGAGGCTCTCGCTGAGCTGCTCTCCCGCGAGCAGGGCAAGCCGCTGAACGGCCCGAACGCGCGCTTCGAGATCGGCGCCTGCTCCGCCTGGCTGCGGACCTCCGCGACCGTCGCCCTCGAGCCTGAGGTCATCGTCGACGACGGCGAGGTGCACGCCGAGCTCCACTATCGCGCCATCGGCGTCGTCGGCGCGATCGGCCCGTGGAACTGGCCGCTCATGATCGGCATCTGGCAGCTTGCCCCCGCACTGCGCATGGGCAACACCGTGGTGCTCAAGCCGTCGGAGTTCACCCCGCTCAGCGTCCTGGCTCTCGTGAGCGTGCTCAACGAGGTGCTGCCCGCAGACGTGCTGACCGCCGTCTCGGGCGATCGGGAGGTCGGCGCGCGTCTGGCGAGCCACCCCGACGTCGACAAGATCATGTTCACCGGCTCCACCGCGACCGGCCGGCGCATCATCGAGAGCTCGGCCGGCAACCTGGCCCGCCTCACCCTCGAGCTCGGCGGCAACGACGCCGGCATCGTGCTGCCGAGCGCCGACCCGCAGGCCATCGCGCAGGACCTGTTCTGGGGAGCGTTCATCAACACCGGCCAGACCTGCGCCGCGCTCAAGCGCCTGTACGTGCACGACTCGATCTACGACGCCACGGTGGAGGCGCTGGCCGAGGTGGCTCGCACCACGCCGATGGGCAACGGGCTCGACGAGCAGAACGTGCTCGGCCCCCTCCAGAACAAGCAGCAGTTCGACATCGTGAACCGTCTCGTCGAGGACGCGAAGGCGAACGGCGGCCGCATCGTCACGGGAGGATCCCCCGCCACCGAGCTCGGCGAGCTGTTCTACCCGATCACCCTGGTCGCCGACGTCGCTGACGGCGTCGCCCTGGTCGACGAGGAGCAGTTCGGCCCCGCGCTCCCGATCATCCGGTACTCCGACGTGGAGGACGCCGTAACCAGCGCCAACCGGCTGGACGTCGGACTCGGCGGTTCCGTGTGGGGCGACCGCGACGAGGCACGAGCGGTCGCCGCCCGCGTGCAGGCCGGCACCGTGTGGATCAACTCGCACGGCGGCGTCCACCCGATGATCCCGTTCGGCGGCGTGAAGGGGTCCGGCTACGGCCTCGAGTTCGGCGTCGAGGGCCTGAAGGCGGTCGCCGTGCCGCAGATCATCAACGGCTGAGCGGCACTTCCACGATGCTGACGCCCGCGGGCGGAGCGGAGAGCGCCTGATCGAGCTCGCCCTTCGTCCGCGCGGCGCGGTAGTCCCATCCGTACGCGCGGGCCAGCGACGGCACGTCGACCTCGTGCGGCGTGTACAGCACCCGGTCGAACGCCGCGGTGCC
The DNA here is from genome assembly GCF_014190775.1 of Leifsonia aquatica. Taxonomy (GTDB): domain Bacteria; phylum Actinomycetota; class Actinomycetes; order Actinomycetales; family Microbacteriaceae; genus Leifsonia; species Leifsonia aquatica. The sequence goes on from NZ_JACHVP010000002.1 coordinate 147,075, forward strand.
GGCGGTCGCGGCCACCTCGAGACCGTCGAAGATCGTTCCGCCGCCGTCGTTGCCGAGCACCAGCTGCAGGTGCGGCCGGTCCTCTCCAGGCGCGCCGAGCAGCGCTCCCACGTCGTGCAGGAGCGCGAGGTCGCCGAGCAGCACACGCGTCACGCCGGACGGGGTCCCCGCCTCGGCCGCGGCGGCCTGACTGGCGATCGCGATCCCCGTCGCCGTGGCGATCGTGCCGTCGATGCCGGCGAGGCCGCGGTTGGAGTGCACCTGGATCTTCTTGCCCGGGACGATGCGGTCGGCGTCGCGGATCAGACGGGAGGCCGCGAGCACCAGGCGGTCGTGCGGCCAGGTGTAGCGCCAGAGCGCCTCCGCCAGCAGTGGGCGCGTGATCGGAGCGCGCACCGCGGCGAGCTCGGCCTTCGCGAACGCGAGAGCGTCGGCCGGCTCGTACGAGCGGGCCTTATCGACGTCGGGCGCCACCGCCGCGGGATCGGCCGCGCGCTCGGCGGCATCGATGAGCCGGCGGCTGGCGAAGACCCAGCTGCCCACCCAGCCGCGCACCTCGGGCGAGCGGAGGTCGACCGTCGCGGGCGGCCGCGCGCCTCCGACGATCCGTGCGCGGTGGCCCGGGTCGTACGCCTGGGCCCCGGTAGGAGCGACGACGATCACCTCGACGTCGGAGCGCGTCAGCAGCGCGGGGACCTCCCGGCTGAGCGTGGGATGTCCGAAGACGATCGCGCGCTCGACGCGCGCGCCGAACGCCTCTTCGCGCAGGAGTTCGCGGTAGGCGACGACCAGGTTCGGCCCGAACCGAGCTCCGCTGGAGACCTCGGCGAGCAGCGGGTACCCGGCTTCGCGCGCGAGTTCCTCTGCTTCGGGCCCGGCGTCGGCGCCGGCGACCACGACGGTGCGCGGCCCTTCCGTCAGCTCGATCGTCTTCCTGCCGAGTGATTCGGGGCCCGCCGTGGCGGGGAGCGCTCCGTCGATCGGCTCCTGGAGCGCGGGGGCGGCGACGGACAACGGCTCGCGGAAGGCCACGTTGAGGTGGACCGGACCGGGGTCGGCCGTGTCGGCGCCGACGGCGGCGCGTACCGCGGCGAGCGCGAGGCCTTTCGCCGCGTTGGCCTCGGCGATCCGCTCCGCGTCATCCGTGGCTCGGGGCGCATCGACGTCTCGCGACAAGCGCACGGCGACACCGTAGAGGCCGTCCTGCTGGGTGGTCTGGTTGGAGCGGATGCCGCGCAGCTCGGCCGGGCGGTCCGCCGTCAGCACGATGAGGGGGATGCCCGCCTCGTGCGCCTCGAGCACGGCGGGGTGGAGGTTGGCCGTCGCCGTACCGCTCGTCGTGATCACGACGGCGGGCGCGCCGGTCTCACGGGCGAGGCCGAGCGCGAGGAAGCCGCCGACCCGCTCGTCGATCCGCACGTGCAGTCGCGCGTGACCGCTGTGCTCGAGCGAGGCCGCGACGAGGGCGAGCGCTTGGGAGCGCGATCCGGGGCTGACGACGAGGTCGCGGACACCGTTGCGCACGAATGCTCTCAGCAGCGCCGTCGAGTAGTCGGTGGCGGGATTACCGGTCGCCGTCTCGGCGTCGGGCACGGGCGTGCCTGACTCGCGGACTCCCTGGTCGGAGTCCGCGGTGAGAGGGTCAGCCATCCCGGCGGCCGGTTTGGTCGGAGTCGGGTCCGTTGTCGTCGAGGTCCGCGAGGTCCTTCTCGAGCTGGCGGATGCGCTCTTCCTGGTCACGGTCGAGCTTCAGCTTGCCGAGGAACTCGGGGTCGTCGTCCGGAGCGATCAGGCGACGGTCGCCGGCTCGCCGTCGGCCGCGGCCGATGAGGAACCAGAGGATCCCGCCGATGACCGGGAACAGGATGATGATGAGCAGCCACACGGGCTTGGGAAGGCCGCGCACCCTCAGTCGATCGAAGAGCGCGCAGTCCACCACCGAATAGATGTAGAAGACCGCGGCTGCGACGCCGAGGACTATCCAGAGGCGAACCATGCGTCAATCGTAACTCTCAGAGTCCGTCTCTAAGCTGGGAGGGTGAAGCGGATTCCCTCCTGGTTGATCTATACCGTCCTGCGCCTCCTGGTGTTCGCGATTCCGCTCGCCATCCTGCTGGTTCTGGGCATCGTCTGGTGGGCGTCGGTGATCGCGGCCGCCCTGATCGGGCTGTGCCTCTCGTACATCTTCCTGAGCAAGCCGCGCAACGCCGTCTCGTCAGACCTGTACGAGGTCCGTCACCGCGAGAAGCCCGTCCCGTCGGAGGACGACGAGGTCGAGGATGCTGTCGTCGACTCCGCCGAAGCGGCCCGCACAGATGCGCCTGTCGACGCTCCCGCTGAGGCTGCTGTCGACGCTCCCGTGGATCACCACGACGCGGGTACGAAGCCTCCGACCGCCTGATCCGCCAGGCGAAGCGCGCCGGTCAGAACGCGAACGCGACTCCGAGCGCGATCCCGACCAGCAGGCCCGTGATACTCGTCAGCTGCAGCGCCGTGATGAGCTCCCGTGACGTCTTCGCGAACAGGGTGATGGCGCACGCCGGCAGTGCGGCGAGCAGCGCGAACATCCCGAACCAGGCGATCGGGTAGAACAACGCGAGCAGGGCCACGATCAGGAACGGCACCAGCAGCAGGACGCAGAACACGATCCGGGACGCGACGTTGCCGATCAGGACGGCGAGGGTGCGCTTGCGCGCGGCCTTGTCCGGTTCGATGTCGCGGATGTTGTTGACCATCAGCACGGCGCACGCGATCAGTCCAGCGACGACCGCTCCGTACCAGGCCTCCTGGTTGACCGTTCCCGCGAGCATGAAGGTCGTGCCGGCGGTGGCCACGAGTCCGAAGAACACGAAGACGAAGAGCTCGCCGAGGCCGAAGTAGCCGTACGGACGCTTGCCTCCGGTGTAGAACCAGGCCGCGGCGATCGCTGCGGCGCCGATGAGCAGGATCCACCAGTGCTGCGTGAGGATGACGAGCACGAGCCCGGCGAGCGCGGCCAGCCCGAAGAACACGAGGGAGACGGTCAGCACCTTCTTGGGTGCGGCCTTCCCCGATCCGGTCAGGCGTCCGGGGCCGACCCGGTACTCGTCCGTGCCGCGGATGCCGTCGGAGTAGTCGTTGGCGTAGTTCACGCCGATCTGGAGCAGCACGGCGACGGCGAGGCAGAGCAGTGAGCGCACGGGGTGCCAGACGCCCGGCCCCTCGGCGACCTTCGCCGCTCCCACACCGATGAGCACCGGGGCGATGGCGAGGGGCAGGGTGCGGAGGCGAGCCCCGGCGATCCAGTCGGCCGCGGTCGCGGGACGCGCAGCGGTCGCCCGTGCGGCGCCGGGGCGTCCGCTCTTCCCTCCGCGCGGTCCGCGCGCCGGGGGCGGCGCCATCCTCTGCATGCGGGGCTTGTTCTCACTCATCACAGTGCGAATCTTAACAACATCGCCTATGCCCCGCTCTCGCGCGAGCCGGCCGCGATCCGGGCTGCCGCGACCCGGTCGGGCTTCCCGCTGCTCAGCAGGGGCAGCTCGGCCACCGCGACGATCCGGGAGGGCGCTCCTGCTCGGCCCACGCGCTCCGCGACGAGACCCCGCACGTCGCCCAGAAGGCTCTCGTCGTCCCGTTGCTCTCTCCCACCCGGCGCGACGACCACGGGCACCTGCCCCCACTCCTCGTCGTCGCTGGCGACGACCACCGCACCCTCCAAACCCGGGATGCTGCGCACCGCCTCTTCGACGGCGTCGAGGAGCACCTTCTCGCCGCCCGAGATGATCACGTTGTCCGCCCGGCCGAGCACGGTGACGCGCCCGTCGTCGACTCGACCCAGGTCGCCCGTCCGGTACCAGCGGTGACCGTCCGCTTCGTGGAAAGCGGCACGCGTCCGCCCCTCGTCCCCGAGGTATCCCTCGGCGAGCGTCGGGCCGGCGATCTCCAGGAGGCCGTCCACCGCGCGCACCACGGTCGTCCCGATCGGGACGCCGTCGTACACGCATCCCCCTGCGGTCTCGCTCGACCCGTACGTGCTCAGGATGCGTGCGCCCACTTCCTCGGCCCGCTCGCGCAGAGCGGGGGTGAGCGCTTGCCCGCCGACGAGGATCCCGTCGAACCGCCGCAGCGCTCTCGCGACGTCTCGGGCTCCCCGCTCGGCCGCCTCCACCAGCCGGGCCAGCTGAACCGGCACCAGGGAGGTGTACCGCAGATCGTGGCTCAGTCCTTCGGCGAGCGCCGCGAACCGTCCGGCGTCGAAGTGACCGCTCCCGTAGTACAGCGGCTCCGTCTCCGCTGCGAGGGACCGCACGAGTACCTGCGCGCCGGCCACGTAGTGGGCGGGGAGGGCGAGGACCCACTGCCCTTGTCCCCCCATCGCTCCCGCGGACGCCGCCGCACTGGCGAGCAGGGCATCGGCCGAGAGCGCGACGCGCTTCGGCACCCCCGTCGACCCGGAGGTCTCGATCACGAGCGCGATGTTCTGCGCGACCGTCTCACCAGCGGCGCGCTCATCCGAACGGTCAGCCGCCTCCTTCGGGACGACCGCCGGCCCGGCTCCGGCGAGCGCGTCGCGCAACGCCTCGAAGACCGTCTCCGGCTGCCCGGCATCGACAGCCCGCACCTCCCGTGTCATGTCGCTCCGCTCAGTACTGCCAGGGGAACGGCGACCAGTCGGGTTCGCGCTTCTGCAGGAAGGAGTCGCGCCCCTCGACCGCCTCGTCGGTGCCGTACGCCAGTCGCGTCGCCTCCCCGGCGAAGACCTGCTGCCCGACCAGGCCGTCGTCCACGGCGTTGAACGCGAACTTCAGCATCCGGATCGCCGTCGGCGACTTCGTCAGGATCTCCCTGGCCCACTCCAGAGCCGTCGACTCGAGCTCCGCGTGCGGGACGACGGCGTTCACGGCCCCCATCTCGTAGGCGCGCTGCGCCGAGTACTCCCGAGCCAGGAAGAAGACCTCCCGGCCCACCTTCTGCCCGACCTGCCGCGCGAAGTAGGCGCTCCCGTAGCCGGCGTCGAACGAGCCGACGTCCGCGTCCGTCTGCTTGAAACGTCCGTGCTCGGCGCTCGCGATCGACAGGTCGCACACGACATGCAGCGAGTGGCCTCCACCCGCCGCCCAGCCGGGCACGACCGCGATCACGACCTTCGGCATGAACCGGATCAGGCGCTGCACCTCGAGGATGTGCAGGCGGCCGCTGCGCGCCGCGTCGATCCCGGCAGCGGTCTCACCCTCCGCATACTTGTAGCCGTCACGACCACGGATGCGCTGGTCGCCGCCCGAGCAGAACGCCCATCCCCCGTCCTTCGGACTCGGCCCGTTGCCCGTCAGCAGCACCACACCGATGCGCGAGTTGGTGCGTGCGTCTTCGAGTGCCGCGTAGAGCTCGTCGACGGTGTGCGGCCTGAAGGCGTTGCGCACCTCGGGGCGGTTGAACGCGACGCGCGCGATCCGTCCCGAGTCGTCGTGGTGATAGGTGATGTCGGTGAGCCCACCGAAGCCGGGTGCCTCCACCCACTGCGTCGGATCGAAGATCTCTGAGATTGCCGCTGCCATGCATCAAGACTATGGTCGGCGGCTCCGTGCGGGGTCGGCCGTGCCAAACTTGTGGAATGGTGCCCCAGCTGCGCGACATGTTGATGACTGCGCGCGTGGTGAGCGTGCCGATGACCTCCCGCTTCCGCGGCATCACCGTCCGGGAGGCGGTCCTGTTCGAGGGCCCGGAGGGCTGGACCGAGTTCTCACCCTTCGTGGAGTACGCGGACCACGAGGCGGCCGCCTGGTTGCACGCGGCCATCGACTTCGGCTGGCATCCGACGCCTGCGCTCCGGCGCGACCGGATCCCCGTGAACGCCACCGTCCCAGCCGTCCCCGCCTCCGAGGTCGACTCCGTGCTCGATCGGTACCCTGGCGCACGGACCGCGAAGGTGAAGGTCGCCGAGCCCGGCCAGTCCCTCGCAGACGACGTCGAACGCGTCCGCGCCGTGCGGGAGCGGCTCGGTCCGGAAGGCCGGATCCGGGTGGACGCGAACACGCTCTGGAACGTGGATGAGGCGGAGCACGCCATCCACGCCCTCGCCCCCTTCGATCTCGAGTACGTCGAGCAGCCGTGCGCGACCGTCGACGAGCTCGCCGAGATCCGCCGCCGTACCGCCTACATGGACATCCCCATCGCAGCCGACGAGAGCGTGCGCAAGGCCGAGGATCCGCTCGCGGTCGCCCGTGCCGGCGCTGCGGATCTGCTGATCGTCAAGGCGCAGCCGCTGGGCGGCATCCACTCCGCGTTGCGCATCGTCGCCGAGGCAGGGCTGCCCGTCGTCGTCTCGAGCGCCATCGACACCTCGGTGGGAATCGCCATGGGCGCCCATCTCGCCGCTGCGGTTCCCGAGCTCGAGTTCGACTGCGGGCTGGGCACTGTCGCGATGTTCGTGCAGGATGTGGCGGTCGAGCCGCTCCTCCCGGTCGACGGGTTCATCCCGGTCGTCCGGCCGGCGGTCGACGCGTCGAAGCTGGCCGCGCTGGAGGCGCCTGCCGACCGGCGCGAGTGGTGGCTCGACCGGGTCCGCCGCTGCTACCGCATCGTGGAGCACGCCACGGCCCTGTGACCCGCTCGGCGGGCACGCTCAGACGTACAGGCTCTCCGGCACCTCGAGTCCGTAGATCGCCCGGCCGGAGTTCCAGATCGCGGCGCACGCGGCGCGGAGCAGATCGAGTTCGTCCGTCCCCGCGGCACGGATGCGAACGTCGTTGCCCTCGATCGCGACGGTCGCGTCGCCCACCGTCACGGCGCCGTCACGGGCGGTCGTGGTCGTGGGATACGGCTGGGCCAGCCCGCGCAAGTCGCGGAGGATGTAGGTCGGCCGGGAGTTGGCGTCAGCCGCGATGAGCTGCTTGGCGCCGTCGATGCCCGTCAGCACGAGCACCGAATCGATGCCCGCGCGGTTGGCGCCGAGGATGTCGGTGTCGAGGCGATCGCCGATGAAGAGCGGCTTCTTCGCGCCGAATCGCGCGACCGCCTCCTCGAAGATCGCCACCTCGGGCTTGCCCGCCACGAGAGGCAGCCGGCCGGCGGCTGTGTGCACCGCGGACACGAGCGTCCCGTTGCCGGGGGCGATGCCCCGCGTCACGGGGATCGTCCAATCGGTGTTCGTCGCGATCCACGGACGCTCGGTCTCCGTACGCCCTTGGAGCGCGAACGCGGCCTCCGCGAGCTGCGCCCAGCCGACTTCGGGAGCGAAACCCTGGATGACCGCGGCAGGATCGTCATCTGCGGACCGCGTGACGGTGAACCCGCCCTTCTCGACCTCGTCGACCAGGCCATCGCCGCCGATCACGAGGATCCGCGATCCGGCTGCCACGTGTGCACTGAGGAGGCGGACCGCTGCCTGCGGTGAGGTCACCACGTCACTCGGCTGCACCTGCAGGCCGAGCTCGCTCAGATGGGAGGCGACCGACGCATCGGTGCGGGACGCGTTGTTCGTGATGTAACCGACACGCACGGTTTCCGCCGCGTCGTTCAGGCTCTCGACCGCGTGCGGGATGGCTGACGGCCCTTTATAGACCACGCCGTCCAGGTCGGCGAGAAGCACGTCCACACCGTCCAGAGGAGTGGATGTGTCAGTGCTCCGTCGGAACAGCCCCATCGTCGGGCTCACCCTTCTCCTCGGCGGCCTCGAGCTCAGGCTCGTTTTCAGGCTCGGCCTCGGAATCCACATCCTCCACCGATTCCGCCTCAGCCTCGGGCTCGTCGGGCACCGGATCGCCGTCGACCTCCGCTTCGGCCGGCTCATCCTCGTCGTCGTCCGCGAGCAGCTCGTCGACCTCAGCCTCGACGGCCGAGGCGGAGAAGTCGGCAGCGGAGAAGTCGGCGGGATCCAGGAAGATCTCTTCCTCGATCACGTCGATGGTCTCGTGCTCGTCGAAGTCGAGGGCGTCCGCCAGCGCTTCGGCGGCGTGCTCGGCGCGCTCGCGCCACGAGGCCGCCTGATCGTCGCGGCCGAGCTCCTCGAGCACCTCCGCGTAGGCGTGGAAGAGGTCGGGGCTCCAGCTGAACGCACGATTCGGGTCCAGCTGCGGGATCTCGAGCTCGGCCAGCGCGGCGTCCGGCTGCTGGAGGTCCAGACGTGCGCCCGACATCGCGATGGCCAGGGACACCTGCACGTCGGCAGGCAGCGACGCCTTGTCGACGGACCGCCCGAGCTCGAGCGCTCGGTCGGGGCGTCCGACCCCGCGTTCGCTGTCGACCATCAGCGGAAGCTGGTCGTTGGATCCGGAGATGCGTCGGTACGTGCGGAGCTCGCGCAAGGCGAGCGCGAAATCGCCCGTCGCGTACGCCGTGATGGCGAGCGTCTCGCGCACCACGCCGATCCGGCCGGCACGTCGGGCTGCGGACAGTGCGTGGCGGTGCGCCTGCTCCGGGTCGCTCTCGATGAGTCGCGAGACCATCACCAGGTGCTGGGCGACCCACTCCGCGTTGTCCTTGCTGAGGGTCTTGAGCTCGACACGTGCCTCGCCCGGGAGGTCGCGGGCGACGATGCCCTCGGGGATCTCCGGGTCATCGTGGTGCGGCCGCACCGAGCGCAGCTCCCGCGAGCGTTCGATCTCTTCATCGGAGCGCAGTTCACGCTCTCGCGCGTCCCGATCTCCGCGCGCCGGCGCCCCGTCGCGCGTCCACAGCTTCTCATCGCGACCGCCACGACCGCCGCGGTCACCACCGGACCGCTGGCCGTCGCGTGAGTAGCCACCGCGATCGCCGCCGGACCGCTGACCATCACGCGAATACCCGCCACGGTCACCGCCGGAACGCTGACCGCCAGAGCCCTGACCGCCACGCGAGTACCCGCCGCGCTCACCGCCGGAACGCTGACCATCACGGGAGTACCCGCCACGGTCACCACCCGAACGCTGCGCGTCACGCGAGTATCCACCGCGCTCACCACCCGAACGCTGACCGCCCGAACCCTGACCGCCGCGGGAGTAGCCGCCACGGTCGCCACCGGAACGCTGGCCATCACGCGAATATCCGTCACGGTCACCACCCGAACGCTGCGCGTCACGCGAGTACCCGCCGCGCTCACCACCGGAACGCTGACCGCCCGAACCCTGACCGCCGCGCGAATACCCGCCACGGTCGCCACCGGAACGCTGGCCATCACGCGAATATCCGCCACGGTCACCACCCGAACGCTGCGCGTCACGCGAGTACCCGCCGCGCTCACCACCGGAACGCTGGCCGCCCGAACCCTGACCGCCGCGCGAATACCCGCCACGGTCGCCACCGGAACGCTGGCCATCACGCGAATATCCGCCACGCTCGCCGGCCGGCCGATCGGAACCCGATCGCTGCCCGCTCGAACCCTGGCCATCGCGCGAATATCCGCCACGCTTCGGAGCTCCACCGCGCTCGGCACCCTTACCGTAGCCGCGGTCGGATCCGCCCGAACGATCAGTTCTCCCGGAGCCAGCACCACGGTCACCGCGGTCACCACGACCGGAGTCCGAGCGTCGTCGATCGCCGCTACCCGCAGCTCCGCGATCACTGCGCCCGTTCTTCCGGGCGTCCTTGTCGTCTGGGGTGTCGCTCACGACGTCTCCTGTCGAATGGCGGGCTATCGAGCCCAGCCTACGTTGGGGTGTTCACGCGCGGGTCTGCGAGCGCGGAAAAGGACCTGTTAACGCGAAATGGCCACCCATCACTGGGTGGCCATCTCACAAAGAAGTCCGGCGGTGTCCTACTCTCCCACAGGGTCCCCCCTGCAGTACCATCGGCGCAGAGAGTCTTAGCTTCCGGGTTCGGAATGTAACCGGGCGTTTCCCTCTCGCTATGGCCGCCGAAACACTATTGATGTATCAAAGTGAACGAACAATCATCACGATTGTTTCAGTTCTCGACCGTACATCGAGAACCACATAGTGGACGCAAGCAATCTTGGCTCCTCATACCAGCCTTACAACAGTATGAAGATAGTGATTATCAAATTATCGGCTTATTAGTACCGGTCAGCTCCATGGGTCTTTAGTCCCCACTTCCACATCCGGCCTATCAACCCAGTAGTCTAGCTGGGAGCCTCTCGCCCGAAGGCATGGAAATCTCATCTTGAGGCCGGCTTCCCGCTTAGATGCTTTCAGCGGTTATCCATCCCGAACGTAGCTAATCAGCGGTGCTCCTGGCGGAACAACTGACACACCAGAGGTTCGTCCAACCCGGTCCTCTCGTACTAGGGTCAGATCCTCTCAAATTTCCTGCGCGCGCAGCGGATAGGGACCGAACTGTCTCACGACGTTCTAAACCCAGCTCGCGTACCGCTTTAATGGGCGAACAGCCCAACCCTTGGGACCTACTCCAGCCCCAGGATGCGACGAGCCGACATCGAGGTGCCAAACCATGCCGTCGATATGGACTCTTGGGCAAGATCAGCCTGTTATCCCCGAGGTACCTTTTATCCGTTGAGCGACAGCGCTTCCACAAGCCACTGCCGGATCACTAGTCCCGACTTTCGTCCCTGCTCGACTTGTCAGTCTCACAGTCAAGCTCCCTTGTGCACTTACACTCGACACCTGATTGCCAACCAGGTTGAGGGAACCTTTGGGCGCCTCCGTTACTTTTTGGGAGGCAACCGCCCCAGTTAAACTACCCATCAGGCACTGTCCCTGAACCGGATTACGGTTCTAAGTTAGATATCCAGAGTGACCAGAGTGGTATTTCAACATTGACTCCACGAACACTGGCGTGTCCGCTTCAAAGTCTCCCACCTATCCTACACAAGCCACACCGAACACCAATACCAAACTATAGTAAAGGTCACGGGGTCTTTCCGTCCTGCTGCGCGTAACGAGCATCTTTACTCGTAGTGCAATTTCGCCGAGTTCGCGGTTGAGACAGCTGGGAAGTCGTTACGCCATTCGTGCAGGTCGGAACTTACCCGACAAGGAATTTCGCTACCTTAGGATGGTTATAGTTACCACCGCCGTTTACTGGGGCTTAAATTCTGAGCTTCGCCGAAGCTAACCCTTCCTCTTAACCTTCCAGCACCGGGCAGGCGTCAGTCCGTATACATCGTCTTGCGACTTGGCACGGACCTGTGTTTTTAGTAAACAGTCGCTTCCCACTGGTCTCTGCGGCCTTCAAACGCTCCAGGAGTAAATCCCTTCACGCCTCAGGCCCCCCTTCTCCCGAAGTTACGGGGGCATTTTGCCGAGTTCCTTAACCACGATTCTCTCGATCTCCTTGGTATTCTCTACCTGACCACCTGAGTCGGTTTGGGGTACGGGCGGCTTGAACCTCGCGTCGATGCTTTTCTCGGCAGCATAGGATCACTGAATTCGCCTTGACGGCTATGCGTAAGATCTCAGGCTGTATGAGAGACGGATTTGCCTATCTCTCGCCCTACATCCTTGCCCCGGGACAACCATCGCCCGGTACAGCTACCTTCCTGCGTCACACCTGTTAATACGCTAGCCGCACCAGCATGGGGTCGAGCGTTAGGCCTGGAGCTTCACCCCGAAGGGATCCGTCACCAGGATTAGGACTCTTAGCACCACTGGATTAGCTTGGGCGGTTCTTCGCCGGTACGGGAATATCAACCCGTTGTCCATCGACTACGCCTGTCGGCCTCGCCTTAGGTCCCGACTTACCCAGGGCGGATTAGCCTGGCCCTGGAACCCTTGGTCTTTCGGAGGACGGGTTTCTCACCCGTCTTTCGCTACTCATGCCTGCATTCTCACTCGTGTGGCCTCCACGGCTGGTTTACACCGCCGCTTCGCTGGCCACACGACGCTCTCCTACCCATCAACACGGCTGGACCACGAAGGCCTACCAATAATGTCAATGCCACAACTTCGGTGGCGTGCTTGAGCCCCGTTACATTGTCGGCGCGGAATCACTTGACCAGTGAGCTATTACGCACTCTTTCAAGGGTGGCTGCTTCTAAGCCAACCTCCTGGTTGTCTGTGCAACTCCACATCCTTTCCCACTTAGCACGCGCTTAGGGACCTTAGTTGGTGGTCTGGGTTGTTTCCCTCTCGACGATGAAGCTTATCCCCCACCGTCTCACTGCTGCGCTCTCACTTACCGGCATTCGGAGTTTGGCTGACGTCAGTAACCTTTTGGGGCCCATCGGCCATCCAGTAGCTCTACCTCCGGCAAGAAACACGCAACGCTGCACCTAAATGCATTTCGGAGAGAACCAGCTATCACGAAGTTTGATTGGCCTTTCACCCCTATCCACAGCTCATCCCCTCAGTTTTCAACCTAAGTGGGTTCGGTCCTCCACGACGTCTTACCGTCGCTTCAACCTGGCCATGGATAGATCACTTCGCTTCGGGTCTAGGACATGCGACTGAATCGCCCTATTCAGACTCGCTTTCGCTACGGCTACCCCTCACGGGTTAACCTCGCCACATATCGCTAACTCGCAGGCTCATTCTTCAAAAGGCACGCTGTCACCCCTACAAGGAGGCTCCAACGGTTTGTAAGCAAACGGTTTCAGGTACTATTTCACTCCCCTCCCGGGGTACTTTTCACCTTTCCCTCACGGTACTTGTCCGCTATCGGTCATCTGGGAGTATTTAGGCTTATCAGGTGGTCCTGACAGATTCACACGGGATTTCTCGGGCCCCGTGCTACTTGGGATACTCTTCACGCCATTGGACCATTTCGGTTACGGGGCTGGCACCCTCTGTGGCTGGCCTTTCAATGCCATTCACCTATGATCCTTTGTAACGTTCGCTGTTCGGCAGAAGCAGCAGAAAAGTCCCACAACCCCGACCATGCAACGCCTGCCGGCTATCACACATGATCGGTTTAGCCTCTTCCGGTTTCGCTCGCCACTACTAACGGAATCGCTTTTGCTTTCTCTTCCTGTGGGTACTGAGATGTTTCACTTCCCCACGTTCCCTCTACCCGTCCTATATATTCAGACGGGAGTCACTGGGTCACCCAAAGGGCCCAGCGGGGTTTCCCCATTCGGAGATCCTCGGATCAAAGCTCGTTTATCAGCTCCCCGAGGCTTATCGCAGATTACTACGTCCTTCTTCGGCTCCAGATGCCAAGGCATCCACCGTTTGCTCTTAGAAATTTGAAATCACATGAGTTTGAATCGATCGGCTCACCTAAGTGAGCAGATTGACCAATGATCTAATAAATCAGATCATCTTTTGTGATCCGAACCCGAAGGTTCGAATCTAAGATGCTCGCGTCCACTGTGTAGTTCTCAAAGTACGGGCGGTACCTTCTCCGCCGGCCGAGTTATGACCGACAAGAAAAGGTCCAGAGGATTCGGTTCTCATCTGTTCCGATGAGGTCCGGTCCCTCAGGACCCAACAGCGTGCATGTGCAGGACTTCCGGGTCCGAACCTTTCCTATCCGCAAGGGATGTACTGAGTTCGAGCCGTTCGGCTCTGCACCAATGTCAATGTTCCACCCATGAGCTACCGGCTGAGACGTTTGCTCAGATCCGGCGCCTGGACACCCAAGGGTGCCAGATGCTCCTTAGAAAGGAGGTGATCCAGCCGCACCTTCCGGTACGGCTACCTTGTTACGACTTAGTCCTAATCACCGATCCCACCTTCGACGGCTCCTTCCACAAGGGTTAGGCCACCGGCTTCGGGTGTTACCGACTTTCATGACTTGACGGGCGGTGTGTACAAGGCCCGGGAACGTATTCACCGCAGCGTTGCTGATCTGCGATTACTAGCGACTCCGACTTCATGAGGTCGAGTTGCAGACCTCAATCCGAACTGAGACCGGCTTTTTGGGATTCGCTCCACCTTGCGGTATTGCAGCCCTTTGTACCGGCCATTGTAGCATGCGTGAAGCCCAAGACATAAGGGGCATGATGATTTGACGTCATCCCCACCTTCCTCCGAGTTGACCCCGGCAGTCTCCTATGAGTTCCCACCATTACGTGCTGGCAACATAGAACGAGGGTTGCGCTCGTTGCGGGACTTAACCCAACATCTCACGACACGAGCTGACGACAACCATGCACCACCTGTTTACGAGTGTCCAAAGAGTTGACTATTTCTAGCCCGTTCTCGTATATGTCAAGCCTTGGTAAGGTTCTTCGCGTTGCATCGAATTAATCCGCATGCTCCGCCGCTTGTGCGGGCCCCCGTCAATTCCTTTGAGTTTTAGCCTTGCGGCCGTACTCCCCAGGCGGGGCGCTTAATGCGTTAGCTGCGACACGGAAACCGTGGAATGGTCCCCACATCTAGCGCCCAACGTTTACGGCGTGGACTACCAGGGTATCTAATCCTGTTCGCTCCCCACGCTTTCGCTCCTCAGCGTCAGTTACGGCCCAGAGAACTGCCTTCGCCATCGGTGTTCCTCCTGATATCTGCGCATTCCACCGCTACACCAGGAATTCCATTCTCCCCTACCGCACTCTAGTCTGCCCGTACCCACTGCAGGCCCGAGGTTGAGCCTCGGGTTTTCACAGCAGACGCGACAGACCGCCTACGAGCTCTTTACGCCCAATAATTCCGGACAACGCTCGCACCCTACGTATTACCGCGGCTGCTGGCACGTAGTTAGCCGGTGCTTTTTCTGCAGGTACCGTCACTTTCGCTTCTTCCCTACTAAAAGAGGTTTACAACCCGAAGGCCGTCATCCCTCACGCGGCGTTGCTGCATCAGGCTTGCGCCCATTGTGCAATATTCCCCACTGCTGCCTCCCGTAGGAGTCTGGGCCGTGTCTCAGTCCCAGTGTGGCCGGTCACCCTCTCAGGCCGGCTACCCGTCGTAGGCTTGGTGGGCCGTTACCTCACCAACTACCTGATAGGCCGCGAGTCCATCCTTGACCGAAGTTCTTTCCAACTGCTGAAGATGCCTTCGCAGTTCGTATCCGGTATTAGCTTCCGTTTCCGGAGGTTATCCCAGAGTCAAGGGCAGGTTACTCACGTGTTACTCACCCGTTCGCCACTAATCCCCAAGAGCAAGCTCCTGGTTCATCGTTCGACTTGCATGTGTTAAGCACGCCGCCAGCGTTCGTCCTGAGCCAGGATCAAACTCTCCGTAAATGTTTAGCTCCACAGTCGCAAGCGACTGGGAAACATTGTGCAGGCAGGACAGGAAATGTGTCCAAGCACTGCGAGTTTGTCTTGACTAGTTTCGAATATCTACTGACATTCTGTTCTAATCCAAAGGAATCTCGTATCGACCATCAGACCGAAGTCTTTCAAGTCAATACCGAGGTTATTTGGCATTTGACATTGTGCACGCTGTTGAGTTCTCAAGGATCGGACGCTCTCACCTTTCACCCTCTCGGGCTGCTCTGTGAGGCAACTTCTCTACCTTACCACTCTCAGTCAGTTTGTCAAGTCGGCCGTTTCGCGCTCTTTCGTTCATCCATCGTGGGATACATCCGATTTGCACGAACCGAACCGGTTAGACCTGCTCAGTGAGTGGGGTGTTAATCCTAAGCGCAACAAAGGAACTCTTACAAGTTCCGATTTGCCGCTAGGCTAAGGATTTGGTCCCTCTTGAGGCCGGGAAGCTCTTCCGCTCTCCCGCACCTTTGGGGTGACAAGTAAGTACTTTACGCAGGTCCCCGAGAGCGTGCAAATCTCGCGTTCATCCCGGGCGTGTCGCGCTTGACTTCCGCGGAATCACGCGGATTTTCGTCAAGCGCCCCGGCGGGTGCTGCCCCGCCAGCGGCCGTGGTCCCACTGAAGAACCAGCCCAGGAATGACGAAAGCGCCGGCCCGGATCCTGTGCAGGATTCCGGCCGACGCTTTCCGGTCGACGTGAGGGGCGGGTCACAACCCCGAGTACGTGTGCAGTCCTTTGAAGAACACGTTCACGATCCCGAAGTTGAACATCACGGCGGCGAAGCCGATGATCGCGAGCCAAGCCGAACGGGATCCGCGCCATCCACGGGTGGCGCGCGCGTGGATGTACCCCGCGTAGATGACCCAGATCACGAAGGTCCAGACCTCCTTGGTGTCCCAACCCCAGTAACGACCCCATGCCTTCTCGGCCCAGATCGCTCCGGCGATGAGGGTGAAGGTCCAGGCGATGAAGCCGACGATGTTGATCCGGTAGGCGAGGTTCTCGAGCGCGACCGAGCTGGGCAGGGTCGCGAGGAACCGGAACTGCTGCGGACGCGACTCGGCGATCTGCCGCTCGCGCCGGTACTGCAGCAGCTGCAGACCGGACAGCGCGAAACCGAGCGCGAAGAAGGCCGTGCCCAGCACGGCGACGATGATGTGGATGACGAGCCAGTACGACTGCAGCGCCGGCTGGAGTGGCACCACCGGAACGTAGTACCGGAGCAGGGCGATGCCCTGGAGCACCAGGACCAACCCGACGATGAACGTCCCGAGGTACTTGATGTCCCACTTGAGGTTGGCGACCAAGAAGACGCCGATGATGACGAGGGTCCCCGTCATCGAGAACTCCCACATGTTGGCCCACGGGACCCGGGCGGCCGCGATCCCGCGGAGCACCGTCGCCACGAGGTGGAAGGCGAAGCCGATGATCGTGAGCGCGAAAGCCCAGCGGATCGACGTCGACGAGACGGACCCGTTCATCACATCGTCCTCGATGCGCGAGCTGATCCGGGACGAGAGCCGTCCGAGCGCAGAACTCGGTGGTGCCTCCACGCGCGGGGATCCACCGGTGTCGGCTGTGATCGTCGTGCGCGCTCCCGCGTTCGCCGGCACGGCGGCGCGCCGGGCGACGGCGCTGGGAACCGATGCGGCCTCGACCGCTGTCACTCGCGCCCCTCGTCTGGCGAGATCGAGCGCGAATGCGATGAACGCGGCGGCGTAGACCCCCATCGCCGCGTAGATGAACACGGTGGAGAGCTGGGACAGGGTCTCGGTCACGGTGAAAACCTAATTCTTCTGTTGGCGGGTGAGGGAGGTCGCGTGTTCCTCCGCGATAGCGGAGACGGCGGCGATCAGGTTGGGGTCCTCACCACGGGCGAGGCCAGCGTACTCCAGCGTGAGCGAGCCGTCCTGGTTCTCGACGGCTTTCACCCAGATACGACGTCGCGGGACGAACAGGGCGGTCAGCAGTCCGGCGAAGATCAGCACCGCGAAGGCGAGCACCCACCCCTGCGCGGGATCGTGATGAACGTCGAGCGAGACGTAACGCTTCACGTTGTCGAGCGAGATCGTCCCGAGGCCGTTCGGAAGCTCGACCGTCTGGCCGAGCTTGATCTGCAGGGCCTTGGTCGTGGTCGGCGGGCCGGCCACCTGCTTCAGCTTGTCCGTGTTCAGGCTGTAGACCGATTGCGGGACACCACTGTCGACGCCGAGATCTCCGACGTAGACGTTCAAGCTGAGAAGCGGATCGTTCAGACCCGGGAAGGTGGAGGTCAGGGCTCCGCTCGCCGTCTGGCTGTCGCCGACGGTCGGATAGAAGAAGCCCCTCATCCCGACCTGGTCCTTCAAGCCGTCCGGGATCTTGATCCAGCCCAACGAGGTGAGCCGTGCGTCCTCCGCCAGGAACGGGACGGAGTCGCTGAAGACGACCTTGCCGCTGGGGTCGCGCACCGTGACGGTCGGCGCATATCCGTTTCCGAGGAGGTACACGTTCGTCCCGCCGATGGCGAGAGGTTCGTTCACCTTGATGGTGGTCGAGCTCGACGCATCGCCCGGCCCCGTCGTCTTCACGTGCGCCGTGTAGTCGAGCGGAGCGCCGACCGCGTTCTTGTTCTTGGTCTCGTACGACACGTCGAGCTTGTCGACGCGGATGGAGAACGGTGCGAGAGCCGCGTCGCTGAAGAAGCGTCCCGGGTTGAACGAGTTGTACGAGGGAAGGCTGTTCACGAAGCTCTGCCCCTCGACGACCACCTTCTGCCCGGTGTAGCCGAAGCCGCCGCCGACGCCGATCGCGACCAGGACGCCCAGGAGGGCGATATGGAAGACGAGGTTTCCGCTCTCACGCAGATAGCCGCGTTCGGCCGAGACGGAGACCGAACGGCCGTCTTCGTAGATCGCGGTCCGGTAGCGGGCCTTCCGGAGGATCTCCCGCGCCTCGGCGATCGGCTCGGGCGCGTCGGCTCGGAGCTCCGACGGCAGGATCCGCGCCTGGAACCCCGCCATCCGGGTCAGGCGTACGGGCGTCTTCGGCGGCTTGGCGCGCATCGCGATGAAGTGGTGCTTCGTGCGCGGGATGATGCATCCGATCAGGGATGCGAACAGCAGCAGGTAGATGGCCGAGAACCATGCCGACGTGTAGACGTCGAAGAACTGCAGCTTGTCGAGAACCGGCGCGAGCTGCGGGTTGTCGGTGAAGTACTGGATGACGCCGTTCGGGTCGGCTGTGCGCTGCGGGACCAGGGATCCGGGCACGGCCGCGACCGCCAGCAGCAGGAGCAGGAACAGTGCCGTCCGCATGCTCGTGAGCTGCCGCCAGAACCAGCGCAGCCACCCCAGGGGGCCCAGCTTCGGCTGGACGACGTCGGGGTCGACGTGCGGAGGCGCGGAGTCGATGTGATCAGAGGGCCGGCTCAAAACCTTGGATCACCGCCAAGAACTGGGACATGATTGCGCTCCAGAGGCCCGAGGCCATGAGAATGCCGATGATCACCAGCAGGACGCCGCCGATGATGTTGATGGTGCGGATGTGGCGCTTGATGAAGGCGACCGACCCCGCAACCCAGTCGAAGCCGAGAGCCACGAGCAAGAACGGGATGCCGAGCCCGATGCAGTAGAAGAGCCCGAGGAGGGCACCGCGCCACGGTGAGCCCGTGCCCACGCTCAGCGCGCTGATGGCCGCGAGGGTCGGACCGATGCAGGGCGTCCAGCCGAGGCCGAACACGATCCCGAGGAGCGGGGCACCGATCAGTCCCGTCGCCGGCCGCCAGCCCGGCTTGATCGTGCGCTGGAGGAAAGAGAACTGCCCGATGAATACCAGGCCCATGATGATCACGAGGACGCCGAGGACCCGGATCACGATCTCCTGCCAGCGCACCAGCCAGAGCCCCAGCGCGCCGAAAGCGGCGCCGTAGGCGATGAACACGACGGCGAAGCCGAGGACGAACAGCGCGACTCCGGTGACCACACGGGACCGATCCCGCTTGCCTCCCGGGTCGCTGATGCCGCCGACGTAGGCCAGGTATCCCGGTACGAGCGGGAGCACGCACGGCGACGCGAACGACACGAGGCCGGCGAGCAACGCGATCGGCAGCGCCAGCGCCAGCTGGCCGCTGAAGACGATCTCTCCCACGCCTCCCACGTCAGTTCTCGGCCACGGCGTCGGAGATCAGCGAGTCGAGGATACTGCGGTCGGGGATCGCGCCCAGGATGCGCGCGGAGACGCGCCCCTTCTTGTCGATCACCAGAGTGGTCGGCGTCGCCTTCGGCGGGACGGTCTTGCTGAAGGCGAGGAGCACGGATCCGGTGTCACGGTCGAGGACCGACGGGTACGTCACGCCCTTGTCCTTCTCGAAGCTCGCGGCCGTGCTTGCCGAGTCGTAGAGGTTGACGCCGAGAAAATCGACTCCCTCGGTCTTGTACTTCTGGTAGAGCGCCTCGAGGTCGGGAGCCTCGACCCGGCACGGCGGGCACCCCGCGTACCAGAAGTTCACGACGAGGACGTCGCCGGTGTAGTCCTTGGAGGAGACCGGTGAACCGTCGGCGAGTTCGCCCTGGAAGCTGACCGCGTCGCCACGGCTGCCTGCGGCGAACTCGCTGACCGTGCCGTCCCCGGCGATGTAGTTCTGGCCGCTGCCGGAGCGGTACTGCGAGGCGAGGCTGTCGTTGGCCGTGCAGCCGCTGAGCAGGAGCGCGGTCGCGGCGGCCGCGGCGGGCAGCACGAGAGCGAGGCGCCGTCGGGTTCGGGTCTTCGGGGTGCGCATCACACGGCTCCCACATCGGTCGCCGAGGCTTGGAGATCGGCGGCGGGCTCGACGTACCCGACCTCGATGAGACGGAGGACAGGTGCGGTGGCATCGGCGGAATCGGCTGGGCCCGCAGCTGTTGCTCCGGCGGTCGGCGTCTCTGCCGGCTCGGTGGTGCGCTCGAAGGTCGTGATGCTCGAGAGCGCACAGCGCCGGGAACGCGGGTCGTGCCAGAACCGCTCGCCGGCGACCGACAGATGAGAGATCCAGATCGGGAGCTGGTGACTGACCAGGACGACATCGCCCTCGTCGACGGACTCGAAGGCATCGTCGATGGCCGCCCGCATCCGCTTCTCGATGCTCGCGTAGGCCTCGCCCCAGCTCGGGCGTACCGGATTGATGAGGAACGGCCAGTTCTGCGGCTTCTTGAGCGCGCGCCGCATGACGGTGCCTTCGAAGTGGTTCGTCGGCTCGATGATCCGTTCGTCGATCATGGGCTCCAACCCGACCGCTGCCAGGACAGGGGCCGCCGATTCGCGGGTCCGCTGCAGCGGTGAGACGCGAACGGAGGCCACGGGGCGGCCGCGCGAGATGATCTCGTCGGCCGCGGCCTGAGCCATCCGGTGCCCGAGTTTGGAGAGGCCGAAGCCCGGCAGCCTGCCATACAGGATGCCGTCGGGATTGAACACCTCGCCATGGCGGACGAGATGAACCTGGCTTGCTACCACAGCCCCAGTCTACGGAGCCTCTTCCCTTGAATTCACTGAGCGCGGGCACGGGCGCCCGCATCGGGGCCCCTCCAGGCGGTAGGCCCGGGCGGTAGGCTTGCTGATCGTGACCGCACGCGTTTTGATCAGAGACCTCGCCGCCCATCCTGACGGCCCCGTCAGCGTCGCCGGATGGGTTGAAACCGTCCGGGACCAGAAGAAGGTGCAGTTCGTCGTGCTGCGCGACGAGTCCGGAGCGGTGCAGCTGGTCAACCCGCGCACCGTCGCGGAGGACGGCACGGTCGTCGCCGACGAGCCCGCCACCACCATCTCCGGTCTTTCTCAGGGAAGCTTCGTGCGCGCCACTGGCGAGCTGAAGCACGATGAGCGCGTCAAGCTCGGCGGCATCGAGATCAAGCTGAGCTCTCTCACCGTGGAGACCGCCGCCATCCCGGAGACGCCCATCGCCGCCGACAGCGGTATCGACAAGCGCATGGACTGGCGCTTCCTCGATCTGCGCGAGCCGAAGAACAACCTGATCTTCCGCGTGCAGACGACGTTCGAGCACGCGCTCCGTCAGTACTGGGTCGAGAACGGCTTCGTCGAGATCCACACGCCGAAGCTGATGGCCTCCGCCTCCGAGTCGCGGGCCGAGCTCTTCGAGCTGGACTACTTCGAGACCACCGCCTACCTCGCGCAGAGCCCGCAGATCTTCAAGCAGATGGCTCAGGCCGCAGGCTTCGGCCGTGTGTTCGAGATCGGGCCGGCGTTCCGCGCCGACCCCAGCTTCACCAGCCGGCACGCGACCGAGTTCACGAGCATCGACACCGAGCTCAGTTGGATCGACAGCCACGAGGACGTCATGAAGGTGCACGAGGAGCTCCTCGTCGCCGGATTCACGGCGGTCAAGGAGAAGCACGGCGAGGAGATCGAGGCGCTGTTCGGCGTCGAGGTCACCGTGCCTGCGACGCCGTTCCCGCGGATCCCGCTCGCCGAGGCCAAGCGGATCGTGGCCGAGCGCGGCTACGAGGTTCCCCGTGACGACGACGACATGGACCCCGAGGGCGAGCGCCAGATCTCTGCGTATGTGAAGGAGACCTACGGCCACGAGTTCGTCTTCCTGACGGATTACGCCTCGACGATCCGCCCGTACTACCACATGCGGCACGAGGACGATGACTCGATCACCAAGAGCTACGACCTCATCTTCAACGGGGTCGAGATCTCCACGGGAGCCCAGCGCGAGCACCGGGTCGACATCATCGAGAAGCAGGCGCGCGAGAAGGGTCTCTCGGTCGAGGAGCTCGAGGACGTCCTTGCCTTCTTCCGCTACGGCGTACCGCCGCACGGAGGATTCGGGATGGGCCTGGCGCGCGTGCTGATGCTCATGCTCCACCTTTCGAACCTTCGCGAGACGACCTACCTCTTCCGCGGGCCGACCCGCCTGACCCCGTAGGACCCGTCCCGGGCGAGGCGATCGCCGACCACTGGTCGCCCGCGACGAGGATGTGGCCGAGGAAGCGGAGCCCGATCGTCGCAGCCGCCTGGTCGAGTCGACGGGTGAGCACGAGGTCAGCGACAGACGCGTCGGTGACCCCGGACGGATGGTTGTGCGCGACGGCGAACGACCTGCCTCCCCGGGTGATGACCGACTGCAGGACATCCGCCGGCTGGATGCGTGCGTCGTCGACTCCGCCGTCGCGGAGGAGGACGAGCTCGAGCGGACGGGACGCGCGATCGGCCACAACCACGAGAAAGCGCTCGCTGTCGCGATGCAGAAGCTCCGGCCGGACGATGTCGGCGATCGCCTTGTCGTCGACCAGGCGCGTCCAGGCGGATGACGTGCCGGCTCGCCGCCAGATCTCGATGATCGCGACGAGACGGCCCGCCGTCGCGGGGCCCACGCCGGGAAGGGTCTCGAGCCGCGCGAAGTCCATCGTCGCGAGGCCGGGGAACCCGCCCGTGCGGCGGAGGATCGACCGCGCGAGGGCACGCACGCTTTTTCCGGTCTGGCCGGATCCGAGCACGAGCGCGAGCACCTCGTCGTCGGTGAGTGATCCGACACCGAGCCGCCGCATGCGCTCGCGCGGCCGGTCGTGAACGGGGACGCTCGCAAGGGACTCCTCCTCATCTGGTGGTAGCTGGGACATGACACCACGGTAGGAATCGCTGGGTGCACCGGGCCGTGGGGCCTGAAATCTGTGGAGAAGTCTCCGATGAGGCATTGCTGTGGAGAAGCGCGACGAAAGTTCTCCACAGGCCTGTGGATCAACGATCTGTCCACGGATTCTTCGCGACCCGGGATGGTCGGCGCCGGCGGAGACACAATGGAGTGATCCAGCAACGTAAGGAGCAGCACATGGTCAGCCCGGACGACGTCGTCATCCTGTCCGCCGCCCGAACCCCGTTCGGCAAGATCAAGGGAGCCCTCGCCTCGCAGACCGCGGTACAGCTCGGTGCCGCGGCGCTCGCCCAGGCGCTGAAGCGTTCCGGACTCGATGCCGATGCAGTCGACGCGGTGATTTTCGGACAGGTGCTCCAGGCGGGCGCCGGCCAGAACCCCGCCCGACAGACGGCCATCGCGGCGGGGATCGGCTGGAACGTCCCGGCGACCACGATCAACAAGGTCTGCCTCTCCGGGCTCGCCGCCGTCACGGACGCGGCACGACTGATCCGCTCGGGCGAGGCGACGGTCGTCGTCGCCGGCGGTCAGGAGTCGATGACCAATGCGCCGCACGTCCTTCCCGGTTCACGCACGGGCTGGACCTACGGATCCATCCAGGCCCTCGACTCCGCCGCGCACGACGGACTGACCGACGCCTTCGACGGGATCTCGATGGGAGCGTCGACCGAGCGCTACACCGAACGACTCGGGCTCACCCGGGAGGCGCAGGACGCGTTCTCCGCTGCGTCGCACCAGCGAGCGGGAGCGGCGGCGGCCGCGGGCGTCTTCGACGACGAGATCGCACCGGTCAGCATTCCGCAGCGCAAGGGCGAGCCGCTCGTCGTCAGCAGTGATGAGGGGGTGCGCCCCGATTCGACGCCCGAAACACTCGCTCGGCTGGCTCCGAGCTTCGCGGAGGGCGGCACGCTGACGGCGGGCAACTCTTCCCCGCTGAGTGATGGCGCGGCTGCGCTGGTACTGACCACGCGTGGGAACGCCGAACGGCTCGGACTGGATTGGCTGGCCGTCGTGGGTGCGAGTGGCCAGGTGGCGGGACCGGACAACTCGCTCCATTCGCAGCCGTCGCACGCGATCGAGGCCGCCATGTCCCGAGCGGGGTGGAGCGTGGATGACCTCGACTTGATCGAGATCAACGAGGCGTTCGCCGCGGTGGCGCTGCAGTCGATGGCGGATCTCGGTGTGGACAGCGACATTGTGAACGTCCACGGCGGCGCGATCGCGCTCGGGCACCCGATCGGTGCGTCGGGTGCGCGGCTCGCCGGCCATGCCGCGCACGAGCTCGCTCGCCGAGGAACCGGGCGTGCGGCCGTGGCGCTGTGCGGTGGAGGCGGCCAGGGAGAAGCGCTGCTGCTCTGGCGCTGAGGGCGTCGGAAGCAACCGCGAGCACGCGGGCACTGGGGCGTCCGGTCACCGCGAGCTCGCGAAGCAGCTGGGGCGTCGCCCGGACTGATCAGCGGTCCAGGTGGCGCTCCTCCGGGCCCGTGTACTGCGAGAGGGGGCGGATGAGGGAGTTGGCTGCGTACTGCTCGAAGACGTGGGCGGTCCAGCCGGTGACGCGCGCGGCGGCGAACAGGGGGGTGAAGGTGTCGGTGTCGAAACCCATGAGGTTGTAGGCGGGGCCCGACGGGTAGTCGAGGTTGGGCTTGATGTTCTTGCGCTCGACCATCGCGGTTTCGAGGGCGTTGTAGAGGTCGAGCACTTCCTGCCGGTCGTAGTGCTCGACGAGGGACTCCAGGGCGGCCTTCATGGTCGGGACGCGGGAATCGCCGTTCTTGTAGACGCGGTGGCCGAAGCCCATGATCTTGCGCTTCTCGGCCAGGGCGGAGTCGAGCCAGGCTTCGGCCTTCTCGGCGGTGCCGATCTCGGCGAACGCGTGCATGACCGCCTCGTTGGCACCTCCATGGAGGGGGCCTTTGAGGGCGCCGATCGCGCCGGTCACGGCGGAGTAGACATCCGAGAGAGTGGAGGCGATCACGCGCGCGGTGAAGGTTGAGGCGTTGAAGGAGTGCTCCGCATAGAGCACCAGCGAGACGCGGAAGGCGTCGACGACCACGTCGTCCGGAACCTCCCCGAAGGTGAGCCACAGGAAGTTGCGCGAGTAGTCCAGATCGTCGCGGGGCTCGACCGGCTCCAGGCCGCGGCGGCGGCGCTGGATGTACGCGACGATCGTCGGGAGCTGGGCGAGGAGATAGATGGCCCGGCCCGCGTTGAGCTCGGGATCGAGGATTCCGTCGGACTGCTCGAGGGAGTCGTCCAGGCCGCCGAGCTGGCTGACGGCGGTGCGGAGAGCGTCCATCGGGTGGGCCGAGGTCGGGATGTCATCGAGAGCGCGGCGAGTACGGTCGTCGAGACGGCGGAGAGAACGCTCCTGGGCTTCGAACGCCTCGCGCTGATCCGCGGTGGGCAGTTCCCCGTTCCAGAGGAGGAAGGCGACCTCCTCGAACGAGCATTGCGCCGCGAGCTCCTGCACGGGATAACCGCGGTAGAGCAGGGAGTTGGTCTCCGGATTCACGGACGAGACGGTGGTGGTGTCCACCACGACTCCGGCGAGGCCCTTGTGGATCTGCGGATCGGTCATGCGAGCTCCTTCGCTCCGTCCTGCGTCGCGCTAGCGGCGCACGTCGAAATTGAACACCGAAGTGTCGAACGCGTTGTATCCCTCGTAGTCAATCAGGTCATACAGATCGGCGCGATGCTGCATCTCACCGAGCATCGGCTTCAGGGTTCCCTCGCCGAGAAGCTGATCGAGGCCGCGTTCGGCGGCACCCATAGCCAAACGGAGGAGGGAGACGGGCCAGATGACGATGTTCACCCCGACGTCGCGAAGCTGGTCGACGGTGAAGAGGTCGCTCTTGCCGAACTCGGTCATGTTGGCCAGCATGGGCACGTCGATCGCCTGGCGGACGGCTTCGAACTCGGACAGGTCGGCCATCGCTTCGGGGAAGATCGCGTCGGCACCAGCGTCGACGAGGGCTTTGGCCCGGTCGATCGCGGCGCCCAAGCCGTCGACGGCGCGGATGTCGGTGCGGGCCATGATGAGGAGGTTGGGGTCACGGCGGGCGTCGGCTGCGGCGCGGATGCGCTTGAGAGCAGTGTCCTCGTCGACGACCTGCTTGCCATCGAGGTGGCCGCACCGCTTCGGGTTGACCTGGTCCTCGATGTGCAGACCCGCGACGCCGGCATCCTCGAGGGACTGGACGGTGCGGGCGACGTTCATCGGCTCCCCGAACCCGGTGTCCGCATCGACCAGGGCGGGCAGGTCGGTCATACGAGTGATCTGCGCCGACCGGCCGGCGACCTCGGTGAGGGTGGTCAGGCCGATGTCGGGCAGACCGAGATCGGCGGAGAGGACGGCGCCGGAGATGTAGACGCCCTCGAAGCCTTTGCGCTCGATCAGCCGGGCGGAGAGGGGATTGAACGCCCCGGGCATCCGGATCAGTTCACCGGAGGCCAGTCGGGCACGGAACGCGGCCCGCTTCTCGTGGGCGGGGAGGGAGGAGTACAACATCAGAACAGTCCCTTCGGAGTCGGAACGGACGCGAGCACCCCCGGCGCGGCGGTGATCGTGAGACCACCGAGCTCCGCGGCCGACAGCGACGGGAGACGCTCGGCCAGGGCGAGGAAGCGTTCGATCTCTGCCTCCTCCAGCACGTCCTGCGCGAGGGTGCGGAACTTGGTCACATAGTCCGCCCGGGCGAACGGGCGAGCCCCGAGCGGGTGGGCGTCGGCGACGGCGATCTCATCGGTGATCACCCGGCCGTCAGCGAGCCGGATCTCCACCCGGCCGCCGAACGCCTTCTCCGCGGGGTCGATCGAGTGATAGCGGCGGGTCCACTCGGGATCCTCCGTGGTGGTCACCTTGCCCCAGAGCTCCACCGTGTCCGGGCGGGCCGCACGCGACGGCAGGTACGACTCGACGTGGTGCCAGCCGCCGTCCTGGAGGGCGACGGTGAAGATGTACGGGATCGAGTGGTCCAGGGTCTCCCGGGACGCGGTCGGGTCGTACTTCTGCGGGTCGTTCGCCCCCGAACCGATCACGAAGTGCGTGTGGTGCGAGGTGTGGATCAGGATCGACTCCACCCGGGACGGGTCCGCGACCTCCGGGTACGCGTGGTGCAGCTTGCGGGCCAGATCGATCCACGCCTGCGCCTGGTACTCCGCCGAATGCTCCTTCGTGTACGAGTCCAGGATCGCCCGCTTCGCCTCCCCCGAAACCGGCAGCGGCACGTCGTAGGAGGCGGACGGGCCGTCCAGCAGCCAGGCGATCACGCTGTCCTCACCCTCGTAGATCGGGGTCGGGCTCGTCTCGCCGCGCATGGCCCGGTCGATCGCCTCGACCGCCATCTTGCCGGCGAAGGCCGGGGCGTGCGCCTTCCACGACGAGATCTCCCCCTTGCGGGACTGCCGGGTCGCGGTCGTGGTGTGCAGCGCCTGCCCGATGGCCTGGAAGATCGTCTCCACCGGCAGGCCGAGCAGCGTCCCGATGCCGGCGGCAGCCGACGGGCCCAGGTGCGCGACATGGTCGATCTTGTGCGCGTGCAGACTGATCGCCTTCGCCAGATCGATCTGCACCTCGTACCCGGTCGCGATCCCCCGGACCAGCTCGCGGCCGGTCAGGCCGAAGGCGCGGGCCGCGTGCTGGGCGACCGCCGTGATCGGCGGGATGTTGTCGCCGGGATGTGAGTACTCCGCAGCCAGGAAGGTGTCGTGATAGTCGAGCTCCCGAACGGCCACGCCGTTCGCCCACGCGGCCCACTCCGGGGAGACGCGCACGGCCTCCTGCTCGCCGAAGACGGTGGCGCCGTCCTGCGGGCGTTCCGTGGAGCCGGTGAGCTCCTCGAGTTCGCGGACCGGGAGTGGGTGAGCGAGCGCCTGCGAGCGCGCGGAGACGACCGGCCGGCGAGTGAGGGACGCAGCGGCGACGGCCGCGTTGTCGATCACCCGGTTGATCACCATCTCGGTGACCTCGGCGTCGACCTCCACGGGGTCGGCAGCGACCTCCGCGATCTTCCAGGCGAGCTGGTCCTGACGGGCGAGGTTCTCCTCGCTGCGGTGCACACGGACGTTGTGGATCTTCACGTATCGAACCTACCTCGCTACGCTCTGCTCATGGTCCCGGGCCCCTCCCTCCTCGCGTTCGCGCTCGCCTCGGTGGCGCTCATCGTCATTCCGGGCCCGAGCGTGCTCTTCGTGATCGGCCGGTCGCTGGCGCTGGGCCGGGCGGGAGGCCTGCTCAGCGTCCTCGGCAACGCGCTCGGGATGCTGCCCCTCGTGATCGCCGTCGCACTCGGGATCGGCGCGCTCGTGGCGCAGTCGGTCGTCGTGTTCACGGTGATCAAGCTCGTGGGCGCGGCGTACCTGGTGTACCTGGGCATCCAGGCGATCCGCCATCGGCGGCACACCGCGGTGACGCACGAGGACCAGCCGTCGCGGTCGCCGTGGCGCATCCTGGGCGAGGGGTTCCTGGTCGGGCTCACGAACCCGAAGTCACTTGTGTTCTTCGTCGCCGTGCTGCCCCAGTTCGTCGACTACGGCGCCGGCGGCATCCCGCTGCAGCTGTTCGAGCTGGGCGTCGTCTTCCTCGTGCTCGCCCTGCTCTTCGACAGCATCTGGGCGCTGGCCGCGGGCACCGCACGCCAGTGGTTCGGGCGCTCGCCCAAGCGAGTGGAGCGCCTGGGCGCCGCCGGAGGCGTGATGATGATCGGCCTCGGCGGCGTCCTCGCCCTCACGGGCACCAAGCACTGAGGCGGCGGCCCGCACGACCGCCCATGGCCCCGCACGGCGCGGGCTGTGCTCAGATGTCGCCCGCGGTGGCGACCGGGGTGAGCACCGCACGCGCGAGCGTGTGGAAGTGCGCGTTGAAACCGAGCACGGCGGGCGTCGACCCGGGATCGAGGTCGAGGCGCTCGACGTCCAGGGCGTGCACGATCACGTTGTAGTGGTGGGTGCCGGTCCCGGGCGGAGGGCCCGCACCGGTGAAGCTCTTCGCGCCCAGCTCGTTCGAGAGCATCGAGGCGCCCTGCGGCAGATCGGCCCCGCCCTCGGCGCCGGCTCCGGCGGGAAGGGAGTTGACATCCGCCGGGATGTTGAACACCGCCCAGTGCCAGAATCCTGAGCCGGTCGGGGCGTCGGGGTCGTGGATGGTGACGGCGAAGCTCTTCGTCTCGGCCGGGAACCCGCTCCACGCCAGCTGCGGCGAGACGTCTCCGCCTCCGCCGCCGGCGCCCCACTGCTCACGGGAGAGCGGCCGGTCGTCGGCGATGTCGTCGCTGGTCAGGCTGAAGTGAGGGACGGCGCCGAAGCGCTCGAGGGGATCATTCGAGGTCATATCCGTAACCTACGCTCGCCCCGTGCGCAGTGGGCCGGAGGATCAGACGCGCTGAGCGGATTCGGAGATCCCGGCGGGCGCGGGACGCCGGCGGAAGCGCGCGGGGAGTCCGCTGATCCCCCATCCCGTGACGCGGAGCATCGCCTCGGCGACGATTCCGCCGGTCATCTTGGACGCGCCGTGCTCGCGCTCGACGAACGTGATCGGCACCTCGGCGACCGAGAGCCCCGCACGATAGGCGCGGCGCAGCATGTCGATCTGGAAGCAGTACCCCTGGCTCTCCACGTCTGCGAAGTGGATGCGGCTGAGCGCGTCGGCGGTGAAGGCGCGGTAGCCGCCCGTGACGTCACGGACCGGCACCCCGAGCGCGATGCGCGAATAGGCGCTGCCTCCCCGCGACAGCAGTCGGCGGCGGGCGGGCCAGTTGACGACGCCGCCACCGGGGACCCAGCGCGACCCGAGCACGAGGTCGGCGCCCGTTCCGGGCTCGCTCCCGCGCAGGGCGTCGAGCAGGCGGGAGAGCTCCTCCGGGCGGTGCGAGCCGTCCGCATCCATCTCGACGATGCGGTCGTAGCCGGCGTCGAGCGCCCAGCGCATCCCCTCGCGA
This sequence comes from Leifsonia aquatica, assembly GCF_014190775.1. Taxonomy (GTDB): domain Bacteria; phylum Actinomycetota; class Actinomycetes; order Actinomycetales; family Microbacteriaceae; genus Leifsonia; species Leifsonia aquatica. Next base: position 176,669 of record NZ_JACHVP010000002.1, read on the forward strand.
TAGGCGGCGCCGAGGCCGTCCTTACCGGCGCGGTGCAGCACGTGGACGTTGGCGTCGGTCGCCGCCAGAGCGTCCGCGATCTCGCCCGTGCCGTCCGGGGAGTTGTCGTCCACCACGAGCACCTCGGCCGAGGGGACGGACGCGCGCACCCGACCGACGATCGGGCCCACGTTCTCCCGCTCGTTGTAGGTGGGGATGATGACGATGGTTCGCAAGGAACCGCCTTTCTGCCGAAGTGCGCGCCGTGGAGGCTACTCCCACCTTGCCCGAACTGGCTGAACACTTGGCGAACGAAACTTCCGACGCTCGCAGTTTCGCGCGCGCGGGCCGCTGGCGGACGGGCCTCTCACGGCACGGGTCGCCTACCATCGTCAGGTGCCCGTGCCCAAGATCCTGCTCTACTACGCGTTCACACCGCTCCCCGATCCGGAGGCGGTGCGGCTGTGGCAGCGCGACCTCTGCGCGTCGCTCGGGCTGCGCGGCCGCATCCTCATCTCGAAGGACGGCATCAACGGCACAGTCGGGGGCGAACTCGATGCCGTGAAGCGGTATCTGCGCTCCACGCGCGAGTACCCCGGATTCCGGGAGCTGGACGCGAAGTGGAGCAGTGGTTCGGGTCTCGACGCCGACGGACGCAGCCTCGATTTCCCGAAGCTGTCGGTGAAGGTGCGGGAGGAGATCGTGTCCTTCGGCGCACCCGCCGAGCTGCGGGTCGATGAACACGGCGTCGTGGGCGGCGGCGAGCGCCTCGCCCCGCGAGAGCTGCACGAGCTGATCGAGGCGCGCGACGACGTGGTGTTCTTCGACGGGCGCAACCGCTTCGAGGCCGAGATCGGACGGTTCCGGGGCGCCGTCGTCCCGGACGTGGCCAACACCCGCGAGTTCGTGGCGGAGTTGGAGAGCGGCGCGTACGACCACCTCAAGGACAAGCCGGTCGTCACGTACTGCACCGGCGGCATCCGCTGCGAGGTGCTGTCGGGGCTGATGAAGTCGCGCGGGTTCCAGGAGGTGTACCAGCTCGACGGCGGGATCGTCCGGTACGGGGAGGCGTTCGGGGACAGCGGTCTCTGGGAGGGTTCGCTGTACGTCTTCGACGGGCGCGGGTCGGTGACCTTCGGCGAGGAGGCCGCGGTGATCGGCCGGTGCGCGGGATGCGGTGCGGCGACCAGCCGGATGCGCAACTGCGCGGACCCGTCGTGCCACGAGCAGCTCGTGGTCTGCGAGGAGTGCGATGTGCTGCGGTGCGCGGCGCACGCGAATGGCACTGCGGCCGTCCCTGCTGTCGGCACTGCTGCACCGGACGCTCCCCATCGCTGACGGCGAACGGGTTCTCCACCGACTCGTGGGAACCATTGCTGCCCGCTTCGCGTTGCGGCCATCATGAACAGCATGGATCCGGTAGCCACCATCGTCTGGATCGTGTCGTTCGTCCTCGTCACGGTCACCGTCACCGGGCTGTCCCGCCGCGTCGGCTGGTCGGCCCCGGTGGTGCTGGTCGTCGTCGGCGCCGTGGCGTCGTTCATCCCCGGAGTGCCGCAGATCGCCCTGGAACCCGAGGTCGTGCTCTACGGTCTGCTGCCGCCGCTGCTGTTCGCGGCCGCCATCCAGACCTCGATCGTCGACGTCCGCGCCAGGCGCGACGGCATCCTGCTGCTCTCCGTCGGGCTCGTGGCGTTCACCGTGATCGCTGTCGGATTCGCCACGTGGCTCGTGGTGCCGGCCATCACGCTCGCTGCGGCCTTCGCCTTCGGGGCGGTGGTCGCGCCCACGGACACGGTCGCCGTGACCGCGATCGCCGGCCGCGGTCACCTCCCGCGCCGGCTCGTGACCGTGCTCGAGGGCGAGAGCCTGCTCAACGACGCGACCGCGCTCGTGGCCCTGAACGCGAGCATCGCGGCCATCGTCAGCGTGATCAACCCGTGGGCGATCGCGGGCGAGTTCGGTCTGGCGGTCGTGGTCGGCATCGGGGTCGGGCTCGCCGTCGGCTGGGTCCTGGCGATCATCCGCAAGCAGCTCCGCTCCCCCGTGCTGGACACGTCGCTCGGACTCATCACGCCGTACCTGGCGTTCATCCCGTCGCAGTTCCTGCACGGGTCGGGCATCCTCTCGGTCGTCGTGGCGGGCCTGTACCTCGGGTACCGGTCGCCGACCATCCAGACGGCCGAGGCCCGCATCGCGGAGACGATCAACTGGCGCACCATCCAGTTCCTGCTCGAGAACGCGGTGTTCCTGTTCATCGGGCTGGAGCTCTCGAGCATCCTGAGCGGGGCGTTCCGGTCGGGCATCACGGTGTGGGAGACGGTGATCATCAGCGCGGTGGTGCTGGTGGCACTGTTCCTGTCGCGGTTCCTGTGGATGGTGGGCACGACCGCGCTCTACAAGTACGGCCCCCGGCGGCTGCGCGAGCGCGGGTGGTCGTGGCCGACCGGGATCGCGGTGTCGTTCGCCGGCATCCGCGGGGTGGTGACGCTCGCGGCGGTGTTCCTGCTGCCGAAGGAGACGCCGCACCGGGAGTTCCTGCAGTTCCTCGCGTTCGTGGTCGTGGTCGCAACCCTGTTGGAGGGGCTGGCCCTCCCCTGGGTCATCCGCCGCCTCCACCTGCCCTCCCCCGACTTCGCGCAGGAGGCGAGCGAGATGCAGCGGCTGCTCGCCGAAGCGCAGACGGCGGGGCTGGAGCACCTGGAGACGCAGGTGACGGGCAACGAGGACGAGCGGGTGATCGAACGGCTGCGGGTCAACGCCGTCTTCCTCTCGGACGCGCTGGAGAACCCGTCGCCGGACGAGACGGAGGACACCCCGATGGAGTACCGGCACCTGCGCCGCACGATGATCACCGCCGAACGGCAGGCCGTGCTGACCGCGCGCGCGGAGGGACGCTACCAGGAGCCGGCCGTGCGTTCCGTGCTGGCGTTCCTCGACGCGGAGGAGGCGGCGCTCAAATCGTCCGGGCCGGGCAAGAAGACTCTGATGTAGGTCGCGCGCCTACGCGGACACGCGGCCCAGGCGGCTACGCGGTCGTCGTGTCGTCCGCGGGCGCCCGCGCCGCGGCGAGCGCCTGCGCATCCGCCGTCGCGGTCCCGACCCGGCGCGAGCCGCGGGGGCGGCGCGCCCACTGACGGGCCCGCTGGGACGAGAGCGCGAGCACCACGAGGATGTCGAGCGGCAGGCCGAACAGGTTGTTGCGCAGCGAGACCTGCGGGCCACCGTTGAAGAAGTCGATGGCGGCGAACACGATCAGCATCGCGCTGAACGACATCGAGGCGATCCGCGCCCAGTTGCTCCCGAAGAAGACGAGCAGGCCGAGCAGGAAGTAGAAGACGAGCCCCGCACCGAAGATGCCGAGCAGGACACCGAAGATGACGTCGGCCTGATGGCGATCGACCCCGACCAGGTCTCCGGAGGCATACAGCGAGCCCACCCAGGCACGCCAGCTGAGGATCGTGAGGGCGATGAAGAGCGCGCCGGCTCCCACCCGCAGCAGCATGAGCAGGAACCCGAGCGCGATCGGGACCGGACGGCGCTCGGCGAGGGCGATCCTGCGCGCTTCCGCCTGCTGCACCACGCGCGTAGCCTCGGCGTCGACGGGCACCCGCTCCAGATCGATGACGGGGAGGTCGCCGTCGGTCTCGATGCTGTCCCCGCCGCCGTTGCGCGAGTGGTAGCCGGTGGAGAAGTCGCGGATGACGTCGACCTCCACCCCCACGTCGGCGGAGAGCAGGGTGCTGACGATGTGGTCGCGCTCGATGTCGGTGTTGGCGTCGATCTTGTGGGTGATCTGCAGGGTGAAGAGCGAGAACCCGACCGACTTGTCGAAGGTGCCGGCGGCGAGCCAATCCACCTTGTGGCCGCCCGGCAGGAGCCAGCCGTCCGGGCACTTCCAGAACCGCACGTGATGCCGCTTGGCGGGGTTGCCCTTCACCTCCTGCTGGTACGCGACGTCCTGCTGGTGACCGAACAGGAACAGCGGGCTGACCGGTGCCTCGTCGTAGCTGCGCCGCAGCAGGGTGGAGGTGACGATGCGGCGGCTGGAGGCGAAGGTGACGTCGTCGGCCCGCGTCCATCCGGCCGCGCGCATCGCGTCGTCCAACTGCTCCTCCGACCCGAGAAGCGCCAGGTTCACGGGATCGCCGAGCAATCCGTCGCTCGTGCGCGCCCGGCCGATGAAGTAGTCGGGGACGTAGATCTGGGTCAGGATGCGGTGCAGCCGCGGCAGCACCAGATACGCGAGCACGAGCCAGAACAGCACGAAGAACAGGATGAGGAACCAGCCCCAGCCGAAGCTCTCGGTGAAGACCAACCACGCCAGCCAGATCGCGGACGCCCCGCCGAAGAGGAAGAACGCGTAGTCGACGACGGCGTTGACCGACAGTCGGCGCCCCGTCGCCGACAGGGTCTTGCGTCCCTCGCCGGGGGCGTCGTGGGGCGCCTCGCTGGGCGCCACCGGCTGGGTCATGGGGCCATCCTAGAGGTCGCACGCGCGCGGTCGTATGGTGGCGTCATGGCCACCATCACCGAACGCGGCACCGAGCTGCGCCGCCTCCACCACGCCCCCGAACTCCTCCAGGTCGTCAACGTCTGGGATGCGATCACCGCCACGACGATCGCCGCGCTGCCCGAGACCCGCGCACTCGCGACCGCCAGCCACTCCATCGCCGCGACCCTCGGGTACGAGGACGGCGAGAACATCCCGCTCGACCTGATGCTCGACATGGTCGGCCGGATCGTCGCCGCCACCGACCTGCCGGTGAGCGCCGACCTCGAGGGCGGCTACGCCGACGCGGGCGAGACGATCCGCCGGGCGATCGGGGTCGGCGTCGTCGGCGCCAACCTGGAAGACCGGATGCGGCCGTTCGACGAGGCCGTCGCCGTGGCGCGCGACGCGGTCCGTGCGGCGGAGGCCGAAGGCGTGCCCTTCGCGCTCAACGCTCGAACCGACGCGTTCATCCGCGACGGACTCCCCACCGTGGAGGAGAAGACCGAGGAGGCGATCCGCCGCGGACGGGCCTTCCTCGACGTCGGGGCGACGAGCGTCTTCGTGCCGGGACTGCTCGACGAAGCCACCGTCTCCGCCCTGGTGGCGGGCCTCGGCGAACGCACCCTCAGCGTGATCGCGGTGCCCGGCTCCCTCGCGCCGGCGCGACTGCAGGAGCTCGGCGTCGCCCGGGTCTCCTACGGCCCGTGGACCCAGCGCGTGGCGCTCACCGCGCTGCAGGACGCGGCCCAGGCGATCTACGCCGGCGGCGCGCTGCCGGAGGGCACCCGTGACCTCAACTGACGTGACCGGACGGCTCCGGGGCGACCGCCGGACGACCCCGCGTAGGCTGCAGCCATGAGCGACTTCCGGGCGATCGTGATCGAGCAGGAGATCGAGGGCGGCACCATCACCGCCCACACGGCGGAGGTGCGGCGGGTGACCGACGCGTTCCTGATGCCGGGCGATGTCACCGTCGCCGTCGAGTACTCCGACCTCAACTACAAGGACGGCCTCGCCATCGGCGGCAGGCCCGGCGTGGCCCGAACGTCCCCGCTGATCCCCGGCATCGATCTGGTCGGGACGGTCGAGGCGAGCGACGATCCGCGCTGGTCGCCCGGCGACCGGGTCGTCCTCAACGGCGACGGGATCGGCGAGTCGCACCACGGCGGCCTCGCCGAACGGGCGCGGGTGCGCGGTGACGCCCTCGTGCGCATCCCGGACGCGATCGCGTCCGCGCAGGCCGCGGCGATCGGCACCGCCGGTTTCACGGCGATGCTCTCGGTGCTCGCGCTCGAACGCAACGGCGTGGACCCGGACGAGGTCCGCGAGAGCGGCAGCAGCGTCCTGGTGACGGGCGCGGCGGGCGGCGTCGGCTCGGTCGCCATCGCGGTGCTGGCCGGGCTCGGCTACCCCGTGACGGCCTCCACCGGCCGGCCGGAGGAGCTCGCCGGCTACCTGACCGACCTCGGCGCGTCCACGATCATCGACCGCGCCGAGCTCTCGGACCCGGGCCGTCCGCTGCAGAGCCAGCGCTGGGCGGGCGTCGTGGATGCTGTGGGCAGTCACACCCTCGTCAACGCCCTCGCGCAGACGCGCTACGGCGGCACCGTGACGGCGTGCGGGCTCGCTCAGGGCCCCGACCTGCCCGGCACCGTGCTCCCGTTCATCCTGCGCGGCGTGACGCTGGTCGGCATCAACTCGGTGGAGGCGCCCGCCGCGCTGCGCGAGACGGCCTGGCGGCGACTCGCCCTCGACCTCGACGAGGAGACGCTCGCCGCGATGACGACGGTCATCCCGCTCGCAGACGCGATCCCCGCCGCGGAGGACATCCTCGGCGGGCGGCTGCGCGGGCGCACCGTGGTCGACGTGCGCGCCTGAGCCCGCCGCCGCGGAGCCTCCCCGTATGCTGGGCGGCATGATCGTCCTCGCCACCGTCGTGGTCACGCTCGCCGCCGCCCTGCACGTCGCGATCTTCTTCATGGAGAGCGTCGCCTGGGGTCGCCCCACCGTCTGGAAGCGGTTCGGGGTCGCCGACCAGCAGGCGGCTGACACCACCAAGCCGATGGCATACAACCAGGGCTTCTACAACCTGTTCCTCGCGATCGGCGCCGTGGTGGGCCTCATCCTCTACGGCGTCGGACTGCACCCGGCCGGGTTGGCGCTCATCCTCTTCACGATGGGCTGCATGTTCGCCGCCTCGGTCGTGCTGCTGACGACCGGCAAGGGATACTGGCGCGCGTCGATCACCCAGGGCACGCTGCCGCTCATCGGCTTCATCCTGATGCTGCTCTCCTGAGCGGCGGCGGCGTGCGCCGGGGCGGCGTCAGCGGCGTCAGCGCAGCTCCGGCGCCACCGACTCGGGCCGGAGTCCCCGGCCGATCACCCGCGCGGTCACCTGCTGCAGCAGCGGGGTCCCTGCGGCGAGCGCCGTCCTGACCGCGGGAGGCAGCGGGTCGGGCAGCCCCTCCGGGCCGCCGGGCCGGGCGATCCCGCGGTGGGCGGCGAGCTGGATGCGCTGCATCGCCGCGACCGGGGGCAGCCGACGGCGCTGGATGCCGTCGAGCACCCGCAGGTCGACCTCCCCCGCGCGCAGGGGCGCGACCAGGGCGTTCGCGGCGGCCACGGCATCCTGCACGGCATAGTTCACGCCCACCCCGAACGCCGGCGACATGGCGTGGGCCGCGTCGCCGATCGCGAGGAAGCCCCGCCGGTACCAACGGTCGAGCCGGTCGATCTGCACGCTCAGGAGCTTGACCTGCTCCCAGTCGTCGATCGTCGCCAGAGACTCATGGAGGAACGGCGCGGCGGCCTCCACCGCCCGCCGGAACGCGTCGAGCCCCGCCGCCTTCAGCTGGTCGATGCCGCCCTTCGCGATGATGAGGCCGGTCTGGTAGTAGTCTCCGCGGTCGATCGTGATCACCATCGAACCGTGCCGGAGGTAGGCGAGGGTGCTCGGCGGCGGATCGGCCGGCTTCGGCACCCGGAACCAGAGCACGTCGATCGGCACCCCGAACCGGCGCGGCCGGAGCGCGGCGGCCTCCCGGAGCGCCGAGTCGCGGCCGTCCGCGGCAACGGTCAGCGTTGCCGCGATCGTGAGCTCGCCGTCCGGGCCGCGCGCCGTCACCCCGGTGACCGCGCCGTCGGCCCAGGTCAGCCCGGTCGCTGTTGTCTCCATCAGCAGCCGGAAGCCCGGATACTGAGCGGCCTCGCCCGCGAGGAAGGACAGGAAGTCCCATTGCGGCGCCAGCACGAGGAAGTCGTCCGGCGGCCCGAGGCGCGCGAAATCGACCGGGTGCAGCCGGGTGCCGCTCACCACCGCGTCGAGCGTGCGCACACTCGTGTGCGGCAGGCCGAGGAACCGGTCGCGCAGCCCCAGCTCCCCGAGCACGCCGATGGTGGAGGGGTGGATGGTGTCGCCGCGGAAGTCGCGGAAGAAGTCCGCGTGCTTCTCGAGCACGACGACATCGAGCCCGTTGCGGGCGAGGAGGAGGCCGAGCATGACGCCGGCCGGGCCGCCTCCGGAGATCACGCAGTCCGCCTGAAGCACATCCATGCTTCCGCAGCGTATCCTCCCGCCATGGCCATCGTCGCGTCCGTCTTCGTCTCCCTCGCCGCGGTGGTGCACCTCGCCGTGTTCGCGTCGCAGACGATCGGCTGGTCGTCGCCGTCCGTCTGGCGGCGCTACGGCGTCGCCTCGCAACGGGATGCCGAGGTCACCCGGCCGCTCGCCTACACGCAGGGCTTCCACAACCTGTTCCTGGCGGGCGGCGCCATCGTGGGCCTGGTGCTCTACTGGACGACCCTGCGGCACGTCGGGTTCGGGCTGATGTTCTTCACGTGCGCCTGCATGGTGCTCGCCGCGGTGGTGCAGCTGACCGTCGGCGGCCGTAAACCGCTGGCGGCGCTGGTGCAGGGCCTCCCGCCGCTCGTCGGGCTCGTGCTCTTCATCGTCGCCCAGGCCGGCTGACCGCCGAGCGCACTACTCGATGATCTCGCCCTCGGCCGGGAGGTCGTCGACGTCGACGCGGAGCGCCTCGACCAGCTTGGCGGCGTGCGGCGTCGAGACGATCACCCGCGAGTAGTCCTCGCCGTCGAGATCGATCACGACCGCGGCGCGCTGCTTGCCCTTGATGAGCAGGAAGTCCTGGCCGCCGTGGAACTTCCACGTGCCGACCGACAGCGTGAGGGGCACGGCCGCCCCGGGAGCGCGGATGCCGCGGATCCAGATCCACGGGTCCTCGGTGATGGCGACCGAACGGATGCTGTCACGCGGGATGACCAGGTCGTCCCGCTTGAGGGCGAGCACCTTCTCGGCCCGCGTGAGATGGACCTCCAGGCGGTCGGGGTGCACGTACAGGTCGGCCATGCCTCTATCCTGCCAAGCCCTCGGGTCGTGCGGCAGTGCCGAACCTCACAAAGCCATAACCCTTGGGTTGTGCTCGTCGGGTGACGCTCGACGAGTCCGTGCGCCGACGCTGCATGTATCCTTCTCGTCGTGGCAACCCAGAGACGGACTCCGGGCTCGCAGACTTCACTTCGTGAAGCCAACCGGGCTCGAATCGTCGATGCCATCAAGAAGCACGGCGGCCTGACCCAGGTCGAACTCGCGGGCGCGACCGGCCTCTCCCCCGCGACGGTGTCGAACATCGTCAAGGAGCTGTCGACCTCCGGCGTGCTGCACACCACGCAGAGCATCCGCAGCGGACGGCGCGCCCAGCACGTCACCCTGGCGCACGCCCTCGGCCTCGTCGTCGGCGTCCATTTCTCCACGCGGCACCTGCGCGTCGCGCTCGCCGACGTCGCGCACACCGTCGTCGCCGAGAACCACATGCCGCTCGCCCGTGACCACCGCGCCGACAACGAGCTCGACAAGGTCTCGATGCTGCTGAGCGACATGCTCGACTCGGTCGAGGCCTCCCGTGACGAGGTCCTCGCCGTCGGCATCGCCCTCCCGGCGCCGCTCGACCGCGCGAGCGGGACCATCGCCCGCAGCGGCATCATGCGCGGCTGGGACGGCGTGGTCGTGGCCGACGCCATGGAGCGCCGGGTGAAGCGCCCGGTGTTCGTCGACAACGCGGCCAATCTGACCGCGCTGGCCGAGTCGCGCTTCGGCGCGGGACGCGGCAAGGGCAACTCGATCACGCTCGACATCGGCGACGGGATCGGCGCCGGGCTGCTGCTGAACGGCCAGCTGTTCCGCGGCAACAACGGCGTCGCCGGCGAGTTCGGCCACACGACCATCCGCGAGAACGGGCCCCTCTGCCGCTGCGGCAACCGCGGCTGCCTGGAGGCGATCGCCGGGGGCCCCGCCATCCTGGACGAGCTGCGCGACCACCTCGGCAGCCTCAAGCTCGGCGACGTGGTGCTGCAGGCCATGGCCGGGGATGCGCGCTGCATCCGCGCGATCGCCGACGCCGGCAAGCACATCGGCGTCGCCACCGCGAACCTCTGCAACCTGCTCGACCCAGAGCGCGTCGTGGTGGGCGGCGAGCTGGCCCGCGCGGGCGAGCTCCTGCTCGGCCCGATGCGCCACGCGGTCGAGCGCTCCATCATCGTCGGCGAGGATCTGATGCCCGACATCGTGCAAGGCCAGCTCGGCACGCGCGCGGCGACGCTCGGCGCCGTCGCGTACGCGGTCGACCGGGTCTCGCTGACGCCGCAGAGCGCGTCGCTCTGACCCTCCGCATCCCGCTGTCCCCCACCGTCCCCCGAACGTGACCAACCGTTATCGAATGCGTTGACTTCAAGTATTGACGCCAAGACTCGCACCTGACACACTCAACCCAGCCGCCAAGGACGGCGGGCTCGAACCGGAGGTTTTTCAATGAAGATCGCCACCAAGAGAGGAATGATCGCGGCATCCGCGGTCCTCCTCGCAGCACTCAGTCTCACTGCCTGTTCGAACGGCTCCGGGAGTGGAAGCTCCTCCACTGCGGACGCCTCCAAGGCCCAGATCGGCCTTCTCCTCCCCGACTCCGTCACCGCCCGCTACGAAGCAGCCGACAAGCCCTTCTTCGAGGCCAAGATCAAGAGCCTCTGCCCCGACTGCAAGGTGCTCTACGCGAACGCCGACGGCGACGCCAGCAAGCAGCAGCAGCAGGCGGAGTCCATGCTGACGCAGGGCGTCAAGGTGCTCGTCCTCGACCCGTTCGACGGCGAGGCAGCGGCCTCCATCGTCGGCGAGGCCAAGGCCAAGAGCGTCCCGGTCATCTCCTACGACCGCCTCATCAACAGCAAGGACGTCAACTACTACATCTCCTTCGACAACGAGGAGGTCGGCAAACTGCAGGGCACGGCCCTGGTCGACAAGCTCAAGAAGGACGGCGTCCCCGCCGGCAGCGGCATCCTGATGGTCAACGGCTCGCCGACCGACAACAACGCGACCCTGTTCAAGAAGGGCGCCCACAGCGTCATCGACACGAGCGGCTACAAGGTGCTCGCCGAGTACGACACACCAGGATGGGACCCGGCACAGGCCCAGAACTGGGTCTCCGGCCAGATCACGCAGTTCGGCAGCCAGATCAAGGGCATCTACGCGGCCAACGACGGCACGGGCGGCGGCGCGATCGCCGCACTCAAGGCGGCCAACGTCTCGCCGATCCCGCCGGTCACCGGACAGGACGCCGAGCTCGCGGGCATCCAGCGCATCCTCGCCGGCGACCAGTACATGACCGTCTACAAGGCCATCCAGCCGGAGGCAGAGAAGGCGGCCGAGCTCGCGATCGCACTCACCAAGGCCCAGAAGCCGGCGGGTGACACGAGCGTCGACACAGCGGGCGGCGCGAAGATCGCGTCGTTCCTCCTGAAGCCGGTCGCGGTCACGACCGACAACATCGAGAGCACCGTCGTCAAGGACGAGTTCTACGGGGCCGACTCGGCCGCGAAGATCTGCACCGCGGACTACAAGGCGGCGTGCGACAAGTACGGAATCAAGTAACACCTGGCAGCACGGCCCTCCAGATGCGGATCGACGCACCTGGAGGGCCGTGTGCACCCGCCCTACGATGGACCCGAACCACCCAGCTCACCTCGAAGGAGAGAACGCCGTGACCATGGAAACCGCGATCGCCGAGGAGGAGCGGACCGAGCGTCGGCCCGTGCTCTCGCTGAGCGGCGTCTCGAAAGGCTTCGGCGCCGTGCAGGCGCTCACCGACATCAGCCTCGATGTCTACCCCGGCGAGGTGGTCGCCCTCGTCGGCGACAACGGCGCCGGCAAGTCGACGCTCGTCAAGATCCTGGCGGGCGTGCACCCGCAGGACTCCGGGACGATCACGTTCGACGGCCAGGAGGTCAGCATCCCGTCGCCGTCCGCGTCGCGCGAGCTCGGCATCGCGACGGTGTTCCAGGACCTCGCCCTCTGCGACAACCTCGACGTCGTCTCGAACCTCTTCCTGGGCCGCGAGATCACCCACGGCACCCTCGACGAGGAGGAGATGGAGAAGCGGTCGTGGAGCCTGCTCCGGCAGCTGTCGGCGCGCATCCCTTCCGTCCGCATCGCCGTCGCCTCCCTCTCCGGAGGCCAGCGGCAGACGGTCGCGATCGCCCGCTCGCTGATCGGCGACCCGCGCGTCGTCATCCTCGACGAGCCCACCGCAGCGCTCGGCGTCGCCCAGACAGCCGAGGTGCTCAACCTGATCGAGCGCCTGCGCGAGCGCGGGCTCGGCGTGCTGCTCATCAGCCACAACATGGCCGACGTGCAGGCCGTCGCCGACCGCGTCGCCGTGCTGCGGCTCGGCCGCAACAACGGCGACTTCCATGTGGCCGACGTCAGCTACGAAGAGATCATCTCCGCCATCACCGGCGCCACCGACAACGTCGTGAGCCGCCGGGCCGGCCGCGGCTCCGATGCCGACGCGGTCCTCGGCACCAGCGAAGGGAAGGCCGACGCATGAGCAAGGCAACAGCGGAGACACCCGCAGAGGTCGCGGCCGACCTGCAGGACGAGCGCCTCATCCGCGACGAAGGCCTCGGTGGTGCGTTGCGCGGCTTCGGCCGCCGGGTGCGCGGCGGCGACCTCGGCTCCTTGCCCGTCGTCATCGGCCTCATCGTCATCTGGGTCGTCTTCCAGGTGCTCAACCCGAACTTCCTGAGCGCCAACAACCTGGTGAACCTCACCCTGCAGTGCGCCGCGATCGGCACCATCTCGATCGGCATCGTCCTGGTGCTGCTGCTCGGCCAGATCGACCTCTCGGTCGGCTCGGTGAGCGGAGTCTCGGCCGCCATCCTCGGCGTCGGCTTCACCCAGCTCCACTGGCCGCTGTGGGCGACCGTGATCGTCGCGATCCTCGCCGGCGCGGTGATCGGCTACCTCTACGGTCTGCTCTTCACCCGCTTCGGCGTGCCGAGCTTCGTCATCACGCTGGCCGGCCTCCTCGGCTTCCTGGGTCTGCAGCTGTGGATCCTCGGGCCGAACAGCTCGATCAACATCCCCTATGACTCGTGGATCGTCTCGTTCGCACAGCAGACCTTCCTCCCGCCGTGGGCCGCCTACGGGCTGGCGGTGATCGCGGCCGGCGGGATGTTCCTCTCCGACTGGCGCCGCAACGTCCGTCGTCGTAACGCCGGGTTGTCGGAGGGATCGACGGCGGCCGTCGCGCTCAAGGCGGGTCTGCTGCTCGTCGGCCTCTGCATCGCGGTCTGGTACCTCTCGACGGACCGCGGCACGGGAGCGATGTTCTTGTTCTTCGTCGTGCTCGTGATCGTGATGAACTACCTCCTCACCCGCACCAAGTGGGGCCGCTCGGTCTTCGCCGTCGGCGGCTCGGTCGAAGCGGCCCGCCGCGCCGGCATCAAGGTGAACCGCGTGTTCATCAGCGTGTTCATCCTCTGCTCGACGTTCGCCGCGGTCGGCGGCCTGCTCGCGGCCGCGCGGCTCGCCTCCGTCGGCGCCGGATCCGGTGGAACGGACACCAACCTGAACGCGATCGCGGCGGCGGTCATCGGCGGGACCAGCCTCTTCGGCGGCCGCGGCTCCGCCTGGTCGGCCCTGCTCGGCATCCTGGTCATCCAGTCCATCACCAACGGCCTGACGCTGATGAATCTCGACTCGTCGTACCGCTACATGATCACCGGCGCCGTGCTGCTGCTCGCGGTCATCATCGACTCGCTGTCGCGCCGGTCGAGGGCGTCGCACGGCCAAGCCTAGGCGCGGGCGGGTGTGAGAAGGTGGTCGGGTGACCCGCACCACCACCTTCCGCGCCCGCCTTCTGCGTGAGGGCGAGCCGCCGCGCACGGTGACCGAGCGCGCACCGTCGGACGTGCCCCCGCGCACCCTGCGGCGCAGCGCCTCCGGGAGCGGGATCTACGACATCTACGCCCTGCTCGACGCCGAGGGCTGGCCGGCGACGGCCACCTACAGCTTCGTGCAGACGCTGTCGCCCGCCCGTTCCGCGGCGGACGACTAGACGGGTTCGGCGCCGGGCGGCCTCGCCGCTAGGCGCTCTCGTCGGCCGTGGCAGCCGCCGCCGCGCGGGCTGCGCCGGGCAGCGCGTCCAGGATGCGGCCGACGGCCGTGTCGTCGTGGGCCGCGGTCACGAACCACGCCTCGAAGACGCTCGGCGGGAGCGAGACGCCCGCGTCGAGCATCGCGTGGAAGAACGGCCGGTAGCGGAACGCCTCCTGCGTCTGCACCTCGGCGTACGTGCGCGGTGCCGCGGCGAAGTCGCCGAAGACGAAGCTGAACAGGTTGCCGGCGCGCTGCACGCGGTGCGCGACCCCCTCGGCCGCGAGTGCGTCGGAGACGGCGACGGAGACGGTCCCGGCGACGGCGTCCAGGCGGTCGTAGACGGCCTGGTCGGCGTGCGCGAGCGTCGCGAGTCCGGCGGCGACGGCGACCGGATTCCCGGAGAGGGTTCCCGCCTGGTAGACGGGGCCCGTCGGGGCGAGGAAGTCCATCAGCTCGGCACGTCCGCCGAGCGCCGCCAGCGGCATCCCGCCGCCGATGACCTTGCCGAACGTCACCAGGTCGGGCGTGTAGCCGCGGTCGAGGCCCCAGAAGCCGGATGCGCCGACCCGGAAGCCGGTGAGCACCTCGTCCAGGATGAGCAGGGCCCCGTACTCGTGAGCGAGGTCGGCGAGCGCGGCGTTGAAGCCGGCGTCCGGCGGGACGACGCCCATGTTGGCGGCGGCGGCCTCGGTGATGACCGCGGCGATGTCGGGGCCGTTCGCCTCGAAGGCGGCGCGGACCGCGTCGAGGTCGTTGTACGGCAGCACGAGGGTCTGGGCGGCGGTCGCCTCGGTCACGCCGGCCGAGCCGGGGAGAGACAGGGTCGCGAGACCGGAACCGGCCTCCGCGAGGAGTCCGTCGGAGTGGCCGTGGTAGTGGCCGGCGAACTTGATGAGCAGCGGGCGGCCGGTGAAGCCGCGGGCGAGCCGGATGGCGGTCATGGTCGCCTCGGTCCCGGTGGAGACGAGGCGCAGCTTCTCGACGAACGGCACGCGGCCGAGCACGGCCTCGGCGAGCTCGGTCTCGGCCGGCGTGGACGCGCCGAAGGACAGCCCCCTGGCGGCGGCCTCCTGCACGGCGGCGACGACCGCGGGATGGGCGTGGCCCAGGATGGCCGGGCCCCACGACGCGACGAGGTCGACGTACTCGCGACCCTGCGCGTCGGTGATGTAGGGACCCTGCGCCGACACCATGAAGCGCGGTGTGCCGCCGACGGAGCGGAAGGCGCGCACGGGCGAGTTCACGCCGCCCGGGATCACGCGCTGCGCGCGCTCGAACTGCGCGAGGTTCACGTCGCCGAGCGCGGCGCCGTCGGCGAGCCCCTGGATGTCTGCGCCCTGCACGTCGCTCATCGCAGCCACCCCGCGACCTCGGTCGCCCAGTAGGTCATGATGGCGTCGGCTCCGGCCCGGCGGGCGCCGATCAGCGTCTCCTCAACGATCCGGCGGCGGTCGATCCAGCCGTGCGCGGCAGCGGCCTCCACCATCGCGTACTCGCCAGACACCTGGTAGGCCCAGACCGGCACGTCGCTGATGGAGGCGACATCGCTGAGCACGTCGAGGTAGCTCAGCGCGGGCTTGACCATGAGGATGTCGGCGCCCTCGTCGAGGTCGAGCCGCGCCTCGCGCAGGCCCTCGCGGCGGTTGGCCGGATCCTGCTGGTACGCGCGGCGGTCGCCGGAGAGCTGGGAGTCGACGGCCTCGCGGAACGGGCCGTAGAACGCGGAGGCGTACTTCGCCGCGTAGGCGAGCAGGACGACGTCGTGGCGGCCCACGGCGTCGAGCGCTTCGCGCACCGCGCCGACCTGACCGTCCATCATCCCGGAGAGGCCGAGCAGCTGCGAGCCGGCCTCCGCCTGGGCGAGCGCCATGTCGCGGTAGCGCTCGAGGGTCGCGTCGTTGTCCACGTGACCCGCGTCGTCGAGCACGCCGCAGTGGCCGTGGTCGGTGAACTCGTCGAGGCACAGGTCGGTCTGCACGACGAGAGCGTCGCCCACCTCGGCGACGAGCGCACGGGTGGCGACGTTGAGGATGCCCTCGGGGTCGGTCGCGGCGCTGCCCACGGCATCCCGCGTCTCCGGGACGCCGAAGAGCATCACGCCGCCGACGCCGGCCTCGGCCGCCTCGACGGCGGCGCGCTTCAGCGAGTCGATGGAGTGCTGCTGCACACCGGGCATCGAGCCGATCGGCACGGGCTCGGAGGTGCCCTCGCGCACGAACATCGGCAGGATCAACTCCGCCGGGTGGAGCCGCGTCTCCGCGGTCAGGCGGCGGAGGGCCGGACTCTGCCGGAGGCGACGCGGGCGGATGACGGGATGCAGCTCACTCACTCTCACCACCCTACGCCTGCGCGGCTGTGCGCCAGCCCGGCGCGAGCCCCGCGAGATTCGGCACGAATGTCGGGTTTCGCGACGTCAAAGCCGCGATTCGGCACGAATGTCGGCTCGTCAGGAGGCGCGGGAGCGGGCCACGTCGACGACGGCGTCGATGAGGGAGGCGGCGGTGCGCTCCTCGGCGATGACGTCGACGCGCAGGCCGAAGGAGCGGGCGTCGCGGGCCGTCTGCGGGCCGATGGCGGCGACGAGGGTCGACTCGGGCACCGGGCCGAGCTGCAGCTGCACCTGCTCGGCGACCGAGCCGCTGGTGACGAGGATGGCCTGCACGAGCCCGTCGTGCACGTCCGTCACCACGTTCTCGGGCACCGAGACGCCGACGGTGCGGTACGCGACGACGGACTCGACGTCATGCCCGATCCGGCGCAGGCCCTCGGTGAGCAAGGGCTTCGCGATCTCGGAGCGCAGCGTCAGGATGCGCAGCGGCACGACGCCCTGCGTCGCCGCCTCCCACTCCTCCAGGAGGCCGCGGGCCGAGTTGTCCTCCGACGGCACGAGGTCGACCTTGTAGCCGGCGGCCGCGAGCGCCGCCGCCGTGGTCTCGCCGACCGCGGCGATCCGGGTCGACGACGGCACGACGACGCGCTGGGAGCTCAGCACGTCGACCGTGGTCGCACTGGTCACGGTCATCCAGTCGAACTCGCCGGCGGCGAGCCGCTCCAGGGCGCGCTCCAGGGCGGGCGCGTCCGCCGTGGGAGCGAAGTTGATCATGGCCGCGACGAGCGGGGACGCGCCCTTCGAGCGCAGGTCCGCCGCGACCGAGTCTCCCCACGGGCCGCCGCGCGGCACGAGGACGCGCCAACCGGCGAGGGGTTTGGGTGCAGCGGACGGCTGGGTCATCGGGTACTCCCCAGGGGGGCCAGGCCGGCGGCCCCCGCGCCGAGCAGTTCGGAGACCACCCGCTCCCCCACGTCGCGCGCGGCCTCGTCGAGGTGGCCGGCGCTGAGGGATTCGGGAGTCGCGGCATGGGATGCGGTGATCCGCTCGGAACCGTCGGGACGGTAGACCGAGGCGGTCAGGAACAGCAGGCCGTCGTCGACGAGGGCGGTCGCGCCGATCGGGGCTGCGCACCCCGCCTGCAGTCCGGCGAGCACCGCGCGCTCCGCGGTGACGACGGCGTGGGTGGTGACGTGGTCGACGGCGTGCAGGGCACGGGCGATCGGCCCGCGGCCCTTCTCGTCGCCGGCGCGGACCTCCAGGGCCAGCGCCCCCTGTCCCGGTGCGGTCGGCATCTGGGAGAGGGCGAAGTAGTCGGTGACGGCGTCGAGACGGCCGAGGCGGCCGAGACCGGCGGCCGCGAGCACCACGGCGTCGAGATCGCCCTCGGCGACGCGGCCGAGCCGGGTGTCGACGTTGCCGCGGATGTCGACGACCTCGAGATCCGGACGCGCGGACTTCAGCTGCGCGATGCGGCGCGGCGAGCCGGTGCCGACGCGCGCACCCTCGGGGAGCGACTCGAAGGTGAGCCCGTCCCGCGCGCACAGGGTGTCCCGGGCGTCGGCCCGCTTGGGCACGGCGCCGATCACGAGGCCCGGGGCTGCGGCGGTCGGGAGGTCCTTCAGCGAGTGGACCAGGAGGTCGCACTCGTCGGCGAGCAGCGCCTCCCGCAGCGCGGTGGCGAAGACGCCGGTGCCGCCCAGCTCGGAGAGGGATTCGCGGGAGGTGTCCCCGTGCGTCGTGATCGTGACCAGCTCGACGTCCAGGCCGGTCGCGCGGGCGATCGCCTCGGCGACCGCCGTCGTCTGCGCGACCGCGAGCGCGCTGCCACGTGTCCCCACGCGCAGCACGCCGTCGCGACGCTCGGCCGGGCCCTCGGCACGGCGCACGGAGCCGCTCACGGCGCCAGTCCGGCCGCGGCGGGCTTGAAGCCGAGGCGCACGTTCTCGCAGCAGCCCGGGCGGCAGACGTCGTACCAGGGCCCGAGGTCCGTCAGTGCGGGGCGCTGGTCCACCGGGACGCCGTCGCGGCGCTCGAGCACCAGGTCGACGAGACCCTTCACGTACTTCGCGTGCGTGCCGGGGGTGGGCACGCGGACGGCGACGAGGCCGTTCTCCTCGCTGCTCTCCATCGCCTCGTTGTCGAGATCCCAGAGGACCTCCATGTGGTCGCTCACGAAGCCCAGCGGCACGATGATGACGGCCTTGACGCCCGTGGCGGGCAGCTCGGCGATCCGGTCGTTGATGTCGGGTTCGAGCCACGGCATCGACGGCGGCCCGGAGCGGGACTGGTAGACCAGATCCCAGCCGATCACACCGCCGGTCGCGGCCTGCGACACGACCTCGGCCACCGCGAGGTGCTGAGCCGCGTAGGCACCGCCCTCACCGAAGCCGCGCTCGGCCGGCCCGGACTTCGCCGCGTCGGTCGACGGGATGGAGTGGGTCGAGTAGAGGATGCGGATCTCGGTCGCCGGGTCGATGCCGGGGATCTTCTCCTGCAGCTCGGTCACTGCGTTCTTCACGCCCTCGATGAAGGGCTCGACGAAGCCGGGGTGGTCGAAGAACTGGCGGACCTTGTCGATCTGGATCGTGCCCTCGAGGCCGGTCTCCTCCAGGACCCGCGCGAAGTCCTCGCGGTACTGACGGCAGCTGGAGTACGAGGAGTAGGCGCTCGTGGCGATGGCGATGAGCTTCGTGAAGCCCTGCTCCTGCGCCTCCTTCAGCGCGTCCTCGATGTACGGGTCCCAGTTGCGGTTGCCCCACAGCACGGGCAGGTCGATGCCGCGGGAGGCCAGCTCGGCCTCCAGCGCGGCCTTGAGCTCGCGGTTCTGGTCGTTGATCGGGCTCACGCCGCCGAAGTGGCGGTAGTGGTGCGCGACCTCCTCCAGCCGCTCCTCGGGGATGCCGCGGCCACGGGTGACGTTGCGGAGGAACGGGATGACGTCGTCCTGGCCCTCGGGACCGCCGAAGCCGGCGAGCAGGATGGCGTCGTACGCGACCGGCTCGGTGACGTGCTCGGGGCCGTCGGCGGCGGCGGGCGTCGCGCCGAGGACGCGCGCGGTGGTCTCGGCGCTCACTGGAGCACCTCCACGACCTCGGCCGGCTCGACGCGGCGGCCCGTGAAGAACGGGACCTCCTCGCGCACGTGCAGGCGGGCGTCGGTCTGGCGCAGGTCGCGCATCAGGTCGACCAGGTCGACGAGCTCGTCGGACTCCAGCGGGAGGATCCACTCGTAGTCGCCGAGCGCGAACGACGCGACGGTGTTGGCCAGCACGCTGCGGAACGCGGCGCCCTTGCGGCCGTGCTCGGAGAGCATCCGGCCGCGCTCCTCGTCGGGGAGCAGGTACCACTCGTAGCTGCGCACGAACGGGTAGACGCAGAGCCAGGCCTTCGGCTCCTTGCCGCGGAGGAAGCCGGGCACGTGCGCCTTGTTGAACTCGGCGTCGCGGTGCACGCCCATCGCGTTCCACGTGGGCAGCAGCGCCTTCAGCAGCTGAGTGCGGCGCAGCTGGCGGAGCGCCCACTGCAGTCCCTCGGCATCGGGGCCGTGCAGCCAGATCATCAGGTCGGCGTCGGCGCGCAGGCCGGAGACGTCGTAGAGGCCGCGGGTGGTGACACCCTGCAGCGTGATGTCCGCGATGACGCCCTCGAGCTCGGCGACGGCCTTGGGCACGTCGGTCCCGTCGAGGTCGTCGGGACGGGCGGGGTCTCGCCGGAGCACCGCCCACAGGGCGAAGCCGGTCGGAGTGTCGCTGGTTTCTTCGGGGGCGGTCGACTCTGCCGGTACGGCAGCCGGGGTACTCATACCCACAGTCTCTCTCTCAATCCTGTGAAGGCCAAAACCACGCGACGGGACCGCCGGCGCGGCACCGGCGGTGAGGGAGGCGCGTCAGCGCCGGGTGAGGCGCGCGATGCCCCAGACGACCCCGCCGACGGCGGCGGCCACGCCCACCACGACGCCGGTGAAGGCGAGGGGGTTCTGCGAGGCCAGCGTCTTCACGCGCTGCGTGGCACGCTTCGGGGCGTTCAGCTTGTACTCGATGGCGTCGAGGGTCGCGGCCAGCTCGGCGCGGGCGCGGTCGACGTCGCTGCGGTCAGTGGTCATACTTGCCCAGTCCCTTCAGAGCGTCGGCGTCTTCCTTGATGCTGTCGATGGTCTTCTGCGGGGCGACGCCCTGGATCTTCTTCAGCGAGGACACCCCGATCAGCGCCAGCACCGCGGCGATGACCAGCAGGGCGCCGAACACGATCAGCGCGGAGGCCCAGCCCGGGAGCACGACGGCCAGGCCCAGGATGGCCGCGGCGACGAGCACGCCGAGCGCGAAGAACAGCAACACCGCCGCGACGACGAAGAGGCCTATGCCCACCCCGGCATACTTCGCCTTCGCGGCGAACTCCGCCTTCAAGTGGGCGAACTCGGCCTTCAGGAGCTCGATCAGCAGCCGCGGCAGGTCGGAGATCAGCTCGACGAGGGACTTCGACCCTGCACGTTCACGATCTGTCATTCCGCTCACTCCCTTCGGGCGGACGCGCTCAGGCGTCCCGTTCGGCTCGCAGTGCGGCTTCGGCGGCCGGCGACGGGTACGTGCCGCGCGACTCGCGACGGCGCTCGTTGGCCCGGACGACGAACTTCTTGACGGTGACATACACCGTCTCGGGCAGCTCGCCCACCTTCTCGGCCACGAAATCCTCGACCGCGTGGACCTGCTTCTGCACGCCCTGCGACTCCCAGACCTTGGTCGCGGCCGCCTTCATCTGGTCGTAGCGCTTGCGCCCGGCACGCGTGCCGAGCACGTAGCCCACCGCCGCGCCCGTGACGAAGAGAAGCTTTCCGCGCATGTGGTCCCCTTTGCTCGGCCTACAGGTTGTCGGTCAGTGCCTTCCAGCGTAGACCCCGTGCATTCTCGGCGACCCGGCGTGCGTCCGGGACGACCGAGGCGAGGCCTGTGCCGGTCAGCCAGGAGCCGGTCACCTCGAGGCCTTCGATGGCGTCGGCTCCCTCGCGGACCCGTTGGATGCGGTCCCGCTGCCCCACTGTTGCATAGGGCAGGGCGTTCGTCCAGGGGGTGCGGGCGAATGCGACGAGATCGGATGCCCGCAGCGGAATATTGAGCAGGCGGCTCGCGTCGGCGATGGCCAGCTCGCGCAGCCGCGCGTCGTCCAGATCGCGCGATTCGGCCGGCCGGCCTGCCCGCCCGTACGAGAGCCGGACCACGTGGTGGCCGGGCCCCGCGGCCTCCGCCACCCACGCCCACTTGGCGCTCGAGTGCGTCATGGCCTTCGCCGTCACGTCGGCGTCCTCGGTGTCGGCGACGAGCACGCCGGTGCCCTGCGGCGCCGCGGCCAGCCGGTCGTCGGCGAGGACGAGGGTGACCAGCTCGACGCTGGACGCGGCGGGCCACTCCAGCTCGGCCAGCTCGGCGAGCGCGGGATCGGCGGTCGCCAGGAGGTCGAGGGCCGGGTCGGCGGGGGCGGCGACCACGACGACGTCGGCGGGGATCTCCCCGCCGTCCGCGAGGCGCACGGTCCAGCGCGCCGGGCGGTCCGCCTCCTCGACCGAAGGGAGGGCGTCGAGCTCTCCGGAGACGATGGTCTCGAGCACGGCCTCGACGGCTTCGGCGGCGAGCTCCTCCTCCGTGGGGGCGACGACCGGATCGATCGCGACGACGGGCGCGTCCACCCGGATGGAGCCGCCCCGCTCGCGGATGTCGTCGGCGAGCGCCGCCGGAAGCCGCCACATCCCGCCGCGGATGCCGCCGACCGCGCTGCCGGCCTTGGCCGTCGAGCGCAGCTCGCCGACCGCGCCGGACAGGGAGCCGAGGCGGGTCAGGGCAGCGTTGAGCCCGGGCGCCACCACGTCCACGTCGAGGTCGTCGGGGCTGGCGGAGTACACGCCGGTGACGACGGGGGCGACCAGGAGGTCGAGCACCTTGTCGCCCATCCGCTGGCGGACGAGCGCGCCCAGCCGCTTCTCCTGTCCGATCTTGAGCACGGGCTTGAGCCGGTCGAGATAGGCGCGGAAGGCGCCGCGGCGGCCGATCGCCGCCACCACGTCGCGCGCGAGCGGGGAGCTCGGGATGCCGAGAAGACCGGCCTTGGGCAGCGGGACGGACCGGCTGCCGTGGCGCACCCACGCGCCCGCCGCGTTCGGCTGCACGACGTCGTCCGAGAGGCCGAGCGACTCCAGCAGCGCGGCGACGTGGCCGCCGCGGGTGGCGAAGCTCTCGGCCCCCGCGTCGAGCGTGAGGCCGTCGAGCTCCAGGGGCGCGACGGAACCTCCCACGCGGCCGGAGGCCTCCAGCAGCGTCACCGCGAAGCCCGGCCGCGCGCACTCGCGTGCGACGACCAGGCCGGCGACTCCGCCGCCGACGACGACGATGCGGGTCGACGGCGCCTCGACGGCGTGCCGGATCTCGTCGGCGAGCGCGTCCTCGCTCATTCGGGCCGCCAGCCGTGCACGAACTCGACCAGGCGGGTCAGCACGGTCGGGTCGGTCTCGGGCGGGACGCCGTGGCCGAGGTTCAGGACGTGCGCCGGGGCGTCGCGGCCGCGCTCGAGCACATCGGCGACGTGGGCCTGCAGCACCTCCCACGGTGCATCCAGCATCGCCGGGTCGACGTTGCCCTGCAGCGGCACCACGTGGCCGAGGCGGCGGCTGGCCTCGTCGAGCGGGATGCGGTAGTCGACGCCGACCGTGTCGGCCCCGACATCGTGCATCGCCTTGAGCAGCTCGCCGGTGCCGACGCCGAAGTGCACGATCGGCACGTTGCGGGCCTCGGCCTCGCCCGTCGCGCTGCCCTCGGCGGCGGGCACCTCGTAGGTCAGGTCGCGCACATGGGACAGCGCCCGGGCGGACGCCGGCGCGACGTGCTGCACGTAGTCGTGGAGTGAGAGGGACCCGGCCCAGGAGTCGAACAGCTGGGCGGCGCTCGTGCCCGCCAGGACCTGCGCGCGCAGGAACATGCCGGTGATGTCGGCTGTCCACGCCATCAGGCGAGCCCAGGCCTCGGGGTCCGCGTGCATCAGGGTGCGGGCGCGGATGTGGTCCTTGGACGGCCCGCCCTCGACCAGATAGGCGGCGAGGGTGAACGGCGCACCGGCGAAACCGATCAAGGGGGTTTCCCCCAGCTCGGCGATGGTGAGCCGCACGGCCTCGGCGATCGGGGCGAACGCGTCGATGCCGAGGGAGGCGGGGTCGACGGCGGTCAGCCGGTCGACGTCGTCCGCCGTGCGCACCGCCTGCGCGAACACCGGCCCCTTGCCGGGCTGGATCTCGACCTCCACGCCCGCGAGCTTGAGCGGGACCACGATGTCGCTGAAGAAGATGCCCGCGTCGACGCCGTGGCGGCGCACCGGCTGCAGCGTGATCTCGCTCGCCATCGCGGGGTCGAGGCACGCGTCGAGCATGCGCGTGCCGACGCGCAGTTCGCGGTACTCCGGCAGGGAGCGGCCGGCCTGGCGCATGAACCAGACGGGCGTGGTCTCGGGACGATCGGCCCGGTAGGCGCGGACGAGCCGGCTGGAGGCGGTGAGGCCGGAGGCGAGGGGATGGGCGGGGGCGAGTGCGGTCACCCCCTGATTCTGCCAGGGGGGAATCTGCCAATCCCCCGGGAATCCGGGCGACGGTCCCGATCCGGGCCCTCGCGGATTCGAGGTTCGCGTCGCGCGAGCGTAGGCTTCCGCTCGTGCTTCTCTGCTTCTCGTCGAGCCACCGGACGGCGGATTTCGACCTCCTCGAACGGCTCGAGCGATCCGCTCCGGCCGTCACCGCGGCGCTCGCGGAGCACAGCGAGCTCGTCGCCGGGTCGGTGGTCGTCGCCACCTGCAACCGCTTCGAGGCCTATCTCGACATCGACGACCCGCTGCCCTCGGCGCGCGCGGTGTCGTCCGAGACCGTGATCGACGCGGTGAGCGCGGCCAGCGGCATCTCCGCGGACGAGCTGCGCCGGGCCAGCGCCGTCTACTGCGACCACTCCGTCGCCGAGCACCTCTTCGCCGTCTCGAGCGGACTCGAGTCCGTCGTCGTGGGCGAAGGCGAGATCGCCGGCCAGGTGCGCCGCTCGCTCGAGTCGGCCCGCGCCGCCGGCACCGTCACCAGCGACCTCGAGCGCCTGTTCCAGGTCGCCTCCCGCACCTCCCGGGGCGTGAAGAACCGCACCGGGATCATGACCGCCGGCCGCTCGATGGTCCGCCTCGCGCTCGACCTGGCCGAGAGCCGCATCACCGACTGGTCGCAGACCAAGGTGCTGCTCGTCGGCACCGGCAAGTACGCCGGCGCCAGTCTCGCCGCCCTGCGCGACAAGGGAGCGGAGGACGTGCGCGTCTACTCCGCGTCCGGCCGCGCCGCCAAGTTCGCACTCTCGCACGACGTGCGCCCGGTCGTCGAGGGCGGTCTGCTCGAGGCGCTCGGCCGCGCCGACCTCGTCGTCACCTGCACCACGGTCACCGACTACGTGCTCACCCGCGACCTGCTCGCCGAGGCCGCCGCACAGCCGGGGGCAGCAGAGCGCCGCCTGATCGTCGACCTCGGCCTGCCGCGCAACGTCGACCCCGCCGTCGCCGAGCTGGACGGGGCCGAGCTGCTCGACCTCGAGACCATCAGCATCCACGCGCCGCTCGAGGAACTCTCGGCCGCCGACGACGCCCGCAGCATCGTCGGCGCCGCCGCTGCCGAGTTCGCCGCCCAGACCGCCGAGCAGGCCGTGACGCCGGCGCTCGTCGCCCTGCGCAAGCACGTGTTCGACGTGCTCGACGCCGAGATCGAGCGAGCCCGCTCGCGCGGAGCGGACGAGCAGACGGAGGTCGCCCTGCGTCACCTCGCCGGAGTGCTCCTGCACACGCCGTCGGTGCGCGCCCGCGAGCTCGCCCGGAGCGGCGAGGCCGAGGCGTTCGTCGCCGGCGCCGCCGCCCTCTTCGGTCTCGAGATCGAACCCGAATCCGTCCGGCCGCGCCTCAGCGCGATCGACGACCAGACCGCCTGACCATCCCATCGGAGGACACGTGAGCAACGACGCCGCAGCCCCCACCGAGACCGTCGAGCCGCACGGCGCGACCGGCCTCCCCTACGCCGCGCAGGAGCTGCGCACCGAGCGCCTCGTGCTGCGCCCGCTCAACACCGGCGACCTGGACGACGTGCACGCGTACCAGAAGCTCAAGGACGTCGTGCGCTACCTCTACTGGGAGGTGCACGACCACGAGGAGTCGGCCAAGCACCTGCGCAAGCGCATCGCGATGAACCGCCTCGAGAAGGACGGCGAGGGCATCGTCTACGCCGTCGAGCTGCCCGACGCCGACGGCGGTCACGGCCGGGTCATCGGCGACATGAGCGTCTTCCTCAAGTCGGCCGCGTGGGGAAAGTTCGAGATCGGCTGGGTGTTCCACCCCGCCTTCCACGGCAACGGCTTCGCCAGCGAGGCGGCCGACGCCATCCTCGGGCTCTGCTTCGACACCCTCGGCGCGCACCGGGTCTTCGCCCAGCTCGACGCCCGCAACGAAGCTTCGGCCCGGCTGTGCGAGCGCATCGGGATGAAGCAGGAGGCGCTCCTGCGCGAGACCGAGATCTTCAAGGGCGAATGGTCCGACACCGCGGTCTACGCCCTGCTCGAAGAGGAGTGGCGCTCGCGCTGAGCCGAACCGCCCGGCGCGGGCACCGACGCATCCTCGTTAGGATGGTTGCGGACTTCTCCACCCACCCGCACCGACCCCACGAGCAGGGAGCACCATGGCCGCCACGTCGAAGCTGGATTCCGTCATCACGCTGGCACAGCACCGCGGATTCGTCTTCCCGTCCGGTGAGATCTACGGCGGCACCCGCTCGGCGTGGGACTACGGCCCCCTCGGCGTGGAGCTGAAGGAGAACATCAAGCGCGAGTGGTGGAACCGCTTCGTGCGCGGCCGCGGCGACATGGTCGGCCTCGACTCGGCGATCATCCTGCCGACGCCGGTGTGGGAGGCCTCCGGCCACGTCAAGGTCTTCAGCGACCCCCTCACCGAGTCGCTCATCACCCACAAGCGCTACCGCGCCGACCACCTCTTCGAGGCGTACGAGGCGCAGCACGGCCACCCGCCGGTGAACGGCCTGGACGACATCGCCGACCCCGACCACCCGGACAAGGTGGGCCAGTGGACGCCGATCCGCCAGTTCTCGGGCCTGATGAAGACCTACCTCGGCGTCGTGGACGACGAGTCCGGCCTCCACTACATGCGCCCGGAGACGGCGCAGGGCATCTTCACCGACTTCGCGTCGGTGCTGCAGACCTCGCGCAAGAAGCCGCCGTTCGGCATCGGCCAGATCGGCAAGGCGTTCCGCAACGAGATCACGCCGGGCAACTTCATCTTCCGCACCCGCGAGTTCGAGCAGATGGAGATCGAGTTCTTCGTCGAGCCCGGCACCGACGAGGAGTGGTTCCAGACCTGGATCGACCTCTGCTGGGACTGGTTCGTCGACCTCGGCATCGACCCGGCCAACATCCGCCGGCTCGAGCACCCGAAGGACAAGCTCGCGCACTACTCGAAGCGCACCATCGACATCGAGTACAAGTTCCAGTTCGCGGGCAGCGAGTGGGGCGAGCTCATGGGCGTCGCCAACCGCACCGACTACGACCTCAAGACCCACATCGAGAACTCCGGCAAGGACCTCAGCTACTTCGACCAGAACAAGAACGAGCGCTACGTGCCGTTCGTGATCGAGCCGTCCTTCGGCCTCACGCGCGCGCTGATGGC
Organism: Leifsonia aquatica; assembly: GCF_014190775.1. GTDB lineage: Bacteria > Actinomycetota > Actinomycetes > Actinomycetales > Microbacteriaceae > Leifsonia > Leifsonia aquatica. The sequence goes on from NZ_JACHVP010000002.1 coordinate 203,638, forward strand.
CTTCCTGGTCGACGCGTACGACGAGGAGGAGGTGCCGAACGCCAAGGGCGGCACCGACAAGCGCACCGTGCTGCACCTCGACCCGCGCCTCGCGCCGGTCAAGGTCGCCGTGCTGCCGCTCTCGCGCAACGAGGCCCTGTCGCCGCTCGCCCGCTCCCTGGCCGACCGGCTCCGCCAGCGCCGCAACGTCGACTTCGACGACTCGGGCGCGATCGGCCGCCGCTACCGCCGCCAGGACGAGATCGGCACGCCGCTCGCGGTGACGGTCGACTTCGACTCCCTCGAGGACGACGCCGTGACCGTGCGCGACCGCGACACGATGAAGCAGGAGCGCATCCCGCTGGAGGGCCTCGACCGCTACCTCGCCGAGCGCCTGCGCGAGTTCTGAGGCGTCCCGCGGCGACACGCTCCGCCGCGCCTGTCGGGTAGGTGGGCGCGCGTCCCCGGGCCATACTCGTCTTCAGAGATCCGCACGGACCTCCCCGCCGACGACCGGAACCGAGCATGAGCAGCGCACCCACCGCGAACGAGCGACGCGCGGACGCCGACCCGGCGGACCCGCAGCCGGGTCGCGGGCGCAGACCTCCGGCCGCCTTCTGGGTCGCGCTCGGCCGGTTCGCCCGCGTGGCTCCGGCGAGCATCGTGCTGGCGCTCGTCGTCATCGCCACCTCCGTCGTGACGGCGACGATGTGGAGCCCCGCGACCGAGAGCGGGACGGCCCTGGTCTGGGCGGCCGGGGTGACGACGACCATCCAGGGCGGGTTCTGGTGGACGCCGCTGACGGCGCTGTTCATACCGGAGAACGCTGTGCAACTGGTCGTGGGCGTGCTCCTGGCGCTCACCCTGATGGCGGTCGCCGAGCGGCTGCTCGGCACGCTGCGCGCGTCGATCGCCTTCGTCGCGACCGGAGTGCTCGGGATCACGATCGGCGTCGTGGGGCAGTGGGCCGCCGCGAGCATCGGCGAGCTGTGGGCCTCGGCCACCGAGTACGACTTCACCCTCGACCCGACCATCGGCATCGTGGGCGCCCTGATCACGGCGAGCGCCTTCGCCTCGGCGCTCTGGCGCCGGCGCATCCGCCTCCTGACGTTCGCGACCCTCCTGGCGTTCGTGCTCTACAACGGCGACCAGAACAACGTGTACCGGCTCTTCGCCGCCCTCCTCGGCCTCGCTCTGGGCGCGCTCCTGCGCGGCGGCCGCATCCAGCGCATCCGGCGCAGCTCGCACGGCGAGACCCGCAACCTCGTCGCGGCGATCGTCGCGATCACGGCCCTCGGACCGCTGGTGGCGCTGCTGCCGCCCGGCGGCCTGGGACCGTTCTCGTTCATCGCCACCCTGTTCCAGCACCAGCAGCTGGACACCGCGAGCGTGCTGCAGCAGTGCGACCAGGTCTACACCTCGAACTGCCGGCTGGAGCTCGCGGTCGTCTCGGTGCAGGGGCTCGGCCCGCTGCTGCTGACGCTGCTGCCCCTGGTCCTGCTGCTGGTGACCGCGATCGGCCTGCGCCGCGGGCGGCACTTCGCGCTCATCCTGGGCATCGTGGTGAACGCCGGGATGATGGTCCTGCCCTTCACGGCCCTCCCCGACGGCGACCTGCGCATCGACGTGGACGGCATCGACGCCCTCGCCCCCGCGATCGAGGCGCTCGCCTGGCTGCTGGCCGTCGTCGTGGTGCCGCTGGCCTCGATCATCCTGCTGCTGCTCACCCGCCGGCAGTTCCAGATCCGTGCACCCCGGGAGGCCGTGGTGCGGTTCACGCTGCTCGCGGTCTCCTCGTTCGTGCTGCTGGGCGTGGCGTACCTCGTCGCCGCGCTGGCCTCCCTGGTCGAGTTCGTGCCGGACGCGACGATCGGCGACGTCTTCGCCTCCACCCTCCGGCGGTTCGTGCCGTCCGGTTTCGAGTCGGTGCTCGGGCAGGTCATCGTGCCCACCACGCCGATCGTCATCGTGCTCTACCAGTGGGTCGGTCCGGTGTTCTGGCTGATCTTCGTGCTCGCCACGCTGCGGCTCTACCGCGCCACCTCGACCGGGCGCACCGTCGGCGACGAGCTGCACTTCCGCGAGCTGCTGCGGGCGGGCGGAGGCGGCACGCTCGGCTTCATGGGCACCTGGCCGGGCAACGTCTACTGGTTCAGCGAGGAGAACGACGCCGCGGTCGCCTACCGGGTGATCAACGGCATCGCCATCACCCTCTCCGACCCGGTTTGCCGGCCGGAGCGGGCCGAGCGCACGATCATCGAGTTCATCGGATTCTGCGACGCGAACGGCTGGACGCCGGTCTTCTACAGCGTCCACGGGGAGTACCTGCCGGTCTTCGAGTCGCTGGGCTGGCAGTCCGTCTCCGTGGGCGAGGAGACGCTGATGCACCCGCAGACCTTCGACATGCAGGGCAAGCCGTGGCAGAAGGTGCGCCAGGCCCACAACCGCGGGCTCAAGGAGGGCATCACGACGGTGTGGTCCACCTGGGACGACCTGCCCCCGCTCTACCAGACCCAGATCGCCGCGATCAGCGAGCAGTGGGTGGCCGAGAAGGAGCTGCCCGAGATGGGCTTCACCCTCGGCGGGATGGCCGAGCTCAAGGATCCGGACGTGCAGCTGTACCTCGCGTTCGACCCGTCCGGAGCGCTCCAGGCGGTCACCAGCTGGATGCCCAGCTGGCGCGACGGCCGGGTGGTCGCCTACACGATCGACTTCATGCGCCGGGCCGACGGCAGCATCCCGGGAATCATGGAGTTCATCATCGCGTCGGCCGCCCTGCGCATGCGGGAGGAGGGCGTGGAGGTGCTGAGCCTGTCAGGCGCACCCCTCGCCAGCAAGCCGGTGGCGCCCGGTGAGGAGCCCGGAGAGCCCGACACCATGGACCGGCTCCTCGGCTTCCTCGCGAAGACGCTGGAGCCCGCGTACGGCTTCGCGTCGCTGTTCAAGTTCAAGAGCAAGTTCAACCCGACGTACGAGACCATCTACATGACGTACGCGGACCCGCTTGCCCTCCCGGCGATCGGCAGCGCCATCGGCAAGGCGTACCTGCCGGACGCGAATGCGCGCGAGTACGTGGCGCTGGCGCGCACCCTTCTTCGCTGACGGCAGACGTCGCCGCCCCTTCGCCGGTCCCGGCGTACGGTGGGGCCATGTCGGACACCACGCGCACGGCCATGCTCATCGGCGGCACCGGGCAGATCGGCTCCGCCGTCGCCAGGCGGCTCGCGGCGGACGGCTGGTCCGTCCTCGTCGCGCACCGGGGCGAGCACCACGGCGACACCGAGCTGTCGGAGCTGGACGTCACCAGCATCCGGCTCGACCGCGACGACACCGACGCGCTCATCGAGCGGGCGCGCGGCCACGACCTCGTGCTCGACACGGTGGCGTACGAGCCCCGCCACGGCGAGCAGCTCGCCCGGCTCGCCGGGGAGGTGGGCTCGCTCGTCGTGATCTCCACCGGGTCGGTCTACACCGGCCGCGACGGCGGCTACCTCGACATCGTGACCGGCCCCGACGACTTCCCCGACTATCCCGTGCCGCTGCGCGAGACGGATCCGACGGTCGACAACGACGAGCGCACCTACTCGCCGCTCAAGGCCGCGCTGGAGCGCACGCTGCTCGCCGTCGACGACCTCCCGGTCAGCATCCTCCGCCCCGGCGCCGTGTACGGGCCGTTCAGCCCCGCGTTGCGCGAGTGGTACTTCATCAAGCGCGCGCTGGACGGCCGCGACCGGGTCGTGCTCTCGGACGACGGCGCCAACCGCTTCAGCACCTCCTCGACCGTCAACATCGCCGAACTCGTCGCCCTGTGCGCCGACCGGCCGGGCAAGCGCGTGCTGAACGCCGTCGACACGGACGACCTCAGCGTCGCCGACATCGCCGGCGCCGTCTACCGCGCGCTCGACCGCGACCTGGAGGTCGTCGCCTTCCCCGGTCCGCCAGTCGACGGCGTCGGCAGCACGCCCTGGACGGTCGCGCATCCCCTGCTCCTCAGCATGGCGGGCGCCGCGGTCGAACTCGGCTACCGTCAGCAGGTGCACTACGAGGAGGCCGTCGCGGCCGCCGTCGACTGGGCCGTCCGCGAGGTGAAGGCGGCGGAGCTGCGCCAGGAGGACTGGACGGCGGCGTTCCCGGGTCTCGCGAAGCGGGCCGAGGCCGACCGCTGGTTCGACTACTCGGCGGAGGACGCGTTCGTGGCGGCGCGCTGAGCCGTCACGGGATCACTCAGAACACGTACTCCAGCAGGTCGATGCCGACCGTGCGCATGCCCTCGATGACCGCGAGGCGCTCGGGCAGCTCGGTGTCGTCGAAGTAGGTCGAGACCGCGTACGTCACACCGGCGTTGGGTCCGCGCAGCACGCCGACCTCGCTGCGCACGCCCGCATCGATGCCGGTCTTGTTGACGAGCAGGATGCCGTGCTCCGCGTGGCGGTGCGAGTGCGGGTCGAGCCCGAACGCGCTCGAGACCAGGGAGAAGTCGCTGTTCAGGGACAGCCAGGAGATGACGCGCTGGCTGGTGGCCGCATCCACGACCTCTCCGCGGGCGAGCGCCGAGAACAGCCAGGTGAGCTCGTTGGCGCTGCCGACCGAGAGCTGCGGGGCGTCGTCCGGTCCGCGGTGGTCGCGGGCGAGGTCCAGCAGCCCGGTGCGGGTGAGGCCGAGCGCCTCGGTGCGGGCGCTGACGGCCTCCAGGCCGACGCGGCGCAGGAGGACGTTGGTGGCGAGGTTGTCGCTGGAGGCGCCGACGAGGGCCGCGAGATCGGCGACCGGCAGGGCCGGGACCTGGAGGTGCTGCCAGATGCCGGAGTCGCCGGCGGCGTCCTGCGGCAGGCGGTCGAGCTGCACGAGCGGGCTCAGCTGCCCCGACTCCAGGCGCGCCGCGACCTCCACCAGCAGCAGCACCTTGCCGATGCTGGCCGTCGGCATCACGACGTGGTCGTCGACCGAGAAGAGCACCGCGCCCGTGCTGAGATCCGTCGCGCGGGCCGAGACCTGCACGCCTTGCAGTGCGAGCTGGCCGAGGCTGTTGAAGCTGCGCGCGAAGGCGTCGTCGGGCGTCGCGGGGCCGCGGTGGCGGGCGCGCCGGGCCGTGGCATGGCGCCGGCGGCGCTCGGACTCCTGGGTCTGCATCGTCACGTGGTTCGGGTCTCTCCTGCGAGCGTTCTTCGGGTTCGCGCGCTCCCCCCGAAGCCGCGGCTGGGGTCGATGCTACCCCGATCGGGGGACGCGTGCGTCACCGATCGGCGACGCACGCGTCCACCTCACCAGATCGTGACGCGGGAGGCCGGGTCGAGCCAGAGCGCGTCGCCCTCGACGACCCCGAAGGTGTCGTAGAACGCGTCGATGTTGCGCACGATCTGGTTGCAGCGGAACTCGTTCGGCGAGTGCAGGTCGATCGCGAGCAAGCGGATCACCTCGGCGTCGCGGCCCTTCTGCTGCCACGCCTGCGCCCAGGAGAGGAAGAACCGCTCGGCGCCGGTGAGGCCGTCGACGACGGGAGGCTCCTGGCCGTCGAGCGACAGCAGGTACGCCTTCCAGGCGATGCCGAGGCCGCCCAGGTCGCCGATGTTCTCGCCGATGGTGAGCGCGCCGTTCACGTGGTGGTCGGGCACCTGCTCCGGGGCGAGGGCGTTGTACTGCTCGATGAGGCTGGCTGTGCGCTTCTCGAACGCGGCGCGGTCGGCGGCGGTCCACCAGTCCTCGAGCCGGCCGTCGCCGTCGAACTTGGAGCCCTGGTCGTCGAAGCCGTGACCGATCTCGTGGCCGATGACCGCGCCGATGGCGCCGTAGTTGGCGGCGGCGTCCCGGTCGGCGTCGAAGAACGGGTACTGCAGGATGGCTGCCGGGAACACGATCTCGTTGAAGCCGGGGTTGTAGTACGCGTTGATCGTCTGCGGCGTCATGAACCACTCGTCGCGGTCCAGCGGCTTGCCGATCTTGCCCAGCTCGCGGTCGAACTCGAACAGCGCAGCGGCCCGCACGTTGCCGACGAGATCGGTCGGGTCGACCTGCAGGGCCGAGTAGTCGCGCCACTTCACCGGGTACCCGATCTTGGGCGTGAACTTCTCGAGCTTGTCGAGGGCGCGGTCGCGGGTGTCCTCGCCCATCCACTCGAGGGTGCGGATGCTCTGCCGGTAGGCCTCGATGAGGTTCGCGACCAGGGCGTCCATCGCGTCCTTCGCGGCGGGCGGGAAGTGCTTCTCGACGTAGATGCGGCCGACGGCCTCCCCCATCGCGCCCTCCACCAGCGAGACGCCGCGCTTCCAGCGGGCCCGCATCTGCGGCGTGCCGGTGAGGGTGCGGCCGTAGAAGTCGAAGTTCGCGTCGACGAAGTCGCCAGGGAGGTACGGGGCCGCACCGTGGATGATCTGCCACGCGAGCCAGTCCTTCCACGCGTCCAGGCGGGACTCGGTGAGCAGACCGGCGAGGCCGGAGGTGAACGACGGCTGGCGCAGCACGACCTCGGCGAGCGCACCCTCCGGAGCGCCCAGGGCGGTGGCCCACACGTCGAGGCTCGCCGCGGGGTCGCCGGCGCCTCCCGAGAACAGCGCGTCGGCGTCGGCCCAGCTGTAGAGGTTGTAGGTCTTCTCGGAGTCGCGGGAGGTCACGTTGTCCCAGTGCTGGGCCGCGATCTCGGTCTCGAGGTCGAAGACGCGCTGCGCGCGCTCCGGGGCGCCTTCCAGCCCGGCCAGCTCGAACAGGCGCTGGATGTGCGCGACGAACGCCTCGCGGATGGGCGCGAAGCGCTCCTCGCGGAAGTAGGACTCGTCGGGCAGCGAGATGCCGCCCTGCTCGGCGAACACCAGGTAGCGCTCGGGGTCGCCCGGGTCGTTGTCGACGAACAGCTGGTAGAAGCCGCCGACGCCGTGGCGCTCCAGCTTGCCGAGGGTCTGCAGCAGCTCGGTGACCGAGCTCACGTCGCTCGCGAGAGCGAGCTGCGCCTCGATCGGGCGGATGCCCAGCGCATCCACCCGCTCCTCGTCCATGAAGCTCGCGAACAGGTCGCCGAACTTGCGCTCCTCCGTGCCCTCCGGTGCCGTCTGCGCGGCTTCGATGATCTCGCGCACCGCCGCCTCCGACTGCTCGGCGAGGACCATGAACGAGCCCCAGCGGGCCTTGTCGTCGGGGATCTCGGTGCGGGCGATCCACTTGCCGTTCACGTGGCGGAACAGGTCGTCCTGCGGGCGGATCGTGGGGTCGAGTTCGTCGGAGGCGATACCGGAGGCGAGCGTCATGCCCCCAGCCTACGGCTCAGGCCGGGACGCGGGCCAGGGCGCGCAACCGGCTGGCCGAGGTGAGGAACAGCGCGGCGAGCGCGGCCTGCGCGAGCACCGACACCCAGCCGGAGAGGCTCCCGTAACCGGCGACCGAGAACACCGCGTTCGCCAGCGCCGACAGGGCGTACACACCGCCGAGCACGGCCGAGAGCAGCCACCGGTTCGTCATCCGCCACCAGGGCCGTGCGGCGGCCGGAGACTCCCCCGGACCGCGGAACATGCGCGTGGCGATGTACCAGCCGAGCACCTGCAGCACGGTCAGGATGATTGACCCGGCCTCCGAGTGCAGGGCGTCGAAGAGGAGGACGAGCACGATGTCGACCGCGACCAGGACGGCGATGACGATCGCCTTCTGCGTGGGCGTGGTGAAACGCATGGGTCCCCCTGGTGGTGCGTGCGGTGCGTGGTGCGTGGTGCCTGCGGTGCGGTCGTGCGTGGAGCCTGGTGATGCTCCACGCCCAGTCTCGCCGACGAACGGCCCGGAGCCGTGGAGGCGGGTCAGCGTGGGGCGGAATGAGGTGGCGTCGGGATCGGGTCGCGACCGATCAGCACGTACTTCCCTCATCGCGCGATTCGTCAGGCGAGACGGCGATGACTCGAATCTGAGCAGCACATCCGCCCGCCCCGCCTGATCGTGATTGCCGGAGTTGTGAGGTTGGGATGGTGGAACCCGACAGTCGGTGGCCGCCGCTCCTTCTCGACCGGACCGTGGCGATCCTCGATCGGGGGTTGCCGATCAGTGCGCGTCTTAGTCGATGAATATCGGTCGCAACCACAGGGATGATATTCCTGCCGAGTTCGTTCCAATCACAGTGTCGGTAGCGATACGAGTCAAGGCGTCGCTGTGAGTGCCATTCGTCGCCTGAAACCAGCCAGAGTCGGCGTCGAACTGCGTCCACCACACATCCGAATCGTCACTGTGAACACCGATGGCCAGTCCTTCCTGAACACGGTCGTCGTCCACAATGACAACCCCGTCGGCGCAGTCGCCGGGCGAGCCCTGCATGGGAACCCACGAAGATCGCGGCGAGTAGCCCCGGGCGTAGGTGAGAAGACCGCTCGGCAGGCTCACCCCGATCTCGATCATGCCGATCACAAGAGACCCGGACGCCCCCACGGGTCGGAGGACTCCCGCGACCTCATCGGGGACGAAGTCGAATGAACTCTCGTGTTGTCGGTACACCACACGGCCGGACAGCGGAGCAGTAACGCTGTAAGCAAACACGTGCGCCTACGATCCGAATAGGACGTGTTCGACGGTCTGAGTTTTCATAGCGATCACCGATTCCCAGGTTCCCTCTGTTCCGCCGAGACTCCTGCGGACTCCCCACGATAACGGTTGGGTGCACCTCGGATCCCGTCTCATCTCGCCCGTAGCGGGGACCTCCTGCACCGGCCCTCGCGGCAGAGAAGGTCGCTACGAGCGTGGGGCGGAACCGGCGCGCAGCGCTTCCCACTCCCCGATCATCTCCGGCAGCCGCCCCTGGAGGAAGCGGTAGAAGCCGGCCATGTCGCGGAGGCGCTCTGTTGCCGGCGAGTCCGGGTCGCCGACGGCGGCGAGGCCGAGGTCGGCCTGGTCAGCGAGGGCGGCGTAGATCGGGCTGTTGCGGACCATGAGCGCGTACCAGTCGGACGGCAGCTCGTAGCGGTCGCGGCGGCTGGTGGACTGCGAGACCCGTCGGATGATGCCGAGGGTCTGGAGGTAGCGGACGGCGCCCGAGATCGCGGCGGCGCTCGCGGAGAGGGTCTCGGCGAGCTCGGCGGCGGTGAGGCCCGGCTGCTCGGTGACCGTGAGCGCCATGAGCACGCGGGCCGGCATCTTGGGGAAGCCGGCCGCGGTGAGGATCGCCGACGAGTGCTCCCGCACATCGCCGAGCGCGGTCGGGTCCTTCGCCATGCCTGCTCCCTATCCGATCGCGACGTCTCGGCGGCGGATGAGCGCTGCCGCAGCCGCCAGGGCCACGACCGCGATGCCGAGCATCCAGTATCCCCCGGTCCAGTCCACGTGGCCCACGACGACCGGGACGTCGGCGAACGGCGAGAGGTGCCGCACGGCGTCGGGCAGGTCGATCAGGCCGCCGAAGATGCCGATGAACGCGCCGAGTCCGAGCGTCGCCCAGCCGACCGCGACGGTCCAGCTCGGGAGCAGGACGAACACCAGCGTGAGGACGCCGAGATAGACGAGCGCCACCGGGAGCTGCGCGGTCGCCGCGACGAAGGAGTCCCCGATACGGGCCGCGGCCTCCCCGGCAGCCACCGCCGAGAGCCCCGAGGCGAGAGCGGCCGCGATCAGCACGAGCAGCACAGCGACGATGCCGACGACGACGAACCCGAAGAGCCAGCGGACCCGCGACACGGGCGTCGTGAGCATGACCTCCGCGGTGCCGGCGGCCTCCTCCTGCCGCAGCCGGATGACCGCCTGTACGGCGCACGCGGCCGCGAGCACGCCCACGATCGAGAAGATCGCCGCGATGAAGAGCTGCGTGAGCGGACCGCTGCCCCCGGCCCCGATGCGCCCGATGGCGGAGCGGATGTCAGAGAGGTTCGGATCGTTCGCGATCGAGCTGCTGACCACGCTGCCGAGCGCCCCCGCGAGCGCGCCGGTCGCGGCACCACCGATCGTCCAGCCGAGGATGGTCGGCCACTGCAGCCGCCAGGCGAGACCGAGCGGACCGCGCAGGGTGGGCAGCGCATCCCGCCGGCCCGCGCGCTCCGGAATGACGCCGGCGCCGGAGTCGCGCACCGTCTGGATCCAGAAGGTCACGGCGATCAGCACCGCGGCGAAGCCGAGCTGCAGCAGCAGCGGCCACCAGTTCGCTCCCGAGTACGGCGAGAACTGCTCGCCCCAGCCGATGGGGCTCAGCCAGCTGAGCCATCCGGTCACCATGTGCGTGCCGTCGCCGGTGATCGTGCCGGTGGCGTCGCCGATACCGCGCAGCACGTACGCCAGCACGACCAGCGCGGCGGCGAAACCGTTGGCGCCGCGGGAGGTGCTCATGATCTGGGCGAGCAGCAGGCCGACCGCGAGGAACGCGATCCCGACACCGCCGACCGCCGCACCGGCCGCGAGCGATCCGCCCGCAGGGAGCCCGGCCGCGATGAATCCGAGCGCCGTCACGAGCGCGAGCACGACATCGACGAGGACGCCGTGCACGACCGTCGCGGCCGTCGGCAGCAGGCGACCGGCCGGCGTCGAGCCGATGAGCTCGGCGCGTCCCGACTCCTCCTCCGCCCGGGAGTGCCGCACGGCCAGGAAGGTGTTCATCAGGCCCGCGAGCAGCGCGAGGAAGGTGAAGATCTCGAAGAACGTGACCGCCGCGAGGCCCGTGCCCGCGGGGAGGCCGCGCAGCAGCAGGACGGTCGGGTTGGCGATCGCGAGACGCAGAAGCTCGGTGCGGCTGGCCTCGTCGCCATAGGTCTGCTGGATGGCGGCGGCGGAGAACAGGGCGAGGACGGCGATGCTGACGAGCCAGATGACGAGCTGCCAGCGGTCGCGGCGCAGACGCTGGCGGAGCAGGGCGCCGAGCGTGCCTCCCGCACCGCCGGCGCGCGCGGGTGCTGCGGCGGAGTGATGGCCGGCCGGGCGACCGGTCGCGGTGGTGGCGCTCATCGTGCCGTCGCCGCTTCGGCGTCGTAGTGCCGCAGGAACAGCTCCTCCAGCGAGGGCGGCGCGACCGTCAGGCTCTTCGCGTCCAGCGCGGCCAGGGCGGTGAGCACCGGCGGCAGGGCGTCGCTGTCGGCCGTGAAGGTCACTCGGCCGTTCTGCACGCGCAGATCGTGGGCGTCCGGGATGCTCGCGAGCGCGGCCTCCGCGACCCCGTCGGCCGCGAACGAGACCTCGGTGCGGGTCAGGTGGCGCAGCTGGTCGAGCGTGCCGGTCTCGACCGTCCGGCCTTCCCGGATGATGCTGACGCGATCGCAGAGCTGCTCCACCTCGGAGAGGATGTGGCTCGACAGCAGGACGGTCGCGCCCTCCCGGGCGATGCGGGCGATCTCGGCGTCGAACGTCGCCTCCATCAGCGGGTCGAGACCGCTGGTCGGTTCGTCGAGGATGTAGAGGTCCGCGGGAGTCGCGAACGCTGCGACGAGGGCGACCTTCTGGCGGTTGCCCTTGGAGTAGGCGCGCCCCTTCTTCGTCGGGTCGAGCTGGAAGACGTCGATCAGGCGCTTCTTGCGCTCGGCGTAGGCCGCACGGTCGGCTGTCCCGCCGCGCAGTCGGGAGAGCAGGTCGATGGCCTCCCCGCCGGAGAGGTTCGGCCAGAGGTTCACGTCGCCCGGCACGTACGCGATGCGGTGGTGGAGGCTGACCGCATCCGTCCACGGGTCGCGTCCGAACACGGTCGCGCTACCGCCCGACGAGCGGGCGAGACCGAGCAGGATGCGGATGGTGGTCGACTTGCCTGCACCGTTGGGGCCGAGGAAGCCGTGCACCTCGCCCGCGGCGACGGACAGGTCGAGCCCGTCGAGGGCGCGCACGCGCCCGAACCGCTTCTCGAGGCCGGAGGCCTCAATCACTGTGTCCATGCGCGGGACTCTACGCTTGTTTCACTAATTTGTGAAAACTCTAACGGAATCCTTACGGGCGGCAGGTGCCGCGGAGTCAGGTGCCGCAGTCGATCGCGTCGATGCTCGCGTACTGCAGGCTCGACGCGTCGTAGGGCACCGAGTACACGTGCGGTTGACCCGCCTCGAGCGCGACAGTGTCGGTGAACTCCTCCTGGGCCGGCCCGCTGACGTCGTCGCCGAACCCGACGGTCACGGTGGCGGCCGGGCAGTCGCGCGGGGAGGTGAGGGTGAAGTCCCAGCCGTCCTCGTTGTACTCGACGCGCACCCCGTCGACGACGTACTCGCCCGACGCGGAGTCGCTGGAGCCGCCGCCCGCGTCGGTGTACGAGACCTGCGACCGCGCGGATCCCACGATCGCGACGACGGCGACCACCACGATCACGAGGAGCACCGCGAACCCGCCGAGCACCCAGCCGACGATCGCGCCGGTGGAGGGGCCGCGCCGAGGCGGCGCGAAGGGCGGGTACGGCTGTGCGTAGGGGTACGGGGCGTAGGGCGGCTGACCCGGCTGCGGATGAGGATGCGCGCCGTAGGGCTGCCCGCCATAGGGCTGCTGCGGGTACGGCTGGGCGCCGTAGGGCTGCTGCGGGTACGGCTGTTGCAGGGAGAGCTGCTGCGGAGCGGGTTGCGCGCCGTATGCCTGCTGCGGATTCGGGGTCGCGGTGACCTGCTGCGGCGGACCGGGCTGCACGGGCGCGGCCGACTGCTGCACGGGCGCGGCCGGCTGGCCCAGCGGAGCCCCGGGCACGCCCGGCGCCTGCCATCGGGCCGCCGCCACCAGCGCATCGCGTGCGGCGGTGAGACGATCGCGCGTCTCGACATCGGATGCGGGCACGACGTTCAACCGGGCGAGGTAGGCGCTCTCGACGTCGTGGGAGGCGGCGGACGGGCTCACTCCGAGGAGCGCCGCGGCCTCGACAGGGCTCAGCATGGCTCGATGCTAGTGCTCGGGATGGCGCAGCGACCCGCGCCGCGCGACCACGATCCCGACGGCGACGACGGCAGCCCCGATCACAGCGACGACGATACCGACCCAGAGACCGGCGTAGTCCGGTGGGAGGAGGCGCTGAGTGAACTGCGTGTACTGGTGGACGGGCAGCGTGGGCATGGTGTCGGTGAACGGCGACGGGTGATCGATGGAGGACTTCACCACGAGCGCACGCACTGCGCCCCCGATCGCCAACGCCGCACCGAGCCCCAGCAGGAGCAGGACGACGGCGGGGCTCCAGCGCCGTCGGGCGCGAGGCGCATCGGTCATGAGACGAAGCTAGACGATCGGCCGCGGCGGGCGCATCCCCGGAAAGTCACATCCCGCCCGCGCCGAACGGCGCTCTCAGCAGGCCGCGAGGATGCGCTCGAGCGCGGCGCGTTCGGCGGGCACGACCCAGAGGCCGTAGGCCGACTTCACCGCGACCTGCCGGGCCGCGTACGTGCAGCGGTAGCCCTTCGCTGGCGGCAACCAGGTGGCCGCGTCGCCCGCACCCTTCTGCTGGTTGGTCGGGCCGTCGACCGCGACCAGGTTGAGCGGGTCGTTCGCGAGGTGCTCCCGCGCCTCCTGCGAGAGGGCCTGCGCCCCCGTGCGCCATGCATCCATGAGCGGGACGACGTGGTCGATCTGCACCCGTGCCGACGTGTCGACCCCGCGTTCGAAGGCGATGCGCGTGCCGGTGTACGGGTCGTCGAGCGTTCCCGAGACCACGGTGCAGCTCCCCCGGCGCACGACGCCGGTCAGGTCGCGGGCGAGGATGTCGTCGCGGGTGTCGCACCCGTTGCCGTCCACGTCGAGCCACGCTTCGCCGAAATCGGCGACACGGTCGTAGCCCGTCTTCGGCGCGCTGCCCTTGACCGGGAGGCCGGCGAGCAGGGTGCGCGCCTCCGCCGCCGACGGGACGCCCGCATCCCGGGCACCCGGCGTTGCGGGGGCGACCCCGGTCGTCGTTCCCGGCGTGGCGACCGCCGAGCCGTCGAACGCGCCCGCACCACCCGCGCCTCCACCTGTCACCACGGCGTACCCGCAGAGCCCGAGCACGGCCGCGAGCGTCATCCCTGCCAGGGTCGTCACGAGCCGGGCGGGGGAACGCCGCCGCGTCACCGGATGCTGTCGCTCGGGATGCCGCGGTGCAGCCCGCGGCCGCCCAGGTGCACGCCGGGACGCTCGCTGGTGGAGATCTCGCCGAGCTCGCGCATCACGCGGCCGTAGTACGGGTTGGCGGTGGAGTTGCGGTACGCGCCCGGGTGCAGGTCGGCCTCGTTGCGCAGGCGGATCTCGGCGCGCGCGGCCTCCACCGGGTCGATGATCTTGGCGCCGTTGCGGTACCGGATGAGCCGGTGCACCCACTGGTCCAGCATCTCGGGAAGACCGCTGGGCACACGGTCGTGCTCGGGCGCGAGCGACACCCGGCCACGGTCGGTCGACGCGATGGGCGCGTCGTCGCCCTCGCGGCGGCGGCGCTCCGTCGAGAGCACGGAGAGCAGGTCGTCGCGGCGGTTCTGCTGCTGCGCGAGCACCTGCAGCGCGTCGAGCGCGGCGGTGTACTCCTCGTCGTAGTCCACGTAGGCCTCGGGCTGCGCGGCCCGGTCGTTGACCAGGTCGGACCGCGCGGTGGACGCCTGTGAACGGCTCAGGATGGTGCGCCCGCTGCGCACGCGCTCCAGACGCCAGGTCCAGGTGGCGAGGAGCTGCGGCATGAGGGTGCTCATGTGTCCACTGTAGGAAGGACCACCGACATCGGCGACCCCGACACGACCGCGGCCTCCACCGGGCCGTCGAAGCGCCCGGATGCGCGCCGACCGGGTGTCGGGGTTCCGCGCTACCGTTGACCTCGCCGTGAAAGCCCTCCTCCGCCGCCCGGTCGACCGGGAGATCCTCCGCCTCGCCGTCCCCGCGCTCGGGTCGCTGATCGCGGAGCCCGTCTTCCTGCTCGCCGACTCGGCGATGGTCGGGCACCTGGGCGTCGCCCCGCTCGCGGGGCTCGGGATCGCCAGCGCCGTGCTGCAGACGATCGTGGGGCTGATGGTGTTCCTGGCGTACTCCACGACCCCCGCAGTCGCGCGGCGCCTCGGCGCCGGCGACGAGCGGGGCGCGGTCGCGGCCGGCGTCGACGGCACCTGGCTGGCGCTGGGTCTCGGTGTGGTGCTCGCGGCGGCGGGATGGTTCGCGGCGCCCGCGCTCGTCGGCCTCTTCGGCGCCTCGGCCGAGATCTCCGCGCAGGCGACGCGCTACCTGGAGCTCTCGATGCTCGGGCTGCCCGCGATGCTGATCGTGTTCGCCGCCACCGGCCTGCTGCGCGGCCTGCAGGACACCCGCACGCCCCTCGCGGTCGCCGTCGCCGGCTTCGCGGCCAATATCGTCTTGAACTACCTCTTCATCTACGTCGCTGGCTGGGGCATCGCGGGATCGGCCGCGGGCACCGTCGCCGCCCAGTGGGGCATGGTGCTGGTCTACGTGGTCGTCGTGGCGCGCCACGCGCGGCGGGTGGGTGCGCCGCTCCTCCCGCACCACTCCGGGATCGGCCGCAGCGCACGCGCCGGCGGCTGGCTGCTGCTGCGCACCGCGAGCCTGCGCGCCGCGATGCTGCTCGCCGTGTTCGCCGCCACCCGGCTCGGCCCGGACGAGCTCGCGGCGTTCCAGGTGACGATGACGATCTTCGCGACGCTCGCCTTCGCGCTCGACGCGCTCGCGATCGCCGCGCAGGCCCTGATCGGCAAGGGACTCGGAGCGGGCGATCTGGAGCAGGTGCGTGCCGTCCTGCGCCGCTGTCTGCAGTGGGGCGTCGGCGCCGGCGTCGTGCTCGGAGCGGTGACCGTGCTGCTCAGCCCCGTCGCCGCCGGGCTGTTCACGAGCGACGCGACCGTGGCCTCCCTGCTCCCCGTCGGCCTGGCCCTGGTCGGGATCAGCGCGCCGCTCGGCGGGTACGTGTTCGTGCTCGACGGCGTGCTGATCGGCGCGGGAGACGCCCGCTATCTGGCGCTCACGGGAATCGCGAACGTCGCCGTGTTCGTGCCGCTCGCCCTCGCGGTGGTCGCCTGGGGCGGCCACGACGCCGCCGGGCTGGCGTGGCTCACCGCGGCGTTCGTGTTCGGGTACCTCGGGGCGCGCGCGGTCACGCTCGGGCTCCGCGCCCGCGGGCGGGTGTGGATGCGCGCGGGCGCGGAGCTCTAGCGGCTGCGACCGCGTACCGGGCGGGCCGGGTTCAGCCCAGCCACTCCCGTGCGGCCACGACGAGGGCGCGCACGCCGGTCGGGATGGTCGGCTGCGCGAGCGGCGCGAAGTACGGGGAGTGGTTCGACGGGATGTCGGTGTCGGCCGTCCCCGCGGCGATCGCGGCCTGCACGACCTCCGGGTCGCCGCCTCCCAGCATCCAGTAGACCAGCGGAGCACCGGCTGCGGTCGCGAGGTTGCCGACGTCCTCGCTGCCCGAGAGCGCGCCCGGGTCGAAGATGCGGTCGGCGCCGAACTCGGCCGCGAAGGCCGCCGTCACGCGCGCGGTCGCCTCCGGCTCGTTCACGGTGACGGGGTAGCGCTCGCCCCACACCACATCCGGAGCCTGCGGCGCGCCCGAGGCCTCGGACTCGGCGCGCAGGATGCGGTCGACACCACCGAGCACGCGCTCGCGCACGTCCTCGTTGAAGCTGCGCACACTGATCCCGAGCGTCGCCTCCGCCGCGATGATGTTGTTCTTGGTGCCGGCGTGCAGGGTGCCGACGGTGACGACCGCGGTGTCCTGCGGCGCGATCTCGCGCGAGACGACGGTCTGCAGGCGCATGACCGCGGAGGCCGCCATCACGACCGGGTCGATGGTCGTCTCGGGGCGCGAGCCGTGGCCGCCGCGGCCGTGGAGGGTGACCTCCATCGTGTCGACGGCGGCCATCGCGGCGCCGGAGTGCGCGCCGAGCATGCCGGCGGGCAGCGGGGTGACGTGCTGGCCGAGCACGACGTCCGGGGTGGGGACGGTGTCGTAGAGCCCGCTGTCGACCATGACCTGCGCGCCGCCGCCGTGCTCCTCGGCGGGCTGGAAGACGGCGACCACGGTGCCCGACCAGGCGTCGCGCGAGCCGACGAGCTCCTCCACCGCGCCCAGCAGGCAGGTGATGTGGATGTCGTGGCCGCACGCGTGCATGACGGGGACCGGGTTGCCCGCCTCGTCCTCGGTGGTGACGGTCGAGGCCCAGGGCAGGCCGGTCAGCTCGCGGACGGGCAGGGCGTCCATGTCGGCGCGGAGGAGCACCGTCGGGCCCTCCCCGTTGCGGAGCACGCCGGCGACGCCGGTGCCGGCGATGCCCGTGTGCACCTCCACCCCCAGTGCGGTCAGCTGGTCGGCGACGATGCCGGCGGTGCGGTGCTCGGCGAACGAGAGCTCGGGGTGGGCGTGGAGATCGCGGTAGAGGGCCTCAAGATCCATACCCCTCACCCTACGCACCCGGGGGCGCGGGCCGTCAGGTGCGTTGTGCGGGCCGCGCATTCTGCACGAATGTGGGGATAGCGCGGCGCTTTCGCGACATTCGTCACGAATGTGCGCGGGAGTGGGCGGCGGGAGGGAGGCGGGGTCGCGGGAGGGAGGGAGGCAGCGCTAGCGGCGCGCGGGGGCGGCGGTCGTGTTGCCCTGGTGGAACTCGGAGGTGAACGACTCGGGAGTGATCTCGCGGCCCTCCAGCATGTCGACGACGGCGCGGCCGGCCGCGCGGCCCTTGTCGACGGCGGGCTGGACGAGGGTGGTGAGGTCGTAGGGCCAGAGGCCGTCGACGCGCACGCCGTCGAAGCCGACGACGCTGACGTCCCACGGCACCTCGAGCCCGAGCTCCTCGGCGGCGCGGATGACGCCGGCGGCGAGCAGGTCGCTCTGCGCGACGATCGCGGTGGGGCGATCCTGCGCCCGCTCGAGCAGGGCGGTGCCGGCCAGGCGGCCCTCCTCGACGAAGGAACCGCGGGTGACCCATCCCCCGACTCCCGTGAAGACATCCTGCACCCCGGCGAGGCGGTCGACGGCGGTGGTCGAGCTGGCGCTGCGGGCCGACTCGGTGGTGAACCGGCCGCGGTTGCGGTCGCGCGTGAGCGGCAGCGCCACCACGGCGACGTCGCGGTGGCCGAGATCGTGGAGGTGCTGCGCGGCGATGCGCGACGCCTCCCGGTTGTCCTGGCCGATGACGGGCACGCCGACAGCCGGGTCGCCCTCGATCGCGATCAGCGGGATGCCGCGCTGGCGGAGCATGGCGACCGACTCGTCGAGGCGCGGGCTGCAGCCGACCAGCACGACCGCGTCCATCGGGGCGTCCTCGATGCGCTGGGCGGCGTCGCCCGCGTCGGTGAGGATGAGCAGCCCGGCGTCGATCGCGCCGATCTCCTCGGTGATGCCGTCGAGCAGCGCGATCTTGATCGGGTCGCGGAACGCATCCCCGACCCGCTCCTCCATCACCACGCCGACGATTCCCGAGCGGCCGCGGCGCAGCGAGCGCGCCCGCGGGTCGGGTCCGGCGTAGTTGAGCTGCTTCGCCGCGGCGAGCACGCGGTCGCGCGTGGCATCGGAGACCGGTCCCGTGCCCGAGAAGGCGAGCGAGGCGGTCGAGTTGGAGACGCCGGCGAGGCGGGCGACCGCGGCCAGCGTCGGCCGGGCGGTCACAGGGGCTGTGCTGCTGTCGTTCACGTGTGGTAGCTTAGTCGAATCGTTTCGATCGAAACGATTCGATAGCCAAAAAACCCCACCCGTCGCCCGCTCGAACCACCAGGACAGCCGATGTCACAGCCGACCCCGACCTCATCCACCTCCGTGCCGGCGCGCAGCCGCCGCGAACTCGTCGCCTGGCGCAACGCCGTCTTCGCCGTCTTCGTGCTGAGCGGTCTCGCGATGGCCACGTGGGTGGCCCGCATCCCGGGCGTCCGCGACGATCTCGGGCTCGGCAAGGACCCGTCCGCAGTCGGCCTGCTCATCCTGGGCATGTCGGCCGGCGCCGTGCTCGGCCTCGCCCTCTCCTCCCCCGTCCTGGTCCGCTTCGGGCCGCACAAGGGGATGTTCGGGTCGCTGACGATCGCCGCCGCCGGCACCGTCGTGCTCGGACTCGGCTCGACGGTCTTCCACGCCGTGCCGATGGTGGCGATCGGCCTCATCCTGCTCGGCTTCGGCAACGGGATGCTCGACGTCATGATGAACGTCGAGGGCACCGCGGTCGAGCGCGAGATCGGCAAGACCCTCATGCCGCTGATGCACGCCTGCTTCAGCCTCGGCACCGTGATCGGCGCGGGCGTCGGCGCCGCGGCCGCCGCCCTCCACATCGGCGTCGCCTGGCACCTGATCGGCATCGCTGTCGTTCTGGTCGCGGGCATCGCCGTCGCCATCCGCTTCATCCCGCGCGAAGCCGAGCTCGGCGACGAGGCCGCGACCACGCGCGTCCCTTTCGGCGAGCGCATGCGCACCGCTCTCGCCGTCTGGGCCGACTGGCGCCTCATCCTCATCGGCGTCGTCATGCTCGGCATGGCCTTCGGCGAGGGCTCGGCCAACGACTGGATCTCCCTCGCGGTGGTCGACGGCCACGGCCAGGCGAACTCCACCGGCGCCGTCGTGTTCGGCTGCTTCGTGGCCGCCATGACCGTCGGACGCGTCGCCGGCGGACCCATCGTCGACCGCATCGGCCGCGTGAACGCCATCCGCATCACGGCGGGGATGGGCGTGGTCGGCCTCCTGCTGTTCATCCTGGGCGGCCCGATGTGGGTCGTCGTGATCGGCACGGTGCTCTGGGGCTTCGGCGTCTCGCTCGGCTTCCCGCTCGGGATGTCGGCGGCGGCGGACGGCGCGAAGAACCCGGCCGCGCGCGTCTCCGCCGTCGCGATCATCGGCTACTGCGCCTTCCTCGTCGGGCCGCCGCTCATCGGCTTCCTCGGCAAGGACTTCGGCCTCCTGAACGCGCTCTACCTCATCCTGGTGCTTCTGCTCGCGTCGTTCCTCGCGGCACCGGCGGTCCGGCCGCAGAGGGAGCGCGTCGCGGCCTGAGCCGCGTCGGCAACGGAGGAGATTCCGAGGTCGGGACGCCCGAAACGCAGGGAACGGAGGGGATCCGGGCCGTTGAGGCCGGGATCTCCTCCGTTCGCCGTGGATGGGGTGCTGCTGCCGGGCGCGGGGCCCGGTCGCCGCGGGTCAGACGAAGGCCAGGCAGACCGGGGTCGGGACCGACGAGGCGCCGAGGAAGCGCAGGGAGCGGGTGCGCGCGTCGAACGCGAAGACGGTGACCTCGTCGCTGTCCTGGCAGGCGGTGAGCACCCGGTCGCCCTCGGGCGCGATCACGAGGTCGCGCGGGGAGCGCCCGCGCGCCGGCTCGGTCGCGACGAGCGCCGCGCGCGAGACGTCGGCGTCGAACGAGAAGACGGCGATCGTGTCGTCGCCGCGATTGGTCACGAAGACGGTGCTGCCGTCGTCGCTGACGCGCACGGCGGCCGGCGAGTTGTCCCCGGTCGCGCCCGGCTCGCGGGTGGAGACGGTGGAGACGCGCACGAAGCGGTCGCCGTCGCGGCGCAGCACGTCCAGCGTGCTGTCCAGCTCGTTGACCACGACGGCGTGACGGCCGTCCGGGTGGAAGGCGAGGTGCCGCGGACCGGCCGCGCCCGAGGAGAGCGTCGCCTCGGGCCGGAGGGTGAGACCGCCGTCATCGTCCAGCGCGTACCAGCGCACCTCGCCGAGGCCGAGGTCGACGACCACGACGTCGCCGGTCACGGGGTCGACGCTGAGCTGGTGGACGTGCGGCGCCTCCTGCCGCGCATCGTCCGGACCGCGGCCCTCGTGCTGCACGAACGCGGTGCGCGCGCCGATCGATCCGTCCCCGTTGAGGGTGAAGACGGAGACGGTGCCGCCGCTGTAGGTGCCGGCGATCAGCCGCCGGCCCGAGGGGTGCACGGTCAGGTGCGCGGGATCCGCGCCTCCACTCGACACCTCACCGAGGAGAGTGAGCGCGCCGTCGCCCGAGCGGGAGAAAGCGAGGAGGCCGCCGTCCGGTCCGGTCTCGGCGACCGCGTAGACCCGGGTGCCGTCGGGCGTCACGGCCACCCACGAGGGGTTGCGCACGCGCGCGGCGACGGAGACGCCCGACACCTCCGACCCGTCGAACCGGGCGGCGAGCACGCCCTCCGCGTGACCGTCGATGTGCGGGAGCTGCTCGGTGTACGTGCCGATGACGAGATCGTGAGGCATGCCCCCATCCTGCCAGGGCGCCCCCGTAGGATGTTCCGGTGCGTCTCGTCATTGCCAACTGCTCCGTGGACTACGCCGGACGCCTGAGCGCGCACCTGCCGCTGGCGAAGCGGCTGCTCATGCTCAAGTCCGACGGCAGCCTGCTCGTCCACTCCGACGGCGGCTCGTACAAGCCGCTCAACTGGATGAGCCCGCCCTGCACGCTCGCGGTCATGGAGCCCGACGAGCTGCAGCGGGAGGCCGGCGTCACCGAGGTCTGGCGCGTCACCCAGGCGAAGACCGCCGACATGCTGATCGTCTCCATCCACGAGGTGCTGCACGATTCGGCGCACGAGCTCGGCATCGACCCCGGCCTGCAGAAGGACGGCGTGGAGGCGCACCTGCAGAAGCTGCTCGCGGAGCAGATCCACCTGCTCGGCGACGGGCACGTGCTCGTGCGCCGTGAGTACATGACGGCGATCGGGCCGGTCGACATCCTCGCCCGCGACGCCGCGGGAGCGTCCGTCGCCGTGGAGCTCAAGCGCCGCGGCGACATCGACGGCGTCGAGCAGCTGACCCGCTACCTCGAGCTGATGAACCGCGACCCCCTCCTCGCGCCCGTCTCCGGCGTCTTCGCCGCGCAGGAGATCAAGCCCCAGGCGCGCACGCTCGCCGAGGACCGCGGCATCCGCTGCCTGGTGCTCGACTACGACGCGATGCGCGGCCTCGACGACAGCGACAGCAGGCTCTTCTGATGGCACCCTCCCCCCGCTTCCCGCAGACCTACGAGAACGTCCCCGTGCGCAAGGCGCTCGCGGACATCGCCGCCGAGCCGACCCTCCCGAACCTGGAGGCGCTGCTCGCCGCCGCGGTCAAGGGCGGCCTGGTCGTCGACGTCACCGGGTCCACCCCGGAGGACACCCGCCTGCGCACGATCAGCTCGACGACTGGCGAACCGGTGCTCCCCCTCTTCACCTCGATGAAGGCACTGCGCTCGGCGGTCGGGCAGACCGCGGAGGGCGCGGGCACGAAGGTGCAGGCCGTCATCGTCCCGGCCGTCGAAGCGCTCGGATTCGTCCGCACCGCGGAGTTCGTCGCCGTGCAGTTCGACCCGGGCTCGGAGCAGACGATGGTCGTGGCCCGATCGCACATCGAGACGGCACTCGGCGACCGCTGAGCGAACGTTCACAAACGCCACATACGATGGGTGGGCTATGACCACCACCCCCACCCCCACCGTCACCCGGACGTGGACGTGCGTGCTGTTCGACCTCGACGGCACCCTCACCGACTCCGCCCCCGGCATCACCGGCTCCCTCGTCAGCATGTTCGAGGACCTCGGCCGCCCCGTCCCCACCCCCGCCGAGCTCGTCGAGTACGTCGGCCCGCCGCTGCTGGACTCCCTCGAGAAGTTCGCCGGCATGGACGAGGCCGAGGCGCGTGCCGCGCTCGCGGTCTACCGCACCCACTACGCCGAGCACGGCGCCTTCGACAGCGCGGTGTTCCCCGGCATCCGCGGCCTGCTCGAGCGCCTCCACGCCTCCGGCATCCCACTCGCCATCGCGACCAGCAAGCCCGAGTCGCAGGCGATCCGCATCCTGGAGCACTTCGGCCTGGCCCAGTACTTCACCGTCATCACCGGCGCCAGCGAGGACGAGTCCCGCAGCGCCAAGGCGGACGTGGTCGAGGAGGCCCTGCGCCGCCTCACCGCGGAGGGCGTCGACCTCGACCACACCGTCATGGTGGGCGACCGCCAGTACGACGTCGAGGGTGCGGGAGCGCACGGGCTGCCGACCATCCTCGTCGAGTGGGGCTACGGCTCCCCCGCCGAGGCCGCCGGCGCGATCGCCGTCGTGCATTCGGCGGATCAGCTGCGGAGCCTACTGCTCGGCTGAACGGAGGCGGGGCCCCAGCGGGGGCGCGAGTACGCTGGAGTGTTGTTGCAACACCGCACCACCAGACATACAGCACTAGGAAGATCATGCGCACCCGTACCTCTCTGTTCGCTCCCGCCGCCCTCGTCGCGGCTCTCTCCATCGCCACCCTCGCCGGCTGCTCCAGCACCGGATCGGACTCGTCGTCCACCCCCAGCTCGTCGCAGTCGCAGGCCTCGGCCACGCTGCCCTCGGACTTCCCGAAGAGCGACGTCCCGCTCGTCGACGGCCAGGTCGTCGTCGCCCGCGGCGACAAGGACAACGGCTGGTCGGTCACCGTCCAGCCCACCACCAAGACCGGCTTCGCCGACGCGACCGCCGCCCTCGAGAAGGCCGGCTACACGAAGCAGGCCGGTTCGACGGACACCAAGGCCGTCTACACCAACGACAAGTACACCGTCGCCGTGGGCACCCCCGGCGTCTCGGTGACCTACACCGTCACGGCGAACTAGGCTCCGCGCCGCTTCGCCTCCCGGACCGCCGGCTGCCTCGTGCGCCGGCGGTTCGTCGTTTCTCCCCCGCCCGGCCCGCGAGTACGCAAAAAGTGGGGCGAAAACCGCCGAGTACGCAGAGAATCCGCGTACTCGAGGGCCGAACAGGACCCTACGAGTCGATGATGCGGACGAGCTCGTCGATGAAGGCGGTGAAGGTGTCGGCGCGGCGGATGAGGCCGAGCACGGCCTCCCGATCGCCGAAGACCTCCACGAACTGGTCGAACACGGTCTGGAACGACGCGCGGCCCCCGGCGTCGAAGGCGATGAACGCGATGACGTTGACGCGCGCGTCACCCCAGTCCATCGCCGTGTCGTTGACCACGATCGCGATCGCCGTGCGCTTGGCGCTCATCGTCATGGCGTGCGGCACCGCGAGGGAGTCCGTGAACGCCGTGGACGACATCTGCTCCCGCTCGATCGTCTGGTCGACGTAGTCCTGGTCGATGGCTCCGACCGCGATCATCCGGTCGCCGAGCGCGCGGATCATCGTGATCGCGTCGCGGGCGTAGAAGTTGCGCAGGAAGAGGCGCTCGTCGAAGTACTCGAGCAGGTCGTTCTTGATGCGCGCGCGGCGGCGCTGCCGGCGGATGCGCGCGACGGCCTGGCGGATGTGCTCCACATCCGTCTCGGTCACGAACGGCTGCACGATGACCGCGTTCTCGCGGCGGCCGCGGGGGTCGATCGTCGTGAGCACCAGGTCGGCGTCGAGGGCGGCCCAGTCCACGTCGGTCGAGGTGATCACGCTCGTGACGTCGAGCTCGTCGCCGAGGGCGCTCTCGAGCCGCTCCCGCAGCAGGATGTGCATGTCGTAGTAGTTCGGGCAGACGACGGCGCAGGTCACCGCATCCCGGCGCCGTGACTGCTGCTCCAGGTAGGCGCCGACGTGCATCGCGATGTACGCGATCTCGTCCTCGTTGACCTCGATGCCCTCGGCCGTCTGCAGGCGGCTCGCGATGTAGACCGCCAGCTCGTAGATCATCGGGTAGGAGCTCTTGATCGAGCGGGTCAGCGGGTTGCGCGAGTACGTCTTCTCGTGGGCGCGCGCGACGAGGTTCTGCACGTGCAGAGTGAGCCGCACGATGAAGTTCTCGTCGCGCAGGTCGACCAGGTACTCGGTGGAGGCGCGTGCCACGATGCCGCGCACGACCTCCAGATCGTGCTCGCTCACGAACTCCTCGACCGGGTCGCGGCCGGCTCCCGGCGCGATGACGCGCGTGCGCAGCAGGATGGCGAGGTAGCGCAGCTCGGTCGGGTCGAGCACCACGTCGAAGTGCGTGTCGATCAATCCGCCGAGGTCGTCGGCGAGCGCTCGGATGCCCCCGCTGACCTCCGGATCGCCCACGGCGGGCAGCACGCGGTCTTTGGCGACGCGGTCGAGCGCGACGGCCATGTGGAGCAGCACGTCGTTGATCCCGTACTCGTTGACGAAGAAGCCGCGGGCGTCGAGCATCCCGACCAGGTCGGACTTGAACTCGGCCAGCCCGCGCGACGCGAACGCCTCCTGGATGCGCGCCACGTCGACGACACCCTGCCGCATCTCATCGCGGAACAGCCGGCTGATGAGCTTGCGGCGCGCGATCTCCGGGCCGGTGAGCTGCACGACCGGCCCCTGCCGCTGCAGCGCGAGCTCGGTGTCGGCGAGGATGCCGCGCAGCCGGGTCAGGTCGGACTCGATGGTGGATTCGCTGACGAACAGGCTCTCGGCCGCCTCGTACACGTCGACGCCCTCCGGCTCGTCGAGCAGACGACGGGCGAGGAAGACCAGGCGCTCCTGGGGCGAGCCGACGCTCGGTTCGGCGGCCTCCGCATCGTCGAGGTGGGCGGCGTACGCCTCGGTCCGCACCCGGTATCCGCTGGCGCCCGACTCGACCAGGTCTCCCAGTGCGGCGGCGTAGGTGCGGATGCTGCGGGTCGTGACGCCCAGATCGTGCGCGAGCTCGGCCGCGGTCACCCAGGCAGCACGGCGCGCCAGGATGTCCAGCATCCTCGTCTGCTGTGCCGAGAGCGCCACCCGCACCACCTTTCTGCACCGAGTCAACCACGAGGGCATCGGTGGGGGCTCGCGCACGGAGAAGATCTTCCGCTCCCCCCGGAAGGCTGCCGCGGGATCGCCGGGTCACCGGGCGCGCGAAAGGGCCGCACCCTCGCGGATGCGGCCCCTCCACCGGGCGTCGCGCTACGCCCGGTCGGTGCGACGGCGCCGGACGATCAGGAGCGTCAGGCCCGCGACGAGGCACACCGCCGCCGCCGCGCCCAGCCCGATCGGGAGCGTGGATCCCGTCACCGCGAGTCCGCCCGGCTCCGTCGCTGCGGGGGCCGTCGCGGGAGGCGTCGCGGGCGCGGGGTCGACGACCACCCTGATCGTCGCCGTGTCCCGCTGTCCCACCGCGTCCTCGATCGTGTAGCCGAACGTCGCCGTCCCGGCGAAGCCGTCGTTCGGGGCGAAGGTGACCGTACCGTCGTCGTTCAGGGTCACCGTGCCGTCCTCCGGCGTCTCGGCCTCGGCGACGACGATCGCCTCGCCCGAATCGTTGTCGAGGACGGGGATGACGACGCTCGTGCCCGCGCCGGTGCGGGCATCGTCATCCGCGGCGACCGGCGCTGCCGGCGCTTCCACGGTCACGGTGACCGTCGCCGTGGCGCGCTGCCCCACCGCGTCCTCGACCGTGTACCCGAACGACGCTTCGCCCGCGAAGCCCGCATTCGGCACGAACGTCACGGTGCCGTCCGCGTTCAGCGTCACCACTCCGTCCGCACTCTCGTCCACCGCGGACACCGACAGATCGGCACCCGAGTCGTTGGCCAGCACGGGGATCGTCACGGCCGTCGCGTACGGCGTCGACGCCGTGTCGTCCGCCGAGACCGGAGCCGCGGGCTCCGCGACCGTCACGACGACCGTCGCCTCCGAGTGGTTTCCCCGCTCGTCCGTGATCGTGTAGACGAAGGACGCCTCGCCCGCGAAGCCGGCATTCGGCACGAACGTCACGGTGCCGTCCGCGTTCGCCGTCGCGGTTCCGTCGGGGCTCGCGCCGACCGCCGAGACGACGATCCCGTCACCCCGGTCGTTGGCGAGCACCGGGATGGTCACCGCGGTCGCGTACGGGGTCGACGCCGTGTCGTCGGCCGCCGCCGCATCCACCAGGGGAGCCGTCACCGTCACCGTGGTCGACGACTCGAGGACCGGCGCGAGCAGGGCCGAACCGCTGAGCTCGAACGCGGCCGCGCCCTGCTCGCTGAGCACGACGTCGAACGTCACCGCGGCCGACGCCTGACCGGCGATCTCCTGCACGAGCGGGATCGTCAGCGTGTCACCCGTCTGCGAGGCGGGTCCCGACGCTCCGACGAGGGATCCGTCGACGTACGCGGCGCCACGCGGCAGCCGGACGACGAGCGCGTCCATCGACACGTCCGCCGTGTTGGCCGCATTGCTGACCTCCGCCCGGAGGGAGACCGTCGAGCCTGCGGCGACCGACGACGGGTCGGGCGTGATCGTGGTGGGCAGGGCCCGCAGGTCGACCGGGGAGAAGTTCGTCAGCATCGACGCGGTCGCTGTCCCCTCGACCGGCACGTGGAGGTTCCAGGAGAGCGCGATGGCGTTGTCCTGCGCCTCGTCCGCGCCTTCCAGCGTGTTCGGGAGCGGCGCCTTGGACGCGATGTTCGCCCACATCCTCGAATACTTGCCATAGAAGAAGTCCGATCCGGGCGTCCGGGGGATGAACTGCTCGATGCGGGACGAGGAGTCCGGCGATGCCTTGCAGGTCACGGCGCCGGTGGCGGAAGAGTAGTCCCCATAGCCGGAATCCATCTCGCCGAGGTAGCAATCCCCTCCGTGGTAGAGGGTGATGTCGTGGGCCTGCCCGTCAAGGGAGCGGACACTGGTGCTGGTCGCATAGAAGTTGTCGCCGACCACGTAGCTGTCCACCTGGGTCAGCTCGAGCACGTCGACGCCTGCGGCGTTCCGCGCGCGGACGGTCGTCGTGATCGAGTGCGGGTCCGCTCGCGTCCCGGACCCGGCCCGGCTCTGGCTCACCGGGATGTACGTGGTTCCGGCCTGGACGGCCGCCTGCCCCGCCGGAACGGACGCCGGACCCGCCAGCGAACGAGAGCCTTCCTCGTCGAAGGCGACGAAGGTCGCGCACGCGGTCTCGCCGTAGAACTCCGCGTGCGTGTCTCCTGCGTAGTTGACGGCGCAGTTCAGATAGGGGGTGATCTTGACGTCGACGAGTGGCCCGCTGGAGGTGATCGTCTCATCGGCGACGGCCGCCGAGGGCGCTGCCAGTGCCAGGGCGACGGCGGCGGCGAGAGCGCCGACGACGCCGGCGAGCCTGGTGACGCGGCGCCGGGCACGACGAGGGCGGGAGATCGGAGAGATGCGCATGATGTTCCCAACCTGGCGGTCCGGATGCTCGGACTCCGCAGGCGGACGGGATTAACCGAAGCGGGAACCGCCGAGTTCCGTAGTCGGTATTGCATATATATAGCGTCCACGCTCTTCGGCTTCCGCTCCCCCGGAAGAAAGCCGGCTGGAGGGACGGACGCGACCGGACGAGCATGAAGGACGATCCACCAGATCCATCCGCTCCACCCAGCAACTCCGCGTTACCGAAAGGCACAGGTCGATGAAGATCGTGGTCGTCTGCGGCGCGGGTGCCTCGAGCACCTTCGTCGCCGTCAAGCTCCGCAACGCGGCTGCGTCGCGCGGCGTCCCGGTGACCGTCGAGGCGGGGAGCGTCTCCCAGCTCGACGCGCTGACCGGCGTCGACGTGATCCTCGTCGGGGCGCACCTCGAAGCCTCGGTGCCCGCTCTGCGCGAACGCGCCGCCGCCTCCGGCACGTCGGTCGCCGTGCTCCCGCCCATCTCCCCGGCCGCCCTCGACGGCGCCCAGGCGCTGGATCTGGCTCTCGGCGCCCGGACGGCGGCACTATGAGAGCACGAGCCACTCTCCCGGGCACCCGGGGCATCGAACGATCGAAGGAGAACACACATGGCTGAGCGGATCATCACCGTCGGATCGACCCACGGACTGCACGCCCGACCGGCGAAACTCTTCGTCGAGGCGGTCAAGAGCTCCGGCGCCGCGGTGAAGCTGTCGAAGGAGGGCGGCAAGACCGTCGACGCCGGCAGCATCCTCGGCGTGATCTCGCTGGGCATCGACCACGGCGACAAGATCGTCCTCACCACCGACGCGGCGGACGCGGACGCGGTGCTCGACGACCTCGCCGACATCCTGACCACCGACCACGACGCCTGATCATGGCCGAGACGACCACTCAGCTCACCGGCGCCGGCATCGGCCAGGGCGTCGCCCTCGGCCGGGTGCTCCGCATGTCCGACCCGCTTCCCGAGCCCGCCGAGACGCCCAGCACCCGCACCCCCGACGAGGAGAAGGCGCGCGTCGCCGAGGCGGTCGCGGCCGTCGCGGACGACCTGCGGTCCCGCGCGGCGAAGGTCACCGGCGTCGCTGCGGACGTGCTGGAGGCGCAGTCGATGATGGCGGAGGACTCCACCCTCGCCGACGACGTCGCCACCCGGATCGACGGCGGCACGACCGCCGAGCGCGCCGTGTTCGAGGGCTTCGCGGTCTTCCGCGACATGCTCATCGACCTGGGCGGATACATGGGCGAGCGCGCCACCGACCTCGACGACGTCGCCCAGCGCGTCATCGCCGCTCTCGCCGGTCGTCCCGCTCCCGGGGTCCCGGAGTCCGACGAGCCGTACGTGCTCGTCGCGCACGACCTCGCGCCGGCCGACACCGCCCTGCTCGACCTGACCAAGGTCCTCGGCCTCGTCACGCGCGAGGGAGGCCCGACCTCCCACACCGCGATCCTCGCCCGGGAGAAGGCCATCGTCGCCATCGTCGGCGTGGCCGGCGCGGATTCGCTCGCCGACGGCACCGAGGTCATCGTGGATGCGGCCTCCGGCACGGTCACGGTCGCCCCGGCCGACGACCAGCGCGCCGACGCCCAGCACCGCATCGAGGAGCGCGCGGCCGCCCTGGCCGGCGGCCTCGAGCCCGGCGCCCTCGCCGACGGCACGCCCATCCCGCTGCTCGCCAACCTGGGCTCGGCCGACGGCACGCAGAAGGCCCTCGACGCCGGAGCCGAAGGCGTCGGGCTGTTCCGCACCGAGTTCCTCTTCCTCGACCAGCGCATGGCCCCGACGGTGGAGCAGCAGCGCGAGCACTACATCGCGCTCCTCTCCGCCTTCCCCGGCAAGAAGGTCGTCGTGCGCGTGCTGGACGCGGGCGCCGACAAGCCGCTCGCCTTCCTGAACGACGCCCACGAGGACAACCCGGCGCTCGGCCTGCGCGGCCTGCGCGCGCTGCGGGCCAACGAGGACCTCCTCCGCGAGCAGCTCACCGCCCTCGCCGAGGCGGACGCCGCCACCGAGGCCGACCTGTGGGTCATGGCGCCGATGGTGTCGACCGTCGAGGAGACGCGCTACTTCGTCGAGCTGGCGACCGGGTACGGGCTGAAGACCGTCGGCGTCATGGTGGAGGTCCCCTCCGCCGCCCTGCTCGCCGACCGCGTGCTGCAGACGGCCGCGTTCGCCTCCATCGGCACGAACGACCTCACCCAGTACACGCTCGCCGCCGACCGCCTCCTCGGCTCGGTCGCCGGCTTCCAGGACCCGTGGCACCCCGCCGTCCTCCGCCTCATCGGCGAGGTCGGCGCTGCGGGCGCCGCCCACGGCAAGCCGGTCGGCATCTGCGGCGAGGCCGCGGCCGACCCCCTGCTCGCGGTCGTGCTGGTCGGCCTCGGCGCCACCACGCTCTCGATGTCGCCGGCGGCGCTCGCCGACGTGCGGCTCTCCCTCACCCGTTACACCCTCGACCAGGCACGAGCCCTGGCCGAGGTCGCCCTGGCCGCCGACGGCGCGGCCGAAGCCCGGGACGCGGTCCGTGCGGCCGCGACCCCACCCCCTCAGTGATCCACCTCACCGTGATCCCCGACAGAAACGAGGCCCCATCATGACATCGGCGACAGCGACGACGCCGAAGAAGCCCGGAGGCGCGCGCGTCCACGTGCAGCGCTTCGGGACCTTCCTCTCGAACATGGTCATGCCGAACATCCCCGCGTTCATCGCGTGGGGATTCATCACGGCGCTGTTCATCGCGACCGGCTGGTTGCAGAACACCGGCTGGGACATCAACGGCATCCTCGGCGGCTTCGGGGACCAGGCGAAGATCGGCTGGCAGGGCGCGGCGACGGTGCTCGCGCAGGACGGCGACGGCCGCACCTTCCAGCAGTACGTCGGCCTCGTGGGCCCGATGATCACCTACCTGCTGCCCCTGCTCATCGCGAACACCGGCGGCCGGATGGTCTACGGCGTCCGCGGCGGCGTGGTCGGCTCGATCGCCACCATGGGCGTCATCGTCGGCTCGACCATCCCGATGTTCATCGGCGCCATGATCCTCGGCCCCCTCGCCGCGTGGATCATGAAGAAGGTCGACGGGATCTGGGACGGCAAGATCAAGGCCGGCTTCGAGATGCTGGTCAACAACTTCTCGGCGGGCATCGTCGGCATGCTGCTCTCGATCGGCGCCTTCTTCGGCATCGCCCCGATCGTCGAGTGGCTGAGCTCCGTGCTCGGCGGCGCGGTCAACTGGCTGGTGTCTGCGCACCTCCTGCCGCTCGCCAGCATCCTGATCGAGCCGGGCAAGGTGCTGTTCCTCAACAACGCCATCAACCACGGCGTGCTCACCCCGCTCGGCATCGAGCAGGCGCAGCAGACCGGCAAGTCGATCCTGTTCCTGCTGGAGGCGAACCCCGGCCCCGGCTTCGGCATCCTGATCGCGTACTCGATCTTCGGTCTCGGCATCGCCCGTGCCAGCGCCCCGGGCGCCGCGCTGATCCAGTTCGTCGGCGGCATCCACGAGATCTACTTCCCGTACGTGCTCATGAAGCCGATGATCATCATCGCGGCCATCCTCGGCGGCATGACCGGCATCGCGATCAACGTCACCTTCAGCTCGGGCCTGCGCGCCCCGGCCTCCCCGGGATCGATCATCGCGGTCCTGCTGCAGACCCCGGCGGACAGCTTCGTCGGCGTCATCCTGTCGGTGGTCGGCGCCGCGGCCGTGTCGTTCATCGTCGCGTCGATCATCCTGCGGGCCAGCCGCAAGCGCGACCTCGCCGCCGGCAACGCGGGCGACCTCTCGGCCGCCGTCGCACAGACCGAGGCCAACAAGGGCAAGTCGTCCAGCGTCCTCGAGGGCCTGGTCGACGAGGCCGAGCACGACGCCGGCGACGCCCAGGGCGACGGCACCGATCGACTGGTGCGCAACATCGTGTTCGCGTGCGACGCTGGGATGGGCTCGAGCGCGATGGGCGCGTCCGTGCTGCGCAACAAGATCAAGAAGGCGGGCGTCGAGGGCGTCACGGTGACCAACCAGGCCATCGCGAACCTCGACGGCACGGCCGATCTCGTCATCACGCAGCGCGAGCTGACCGACCGCGCGAAGGGCCAGTCCCCGGACTCGGTCCACGTGTCCGTCGACAACTTCATGAACAGCCCGCGGTACGACGAGGTCGTGGACCTCGTCGCCAAGCAGGCCCAAGCAGCACCGGAGGACGCCAACAAATGACCGACACGATTCTCGACCGGGCGAACGTCGTGGCCGCGGGTTCCGCGACCACGCGGGAGGACGCGATCCGCGAGGCGGGTGCGCTGCTGGTGAACGCCGGCGCCGTCCTCCCCGGCTACGTCGACTCGATGCAGGACCGCGAGAACACGGTCTCCACCTTCATGGGGAACGGGCTCGCCATCCCGCACGGCACCAACGAGTCCAAGGACGAGATCACCCGCTCGGCGCTCTCTTTCATCCGCTACTCCTCGCCGCTCGACTGGGGCGGCGAGGAGGTGCGGTTCGTCGTGGGCATCGCCGGGCAGAACAACGAGCACCTCGAGATCCTGTCCAAGATCGCCATCCTCTTCTCGGAGGAGGACGACGTGCAGAAGCTCATCGACGCCCCGGACGCGGACGCCCTGTTCGCGCTCCTCGGCGACGTGAACGAGTGAGGTGACCGAACGCATGAAGGCCGTCCATTTCGGTGCGGGCAACATCGGCCGCGGCTTCGTGGGGCTCCTGCTCCACGAAGCCGGGTACGAGGTCGTGTTCGCCGACGTCAACGCCGAGCTGATCGACGCGCTGGCCGCGGCCGACTCGTACGACGTGCACCTCGTCGGCGAGGAGTCGGAGACCAAGACGGTCACCGGGTTCCGCGCCATCAACAGCGCGACCGACGAGGAGGCGCTGGTCGCCGAGATCGCGACGGCCGACATCGTCACGACCGCCGTCGGCCCCCGCATCCTGCGCTTCGTCGCGCCGGTGATCGCGAAGGGCCTCGCCGCCCGCGCGGACGACGCACCCCGCCTCGCCGTGATGGCGTGCGAGAACGCGATCGGCGCGACCGATCTGCTGGCCGCCGAGCTGATGGACGGCCTGCCGGACGACGAGACCCGGGAGGCGCTGGGCGCCAAGGCGGTCTTCGCCGACACCGCGGTCGACCGGATCGTGCCCGCGCAGGCCCCCGGGTCGGGCGTAGACGTGACCGTCGAGACGTTCTACGAGTGGGTCGTCGACCGCAGCCCGTTCGCCGGGCACGAGCCCGTCATCCCGGGCGCGCACTTCGTCGACTCGCTGGCGCCGTACATCGAGCGCAAGCTCTTCACGGTGAACACCGGCCACGCGACCGTGGCGTACACCGGCTTCCTGCAGGGCGCGAAGACCATCAGTGAGGCCATCGCGATCCCGCTCGTGCGCGAGGCCGCCGAGGACGCGCTGCGCGAGACGTCGGCGGCGCTCGTCGCCAAGCACGGACTGGACGAGGACGAGATGGCCGCGTACCGCGCGAAGATCCTCGACCGCTTCACGAACCCGCACCTGGTGGACGAGGTGACGCGCGTCGGCCGCGAGCCGCTGCGCAAGCTCGGCCGCAACGACCGGTTCATCGGGCCGGCCATCGACCACGTCGCCTACGTCGGCTCCGTGCCGCAGGCGCTGCTGGCAGCGGTCGGCGCGGCGCTCCGCTTCGACGTGCCGGAGGACACCCAGAGCGTGGAGCTGCGACACCTGCTCGAGGAGGCCGCCCCGGAGGACATCGTCACCGAGATCACCGGGGTCGTGCCGGGCGAGGCCCTCTACGAGCCGCTCGTCGCGGTCGTACGCGAGGTGCAGGGCTGAGCTCAGTCCCTGAGCTCGGTCCCTGCGCTCAGCGCGGCTGCAGCGTCGTGGTCGGGTCGAAGCACCACGCGAGCATCGACGGCCACTCGCCGTAGCCCGCGCTGAGCTCCAGATGGCCGCCGCCGGGGATGATCTGGACCGGGATGCCCAGCGGCGCACCGTAGGCGGCCTGGGCGCCCTCGGGGCAGTACGGGTCGTCGTCCGAGGCGACGATGGTCGTCGCGTACGCCGGCCGGGCCGGGTCGGGCGACGCGAAGGCGGCGATCTCGGGGATGCCGGCCACGACCTCCCGCGACGGCGGAGCGACGAGCATGACGCGGTCCACCACCGTGTCGAGCGGGCGGCCGCCGAGCCAGAGCAGGCAGGCGAGGCTGTGGCAGATCACGGTGACCTCGGCGTCGTCGGCCGCGGCCGCGCGCAATGAGACCGCCACCGCATCCCGCCACGCCGGGACGGACGGCGCCGACGCGCTCGGAAGCTGCGGGTACTCCACCCGCTCGCCGCGCGAACGCAGCGCGGTAGCCAGCTCGTGCTGCCAGTGCCCGGGCGGTCGGTGGTTGTCCCAGCCGTGCAGGATCAGGAAGCTGCGCATGCCGTCGAGCGTAGCGCGCGGTTCAGGTTCCGCCCGAGGCGTACCGATAGCCCTCCTCTACGGTGAATCCGTCGCCGAGCTCTACTCTGAGGTCGTGTGCGAGGCGGCCCCCTTCGGCCAGCCATGCTCTTCCGAGGTCCGGATCATCCCACCCACCGCCGGGATGGAAGTGGTCGAACCATTCGTCATACCACCGCCGCATTCTCACGGTGAGGCCAGGTGACAGGCCGTAGTCCTCGGGGGACATGTCCGGCCCCGGCTCGGCCTCCCACAGCGGCCACCGATGACCCCAATCGGGGAAGAGGCGGACATCCCGCGGCTTTTGTTCCATCGGCTGCCTAACTGCAGAAGGATCCGCCGTCTTTCAACGGGAGGGCGGTGATCACGCGGTCATTGCTGTCGGAGGCGACATGCGACCAACATCTCAGGATGTCGCGACGGTGTCAAATATTACATGCTTTAATGGCGTTAGGGTGGCGTAGCGCGCGGCCCGGGCGGGCCTCGGTCCGCCGCCCGTCGGCGATGACCGCCTCGCCCGCCACGAACACCCACGGGATGCCGGCCGCCTGTTGCCGCGGCTCGGCGAACGTCGCGCGGTCGGCCACGGTCGCCGGGTCGAAGAGCACGAGGTCGGCGACCATACCGGGAGCGATGCGACCGCGGTCGGTGAGTCCGAGCAGGGCCGCCGGGCGCGCGGAGAGGTGCACGATCGCGTCCTCGAGGCGCAGCACGTTCTCCTCGCGCACGTAGTGGCCGAGGTAGCGCGGGAAGGTGCCCCAGGCACGGGGATGCGGCTTGTCGCCGACCAGGATGCCGTCGCTGCCGCCCGTGTGCCGCGGGTGCGCCATCATCGTGCGCACGTTGGCCTCGTCGCCGACGTGCTGCAGGATGCCGGTGCCCAGCCGGTCGGCCACCAGCAGCTCGAGGGCGATCGTGGACGCCGGCCTCCCGGTCTCGGCGGCGAGGGCGGCGACGGTGTGCCCGACCCGGCCGGAGAGCGCGGGATCGCGCACGCCCGAGATCTCGATGGTCTCCCACTCCACGGGGACGCCGTGGCAGCCGTCGGTTCCGACCACATCGAGCTCGTACGCGATGCGCGCCCGGGAGGCGGGGTCGCGCAGGCGGTCGAGTGTGGCGGCAGGGCCGCCTGCCGCGGCCCACGACGGCAGGAGCGCGGCGAGGGTCGTCGAGCCCGGGAGGTACGGGTAGGTGTCGAAGGTGAGGTCGACACCGGAGGCCAGAGCCGCATCCAGCAGCGCGACGAGTTCGCCCGCGCGCCCGCGGTTGACGCCGAAGTTCATCGTGGCGTGCGCGAGGTGCAGGGCGACCCCGGACCGGCGGGCCACCTCGATCATCTCGGCGTACGCCTCCAGCGCCCCCGCGCCGTAGGAGCGCTGGTGCGGCACGTAGACACCGCCGTGGGCCGCGACCACCTCGCAGAGGGCGACGAGCTCATCCGTGCCGGCGAACATCCCGGGCACGTAGGTGAGGCCGGACGACATCCCGAACGCGCCGTCCCGCATCCCGCGGTCGACGAGGGCGCGCATCGCCGCGATCTCCGCGTCGGCGGCGGGGCGGTCGACGGCACCGACGACGTCCAACCGCACGGTGCCCTGCGGGACGAGCGCGGCGACGTTGGCGGCGGGGCGTGCGGCGTCGACGGCCGCGAGGTAGTCGCCGACGGTCTCCCAACCGAGGGCGAGATCGGACGGCACGCCGTTCCAGCCCGCGAGCTGCTCGCGGAGTACCTCGATCGCGGCGGGCGTCGCGGGAGCGTACGAGAGTCCGTCCTGACCGACGACCTCGGTGGTCACCCCCTGCGAGACCTTCGCCAAATGGACCGGGTCGGTCAGCACGGCGAGGTCGGAGTGGGCGTGCATGTCGATGAAACCGGGAGCGAGGGCGAGACCGTCGGCGTCGACGACCCGTGCACCGGGTGCGTCGACCCGGCCGCCGGCCCGCTGGATGCGTCCCTCGGCGAGGAGCACGTCCCCGGTCCGCCCCGGCCGTCCGGTGCCGTCGAGCACCAGCGCTCCGCGGAGGAGCGTCGGCGCCGGCCCGGTCATGCGCCCGTCGCGGCGGCGCCGAACTCCCGCGCGCGCTCGGTCACGGCGGCCCAGGAGGCGGCGGCGATGTCAGCCGCGCTCACCACGCTCGAACCGGCGGTCACCGCGAGGGCGCCCGCTTCCATCCACGCGCGCGCGTTACCGGCGTCGAGGCCGCCGGACGGCACGAACGCTGTGCCGGGGAACGGCCCGCCGAGATCGCGCAGGTAGCGCGGGCCGACGAGCGATGCCGGGAAGACCTTCACGGCGGCGGCGCCCAGCTCGACCGCGCGCATCACCTCGGTGGGGCTGAGCGCGCCGAGCAGGATGGGCACGCCCGCCTCCCGTGCGACGGCCGCCGCACTCTCGCTGAGCCCGGGCGTCACCAGGAAGCGCGCGCCCGCGGCGATGGCCGCCTCGGCGGTGCGCGCGTCGGTCACCGTGCCGGCCCCGACGAGGGCGTCGTGCTCCCCCGCGGCCGCCTCGGCGATCACGTCTTCGACGCCGGGAGTCGTGAAGGTGAACTCCACCGTGCGGATGCCGCCCGCGGCGAGCGCACGGCAGAGCCCGGCCGGGTCGTCGATGCGGGGCGCGCGCACGACGGCGAGCGCGCGGTCGTGGCGGAGGGTGTCGAGGAGCATCCGGGGTCCGTTCAGCCGAAGGCGGTCTCGAGCAGGCCGGTGACGTGCGGCTCGGCGGCGAGCGCGTCGTCGACGACGGCGAGCGCGCGCCACTTGTCGAAGGTCGTGCAGGGGTGCGAGAGGCCGAAGCGGATCACGTCGCCGACCTCGACGCGGGCGTGGGAGGGCAGCCGCACGAAGGTGTGCTGGTCGTTCATCGCGGTGACGACGGCACCGTCGAGCGGGATGCCGCTCGCCGCCCCCAGGGCTCGGATCGCCTGCGGGACGGGCATCCCCTCGTCGTAGGGGAAGTCGCGCTTGCCCGCATCGACGAGCGCGAGACCCGGCTCGGGGCGCGAGACGACCGTCGCCCAGCCGTGGATGGCCGAGCGGAACTCGCCGCCGCCCACCCGGCCGAGCGGGGTGATGACGCTGTAGAAGCCGTCGTCGTGGGTGATGTACGCGCCGGAGCGCAGCAGCACGTCGACGACGCGGCCACCGCTGCCGTCGAGGTCGCGACGGGGCGCGAGCACCTCGGCGACGAGGTCGAAGTAGGCGCTCCCCCCGGCCGTGATGATCGCCGGCGCACCGGCGGCGTACAGGCCCTCGGCTTCGAAGCCGTCGTGCAGTTCGCCGAGCGCCTGGAGGTAGCCGCGCACGGTCGCCAGCGACTCCGGGCGCCCGTCGTGCGCGAGCGCACCCTCGTAGCCCGCTACCCCGGCCAGCCGCAGCACGGGCGACGCGGCGACGGCGCGTGCGATCGCGACCGCCTCGTCCGCCGTTCGCGCACCGGTGCGGCCGCCGGGAGCGCCCAGCTCGACCAGCACGGCGAGCGGCTCCGGGAGGTCGAGTCCCGCGAGCGACTCCGTCATGATCTCGACGCCCCGCAGGGAGTCGGCCCAGACGGTCAGCCGGTCGGTGTCGGGAGCGAGGGCACGCAGCGCCGCGGGCTGCACGAGCGCGTTCGCGAGCAGCACCCGTGGGACGCCCCAGCCGAGCGCGACGGAGGCCTGCCACGGCGTCGCCACCGTGATTCCCCAGGCGCCCGCGTCGAGCTGGCGCTGCCAGAGTTCGCGGCTCATCGTGGTCTTGCCGTGCGGCGCGAGGCCGACTCCCGCGGTGCGGCACCATTCCGCCATCGTCGCGAGGTTGTGCGCGACCGCGCTCTCGCTGAGGGTGACGAGCGGGGTCGGGAAGTCGCGGAGCGCGGGGCGCGCGTCGCCGAGCGCGGCGACATCGGCGGCGGCGTAGCCGAGGGGTACGGCCTTGTACTCTCTCACGTCGGTCCTCCGGGATGGGGCGTGGATGCGGGTGGGCTGAACGGCTGCGTTGCGTATTTTGCAACGCGCGTTGCAGTGTGTGCTCGTTCTGT
Organism: Leifsonia aquatica; assembly: GCF_014190775.1. GTDB lineage: Bacteria > Actinomycetota > Actinomycetes > Actinomycetales > Microbacteriaceae > Leifsonia > Leifsonia aquatica. The sequence continues at coordinate 241,856 of NZ_JACHVP010000002.1, forward strand.
TCTAGCATGCCTCTGGGCGTCCGCCAAGACCGGCGCGAGCGCCGAGAGCCACCGAGAGCCACCGCAGAGAGGAGGGGCAATGCCGTCCCCCCTGCTCGTCACCCTCGGCGAGGCCATGGTCGTGCTCTACCCCGAGGCGCACCGCCCGCTCGCCGAGGCGACGGCCTTCGGCTCCGACGTGGGCGGCGCCGAGTTCAACGTCGCCACCTCCCTCGCCCGGCTCGGCCTGCCGACCGCGTGGATCTCCCGCCTCGGCGCGGACGGATTCGGCGAGCGCATCCTGCGCGTCGCCGCGGACGCCGGCCTCGACACGCAAGGCGTCGAGCTCGACGAACAACGCCCGACCGGCCTCTACATCAAGGAGTCCACGCCCGGCGCCGACGGCGTCGCGACCCGGATGCACTACTACCGCCGCGACTCGGCAGCCTCCGCCCTGGAGCTGCCGCAGCTGCACGCCGCTCCGGCCGCCGACCTGCTGCGCCGCGCCTCCCACCTCCACACCAGCGGCATCACCGCGGCCCTCTCGCCGAGCGCCGCGGAGGTGACCGCCGGGCTCCGGGAGGTCGTCGGCCCGGAGACGCTCATCAGCGTCGACCTCAACTTCCGCCCCCGGCTCTGGCGCGACCACGACACCGCCCCGCTCGACGCGCTCGTCGCCCAGGCCGACCTGCTCTTCGCCGGCCACGACGAGGCCCAGGCGCACTACGGCCACACCGACCCGGCGCGCCTGTTCGCCGCCTTCCCCCGCCTCGACGCCGTGGTGCTCAAGGAGGACGCGCACCGCGCCTCCGTGCACCGCCGCGACGGCCGCGCGACGCACGTGCCCTGCCTGACCGTGGAGGTCGTGGAGCCGGTCGGCGCGGGCGATGCGTTCGCGGCCGGGTTCCTCGCCGGCCTCGCCGAGGGACGCGACGACGCGGCGTCCCTGCGCCTCGGGCACGCCCTGGCAGCGCTCACCCTGATCGGCCACGGCGACCGGCCGCTCTCGGTGCCGACCGCGGCCGAGCGCGAGACGATCGCCGCGGCCGGCGACGAGTGGGCCGGGTGGCGCGTGCATCCCGGCGAGATCCCCTGGAGGTCCGCATGAGTCAGTCCCTCGCCCGCGCGCTCGACGTGCTCGACCTCGTCTCCCGCGGCATCGCGACGCTGGACGCCCTGGCCGAGGAGGTCGGTGTGCACAAGACGACGGTCCTCCGCCTCCTGCAGACCCTCGAGCAGCGCGGGTTCGTCGGGCGCGACAGCTCCCACCGCTACCACCTCGGCCCTGCGGTCTTCGCCCTCGCCGAGAGCGCGCTCGACGCCCGCGACGTGCGCACCGCCGCGGGCCCCGCGCTGCGCGAGCTCGCCGCCGAAACCGGTCAGACCGTGCACCTGGCGACCTACCAGGACGGCGTCGTCACCTACATCGACAAGGTGGAGTCGCGGCAGCCGCTGCGCATGTACTCCCGCGTCGGCCTCCCCGCCGCCCTGCACGCGACCGCCGTCGGCAAGGTGCTGCTGGGCGCGCTGGATGCCGCGGAGCTCGATCGCGTCGTCTCCGCCGTGCCGTTCGAGCGCTACACCGAGCGCACCATCGGCAGCGCCCCCGAGCTCGTGGCCGAGGTGCGCCGGAGCGCCGACCGCGGCTGGGCCGAGGACCACGAGGAGCACGAGACCTTCATGAACTGCGTCGGCGCCCCGGTCTTCGGAGCCGACGGACGCATCGCCGCAGCCGTCTCGGTCTCGGTGCCGAACGTCGTGCTGCCCTACGAGGGTGTGCTCGGCCTCCTCCCGTCGCTGCTCGCGGCGACCGCGCGCATCTCCGCCGAGCTGGGAGCACCCGCCTCCAGCATCCCGACCGCCACCCTGCCGGGCGCGAGCGCGCCCGCCGCACCGAAAGGCTCCGCATGACCGACCGCATCGCCCTCTCCACCACCGACGCGCCCGCGCCCGCCCACACCTTCTCGCAGGGCGTCCGCCGTGGACCGTTCCTCCAGGTCTCCGGCCAGGGGCCGGTCGATCCCGCCACCAACGAGTACCTGCACCCGGGCGACGTGAAGGCGCAGACGATCCGCACCCTCCAGAACGTGGAGGCCATCCTCGCCGCCGGGGGCGCGACTTTCGACGACGTGATGATGCTGCGCGTCTACCTCACCACCCGCGACGACTTCGGCCTCATGAACGAGGCGTACGGCGAGTTCGTCGGCGCGCGCGTCGCGTCCGGCGTGCTCCCGGCCCGCACCACGGTCTTCACCGGCCTGCCGCGCGAGGAGATGCTCGTCGAGATCGACGCCCTCGCCGTCCTGGCCTGACGCGCCGCCCCTCCCCTCCGCTCCCCTTCGCTCCTCCCTCCGGCACATTCGTGCCGAATGTCGTGAATGGGCGCCGCTAACACCGCATTCGTGCCGAATGTCGGGAGTGGGGAGACTGCCCCGTGCCCTCCCTGTGGCGCACGGAGCCACGGGGTGTACGTTGCGCTTGTGAGCCGAATCGTGTCGGTGGCGCCGGTGCTCCCGGCCCGCAGCTACCCCCAGCAGGAGATCACGACCGCGCTTCTGGGGATGATCACACCGGACCCGAAGCGCCAGGCCGTGATGCGCCGCATCCACGCCTCCAGCGGGGTGGAGACACGCAGTCTGGTCATGCCGCTCGAGCGGTACAGCTCGATCGCGTCGTTCCAGGAGTCGAACGACTTCTTCATCGCCGAGGGCACGACCCTGGCCGAGCGCGCCATCACCGGGGCGCTCGCCTCGGCCGGGCTCGAACCGGCCGACGTCGACTTCCTGCTCTTCACCTCGGTGACCGGCATCGCCGCCCCGTCGATCGACGCGCAACTCGTCGCGCGACTCGGGCTGCGCCCCGACGTCAAACGGCTGCCGAGCTTCGGTCTCGGCTGCGTCGCCGGCGCAGCGGGCATCGCCCGGGTGCACGACTATCTGGCCGGTCATCCCGGGGAGGTCGCCGTGCTGCTGTCGGTGGAGCTCTGCTCCCTCACGGTGCAGGCCAGCGACGACTCGATGGCGAACATCGTCGCCAGCGGCCTCTTCGGCGACGGCGCCGCGGCGGTCGTGATGGTCGGCGACGAGCGGGCCGAGGCTCTGGGTCTCCCAGGCCCCGAGGTGGTGGACACCCGCAGCCACATCTACCCCGACACCGCCGATGTCATCGGCTGGGACATCGGCGGCACCGGTTTCCGCATCGTCCTGAGCGCGGGCGTGCCCGACGTGATCGAGCGCAATTTCGCGGGGGATGCCCGTGGGATCCTCGCCGCGCACGGCCTCGACGTCTCCGACGTGGGGGCCTGGGCCGCGCATCCCGGCGGCCCGAAGGTGCTGGAGGCGTTCGCGCAAGCGCTCGACCTGCCCGAAGGAGCCTTGGACGCGAGCTGGCGGTCGCTGGCCCGCGTCGGCAACCTGTCGTCGGCGGCCGTGCTGCACGTGCTCGCCGAGCAGCTGGACGCCCACGAACCCGGGACGGTCGGGTTGCTCTTCGCCCTCGGCCCCGGCGTGACGAGCGAGCTCGTGCTGCTGCGCTGGGCGGCCGGCGCTGCGCAGGCCCCCGCGGCGATCGGCGCGGCCGCGTGATCCGGGCGGCGTCGTGATCTGGTACACACTGCTCGTGCTGGCGACCGGCGGCGAGCGCATCGCCGAGCTGGTCGTCTCCGCCCGCAACGCCCGCTGGTCGTTCGCCCGCGGCGGGGTGGAGTTCGGCCGCGGGCACTTCCCGCCGATGGTCGCCCTCCACACGGGCCTGCTGCTCGCCTGCCTGGCCGAGGTGTGGTTCGGCGACCGCCCGTTCCTCCCCTGGCTCGGCTGGCCGATGTTCGCGCTGGTGCTCGCCAGCCAGGCGCTGCGCTGGTGGTGCATCACCGCCCTCGGTCCGCGCTGGAACACGCGGGTCATCATCGTGCGCGACCTCCCGCTCGTCGCGGGCGGCCCGTACCGCTGGCTGAAGCATCCCAATTACATCGCCGTCGTGGTGGAGGGGTTCGCCCTCCCCCTCGTGCACACCGCGTGGATCACCGCGCTCGCCTTCACCGTGCTGAACGCGGTGCTGCTGCTGGCCGTGCGCATCCCCTGCGAGAACCGCGCCCTGGCGACCGTCGCCCCCGCACGGGCATGACAGCCCCCGACCTGATCGTCGTCGGCGCCGGCCCGGTGGGGCTGGCGTGCGCGATCGAGGCGCGGCTCGACGGGATGGACGTGCTCGTCGTCGAACCGCGCAGCGGCCCCATCGACAAGGCGTGCGGGGAGGGGCTCATGCCGGGCGCGCTCGCGGCCCTGCACCGGATCGGCGTCGATCCCGCCGGTCGCCCGCTGGCCGGGATCGCGTACATCGATCGCGACGCGCGCGTCGAGCACCGGTTCGCCGAGCGCCCGGGGCGCGGAGTGCGGCGAACGGTCCTCCACGCCGCCCTCGCCGAGCGCGCCGAGTCGCTGGGCGCACGGAGGGCCGAGGGCCGGGTCACGGGTGTCTCCCACAGCGGCGACCGCGTGCGGCTCGAACTCGCCGACGGCGGGTCGCTCGAGGCTCCCTGGGCGATCGCGGCCGACGGCCTCCACTCCCCCATGCGCCGGCTGCTCGGACTCGAGCGGCGCCCGCAGGCCGAGGCCCGGCGCCGGTTCGGCGTCCGGCGGCACTACGCGGTCGAGCCGTGGAGCGATCTGGTGGAGGTGCACTGGTCCCCGGTCGCCGAGGCCTACGTCACCCCGGTGGACGAGCGCACGGTCGGCGTCGCCGTGCTGGGGCGGCGGCCGCTGGATCAGGAGGCCGTGCTCGCGTCGCTGCCGGGGCTCGCCTCCCGGCTCACCGGCGTCGGGACGATCGGCTCGCTGCGCGGCGCCGGCCCCCTGCTGCAGCGCGCCCGATCGCGGTCGTCCGGGCGCACGCTGCTCGCCGGCGACGCATCCGGGTACGTGGACGCCCTCACGGGCGAGGGGATGCGCGTCGGCTTCGCGCAGGCGCGGGCCGCCGTCGCCGCCGTGCGCGCGGGCGACACCGAGCAGTACGAGCGGGCGTGGCGGGCGACGACCCGCGATTTCCGGATGCTGACCTCGGCCCTGGTGATCGCGGCGCGCTCGCGATTCCGGCCCCGCATCGTGCCGACCGCCGCGGCGCGGCCCGAGCTCTTCGGCTCCATCGTCGAGCGCCTCTCGCGCTGACAATGCATGCATAGGAGGGTCTAAATAGTGTGCTCGCCGGTGTCCGCCGGTTAGAATATAGAAGATCGATTATCACCTACTGATATTCTGTGAGGTCTTCATGAGCCGACCCTCCGATGAGAGCTCCTCAGCCCGTCGGCGCAAGCCTCCCGACACCTCGCCGTTTCACGCCCAGCCCAGCGCGGTCGGCAGCCCTGCGGGGTCGCGCCGCCGCACGACCATCACGTTCTATCTGACCGACGCCCTGCGCAATCGCGCCCGGTCCGTGTACCGGGCCACCTCGTTCGCCGAGCGAGACAGCAGCTGGTCCGAGATGCTCACCAAAGCGCTCCTCGCCGAGGTCGAGCGCCGCGAGCTCGAGCACAACGACGGCGAACCCTTCGTCATCACCGACGAACCATTGACCCCCGGCAGACCCATCGGGTTCTGACCGGGCCGAGAGGGCGTCCCGCCTGGCGGATCCCCCCAACTCCCCGCGGGGCGCCCTCTCACTCCCCGGTCGGCACGCTCAGCCCTTGGCGAGCGTGCCGACCTTCTCTCCACCGTTCGCGTAGACGACGAGGTCGCCGCCGGAGATCTTCGCCGTGTTCGCCCGGCTGAGCCAGGGGTTCACACCGTCGCACGCCTTGAGGGTCGAGGCGAAGGGACCGAAGGTGAACGTGTCGCCGCTCACCGTCCCCTTGCCCGACATGTCGTTGCAGCCGTCGTTGCCGCTGAAGGTGCCGTCATCCTTGATCGTCAGGTTCGGCTGTCCCGCTGCCGACGACCCCCAGGTGCCGGTGAAGGACGAACCGGGCGACGAACACCCGGTGAGGGCGACGATCGCGGCGACAGCGGCGAGGGCGAGGGCGGCGCGGGCGGGTCTCAGGCTCATCATGCCTCACACCGTAGTGGTCGGGCCGCGCGGCGGAAAGATGCATTCGCGGGCGAGACCACGCCTCACGGCGGGCATGGCGAAGCGGGCCGTCGACCGGGATCGACCGACGGCCCGCGCGCCGTTCGCACGCGACTAGCGCGTGCGGTGGTGCCGCCGTTCGCGGCTGGCCGCCGTGAAGAGCGCCAGCACTCCGAAGAGCGCCAGGAGCGCGGCGAGCGCGCCCAGGGCCAGTTCGTTCGAGCCGGTCGAGGCGAGCATCGCCGAACCGCCGGAGCCGAGCGCCATCACGGCGCCGACCGAAGCCGTCGTCGTGCCGGTGCCCGTGCCGGTTCCGTTGCCGCCGTCACCCGGGACGACCGGAGTCGTCGGCGTGGTGGGCGTGGTGGGAGTGGTGGGAGTGGTCGGGGTGGTCGGCGTCGTCGGGGTCGTGGTCGACCCGGTCGTGCCACTGTCGCCGATGACGCTGATCGCGTTGCCGCCGACCGTCACGGGCACATCCAGCCCGATCGGCAGCTCGACGGGGAGCAGACCGCCGAGGAGGCCGGTGCCGGAGTCACCCGTGCCGGTTCCGCCGGTGACGGTGGTGCCGCCGCCCGTGGTGGGCGCCGTCACCGTGGAGCCGCCGCTGGACGAGTCGCCCACGACGCTCACCGCGTTGCCGCCGGCCGTCACGGGGACACCGGCGTTGATCGGCAGCTGGACGCCGCCGGTCAGGCCGCCGAGCAGTCCGCCGTCCGTTCCGGTGCCGGTCCCGCCGCTGGTGGCGGTGGTGCCGGTACCGGACCCCGCCGGGGCGGTGGTGGAGGAGCCGGTCGACGAGGAGTCGCCGACCACGCTGATCGCGTTGCCGCCCGCGGTCACGGGGACTCCCGCGTTCACGGGAGCCTGCACGTCGCCGAGCAGGCCGCCCAGGAGGCCGGAGTCACCCGAGCCGGAGCCCGAGCCGCTCGCCACCGTGGTGCCCGAGCCCGTCGCCGGCGCCGAGGTCGTCGACCCCGCCGTGGTGGAGTCGCCCAGCACGCTGATCGCGTTGCCGCCCGCGGTCACGGGCAGTGCCGCATTCACCGGCGCCTGCACGTTGCCGAGCAGACCGCCCAGGAGGCCGCTGTCGCCCGAGCCGGAGGCCGGGTCGCTCGTCACCGTGGTGCCGGCTCCCGCCGCCGGAGCGGAGGTCTGCGAGCCGGTCGACGACGAGTCGCCCAGCACGCTGATCGCGTTGCCGCCGACCGTCACCGGGACCGCGGCATCCACCGGGGCCTGCACGTCGCCGAGCAGGCCGCCCAGCAGTCCGTCGTCCGAGCCGCCTCCGGTCGACGTCACCGTCGCGCCGGGAGCCGCCGCCGGGGCGGTCGCGGTCGAACCGGACGACGACGAGTCGCCCAGCACGCTGATCGCGTTGCCGCCGACCGTCACGGGGACGGCCGCGTTCACCGGCGCCTGCACGTCGCCGAGCAGGCCGCCGTCACCAGACGAATCGGTCGTGGTCGCCGTCGGCGCCGGGGCCGCGGCAGGCGCGGCCGGAGCCGTCTGCGACTGGTCGCTGCCGGCATCGCCGGCCACGCTGATCGCGTTCCCGGTGACCGTGACCGGCACCGAGACGTCGGCGACGGCCTGCGTGCCGTCGAGGACGCCGCCGATGGCGGACGGGTCGATCGTCACGGACGGAGCCGCGGCGGGCGCCGGAGCGCTCGTCGTCGCCCCGGCCGAGGACGAGTCGCCCAGGACCGAGATCCCGTTGCCGGAGATCGTGACCGGGACGGAGAGTCCGACCACCGCTTGGGTGCCGGAGCCGGCGCTGTCGGCGGTGGGGGCCTCAGCGGCGTTCGCCGCCGCCGTCCCCGCCAGCCACAGGCCGCCGGTGCAGAGGGTGATCCACAACCCTCGCGAGACGTACTTGTTCATGGTTCAGCCTTTCGAATGAGTGATGTCGCCTCCGCGTGGGAGGCATGGTCGCGTTCTGCCCGCAGGCAGACGGGACCCACTCAGTCGGGGCTGGTGTCGTGGTCGGCGACGGGGGACGCCGGGATGCGGTCGTCCATTGAAGCGCTGGTCGCGCCGCCCAGGGCGCATGTAGGCAGGGCGATGCCGTCGGCGACGGCCGAGAGCGCGACGCCGCCACCGCCTGCCGAGGTCGAGCCGGCACCGGCACTGCCCGAGGGCACACCGGGCGGCGGCGCCTGGCCGCCCCCGCCCGGGTATCCGGGAACAGGGGACGACGGGTCTGCGGGCGCACTCGCTGCGGAGCCGCCGATGAGCGCCGATCCGGCGATGCCGAGGCCCGACGAGCCGGCGGCAGCGAAGCCGATCGGCAGATCGAACGTGGCTGCGGGAGCCGCGGCGAAGACGGATGCGGAGGTCGCGGCCGGTGCGTTGACGGCCGGCCCGTCGACCCCGCTGCCGGCGGGCGGCTGCGAGACGACCGGGGGCTCGGAGGCACCCGGTGCGAGCGGGGTGACGGTGTCGGTGACCACGCCCGCGACACCCGAGACCGTCTGATCGACGAGACCGGTGACCGGTGTGGTGACGGACTGAACCGGGGTGCTCCCCAGCAGACCGGTCACGACGTCGCCGACGACCGGCGTCGAGGTGACGACCGTGTCCACCGTCGTGGCGACGGGCTGGACGACGGCGGTCACGGGCGCGGAGTCCGCGATGCCGGAGACCGCCGAGGTGACGGGCGTCACGACGGCCGAGACGACCTCCTTGACCGGCTCCGGAAGGACCGGGGCGACACTCGAGGTGACCGCGCCGACCGTCTGGCCGAGGCCGCTCGTCAGTCCCGTCACGACTCCGCCGAGACCGGAGGAGGCGGCGGGCGGCGGAGGCGCGGCCTCGTCGGCGTGCGCGGACCCACCGCCGAACAGCAGGCCGAGACCGACCAGAGCTGCGCCGCCGATCATCGAACCGAGCAGGACGCGGAGGCGCAGGCGTGACGGGAGCAGCTCCTCAGCCACATCAACCATCACGATCACCCCCTGATCGTCACGCTTCAGATACTTCTGGTGTCCGGTTCGTTCGGGACAAGCGAGAGTGTACGCCTCCGTCTACTAGACCGGAAGCTTCACATCGGAAACCCCGTCGGACACCGCTCCCCCGCGTCGCGCTGCCGACCGGGCCGCCCCGGCGGCCAGCGCCACGACGATGAGCGCCCCCACGGTCATGGCGGCACCGACCCAGAGCGGCGAGGTGTAGCCCAGCCCGGCCGCGATCGTGAGACCGCCGAGCCAGGCGCCGATCGCGTTGCCGACGTTGAAGGCGGCGATGTTCGCGCCCGACGCCAGGGTCGGCGCGTGGTCGGCGTAGGTCAGCACCCGCAGCTGCAGCGCGGGGACGGTGGCGAAGCCGGCGGCGCCCATCAGCACCAGCGCGATCACGGCGGGGACGGGCATCCCGGCGACGAGCGCGAAGCCCACCAGCACCACCGCGAGCACGGCGAGCAGCACGAGCAGCGTCCGGTCGATCGACCGGTCGGCGAGGCGCCCGCCGACCCAGTTGCCCGCGAAGAGCCCGAGGCCGAACAGGATGAGCAGCCACGGCACGGCGCCGGCCGCGAAGCCCGAGACGCCGGTGAGCGTGTAGGCGATGTACGTGAAGGCGCCGAACATCCCGCCGAAGCCGAGCACGGTGGCCACGAGGGAAAGCCACACCTGCCCGGAGCGGAAGGCGCTCAGCTCACGGCGCAGGCTGGTGGCGCCGGAGTCCGCGGCTTCGCGGGGCACCAGGACGGCCACGCCGACCAGGGCGATGACGCCGATGCCGGTGATCGCCCAGAAGGTGGAGCGCCACCCCGCCGCCTGTCCGAGCAGCGTCCCGAGGGGCACTCCGAGCACGTTGGCGGCGGTCAGGCCGGTGAACATGATCGCGATGGCGCGGGCGCGCTTCTCGGGCCCGACGAGCCCGGCCGCGACGACCGAGCCGATGCCGAAGAAGGCACCGTGGCAGAGCGCGGCGACGACGCGTCCCCCGAGCATCATCGCGTAGGTCGGGGCGAGGGCCGAGAGGAGGTTGCCGACGATGAACAGCACCATCAGCCCGAGGAGGGCGGCCTTGCGCGGGATGCGGGTCGCTGCGGCGGTCAGGGCGATGGCGCCGACGGCCACGGCGAGCGCGTAGCCGGAGATGAGCCAGCCGGCGGCGGCCTCGTCGACGTGGAAGTCGGCGGCCACCTCGGGCAGCAGCCCGGCGATGACGAACTCGGTCAAGCCGATGCCGAATCCGCCGAGGGCGAGGGCGATCAGGCCAGCAGGCATGTGAAGACTCCGTGAGTGAGGGGGTGGATGGGGTGAGCGCGTTATCCTGTTACTTGCAGACGCGCTATAAATAGTTGCACGCGCAATTACTTTGCGCAACCCCGGCGCCTCTGCGCGACCAGACAGGAGACCCCGTGGGGATCGGAGACGACGCCGTCGAGGTGCGCGCGCAGGGCTGGCGCACGCTCGCCGCGCTGCACAACTTCATCGAGACCGAGCTCGAACGCGCCCTGACCCGCGACGCCGGGCTCTCCGTGGTCGAGTACACGGTGCTGGACGCCCTCAACCGCCAGGACGGCTGGCACATGCGCATGCAGCAGCTGGCCCGCGCGAGCGCCCTCAGCCCCAGCGCCACCACCCGCCTCGTCAACCGGCTCGAGGAGCGCGGCCTGCTCACCCGGGTCGACTGTCTCGACGACCGCCGCGGCATCTACACCGAGCTGACCCGGCCGGGCCACGCGCTGCTCGACACCGCACGCCCGGTGCACGACGCCGCTCTCGAGCGCGCCCTCGCCGAAGCCACCGACGTGCCCGAGCTGGCCGCGCTCGTGGCCGCCCTGCCGCAGCTCACCCTCGCGACCGCCTGAGAGAGGCCCGCATGCTCCGCACCATGTTCACGTCCAAGATCCACCGCGCGACCGTGACCCACGCCGACTTGCACTACGTCGGCTCCCTCACCGTCGACCAGGACCTCCTCGACGCCGCCGACCTCCTGCCCGGTCAGCAGGTCTCCGTCGTCGACATCGCCAACGGCAACCGGTTCGAGACGTACCTCATCCCGGGCGAGCGCGGCAGCGGAGTGATCGGCGTGAACGGTGCGGCCGCGCACCTCGCCCACGTCGGCGACCTGGTGATCGTCATGGCCTACGGGCAGATGGACGACACCGAGGCCCGCTCGTATGTGCCTCGCGTGGTGCACGTCGACGAGCGCAACCGCATCGTCGCGCTCGGCTCCGACCCGGCGGAGGCGCTCACCCCCGGCGTCGAGACGCCGCCGTTCGCGCTGCGCTGAGCCGCCCCTGAGGCGTCAGCGCAGCACTTCGATCAGCGCCACCCACGAGAACAGCACCGTGGCGACGATCGCCAGGATGCTCGCCGCCGCCACGACGACGAGCCCGACGGCCGGCTGCGCGATCAGCAGGAGCACACCCCCGGCGAGGTAGGTCAGCACCGGGATCACGAACGGGACGATCTGCGACGCGTCGTACTGATGGAAGCCGGCCCGCGTCTCGTCGTGGCGGATCGCCCGCGCGGCGAGGGCGGCCACCACGGCGACCGCGAGCCCGCCGACCAGCACCTGGATCGCGTAGCCGACCGGCTCCTGGCCCGGGATGAGAGCGAGGCAGCAGAGCACGACGCCCAGGATGAGGGAGGCGATGGACGCACCTGCCCGCGCGGCCAGTCCGCGCGACTCGGCGATCTGCTTGATGTTCACCGACAGCGCCACGATGAGCAGGCCGCCGAGGGCCGCGCCCGCGCCCGCGACAGCGGTGTTGAACGGCACCCAGTCCTCGAACAGCGGATCCATGGCGCATATCGTATCGGCCGGCCGCGCACCAGGCTGGTGGGCCGGTGCGGGCAAGGCGTATAACGGGGTCATGGCCGACGCGATCACCAGCTGGATCGACGACTACCGACGCGCATGGGAGTCGAACGACCCGGACGACATCCGGGCGCTCTTCACCGAGGACGCGAGCTACCGCACCGAACCCTTCGCCGAGCCGTGGGACGGCCACATCGAGATCGTCGAGGGCTGGCTCGACGCCCGCGACGAGCCCGGCGCGGCGGCGTTCGAGTGGCGGGTGGTCGGGCAGGACGGCCCCCAGTACTTCGTGGAGGGCGTCACCGACTACCGGGACGGCCCCACTTACAGCAATCTCTGGATCATCCTGCTGGCACCCGACGGGCGCGCGCAGGAGTTCACCGAGTGGTGGATGGAGCAAGACGCCGGCGACGAGTGAGCGCCGGGGAGCGAGACTGCCGGTGCGCCCCGTCGCCTCCCGTCAGAGCTGCCCGACCCACAGGCCGAGCCCGGCCGCGGCGAGCGCGAGCAGCAGCATCCCGACGCCGTTGAACGCCGCCGCCCGGTAGCGGCGCTGCTGTGCCAGCCGCACGGTCTCGAAGCTGGCCGTGCTGAAGGTCGTGTACCCGCCGAGGAACCCGGTGCCGAGGACGGCGCGCCACTCCGCGGGCAGCCCGTTCGCGAGTGCCAGCCCGGTGACGAGTCCGAGCAGGAACGAACCCGTCACGTTGATGACCGTGGTGCCGAGCGGGAAGTTCACCCGCACCAGGCTGCGCGTGACGCCGTCGAGCACGAGGCGCGCGACGGCGCCGAGGCCGCCCGCCACGGCGACGGCGAGCACCAGGAGGGGTGTCACGAGGCGTCCCCATCGCGCCGAAGACGGCCCGCTCGGCGGCGTCCGAGGGCGGCGCCGAGGGCGATGCCGGCCAGGGACGCGAGTGCACCCACGGCGATCGTGGCGACGGCGTAGAGGATGCTGCCGCCGACGTTCTGCGCCACGAACAGCCCATCCGTGTCGACGGCGAACGCGCTGTACGTCGTGAAGCCGCCCAGGATCCCGGTGCCCACGAAGAGGCGCACCGCGCGGCGGCGGCCCTCGTCCGGCCCGCGGAGGGCGAGCGCCTCGAGCAGCCAGCCCAGCACGAACGCGCCCACCACGTTGATCCCGAACGTCGCGAGAGGGAGGCCGTACACCGAAGGGACGGCGCCGGAGATCAGGTAGCGCACGGTCGTGCCGAGCGCTCCGCCCACGAACACGAGCAGCACGGAGCGCCAGTGGAGGTGGACGGGAACGGGAGGGCGCGGCGTCACTTCTCCGTGGGGTCTTCCCACGGCAGGGACTCGGCACCCGCGACCGGGGCCAGCGGCACGACGATCACCGGCCGGTGCTGGCGGTGCGCCAGGTGCACGGCGACCGACCCGTTGAAGAACTCGCGTAGGCTCCCGCGCAGGCCCGCTTCGCGCGTGCCGACGACGATGTAGCGCGCGTCCACCTCGTCGGCGAGCCTGGTCAGCGCCCACGCGGGGTCGCCCGCGAGCTGCTTGAAGCCGAACGGGACCCCGCGACCCTTGAGCACGGCCCGGACGCGCTCCTCCAGCTCGGCGTCGAACTCCTCCTCGGCCGCCTCCGGTAGATCGGGGTCGTACGGCAGGGCGACGACCGTGCCGTCGACGTAGTTCGAGACGAGATACCGGTTCGGGTCGACCGTGGCGCACACCAACGGCACCCCGAGATCGCCGGCCAGACGGGCCGCCTGCTCGAGCACCGCCACCGGCTGCCCGGCGACCACCGCGACCAGCACGCCGCCACGCCCGAGGGAGTCGTTGCCGCTCATGTCCCTAGTGTGCACCATCCCATCGGGGTACGGTCCAGGTACACGCGAAAGGTGAGACGGCACAGGATGAGTCACGACAACACGAGCACCGGAGCCCCCACGGCGGGGTCCGCCATCCCCCGAGAGCGTCGGCGCACGACGCGCGGGCTGCGCCCCCTGCCCGAGTTGACCCGGGATCTGGTCGCGCAGCTGAAGCGGCTCGTCAGCTCCGAGCTCGCCCTCTTCAAGGCCGAGATGTCGGCGAAGGCCAAGGCAGCCGGGATCGGCGCCGGCCTGCTCGTCGGCGCGCTGGTCTTCGTCTTCTTCGCCCTCTGCGTGCTGGTGACCGCCGCGGTGCTCGGGTTCGCCCTCATCGTGCCGGCCTGGCTCGCCGCCCTGATCGTCGCGGGCATCCTCATCGTGCTCGCGATCATCGCCGCCCTGATCGGCCGCGCCAGCCTCAAGCGCGGCGTGCCGCCGATCCCCGACGACCTCGGCTCCGAACTGCGGGCCGACGCACACGCCCTGAAGGGGGAGCAGCCGTGACCGCGCCGACCACCACCCGCCCGCCCCTCCCGAGGGGCGCCGGGATGAACACCATCCAGCTCGACCTCGAGGTCACCCGCAGCGAGCTCGCGCGCACCCTCGACGACCTCTTCGCGACCTTCAACCCGCGCATCCAGATCCGCTCGCACCCGGTCGCCGCCGGCAGCGTGCTCCTCGGCGTGCTCGCGGCCACGGCGGGCATCGCGACTCTGCTCATCCGGAAGCGCCGGCGTGACGGCTGAGCGCCCCAGGGTCCCCTGGGTCAGGCTCCCCTGGGGCTTCATCCTGAAGGGCACGCTCCGCCGCTTCTCCCGCGACGCCTGCACCGACCTCGCCGCCGGTCTCACCTACTTCGGCGTGCTGTCGCTGTTCCCGGCCATGATCGCGCTCGTCAGCATCCTGGGCCTGGTCGGTCAGAGCAAGACCGGCATCGACGCACTGTTCGGGATGGTGAACCAGCTGGCGCCGGGGATGCTCGACGTCGTGCGCGGCCCGATCGAGGCGCTGGCCGAATCCCCGGCGACCGGGATCGCCCTGGCCATCGGCATCGTCGGCTCCGTGTGGTCGGCCTCCGGGTACGTCGGCGGCTTCGGTCGCGCCCTCAACCGCGTCTACCACGTGGAGGAGGGCCGCACGACGTTCGCCCTGCGTCCCGCGCAGCTCCTCGTCACCATCGCCGCCCTCGCCCTCGTGGCCATCGTCGCGATCCTGCTGGTCGTCTCCGGCCCCATCGCGCAGGCGATCGGCGACGCGATCGGGCTCGGGGACGCCGCGCAGACGGCGTGGTCGATCCTGCGCTGGCCGATCGTGGTCGCGGCGCTGGTGGTGCTCGTCGCCCTGCTCTACGGGGTGTCGCCCAACGTGCGCTACCCGCGCCTGCGCTGGCTCACGACCGGGGCCATCGCCGCGATCGTCGTGATCGGGATCGCGTCGACCGGGTTCGCGTTCTACGTCGCCAACTTCGGCAGCTACGACAAGACGTACGGCGCACTCGCCGGCATCATCGTCTTCCTGCTCTGGATCTGGATCGCCAACGTCGCGCTGCTCCTCGGCGCCGAGCTCGATCGGGAGGTCGAGCGCGCGCGAGAGATCCTGGCCGGCGAGGAGGCGGAGTACGGGCTGAGCCTGCCGCTCAAGTCCGACGCCGCGATCGTCAAGGCGCGAGACGCCGAGGCGGGCGTCGTCCTCGCGGCCCGCAAGCTCCGCAAGGAGCACGCCGCCCGAGACGGCGAATAGTCCGCCCGCTCGGCGCTTTTCGCGGCACATCGTGCCGCCTCGGTGCCGGGTAGGCTCGCGAAGGTGAGCGATCAGCAGGATGCACGGGACGAGCGAGTGGGACACGACCGGGCGGACGCCCGAGGGCGCACCGGCCTCCACCTGACCGGGCGCGATCTCGCGGGCAACGCGGACGTGCGCGTGCGCGACGTCGAGGTCACCTCCGACGGCTGGCACGTGCTGCGCCGCACCACCTTCGACTACCGCGGCCGCGACGGCTCCTGGACCACGCAGTCCCGCGAGACCTACGACCGCGGCAACGGAGCCACCGTGCTGCTCTACGACCCCGAGGCGCGCACGGTGCTGCTGACCCGCCAGTTCCGCTTCCCGGTCTACGTCAACGGCCACCCCGACGGGATGCTGGTGGAGGCCGCCGCCGGCCTGCTCGACGGCGACGCGCCCGACGAGGCGATCCGCCGCGAGGCCGCCGAGGAGCTCGGCGTTCGCATCGGCGAGCTCGAGCACCTCTTCGACCTCTACATGAGCCCCGGCTCGGTGACCGAACGCGTCCACTTCTACGCGGCGCCCTACCGCCCGGCCGACATCGACGGCGGCGGCGGAGTGGAGGCCGAGGGCGAGGAGATCGAGCCGGTCGTCGTCCCCTACGACGACGCCCTCGCGATGATCGCCGACGGCCGCATCGCCGACGGCAAGACGGTCATCCTGCTGCAGTGGGCGGCGCTGAACCTGTTCGGCTGAGTCCGCGCGCCGGCCGCGCTCAGACCGTGACGGTCTTCGACGTCCCGAGCACCGTGCCGCCGGCATCCAGGGCCTGCACGGCCACCGTGGCCGCCGCCGGCACGAGCAGCGACGTCTCGAACCCGGAGCGCGTCACCTGACCGACGGCCCTCGGGTCGCCGGTCGTGGCGGCGAGCACGCGCCAGGCGGCCACCTCCGTCGCGCCGTTCCAGCTCGCGTAGACGCGGGCCCCTCCGGACTCCGCCTTCGCCGCGACGTCCGGAGCGGAAGCGGGATGCGCCGCCCACTCGTTGCGCGCCGCCCGGTAGGAGATCGCGCCGAGGGTGGCCTCCCAGACCACATCGCCCGCGGCCGTGAACTCGGTGACGGCCGGGTCGGTGCCCCACCCGACGAGCACGTTCCCGCCCGGAAGGACCTGGGTGCTCCCCATCGCGGTGCCGAGATGGCCGGCGGTGGCGTACTCCTGGGCGAGCGTCGCCGTCTTCGCCGTCTCGTCGACGCGGAACGCGAGTCCGCGGGAGGCCCCTCCGGCGCTGCTCGAGTAGAGATGGTTGTCGAAGAGGGTGATGGTGCCGTCGTCCTGCGCGCGCACATCGTGCTGCCAGGCGAACACCGCGCCATCGGGCACGGCGATGTCGCTCTTCTTGCCGCCGAACCGCCACGCCACCTCTCCGGTCGAACGGTCGATCGCGTAGACGGTGTGCGTGTGCCGGGACGAGACGAGCAGCCGATCGCCGGCGTCGTCGACCGCGTTGAGATGGTACGGATCGAAGGCGCGTCCGGCCGTCGTCCCGTCGTGGCCGGCATCCTGGCTGAGCCCCAGATACGTCTCGGAGACGGGGATGTGGTCGCTGGCCTTCCAGTCCAGCAGCACCGCTCCGGTCGCGACGTCGATCTCCTGCGCCCGGCAGTCGTACATGTAGCCCTGCTTCGGGCCGCCGATGGAGCTGAGGTCGGCCGGGACCGTCTCGTAGACCGTGATGAGCGCGGTGCCGCGATCGGTGAGGTTGAACTCGTGCAGATCCGCATCCAGGCCGCCGCCCGCGGAGACCGTCGCGACCTGCGCGTACGACGTGTCCAGGATGACACCCGTCCCGGCGCCGTGACCGCCCGTGCTCTTCCCGGTCCAGTAGGTGAGCACCGAGGCACCGCCGTACGACTGGACCCGCAGGTCGGTCACGTTGGCCTTCGTCGGCTCGATCCAGACCGGCTCGCCGTCGTCGTCCATGATCAGCCCGTTGAATCCCGACACCTGCTGCGTCACGAACACCAGCCCCGCCGCCGTGGTGCCCGTCTTCACCGTCGACACCGCGGGCACGGTGAGGTCGGTCGAGTGGAAGGTGCGCATCGTCGGACCGGCCGCGGAGGGTGTGGCCGTCGGAGAGGGGTTCGAGCCCGCCGTCGAGCGCGAGGCCACGACGAGCGCGGACGCGATCCCGACTACGACCACACCGCCTCCCGTGATGAGGGCGCGACGGGAGAGGCTCGGGTTCTGGTCCATGCCTTCCACTATCCGCGCAGCGATGGGCAGACTCCAGGTCACGCCTATGAGCGGGCTGTGGACGGCGGCCGGGCGGCCCCCGATCAGTACTTGATCGTGGTGCCCTGCGAGTTGAGGAAGTCGATGTGCACGTGGTTGCACGTGTCGTCGAACGGCTTGAAGTTGTCGAGCGAGATCGAGGCGCGGCAGCCGATCTGACCGAGGCCGGTACCGGCCGGGACGATCGGGTCGAGCAGCTGGATCAGTTCGATGGACTTCGCGTCGCCACCGGTGAGGGGCGAGCCGTTGAGCAGGTAGAAGTCGAGGGCGTGACCGCCGCCGTCGGCGTAGTGCGCCGACTCGGTTCCGGCGCCCTCGATCTGGCCGGTGCAGCGGCGGTTGATGTCCGAGATGCCCACCTGGCTGAAGTGCGCCAGAGCGAAGGAGATGGTCTGCAGCACGCGGTAGTCGATGCCGCAGCCCGGGACGGCCTTGCCCTCCGCCAGGTTCGCGATCTCCGGGAGGTGGTTCGGCGTGGACCCGACGAGCCGGCCCGACGACACGGCGCCCATCAGCTGGATGGCGAGCGCCTGGACGGTCGGCGAGACGGTGGAGTTCATGGTCGAGTCGAGCGCCTGCGGGCTCTCCTGGATGTCCATGCCGTCGCGCGCGACGACCTGGACCGCGTCGGTGTTGCCGCCGGTGAGGGTCTGCACCGCGAGGGCGGTGCGGGCGGTGCCGATGGCCGAGCCCTCGCTGGTGGTCGCGTAGGCCGGCAGCGCGGCGGTGCCGAAGAAGGCGGTCAGGGCGAGCATGACGACGACGTGGAAGCCGCGGCGACGGTGCTCTCCGGGGCGCCCGGTCCCGCGCAGTCGGCGGGCGACGCCACCGCCGGTGTTCGCGGCCGCGGCGCGCGCGGCGGACTTCTTCGCGACGTCGCGTGGGGCGGTGGTCGGCTTGACGACGATCCGCTCCCGCTTGCGCGGACGCGAGCGCTCCGCCTCGAGACGGGCGCGACGGCTGCCGAAGACCTGTTCCGCGGGCTCCTCCGCTGCGGTCAGGTGCTCACCGCGGGTGAAGTCCTCGACCGGGTCCGCCGTGAGTTCCGACTGCTGCTCGACGTCCACAACGAGGGGTGCGCGAGATCCGCGGCGGGGCCGCGTGGAGGCAGTGGAACGGGGCAAGCTGGTCTTCCTGTGGGGCAGGGGGCGGGGGCGTACCCGATCCTTTCTACCCCATTTCGCCTGAACGTTCTATCAATGCAGACGAATGGATTCCGGATTCTTTCGCGCAGGCCCGCTGCTGGGGCGCATCCCGCGCGTTCGGGTCGCGCAGAAGCGCCCCGGCTTTCCGTACACGGATGCGGGGCTCCGACCGACAGAATCTAACCCCGCCCGACGGGCATCCCCGGCCCGGGTACGGCTGGTACGACGGGATCAGGGGACGACGACGGCGAGCTCGACCCGCCCGTCGAGCTCCCTCAGCTCCACCGTCCCCTGCTCGGCGAGCTGCCGGAGACCGATCCCGGGCGAGGCCGTCGAGAGGGTCCCACCGGAGGACACGACGACGGCGACCCCCGCGGGGGATGCAGAGCGGACGTCCAGGGTCACCGGGCCGCCGTCGCCGTGGCGGACGGCATTGGCGAGTCCCTCCGAGATGGCGTCGACCACGGCCTCGCAGCGCGCCGGCTCGCGCAGGCGGTCCCAGGCGTCCGGCGCCACGCTCGCCTGCAGCGCGATGGCCGACCGCCAGCTCTCCACGAGCGCGCGCACGCGGGTCTCTGGATCGGGCGCGGCCGGCGGGGCGAGCAGCTCCGTGCGGATGCGGTCGACCACGCTCCGCAGCTCGCCCGACGCGTCGTCCCCGCCTCCCGCGCCGAGTGCCAGAGCGGCCGCGATCAGCTCGGACTGCACGCCCGAGTGGAGCACGCGGGCGAAGGCGGCGCGCTGGTGGTCGTAGTCGGCGCGCAGCCGTGCGGCGTCGAACACGCTCGCCTGCACGGCGGCCTCGAGCCCCTGCTGGTCGAGCCGGATGCGCGCCGAGAGCGAGACGACCAGCGCCACGCCGAGGGCGATCAGGGGGTAGGTGCCCGCCTCGAACCAGATGAAGTGGGGGTGCAGTCCCTGCACCCGGATGGCCGCATCTGTCGTCAATGACAGCGCCACTCCGACGACGAGGTACCCGGCGACGAGGACGATCCCCCGATACGGCCGGGCCGTGCGCTCGGCGACGCGGGAGACCACGAGGTTGCCCGCCCCGACGACGACCAGGCCGCCCACGACGGCCGGCAGGCACTGCAGCGGCCCGTACTGCGACAGCCCGAACGGCGTGACGAGCGCTGCGAAGAGCACGGCGAGCAGGAGGGGCGGCGCGGGCTGCATCCCGCCCAGCACGGAGCCGACCCAGTCGCGCCACCGCACCGGCAGGGCCTCGGCGTCACCCGCCGGCGCGGTGTCGTCGTTCTCGTACAGCCAGTGGCTGACCGGCCGCACGACGTCCGTCGCGAGCCCGCGCAGCACGCGGGCAGCCTCGCGCGGCGGCAGCGGTGCGTCGGCGATCGCGGCTGCGCGCTCGATCTCGGCGAGCACGTCGTCGACGGCCGCGTGCCGGAGGCTGCTGACGCGCAGGGCCGCGCGTTCCGCGTCGAGCTCGGACGCGCGCTGTGCCGCGCGCAGACGCCGGTAGACGCCGAGATGGTCGCGCACGAGGTCGACCGCGACGGCGATGAGGGTGAAGATCGTCACGGTCGTGACGACGTTGATGCCGATCCGGCCGCCGAGGTCGCCCGTCTCGACCGTGATGTCGAGCACCCGCCCGACCCCGAGGAAGATCAGGGGCCGCAGCACCCCGATGGCGGCGAACAGCACGAACACGGTGACGACGCGGATCCGCGGCGGCGTGACCCGCAGCACGCCCCAGCCCGCGGCGAGCAGCAGCCCGACGACGACGTGCTGGGTGATCGAGAGGGCCAGCACGGCGCCCGGACCGCCGCGCACGTACTGGAGCCCCGACATGACGGTCAGCGCGAAGGGCGCCGTGATCGCCCAGGTCCAGACGGTGATGGCCGACCGGCCCGTGGCCCGCGCGAGCAGCCGGCGTGCGCGCACCTGGGCGAGGCCGGTCATAGGCCGGACGTAGGATCGCCGAAGGTCGTGACGTACAGCGTGGCCGCCGCGACCCGGGGCGTCGTGCTCTCCCCCGCCGAGAGGCCGAGGGCGTGGAAGACGCGTTCGACGCTCTTCTCGACCGCCCGCACGGAGATGCCGCGACGGCGGGCGATCTCGGCGTTGGTGAGCCCTGCGGCCAGCAGCCGCGCGGTCTCGAGCTGGGCCTCGCTGAGACGGAGCAGCGCGTCGCGGCGCTGGCTCCCGGGCCGGTCGTGCGAAACGGGACGGTCGGCGAGCACGGCCTCGGCGGCATCCACCAGTTCGTCGACGGACTCCACGGCGGACTTGTTGACGTACGAAGCGTCCGCGACGGTGTCCTTGGCGCGGGCGGCGGCGGCCTCGCGCGACAGGTTGCTCAGGAAGAGGACGGCGACGTGGGGCGCACGCTCCCGGACGATGGTCGCGAGCTCGACGCCGTTCGGGCGCTCCCCCAGGTCGATGTCGGTGACGAGGAGGTCGGGGTCGGCCTGGTCGAGGGCCGCGAGCGCCTCCGGAGCCGACGCGGCGGCAGTCGCCTCGAACCCCCGCTGACGGAACGCGTCGGCGACCAGGGAGCGCATGAGGGCGTGGTCCTCCACCACAAGCACCCGCCTGCTCCACACGCCCTTGCTCTCCTCGGCCATCCAGCACAGGATAACCGGCGCGCGGCGCTCAGCCGGCGAGTTCCTCCAGCACCTTGGCGACGCGGCGCGCGCGGGTCTCCGCGGCCTTGGCGCCCTCGACCGCGAGCACGTGGCGCTTGCGGTTGCTGACCGACAGGGCGTCGAACCGCTCGCGCGCGCCGGGCACCGCGGCGAGCGCCGCCGCCAGATCCTCCGGCACCTCCACCGTGCGCGGCTGGTCGTCGCGGACGAGGTCGACCTCGACGTCGTCGCCCGCCGCGATGCCGGCCCGGGTGCGGATGTCGGCGCTGACCGGGAGCTTCGCCTGACCGGCACGCATCGCGATCGTGCTCGGGTACTCGACCCCGGCGACGGTCGCCCGCACGGGGATGCGACCCCCTCCGCCGAGGGCCTCCACCACCTCGGGCGGGACGACGATCCCGGTCGCGGTCGCGCCGTCCAGCTGCAGCACTGCTCGGAATGTCATCCGGCCACCTCCACGATCCGCACGATACTGCGGCCGCGGCCCGCGCCGCCAGACCGCGATGGCGGCGGCGATCCGTTCCCTAGACTGGTTCCGAATGCCCCATGACCGACGAGGGCGGCCCGCGAGGGCGACGAGTGAGGACGGGCCGATGGGATCGAGGCCGGCACGCGCGATGCGCGGCACGCTCGCGTCCGCCGTCGCGATCTTCGTCGCCGCCCTCTTCCACGTCGCCGGCGGCGGCGCGGCGCCCGGCATCGTGCCGGTGGCGCTCAGCCTCGCGTTCGCCACTCTTGCCTCCATCGCGCTCACGTCGCGGCGGCTCTCGCTCTGGCGGCTAACCGTCTCGGTCGTGCTGAGCCAGTTCCTCTTCCACGCGCTGTTCAGCCTGGGCGACGGGACGGCGCGGTTCGTCGGCGCGGACGGCACGTCGGCGCTCGGGCACCTGCACACCGGCGCGCACCTCACGATGACCGGTGCGGCCATGCCCGCCTCACACAGCGACCCCGCCTCCCCCTCGATGTGGCTGACGCACGCGACGGCCGTGCTCGTCACCGTCGTCGCGCTCCGACTCGGCGAGCGCGCGTTCTGGGGCCTCTTCGCGACGGCCCGCGTCGGCGTCCTGCGCTTCGCCGCCCTGGTCGCGGGAGCCACGCCCATCCCCGTCCGCGTCGTCGCGGTCGTCTCCGCCGTCGCCGCGGCCGAGCCGGCCCGCCTGCGCGACCTCGGTCTCCCCCTCGCCCGGCTGCGGCACCGCGGTCCTCCGGCGCTCGTCAGCGCGTTCTGACGGGCGTCCCGGTCGCGATCGGGGTCGTCCGCGTGCGCGCACGCGCATCCGACGAACCTGCACCGTACCTAAGGACCCTCATGAAGAAGACGACCTTCGCCGCCTCCGTCGCGGCGACCTCCACCGCCCTCCTGCTGCTCGCCGCGCCGCTCGCGGCCAGCGCGCACGTGCACGTCACCCCCGACGCGGCGACCCCCGGCAGCTACGCCACCCTCACGTTCAAGGTGCCCACCGAGTCCGCGACCGCGGGCACGGTGAAGCTCGTGGTCGACCTGCCGACCGAGACGCCGTTCACGTCGGTCAGCTACCAGCCGATCCCGGGATGGTCGACCTCCGTCGACACCGAGACGCTCGCGAAGCCGGTGAAGACCGACGACGGCACCATCACCCAGGCCCCGGTGCGCATCACCTGGACGGCCGACAGCGGCACCCAGATCGCGCCCGGGCAGTTCCAGGAGTTCACCATCTCGGCGGGCGCCGTGCCCGACACCGGCTCGATCCTGCTCCCGACCCACCAGTACTACTCGGACGGCAGCGTCGTGAACTGGGCGGAGGCGACCCCCGCCTCGGGCACGGAGCCGGAGCACCCGGCGCCCACGCTCTACGTCAACACCCCGGCACCCGGCGAGGACGGCGGCACGATGACGACCCAGGTCGTCACGAGCACCGAGACACCGGCGCCCGCTGCCGGCACGACCGCGACCGCCGTCTCGATCGGGCTCGGGATCGGCGGCCTCGCGCTCGGCGCGATCGCCCTCGTGATCTCGGTGCTGGCGCTCGTGCGCCGGGGTAAGGTGCGGGCATGATGCGCCGCGCCCTCGCCGCGACGGCCGGCCTCGCCGCCGCCGTCGCGCTCGCCCTGCTCCCCGCCGTCGCCGCCTCGGCCCACGACTACCTCGTGAGCAGCGACCCGGCGGCGGACTCGACGGTCACGGCGCCGCCGAGCATGGTGACGCTGACCTTCAACGACCGGGTGCTCGACCTGGCCGGCGACGGCTCCAGCACGCTGCTGACGGTCACCGGGCCCGACGCGGCTACACGCCACTTCGAGACGGGCTGCGCGACGGTCGCGGACGTCAACGTGTCTGCGCCGGTCGCCCTGGGCGGCGCGGGGTCGTACACGGTGACGTACCAGATCGTGTCGGCCGACGGCCACACGGTCTCGAACTCGTACGCGTTCGCCTACCAGCCGCCCGCGGGCGCCACGGAGGCGGCGGGCAGCGAGAAAACCCCGTGCGGTGCAGCAGCGGGAGGCTCGGGCACGGACACCCCGGCGGCCTCCGATCCGGCGACCCCGGAGGCGACCGCCGGCGGTTCGGAGCCGCTCGTCACAGCCTCCACGCCGCAGCCCACCGCGGCGGCGAACGACTCGGGGCTCGGACTGGTCATCGGGATCGCGGTCGCGATCGTCGTGCTGGCCATCATCGGCGTCGTCATCGTCATCCTGACCGCCCGGCGCAAGCCCCCGGCGGCTGAGGCGGCGGCCGACGCCGACGCGAACACTCCGCCGTCCAGTTGACGCAACACGCCGCGCGGTCGTCTGACCGCGCGGCGTGTCTCGTCCGATAGGTGCGGTCCGGCTCAGTCGGGAGCACCGCCCGAGGCGGTGTCCTCCTCGGTCTCGGCGTCGTGGTGGCTCTGCTGCGACGGCTCCGCGCCGTCCGGCAGCTCGCCGTGCTCGCCGTCGTGGGCCGTCAGGTCTGCGCTCGTCATCTCCCGCTCTCCGGGGTCGAGGTCTCCGCGCTGCTCGTCGCTCATGTCCGTTCCTCTCGCTCTCTGAGCCTCGGACGGTAGGCCCCGGGTGGCTCGGAGGCAAGGGCCAGAGGATGCTCACCCGGGGTTGAGGCTCCGCACAGCCTGGTGCGGCATCGTAAGGCGCGTGGAGATCGTGGTCGACGTCGTGCTTCTGGTGCTCGGCGTGCTGGCCGTCGTCGCCGGGTACACCAACGGCGCCATCCGCGCGGCCGGCTCCCTGGTCGGTCTCGGCTGCGGCGTCGCGCTGGGCCTCTTCCTCGCCCCGACCGTCGTCGGCTGGGGCGTCTCGTACGGACTCACCGGTGTCACGCAGCGATCGATCGTGGCCGGTGTCGTCATCCTGGTCTGCGCGGGCGTCGTCTACGCCATCGCCGGGGGCATCGCCGCCCTGCTCGGCAAGGTGCTCCGGCGCGGCCCGATCCGCTGGCTCGATTCGCTGATCGGCGCGGTGCTCGGCCTCGCGACCTGGGCGGTCGTGGTGTGGCTGGTCGCCGGTTTCGCCATGTCGACGAGCCTCGCGACCGTCGTCCAGGCCGCGAACTCGTCCCGCGTCGTCGCCACCCTCAACGGCATCGCCCCGCTCCCCGCCTCGACGGTGCTCGGAGCGATGGATGATGCGCTCGCCAGCGCCGGACTGCCGAAGGTCTTCGAGGGCGAGGAGTCGATCAAGACCATCGCGGCGCCCGATGCCTCCGTTCCGGCGGACATCGCGAAGTCCGAGCAGTCCGTGGTGACCGTGCTCGCCTCCAAGCCCGCGTGCGGTGTCGACTCCGAGGGCAGCGGCTGGGTGGTGCAGCGCGGCCGCGTCGTCACGAACGCGCACGTCGTGGCCGGCGCCTCCTCGATCGTCGTCCGGGAGGCCGGGAGCAACACGCTGGACCGCGCGACGCTGGTGGCCTTCGACCCCTCCCGCGATCTCGCGGTGCTCGACGTGACCGGGCTCGGCGCTCCCGCGCTCGACATCGGCCAGGACCTCACGTCCGGCGCGCAGGCGTACGCGGTCGGCTACCCGGGAAACGGACCCTTCACCGTGAGCCCGCAGCGCGTGCGCGACCAGCTCGTCGCCCGCGGCACCGACATCTATCAGAGCGGATCCGTGGAGCGCGAGATCTACTCGCTCCGCGGCACCATCCGCCCCGGCAACTCCGGTGGCCCCCTCCTCGACTCGGCGGGGGATGTGGTCGGCGTCGTGTTCGCCCGGTCGACCGTCGACCCCGACACCGGGTACGCGCTCGCCCTGTCCGAGCTGCGGCCGGTGCTCTCCTCCGTCGGCAGCGCACCGATCAGTTCCGGGGCGTGCTCTGCGGGCTGACCCGTGGTTGGCTAGGGGCATGCAGGCTGTCACGTACTCCTCCACCGGCGACTCCGACGTGCTCGTGCTCGGCGAGCGGGAGGAGCCGCACGCCGGCCCCGGCCAGGTGCGCGTGCGCATCCACGTCTCCGGGGTGAACCCGACGGACTGGAAGTCGCGGCGCGGCAGCGGCGACAAGGCCCCGCTTCCCCGACCGCAGGTTCCGAACCAGGACGGAGCCGGCGTCGTCGACGAGGTCGGCGACGGTGTGACCTCGGTGCGCGCCGGCGACCGCGTCTGGGTGTGGGACGCGGCGTACCAGCGCCCGGACGGCACCGCGCAGGAGCTCGTCGTGCTGCCCGAGCGCCAGGTCGTCGCCCTGCCGGACGAGGTCGGCTTCGACGTGGGAGCCAGCCTCGGCATCCCGGCGCTGACGGCGCATCGCGCGCTGACGTCGTACGAGCACGCACCCACCGAGCTCTCCCGCGGCAGTCTCGAGGGCCGCACGGTCCTCGTGGCCGGTGGCGCCGGAGCCGTCGGCCACGCCGCCATCCAGCTGGCCGTGTGGGCCGGCGCGACCGTGGTCTCGACCGTGAGCAGTCACGACAAGGCCGAGCTCGCCCGCGCGGCGGGTGCCCACCACGTCGTCAACTACACGGACCCGGACACGGCCCAGGCGATCGGTGCGCTGGCTCCGCGCGGCGTCGACATCGTGGTGGAGGTCAACCCGGCCGCCAACGCCGAGCTCGACGTTCGCGTGGCGGCCACCGGCGCCACGATCGCGGTCTACGCGGACACCCCCGGCGAGTCCGAGGTGAGCGTCCCCGTCCGCCCCAGCATGTCGAAGAACCTGCGCTGGCAGTTCGTGCTGACCTACACGACGTCGGCGGATGTGAAGGACGCCGCAGTGCGCGCCGTGGCGGCCGCGGTCGCCGACGGCGCGCTGCCGGTCGGCGTCGAGCACGGCCTACCGCTCACCCGCTTCCCGCTGGCCGAGACGGCCGCCGCCCACGACGCCGTCGAGGGCGGCATCGTGGGCAAGGTGCTCATCGACCTGGTGTGAGCTCCCGCCGCACGCGCGCCGCCTGCACCACCAGGGCCACGATGGCGGCCGCCGCGATCGCGACCGCGTAGCCGAGCACCGTCGGCAGCAGACCGACGGTGGCGATCAGTTCGCCGGCGACCAGCGCGGGCACGCCGTACGCGAGGTAGCTGACGAGGAAGATCCCGGCGAACAGCTCCGCCCGCTTGTCGTTCGGGGCCAGCGGGGCCAGGATGCGGAGCATCGCGGAGAAGCCGGCGCCGAATCCCGCGCCCGCCACGGTCGCGCCGGCGAACAGCAGGGGCAGGATCGCCGCGGCGATCCCCGCGCCCGCCAGCACGATCCCGGCGACGATCGCGGCCATCGCCCACACCGTGGTGCGTCGAGCGGGCGCGCGGGTGAGTGCCAGGCCCGCGACCGCGCCGACCGCGGGCGGCACCGCGACGATGGCGCCGTTGAGCAGGCCGCTGTCGAGGTGGAAGACGCCGTGGAGGATGGAGGGCGAGAGCCCGATGAACAGCCCGGCCAGCATCCACGTGGCGAGGAAGAGCGGGATCGCCCCGACGAACTCGCCCCGTGCGGCGCGCGGGATCACGAGCCGCGGCACGAGCGACCGCACCGCTCCGGGGCGGCGACGGACCGTCTCGGGCGAGGCCGCGACCACGACGATGCCGGCGGCGAAGAGCAGGGCCAGCGTCACGAAGACGAGCACCGTCGGCGCGGAGGCGAACTGCACGGCCAGGCCGGTGAAGAAGGCACCGAGCGCGATCCCGCCGACCGGCGCGGTGCTGCCGATGGTGGCCCCGAGCTTCTTCTGCTTCTCGGGCGCCAGCTCGACCAGTGCGGCCGTGAAGGTGCTCATGGCGGCGCCGGTCGCCACGCCCTGCACGGAGCGCGCCGCGATGATCCAGCCGATGTCGGTCGCGAACAGGAACATCAGCATCGCCACGACTTGGAGCGCCAGTGCGCCGATCAGGACGGGACGGCGACCGATGTGGTCGGAGAGCGATCCCGCCACCAGGAGGGTGATGAGGAGCGTGACCGCGTAGATCGCGAAGGCGACCGTCAGCAGCCACGGCGCGAAACCCCACTCCTGCTCGTAGAGCACGAAGAGGGGGCTCGGGGCACCCACGGCGAGCGCGACCGCCACGAACGCCAGGGCCGTGCCCGCGAACGCCGCGACCGGCCGCAGCCGGAACCCACGACCGGAGGTGCGCACCGCGCCCGGGACGGCGGCGGTGGAGCCGGTTGCGCAGAGCTCATCCGCTGTGGTCGTCATGACTGCCTCCTTAAAGCAAATACCGTTGCTTTAGTGGACTCTAGGGCCTCGTTCGAGTTAAAGCAACAGGATTTGCTTTAAGCTATTCCCATGTCCGATTCCACGATCGACGAGGCCACCTCCAAGCGCACGGGCGGTCGCAGCGCCGCCGTCATCCACAACGTGCGCACCGCGGTCGAGGAGCTCGTGAAGGAGAAGGGCCGCGAGCGCGTCACCGTGCCGATGATCGCCGAGCGCGCGGGCGTCAACCCGACAAGCATCTACCGCCGCTGGGGCGACCTTCCCACGCTCATCAACGACATCGTGACCTACCAGCTCGATCCCGAGCGGCCGATCGCACAGACGGACAGCCTCCACGACGACCTGGCCGGCTGGGCGCGCGAGATCGCCGCCCACTACCGCAAGCCGGTCAACGCCGCCCTGCTCCGCGGCGGGGCCTCCAGCGCGGGCGAGCGCCAGTCCGACTGCCTCCGCAACCGCCGCGCGGAGGCGGGGATGCTGCTGGCACGCCACCCCGACGCCACGATCACCGTCGACGACATCGTCGATGTCGTCGTCGCGCCGATCGTCTACCGGACGATCTTCCTGCCCTGGACCCTCGACGACAGCACCGCCGACGGACTCGTCGCCCGCCTCTTCCGGTAGTCCTCCGCGCGCACGATATCGGTAGAGTGCGGTCATGATCCCCTGGGGCAGAGGCGGCATCGCGGCTTTCGCGGCGACTGCAGCCCTGCTCGCGGTCACGGGATGCGCCTCCGCCTCCATCGCCGAGAGCTCCTACCCCGGGCTACCGGAGGACGCCGCTCCGCTGGCCACCGTCGCTCCGGAATCGGGCGCGATCGACCTGCCCGACCCGGATCTCGGTCCTCGAGTGCAGTGGGCGACGGAACCCGGCCTGCTGGCGATCTCACTGTGGGGCAGTTCGAGCTGCCCGCCCGAGCCGACGGGGCTGCGCGAGCTCCGACGTGACCGCGTGGAGATCACGGTCGACCGTCGTGAAAGCCCGTTCGGAGTGTGCACGGCCGATCTGGCCCTGGTCACGCACGAGGTGCGGGTACCGGGAGCGGAATCGCTCACCGGTGAGTTGACGGTCGTCGTCGGCGACAGAGAGTTCGCCGTCGGGGGCCGACCCGGGCGCTAGACATCCGACCGTCGCCCGATCCGTCGGCGCGCTAGTCTCGCAGGATGGCCGACGACCGCTCCCCCGAGGTCCGGGCCGCAGCGCGCTCCGGCTGGGCCGTGGGGCTCGCGACGGCGGCGTACGGGATCTCGTTCGGGGCCCTCGCCACGGCGTCCGGTCTCGACGTCTGGCAGGCCTGCGTGCTGAGCCTGCTGATGTTCAGCGGCGGGTCGCAGTTCGCGTTGATCGGCGTCCTCGCCTCGGGCGGCACCGCTGCCGGCGGGACCGCCATCGCGAGCGCGGCCCTGCTGGGCGTGCGCAACTCCTTCTACGCCCTCCGGCTCTCCCGGATCATCGACCGCGGTCTCTGGCGCCGCACCGCGGCCGTGCAGCTCACGATCGACGAGTCGACGGCGGTCGCGACGGCGCAGACCGATCCCCGGGCCCAGCGCGTGGGCTTCTGGGTCACCGGCCTGGTCGTCTACATCGGCTGGAACCTGACCACCCTCGCCGGCGCCCTGCTCGGCAACCTCATCGGCGACGTGCGAGCCTACGGGTTGGATGCCGCTGCCGCAGCGGCCTTCCTCGGCCTCCTCTGGCCGCGGCTCAAGGCACGTCAGACGCAGGCGGTCGCGGTCGCCGCCGGCTTCGTCGCCACCCTGTTGACCCCGTTCATCCTGCCGGGCCTCCCCGTGCTCGCCGCCGCGGCGGTGGCGATCATCGTCGGCGTGCTCAACCTGTTCGGGAGGCGCGATGATCCGCCGCATCCCGAGGCCATCCCGATGGAACGGGAGGTCGAGCCGTGACCACCTGGAACATCATCCTGCTCGCGTCCATCGCCGTGCTCGCCCTCAAGGCGGTGGGGTGGCTGGTTCCGCCCAAGGCGCTCGACCACCCGACCGTCGCGCGCGTCAGCGACCTGCTGACGGCGGCACTCCTCGCGGCGCTCATCGCGGTGCAGACCTTCGGCGCCGGCCAATCGCTGCAGCTCGACGCACGCCTGCCCGCCGTCGCGATCGCCGCCGGCCTCTACGCCCTGCGCGTGCCGTTCATCGTGGTCGTGCCGGCGGCCGCCGTCGTCGCGGCCCTCATCCGCCTCTTCACCTGAGGCCGGTGTCGGGGGCGTTTCGTACAGTTTCGCCGTGACCGCATCCTGGCATCCCGTGGCGAACGCCCACCCCACCGAGTGGGTGCTGCGGCAGGGTGCGGCAGGGATGGCGTACGCGGTGGTGCGCCGCTTCGCGTTCGGGGACCCCGGACGGCCGGAGGTGTGGTTCCGCGTCGTCACCTGGGCCGCCGCGTCGGCGGAACGGGAGCTGATCGGCTGGTGCCGCACGCTCGAGGCGGCTGCGAAGGTGGCGTGGGACTACCGCTGCGCCTCCGAGTCGTGGCGGCACCACATGGCGTCGCGGCGGGTCGATGCTGCGACCATGGCCGCGCAGCGCCCGCGCGCAGCGGAACTGGTGCGGTTCTACCGGGCGGCGATGCGCCGCACCGAGGCGGCGACGGCGCAGCGCGCGCCCGTCAACGCGCGGTGACCGTCCGCTCCGCATCGTCGAGCACGCTCTCGATGATCGTGCCCGCCCGGTCGTCGTGCGCGCAGAGCGCCGCGGCGAACGCGAGCACCCGCTCCCGCGACAGCACGTCCGCGGCGCACGGTGCGAGGCGGAGGTAGCGCAGCACGCGGAGGTGGACCGTGTCCACCGCCTCGACGAGCACGCCGTTGGGCAGCGCGTCGAGCACGACCTGCACGATGCGGACGAACACGTCGACCGGGTTCTGGTCGGGATCGCGGTCGAGCCGCCCGGCGAGCAGCCCCACTTCGAGTTCGGCGTCGGCGTCCAGGCCGGCCATGCCCGCACGGATGGCGTCCGGGTAGAGCTGCCGGAGCACCTGGATCGCATCGGCGGCCTCCGCTCCTTCGAGGGGCGCCACGATCGTGTACCGGTTGGGCGAGGTCTGGACGAGGCCGATGCTGCCGAGCTTGCCGAGCGCCTCGCGGACCGGCGTGCGGGACACACGCATCCAGGCCGTGAGTTCGGCGTCCTTCAGGCGGGAGCCGGGTTCCAGGGAGCCGTCCATGATGCGTTCCAGCAGCAGCTCGAACACGTCGTTGCGCAGCAGCCTCCGATCGGCGGAGCGGTTCGGAGCGGGGTGGTGGTCGGTGATGCTGTCGAGGGTCATGTCGTACTTTCGCCGGGTGAGGGCGGATGGGATGCGGGTACCCTGATATATGTTTAGTTCACCCGGGGTGCTCGCGTCAAAGCAAACTTTTCGGTACGGGTGGACACGGGCCGGAAATCAGTGGAAGCCCCGATGCCCGCCCCGCCGCGGGCTCATAGGGTTGTCACAGGTTTTCGGCCAGGGGGACACATCCAGGGGGATACCGAAAGGGCCGGAGCGACATCGTCGCTCCGGCCCTTCTCGCCTTCCCGCCTCTCGGCGGGCGAGACCGGTGTTACTTGGTCAGCGGCTCCAGGGTCGGGTCGTTGGCGTACGCCTCCGCCGCGTTCTCCTTGGTCACGACGACCGGGGTGAGCAGGTAGGCCGGGACGACCTTCTTGCCGTTGTTGTACGACTTGTCGTCGTTCGTCTTCGGCTTCTCACCCTTCTGCAGCGAGGAGACCATCGCGACGGCCTGCTTCACGAGGTTGCGGGTGTCCTTGTTGATGGTCGAGTACTGCACGCCGGCCATGATCGACTTGACCGACTCGGCCTCCGAGTCCTGTCCGGTCACGACGGGGACGGGCTTGCCCGCACCCTGCACCGAGGTGATGATCGCGCGAGCGAGGGTGTCGTTCGGCGACAGGACGCCGTCGAGCTCGGTCGACGCGTAGTTGGCCGCGAGGAGGTTGTCCATGCGGGTCTGCGCGTTCGCCGGCAGCCAGCCCTGGGTGGCGGTCTGCTTGATGTCGGTCTGACCCGAGACGACCTTCAGGGTGCCGTCGTCGATCTTCGGCTGGAGGATCTTCATCGCGCCGTCGAAGAAGACCTTCGAGTTCGCGTCGTCCGGCGAGCCGGAGAAGAGCTCGATGTTGTAGGTCTTCTTGTCCGGGAAGCGCTTCTTCATCCCGTCGAGGAGGGCCTGCCCCTGCAGCTCGCCGACCTTCTCGTTGTCGTACGCGACGTAGTAGTCGACGTCGTTCGTGTTGAGGATCAGGCGGTCGTAGGCGATGACCACGGCGCCGGCGTCGTGCGCGGCCTTGGCCTGGGCGGCCAGCTGGCCACCGTCGACGGCGCCGATGATGACGACCTTCGCGCCGTTGGTGATCATCGACTGGATCTGCGACTGCTGGTCGGCGACGGCGCCCGAGGCACCGGCGTACTGCACGTCGCCCTTGAAGCCGGCGTCCTTGAGGTCGTTGGTGAAGAGGTCACCGGCGAGCACCCAGTTCTCCGACGTCTTGGTCGGGAGGGCGACGCCGATGGTGGCGCCCTTGTCGAAGCCGGCAGCCGACGACGAGCCGGACGAGCTGTCACGGCTCGAGCAACCCGTCAGGGCGAGCGCGGCGGCAGCTGCGACAGCCACTGTCGCGAGTGCGAATTTGCGCATGGCGTTTCTACTTTCTGTGTGTTGGATGGTGCAGGTGTGAGGTGGAAGTCAGTTCGTCAGTGAACGGGACGAGGCCTCGGCGGAGTCGTCCGAGGGGGCGACGGCGGGCTGGTCGGCGCCCAGGGCGTCGGCCTCCTGCTTCTTGCCGCCGCCGAACATCCGGCCGATCAAGGAGGGGCCGCCGCGACGCTTGGAGTAGACGTCGATGCCGACCGCGATGAGGAGGACGAGGCCCTTGATGATCTGGACCTTGTCCGTGGTCACGCCGAGCAGCTGGAGGCCGTTGTTGAGGACGGCGATGACCAGACCACCGACGATGGAGCCGGCGACCGTTCCGATGCCGCCCGAGACCGCGGCGCCACCGATGAAGACGGCGGCGATCGCATCGAGCTCCCAGCCGAGGCCGTCCTGCGGGCCGGAGGAGACCGACCGGGCGACCGAGATCATGCCGGCCAGCGCGGCGAGCACGGACATGTTCATCATGACGAAGAAGTTGATCCGCTTGATCTTGACGCCGGAGAGCTCGGCCGCGTGCCAGTTGCCGCCGACCGCGTAGATGTGGCGGCCGAAGATCGTGCTGCGGGTCACGAACGAGTACAGGATGATCAGCACGCCGAGGATGACACCGGCGACGGGGAACGAGGTCCCGACGCGGCCGCCCGCGAAGACGAAGGTGAAGTAGATCACGACGGCGCCGAGCACGATCACCTTGAACACGCTGACCCAGAGCGGCGCCTTCTCGGAGCCCATCTTGGTCTGGTTGCGGCGGGTGCGGACCTCGATCAGCACGATCGCGATCACGATGATGAGGCCGAGCAGCAGAGTCGAGTTGTTGAAGCCGGTGTCCGGGCCCCACTCGGGGAGGAAGCCGCCGCCGATGTAGGTGAAGCCGTCCGGCACCGGGATCGTGTTGGCGTTTCCGATGAACTGATTGAGGCCACGGAAGATGAGCATGCCGGCCAGCGTCACGATGAACGCGGGGACGCCCACGTAGGCGACCCACCAGCCCTGCCACGCGCCGATCACGGCGCCGAGCACGAGACCGAGGACGACGGCGAGCGGCCAGGGCATGTTCCATTGCGTCATCGCCTGTGCCACCACGATGCCGACCACCGCCGCGACCGAGCCGACCGACAGGTCGATGTGGCCGGCGATGATGACCATCACCATGCCGATCGCGAGGATCAGCACGTAGGTGTTCTGGTTGACCAGGTTGATGAGGTTCACCGGGTCGAGCGTCTTGCCGCCGGTCATGATCTCGAAGAACACGACGATGACGACGAGCGCGCCCAGGATGCCGAACTGACGACCGGTGGACTGGCCGTTGCCGAACATCTTGCCGAGGTCGCGGATCCCTCCGGACTTCTTCTTCTCGGGAATCTGTGTGGTCATGATTATGCGGTCACCCTCTTCTTGGCGGATGTCATGCTCTTCAGGAGCGTCTCGGGGGTCGCCTCCGCGATCGGGAGTTCGTTGGTGATCTGACCCTCGAAGATCGTGTAGATGCGGTCGGAGATGCCGAGGAGCTCTGGCAGTTCGGAGGAGATGACGACGACGCCCTTCCCCTGAGCGGCGAGCTCCTGGATGATCCCGTAGATCTCGTACTTGGCCCCGACGTCGATGCCGCGGGTGGGCTCGTCGAGGATGAGGAGGTCGGGGTCGGTGAACATCCACCGGGCCAGGACGACCTTCTGCTGGTTGCCGCCGGAGAGCGTGCTGACGCCGCGGTCGACGTCCGGCGTCTTGATGCGCAGGCTCTTGCGGTACTGCTCGGCGACCGCGTACTCCTGCAGGTCGTCGACGACGCCGCGCTTCGCGATCTTGCTGAGCTTGGCCGCGACGATCGACTCCTTGATGTCGTCGAGGAGGTTGAGGCCGAGCACCTTGCGGTCCTCGCTCACGTAGGCCATGCCGTTGTCGATCGCCTCGGAGACGTTGCGGACCTGGATCTGCCGGCCGTCCTTGTAGATCTCGCCGGAGATGAAGTTGCCGTAGGAGCGGCCGAAGACGCTCATCGCGAGCTCGGTGCGGCCGGCGCCCATCAGGCCGGCGAAGCCGACGATCTCGCCGCGGCGGACGGTGAAGCTGGAGTTCTTGACGACGAGGCGGTCCGCGACCTGCGGGTGCTGGACGACCCAGTCGCGCACCTCGAAGAAGGTCTCGCCGATGTTCGGAGTGCGCTCGGGGAAGCGGCTCTCGAGCGTGCGGCCGACCATCCCGCGGATGATGCGGTCCTCGTCGACGCCGTCGGCCTTGACGTTGAGCGTCTCGATGCTGTGGCCGTCGCGGATGATCGTGATCTCGTCGGCGACGCGCTCGATCTCGTTGAGCTTGTGGCTGATGATGATCGAGCTGATGCCCTTGCTCTTCAGCCCCAGGATGAGGTCGAGCAGGTGGGCCGACTCGGCCTCGTTCAGCGCGGCGGTCGGCTCGTCGAGGATGAGCAGCTTCACCGACTTGTTGAGCGCCTTGGCGATCTCGACCAGCTGCTGCTTGCCGACGCCGATGTTCTTGATCTGGGTCTCGGGGTCGTCGGTGAGGCCGACGCGGGCGAGCAGCTCGACCGCGCGCTTCTTGGCCTCGTTCCAGTCGATGACGCCCCAGCGGCGCGGCTCGTTGCCGAGGAAGATGTTCTCGGTGATCGACAGCTCGGGGATGAGGGCGAGCTCCTGGTGGATGATCACGATGCCCTGCTGCTCGCTGGACTTGATGTCCTTGAACCGCATGACCTCGCCCTGGTAGACGATGTCGCCGGAGTAGGTGCCGTACGGGTACACGCCCGAGAGGACCTTCATGAGGGTGGACTTGCCTGCACCGTTCTCGCCGCAGATCGCGTGGATCTCATCGGCCTTGACGGTCAGGGACACATCCTCCAGCGCTTTGACACCGGGGAACTCCTTGGTGATCGCGCGCATCTCGAGGATGACTGCGTTCGACGACATCGTCGCTCCTTGGTTTCGGATTCCTGCCGCACATGTTCGGTCATGTGCCTAAGTAGTAAACGCTATGTCTGGACTTGGCGTCAAATAGTGAAGACAACGAGACGATAACGGTTTGCTGTGACCGCCACGGTACGCGCCTGCGGTGCGGCCGACTACTCCGCTCCGGCGAGGGCGCCCTGGATCACGAGAGCGGCGGCGCCGAGCGACTCGGCCCGGTCGCCGAGCGACGAGACGCTCACCGTGGTGGTCTCGGCGATGATCGGGATGGCGTTGTGCTGGATGCCGCGACGGATCGGCTCGAGCAGCGCCTCTCCCAGCCCGACGAGCGGGCCGCCGATCAGCACCAGCTCGGGGTTGATGACGTTCGCGATGCTGCCGATCGCCTGGCCGATGGCCTGGCCGGCGTCGCCCACGACGCGGAGGGCCGCGGGGTCGCGTTCGAGGCCGCGGCGCAGGATGTCGGCGGTCGTGACCGGCTCCGTCCCGCTCCGGCCGAGCGACTCGATCATGACGGTGGTCGATGCCACCGTCTCGAGGCATCCGCGGTTGCCGCACCGGCAGATCACGCCCGGATCGACGACGGGCGTGTGCCCCAGCTCGCCGGTGATGCCGAGGTTGCCGTAGTAGGTCTGGCCGTTGATGATCAGCCCGGCGCCGATGCCCGATCCGATCTTCACGAAGATGATGTTGCGCGCGCCGCGATGCGCACCCCAGGTGACTTCGCCCAGGGCGCCGAGGTTGGCGTCGTTGTCGAGCACGACCGGGAAGCGGAAGGCGTTCTCCAGGTCGCGCAGGTTGACGCCCACCCACTCCGGCAGGATGGCGCCCTGCAGCACCGTGCCGGTCCGTCGGTCGATCGGGCCCGGGATGCCGATGCCCACCGAGAGCACCGACTCGCGGTCGTGGCCGCCGTCGGCCAGCATCCTGTCGAGCAGACCGGAGGCGTCGACGACCGCACCGGCGACGTCGTAGCCGAGCGGGAGCGCGAGCTCCTGCTCGGCGAGCACCGCGTAGCCCAGCGTGCAGAGCACGATCCGCACGTGGCGGCGGCCGAAGTCGACCCCGACGGCGATGTCGCCGGTGTCGGTGAGCTGCACGAGCAGCGCCCGGCGGCCGCTCGACGTGACGGGACTCGTGGCGACGACGCCTTTGACGGCCATGTCGCGGACGATGTTCGAGACGGTGGCGGTCGACAGCCCCGTCCCGCGCGCCAGCTCAGCCTGGGTGGAGGGACCGTTCGCCAGCAGGAACTCGACGAGCCGCTCCTGGTTCAAGTGCCTCAATGCGCCCTGCGACCCGGGATTGCGAGCGCCACGGGGCGCGAGGCCCGGAGTGGCGGTCATAGGGACAAGCGTGAATCATCCTCGGGTTGGAGTCAAGCTGTGAACGTAACGGTCGGCTGTCACGGCGCTGAGAGAGTTCCCAGACGGCCGTCTCGGGGATACTGGACGCGTGAACGATCGCCTGGTGCGCAACCTCCCCGTCCAGACCGCTCTGGAGGCGTGGGCCGATCTGAAGGACGCCCGCACCTTCTCCGGCGTCCTGCGGCAGTGCGTCGCGGGCGAGCTGCTCCTCGACATCAGCGCGTCCGTCTTCGCCGACCCGTCGGCCGGGTTCCGGGCGGGAGACACGCTCGCGCTCGCCAAGCAGACCGACGCGGCGGGCAAGGACCTCCTCGTCGCCTTCACGAGCAACGAGCGACTCGCGGCCTATCGCGGGGGCGCCGAGTTCCGCTCCCTCGCGCAGCCCGGCTGGTCGGTGCTCGCGGAGGCGATGAACCGCGCGGACGGCCTCGCCCTCGACCCGGGCGACGACGCCCTCCTCATCGCCTACGCCGACGAGTTGCGCGGCCAGGTGACCGACGAGCCGGGCCGCAACGCCGCTCTCAAGAACGCCCTGGTCGACCGCGACCTGCCGTGGCCGTCGTTCCTCGCCCTCGTCACCGCCGCCCCGGTCGTCTACGTCGGCCTCGACGAGGGCCAGGGTGCCATCCCCTCCGCCGTCGGTCAGGACGGCGACCTCCTGCATCCGGTCTTCACCTCTCCCGCCGAGGTCTTCGCCTGGTCCCCCGGGCTGACGGCACGTGGCACGACCGTCGAGGCGGTCGCCCGCGTCGCCCGCGAGGACGGCTACGCCGGCCTGCTGCTCGACCCGGCGGGGCCGTCCGCGGTCCTGCGGCTGGACGAGCTCGCCTGATCGGGTCCTAGGATCGTCGCATGACGGCGCTCTCGATCCTCGCGTTCGCCGGGCTCTGCCTGGTACTGGCGCTCACCCCGGGTCCCGACACGTTCCTCGTGCTGCGGTACAGCATGGGGCGTGCGCGCGACGGGTTCGCTGCGGCCGCCGGATGCGCCGCGGGTTCGCTCGTGTGGGCCGCCCTGGTCGCGGTCGGACTGGCGACACTGCTGGAGCAGTCGGCGGAGTTGTTCCGCATCGTCAAGATCATCGGCGGCCTGTACCTGATCTACCTCGGCGTCGCCGCGTTCGTCGCCACGCGCCGCAGCGCCCGCGCCGCATCGACCGAAGCGGGCGCCGCCGCGGAGGGCGTCGACACGGAACCGGTCGCGCGTCGCCGCTCCACGTCCAGCCTGCTGGCCGGGCTCCTCTCGACCCTCCTCAACCCCAAGGTCGGCCTGTTCTTCCTCGCCGTCGTGCCCCAGTTCGTGTCGGCCCATGCCGGCTTCGGCGAGACGATGCTCCTGGGTGCGGTGGATGCGGCGGTCGGCGGCCTCTACCTGGTGGCCATCACTCTGCTGGCCTCCCGGATGGTCGCCTGGCTCAAGCGTCCGCGGGTCACCCGCGTGATCGAGCGCATCTCCGCGGGCATCCTCGCCGCGCTCGGCATCGGCACGGTCGTCGCCGGCGCCGAGGGGTGAGTCGCCCGGCCCGTCCTGCGACAATGAACCCATGCCCATCCTGAACAAGGACATGCAGGTCTGCATCTCGCTGGCCGCGCGTCCGAGCAACATCGGCACCCGCTTCCACAACTACCTCTACGACGAGCTGGGCCTGAACTTCGTCTACAAGGCGTTCACCACGAGCGATCTGGAGGGCGCGGTGCGCGGCATCCGTGCGCTCGGCTTCCGCGGCTGCTCGGTGTCGATGCCGTTCAAGGAGGCGATCATCCCGCTGGTCGACAACCTCGAGCCCTCGGCCGTCGCCATCGAGTCGGTCAACACGGTCGTCAACGAGGACGGCCTGCTGACCGCCTCCAACACCGACTACGAGGCCGTCGAGCAGCTGCTCGCCGAGCACGCCGTCGATCCGGCGCAGCGCGTGCTGCTGCGCGGCTCCGGGGGCATGGCCAAGGCCGTCGTTGCGGCATTCCGCGGCGCCGGCTTCGACGACCTGACGGTGCTCGCGCGCAATGCGGATGCGGGCCGGGCCCTCGCCGAGCGCTACGACTACACGTGGACCGCCGACGAGCCGCGCGCCGAGTACGACGTGATCGTGAACGTGACGCCGCTCGGGATGCGCGGCGACCACGAGACCGCCCTGGCCTTCGGCGAGGAGCACATCGAGCGTGCGACGACCGTCTTCGACGTGGTCGCGTTCCCGTCCGAGACGCCGCTGGTCCAGGCGGGACGCGCGGCCGGCAAGACCCTCATCACGGGAG
Source organism: Leifsonia aquatica (assembly GCF_014190775.1). Classification (GTDB taxonomy): domain Bacteria; phylum Actinomycetota; class Actinomycetes; order Actinomycetales; family Microbacteriaceae; genus Leifsonia; species Leifsonia aquatica. The sequence continues at coordinate 281,098 of NZ_JACHVP010000002.1, forward strand.
CCGAGGTGATCGCTCTGCAGGCCGCGCGCCAGTTCGAGCGCTACACCGGCGTGACGCTCACCGCGGACCAGGTCGCCCGGGCCTCGGAGTTCTCGCGCGCCGAGTGAGCGGACCCGCGCCCCGCCTAGACTGTCCCCGTGTCCGATGACCTGCTCGCCCTGGAGAACCAGGTCTGCTACGGCCTCGCCGTGGCCGCCCGGAGCGTGATCGCGCTCTACCGCCCGGTGCTCGAGCCGCTGTCGCTGACGCATCCCCAGTACCTCGTGATGCTCGCCCTCTGGGAGCGCGAGCCGCGGTCGGTCAAGGACCTCAGCGAGGCGCTGCAGCTGGAACCGGCGACGCTCTCCCCGCTGCTCAAGCGCCTGGAGACGACGGGCTATGTCGAGCGCAAGCGCAGCACCGCCGACGAGCGCGCGCTGGAGGTGCGGCTGACGCCCGCGGGACGCGAGCTGCGCGCGGAGGCGGAGAAGATCCCGCACCGCATCGTCGAGCGCCTCGGCCTGCCCGTCAGCGAGCTCGAGAGCCTGCGGGGCAGCCTGCACGGCATCATCGCGGCGGCGACGCAGGCTCAGTGACCCCGCGCCGACCGTGTTCGCGGTCGGTCAGGCGGCGCCCTGCACCTCGGGGCACACCAAGCGGGTCGCGTCGCGCTGACCACCCGGGCGCAGCACCGTGTGCTCGGTCATCGGGCGCCCGCACATCGGGCACGGCGCGGCGGGCGAGCGGCGGTCGGGGCCCTCGGGATGTCCGGCGCCGAGCTGAGCGGGACCGGCGACGCGGATCAGCTTCTCGTTCCAGCGCGCGTACCACCGCGCAAAGCCACCGGCCATGTCTCCTCGATTCATTAGGGCACTAACTAATAGTGTAGCGCGCTTGACCCTGACCTCAGGGGAGAGGTTTACGCTGTCGGCGGAGGCTCCCATGCAGATCAGCGAGCTCGCCGGCCGGGCGGGCGTGACGGTGAAGGCGGTCCGGTACTACGAGCAGCTCGGTCTGGTCGCTCCCGAGCGCCTGCCGAACGGGTACCGGGACTACGACGACGAGCAGCTCCGCGCCGTGCTCGAGATCCGGGAGCTGGCCCTGACCGGCATCCCGCCGGGCAAGGCCGCGCCGTTCATCGACTGCCTCGGCTCCGGCCACGCTCGCAGCGACGAGTGCCCCGCCTCCGTGGCCGCCTACCGCGAGGGGATCGCCGAGCTCGACGCCGCGATCGCCGACCTGGAGCGCCGGCGCGATCAGCTCGCGCGTCGGCTGGCCGACCGCGACGACAGCATCCCGTCGCCGGAGCTCGGCTGCGGCTGCGACGTCACCCCCAGCTGATCGACTGGAAGGTCGCTCCGGCGGGGCCGATGGTCAGGATGGATCCCTGCACCTCGACCTCCCCCGGCGTCGTCGAGTAGATCTCCCCGGTCTCACCGTTGGCCGCGACGCGGTAGTCGGCGTGGAAGTCGGCCGACCCCGACGTCGTGGTCGTCACGGGCCAGCAGCCGGCCGTGAGGACGGTGCCCTGGGTGCAGTCGAAGTCCCACGCGCCGAACGCGACGGCGGGAGGCGCCGTGAGCTCCCACCGGACGTTGGTCCACGTCTCGTCGTCGGGCTTCCCCGAATCCAGGCCGAACGAGCACCCCTGCGGCTGCGCGCCCCCGGCGAGGCAGGTGTTCACCCAGGCGTTCGTCGCCGCCGTCGCCGCCTCGACGCCCGCCGGCGTCAGCGTGCTGCTCGCGCGCAGGTCCGCGCTCTGGCCGAACCCGGTCAGGGCCGCGTCGGCGCCGGTGACCGAGTACCAGGCGTTTCCTCCCGGGACCGTCAGCGAATAGCGTCCGGGGAAGGCCAGCAGCCGCCGTACCTTCCCGTCCCAGTGCAGCGTCGCACCGCCGATCGTCGCATCCACGGCGTCGTGCGTTCCCACCGCGACCGTCACGGTCGAGAGCGAGACCGGCTTCAGCTTCCAGGCGTGCACGCCGAGCCACCCGACCGGCCCGTCGTCGCCGTGCGCCACCGTGAACGACGCCGCCCCCGTCTTCCCACCCGCGACGGTCTGCACGTCGACGCGCAGCTGGTTCTCACCCACGGAACGGACCCGCTCGATGCGGAACGAGGAGAGCTGCTGCGAGACCTTCGCGTACGCGGCGTCGGTGAGGAGCACCTGCGTCGCATCGGGCTTGCGCCCCTCCAGTTTCATCGCGGCCTCGATCTCGCCGTGCTGCACGTGCGTCAGGTAACGCGAAACCAGCGCCTCCGGGCGCGCCGCGTCGCGCGCGGTGAAGTAGAGCGCGAGCGTCGTCGCCCCCAGCCCCAGCACCAGCGCGGTGCCCACCGCGATCACCGCGATCCACAGCGGTCTGCGTGACGTCATCGGCGCCCCCTCGCTCCTGCGCCCCCGACCCTCCGGCGCACGAGGAATCATACCGAGGGATGACACGATCCCGACCGCGGGTGGATGCCCCGCCGCCCGCGCCCGGCTTGACTGGATTCATCGGCCGGACGGGGGTCCGGCCGCTTCAGGGGGAAGCAGGGAGAGAATCATGACGACACTGGACCACCGCCTCACGGCCACTTCGCCCGTCCCTCGGGTGAGCTCGCCGGGCCGCCGGGCACGAGGGGTGCTCGCGGCCGTGGCGGAGAACGCCTACCTCAGGCTGTTCGCGGTCCTCGTCGTCATCGCTGCCGGCGCGGCACTGCTCGCCGTCGGGATAGCCGTCGTGATCGATCTGATCGTGCCGCTGTTCTTCGGCGAGCAGCTCGCCGCGCTGGCCGCGCTCTTCCCGCGGATCGGCGGCTAGGGCTGGCCGCAGGCGGCCCGGCGTCCTAGGGTCGGCGCATGGGCCGCCTCCTCTACTCCGTGAGCGCCTCGCTCGACGGATACACCGCGGACGCCGCCGGTTCCTTCGACTGGACGGCGCCAACCGACGACGTGCACGCCTTCATCAACGAGCGCGAGCGCACGGTCGGCACCTACCTCTTCGGGCGCCGCATGTACGAGACCATGCGCGCGTGGGACGCCCTCCCGGGCCCCGGCGACCCGGCGGTGGTCGCCGGCTTCGCCGAGGTCTGGCGCGGCATCGACAAAGTCGTGTACTCCTCCACTCTCGACACGGTCGACATGGAGCGCAGCCGCCTCGAGCGCTCCTTCGACCCAGACGTCGTGCGGGCGCTGGTCGAGGGATCCGATCGGGACGTGTCCATCGGCGGCCCGACGCTCGCGGCGGCCGCCTTCCGTGCCGGGCTGATCGACGAGTTCTCGCTGTTCGTCGTGCCGGTCACCGTCGGTGGCGGCACCCCCGCCCTCCCGCGGGCTCTGTCGCTCCACCTCGAACTCCTCGACGAGCGGACCTTCTCGGGCGGGACCGTGCTGCTGCGCTACCGCGTCAACCGATCCGCAAGGTGACGCTCGGGAGGCCGAGGCCGCGCCGCAGCTCATCCAGCGTCACTCCGTGCTCGCCGAGGACGGCCAGCGGATAGAAGAAGGAATCGAGGCCGTGCCGACCTCCCGCACCGAGGGCTCCGTCGCGCTCGAACGGCAGCGGATCGCCCGCGGTGCGGGTGACCAGGTCGCCGTCGTCGCCGAGCTCCACCGACACGGTGCGGACCGGCATCCCGCCCTCCAGGTACGCCCAGCTCATCGCCGGCAGCCGCACGTCGATCATCGCGCGGTAGACGTCGCGCCGCTCGCTCAGCTCGGCCGCCACGACGCCGACCGTCTCGCTCGCCCCGTGCAGCAGCATCCACCCGTTCATCGGCGCCGTGAGCACGAGGATCGCGCCGCCCTCGCCGACGTGCGGGTTCTCGCCCCACGCGAACCGGTCGTCGACGATCTCGGCCGTGAGCTCCGCCGCGATCGCCCGTGCCGGAGCCTGGGGCAGGAAGACCCAGCTGCCGGTCCCGAACAGCTCGAACAGCTCCTCGCTCGACGCCGGGATGCCTTCGGTCACGTCCCGAGTCTACGAGCGGGCGGGCGTGTGAACACTGCGTGAACGATCGTTTCATCACGCAGATTTCTATGAACGGAACGTTCATGGACGCCTATGCTGCTGAACGTGACCGACGGAACCACCTCCATCCTGCCCCTGCTCGTCCTCGACTTCGACGGGACGGTGTGCGTCGGCGACGCCCCCGTGTGGGCGTACGCCGAGGCGGTCATCGCGGGCATCCTCGACCGGGACGACATCGCCGGCCGAGAGCTCGACGCGGGACTGCGCGCCCGTCTCGGGGCGTTCCTCGACGGCGAGCCGGGGTCGCCCGCATACGCCGACGGCTATGCCGCGGTCGCCGAGCTCGCCGCCGGCCACGCCGACGAGGAGCTTCTGCAGCGCGCCTACCAGCGCAGCCGGCGCGAGCTGGCCGGCGGCCGCCTGGACGTCTCCGCTCCGGAGGGCCTCGCCGACTTCCTCGAGGGGCTCGCCGGCACGGCCGAGCGGGTGCTGGTGACGAACGCCCCGCTCGACGGTGTGACCGAGACGCTGGAGGCCCTCGGCCTCGCCGGGTCGATCGACCGCGTCCACGCCGAGGCCCGCAAGCCCGCCGGCTGGGCGGATCTCCTCCCGCGGTTGCTCGACGGCCGCGATCCGCGCACCCTGCTCTCGGTCGGCGACATCTGGGGCAACGACCTCGCCGAACCCCTCGCGGCGGGATGCGCGACCGCGCTCATCGACCGGTTCGGGCACCGCGCCGGGCCCGCCCACCTGGTCGCGCCGACGTTCCCGGAGCTCTACCCGGGCATCGCCGCCTGGGCGGACGACCCGATCGCGTTCGCACTCGCACACCCCGTCGACCGCATGGCCCCCTCCCCCATCCCCTCCGCCTGACGACTTCTCCACCGATCCATCGCACCGCACCGTTCGAACCGACCACCCGCACAGAATGGGAACCGCAATGAAACTCCGCACGACCGCCGCCGCGAGCGCCACCGGCCTCGCGCTCCTCACCGTCCTGGCCCTCAGCGGCTGCGGCGTGAGCCAGCAGACCGCCGCCGCGGGCGGCACCAGCACCCCGGCCTCCGTCTGCTCCGGCAGCTCGGACGACACGGCGGCCGACCCCACGCAGCTCACGCTCGCGCTCGTCCCGTCGGGCGACGCCAGCAAGCTCGTCGAGACGGTCAAGCCCCTGGAGGACGCCCTCACCCAGCGCCTCGGCATCCCCGTCAAGGGCGTCATCACGCAGGACTACCAGGCGGCCGTCGAGGCCATCGGCAGCAACCAGGCCCAGATCGGCATGCTCCCGAGCCTGCAGATGAGCCAGGCGTGCGACAAGTACGGCGCGGTCCCCGCCCTGCAGACGCAGCGCAACGGCAAGAGCACCTACGCGGCGCAGTTCTTCACCAACGACCCCGACAAGTACTGCTCCGACAAGCCCGTCGCGGGCGCCAACGGGATGCTCTACTGCAACGGCACCGAGAAGGGCACCGGCCCCGCCGGGCTCGACAGCATCACCAAGATCAAGGGAGCGACCGTCTCGCTGCTCCAGGCGGCCTCCCCGGCCGGCTACATCTTCCCGGTCGCGGCGATGAAGAAGGCCGGTCTCGACGTCGACAAGGACATCAAGACCGTCCAGGTCACGGCCAACGACGCCAGCGTGCTCGCCGTCTACAACGGCGACGCCGAGGTCGGCACCAGCTACTGGGACGCCCGGAGCGTCGTCGCGAAGGACACCCCCGACGTCGGCCAGAAAGTCGTCGTCTTCGCCCTGACCGATGAGATCCCGAACGACGGCGTCTCGATCACCGGCAAGATCAGCGCCAAGTGGCAGACCAAGATCGCCGACGCGATGAAGGACTACGCGGGCACCGAGGAGGGCGTGAAGGCGCTCACCGCGATCTACCAGATCACCGGCCTCGTCGACGCCGACCCGTCCAGCCTCAAGAAGACCCAGGAGGCCGCGGCCAGCATCGGCCTCGGCTGACGACCGCGTCCGACCCCGCCGGCGCCTCTCGCCGGCGGGGTCTTCCGCACGACGCACGAAACACGAGCAGGAGAAGAGGGAGAGACGTGACCACATCCACCGCCGCATCCACCGGCGCCGGCGTCCGGTTCGAGAACGTCGGGGTCACCTACCCCAACGGCTACGTGGGGCTGCGCGACGTGAGCCTCGACATCGCCCCGGGCGAGATGGCCGCGGTCGTCGGCCTCTCGGGCGCGGGCAAGTCGACGCTCATCCGCACGATCAACGGCCTCGTGCCCATCACCTCCGGGGAGATCACCGTCGGCGACGCTCGCCTGCGCGGGCTCGGCGGCCGCAAGCTGCGCGCCCTGCGCAGCGACGTCGGCATGGTCTTCCAGAGCTTCAACCTGGCCAAGCGCACGACCGTGCTCAACAACGTGCTGATGGGCCGGCTCTACCACACGTCCGCCTGGCGCGCCCTGCTCGGCGCGTGGGCGAAGGACGACGTCGAGCTCGCCATGCAGGCCCTCGAGCGCGTCGAGATCGTGCCCAAGGCGTACTCCAGCGCGTCCGAGCTGTCCGGCGGCCAGCAGCAACGCGTCGCCATCGCGCGCACGCTCGCCCAGCGACCGAAGGTCATCCTCGCCGACGAGCCGGTGGCCTCCCTCGACCCGCCCACCTCGCACGTCGTGATGCGCGACCTGCAGCGCATCAACGCCGAGCTGGGCATCACGGTCGTGGTCAACCTCCACTTCCTCGACCTCGCCCGGCGCTACGGCTCCCGCCTGATCGGCCTCCGGAGCGGCGAGATCGTCTTCGACGGCACCGGCGCCGATGCCGACGAGAGCGTGTTCGAGTCGATCTACGGCCGCTCGCTCACCGCCGACGACGTGCTCGACGCCCCCACGGTGCAGCTGTGACGACGGCGCCCGGCTCGCTGCGCCCCGCGCGGCCGCGCACCGGCTGGAAGGCGCTGATCGCCGTCGTCGTCATCGCGGGCATCACCGTGTGGTCGGCGTTCGCCGTGCAGGTCGACGTCGGGGCGCTGTTCGCCAACGCGCAGAACGCCTCGAACACGTTCATCCAGCTCTTCCAGCCCGACTACTCCTTCTTCCCGGAGACCCTGCCCGCCCTCCTCCAGACCATCCAGATGGCGGTCATCGCGACCGCCGTCAGCGTGGTGATCGCTCTGCCGCTCTCGTTCCTCGCGTCGCGCGCGACGAATCCCAACGGGCCGGTGCTCGGCGTCGTGCGCTTCGTGATGAACATCGTGCGCAGCGTGCCCGACCTCCTCTACGCGTCCCTGTTCGTCACCGTCGTCGGCACGGGCGCGCTCTCCGGCATCCTCGCCCTCGTGCTGTTCAACGTGGGCATCCTGGTGAAGCTCGTGTCGGAGGCCCTCGATGGCCTCGACCGCGGCGGCCAGGAGGCTGCGCTCGCGTCCGGCGCCACCTGGTTCCGCGCCAACCGGGCCGCGATGGTCCCGGAGGTCGCACCCACCTACCTCTCGCAGACGATCTACGTGCTGGAGCTGAACATCCGCGCGTCGACCGTCATCGGCCTCGTGGGCGCCGGCGGTCTCGGCATGCTCATCGACAAGGTGCGGACCTTCTACCAGTACCACTACCTGAGCATGATCATCCTGGAGGTCCTGGTGCTCGTCGTGCTGCTCGAGCTGCTCAGCTCCTTCGCCCGCCGGAGGCTGCTCCGATGACCGCGATCACCGACACCGGCGCGGCCTCCGGCGCCGCACCTCGCACGGCGCCGGACGCGCCCCGCCGCCCCGGGCAGGAGCGCCCGAAGCGCCCCCTGCGCATCGGACGCGCGATCGTGTGGGTCGTCGTCACCGCGGTCGTGGTCGCCGCCTTCTGGGGTGTCGACATCTCGTGGGACGCCCTCCTCCAGCTGCCGCAGAAGCTCGCCCACTACCTCGGGCTGATGTTCCTGCCGCCGGCGTGGTCCAAGCTGCCCGACGCCCTCTCCGCCACCATGCTCTCCGTCGCCATGGCGTGGTTCGGTACCGTGCTCGGCGTGATCGTCTCGTTCCCGCTCAGCCTGCTCGCGACCCGCGGGCTCACGCCCGCCTTCGTGCGCTGGCCGCTGCGCGCGGTGTTCGCCGTGCTCCGGGCCGTGCCGGAGGTCGTCATCGCGGTGCTCATGCTGTCCGTGACCGGCCTGACCGCCTACACCGGCGCCCTGGCCATCGCGATCGGCTCCATCGGAACGCTCGGCAAGTGGGGCTACGAGAGCTTCGAGTCGGTCGACCGCGGCCCCATCGAGGCCGCCACCGCGGCCGGCGCCTCCCGGGTGCGCATCATGCGCTGGGGCGTCTGGCCGAGCGCCAAGCCCGATGTGCTCGCGTTCTGGCTGTACCGCTTCGAGATCAACGTGCGCGCGTCCGCCATCCTGGGCCTCATCGGCGCCGGCGGCATCGGCAAGATGCTGATCGACAACATCCAGTTCCGCGTGTGGGACGTCGTCGGCATCCTGATGCTCGTGGTCGTCGTGGTCACGATGATCATCGACCAGCTGTCGGGCATGGTGCGGCACCGCATCATCGCCGGCCGGTGGGAGCTCCCCGTGGTCTCCGCGCTGCGCCGTCGAGCCAGTAGGGTGACCTCGTGACCCTCGCCGAGACGCCCGCCGGCCTCCGCATCCTGCACCTGAGCGACACCCACCTCTTCAGCGACGGCAGCCTCCACTACGGCCGCGTGGACACCCTCGCCGCTCTGGACCGGACGCTCGCGCGGGCCGCCGCGCTCGACGCGATCGACCTCGTCGTCGCGAGCGGGGATCTCTCCGACGACGGCGGCGACGAGAGCTACCGGCTGCTCGCCTCGCGACTGGCGCCCTTCGCCGACGACCGTGGTGCCGATGTCGTGTACGCCATGGGCAACCACGACCTCCGGAGCGGCTTCGAGACCGTGCTCGGCGCACGCGAGACGGTCACCCTCCGGGGTGGATTCCGCGTCGTGACGCTCGACACCTCGGTGCCCGGAGCCGGCTACGGCGCCCTCGACGCCGAGCAGCTCGATCGCCTCGCCGGGATCCTGGCCGTCCCCGCTCCGCACGGCACCGTCGTCGTCCTGCACCATCCGCCTGTGCCCGCGGCGAGCGCCCTGCTCGCCGCGCTCGAGCTGACCAACCCGGAGGCCCTGCTCGACGTGTGCGCCGCCGGCGACGTGCGTCTCATCCTCGGCGGGCACTACCACCACGCCCTCGCGGCCGAGGCCCGCGGCATCCCCGTCATCGTCGCTCCCGGTGTCGCGAACAGCTCCGACCCGATCGCCGCCGCCGGAACCGAGAGAGCCGTCATCGGCTCGGGCTTCGCCGTCGTCGATCTGCCGCTCGAGGGCGAGCCGCGCGCCGTCTTCCTTCCCGCGCCCGGCCCTGAGGACGGCGTGGAGATCTTCGATCTCGACGCCGCGGAGGTCGAGCGCATCGCCGTTGCCGCCGGGAGCGGCGCATGAGCGACCCGACGACACCCGAACCGTCGCGCCCGGCCGAGCAGCGGCCCGGCGCCGTCATCGCGACGATCCGCAGCCTCCTGCCTTCCCTGCTGCCGACCGAGCGCGCCGTCGCGGCCGTGCTGCTCGAGCGCTCCGCCGAGATCGTCGAGCTCAGCTCCCAGCAGGTCGCCGACCTCTCCGGCGCCTCGCGCGCCACCGTCGTGCGCACCTGCCAGAGCCTCGGCTTCACCGGCTACCAGCAGCTGCGCGTGCTGCTCGCCCGGGATGCCGCCGCCCTGCCCGCGTCGGCCGCCGCCTCCCCCACCGGAGCCGCCGGCATCGTCGCGCACACCTTCACCCAGCTGGCCGACCGCGTCTCCGACATGCTCGCCCTGCTCGACCCTGAATCGATCGAGCAGGCCGTCACCCTGCTCGCCGGCGCCCGCCGCGTCGTGGTCGTCGGCAACGGCCTCTCGGCCCCGCTCGCGTGGGATGCCGCCGCCCGCCTGACCAGCATCGGCCGCGCCGCCGAGGCCCAGTCCGACGTCATCGGCCAGCAGATCACGGCCCGCCTGCTCCAGCCGGGCGACCTGCTGCTCGTCATCAGCGGCAGCGGCTCCAACGCCGTGACCCTGCGCACCGTCGCCGCCGCGAACGCAGCCGGCGCCGACGTCATCGCCGTCACCGCCTTCGGCCGCAGCCCGATCGCCCTGGCCGCCACCCTGGCCCTCGTCGTCACCATGCCCGACCTGACGTTCCGCGACGAGATCACCCTCGCCTCACGCCTCCCCCAGGCCATCCTCATCGAGGGCCTCGTCGCCGCAACCACCGACCGCCTCGGCGACGCCGCCCTCCACGCCAAGAGCCTCGCCCTCGACGCGATCAGCACCAACCTGGCGGAGTGACGCGGTTCCGATCCGAGCGCGTGCGATCGCCAAGCCTGAACGCCGAGCGCGGCCAAGCGTCGCCAGTGGAGCAACCCGCCAGGCGCGGGAACCTCGTCCGTGTGTCGCCCCGCCCGCCCGTGGTCTCCCGCGCATCGGGCCGGCTCGCTCACCCACACGACTCCGCACAGACGACCGCATCCTCTGGCTCGGTCGACGAGCGTTCGCGTACGCCCGTTTTGGGGGGAGACTGAGGATCTGTCACGTAGCTACGCTCGGCTCCGAACCGAGGAGCACCATGCCAGATCACCAGAACCACGAATCATCGACCGCTGAGGCGGACGACGCCGGACTCACCAGGGATCAGGTTGGCTCCACCCCGGAGGCTCCCCCGGACAGCACAGTGGAAGATCGCATTCCCCTCGAAGTGACACTCGCCGAGAGCTCTGAGGAGCCTGCTCCCGCTCCCGCGGTGGCGAAAGGCTCGGTCTTCACTCGCACGGTGACCATTCGTGCGGCAGCTATCGCCGCGGCCGCTCTGCTCTTGATCGGCGGTATCGCCGGTGGTGTGATCGGATACGTGGCCCGGCCGGCGGTGGCAACGACTGCCGAGTACAAGGCGATGCAGCACGAGTTACAGCAGGCGCTGTCCGACACGAAGTCGCAACTGGCGATCTCAACGAACGATCTTGACGCCGCGAACCAACACATCAGCGATCTCAGCGCCCGCGAAGCCGCTCTGACTGCGGGCGAGGCGAAGTTGAAAACAGATCAGGCGACCCTCGAGGCTCAGACGAAACAGGTTCAGTCGACCCAGTTCGGGGACGGTATCCACGTCGTGGGTGCTACCGTCACCCCGGGCGTCTACTCGATCAGCAACGCCAGCAACTGCTACTACGCGTGGATGTCCGGCACGGGATCGGATGCCGGCATCATCGACAACAACATCGTTTCCGGACCGTCCGTCGTAACGCTGAAGCCGGGCGACATCTTTGAAACCAGCCGCTGCGGCACCTGGACGAAGATCGGGTAAGACACTTCCGGCTTCCCGCGCGAGCCGATCACCGTCGCCCCCACACCGCACATACAAGAAGGGCCGGTCCGACGTTTCCGTCGTACCGGCCCTTCGTTCGTGGGTGCTTCAGCAAATCCGGGATGCCTTGCGTCTAGGAGCCCGTAGCAAGGTCTGCTGGCGGACGTTCCAGCTTAAGCCGTGAATTTTTCCAGCTGAGATGGAAGGAGCCGATCAAGAGGTCATTCCAACGGGGCCACCTTGCGACGGCTCGTCGCGCTTGTCGCGATGCCCGCTCGGCCATAATGGTGTTGAATGCAATTCAAATACGCGTATAATAATTGCATGGCACGGACCGCTCTTACGGACGATGAGCGAGCAGTTGGTGTCCGCCTGGGCGAGGCGCTACGACAGCGGCGCGGCATTGCACAGCTCTCGCGCGAGGGAGTCGCCCGGGATGCTCACATAAGCGTTGAAACACTGCGCAAGGCTGAGCAAGGCCACAGCCCAGCTATCTCGTTCCTGGTGCTACATCGCATCTGTCGGACGCTGGGGCTCAGCCTCGACGCCCTGGCGCAGACCTTGACCGAACCTGTGGAGGACATTGATTGACGTGACGATCACCCAATTCGGAGCGTCCCGTCTGAAAGACGGTGGGCCTACGGTCCGGCTCGAGCCGTCGTTATCCCAACCCCGTGAAGTCGCATGGGGACAACCCTGGCAGCATGGAACAGCGGCCTACTGGGTACGGGTCGCCGAGCAATCCGCCATGGCGCCCTCAGGACACCGGCTCGGCGACTCTCTCGAGGAGGAAATTGCCGCCTGCATCCTCGGTGGTTATGGATTACCGTACGAGGTCGGCCTAGCAGCGTATGAAGTAGTTCGACGGAACGTCCTCGCGTCGAGTACGCGTCCGCCAGCTGATCTACTCGAACAGCTGCTGTCGGCTCCACTTCGGGTCGGCGGCCGAAGCGTTCGCTACCGGTTCCCCCGGCAACGAGCTCGCCGTCTAGCCGGTGCATTGGATTTCCTTGCCGAGCATGACAGACCAACGTCGCCGCGTGAGATTCGGGACTGGCTCGTCCTCGCCCCTGGTATCGGGATGAAAACCGCCTCGTGGATTGTCCGCAATCATTGGGCAAGCGACGAGATTGCCGTGCTCGATGTTCATGTCATCCGAGCAGGAATTGCTGCGGGCATTTTCCCGAAAGAGGCTGACCCGCGGACGGGGTATCGCGAACTTGAGGAACTCTTCATACTCTGGGCTAACACCGGTGATGTGTCAGCCGCCACGCTAGACGCTGTCATCTGGTCTGAACAGGCATATTGGTCGCGAGTTCAAAAAGGACTCTGACCACGATCGAGGGGGCTCGAATGAGTGGGAGTGACGGACCGTCCGGAACCGGCGGACAACCTGGCGGACAGATAGTCAATGACTGCGCGAGCTTGCAGATCGACGATTGGGTCCAGTCGCCCGAGAGCGGTTACCCCTTCCACGACGGCCTGGTTTTCACTCTCCGTCTGGACCCGGACATTCCCCCGACCATCGCACTCATTGACACGGCAGGTGACGAAGTTGGGGCCGTGCAACCTCGACCTGCTTTGATTCGTTGCCTTCAGCGCGGCGTGGGCTTCCGTGCCATCGTGACTGACACAAGCGGGGGCAGCATCCAGATCCACGTCGAGGCCACCAGTTGATCATCGTCGGGGGCGCCTACTCGGAAGAGGTGGCGTACCCGGAGCGGCTTAACCCGCTAGGTGGGAGCGGCGTGCATGCGGCTCGGATCCTGCGCGATTGTGCGCCGACCTTGATCACCGCCGTCGAAAGTTCGGCGGCCGGGCAACTGGCCGAACTCGCGCGCAATTGGCCGAGCGCACCTCTCAATCTGGGGCGGGATAGCGCGGTGGCCTTCGACTACCTGACACCCGTGAGTACGCCGACGATCACGGGACTGCAAGCGAGGCTTGCCCAAGCGGTGGACGTCGACCACGATGACGTTTTGGCGTATGGGATGATCGAACACGCTCCATCGCGAAAGATCCGCGCACGGCGCGCTGTGATCGACTCGCAGAGCCCCCGAGGCGCTGGCGACCCTTTCATCTCCGAAGTGGACGCCGAGCGAACTGTCCTGTCGGCGAACGCTCGCGAAATCGCCGCATTGGCTGGCGGTGTTTCCGATGTCGCTGTCGCAGCTGCCGCCGTCCGCCAGAGAATGGATTACGAAGCCGTCATCGTGCGCTGCGGAGCTCGAGGTTTTCTCGTAGTCGACGAGCACGGTCCCCTTTGGTCGAATGCTTCACCCACACCACTGGTTTGGTCGCTAGGCACTGGCGATGTGTTCTCTGCGGTTCTCGCGAAGACCTGGTTTGACGGCGCCACCGTCGGCGAGGCGGCCGCGATTGCCTCAACCTGCACCGCCTGGTGGTCAAGCACAAAGAATCCCGACATCCCTGCGGACCTGCTGCAAGGCGGCTCAATTTTCGACCATTTCGGGATACCACGCCCTCAATTGTTCGCCAACGCCTTCAGACCCCGCATCTACCTCGCCGGACCGTTCTTCTCAGCTGCCGAGCGCTGGTTGGTGGAACTGGCGAAGGGCGTCCTGAGCGGGTTGGGCGGTGTGCCTTGGAGCCCGTTCCATCAGGTGGGTACAGGCGGCATGGAGGTCGCAGAGAAGGACATCAATGGCCTCCGTGAGTGCGACGTCGTGTTCGCCTTATTGGACGGGTACGATCCAGGCACGGTTTATGAGCTCGGTTGGGCTCACGCGCTCGGAATCCCTGTTGTGGCTCATTCGTCGCAGGTGAACGACGAGGCAAACAAAATGATTATCGGCATGGGTGGAGAGCTCCACTCCGACCTAACCTCGGCGCTTTACCGCGCGGTCTGGGTGGGACAGGGCGCCAACCATCGGCCTGGCCGGCATGCGTTCCCCGTCGACGCGGAACTTCAGGCGGGAGCAGCATGGCAAAGCTAGTCGGCGACGCCGTCGTGCTCCTTTCGGGCGGCGTCGATTCAGCTGCCCTGGCGGCATTCACGCGGCCGGCGTTAGCGTTGTTCGTCGACTACGGTCAGATTCCAGCGAGAGCAGAAGCGAGAGCGTCGAGAGCTATCGCAGATCGACTCGGGGTTCCCTATCGGGCTGTGCGCCTCCCCCTCAATGATTTTGGCGGTGGCCTCCTGCTTGATGGTGTGCCGCTCGACGACGCACCGAGCCCGGAGTGGTGGCCATACCGCAACCAGTTCCTAGGCACCGCAGGCGCTGCAATAGCGTTACAACACAATCTCACCAAGGTGCTACTCGGCTCGGTCCGAGGTGATGGCGACCGCCACATGGACGGATCACCACAGTTCTATCGAGCCTTGACCACACTGACCTCACTACAGGAAGGCTCAGTCCAGGTAGAAGCCCCTGCACTAGAACTTACGACGGTCGAATTGGTGCGAAAGGCTCGCCTCGATTCTGCGATCCTCGCTCTCACCGTTTCTTGTCATCGCGCAGCCCGCCCATGCGGAGACTGTCCCGGGTGCTGGAAGCGCCAGCAGGTCTTCGCCGAACTCGACGTCTTTCAGCCGACGGTGACATCCAATGCTTGAACGAGCGCCATTGCCAGCCCAGGAACGTAACACTACGGGTCTCGATCTACTCGATGCTTCGTTTCTGATCGGCCGCGAGGGGCCGTCAATAGAGCTCACTCTCAATCGCCGACCCGAGACCACCTTCGGCCATATGCTGGCGACTCGTCGTAGCGTTCGGCCCGACGAACCGTGCAGCCTGTCGGACATCATCGACCTGCTCTGGTACCTGCACCTGCCGACGACATCATGGATTGCAGACGACGGCTATCGCGAACGCCAAATGCCGGCACCGTCGGCCGGAGGACGCCATCCGCTGAGTCTGCTTGTAGTTGCCACTAGCTTGACGGATAGTCCTCCAGGGGTGTGGGCAATAAGCCCAGCCGACAAGCCGGTGCTCGTCCCCGTCGAAATCCCCGCCGAAACAATAGGGAAGATCCTCGCGGCTGCAGCGACCGCTCTACGCGCCTCTGAGCCGCCACCGGTCCTTCTGGTCGCGGTAGCCCGATCTGCGCGCACTCTCTCCAAGTACCCGTGGGGGAAATCTCTTATTTGGCGTGACGCAGGCGCACTACTGAATACAGCGCATCTAGTCGCGCACGACCTCGACCTCGACTCCTGCCTTGTCGGTATATCGGAAACCGTCTGCATTCCCCTCCCCAACACCGATGAGCAGCTTTACGACGTCGGAGCGTTGGCGGTGGGAGGAAGGACCACAAATGCAACCGCTGAGGACTGAGATCAGCTTCGAGTTCACGTTTCAGGCGGCGCACACGTTGCCGTGGCATTCCGGCAAGTGCCGCAATATGCACGGGCACAGCTACCGATGTGAACTCTTCTTTGCCGGACAACTCACCGATGAAGGAATCGTCGTGGACTTCGATGCCGTCGACTCCTTCGTCGCCGGTGAACTGATGCCGGTCCTCGACCACACGTATCTCAACGACAGCATGCCCAACCCCACCGCTGAATTGATCGCCGCCCGCATCTTCCTGATCGCTGATGCTGCCGGCCTCCCCATCAGCGGGGTCAGGCTTTGGGAGACGGCAACCTCGTCGGCGATCGTTCGACCAACCCCATGACAAAGACCGCGCTCCACCTCAACGAGATGTTCGTCAGCATCCAAGGTGAAGGGCCACATGCAGGCGAACCAGCGCTCTTTGTCCGCACCGCCCTCTGTAACTTGAGCTGCGAGTGGTGCGACACCGCCTACACCTGGGACTGGGCCCGATACGACAGAGCCTCCGAAGTCCGAACCGTCGACGTCGAACAAGCGTCGAGGCTCGTCCTGAGTGAGCTGCCCGCGCATGTTCGGCTGGTGATCCTCACTGGCGGGGAGCCGCTCCTTCAACAATTGGCCCTGACGGAGCTCATCTCCGAGGTGCAAGAAGAACGCCCGGATGTGCGATTCGAAGTCGAAACGAACGGCACTCGCGCGCCGTCACCGGGCTTGAGTGCCCTCGTGGCTCTTTTCGTCGTGAGCCCGAAACTCGCACACTCTGGGATCTCCTCCGGGCGCCGCATCCGGCCGGCCGCATTGAACGCTTTTCCTCCCGGACGCTCGGTACTCAAGGTCGTCATCCGTGATGGGGCGGACTTTGCAGAACTCCATACCGTCGTCGAGGCGTGCGGTTTTGATCGGGATGCGGTGTGGGTAATGCCGGAAGGAACAGACCCGGCGCTGCTGCACGCGCGCATGGCAGAACTCGTCCCCTTGTGCATCGAACACGGTTATAAGGTCACCGGGAGGCTTCACGTCACGCTTTGGGGCGACAAGCGAGGCAAGTGAACGAAGGATCAGTGACATGGAACCGTTTGAAGCGCTAGCAACGCTGGCTTCAGATCATCGTGTGCGGTTCGATGGCTCTCCTTCGCTTGCCGCGGCGGTACGGGAAAAGACCCCGAGTTCTCGGCTGAGGCCGGCCATGAACCTTGACGGGGATCAGGTGATGACGCCGGACACCGTCCTCTCACGGCTGGCACTCTCCACACCTTTGGACCTCTTAGATGACCCGTTCCACCTGTTCCGACGTTGGGCAGCGTTGAAGTACCTGGGGGCGTTCGAGAGCGTCTTGGAACCCTTTGAGTATCATCCCCGGCTTGGACTGTCCACGCGGACTCGGAAAGTCCGCGCGAACCAGCGTCGCGTGTTCAGTGAAGAACTTGGTATCGGGTTTGCGATTGAGGCAGGTGTTCGATGGCTAGCCAACGGCATTCCGGACTCAATCATTCGAACGGTCGACGTTGACAACATCGAAGACACAATCCCAGGAATTGCAGGATTGATCACTTCGTCCTCGAATCGGCGTCCCGACTACATCCAACTCCGTAGCGTCCCGTTCCAACCGAATATTCTGCTGGTGACGGCGCTGGAGGCGAAGGGGTCGAAGTTTGACAATCAAAGCCTGCTCCAACTGGGGAACGCATCTGAACAACTCGACGCTCTGACCATCGGCGGAACGCCAGTTCCCGGTTTGGCCTCAGCCGCTGTATTGAACGACTGGTCGGTGAAGGTCAATGTGTTGGAAACGTCGTGGCCGGCCGGCGACCCGCTGCCTGCCGTTGATGCCGCGCACGCGTTCGAGCGCGGGCCCAGGGATGGCGGTCAGACAATCGAAACGTTCACGGCTGCTGCATTGGTCACGTCCTGGGCTACTCAGGCAGCTGTGGTCGGCAACGAAGCCGCCTATCGTCGCTGGTCGCCACAACGCCGGGACGAGCGACGGCTTCCTCCACGAGATGTCGTCCAGACGGACGTGGGTCCTATCGCAGGGGTCAGGTACGTCGCACCAATACTTGGTGGCCTTATCGAAGCGGTGATAGGTCTCCCAGTTGACCTGGACGATGTACTTACAGAGGCTCCACCCGAGTATTTACTCTCAGCGCAAGCCCAGCGTGCCAGGGAGTTGCGAGCGACACTCCAAGAACGCCGGACCAGTGCAGGTGATGAGCCGACTACGGTCCTATCTTCGACGTCGGACGGATTAGTCATGACGCTGCGCGCTCTCTAGCCTCATATGTGGATGAGCTCGCTCGCTGAGCGCGTAAGGTTTTGTGCCCTTGTGTCGTGTTTCGCGAGGCGACGTAGCTTCTGGCGTGCATGCGACACGCTGCCCTGTAATTGCGATGTCACCCGCGCCGCTTTGGTAGGAATTGCGATAGCCGGGCCAAAACCCCACCCAGTGATCCGAACGATGCGCCAGACTGATGGACCCACACAAGACTCCAACGGCGAACAAGCGATGCACCCTGCGCCACGTAGCCGATCGGATCCCGCAGACGGGACAGGACCTCGCTCCGCGAAGCTGCGGTCGCACGAGGCGAGCTGAGTGTCACCAAGAGTGCTGCAACCCGCAACAGTAACGCTGCCTCTTCGCGCCCCAAAGACAATTTGTGCCCGTGCGCAATCGCGTTTCGTAACGTCGCCACTGGATTCCGGAGGGTTCGTAACCAGTCCTGGTCGAATCCGTTCACCTCTAGACGCTCCGCATAGACTTCCAGGCTGGGGAAGTGGCCTTCAGCGTCACCGGTCTCAATCCGGAACAGCGGCTCGCCAATCGCGAGGAGCACCCCTCGAGCGCCAGCTTCCACAAGTGGAAAGGCCGCACGACCGGCATCCGCGTAGCGGCCGTCCCAAAATGATGCAACTGCTTCGCCGAGAGCGGTTGCGAGCTCAAAGTCACTGCCGAACCGAGTGGCGAGGTGTTTCGCGAGCGCTTCTACGGTGGTCTCGCCGTACTCCGTGCGGATCGATTCAAGTTCATTCGCGACCATGATGCTGTAGGTCTTAGCCGCCATCAGCTCTAGCCGCTCCAACATCTCGTTGGCAGCTGATTCGGGGCCTGCGGACGAACGGATGGGAAGTCCCTCCGGGCTGATCTCGATGCGGGAGACCAGTTGAACGGCGCCACCGCTGCTGAGCTCACGCGCCTTCGCTAGGTTCGCTTGGTACGACCCCGTTAGAGGCGGCCCTGCAAGCCAAATCTCGAGCGCCGACAGAGCGTCCCTCGACCATCGAAAGCGCGAGAGGCGCCCGTCGAAAGCATGACGAGGAAGTAACAGATCTGTAGTGATCGAGTTCAATCCGAGGTCGTCGACCGAGATCGTCTGTAGCAAGGTGACCGCTGCTTCTCGCAGATCGGTTAAACCGTACTTCTGGGCCGCGGCCGCTGCTTCCCTCAGCCAACTCATTCTCAATAGACCGTCGCTGGACTCTGCTAGTCCCAGATACCCGTTCACGAGCGAACGCCTCGCGGAGTCCCTCTCTTCCGGCGTTGTTGCAAGCTGCTCTCGGACCTCAAAGACCGCCTCCAGCACCGTCGGTGACGAACCATGCGCATCCTCGATTGCATCTACCAACTCGACGACATCGCTCCGGTCGGGATCAGCGAAGTCAGCAGTTCTCGGAGGCACCGCCAAAGGCTCGACGGGGCGAAACAGGACTCCTGCGGGGACATCCGACGTCACAACGAATCGCTGCGCCAGCTCGAACAGCATTCGCCTCGCGTTTGCCTCGGATGGCAGCGAGAACTGTCGCGCCAGGCTCCATGCCCGCCTCAGACACGAGGCCCGGAAGTATGGTTCGAGATCGCGATCTCCCCCCAGCGCCAAGTACGCTTCCGTTAGCGAAGTTGCGGATGCCAGACCTGTTCTCTTGCCCGTGGTGAGAGCAAGGTCTGAAAACTGAGCCCGGGGAAGCGGATGGGTCAGTCGGTCTGCAAGATCAGCCCAGAAGGTCTTCTCACCGTCGTCGACGACGTCCAGAGCAGGCGGCCAGTCGCCCGCGGCAGAGGAGAACCGAAGTCCCAATGTGATGGCGCCGTACTTAGACGGCTGAGCCTCGAAGTCGTATGACAAGGCACGTTCTGCCATCACCAGCCCAGGAGTCCGTTCGACCTGCAAGCCGGGCTTGGTATGCGCCGTAGTTAGCCGTTGCAAGAGGTCCCACGGGTCGCTAGCGCTCTCGGCGAGTTCGTCAAGTTCCGCGGCCAGGGCATCCAACTCGCCATCCGCGAAGCCAGTAGTTCCGTCTCCGCTGTCGAAATCATCCAACGGTGTTCTGCTCCTCGAGACGTGATGGTCCAGGGCACTCACACTATCGGCGCACGCGGTCTCTGCGGACGGCGTGAAGCTGGCCCTCTCTCGGGATGGTCGGTCAGGCAGCTCGAAGGAGCGCAGCGGTGCCAGCGGCAGGAGTTGTCGGCACGAAGCTCGTGTGCGACTACAAGAAAAACGAGTTCGGCCAGCAGAGCGCTTACGCCGAGGCGGACATCATCATGGTCGACGGTTCCTGGTACGTGAAATGGATGTCCCAGGAACTCGTCAACGCGACCAAGGAGTATCGGCAGAAGCTCGAGGCCCTCAACGCGGGCATCGACCGCCGAGCACTATCGAAAGAAGCACGGGCTGCGCTGAAGGGGAAAAGGAAGGCGCTCGAGACAAACTACGTGGCTCAGCTCGAGTCCCGAGAGGAGTACCGACTCAAGCCGCACGGTCTACCGGACGCTGATGGGTACCAGCGCTTCACCTATCCGAAGCCTGGGTACATGGCGTTCGACCCTGCGACCGGGGAGCGAGTCCCGCCAAGCAAGTTGCCCAAGCTGCCGTCGAGTGTCAGCATTCCCATCGACGTCGGCGTAAGTACGGAGAACTCGACTGGGGAACAGCCGCCTGCTGCTCTCAAGTGGTGGCAGAAGTTTCCACACGCCACCCCGCTCCACCAGCGTTGGTATGGGATGCGGAGCATGGTCGAGAGCTTCAACAAGGTCTTGAAGGGCGCTCGGTACGAGAACCTCGGCGACCCCGGCAAGCGTTCGGGTCGTGGCTTCGCGTTTCAGTACCTCGTCTCCACCCTCATGGCCGTCTCGGCGAACATCCGCAAGATTGCCAAGTTCTTCGAGAAGGATGCCAAACGACAGTTCGGCGGACCTTTGCCTCGTACCCGACGACGCAAAACGGCGACGGGCACTGCGCTTGAGCGTCGGGAAGCCTCTCCCCCGCCCGACCCTCCGCAGTAGCTACCACTCGAACTAACTGCTCCACCACCTGCGCACAGAAGGCGCCAGCCTGCCCTCGGGCAGGCTTTTCGGCTTTCTGGCACCGATTCCGATCACGATCGCCGCGATCAACACGAAAGGCCGGCCCGACGTTTCCGTCGGACCGGCCTTTCCTCGTTCGCTTGGAGCATTTCATGATCCGGTCTCCCGGAAATCCTGAACTACCCTTCGTGCGCGAGGGGGGACTTGAACCCCCACGCCCTTTCGAGCACTGGCACCTGAAGCCAGCGCGTCTGCCAATTCCGCCACTCGCGCGAACCAAGGAAGACTAACACGGCAGCCGTCCCGACCACGAATCCGGGGCGCTCCGTCGGCGGGTGCACCGTGGCCGAGGGGCTCGCGCGCCTGCATCTCGGGGTGTATCTTCACCGGACGGTCAGGCGCCGGGAGGCCTCTTCGCAAGGGTTCCGACTAACATGCATGTAGCTGGCGAGCCGGGAGCGGGAGACTGTGGGCATACTGGACAACTTCGAGCGGGGGCTCGAGCGCGCTGTCAATGGCGCGTTCGCGAAGACCTTCCGTTCCGGTCTGCAGCCGGTCGAACTCACGAGCGCGCTGCGCAAGGAGCTCGACACGAAGGCCGCCGTCGTGGCCCGTGACCGGGTGCTCGCGCCCAACCGTTTCGTGCTGCGGATGTCGCCCGCCGACTATCAGCGCATGCATTCCATGGGCGCCGCGCTGACGGACGAGCTCATCAGCTTCGTGCAGAAGCACGCGACGACCCAGCACTACCAGTTCGCCGGCGGCATCTCGATCGAGCTGGCGCAGGACACGGACATCTCGGTGGGGATGCTGCAGGTCGACTCCGAGAACGTGAAGGGCGACGTCGCCTGGACCCCGGTGCTCGACATCAATGGCACCCACTACCCGATCACGCGCGCCCGCACGGTCGTCGGCCGCGGTGGCGACGCCGACATCACCGTCGACGACACGGGCATCTCGCGCCGCCACGTGATGATCACCTGGGACGGTCACCGCGCCCAGGTCGAGGACCTCGGCTCGACGAATGGCTCGAAGCTCAACGGTGAGCCCGTGCGCAAGGGCATCCTCGAGCCGGAGTCGGTCGTGACGATCGGCCGCACCCGCATCGTGTTCCGCGTGCTGCCGCAGGCCGCGCCGAGCCGCCCGCAGGCGCCCGTCGACGACGCGACCCGCCGCCACGACGCCGGCAACTTCTGGAGCACCTCGTGAACCCGAGCGAGCTGACACTGCTGGTCCTGCGGTTCGGCTTCCTGCTGCTGCTCTGGCTGTTCGTCTTCGGCATCGTCTACGCGCTGCGCACCGACCTCTTCGGGCAACGCGTCCGCAAGCTCCCCGAGGCCCAGGCGGCCGCGACGCCCCCCTCGCCGTTCCCGGCCTCCGCCGCGCCCGCTCCCCCGGTCGGTGCAGCCGCCGCGGCCGCCGTCACCGAGCCGGTGCAGCGCCACGCCCCGGTCTCCAGCCTCCCGTCCGGTGCGAACACCGTCACCGGTGGCACGAACGCGAGCGTGCAGACCGCGCACCGCCTCGTCATCACGTCCGGCCCGCGCGCCGGCACCGAGCTCTCCCTCGGCCGCGACCCCATCACGATCGGCCGCTCCAGCGAGTCCGGACTGGTCATCCGCGACGACTACACCTCCACCCACCACGCCCGGCTACTCCTCTGGAACGACGAGTGGATGATCCAGGATCTGGACTCCACGAACGGCACGTTCCTCGACGGCCGCCGGGTCACCGTCCCGACCCAGGTCCCGCTCGACACCCCGATCAAGATCGGGACGACCACCTTCGAGCTGCGACGGTAGCCGTGGCGAACTCCAACCGAGCGGCGGCGCTCTCGCACGTCGGCAAGATCCGATCGAACAACCAGGACTCCGGCTACGCGGGTCACGGGTTGTTCGTCGTCGCCGACGGGATGGGCGGCCACGCCGGAGGGGACGTCGCCAGCGCCATCGCGGTCAACCGCATCCGCGAGGCGGACACCGAGTACGCATCGGCGACCGAAGCCGAGTTCGCGTTGCAGTCCGCGCTGATCGCCGCGAACTCGCTGCTCGCCGAGACCGTGTTCGAGCACCCCGAACTCACCGGGATGGGCACCACGGTCAGCGCGATGATCCGCGTCGGCGACCAGATCGCGCTCGCCCACATCGGCGACTCCCGCATCTACCTCTATCGCGACGGCGAGCTCAAGCAGGTCTCGACCGACCACACCTTCGTGCAGCGGCTCGTCGACAGCGGCCGCATCACCGAGGAGGAGGCGATGGTCCACCCGCGCCGCTCCGTGCTGATGCGCGTGCTGGGCGACGTGGACGCCTCCCCCGAGATCGACACCTGGGTGCTCGACACCAAGCCGGGCGACCGCTGGCTGATCTGCTCCGACGGCCTCAGCGGAGTGGTCAAGAACGACGAGCTCCAGGCCGCACTGGCGACGCGCGACGCGCCGAAGCAGGTCGCGGAGAAGCTCCTCAAGCAGAGCCTCGACGCCGGCGCCCCCGACAACGTGACCGTGGTCATCCTCGACATCGCGGACGTCACGCCCGGCGACGTCGTGAAGGACCCGGTGACGGTCGGCTCGGCCGCTGCCCCGCTCCAGTTCGGCGAGCCCAAGCCCGCGACCCGGGCGTCGCGGCTGCCGACCCTGCGCCTGCACCCCGTGCGCCCGTCGTCCGGGCCCACCCACTTCGAGCCGCAGTCAGAGGACTACCTCGACGAGCTCATCGAGGAGGATGCCCGCCGCGCCCGCCGCCGCCGCGTCACGTGGATGGTGGGCCTCGTCGTCCTCGTCCTGGCGATCGTCGCAGCGGCTTTCATCGGCTACCAGTGGACGCAGTCGCGCTACTTCGTCGGGGCGTCCTCCGCCGGCAAGGTCGCCATCTTCCAGGGCGTCCAGCAGGACCTCGGCCCCATCAGCCTCTCGCACGTCTACGAGGAGACCCCGGTCGTCGTGAACGACCTCCCGGCCTACGACAAGCAGCTGGTGAAGCAGACCATCAACGCGGACGACCTCACGGCGGCCCGATCGATCGTGGAGCAGTTGAGCGATGCCGTCAAACAGTAGCGTCGCGGAGTCCCGCTCGACCGCCAGAGCCACGTCGAAGGCCGCCACCGGCCCGGTCAAGCGGCTGCGCCTGCCCGCCAAGCTCCGCAACCTCGAGCTCTTCCTGCTCCTCATCGCCTGCGCGATCAACGCGGCCGCGGTCGTGCTCGTGCAGCTCGGAGCGATCGGCCACGTCGACCTCACCCTGGTCTACCTCGGCGCCGGGCTCTCGGCGCTGGTGATCGGGATGCACATCGCCCTCCGCTTCGTGGCGCCGCAGGCCGACCCGTTCCTCCTGCCGATCGCCACGGTGCTCACCGGCATCGGCATCGCAGAGATCTACCGCATCGACATCCACTACGGCGACGCCGGCTGGGACAGCGCGGGCGTCAAGCAGATCGCGTGGACGGCGATCGCGATCGTCTGCGCGCTCGCGGTCATCATCGTCATCCGCAACCACCGCGTGCTGCAGCGGTACACCTACATCTTCGGCTTCGCCGCCCTGATCCTCCTGCTGCTGCCGATGCTGCCCGGCATCGGCAAGGAGATCTACGGCGCGCGGGTCTGGATCGGGATCGGTCCGTTCAGCTTCCAGCCGGGCGAGATCGCCAAGCTGTGCCTCGCGATCTTCTTCGCCGGCTACCTCGTGCAGGCCCGCGACTCGCTCTCCATGGTCGGCAAGAAGATCCTCGGGATCCGCTTCCCGCGCGCCAGGGACCTCGGCCCCATCCTCATCGTCTGGCTGATGTCGATGGCCGTGATCGTGTTCCAGCGCGACCTCGGCACCGGTCTGCTCATCTTCGGCCTGTTCCTCGTGATGCTCTATGTCGCTACGGCGCGCATCAGCTGGGTCATCCTCGGCGTGCTCCTCATCGTCGGCGGCGCGATCGTCGCCAGCCAGGTTCTCGTCTACGTGCACGACCGGTTCGAGAACTGGCTCAACCCGTTCGCGCAGAAGGTCTACGACGCCGACGGCGGCAGCTTCCAGCTGGTGCAGGGACTCTTCGGCCTGGCGCACGGCGGCCTCATCGGCACCGGCCTCGGCCAGGGCCAGCCGTGGGTCACCCCGGTCTCGCAGAGCGACTACATCATCGCCAGCCTCGGCGAGGAGCTCGGGCTCGCCGGCCTGTTCGCGATCTTCGCCCTCTACCTCGTCTTCGTCGCCCGCGGCCTCCGCATCGGCTTCGCCGGCCAGGACGACTTCGGCAAGCTGCTGGCGGTCGGCCTCGCGTTCACCGTCGGCCTGCAGTGCTTCATCGTGATCGGCGGTGTCACCCGCGTCATCCCGCTGACCGGTCTGACCACGCCGTTCCTCGCCGCCGGCGGCTCGTCGCTGGTGGCCAACTGGATCATCGTCGCGCTGCTCCTACGCCTGTCGGACACGGTCCGCAATCAGCCCCGTCTGGTGGTGAGCTAGCCCATGAACCGCGAGATCAAGCGCGTCAGCACGATCGTCCTGGCGATGTTCGTCGCCCTGCTGGTGTCGACGTCGATCCTCGCCGTCTTCCAGGCGGACTCGCTCTCGGCGGACGCGCGCAACACCCGTGCCCGCAACGACAGCTACGCCGCCCAGCGCGGCGCGATCCTGGTCGCCGGACAGCCGATCGCCCAGTCCGTCCCCTCCGACGACGTCTACAAGTGGCAGCGCGTCTACAGCAACGGCCCGCTCTACTCGGCCGTCACCGGCTTCTACCCGATCAACGGCGAGGCCACGGGGCTGGAGGGCGCGCTCGACCAGCAGCTCAGCGGCACCTCCAACTCGCAGTTCTTCGACCGCATCAACTCGATCCTCACGGGCAAGAACCCGCAGGGCGCGACGGTGGAGACGACCATCGACCCGGTCGCCCAGCAGGCCGCGTGGGACGCCCTCGGCGACTACCAGGGCGCCGTCGTGCTGCTGGAGCCCAAGACCGGCCGCATCCTCGCCATGGTGTCCAAGCCGAACTACGACCCCAACGTGCTCGCGTCCCACGACACGGCGGCCGTCAACGACACGTATCAGCAGCTGCTCGACGCGTCCGGCGACCCCCTGATCAACCGCACCATCGGCGGGAACCTGAACCCGCCCGGGTCCACCTTCAAGCCGGTCATGAGCGCGACCGCCTTCGGCACCGGCAAGTACACCAAGGACAGCCAGCTGCCCAACCCGTCGAGCCTCCAGCTCCCCGACTCCCCCACCGTGGTCAAGAACGACTCGCTGACCACGTGCGGCTCGGGCGACACGGTGTCGATCGCGACGGCGCAGATCCTCTCGTGCAACATCCCGTTCGCCGAGCTCGGGATGCAGCTGGACCCGCAGGTGATCAAGGACCAGGCCGACAAGTTCGGCTTCAACCAGGCCCTGAAGATCCCGATCCCGGTCGAGAAGAGCGTGTACCCGCTCTACGAGAACGACGCGTACCGCGCACTCGGCTCCTTCGGGCAGAAGGACGACAAGGCGTCGCCGCTGCAGATGGCGATGGTGTCCGCAGCGGTGGCGAACGGCGGCAAGCTGATGTACCCCAACCTGGTGGACTCCATCCGCTCGTCCGATCTGCAGACGATCGAGAGCTTCCAGGCGAAGCAGCTGTCGGAGCCGATGAGCCAGGAGAACGCCGACACGATCAAGCAGATGATGGTCGACGGCGTCAATGAAGGCGTGGCCAGCAATGCAAGAATAGGTGGGGTCCAGGTCGGCGGGAAGACGGGGACGGCGCAGAACGGCGACGATGAGCCGTACACGCTCTGGTTCACAGGTTTCGCGCCGGCGAACGATCCTCAGTTCGCTGTGGCAGTAGTCGTTGAAAATGGCGGTGGACGAGGTCAGAGCGGCACGGGTAACTCCATCGCCGCGCCGATCGCGAAGAAAGTACTAGAGGCGGTGCTGAATAAATGAGACCCACAGCAGGGCTCACCTTCGGAGGACGTTACGAGCTGCAGTCGCGCATAGCGATCGGCGGCATGGGCGAGGTGTGGCAGGCCACGGACCTCGTGATCGGCCGCACGGTCGCGATCAAGATCCTCAAGGACGAGTACCTCGGCGACCCCGGGTTCCTCGAGCGCTTCCGCGCCGAGGCCCGCCACGCCGCGCTCGTCAACCACGAGGGCATCGCGAACGTCTACGACTACGGCGAGGAGGAGGGCAGCGCCTTCCTCGTCATGGAGCTCGTCCCCGGCGAGGCGCTCTCGAGCATCCTCGAGCGCGAGCACGTGCTCAGCACCGACCGCACGCTCGACATCGTCGCGCAGACCGCCGCCGCCCTCCACGCCGCGCACGCGGCCGGCCTCGTGCACCGCGACATCAAGCCGGGCAACCTGCTGATCACGCCCGACGGCCGCGTGAAGATCACCGATTTCGGCATCGCCCGCATCGCCGACCAGGTGCCGCTGACCGCCACCGGCCAGGTCATGGGCACCGTGCAGTACCTGTCGCCGGAGCAGGCGTCGGGCCACCCCGCGTCGCCCACGACCGACATCTACTCGCTCGGCATCGTCGCGTACGAGTGCCTCGCCGGACGCCGCCCCTTCACGGGCGAGTCGCAGGTCGCCATCGCGATGGCCCAGATCAACGAGGCCCCGCCCGAGCTCCCTGCCACGGTCGCCGAGCCCGTACGCAACCTCGTCTTCGCCTGCATCGCCAAGAACCCGGCCGACCGTCCGGCGTCCGCGGCCCACCTGGCGCGTGCGGCTCAGGCACTGCGCCGCGGCGACGTCCGCGCCGCGGCCGCGTCGGTCCCGGCCATCCTCGGCGGTGCCGCCGCGACGGACGCCGCGACCATGCTCATGCCGTCTCCGGGAGGCTCGCCGACGCAGGCCACCACCGTGCTGCCGTCCGCGGCCGCCGCCCAGGCTGCGGACGAGACGCCGGAGGAGCCGGTCGAGGAGAAGAAGCGCAGCCCGTGGACCTGGCCGCTCATCGCCCTGATCGCGCTGCTCGCGCTGGTGCTGATCGGCACCATCATCGCGCTGGTCGCGCAGCCGAGTGGCACCAAGCCGACGGCGACGACCACCACGAGCCAGACGCCGACGCCCAAGCCGACGACACCGACCCCGACTCCGACCGCCAACACCGCGCAGATCACCGAGAGCGAGTTCCTCGGCAAGACGGCCGATGAAGCGCGCCAGATGCTCCAGGGCCTCGGCATGGTCGCCGACGTGCAGACCGGCTCGCCGGCCACGTCGAAGGATGCGGTCAACACGGTCTACCGCGTGAACCCGACCGGTCCGGTCCCGAAGGGCTCGACCGTGACGGTCCAGGTCTACGGTGACGTCGCCGCCATCCCGACGCCCACCGACACCGTGTCGGCCAACCCGGCGTCGCCGCAGCAGCTGGCCGACCCGGCCACGCAGATCACCGTGACCTTCGGCTCGGCGGGCTGCCCGGCCGGTCAGAACCTGGTCGGCCGCGCGCTCTATGTGAACGGCGCCCAGCAGACTCCGACGTCCGGCAACACCACCGTGTGGGCTCCGACCGCAGCCGGCACGTACAAGCTCTCGTACACGATCTTCTGCGGCGAGTCCGTGGAGTCGGGCCAGTCGCCGACGGTCGACTACGTGATCTCGTCGAGCACCCCTCCGGCGCAGGGCGGCACCGGAGGCGCGAGCGGAAACGGCTGACCCCGGTTCGTCCCACCCGGTACGCCTGGCCCCCGCACGAGGGAGATCTTCAGAAACAGCCCGATACACTATCCGACAGCCACCGCCCGAGAAGGAGTCCGCTTTGAGCCCAGATAGCCGCCTGCTCGCAGGCCGATATCAGCTGGGCGAGCTGGTGGGGCGCGGCGGCATGTCGGACGTGCACCGCGGAACCGACACACGGCTCGGCCGCACGGTCGCGATCAAGCTGCTGAAGCCTTCTCTGGCCACCGACCCGGCGTTCCGAACACGGTTCCGCCAGGAGGCCCAGGCGGCCGCGCGCATGGCGCACCCGACCATCGTCCGCGTGTTCGACGCGGGCGAAGAGACGGTGCGCGAGCCGAACGGCCACGAGGCGCAGCTGCCCTTCATCGTGATGGAGTTCGTCGACGGCATCCTGCTGAAAGACCTCATCAAGAAGGGCCCGCTCGAGGTCTCGGAGGCCGTGCGGATCACCGAGGGCATCCTGACCGCCCTCGAGTACTCGCACCGCGCGGGCGTGGTGCACCGCGACATCAAGCCGGGCAACGTGATGATCACCAAGACCGGCCAGGTCAAGGTGATGGACTTCGGCATCGCCCGTGCGATCAGCGACTCCTCGGCGACCGTCGCGCAGACCACCGCCGTGCTCGGCACGGCCAGCTACTTCTCGCCGGAGCAGGCGAAGGGCGAGTCGGTCGACGCGCGCACAGACCTGTACTCGACCGGTGTCGTGCTCTTCGAGATGCTCGCCGGCCGGCCGCCGTTCCGCGGGGACACCCCCGTCGCAGTCGCCTATCAGCACGTGAGCGAGGCGGCCGTCGCGCCGAGCACGCTCAACCCCAAGGTCTCGCCGGCGATGGATGTCGTCGTCGCCCGCGCACTGACCAAGGACCGTTTCGAGCGCTACCAGACCGTCGCCGAGTTCCGCGCCGACCTCGAAGAGGCCGCCGCTGGACGCGTCCCGGTCCACAAGGAGAGCGACGAGCTCTCCGAGACGCTGTTCGGCGCCCCGCCGAGCTCGGTCTCCGGCCCGGAGGCGGCGTTCCGGCAGCTCGCCGAGGACCAGACGATGACGCGCACGCAGCGCCGTCCCCCGGTCATCTGGATCTGGGCCGGCATCGCCGTCATGGCGGTGGTGATCGTCGCCGTCCTCGCCTGGGTGCTGCGGCTCGCCCCCACGACAACCATGCCCGAGACGTCGCGCACCGTGCCCACCATGGCCGGCCAGACGGTCGACGAGGCGACGGCGACGCTCGAGAAGATGAAGCTCAAGTGGACGCAGACCACCGAGACGAGCGCGACCTACCCCGAGGGGCAGATCATCCGCAGCGACCCCGGTGCCGGCATCGTCGTCGCGACAGGTGACACGATCAACCTCTACGTGTCGACCGGCAAGAAGACCGTCGCCGTCCCGGACGTGCACAACATGAATCTGGACGCGGCCAAGGCGGCGATCACGGCCGCCGGCCTCACCGTCGGCCCGGTCACGACCGAGAACTCCTCCTCTGTCGCCGCCAACATCGTGATCTCGACCGATCCCGATGCGACCGGCAAGGCGCACGAGGGAGATCCGATCTCGCTCACCGTGTCAAGCGGCAAGGTCACCCTCGCCGATCTGACGGGGCAGACGATCCAGGCGGCCACCGGCATCCTGTCGCAGCAGGGTCTCACCG
Organism: Leifsonia aquatica; assembly: GCF_014190775.1. GTDB lineage: Bacteria > Actinomycetota > Actinomycetes > Actinomycetales > Microbacteriaceae > Leifsonia > Leifsonia aquatica. The sequence goes on from NZ_JACHVP010000002.1 coordinate 311,238, forward strand.
CCAACCCGAAGCCCGATCCTTCCTGCCCGCAGGACAGCGGAGCCCCCCTGGTGCACACGCAGTCCGTGGCGCCCGGCGACGTGCCGCAGGGATCGACGGTCGACCTGACCTACTGCTCGGGCTGATCAGCCCAGCTTGACGAGCGGGTTCAGCGCGCGCGACGCCTCGGCAGCGCCGGCGAGGCCGGCGACCTCGAGCCAGTTGCCCAGCATCCGGTAGCCGCCCTCGGTGAGCACGGACTCCGGGTGGAACTGCACGCCGTAGATCGGTGCGTCGCTGTGCTGCAGAGCCATGATCACGCCCCCGGGTGTGCGAGCCGTGACGACCAGGTCGTCCGGGAGGGTGCCGTCGACGACCGCCAGCGAGTGGTAGCGCGTCGCGGTGAAGGGCTGGGGCACGCCGTCGAAGAGCGTGCTGTCGTCGTGGCCGACCTGCGAGGTCTTGCCGTGCATCAGCTCTTCGGCGTTGGTGACCACGCCGCCGAACGCCTCCGCGATCGCCTGGTGCCCGAGGCACACGCCGAGCAGCGGCTGGCCGGTCGCGAGCGCCTGCTCGACCACCGGGATCGAGACACCGGCGTCGGCCGGCTTGCCCGGCCCGGGAGAGATCAGCACCGCGTCGAACTCGGCGAGACGGGCGGGGATGTCCTCCACCGCGATGTCGTCGTTGCGCACGACCTCCGTCTGCGCGCCGAGCTCCCGGAGGTAGCCGTTCAGCGTGTAGACGAAGCTGTCGTAGTTGTCGATGACGAGTACGCGGGTCACGGGCCCACGGTACCTTCCTGCGGACCCAAGAGCGAATCCACCCAGGGGAAGACCCAGGTCACGAGTGCGAACAGCACGACGGCCACGAGGACCAGCAGGATGATGATGCGCACCCAGACCGGTCCGGGCAGGATGCGCCACAGCGCTGCGTACATGTCAGCCTCCCTGGCTCGTGTTCAGGACGCCGGCGAGCTCGCTGGGCACGTCCTGCGGCGGGGCGTAGTTGTCGAAGACGTTGTAGGCGATGAGTCGCTCGCCGGCCGCGAAGGGCGGATTGCAGGTGGTGATCGTCATCAGTCGCTCGGTCGGCGTCGCCTCGGGCTGGCGCGGGACCGGCAAGAGGACCTGCACGGCGGACGGCTGCACGTACTCGAAGTTGCGGAACGTGTAGGTGTACCAGCCGTCCTGCGTCTGCACGTAGATGTGGTCGCCGATGTGCAGCTTGGAGAGGTCGATGAACGTGTTGCCCCAGCCGCTGTCGTGCCCCGCCACCGCGAAATTGCCGATCTGGCCGGGCATCTGCGTGTCCGCGTAGTGGCCGACACCGGCGGTGTAGCTATTGAGCACCTTCTCCACGTCGACGGTCTGGCGGATCGTCCGCTTCCAGTCCGCGCCGAGGCGGGGGATGTAGATGACCGCGAACGCCTGGTAGTCGGCCGGCTGCGCCATCACGGGGATGTCGGTGACACCGTTCTCGTCCGGCGTCGGCGTCGGGCGGGGTGCCTTGATCGCGTCGTCGATCCACTTCTGGCTCTGGGTCGCGGCCGCGGAGCTCTGCTGGTTGTCGACGACGAGGTTGTTCCACCACATCTGCCAGCCCAGGAAGAGCAGGACGAGCACGCCCGCAGTGATGAGCAGCTCCCCGAGCACCCCGACCACGGTGGGCCTTCGAGTGGGCTTGCGAGCCTTCGTCGTCTTCCGGCCACCGCCTTCGCGCCGGTCGGCGCCGCGCGGGCGTCGCAGCTCGGGTTCGGTCGGGTCGGCCATATGACAGATTCTAAGAGGAAAAGCTGGCGGAACCCTCAGACCGGTCCCGCTACACTGTGGTGCTATGGCACGCAGCAAGTCGAAGATCAAGCCCGAGCGCACCCAGCGGACCGCAGCCGCCTCCGGAGAGGAAGCGCCCAACCCCGTCTGGTTCAAGCCGGTCATGTTCGGCTTCATGCTGCTCGGGCTCGTCTGGATCATCGTGTTCTACGTGAGCCAGAACCAGTACCCGATCCCGGCCCTCGGTGCCTGGAACATCCTCGTCGGCTTCGGCATCGCCTTCATCGGCTTCCTCATGACCACCAGGTGGCGTTGACGCCCCTCCCCGTCACTGACGCTGCGCGTCGAGAAGCCCGGTCCGTCGAGGACCGGGCTTCTTCCGTTTCCACAGTTGTCCACAGGTGCTTATCCACACTGAGGAAAACTCCCCGAGGGCGGTTCTCCCCAGTGTTAATAAGCCTGTGGAGAGTTACACGCGTGTAATTATCCCCACTGTTAACAACCCTGTGGATAACTTATCCACGTCGTGCGGGCGCCTGGGGAGAGCCGCTCAGAGGAAGCGGATGAGGCTCAGCGCGATCAGCAGGACGCTCAGCACGATGATGAGCGGGAGCTGGAGGGCGCGGCGCGACGCCTTGCGCGTCTCCACGTAGATCAGCCCCACCAGCACGCCGCCGATCAGGCCGCCGACGTGCGCCTGCCAGGCGATGTTGAGGCCCGGGAGGAATCCGATGCCGATGTTGAGGGCGACCAGCACCAGGATCTGCGTGGCATTGCCGCCCAGCCGGCGCTGGATGATGAAGAAGGCGCCGAACATGCCGAAGATGGCACCGGAGGCGCCGACGACGGGCTGCAAGGGGTTACCCAGCAGCAGCACGCCAAGTGACCCGGCGAACCCGCTGATGAGGAACAGGCCGAGGAACCTCAGGCGCCCGAGCATCGGCTCCAGGATGCTGCCGAAGATCCACAGCGTGTACATGTTGAGCAGGATGTGGATGATGCTCGCGTGCGCGAACACCGACGTCAGCATCCGCCACGGCTCGAAGGCGCGCGGATCGGAGTACACGCCGGCGTACTGGATCGCCTGTGTGACCTGTCCGCCGATGAACGGCAACGACTGCAGGATGAACACGACGACGCACACCGCGATGATCGCGTACGTGACGACGGGCGCGCCCGCACCCGTCAGGCGTGGGATCCAGGCCGGCTTGGTCTTGGGCGCGGTCGCGCGCTGCTGGGCCATGCACTCCGGGCAGACGAATCCGACCGCAGCGGGCGTCTGGCACTCACCGCAGATCGTGCGCCCGCACCGCTGGCACAGCACGTAGCTGACCCGGTCCGGGTGGCGGTAGCAGTAGCTCGCTCGCGCGTCGACGGGCTGAGACATCCTTCCGACTCGCCCGTCCGGTCTCAGACCTGCTCGATCTCGACCGACTCGATGACGACGTCGTCGAGCGGCCGGTCGCGGGCGTCGGTCGGGACCTCGGCCAGCTTGTCGACGATCTTGCGCGACGCGTCGTCGGCGACCTCGCCGAAGATGGAGTGCTTGCCCTGCAGCCACGTGGTCGGGCCGACGGTGATGAAGAACTGCGAGCCGTTGGTGCCGTGGCCGCCCTGGATGCCGGCGTTGGCCATCGCGAGCATGTACGGCTGGGTGAAGTCGAGCTCGGGGCTGATCTCGTCGTCGAACTGGTAGCCGGGGCCGCCGATTCCCTGACCGAGCGGGTCGCCGCCCTGGATCATGAAGCCGGGGATGATGCGGTGGAAGATGACGCCGTCGTAGAGCGGCGTGGTGGTCTTCTCGCCGGTGGCCGGGTGGGTCCACTCGGTCTCACCGGTCGCCAGGCCGACGAAGTTGCGCACCGTCTTCGGCGCGTGGTTGCCGAAGAGGTTGACCTTGATGTCTCCGTAGTTGGTGTGGAGAGTGGCGACGGCGGTGTGCTTAGACATGAGTCCAATTCTTGCACAGGGGGTTAGCTGGTTATCGGCAGAGGACTTCACCTCTCGGTCCATCCCCAGCCCTTTCGGTGGCAAGATGGAGACGGTTCGCTATTCCGACGCAATGGAGGTCCAGAATGAGCCTGACACGGAAGCGCAAGAAGGAGCTCAAGCGACTGCGCAGCAGCGCGGAGGAGCTGTGGGGCAAGCAGCAGGAGGTGCTCGCGAACGCGAACGCCGTCGCAGCGGAAGCCCGCAAGCAGGCCGCCTACTACACCCGCGAGGAGATCGCACCGCGCGTCCGTGACGGCTACGACTCCTACGTGCGTCCCGCCGCCCAGACGGCCGGCCACGTGGCCGGTGCCGCGCGCGACCGCTTCGTCGGCGACGTGATCCCCGCCGTGGGCTCCGCCGTCGGCACCGCGCTCTCGGTGGTCGACCACGCCCGCGCTGCACGCGCTGCGGCGTTCAACGGCGACTTCACCAAGGCGCGCAAGGAGCTCACCCGCAAGGTGCAGGTCGCTCCGCAGAAGTCCGGCCCGGGTGCCGGCACCGTGATCGCGGTCGGCCTCGGGGTCGTCGCGGCCGCCGGTCTGCTGTATGCGGTCTGGCAGACGTTCCGCGCCGACGACGAGCTGTGGGTCGCCGACGAGGAGCCGACCGCTCCCGCTGCGGAGTAGTCCCCCCGACCAAGAGAAGAGTCCACCCCGGGGTTCGCCCCGGGGTGGATTGGGGGGTTTCCCCGATGGTGGGCAGGGCATCGGGACGCGAGGCTGGAGTCATGAACATTCTCCAGCGTCCACTCCAGGGTCGAGTCCTCGGCGGGGTCTGCGCCGGGCTGGCGCAGCGGTTCGGGCTCACGCCCACCACGGTCCGCGTGCTCTTCCTCGTGTCGTGCCTGTTGCCCGGGCCGCAGTTCATCGCCTACATCGCGATGTGGATCATCATCCCGAGCGAGCGACGCGACGTCGTCACGCTCTGACGCGGGCGCGACGTCGGCGGTGCGTCAGCGGAGCCCGGCCATCCCGAGCGCCACGTCGACGAGGTCGACCCGTCGGTTCGGGATACCCGTCAGCGCGAACCAGGCCGCTTCGTCCGTCGAGCCGTCGAGCTCGTTCGTGAGCTTGCCGCCGGTGACGGTCGCCCGGTAGATGATGCGGAGCGCGTGGAGCGGTCCCGCGTCCGGTGTGAACCTCTGCTCGGCGGGGACGATCTTCGAGTCGATGCCCAGCAGCTCTCCTGCCTGCGCCGCGTAGCCGGTCTCTTCGGCGATCTCTCGCACGACGGCGTCGATCGGATCCTCCCCCGGATCGATCCCGCCACCCGGCAGCGTCCAGCCGGACCGGCCTCCCTCGTTCCAGTGGGCGAGGAGGATGCGGTCGTTGTCGACGATGACCCCGTATGCCGCAACCCTGATATCCATGCCGACACCCTACTGCCGTTGTCGGAGGAGAAGGGCAGACTGGGGTGGTGCCCGAACTTCCGGAAGTCACAGCACTCGCCGCCGATCTCGACGCGCGACTGGCCGGTCGTGTCATCGACCGGCTGAGCGTCGTCGCGTTCGCGGCCCTCAAGACGTTCGATCCCCCGGCGGATGCGCTCCACGGGCTGACGATCGCCGGCGTCTCGCGCCATGGCAAGTTCCTCGACATCGCAGCCGGCGACCTCCACGTCGTGCTCCACCTGGCGCGAGCGGGCTGGATCCGCTGGCGGGATGCGCCTCCGCCTCCGCCCACCGGACGGCCCGGCAAGGGACCGTTGGCCGCCCGTCTCGTCCTCGACGACGGGACCGGCCTCGACATCACCGAGGCCGGTACGAAGAAGAGTCTGTCGATCTCCGTGGTGCACGACCCCGCGGACGTCCCCGGTGTCGCGCGGCTCGGACCCGATCCACTCGACCCCGCCTTCACCCGCGATGTCTTCGCCGGGATCCTCGCGCAGCAGGGCCGTGCGCAGATCAAGGGGGTGCTGCGCAATCAGTCCCTGATCGCCGGCATCGGCAACGCCTATTCGGACGAGATCCTGCACGTCGCGAAGATGTCGCCGTTCAAGCCGGCGGCCATGTCGGACGACGAGCTCGACCGTCTCTACGACGCCGTTCAGTCCACGCTGCGCGATGCGCTGGCGCGAGCGGACGGTCTCGCCGCGTCCGAGCTCAAGAGCGAGAAGAAGTCCGGCCTCCGCGTGCACGGCCGCACAGGGCAGGCCTGCCCGGTGTGCGGCGACACCATCCGTCAGGTGATCTTCGCCGACTCCACCCTGCAGTACTGCCCCACATGTCAGACCGGTGGCAAGCCGCTGGCCGATCGAGTGCTGTCCCGGCTGCTCAAGTAGTGCGCGACGCGGGCGTCAGCACGCGCAGCTGACCTCGTCGACCGGAGCGGTCAGAGGATCGGCGTCGCGCGTCACGACTCCGTGGTCGTCCTCGACGGGGAGGCCTTCGCGCGCCCAGTACTCGAAGCCGCCGATCATCTCGCGCACGTCGTAGCCGAGCAGGCTGAAGGCGAGGGCCGCCTTCGTCGATCCGTTGCATCCCGGACCCCAGCAGTAGACGACCACGGGCGTCCCCGCCGGCACGAGCGATGCCGCGCGGTCCGCGATCTGCGCCGTCGGGAGGTGGATGGCCCCGACCGCGCGGCCCTGCCGCCAGGCCTCCTCCCCGCGGCTGTCGATCAGCACGAAGGCGTGGCCCGCCTCCTGCGCCGACCGCACGTCGGACGGGTCGGTCTCGAAGCGGAGTTTCGCAGCGAAATGACGGGATGCTTCTGAGGTGTCGGTCATGCACACCACGTTAGAGAAGCGGATCCACGATTTGAACAGATGATCCACGGTAATCGTGCGGGTGTGCCGCGCTTCCCGTGGCAGAATCGCCGCATGCCCGCGAATCCCCCATTCATCGCCGATTCCGTCGACCGCGCGCTCCTCACGGAGCTGCAGCGCGACGGTCGTCAGTCGATCGCCGAGCTCGCGCGCACGGTCCACATGTCCGGCAGCGCGGTCGCGGAACGAGTGCGCCGTCTCGAAGACGCCGGCGTCATCAGCGGATACCGCGCACTCGTGGATCCCGAACGCCTGGGCTACGGGATCCTCGCGTTCCTGCGGCTGCGCTACCCGAGCAGCGTCTACGGTCCGCTCCACGACCTCCTGGCCGAGACGCCCGAAGTGGTGGAGGCGCATCACGTCACCGGAGACGACTGCTTCATCCTGAAGGTCGTGGCGACGTCGATGCGGCACCTGGAGCAGGTGAGCGGGAAGATCGGAACGCTCGGCAGCGTGACGACGAGCGTCTCGTACTCGAGTCCGTTCCCGACACGGACGATCGTCCCGCCGGATGAGGGTGGAGCCTAGGAGATTCGAACTCCTGACATCCTGCTTGCAAAGCAGGCGCTCTACCAACTGAGCTAAGGCCCCGGGAGGGTGAATGGTGGGGATACGAGGACTTGAACCTCGGACCTCTTCGTTATCAGCGAAGCGCTCTAACCGCCTGAGCTATATCCCCGAATGGGCAACAGATTAGAGGGTACCTGATCTGTCACCGCAAACGAAATCGAGCGGGGCTCGATCCGTCAGTTGTTGGTGAAGCCGACGAGCAGGCCGCCGGTGATCTTCACGGAAAGGTTGTAGAGGAGCGCGAAGACCGCGCCGAGAGCGGTGACCACGACGATGTCGAGGACGGCCACCACGAGCGAGAAGCCCATCACCTGACCGAGGCCGAGCACGGCGCGCAGGTCGCCGCCTCCGGCTCCGGAGATGTCCTTGACCAGGCTGTTGACCTGGTCGAAGATCCCCGTGCGGTCGAGCACCGTCCAGATGAGGAAGGTGCCGACGACCGCGATGATCGCAAGGCAGATGCCGGCGAGGAACGAGAGCTTCACGGTCGACCAGAAGTCGATGTACACCAGCTTGAGCCGCACCTGCTTGGAGGATGCGGGCCGGCGCGACGACTTCTTGGCCAGTTTCTCGGCGACGCTACTGCTCATCTACGGTCTCTTCCTTCCCGACGGCCTCCGATTCTGACCCATCAGGCTGGTCATCCGCTGGATCCTGCGAATCGAGGTTTCGTTCGGTGTTCTTTGCCAGAGCGATGATCTTGTCGGTCTCGGCGAAACGTGCAAAGACGACACCCATGGTGTCGCGGCCCTTGGCAGGTACCTCGGCCACGGCAGAGCGTACCACCTTGCCGCTGGCAAGAACCACCAAGACCTCGTCGTCCTCATCCACGATCAGAGCGCCCACGAGGTCGCCTCGATCGTCGCTCAGCTTGGCCACCTTGATGCCCAGACCACCGCGCCCCTGGAGGCGGTACTGGTCGGCGGAGGTCCGCTTCGCGTAGCCTCCCTCGGTCACCACGAAGACGTAGCCCTCGTCGGAGACGACCGACGCGTCGAGCAGGCTGTCCTCGCCGCGGAAGTGCATCCCGATCACGCCGGAGGTCGAGCGGCCCATGGGACGCAGCGCCTCGTCGCTGGCGGTGAAGCGGATGGACATGCCCTTGCGCGAGACGAGCAGCAGGTCCGAGTCCTCCTCCACCAGCAGGGCCGAGACGAGCTCGTCCTCGTCGCGGAGCTTGATCGCGATGATGCCGCCGGAGCGGTTCGTGTCGTACTCGCTCAGCGCGGTCTTCTTGATCAGGCCGTCACGGGTCGCGAGCACCAGGTACTTCGCGGCCTCGTAGTCCCGGATGTCCAGGATCTCGGCGATCTCCTCGTCCGGCTGCATCGCGAGCAGGTTGGCGACGTGCTGGCCCTTCGCGTCGCGGCCGGCCTCCTGCACCTCGTACGCCTTGGCGCGGTAGACGCGTCCCTTGTTCGTGAAGAAGAGGAGCCAGTGGTGGGTCGTCGTCACGAAGAAGTGGTCGACGACGTCCTCGCCGCGCAGCTGAGCACCCTTGACGCCCTTGCCGCCGCGGTGCTGCGAACGGTAGTTGTCGCTGCGGGTGCGCTTGATGTAGCCGCCGCGGGTGACGGTGACCACCATCTCCTCTTCGGGGATGAGGTCCTCGACGCTCATGTCGCCGTCGAAGCCGAACATGATCTCGGTACGACGGTCGTCGCCGAAGCGGTCGACGATCTCGGTGAGCTCCTCGCTCACGATCGAGCGCTGGCGCGCCGGGTCCTCGAGGATCGCCTTGAGCTCGGCGATCTCGAGCTCGATCTGGTCGTGCTCCTCGATGATCTTCTGACGCTCGAGGGCGGCGAGACGGCGCAGCTGCATCGTCAGGATCGCGTCGGCCTGGATGTCGTCGACGTCGAGCAGCGTCTTCAGACCCTCGCGCGCGTCGTCGACCGTGGGCGACCGGCGGATGAGGGCGATGACCTCGTCGAGCGCGTCGAGCGCCTTGAGGTAGCCGCGCAGGATGTGCGCCCGCTCCTCCTTCTTGCGCAGCCGGTACCGGGTGCGACGGACGATGACCTCGATCTGGTGGTCGACCCAGGCGGTGATGAAGCCGTCGAGCGCGAGCGTGCGCGGGACGTTGTCCACGATCGCCAGCATGTTCGCGCCGAAGTTCTCCTGCAGCTGCGTGTGCTTGTACAGGTTGTTGAGCACGACCTTGGCGACCGCGTCGCGCTTGAGCACGATGACCAGGCGCTGACCGGTGCGGCCCGAGGTCTCGTCGCGGATATCGGCGATGCCGCCGACGCGGCCGTCCTTCACGAGCTCGGCGATCTTGATCGCGAGGTTGTCCGGGTTCACCTGGTACGGCAGTTCGGTGACGACCAGGCACACGCGGCCCTGGATCTCCTCGATGCTGACGACGGCGCGCATCGTGATGGAGCCGCGGCCGGTGCGGTAGGTGTCCTGGATGCCCTTGACGCCGAGGATCTGCGCGCCGGTCGGGAAGTCCGGGCCCTTGATCCGCTTGATCAGCTCCTCGAGGAGCTCCTCGCGAGACGCGTCGGGGTTGGCGAGGTGCCAGAGCGCACCGTCCGCGACCTCGCGGAGGTTGTGCGGGGGGATGTTGGTGGCCATGCCGACCGCGATGCCGACCGAGCCGTTGACCAGCAGGTTCGGGAACCGCGCCGGCAGCACGGCCGGCTCCTGGGTGCGACCGTCGTAGTTGTCCTGGAAGTCGACGGTCTCCTCGTCGATGTCGCGGACCATCTCGAGGGCGAGCGGGGCCATCTTCGTCTCGGTGTACCGAGGGGCCGCGGCACCGTCATTGCCCGGCGAGCCGAAGTTGCCCTGGCCGAGCGCGAGCGGGTAGCGGAGGCTCCACGGCTGCACGAGTCGCACGAGCGCGTCGTAGATCGCCGAGTCGCCGTGCGGGTGGAACTGACCCATCACGTCGCCGACGACGCGGGCGCACTTCGAGAACGCCTTGTCGGGGCGGTAGCCGCCGTCGAACATGGCGTAGATCACTCGGCGGTGCACCGGCTTCAGGCCGTCGCGCACCTCGGGGAGCGCACGGCCCACGATGACGCTCATCGCGTAGTCGAGGTAGGAGCGCTGCATCTCGGACTGCAGATCGACCTGGTCGATGCGGCCGTGGATGCCGAAGCCTGCGCCGGCGGTCTCTTCGTCGGTCACGATGTTCTCTTCTCCCGGGGTTCCGGTCTCATCAGATGTCAAGGAAGCGCACGTCCTTCGCGTTCTTCTGGATGAACGAGCGGCGCGATTCGACGTCCTCGCCCATCAGCGTGGCGAAGATCTCGTCGGCCGCGGCCGCATCGTCGAGCGTCACCTGGAGCAGCGTGCGCGACTCCGGGTTCATGGTGGTCTCCCACAGCTCCTTGTAGTCCATCTCGCCCAGACCCTTGTAGCGCTGCACGCCGTTGTCCTTGGGGATGCGCTTGCCGGCGGCCAGGCCCTCCGCCAGGTACGCGTCGCGCTCCCGGTCCGAGTAGACGTACTCGTGCTCGGCGTTCGACCACTTGAGGCGGTAAAGCGGCGGCTGCGCGAGGTACACGTAGCCGAGGTCGACCAGCGGCCGCATGTAGCGGAACAGCAGGGTGAGCAGGAGCGTGGTGATGTGCTGGCCGTCGACGTCGGCATCGGCCATGAGCACGATCTTGTGGTACCGCGCCTTCTCGGGGTTGAAGTCCTCGCCGATGCCGGCGCCGAACGCCGTGATCATCGCCTGCACCTCGTTGTTCGCGAGGGCGCGGTCGAGGCGGGCCTTCTCGACGTTCAGGATCTTGCCGCGCAGCGGGAGGATCGCCTGCGTCTCGGGGTTGCGGCCCTGCACGGCGGAGCCGCCGGCCGAGTCGCCCTCGACGATGAAGATCTCGGACACCGTCGGGTCCTTCGACTGGCAGTCCTTGAGCTTGCCGGGCATGCCGCCGCTCTCGAGGAGGCCCTTGCGTCGTGCGGTCTCGCGCGCCTTGCGGGCAGCCAGGCGAGCGGTCGCGGCCTGGAGAGCCTTACGGATGATGTCCTTGGCCTGGTTCGGGTTGCGGTCGAACCAATCGCCCAGCTGGTCGCCGACGACCTTCTGCACGAAGGCCTTGGCCTCCGTGTTGCCGAGCTTGGTCTTGGTCTGGCCCTCGAACTGCGGCTCGGAGAGCTTCACGGAGACGACCGCCGTCAGACCCTCGCGCACGTCGTCGCCGGAGAGGTTGTCGTCCTTCTCCTTGAGGATGTTCTTCTCACGGGCGTACTTGTTGACGAGGGTCGTCAGCGCAGCGCGGAAGCCCTCCTCGTGCGTGCCTCCCTCGTGCGTGTTGATCGTGTTCGCGTAGGTGAAGACGCTCTCGTTGTAGCTCGTGGTCCACTGCATGGCCACCTCGAGCGCGATCTTGCGCTCGGTGTCCTCGGACTCGAACGAGATGATCTCGTCGTGCACGACCTCCGCCTTCTTGGCGGAGTTGAGGTAGTGCACGTAGTCCGTGAGGCCCTGCTCGTAGAGGAACACCTCGCTGCGCGGGGTGAACTCCTCGGCGACCTCGCCGTCGACGACCTCCCCCTCGACGGGCTCGACCTCGCCGAGGTCGGTGCGCTCGTCGGTGATCGCGATGCGGAGTCCCTTGTTCAGGAACGCCATCTGCTGGAACCGCGTGCGCAGCGTGTCGTAGTCGAAGACCGTGGTCTCGAAGGTCTCGGCACTGGGCCAGAAGGTGATCGTCGTGCCGGTGCGGTCCGATGCCTCGCCCTGCTCGAGCGGCGCCTGCGGCACACCGTCGCGGTAGCTCTGCCGCCAGACCGAGCCCTGCCGGTAGACCTCGATGTCGAGTCGCGACGAGAGCGCGTTGACGACCGAGCTGCCGACGCCGTGCAGACCGCCGGAGACCGCGTAACCGCCGCCGCCGAACTTGCCGCCGGCGTGCAGGATCGTGAGCACCACCTCCACGGTCGACTTCTTCTGCACGGGGTGCTCGTCGACCGGGATGCCACGGCCGTTGTCGATGACGCGCACGGCGCCGTCGGGGAGGATGGTCACCTCGATGTTGTCGGCGTGCCCCGCGAGCGCCTCGTCGACGGAGTTGTCGACGATCTCGTAGACGAGGTGGTGGAGACCTCGTGGACCGGTGGAGCCGATGTACATTCCGGGTCGCTTGCGGACCGCTTCGAGACCCTCGAGGACCTGGATCTCATTCGCGCCGTACTCGTGATCCGTCTCGGCGCTGTTCGGTTCCGTCGTCATATGAAATTAGGCTCCTGACCGCACTCAACAGTGACTCTCCATTCTACCAAGAGCGGACTGGAGAAATGGCGGAAAATGCCCTTCTGACGCGTTTTCTTCGCTCGGTCTACCTCTTTTGTGCACTCAACCGTAAGTATCGCGTGGGCCGCGCCCTGGAATCGACCTGGGACCGCGTTTCCAGGTGGGGGCGTCCGGCCCCTGGAAGCGGATCGACTGGATGTCCGCCTCCGGAAACCTCTCGCCGATGCGCACGAGCAGTTCGGAGCGCATCATGCGCAGCTGCGTCGCCCATGCCGTCGACTCGCAGCGCACCACCAGAACCCCGTCGGTGATGGCATCCGGGATGGCGTGCTTCGCCGTCTCCTCTCCGGCCAGTTCGCGCCATCCTTCGAGCAGGTCGGACTGCGCGAGCGCGGAGGTCCAGCCCAGCTGCGACGCGAGGGCGTCGACCACGTCGCCGAGCCCGCGCGGATCGCGCCCGGCGGTGAACGGCTTGCTCCCGCCGACCTCGTCGGGGCGGACTCTGGTACGGCGGCGCGACGGGGAACCGGTGAAGAGCTCCTTCATCCGGAGGTAGACGATGCTCGCCTCGCTGAGGCCGGTGCGCTCAGGCATCCGTAGCCTCCACCACCGCCCCGGCCTCGATCCGGACCGTGTGCGCGGCCAGTTCGGGAGGCACGTCGTCGTAGACCGCAGCGGTGATGAGCACCTGCTCGTAACCGGCTACGGCGGTTGCAAGCATCCGTCTCCGCGCCTGATCCAGCTCGGCGAAGACGTCGTCGAGGATGAGCACGGGGTCGCCGGTGCTGGACTCGTGCCGCAGGAGCTCGGCCGACGCCAGTTTGAGGGCGAGGGCGAACGACCACGATTCCCCGTGGCTCGCATACCCCTTGGCCGGGAGGCCGTTGAGCTCGAAGAGCAGGTCGTCACGGTGCGGCCCGACCAGCGTCAGGCCGCGCTCGAGCTCTTTGCCGCGTACGGCCGCGAGACCCTGTCGGAAGACGGTGACGGTGTCGACACCGGATGATGCGGTTACAGGCTCCGCCTCGTCATCGTCGTCCTCCTCGACGTGCGCCCCGCGGATCGTCAGCTGCGGCAGCAGGCGCGGATGGTGGTCGTCGCCGGCGACGGATCGATAGGCGGCGACGAGCGGGTCGCTCAGTCGCGCGACCAGATCGAGCCGCGCATCGATCAGCTCCGAGCCGAGTGCGACCAGCCGGTCGTCCCAGATGTCGAGCGTTCCGAGCTGGTCGGCTTTGATCCGGGAGGCCCTGGCCGACTTCAGCAGGGTGTTGCGCTGTTTGAGCACGCGCTCGTAGTCGGCGATCACCGCGGCGTACCGCGGATTGCGCTGGATCAGCAGCTGGTCGAGGAACCGGCGGCGGATCCCCGGCTCGCCCCGGACGAGCGCGAGGTCTTCGGGGGCGAAGAGCACGCTCGAGAAGTAGCGCGGCAGTTCGCGGGGCTTGATCGCTCCGCGGTTGACCTGCGCGCGGTTGGGTGAGCTCCGGTTGAGCTGCACCTCCACGAGGAGTTCGCGCCCCTCGTGCTGGATCCGGGAGCGGACGATCGCGGCGTCCGCCCCCTTGCGGATCATGGCCTGGTCGCTCGACACCCGATGCGACCCGAGGGTGCTCAGGTAGCCGAGCGACTCGACCAGATTCGTCTTTCCCTGGCCGTTGCGGCCGACGAAGAGATTCGCGCCGGCCGCGAACGGCACCTCCGCGGTGCGGTAGTTGCGGAAGTCGGTCAGGGAGAGATGTGTAACTCGCACAGAGGGTTAGCTCGTCAGTCGACGGCCTTCACCGCGTGGCCGCCGAACTGGTTGCGCAGCGCGGCGACGGCCTTCATGGCAGGCGAGTCCGTCTGACGGGAGACGAAGCGGGCGAAGATCGAGGCGCTGATCGTCGGCACGGGGACGGCGTTGTTGAGCGCCTCCTCCACGGTCCAACGGCCCTCGCCCGAGTCCTGCACGAAGCCCTCGATGTGCTCGAACTCCGGGTCCTGCTCGAGCGCGCGCACCAGGAGGTCGAGCAGCCAGGAGCGCACGACGGTCCCGCGCTGCCACGCCTTGAAGGTGCCGGTGACGTCGTGGATGATGTCCTTGCGCGTGTCCAGCAGCTCGTAGCCCTCGGCGTACGCCTGCATCAGCGCGTACTCGATGCCGTTGTGCACCATCTTCGCGTAGTGGCCGGCGCCGACGTCGCCGACGTGGACGAAGCCCTCTTCGCGCGGACCCTCCGGACGGAGCGCGTCGAACACCGGCATGACCCGCTCGACCTGCTCCTTGCTGCCGCCGACCATCAGGCCGTAGCCGTTCTCGAGGCCCCAGATGCCGCCGGAGACGCCGGCGTCCATGAAGTCGATGCCCTTGGGGGCGAGCAGCTCGGCGTGCGTGAAGTCCTCGGTGAAACGGGAGTTGCCGCCGTCGATGACGAGGTCGCCCTTCTCCAGCAGCGGCTCCAGGTCGCGGATGACGTTATCGGTGATCTCACCGGCCGGCACCATGACCCAGACCGTGCGCGGCGCGGGGAGCGCGGCGACCAGGTCGGCCAGGGTGGCGACGTCCGACACCTCGGGGTTGGTGTCGTAGCCGGTGACCTCGATGTCGTTCTTCTCGAGGCGGGCACGCATGTTGTTGCCCATGCGTCCGAGACCGATGAGGCCGATGTGCATGATTGTCCTTCTTCTCTCGTGGAGTGGGACCGTGTCCTAGCGCAGGAGCAGGTTGGGCTGCAGCAGGTACTTGTAGGAGTCCGAGCCCGCCTGGTCCTTGGACGTCTGGCTCGTGATGAGCACAGGTCCCGGTTTGTTGGGGTTCTCGGTCTTGGTGAAAGAGATGCGCACGAATTCGGAGTGCACGGCACCGAGACCATCGAGCAGGAACTGCGGCTTCAATGAAACCACGGTCTCCTGGCCTGTGAGGAGAGCGTCGATGCTCTCGGATGCTTGAGCCTGCTCGGAGCCGATCGCTTCCAGCGTCAGTCCGTCGGCGGTGAAGGTGTAGCGGAGCGCGGCCTCACGCTCGAGCACGAGGGCGACGCGACGGGTCGCCTCGATGAGCTCCGCGGTGTTCAGCACCGCGTAGTTGTCGACCTGCTCGGGGAAGAGCCGGCGCACGGGCGGGAAGTTGCCCTTGATCAGCAGCGAGGTCACGGTCTTCTTGTCGGCCGTGAACGCGATGAGCTCACGGTCGTCGCGGTTGGTGATCGAGACCGAGACCGTGCCGCTGTGACCGAAGGTCTTGCCGATCTCGGTGAGGGTGCGGGCGGGGACGAGTGCGGTCTGCGTCTCGCCGGAGGTGGTGCCGTTGTCCCAGTCGATCTGGCGGACGGCGACGCGGTACCGGTCGGTGGCCACGAGGCCGAGCGTGTTGTCGCCGACCTCGAGCTGCACTCCCGTGATGACCGGGGTCACGTCGTCGCGGGAGGCGGCGACGCCGACCTGCGCGACGGCCTCCGCGAACTCCTCGGCCGGGACGAGGCCCGCTTCCCCGCTGACCTGGGGGATGCTCGGGTATTCCTCGACGGGCATGGAGAGCAGCGTGAAGTTGGCGGATCCGGCGCGCACGCTGATCTTGGACTCGTCGGTCGAGAACTGCACGGGGGCGTTCGGGAGCTTCGAGGCGATCTCCGCCAGGAGGCGTCCGGAGACGAGGACGCGACCCGGTTCCTCGACCTCGGCGGGGATCTGCGTCTGAGCGGAGACCTCGTAGTCGAAGGAGGAGAGCTGGAGGCCCGTGTCGGTGGTCTCGATGAGAACGCCGCTGAGGATGGGCAGTGTCGTCCGCTGCGGGAGGAGCTTCACTGCGAAGGAGACGGCCTCGCTGAAGACATCCCGGTTTGCTTGGAACTTCACGAAGACACCCCTGCCAGCTGACGGATACGGATCGAAAGAATCCTAGCGCTTGCCCTCTGGGCGAGGAGTTTGTCATTCGGTCCAGCGCTTGAGGTTGTCGACCGGCCTTAACTGAGAAGAGTTAATCATTAATCGTGTTAACCGCTGTGGAAACTGTGGATAACTCTGTTGAGTCCAGGAAATGACAGGGAACGGCGGGGGTCTCCCCTGTTGATGACCTGAGGAATCCGCTTGTTCACAAGCCGGCGAGCCGAGAGCGCTCCGAAGCGCTTTTCACAGGGCCCGGTCGTTCGTCCCCATTAATCGGCGGAGTTTCCGGAACTTCTCCACAAGTTATCCACACGTGTTAATAACGATCTCTCCCCACTCTGGGGATGAAATTGTGGATAACTCATCCGGAGACGACGGCGTGGCGCGTGTCGAGAGGGCTACTTGCCGTAGCGGTGGTTCTGCTTGATCCGGCTGGTCAGCTCGGTGACCTGGTTGTAGATCGAGCGCCGCTCCTTCATGAGCTCGCTGATCTTCTTGTTGGCGTACATCACCGTGGTGTGGTCGCGGCCGCCGAACAGCTGGCCGATCTTGGGCAGCGAGAGGTTCGTCAGCTCCCGGCACAGGTACATGGCGATCTGGCGAGCCGTTGCCACGGCTTGCGACCGGCTCGAGCCGTAGAGGTCGTCGACGCTGAGCTTGAAGTACTCGGCGGTGTTGGTGATGATGTCCGTCGGCGCGATCACGTTGTCGTCGTCGAGCGTGATCAGGTCCTTCAGCACTGTCTGCACGAGGGGCATGTCGACCGGCGTGCGGTTCAGGCTCGCGAACGCGGTGACGCGGATGAGCGTCCCCTCCAGCTCGCGGATGTTGCTCGACACCTTCGACGCCATGAACTCGAGGATGTCGTCGGGCACCTGGATCTTCTCGCTCTGCGCCTTCTTGCGCAGGATGGCGATGCGGGTCTCGAGGTCGGGCACCTGCACGTCGGTGATCAGGCCCCACTCGAAGCGCGACCGCATGCGGTCCTCGAAGCCTGTGAGGTGCTTCGGCGGCAGGTCGCTGGTGATGACCACCTGCTTGTTGTGGTCGTGGAGGGTGTTGAAGGTGTGGAAGAACGCCTCCTGCGTCTCGACCGCACGCTGGAGGAACTGGATGTCGTCGATCAGCAGGATGTCGATGTTGCGGTAGCGCGCCTGGAAGGAGGAGCCGCGGTTGTTGGCGATCGAGTTGATGAAGTCGTTCGTGAACTCCTCACTCGACACGTACCGGACGCGGATCCCGGGGTAGAGGCTCATCGCGTAGTGCCCGATGGCGTGGAGGAGGTGCGTCTTGCCGAGTCCGGAGTCCCCGTAGATGAAGAGGGGGTTGTACGCCTTGGCGGGCGCTTCGGCCACAGCGACCGCGGCCGCGTGAGCGAACCGGTTCGACTGGCCGATGACGAAGTTGTCGAAGCTGTACTTGGAGTTGAGGCGCGTGTCGCCGTTGCGCGGGGGCGCCGTGATCTCCGTGGGAGGGGACACCATCGGCGACGCGTTCTCGAGGTAGGGGGCGGGTTCTGGCTCGACCGGGCCGGCCATCGTCTCCTGCTGGATCTCGGGATTGACCACGATCGCGAAGGTGTTGACCGCGAGAGCCTCGTCCAGGGCGCCGATCGCGCTCAGGAGGGGGACGCGGCTGCGCTGCTCGATCATGCCCCGGGTGAACTCGTTCGGGACCTCCAGATAGAAGGTCCCGGCCATGATGCCCTTGGGCTCGACCAGGCTGAGGAATCCGTAGAGCTGCGGCGTGATGCGGTCGTCCGTCTCGAGCTTTCCCAGCACGGACTGCCATGCCGCAGAAATGGACTCTTCGCCGCCTGCCATCGTTCCCCGTCTTCGTTCTTCGTGTGGATGCCGTCGCCCGACGGAGACGAGTCGTCCCCCGGAGGGCTCGAGTCAGGCTGCAGCAGATGTGCCGTCGGTGGGTATTCACAGAGTTATCCACTGATGTGTCTGCAATACCGTAGTGATCTCCGGCCTTTTGTGAGCCAGGCTGGGGATAACTTTGGTCCTCACGGTAACTTGTCCACAGGTTGTGGATCAAATTCGACTCCTGGAATACGTCGCCGAAACACGGCGCGTCGCCGCGACGGATCCTGCAAATCCCGTGCATAATCAGTGGATTTGACTCGATCGGTTTGACCTCGGTCCTTTATAGGCCGTAGTTTTAATCAGTTGACTTCAGCCGTTCAGGCTGCCCTGAAACTTTTCTGGCCTCCCCGTGCTGGCGATATCCATCAGCACCGGCCTGCGAAGACACCACCACGGAGATAGAGATTATGAGCAAGAGAACGTTCCAGCCGAACAACCGCAAGCGCGCCAAGACCCACGGCTTCCGCCTCCGCATGCGCACGCGTGCCGGCCGCGCCATCCTCTCGGCCCGTCGCTCCAAGGGCCGCGAGAAGCTCTCGGCGTAGTACCGGCCGGTGCTCGCGAAAGCCAATCGCATCACGCGGGGGGCGGACTACCGGGCGACGGTGCGCAAGGGTGCCCGCTTCACCGCGGACAACACCATCGCGTACGTCCGTCCGAACGCCGACCCCGACGTGGTGCGATTCGGTTTTATCGTGAGCAAGACGGTCGGCAACGCCGTGCGCCGCAATCTGGTGCGCCGCCGCCTGAAGGCAGCTGCGTACGAGGTGCTCCCGGCTCTCCGAGAGAGTGCCGGGACGGTGGGCGGAGTGGACATCGTGATCAGAGCATTACCAGCTTCTGCGGAGGCCCGGTGGGCTACCCTGCACGAAGAGCTCACCCGAGCCGTCAGCCGCTACGTCCGTCGTAGCTCCACCAGATAAAAGGGCAACGTCCGTCCATGTACGCCGCGATCACCGCAGTTCTGCTCGTTCCGCGGAACGTCGCCGTGCTGATCCTGCGGGCGTACCGGGCGGTCATCTCGCCGCTCTATGGAGACGTCTGCCGCTACTACCCGTCGTGCTCGGCCTACGCACTCCAGGCCATCCAGCAGCACGGCGTCGTGGTCGGGAGCGTGCTCGGCGTGCGCCGCATCATCCGCTGCCATCCGTGGGCAGCGGGCGGGGTCGACGACGTCCCCGTGAAGAAGCGCCAGCGCTACCGGGTCACTCCGTTCGGATTCGTCGTCGCCACGGGCGGCAGCAGCTTTAGCCAGAGAAGGGCCTAGCAAGCAGACATGGACATCATCGGTACGATCCTCTGGCCCATCAAATGGGTCGTGGAGCTGATCCTGGTCGCCTTCCACTGGCTGTTCTCGCAGATCGGGCTCGACCCGGCCGCGGGTCTCACCTGGGTGCTGTCGATCGTGGGACTGACCGTCGTGGTCCGTGCCGCCCTCATCCCCATCTTCGTCCGCCAGATCAAGAACCAGCGGCGCATGCTCGAGGTGGCGCCGCAGCTCAAGAAGATCCAGGACAAGTACAAGGGCAAGAAGGACCAGTTCTCCCGCGAGGCCATGTCGCGCGAGACCATGGAGCTCTACAAGAAGACGGGCACGAACCCGCTCAGCTCCTGCCTCCCCCTGCTGCTGCAGATGCCGATCTTCTTCTCCCTCTTCCAGGTGCTCAACGGCGCCCAGAGCGGCAAGGCCGGCGTCGGCCCGCTCAACGAGTCGCTCGCGGTGCAGTTCGGCAACGCGAGCCTGTTCGGCGTCGCTCCCCTGCACCAGAGCTTCCAGGGCGCGATGAACGCCAACCCGCCGCAGGTGGTCGTCATGGTCATCGCGGCCGTGATGGTCGTGCTCATGACCGGCTCGCAGTTCCTGACGCAGCTCCAGATCGTGTCGAAGAACATGTCGCCGGAGACCAAGGCGAGCCCGCAGTTCAAGCAGCAGCGCATCCTCCTCTACCTGCTCCCCTTCGTCTTCCTCTTCTCGGGCTTCGCCTTCCCGCTCGGTGTCATGTTCTACTGGCTGACCTCGAACATCTGGACCATGGGCCAGCAGTTCCTCGTCATCCGCAACATGCCGACCCCCGGCTCGGACGCCGCCAAGGCGCGCGAGGCGCGCCTCGCGAAGAAGGGCAAGCTCGTCGCACAGGACGGTTCGATCGTCCTGACCGTGCAGGAGTCGGAACCGGAGAAGCCCATCACGACGCAGCGCGTTCAGCCGGTGAGCAAGAACCGCGCCAAGAAGCAGGCCGGAAAGAAGTAGGGACAGCCATGACCGACGTGCAGACCGAGACCACCTCCCCCGCCGACGAGGCGCCCGCCGTGGACACCGAGGCGGTGGATGCGCCCGCGACCGCGGCGGAGCCGACGGCCGGCGAACTCGACCGTGAAGGCGACATCGCAGCCGACTACATCGAGGAGCTGCTCGACATCGCCGACATCGACGGCGACATCGACATCGACGCCCGCAACGGACGCGCCTACATCTCCGTGAACGCGGAGGATGGCACCAACCTCCAGCTGCTCGCCAAGCCCGACACCGTGGCCGCGCTGCAGGAGCTCACCCGTCTCGCGGTCCAGAACCAGACCGGCGGCTTCTCGCGGCTCATCCTCGACATCGCCGGCTCCCGCGACGCGCGCCAGGCCGAACTCGGCCAGCTCGTCGCCCGCGCTATCGCGCGGATCGAGGAGGGTGCGGCGGAGGCGGCGCTACCGCCGATGTCCTCCTACGAGCGCAAGCTCGTCCACGACATCGTCTCGGAGCGGGGCTTCGTGTCGAACTCGCGCGGCGAGGGTCGCGACCGCCACACGGTCATCACCGCCGCCTAGTTTCAGCTGAAACCGTGACGGACACGCTGGAAACCGAGCCGCCCGCAGCAGCCGTCCTGTTCGGGGACCGGCTGGATGTTGCTCGAACGTTCACTGGGAACCTCGCGGCCCAGGGTGAGGAGCGCGGTCTCATCGGCCCGCTCGAGCTCCCCCGGCTGTGGTCCCGCCACATCCTGAACTGCGCCATCGTCTCTCCGCTTCTGCGGCCCGGGGTGGTCGGTGACATCGGCAGTGGCGCCGGCCTTCCCGGGTTGGTGCTCGCGATCGCGCGGCCGGATGTCTCGTTCGTGCTGATCGAGCCGATGGAGCGACGGATCGCCTGGCTCAACGAGCAGGTCGACGAACTCGGCCTGTCGAACGTCACCGTGGTTCGCGCGCGCGCGGAAGAGGCGAAGCTCTCCGCTCCGCTCGACCAGGTCACCGCGCGCGCGGTGAGCGCGTTCCGCAAGCTCCTCCCCCTCACCGCGCCCCTGGTTCGTGACGGCGGCGAGCTCGTCCTCATGAAGGGCGCCGGCGCTCAGGCCGAGGTGGATGCGGCGACCAAGGAGATGCGCAAGTACAAGGTGCACGACGTCGTCGTCGAAACGCTCGGCGAGGGTGTGCTGGACGAGGTCACCCGGGTCATCCGCGCCTCCGTACGCTGAGTCCTCTTCCGATTTTCTGGATTTCACGGCGATTCAGGCCGATTTTCCGTTCGGCCGGACTTCGCGATCGCGGCGCAGAATGGCTCTGACAGCGCGGAAGCGGGGTGCTTCGGCGCTGTAGGAGCCATTCTCCGGTCCGTTTCGGCGGGACGGATGGGCCGAATTCGGCGTCCGAATCGGTCGCTTTTGACGATTTCGCGTCTCGGATAGGGTCGAGGCGGATGGGTCGATGCGCTGTCAGTCGACGACGGCCGCCACGGTCTCGATCTCCACGAGCTGATCGTCGTAGCCGAGGACGGTCACTCCGAACAGGGTGCTCGGCACATCGTGATCGCCGAACGCATCACGCACGACCTCCCACGCGGCCACGAGGTCGGACTGTCGGGTCGAGGCGACGAGCACGCGCGTGCTGATCACATCGGTCAGGGTCGCACCCGCTGCGTGCAGTGCTGTCGTCATGGTCTCGATGCACTTCGCGGCCTGGCCCGCGTAGTCGCCCACCGCGGCGGTCGATCCATCGGACTCGAGCGGACACGCGCCGGCGAGGAAGATGAGCCGCGCGTCTTTCGGTGCGGTCGCTGCGTACGCGTACTGCGCGACATCACTCAGTGCGGACGATCGGATCGGGGTGACGGCGCTCGGCATGAATCCATCGTGTCACGCCCGGGCGGTGATCACTCCCCCCGCCTGATCGGGCACTGGCGTGTGCCCTCCCCTGGTTGTGCCAAATGAGGCATCGGGGCTGTGTCACGTGGAGCATGGCCGGTCAATTTGGACTAGGGCTGATCCTCGTCGGCCGCGAGGGACGACTTCGTCGGAGAAGAATGGACTGATTCGACTGGCCCCGGGGCCGGAATGCGTCTGTCGCACCAGTACTGCGAGGCAGAGAGACGGCGCGTGGACGGTCGACGGGACGTGTTAGCGGGAGCGGCTCATGGCGTGCTCACGTCTCGCAGCATCCGGAGGCCGGGCGTGCAGGGCGGGGCCGGGTCCGCCCTTGCTCTCACTCTCCGTTTCACGTGAAACTCGCCGAAGGGCGCTTGCCTTGAATGGCTCTATTGACGGGACATGAGTTGCCCGGACCACACAGTCGCGCCGCGAGGTCATGACGATCGCCAGCCACTCCCCCACGACCCCGCGGGCTCCCGTGCGAACGACGGCCTTCGTGGGCCATGCCGGACCATGGCAGGGCGCCTGGGGAGAGTACCCTTCGAGCGCCGTCACATCACGATGTCGAAGGCGCCTTCCGCGCCAGGTGCCCCGAGTGCCTAACCTTCCACGTGAAACTCGGGCAGAAGGCTCATGCCTGCGAGCTTCGCTCCGCGGCAGATCCTGAGGCCTAGCGTACGGAGGGCCGCCACTCTCACCAACCCGCTCTTCGTTTCACGTGAAACCTTCTGACCAGCGATCAAGCTGGGGCACCCCGCGTGCGATCCCGGGACTGCAGGTGCGACACAGGAGGCGGCTCCGGGCGATGAGGAATCGCCAGCCACTCCCCCGCCGCAAGCCCCCGGCGCACGGTGGCCTTCACGGGTGTACGCCGACCCTTGGGGAGCCGGCTTCGCGTGGCCCGAATGTCCCCATGGTCGGGTCGATACTCCGAGCGGCGCGCGCCTGCCATCAGCACTGACACAGAGCTGGGCCGAGGATGGGTTGGTGGGGCACCGAACCTGGCCAAAGTCTTCAGGTTCCCCTCGACACCGTCGGACCAGGACGTGAGATCACGTTTCAGCAGGTGCCGCCCGTCAGTGCCTCGCGTTTCACGTGAAACCTTGGGCTGTGTGCCCGTGCCCGAGGGGCTCGCTGGCAGGACCGACCTCGCAGCGCTCCGCGGCCGGCAGTGGTGCCGCGACCGGAGTGCCTGGGTCCGCATCATCCAGCCCACGCGTGCGCGCATTCCGGGGGTTTCACGTGAAACATCCCGCGCACCGACACCCAGCTCTCGCCCGATCGGACCCGATTCCCCCAGTTCTCCCCCGGATCGAGGGTCGCGTCAGATGCGCAAGCTAGAGTTGGGAGGAGGCGCAATCGACCCGCGCCGACCCGACCAGACCGGTGCCGCGCACCAGATCGAGCGACGAGGTTTCACGTGAAACAACCGGATCAGGATCCGTCCATCGAGGCGGAGAAGCCTGCCTTCGATGAATCGACACCCCTGGCTCGGGAAATCGAGGATCTGGCGCGCAGGAGGCAAGCGATCGCAGCGACAACCCTTCCCCTCCCCTCACGGACACGGGTGTTCACCATCTCGAACCAGAAGGGTGGTGTCGGCAAGACCACGACTGTGGTCAACCTGTCCGCCGCCCTGGCCAAGTCGGGTGCGCGTGTCCTCGTGATCGACCTCGATCCGCAGGGGAACGCCTCGACGGCGCTGAGTGTCGAGCACCGAGAGGGCACTCCCAGCGTCTACGACGTGATCGTCAACGACAAGGAGCTCGAGGAAGTCATCCAGAAGAGCCCCGAGTTCGACGGGCTGTTCGTGATCCCCGCCACGATCGACCTCGCCGGCGCCGAGATCGAGCTCGTCTCGATGGTCGCCCGGGAGCAGCGCCTGGAGCGCGCCCTGAAGCGCTTCCTCGACGAATACGACATCGACTACGTCCTGATCGACTGCCCGCCCTCCCTGGGCCTCCTCACGATCAACGCGTTCGTCGCGGCGACCGAGGTGCTCATCCCGATCCAGTGCGAGTACTACGCGCTGGAGGGCCTGAGTCAGTTGCTGAAGAACATCCAGCTGATCGAACGGCACCTGAATCCCAAGCTCCGGGTCTCGACCATCCTGCTGACGATGTACGACTCGCGCACCAACCTCGCGCACCAGGTCGCCGCGGATGTTCGCGACCACTTCCCCGACGAGGTGCTCGACACGATCATCCCGCGCTCGGTCCGCATCTCGGAGGCGCCGAGCTACGGCCAGAGTGTCATCAGTTACGACGCCAACTCGTCCGGCTCGCTCTCGTATCTCGAGGCGGCCGCCGAAATCGCACGAAGAGGAGTACCCCGCTAATGGCAGCGAAGCGCACCGGACTGGGCCGCGGCATCGGCGCCCTCATCCCCACGTCCGACCAGTCGGCCCGCCCCGTCGACGTGTTCTTCCCCGACTCCAATGCCGCCGCGGCGGAGGAGCTCGTCGCGGTGCCCGGTGCCCGCCTGGCCTACCTCTCCCCCGCCGACATCGTGCCGAACCCCGTGCAGCCGCGCACCGAGTTCGACCAGGAAGCGCTCGAGGAGCTGGTCGCCAGCATTCGTGAGGTCGGCGTCCTGCAGCCCGTCGTCGTCCGCCCGCTCGCCGGGCAGACCGACAAGTACGAGCTCATCATGGGCGAGCGCCGGCTGCGGGCGACCAAGGAGCTCGGCCTCGCGAACATCCCCGCGGTCATCAAAGACACCGCGGACGACGCGATGCTCCGGGACGCCCTGCTCGAGAACCTCCACCGTTCGCAGCTCAACCCGCTCGAAGAGGCGTCGGCCTACCAGCAGCTCCTCGCCGACTTCGGCATCACGCAGGACGAGCTGGCGACCCGGATCGGACGCTCCCGCCCCCAGATCACGAACACGATCCGTCTGCTGAAGCTCCCCGCCCCGGTCCAGAGCCGCGTGGCGGCGGGAGTCCTCAGCGCCGGCCATGCCCGCGCCATCCTCTCCCTCGGTGAGGGCGAAGAGGCGATGGTCAAGCTCGCGGACAAGATCGTCAACGAGGACCTCTCGGTGCGCGCCGCGGAGGCCGTCGCCAGCAAGTCCCCGAAGCCGGCGCGCTCGAAGGCCACCCCCGGCAAGCACCGCGGGCACCTGGACGAGATCGCCGAGAAGCTCGGCGACCGCCTGAACACGCGCGTCAAGATCACGCTCGGGGCGCGCAAGGGCCAGATCGTGGTCGACTTCGCCACGATCCAGGACCTCAATCGCATCCTCGACGAGATCGGCCAGCCCAGCTACAGCTGACGCTCCGGGCCGGCCGATCCCGGAGCGGCGGATCCGGGAGGCTACCCCTCTGCGATCGCCGCGACCGCGAGGGCGGCGTAGACGTCGCCGAGGTCCCGCCCAGAGGCGGCGATCGCCTGCGGCATGATGGAGGTCTCCGTCAGCCCGGGGAGCACGTTGGCCTCAAGGAACCACGGCACCCCCGCGTCATCGACGATCAGGTCGATGCGGGAGAGATGACGCAGGCCCAGCGCCGTGTGGGCGGTGGAGGCCGCCTGTGCGACGGCCGCTGCGACCTCCGGGGACAGGCGCGCCGGCACGTAGAAGCGGGTCTCCCCCGCGTTGTACCGGGCGTCGAAGGTGTACTCGCCGTCGACCGGCTCGATCTCGACCGCGGGAAGCGCCTCGGCGCCGTCGCCGGTGTCGATCACGGCGACCGAGACCTCCACACCCTCGACCTTGCGCTCGATGAGCGCGACCTCGGAGTAGGTGTACGCATCGACCATCGCCCGCGGAAGCTCCTCTGCGGCGGTCACGATGGTGACGCCCTGTGCCGAGCCTCCCTGCGCCGGCTTGACCACGACGGGCATCCCGAGCCCGTCGATGATCGTCGCGAGGACGCTGTTGGCACCGAGTTCGCGGAACGTCTCCTTCGGCAAGGTGACTGCGTCCGGGGTCGCGACGCCGGCACGGGCGACCACGGTCTTCGCGGTCGGCTTGGACCACGCGAGGCGGGAGGCGTCCGTGCGCGAGCCGACGAACGGGATGCCGGTGAGCTCGAGCAGCGCCCGGAGGGCACCGTCTTCGCCGCTCGCCCCGTGCAGCGCGGGCCACACGACATCGGGGCGCGTCTCGGTCAGGAATCCGAGCAGGGCGCTGTCGGGCTCCCGGACGCTCACGCGGTGGCCCAGCGAGTTCAGGCCGTCGGCGACGCGGCGGCCGCTTCGCAGCGAGATGTCCCGTTCGTGCGAGATCCCGCCGGCGAGCACGACGATCTCCAGGGCTTCGGAGGCTTCTTTTTCTGCCATGATCAGCTCTTTCTTGTGGAGCGTGCGCTCAGCGCAGGTCGGTCGGCGGGTTGGCGCTGGTCCGGTTGGTGCGCGCTGCGGTGAGCGGGCCGGTGCCGGCGAAGGTGTCGAGCAGGTCCTGCTCGCCATTGATCACATTGGCGAGACGGCGGATCCCGACCCGGATGTTCTCCGGCGTGGGATAGCAGAACGAGAGGCGGATGTTCTGGGCGCCGGACCCGTCCGCGTAGAAGGCGGTGCCGGGCGTGTACGCCACGAGCTCGGTGACGGCACGCGGGAGCATCGCCTTGGAGTCGAGATGCGACGGCAGGGTCAGCCAGACGTAGAAGCCGCCGTTGGGGTTCGTCCAGCTGAGCTCGGGCAGGTGCTCCTCGAGCGCGGAGATCATCGCCTCCTTGCGCTCCCGGTACACCCCGCGGAAGGTGTCGATCTGACCCTTCCAGTCGGCGTCGCGCAGGTACTCCGAGATCACCAGCTGACTGAACGAGCTCGGGCTCAGCACGGCGGCCTCGTTCGCGAGGATGAGCTTCTCGCGGATGGCGTGCGGCGCGAGGGCCCAGCCCACCCGGAAGCCGGGAGCGAGCGTCTTCGAGAACGTGCCGAGGTAGACGACGCCCTCCTTCTCGACCGAGCGCATCGCCGCCGGCGGGCGCTCTCCGAAGTAGAGGAGGCCGTACGGGTTGTCCTCGAGCACCAGGATGTCGTTGGCCCGTGCGATCTCGAGGATCTCGAGGCGCCGCTCCCAGGAGAGCGTCACACCGGCCGGGTTGTGGAAGGTCGGCACCGTGTACAGGAACTTCACGCGTCGCCCCGCGGCCTTCAGGCGCGCGATGTGCTCGCGGAGCGCCTCCGGGATGAGTCCGTGCTCGTCCATCGGCACGTGGTCCACCTCGGCCTGGTACGACCGGAAGATCACCATCGCGGTGACGTAGCTCGGCCCCTCGGCGAGGACGACATCCCCCGGGTCGATGAAGAGCTTGCTGAAGAGCTCGAGCGCGTGCTGAGAGCCCGTCGTGACCACGACGTCGTCCGCGCTGCCGCTGATGCCCTCCAGGGCCATCACGTCGAGGATCTGCTCCCGCAGCGCGGGCACGCCCTGGCCGGAGCCGTATTGCAGGGCGACAGGGCCTTGCTCGCGCATGACGCGGTCCATCGCGCCCACGACGAGGTCCTCGGGCAGCGCGGCGACGTAGGGCATGCCGCCGGCCAGTGAGACCACCTCGGGGCGGCTGGCGACGGCGAACAGGGCTCGGACCTCACTGGCGGCCAGGCCGCTGGTGCGCTGCGCGTAGTGGCTGTACCACGGGTCCAGATTGTTGCCCCGCTGTGGCGGGATGCCCTGTTCGGTCACGAGTCATTCCATTTCTAGTGGCGTTTAGTCATGCTATTTGGGTGGTGCGCCCTGCGGAAAATCCGCGGGGCGCGGCGGATACGAAAAAGACCCGCCCGGCGGGTGAGCGCCGGACGGGTCTGCGAAGAGGCTGGTCGGCTACGCGAGGTAGGCGGCCAGGTCGGCTTCGAGGGCGGGCTTCGGCTTGGCGCCGATGACGGTCTTGACGACCTCTCCGCCCTGGTAGACCTTCATCGCGGGGATGGAGGTGATCTGGTACTTCGCAGCGGTCTGCGGGTTCTCGTCGACATTGAGCTTGACGATCTCGATCTTGTCGGAGTGCTCCGCCGCGATCTGGTCGAGGATCGGGCCGACGGCGCGACACGGGCCGCACCACTCTGCCCAGAAGTCCACGAGGATGGTCTTCTCGTTGTTGAGGACGTCCTGCTCGAACGTCGCGTCCGTGACCGAACGTGCTGCTGACATTGTCTGTTTCTCCTTAGACGGTGGTCGAGAGTGAAAGGTCGCTGGAGGCGGGCTCGACCGCCTTCTCCAGCAGGTTCTGGGGGAGGGACGCGAGGAAGTGCTCCGCGTCGAGTGCGGCGACGGTGCCCGACGCCGCAGCCGTGACGGCCTGACGGTAGGTCGGGTCGATCACGTCGCCCGCGGCGAAGACACCGGGGAGGTTGGTCTTCGACGTGCGTCCGTCGACCGCGATGGTGCCTTCGGCCGTGAGGTCGAGCTGACCGTGGACGAGGTGGACGCGGGGGTCGTTGCCGATCGCGATGAAGAGGCCCTGGAGCTCCAGCTCGCTCTCCGCGCCGGTCTCGAGGTTGCGCAGCTTCACGTGCTGCACCTGCTCGCTGCCGCCGATGCCGACGACCTCCGAGTTCCAGACGAACTCGATCTTCTCGTTGGCGAAGGCGCGCTCCTGCATGATCTTGGAGGCGCGGAGGCTGTCGCGACGGTGGATGACGTAGACCTTGTCCGCGAAGCGGGTAAGGAAGTTGGCCTCCTCCATCGCCGAGTCGCCGCCGCCGACGACGGCGATCGTGCGCTCGCGGAAGAAGAACCCGTCGCAGGTGGCGCACCACGAGACGCCGTGGCCGGACAGACGCTCTTCGTCCTCCAGGCCCAGCTTGCGGTACGCGGAACCGGTCGCGAAGATCACGGACAGTGCCTCGTGGACCGCGCCGGAGCCGAGCGTGACGGTCTTGACCTCGCCGGTCAGATCGACCGAGACGACGTCGTCGAGCACGACCTCGGTGCCGAACTTCTCGGCCTGGGCCTGCATCTTGAACATGAGGTCGGGGCCCATGATCCCGTCGGGGAATCCGGGGAAGTTCTCGACCTCGGTGGTGTTCATCAGCTCGCCACCGGCCTCGACGGAGGAGGCGATCAGCAGCGGCTTCAGATTGGCGCGGGCCGCGTAGATGGCCGCGGTGTAACCGGCAGGGCCGGAACCGATGATGATGATCTGCCGCACGGCGGAACTCCTTGACTGTCTGCAGTGCTCCCGGGACCGGAGGCACCGACCTGTAGAACACATCCTAGGCGGATGGTATTCCGTGTCACCCGCTGTGTGGAGTTCGGCGCCGAAGGCGGTCGAGGATTGGTCCGACTCCCGCTTCCAGGTCGCTCGAACGGAAGATCGCGAGGAATCCGACGTACACGACGAGCATCACGACGCCCACGACAGCGGACGAGACGATGGCGCCGAGGATGCCGCTCACCGGGAAGGCGCCCGGCTCCACTCCCCCGAGCAGCACCAGGAAGCCCGCTCCGGCGATCATCGCGGCGAGGGCGGCCAGGAGGAACCGCCACAGCCCGCTGGCGATGCGGCGGCCGTCCACTCCCCCGACCCTGCGCCGGAGCAGCGCGAACGCGAGCACGGCCTGGATGACGCTCGCGATCGACACGACGAGGGCGACGGCCGCGGCGCGGAACTCGGGGCCGACGGTGAAGCAGGCCAGCACGCCGATCACGATCACGATCGACTGCGCGACGGTGAAGAGGAACGGCGTGCGGGTGTCCCCCAGCGAGTAGAAGGCGCGCTGCGCCATGAAGACGAGCGAGAAGGGGACCAGCCCGACCAGATACGCGATGAGGACGAGGCCCAGGGACTGATAGCTGGAGGTGAACACGCGGGCGATGGGATACGCGACGACGATCAGCGCGGCCGACGAGAAGACGATCAGGAACATGATCGACCGCGCCCCGCTGGAGAAGTCGGCGCGGAAGTCGGCGAGGGCGCCGCGGTGGGCGTGCTCAGCCATCCGCGTGTAGTAGGCGGTGACGATCGACACGGCGATGATGCCGTGCGGGAGCATGAAGATCAGCCAGGCGTTGTTCATGACGAACGAGCCCGCGTAGCCCTGGCCGGCCGAGTTCGACACGTTCAGCTCGATGAGGCCGGCGATCTGGGTCACGATCAGCATGCCGAACGTCCAGCCGGCGGCCTTGCCCGCGCTCCCGAGGTTGACGCCGCGCCAGCCGAAGTCGAATCGGAACCTCAGGCCGATGCGGCGCCAGAAGAAGAAGAGCACGAGGGCCTGCACTGCGATGCCGAGCGTCGCTCCCCCGGCCAGCAGGGCGATCATCCCGAGCGACCACGTGTCGTGCGGGTTGCCCGTCTTCGAGTACACGCCGAAGAGCAGGATGAAGCCGCCGAGCATGACGATGGCGACGACGTTGTTCAGCACCGGGGCCCAGGTGAACGGGCCGAACGACTTGCGGGCGTTGAGGACCTCGCCGAGCAGCGTGTACAGGCCGAGGAAGAAGATCTGCGGGAGCGACCAGTAGGCGAAGGTCGTGGCGAGCTGCGCCTGCTCGCCGCGGAGGCCGTAGAGGCTCATGAGGAGGGGAGCGGCCACGGTCGCGACGACGGTCACACCGGCGAAGACGACCATCCCGAGCGTGACCAGTTTGTTGATGTACGCGCGGCCGCCGTCTGAGTTGACGGACGCTCGGACGATCTGCGGCACCAGGATGGCGTTCAGGATTCCCTGGGCGATGATCGCGTAGAGGCTGTTGGGCACCGACGTCGCGGTGCCGTAGGCGTTCGCCGCAAGGCTCAGCGTGCCGATGGCCTGCACCAGCAGCCACGCCTTCGCGAAGCCGAGGATGCGCGAGACGAACGTTCCCGAGGCGAGCATGGCGCTGGCGCGCCCGATGCTAGCCACGCGGGCCGTCCTCCGGCGTCGGCGGCTCGGGCGCATCTGTCGGTTCGGGCGCATCGGTCGGCTCGGCCGCGTCGGCGGCAGGAGTCTCCCCCTCTTCCTCCGGCCGGCGCTCCTTGCGTCGGCGCAGGATGTTGCGCACGATGCCGAAGCCGAAGAGCAGCACCAGCAGGACGCCCAGGATGAGGGCGCCGATGCCCTCCCAGTCGGCGTGGACGTCGACGGTCACCGACGTGGGGTCGCCGATCGGGACGCCGGTGGGGCTGTAGAGGCGCAGGGAGAGCACCACCTGCCCGTTGCCGACCTTGGCCTTCACCGGGATGAGGACCGTGGCACGGGAGTCCTGCGGGATGCGCTTCGTGGCGGTGTCGTCGATCTCGAGCCGGCTGTTCGACGGGGCCGCGGTGAGCGCGACGGTCGCCGCCTCCCCCGTGAGCTCGTTGCTGACCGTGAACGGGATGGACCCCTGCGCGCTCACGAGATTGATGTTCTCGGTCGGCAGGATGCGGATGGAGTGGAGGGTCTTGACGGTCGACTTCTGCGACGCGGTGACAGCGGCCGTCCAGTCCGTGCGCGGGTTCTGCCAGGAGACGGCGAGCAGCGTCAGGAGCTGCGCTCGCACGTGCCCGGTGAGCGTCTCGGGGGCGTCGAGCACGGACGAGAACGCCCCGAGCGATGTTTCGTCGGCGAACAGGGCGCGGATCGAGTCGATGCGCGTCTGCGTTTCGGGGGCGTCCGTGAGTGTGAGCCCGGTCGACGGCGCTGCCGACGTCACGGAGTCGAGCGTCGACGGCGTTGCCCACGGCGAGGAGGACAGTGCGTCGAGGGTCCGTTTGAGCTGGGTGCCGCTCGATGGCCAGGAGCGGTCGAGGCCGATGAGCAGGTGCCGTGGGTCGCCTCCCTCGGCCGTGATGAGCTGCAGCTGCGCGTTCAGCTTGCCCATCGCGGTGTTCCAGGCCACGTCGCTGGGGGCGGAGATCGCGGAGCGGAGGGCGTCGGAGAGTCGCTGATCGGACGACACGACGCTGCTGCCGGTCGCCGTCACTGCGGCGTTCGGGGTCGAATCCAGATCGGCCGCGTTGGTGTTGTCGCCCGAGACGATCACGGTCGACAGACCGGCCGCGGCCAACGGTGCCAGATCGGCGGCACGGGCCGTCTTGTCACCGGGCCACGCGATGCCGGTGAGCGAGAAGTCCCAGGCGGTCAGACCCTCCAGCGTGGGGAGGGTCGGCCCCGATGTCGGAGTGGGTGTCGGGGTGGGTGCGGAGGTGCCGGTCGTCGTGGGGGGCGCGACGGGCTCGCCGATGGAGGTCGGGGTCGGCGAGAAGTTCTTCGGATCGAGCGCGTAGGCGAAGGAGGTGGGCACCAGCGGCGCGGCGGCGCCGGCCTGGATCTGCCCGGTGGGGTCGGCGTCGCCGTAACCGAGTGAGAAGGTTTCGTTGGGGAGGACCGCGAGACGGCGCAGCCAGTCGACCGCCGTGGCCGGTGCGGCATTGCCGAGCGCGCGGATCGACGCGATGATCATCGGATCGATGCCCAGCGTGACGGCGCTGTGCCCCTCCAGGCCGTCGAGATCGCGGGTCAGGACGCCGTTCGCCGCCGTGTAGGTGGCGAGGTCGGCCGAGGAGATGAGGCCGTCTGAGGTGGAGGGGCTGACGATCGGCATCACGACGCCGATGCTCGAACGCGAACCGGTGTCGGCCGCGCTCCAGACGACGGAGCCGCGCGCCTCCGTGGCGGTGGCGCCGGCGGAGACGGTCGCCCCGATGCCGAAGACCGCCGAATCCGGTCGCGTGCCGAACGGGATCGACGCGGGCGGGACGGTGACGCGCACGACGGTGCTCGTCCCGCTCTCCAGAGGAGCGAGCGTGGCCTCCCCGAGTGTCACGGGATTGGAGGCCGGGTCGGCCGATCCGAGCCAGTCCGTGAGGGACCCGCGCGATGCCATCGCCCGCGGGTCGAGCCACACCGACACCGTGCCGGTGGAGACGGGCGAGTCGGTCGGGTTGGAGACGGTCACCGAGACGGTGAGATCTTGCCCGGCGGCCAGCACGCCGGCGTTCTCGGCGGTGACGCTCGCGGTGAGCCCGGAGTCGGAGGCGGCGGACCTGGCCGTCGTCACCGCGGAATCCCTCGGTTCAGGCGCCGCCGACGCGGCCGTGGGCGTCGCGGCGAACAGCGCGGTCGCGGCGGCGAAGGCGGCGATGACCGTCGCAAGACGACCGGTCGCACGCCGGTGACGGGCACCCTGGAGGAGGGTGGGGTCGGCTGCGCTCATGCGACGACGCGCGATCCCTGCTCGGCCTCCATGACGACGATTCTAGATGCCACCCCCTGAGAGGCCGGCCAGCACGCCCGTAAACTGGATGACCATGCAGAGCGTCGCCGAATCCCTCGAACGTCTCGGCGACCTCGCGGCTTCGCCCACGGTCGCCCGACTCGCCTCCCTCTTCGCGGCGGCGGGCTACGAGCTCTCGCTCGTCGGGGGCCCTGTTCGCGACGCCCTGCTCGGGCGCGCCGTACACGATCTCGACTTCACCACCGACGCCCGTCCGGACGACATCCTGAAGGTCGTCTCCCCCCACGCCGACGCCGTGTGGGACATCGGGCGCCAGTTCGGCACGATCGGCGCGCGCTTCGGCGACGACACGGTCGAGGTCACCACGTACCGGAGCGACAGCTACGACGGCGAGACCCGCAAGCCGGACGTCGTGTTCGGGGACTCGCTGGAGGGCGACCTCCTGCGCCGGGATTTCACCGTGAACGCGCTCGCGCTGCGGATCCCGGAGGTCCGCCTCGTCGATCCGTCGGGCGGGGTCGAGCACCTCATGCAGCGCATCATCACCACTCCGTCGAGCCCGGAGATCTCGTTCGGCGACGACCCGCTCCGGATGCTGCGCGCGGCGCGGTTCGCCGCCCAGCTCGGCTTCGCGGTCGACGACGCCACGGTCGACGCGATGACCCGGATGGCCGAGCGCATCCGCATCATCAGCGCGGAGCGCGTGCGCGACGAACTCACCAAGCTGCTCTGCGCCGACGACCCACGCCCCGGCATCGAGCTGCTGGTGCAGACCGGGCTGGCCGACGAGGTGCTGCCCGAGGTGCCCGCCCTGCGGCTGGAGGTGGACGAGCACCACCACCACAAGGACGTCTATCAGCACAGCCTCACGGTGCTGGAGCAGGCCATCGGCTACGAGAAGGAGCGCCACCCGGGCGAGGCGCCCGACCTCGTGCTGCGTCTCGCCGCGATCCTCCATGACATCGGCAAGCCAGCGACGCGTCGGTTCGAGCCGGGCGGAGCCGTCAGCTTCTACCACCACGATGTCGTCGGGGCGAAGCTGGCGAAGAAGCGGCTGACGGCGCTCCGCTTCGACAAGGCGACCGTCGAGGCCGTGGCGCGCCTGATCGAGCTGCACCTCCGCTTCTTCGGGTACGCCGACGCGAGCTGGACCGACTCGGCCGTGCGCCGCTACGTGCGCGACGCCGGGGCGCAGCTCGAGCGCCTCCACATGCTCACCCGGGCGGACGTCACGACCCGCAACCGGCGCAAGGCCGACCGGCTGGGCTTCGCCTACGACGACCTCGAGCAGCGCATCCGCGAGCTCCAGGAGCAGGAGGAGCTGGACGCGGTCCGTCCGGACCTCGACGGCCAGCAGGTGATGAGCATCCTCGGCATCGCGCCCGGGCGTGAGGTCGGGCAGGCGATGAAGTTCCTCCTGGAGCTGCGGCTCGACGAGGGCCCGCTGGGCGAGGAGGAGGCGACGCGGCGCCTGCTGGCGTGGTGGGCCGCCCGCTGAGGCGCTGAGCCCTCCACAAACTGTGGCTGCGCGGAGTTCTCCACGGATCTTCGGGCACCCGCACCCGCGCGGGATGCGGCGGCGATGCTGAGGGCATGACGAACCTCCTCGACTCCCCCGCCACTCAGCTCCCCACCCCCGGCTGGCATGTTCACGCCCCGTCCGGTACCATTGGAAAGTTGCCTGGGCAGAACTCTGCCCGCACAACCGATGTACAACCCTCCTGCTGCAGACCGTCTGCAGCCGCTGAGACCAAGGGAGGTGGGTTAGTCATGCATCAGTACGAGCTGATGGTCATCCTCGATCCAGAGATCGATGAGCGCACCGTTGCTCCCAGCCTTGACAAGTTCCTCAATGTCGTTCGTAACGACGGTGGAACGATCGACAGCGTCGACATCTGGGGTCGCCGTCGCCTGGCTTACGAGATCAACAAGAAGTCCGAGGGCATCTACGCGGTCGTTCAGCTGACCGCCACCGGTGACACCACCAAGGAGCTCGACCGCCAGCTGAAGCTCAGCGAGGCCGTCATGCGCACCAAGGTGCTGCGCGCCGAGGAAGCGATCGCTCAGGTCGCCGCCGCTCAGCAGCGCGCCGACGAGAAGGCTGCCCGCAAGGCCGCCTCCGCCGGCACCGAGAAGGCCGGCGCCTAGTCCGATGGCCGGCGAGACCGTCATCACCGTGGTGGGCAACCTCACGGCCGACCCCGAGCTGCGTTACACGCAGAACGGGCTGGCCGTCGCCAACTTCACCATCGCGTCCACTCCCCGCACGTTCGACCGTCAGGCGAACGAGTGGAAGGACGGTGAGGCCCTGTTCCTCCGGGCGAGCGTCTGGCGTGAATTCGCCGAGCACGTCGCGGGCTCGCTGACCAAGGGGTCCCGCGTCATCGCTCAGGGGCGGCTCAAGCAGCGCTCCTACGAGACGAAGGAAGGCGAGAAGCGCACGTCGATGGAGCTCGAGATCGACGAGATCGGGCCGTCGCTGCGTTACGCCACCGCTCAGGTGACCCGTGCTCAGTCGTCCGGTCGCGCACCGGGTGGATTCGGTGGAGGCGCTCCCGCCGCCGTCGAAGAGCCCTGGGCCGCCTCCGCCCCCGCGGATCCGTCCGCGGGCGCCGACGTCTGGAACACTCCGGGTTCCTACAACGACGAGACCCCCTTCTAAGGGCCCTCTTACATTCATCAGCCCTCCCGGTAGCGCCGGGATGGGCAGAAAGCAAAGGAAATCATGGCTGGAAAGTCGAGCGGCGACCGCCGCAAGCCGATCCGCAAGGGCAAGGACGGCAAGAACGCCGCTCCCGCGAAGTCCGTTCGCGTCGGCGTCATTGACTACAAGGACGTCGCAACCCTGCGCAAGTTCATCTCGGAGCGTGGAAAGATCCGCGCCCGCCGCATCACCGGTGTCTCCGTCCAGGAGCAGCGCCTGATCGCCCGCGCAGTCAAGAACGCGCGCGAGATGGCACTTCTCCCCTACGCCGGCTCGGGCCGTTAAGGAGATCACCCATGTCGAAAGTTATTCTGACGCACGAGGTCACTGGCCTCGGCTCGGCCGGTGACGTCGTCGACGTCAAGAACGGCTACGCGCGCAACTACCTCGTCCCGCAGGGCTTCGCGATCGCGTGGTCGCGCGGTGGCGAGAAGCAGGTCGAGCAGATCAAGGCGGCTCGCGCCGCTCGTGAGCTGCACACCGTCGAGCAGGCCCAGGACCTCAAGGCCAAGCTCGAGGCGACCAAGGTCAAGCTCGTCGTGAAGGCGGGCCGCGAGGGCCGTCTGTTCGGCTCCGTGAAGACCGGCGATGTCGCCGACGCCGTCAAGGCGGCGGGCATCGGCGAGCTCGACAAGCGCAAGATCGAGCTCCCCAACGCGATCAAGGTCGTCGGCGACCACGAGGCGACCGTGCGTCTGCACGACGACCTCTCGGCCGTCATCACCCTGCAGGTGGTCGCTGCCAAGTAGGCGACGAAGAGAGTCAGTGTAGCGGTGGGCGCATGCCCGCCGCTACACCTCGTTAACGGACTTTTCCCCCGATCTTGTACACAGGTCGACACGCCCGGATAACGCGTTTCACCACAGTCCCCGAAGTACTTTCTACACACAACCTGGGGATAGAAAAAGGCCAGGTCAAAGCCGCTTTAGTGACAGAAATATCTTCCCTGTCCACAGACTTCCCCACATGTTCTGCACAAGCACGGCGGCGTTTCGCGCAGATTCTCCACACAGTTATCCACAGGCCGAGTTGTGGACCCCCTGCCGGGTTCGTAGGGTGAAGCGACGCCGATGGATCGCCCGCCGGATGGACCGGTTCTGTCGGTGGTCGGAGAGACCATCGGAGGCGACGGCGCGCGGTTCCCGAGCCGCCCGCGTCGGTCGTCGAACCGGCGGCGCGCCTGCGGGCATCCCGACGCCCCACGGCGAAGCTGAGACCGTGACCACGCCCGCGTGGCTGCTGCGGTCAGAGTGAGGAGAGAACGTGTCGATCGCCCATATCGGCCTCGCCGACGGAGGCGCACCCGCGACCGAGCCGCGGAGCACCGAGCGGACTCCTCCGCACGACCTGCTCGCCGAGCAGAGCGCTCTCGGCGGCATGCTGCTGAGCAAGGACGCGGTGGCCGACGTGGTCGAGGTCGTGCGCGGCACCGACTTCTACATCCCGAAGCACGAGATCATCTACGACGCGATCCTCTCGCTGTACTCCCACGGTGAGCCCACCGACGTGATCACCGTCACCGACGAGCTGACCAAGCTCGGCGAACTCTCCCGGGCCGGAGGCGCCGAGTACCTCCACACCCTGACGAGCCTCGTGCCCACCGCGGCCAACGCCGGCTACTACGCCAACATCGTGACCGAGAAGGCGCTGCTGCGCCGTCTGGTCGAGGCCGGGACCCGCATCACGCAGATGGGCTACAAGGCCGAGGGCGAGGTCCTCGACCTCGTCAACAACGCGCAGGCCGAGATCTACTCGGTGACGGGCGCCCAGGAGGCCGAGGACTACGTCCCGCTGACGGAGGCCGTCACCGTCGCCATCGACGAGATCGAGGCGGCCAAGCACAAGGACGGCTCGATGACGGGCGTCCCGACCGGCTTCAGCGAGCTCGACGAGCTGACGAACGGCCTCCACCCCGGCCAGATGGTCATCGTCGCCGCCCGACCCGCGCTCGGAAAGTCGACGCTCGCGCTCGACTTCGCCCGCGCCGCGGCCATCAAGCACGACATGCCGACCATCTTCTTCTCCCTCGAGATGGGGCGCAGCGAGATCGCGATGCGTCTGCTCTCCGCCGAGGCGACCGTTCCGCTGCAGCACATGCGCAAGGGAACCGTCGACAACCGCGACTGGACGACCATCGCCGCCACCCGGGGCCGCATCAACGACGCCCCCCTCTACATCGACGACAGCCCGAACATGACGCTCGTCGAGATCCGTGCCAAGTGCCGCCGCCTCAAGCAGCGCGTCGGCCTCAAGATGGTCGTCATCGACTACCTCCAGCTCATGACCAGCGGCAAGCGGGTCGAGAGCCGTCAGCAGGAGGTCTCCGAGTTCTCGCGTGCCCTCAAGCTCCTCGCCAAGGAGCTCCAGGTGCCGGTCATCGCCCTCTCGCAGCTGAACCGTGGCCCCGAGCAGCGCGCCGACAAGCTCCCCGCCCTGAGCGACCTCCGCGAGTCCGGCTCGATCGAGCAGGACGCCGACATGGTGATCCTGCTCCACCGCGAGTCCGCCTACGAGAAGGACAACCCCCGCGCCGGCGAGGCCGACCTCATCGTCGCCAAGCACCGCAACGGCCCCACCAAGACCGTCACCGTCGCCTTCCAGGGCATGTACTCCCGCTTCGCCGACATGGCGCCGATGTAGAACGCTGGAGAGCGAGGCCCATGCCTGCACCTCACTTCGTGCGATTCCGTTCGGCCACCGCCAATGCGCGTGGTGTGCGGGTCGGCGTCTTCGCGCTCGCCAACGGCCTCGCGCGAGCCGGGAGGCTGAACGTGGACGAGTACGGACTGTGGAGGCGCAGCAACGACTGGTTCGAGGCCGCGTACGCAGAGCCCACGCGCGCGGACCCGGCCGTCTACGACCGTGCTGTCCATGCCGGTGCCGTCGCGTGGTTCAAGCTCTCCGCCGTCGAGCTGATCGACAGGACGGCGCTCTACACCGAGCTATTGGATGCGCACCAGGTGGCGTGGGAAAGAGTCGAGACCGCGGACCCGGGGCGGATCGTCCACGAAGACGACGTGCACGTCATCGCCGTCCCGTGGCGAGAAGGGACCACCGGTCACCCATGACGACGCAGGCGTTCGACCCCGCGGCCGAACTGAAGGAGCTCCTCGAGGCAGGCGCGATCACCGAGAAGGCGCTGCAGGCCATCACGGGCATCCGGTCGGAGCGGCTGGAGGCGTTCCTCGACGAGCATGCCGGCGCGCCGGTCGGGCTCTCCGCCCGGCCGCAGGTGCTCTCCGACGACGAGATCGTCAGACTGTCCGTCCTGGCCGGGCAGCTGACCGAGGGGATGCAGGTCGGCGACGATGAACGCCTCCGTGCGATCTACGAGTCGTTGACGATCGACTGCCGCCTCACGGCGAGGAACATCGCCGACCTGGCCGGACTCGACGCAGGCGACGTGGATGCCGTGCTGCGTGACCCGGGCAGTCTGCCGGCCGAGAAGAAGTACCGCCTCGCCCTCGCGGGGAGCCACCTCATCAACGCGGTCAACCTGGCGCGGAGAGAACGCTAGTCCGCACCCAGCGCGGCCATCACCGTCTGAACGGCGACGACGATGCCGATGACGACCAGACCGCCCGCGACGGAGGCGGCGAAGGCGATGAGCCCGCGCCGTGTCCGGCGGCCGGCGAGCGTCCCGGGAGTGAAGGCCCCCGCCGAGATCTTGTCGATGTTCGGGGCCACGATGGCCACGTAGGGCTCCTGAGGATCCTCGGGCAGGCCGTACGGAAGCGGGGTGTCCGGGCCCTCGGGCCGGAACACGCCGTCCTCGTCCTGCCGCATCTCGATCACGTTCCCCCGTCGGCCGCAATTGGGGGCAGCCTACACGCGCTCCTGCCCCCAATTCGAGGGAACGTAGGCGATTTCGGGCGTTTCCGAGTCTGAGCGTTCACTAATGTCATAACGACTGAGCACCGAAGTCGCCCCACCGACGATTCGCACCCGACACGATCGACCGAAGGCGGCACGGCTACCCGATTCCGGCGCGTCCTAGCGCCGCCATACCTGCCCGAGGTTTCTTTGCGCCCGAAAACCGGCGACCGTCCCGCAACGGTCACGTCCATATCCCGTTCCCTCTTCTCCGGCGTCGCCGCTCTCGGTGTCGCCGCGCTCGTCCTGACAGGGGCCACGGCGTCGTACGCCGACCCGGTGTCGCCGCCGGCGCAGACCACCTTCGTCAACGAAGGCTTCACCGGCACGACCGCGGGCAGCGGCTACACGCTGCCGGGCGCGCCGTCCGGAGCCAACAAGGCTTGCCTGACCGCGCGCACCACGACCGCGGTCACGGCCACTGACACCATCCCCGGCTGCGGCGGAGCGGCGGATGCGGACGGCAACGGTGCGCTGCGCCTGACGTCCGCGACGCTCAACCAGACCGGCGGCGTCGGCGCCAAGCAGTCGGTGCCGATCACCAAGGGCATCGACGCGATCTTCGACAGCTACCAGTACAACGGCGCCGCCGATCAGACCGGGATCACGGCGGACGGCATCGTCTTCTACCTGGCCGCCACCGACCCGTACAACCCGGCGGTGCCGACCCAGATCGGCCAGCTCGGCGGGTCGCTGGGCTACAGCGGCACGAAGTCCGGCAGCGGCCTCGCGCACGCCTACCTCGGCATCGGCCTCGACCGTTACGGCAACTTCAACCACCCCGACTTCGAGGGCACGGGCTGCAGCCTGACCCCGACGCGCGTGCGGTACCCGGACAGCGTCACGGTGCGCGGCCCGGGCAACGGCACCACGGGCTACTGCGTCGTCAAGTCGACCGCCAACACGCCGCTCACGGGTTCCCTGAGCAAGGTGGGCGCGTCGTCCCGCGCCCAGGCGAAGGTGCCGGTGGAGATCGTCATCAACCCGACCGCGAACCCGATCGCCGCACAGCGGGCGACCACCGTCACGGTCGCCGCGGGTCAGTTCGCCGTGATCTTCACCCCGATCAGCGGAAGCCAGCAGGTCCTCACCGGATCCCTCCCGACGCTCTCGACCACGTCCAACGCCGCCTCCATCCCGGCCTCGTGGATCGACCCGGCCACCGGATACCCGTACAAGCTCACCTACGGCTGGGTCGCCGGCACCGGCGGTGCGTCCGACATCCACGAGGTCAACTACCTCGAGGCGAAGACGGCGGCCGGCCCCGTTCCCGTGCTCTCCGCGGCAGCGGGAGGCGACACCTCCGTCGCCCACGCGGGAACCGGGACCTACACGGTCACCCCGACCGTGACGACGGCCGGTGGAACGGAATCGCAGCTCATCCGTGCGACCACCACCTTCCCGGCGAACGTGCAGCCCACGCAGCCGACCGACCTTCCGACCGGATGGTCCTGCACCATCGCGGGCCAGGTCGAGACCTGCGACTACACGGTCGACGCGGCCTCGCCGATCCAGCCGGGCACGGACCTGCCGACGCTGTCCCTCCCGTACACCGTCTCGGGCAAGGCCCGCAGCGCGACGATCTCCACGGTCCTCGCCTCCACGGACGCCGAAGCCGTCACGGTCTCGAACACGTTCGCCGTGCAGAAGCAGCCGGTGCT
Source organism: Leifsonia aquatica (assembly GCF_014190775.1). Classification (GTDB taxonomy): domain Bacteria; phylum Actinomycetota; class Actinomycetes; order Actinomycetales; family Microbacteriaceae; genus Leifsonia; species Leifsonia aquatica. Next base: position 352,723 of record NZ_JACHVP010000002.1, read on the forward strand.
CGTCACCGCGGGCGATGTCACGGTCGAGCGCGGCGCAACCGCCACCCTCACGGCGACGGTCGCATCGAGCGCCCCGAACGCGCCCACCCCGCCGACGGGCACCGTGACCTTCACCGACCAGGAATCCGGCGACGTGCTCTGCACGGCGACGATCTCGGGCGGCACGGCCAGCTGCACGACGGCGGCGAGTGAGATCGGTACTCACACCGTCCTGATCGGTTACGCCGGCGACGACGACCACGCCGCCGTCACCGGGACCGACCGTGCGGAACTGACCCTCACGGTGACCAAGGTTTCTACCGCCGTCGCACTGACGGTCGCGCCGACCGAGGTGCCGTACGGCACGGCCGCCACGCTCTCCGCGACCGGCCTGCCGTCCGACGCCACCGGCACGCTCACCTTCACCTCTGGAGGGAAGACCCTCTGCTCCACGACACTTCCCGTGACAAGCTGCCCGACGCTCACCACCCTCGCGGCCGGCGAGTACCCGGTCACGGTCGCGTACTCGGGTGACGACGTCTACACGAAGGCCGACTCCGCCGAGGCGACCCTCGCCGTCCGCAAGGCCGTCTCCACCATCGGCACCGGCGGCCCGGGACAGGGCGGCGGCAACGGCGGACCCGGCCAGGGCGGCGGGGGCACCGGCGGCACCGACCCGGACATCGTCACCGTCGAGCACGGCAAGACCGTCGACGTCACGGTCGACGGCGTGCCGAAGGACGCCACCGGGACGATCTCGTTCGTGCTGGACGACGGCACCGTGCTCTGCACCGCCACGCTCCCCGAGACCACCTGTGCGATCCCGGACACGCTCCGCGGCGGGAAGTACACGGTCCACGCGGAGTACAGCGGCGACGACAACCACGAGCCCGCGACGGGGTCGGACTTCACCCTCGTGGTCGCGCCCCAGCCGACGAAGCTCGCAACGCGGCACGCCCTCGCCAGCGGTGCGGTGACGCTCACCGCCACGGGACTCCCGACCGGCGCCACCGGCACCGTCACGTTCACCGACGCGACCGGGCGCACCCTCTGCACGGTCACGCTGCCGGCGACCTCCTGCCGGACGACGGCCCTCGGCGCGGGAACGCACGCGATCACCGCGACCTACAGCGGAGACGCCTCGTTCGCAGCCTCGACGTCGCAGCTGACCGTCACGGTCGCCGCGATGGCGGTGGCGGGTGACCCGGCGCTGGCCTCCACGGGCTCCAGCCTCGCGATCGGCGCGTTCGGCGCCATCGCGGCCGCGCTCCTCGCGGCCGGCGGCGTGCTGCTGCTCAGCCGGCGCCGCGCAGCGCACGGAGCACGTCGCGACGCCTGACATCGCGGATCCACGGAGGGCCGTCTCGCCACGAGGCGGCCCTCCGTCGTCCCATGCGGATCATCCTGCGGGATGACGCGCTCGCGACCTTCCGGCGCTTCAATGGAGGAATGGACACGATCCTCCTCCCCCTCCTGCAGAGCGCAGGCGCGGTCGCACTCGCGGTGGTCGCGTTCTCCCTGGCGTTCACCTGGACGGCGCTGCGCGCGCCGTTGGACCGCCTCGGCACCGAGCGCTCGCGCCTCCTCGGGTACCTCGGCCTCGGGGTCGTGCTGATGCTCGCGGCGGCCGTCGTCTACCTCGTTCCCGGCCTCCTGCTGCGGGACACGATCGGGCTCGCGCTCGCCTTCCCGCTCGCCGCCGTGTGGCTCATCGCCGCCGCGGCCCTCATCGTCACCGGGCTCGTGCAGACCGGCGCGGCCAGCGCGGTCTCGTACTCTTTCGCCGTCGTGTCGTTCGCCGGCGTAGCGGCGGGGATCGTCTCGGCCCTCTGCGCCCAGCACGGCCTCGCGGACCGGATCACGCCGACCGGCGCCTTCCTGCTCGTCATCGGCGGCATCACCGCCGTCGTCGTGTGGTCGGGGCGAGAGGACGGCACGGCCTCCCGCGCCAGCGAGCCGCGGATCGGACGGCCCGCGGCCCGCTGATCAGGCCGCGGACTCCCCCTCGACCGGCAACGGCCTGGCCCCGCGCCAGCGACGGGAGACCCAGACGACCCCGTATCCGGCGCAGAGGATGACCACCGCGATCAGCACGATGTAGAACGCCACCGAGAGATAGCCGTTGGCGGAGGTCGCCGGGTTGAGGAACGGGTACGGGTACCAGGGCTGCTTGCCGGTGTTGGGGTCGGCCGCGATCGGCGCTCGCAGCAACGTGTAGACCGCCCAGACGATCGGGAACGCCGCGATCCACCAGACGACCCGGCGGCGCAGCGGAGCGCGACCTGGCGCGAACAGCCAGTCGAGCAGCATGTACAACGGGGCGATCACGTGCAGCACCTCGTTCGACCACGCCACCGTCTGCCCCTGCGGCAACGGGAGGTTGCGCAGCAGGAGGTTGTAGACCACGCCGGTCGTGACCATGTAGGTGACCACGGCAGCACGGAGGGCGGTGAACCATCCCGGATCGTCGTCCGAGCGGGTGAAGAGCAGCACGGCGCCGATCGCGAGCACCACGACCGTCGCGACGTTGGAGTCGATCGTGAAGAAGCTCAGAAAGTTCGTGACGAGCCCGGCGACGCTGCCGCCCTTCTCCGTGGTCTGGGCGATGCTGCTCGCGAGCTGGGCGATGATCGCCGCCAGGGTGACCAGGGCCATGACCGCGCGCAGGGCGCCGAAACCGATCCGCATGGCGCGATCGTAGCGGTCGGCGGCCCCCGCGCGCGGCAAACGCGCAGGTAGGCCACGGCTAGACTGGACGGGAAACCTGTATGAGAGAGGTCGCCGAGTGGCACCCGCCGTTCCTGCCCAGATCCAGGGGATTCAGACTCCGAGCCGATACTGGGTCGTCCCCGCCGTGCGCGCCGTCATCGCGCTCATCGCGGCCGTCGTCGTCACCTTCACCCAGGGGGCGCACACCCCGGTCTTCGGGCTCGTCGTCTTCGGCTGCTTCGCGATCGCCGACGGCATCGCCACGGCCGCCCTGACGTTCGTCTTCGGCCCGCGCACGCTGACCCGCACGCTCTTCGTCATCCAGGGCGCCATCGGGATCGTCGCCGGCGTGCTCGCACTGACGCTCGCGAGCAGCGGCCTCGGCCTCTTCCTCTACCTCGTCACCGTGTGGGGCGCCCTCACCGGCTTCCTCGAGCTCTACAGCGGCCTCCGCGACCGCGGCCGTGACGCTGCCGCCCGCGACTGGCTCGTGACGGGAGCCCTCACCGCGGTGCTCGCCCTCGTGCTGCTGCTCGTTCCCGCGGACGCGCTGCTGGCCGTCGGGCTGTTCGGCGCCTGGGCCGTCATCGTCGGCGTGTTCCAGGGCATCGGCGCCGTCTCCCTGCGATCCGCCGCGCGCTCGCACGACGTCGCAGGACGGACGGAGACCTCGTGACCAAGCGCGACAAGAAAGCCCCCAGCGTGACCTCCAGCCTCAAGCCGACCCGCCGCGACCGCTTCCTCCCCGTCGAACTGCTCGCCATCTCGGGCGGACTCGGGATCTTCACCGGACTCATCGTGCTGATGGCGACCAGGGAGTTCCTGCTCGCCGGCATCTTCTTCGGCGTCGCGTTCATCCTCGCGCTCGTGCTGATGGCCCTCTTCGCGCTCGCGTTCAAGCCGAACGCCGCCGAGGTGAAGGACATCCTGGAGCAGGACGCCGAGGCCCGCGACAAGGACAAGCCCTCGGGTCACTGAGCCGTCACCGGCCCGTCACTGTCCCGTCACCGGCCGGCAGACCACCGGGTCGCAGACGTACGAGAGGCCGCCGGCAGGACGCCGGCGGCCTCTCGCGTACGCGGGGCGGGGGCGATCAGAGCAGCGCGACGAGCTCCGACGCGAGACCGACGTAGCCGGCCGGCGTGAGCTCGAGGAGGCGGTTCTTGGCCGCCTGGCTGATGTCGAGGCCGTTCACGAACTCGGTGAGGCCGGCGTGGTCGACCCGCTTGCCGCGCGTGAGCTCCTTGAGCAGAGCGTACGGGTCGGTGATCGTCGAGCGGCCGGCGGTGACCTCGGCGCGGATCACGGTCTGGATGGCCTCGGCGAGCACCTCCCAGTTGGCGTCGAGATCGGCGGCGAGCGCATCCCGGTCGAGCGAGATCTGCCCGAGGCCGCGCTGGATGTTGTCCAGGGCGAGCACCGAGTGGCCGAGGCCGACGCCGATGTTGCGCTGCGTGGTCGAGTCGGTCAGGTCGCGCTGGAGGCGGCTGGTGACGAGCGTCTGCGACAGCGAGTCGAGCACGGCGCTGGAGAGCTCCAGGTTGGCCTCGGCGTTCTCGAAGCGGATCGGGTTGACCTTGTGCGGCATGGTCGAGGAGCCGGTCGCGCCGGGCTCGGGCACCTGGCGGAAGTAGCCGAGCGAGATGTACGTCCAGAGGTCCGTGCACAGGTTGTGGAGCACGCGGTTGGCGTGCGAGATGCGGGAGTACAGCTCCGCCTGCCAGTCGTGCGACTCGATCTGCGTGGTGAGCGGGTTCCAGTCGAGGCCGAGGCTGCTGACGAACTCGCGCGAGATGCGCGGCCAGTCGGCGCCCGGGTCGGCGACGAGGTGCGCGGCGAACGTGCCGGTGGCGCCGCTGAACTTGCCGAGGTACTCGGTCTGCTCCACCTGCTTGCGGATCCGCTCGAGGCGGTGCACGAAGACGGCGAGCTCCTTGCCCATCGTCGTCGGCGTGGCCGGTTGGCCGTGGGTGCGGGCGAGCATCGCGTCGTCGCGGTACTGCAGGGCCTGCGAGCGCAGCTCGGCCACCACGGCGCGGAACTTGGGCAGCCACACCCGGTTGACCGCGGCGCTCACGGTGAGCGCGTAGGAGAGGTTGTTGATGTCCTCGCTGGTGGCCGCGAAGTGCGTCAGCTCGGCGATGTGGTCGAGGCCGAGGGCGTGGAGGCGCTCGCGGACGAGGTACTCGACCGCCTTGACGTCGTGCTTGGTGGTCGCCTCCAGCTCCGCCAGGCGATCGATCTCGGGCTGCCCGAAGCCGTCGGCCAGCGTGCGCAGCGAACGGATCTGCTCGGCCGTCAGCGGCGAGGAGCCGAACATCCGGTGCCCGGTGAGGTAGATGAGCCACTCCACCTCGACCTGCACGCGCGCCCGGTTGAGGCCCGCCTCGGAGAGGTGGTCGCCGAGGTCGACGACGGCGGAGCGGTACCGGCCGTCCAGAGGGCTCAGGGGCTGGGGAGGCAGGGCGGTCATGGGACTCCTCGCGAGGATCGGCGTGTGGGGTTCGCCGCCTATTCTCCCATCACCGCGCGCGCGGCGCTCCCGCCGCCGTCAGCTGCGGTTCGGGCGCACGATCAGGCCGAACAGCCACGCGATGATGCCGAGCACCAGCGCGCCGAGCACGCCTGCCCAGAAGCCGTCCACGTGCAGGCCGAAGCCCATCGCGTCGCTGATCCACGAGACGATCAGCAGCAGGAGGGCGTTCACCACGAGCGAGATGAGCCCGAGCGTGATGATGTAGATCGGGAACGCGACGATGCGGATGGCCGTGCCGATGACCGCGTTCACCACGCCGAAGATGACCGCGATGAGCAGGTACGTCAGCACGGTGGCGGAGGTGGTGTCCTCGTACGGGTGCACGGTGACGCCGCTGACGATGAGCGTCGTCAGCCAGAGCGCCAGGGCGTTGATGATGACCTTGAGCAGGAATCGCATGCGCCCATCATCCCAGGCGCGGCGGATTCGAGACAGGGGCCAGCGACGAAGGAATTCCCCCGGAGGAATGCGGGCGAGACTAAGTTGGTCAGGTGACTTCCGAAGACGCGCTCGGCGTGAAGCTCCGGCCCGAGATCGTGGCGGTCCCCGCCTACCGGCAGGGACGAGCCGCACCGGCGGACGGCTTCAAGCTGTCGAGCAACGAGAACCCGTACCCGCCGCTCCCCTCCGTCGTGGAGGCCGTGGCCGCCACCCTGGGCGAGCTCAACCGCTACCCCAACGCCGGTGGGGCCGACCTGCGCCTTCGCCTGGCCGAGCGCCACGGCGTCGACGTCGGGCAGGTGCACCTGGGCAGCGGCTCGGTCGCGCTGCTCGCGCAGCTGATCTCGGCCGCGGCCGGCGTCGGCGACGAGGTCGTCTACGCGTGGCGGTCGTTCGAGGCGTACCCGGGTCTCGTGACCGTGGCGGGCGCGACCAGCGTGCAGGTGCCGAACCGCGCCGACGGCGGGCACGACCTCACGGCCATGGCGGCGGCGATCACCGAGCGCACGCGCGTCGTGATCGTCTGCACGCCGAACAACCCGACCGGGCCCGTCGTGACCGCGGCGGAGTTCGAGACGTTCATGGCGTCGGTGCCGGGCGACCTCCTGGTGCTGCTGGACGAGGCCTACTACGAGTTCGTCACGGTCGACGGCTCGGTGGACGGCATTCCCCTGCTCTCGCGTTACCCGAACCTCGTCGTGCTGCGCACGTTCTCCAAGGCCTACGGCCTCGCTGCTCTGCGCATCGGCTACGCGGTCGGTCCGGCCGCGGTGCTCGACGCAGCACGCTCGGCGGCCATCCCGCTGTCGGTGACGGACGCCTCCCGCGTCGCGGCCATCGCCTCCATCGAGGCCGAGGACGAGCTGATGGAGCGCGTCGCCCGCGTGGCGATGCGGCGCGACCGGCTCCGGGATGCGCTGGTCGAGCAGGGCTGGGTGGTCCCGCAGGCGCAGGGCAACTTCGTGTGGCTCGCGACCGGCGCGCAGACCGACATCGCGAACGACGCCTTCTTCGATGCCGGGCTCACCGTGCGTGCATTCGCGGGTGAGGGCATCCGGATCAGTGTGGGAGAGCAGGAATCTGTGGACAAACTCCTTGAGGTGGCCGCCGATCTTGTGCGGAACCTACCAAATGACCACCCTGCCAAGCGGTTAGGTTAGAACGGTGGTTGCGACGAACGATACTCCGCGCCCGGCGAACACCGTCCAGCTGCTGACAGCTGACGGCCGGTTCCAGCCGAGCGACGCGGCCGGCGAGTACCTCCCCTACCTGGAGCGCCTCGACGAAGACGACTACCGCCGCTTCTACCGCGACATGGTGCGCGTGCGGGCCTTCGACACCGAGGCGGCGAACCTGCAGCGCCAGGGCCAGCTCGGCCTGTGGGTGCCGAGCGTCGGCCAGGAGGGCGCCCAGGTCGGCTCCGCCCACGCGGCGAAGCCCCAGGACCACCTATTCCCCTCCTACCGCGAGCACGTGGTCGGCATGGTGCGCGGCATCGACCCCGTCGGCATCCTCGCTCTTCTGCGCGGTGTGACGCACGGCGGCTGGGACCCGACGGACCCGGCGGTGAACAACTTCCACCTCTACACGCTCGTGATCGGCTCGCAGACGCTGCACGCGACCGGCTACGCGATGGGCATCAAGTTCGACGGCGCGGTCGGCACCGGCGACCCCGAGAAGGATGCCGCCGTCATCGCCTACTTCGGCGACGGCGCCACCAGCCAGGGCGACGTGAGCGAGGCGTTCGTTTTCGCCGCGAGTTACCAGACCCCGCAGGTCTTCTTCCTGCAGAACAACCAGTGGGCCATCTCGGTGCCGGTGTCGACGCAGTCGCGCACCCCGCTGTACCTGCGCTCGAGCGGCTTCGGCATCCCGGGCGTGCAGGTGGACGGCAACGACGTCCTCGCCTCGTACGCGGTGACGGCGAAGCACCTCGACGACGCCCGCAACGGCGAGGGCCCGAGCATGATCGAGGCCCTGACCTACCGGATCGGCGCCCACACGTCGAGCGACGACCCGACCAAGTACCGCACCGACGAGGAGACCGCCTACTGGGCGGAGCGCGACCCGATCCTGCGCTTCCGGACGTTCCTGGAGCAGCAGGGCATGGGCCAGGCGTTCTTCGACAGCGCGGAGGAGGAGGGGGCCGACCTGGCCGCCGACGTGCGCAAGCGCACCCTCCAGCTGGGCCCCCCGCCCATCCAGTCGATGTTCGACAACGTCTACAGCGAGCCGCACCCCGTCATGGAGGAGCAGCGGCGCTGGCTCGAGGAGTACGAGTCGTCCTTCGGAGGTGACGCGTGAACGAGGTGCGGAGTGAGGCCGAGTACGTGGAGGCCGAACTGATCGACGGTCACGAGGGGCAGCCGGCGCACGACGCGCCGAGCGAGCCGCAGGCCGACACGGAGGCCATCGACGTGGTCGAGATCGTCGAGAGCGACCCGGACTCGCGCGTGCTCGAGCAGCACGTGGCCGAGCAGGAGTGGGCGCGCGAGTTCTCGATCGACGACGTCAGCGCCGCGGATGTCGCGGCCGAGGAGTCGTCGGCCGAGCCGGTCGCCGAGAGCGTGTCCGAGGACGAGACGGAGACCGCGGTCGAGACCCCGGCGGCACCCGCCGCTCCGGAACCGCCGGTGCAGAGCCTCCCCCTCGTCAAGGCGCTGAACGCGGGACTGCGTCGCGCGCTCGCCGAGGACCCGAAGGTCCTCGTGCTGGGCGAGGACGTCGGCCCGCTCGGCGGCGTCTTCCGCGTGACGGAGGGCCTGCAGAAGGAGTTCGGCTCGCAGCGCGTCGTGGACACCCCGCTCGCCGAGGCCGGCATCGTCGGCACCGCGATCGGGCTCGCCATGCGCGGGTACCGGCCCGTCGTCGAGATCCAGTTCAACGGCTTCGTGTTCCCCGGCTTCGACCAGATCACCACCCAGCTGGCCAAGATGACCAACCGTCACAGCGGGGCCGTGTCGATGCCGATCGTGATCCGCATCCCGCACGGCGGCCACATCGGCGCCGTGGAGCACCACCAGGAGGCTCCGGAGGCGTACTTCGCGCACACCGCCGGCCTGCGGATCGTGGCGCCGTCGACCCCGCACGACGCTTACTGGATGATCCAGGAGGCCATCAAGTCCGACGACCCGGTGATCTTCTTCGAGCCGATGAGCCGCTACTGGCCCAAGGGCGAGGTCGACCTGGTCGAGAACGACACCCCGCTGCACGCCAGCCGGGTCGTGCGCACCGGCACCGACGTGACCGTGGTCGCCTGGGCGGGCATGGTGAGCGTCGCGCTGCGCGCGGCCGAGATCGCCGCCGAGGAGGGCCGGAGCATCGAGGTCGTCGACCTGCGCTCCCTCTCCCCCGTCGACTACGGGCCCGTCGTCCAGTCGGTGCAGAAGACCGGCCGCCTGATCGTCGCGCAGGAGGCGCCCGGCAACGTCTCGCTCGGCTCCGAGATCGCGGCGACCGTCTCCGAGCGTGCGTTCTATTCGCTGGAGTCGCCCATCCTGCGCGTGGCCGGATTCGACACCCCGTTCCCGCCGGCGAAGCTCGAAGAGGTCTACCTCCCCGACGCCGACCGCATCCTCGAGGCCGTCGACCGCGCGCTCGCCTACTGAGCGCGCCAACCGAAAGAAGTCGCACATGAGCGAGTCCCAGTTCCTGCTGCCCGATGTGGGCGAGGGTCTGACCGAGGCGGAGATCGTCTCGTGGAAGGTCGCCCCGGGTGAGCCGGTCGCGGTCAACCAGGTGATCGTCGAGATCGAGACCGCGAAGTCGCTCGTCGAACTGCCGTCGCCGTTCGAGGGGACCGTCGGCGAGCTGCTCGTCTCCGAGGGCCAGACCGTCGAGGTCGGCACCCCGATCATCACCGTGACGGGGGAGGCCGCATCCGCCGAGCCCGCCGCTCCCGTGAGCGAGGTGGCGGAGGCCGCCGCCGATGCGGCTGCCAGCGTCTCGCACGAGGTCGACGAGCCGAAGCCGGGGGCCGTGCTCGTGGGCTACGGCTCGGCCGGCCACGGCACGAGCCGTCGCCGCCGGGTCTCCCACCCGGGGACCGCCGCTCTGCCGGTCGTCACGCAGGCGACGGTCGCTGCTGCTCCTGCTTCTGCTCCTGCTGCCGCTGCGCCCGCCGCAGCCCCGGCACCGGCTGCGACTCCAGCGCCCGCTGCGGCGCCGGTCCCCGCTGCAGCCCCGGCTGCCGCCGCTCCCACGTCGGCGCCCGCCTCGCCGAGCGCTCAGGCCCCCGCCGGGCACGCGGTCTCGACCGGTGCCCCCGTGATCGCCAAGCCGCCGATCCGCAAGCTCGCCAAGGACCTCGGGGTCGACCTCACCACGGTCACCCCGACCGGACCGATCGGAGACGTGACGCGGGACGACGTGCTGCGCGAGGCGACCCAGGCGAGCGTCTTCCGCAACATCCAGACCCCGGAGTGGCCGGACGACCGTGAGGAGCGCATCCCGGTCAAGGGCGTGCGCAAGGCCATCGCGAACGCGATGACCACGAGCGCGTTCAGCGCCCCGCACGTCAGCCTCTTCGTCGACGTGGACGCCACGCGCACGATGGAGTTCATCAAGCGCCTCAAGAACTCGGCCGACTTCGTCGGCATCAAGATCTCCCCGCTGCTCATCGTGGCGAAGGCGATCATCTGGGCCGTGCGCCGCAACCCCACCGTCAACTCCACGTGGACCGACGAGGAGATCATCATCCGGCACTACGTGAACCTCGGCATCGCCGCGGCCACGCCGCGCGGCCTGATCGTCCCGAACGTCAAGGAGGCGCAGGGCATGACACTCCTCGACCTCGCGAAGTCGCTCGAGCAGCTCACCCTGACCGCGCGCGACGGCAAGACCCCGCCGTCGGACATGGCGGGCGGCACCATCACGATCACGAACATCGGCGTCTTCGGCATGGACACGGGCACGCCCATCCTGAACCCGGGCGAGGTCGGCATCGTGGCGCTCGGCACCATCAAGCAGAAGCCGTGGGTCGTGGACGGCGGGGTCCGTCCGCGCTACGTCACGACGGTCGGCGCGTCGTTCGACCACCGCGTGGTCGACGGCGACGTCGCCTCGCGCTTCCTCGCCGACGTCGCCTCCATCATCGAGGAGCCGGCGCTCCTGCTCGACTGAGCCTGCGTCGCGGCTCCCGCTGCCACGTCAGCCGCCGGACAGCGAGAAGCCCCGCCCGGGACCGTGAACGATCGACCGGACGGGGCCTCCTCGGTGGGGGATACCGAGGTCTCGCGAGACGTCAGCCGATGCCCTCCAGGACGTCGGTCTCCGTCGAGCCGATGGCGTCGATGACGTCCGGCCGGTTCTTCTTCACCCACGCGTAGCGGCCGACGCCGGCGATGACGGCGACGAGGAACAGCAGCGGGATGATGTTCAGCGGGAAGGCGGGGATCGGCACGACGTTCACCCAGAACACGTACGCCATCCCACCGACGGCCACGACCACGCAGGGCCAGACGAGCCAGTTCTTGATGCCCATGCGGCGCAGGAAGATCGGGGCGGCGATGGCGACGGCCGCGTAGGCGACCATGTAGCCGAACGTGCCGAAGGTGTCGACCCACACGAGGACGTCGTTCGCGTCGACGCCGAACAGGTAGAGCACGACGGGCACCAGGATGACCAGCGGCGCGAAGACGAGCAGCGCGCGGTGCGGGGTGAGCAGCTTGGCGTGCGTGGTGCCGAGGTACTTCGGGGCGACGCCCTCCTTGCCCATCACGTAGACGATGCGTCCGATGACGTTGAGCGGGGCGACGACGACGGCGAAGAACGACGCGGCGATGCCGAGGTTCAGGATGGGGTTGAACCAGCTGGGCAGGCCCACGATCGTCGCGATGTCGTCGAGCGGGCTGACCGACTCGCCGAGCTTGTCGCCCAGCACCACCACCTGCGTGTACGCGGCGAAGACGTAGAGCACGCCGACGCCGAGGGCGCTCCACATGATGGCGCGGGGGATGGCCTTGAAGGGGTTGCGCGCCTCCCGGCCCAGGGCGTCGGCGCTGGAGAAGCCGACGAAGCCGAGGATCGCGAGCACCATGCCGATCGCGACGCCCTGCGGCTCCACGCCCTCGAGCGAGAACTGCGACGGGTCGAACGCGGCCGGCCCGGCGTTCGCCAGGGCGATGACGAGCAGGATCGTGATGATCGTGACGGAGACGATCTCGAGCACCAGGGAGACCCGGGCCGAGACGCGCACGCCCCACACGGTGAAGAGCGCGGCCAGGCCGCCCAGCACCACCGCGATGAGGACCTGCCCGGCGACGCCGCTGATGCCGACGCCGATCTGGTTGAGGAACGCGCCGAAGTGGATGACCGCACCGCTCAGCGAGCCGGCGGCGATCCCGAAGCAGCCGATCACCAGGGTGAGGCCTGTCAGGAACGCACCGAACGGGCCGAGGCCGGCCGCCGCGTAGTTGTAGAGCGAGCCGGCGGAGGCGCGGCGCTTGGCGAACTGCGAGATGCAGTAGCCGACGGCCAGGATGACGACGGTCGCGAGGGCGAACGACAGCCAGGTGCCCTTGCCGGCCGTGACGAAGATGGCGGCGGCGGTGAAGGCGATGACGGCGGAGGGGGCGATGTTGGCGATGGCCTGGGCGACGAGCTCGGCGCCGCCCATGGCGCCGCGGCGCAGGCCGCTCTCACTCGCGTCCGGGCGTGCCGGGGTGGTGGTTTCGGTCGAAGACAACGGTGTCCTGCCTTTCGGGGGATGAGGACGGGAGGAGGTGGGGCTGGATGGGGTGGGGCGGGTGCTCAGGGGATGAGCAGGGTGCGCAGCGCGGTGCCCTCCTGCAGGGCGTCGAGCGCCTGCTCGGCCTCGGCGAGCGGACGGCGTCCGCTGACGAGCAGGTCGAGCTCCAGGTCGCCGTCCATGTAGCGGTCGACGAGCGCGGGGATGTCGATCGACGGCCGCACGCTTCCGTAGTTGGAGCCGAGGATGCGCTGGTCGGCCTCCGCGAGCACGAGCGGCTCGAACGAGGCGCGGGCGCCCGTCGGGGGCAGGCCGACGATGACCGCGGCGCCGCCGAGGCCGAGCATGCGGATGGCCTGCTCGGTGGTGGCGGTGTTGCCGATGGCGTCGAAGGCGTAGTCGACGCCGTCGGGGAGGATCTCGTGGAGCGCCTCGACGGCGTCCTGCTTGGAGGCGTCGATCTCGTCGGTGGCGCCGAGGCGGCGGGCGAGCGCCGTCTTCTCGGCGCGCACGTCGACGGCGACGATGCGCGAGGCGCCGGCGAGGCGGGCGCCCTGGATGACGGAGAGTCCGACGCCGCCGCAGCCGATGACGACGACGATGGAGCCGGGCTCGACGGCGGCGGTGTTGGTGACCGCGCCGACCCCGGTCGCGACGGCGCAGCCGACGAGCGCGATGACGTCGAGCGGGGCGTCGTCGCGCACCTTGATGGCACCGGACGCGGGCACGACCGCCTCCTCGGCGAACGACGAGACGCCGAGGTAGTGGTGGAGGGGCTCGCCGTCGATCGACAGGCGCGAGGTGCCGTCCTGCAGCACGCCGTTCGGGGCGACCACGTTGGCGGCGACCTGGCAGCGGGCCTCGTGGCCGGCCAGGCAGTAGCGGCACTCGTTGCAGGGGGCGACCCAGGAGAGCACGACATGGTCGCCCTCGGCCAGGGTGGAGACGCCGGGGCCGACGGCGGTCACGACGCCGGAGCCCTCGTGGCCCATCACCAGCGGCGACGGTGCGTCCCACTCGTTGCGGCGCACGTGGAGGTCGGAGTGGCAGACGCCGGCGGCCGCGATGCGCACCCGCACCTCCCCCGCGCCGGGTTCGGCGAGGTCGACGTCGGTGTACTCGATGGAGCTGTCGGTGCTGTCGAAGACGATGGCTTTCACTGCGGGTTCCTCAGGGGTTCGGGGCGCGTCATTACGATGGTGGAAATGCTATGAGCCGTGCTCAGCACCGGATACCCGCCGTTTCGTCCACCCCGCGGCCGCGCGCACGCCGAAACGTCATCCCGTGCTTGCGAGCGGGAGGAGAGGAAGGTCATGGACGCCGACGCCGCGACCTCCCCCGTCGTCGACGCGGCCGAGGCGCGGCTGGTCTCCAGCGGCATCATCTCCCTGACCCTGGCCGCGCGCCGTGGTGGCACCGAAGGGGTCGTGACGACCCTCTCGCGCCTCCTGAACGGCTGGGCGGTGCTGGTGGATCGCTACGGCGAGCCGATCGCGGCGGTCGGCGCCGGGCGCATCCACATCGACGACGCCGTCACCGCTGCGACGCAGCGCAGCCGCCGCCAGCGCAATCCCGAGCTGCAGACCTTCCCGGTCGGGCGGGCGGAGGATCCGCGCGCGACCCTGGTCGTCTCGGCACGGCGGGGGGCGACGAGCCGCACGCGCGACCTGTCGACGCAGGCGGCGGCGCTCCTCGACCTCACCTATTTCCCGAAGCGGGATGCCCGCCTCGAGCAGCTCGCCCGGCAGGACGTCGTGGAGGTGCTCCTGAACGCCCCGGCGTCGCTCGCGCGCTCGGTCGCCTCCCGCTGGGGCCTCACCGGCGGCGAGCTGGTGGTCTGCATCGTGAAGTCGCGCTCGCGCGCGGTCGTGCTGGAGACGAAGGCCCTCGACTGGCTCGAGGAGCTGGAGCTGCCGCCGGTCGCCGGGATGCTCGACGGCGACGTGGTGGTGGTGATCGCGCCGGAAGCCGTGCCGGCGTGGATCGACCGCGTCGTGGTGGCGGCGACGACCGAGCTCGTCCCCGTGCGCTGTGGCATCAGCGCCCCGGCCGCTCCCGGTGCGCTCGCCGAGGCGCGATCACAGGCGGACCGCGCGGTCGGGGTCGCGCTGGCGGACGACCGCCCCGCCGTGGAGTTCGCGCGCATGGCCAGCGTCGCGGAACTGCTGCGCGCCCTCCCCTCCTCGGCCGTCACCGCGCTCGTCGAGCCGCTGCGGCCGCTCGCGGCGGAGGCAGACGGGCAGCTGCTGGAGTCGCTCCGGGTGTTCCTCGCCGAGAACGGCAGCTGGGAGGCCGCGGCGACGCAGCTGGGCGTGCACCGGCACACGCTGCGCAACCGGATGCAGAAGATCGAGGAGCTCACCGGGCTGTCGATGACGAGCGCCGAGGACCGGGCACTGGCGTGGCTGGCGCTGCAGGCGCGGAGTTGATTTTGACAATCATTCTCAACAAGGCGTAGTTTCGTAGTGGCCCGATCACCGGTGCCCACGAACACGACACAGCAACGCAGACTTAGACAGGTCCCGCTCATGCAGAAGCGCCCCCTCCTCGCGATCGCCCTCACGGCCGCCGCGGCCCTCGCCCTCACCGGCTGCTCCGCCGCCTCCTCCGGTTCGTCCGCCGACGACGGGAAGGTCCGCATCGTCGCCAGCACCAACGTGTACGGCGACATCGCCTCCACCATCGCCGGCGACGCCGTCGAGGTGACCTCGATCATGGACGACCCCGCGCAGGACCCGCACTCGTTCGAGGCGAGCGCGCAGAACCAGCTCGCCATCTCGAAGGCCGACATCGTCATCGAGAACGGCGGCGGCTACGACGACTTCGTCGGCACCATGCTCAAGGCGGCGCCGAACGACAAGCGCACCGTCCTGAACGTCGTCGACATCTCCGGCAAGAAGGCCGTCGACGGCGAGCTCAACGAGCACGTCTGGTACGACTTCCCGACGGTGCAGAAGCTGGCGGACGACCTGGTCACCGCCCTCTCGAAGGCCGACCCCGCGCAGGCGTCGACGTTCACCGCGAACGCGAAGGCGTTCGGCGAGAAGCTGACCGCCCTCGAGAACCGGACCGCCGAGCTCAAGACCACGTACGCGGGCGAGGGCGTCGCCATCACCGAGCCCGTCCCGCTCTACCTGCTCGAGGCCGCCGGTCTCGAGAACAAGACCCCCGAGGCCTTCAGCGAGGCGATCGAGGAGGGCACCGACGTCTCACCCGCCGTGCTGCAGGAGATGCTCGGCGTGATCCAGGGCGGCTCCGTGAAACTGCTCGCCTACAATGAGCAGACCAGCGGCCCCGAGACCGAGAAGGTGCTCGCCGCCGCCAAGCAGGCCGGCGTCCCCGTCGTGCCGGTGACCGAGACCCTCCCGAGCGGCAAGGACTACATCGGCTGGATGAACGCGAACGTCGACGCCGTGGCCAAGGCACTCGGGGAATGACCGAACCTCTCGCGCGGGTCCCCGCGCCCACCGAGCGAGGTGTCGTGCTGCAGCTGCGCGACGCCTCGCTCGGCTTCGGCGAGCGGACCCTGTGGAGCGGCCTCGACCTCGACGTGCACGCCGGCGAGTTCGTCGCGGTGCTCGGCCCGAACGGCTCGGGCAAGACCAGCCTGCTGCGCGCCATCCTGGGCCAGCAGCGGCTCGACGGCGGATCGATCGCGTTCGACGGCCACCCCGTGCGCCGCGGCGATCGCCGGATCGGCTACATCCCGCAGCAGAAGCTCATTCCCGCCGGGACGCCGATGCGCGCGCGGGATCTCGTGCGCCTGGGTGTCGACGGCCACCGCTGGGGGTTCCCGCTGCCCAACCGCGCCGACCGCGCCCGTACGGACGAGCTCATCGACGCCGTGGGCGCCCGCCGCTACGCGGATGCACCCGTCGGCTCCCTCTCCGGCGGCGAGCAGCAGCGGCTGCGCGTCGCCCAGGCGCTCGCCGGAGACCCGGCCATGCTGCTCTGCGACGAGCCCCTCCTCTCCCTCGACCTGCAGCACCAGCGCGGCGTCAGCGAGCTGATCGACCGGCGCCGGCGCGAGAACGGCAGTGCGGTCGTCTTCGTGACGCACGACGTCAACCCGGTGCTCGGGATGGTCGACCGCGTGCTCTACCTGGCCGGCGGCCGGTTCCGCACCGGCACCCCCGACGAGGTGCTGCGCAGCGAGGTGCTGACGGACCTGTACGGGACGCCCGTCGACGTCATCCGCAGCCGCGGGCGCATCGTCGTGGTCGGCATCCCCGACTCCGAGACGCACGCCCACCACGCTCACACCACCGCACCGCACCCGGAGCCGGCCCCATGATCATGCACCTCGCCGCCTCGGGCGACCTCTGGTCGCAGCTGTTCTCGTTCGCCGACTACGGCGAGCTGCTCGCGCTCGTGAAGAACTCGATCTTCGCGGGCGCCGTGCTGGGCGTCGTCGGCGGTCTC
Source organism: Leifsonia aquatica (assembly GCF_014190775.1). Lineage (GTDB taxonomy): Bacteria > Actinomycetota > Actinomycetes > Actinomycetales > Microbacteriaceae > Leifsonia > Leifsonia aquatica. Next base: position 369,498 of record NZ_JACHVP010000002.1, read on the forward strand.
ATCGGCGTCTTCGTCATGCAGCGCGACATGGCGTTCGCCGTGCACGGCATCAGCGAGCTCTCGTTCGCCGGGGCCGCCGCCGCGCTGCTCTTCGGGGCGAACGTCGTGGTCGGCTCCCTCTTCGGCTCCCTCATCGCGGCCGTGCTGATCGGCCTGCTCGGCGCGAAGGCCCGGGACCGCAACTCGATCATCGCGGTGCTCATGCCGTTCGGGCTGGGCCTCGGCATCCTGTTCCTGGCGCTCTACCCCGGCCGCAGCGCGAACAAGTTCGGCCTGCTCACCGGCCAGATCGTCTCGGTCGACGACCCGCAGCTCGGCTGGCTGATCGGGATCGGCGTGGTCGTGCTGATCGGGCTGCTGCTCATGTGGCGCCCGCTGACCTTCGACAGCCTGGACGCGGACGTCGCCGCCGCCCGCGGCATCCCGACCCGGTTCGTCGCACTCGCCTTCATGGTGCTGCTCGGCCTCGCGGTCGCCGTGTCGGTTCAGATCGTGGGCGCGCTGCTGGTGCTCTCGCTCCTCGTCACGCCGGCCGCGGCGGCGATGCGCGTCTCGTCGTCGCCGATCGGCGTCCCGGTGCTCAGCGTCGTCTTCGCGCTGGTCTCGGTGGTCGGCGGCATCATGCTGGCGCTCGGGAGCTCGCTGCCGATCAGCCCGTACGTCACCACCATCTCGTTCGTCATCTACGTCGTCTGCCGCGTGATCGGCGTGCGGCGGGAACGCGGTTCACGGCGTCTCGTGAGCCAGGCGGGCTAGCCTGAGACCGTGAAGCGCAACACCTGGCAGCGGGAGGCCGTCCGCGAGGCCCTGACCTCGACGGAGGGCTTCATCAGCGCGCAATCGCTGCACCTCAGCCTCCACGAGACCGGCTCCCCGATCGGCCTCGCCACCGTCTACCGCGCGCTCGCCGATCTGGCGGCCGAGGGCGACGCCGACTCCCTGCAGTCGCCCGAGGGCGAGAGCCTGTACCGCGCCTGCACCGGCGGCCACCATCACCACCTGATCTGCCGCAACTGCGGTCTGACGGTCGAGATCGAGGCCGACGCCGTCGAGGAATGGGCGCGCGCGGCGGCGGCCGCCCACGGCTTCACGCAGGCGCAGCATGTCGTCGACGTCTTCGGCCTGTGCGAGAACTGCTCCGCCGGATTTGCCAGCAGCCCGGGCGTGTCGTAGAGTTGTTCTTTGGCTGAGTGGGCTCCTCCTGCTCAGATCGCGTACGAACCCCTCACACCCTTCCAAGCGTGGGGAAGTCGTGCGCCGACAAGTGACCTTGGGTGAGGCCGTCCGGCCTCACGGTATTGGAGAAGAAAGCAATGGCAGCAGTGTGCCAGGTGACGGGAGCCGTTCCAGGCTTCGGTCACTCGATCTCGCACTCGCACCGTCGCAACAAGCGCCGGTTCGATCCGAACATCCAGAAGAAGACGTACTACGTTCCGTCGCTTCGCCGTAAAGTGACCCTCACCTTGAGCGCCAAGGGCATCAAGGTCATCGACGCCCGTGGCATCGAGGCCGTCGTCAAGGACCTCCTGGCCCGTGGGGAGAAGATCTAATGGCAAAGCAGCAGGACATCCGTCCGATCATCAAGCTCCGTTCGACGGCGGGCACCGGTTACACCTACGTGACCCGCAAGAACCGTCGCAACAACCCTGACCGTCTCGTGCTCAAGAAGTACGACCCCGTCGTGCGCAAGCACGTCGACTTCCGAGAGGAGCGCTAAACATGGCCAAGAAGTCCAAGATCGCCAAGAACGAGCAGCGCAAGGTCGTCGTCGAGCGCTACGCCGCCCGCCGCGCCGAGCTCAAGAAGGCTCTCGTCGACCCGAACGGCTCCGACGAGTCCCGCGAGGCCGCGCGCCTCGGCCTGCAGAAGCTCCCCCGCGACGCTTCGCCGATCCGCGTCCGCAACCGCGACGCCGTCGACGGCCGTCCGCGCGGAAACCTCAGCAAGTTCGGCATCTCGCGCGTTCGCTTCCGCGACATGGCGCACCGTGGCGAGCTGCCCGGCATCACCAAGTCCAGCTGGTAACCAGCGACTGACGCACGAAGGGGCGTCCGGCATCATGCCGGGCGCCCCTTCGGCGTTCTCGGGCGACGTCAGGCGGTGAAGAACGAGCGGATGTCGTCGGCGAGCACCTCGGGGAACTCGAGGGCGGCGAAGTGGCCGCCCTCCGGGAACCGGCTCCAGTGCACGATCCGGGAGTTGTCGCGCTCCGCGAACACCCGGATGGTCTGGAAGTCGTCCGCGAAGACGGCGACCCCGGTGCGCGCGGCGTTGACCGCGGTCGACGGCGGCACGATGGCGTTCTCGTAGTAGGCGCGGCTCATGCCGGCGGAGGCGTTGGTGAACCACGCGATGCTCACCGCCGTGAGCACCGAGTCCAGCGGCACCCGCGACGTGCCGTTGCCGAACGACTCGAACAGCTCGCTGTAGGCGAGGAGCCCGAGCGGGGAGTCGCTGAGCGCCGCCGCGATGGTCTGGGGGCGGGAGGAGTTCATCGCGTTGTAGGCGCCGACGGACTGGAACCACTTCATGTGCTCGAGGCCCGCGTAGTCCTGCGGCTCGAGGCGCTCGAACTCCGAGGGGTCGCCCGACGGGAACGCGAAGAGCTGCTGCACGTGGAGGCCGAGGAAGCCCTCCGGGGAGAGGAGGCCGAGCTCGCGGGCGATCAGGGCGCCGTTGTCGGAACCGTGCACGCCGTAGCTGTCGTAGCCGAGGCCGCGCATCAGGGTGTCGTAGGCCGCGGCGACGCGTGCGGTCGTCCATCCGCTCTCGGTGACCGGCTGCGACCAGCCGAACCCGGGCGCGTCCGGGATCACCAGGGAGAAGTCCGCTGCGAGGGCGTCGATGAGGCCCAGGAAGTCGGCGGAGGAGCCGGGGTAGGTGTGGGCGAGCAGGAGCGCCGGAGCGTCGGGCCGGGATGAGGGCACGTGGAGGAAGTGGATGGTCTGGCCGTCGATCTCCGTGAGGAAGTGCGGCCGTGCGTTCAGCTTCTCCTCGACCGCGCGCCAGTCGAAGTCGTCGCGCCAGCGGTCGATGGCGGCGCTCAGGTAGCTGTTGGGGGTTCCGGTGCTCCAGTCGTCGGCCGGCGCGGGCTGCGGCAGCCGGGTGCGTGCGAGACGCTCGCGCAGATCGGCGAGCTGGGACTCGTCGACGCGGATCGTGAACGGGCGGAGGGCGAGGGTGGTGTTGGTTTCCATAGATCCCACGCTATGGTCGATAACGGCAGTATGACTTCCTGAATTCGGAGAGTGTGATGAGCGATTCCGCGATGCGCATCCTGGCCCTGCTCGGACTGCTCGCGACGCCCTCCGGACGATCGGGCCCCGAGCTGGCGGCCGAGCTCGGCGTCTCCGAGCGCACGGTGCGCACGGACATCGAGCGGCTGCGCGAGCTGGGCTATCCCGTCGACGGCGCGCGGGGCCCGGGAGGCGGCTACCGCTTCGGTTCGGGCGGCCGGATGCCCCCTCTCCTGCTCGACGACGATGAGGCCGTGGCGACAGCGGTCGGCCTGCGTTCGACAGCGCGTCTGCCCGGCATCGGGGAGGCGGGAGGGCGCGCGCTCGCGAAGCTCGAGCAGATGCTCCCGGAGCGGCTGCGACCCGCGGTGGAGGCCGTGTCCACGTCGATGGAGCCGGCGTCCGAGAACACGGGAAGCGACGCGGAGGACCCGGAGGTCTCCCCCGCGGCGCTGCGAGCGGTGGCCGATGCCATCCACCGCCGGCACTGGCTGCGCTTCGAGCACCGCGGCCGCCCGGTGCTGGTCGAGCCGTACCGGCTGCTCAGCTGGCAGCGCCGCTGGTACCTCGTGGCACGCGACCCGGAGGCCGACGCGTGGGCGAGCTACCGGCTCGACCACCTGGAGCTCAGGATGCCGACCAGGCGCGCGTTCGAGCCGGTGCCGTTCCCGCACGGCGACTTCGCGGCATTCGCGGTGCGGCAGGCGGCCCACAGCGGCTGGGACGTGCACGTGCGACTGCGCGTCGACGCCAGCGCCGAGGCCGTCCTCGCGCGGATCAACCCGGCGGTCGGTGCCGTCGAGGCCGTCGACGCGACCCACTCCGTGCTCCTCACGGGCGGCGACAGTCTCCATACGGTCGCCGCATACGTCGGGATGCTGGGCATGGACTTCACCGTCGAGTCGCCCGCGGAACTGGTCCCGTTGCTCCGCGAGATCGCCGATCGGTACCGCCGGGCGGTCGGCCAGGACCCCTCCTCGAGGTGAAAGAGCCGTGAGAAACGCCGAAAATCCGCGTGTTTCCGCGGATTCCTGATACATTCGAGGCGGTCATCCGACCAACCGTTATGGCCCTCCGCGGCCGTGGCTGTTCCACTGCAAGCTGTAGATCCAGCACAACGTCCGAGGAGGACACTCAATGGCTGACAAGTCGCTGAACAAGACCGAGCTCGTCGCTGCCGTCGCCGCGGCGTCGGGGCAGAGCCAGGCCACCGTCTCCGGTGTCGTCGACGCGTTCTTCGCGACGATCTCCGAGACCGTCGCCGCCGGTGGCAAGGTCACCATCCCGGGCTGGCTCGCCGCCGAGCGCACCGAGACCGCTGCCCGCACGGGCCGCAACCCGCAGACCGGCGCCGAGATCTCGATCCCGGCCGGCCACCGCGTCAAGCTGACCGCGGGCTCGAAGCTGAAGGCTGCCGTCAAGTAGTCTCACTCGCTTTGCCCGAGGGCGGCGCCGCGCACAGCGGTGCCGCCCTCGTCGCGTATCCGGGCGCTGTCGCCTCCAGGAGCGATCTGCTGTGGGCGGGCGTCCAGGCCCGGGGACGTAGGCTGGACGGGTGCCCCGTATCGTCCGTGTGATCGGCCCTGCCGCGCTGCTCGTCGCCGCCCTGGTGTCGGTCATCGCCGGTCTCGCCTTCGGCGGCGGGGCGAACGCTCCCCTGCTCGCCGACCCGGGCGCCCTCGTGCGTTGGGGCCTCCCGATCGCGACGCTGCTGGTCAACCTCAGCCTGTCGGGCGTGGTCGGCGCGCTCGTGCTCGTCTGCTTCGTCTTCGCGCCCGACCGCGAGGAGTTCGGCAAGGCGCTCGACTTCGCCGCGGGATGCGCGGCCGTCATGACCGTGGCCGCCGCGGCGACCGGACTCTTCACCTTCGTGAGCGTCTCGAACGTCCCGTGGTCGTTCGACGAGACGTTCAGCAACGGCCTCAGCTCGTTCATCACCAGCGTCTCGCTCGGGCAGGCCTGGCTCGGCGTCACCCTGATCGCCGCCGCCGTCACGGTGCTCTGCTTCGCGGTGCGCAACCACACGGCGCTCATCTTCGTCACCATCCTCGCGATGGCCGCCGTGGTCCCCATGGCGCAGCAGGGGCACAGCGCGGAGGCCGCCGGTCACGACGCCGCGGTCACCTCGTTCGGCCTCCACGTGCTGTTCGCAGCGATCTGGCTCGGCGGCCTGGTGACGATCATCGTGCTGCGCGGCGTCTTCGGCGGCGACCGGCTCGTCACCGTGATGGAGCGGTACTCGTCGATCGCGCTCATCGCGTTCATCGTCGTGGCCGCCTCCGGCTACGTGAACGCCGAGCTGCGCATCGGCAACCTGGCCCAGCTGGCGACGCCGTACGGCATCCTCGTGCTGGTCAAGGTCGCGGTGCTCGTCGTGCTCGGCCTGTTCGGCGTCTCGCAGCGGCGCATCCTGATCGGTCGGCTCAAGGCCGGCGGCAAGCGCGGCACGTTCTGGTGGATCGTCACGGCCGAGCTCGCCTTCATGGGCATCGCCTCCGGCGTTGCGGCGGCGCTCGCGCGCACGGTCACGCCCGTGCCCCAGACGCGCGCGGCGACACCGACGCCGGCCGAGATCCTCACCGGCGAGAAGCTCCCGCCCGAGCTGACCTGGGGCCGGCTCTTCACCAGCTGGAACTTCGACCTGCTCTGGGTGCTCGCCTGCGCCTTCGCCCTCTTCTTCTACCTGGCCGGGGTCTGGCGCCTCCGCAAGCGCGGCGACGCCTGGCCGATCTACCGCACGGTGCTCTGGGTGCTCGGTATCGCCCTGCTCTTCTACATCACCAACGGCGGGGTGAACGTCTACGAGAAGTACCTCTTCTCGGCCCACATGTCGGCTCACATGGTGCTGACGATGGCCGTGCCGCTGCTGCTCGTGCCGGGCGCACCCGTGACACTGGCCGCCCGCTCCATCCGCAAGCGCAACGACGGCTCGCGCGGTGGACGCGAATGGATCCTGCTCGCGGTGCACTCGCGCTTCGCCGGCATCATCTCGAACCCGATCGTCGCCGCCATCCTGTTCGCGGGCTCGCTCTGGGCGTTCTACTACACGCCCATCTTCCGCTGGGCGACGACGGACCACATCGGCCACGAGTGGATGGTCGTCCACTTCCTCATCACGGGCTACCTGTTCGTCCAGTCGCTGATCGGCATCGACCCGGTGAAGTTCCGGCTCCCGTACCCGTTCCGGCTGCTGCTCCTGCTGCTGACCATGGCGTTCCACGCCTTCTTCGGCCTCTCGATCATGCAGATGCACGGCCTCCTGCTGGCCGACTGGTTCGGGGCCATGGGGCGCACGTGGGGTGACTCGCCCCTGGTCGACCAGCAGACCGGCGGGGGGATCGCGTGGAGCATCGGCGAGATCCCGACGGTCATCCTCGCCATCGTGGTGGCCATCCAATGGAGCCGCAGCGACGAGCGGGAGACGCGACGCCGCGACCGCAACGCCGACCGCACGAACGAGGCGGAGCTGCGTGCGTACAACGACCAGCTCGCCCGGCTGGCGGAACGCGACGGGGCCAAGCAGCAGTGACAGCCGGGGCGGCTACTGCCCCACCACGATGTCGAGCGATCCGTCGCTGCGGATCACCACGCTGGTGAGCGAGACGGCGAAGCGCTCGTCGGACTCCCGCTGCGAGACGGTCCCGTCGAAGAGGGACTGGACCGTGACCGAGAGATGGGCGACGCCGACGGCCTGATCCATCGTCCACGCTGTCTGACCGGCGGTGAGGTGCACCGCGGGGTAGGTGGCCATCGTCCACGCCGGGAGGCCCTGCACGCGGTCGTCGATCTCGACGCCGAACGGGCAGCCGGCCGGCTGGAGCACCTGCTGGGTCGCGCACTGGTCCAGGAAGGCGTTCAGCTGCTTCTGGACGGCTGCGGTGAAGGCGGCGGTCGGCTGGGCGTCGACGGTGGTCTCGACCGTGCTGGCGGGCTTCGCGAGGACGACGGCCGGGGCGGCGTCGAGGTACTTCGAGGTGTGACCGAGCTCGTAGCGGCCCGGGGCGAACAGGAGGTAGTCGGCGGCGACGCTGAAGGCGGTCGCGGGCTGATCGGGTGCCGAGGCGCGCGGGCTCACGGTGTGGGATGCGATGGTGAAGTCCTGGGCGTGGGCGACGGTCACGTGCGCGACGCTGAGCGGGGTGGTCGCGAACCGCCAGAGCGGCAGGATGCCGAGCACCGATCCGGACTGCTCGACGGAGAACGTCGCGGTGACGGCGTGGCCGTCGGACTTCGCGCGCACCGTGACGCTGTGCTCGCCGCTCGGGAGCGCGCGGTCGGAGACGACGGCGATGTCGCTGATCCGCGGCAGCAGGTCGGCGCGGAGGAGCTCGTGGGAGGCGTCCGTGGGGAGGCCGGCCTTCGTCAGCGCGGTCGCGGTCGGGGCGGCGCCGGGCATGGCCAGGGCGGAGGCGACGTCGTGGGCGGCGAGCGTCTGCACGTAGCCGGTGACGAACCCGGAGGCGCTGTAGTACGTGCGCTGCACGGCCGCGAACGCGGCGACGAGCGCGAGGATCAGCAGGAGGCCGATCCCGGACCAGAGGATCAGGGCGCGCGTGCGGTGCCCCGACTCATCCCCAGCCATGAGGCCATCCTAGGGGCCTGTGCAGAGAGGGAATCGGGAGGCCGGGCGGGTTAGAGTAGATCGCCAGGTCGCGCGAGGGGAAAGGGACTCGGATGGGCCGACTCTCGCTCTCGCCGGAGCAGCAAGCGGTGTTCGAGCTGATCGAGCACACACGGGAGCACGTCTTCGTCACGGGGCGTGCCGGAACCGGCAAGTCGACGCTGCTCAACCACCTCTCCTGGAACACGGAGAAGTCGATCGTCATCGCCGCGCCGACCGGCGTCGCCGCGCTCAACGTCGGCGGCCAGACCATCCACTCTCTCTTCCGGCTGCCGATCGGGGTCATCGCCGATCACGACATCGAGCAGACCGCCGAGCTGCGCAAGCTGCTCAACACCATCGACACGCTCGTCATCGACGAGGTCTCGATGGTGAACGCCGACCTGATGGACGCGGTCGACCGCAGTCTGCGTCAGGCCAGGCAGCGGCCGGCGGAGTCGTTCGGCGGCGTGCAGGTGGTGCTGTTCGGCGACCCGTACCAGCTCGCGCCCGTGCCGGGCGACCAGGAGGAGCGCGCCTACTTCAGCGACACCTACCGGTCGATGTGGTTCTTCGACGCGAAGGTGTGGCAGGAGGCCGACCTCCGCATCGTGGAGCTGCTGCAGGTGCACCGCCAGCACGAGTCCGACTTCCGCTTCATGCTCAACGCCGTGCGCCACGGGCAGGTCACGAAGGAGATCGCCGACCGGCTGAACGAGGTCGGCGCCCGGCCCGCCCCCGACGACGGCACCATCACGCTCGCCACGCGCAACGACACGGTCAACCGCATCAACGCGCAGGCCCTCGAGCGGCTCCCCGGCCGTGCGCTGACGGCGAAGGCCGAGATCAGCGGCGACTTCGGCGGCCGCAACTACCCCGCGGAGGAGAGCCTCGAGCTCAAGGTCGGCGCCCAGGTGATGTTCCTGCGCAACGACGTCGGCCAGGGGGACGGGCCGCGCTGGGTCAACGGCACGATCGGCACCGTGACGCGCATCGACTCGACGGTGTACGTGGACGTCGACGGCGAGATCCACGAGGTGGAGCCGACCAGCTGGGAGAAGTTCCGCTACAGCTACTCCCCCGAGACCAAGAAGCTCACCAAGGACGTGGTGGCCGAGTTCACGCAGTTCCCGCTGCGACTCGCGTGGGCCGTCACCATCCACAAGTCGCAGGGCAAGACGTACGACGCGGCCATCGTCGACCTGGGCACGCGCGCGTTCACGTCGGGGCAGACCTACGTGGCGCTCAGCCGCATCACGACGCTCGACGGGCTGTACCTGACGCGGCCGCTGCGGCCGAGCGACATCACGGTCGACCCGGACGTCGAGCGCTTCATGAGCGACGCCCGCCCGGTCCACGTGCCGCTGAGCGCGGCGAGCGCCGAGTCGAAGGCGTGAGGAGACGCAGATGATCACGTTCGTACTGGACTTCAGCGACGGTCAGCATGTGGAGACGACCGGCAACGGCGTCATCGGCCGCAACCCGGTCGTCCACTCCCCCGGCACCGAGTTCGACGACCCGGCGCACGTGGAGCTGATCACCGTCTCCGACGACGCGAAGTCCGTCTCGCGCGCGCACCTGGCCTTCGGTCAGTACGACGACGTGTTCTGGGTGATGGACCTCGGGTCGGCGAACGGCACCACCATCGCGTATCCGGGCGACGGCACGTTCGCGTGCGACCCGAACACCCGCCACGAGGTCGACCCGGGCTCGATCGTCCGGTTCGGCAGCGGGAGCTTCGCCCTCAGCAGGCGCTGACCCGCACCGCCGACGTGCGTCAGGCCGCGGCGGCCTTCGCGGCGGCGAGGTCGTTGAAGAGCTCCGTGTTGTAGCGGAAGGCGAGCCCGACCTCCGCGATCACGCGGTCGCGCTCCTCCTCCGTCCAGTCGACGGCGTCGAGCTGCGAGCGGTAGACGTCTTTGAACACCTTGGGCTTCGCGATGTCGGAGAACAGGTAGAAGCCGACGCCGTTCGTCTCGAAGCCGTACTGGCGCTGCAGGAGGGTGCGGATGATCTGCCCGCCGGAGAGGTCGCCGAGGTAGCGCGTGTAGTGGTGGGCGATGAAACCACCCGGCCAGTCGTGCCCGACCTCGCGGATGCGGGCCGTGTAGCGGAAGGTGCTCGGCAGCGGCGAGATGCGGTCGCGCCAGTCGTCGCCGAGCAGGAACTCGAGGTCGGCCTCGATGGCCGGGAGGCGGGTCAGCTTCGGGGTGATGAAGAGCGCCGCGACGGGATCCCCGGCCATGTTGACCGCGGCCTCCTCGAGCGCCTCGTAGATGAAGTAGTGCTGGGCCAGAAGGTGGATGTAGTCCTCGCGGCTGCCCTTGCCGCTCATGAGGTCCTGCATGAAGGTCGCGCCCTCGCTCTCCTCGTGAACGGAACGGGTGCGCTCGCGGAGCGCCTGCGAGAAGGGGATCAGTTCGGCCATTCGGGTCTCCTGGTCAGGTAAGGCTTACCTAAATATGACGGATCCGGGTCCATCCGTCAAGCTGCGCGGACGCGCAGAAGGCCGGACGATGGACTCGCCCGGCCTCCCGCAGATCGCTCCGTCAGTTGAAGGTGACGACGACCTTGTCATCCTTGACCGAGATGTCGGCGCTGATGTAGCCGGCACGGCCGGTCAGGTTCTCCGTCGCCGGATTGCCGCGGTAGTCCGATCCCGTCAGCACGGCGGTGAACGAGCCGTCCCCGATCTTGAACTGGTAGTACGAATCGCTGTCGCCGACCTCGACCTTCGGCGACTCGACGACGGTGACGGCGACGGTCGATCCCGAGGCCGGCATGTTCGACGGGAAGCTGAGGTCGATCCCGCAGTCCTCCACGTCGTAGTAGGCGGTCTTGGTCGCGCACTCCGCGTAGTGGGCGTCGACCTGCTTCTGCACCTCGGCGATGTACGCCGCGGACGGCGTGAGGTCGAGCTTCAGGTCGGCGTAGGATCCCGCCGCGACGGTGAGGGTGGGCGAGCCCGCCAGGTCGTAGTACTTGTTCGGCGCGCCGAGTGAGTAGACGCCCGGGTACGCCGAGACCTCGGAATCGTCGGACGTGATGGTCTGCTTGGCGCCGTCCACCGTGAATCCGGCGATCGACGACGAGACGTATGGCAGCTGGTAGACGAGTCCACGGCTGACGTACCAGCCCTTGTCGTCCTTGTCGAGCTCGATGGTGTCGCGGTACGTCTTGCCCGCGAGCTTGTAGGCGACGGAGACCTGGGTCTGGTCGGAGCTGCGGCTCGAGAGTGTGCGCGTGACGGCCGGGTCCGAGATGTGCTTCGCCTTCGCGAGCACGGCGTCGGTGAGCAGGAAGTCGGACGAGTCGGCGCGGGCGAGTTTGTTGGCCGCCGACGCGTCGCCCTTCGCGATGTCGTGGAGGTACTCCTCGGCGACGCTCTTCGCGCCGTTGCCGCCGAGCAGGGAGATGAAGAGCACGATGGCGACGATGATCACCACGACCAGGGCGACCGCGCCTCCGATCACCCACCACACCCACGGTCGGATCCCCGTCTTCGTGCCGGGCGCGGGGGCGTAGGGGTTGGGCGCCGGAGCGTATGCGGCGGGCGCGTCAGGGGCGGCGGGCGGCGCGGCGGACGCCTCGGGCCCGGCCGGTGCCGCGGGTGCCGCGGTCGGCTCCCCCGTCGGGTTCTGGCTCTGGTCGCCGGGCGGAGTGTTCGGGTCGGTCACGGGATCCCCCTGTCATCGTGTGCTTCTGGTGTCGGCTCATGCCGGGGCCCGGTGCGTGTGCGCGGACATCGGCGTGCGGCCGACGGCCGGCAGGCGGATGACGGAATCCCCGAGTTCCTGTGAACAGCCTATGGGGAGAGTCGTGAGGGGGACAAAGCGGGTGTGCCCGCCGTCAGTGGTGGTGGCCGACCTTCACGGCGGCGTAGCCCGCATCGGTCAGGCCGAGCGCGGGGATGGTGACCGCGCAGACGGCGGAGGCGCTGAGGGCCAGGGCGGCGACGAAGCGCAGCGCTCCGGTGTGCTGGGAGGCAGGGCGGGCCCTCCGCAGCACGACGGCGCTGACGGCGGCGACGGCCACGTCGAGCAGCGACGCGACGGCCATCGGCAGCAGCGGGAGGCTGATCACCGTGCCCGAGCTGGCGGTCGCGCCCACGACGGCGAGAGCCGCCCACAGTCCGACCGGCACGAGGGCCAGGGCGGGGATGAGACCGAAGAGGAGGGGCCGGTCGCGCGCGAGCGTCGAGACCGACCAGCCGAGCTCCGCCACCGCGACGGCCAGGAGCACGACGAGGAGCGGAAGAGGTGCGCTGGGGGCGAGCGCTGCGTGAAGCAGGCCCGCCCCCAGTGCGGCCACGGCGAGGAACGCCCGGGCCGGAGGGGCGACCGGGGTTCCTGACATCCTGCTCAAGGGAGCCGTGGCCATGTCGGTCAGACGGCTGCCGGAGTGGAGCGCACGGTCCGCTCGGCACCGAGACCGACACCGAGGAGCACGATCGCGCTCGCCAAGTGGAGGAAGTGGTCGGGAGTGTTGAGCGCGAGGATGTTCGCGCCCGTCCCGACCAGGAAGAAGCCGACGATGCCGAGTAGCAGGTAGACGGCGCCGACGGTCGTGTTGACCGCCTTCGCGGCTGCGGCCCGGGTGAGGCCGGCGATGAGCAGCGCCGCACCGATCAGCAGGTGGGCGATGTTGTGGAGCGGGTTGACCTCGAAGATGCCGAGGAGCAGCCCACCCTTGGTGGCCACGAAGCCGACGCCGCCGGTGAAGGCGAAGCCGAGCAGGCCGACGAGCAGGTAGACGGCGCCGAAGATGGTGGCGACGAGACGGTTCGGTGATGTGCGCATGGTTCGTTCCTCCTTGGACGGCGCACGGTTGCGCGCCTCATCTGGTCTTCGCAGCACGCACGGAATCGGATTGGCGGACCGGCCGGACGGCTCTTCGCGCCCTCTCGTGCCCGGGCTAGAATCCGTACGACAGCACCACGACGACGGGGGAGTCCATGCGCGGAGCGAACCGGATCGGACGGGCCGTCCTCGCGGCCGCGGCCGGGATGCTCCTGCTCGCCGTGGCAGGCTGCACCTCGTCCGCCGCGACCGATCTGCCCACGCAGCGACCGGGCGGATTCAACGCCGATGTGCAGAAGCGACTGGACGGCGCCCTCACGGACGCCATGACCCTCGCCGACGCGTCGGCCGGGTTCGCCGGGGTGTGGGCTCCCTGGGCCGGCAGCTGGACGGCCGCCACCGGCACGACGACCCGCGGCGGCACGAAGCCCGTCACCGAGGCCATGACCTTCCGCGTCGGGCAGAACACCGTCCCGATGACGTGCTCGGTCCTCCTCGATCTGGTGGATGACGGCACGATGGGCCTCGACGACCCGCTGACCAAATGGGTGCCCGGCCTGGTCGGTGTCGAAGGCGTCACCATGCGGGAGCTCTGCCAGGGGACCTCCGGCCTCGGGGACTATTCCGCCCAGCTGAGCAGCCGCATGCTGATGAACCCGACCCGGCAGTGGCCGCCACTCGAGCTGGCGAGCGAGGGCATCGCCGCTCCGCGGACCGGCAAGCCGGGCGAGAACTACTCCCCCGCCCGCACCAACGCCGTGCTCGTCGGCATGGCCGTGCGCAACGCCGCGGGCAGCGATTGGCCCGACCTCTACGAGTCGCATGTCTTCGGGCCGCTCGGGATGGACGCGAGCGCCCTGCCCGCCTCCTCCATCCTCGCCGTCCCCGGGCCGCATCCCGCCGGGTACGCCGCCGGCGTCGACGGCGCGGGAGCGGTGGTCTGCGAGCCGATGCGCGACGTCTCGCACCTCTCTCCGTCGATGGGCTGGACCGCCGGCGGCGTCGTCTCGAACCTCCACGACCTGAAGGCGTTCAGCGAGGCGCTCGCGACAGGCTCGCTGCGCGGCGACAAGACGGCCGACGCCCAGATGAAGGGCGTGGCGAGCGGAGCCTCCTGGCAGAAGCAGGGGCTCGGCGTGCAGCTGCTCGGACCGCTGCGCGGTAGCAGCGGGGCCATCCCGGGCTATCTGTCGGCGATGTACACGGACCCGGCCTCGGGCCTCACGGTCGTCGTCGCACTGAACAACTCGACACCGGGCGCCGGGTTCGCCCAGGCGCTGGCGCAACGGCTCTCGTCCATCGTCTCCAAGGTCCCGGCCGCGGCGAAGGGGACCAAGGTCGTCGACGCGCTCCCCTGGTCGGAGGCGCAGACGGTGGACGCGATGACGAAGTCGGCGCCGTGCCCGGCGAAGGCGCCGGAAGCGGGCAAGTAGGAGCGGTCGCCCGTCGCTCAGGCGCCCGCGAGGGCGGCCAGCTCGGCGCGTACGGGGAACGCGTCGTCGTCGAGCACGAGCTGCACGGCGGCGCCGGTCTCGCGGTTCACGACGATCGGCGCGAGCAGGTTGACGGTGCTGCCCTGCTGCGACGGGGTCACGACGACCAGGAGCAGTGCCTGCTCCTGGGCCGCGATGCCCAGGTCGACGGCGCGGTCGTCGGGCAGCTCCGGCGAGTAGCCAGGGAGGTGGCGCTCCGCGTCGATCGTGAAGAGCCGGATCTCCGGGCGCTCGGTCGAGGCCAGCGTGTAGAGACCCGCGGCTCCGTCGACGGGGGTCAGCTCGAACGCGGCGAGCGGTTCCAGGCCGGGAGGCGGCGTGACGAACGCGACCGCGCTCATCGGAGGAAGTCCATCAGCGTCGGCTGCAGCACGCGGGCCGTGACGGCGATCGCGGTCTGGTAGTTGACGTCCTGCGTCTTGAGGTCGAGGAGCACCTTGCTCAGGTCGACGTCCTCGAGGCTCGAGCGCTGCGCCTCCAGCGCGTTCGCACCGACGGCGAGGGTGTCCTTCGCCTTGTCGAGGCGCGTCTGCCGACCGCCGATCTCCGCGTGCTCTCCCACGATCGCCTTCATCCTGTCGTCGATCCCGCCCAGGCGGGGGCCGACGTTCACCCCCGTCCGCAGATCGTTCGAGATGCCGTCGATCAGGGCGAACACCGAGCCGGAGCCGGTTCCGAAGACCGCGGCGCCGTCCGCATCCACCCGCACCGTCGTGTCCGGGCCGATCCTGCGCTCCACTGTACTTCCCGCCGCTCCGGTGAAGGAGTAGTCGGGCTGGAAGGCGACGCCGGCGTCGGAGTTGCCGGCGAAGACGGTGCGGCCGAGGTAGGTGGTGTTCGCCAGCGAGAGCAGCGACTTCTTGAGGCCGTCGAGCTCGGTCGCGATGGCCTCCTTGGCCTCCCCCGACAGCGATCCGTCGTTCGCGCCGGTTACGGTGAGGTCGCGCACGCGGCGCATGATGCTCTCGACCGAGGTGAGCGTGGAGTCGGCGGTGGTGAGCCAGGCGTCGCCGTTGTCGACGTTGCGCTGGTACTGCGCCGTCGCGGCCTGGTCGGCCCGCACGCCGAGCGCGCTCGCCGTGGCCGTCGGGTCGTCCGACGGTTTGGTGATCTGCTGGCGGCTGGTCGCCTGGTCGTAGAGCTGCGCCTGACGTTGCAGGCTCAGCTGCAGGTTGCGCTGCGCGGTGAGCGTCTGCGTGGCGTTCGTCACACGGGTGAACACGGATTACCTCCCGACCAGTCCGGTGTGGTTGATGAGCACGTCGAGCGCCTCGTCCACAGCCGTCATCACGCGTGCCGCACCCTGGTAGGCGTGCTGGAACGCGAGCATGTTCATGTTCTCCTCGTCGAGGTCGACGGAGGAGTTGGCCAGCAGCGCACTGGTGGCCGAGCTCGCGGAGAGCGCGGCCAGGTCGCCCTGCTGCTGCGCGACCTTGCTCGCGACGCCGATGCGCACCACGAACGCGGACCACTGCTTGTCGACGGCGTTCGTGCCGGTGCCGAGCTTCGCGATCGCGTCGGCGACGCTCCCGTCGCTGCCGCCGGCTCCCGCCGTCCCCGTGGCGATCTGCGAGACATCCGTCGGCACGACCGAGAGCCCGAGAGCCGCGGGTTTGCTCGCGTCGATGGCGAAGAAGTCGAGGCCGGTCGCGCCGGAGCTCGTCGCGCCGGTGCGGTGGATGTCGTTGACGCGCTGGGCGATCGTCACAGCGAAGCTGTTGTAGCCGGCGGCGGCCTCGGCGAGCACTCCTCCGGTGCCGGACGCGTCGGCGGGGGCGAGTGTCGAGACCGCTCCCGCGATCGAGCCGCCCTCCATCGCGATCGCGACGCCGGGCCGGTACGACCACTCCAGCCGCAGCGGGTCACCGGCCGCGTCGCTCATCCGCTGCGCACCGGCCAGAGCGACGGTCTTCGCTTCGGTGCCCTGCACCAGCGCGTTCCCGGCGACCAGCACGTCCACGGTCCCGTCCTCGTTGGCCCGGACCACTCCCCCCGCCAGCGAGGCGATCTTCGTGGTCAGGGTGTCCCGCTGGTCCATCAACTCGTTGGCCGAGTCGCCTGCGGCCAGAGCCGACCGGATGCGGCCGTTGAGCTCGGCGACGGCGCTCGCCGCGGAGTTCAGGTCGTCGACCATCCCGCTCGCCTGCGTGCGCAGCGCCGTCCACTGGTCGTCGACCGCCTGGTACCCCTGTGCGATCTGAGTGACGAGGCTGCCGGCCTGGCCGAGCAGCACCCCCGCTGGGGCCTGCTCGCCCGCCTGGTTGGAGACATCGCCCCACGCCGACCAGAACTTCTGGAGCTGGGCGGAGATGCCGTTGGTTCCCGGCTCGTTGAGCGAGGACTCGAGGGTGGCCAGCGCCTGGGCCCGGGTGCCGGAATAGCCGGCCACGGCGGACGTCGTGCGAACTCGCGAACTCAGCGCGGCGTCGTCGAGCCGCTGCACGCCGCCGACGAACACGCCCTGGCCGGGCTTCACGCCCCCGCTGAACAGGCCGGTCGATCCGAGCGGCGCGACGGCCGTGGTCGAGACCCGCTGGCGGGTGTAGCCGGCGGTGTTCGCGTTGACCAGGTTCTGCCCGACGACGTCGAGGCCCGCCTTGGCGGCGACGAGGCCGGTGTACGCGGTGTTCAGACCGCTGAAGGTGCTCATCCCTCTACGCCTCCGTGTCGAAGAATCGTGCGCCGCCGTCGCCGGACCGGCTCTCGCCCGCCGACCCGTACAGACCGGGGTCGCCCGCGGCGGAGAGGCCGCTCAGCGTCTCCTGGGTGGAGCGGGAGGCCTCGCGCAACAGGCGCTCGTTGATGTCGCGCACCTCGGCGATCTGGCCGGTCAGCTCGGTCATCGCCGCCAGGTGGGAGCCGAAGATGTCGGACCAGATGCCGTCCGGCGCCGCCGTGGCGAGCTCCCGCAGGGTCGCGTCCGGCCCGAGACCCCAGCCCTCGGCCACCTCGGCGACCTCGACGGTGCGGGTCAGACCGACGACGCGCATCCGCTCCATGACCTGCTCGACCTCACGGGTGGCGTGGGAGATCCAGCGCGACTTGCCGGCGACGAGCAGGAGCTGCTCCTCCTCCAGCTTGAACAGCAGCAGTTCCAGGAGCTCGCGCTCCTTCCAGAGCTGCGCGGACAGTTCGCTCGCGGCCATGTCGCTCCTGACTTCCTCGTGAGTCGTTGTGCGCACGCGGTCCCCTCGGGTGACGAGACGACGGACGGAATGCCCGTCGACACAAGGGACAATCGGCACCGGTGGCCTCGATGTTAGGGGCGGGAGGCTGCGAATACCCTCAGTGCGGAGCGCCGATCCACAGCATCCCCTTATCAGGTTCACAGGTCGTATCCGTGGATGTGAGTATTCCCATTTTTGGGGGTGCGCTCTGCCCTGTAGTGGGGGCATCGGAGGCGCGACCGGAGTGCGTCCGCGTTGTTACCGTGAACACGGAAGACCCCTAGCACCCGCTCGGCACCCGACCCAGCCCGAGCATCAACAGCACCGCCCGAGTACCCGTTCCGCCCGATCCTGGAGGGCCGGATTCGTGGTACCCGTCCGATGAAGAGGGGTCGCACGCGTGAACCGCAACGAACGAAACGCGCTCGTCGTAGACAACCTGCCACTGGTGGGGTACCTGGTCTCCGACCTGGTCTCGCGCGCCACGCACCTGTCCAGAGACGACCTGGCCTCGGCGGGCTCCCTCGCTCTGGTGACCGCCGCCGACGCGTACGACGCATCGACCGGCGTCCCGTTCGGCGCATACGCCCGCACCCGCATCCTCGGCGCCCTCGCCGACGAGCTGCGCGCGAGCGACTGGGCGACCCGCTCGGCGCGCAAGCGCATCAAGGAGACGGTCGCGGTGCGCGAGAGCCTCACGGCCGCCCTCGGCCGCACGCCCACCGTCGAGGAGATCGCCGACGCGCTCGGCGTCGACCGCCAGACGGCCGCGGCCGGCCTCGCCGACGCCGCACGCACCGTCACCGCCCTCGACGAGACCATCGAGCCGCTGCTCGTCTCCGACACCGTCGGGCCGGAGGAATCGCTCATGACGGGCGAGCGCACCGCCTACGTGCGCGCCGCCGTCGCCGCCCTCCCCGACCGGATGCGCTCCATCGTGGAGGCCATCTACTTCGACGACCGCACGGTCACCGAGATCGCGGAGGAGCTCGGGATCACCCACTCCGCCGTCTCGCAGCAGCGCTCGGAGGCCATCCGGCTGATGCGCGAGGGCATGGCGACGCACTACGCCGACGAAGGCGACCCCGAGGTCATCGAGGCCAAGACCTCCCAGGCCCGCCGCAGCGCCTACCTGGCCCGGCTGGCGCAGCATGCCGTCGCGCACCTCGGCGCCCACCCGGCGCCGCTCTCCCCCACTTCACCCACGTCCGTCCGCGCCTCCTGACGGCACCGCCCGCCTGCGCGGGCAGGTGCCTAACGGAGCCGACGGGACGGTCGATAGAAGGGTTTGCGGACCACGGATGGGCCGCGAACATCAAGCCCGGATCATGGAGGAAACATCATGGGTATGCAGATCAACACCAACATCGCGGCCAACAACGCCTACCGCAACCTGAACAACACGCAGAGCGACCTCTCGAAGTCGCTCGAGAAGCTGTCCAGCGGCCTCCGCATCAACCGTGCGGCGGACGACGCGGCGGGCCTGGCCATCTCGGAGGGCCTGAAGTCGCAGGTCGGCGGCATCACCGTCGCCGCCCGCAACGCTCAGGACGGCATCAGCGTCGTGCAGACCGCTGAAGGCCAGCTGACCGAGGTCCACTCGATCCTGCAGCGCGTGCGCGACCTGGCCGTCCAGGCCGGCAGCGACTCGAATAACGCCGACTCGCGCGGCGCCATCAAGACCGAGGTGGACCAGCTCCAGAAGGAGCTCACCCGTATCTCGGGCAGCGCCAACTTCAACGGCATCAAGCTGCTCGACGGCTCCAACGCGACGCTGACCTTCCAGGTCGGCGCCGGCGACGTCGCGGCGAACGACCAGATCTCGGTCGACCTGTCCGGTGCGAACGTCGCGGACGTCGCCACGGCGGTCGGCACGCTGACGTTCGACTCGGCGGCCAACGCCCTGACCTCGATCACGGCTCTCGACACGCAGATCAAGAACGTGTCGACCGCCCGCGCCAGCCTGGGTGCCGTGCAGAACCGCTTCGAGAGCGCGATCCGCAGCCTCAACGTCTCCAAGGAGAACCTGTCGGCTGCGTCGTCCCGCATCACCGACACCGACATGGCGGAGGAGATGGTGAAGTACACCCGCTCCAACATCCTGTCGCAGGCCGGTACCGCGATGCTCGCCCAGGCCAACCAGTCCGGCCAGGGCGTTCTGCAGCTGCTCCGCTAGTCGACGGGCTAGCGCGCTAGCCCCCGTCGAGCCGCAGTGAAGGCGGCCGGGATGCGATGCCCCAAAGCGCATCCCGGCCGCCGCACCGCTCCACCAGCACCACCACCAGCAGCACCAGCCACCGCCGTCCAGCAGGGAGGGATCACCGATGGGAATGGCCGTCGACGGTCTGATCAGTGGTCTGAACACCACGGATCTGATCAACCAGCTCATGCAGGCGGAGGCCGTTCCGCAGACGCTGCTGAAGAACAAGGTCACCGACTCCACCACCTACATCACGGCGATGCAGTCGCTGAACACCAAGGTGGCGGCCCTCGCCGATCTGGCGGGCACGACCGCCAAGCCGGCGGCGAGCGACCTCCACACCGCCACCTCGAGCTCAGACAAGGTCGTCGTGACCGCGGGCACCGGAGCGGTGGACGGCACCATCGACTTCACCGTCGACACGGTGGCGCAGTCGCAGGTCACCGTGACCGGCCCGCTCACACAGTGGCCGGACGAGCCGCCCGTGCTCACGTTCGTCGCCGCCGACGGAACGATGAAGCAGGTCACCGCCAGCAGCTCGTCGCTCGCCGACGTCGCCGCGGCGATCAACAAGGCCGGTGTCGGCGTCACCGCCACCCGCGTGGCCGCGGGCCTCGACCCGTCGACCGGAGAGAAGCTCTACCGCCTCCAGCTCAGCTCGACGAAGACCGGCGTCGAGGGCTCCTTCACCGCCTACCGCGGATCGACCGCCGACGTCTCGGCCGGCACCGCGTCGAACCTGCTCACCGAGCCCGGGGCCGCCCAGGTCCGCCAGGCGCAGGATGCGCAGATCACGCTGTGGAGCGGCACGGGCGCCGCCCAGGCGGTCACCTCGTCGACCAACACCTTCGCCGACGTCCTGCCCGGCGTCTCGATGACGGTGAGCGCGGCCTCCACGACCCCCGTCACGCTGACCGTCGCGCGGGACGACAAGGCGATCTCGGACGTCGCGAAATCCCTGGTCACGAGCCTCAACGACATCTTCGCGCTGATCGCCAGCAAGCAAGCGGTCAGCACGACCACCGACGCCGCCGGCGGCACCGTCGTCACGGCGGGCACGTTCACCGGCGACTCCACGGTGCGCGACGCCAACCAGAAGCTGCTCGACGCGGCTTCCGCGCCCATCGACGGCGTCTCCCCCTCGACCTACGGCATCTCCATCACCAGCGACGGCAACATGACGTTCGACGCGGACAAGTTCGCGGCGGCGCTCGCCGCGGACCCGGAGAAGGTGAAGGCGGCCGTCGGGGCCGTGGCCCAGCGCGTCGCCGATGCGGCCACTGCGGCGAGCGACAAGTACGACGGTTCGATCACCACGAAGATCACCGGCGAGCAGTCGACCGTCAAGAGCCTCAACTCGCAGATCACGGACTGGGACACGCGTCTCGCCGACCGGCGCAGCAGCCTCGAGAAGACCTACGCGAACCTGGAGGTCAACCTCCAGAAGCTCCAGTCGCAGTCGAACTGGCTGACCGGCCAGCTGGCCTCCCTCTCGACGAGTTCGTGATGACGTTGCTCAACTCCGCCGCCGCCAAGCTCTCCGCCTACAACCGGGACAGCGTGCTCTCGGCCAGCCCCGCGCGGCTGCTGACGATGCTCTACGACCGGCTCGTGCTCGACCTGACGCGCGCCGAGGCG
The DNA here is from genome assembly GCF_014190775.1 of Leifsonia aquatica. Classification (GTDB taxonomy): domain Bacteria; phylum Actinomycetota; class Actinomycetes; order Actinomycetales; family Microbacteriaceae; genus Leifsonia; species Leifsonia aquatica. The sequence goes on from NZ_JACHVP010000002.1 coordinate 390,631, forward strand.
GCCCTGACGGCCGACAACTGGCCGATCGCCTGGGAGAACCTGCGGCACGCCGATCAGATCGTCGCCGAGCTCGCCTCGAGCCTGCGCGTCGACCTGTGGAACGGCGCCGACGGCCTCCTGCAGCTGTACACCTACCTGGCCGAGCTGATCGTCGACGTGACCGTCGAGCGCGACGCCGCCAAGGTGCGGGAGGCGATCGACCTCGTCGAGCCGCTTCGCCAGGCCTGGCACGAGGCCGCCGCGGCGGCCCCGGCCGCCGGTGCGGGTGCGAGCGGGAGCGACCTCGGTGTCGCCTGAGCAGGACTCCCCCGCCGTCGAGGCTGCGGCGGTCGACGCCGCCGGGGCCTGGGCCGACGCGCTCGAGCGGATGGAGGCCGAACTCCACCGCGCGCTCGCGCAGGCCGAGCCCGTGCCGTGGCGTCCGCCGATCGCGCTGGGACCCATCCCGCCCGAGCTGCACGACCGTGCCGCTCGCCTGCTGGAGGCTCAGCTGCACACCATCCGCTACCTCGAGGATGTGCGTCAGACGACGGCGAAGCACCTGGCCGCCGTGAAGTCCGTGCCCCGCACCGAGCCGGGCCCGAGACCGGTGTATTTCGACCTGCTCGGTTGATCGAGTGCGTCGCTTCTGCTCAGATGAGCAGCACGCTTAATCGCCGCTCCGGCCCCGCCGAGCGCACCCCGGGCGTGTCCGCGGCGGTCATCGGCCGTTCACGACCCGTTCACTGGGCGAGGGTGAACCGGGGAGTCCACGACGTCTCCCGCTCCCAGAGTTGTCCACCTGTGGATAACTCTGGGGAGAAGTGGTGGATGGAGGGGCGAAAAGTGTGGAGGACACGCGCGAGATGTGTGGAGACTCAGAACACACAGGAAACCAAAAGGCCAACTGATCAGCAAAAACGCGCGAAAATCGCGTGGATCGAACATCCCTTCGAAACCACAGGCGTGTAATTCACACCCCTGTTGAAGCTGTGGATGACCCTGTGGGTATACCTCTTCCGGAGGGGAAAAATCCACACTTTCCACACCGTGATCCTCCGCGCGAGGACGACTCGCGCACATCTTGCTAACGGCCTCGCCGGAGCGGCCGATAGAGCACGCTGAGCACGGATCGCTCGACGACCAGGCCACGGATGAGCCGCCAGACCTCGATGGAGTGCAGCTGTGCTCGAATCCGTGACCAGTGCCGCCCTCGCGAGCGCCCTCGACGGCCTCGCCGCACGGCAGCGGGCGATCGCCAACAACATCGCCAACGTCAACACCCCCGGCTACACCGCCGAGCGCGTCTCGTTCGAGGACGCGCTGGCGCGCTCCGTGGCCGAGCACGACGGCCACACCACCGCGACGACCGCGCGCTCGCTCGAGCCGACGCGTCTCGACGGCAACAACGTGAACCTCGACACCGAGACCCTCTCCAACGTGGACACCGTCCTGCGCTTCCAGTTCGCCTCCCAGGCGGCCGGCGGCACGTTCACGGCGATCCGCTCCGCGCTGCGGACGAGCTGACAGGAGCACCGGCGATGACATTCGACGCGATCGGGATCGCGGGCACGGGTCTCACCCTGCACCGCAAGTGGCTGGACGCCGTCTCGGACAACCTGGCCAACATCAACACCGCGAAGCCCACCGACGGCGCGGCCTTCCAGGCGCGGTACGTCGTGGCCCAGGAGGGCCAGGGCGTCTCGGGCGCGTACGTCGCGGGTGCCGCCTACGGCAGCGCGGAGGGGCGCATGGTCTACGAGCCGGACAATCCGGTCGCCGACGCCGAGGGCTACGTGCGCTACCCCGACATCGACCTCTCCGAGCAGATGGGCGCCCTCATCATGGCGCAGCGCGGCTACCAGGCGAACGCCGCCGTGGTCGACCGCGCCAAGGAGACCTACCAGGCCGCTCTGCAGATCGGAAAGAACTGATGCCCATCCCTGCGATCTCCGCCATCGGCTCGGTCGACGCGACCAACGCCGCCGCCGCCGCCGCCGTCACCGGCACGGCCGGCAGCGGGGGAGCGGCCTTCGGCGACGCCCTCAGCGGCGCCATCGACAACCTCCAGCAGCTGCAGGGCACGAGCGACAAACTCGCGATCCAGGCCGTCACGGGCAACCTCGACGACATCCACGACGCGACGCTCGCCTCCACCCGCGCCCAGGTCACCCTCGAGCTCGTCGCGGGCGTGCGCAACAAGGCCGTCGACGCGTTCAACGAGATCATGCGGATGCAGGCCTGATGCCCCAGCAGGTGACGAGCTTCTTCCGGCGGATCGGCGACTCGATCCGCGGGTTCTCGCTGGCCCAGCGGGTCATCGCCATCATCGGCGTGGCCGTGCTCGCCCTGGGCATCACGGGGATCGCGATGTGGGCGTCCCAGCCCACGTACACGCCGCTGTTCTCGGGGCTGCAGTCCTCCGACGCCTCAGCGATCGTCGACCAGCTGCGCACCGACGGCGTGCAGTACCAGCTGACCGACGGCGGGGGCACCATCCTGGTCCCGCAGCAGAGCGTGTACGACGAGCGGTTGAAGGCCGCGTCGGCGGGGCTGCCGTCGTCGTCGACCGGGGGATACTCCCTGCTCGACAAGATGGGCGTGACGTCGTCCGAGTTCCAGCAGTCGGTCACCTACAAGCGGGCGATGGAGGGCGAGCTCGGCAACACCATCGCGGCGATGAAGGGTGTGAAGACCGCCTCGGTGCGTCTCGCCATCCCGGAGGAGACGGTCTTCGTCTCCGAGAAGAAGGACCCGACCGCTTCCGTCTTCGTCGAGACGCAGAACGGCGTCACGCTGAGTCAGGACCAGGTCCAGGCGATCGTTCACCTGACCAGCGCGGCCGTCACCGGCATGCAGCCGACCGACGTCGCCGTCATCGACGCGAACGGCACCGTCCTGAGCGCCGTGGGAACCGGCGCCGTCGGGGGAGCGGACAAGCAGGCAGGCGACTACGAGGCGCGGGTGAAGACCGCGGTGCAGGACATGCTCGACAAGGTGGTCGGGCCGGGTAACGCCACGGTCGCGGTCGCCGCCGACGTCAGCAAGGAGTCCGCGCAGCGCACCGAGGAGTCGTACACGACGCCGACCGACGCGCCGTCCCTCAGCGAGACGACGCAGAAGGAGACCTACACCGGGTCGGGCGGATCGGCGGCCGGTGTGCTCGGCCCCGACAACATCGCGGTCCCGGACGGCACGAACGGCAACGGCACGTTCAACTCCGAGTCGGCGACGAAGGACAACGCGGTCGACAAGGTCACCGAGCAGCGCACCATCCCGGCCGGCGCGATCAACCGCCAGACCGTCTCAGTTGCGCTCAACTCCGACGCGGTCGGCAGCGTCAGCACCAACGAGATCCGCAACCTCGTGAACGCTGCCGCCGGCATCGACACCAAGCGCGGCGACTCCGTCAGCGTCGAGATGGTGCCGTTCAGCAAGGCCGGGGCGACGGAGGCCGCCAAGGCGCTGCAGGAGGCGAAGGACGCCGCCGCGGCCGACCAGCTCACCGGCATCATCCGCACCTCCATCATCGCGGCGGCGGTGGTGGCCGCCCTGATCATCGTCATCGCCCTGGTGCGCCGCGGCCGGCGCCGGGCGTCGGAGCAGACGGAGATCGAGGAGGAGTCGCTGGCGTTCGAGGCGTCGCCGTTCCCCATCCCGCTCGAGCAGGCCGCGCCGACCGTGCCGATCCCGCTCGAGGCGCCCGACCCCGACAGCCCCGAGCTGGAGGCCGAGCGCCGCCGATCCGAGATCGAGGCGCTCGCCGAGCGCGACCCGCAGAAGACCGCGGAGTACCTGCGCAGCCTCATGGATGATCGGGCCGGCGTATGACGGACGCGAAGACGCCGCTGACCGGCCCGCAGAAGGTCGCCGTAGTGCTGATGAACATGGATCAGCAGCGCGCGGCCCAGGTGATGAAGCAGTTCTCCGACGAGGAGGCCGACGAGATCACCGCCGAGATCATGCGCCTGCGCCGGGTCGACCCGGGGATCGCCGAGAAGGCGATGACCGAGTTCCACGACCTCGCGGTCGGGCTGCTGGAGGCGTCCTTCGGCGCCGAGCGGGCGACCGGCGTGCTCAACCGTGTCGCGTCCAACATGGCGGGCAAGCAGTTCGAGTTCCTGGACGCGGTCGAGCCGGGCCAGGTGCAGATGCTGCTCGCGGGGGAGCTGCCGCAGACGAGCGCGCTCGTGCTCGCGCACCTGCGCGCCGACCAGGCGTCCCGGGTGCTCAGCGGCCTGGACGAGGCGGCCCGCACCGAGGTCGCGCACTCGATCGCGACGATGGGCTCGCCGAGCCCGGACGCGGTGCGCGTGGTCGCCGACACCCTCAAGCAGCGGGCGAGCGCGGTGGTCGCCTCCCGCACCGCGAGCGACGCCGTGGGCGGTGTGCAGCCCCTCGTCGACATCATCAACCGCTCCGATGCCGCCACCGAGAAGGCGCTGCTCGAGGCGCTCGAACTCCGCGACCCCGAGCTGGCCGAAGAGGTGCGCTCCCGCATGCTGACCTTCGACGACATCGTGCGCCTGGAGGCCCGCGACGTGCAGCAGGTGCTGCGCGGGGTGGATGTCGCCGTGCTCGCGGTGGCCATGAAGGGCGCCCTGCCGGCGGTCGAGGAGATCATCACGGCCAACCTCTCGGAACGCAACCGCGAGGTTCTCGCCGACGAGGTGCGGATGCTCGGCCCGGTGCGCCTGTCGCAGGTGGAGGACGCGCGCGCGGCGATCGTCCGCGCCATCCGCGACCTGGAGGCCACGGGCGTGATCACGGTGCAGCGCGGGGACGAGGACGCGTATGTCGAGTGACACCGCCTTCGCTCCGCTCGCGATCCCCGTGCTGGCGGAGACCGCGCAGGAGCAGGCCGCGCTCGCGTCGGCGCGTTCGCGCGGGTATGCGACCGGATTCGCCGACGGCCGCCGGGCGGCCGCCGAGGAGCAGGCGGCCTGGCTGGCCGCGGCCGACGAGGCGCGGGCTCTGCAGGAGGAGCAGGTGTCGGCGCGCATCGGCGTGCTGGCCCAGGCTCTCCGGGCCGCGGCCGTCGAGCTGCGCGAGGCGACCGTCCCGGTGCTTGCCGAGGTGGAGGATGTGCTGGTCGAGGCCGCTTTCGAACTGGCATCGGCCGTGGTCGGCGATGCCCTGGGCGACCGGGTCGCAGCGGCGCGCGCGGCGGTCGCGCGGGCGCTGTCGGGGGAGACCGCGGGGGAGGTCGCCGTCGTGCGCCTGAACCCGGATGACCTGGCGCTGCTCGTGGAGGCGGAGGCGGAAGCGGAGGAGCAGGCCGCTGCGGACGGGAACGATCGCACGAGCAGCGCTCTCGTCACGGGCATCCCCGCCCCGCGCCTGGTGCCCGACCCCTCGATCGCCCCGGGCGACGCCGTCGGCGAACTGCCGGCAGGCTGGCTCGACGCCCGCATCTCGACCGCTCTGGCGCGAGCCAGGGAGGCGCTCTCATGACCGCGACGCTGCCCCGCTGGGATGTCGCCGTGCGCGAGGCCGCGGCCGAACGCGTCGGCCGCGTCAAGGCCGTCGTCGGGCTCGGCGCCGAGGTCGAAGGGGTCCCCGCGGCCATCGGCGACCTGGTGACGATCGGCGAGGCGCCGGGGGTGCACGCCGAAGTGGTCGCGACGACCGCCGACTCCGCGCGGGTGATGCCGTACGGACGACTCACCGGCATCGCGGCCGGTGCGCCCGTCCGCGCCGTGCGCACGCCGCTGCTCGTCCCGACCGGGCGCGGGATGCTCGGCCGCGTGATCGACGCGCTCGGCCGTCCCGTCGACGGCAAGGGCCCGATCGAGCCGGACGGCTTCGTGCCCCTCGACAACCGCGCCCCGGATGCCATGCGCCGGGCGCGCATCCTGACCCCGCTCGGCCTCGGTGTGCGCGTGCTCGACACGATGGTCAGCGTCGGCCGCGGCCAGCGCCTCGGCCTCTTCGCCGGCTCGGGCGTCGGCAAGTCTTCGCTGCTCTCGATGATCGCGCGCGGCACCGAGGCCGACATCTCCGTCATCGCGCTGGTGGGGGAGCGCGGCCGCGAGGTGCGCGAGTTCCTCGAGGACGACCTGGGGTCCGAGGGCCTCGCCCGCTCGATCGTCGTGGTCGCGACCTCCGACGAGCCGGCGGTCATGCGCCTGCGTGCCGCGTTCGCGGCGACGCGCATCGCCGAGTCGTTCCGCGACCAGGGCGCGGACGTGGTGCTCATGATGGACTCCCTGACCCGTGTCGCGATGGCGCAGCGCGAGATCGGCCTTTCAGCGGGCGAGCCTCCCGCCACCCGGGGCTACCCGCCGTCGACGTTCTCCCTGCTGGCCCAGCTGCTCGAGCGCGCCGGCACCGGCGAGCGTGGCTCGATCACCGGCCTCTACACGGTGCTCGTCGACGGCGACGACCACAACGAGCCGATCGCCGACGCGGCCCGCAGCATCCTCGACGGCCACGTCGTGCTCGACCGGCGGCTCTCGGTCGTCGGGCACTTCCCGTCGGTCGACGTGCTCGGCTCCGTCTCCCGGCTCGCGACGCGCGTGACCTCGTCGGAGCAGCGGCAGGCGGCCACGGCGCTGCGCGCCACGCTCGCGGCCAAGGTCGCCGCACAGGACCTGCTCGACGTCGGCGCCTACAAGCCGGGCACCAACCCGCGGGTGGACGCGGCCGTCGCGAACGAGGACGCGATCAACGCGTTCCTGCGGCAGAGCATCGGCGAGCCCGCACCGGCGGGCGAATCGTGGGCGCGCCTCGGCGCGCTCGTCGCGAGGATGGGAGGGCTCTGATGGCACGCACGTTCCCCCTGGCCGGCCTGCTGCGGCTGCGGCAGATCGAGAAGGACCACGCGGCGAGCGACCTCGCCGCCGCCAACGCGCTGCGCCGCGACGTCGGGGAGCGGCAGGTGCGCGCGATCGCCGCGCTGCACGCCGTGCCCGTCGAGGCGATCGATGCGAGCACGCTGTTCGCGCTCGCCGCGGCCCGCGCCTCCAGCAGGAGCATGCTCGCCGACCTCGACGCCCTGGCGACGAAGGCCGAGGCCGAGGCCGCTGAGGCGCAGGAGGCGTTCACCGAGGCGAAGAAGCGCGCGGTCGGGCTGGAGAAGCTGGAGGCCCGGCACGCGTCCGAGCTCGCCGCGAGCGAGCTGGGCGCCGAGCAGGCGGCCATCGACGAGATCGCGACCGGCGCCTGGCAGCGCGACCGGTCGGCGGACGGACGGAGGAGCGGCGCATGACCGTGACCGATGCGATCGGCCGGATCGCGCAGATCCAGGCCACCCTCGTGCAGCTCGACAGCGTGACGTCGGGGACGGCGACCAGCGCCTCCACCTCGGCCTCGTCGTCGACCGGCGCGACCGACTTCGCCTCCGCCCTCACGCAAGCCCTCGGCGGCGCGAGCTCGGCGACCACGTCGACCGGGGGAGTGACCGGCGCGGACGTCGTCGCCGACGCGAAGAAGTACCTCGGCGTGCCCTACGTCTTCGGCGGCACGAGCGCCTCCGGCCTCGACTGCTCCGGCCTCGTGCAGCGCGTCTTCAAGGACCTCGGCATCGACGTGCCGCGCCTCGTCTCGGGCCAGGGCACGGTCGGCACCGAGGTGCCGTCCCTCGCGCAGGCCCAGCCCGGCGACATCATCGTCTGCAACGGCGGCGAGCACATCGTGATCTACGCGGGCGACGGCAAGGTCATCCACGCTCCCAGCGAGGGCCGCAATGTGAGCCTCGTGGACAACTGGCTCACCGACTCCGACATCGTGACCATCCGGCGTGTGGTGCCGCAAGCGAGCACCGCGGCCACGGCCTCCTCCGCTGCGTCGGCCTCCTCGCTCTCATCGGCGCAGTCGGACGCCCTGCGCTCGCTGTTCACCTCCATGCTGCAGGGGAGCTCGCTGTGAACCCCGCGGCCGTGGGCAGCGCGCCGGCGGCGCCGGCGTCGAGCGCGGCGCCCGCGAAGGGGGCCGGCGCGGGCAAGGCCGGCGGGGACGCTTTCGCAGCGCTCCTCAGCGGAGCGTCGGCCGACCGGGCCGACCGGGCAGATCGCCCGGACCGCGCGGGTTCGGCGCAGCACGCTCGCCCGGCGCGGGATGCGCACGGCGCCCGCGAAGCCCACGCGACTCGGCGCGGCGGGGACGCCCGGGATGCCGCACGCGACCGCGCCGCGGACGACGCGAACGCGGCCACCGACCAGGCCACGGATCCGACAGCGGCCGACGCGGCCGACGCAGCCGACGCGAGCGGTGCGAGTGGTGCGGAGACGGGCGCGGCGACGGCGGCGACTGCGTCGTCTGCGGCGGCGTCCGTGACGCTGCCGGTGCTCCCGGCCGTCGTGCCGGCTCCTTCGATCGTTCCCGCGGCCACGACGCCCGCTGCCTCCGCGGCCGGCGAGCCCGGCACCGGGGACGCGAGCGACGGACTCGTCGCGACGACCACCGTGACCGGTACGGACGCAGCGGCGGGGGCGCCTGCGGCTGCGCAGACGCTGGCCGCTGCGGGCGCCGGGCCGGCCGACCGGTCGGCGCGGCCCGCGCAGAGCGGGGGAGCGGCGGAGCGGTTCGGGACGACCGAAACGCCTGCCGACAGCTCGCCGACGGCGGGCGGGACTACGAGCGCGAACACTGGCGCGTCGCAGGGGCGTGCGACCGAAGCCACCCTGGCCCGTCCGACGGTCACGCCCTCGACCACGATGGATGCCGCCGGTGCCGCTCGGAGCGGCGCGACGGCCGCCCCCGCCACTCCCACGGGCGACGCAGTGGCGACGGCTGCGAGCGGCTCCGGGCGCCCCGACGCGGGTGCGGCCGCCGTCGATCGGGCTGTCGCCGAGACTCCAGCCGTGCGAGTCGAGTCGGCCGCGCACCCGGGGGCGGACGCCGCGCGCGGAGCCGAGCCGCAACCCGCACCGGCCGCCCCGCAACCCGCCCCCGCCGCGTCGTCGCCGACGCTGGCTGCTCCGGTGGCCGCACCACAGCCTCCCGTAGCCGCCGCACCTGCAGCGCCCACCGCCGCACCGGCCCCTGCCGCTCCGCACGCGCAGACGCTCGACGCGCAGCTTGCCCGGCCGGTGTTCACGCTCGCCGCCGCCGGCAAGGGGGAGCACGTCATGACCGTGCACGTGACGCCCGACACGCTCGGCCCTGTCACCGTGCGCGCACACGTCGGCGGCGACGGGGTGCGGGTCGAGCTGTTCGCCCCGACCGACGCCGGGCGCGACGCACTCCGCGCGATCCTGCCCGACCTGCGCCGCGACCTCAACGGTGCCGGGCTGAGCGGGACGCTCGACCTCTCGTCGCAGAACCAGCCGTCGGCGCAGCAGAACGCGTCGCAGCAGGACGGTCGCGACGGCCGCCTGCCCACGCCCCCCGAGACGCCGGGAGGCCGGCCGCGCGCCGGATCCGCGCTCGGCGAGCACCTGTCCGCCTCGCCGGGGCACGCCGCACCCGCGGACGGCCTCGCCCACTCCATCGACCTGATCGTCTGATCGCCCGATCGACGAACACCCAGCCAGAAGCCAGTAGAAGGGAGCCACCGTGGTCGACGCCGTCACCGGAACCGACACCGCCACCACGAGCGGGATCTACACCACCCAGCCCACGCGCACGCCGAAGCAGTCCCTCGACAGCGAGGCCTTCATGCAGCTGCTGGTCACCCAGCTGCGCAACCAGGACCCGAGCTCGCCGATGGACACCAACCAGATGATCTCGCAGACGACCAACCTGGCCATGATGGAGAAGCTCACCAACATGGACACGACGAGCCAGGAGGGCTTCGCCCTGCAGATGCGCACGGCAGCGGCCGCGCTCATCGGTCACACGGTCAGCTACCTCGACAAGAACGGCGACACCCAGACCGGGCTCGCCAGTTCGGTCTCGTACGCCGGATCGGTCCCCGTCGTCACCGTCGGTGACGCCAAGATCAACCTCGACGCCATCTTGGGCGTGGTCACCCCGACAGCCGAGCCCTCCGGGTCCGGCCCGACCACCGCCTCCTGAATCCTCCGCCCCGCAGCATCCACAGAAAGGCAGCGTCATGCTCCGCTCTCTCTACTCCGGAATCTCCGGCCTCCGGTCGCACCAGACCATGCTCGACGTCACGGGCAACAACATCGCCAACGTCAACACGACCGCGTTCAAGTCGTCGGCCGTGCAGTTCCAGGACACCCTCTCGCAGCTCGTGCAGGGCGCGGGCGGGCCGCAGGCTCAGACCGGTGGCACCAACCCGGCCCAGATCGGCCTCGGCGTGCTCGTCGCCGGCATCTCGACCAACTTCACCCAGGGCGCCGCGCAGGCGACCGGCCGGTCGACCGACATGATGATCAACGGCGACGGCTTCTTCGTCACCAACGTCGGCGGCGAGACCGTCTACACCCGCGCCGGCTCGTTCGACCCCGACGCCCTCGGCCGCCTCGTCGGCCCCGGCGGCGCCATCCTGCAGGGCTACAACGCCGTGAACGGCGTCATCCAGCAGGGCGGCGCACTCAGCGACATCACCATCCCGCTCAAGGCGGTCACCCCCGCAGCGGCGAGCACCTCGGCGAACGTCAACGGCAACCTCCCCTCGGACGCTGCCGTCGGAGACCAGCTCGTCCGCGACATCTCGGTCTACGACGCCAACGGCACCGAGCGGAAGCTCACCCTGACGTTCACCAAGTCGGCCACCGGCTGGGATGTCGCCGGCACCGACGGCACCGCGAACGCCACCGGCGCGCTCACCTTCACCAACGGCGTCCTGACCGCGGGCGGCGCCCTGACCGTCGGCGGCGTCAACGTGAACCTCAGCACGGTGACCGGCTACTCGGGCCTCTCCACGGTCGCCTTCAAGGACCAGAACGGCCGTGCGGCCGGCACCCTCGAGTCCTTCACCCTGTCGAAGGACGGCACGATCATCGGCCTCTTCTCCAACGGCGACAAGCAGGCGGTCGCCCGCATCGCCCTGGCCACCTTCGTCAACCCGGGCGGGCTCGAGAAGGCCGGCGGCTCCACCTACCGCGCCACCGTCAACTCCGGCGCGGCGCAGGTCGGCGGCCCGGGCGAGGACGGCCTCGGCAACATCCAGGGCGGCTCCCTGGAGATGTCGAACGTCGACCTCTCGCAGGAGTTCACGAACCTGATCGTCGCCCAGCGCGGCTTCCAGGCGAACGCCCGCATCATCACCACCTCCGACGAGGTGCTGCAGGAGCTGACCAACCTCAAGCGCTAGCGCCCGCCTCCGCCTGTCGCCCGCCTCCCGCCTCCGCCGAGGTTCACGACGTTGCGCTCATTCCACCCGGGATGGCCGCAACGACGTGAACCTCGGCGTGCGGTTCAGGGGGTCAGGGGTTCAGGAGGGCACGGACGCGGAGGGCGACGCTTTCGACGTCGACCGGGTGCTCGGTATCCACCCTGAGCACCGGGAAGCCCGAGACGGGCTGCGCGTCGCGGTGGAACAGCTCCCACTCGTCCAGGCGCTGCGCGTCGTCGTGCGCAGGATGACGCGGCCGCGTGAGATATCTCTCGCGGGCGATCTCCGCTGAAGCCTCGCACCAGAGTTCGACGCCGCTGCCGATTCCGGCCGCGTCGAGACCGCGCCGGAGGTATTCGCCATCGCGACCGGAGAACCAGAACGACTCGACGATGACCGTCCCGTCGATCAGACCCACCAGTTGCCACATCGCGTCGGATGCGATCGCACCGACCCGGCTGGTGGGCAGCGGGACGGGGACGGCGTCGGCCAGAGCCTCCTTGATGTCGTCCTTCGTGACGAGGGGAAGCCCCAGCTCATCGCAGAGGCGACGAGCGAGCGTGGTCTTGCCGGACGCGGGGGCGCCGTTGATGAGCAGAGCGCGGTCGGCCATGTCGCGACGCTACCGGAACCCGGCGTCGGCCGTCAGCGGGGGAGGAGCTCGCCCAGCAGCGCTTCGACGCGCTTCTTGATCTCGTCGCGGATCGGGCGGACCTCCTCGATCGGGCGCCCCGCGGGATCGGTGAGGTCCCAGTCCTCGTAGCGCTTGCCGGGGAAGATCGGGCAGGTGTCGCCGCAGCCCATCGTGATGACGACGTCGGAATCCTGCACGGCCTCGGTGGTGAGGATCTTCGGCGCGGCTCCCGCGATGTCGATGCCCACTTCGGACATGGCCTGGACGGCGATCGGGTTGAGCTGGTCCTTCGGCTCGGAGCCGGCGGAGAGCACCTCGACGCGGCCCGCTGCCAATTCGCGCAGGAACCCGGCAGCCATCTGCGAGCGCCCCGCGTTGTGCACGCAGACGAACAGGACGGTCGGAGTGGCGGTGTCGGTCATGGTGTGACCATTCTCCCGTCTTCCTCGACGCCGCGCGCCTCCACTGCTCACATGCAGAGCGCCGTGGCCTGATCGACGTACGCCGTCACGGTGGGTGTGAGGTCGGTGCCGGCGCTCGCCGCGGCGGCGGTCACGTCGTCCCAGAGCGCGTCGAGGTGCGCCGACTGCTCGGCGGTCAGCTGGGGTGTGCACCGGGCCGCGATCGCGGAGGCGAAGTCGGCGACATCCTGAGGCGTCGTTCCCGCCGGTCGCGATGCGTCCGCGTACCCGCCGTTGCTGCGTAGCCCGGAGTCGACGAGCGCCCAGAGCTGCGAGAGCGGTGCGTCCTGAGCGGAGACCGCCGAGTCGTTCGGCTGCGGCGACAGCGACGGATCCGGTGCGCGATTCGACGTCGTCGGGATCGAGTGGTACTCGGGAGTCTGCGACGCGCCGTCCGCCGCCGGTTGCGACGACGCCGAGCAGCCGGCCAGAGCGGCCGCGCTCAGCACGACGGCGAGCACCCCTGCGAATCGCTTCATCATTCCCCCTTCGCGTCGACGCGCTCCTGCGCCGACATCCCCGGGAGGATTCTCGCGGGACGAGCCCGCCGCCGCAAGGGTCCGGCTCTTCCGATGATTCAGCGTTCGCTGTACTGTCGAGCCATGACCCTCACGACTCCCGCGGCGACGGTCACGCACACCGCAGCCCTCGCCCGCTTCGGCCACGCGCTCTCCGATCCGACCCGTGTCGGCATCCTCCTGGCACTCCGCGAGGCCCCCGCCTTCCCCTCCGACCTCGCCGAAGCGCTCGGCGTCTCCCGCCAGGTGATGTCCAACCAGCTGGCGTGCCTGCGCGGCTGCGGCCTGGTCGAGGGGATGCCCGACGGCCGCCGCACCTGGTACCGCCTCGCCGACGGCCACCTCGCCCCCGCCCTCGACGAACTCCTGCGCGTCGTGCTCTACGTCGAGCCGGGATGCTGCGACGGCGACGAGTGCGGGTGCGCGTGAACACGTCCCTGGTCGCCTCCGAGCGGACGCTGGTGCTGCGGCGGCGGATCCGCTGGATCGTCTCCGCGACGATCGCCTACAACCTCGTCGAGGCCGTCGTCGCCCTGATCGCCGGAAGCGCGGCTTCCTCGGCCGCCCTGATCGGGTTCGGGCTCGACTCCACCATCGAGGTGCTCTCCGCGGTGGCCGTCGCGTGGCAGTTCACACGACGCGATCCGGAGAGGTGGGAGAAGGGCACACTTCGCGTGATCGCCCTCGCGTTCTTCGCCCTCGCGGCATACGTCGTCGCGAGCGCCGCGCTCACCCTGATCGCACGGATCGAGGTGCAGCACTCGCCCGTCGGCATCGCCCTCACGGCGCTCAGCGTCGTCGTGATGCCGTTCCTCTCCGCGGCCGAACGCGCGGCGGGACGCGAACTCGGGTCGGCCACGGCGGTCGCCGACTCGAAACAGACCCTCATCTGTGCGTACCTCTCGGTGACAGTGCTCGGCGGCCTCGTGCTCAACTCGCTCTTCGGCTGGTGGTGGGCGGACGCGATCGCCGGCCTCGTGATCGCCGGCTTCGCCGTGCGCGAGGGAGTCGAGGCGTGGCGCGGTGACGCGTGCGCGACCGCGGTCGGCATGGTGCTCGAGGAGCAGGAGCTGCCGGTCACTCATCCACGGAACGCGTTCGATGGGACGCGGGACGCGACGTGGCTACCGGAGCTCGAGGCGCAGCGGGAGGAGCAGGATCTGCGAGACCCTTGGTCATGAACGCTCCGTCGGCAACGTTCGAGCGAGGTCCCGTCGAGGTTCACGTCGTGGCGTCCACTAGACGCGGAATGACCGCGACGACGTGAACCTCAGCGGCTCGGGAGGCGCCCTCCGGGCCCAGGCCCCGGCCTACTCCCGTGCGGCGGCGACGGGCTCCGCCGCGGCCGCGGGCTCCTCGACCGACCGAGAGAACGGCGCGCGGAGTGTCGGCCACAGCGTGCGCCACTGGATCGCGAACAGGACGACCGCGAGCGCCGCGTACACGCCCGAGACGATCCAGCGCGCCTCGGTGCCCGTGAAGACGAACGTCGCGGCGAACAGCACGAAGAGCGCCGTCGCCCAGCGCCCGGCGAATCGCAGGCTCAGCAGCATCGCCACGCCCAGCAGGGTCTGGGTCGCGGTGAGCACGAACTCCTCCACCTGGCGGCCGTCCATCGGGAGGGCCCAGCCTCCACCGCCCAGCGCGTGCGCGATCGGGAGGGTGCCGACCAGCGCCGTCCACTGGTTCACCTTGCTGGCGAGCAGGATGCCGATGCCCATGGCCGCCTTGCCGCGCATCGCGAAGATGATCGCGATGACGAACTCCGGCGCCTCCGACGCCAGCGGGGCGAGCCACTGGACGAGCAGGAAGTCGTCGATGCCGGCGGCCCGGCCGCCCTGGATGAGGCTGTGCGCGAACGGCTCGGCCAGCAGCAGGATGACGGCCGCCGAGAACACGAAGATCGCGATGACGGTCACGCGGCGCGCGACCGTCGGCAGGCCGCCGATCGCGGCGGGCACGCCCACGAGCTCCGGCTCCTCGCTCTCGCCCTGCGCCACCTTCCACAGGTAGTAGACGAACAGTGCGAGGAGCACGACGCCGAGCAGCACGTGGATCTGGCCGGTGAGGGGGATGGTCAGGGTGAGGATCGAGGCGATCATGAGCAGCCCGAGCTCCACGCGGTTGTCGCCGGGGAGGCGCACGGCGAACGGCCGGGGGCTGACATCCGGGTCGACGGGGCGGCGGCGTGCGCGCGCGGCGCGGTAGACCACGAACGCGACCAGCAGGATGAACGGCCACCCGAAGCCGAGGAGCAGCCGGTTCGAGCCGGTCATGTTCGCTGCGGCGTACTGCGCCTGGCTCGGGTCGCTGCCGGCCGTGAAGGCGAAGTAGAGGTCGATCGCGTACTCGGGCAGGATCGCGATGATCGCGAGGAGGCCGACGGCGAGGCCGCCGGAGATGTCGACCTCGGCCGCCTCGCCCGCCCACGCCAGCGCGAACGCGGCGGCGACGATGGCGACGCCGAACATGAGGATGCCGACGACGGGCGCCGCCTCGACGCCGCTGAGGCGCAGGGCGACACCCTGCGCCGCCACCAGGGCGACGATTCCGAGCGGGATCACCAAGCGCCGGGCGCTGCCGGTCGTTCGCGTGTCCATGTAGTGCCTTCCGATCGTGACGACCGGGCAGGTACGACGAGAGGAGCCCGGTCACCGTGTGCTGATGACCGAAGGTCTCGCTCGCCCAGAGACTGGGAGGCACGCCGGGCTGCGTCTTCGCGAGCCAGTATGTCGACGTGCCGCGCGCCCGGAATCGGACGCTGAGCTACTCCCCTTCGCCCGTCAAGCCTGGCAGGAAGGGCCGTGCGGGGCCGAGCCGGGGAGGCGGATTACCAGCATTTCGCGTGCCCTAACTTGCGCGGTAGGCGAGGGGTCCGGAAATGTCGCGCGAGCCGTCAGGCGATGTCCGACCGAGCGACGTCAGTCGTGCAGGCGCGCGCCCTTCGCGATGCGGTCGACCGCGTTGCGCGGGCCGCGGACGGCGATCCCGACCAGGTCGAGGTCGGCGGTGGAGACGGAGGCGACGGCCTCCCGATTCGCCTCGTCGTGACCGGTCGAGAACAGCTCGCGGGTGTAGACGGCGGTCGCGACTCCCCGGGACTCGGCCCGGCCGCGCGCGGTGCTGAGCAGCTCGCCGTCCCCGGTCATCACCACGACGGGCTGGCGCAGCATCGGCAGGTATTCGACACCGTCGGCGTCACGGTACGGCTCCCCGACGAGGCCGGGCGCGCTGGTGGCGACGCCGCTCACGAGGAAGGCGGTGACGTTCAGCTCCTGCCAGGGCGCGAGCCCCTCGCGCAGCAGGACGACGATCTTGGTGTCGAATCGGGGGGAGGCGGCGTCTGTCATGCGTCCAGCCTCCCCGCCGGCGCACGGCCGCGTCTTGTACATTCCTTGCATGGTCGAGTCGGTCCGCGCCTGGCATCCTGCGGTGCCCGACGTGCGCGAAGTGCTGCACGCGACCTTCGACCACGCCTATCCGGCGCACACCCACGACGCGTGGACCGTGTTGCTGATCGACTCCGGCGTCGTCGCCTTCGAGCTCGGTCGCGAGGCGCACCGGGCCGCACCCGGATCCATCGCCCTGCTGCCGCCCGGCGTCGCGCACGACGGGCAGTCCGCTGTCCGCGACTCCGCCTACCGCAAACGCGTGCTGTACCTGGAGCCGGAATGGCTGCCGCGCGGGATGCCCTCCGTCGCCGTCGGCCGGCCGACGATCGGGGCGCGCTCGGCCGTCTCGGCGGTGCGCCGCATCCACGGGGCGCTCGGCTCGCCCGGCGACCTCCTCGCCGCCGAGCACTGGGTGCACGCCCTCCGCCACGACCTCCTCGCGCACCTGGGCTCGCCCGTGGACGAGATCCGGGATGCGCCGCTCGCCCGGCGCCTGCGCGAGCTGCTGGACGACCGTCTGACCGAGACGTTCACCCTCGCCGAGGCCGGAGGCGAGCTCGGCGCGAACCCGAGCCACCTGATCCGCGCGTTCTCGCAGGCGTACGGCATCGCGCCGCACCGTTACGTGACCGGGCGCCGCGTCGATCGCGCTCGCCGCCTCCTGCTCGACGGCCGCACGGCGGCCGAGTCCGCGGTGCTGGCCGGGTTCCACGATCAGGCGCACCTGACGCGGCACTTCCGGCGCACGCTCGGCACGACCCCGGGCGCGTTCGCGCGCGCGGCGGGCACCGCGGGGCCCGGCGCGGCATAGGCTCGCGTCGTGCCGATCGTCCGCGAACTCGCCCCGACGCTCCTGGGCGTCGCGGTGCTCGCGCTCATCGCGACCGCCGTGCTCGCGGTCTACCGGGTGCCGCACCGCTGGGCGCCGGTGCTGGCGATCCTCCGCGGCGCGGCCCAGCTCGCGGTGATCAGCGTCGTGCTGTCCGGTGTGATCACCAGCCCGCTCTGGGTGTCGCTCGCCCTGCTGGTCATGTTCTCGGTCGCGGCGGTGACCGCGACGCGACGGGTCGGCTGGACCGCCGGCCACGCCGCGATGATGGCGTCGGCCATGGCGATCGGCGTCGGCGTGACCTCCGTCGTCGTCTTCGCGACCGGCGCCATCGAGCTGAGCGCCCGCTATGCGCTGGCGATCGGCGGCATCGTGATCGGCAACGCCATGAGCATCGCGACCCTTTCGGGCCGGCGATTCACCGAGGCCGTCGACGACCACTGGGACGAAGTGGAGGGGTGGCTCGCCCTCGGCGCGACCCCTCGGGAGTCGACGCTGCACCAGGCGCGCACCGCGGTCTACTCGGCGCTCATCCCCTCGGTCGACCAGACCAAGACGACCGGTCTGGTGACGCTGCCGGGAGCGTTCGTCGGCGCGATCTTCGGGGGAGTGTCGCCGCTGGAGGCCGGACGGTTCCAGGTCGTCGTACTGGCGGCCATCATGTGCGCGGGAGCCATCACCGCGGTCATCGTCGCCGCGTGGCTCGCGCCGGTGCGAGTACGGCCGGCGCCGCTGCGGTAGGCGCCGCTGCAGGAGGCGTCAGCCGCCGGTCGTGGTCCCGGCGGGGGTGGTGCCCGACTGGAGCGCCTGGGGGATGAGCTCGCGGATGCGGTCCGGCTGTGCCGACAGCACCACGACATCCACGCGCCGGTTGAGGGCGAGATCCTGATCGGTCGTGCCGGTGGCGTTCGCCATCGGGCGGGCGGAGCCGAAGCTGACCGCGGCGATGCGCTCGGCGGGGAAGCCGTCGGACTCGACGAGGTGGCGCAGCACGCTGGTCGCACGGCCCGCCGAGAGCTCCCAGTTGGTCGGGTACGGGGCGCCGGGCTGGCGCACGTCGGCGTGGCCCTCCACCGACACCTGGTACACCTCGGGGGCGATCACCGGGCCGATGTCGTCGAGCACGCGCACGGCGGTGTCGCTCAGCTCGGCATGGTTGGAGTCGAAGAAGGTGGAGCTGCCGACGAGCCCGATCGTGAGGCCGCGGGCGTCGATCTTCATCTGCACCGCATCCTGCAGCCCGTCCCGGGTGAGAGCGGCCTGGATGGCGTCGCGGATGCGCTCGAGGTTCTGCGCCTCCTGCTTGGCGAGCTGGAGGTCGGTGGTGTCGCCCTTCTGATCCACCTGCGCGGGCGGGACCACGACGCCGCTGGCCGTGTCGACCTTCTCGGTCTTCACCTGGCCGAAACCGGTCGCCAGCGAGTTCTTCAGCGCCTCGAACTTCTTCTGATCGACCGTCGACATCGCGAACAGCACGATGAACATGCACATGAGCACGGTGACCATGTCCATGTAAGACGCCATCCAGCGCTCTTCGTTCTCGTGCTCCTCCGGCTCCTCCTGCTTGCGCCGGCGACGGGCGGACACGTCAGGCCGCTTCTTCGGCGGGAGCCTTGGCCGCGGCCTTCGCCGCCTTCTCGGTCTTGCCGCTCTTCGCCTCGGCGCCGCCCGGGACCATCGCGCGCAGGCGCTCGCCGAGGAGGCGGGGCTGGCTGCCGGCCTGCACGGCGAGCACGCCCTCCATCAGCAGGTTCATGCGCTCGACGTCGAGCTCGGAGAGGCGGCGGAGCCGGGCGCCGATCGGCAGCCACAGGAAGTTCGCCGACAGGAGGCCCCAGAGCGTCGCGACGAACGCGCTCGCGATCATCGGGCCGAGGTGGCCGGGGTCGTCGAGGTTCTCGAGCACGTGGGTCAGCGACACGACGGTGCCGATGATGCCGATCGTCGGCGCGTAGCCGCCCATCGACGAGAAGAACTTGGCGGCGACGCGGCTCTGCTTGGAGCGCGTCGCGATCTCGTCCTCGAGCAGGATGCGCAGCTCGTCGCCGTCGGTGCCGTCGGCGATGTTCTGCAGCGCGCCCTTGAGGAACGGGTCGGTGACGCCCTCGGCCTCCTGCTCCATGGCGAGCAGGCCGTTGGACCGGGCCGTCTCGGCCAGGCGCACGACCTCGTCGATCACCTGCTCCGGCGGCTCGATCTTGCCGCGGAAGGCGCTGGGCAGCGCCTTCACCGCGATCAGGAAGTCCTTGATCGTGCCGCTGGCGATGCCGACCGCGATCGTCGCGCCGAACACCAGCACCATCGGGGCGGGCAGCAGGAGCGCGGTCAGGTGGCCGCCCTCCAGCGTCACCATGGCGACGACGGAGCCGAACGCCAGGACGATGCCGATGATGGTTGCCGGATCCATGGGGGTTCTTCCTCGCTACTTCTTGCGTGCGTGCAGGGGGACGGCCCGCAGGCCCTCCTGCTGCTCGGCGGGGGTCGGAACCGGTCGGGGGCCGGAGGCGGGCAGGTCGTGGGCCAGCGCGATCACGCGGGCCCGGTAGGCGGCGATCTTCTCGATCACCTCGGCCATCGATTCCGTGACGATGAACTTCGCACCGTCCACCATCACGAGCGTCGTGTCGGGACTGGCGTGGATGCGCTCGATCAGATCCGGGTTGACCGCGAACTGGCTGTCGTTCAATCGGGTGACGACGATCATGGGCGCGAATCCTGGTCTCGGCTCCGGGTGAGCCGTCACAGGGGAACTATCGGCGGAGGGGGCGTCTGCGTTAGAGGGCGCACAGGATGCGCACAGGCGCTAACGGCCGCCCCGGATCTGCCGATAGACCCTCTCGTGACCTCCCTGCCCGCTCCGACCGCTCCGCTCGCGTCCGAGGCGCCGGTGTACGACTTCCGGCGGCCGACCACGCTGGCGCGGGAGCACTCGCGCGTGCTGGAGCTCGCCTTCGAGACCTTCGCGCGGCAGTGGGCGACGCAGCTGACCGCCAAGGTGCGCGTGCTCAGCCAGGTGACGTGCATGTCGGTGCAGATGCAGACGTACGACGAGTACGCGGCGTCGCTGCCGGCGACCACGGCCATGGTCCTGTGCGAGCTCGACGGGCTGGCGCCGAAGTGCGTGATCCAGTTCCCGACCGTCGCGGCGCTCTCGTGGGTGAACGCGATGCTGGGCGGGACGGGCGTCCCGGTCCCGAACGAGCGGACGTTCACCCAGATCGAGCACGCGCTCGTGCGGCGGCTGATGGACGACGCGCTCGAGGACCTCCGCTACTCCCTCGGTTCGCTGCTCGCGACGCCGATCGCGGTGGACGCCATCCAGTACAACTCGCAGTTCGCGCAGGCCGCGGCCACCGCCGAGTTGATGATCGTCGCCGCGTTCGAACTGCGCGTGGGCGAGAGCGTCGCCGAGGCGACCGTCGCCCTCCCCGCCGTCGTGCTCCTCCCGCAGCTCGGCGAGACGAACCCGACGCACAGCGCCGAGAACGCCCGCGAGCTGGTGGATGCGCAGCTCGCGCGCGTCCCCGTCGACGTCTCCCTGCGGCTCACGCCGGCGAGCGTGAAGCCGAGCGTCGTGCTCGGCCTCGCGGTCGGCGACCTGCTGCCCCTCCCGCATCCGCACCACCGACCGTTCGATCTCGCCGTCGGGGGACACCCCGTCGCCGGCGCCGCACTGGGTTCCAGCGGCTCCCGGCTGGCGTGCGTGATCGTGAAGACAGAGGACTGATCCGATGAACATGGCCACCGCATCCGGCGCCGCTCTCTCCCTCGCGCAGGCCCAGACGGCCGCCCAGGCGCTCGCGGGCGTGCTGCCGACCGGCGCGCCGCTGAGTCCGCTGCTCGAGACCGCGGGCGGCTTCGGCGGTCTGACCGGCTCGGCCGTGGTCGCCAGCTTCGTCGGCGCGTTCTCGGCCGACCTGGCCGTCGTGCTGCTCGAGGCCCCGACCCTCGTCGACGACGGAGCCGATGGCTCGCCGGTCGTCGCGCTGCAGGATGTGCTCCAGCCGGCCCTCGAGGCCGCGAGCGACACCCTCGGCGCCGGCGTGCTCGACGACGCCCGCGTGGAGGATGCGCAGGAGCTGTTCGGCGACGCCTCCACCACCGTCTTCGCCCTGCACGGCGCGAACGGCGTGGCCGGCTGGTTCGCGATCCGCGGACGCGCCCCGCTCGCCGACCGCACGCCCGACTCGTCCGCGATCTCGGGCAAGCTCGCCCGCATCAGCAACGTGGAGATGGCGCTCACGGTCGAGATCGGCCGCACCCGCATGGCCGTGCGCGACGTGCTCGCGATGGAGCCGGGCGCGGTCATCGAGCTCGACCGCTCCGCGGGTTCGCCCGCCGACGTGCTCCTGAACGGCCGCCTCATCGCGCACGGTGAGATCGTCGTCGTCGACCAGGACTACGCGGTGCGCATCACCAAGATCCTCGACGCGGCCGAAGAGCTGGACTAGGCGCCTCCCGAGTACGCGAATTCTCTGCGTACTCGGCGGGTGCGGCCCTATTTTATGCGTACTCGACGGGTCAGCGGCGCGGGGTCCAGCCGGGAGGCAGCGGGCCGGTGACGTCGGCGCGCTCGCGGTCGGCCGCGAGCGACCAGCCCTGAGCCGCGCCCTCGGCGTCGAAGCCGCCGCGCGCGACGCGTAGGCCGACGTCCTCGTGCGTCGATCGCGGCGGGCCGCCGCGTCGGGTGGAGGCGCGCACACTCCACGCATCATCCGCGAAGCCGCCGCCGCGGAACACCCGGTAGTCGTCGTAACGGGCGGGATCGAGCAGGTCCCAGCACCACTCCCACGCGTTGCCGAGCGTGTCGAACAGCCCGTTGAGGTTCGGGAGGCGGCCGCCCACGTCCGCGGGCGCCGAGAGGCCGTCGGCGCTCGTCCACGCGACCTCGGCCAGCGGCCCGTAGTGCGCGCCGGTCGAGCCGGCGCGGCACGCGAACTCCCACTCGGCCTCGGTCGGGAGGCGGAAGCCGTCGGCATCCACGTGCCAGGTCACGTCCTCCCCGTCGAAGGAGTACGCGGGGTCGAGCCCCTCCCACTCCGACGCGGCGTTGCAGAACCGCACGGCGCGCAGCCAGCTCACCCCGGTCACCGGACGGCGGGGATGCGCGGACGGCAGCCCGAGGAGCTCGGCCGCCTGCTCCTCCGTCACCGCGAAGACGCCGATCTCGAACGGCTCGAGCTCGACGCTCCAGCGCTGCTTGCGCCGGGCGTCGTGCAGCGTGACCGTGCCGCCGGCGATCCGCGCCATCTCGATGTCCGTGCCGCTCATCCCGCCAGCCTCCCACGCCCGCGCTGTCGCCCGCTGCCCCGTGTCGGCCCCGAGATTTGTGACGAATGTCGACTTACGGCGCCGCTTTCCCGACATTTGTGCCGAATCTCGGGGTGGGGAGGTGCCTAACGGGTGCGGGAGGTCGGCCGATAGTGCGCTGCGTGACCCTCCGCCGCCCCTCCCTGTCGAACGACGTGGAGGAGTAGGCCGTGGAGACCGTCTTCATCGCTCTGCGGGTGCTCGTCGTGCTCGCCGTGATCGTGCTGGTGCTCTGGTACGTGCAGCGGCGCGTGACGAAGGGCCGCGGCGCCTCCCGGCGCACCAACGCGGTGAACGTCGTGGGGCGTCAGGGCATCGGCCCGAAGGCGTCCGTCGTGGTGGTGGATGTGGACGGCAACCGGTTCGTCCTCGGCGTCACCGAGCGACAGGTCAGCGTGCTGCACACGGGGGAGCGCCCGCACGACGCGGACGTGCGCCCCCTGCGGCCCGTGCGCAAGACGTTCGCCAAGGAACTCCCGGGTGCGGCGGAGTCCGCGCCCGAGGCGACGGGCACCGGCAGCTCCACCAGCTCCACCAGCAGCACCAGCAAGGCCAGCAGTACAGACTCCAGGCAGGATGCCGACTTCCTCACGGCGCAGGGACGCGCCTCGCTCTTCGACGAGGCACTCAAAGGCTCGATCCTGTCCCCGGCTACATGGCGGCAGGCGAGTTCGGCGGTGCGGCCCAAGAAGTGACGGCCGCCGCCGACGCGCGCGCCCTGCGCCCGCGTCCCGTGCCCGGTGAGGCGGTCCGTCGGGCGTCGCGCCTCCCGCGCATCCTCGTCGCGGTGCTGCTCGTCGCGCTGATCGCCGCCGCGTTCCTGCTGCTGAACGCCGCCACCGCCCACGCCGAGCCGACTCCCGTCCCGACGCCGAACGGACCGAACGGCCCCGGCGGGACGGGCGGCATCACCGTCGACATCAACGGCCCGAACGGCACCCCGAGCGCGGCCATCCTGACCCTGCTCGGCATCACCGTGCTGTCGGTCGCGCCGGCGCTGCTGCTGATGATGTCGTCGTTCACGAAGATCTTCGTGGTGCTCGCCATCACCCGCAACGCGCTGGCGCTGCCCTCGATCCCGCCGAACCAGGTGCTCGCCGGCCTCGCGCTGTTCCTGAGCCTGTTCATCATGAGCCCGGTGCTGGTCGACATCAACAACCTCGCGGTGCAGCCCTACCTGGCCGGTCACATCGACTTCACGGCGGCGGTGCACGCGGCGGAGGCGCCGCTGCGCGGGTTCATGGCGGCGCACACCCGCGAGGAGGACATCGCGCTGATGACGCGCGCGGCGGGGCGGCCGAACCCCGAGAACGCGGCGTCCGTCCCGATGCTGACGCTCATCCCGGCGTTCATGATCTCGGAGCTGCGGGCCGCGTTCATCATCGGCTTCGTGATCTTCGTGCCGTTCCTCGTGATCGACATGGTCGTCTCGGCGGCGCTGATGTCGATGGGCATGATGATGCTGCCGCCGGTGATGATCTCGCTGCCGTTCAAGATCCTGCTGTTCGTGCTGGTCGACGGCTGGGGCCTCATCGTCACGAGCCTGATCACGAGCTACCGGGGCGGCTGATGAACGCCAACGCCGTCCTCGACATCGCCATGCAGGGCCTCCTGGTCACGGCGAAGCTCGCCGCGCCCATCGTGGTGACGGCGCTCGTCGTGGGCTTCGCGATCTCGCTGATCCAGTCGATCACGCAGATCCAGGAGGTCACGCTCTCGTTCGTGCCGAAGGCCGCGGCGGTCGCCATCGCGCTGCTCGTGTGCGGCCAGTGGATGATCGCGGAGCTGATCAGCTTCACCAACATGCTCTTCGAGAAGATCCCGTCCCTGCTCGGCGGTGGCTGATGTACATCCCCATCGACCTGGCGTCGATCGAGGCGGTGGCGCTGGCCTCACTGCGGATGGTCGCGTTCCTGGTGATCGCCCCGCCGTTCTCGTACAACGGTTTCCCGGCGCAGGTGAAGGGGATGCTGGCGATCGGTCTCGCGATCGCGGTCGCCCCGCGCGTGGGCGCCGGCTACCAGTCCGGTGACACCGGCGCGTTCCTGCTCGACATGGTGCGGGAGCTGGCGGTCGGCGCGACGCTCGGCTTCCTGGTGTTCCTGGTCTTCTCGGCGATCCAGTCGGCGGGCAGCTTCATCGATCTGTTCGGAGGCTTCCAGCTGGCGCAGGCGTTCGACCCGCAGGCGATGATCAACGGCGCGCAGTTCACGCGCCTGTTCCAGCTGACCGCCCTGGCCCTGCTGTTCGCCTCCGGCGGCTACCAACTCATCATCGGCGGCCTGGTGCGCACGTTCGACGCGATCCCGCTCGCGGGAGGCTTCGATCTGGCCGACCCGGCGAAGGAGATGGTCACCGGGGTGACCCAGATGTTCCTCGCGGCCCTGCAGATCGCGGGGCCGCTGATCGTCGTGCTGTTCCTCGCCGATGTGGGCCTCGGCCTCCTGACCCGCGTGGCGCCCGCGCTCAACGCGTTCGCGCTCGGCTTCCCGCTGAAGATCATGCTGACCGTCGTGCTGTCGGGCATCGTCGTCGTCGCCCTGCCGGGCGTCGTCTCCGGTCTGACCGACACCGCGGTCAAGACGATCCTGGGGGTGACGCGGTGAGCGACGCCCAGGAACGCACCGAGCAGGCGACCGAGAAGCGGATGAAGGAGGCCCGCGAGAAGGGCCGCCTCGGCAAGTCCAACGACCTCACCGCGTGGGTGGGGGTCGGTGCGGCCGCCGTCATGCTGCCGTTCACCATCCAGCTCGGCACGAACGCCGCGGTCGACCAGATGTACACGGTGCGCTCGGTGATCGAGTCGCCCGACCCGGCGAAGGCCGTCGCTGCGCTCGGGGCCGGGCTCGCCAGCATCCTGCCCACCATCGGGGCGCTGCTCGCCGTCGCCGCGATCGCGATCATCGGCGCGGCCGCGGCGCAGGGCGGCGTGCACCTCAAGAAGCTCGAGGGCAAGTACGAGCAGTTCAACATCGTCACCGGCATCGGCCGGGTGTTCGGGATGCGCGCCCTCTGGGAGGGGGCGAAGACCCTCCTGAAGTCCGCCGTCGTCGGCATCGGCCTCTACCTCGTCGTGCAGGGCCTCATGCCCGTGCTGCTGATGGCCGGCAGCCTGTCGCTGTCGTCGCTGCTGGAGGCGGCACAGGCGGGTGCGGCCGGCCTCCTGCAGGCGGCGATCGGCGCGGGTCTCGTGCTCGCCGCCCTCGACGTGCTCGTCGTCATGCGCCGTAACCGCAAGCAGACGCGCATGACAAAGCGCGAAGTGCGCGACGAGAACAAGAACTCCGACGGCGACCCGCTGATCCGGTCGCAGCGCCGCGCGCGGCAGCTCGCGATGAGTCGCAACCGGATGATCTCGGCGATCGGGGGCTCCGACGTCGTGCTCGTGAACCCCACCCACATCGCCATCGCGATCAAGTACGAGCCCGGCAAGTCCGCGCCGCGCGTCGTCGCGAAAGGCGCAGGCGTCATCGCCCAGCGCATCCGTGAGAAGGCGGAGGAGGAGCGCGTGCCGATCGTCAAGGACATCCCGCTCGCCCGGGCCCTCCACGCCGGCTGCAAGCTCGGCGACGAGATCCCGGTCGAGCTCTACAACTCGGTGGCGCGCGTGCTCGCGTTCGTCATGTCGCTGAAGTCGCGCGGCGCCGCCACCGGCATCCACACGATGACCCCCACCCCGCTAGGAGGGCTCACATGAAGTCGAGCAACGGACTCGGTGCCAAGGTCGCCGTGCCGATCGGCGTCGTCGGCATCATCATGCTGCTGGTGGTCCCCGTGCCCGCCTGGCTGCTGGACACCCTGATCATCGTGAACATCATGCTCGCGCTGGTCATCCTGCTGACCACGATGTTCGCGAAGAAGCCGCTCGACTTCTCCGTCTTCCCGTCGTTGCTGCTCGTCGCGACGCTGTTCCGGCTCGGCCTCAACGTCGCGTCGACCCGGCTGGTGCTGGGCGACGGGTTCGCTGGGCAGGTCATCCAGGCGTTCGGTCACGTGGCGGTGGGTGGATCGATCATCATCGGTGCGGTCGTGTTCCTCATCCTCGTCGTCATCCAGTTCATCGTGGTGACGAAGGGCGCCGAGCGCGTGGCCGAGGTGGGCGCGCGCTTCACCCTCGACGCGATGCCGGGCAAGCAGATGGCGATCGACGCCGACCTCAACGCCGGTCTGATCACGGAGGAGCAGGCCAGGCAGCGCCGCGCGGAGGTCTCGGCCGAGGCCGACTTCTACGGCGCGATGGACGGCGCCAGCAAGTTCGTCAAGGGCGACGCGATCGCGGGCATCCTGATCATCATCATCAACGTGGTCGGCGGCATCGCGATCGGCATGATCCAGCGCGGGATGGAGATCGGCGACGCCGTCAACACCTACACGCTGCTGACCATCGGCGACGGCCTGGTCACGCAGATCCCGGCCCTCCTCATGGCCGTCTCGACCGGCATGATCGTGACCCGCTCGAACGCCGAGAGCGACATCGGCACGACCGCGAGCGGGCAGCTCAGCCAGTCGCGCAACGCGCTGACGATCGCGGGATGCGCGGCGATCGTGATGGCGCTCATCCCGGGCATGCCGCCCATCCCGTTCGTGCTGGTCGGGGCGTTCCTCATCCTCGCCGCCCAGCGGATCAAGACCCGCCAGGCGGAGCAGAAGAAGGTGGAGGCGGCCAAGAAGGCCGTGGCCACCGCCGGCACGGGCGAGACCACGGACGACCTGATGGACCAGATGCGCGTCCACGCGCTCGAGATCACCCTCGCGCCCGACCTGGTCGACATCGTCAGCGGCGCCTCCGACGACCTGCTCGCCCGCGTGCGGGCGCTGCGGCGCAAGATCGCCCTCGAGTTGGGCGTGATCGTGCCGCCGGTGCGCACGCGCGACTCGGCCGAGCTGCCCCCCTCCACCTACGTCATCAAGATCGCCGGGGTGGAGGCGGGACGCGGCCAGGCTCCGTCGGGCCGGGTGCTCGCGCTCGGCGACGCGCTCGACTCCCTCCCGGGCACGCCCACCATCGAGCCGGTGTTCGGCCTCCCGGCCAAGTGGATCCCGAGCGAGATGCGGCACAGCGCCGAGCTCGGCGGCGCGACCGTGATCGACCGCGTCTCGGTGCTCATCACGCACCTGTCGTCGATCATCACCGCCAACGCCGGGCGCCTGCTCACCCGGGAGGACGTGCGCCAGCTCACCGAGGGCGTCAAGCAGGTCAACCCGTCGGCGGTCGAGGAGCTCGTCCCCGGACTGCTGTCGCTCGCCGAGGTGCAGCGGGTGCTGCAGGGGCTGCTGGCCGAGCAGGTGCCGATCAACGACCTCCCGCG
Organism: Leifsonia aquatica; assembly: GCF_014190775.1. Taxonomy (GTDB): domain Bacteria; phylum Actinomycetota; class Actinomycetes; order Actinomycetales; family Microbacteriaceae; genus Leifsonia; species Leifsonia aquatica. Next base: position 418,251 of record NZ_JACHVP010000002.1, read on the forward strand.
CATCCTGGAGGCGCTCGCGCTGCGGGCGAAGGTCTCGAACAATCCGGAGGGGCTGATCGAGGCCGCCCGCGCGGCGCTCGGGCCTGCGGTCGTCGCCCCGCATCTCGACGGCGACGTGCTGCGCGTCATCATGATCGACCCGGGCCTGGAGCAGTCGATGCTCGAGGGGCTGCGGCCGTCGGAGCTCGGCACGCAGATCGTGCTCGACCCGGCCCGGTTGGAGGCCGTGATGTCCTCCGTGAAGCAGACCGCCGGCCAGCTCGACGACCTCGGCGTCTCGGCAGTGCTCGTGTGCGCGCCCGCACTGCGACCCGCCATCCGCCGGCTCGTCGCCGGGCAGCTCAGCGGGCTGGCCGTGCTCTCGTATCAGGAGGTCACGGCCGTGCAGGCGAACATCGAGACCGTCGGGGTGGTGAGAGGTGCCGAGTCGATCGCGGCCTGAGTGGTTGGGGCCCGAGACGGACGACATCACGCCGGCCGTCTCGACGTCTTCGCACGCGTTCCAGGCGATCCTCGACGACCTCGTGCGGACGCTGGATGCGCCGGTGGGGCCCGTGGCGCCGGCCGCGGGTGGCGATGGTGATGCTGGCGCCGGTGCCGCGTCGGCCGACGACGCCCCTTCCCTGACGGGGCCGGGCTCAGCGGCCTCACTGTCCGCGTCGCCATCGGCTGACGACGCCGCGCTCGCGGGCCCGCCTCCCGCGCGCCTGCAGGGCAAGGGCGACCTCACGATCGTCGTCGGGTTCGGCAGCGATGCCCGGGAGGCCGCCCGCATCCTGGCCGAGGGCGCGGACGCCGCCGTGCATCCCGTCGCCGACCGCCGTGCCGCCCTGGCCGCCCGGGCTGAGGGTGTGCGTCGCGGCTGCGCGATCGTCGCGCCCGTCGAGCTGGATGCGGTGGATGCGGTGGCGGCGCTCGCCGCGGGCCTCGCCTCCATCGCCCCCGACCAGGTCTGGGTGGCGGTCGACGTCTCCCGCCGCCCCGACGACACGCGCCGCTGGGTCGGCGAGGTGGATGCGGTGCTCGCCGTCGACGGCATCGCCGCCACGGGCGCCCGGCGCACCGCGGGCCCCCACGGCCTCGCCGCGCTCGCCCGCCCCATCCTGTGGCTCTGAGTTCCCCGAGGTGTGAGTAGTTGCGGGTATTCGGGCCCCGATACCCGCAACAACTCACCCCTCGGCGGCTGGTCCCCGGCTAGGCTGAACCAATGCTGGTATTGACGCGCAAGCCGGGCGAGCGGGTGCTCATCGGCGACGACATCGTCGTGACCATCCTCGACGCGCGCGGCGACGGCATCCGGATCGGGATCGACGCCCCGCGCGGCATCCGCATCCAGCGCGACGAGGTCGTCAAGGCCGTCACCGAGGCCAACCAGGAGGCCACCGAGCAGGCCGCCGGCACCGCCGACCCCGAGGCGCTCATCAAGAAGTCGCTCGGCCTCTGACGGCCGCCACCCGCCCGGCCACCTGACCAGACGCAACACGCCCTTCTCCGCGCCGTTTCAGGGCGGAAAAGGGCGTGTCGTGACGTCTCAGCGCCGACGGGGAGGGGCGCGGTGAGGGCGCAGGGCTAGGCGATGCCGCCACCGTCCACGACGAGGGCGGAGCCCGTGACGTACGACGACTCGTCGCTCGCGAGCCACACGACGGCGGCCGCGATCTCGGTCGGCTCGCCCATGCGGCCCAGCGGCCGATCGGCGGCATCGGCGAGGAAGGCGCCCGCCTCCTGGCCGAGCTGGCGGGCCTCGTCGCGCAGCATCCCGGTGTTCACGTCGCCCGGGTTGACGGAGTTGACGCGGATGCCCTGCGGGCCGTGGTCGATCGCGAGGGCGCGGGTCATGTTGACGACGGCGCCCTTGGAGGCGCAGTACGAGATGGCCTGGCCGCCGCCCTTGAGCCCCCAGCCGCTGCCGGTGTTGATGATCGAGCCCTTGCCCTTCGCCGCCATGACCGGGACGACGTGCTTGCACATGAGGAAGATGCCGCGCACGTTGACGCCGAACACGCGGTCCCACTCCTCGACGGTGGTCTCGACGGCGGTGGTGCGGCGGATGATGCCCGCGTTGTTGAAGGCGATGTCGAGACCGCCGAACGCGTCGACGGCGGTGGCGACCGCGCGCTCGACGTCGGCCTCGGCCGAGACGTCGGCCGCGATGGCGACGGCCTCCCCGCCTGCGGCGCGGATCTCGGCGGCGACGGCCTCCGCGGCGTCCTGCTGCAGGTCGACGACCGCGACGCGGGCGCCTTCCGCGGCGAGGGCGAGGGAGGTGGCGCGGCCGATGCCGCCCGCTCCTCCGGTGACGATGGCGGACTTGCCGGCTAGACGCATTCGGGATCTCCTTCGATGGGGGCCGCTGTGGCGGCACTGACAGGGTAGATGCTCGCCGTGGCGGGTCCGGTGACCACCGTGAGGTGGCCGGCCAGCCGTGCGTCGAGCGCGGGGTCGCCGGTGTCGACCAGCAGGGGCCGGCCGGCGAGGTCGATGAGTTTCTGCTCGGTGGCGACCACGAGCAGGGGACGCGGCCCGAGCGCCGCGACGACGCGCGGCGAGAGCTGCTGGTTGCCGCGGCCGAGCACGAAGCCCTGGCCGCCGATGACGGTGACGACGGCCTGCGCAGGGCGTCCGTCGATCGCCGCCAGTGCCTGGTCGGCTGTGACGTCGCCGGCGACCAGGCGGCCGTCCTCGACGACGTCGACGCCGAGCGGGGTGGTGTCGAGGCCGAGTACCCGGCCGAGCTCGGCCGTGGTGCCGCCCGGGCCGAGCAGGTAGCGCACACCGGGGAGCATGCGGGCTGCGGCCCCGGTGGCGGCACGGTGCACGGCCTCCCGCTCGCTCGCGGGGGTGGCGGCCTTGCGCGCCTGGGTGCGGCCGGGAGCGGACGGGACGGGCACGAGGGCGAACAGCCGCGGGTCCGGGCGGCCCGCGCGCATGCGCTCCTCGTCGAGGTCCAGCACCTCGGCCTCCATCGTCGGCAGCGCGCCGTCGGTCCAGGAGGCCGCGAGCGCTCCGGCGGCGGCCGGGGCGACCGCGAAGCACCCCGAGTACATCTTCACGCCGGCCGGGATGCCGAGCACCGGGACGCCCGACGGGAGGCCGCGCGCGACATCCCGGGCCGTGCCGTCGCCGCCCGCGAAGAGCACGAGCGTCGCCCCCGCGCCGTGCAGGGCGGCAGCGGCGCGCGCCGTGTCGTCGGGCGACGTGGAGGTGGAGGGAGAGCTGTAGACGACCCGCGCGACGAGCCCCGCCTCCCGCACCGCGTCCTCGCCCATCGCCCCCGCCGCCGTGAGCACCTCGGCTCCGGGATGCGCGGCCGCGAGCACGCGCAGCGCCTCCACGGCCCGCGACGACCCCCGCGGACGGCCGCCGCGGCGCAGCGCCTCCCGCTGCACCGCGGCGCCATCGCTTCCGGCCAGACCCGCGGGCCCGCCGATCCCCGCGAGCGGGTTCACGACGAGCCCGACGCTCATGCGGCGGCGCCCTCCGAGACGGGAGCCTCGACCGAGGCCGCGCCGGCCGTCGCACCCACGCCCGCAGCCGCGCCCGCACCGAAGTACTTGCGCTGGTATGCGCGCCAGGTGACCGCCCACCGCTCCGGGTCGTCCAGGTCGTCGTGGTGGGTGTGGTGCACGGTCTGGTTGTGCGGGGCGGTGCGCACGACGTCGGGCGTCTCGCGCGCCTCCCGCGCCACCTCGGCGAGCACCGCGGCGTACTCGTCCAGCTCGGCCATCGAGTACGACTCGGTCGGCTCGAGGGTGAACGGCTGCGGCACGACGTACGGGTGGTGGCTGGTCCAGTAGTGCATGCCGAAGTCGGCGGCGCGGATGCCGATCTCCTCCGAGCTGATCCCGGTCTCCTCGAACAGCTCCTGCCACGAGTAGCGCACCTGCTCGATGCGGCGGCGGCCGGTCGCGTAGGGCGCGCTCGCGCCGGGGATCTCCAGGATGCGCTTCATCAGGTAGTTGTTGTTGAGCACGGCGGTCTCGGCGACCGCGCGCAGCCCGGGGGCGCCGAGCGCGCGGATCCACGCGTAGGTGCGCACGATGTTCGGGATGACGCCGTAGAAGGGCGCGACCGACCCGATCGACTGCGGCCGATCGCCGTCGAGCACGTACCGGTCGCCGACCTTCTCGACCACCGGTCCGGGCAGGAACGGCACCAGCGCCTCCGACACCGCGTTGGCGCCTGAGCCCGGGCCGCCGCAGCCGTGCGGGGTGCCGAACGTCTTGTGCAGGTTGAAGTGGCACACGTCGAAGCCGGCGTCGCGGGCGCGGGTGATGCCGAGGATGCCGTTGGCGTTCGCCTGGTCGTACGACGCGAGCGCGCCGACCGAGTGCGCCAGGTCGACCCACTCGCGGATGCGGGGGTTGTAGATGCCCGTGTCCTCGGGGTTGGTGACCATGATGGCGGCCGTGCGGGGCGAGATGGCCGCGCGTAGGGCCTCCACGTCGGGGTAGCCGTCCGCGTCGGGGAAGATCGTGATGACCTTGTAGCCCGCCATCTTCGCAGCGGCCGCGTTGGAGGGGTGGGAGAAGATCGTGGTGATCACCTCGTCCCGCTGCTCTCCTTCGCCGCGGGAGGCGTGGTACGCGCGGATCATGGAGATGTTGGCCCAGATCGCCTCGGAGCCGCCGCTGGTCTGCAGCGACACGCGGCTCATCCCGGAGATCTCGGCCAGCATCCGCTCGGTGCGCCAGACGATCTCGAGCACGCCCTGCGCCGACTCCGTGTCCTGGAGGGGGTGCAGGTCGGTCAGGTCGGGGGTGCGGATGATCGCCTCGTTGACCTTCGGCGCGTACTTCATCGTGCAGGTGCCCTGGCCCACGTCGACGTTGAGGTCGGCGCCGAGGTTCTCCTGGCTGAGCCGCAGGTAGTGCTTGAGCACGCGCATCTGGCCGATCTCGGGCATCGCGGGCGCGACGGGGCGGCGGAGGGAGGCGGGGAGCGCCGCGACCACGTCGCCGACGGCCTCCTGCACCCCCGCTTCCACGCCGGACGGGACCACGCCGCGCTCACCGGCGGCGTGCAGCTCGAAGACGATCGGCTCGTCCCAGCGCGCCTGGTGGAAGCGGCGCAGGGCGGGCTTGGGGGCGATGGGCAGGCTCATCGGTGCGTCTCCTCGAGGGCGGTGCGGACGGCCGCGGTCAGGTCGTCGATGTCGGTCTGGGTGTTCTGCTCGGTCACGCAGACGAGCAGGCGGGTGTCGTCGAGCGCGAGCCCCGGCTCGAAGCCGCGGGCGCGCAGGGCGGCGACGAGCGCCGGTGCGGTGAGGGAGGCCGCGCTCAGGTCCAGCACGAACTCGCGCAGGTGCACGGCTCCGTCGGCGTCGCGCACGCCGGGCAGCGCGGTCAGGGCGCGGCGGGCGTACGCCGTGCGGGCGAGGAGGGTCTCGCCCAGTTCGGCCATGCCCTGCGGTCCCATCAGGGAGAGGTACACGCCGGCGGCGATGCCCCAGAGCGCGGCGGCCGTGCCGACCCACTCCTTCCCCTCCTCGCGCAGTGCGAAGGAGGTGCGGTCGTACGCGACGTCGCCGAAGCCGTACTCGCCGGGCACGTCGGTAGAGGCCAGGCCGAACAGGCGCGACGGCATCTCCATCACCAGGCGCGGGTCGTCGGCGACGGCGATGAAGCCGGCGTGCGCTCCGCCGTACCAGGGGTGCAGGCCGAGCGACTGGATGTCGCCGTGCACGATGTCGGCGCCCGCGTCGGCGGGGGAGGCCAGCACGCCGAGCCCGATCGGGTCGGTCCCCGCGACGAGCAGGGCTCCCGCGGCGTGCGCGGCGTCGGCCAGCTCGGCGATCGCGGTCTCGAGCGCACCGTGGAAGCTCGGGGTCTCGATCCACACGGCCGCGGTGTCCGGGCCGATGAGCGCGCGCGTGGCGGCCACGTCGGCGATGCCGTCCGCGGTCGGCACGACGACGAGGTCGGCGATCGGGCGCACGTAGTCGCGCACCTTGCTGAGCTTGTCGGGGTGGGCGTCGCTGACCAGCAGGATGCCGCGGCGCCCGGTGATGCGGGTCGCCATGGCCAGTGCGGTCGCGGCCGCCTGGTAGCCGTCGTAGGTGGGCACGTTCACGACGTCGGTGTTCAGCAGCTCGCCCATCAGCGACTGGTACTCGAACAGCGCCTGAAAGCGTCCGTGGTCCTCGTACGGCTCGCCGGCGTACGCGGTGAGGAACTCGCTGCGGTTGATCACCTCGTCGACGACGGCGGGCACCGCGTGGTTGTACGTGCCGGCGCCGAGGAAGAGGCGGCCCGGCTCGACCGCGCGGTTGCGGCGCAGCAGGCCGCTCACGTGGCGGGCGAGGTCCTGCTCCGCGATCAGCGGCTCCGGGAGGTCGAGGTCACGACCGAGCCGCAGGTCGGCCGGGACGTCCGCGTAGAACTCGTCGACGCTCGCCGCGCCGACGGCGTCGAGCATCGCCTGACGCGACGCGGGCGCCGTGTTCGGCACGTACGGATGGACGAAGGGGTGGGTCATGCTGGCCTCTCAGTGTTCGCAGGGCGGTTCGCGGGATGCGCGACCACGGCGACGCCGAACGCGTCGAGCGGCAGTCCGGCCCCGGCGTCGACGCCGGTGAGCAGGTCGGTGCCGCCCGGGATGCGCGGCGCGGTCCGCGCCTCCCGGCCGTGGTTGAGCACGAAGGTGTAGTCGGTGGCCCCGTCGGTGCGGGTGACGATCTCGAGCGCGGTGTCGGGCTCACGGATGGCGACGCCGGCGGCGGTGAAGACCGCGGACAGCACGGCACGCATCCCCTGCTCGTCGAGGCCGGCGGCGAGATACCAGGCGGCGCCGGCGCCGTGCGCGCGGCGGGTGAGGGCGGGGAGCGCGGCGAGGTCGCCGTCGGCGAAGCGCGCCAGCACCTCGGTGCCGTCGGCCGGCTCGATCCACTCGCCCCACACGCGGGTCGAGTGCACGCGGCCGCCGAGCTCGACGGTGCGCTGGCCGCCGTCGGGCAGCGGCCACCACTCGTCCACCTCGACGCCGAGGAGGTCGCGCAACGGCCCGGGGGCGCCGCCCTCGTGCACCTGCTCACAGTGATCGACGACGCCGGAGAACGGCCCGACGACGAGCTGGCCGCCGGCCGCGACGAACGCGTCCAGCGCCTCCGCCTGCTCCGCCGTCGCCGCGTAGAGATTGGGGACGAGCAGCACGCGGTGGTCGCCGAACGGGCCGGCGGCGCGGGCGACGTCCACCGGCTGCCCGAGGGCGAACGCGGCCGCGTGCCAGGCGCGCGCCTCCGTCAGCCAGTCCAGGCGCTGCGATGGCATCGACTCGGTCTGCGTGACGCCCCACCAGGAGTCCCAGTCGGCCACGAGCGCGACCTCGGCACGCACGCGGGTGCCGCGCACCGGCTCCAGCCGCCGCAGCTCGGCGCCGAGCGCCTTCGTCTCGCGCCAGGTGCGGCTGCGCTCGCCGCGGTGGCCGAGCATCGCCGAGTGGAACTTCTCGGGGCCGAACTTCGCCTGCCGCCACTGGAAGAACATCACGCCGTCCGACCCGTGCGCGACGGCCTGCAGGCTGCCGAGCCGCATCTGGCCGGGCGCCTTGGGCACGTTGACGTCGCGCCAGCTGACCGCGCTGGGCGCCTGCTCGAGCAGCAGCCAGGGGCGGCCCTCCTTGAGGCTGCGCATCAGCCCGTAGTTGAGCGCGGCGCCCACGTGGGCGCGGGCGTCCGCGGGGTCGGGATACGCGTCGTCGGTCACGAGGTCCTCCGCGTCGGCGAAGCGCCAGTAGTCGAGCTCGCGGAAGAGGCTCATGAAGTTGGTGGTGACGGCGATCTCGGGCGTGACCTCCCGCAGCACGTCGACCTCGGACTGGAACAGCTCCAGGAGGGCGTCCGACGAGAACCGCTCGAAGTCCACGACCTCGGCCGGGTTGATCGGGCCGGTGGCGGTGCGGGGCGGCTCGATCTGGTCGAAGCTCAGGTAGTTCTGGCCCCAGCAGCTCGTGCCCCAGGCCTCGTTGAGCCCCGCGATGCTGCCGTAGCGCGCCTCCAGCCAGCGGCGGAAGTGCCGCGCCGACTCCGGGCACCAGCACCGCGCCACGTGGTCGCCGTACTCATTCGAGACGTGCCAGAGCGCGAGCGCGGGATGCTCGCCGTAGCGCTCCGCGAGGGCGCGCGTCAGTCGCAGCGCCGCCTCCCGGAACACCGGGGAGCTCGGGCAGTACGACTGCCGCGAGCCGAACTCGAGGCGCACGCCGTCGGCGTTCCAGGGCAGCACCTCGGGGTGCTCGCGCACCAGCCAGGCGGGCGGTGTCGCGGTCGCCGTGGCGAGGTCGATCTTGATCCCGTGCTCCCAGAGCAGGTCGATCACCCGATCGAGACCCGCGAAGTCCCAGACGCCGGGCTCCGGCTCCAGCAGCGGCCAGGAGAAGACCGGCAGCGTGACCAGGTTGACCCCGGCCTCCACCATCAGGCGCGCGTCCTCGGCCCAGACCTCTTCCGGCCACTGGTCGGGGTTGTAGTCGCCGCCGTAGGCGAGCGCGTCGAGTCGGATGCTCCGGGGCGCGGGGATCGTCATCGGTCTCCTTCAACGGTGTCGTGCGGGTGCGTACGGGGTCCAGGCGGTGCGGCGTGTCTTGTGCCGCCTTCGTGTGGACTGTATTCTGTATACAGTAACGCTAGAGCGATCGCCACGACGGGTCAACCCCTAAGCTGGCGACCACGAGTCCGGCCGGGAGGGGTCACATGGCGATCGAACGCAAAAACCTGCGTTCCCAGGTGCGCGAGGAACTCATCGCGCGCATGCGCGCGGGGGACGTTCGCCCGGGGGAGAGCATCAACGAGGTCCAGCTCGCCGCCGAGCTCGGCGTCAGCCGCACCCCGCTGCGGGAGGCCCTGATCGCCCTCGAGAGCGAGGGCCAGATCGAGAGCGAGAACGGCAAGGGCTTCCGCTTCGTGCCGCTCAGCGCGCGCGAGTTCGAGGAGCTCTGCCCCATCATCGTGACGCTCGAGGGGCTCGCCCTCGACCTCTCGCCGATCGACGAGCTCGCCGCCCTCGGCGCCCGCCTCGGCTCCCTGGCCGCCGACTTCTCGGACGACGTCGCCCAGCACGCCGTCGTCAACCGCAAGGACGACGAGTGGCACAACCTCATGCTGAGCGCCTGCACCAACCACAAGCTGCTGGAGCAGATCGCGCAGGTGCGCAGCGCCATCCACCGCTACGAGTCCCTGCTCGTCGGCGGCGAGGTGCTCGTCGAGCGCTCCGCCGCCGAGCACGCGATCATCGCCCAGCATCTCGTCGAGCGTGACGTGCCCGCCGCGAAGGCCGCCCTCGCCGAGAACTGGACCAACGGCATGCGCCGACTGCTCGCCGACGCCGGCATCAAGTGGGAGCGCCTGGGGTAGGGCAGCGGCCTCAACGGTGACGCTAAGTTGGCCCTATGGCAGATCATGACTTCGATGTCGCCGTTACGTTCGCAGGCGAGGACAGGGAGTTTGTCCAAGAGGTTGTGAATCTAGTCAAGTCGGCCGGATACACGGTGTTCTATGACCAAGATTTCGAACACGATTTTTGGGGACACGATCTGACTGAATACTTTCCCGATGTATACGAGCGTCGGGCCCGCTTCGCGGTGATGTTCATATCGCAGGCCTATGCAGCCAAGCCCTGGACGCGATTGGAGCGCCGAAGTGTGCTGGCTCGCGCGATGAATGAGGGCTCGCCATATCTGCTTCCGGTGCGCCTCGATTCCACCAAGCTGGACGGAGTCCGGGACTCTATCGGGTATCTCGATGGATGGCGAGAAACCCCAGTTGGAATTGCGCGGGCTTTGGAGGCGAAGCTCGGTACGTCAACCGCGAACGACACGAGGTTGTTCAACGGACGGGTACCGCGGACGGCCGCTGAGGCCTCCATCGTTACCGGTGAGAGGCCGGCGGGCTGGGAGTACCTCTTGTTCTCATACTGTCTTGTCGAAAAGGTCTCGGCGTTGGAATCCCGGTACGACGATCACAGATTTGGGTTCGCGCTTCCTACGTCGTCGATTCCAGACGCCGAACTTTTGGGATATGTCCAAGCTCGGAACGCCCGACTTCGAGCCAGCGTCGCCATGTTCGAAGCTCTCTTGCGAGGCCCTGCGCAGCGAGAAGCGCTGGGTGACCCCGGCGAGCCTGGCGACCCTGAGAGAATCGACGGCCTTTCGAAGCGCCTGGTCGCCGTTTACGCGGACCTCTTGCAGTGGGCTCTAGAAACGCGGTCGATCGCCTCTCACTCGGACGAAGGCGGAGCGCTACTGGCGGCTCTTGCTGCCTATGCTGCACAGCCAATTGAAGCGATGCGAACGTTCGTGTTTGAATTCCGAGGGATCATCGACGAGATGAATGCTCGGCTGCTGACAGGCGAGAATGTTGTGTTGGAGTTGCCGATCAAGTTTGAGATCGATAGTGCGACCTCTCAACGCTTCGCGAAGGCGTTGAAGGGCTTCGAGCGTCACCTGAGAAGCAAATAGACGCTCCTCTATCCGAGACCTGCACAGCGAGGTCGATGAACAGCGCCGCGGACCAGCCGAAGGCGGTCGTCGCGGTGCGCGCCTTCTCGCCCGTCGCCGGGTTGAAGTACTCGTGGGGACCTCCGCCGTGCTGCACGAGCCGGAGGGTCTGCTCGATCAGCGCGCGTGACCGGTCGGCGTGGCCGGAGACGGCCAGCCCCTCCGCGAGCAGCGCGTTGACGTTGACCCACACCGGGCCGCGCCACATCCGCTCGTCCGAGTAGTCCGGATCCCGTCGCGCCACGGTGGGCACGGTCCAGGTCGTCGCGAACCGCGCGGGGTCGTCGAGCGCGGCGAGGATGCCGGCGACGTAGCGCCCGGGCAGCCGGCCGGTGAGCAGCGGCAGGAGGGAGACGACGGCCTCCGCATCCACCGGCTTCCCCGCCCCCGAGGAGCGGAAGAACCCGGCGCACTCGTCCCACATCCCCTCCAGCAGCTCGAGCGTACGGGAGGCGCGCGCGGCGAAGCGCTCGGCGCCGGTCGTGTCGCCCACGCTCCGCGCCCGCGCCGCCAGCAGGTCGTCCTGCAGGATCAGGTAGGCCGCGAGGTCGGGGGAGGCCACCGGCAGCTCGGCGTCGAAGACCGGGCTGTCGTCGAGGCCGGACGAGTAGGGGTGGCCGTATTCGGGCATCCCGTCGCCGTCGAGGTCGGAGTGCGCGTACCACCACTCCTGGCTGCGTGAGACCGTCTTCCAGGCGGCGTCGAACCAGGCCGGGTCGTCGACCAGACCCTCCAGGCGGCGGAGCGCCCATGCGGCCAGCGGCGGCTTCGTGAGCGGGATCGGCGCGGACGGATCGGCGATGGCCGAGCCGGCGCGGCGCAGGTTGTCGCGGTCGCCGGGCGGGAGGTCGTCGCTGGAGGCCAGCACGCCCTCGTCGTGTACGACATCCGGCAACTGGCCGTCGGCGGTCGGGAACGCGAAGGCGAGCTCCAGCTGCTCGCGGGCGAGCTCGGGGTCGCCATGACGGAGGCCGGACGCGATGAAGTACGCGTCCCACTGCCAGAGCCCCACGTACCCGATCTTGGAGGGCACGACGGCCCGGCCGCCGCGGCCGGGCAGCGACACGATGTTGGCGCCGAGCACCCACCAGCAGAAGGCGGTCATGTCGGCGAGGTCGTCGCGCACGGCCGGCGTGCGCGCGAACCACTCCTCCCACACGTGCGCCGTCGCCTCCAGCGCCGTCCGATGCTGGGCAGGAGAGGACTGCTCGATCGCGGCTGTGAACCGCGCGCTCTCCCTGTGCTCGGCGGCGGCGGGGGCCAGCGCGATGCGGATGGGAGCCGAGGTGCGGAGGACGGGCGCGTGCGGCAGGTCGAGCTCGACCGCCCAGTCCGTCGTCCCGTCGCCGCCGAGGCTGAGCGCGTCCGGGCCGTCGAAGGTCAGCGTGACGCCCGCCTCCCCGAACTCGATGCGATCGGGATGCACGGCGCTGACCGGCGCGACGCGTCCGTCCGCGCCGGTCACGCGCAGGGTGCGCACCAGCACGCAGTCGTCCGGGCGACGCTCGTACTCGGCCACGCGCACCGTCACCCCGCCCTCGGCGCGCAGCACGAGGAGGCGCGAGCCCGGAAAGGTGAACGGCGCCGACTCCAGGTCGAGGAACGGCGAGACCCGCGCGCCCGCAGCAGCCGCGACGCTCATCGCCCGCCCAGCCCCGACGCGGCCATCGAGTTCAGGATGCGGCGCTGACCGATCACGAACGCGATCAGCATCGGGATGGTCGCGATGGCCGACGCCGCCATGATCAGCCCGTAGTTGACCGAGCCGTACTGGCCGCGGAAGCTCTGCAGCAGCAGCGGCACCGTGAAGAGGTCCTGCGAGTTGAGGATGACGAGCGGCAGCAGGAAGTTGTTCCAGGTGCTCAGCGCCACGATGATCGCGAGCGCGCCGAGGCCGGGCTTCAGGTTCGGGAGGATGATGCTCCAGAAGATGCGCCAGCGGCCTGCGCCGTCGACGAGCGCGGCCTCCTCCAGCTCGCGCGGCAGCGACAGCACGAACTGGCGCATGAGGAACACCGCGAACGGGTTCGCGAGCGCGGCCGGCACGATCAGCGCGAGGTGCGAGTCCACCCACCCCAGCTTCGCCATGAGGAAGTAGAAGGGGATGAGCGTCACCTGCATCGGGATCATCTGTGTCGCCAGGAACAGCACGAACAGCACCTTGCTGCCGCGGAACGGGATGCGCGCGAACGCGTACCCGGCCATGGCGGCGGTGACCAGCGTGCCGACGACGACGAGCACGGCGATGTAGATCGTGTTCCAGTACGCCTGCCCGAACGGCACGTCGCTCCACGCGTCGGCGTAGTTCTGCAGGGTGAAGGGATGCGGCCAGACGCTCAGGGGGTCGTTCAGCAGCTGGGGCAGCGACTTGAACGAGGTGATCAGCATCCAGAGGAAGGGGAACACCATCGCGAGGCCGCCGAGCAGCAGGACGACGTGCAGCAGCGCCTTGCGGGTGCGGGAGGCTGCGCGGCCCGGGTGCGCGGTGGCCCGGGTGGTGGAGTCGGTGGGGACCGTTGCAGTGGTCATGCGGCATCATCCTCGTAGTGGACGAACTTCTTCTGGGCGGCGAACTGGATGCCCGTGATCACGAGGGTGATGACCAGCAGGATGATCGACGCGGCGGAGGCCGGGCCGAACTGGAACTTGCCGAAGCCCAGATCGTAGATGTGGTAGACGATCGTGCGGGTCGCGTTGTCCGGTCCCGCGTTCGCGGTGAGGATGAACACGGTGTCGAAGGTCTGCAGCGAGCTGATGAAGGCGATCACCGTCGAGAAGAAGATGATCGGCGACAGCAGCGGCAGCCGCACGCGGAAGAACAGGGTGATCGCTCCGGCGCCGTCGAGCCGCGCCGCCTCGATCACGGCCGGTGAGATGTTCTGCAGGCCGGCCAGGAAGATGATCACGTTCAGGCCGACGGACGACCAGATGGTCACGATGCAGACGGCGATGAGCGCGAGGTGCGGGTCGCCCAGCCAGTCCGGCGGCGCGATATGGAACACGTTCGCGATGAAGCCGCTCAGCACGCCGTCCTTGCGGAACAGCTGCTGCCAGATCATCGCCACGGCGACCGACGAGGTGACGACGGGCGCGAAGAAGAGGATGAGGTAGAGCGTGCGCGTCTTCAGCTTCTCCAGCGCCACAGCGAGCACCACGGCCAGGCCGAGGCCGATCGGGACGGTGATGAGGGCGATGAGGAGGGTGTTGACGATCGACCGGCCGAAGAGCGGGTCGCTCAGCTCGGTGCGGAAGTTGTCGAAGCCGACCCAGCTGAGGTCGTTGAGGCCGTCCCATTGCGCGAACGCCAGCACGAGGCTCGCGATGAAGGGCACGACCACGAAGAGGGCCATCCCGAGCAGCTGCGGGCCCACGAACACGTAGCCCCACCGGCGGTCGCGACGCCGCCAGGCGGGCTCCCTGCGGAGCCCGCCCGGCGTCGCGGGAGGGGTCTGGGCCTCGGGGGCGACCAGTGCTTCCCTGACTGCGCTCACGTCCGATGCCTCACTTGCCGCCGGTCTTGGCGGCGATCATCTTCGCGACCTCGTCCAGCGTCTCCTTCGTGGAGGCCTTGCCCTGGTAGAGCGCGAGCATCTTGTCGCTGATGTCGCTGGAGAGGCCGGGGACGGACGCCTCGGTGGCGTTGTCCTCGAAGCCGATGTCGCGCATGTCGAGCAGGGTCTGCGCGTGGGCGGGGTAGCCGTCCAGCACCACCGAGTCGGCGCCCGAGATCGACGGGACGGCGTTGCCGCCGCCCTTGAGGCGGAAGGTCTGGCCCTGGGCCGAGAGGAAGTTCGTCCAGAACTCGAACGCGGCGTCCTTGTTCTTGGTCTTCGCGTTGATGGCGAGGTAGCTGACGGCGACGCCGGTCGGCGCGGCCTTGCCGCTCGGGGTCGGCCACGGGGCGACGTCGTAGTTCTCGGGGTCGCCCGCGGCCTTCACCGTGCCGATCGTGTAGCGGCCCTGCACGAAGAAGCCGGCCTTGTGGGTGACGAACACGCTGTCGGCGCCCGCGCCCTCCGGGAGGGTGTCGGCGACCACGAAGGTGCCGTCCTGGAAGTTCTTGGCCAGCACGTCCATCGCCTTCACGCTGGTCGGGTCGGTGTTGGCGACGAACTTCCCCGAGTCGTCGAACGCCTTGCCGCCCTGGGACGAGATCCAGCTGTAGTGGGTCGACCAGTAGTTCCAGAACATCGAGCCGGTCAGGCCCGCGTCGTGGAGCTTGGCGTTCATGTCGAGGAACGCCTCGGTCGTCCACTTGCCCTCGGCGGCGAGCGTCGCCGGGTCCTCGGTGACGCCGGCCTTCTTCAGCGCCTCCTTGTCGTACCAGAGGGCGTCGGGGTTGGAGTCGTTGGGCGCCGCGTAGATCTCGTCGCCCTTCTTCGTGGCGCCGAACAGGCCCTGCGCGAAGTCCTCCGGCTTGGTCTTGCTGGCCGACGAGTTCATGAGCGACGTCAGCGGCATCAGCGCCTTCGAGTTCACGAACTGGCCGATCTTGTCGTCGCCGATGTAGAAGACGTCGGGGGCGGTGCCGGAGGCCAGCTGCGCGAGCAGCTTGGTGTGGTAGTCGCCGTAGTCGGCGACCGGCTGGAGCACGACCTTGATGTCGGGGTGCTCCTTCATGAACTGGGTGTCGAATTCCTTGTACCGGGTGAGTTCCTCCGGGGTGCCCCAGGTGGACCAGACGACGGTCTTGGACCCGCCGCCTCCCGAGCCGGAGCATGCGGCCATGCTGAGGGCCAGTGCGGCTGCCGCCGTGATGGCCAGCGCCCTTCTCACCGTTGAGTCGACGCGAGACATGAGTACCTCGTTCCTTGAGAGTCTCTGCTGTGGTGGTCTGTATTCTGTATACAGTAGGCAGCGGAGGGACGCAAGCTTTCAGCTGGGCGAGGTAGTTTATATATGTGAACGATCTCGTCATCGACCCGTCCCGTACCGCGCTGCTCCTCATGGACCTGCAGCCCTCCATCCTCGCCTCCCACCCCGACGCCGACGGATTCCTCGCCGAGCTGCGCCGCGCGCGGGAGGCCGCCCGTGCCGCGGGCGCCACGATCGGCTACGTGCGCGTCGCCCTGTCGGAGGAGGACGCGGCCCGCGTCCCCGCGCACTCCCGCTTCGCGACCGCCGCCGAGCGCGTGAGCGAGATCGGCCCCGACCACCCCGCCGTCTCGGTCGACCCGCGCATCGCGCCCGCCGACGGCGAGATCGTGGTGCGCAAGTCGCGCTACGGCGCCTTCAGCACCACCGACCTCCACGAGCAGCTGCAGGCGCGGGGCATCGACACCCTCGTGCTCGCCGGCATCTCGACCAGCGGCGTCGTGCTCTCGACCGCCCGCGACGCGGTGGACAAGGACTACCGCCTCGTCGTGCTCTCCGACGGCACCTTCGACCGCGACCCGGAGGTGCACCGCGTCCTGACCGAGAAGGTCTACCCCGCCCAGCAGGCCGCCGTCGTCACCATCGACGAGCTGATCGCCGCCCTGACCGCCGCCTGACCGCCGCCTGACCGCCGCCTGACTCGGCGACTGCGGCCTCCCGGTACGTCTGCGGTCGCTCGCCGCGGCGCAGACGTACCGCCGGACCGCAGACCCGGCCGCAGGCGTCACCCGTGTCCACCGATCGGCGGACACGGGTGACCACCGGCCGCCGGTGCCGCGCGCGGGCGCCCGCGGCGAGGCTGGGAGCATGAAACCAGGATCCTCGTCGCGGCTGGCGCTCGCCGGCCTCATCCTCGCCGTCTCCATGACGACGATCGACCAGACGATCGTCGCCCTCTCCGCGCCCACCATCCAGCAGAACCTCGGGCTCAGCCACGACGGGATGCAGTGGGCCGTCAACGTCTACCTGCTCGCCACCGCCGCCTTCTTCCTGCTCGGCGGACGCATCGCCGACGTCGTCGGCCACAAGCGGATGGCCCTCGTCGGCATCGCCGGCTTCGGCATCACCTCGCTGCTGTGCGGCCTCGCCCCGACCGGCGACCTCGCCGAGCCGTGGCTGGTCGCCGCCCGCGCCCTCCAGGGCATCAGCGGCGCGATCATGTTCCCGGCCGCGATCGGCATCGTGGTCGAGGGCTTCGCCCGCGAGAGCCGCGGCCGTGCGATGGCGATCTTCTTCGCCATCACCGGCGCGATGACCGCGCTCGGCCCGATCGCCGGCGGCTACCTCACCCAGTGGACGTGGCGCGCGATCTTCTGGGTCAACGTGCCGATCGCCGTCGCCGCGTTCGTGATCGTCGCGATCGCCGCGCGCCCCTCCACCCCGCGCCGCGAGCGCATCGACTGGCTCGGCGCGGTCGTCGTCGCCGCCGGGATGGGCCTGATCGTCTTCGGCCTGCAGCAGGCGAGCCCGTGGGGCTGGAGCAGCCCAGCGGTCCTCGGCTCCCTCGTCGCCGGTGCCGCCCTGATCGTCGTGTTCGTGCTCCTCCAGCGCCGCGCAGCGCAGCCGCTCGTGCAGCTGGCCGCGTTCCGCGACCGCGGGTTCACGCTCTCCACGCTGGCGACGCTGTTCTCGTCGGTCGCGTTCATCGCCACGTTCTTCTTCCTCAGCGTCTACGGGCAGGTCTCGCTCGGCCTCTCCGCCGGCCTCACCGGGGTGCTCTTCCTCAAGTTCTTCATCGGCTTCGTCGTCGCGAGCCGGGGCGGCTCGGTGCGATTCGACAAGTACGGCGCCCGCGGAGTGGTGCTCGCCGGCGGCCTGATCGGCGCCGTCGGCTTCGCCTGGCTCGCGTTGAAGGCGACGGACCTGGACTTCAACCCGGAGTCGTTCTTCAACCAGCAGACCTGGCCGATCCTGATCGCGGGGGCCGGCATCGGCCTGATGTTCTCGGCGGTGTCGACGGATGCGGTCAACCGCGCGATCGGTGCCAGCTACGGCGAGGTGACGGCCATCTCGCAGACGATGAAGAACTTCGGCGGCGCGCTCGGCCTGGCCGTCTTCACGACGATCGTCACCTCCCGGCTCACCGATCTGCTGACCGCGTCGTTCGAGAAGATCGGCGGCACGGCGGCGGACGCGCAGAGCGCGGTCGACCGCATCAGCGGGGCCTCGGGAGACGGCGGCTCCCTCGCGAAGCTGCCCACGGCCGTGCGCGACCAGATCATGCACGCGGTCGCCTCCGACTACGCCGGAGCCGTGCAGTGGGCGTTCTGGGGCATGGCCGGCGCGATGCTGATCGTCGCCGTGATCGGGGTGTTCTACCCGGCGGGTCGCACCTCGGTCGCCGAGGCTTCCTCCGCCCAGCCCGAGCGAGCGACTACAGTCTGACCGTGCACCAGCAGCGCAGCACCGACAGCGAGTTCCTCGAGTTCCGGGCGTGGCTCGCCTACTCCGCGGCGGCC
The DNA here is from genome assembly GCF_014190775.1 of Leifsonia aquatica. GTDB lineage: Bacteria > Actinomycetota > Actinomycetes > Actinomycetales > Microbacteriaceae > Leifsonia > Leifsonia aquatica. Next base: position 436,076 of record NZ_JACHVP010000002.1, read on the forward strand.
ACGCTCGCGACGGTCGTGATCATCCTGGCCAACCCGTACACCGGGGTGGTCCAGGCGATCGTGTCGGCGGCGATCGTGCTCGCGCTGCTGCCGCTGTTCTGGTTGCTGGTGCGCCGCGGCTCCGTGCCGGACGACGCCGCGCGATCGATCGCGTACTGCGTCGTGGCGTCCGTCGGCTACCTGGTCGCGCTCTCCCTGAACGACTGGGTGAACGTCGCCCTGTTCGTCCTGTCGCCGCAGTTCTTCCTGCTGCTGTCGCTGCTCCCGGCGGCCGGCGCGATCGTGCTGGTCAACGCGGGCGGCGTCGTCGTGCGCTGGGCGATCGGCGACATCACGCCGGCGTCGCTCGTGGACGTCGCCGGGATGACGCTGCTCGTGATCGCCTTCTCGATCTTCTTCGGCCACCGCGTCGCGGCCGTCAGCAAGCAGAGCGCCGAGCGCGGGCGGCTCATCGACCGCCTGCGGCAGCAGCAGAAGGAGATCGCCCAGCTCTCCGAGCAGCAGGGCGCGGCGGCCGAGCGGGAGCGCATCGCGCGCGAGATGCACGACACACTCGCGCAGGGCTTCACCAGCATCGTCACGCTCGGGCATGCCGTGCAGGGCGAGCTGGCCGCCGATCCCGTCGCGGCCCGGCGGCACGTGGAGCTGATGACCGAGACCGCGCAGGAGAACCTCCAGGAGTCCCGGCGCATCATCGCGGCCATGTCGCCCGGGAGGCTGAACGGCTCGCCGCTGCCCGAGGTGCTCGAGCGCGTCGTGGCGCGCTTCGCCGAGGAGAGCGGCGTCAGCGCCGGCTTCGTCGTGGACGGGGAGGCGCGCCCGGCGCCGCCCGTCGTCGACGTGGTCGCGCTGCGGCTGCTGCAGGAGTCCCTCTCGAACGTGCGCAAGCACGCTGCGGCGCGCACGGTGGACGTCGAGCTCGCCTACCTGCCCGACGCGGTACGCCTGCGCGTGACCGACGACGGCCGCGGCTTCGACCGCGACGCACCCCGCGGCGGCTACGGACTCGACGGGATGGCGGCGCGGGTCCGCGAGGCGGGCGGCCGCTTCGAGGTCGAGTCGGAGCCCGGCCGCGGCACCGGCATCACGGCGGAGCTGCCCGCCCCGGCCGTCGGCGCGCCCGCGCCCGATCCCACCACCCCCACCGAGGAGTCCGCATGATCCGCATCGTCCTGGCCGACGACCACCCCGTCGTCCGCGAAGGCATCCGCGGGATGCTGACCGGCTACGACGACATCGACGTGGTCGGGCAGGCCGCGAGCGGACCGGAGGCGGTCGACCTCGTCGCCGCGCTGCACCCCGACCTGGTGCTGATGGACCTGCGGATGCCCGGCGGCGACGGTGTCGCCGCGACCCGCGCGATCACGGCCTCCCACCCCGGCACCCGTGTCGTCGTGCTCACGACCTACGAGACCGACCAGGACATCCTGCGCGCGATCGAGGCCGGCGCGAGCGGCTACCTGCTGAAGGACATCGCCCCGGCCGAGCTCGCCCGCTCGGTGCGCGCGGCCGCGACGGGGGAGACGGTGCTCGCCACCTCCGCCGCCTCCGCACTGCTCGGGAGGCTGCGCGCGGGCGGGCCGCCCGCCCCCGCCCTCTCGCCCCAGGAGGTGAAGGTGCTGCGCCTCGCCGCGGACGGCCGCACCAACGCCGCCATCGGCGCCGAGCTCTTCATCGGCGAGGCGACGGTCAAGACGTACCTGAGCCGCGCCTACGAGAAGCTCGGCGCCTCCGACCGGACCTCGGCCGTGCGGCGTGCCCTGGAGCTCGGTCTGCTCGGCGACGCGCCAGAATGAGCGCATGGCAGTGGTGAGGACGGAGCGCGGGCTCGACCGGCTGGTCAACTTCTCCGACGCGACCGTGGCGATCGCGATCACCCTGCTGATCCTGCCCCTCGTCGATCAGGCCGACGACGCCGCCTCCGACATCGGCGCGTGGATCCGCGACAACTACTGGGAGCTGATCGCGTTCGCCGTCTCGTTCCTGGTGATCGCCCGGTTCTGGATGACGCACCACCGCATCTTCGAGTGGGTCGTCAGCTACGACGTCCGCATCATCTGGCTGAACTTCCTGTGGCTGCTGTCCATCGTGATCATGCCGTTCACGACGAACGTGCTCGCCGCGGGCAAGTCCGGCCAGTCGGCGGTCTACGCCCTGTACATCGGGAACATGCTGCTCGTGTCGGTCTCGATGCAGTTCATCGCCATCGTCCTGCGGCGCACGCCGGAGCTGGTGCGCGACGACGCGAAGGACGAGATGGATGCGTCGCGCGGCTGGCTCGCCGACATCCTGCTCCTGCTCGCCCTGGTGCTCGCCGTGCTCTTCCCGCACATCGGCATCTGGTGGCTCTTCGTCCTGTTCCTGCAGGGTCCGCTCAGCGCGCTGGTGAAGGCCGTTCGGCGCAGGCCCGGCGCGACCTCCTGACCATCCCGGGGTTCCGGCCGGGCCGCGTGCGGTCTACTGTCGGCCGCAGACGGATTCAGGAGGACCGGATGCGCTTCAAGACTTTTCTCGTTCTGATCGGGATCGCCGTGGCCTACGTGCTGGGCGCGCGGGCGGGCCGCGAACGCTACCAGCAGATCGTGGGCGCCGTGTCGTCGTTCTGGAACGACCCGAACGTGAAGAAGACGCGCAAGAAGATCAAGAAGGCGACCCGCTAGGCCGCCTCCCCGCCGTCAGCGGCCGAGCGGTTTACGGCTCGTCACTGTCCGTGTACTCGCCCTGGGGCGCGTCGGCCGCTTCGTCGACGTCCGTGTAGGTGCCCTCGACCTCGGTCGTGGGCCCGGGGTCGTCCTCGGTCTCGGTGTACTGGCCGTGGACGGTGCGCTCGTGGGGGGCTTCGCCGTCGACCTCGGTGTAGCTGCCCTCGAGGTCCTCGCGCGGAGTGTCGGCCGGGTCTGCTGGGGTGCTCATGGTGCAGACATTACGCCCCGCAGGCCTCCAGGTGTAGAGCGCCGTCGATTCGCACGGATGCCCAGGCTGGCCGCGCGTCCTCGCCGGGCGGTACCCTGCGCGCGTCGGCATGGCGCGGGAGGCTCTCATGGGCGTGTTCACCACCCTGTTCGGCGCGGCGCGCGAGGGCGCCCGCGACCAGAACATCCTGGAGCTGCGCATCCACGGCATCAAGAACACGCCGCCGGCCGAGATGCTCGGAGTGCCGCCGGGGGAGGTGCGGCCCGACCAGGCCGACGAGAACGGCGGGTTCTTCGTCCCCACCGTCGACCCGGTCGACCCCACCGACCCGGCGTACCCGCCGACGCGGATCCGGCGCGAGGGCTACTCGTGGGGTCTGATGGCGCGGTACGGCGGGGGTGCCCTGGTCATCATCGGGCAGTTCTTCGTGCAGCTGGCCTGGCTGCTCATCCTGCCCTTCGGGCTGTGCAACACGGCGTACTGGACGCGCCGCATCCCCCGGCAGACCGTCGCCGGCGAGTGGAGAGCGGGGCGCGGCGCCGCGTCGCTGCGGGTGTTCGCGCTCTGCCTGACGCTGCTCTACGTGTGCGCCCTGGCCTCGGTCAGCCTCGACCTGATCGGGTCGCAGTGCCTCGCCGGCACGGCGTCGTGCCCGTCGATGCCGGGATGGCTGAACGACTTCTTCGCGCTGCCCGACTTCGATCGGCGCGGCATCCGCCTGGCAATGCTCTCCCTGGTCCCCGTGCTCGGCGTCGTGCTCCTGCTGCTGGTCTCGCACACGGCGCGCACCCGCTACGAGGCGGGCATCTTCGGCACCGTGGACAAGATGCGGCACGCGGAGGAGCGGGGAGGCGCGGCGGCGTCGGCGCCGAACGGCCGCACCCCGCTGGCGACGGAGGGCTTCTGGGGCATGACGCGGGTGAAGCTCCCCTCCGAGCTGCTGCACCTGGCCGGATCGCTCTTCCTCGTCGCCGTGCTGCTCGGCTGGGACAACGTGTTCGCCGCCTGCTCGGGAGGCAGCAGCCGCATCCCCGCCGCCTGCTGGGGCGCCGACCCCGCGCCGCTCACCCGGTGGTGGGTGTCGGCGGCCGTGATCGCCGCGGTCCTCGGCCTCGTCGTCACCATCGCCCGGGTCATGGCCGACACCGACACGGTCACGCGCCGCCCGGGGGAGCTGACGAGCGCCGCACGGCGCAACCGGGTGCGCCGCAAGCTGCGGCGGCGCGAGGCGTGGGCGGGATGGACGCTGCTCGCGGCCGTCGTGGTCTACGTCGCCGTGTTCGTCGCGGTGGCCCTCCCCGACCGGGCGCTGAACTACGCGCGCATCCCCTTCCTCGGCCTGGTGGTCTCCCCGGCGATCGTGACCGGGGTGCTCCTGGCCATCGCGCTCTCGGCCCTCGGCTGGCGCCGGCTGCCCGAGTGGCCCTCCTCCGCCGCGCGGGTGAAGGAGTGGCTGCCGGCGGTCGTGTGCATCGTCCTCGTGGTGGTCGCCGGGCTCTCCGTCGCGCTCGCCGTTGTCCTGACGCCCGACGGGGAGCCGCCGCAACCGCCGTCGATCATGGCGTACGCGGTGAGCGCGGCGGCCCTGCTCGTCCTGGCGCTGATCATCGCGTTCGGGCCGTCCAGAGCGCGCCGTCGCGACGTGCTCCGCTACGAGGGCTGGAGCGGCACCGGGCCGGGTGTCGTCCTCCTGCTCTCGCTCGGCGGCGCCATGCTGCTCTCGACCCTCCTGGTCGTGGGGGCGCAGTGCTGGCTGAGCTCGCCGGGGGCGGTCCCCGCCTGCCCGCTCACTCCCGGTCAGGCGGCCCTCGTCACCCCGGGCGCGTACCGCAACTTCGGGAGCACCGTCCCGGCCCTGGCCGTGCTCCTCCTGCTGCTGATCGCGATCGTGGCCGTCGCCCGGATGAGCACCACGCCACGGCTCACCACCCCGCGCACCGAGGGCGGCCGCCCCCTCCGCGCTCCGTTGCGCCGCTACCGTAACGGCACCGTGCCGCGCGCGGGGTCGACCGGCAAGCTGACGACCCGGATGCTGCGCGCCCGCCGGTTCGCCGGGCTGTTCCACCGCGGCGAGCCCGTCCTCGGCGCGCTCGCCGGCCTGCTCGCCGTGGGCTGCGCCGTGTCGGTGTCGTTCCCCGACACGTGGCGGCCGACCGCCCTGCTCGACTTCGCCCTGCCAGCGCTGGGGCTGGTCGCCGTCACCGCGATCGTCACCATCGCCGAGAACGCGATCACCACCAAGGAGCGGCCGATCGGGATCATGTGGGACCTGATGTGCTTCCTCCCGCGCGCCGGGCACCCGTACGGTCCGCCCTGCTACGCCGAACGGGTCATCCCCGAGCTGCGCGGGCGTGTCGTCGGGTGGCTCGAGACCGACCTGCTGAAGGGCAAGATCGTCGACGGGCGCGACATCCGCACCGAGACGCAGCGGGCCGACGACGAACTCGCCGCGCTGGGCACCGCGCAGCGGCGCAAGGTCGTGCTGAGCGCGCACAGCCTGGGCGGGGTCCTGGCCGTCTCGTGCCTCTTCACCCTGGGGGCCGACGCGAAGGACGGCCTGCGCAACGTCGGCCTGCTCACGTACGGCACGCAGCTGCGCGCCTTCTTCGGCCGATTCTTCCCCGAGCTGTTCGGCGGGGAGGTGCTCGGGGTGCGCAAGAGCCAGGGGCCGTCGCTGTGGGCTGCGGATCCCTGGCTGAAGCAGGTGAACCGCGACCAGACCGCCCCGCCTGTCGTGCGGCCCGGCGACGGGCCGGAGCCCACGCTGCGCGAGCTGCTCACCCAGCCCGACGGCGAGATCGCCTGGATCAACCTCTGGCGCCGCACCGACTACCTCGGCTTCCCCGACGACTCGTACGACGACAACGACATCGACCGCGGCGCCGACGAGTTCGGGCCGACGAGGTACCTCGTGAAGGTCGCGACGCATCCCGGCTACCCCGCGTCGGCGCAGTACATGACGGCGCTGCGCGATCTGGCGCGGAAGATCTGACGAGAACTCCCTGTGAACCCTGGCCCGCTTAAAACCGAGTGTTGTAAGGTATTGCCACCACCCGGCCACATCGAAGGAGAACCATGGTCGACCGTCTCGTCCGCGCAACCGAACTGACCACCGAGGAGAAGGCGTCGATCACCTCCGGCGCGAGCTTCTGGGAGACGGAGGCGGTGCAGCGCGTCGGCATCCCCTCCATCTACCTCACCGACGGACCGCACGGCGTGCGCAAGCAGAGCCAGGGCGGCGACCACCTCGGCATCGGCGACAGCGTGCCCGCCACCTGCTTCCCGCCCGCGGTCGCCCTCGGCTCGTCCTGGGACGCCGAGCTGCTGGAGCGCGTCGGCCGCGCCCTCGGCGAGGAGGCCAAGGCCGAAGGCGTCGGCGTGCTCCTCGGCCCGGGCATCAACATCAAGCGGTCCCCGCTCTGCGGCCGCAACTTCGAGTACCTCTCCGAGGACCCGATCGTGAGCGGCCGCCTCGGCTCCGCCCTCGTCCGCGGCCTCCAGTCGCAGGGCGTGGGCGCCTCCCTCAAGCACTTCGCCGCCAACAACCAGGAGACCGACCGGATGCGCGTCAGCGCCGACGTCGACGAGCGCCCGCTGCGCGAGATCTACCTCCGCGGCTTCCAGCGCGTGCAGGATGCCCAGCCGTGGACCGTCATGTGCTCGTACAACCGCATCAACGGCGTCTACGCCAGCGAGGACCCGTGGCTGCTGACGAAGGTCCTCCGCGACGAGTGGGGCTTCGAGGGCCTCGTCGTCTCCGACTGGGGCGCGGTGAACGACCGCGTCTCCGCGCTCGCCGCGGGCCTCGACCTCGAGATGCCGTCCTCCGGCGGCGTCACCGACGCGCAGCTCGTCGCGGCCGTCCGCGACGGCTCGCTCGACGAGTCGGTGCTCGACACCGGCGCGCAGCGTGTCATCGACCTCGTGCAGAAAGCCGTCGACAACGCGGACGCGGACGCCTCCTACGACGTGGATGCGCACCACGCGCTCGCCCGCGAGGTCGCCGGCCGCAGCATCGTGCTGCTCAAGAACGACGGCGTGCTCCCGCTCGCCGCCGAGGCCGGCCGCCGCATCGCCGTCGTCGGCGAGTTCGCGCGCACCCCGCGCTACCAGGGCGCCGGCTCGTCGCAGATCGTCCCGACCCGTCTCGACAACGCGCTCGACGAGATCCAGGCTCTCGCCGGCGACGCCGAGGTGACCTTCGCCGCGGGCTACGCGCTCGGCACCGAGGGCGACACCGCCGCTCTTACGGCCGAGGCGGTCGCTGCGGCTTCCGCCGCCGACGACGTCCTGCTCTTCCTGGGCCTGCCGGGCGAGGACGAGTCCGAGGGCTTCGACCGCGAGCACATCGAGCTGCCCGCCGCGCAGACCGCGCTCCTGGAGGCCGTGCTCGCCGCCAACCCGCGCGTCGCCGTCGTGCTCTCCAACGGAGGCGTCGTGCGCGTCTCCGGCTGGGCCGACCGCGTGCCCGCGATCGTCGAGGGCTGGCTGCTCGGCCAGGCCGGCGGCGGCGCCGTCGCGGACGTGCTCTTCGGCGTCGTGAACCCGTCCGGCCGCCTGGCCGAGACCGTGATTGCCCACCTCGGGGACACCGCGGCGTCGATCAACTTCCCCGGCGAGAAGGGGCACGTGCGCTACGGCGAGGGCCTGTTCGTCGGCTACCGCGATCTGGATGCGCGGGAGGTGGCCGTCAGCTTTCCGTTCGGCCACGGTCTCTCGTACACGACCTTCGACTTCGGCGCCCCCGCGGTCGAGGCGACGGCCGACGGCGGCATCCGCGTCTCCGTGGACGTGACCAACAGCGGCGGTCGCGACGGCCGCGAGGTCGTGCAGGTCTACGTGGCGCTGCCCGGCTCGGCCGTGACGCGTCCGGTCCGCGAGCTCAAGGGCTTCGCGAACGTCGCGGTCGCCGCCGGCGCCACCGAGAGCGTCGTCATCGAGATCCCCGCCGACGACCTCGCCTACTACGACACCGATCTCGCCGGCTGGATCGTCGAGGGCGGCGACTACGTCGTCTCGGTCGGCGCCTCGTCCCGCGATCTGCGCGGCAGCGCGACGGTGAGCGTCGCCGGCGACGGCAAGGCCGTCCCGCTCTCGGTCGAGTCCACGCTCGGCGAGTGGCTGAGCCACCCGGTCGGCGCGCAGGTGCTCGGAGCTGCCCTCGCCCAGACCGGCGATGCCGCGGTCGCCGGGATGCTGGCCGACCCGGGGCTGCGCCGCATGGCCGAGGGCATCCCGCTCATCCGCGCCATCGGCTTCTCGGGCAACGCCGTCTCGCCCGAGCAGCTCGACCAGCTCGTGGCCGCAGCGAACGCCTAACCTACGCCGCTCCGACGGCACGGTGAACCCCCTTGCGAGAGCAGGGGGGTTCGGCGTTTCGTGGGGCCTATGAGCGATTCGACGGAGCAGGAGCCGGTGGTCGGCCACGATCCCACGAACGGGCTGGCCGGCGACCTCGAAGGAGACGACGGCGGCTCGGCCGAGCCGACCGCCGACCAGAACGTGATCCAGGACGTCATCGCCGATCTCGACCCCGACCGGGTCGACGACGCGGGCGAGGACGAGGCGGTCACCCCGTACAGCGAAGAGGGCGCCCCCTAGTCGGGGCCTCCGGAAGGAGCAGCGCATGAGCGACACGAGCGGACTGCAGAACGCCGACGCCGGGGGCGTCCCGGCGGAGGACCAGCCGGAGCGCTTCGAGGGCGGCGACCACGACGCGCAGGCGTCCGAGCCGGCCGAGACCGAGCCGGGGCAGGATGTCAGCGACGCCGGTGAGACCGGCGTCACCCCTGAGGGCGCCCAGGACGTGACGCCCGAGGCCGATCAGGCCGGTGACGGCGCCGAGCCGCCGCCCGCCGAGTTCGACCCGGCGCAGCAGCCGTCGAATCCCGACCTCGTGAAGAACACCGAGCCACCGGACTGAGCGCCCGGTCACCGCTGCGGCCCCGCCCCGTCATCCCGGGCGGGGCCGCTCTTCGTGCGCCCGCGATCTCGGCGCCGAGGCGGCGGATTCTGCGCCGTCTCGCGCCGAGGCGGCAGACTATTCGCCCACTCGGCGCCGCGCCCGCACTGCGCCGCCCGGTCAGGCGTCGCGGCGGCCGCCGAACATCCAGCCCGCACCGATCGCCAGCCCGGCCACGCAGAGCCCGATGCCGAGGGCGAGCACCGAGATGCCGCCTCCCGTACGCGGCACGATCAGGCCGACGACGAACAGCAGGGCGCCCACGTTCAGCAGCACGGCGGCGATCCAGCCGAGGGTCCTGCGCAGCGCCGCGTTCATCCCCGGTATCGTACTCGCCGCTGCTCCGCGGGGGCTGACCGCGGTCACGACCCGCCGAGGTTGCCCGTGCCTCCCGGTTCCGCTCCCGCGTCCAGGGACTCGTTGATGATCGACCCGACGAGGGTCTTCCAGTCCGAGCCCTCGCGCAGGGTCTCCGTCTCGCCCGGCGGGATGGTGCCGAACACGGGCTCGTGCTCCTCGCCCTCCGGCGCCACCCGCACCAGGGTGCCCAGCTCGGCGTGGGACTCGTCCAGCACGACCCACACTCCGGGCGCCTTCTTCTCGACGTGGAAGATGCGGTCCCGGTAGGGGTACCGGACGCTGGACATCTCGAGCTCACTGGCGGACATTGCTGGCCCCTTCGGTCGGTCTCCCGGTCTCACCAGCATCAAACGCCCGCGAGGCCGCCCTTGGCAAGATCCTCTCCCGCTGATCGCTAGTTGAAGATCGCCCACTCGGCGCGGTTCATCGCCGCCGCCTCGCCGTCGACGATGACGTGCCAATCGGTGTCGTCGCGACGGCGGTACTCGACGAGGAGGGTCGTGTAGGTCCACTCCCCAGCCTCCTTCGTCCACCGGATCAACGAGATGAGCTGCCCCTGGCGCAGATACGGCACGGCGATGAAGTCATCGTGCTTGGCGATGGTCATGCTGCATGCTAACTCCGGGGCGCGGCCGGCGGAAGAGTCTGAAATAAAGAAGATCGCGTTCCACGACCCCTTTCGGGGGTGGTCCCGGCGCCACGCCGCCCGCGTTCACGCTCCGTTCAGGCTGCGGTGGTGGACTGTCCGCGTGAAGACGCGAATCGCGGAGTACCCGCGGCCCGACCACTTCCTGCTGCATATCAGCGATACCCACCTGCTCGCAGGCGGGGCGCAGCTCTATGGTTCCGTCGACAGCGAGGCGCATCTGCGCGCACTGCTCGACGAGGTCGAGGCCTCCGGCGGACGACCCGAGGCGATCGTCTTCACCGGGGATCTTGCCGATCGCGGCGAGCCCGGCGCCTACCAGCGGCTGCGGGAGCTCGTGGAGCCTCTCGCCGAGCGGCTCGGCTCGCACATCGTCTGGGTGATGGGCAATCACGACGACCGCGGCGCCTTCCGCTCGGGTCTGCGCGGCGACGCCGCGACCGGTGAGCCGGTCGACGAGGTGCACTGGATCGGCGGGCTGCGGATCATCGTGCTGGACTCGTCCGTGCCCGGCCACCACTACGGCGATGTGAGCGAGTCGCAGCTCGACTGGCTCGCGGCCGAGCTGGCCAGCCCGGCTCCCGAGGGCACCATCCTGGCCATGCATCACCCGCCCGTGCCGAGCGTGCTCGACCTGGCGGTGTCGGTCGAGCTGCGCGACCAGGCCCAGCTGGCGGAGGTGCTGGAGGGCAGCGACGTGCGCAGCATCCTGGCCGGCCACCTGCACTACTCGTCGACGGCGACCTTCGCGGGCATCCCCGTGTCGGTCGCGTCCGCGAGCTGCTACACGCAAGACCTCAACGTGCCGGTCGGCGGCACGCGGGGCCGGGATGGGGCGCTCGCCTACAACCTCGTCCACGTGTACCCGACGACGGTGCTGCACTCGGTGGTGCCGCTCGGCGCCTTCCCGACCCTCGACTACATCGACGCGGAGGAGTCGGCGCGGCGGCTCGCGGCCGACGGCATCCGCATCCCACCGGCGCGCACCCCCGTGGCGGCGCCGGCGGAGCCCGTCACGCTTCCGGCGTGACCTCCCATGGCGCGGCGAACGGGAAGTAGCGCTCGAGGAAGTCGGTGACGACGCGCGTGCGCACGTCGGCCGGGATCTCGGGCTTCGAGCCGTCGTTCAAGCAGAACATGTCCTGGTCGCGCCGCTTCAGCAGGCGCTTCATGGTGTCGGGCGCCTGGCGCAGGGTCGTCTCGATGTAGAGCACCCGGGCCTGCGTCTGCGTCACGGCCCGGCCGGACATCAGCGCGTAGTAGTGGTACAGCGAGTTGGTGACCGAGATGTCGGTCGCCGACCGGAACGGGCTCGCGGCCGTGCGCCGGAACTCCTCCGCGAACTCCCGCTCCATCTCCTGCAGTACGTCGACCCGCAGCGGGGCTGCGCAGTGCTCGAGGTGCCGGGTCGTCACCGCGCCGAAGCGCTCCCAGAGCAGCCGCCGGTTCACGCGGGCGGCGTTCTCGAAGCCGCTGCGCGCCGGGTCGGACTCGCCGAGACCGATCCGGGTGCCGGCCTCGATGAACTTGGTGACGCCGCCGGGGGAGAAGAACACGTCCGGAGCGATCGGCCGCCCGAAGAACATGTCGTCGTTCGAGTAGAGGAAGTGCTGCGAGATGCCTGGGATGTGGTGCAGCTGCGCCTCGACCGCGTGCGAGTTGTGGGTGGGCAGCGTCGACGTGTCGGCGAAGAAGTCCTCGCTGCGCATGACGTTGATGCGGGGGTGCGAGGCGTCGAGCCATGCCGGGATGGGCGAGTCGGTCGCGATGTAGATGTTGCGCACCCACGGCGCGAACATGTGCACGCTGCGCAGGGCGTACTTGAGCTCGTCGATCTGCCGGTAGCGGGCCTCGTTGTCGTCGCCGTCGCCGACGACGTACGACGCCATCTGCGCGGCGCGCTGCCGCTGGTACTCGGCGCTCGAGCCGTCGACCCACGAGAAGACGATGTCGATGTCGAACGCCACATCGCTGGCGATCGGGTCGAACATGTGCTGGAGGGTGCGCCAGCGCCGCCCGTACAGTTCGACCTCCGCCTCCACGGCCTCGCCGCGCGGGAGGCTGGTGCGCATCAGCGCGTTGGGCCGCGGCGCCTGGATCTCGTCGTCACCGAAGCGCCACAGCTCCAGCTGGAACGCGGTCTCCGACCCGTACCGCAGCCGGCCGACCGGCTCCAGGCGCGGCCGGTACAGGCGGATGACGTCGGCCTTGCGGCGCGAGAGCCGGCCGTCGGCGATGAGCAGGGCCTCGTCGACGGAGCGCCCCTCCGCATCGACGGCGCGGGCGTAGAACGGCTCGCGGGCGAACGCCTCCGCGAGCACGGCCTCCAACTCCTTGCGGCGCCGCCGGTCGACGGCGACGATCAACCGGCCGTCGTCGTCGCGGACGAGCAGGAAGTCGAAGCCGGCCGCTTCGAGGGCGTCGTGGACCGCCAGCAGGTCCTCGATCATCGATTCGCGTGGCGTGAAGGGCCCCGACACCAGGGTGAACAGTCCCTTGCGGCGCACGATGTCCGCGCGCGCGAAGCGGGAGGTCGCTGGGTCGGAGTCGGCGGTGACGACGACGGGTTCGGGCTGGTCGGAGAGGGAGGCGGGAGGATGCTCTGTCATACAGTCCCCACTCTAGGCCGGGCGAGCCACTGCGCCGACCCCGGGTGTAGCCTCTGCGCGTGATCCCCACTCCGCTGCATCACGAATGGCACGGCGACCCGGACTCGCCGCACGCGCCGCTGCTGCTCATCCACGGCGGCGGTTCGACCATCGCGTCCAACTGGGGCCTGCTCCTCCCGCTGCTGTCGCCGACCCGGTCGGTGCTGGCGGTCGAGCTGCAGGGCCACGGACGCACGCCCGCCGGCGACGGCCCCGCGTCGTTCGAGCGCTCGGCGGACGACGTGGCCGCCCTCCTGTCGTCGCTGCACTGCGGCCCGGTGGATGTGCTCGGGTTCAGCAACGGCGGGCAGGTCGGTCTGCAACTCGCCGCACGGCATCCCGGGGCGGTCCGCCGCCTGATCGCCGCGTCCGCGCCCTTCCGCCGCTCCGGCATGGTGGACGGGTTCTGGGAGGGGCTGGAGGCCGGCACGTTCGACGACCTCCCGGCGCCGTATCGTCAGGCGGACTTCGCAGTCAGCCACGACGCCGAGCACGCACGCACGATGTTCGAGCTCGATCGTGCGCTGATGCTCGGCTTCGAGGACTTCCCGGACGACCTCCTCGCCGCGATCGTCGCCCCGACGCTCGTGGTCGTCGCCGATCGCGACGTCGTGCGGGTGGAGGAGGCGGTCGCGCTGGCCGCGCTGCTGCCGGACGCGCGGCTGCTCGTCGTCCCGGGGACGCACGGCGACTACCTGGGCGAAGTGCTCGCGGCGGGTGGGGACGACGGGGCGCTGCGCCGCACCCTGCCGTTCCTGCTCGCGCATCTCAGTGCCAGATAGAGGGCCGGCTCTCTCTCATCGTTACGTAGTAAACGCGCTCGAGTGCTGAAGTTTCACCGCATGCATTCGGAGTTCTGCTCTCGCTCATTGCCGCGCGATTCCGCGGATGGTTGATTGGGTTCGTCCTCGGCGATCTGGAATTTCAGATCCGGTATCGCCGGGAGTGATCCGATCCCATCGACCGCCGGAGCCCCCCATGACGCACCCCAGCCGCACGCGCCGCGATCTGCGACGCCGCGTGCTCGGCGTGCTGCCGGCCGTCGGTGCGGCCGCCATCGTGGCGAGCGCCGTGCTGGTCGTCGCCGGTACACCGCACACCTCGGCGGCCTACCGCGACGACGCGTATCTGAACCTGACCGCAGGAGGGGGCACGCCGATGGGCACGCCCTCGTACGACCTGATGTTCCGGTACCGCACCTCCGGCACCTGGAGCTCGGGCGAGTCCGGTATGTCCGAGTGGATCCAGGCCGACGCCGACGGCGGAATCGACGTGCCGGACGCCGTCAACTGCCGGACGCCGCTCATGGTCGCCGGAAAGACCTCCGACGCGTCGGCGTGCCACGCGGAGATCCAGGTGCGCAACATGAGCCCGCAACTCGCGTCCTTCCTCACGACGACGGTGGCGGCCGGCCCGGACTCGGATCCGGGTATGGCGGCCGCCGTGCGCTACGGGTTGTGGTCTGGGTCCCCCACCTCCCGATTCATCTACGTCGACAACAACCGCCTGGGCGCGGTGACGACGCTGGTCTCCGGCCCGGGCCGCACCGGCCCGCTGCTGACCGCGCACGGGACGGCGAACGACAACGCGCACCTCGAGTTCATCTTCTGGCTGTCCGACCAGGGAGCCGCCGGGAACGCAGCCCTCAAGGGCAAGAGCCTCAGCCTGCAGATCTCATTCGCGGGCCGGTCCGAGGTGCTCGGCCGGTAACGCCTCATCCCATCCCATCCCACCCCACACACGTCCGCGCCAGCTGCGGTACGGGTGCACCCATGCCGGATGCACCGAACTACGAAAGGAACACAGTGCAGACCTCCAAGCACAACGGTCGCCGTCGGGCGATCATCGCCGGCGGCGCCCTCCTCGGCGTTGCGGCCCTGACCACTGCTGCGCTCTTCACGGACAACGCCTACCTGAACCTCGGCGGGTCCGGCGACGGCAACGGCGAATTCAGCACCGGGGGCCGGCTGAACATCCAGGTCGTCCAGACCAAGGCCGACTTCACTCCGAAGCACGAGACCTTCGAGGCGGCCAAGGCGGCGGGAGAGTGGCAGGAGGCGAACGACCCGGCAGGTGTCTCGTTCGCGATCGTCGGTGCCGACGCCCTCATCCCGGGCGACGGGCAGTGGCGTAGCGTCAACATCCCGTTCATCAGCGACGAGGGCGGCTCGCTCGGCTACCTCGACGTCACCCTCGAAGACAAGGGCGGCGACCCCGTTCTGCGCGACGCGCTCCGATTCACCGTGTCCGTGGACGGCGCGCCCCTGCCGGGACTGACGAACGTCCGCTACTCCACGGTTCTGAAGAAGGCCATGGGCGGCGCCATCAACCCCGGTAACGGCGGCGTGCTCAAGGTCGCCGTGAACCTCCCCGACCAGGGCAGCGACGAAGCGAACAACGCGCTCGCCGGCAAGTCGTCCAAGATCCAGGCGATCATCCACGCGGAGAGCGAGCCTCGCTAGTGATCCGACGGTGGCGGGGAGGCGCAGCCGCCCCGCCACCGGTCGATTCCCATCCCCCTTCCCCCATCCCCGCCGAACGAGAATGGACCCGAGCGTGACCTCCCCCTCCACTCCTGCGCGCGCGACCGTGCCGCGCGGACGTCTGCGTGCCGTGCTGACCGCGGGTGTCCTGCTCGGCATCGGCGCGGTCTGCACCGCGGCGACCCTCTCCGGGTCCGCCCCCGTGCTGACCCACCTCGACGGCCGGACCAACTACATCGCGGTCCAGACCGTGGCCGCCGACGCGAATACCGAACTCCCCGCGTGGCCGAGCGAGGCGGAGAACTCCTCGTTCACTCTCGACCTCGGCGGTGACCGGCTCCTCGAGCCCGGCGACAGCCACACGTTCCGGATGGCGGTCCGCAACGCGAGTCCGCGACTCTCGGCCGACCTCACGATGACCATCACGCCGCCGCGGGCCGACACGGCCGCCGGACGAGATGCTCTCCGCATGTTCGAGGCGCTCCAGTTCACCGTTCGCGAAGGCAGCACCGTCCTCGTCGACCACGTCGGCGGCTCTGATGCGGCGCAGCTCGTCCGCCGGCTCCCCGGCACCGTCGGTTCGGGCGGCGTACGCCGGCTCGAGATCGACGTCGCGCTCCCCACGACGGCCGTCGGTGACCTCCAGGGCCTCCGGACGCCCGTCCAGCTCGCCTTCACCGGCACCAGCACCTATCCCGCCGACCGATCGGTCTTCGAATGAACAGGAATCTCGCGTTGCGTGCGTTCTCTCGCCTGCTGCTCGTCCTCGGTGCTGCCACCGTCGCTCTGAGCGTGCCGACGGCAGCGCAGGCGGCCGATCCCTTGCTCTCCGTCGAGAGCACCAGCGTGACGGTTCAAGCACCCGCTCCGGGTGAGACCTGGTCGCAGAGCTACTCCACCCGGAACATCAGCGCGGGTCCCGTGCGCGTGAGCGTCGCCCTCACCGACCGTTCCGGGACCATCTGGACGGGCCCGTTCCCGGTCGCCGTCTCGCACGACTCCGTCCGACTGGGCGACGAGCCGGTCTCCTTGGGATCGGTCGCACCCGGCGAACGCGCGAGCGTGACGCTCGACTTCTCGCAGTCGTACGAGGCGGGCAACGAGTACGCACGGCAGAGCGGCGACGTGACCGTAGTGTTCACCGCCGTCGCCGAGACCGCGTCCCAGCCGGGCGCAGAGGACCTCGCTCGAACGGGTGCCACGACAATGGTTCCGGCGATCGTCGCCGCCGTCGTCCTGCTCACCGCCGGTGCCGTCGTCTTCGTCATCGCGCGACGTCGATCGAAAACGCACGGAGTATGAGTCCCGGCTGGCGCGTGTACGCCGGGATCCGCAATGTGCTGCTCACAGCCGGAGCGGTGGTCGGCGGGGCGTGCATCCTCATCTTCGCGCTCGGAATGTTCCTCGGGGTGAAGCCGGCGATCGTGGTCTCCGGCTCGATGCTCCCCACGATCCCGGTCGGAGCGATGACGTTCTCGCTCGACCGCCCGGCTTCGCAGCTGGAGGTCGGCGACGTCGTCATGGTCGAGCGACCTGACGACCAGGGTCTCGTGACGCACCGGATCGTCGAGCTGGAGAAGACCGGTGGCCGCGCCTCGCTCACCCTCCAGGGTGACAACAACGACGTGACCGACCCCGAGCCGTATCTCGTGAAGCAGGCCGCGGTCGTCGTGTTCACGGTTCCGTTGCTCGGTTACATCGCCGACTACGTGCAGCGCCAGGGCATCCTCGTCGGAGTCATCCTCCTCAGCGTGATCGCGGCGCTGCTGGTGCTCGACCCGGCGAGGCTCGGTCGCCGACGCGAGGGCGAGCCGGAATCCGGGACCCCTTCCTCGCCCGAGACGACCGCCGAACTCGGCGTCGACGACGAACTCGACGTGGCGCAAGCCGACCCCATGACACGCCCTCGATCCGCCCGCCGTGCCGTGCGCAAGGAGAATGCCCAGTGAACAGCACCCCCACACCTCGGCGCAGGCGACGCGTCGCGCGACCAGTGCTCCTCGGAGCGGGTGGCGTGGCGATCGTGGCAGCGCTCGGCATGGTCGCCGTCACGGGCGCCGACTTCACGGATCGTGGTCAGTTCAACTACCGGGTGACCGCCGAGGGGTCCCCGCCCCCGACCACTCCGCCGGCCACCGGCAACGGCGTACCCTCGCAGAACTTCTCGAACCGGCACTCCCTCGCACGCAGCAAGAACGTCCTCTACGGCTGGGGCGGCGGCGTGACGACCGGCACTGGTGCCGGCTCGCAGTCCCTCCTCCCCGTCGTCATGCCGTCCGGCACGACCTTCACGGAGATCGCGGCAGGTCCGAGCCACAACCTCGCGATCGACCAGAACGGTGACATCTGGGGTTGGGGCAACGGTCTCCAGGGCGCGCTCGGACCGGCGGGCAACACCGCGGTGTCCACCCCGATCAAAGTCACGGCGACGTCGACGAAATTCCGCAAGGTGGCGGCCGGCGGCTACGTCAACCTGGGCAACGGGTCGGTCAACACCGGAACGAGCTTCGCGATCGACACCAACGGCAACCTGTGGAGCTGGGGCTCCTGGAACGGCGGCATGTCCACGGCCTGGACGGTGCTGGGCGATGGAAGCCGCGCCAGCAGGAGCACCCCCCGGCAGATCACCACGGGCATCGACTTCGTCGACGTCGCGGCCGGGTGGGAGAAGAACGCGGCCGTCACCCGCGATGGCTACGTGTACACGTGGGGGAGCAACCACTACGCCAGCCTCGCCCTCTCGGACACCTACTCCACGTCGGCGGTGCCGACGCCGACACGGTCCCCGTACCTCAAGAACATCGTGAAGGTCGCCTTCGGCGGACGCACCGCCTACGCCATCGACGGCGAGGGTTTCGCCTGGGTGTGGGGCAACAAGAGTCCGACGCTGGGCGCCAGCACCCTGGGCGGCGCGAGCGCGACCGACTGCAAATGGTCCTCCAGCAGCGAGCAGACGACCGCCTCAGCCGCCGTCTGCGTCCCGGCCCGTGTGCCACGCGGCAGCAATCCTCCGTACACGGACATCTCCGCCGGCGAGTCGAATGTCTACGTTCTGGATGCGGCCGGGGCGGTCTGGAGCTGGGGCGGCAACCGATTCGGCAACACCGGCGACGGCACCCTCGGCACCATCGCGAACAGGGACACCCTCGTCCCGACGAAAGCGATCTTCCCCGCCGGAATCAAGGTGGAGGCGGTCGTCGCCGCGTACTTCGGCGGCGTGGCCGTCGATACGACCGGCGGAGTCTGGACCTGGGGGCGTGTCGGCATGACCGGCACCAACCTCCTCGGCGACGGCCGGAACACGTGGGGGGATCAGGACGGCCAATTGACCCCGAAGAAGGTGAAGTGATGCGACGCGTGAGATCACTCAGACGACTCCCTGTGCTGCTGCTCGGTGTGCTGCTGGCCATCGTGCCCGCAGCGACCGCAACGGCGGAAACCCACGTGTACGGGGAGGTCGCGATCTACTCGTACGACGATCAGGATGTCAGCAAGGTCAGTATGTCCGGCGACCTGCTCGCTGTGAGCCGCACAGGCCGTGCGGTCGAGGTGATGCGTGTCGACGACACGGGGGCCAAGCTGGACTCCGATACGGTCCCGGCGCCGGAGGGCATGACGCGTTTCGGCTACTCGATCGCGATCGACGAGGCGAGCGGTCGTCTGTTCGTGGGGACGAATGACTCCGTCGTGCTCGAGTACGTTCTCTCGACCGGAGGGGGAGGCTGGCGCTGGCTCCCGGGCAGGACCTTCGTCGCGGCCGGATCGAGCGGCTTCGGGGAATCCCTCTCCGTGCACGGCGATCGGCTCGCCGTGGGCGCATACGACACCGATTTCGGCGCGGGCGCCGCCTACGTCATCGACCTCGGATCGGGTGCCGTGCAGCGCGCGGGCGTCACCGGCCTCTATCTGACCGCCGGCATGGGAGACGAAGTCCTCCTCACCGACCGGTACCTCATCGCCAACGCGCACATGATCAAGAAGTGGCCGGGCGATGGCAGGAGCATCCAGACGGGCGGGGTCTACATCTGGGATCTCGCTGACCTGTCCGCCCCGCTCACGTTCCTCGACCATCCGCTCTGGGGGGTCGACGTCGCGGAGCACAAGACGCGCATCTACGAGGACGCGGGCGGAACCGCGGGCTTCGGTTACCAGATCGCGGTGACGGACGATTACCTCTGGGTCTCGTCCCCCGCGGACATCAACTACACCTCCGACGATCTCCGCGATCCGGTCGGCGGCATCGTCCAATCCGCACTCGATTCCGGCACCACGACCCAGGGCGCGATGTACCGCTTCTCGCTGGGCGACTTCACGCAGGTCGGCCCGAGGATCATCCCCCCGCCGCACGAATTCAGCATGGGCCACAACATGACCGCCGTC
The DNA here is from genome assembly GCF_014190775.1 of Leifsonia aquatica. Classification (GTDB taxonomy): domain Bacteria; phylum Actinomycetota; class Actinomycetes; order Actinomycetales; family Microbacteriaceae; genus Leifsonia; species Leifsonia aquatica. The sequence continues at coordinate 455,468 of NZ_JACHVP010000002.1, forward strand.
GGCAACGCCGTGCTCGTCTCGGCCGAGACCAACGCGGACGGGCGAACCGGACGCGTGCATGTCTACGATGCCGACGCGATCCCCACGACGGGGACCCCGGGGGATCTGATGCGTCAGCAGCCCGAACCGGTCCAGGACTTGCAGGGCTCGGACTCACGGCCGGGCGACCGGTTCGGTGCCCTCTACTCGAACGGCGTGCTCGCTGCCGACGGCGGCCGGGCGATCATCGCGAGCAAGGGGTCGGCCGGTGGGTCCCGCGGCAAGGCCTACCTCTTCTCCCCGATCGTCCCGAACGTCGTCGAGTGGCCGATGACCCTCGAGGCCCCGGACATCGTCTACGGCCAGGAGGGACGCGTCGTCGCGAGCGTTCCGGGTCTGACCGGGCCCGTGCGGGTCACGCTCGCACTCGACGGGGACGAACGGGAGGCGGACACGAATGCGGACGGGGTCGCGGAGTTCGTCTTCCGGCCCGCGCAGCATCCCGCCGGGACGTATCCCGCCGAGGTCTCCTTCCTTGCTCGGGGTGGACTGGACTCTGGACATGCGACCGGTGAGTACGTCGTCCGCAAGGCGCCGACCACCGTCGTGAACACGAAGGTGGAGGTGCGCTGATGGTCCGGACGACCTTCGCCCCGCTGATCCGCGCGGCCGTCGGCCTGTCGCTCTCGGCACTGATCGCGGCGGGCATGCTCCTCGCCGGCGGTCTCGGCCCGAGCACGACCACCGCCGCCTACCATGACGACGCCTATATGAATCTCTCGATGACGGTCGTCGACAAGCGCACCGCCGTCGTCACCGGCCGAATCGAGGCGCAGTACGGCACCATCCCGACAGGCACGGTCACCCTGGTGCGCGGCGCGGACACGCTTGCGACGGCGACGCTCGACGCCGGCGCCTATCGGTTCGAGCTCGCCGTGCCGATGACGTGGTCCGGAGACGTGGAGCTGGAGGTCGTCTACGGAGGCGACGCCAACCACGACGCCAGCCGGAGCGCCGTCACGGTCTCCCTGGGCGCCTGAGACGGCCGATTCTGAGGGTTCTCTGAGGATGACTCGGTAAGATGTCAGATTCTCGTTACTGAATCACCGGAGGTGGCCATGAAGACGTTCGTTCGTCGTGTCGGCAAGCTGAGCGCGGACGAGATCGCGCGTCTCGTCGAACTGCAGCTCGCTGCCCAGCGCAATGGCCGGGCGGCACTCGAGAAGACCGCGCGCGTCAAAGTCTCGCGCCTCGACGCGGAGCACGACCTGGTCGCCGAGATCGACGGCGCGTTCCTCGAGTCGGCCCGCGCGGTCGGCTACGTGGGTGCACGTCAGGCGGCCCAGTCGGCGGTCCGGTGGGCCGGCCTCGGCGAGGCCTACCGGGAGCAGCTGGAACCGGAAGAGGTCGAGGCCCTGCAGGCGGTCTGGACGGCGGCGATCGCCAAGCGCTGATACGCAGCGCACGAGCGCAGCAGTCCGGGCCCGCCGACCGCGGGCCTTTTTCGTACGCGGCGGTGACCGTGTCGCGTCATATGATCCGAGCATGACGCGCGTGCGAGTGGAGCGGCCCCCGGCGGAGCTGATCGTCGCCATCGTGCTGTCGTACGTGGTCGGGATCGGGCAGATCGCGGCCGGAATCGTGCTGGTGTTCGTGCGCTACGCCGACGGTCTCGACGGCACCGAACGGTTCATCGTGACGCTGGTCGGCGCGCTGACGATGCTGCTCGGGCTGCTGGTCGTCTCGCTGGCGTCCGGTCTCGGCCGGGCCCGGCGGGACGCGCGCGTGCTGCTCACCGCGCTGATGTCGGTGTCGGCCGCGCTCGGCGTCTACGTGCTGATCACGTCCCCCGGCGACCTGTGGTTCCGCCTCATCGACGTCGTCGTCACGGCCGCGGTGATCGCGGTGCTGTGGACGGGGCGGGTGGCGCGCTTCTTCGCACGAAGCGACGGTGCGCGAACCGGATGATCTCGATCGCCCCGATCGTCGCCAGCGAGGTGACCAGCACGAGCAGAGCCGTCACCAGCGACGGGTCGCTGAACTGCAGGAAGTCGTAGACGATCGGCACCGAGTAGACCAGCACCAGGCCGATCATCATCGCGCCGATGATGAGGATCTTCCAGCCGTCGATCGGCCGCGAGAGCACGGTCAGCACCCACAGTCCGACGATGGTGAGGATGAGCGTCGACCCGGTCCGCAGCTCGGGCTCGTGGATGCCGGCGGAGGTGGCCGCCCAGGCGTACAGCCAGAGGGCGGCGGCGATCACCAGGCCGGCCGGCAGCGCGAAGCTCAGCGACCGGCGCAGGAAGCCCGGCCGGTAGCGCTGCGCGTTCGGCATGAGTGCCAGGAAGAACGCGGGCAGGCCGATGGTGAGCCCGTCGATCACCGAGAGCTGCCGCGGCAGGAACGGGAACTGCATCAGCGTCGCCCCGAAGATCACGGCCAGGGCGGTCGCGTAGGCGGTCTTGGTCAGGAACAGCATGGAGACGCGCTCGATGTTCGCGATGACCTGCCGCCCTTCCGCGACGACCGAGGGCAGGTGCGAGAAGCGGCCGTCGAGCAGCACGAGGCGCGCCACGGCCTTCGTCGCAGGGGAGCCGGTCTCCATCGCGATGCCGATGTCGGCCTCCTTGATCGCGAGGGCGTCGTTCACCCCGTCGCCCGTCATGGCGACCGTGTGTCCCGCGGCTTTGAGCGCGATGACGATCCGCTTCTTCTGCGTCGGGGTGACGCGGCCGAAGACGTTGTGCTCTTCGAGCACGGCGGCGAGGCCGGCGTCGTCCTCCGGCAGCTCGCGCGCGTCGAAGCCGGTGGGCGCGTCGAGCCCGACCTCGCGGGCGATGGCGGCGACCGTCTGCGGGTTGTCGCCGGAGATCACGCGCACGGCGACCTCCTGCTCGGCGAAGTAGCGGAGCGTCTGCGCCGCGTCCTCCCGGATCTTCTCGCGGAAGGTGAGCAGGGTGACCGGCTCGAGGGCGGCCGGCAGCTGCTCGGCGGCGACCAGAGCGGGGGTCAGGACTTCGGGTGAGAAGGCGAGGACGAGGGTCCGTCGCCCGGTCGCGGCGAGCTCGACGGCCTGCGCGCGCAGGTGCTCGCCGCCGGTTCCCGTCGCCGGGAACACCATCTCGGGGCCGCCGAGCACCCAGGTCCCGCCCGCGTCGGTGTCGGACGCGAAGGCGACCGCGCTCCACTTGCGGGCGGAGGAGAACGGGATGCGCGCGACCGGCTCAGCAGGCGGCGGCGTCGAGAAGGGCGCGGCCAGGCAGCGCGCCGTGGCGTTCGCGTCGGGATCGGCGCCGTACCAGGCGAGCACCTCCTGCCAGCCCGCGGGGGGCTCGGCTCCGGCGGGATGCTCGCCGTCGAAGACGATCTCGCCCTCGGTGAGGGTGCCGGTCTTGTCGAGGCAGATCGTGTCGACGCGCGCGAGCCCTTCGACCGCCGGGAGCTCCTGCACGAGGACCTGCTGGCGGGCGAGCTTCACCGCGCCGACTGCGAACGCGATGCTGGTCATCAGCACGAGCCCGAGCGGGATCATCGCGACGACGGCGGCGATGGTGTTGACCGCCGCCTGCTGCCACTTGCCGTCGGCGATGGCCTGCCCCCAGCCGCCGAGGGCGATCATCTGGGCGTTGAGCACCAGCAGCGCGATCGGTCCGACGATCCAGGCGATCCAGCGCAGCACGCGGTCGATGGAGGAGCGCAGCTCGCTGGCGACGAGCGAGAACTTCTTGGCCTCGCTGGCGAGCCGGTTCGCGAACGAGTCCGCGCCGACGGCGGAGACCTGGGCGCTGCCCTCGCCGCCCACGACGATCGATCCGGAGAGCACCCGGTCGCCGGGCGCCTTGTCGACGGCGTCCGATTCGCCGGTGAGCATGGACTCGTCCAGCTGCAGCCGGGACGACGCCGTCACGGTGCCGTCGGCCGGCACCTGGTCGCCGGCGCGGAGCAGCAGGAGGTCGTCGAGCACGACCTCCGCCACGGGGATCTCGTGCACCTCCCCGTCGCGCCGCACCCGTGCCGCCGGGGCGTGCATGAGCGCGAGCTTGTCGAGGGCCGCCTTCGCCCGGAACTCCTGCACCGACCCGATGATCGTGTTGGCCAGGGCGCTGATGCCGAAGAGGGCGTCCTTCCAGTGCCCGAGCACGAGCAGCACGAGGAAGCACGCCGCGATGATGGCGTTGAACAGGGTGAAGACGTTGGCGCGGACAATGCTCCAGGCGCTCCGGCTCGATGCCGCGTCGTATGCGTTCGTCTGCCCGCGCGCGACGCGCTCGCTCACCTGGGCCTGAGTCAGCCCCTCGGCCTCCGCGACCGCCCGATCGGTCATGCGCCCCTCCGCTCTCGCGTCGGTGTCAGCGTACGGCACGGTCCGATCGGGCGGTCCCTCGGGCGGCTAGACCCGGCCCACCGTGAAGCGCAGGGTGCGGACCTCGAACGGTGCGAGGGCGAGGTCGAACGCGCCGTCCTCCGCAGCCGCGAGCGCGTCGAGGGGCTCCTCGAGCAGCGTCGTGGTGCGCGCCTCGCCGACGGCCGCATCCACTCGCACCCGCGCCGTCGCGCGGCGGCCGGCCGGCTCGTACAGCCGCACGACGAGGTCGCCGCTGCGGTCGTCGGCCAGCTTGACGCTGGAGAGCAGCGCGCCTCCCTCCACCGCCACGAGCGGGGCGACCTCCTGTGCGCCGTGCAGCGTCCGGGCATCCTGGTTCAGGAGGATGCCGGCCTGCGTCGCCTCGGTGAGCGTCGTCCCGATCACGAGGCCGTAGCGGTGGGTCTGGACGCCCTGGTCGGTCTCCGGGTCGGGGAACCGCGGGGCCCGCAGCAGCGACAGGCGCAGCGTGGTGGTGACCTCGCCATCCGCCACCGAGCGCTCGGTGTCGTAGCCGTACACGGAGTCGTTGACGAGCGCGACGCCGAATCCCGGCTCCTCGACCAGCACGAAACGGTGCATCGAGGTCTCGAACTTCGCGGCCTCCCACGAGGTGTTCGTGTGCGTCACCCGCTTCTGCGCGCCGAACTGCGTCTCCGCGACGGTGTGCTCGGCGCGCACGTCGAGCGGGAACGCGACCTTGAGGAACTTCTCCGTCTCGTGCCAGTCGGTCGACTGGGCGATGGCGAGCGTCCGGGATCCGGGAGCGAGCTCCAGCGTCTGCTCCACCGTCGACTGCGAGAAGGAGCGCCGCACCGTGACGCGGGCCACTCCGTCCGCGTCGATGCGCGCGTCGAGGGCGTCGACACCGCGGAGGTCCTCGACGCGATTGCGGTAGAACCGGTCGACATCCCACGCGTCCCACATGTTCGGGAAGTCCTGGTGCAGCTGCAGGAGGTTCGCCTCGCGACCGGGTGCGATCGCGTCGCGGCCGGTCGAGAGGTCGATCGCCGACGTGACGAGTCCGTCGCGCGAGACGGTGACCGACACCAGCCCGTTCGCAAGCACGAACCCGTCGGCCGTCTCGGTCAGGGTCGCGGCCGTCTCGTGCGCGGTCGCCGCTCCGATCGCGTGCGCGGCCGTCGCGCCGAGCGTGGCCGCCGCGGGGTTGGCCACCAGCACGCGGTCGCCCTCCCCTGCGAGCGCCTGAAGAGCGGTCTCAATGAGGCCCTCGAGCTCCGCCGCGACGCGTGCGTACGTCTCCACGGCCTCCCGGTGCACCCAGGCGATCGACGTGCCGGGCAGGATGTCGTGGAACTGCAGCAGCAGCACCTGCTGCCACAGGGCGTCGAGGCGTTCGTACGGGTAGTCGACGCCGGCCCGCACCGCGGCGGCGGAGCACCACAGCTCGGCCTCGATCAGCAGGTGCTCTGCCCTCCGGTTGCCCTGCTTGGTGCGGTGCTGCGAGGTGAGCGTCGCCCGGTGCAGTTCGAGGTAGAGCTCGCCCACCCAGACAGGCGCGTTCGGGAGTTCGGCGCGTGCCCGCTCGAAGAAGGCGTCGGGATGCTCCCACGCGACGCGGGCGCTGCCCTCCAGATCGGCGAGGCGAGCGGCCGTCCCCACCATCTCCCGGGTCGTTCCGCCGCCTCCGTCGCCCCAGCCGACCGGTGCGATCGATCCGGTGGCGCGGCGGTTCTCGCGGAACTGGCGGGAGGCCTTGGCCACCTCCTCGCCCGAGAGGCGCGAGTTGTACGTGTCCATCGGCGGGAAGTGCGTGAACACCTGCGAGCCGTCGATGCCCTCCCAGAGGAAGGTGTGGTGCGGGAACGTGTTGACCTGGTTCCAGGAGATCTTCTGCGTGAAGAACCACTCGAATCCCGCGCGACGCATCAGCTGCGGCAACGCGGGGGAGTAGCCGAAGCTGTCGGGCAGCCAGACGCCCCTCGGCGCGATGCCGAACTCCTCGCGGAAGAACCGCTGCCCCTGGCTGAACTGCCGCACGAGCGCCTCGCCCGTCGGCATCACCGTGTCCGACTCGACCCACATGCCGCCGAGGGGCAGGAAGCGCCCGGCGGCGACGGCCGCGACGATCCGCTTCCACACCTCGGGCCGGTGCTCCTTGACCCACGCGTACTGCTGGGCGCTCGACATCCCGTAGACGAAGTCGTCGGTCTGGTCGATGAGGTCGGCCATCGAGGAGGTCGTGCGCGCCACCTTGCGCACCGTCTCGCGCACCGGCCAGAGCCAGGCGGAGTCGATGTGTGCGTGCCCGACGGCGGAGATCCGGTGGGCCGACGCGTCGGCGGGTGCGGCGAGGGCGGGGGCGAGCGCCGCACGGGCCGAGGCCGCCGTCTCCGGGATGCGCTGCAGGTCGAGCGCGTCGAGCGCGTCGTCCAGGGCCTGCAGGATGCGCATGCGCCGTGGCCCCTCGGGCAACTCGGCCTGCAGCTCCAGCAGCACCGCGATGTCGAGACCCAGCTCGTGCACCTGGGGCTCGAACACGGTGAGGTCGAATCGGCGGGTCGTGTAGAGCGGCTTCGGCGACGAGGTCAGGATGTCGCCCTCCTGCGTGGGGAGGAAGGGGTGGTAGTCGAGCAGGACGGGGTTGGCCGCGGCCTCCACGTACAGCTCGACCGGCTCCCCGCCCGCAGCGCTCTCGGCGACCAGCACCCACTGGTTGCGCGGATTGATCGACTTCACCGGCGTCCCGTCCGGCCGGTAGACGAGGCCCTCGCACTGGAAGCCGGGCATGTTCGTGTCGAACCCGAGGTCGGCGACGATCTCGATGCGTCGCCCGGCCCATTCGGTCGGAACCTTGCCGGTCAGCCGGAACCAGGTCGTGCCCCAGGCCGGTCCCCACGGCATGCCGACGACCGTGGGCGTGTACTCCAACGCGAGACCCTCCGCCGGCGGGATGGGCTCCCCCGGCAGCTCGTTCCAGGCCACCTCCAGCGGGACAGAGACGCCGTGCGTCGCCGGCAGGATGCGCTCGTCGAGCACGCGTCGGGCGCGGCCGGTGGTGAGGGTGATGTCGTCGTGCATGCTGGCCTTCAACTTTCTGGGTGGGTCAGGGCGGTCGCGACGGCGAACGGGCCGTCGATGAGTCGGTGGATGCCGCGGGTGCGCAGGGCGGCCTCGTCGGCGGATCGGGAGCGGAGGACGACCTGCGGTCCGTAGCCGAGCTGCTCGGCCGCGTCGAGCCAGGCGAGCGAGAACCGTCCCCCGGGTGCGCAGGAGCGCCGGGCGTCCGGAACGGGGAGCCCGCGCTCATCGACGTCGTCGAGCACGATCGCCGTCTCCGGCGCGGGCGCGGCCGGCGAACCGCGCAGCTCTCCGGCCAGCTCGGCGAAGCGGGCGCCGACCGGTTTCAGGACGCCGTCCGACGTGAACAGCCCGAGGTCGTACTCGAGGTCGGGGAAGTCGACGAGCGCGCGTGAGACGTCGTGCGAGCACCACCAGGTGACGCCGAACGCCTCCTGCACACCGGCGGCGTTCCGGATGGTGCGCTCGACGAACTCCGGAGCGTCGACCGGGGGGATCACGTTGGTGGGCGCGCCGACCTCCTGCAGCCAGTTGGGCCGGAGCGGGTCGCGGTTCCAGGCGGCCGCCAGCTGCATCAGGTACTCACCGTGCCGAACCGATCCGGCACCCAGCGGGCCGTGCACGCGCCCGGCGCCGTTGAACACCCAGGAGTGCGTCACGGTCATGTCGCCGTGCTCGGCGGCGTGGGCGGGCCCGAACGGCTGGTGGTCGTCGTACCAGGCGGCGTCGTACTGGGCGACCGTGACCGCGGGCGCTCCCCGGTGGCTGCCGCCGAGGCCGTCGCGTGCCGCGGCGACCATCGTCCCGAGCCAGCTCTCCGCCTGGCCGGGAGCGACCGCGTGCGGTGCGGGATGCGGCGCGTGCGCGAACTGATTCAGCTCGTTGCCGATGGTCACGCCCAGGAGATTCGGCCGACCGGCGACGGCCGACGCCAGCTGCCGCACGTACGCGGCCGTCGAGCCGACCACGTCCGGGTCGGTGAACAGGTTGCGGCGGTGCCAGCTCTCGAGCCATGACGGCAGGAAGTCGAAGCTCGACAGGTGCCCCTGCAGCGCGTCCACGTTGACGTCCAGGCCGAACGAGGCGGCGATGTCGACCACCTGCACGACGTCGTCGAGCGCCGATGTGCGCACGAGGGAGCGGTTGGGCTGCACGATCGGCCAGAGCGGGAAGATCCGCACGTGGTCGGCGCCGAGGGAGGCGACGGCCTCGAAGTCGCGCGCCACCGCCGTCGGCGAGAAGTCGAGCCAGGAGTGGAACCAATCCACGGAGGGGGTGTAGTTGACGCCGAACCGCATCAGCCCTTCACACCTCCCTCTTCGACGCCCTTGAAGAAGAACCGCTGCAGCACGGCGAAGACGATCGCGATCGGGATGAACGCGATCATGGTGCCGGCGGCGATCAGCCGCTGATCGTTGGAGAAGGTGCCCTGCAGGTATTGCAGGCCGACCGTCAGGGTGAGGTTATCCGGCGACTGGAGCACGATCAAGGGCCAGAGGAAGTCGTCCCACGCGCCGATGAATGCGAAGATCGCGACGACCGCGATGGTGCCCTGCACGACCGGCAGCGCGATGTGCCGCAGCCGTTGCCAGGCGTTCGCACCATCCATCACCGCCGCCTGGTCGATCTCCTCCGGGAGCTGCCGGAACGCGTTGTACATCAGCAGCACGTTGAGCGCCGCGATCATCCCGGGCAGCGCGACGCCGGCGAGGGAGTCGGCGAGCCCGAGATCCTTGATCGTCACGAACTGCGAGATGATCGTCGCCTCGCCGGGCAGCACGAGCGTCGCCAGGAAGAGCCCGAGGACGACCTTGCGCCCGCGCCACCGCAATCGGGCGATGGCGAAGCCCGCGAGGGTGGCGAACACGATGTTGCCGATCACGTCGATCGCCGCGACCACCAGCGAGTTGCCGATGTACAGCCACACCGGGATCGCGTCGGCGACCTTGGCGTAGTTCTCGAGGGTCGGCTGCGCCGGGATGAACGACGGAGACGCCGTGTAGATGTCCTCGCCGCTGCCCTTGAGCGATGTCGAGAGTTGCCACAGGAACGGCCCGACCGTGATGAACAGCACCACGACGAGGAGCACGTAGCGGAAGATGCGCTCGCCGCGGGACATGACGCCCCACGCCCGGCGTCGACGGCGGCGAACAGGGGCGGTGCGCGGCTCCCTGCCGTCCGGCTCGGGCACGGACGGCGCCGGAGTGTCTGCGATGGTCTGGGTCATCGGTCCGCCTTGTTGTTGATCCGGGCGAGGACGAGCATCGGCACGAGCGTCACGGCGAACAGCAGCAGGCTGAGCGCCGAGGCGTAGCCGAGGTTGCCGGTGAAGCCGCGGGCGTACTGCTGGATGAGCATCACGAGCGACTGGTCCTGACCTCCCGGGCCGCCCGTCCCGTTGGTCAGGATGTAGAGCTCGCTGAACACGCGCAGTGCCGAGACGCAGACCAGGATGCCGATGAGCGTCATCGTTCCGCGCACGCCGGGAACGGTCACCGACCAGAACCGCCGCATGGCGCCCGCGCCGTCGATCGCGGCGGCCTCGTGGAGGTCTTTGCCGACGTTCGCGAGCGCGGCCAGGAAGATGATCATGTAGTAGCCGAGGCCTTTCCAGACGGTCAGGCTGATCGCGCTGAACAGCAGGAGCCAGCGGTCGGTGAGGAACGGGATCGGTCCCTGGACGACGCCGAGGGCCTTCGCCATCTCGTTGATCACGCCGCGGTCGTCGAGGATCCACGTCCAGATGAGCCCGACGACGACCGCGGACGCGATCACGGGCGTGTAGTACGCCGTGCGGAAGAACGCGATGCCCGCCATCCGCTTCTCCACCAGCATCGCCATCAGCAACGGGAGGAGCGTCAGCAGCGGCAGGCAGACCGCCATGTAGATGACGCTGTTGAGCAGCGCCTCCCACACCTGCGGGTCGGCCAGCAGCTGCTCGAAGTTCTTCAGCCCGACGAAGTCGGTCGCCCCGCCGAGCGGGCTCGCGTTGGTGAACGAGAGCCGCACGGTGTTGATCGACGGCCAGACGCTGAAGACCAGCAGCCACAGGAGCGCCGGGGCGACCAGGATCCACGGGGTGAACCAGCGGTTCGCGCGCATCGGCGGTCAGCCGTTCGCCAGCAGGCTGTTCATCTTGGCCTGAGCGGTCTGCAGCGCTTCCTTCGCACTCACGTCGCCCTTCATCGCGAGGGCGATCTGCTGGTCGAGGACCGTGGTCATGGCCGAGTTGGCCTGCACGGGGGTGAGGTTCTCGGCGGTCTTCAGCGCCTCGTTGGCGAGTACGCGAGCCTGACCGTTCGTGGTCCCGTCGTCCTTCGAGAAGAACGGGTCGGACTGCGACGACACGGTCGACGGGAAGATGTTCACCAGGCGGGCGAACGCCTCCTGGTTCTTCGCGTTCGTCAGGAACTCGGCGAATGCCTTCGCCGTGGCGGGGTGCTTCGACTTCGCCGAGACGCTGACGCCCTGCACGTAGAGCGGCGGGGTGTCGAGCGCCGCGGAGACGGCGACGTTGCCCTTCAGGGACGGGTTGTTCTTCTCGAAGTCGGCCAGGCTGGTCGCGCCGCCCGTCGTCCAGGCGACCTTGCCCTGGGTGAAGAGCGTGGAGTTGCCGAGGTAGTCGCTGTTCAGCACCGACGGCGGCAGGAAGCCGTCCCGGTAGGCGGCGGCGTAGCGATCGAGCAGGTCGACCGCCTTCTGGGAGTCGGCGAAGACGAACTTCGTGCCGTCGCCGTTGAGCACGTCGACACCGGCGAGGGTGAAGTCGCCGAGGCCCGGCTTGCGGCTCATGAGGTAGTCGTCGGGGCACGCCGCGTGCGTCGTCGCCGCCTGCTCGAACAGCTCGTCGGTGGTGGCCGGCGGTGCGGCCGGGTCGAGTCCGCACGCCGTGAACATGGTCGTGTTCCAGTAGTTGACGTCGGTGTTGAGGTACCAGGGGTAGCCGTACACCCCGTCGAGCCCCTTGTACTCGTAGGCGTCGAGGGCGCCGGCGACATACGTCTTCGCGAGGTCGCCGGATCCCGAGGCGACATCGGCGAGGAAGCCGCGCTTGGCGAGCGGGAGGGCGATGTCCGGCGGGAGGTTGACCACGTCGGGCAGCGAGCCCGCGGCCGCCTGGCTGAGGACCTTCTCCGCATAGCCGTCTCCCGGCTGGTCGACGAGCGTGACCGTGGCGCCGGGGTGCGCCTTCTCGAAGTCGCTCGTGACGCCCTTGAGGTAGTCGGTGAACTTGGGTGTGAGCGCCCAGGTCTGGAGTGTGATGGTGCCGGTGACCGATCCGTCGGAGGCTGCGTCGCCGTCTCCGGCCGAGCAGGAGGTGAGGAGGGCGGCGGTCGCGGCCGCCGCGCCGAGCAGGCCTACTGCGCGGACCAGCGCCGAGCGGCGGAAGGGGGAGTGGGTGCGGTTGCTCATCGTTTCGGACTCCTTCGTTCGCGGATGACTAGAACGCTTTAGTGGCGGAATCATCGATGGTTCCGCCGCACTCTCGTCTAACATTTATGACGCACTAAAGCGGTATAGTCAAGCCTCGCCCGGCATGATGGGTGCGTGGCACCCGACACAGAGGAGAACGACCTGACTCCGCCCAAACGCGCGACGATCGCGGACATCGCGGCGCGAGCCGGCGTCTCGCCGGGCGCGGTCTCGTTCGCGCTCAACAACCGGCCGGGCGTCTCCGAGGAGACGCGCGCCCGCATCGTCCAGATCGCGCAAGAGCTGCACTGGCGCCCCCATTCGGCGGCCCGCGCGCTGGGCGGGGCTCGCGCGGGCACGATCGGCTTCGTCCTGAACCGGCCCGCCCGCACGCTGGGGACGGAAACGTTCTTCGGCGACCTGATCTCGGGCATCCAGCTCGGCCTGAGCGGTTCGCACACCGGCGTCAACCTCCTCGTCGCCCGGGACCTCGCCGAGGAGCTGGACACCTACCAGGAATGGTGGAACGGGCACCAGGTGGACGGCGTGATCGTCGTCGATCCGCGCGAGCAGGACGCCCGTGTCGATCTGCTCGCCGAGCTCGGGATGCCCGCGGTCGTGGTCGGGTCGCGACCGTCGGCCGAAGGCGCGCCTCCCACGGTCTGGATCGACGATTCCGAGGCCGCGATGACGGTGTTCGGATATCTGCACGCGCTCGGTCACACCCGCATCGCCCACGTCGCCGGCGTGGAGGCGTTCGAGCACACCCGGATGCGCACGGCGGCGCTGCAGACCTTCGCGGAGTCGGCGGGTCTGGCGTTCGCGCAGTCCTCCGCGACCGACTATTCGGCCGAGCAAGGAGCGTCCGTGACGCGGACGCTCCTATCTCGCTCCGAGCCGCCGACGGCCATCGTCTACGACAACGACGTGCTCGCCGTCGCCGGGCTCGGCGTCGCCGCCGAGATGGGCGTCGGAGTGCCGGACCGGCTCTCGATCGTCTCGTTCGACGACTCCGTCATGGCGCGCCTCGTGCGGCCGTCCCTCACCGCGCTCCGGCGGGACACGGTGGAGCTGGGCGAGCGCGCCTCCCGGCTGCTCCTCGACCAGATCGAGAGCGGGCGCACGCTGGAGTCGCGACCCGGGCCGTCCCTGACGCTCGAGGTGCGGGACTCCACCGCGCCGCCGGCGTGACGGCGCGGCGGGGCCGCGGCAGCCCGCTTCAGGGCCGGTAGAACGCCGGCTGCCCGTACAGCGCGGTGGTGAGCGCGCTCACGTAGGAGCTGCGGTCGCCGTTCGGCAGGTTGTAGGTCATGAACACGCCGTATCCGTCGGCGAGCGTGCGCTTCGCGAGGCCGGTCGCAGTACTCACCGGTGTCGACTGGATGTCGACGGCCGCGGCCGACAGCTGCGACTTCGACAGGCCCGGGATGGCCGGGGCGCTGTAGCTGCCGTAGTAGGCGTTCCACGCGTACGTCAGCGTGGCCGCCACGGCGGGCGTCGCCGACCGGAGCGCTGTCGACGCCGGGCCGATGTCGTAGAAGGAGAGGACGGCGTCCGGCAAGCGGGTGCGGAGCGAGGTGAGCAGCCACCCGACCGACTGCTGGTTCGGCCGGGCCGTCCCGTTGACCCCGTAGTCGGAGTACTCGTCGTCGAGGTCGACGCCGTCGAGCCCGTACCGGGTCACTGTGTCGGCGACCTGTGCGGCGAAGGCGTCCGCCTGGGTCGGAGTGGTGAAGTTGCTGATCCCGGCGCCCTGGTGGTTGCCGAGCACCGAGAGGAGGACCTTGATGCCTCTCGCCTGCAGGGGCCGGATCTGCGTGGCGGCGTTGTTGAGCGTCCACTGCACGCGTTCGTTCAGATGGAGTTGCGCCTGGACGCCGTCGTGGTTGATGTTCGCGGCGAAGATGATCGCGACGTCGAAGGCGTTTCCGCCGTCGGCGAGGCGGTATGAGCCGACGTTCGCGAGGTCCGCATCGTTCACCTCGACGTAGGCGATGCTGGTGGGTCCGCCCCCGCTCGCGGCGTGCGCGGAGGGGGTGGATGCCGTGGCCGCGCTCGCGGGCCACGCCACCGCAGCGGCGAGGCCTGCTGCCGCGATGGCCAGGAAGGTGCGTCGCGATCGGCGGCGGTGCGGGGATCGGTTCGTCCGTGGATGGTCGGTCATGTCAGGCGCTCCTCGTCGAGTCGTCGTCGGCGGCCCCGATCGGCGACCGCGGCCCCAGGCTGCGAGACTAAAGCGCATTAGTCAAGACATGCTCGACTTTGTATGCCGGTATTCGCATGCGACCGACGACGACCGGCGAGCGACCACGCTTTCCGCATCCTGTCAATCCCCCTGACAACGACGGACGACTGTGGTCCCGGTAGGGCACACTAAGACCATCATGGGAAAACTCGTCTACGGTGCAGGTCAGGAATACGACCTGGATGACCGCGTGCTGAGCCACGTCAAGCTCGCGGTGGTCGCAAAACTCCGGAGGCACGAGAGCTTCCTCCTGAACTGGGATGTGCCTGTCGAGCAGGGCTCCGGCCGCATCTCCCTCTGGATCAGCCGCGAGGTCCCGCTGGCGTTCCAGTTCAGCGGCAGCCGCCCGCCTGCCATCAATTCGCAGTGGCTGGAGGCGCTCATGCACACCTCCCAGCGCACCGGCGGCATGGTCGTCATGTCCGAGGACCAGCTCGAAGCGCACCTGCCCGACTGACCGGCGCGCGACCGATGAGTATGCGTCCCTGGATTCTCTGGGTGATCGGCGCCTGCGGCCTCGTCTTCATCGGCGGCATCTTCGGCCAGCTCGTGGTGCCGTCGTCCGTCCTCATCTGGGTGGGGCTGCCCTTCGGCCTGATCGGTGCGCTCCTCGCGCGGGTGTACGTGATGTCCCGGCGCTGAGCGGACCAGGTGCAGCGGCCCGGCGGTCGCGCCGACTCCTTCGTGAGAAAAGACTCACGTTCGAAACAAACGTCCGTTATGGTGTGATTCACCGAATGTTCACGCGCACATGCAACACCCGTGCGTGAAAGCGAGATTGCTCGCAATGAAACTCCGCCACAAGCGCTCTGTACCTCTGCCATACCTGCGCGCTCGCCGAACGTGCAGTCGGACGAAGCATCCCTGGAGGATCACCGTTGGAACCCCGGAACACCTCACCTCGCCGACGGCTGGCGCGCCCGCTCGCCGCCGTCCTCGCCGCCGCTCTGATCGGCGCGAGCCAGATCGCGCTCAGCACCCCGGCCGTCGCCGCTGACGGCACGCCCGGCGCGACGACGATCGGAGACTCGCTCTTCCGCGGCATCGGCAACGGCGGCTACGACGTCAAGCACTACGACGTCGCGCTCGCGTTCAACGCCGACAAGACGATCACCGCCACGACGGTGATCACCGCCACGGCCACCCAGGCGCTCTCCTCGTTCTCGCTCGACTTCGAGGGGCTGACCGTCTCGTCGGTGCTCGTCAACGGGACCCCTGCGACGTTCAGCAGGACGAGCGATCCGAGCATCACGTCGTACAAGCTCGTCGTCACGCCGGCGGCGACGATCACGGGAGACTTCACCGTCGCTGTCGCCTATGCGGGCACGCCGGTCACCCACGTGGATCCTGACGGATCGAGCGAAGGATGGGTTTCCACCTCCGACGGCGCGACCGCGCTCGGCCAGCCGGTCGGCAACATGACCTGGTTGCCCAGCAACAACACCCCCGCCGATAAGTCGACCTACGACATCACGATCGACGCCCCCACGACGATCGACGGCGTCTCCGCCGCTGCCGTCAGCAACGGTGAGCTGGTCGCCAGAACGCCCAACGGCGACGGCACCCGAACGTCGTGGCACTGGCGGCAGACCCGTCCCATGGCCACCGAGCTGGCGATGATCACCATCGGCAAGTATCTGGTCTACGAGTCGGACATCCCGCTCACGGTGAGCGGGCGGACCATCCACGAGTGGACCTTCGTCGACCCGGCGGTCACCACGGCGAACCAGGCGACGATCCAGACGCGGCGTGCCGCGCTCCCCGAGATCCTCAACTACCTCGAGTCGAAGTACGGCGCCTACCCGGGCGGCAGCACCGGCTTCGTGGTCGACATCACCACCCTCGGCTACGCCCTGGAAACTCAGGACCGCCCCTACTTCGAGCGATCGGTCTCGTTGAACACCTTCGTCCACGAGCTCGCGCACCAGTGGTTCGGCGACTCGGTGACGCCCGCCGACTGGAACAGCATCTGGCTGAACGAGGGTCCCGCCACCTTCATCCCCACCCAGTACAACCAGGACCACGGCAGCACCGCCACGACGGCCTCGTCGCTGTTCAACACCTGGAACACCACGGCGTCGACGAGCGCGCGCTGGACGATCCCTTCCGCGGCGATGACCGACCCGGCCGATCTCTTCGACTGGCAGGTCTACACCCGCGGCGCGATGACGCTGGAGGCGCTGCGCCAGTCCGTCGGACAGACGACGTTCGACGCCATCATGAAGACCTGGGTCCAGCGCTACGCCGGTCAGAGCAAGACGACCGAGGACTTCATCGCCCTCGCCGAAGAGCTCTCGGGTCGCGATCTGGGCGCCTTCTTCCAGGACTGGCTGTACGACGCCGACAAGCCCGCCTGGCCGTCGACGTGGACGCTCGGCCTCGCCTCCGACCCGGTGGACGGTGAGGTCGCACCCGAGCAGGAGATCAGCTACACGCTGACCGCGACCAACACCGGCCAGATCGCGCTGATCGGTGCGACCGCGACGGTCGACCTCGCCGACGTGCTCGACGACGCGACGATCGACACGTCGTCCCTCCCGGCCGGGCTTTCGCTGAGCGGCACGACGCTCACCTGGAGCGTCCCCGACACCGCCACCGGCGGAACGGCGACGGTCACCTTCACCGCCGTGGTCGCGAAGACCTCCTCGGGCGGCACCCTCGCGGCGACGGCCGCGGCCGGTGCGCTCGGCGCGACGTGCGCGACGTGCGCCTCCACTCTCACCACGCCGGTCATCCCGGGTCCGGACCCGATCACCGAGGCCGACCTGACCGACGCGACCCGCGGCCCGGTGCGCCTGCCGGCGACCGCCGTCCCGGGCGGCGTGGTGCACGTGACCCTCCTGGGCGGAGTCAACGAGGGCGAGACGGTCACCCCGGTGCTCTTCTCGACCCCGCGCCCGCTCGCCGCGGCCGTCGTCGACGGCGGAGCCTTCAGCGTCACGATCCCGGCGGACGCGGCGCTGGGCGCGCACAAGCTGGCGATCGTCGACGCGCAGGGTGTCCTGATCGGTTGGGGTGCACTGACGCTCGTCTCCGCACCGGGCGCGACGGACCCGGAGACGGGGCCGGCAGGCACGGGCGCCGACGCGCTCGCCAGCACGGGGTCGTCGGTGACGCTGCCGTTCGGCATCGCCTCCGGTGTGCTCCTGGCAGGCCTCGCCGCGCTCCTGCTCGCCGCATGGCGCCGCCGCACGGCGACCCGAGCCGCGACCGAGGGCTCGTCGCAGGAGTAGCCTTCGCTCGCGTACAGAGGGCCGCCCGGTCGAACGACCGGGCGGCCCTTCGTCTCCGTATGCGGGTCAGCTGCCCGCGGCCGCCGCAGCCGCCGCCTTCGCGAGCGCGGTGAACTCCTCCACGCCGAACGCGGTGCCCTGGATGCCCCAGCCGCCCTCGACCGCCTCGGTGAGGATGACCCAGGTGCGCACGTCGCTGCCGGCGGCCGCGCGGACGATGTCGGTCGCCTCCCGGGTGATGGTGCGCTGTCCCTCGCGGTTCAGGGAGCCGGGCGGGGTCACGATCTGCACGCGCACGATCGGGGCCGAGGGGGTCGCCGCGGTGCCGAGGGCGGTCGTCGGGAGGCGGTGGATGAATGCCGCCGTGTTGTCCAGGTGGAACGCGCCAGGCTGGGCGACGCCCTCCGCGCGGAGGACGGCGTGGGTGAGCTCGTCGACGAGTCGCTCGTCCGCGTCGGCGGGGAAGAGAGTGGTGGGGGCGTAGACATCGATCATGGGCATGGTGGCTGCTCCTGTCAAAACTATGATGATGTGCATAGACGGTAGATTATGACGGTCGTCATAGTCAAGGCCTCCCGTCGGAATGGAGCACGCCCGTGACCGCAGACGTCCGTTCGCGCATGGTCGACGGCGCCATCCGGCTGCTCGCGACCCGCGGCCTCGCCGGGACCTCGTTCTCGGAGGTGCTGGAGCTGACGGGAGCTCCGCGCGGCTCGATCTACCACCACTTCCCCGGCGGCAAGGACGAGCTCATCGCCGCCGCGGTCGACCGCTCGGCCGAGAACGCGGTCACCCTGCTCGACCAGCGTGCGGGGGAGCCGGCCGACCGGGTCGCCGAGCTGTTCCTCGACGCGTGGCGGCTGCTCCTGACGCGCTCCGGATTCGAGGCGGGTTGCGCGCTGGTCGCGGTGACGGTGGACGCCGACACCGAGGTGCTCCGCGAGCGTGCCGCCGTGGCATTCACGGTGTGGCGCGGCCATCTCGCCGAGCTCCTGACGCGTGGCGGCATGCCGCCCGCGACGGCGCAGCGCACGGCCACCCTGCTGCTCGCGGCGGCGGAGGGCGGGGTGATCCTCAGCCGAGCGACACACGACCTCGAGCCGTTCGACACCGTCGCCGCGGCGCTTCTCGACCAGGTGCGGGCCGGCCTGACTCCCAGAACACCGACCCCCTGACGCGCGCGACGCTGCGGGGTACCGTGCGCCACAGATCCACTCACGGAGACCGGATGCACGGAGGGAGCGCATCATGCCGGGACAGCCCCAGCTGAAGGACGAGAAGCTGTACGAGAAGCTGCGCGACGAGGGCGACTCGAAGGAGAAGGCGGCGCGGATCTCGAACGCCGCCGCCGCTCGCGGGCGCTCGTCGGTCGGCCGCAAGGGCGGCGAATCGGGTTCGTACGACGACTGGACCGTGCCGGAGCTCAAGAAGCGGGCGAAGGAGCTCGGCCTCAGCGGCTACTCGAAGAAGAACAAAGCGGCGCTGATCGAGGAGCTCCGCAACCACTGAGCCGCGGGCCGTGGGCGCGCAGCGCGTATGCTCGCGGCATGGATCTGCGGGAGGTCGCCGGCGAGCTCTACGCCGCTGCGCCCGCCGAGTTCGTCGAGCGTCGCAGCGCTGCCGCCGCGGGGGCCGACCGCGACCTGGCGAAGGAGATCCGCGCCTTCCGCAAACCGACCGCCTCCGCGGCGGCGATCAACGCGCTGGTGCGCGAGCATCCCGACACCGTCGAGGACGTGCTCGAGATCGGCGACCGGATGCGGGCCGCCTTCGCCGACCGCGACCGGGCGGCGATCCGCGAGCTGACCCGCGACCGTCAGCGGCTGCTCCAGAAGGCGACCCGCGGTCTCGGCCTGAGTGCAGCGGTCGAGCGCGAGGTCGAGGAGACGCTGCAGGCAGCGGTGGTCGATCCGGCGGCCGCCGCCGCAGTACGCAGCGGGATGCTGCTGCGGGCGCTCGAATCCACCGGCGTCGACCAGGTGGACGTCTCCGACGCCGTCGCGCTGCCGGTGGACGTGGACGCGCCGCCGCCCGAGCGACCCGCACGAACTCGGAAAGCCGCGGACGAGACGCCCGACGTGCCCGAGCGCGAGAGCGCGAGCGAGCGCCGCGAACGGCAGCGACGCCTCCGCACCGCCGAGAAGGCGGTGGAGCGGGCGCGCGCCGAGACGGACGGCCTCGACGACGAACTCGACACCGAGGTCGACCGTCGCAGCGACCTGGAGGCCGAACGCGACACCCTCCAGCGCCGGCTCGAACGCACGACCGAGGAGCTCGCGGAGTCGCGCGCGACGGAACGCGACCTGCGCAAACGCATCTCGGCGGCGCACTCCGCCCTCCGCGCCGCCGAACGCGATCTGCGCGCGGCGCAGGATGAGGACGCCTGACGCAGCAGCCCCTGAACCGCGAAGGCCGGCAACCACGAGGGCGAAACCACGAAGGGCCGCGGCGGATGCCACGGCCCTTCGATGGGGAACGGATCAGGCGCGGGGCGCCTTGGCCGCCTTGACGGCGGCGAAGTAGTCGCTCGAGGGGCGCAGCCAGAGCAGCACCACACCGACGATCGACAGGACGACCTGGAGGGCGCCGACGCCGAAGCTCGTCAGGATGTTCAGCAACGAGAGCGCCGTGAGGATCGTCAGGACGATCCGGGCCCAGCCGGCGCCGCGACGGGCGAAGAACGCGAACAGCACGAAGACGACCGCCCAGAAGATCAGGGTGACGATGGTCCAGATCGTGACGGCCGCGATGGTGGCGTCGATGACCTGGTTCGCGTCCAGGCCGCGCAGGTCGGTGCCGTTGCGCTGGAGGGTGTCGAGCGCCTCCTGACGCGTGCTGCCGATCGACACGATGGTGATGATGCCGCTGATGACGCTGACGACCGCCGAGGCGATGAACAGCCAGAACGCCGTGTTGACGGTGCTCGGCGGCGCACTCGGGGCGACGGCCGGAGCACCCGGTGTCGCGCCGTACGCCGGGAAGGCGGGCGGCGCCGGCGGCAGGTCGGCGGCGGGGGCAGCAGGCGCGGCCGGAGCGGCCGGCGGCGCGGGGGGCTCGACCGGGGCCGCGGGCGGCTCGGGCGATGCGGCCGGTGCGGCGTCCGGAACCGGCGGAGCCGGGGGGACGGGCGGGACCGGCGGTGCGGCGTCCGACCCGGCGGGGGCGCCGGCCGGCTCGTGCGGCGTGTTCTCGTCGTTCGGAATTGTCATGCCGCGACCCTACTGCGGGATGGACAGGTCTGACTAGCCTTCCACGCGGGTCGGCGGATCCTCGCCCTCGTCCGCGTGGGCCAGCGGAGACGGCACCGGGGCGAGCGGCTCGGTGGCCGGCCCCTCGAGCACGGAGCCGTCGGGGGCGAAGCGGGAGCCGTGCAGCGGGCAGTCCCAGGAGAGCTCGGCGTCGTTCCAGCGCACGACTCCGCCGAGGTGCGGGCAGACCGCAGCGACGGCGCAGGTGACCCCGTCGACGGTCGAGATCCCGGCGGGCGCCATGCCGTGCCGGACGACTCTTCCATTCCCCTCCGGAGGCGCGGGGACGTCGACGAGCTCGGGGGCGGTGGCGGCGCCCGTCCAGCCTGCGGCGGCCGACGCGCCGACGGACGCGTTCATCGCGACGCCCTCGGCGAGGTCGCCCGGGCGCGTCACCCGGTGGTGGAGCACGCGCGCCCACTCGAGCGTCTCGCCGGTGAGGTCGGCCGCCAGGCTGAGCGCGGCCGCGACGGCGTTCGTCATGCCCCACTTGGCGTAGCCGGTGGCGAGGAAGACGCGGCCGCGCCCGCGAGGCAGCCAGCCGACGAACGGCACGTGGTTCGCGGAGCGGTAGTCCTGCGCCGCCCACCACTGCGTGCGCTCGGCGCCAGGGAACCGCTCCTCGGCCCACGCCGTGAGCTCCGCGAGCCGCTGCGCGGGGGAGTCCGCGCGGCCGACCGGATGACCGTTGCCGCCGACCAGCAACACGTCGCCCTGGGCGTCGGCCGCCTGGCGCAAGGAACGCGCCGGCGTCTCGGCCGAGAGGTACATCGCCTGCGGGATGTCGCCGGGCACCCGGAAGGCGGCGACGTACGAACGTTCGGCGGCGGTCTTCGCGAAGTAGAGGCCACGGTCCAGGATGGGCGTGCCCGTCGCGAGCACCACCTGGTCCGCCTGCGTGCGGCCCGAGGTGCTGGTGATGACGGCCGGCGCGGAAGCGGAGATGGCCGTGACGCGCTCGCCCTCGACGACGCGACCGCCGAGGCGGCGGAGCTCGGCCGCGAGCGCGGCGAGCACGAGCATCGGGTGCACCTGCGCCTGCCCGCCGAGCGTCAGTGCGCCCGCGACCGCGAACGGCAGCTCGGGCGCGCTCGGCGTCCGGCCGGCGGGCAGCCCGGCCGCTTGCAGTGCCGCGAGTTCGGCCTCCAACTGGTCGACGCCGTCGGCGCTGGTCGCGTACGTCACGGCGTCGCGCATCTCATACGGGACGCCCTGCGCGTCGAGGAAGTCGAGCAGCCACCCCTGACCGGCGGTGTTCCCGTCGACGTAGGCGCAGAGCACACGGTCGGAGGTGCGGCGGCGGATGCCCGCGAGGGTCGTGCCCTGCAGCAGGCTCACCTTTCCGGTGGTGTTCCCGGTCGTGACGGCGCCGACGGTGCGCGCCTCGAGCACCGCGACGCGGCCTCCCGCTCGCGCCAGCATCACGGCGGTCGCGAGCCCCGTGAGCCCGGCCCCCACCACGACCGTGTCGTAGCGGCCGTCCCACTCGAACGGATCGGTGGGGATGGCCGGGGACGTCTCGAGCCAGAGGGACATCGTCAGACCCGGGGCATCAGGAGAGGGAGTCGAAGTCGAACCAGAAGGCGTCGTCCTCGTCCTCGCCGGAGGCGTGATCGGCGGCGGTCTCGCGCGGGATGGTCGCCGTCTCGATGCGCACGCGCGTCTGACACGTCACGAACAACTCGGTCGGCGGGCGGCTCGACTGGGTGATGGCGACGAAGTCACCGTCGCTCCGGCTCGCCTGCACGACCCGCTCTTTGAGCTCGTCGACCGGCGCGCGGTCAACGAACGTGAAGCGGAGGTCGTCGATGTAGACGTGGAACACCTGCATGCCTCTCCCGCTCGCTTTCCGTCTCTCGTCGGATGGGGTCCCGGCCGATAGTACGCGGCGTGGGATGTTTCGCCAGTGCAGTTCTGCATCATCACCGATCGTCCATCCCGGGTGGGGCTGTCAAGCGGGTTGCGCGCGGGTCGTCCAGAGGGTTGCGTGCAGGGTATGACCGATCGCACACGACCCCTGTCCGCCCTGGCCCTCGTCTGCACGCTCAAGCCGTCCCCGGCGGAGTCGAGCAGTCAGCTCCTCGCCACCCAGCTCCTCGACGAGCTCACCACGCACGGCGTCACCGGCACGGCCGTGCGCCTGGCCGACTACGACATCAAGCCCGGCGTCTCGCTCGACGAGGGCGACGGCGACCAGTGGCCGCAGATCCGGGAGCAGGTCATCGCCTCCGACATCCTGGTGATCGTGACCCCGACGTGGATGGGGCACCTCTCGTCGATCGCCCAGCGCGTGCTGGAGCGCCTGGACGCCGAGCTGTCGGAGACCGACGCCGACGGGCGTCCGCTCGTGGAGGGCAAGGTCGCGATCGTCGGCGTCGTGGGCAACGAGGACGGCGCGCACGCCATCATCGCCGATCTCTTCCAGGGGCTGAACGACGTGGGCTTCACCATCCCGTCGCAGGGAGCGACCTATTGGAACGGGGAGGCGATGCAGACCGTGGACTACAAGGACCTCGACGAGACGCCTGAGAGCACGGCCAGCACGAACGCGAGCGTGGCGAAGAACGCTGCGCACGTCGCCCGGCTGCTGGCGTCGACGCCGTACTGAGCCGCCGCAGCTAGCATGACGGGGTGATCGCCCCCTCCACCCCGCCCGATCCCGACCCTGCGCTCGTCGCGCGCCTCCGGGCCGCGGGCTGCGTCTTCGCGGAGGACGAGGCGGCGCTGCTGACGGAGGCCGCCGCCGGCTCGCAGGTGGAGCTGGAACGGCTGGCCGCCCGCCGTGTCGCCGGCGAGCCGCTCGAGCCGCTGCTCGGCTGGGCCGAGTTCGCCGGGATGCGGCTGCGGGTCGAGCCGGGCGTCTTCGTCCCCCGCCACCGGACCGAGTTGCTCGCCGAGCGGGCGGCGCAGGAGGCGGCGGCCCGGCCGGGCGCGACGGTGCTCGACCTGTGCTGCGGGGTCGGCGCCATCGGAGCGGTGGTCCTGCAGCGCGTACCGGGCGTCCGCCTGTTCGCGGCGGACATCGAGCCGGCTGCGGTGCGATGCGCCCGCGCCAACCTGGGGCCGGACGGCCGCGTGTTCGAGGGGGACCTCTTCTCGGCGCTGCCCGGCGCCCTGCGTGGCACGTTCGACGTGATCGCGGTCAACGCGCCCTATGTGCCGACCCGCGAGATCCCCCGCATGCCTCCGGAGGCGCGCGACCACGAGCCCGCTGTCGCGCTCGACGGCGGTGGTGACGGTCTGGACGTCCACCGCCGGATCGCCGCGGAGGCGGCGGATTGGCTGACGCCCGGCGGTGTGCTGCTCATCGAGGCGAGCGACGAGCAGGCGCCCGTGAGCGCGGCGCTCTTCGAGGCGGCCGGGCTCGCCGCCGCCGTCGAGCAGGACGACGAGCGCGGCTCCACCCTCGTCATCGCGCGGGCAGCGGCGTCTTCCTGACCAGAGTGGGCTGACGGCGGAACTGGCCGCAGAGCACCAGCACGACCGCGATGACCGTGCACACGACCCAGCCCGTCCAGCCGAGCGGGAGGAGCGCGAACGGCGAGGCGGGCGAGCCCACGGCCAGCAGCAGCGCACCGATGCCCGCCGACGCGTTGAAGGCGCCGTGCGCGAAGACCGCGGGCCAGACCGAGCCGGAGCGCAAGCGCAGCCAGCCGATGAGTACGCCGTACGCCATGCATCCCACGGTCATGAGCAGCACGCCGAGCAGGTTGGGCTCGGCGAAGTTGTAGCCGAGCAGGATGAGCGGGCTGTGCCAGAGGCCCCACAGCGCGCCGGTCACGAGCAGTGCCGGCCACGTGCCGAGCGGGCGGAGGCTCGGGAGCAGCCACCCGCGCCAGCCGAGCTCCTCGCCGACCGTCGCGAACCCGTTGAACAGCGCGGCGAACGGGATCGTGAGCAGTTGCACGGCCACCAGTACGCCGACCGGGACGGGCAACTGCTGCTCCATGCCCGACGCCGCGAGCTGCGTGTGCAGCAGTTCGGCGAATCCCGAGAATCCCGTCAGATCGAGCTGCACCGCGCCGACCGCCGCCGCCAGGAACACCGCCGCGACCGAAATCGCGATGGAGCCGAAGATGCCCGCGAGCGACAGGCCGATGAGCCGCCACGCCGGACGCAGCGGCCACATCCCGAGGTACTCCGGCACGGAGCGCGGCCGGGGCCGCTGCACCAGGAAGACCGCGACCAGCGCGCCGATCGTGGGCGTGAACATCATCGCGATCAGGATGAGCGGGGCGAACGGATTGCGCAGACCGCCGTCGAGCCAGAGCGGCAGAGCCACCAGCCAGGCCAGCCCGAAGGCGACCACGATGTACGCGGCGACGGCAGGCCACGGCACGCGGGCCGGCCGGTCGGGGCGCACGGTCTCGTCCACGGGCTCCACCGCGGCGGCGGCGGTCATGCGGTGCCTCCCGAGGCGTCCTGAAGCTGGGCCGGGTCGAGGACGAACAGACCGCCCACCCGGCGGTCGGGATGCAGCGAGACGCGCCCGATCAGGTCGCCCGCCTCGAAGCGCAGCGGCACATCCACGACCGTCAGGTCGCCGAGTCGGCGCGACGTCGGCTCGCCGGTGCCCTCGAACGCGCCGACCGCGCTCGCGACCTGCGCCCACACGGCGCCCAATCCGGCGGAGTCCAGGGCGTCCGCCATCCGTTCGTCGAAGCGCGCCGTGACCGCGTCGTAGCGGGCGGCCGCCAGCTCACCGAAGATCTCCGTCGCCAGCTCGGCGGCGCCGGTCAGAGGTGTCGTGTCCATGGGTTCTCCTGTCCGCGGATCCACGGGATGCCCGAAGCGCTGGAAGGCCGCCTGCCGGCTGGTGCCGAGCGTGCGGCCGATGTCCTGCCAGGTCGCACCGGCGTCGCGCGCGGCGTCGACCAGCGCGGCCAGGGTGGCGTCGGCGCGCTCGCGCACGGTCACCGCGCGGGCGACCAGGTCGAGCGCGTGCGCGCGGTCGGCGGTGCCGTCCGCGTGCACGGTCATGCTCCGCACCGCGTCGGCGAGGGCGTCGACCGCATCCCGTTCTGCTGTCATCGTGTCAAGGTTACCTTGACACGTCTCAGCGCGCACCCTTTTCCGCACCGGGCCACCGGTCTACCGTGACGCGCATGAGCACTCTGACCGGGGATCCCGCCCGAACGGCGATCCGTCCCGTCGCAGCCGACCGCGTCCGGCAGATCGTCGTCATCGCCTCGGCCGTCGCCGCCCTCGCGGGCGCTGTCGTCGGCTCGGGACTGGTCGGCGGCACGCCTATCCCCGAGGTCGCCGGCGGTGCGCTGAGCGCCGACGCGACCCTGCTCGCCCCCGCCGGCCCGGCGTTCGCCATCTGGTCGGTCATCTACGCGGGGCTCGTGCTTTACGCGATCTGGCAGGCGCTCCCGTCGCAGGCCGGCCGCGAACGGCAGCGCCGCGTCGGCTACTGGATGGTCGCCTCCCTGCTCTTGAACGCCGCGTGGATCCTGTCGGTGCAGGCCGGGCTCCTCGCGCTGAGCGTCGCTGTGATCGCGGCCCTCCTGGTCGTGCTGATCGTGACGTTCGCCCGCTTGCGGGTCTACCCGGGCGGCACGATGGCGGACGCCATCCTCTTCGACGGCACCACCGGCCTCTATCTCGGCTGGGTCATGGTCGCGACGGTCGCGAACATCGCGGCCGGTCTGACGCAGGCCGGCTTCGACGGCTTCGGCTGGAGCCCGCACGCGTGGGGACTGGTCGTCGTCGCGGTCGTCGCGGTGGTGTGCTGCGCGCTCGCCGTCTGGGATCGCGGGCGATTCGCGCCGGCGGTCGCCTCGGCGTGGGGCCTGGCGTGGATCGGCGTCTCGCGGCTGAACGGCGCGCTGCCGTCGGCCCCCGTCGCCGTCGCGGCCTTCGCGGCCGCGGCGTTGGTCGTGCTGGTCGCGGTCGCGGTCCGGGTGGCGGGGCGTTCGCATCCCTCCGGGCGCCCCCGAGGCTGAGAATTCTCACAGGCGGAATCCGCCGCGAAATCGCCGAATCGCTGCGTTTTCGGTCGTAGACGGCGGATTTCGCAATGCGATCAGTCGAATCACGATTCGACGTCCGCCGCCGGCCGTGCGTACGATGACTCGTCTCGTCGACTGAGCGAAGGAGCTCGCGTGCCCGCCATCACCTCACCCACCTCGCTGCGCCGGTCCCTCGGGCTCTGGGCGATCGTCGGGCTCGGGCTGGGGTATATGACGCCGATGACCGTGTTCGACACGTTCGGCATCGTCACCGGCGAGACGAACGGCGTCGTGCCGTCGGCCTACCTGTTCGCCCTCGTCGCGATGGTGTTCACCGCCCTCAGCTACGGCCGCATGACGCGCGTCTACCCGTCGGCGGGGTCGGCGTACACCTACGCCTCCGAGACCATCCACCCCAACGTCGGCTTCCTGGTCGGCTGGTCGTCCCTCCTGGACTACCTCCTGCTGCCGCTGGTCAACGCGCTCATCGTGCGGCTGTACCTGGAGTCGTTCTTCCCGCAGGTCCCCGGATGGATCTGGGTGGTCGGCTACGTCGCCGCCATCACGGCCATGAACCTCTTCAGCATGTCGTCGACCTCGAAGCTCAACGGCGTGCTCGTCGCGTTCCAGATCGTGCTGATCGGCGTGTTCGTCGCTCTCACCTGGGCGGCACTGAACTCCGGGTCGGGAAACGGGACGGCCTTCAGCCTCACCCCGCTCTTCCATTCGGGCGTGCAGCTGACCGCCGTGATCGGCGGGGCGACGGTCGTGTGCTTCTCCTTCATCGGGTTCGACGCGATCACGATGTACACGGAGGAGGCGAAGGATGCGCGCACCGTGCCGCGCGCGATCGTGCTCGCGCTGCTGATCGGGGGCACGATCTTCTTCGTCGCCGCATGGTTCGCGCAGTCGCGGTTCCCCACCATGGCCGGCTTCCACTTCACCGACGACACCCTGCCCGAGATCGCGCTCAAGACGGGCGGCATGCTCTTCCAGATCCTCTTCATCTCGGCGGCGGTCGCGGCGGCGGTGGCGTCGAGCCTCGCCTCGCACGCCAGCGTCTCGCGGATGATCTTCGTCATGGCGCGCAACGGCAGCGGTCGCCTCTCCCGCTTCCTCTCGTACGTGCACCCGCGTTTCCGCACCCCGTCGACGGCCGTGATCCTCGTCGGCGTGGTCTCGCTGCTCGCCGCCGCCTTCACGCTCGAGTTCGTCTCCTCGATGATCAATTTCGGCGCGCTCGTCGCCTTCACGGTGGTGAACGCGACGGTCATCATCCACTTCGCGTTTCGCCGCAAGGAGCGGCATGGTGCGTCGCAGATCGTGCGCAACATCGTCCTCCCGGGCATCGGGATGGTGCTCACCGGCGTGCTCTGGGCCAACCTCCACCTCGACGCGCTCGAGTACGGGGTCGTCTGGCTGGCCATCGGCATCATCACCCTCCTGGTGCTGACCCGGGCCTTCCGCAAGCCGCTGCGCGTGAAGCTGGACGAGGACGGGGATGCCGCGATCATCACGCGCGAGGGCGCACCGGCGGACAGCGCGCGCTGACCGTTGCCGTTGCCGTCGCCGCTGCCGGCGAAAGGCGGCGTAACGCTGCCGCCGCGCTGCCAGGCGCGGCGGCTAACGTGACGGCATGACCGTCGACACCATCGTCATCGGGGCCGGCGTCGTCGGCGCCGCCGCCGCGCGTTCGCTTGCCGAGGCCGGCTCCCGCGTCCTGCTCCTGGAGGCGTTCGAGCGCGGGCACGACCGCGGCTCCTCCCACGGCGCCAGCCGCATCTTCCGCTACGGCTACGACACCGCCGACTACGTGCAGCTCACGGTGCGCGCCGCCGCCGGGTGGGAGCGGCTGGAGAAGCAGTGCGGCCGCACGGTGTTCGACCGCACCGGGGCGCTCGATCACGGCGATCCGAAGGCCCTGGATGCGATCGCCGCGGCGATGACCGCCGAGGACCTCCCGTCGGAGCGGCTGCGGGGTGCCGAGGCGGCCGAGCGCTGGCCGGGACTGAAGTTCGAGGACGACGTGCTGTTCAGTCCGGGCGGCGGGAGGCTGCGCGCCGACGCCGCGATCGAGGCCCTGCTCGACACCGCCGAGGCGGCCGGAGCCGAACTGCGCTTCGGCGTGCGCGTCACAGGCATCGACTCCGACGGCGACGGCGTCGTCGTCACCACCGCAGACGGCGAGCACCGCGCGGCGCGGCTGGTCGTCGCGGCCGGGTCGTGGACCCCCACGCTCGCGGGCGACTGGCTCTCACACCACGGCGCTGCCCTGCCGGATGTGCGGGTCACGGAGGAGCAGCCCGCCCACTTCCCGCTGCTCCCCGGCCCGGCGGACGACGAGAGCCTGTGGCCCAGCTTCGTGCACCATCCCCTCGACCCGGAGACGCCGAGCGTCTACGGCCTGCTCACCCCGGGCGAGGGAGTGAAGGTCGGCGCCCACGGGTACGGGCCGGTCGTCGACCCCGACGACCGCGACCGCACGATCGACCCGGTGCGGCTGGGGCGACTGCAGCGCTACGTCGCCGAATGGGTGCCCGGCGTGGATGCGTCACGCCCCGACGCGATCAGCTGCCTGTACGACTCGACCCCCGACTCCGACTTCGTGCTCGACCGGGTCGGCCCCGTGACCGTTGCGACCGGCTTCTCGGGCCACGGCTTCAAGTTCGGCCCGGCGCTGGGAGACGTGCTCGCCCGGCTCGCGCTGCACGGCGAGCGCGCGCCCGAGCGGTTCCGGCTCGCGGTGGCGGAGCCGGGATAGCGAGCTACGCGACCGGGTGCTGCTGGCGGTCGACCGACCGCAGGTACTCCGCGTTGCCGCGCAGCGCCGCCTCGTAGCGCAGCAGGTCGGGCGTGCGGATGCGGTCGGCGGCCAGCTCCATCAGCTCCGCGACCGCGGCATCGCTGCGCCCGGCGGCGTGGAGGGAGAGCGCGTGCCAGGTCTGCACCGACTCCG
The DNA here is from genome assembly GCF_014190775.1 of Leifsonia aquatica. Taxonomy (GTDB): domain Bacteria; phylum Actinomycetota; class Actinomycetes; order Actinomycetales; family Microbacteriaceae; genus Leifsonia; species Leifsonia aquatica. Next base: position 484,904 of record NZ_JACHVP010000002.1, read on the forward strand.
AATCGGGGAACTCGGCACGGGCGCGGTCGAGCACCGCGAGCGACTCCTCGAACCGGCCGAGGTTGCGTAACGTGCTGCCGTACTGCAGCAGGCACTTGCGCAGCGTCTCGCCGGTGAGGCCCCGATCGAGCGCGCGCTCGTAGTACCCGGCGGCCGTCTCCTCCTCGCCCGCGGTGTCGTACGACCCGCCGACCTCGTAGAGCACGTGCGCGTCGTCGGGATGCTCGGCGAGCACCTCCAGGAAGGCCGCGATCGTCGGGGCCATGTCGGCCCGGTCGCGGGCGGCGAAGATGGTGGCGAGGCGGTCGTCGAGCGCAGACATGCGCTCCACCCTATGCGAGGCGCGGCGCCCGCAGCACGGCCAGCAGCGGCGTCGGGAGGCGGTCGGGCGCGAGTGCTGCGGTCAGCAGCCGCCCGTACTGCTCCTTGCGACCGGAGGTCGTGCCGAAGAACCGGTGCAGCTGCGCCTCCGCGGGCCGCCCGCGCTGCGCCGGCTGGTTCTGGAAGGTGCGGAACAGCCGCAGATCGTCCGCCCGCGCCAGCACCTCCTCCACCGCGGCGAGGCCGAGGGCGTCGATCAGCTCGCCTTCCAGATCGGGCCGGCAGACCGCGATCGATGCCTCCGGCAGCCCGGCACGCTCGTAGAACGGGCGCTCGGCCGCATCGCACAGGCCGCGCAGTTCGGGACCGGTGGCCCCGGCATCCGTCGACCCGCCCATCCCGAGCGCCTCCACGTACCGGCGGATGCTCATCGCGCCGCCCATCGGGACCACGGCCGTGCCCTCGGCGGCGAGGTCGCGGCCGAGCACGGCGGCGGCCGCGTGCACCGCGGCACGGTCGCTGGCGCCCTCGACCAGCACGACGATCCGTGCGGCCCGCTCCGGGTCCAGGCTCAGGTCCTTCACGCGGGCCATTCTGCTCCGATCCGCCCCCTGTCGCCTCCCGCCAGGCGCGCGTACCGTTCGCGACATGAAACTACTCATCTTCGTAGCAGGGGTCGCTGTCGGGTTCGTCGTCGGTTCGCGCGCGGGCCGGGGCGCCTACGACGACATGCGCAAGCGGGTGCGGGACTTCACCGGATCCGCACCGGTGCAGCAGGTCAAGGACGACGTGAAGGACTTCGCGTCCCGTGCCGCCTCCGACATCGGCGAGACCGTCGGCGACGCGGTCGGCAAAGCCACCGACAAGGCGGCCTCCAAGATCGACGACATCACCGGCAAGAAGAGCGGCGGGGCCGCGACGGCGAACTGAGCATCAGGCGCCCTGGGGCGGGTGGGCCAGCAGGTCGGCCCGCTCCCTCAGGTAGCCGACGGCGTCGCGGGCGTCCGCGTCCGCGACGGCCGCGCTCCAGCGCACCAGCACGCGCCCCTCGCGCAGGAACAGCGGGCCACGGCCGGTCTCGGCGGCCTCCCGCAGACTCCCGACGTCCAGCGCCACAGGCTCCGCGTCGAAGTTCACCGTCTCGCCGTCACGGAAGTGACCGCGTTCGGCTGCGGCGCGGTAGGCGCGCCGGGTCTCGGCCGACACCGAGACGTACTGGGTCCGCCCCGGCTCGGTGGCGCGCACGATCGACCCCGTCGCGTGGAGGCCGCCGTCGGCGTCGAGCAGCAGGACGCCGAGCCGCCACACCCGTCCAGCGGGTCGCAGCACCGGCTCGCGCATGATCAGGAGCTTGCGCTGCCGATCCTCGTAGGTGGCGAGCGCCTCCTCGCGGGCACCGGCCTCCCGCAGCATCGCTGCGACCTCGGCGATCACCGCCCGGAGAGCCGCCACCGCCTCCTCATCGCCCGCATCCGTCACCCTCCGAGGGTACGACGCGCGGCGGTCGTCGTCCGGACTTACGGCAGGGTCCGGATGCTGAACGAGTTGTCGTCCGTCACCATCAGGAGCTCGACGCCCTCCTCGTGCCGCAGCACCACGAGGGCGGAGCTGTCTTCCACCGCGACGCGCTCGACCTGGCGCACGAAGATCTGCGCCATCTCGTCGCTCACCCGGAAATCCCGGCCCAGCGCGTGGACGATGTACCGCGGACGGGCCGGCGACGGGCGGGCGCCCAGGGCGGTCTCGGTGCGGAAGTCCTCAACGGCGAGCTGCATCTCGGGTGTCATCGTCATGGCTTCCTCCTGTTGATCCGCGGGCATTCTTCTCCCGTGGTTCGAACGGTAGACCGGGTCGTCTCGCAGGAGGAGGGGGTTGACGGGAGGAGGATGGGAGGCATGCGAACCTTCAGCTTCCCCGGCGTCGCCGTCGACGCGTCCACCATCGTCCTCGGCCTCATGCGCATCGAACCCCTGTCCGACGAGGAGATCCGCACCCTGGTGCGCACCGCTCGCGACGAGGGCGTCACGGTGTTCGACCACGCCGACATCTACGGCGAGGAGCGGCACGGGAGCGAGCGTCGCTTCGGCGACGCCGGCGCGATCCCGGCCGCCGAGCGCGACCAGGTCGTCATCCAGTCCAAGGTCGGCATCCGCGACGGCTACTTCGACTTCTCGCGCGAGCACATCCTCGCCACCGTCGACGAGTCCCTCGCCGCCCTGCGGACCGACTACCTCGACCTCCTGCTGCTGCACCGCCCCGACACCCTGGTCGAGCCCGAGGAGGTCGCCGCCGCGTTCGACGAGCTGCAGGCGGCCGGCAAGGTGCGCGCGTTCGGCGTCTCCAACCACACGCCCGGCCAGATCGACCTCCTGCGCCGGTACGTCTCGCAGCCGATCGTCGCCAACCAGGTGCAGCTGAGCATCACGCACGCCCCCCTCATCGCGCAGGGCGTCGCCGCAAACATGGCCGGCCTCCCGCAGTCGATCGACCGCGACAACGGCATCCTCGACCACGCACGCCTGCACGACATCACCCTCCAGGCCTGGTCGCCGTTCCAGAAGGGCTTCTTCGACGGCGTCTTCCTGGGCGACCGCGAGCACTTCGCCGAGTTGAACGACGTGATCGACGAGCTGGCCGCCTCCTACGGCGTCACCCCGACCGCGATCGCCACCGCCTGGATCACCCGCCACCCCGCCGGCATCCAGGTCGTGCTCGGCACCACCAACGCGCAGCGCGTCCGCGACGCCGCCGCCGGCTCCGACCTGCCCCTGACCCGCGAGGAGTGGTACCGGCTGTTCCGAGCGGCGGGGCACATCCTGCCGTAGGGGTGGTTCTGCAGCAGTCCTCACACATTCCGGGTGACCCGGCGAGCCGCCGCTAGTCCGCGGACGTATGCCGGGATACCGTCAACCGAGTGGATGCCGAACGTGTGACGCTGGGGCGTCGCCTCCTGACCCGGGCGCAGCTGCTGCGGGTCGTCGGCGTGCGCAGCGGGTTGGCGCGGCCGGCGGACGCACCGCAGGGATTCGCCGCGGGACGGCGCAACGTGCGCGTGCTGCTGGCGGGCTCGGGGCCGGTCGTCGGCTGGGGTGTCGCGAGCTACGACCTCGCACTGCCCGGCGCGCTGGCCCGGGCGATCGGGTCGTCGACCGGGCGCGGGGCCGTCGTCGACGTCGTCGCGCATCCCTCGGCCGGCGTGCGCAGGCTGCGGTCGCTGGTCGCGGCGGCGGGGCCGGAGCGCTACGAGGTGGTCGTGCTGAGCGCGACGCTCGCCGACTCGCTGCGACTGCCCGACCCGGAGCGGTGGGGCGAGCGGGTTCGCGCGCTGCTGAGGGACGTTCGGGCCGCGCGCGGGGCCGGCGGCGCGGTGGTGTGGCTCGGCGCCCAGCCGATCCGCTCGTTCGACCCCGACGACGCGGGACCGACCCGGATCGCCCAGGAGCACGCCGAGCGTATGAATCTCGTGGCGGAGCGCGTGTGCCGGGAGGAGGGTGCGCTGTTCGTGCCGCTCCCGGCTCCGCCGCATGCCGAATCCGCTCGGCACCGCGGGCCCGCGGACTACTTGTTCTGGGCGAGGCGGATCGCCGACGTGCTCGTGCCCGCGCTCGTCGAGCCGCGCGGGAGCACGCCTCCCTCGTCGCGGACCGCTGCGGAGCGGGTGGAGGCCATCGAGCGTCTGCGCCTGGCCGAGCGGGGCCGGGATGCCCGCCTCGACGGGCTGGTGGGCACGGCGCAGCGCACGCTCGGCACCGAGATCGCCATGTTCACCATCCTCGACGCCGAGAAGGAGTGGGCGATCGCCGCCGTGGGCACGGCGACGCGTGAGTTCCCGCTCGAGGAGTCCGCCTGCCAGTACACGATCGCCTCCGCCGACGGCCTGGTCGTCGCCGACGCCGAGCTCGACGAGCGCTTCGCGTCGAGCCCCGTGGTGACCGGTCCCGCCCACCTGCGGTACTACGCCGGCTACCCCGTGGAGGCGCCGGACGGCACGCGCATCGGCGCGCTCTGCGTATTCGGGCGCAAGCCGCGCGACGCCGAGACCGGCGAGCTCGACCTCGACGTGCTCCGCGAGCTGGCCCTGCTCGCCCAGCGCGAGCTCTGGCGCTGGGAGCCCGACCGCGTCTGACCGGCCGACGGCCGAGTACGCGAATTGTCTGCGTACTCGGCGGTTCGAGCCGTACTTTCCGCGTACTCGGCAGTTGTCTCAGTCGGGGAGGGCCGCGAGGAGGCGGTCGAGCGAGCCGCCGAGGCCCCAGCGGGCGGCGAGTGCGTCGAGGGTCTCGCGCTGCTTCGCGCTCGGCCGGCGCAGCCGCGCATCCACGTCGGGCAGGTCGAGGTCGCGCACGACCTCGACGACGCGCGGCGCGACATCCAGATAATCCGTCGCCGCCGCGAAGCGGGCGCGGACCCCCGGCTTCATCGGGCTGGAGTCGTCGGCCGCCGCGGCGCGGATGCCGTCGAGCGAGTCGTACTCGGCCAGGAGTGCTGCCGCGGTCTTCTCCCCGACGCCCCCAACGCCCGGGAGGCCGTCGGACGTGTCGCCGCGCATGGCCGCGAAGTCGGCGTACTGGTCGGGCCGCACGCCGTACTTGCCCGACACGACCGCGTCGGTGAGCACCTCGAGGTTGCTCATCCCGCGCGCCGTGTAGATCACCCGCACGTCGTGCGCGTCGTCCACCAGCTGGAACAGGTCCCGGTCACCGGTCACGACATCCACCGGGCCGTCGCCTCGGGAGGCGAGGGTGCCGATCACGTCGTCCGCCTCGTGCTGCGCGGCGCCGACGATCGCGAGGCCGAGCGCCTCCAGCACCTCCCGGATCACCGGCACCTGTTGCACGAGCGCCTCGGGAGTCTCCTCGACATCCACCCCGCCGGGCACTTCGCGGGCCACCCGGTGGGCCTTATAGCTCGGGATGAGGTCGACGCGCCACCGCGGGCGCCAGTCGTCGTCCCAGCACGCGACCAGGGAATCCGGCCCGAACTCGCCGATGAGCCGCGCGATGATGTCGAGGAAACCGCGCACCGCGTTGACCGGTTCGCCCTCGGGCGACCGCACCGTGTCGGGCACCCCGTAGAACGCGCGGAAGTACAGCGACGCGGAGTCGAGCAGCATGGTCCGTCCGGTGGCGGACGCGGGCGTGGGCTGGGGCATGGTCGGCACCTCCGGATGCCCACGTTACGCAGGGGTCTCCTCCGGGGCCAGAGGCGTTACCCTGGCGGCATGGCCGGAACGACCGTCGTGGAGCGCACCGAGCGCATCGCCGCGACCCCCGAAGAACTGCAGCGCCGCCTCGCGGACCTCCCGGGCTGGATCGACTGGTCGCCGTGGGAGGGGCTCGACCCCGACCTCCACCGCGAGTACTCCGGCGAGCCGGGAACGGTCGGGTCGAGCTACGCCTGGTCGGGCAACCGCAAGGCCGGAGCAGGCCGCATGGAGGTCACGGCCGTCGACCCGGACGGGGTCGGCATCGCGCTCGACTTCACCAAGCCGTTCCGCTCCACCAACGCCATCCGCTTCGTGCTGACCCCCGAGGGCGACGGCACCCGCGTGATCTGGCGGATGGAGGGCCCCCGCACGCTCATGACCCGGCTCTTCAACGTCGAGAAGCTGGTCGGCCCCGACTTCGAGAAGGGGCTGCGGCAGCTCAAGCAGGTGGTGGAGGGGTAGGGGCCGCGCCCGATCCTCGGCTTCCCGGGGCCGGCCCCGCTGACGTGTTCAGCGTGACCGGCCCCTCTTCGTGCACCGTGCGTGCAGCTTCGGTTGACGAGTGGACAACTATGGACATACACTGCTCATGTTCATAGTTGTCCACGTACAAGGAAGTACTCGAATCGATGAAGATCGCTGTGGTCGGAAGCTACGGAGCGGGCCTCACCATGCGGGTCCCGCGCTCGCCGGAGGCCGGTGAGACGGTCAGCGGAGGCGTCTTCGACTCCGGGCCGGGAGGCAAGGGCTCGAATCAGGCCGTCGCCGCCGCCCGGCTGGGCGCGGAGGTCTCGCTCCTCACCGCCGTCGGCGCCGACGACTTCGGTCGCGCGGCCCGTGAACTCTGGGCCCGCGAGGGTGTCGACGCGAGCAAGACGCTGACCGGCGCCGGCGCGACGATGGTCGGCTTCATCCTGGTCGAGCCGAGCGGTGAGAACCGCATCGCGATCGCACCCGGTGCGCTCGACGAGCTCGACGCCGCCGCAGTCGACGGCTTCCGCGACGAGATCGCCGCGGCGGACATCCTCGTCGTCTCGATGGAGATCCCGCTGGCCGCGGTCGTGCACGCGTTGCGGACGGCCCGGGAGGTCGGAACGACCACCCTGCTCAACCCGGCGCCCGCCCGCGCCCTGCCCGACGAGGCGTGGGTGCTCATCGACATCATCACCCCCAACCAGACGGAGGCGCCGGTGCTGCTCGGCCGCGAGCCCGGCGACGGGGCGACCGAGCACGAGCTCGTCACCGCTCTCCGCGCCCGCACCGGCGGGTCCGTCCTCCTCACCCGCGGCGCGGCCGGCGCGCTCCTGGCCGACGCGGAGGGGGAGCGCGAGATCGCGCCCGTGCCTCCCGTCGCCGTCGTCGACACGACCGGTGCGGGCGACTCGTTCACCGCCGCCCTGGCTGTCGCGGTCGCGGCGGGCGCGTCGCTCGCCGATGCCGCCGCGTACGCCGCCCACGCGGGAGCCCACACGGTCGCGGCGGAGGGCGTCGTCCCCGCCCTCCCGACCGCGGCGCAGCTCCCGGCCCTCCCCTCCCTCCCGACCCCCGGCTCGATTGGACCCACCCGATGACCGCCACCACCGTCCCCGCGCGACGCAGCGCACCGGACTTCCGCAAGCTCCTCCACGCCCGCGAGGCAGGCGTGTTCGCCGCGCTCGTGCTGCTCGTCGTGCTCGGCACCGTGCTCTCGCCGAGCTTCCTCCAGGCGGGCAACCTGCTCTCGGTGGGCCAGCAGGTCTCGCAGATCGGCATCATGGCCGTCGGCGCGACCTTCGTGATCATCAACGGCGAGATCGACCTCTCCGTCGGCTCGATCTACGCGCTCTCGGCGATCGCGACCGGCATGGCGATCGCCGGCGGCGTCGCCTGGCCGCTCGCGATCCTGATCGGCCTGGCCGTCGGAGTCGTCGCCGGGCTGGTGAACGGACTGGCCGTGGTGCTGCTCGGCGTCCCCTCGTTCATCGTCACCCTCGGCAGCCTGAGCGTCTTCCGCGGAGTCGCGCTCCTCATCTCCGACGGCAAGCCGATCTCGCTCAGCACCTCACAGGCCGGCGTCGCCGACTTCAACCTGCTGGGCCAGGGGCGCCTCTTCGGCGTCGTCCCGATGCAGCTCATCGTCTTCGCCGCGATCATCGTGCTCGGCGTCGTCCTGCTCTCCCGCTCGCGGCTCGGCTTCAACACCTATGCCGTCGGCGGCAACAAGGAGGCCGCTCGGCTCGTCGGCATCAACGTCGGCGTGGTCAAGTTGACGGCGTTCGTCCTCTCCGGATTCACGGCGGCCGTCGCCGGCGTGCTCGGTCTGTCGTTCCTCAGCTACGTGCAGGGCGTGACCGGCACCGGCCTCGAGCTGACGGTGATCTCCGCGGTCATCATCGGCGGCGCGGCCCTCTTCGGCGGCTCCGGCACGATGTGGGGCACCGTCATCGGCGTGCTCTTCATCGGCATCCTGCAGAACATCCTCAACATCAACGGGATCTCGTCCTTCTGGCAGACGGTCGTCACCGGTCTCGTCATCGTCGCGGCCGTGGCCGCCGACACCTGGCAGCGCAAGCGCAAGACGCGCGCGTGACCGCCGCGGCATCGATGCCGCGCCCGCGCACCACCCGCATGCACCACCCGAGCACATCACACACGAAGGAGTACTGATGTCTTTCCGCACCCTCACCCGCCGCGTGCTGACGGCCGCCGCCGTCGCCACGACGGTCGCGCTGACCGCCGCCGGCTGCGGCGCGATCACCAACGGCAACGCCGCCGACGCCTCCGGCGGCTTCCACCTCGCCGAGTACATCCAGAAGCGCGTCGACGGCGGTGAGAAGCTGCGCATCAAGCTCAGCTACCACGACCCGTCGCTCGCGTTCGCGACCCCGATCCGCGAAGGGATGGAGAAGGCCGGCACGGAGCTCGGCGCCGACGTGCAGCTGATCGGCCCGACCGGTGGCGACGCCGCGAAGCAGGTCGCCGAGCTGCAGACGCTCATCCAGCAGCAGGCGGTCGACGGGCTCGCGGTCTCGTCCGCCAGCAGCGACGCCTTGAAGCCGGTCATCGCGCAGGCCTATGAGGCGGGCATCCCGATCATCTCGTTCAACACCGACAACCCCGGCTCGAAGCAGATGGGCTTCGTCGGACAGGACCTCGCCGCGTCCGGGACCTCCGAGGCGAAGCAGCTGCGCACCGCCCTCGGCGACACGGCGTCCGGCAAGGTCGTCGTCTTCTCCCTCGACACGGGCGCCGGCTGGTCGAACGACCGCTTCGGCGGATTCAAGAAGGGCATGGAGGGTTCGGGTCTCGAGGTCGTCGGCCCGGTCAACGTCGGCAACGAGCCGAACGCCGCCTACAACACGGTCGACTCGACCATGTCGGGCCAGTCGGGCGTCGTCGCCATCGCCGGCCTCGACTGCTGCAGCACGACGGCCGCGGCCAAGTGGGTCCAGCAGTCCGGCAACGCGGGCACGATCACCATGGTCGGCTTCGACCTCCTCCCGCAGACCGCCGAGTTCATCACCCAGGGCGTGGTGACCTTCACGATCAGTCAGAACCCGTCGGAGCAGGGCTACCAGGCGGTGAAGGTGCTCGCCGACTTCCTGAAGAAGGGCACGAAGATCTCCGGCGTCGACACCGGTGCCCAGATCATCGACGCGAAGAACCTCTCCGACGCGACGGTGGAGGGCTGACATGACGCTCCCGACGCCCGACGCGGCACAGCCGGCCATCCGCATCACCGGGCTCAGCCGCCGGTTCGGACCGGTCACGGCTCTCGCCGACGTCACGATGGAGGTTCCGGAGGGGCGGGTGACCGCGCTGCTCGGAGAGAACGGGGCGGGCAAGTCCACCCTCCTGAAGATCCTCGCGGGCCTGCAGCCGCCGAGCGCCGGGAGCGTCACCGTCCACGGGGTCGAGGTGCAGCGGTTCGATCCGCACTCCCTGCTCACCGACCACGGCGTCGCGATCGTGCCGCAGGAGCTCTCGCTCCTGCCGGAGCGCACCGTGGCCGAGAACATCCTCGTGGGAGTGGAGCCGGGCAGTCGCTGGTTCCCGTCGCGCCGGCGGATGCGGCAGCGCGCCGCCGAGCTGCTTCGCACGCTCGACCTCGACCTCGACCCGGCCGCGCCGGTCGGCGGGCTCGATCTGGCGACGCAGCAGCTCGTCGTGGTGGCGCGCTCCATCGCCCGCGGCTGCCGCATCCTGATCCTCGACGAGCCCACCTCGGTGCTCACGCCCGCGGAGTCCGAACGACTGTTCGCGCTGATGGAGACGCTCACACGCCAGGGCACCACCCTGCTGTACGTCTCGCACCGGATGCCCGAGGTGTTCCGGCTGGCGGATCAGCTCGAGGTGCTCCGGGACGGACGGCACGTCGCCTCCTGGAGCCGGGAGGAGACGACACCGGAGCAGGCGGTCGCCGCGATGGTCGGCCGTGAACTCGGGGATCTGGCGCGCCGCTCCGACACCGTGCGCGCGGAACCGCTGGTCGGCCCGGTGCTGACCGTGCGCGACCTCGCGGGCCGTGGGCACCGGGAGGTGTCGTTCGACCTGCATCCCGGCGAGATCCTCGGCATCGCGGGTCTGCCCGACAGCGGGCGGGTCGAGCTGCTCCGCAATCTCTTCGGCGCCGAACGCGGCGCCGGCGGCCGGATGATGCTCGACGGCCGGTCGTACGACCGTCGGACGCCCGGGGAATCGGTGCGCCGTCGCCTCGGGTTCGTCCCCGGCGAGCGTCGCGCGCAGGGCCTCCTCAGCTCCCTCGGCGTCGGCGACAACATCGGCGTGCTCACGCTCGGCCGCCACACCTCCGGCGGCCTCGTCCGCCGCGGCGGGTTCGACAGGGAGGCCGGTCGGCTGGCGACCGCCCTCACGGTCAAGACCGCGTCGCTGCAGACCCCGATCGTCAACCTCTCCGGGGGCAACCAGCAGAAGGCGATGCTGGCGCGCTGGCTCGCGATCGAGCCGCGCGTGCTCATCCTCGACGAGCCGACGCGCGGCGTCGACGTCGGGGCCAAGGCCGAGATCTACGAGCAGCTCTTCGCGCTCGCCGCGGCGGGCGTCGCCATCCTGTGCTCCTCGTCCGACCTCCCGGAGCTGCTGACCATCACCGACCGCATCGCCGTCATGGCGGAGGGGCGCATCGCGACGGTCCTGCCGACGGCGGAGGCGACGGAAGAGAACATCATGGCCGCTGCGACCGGCGCCGCCGCCGTGGCCTGATCCCGCCTCGCGACCGAACAGAAGGAGAGACATGAAGAAGAACGGCATCCTCAACGCCGAGCTGAGCGGAGCGCTCGCCACCCTCGGCCACACCGACCTGCTGCTGGTCGTCGACGCCGGGTTCCCCATCCCGCGCGACGCGCACCGCATCGACCTCGCGATCGCCGAGAACCTCCCGGACCTGCGCACCGTGCTCGGCCTCATCGCCGACGAGCTGGTGGTGGAGGGCGTCGTCCGCGCCGACGACGTCGTCTCCAACAACCCGCGCCTCGACGACTGGCTCGGCGACCGCTTCGCCGGCGCCGAGTTCAGCACACGCACCCACGCCGACATGCTCGGCGCGGTCGCCGCCCAGGCGAAGGTCATCGTCCGCACCGGCGCCTTCGAGCCCTGGGGCAACATCGGCCTCGTCTGCGGCGTCGACGTGCCCCGCTGGTTCGGCGGGGACGGCGTCGTCGCCCCCGATTACTACGCCGACCGTCTCTGACGGCCGGAACCTCCCACCCCGCACCCGCGGTCCACGCGAAAGGAACACCACCGTGACCACCACCACCGGCGAGAAGACACTCGCCCCCGCCGAGCTGGCCCCGTACATCCAGCACACCAAGATCGAGGTCGGCCTCACCCGCGACGAGATCGTCGCCCACGCCCGCGAGACCGTCGAGCACGGCTTCAACGCGGCGATGGTCCCCGCCTCGTGGGTCGACGTCGTCGCCGCCGAACTGCGCGGCACCGGCGTCGGCATCGCCACCGCGCTCGACTTCCCCACCGTGGGCGTCACCACGAGCGCGGGCAAGGCGGCCGAGGCCGAGTCGATCGCGCGCCTCGGTGCCACCCAGCTCGACATCGGCGTGCAGATCGGCTGGCTCAAGAGCGGCATGTACGACGCGTTCCGCGACGACATCGCCGGGGTCGTGCGCGCCTCGGGCATCCCGGTCAAGGTGATGCTGGAGCTCCCGCTCCTGACGCCCGACGAGCGTCGCGCAGCCGTCGAACTCTCGATGGAGGCCGGCGTCGCGTTCCTGAAGAACGCGTCCAGCGGGCAGATCGAGACCGCCAACCCCGAGAGCGTCCGCTACCTCGTCGGCCTGGCCCGCGACGGCGTGCTCGTGAAGGCGTCCGGCTCGATCAAGAGCTACCCGCAGGCGCTGTCCCTGCTGGAGGCGGGCGCGAGCCTGCTCGGCACCAGCGCGGGCCTCGAGATCATCAGCGACTCCGGCGACGAGAACACCGCCAGCTATTGACCGCGCCGCCGCCGTCCCGCGTGAACTAAGGTCGGGACGGCGGCGCACACCAGGGGAGGACACACGACGGTGACCGTGAACGACGAGCTGTTCGACGAGGGGGACGTCGACCGCGGGGCCCCGATCGCCCTCCATTCGCAGATCTCGGAGCGCATCCGCGGCCGGATCGCGACGGGCGAGTGGCCGGCGCACTACCGGCTGAAGAGCGAGCCCGAGCTGGCGCACGACCTCGGGGTCAGCCGCGGAACGCTGCGCCGCGCCCTGACCACGCTGATCGAGGAGGGGCTGCTGCGGCAGATCCGCGGCAAGGGCACCTTCGTCACCTCCACCACGATCGAGCCCTCGATCGCCCAGAAGCTCAGCACGCTCTCGGAGGACTTCGCCAACCAGGGGATCGTCACGCAGACCGAGGTGCTGGAGTGCGTGCTGCTCGAGCCCCCGCGACCGGTCGCCGCGCTCCTCGACATGCCCGCCGGGGCCAAAGTGCTGAGCCTGCGTCGTCTGCGCCGCACCGAGGACGGCCCCGTCGCCCTGCTCGTCAACTACGTCCGCACCGACCTCACACCGGGGCTGGAGGACACGGACTTCACCACGGCCAGCCTGTTCGGGACCCTGGAGGGTCGCTTCCAGCTGAAGATCGGCAGCGCGCGACGCACCTTCTCGGCCGAGGCCGCCGACGCCGCCACCGCCGCATCGCTGGAACTCGCGACGGGTGCTCCCGTGCAGTACCTGCAGCAGGTGACCTACCTCGCCGACGGCCGCCCGATCGAGTACTCGGACGTGTGGATCCACTCGGGCCGGCTGCGTGTGACCTCGCTGCTGTCGCGCCGCTGAGGGCGGGGCGCGTCACCGGCGGGTTCAGCCCGCCAGATACGTCCCGTGCCCCCGCACGATCACGTCGCCGTCGAACTCGAGCACTTCGCTGACCACGCCGCCGGCCTGATTGCGGTAGCGGATCACGATCGTGCCGACCCCGACGTAGTGGTCGAGCACTTCGAACCGGAGGTCGGGGAGGGCGGCCAGGCCGGCCGTCCAGTACTCGCGCAGCGCAGTCTTGCCGCGCGCGACTCCACCGCTGCCGGGGAGCAGCCGCGCGGCGAGCGGCGAGGTGAAGACGACGTCGTCCGCGTAGTGGGCGAGCAGGGCGTCGAGGTCGTGGGCGTTCCAGTCGGCCAGCCACTGGTCGACGAAGGCGCGGGCGGTGTCGTCGCTGATCATCCGACCAGCATGGCATCGCCTAGCGTGGAGGCATGACCCTCCTGCCGCTCCAGGTCGCCGCCATCGCGCTCATCCGCGATCGCACCGTGCTGATGGTGACCGCGCGCGGGCGCGAGGTGCACTACATGCCCGGCGGCAAGATCGACCCGGGCGAGACCGCAGCGCAGGCCGCGGCGCGCGAGGCGCACGAAGAGGTCTCGCTGACGCTCGACCCGAGCGCGCTCGAGGAGCTGTTCGAGGTGCGCACGCTCGCGCACGGTCAGGAGGAGGGGCGCATGGTGCACATGCGCGTCTTCCGCGCGCGCACCGATGCCGTGCCGGTGCCGTCGGCCGAGGTCGGCGCGCTGCACTGGGTCACGACCGCCGACGCGGATCGCTGCCCGCCCGCGGGCCGCGAGGTCCTGCGCCTCCTCGCCGCCCGCGACCTCATCGACTGACCCGGGGCTGCACCGCCCCCGCCTGCCGAGTACGCGAATTCTCTGCGTACTCGGCGGTTTCGAGCCCACTTTTCGCGTACTCGGCGGTTGCTCGCGGGGTGCGGGGGGAAGGAGGGGGAGGGGGAGGGGGCTAGTCGCTGGTGGCGGCGGCGACGATCGACTCGCAGGCGTCGCTCGGGCGACGCGACGGGTCGATGGCGCCGACGATGGACGACGAGATCTCGGCGAGCTGCTCGACCTGCTCGGGAGTCAGTGCCGCGAGCACGCGCGAGCGCACGGTGTCCAGGTGCCCGGGGGCGGCGGTCGCGACGAACTCGGCGCCCGCGTCGGTGAGCACGGCGTTGGTGGCGCGGCCGTCCTCCTCACAGGGCATCCGCTGCACGAGCCCGCGGGCCTCCAGCCGGGTGATCACGTGGCTAAGGCGCGAGACGGACGCGTTGGTCGCGGTCGCGAGGGCGCTGAGCCGCAGCCGGTGGTTGGGGGACTCCGCCAGTCGCGAGAGCACGAAGAACTCGTAGTGCGTCGCCGCGGAGTCGCGCGAGAGCTGGCCGTCGATGACGGGAGGCAGCAACTGCGTGAGCGCGACGAGGCCGAGCCAGGCATCGCGCTCGCGGCCCGCGAGGTCGTCGCTCGTCGTCATGCCTCCATTCTAGCAATCACTTGACGCTTCAACCTTCGCGACGTACATTAGTTGAAGCATCAACTAAATACGGCGCGAGCCGGGAAGGAATCTCATGAGCACGGTCAGCATCATCGGCAACGGCAACATGGCCAAGGCGATCGGCGGCGTGGCCGCGGCCGGCGGCAGCACGGTCGAGTACCTCGGCCGCGAGGGCGGCGCGGTCGCCGGCGACGTCGTGGTCCTCGCGGTCCCGTACCCCGAGGTGGATGCGGTCATCGCGACCTACGGCGACGCCCTCGCGGGGAAGATCGTCGTCGACATCACGAACCCGCTCGACTTCGCCACCTTCGACGGCCTGACGGTCCCGGCCGACAGCTCGGCCGCCGCCGTGATCGCGGGCAAGCTCCCGTCCTCGACGGTCCTCAAGGCCTTCAACACCACCTTCGCCGCGACCCTCGCCTCCGGCAAGGTCGGCGCCGAGACCACCACCGTGCTCATCGCCGGTGACGACGACGCCGCGAAGGCCACGCTGACCGGCATCGTGACCGCGGGCGGCCTCAACGCCGTCGACGCCGGCTCCCTCAAGCGCGCCCGCGAGCTCGAGTCCATCGGCTTCCTGCAGATCACGCTCGCGGCGGCCGAGCGCATCTCCTGGACGGCCGGATTCTCGCTCGTCGCCTGAGCGCACCGGACGGCACGGGCGGTGGAGGTCGAGCCTCCGCCGCCCGTTCTGCGTCTAGACGCTCCCGTCGCCCGGCCGATACTGTCGCCGCACAGGCGGTGAGGGAGTCGGGATGGTGCGCACGGCGGCAGCCGGGGACGCGGCGGGGTTCTTCGCGGGCCTCGACCAGTGGTCGGTGCTGTTCGCCCTCGTGTCCGTCGCCGCCGGGATCCTCCTCGGCGTGCTCGCCCACCGCGCGACCCTGCGGCTCTGCGCCCGCATCCCGGCCGTCACCGCCGACACCGGTCGCCGCATCGCGCGGGTGGTGCGGCTCACGGTCATCCTGCTCGGGATCGGAGTCGGCATCGCCTTCCTCGGCGCGCCCATTCAGCCCGTCCTGGCGCTCGCCGTCATCGTGGCGGTCGTGGCCGGCCTGGCCCTGCGCGGCATCAGCGAGAACTTCGCCGCGGGCCTGGTGCTGCAGACCCGGCGGCCGTTCAAGGCCGGCGACATCGTCGACGTGGCGGGCTACCGGGGCGCCGTCCGCGAGGTCACCAGCCGCACCGTGGTGGTGCGGACCATGGACGGCCGGGTCGCGCACATCCCGAACGCCGATGTGGTCGGCAACCCGTTCGTCAACGAGTCCGAGCTCGGCGGCCGCCGGTCCGAGGTGGAGGTGCGCGTCAAGGCCGACCCCGCGGATCGGGAGGAGGTCCGCACCCGCATCTCCGACGCCTGCGCCGAGGTGGACGGCGTGCACCACCGCGAGCCGGTGCGGGTGCTGAGCATCGCGCATGAGCCCCACCGCTACACGGTGCGGGCGCAGTACTGGCACCACGCCGGCGACGGGCCGGCCGTGACCGCCGCGGTGGTCGACGCGATCTTCGCCGCGCTCGGCGACCGGGAGGCGACCGTCACGTCCGACGCACCTCCGACGCCGCTCACCCCGCCGCCGGAGGTGTGACGTGGGCGACCTCATCCTGGGCCTCGTCCCGCTGCTCTTCGGCATCCTCCTCAGCCCGCTCGCCCTGATGGCGCTGATCGCGGTGCTGGTCTCGTCCCGCGCCCGGGTGGGTGGCATCGCGTTCGCGCTCGGCTGGCTGGCCGGGATCGCGCTCGTGCTGACCGTGGCGTTCCTCGTGTTCGGGGCGCTGCAGGTGCGGGCGCTGCGGGAGCCGCCGCTGTGGGTGCCGATCCTGCGGCTCGTGCTGGGCCTGCTGCTCGTCGGGGCGGCGGTCGTGGTCTACCGCCGAGGGCGCGCGCGGATCGCGCAGATGGCGGAGGCGCGCTCGCCGCGGGATGTCGCGGCCGCCGCACCGCAGCTGCCGGGCTGGCTGCAGCAGGTGGAGACGTTCCGCCCCGTGCGCACGTTCTTCCTGGGTCTCGGGCTGTTCGTCGTGAACCCGGTGGATGCGTCGTGCGCGATCATCGCGGCGCTCGACGCCCGGGTGGCGGCCGTCGCGACCGGTCCGGCGGTGGTGGTGCTGGTGGTGTTCGGGCTGGTCGGCTCGTTGTCGATCGTGCTGCCCGTCCTGCTCGTCGTCGTGCGGGGCGCCGCCGCCGAACCTCTGCTCGCCCGCACCCGCAGCTGGGTCGCCGGCAACACGCACGTGCTCAACGCCGCCCTGCTGCTCGTGATCGGCGCGCTCCAGCTGCAGAAGGCGCTCTCCGCGTTCGTGTGAGGGGTGCGGCGGCCGCGGGATGCGCGCCGCTAGGGTGAAGGGATGATCGAGAGCGGACGCGCCCCGGGGGTGCGCGAGGTCGCGGCCGCGGCGGGGGTCTCGCGGCAGACCGTGTCGCGCGTGCTGAACGACCACGCCAGCATCCGGCCCGAGACGCGCGACCGCGTGCTGGCCGCGATGGCCGAGCTGAACTTCCGGCCCAATCGCGCCGCTCGGATGCTCACGACCGCCCGGTCGACGACCATCGGGGTGCTCGCGGCCTCCACCTCCTCCCTCTTCGGCCCGGCCTCCAGCATCGACGCGGTGGAGAACGCCGCGCGCGACGCCGGGTACTTCGTCACCGTCGCGCTGGACCGCGCCTCGGTCGAGGCCGCCCTCGACCACCTCCTGGCGCAGGCCGTCGAGGGCATCGTCGTCATCGCCCCGCAGCAGCGGGTGCAGGATGCGATGGCCGCCGTGTCGCTCGCCGTCCCGTCGGTCACGCTGCACGGCGCCGGCGCCGCGGGCGACGACGGCGTCTTCGTCGACCAGGTCGAGGGAGCACGGCTGGCCACGCGTCACCTGATCGAGCGCGGGCACCGGCGGATCGCCCACCTGTGCGGCCCGGGCGACTGGTCGGAGGCGCGTGCGCGTCGGGACGGGTTCCTCGCCGAGGTCGCGGAGCACGGCGAGGGCGGCGCCGGGGAAGTCGCCGGAGCCGGAGGAGTCGTGGGGCTCGTCACCCGGGAGGGCGACTGGACCGCGGCCTCCGGAGCAGAGATCGCCGCCGAGCTGCTCGCCGACGAGAGCGTGACCGCCGTCTTCTCCTCCAACGACCAGATGGCGCTCGGCGTGCTGCACGCCGCCCGCCTCGCGGGTCGCCGGGTGCCGGAGGATCTCGCGGTGGTCGGTTTCGACGACATCCCCGAGGCCGCGTTCTTCGCGCCGCCGCTCACGACCGTGCGGCAGGACTTCGCCGAACTCGGCCGCCGCTGTGTCGCCCGCCTCGTCTCGCTCATCGAAGGCGGGGGAGCGGAGGGTGCGGGCGTCGCCTTCGGTGCGCCCGTCGCGCCAGTGCTGGTGGAGCGCGCGTCGGCGTAGCGGCTGCGCGCCCGCGGCGTCCCGGCCGGCGGCGCGCGGCGTGTTGTGACGAGCGGATGGGCTCGGCAAACGAGTGGTCGAGACGCGCCGCGACTGCGCGTGCCCGCGCGGCGTGTTGCGACAAGTGGATGGGCTGAGTGCCGGCAACGCCGCGCCAGTGAACGAGTGGTCGAGACACGCCGTCAGCGCACGTGCTCGCGCGGCGCGTTGCGACGACTGGATGGGCGCCGCACGGCTTGACGTGCGAGCGCCGCCCACCGCATACTGGAGTCGCAATTGTGACCGGTCACAACGTGGTGAGGAACAGATGACGGCTTCAGAGCGCGCCGGGGGCGACACCCCCGCACAGCCCGCCCCCGCGACCATCCCCGCGCCCGCCGCGCCCGCTGCGCCCTCCGCGCCCGCCGCCCGCGACGCCATCCGGGCCGGCCGCACCTCCCTCGGCATCGAGTTCGGCTCGACGCGCATCAAGGCCTGCCTGGTGGATGCGGCCGACCCGTCCCGCGTGCTGGCCGTCGGCTCGCACGAGTGGGAGAACGAGCTCGTCGACCGGGTGTGGACGTACTCCCTCGACGCGATCTGGTCGGGTGTGCAGGCCGCGTACGCCGACCTGGTCGCCGACGCCGAGCGCAACCACGGCGTGCGTCCGGAGACGTACGGGGCGATCGGCGTCTCGGCGATGATGCACGGCTACCTCGCGTTCGACGCCGAGAATGAGCTGCTCGTCCCGTTCCGCACCTGGCGCAACACGAGCACCGGGCCCGCGGCGGCCGAGCTGACCGACCTGCTGGGCGTGAACATCCCGCTGCGCTGGTCGATCGCGCACCTCCACCAGGCGGTGCTCGACGCCGAGCCGCACCTCCCGCGCCTCGACTCCATCACGACGCTCGCGGGCTACGTGCACCGCCGCCTCACGGGCCGATCCGTTCTCGGCGTGGGCGACGCGTCCGGGATGTTCCCGATCGATCCCGCCACGCGCGACTACGACGCGGACCTCGTCGCGCGCTACGACGCGCTGCTCGCCGAGAAGGCGCCGGCGCTGGCGCCCGGGCTGGCCCTCGGACGTATCCTGCCCGAGGTGCTCGTGGCGGGCCAGGCGGCCGGCGAGCTGACCGCCGAGGGGGCCGCGCTGCTGGACCCGTCCGGCGCGCTGCGCCCGGGCATCCCGCTCTGCCCGCCGGAGGGCGATGCCGGCACGGGGATGGTCGCGACCAGCTCGGTCGCACCGCGCACGGGCAACGTCAGCGCCGGCACCAGCATCTTCGCGATGGTCGTGCTCGAGCGCCCGCTGGCGAGCGTGCACCACGAGCTCGACGTCGTGACGACCCCGGCCGGCGACCCGGTCGCGATGGTCCACTGCAACAACGGGGCGAGCGAGCTCGCGGCGTGGGTCGGCCTGTTCGGCCGGTTCGCCGAGGCCGCGGGCGCGCCGGTGGATGCCGACGCCGCGTACGACGCGCTGTTCCGGGAGGCGCTGGCCGGCGAGAGCGACGCCGGCGGCCTCCTGGCATACAACCACCTGGCCGGCGAGCCGATCGCCGGGCTGGACGAGGGCCGCCCGCTGGTCGTCCGCACGCCGGGCAGCCGCTTCACCCTCGGCAACTTCATGCGCGCGCAGCTCTACGGCGTGTTCGGCACGCTCGCGCTCGGGATGCGCGTGCTCGCCGACGAGGGCGTCGCGCTCGACCGGATGTTCGCCCACGGGGGCATGTTCCGCACCGCGGGGGTCGCGCAGCGCTTCCTCGCGGGCGCGCTCGACGCGCCGGTGTCGGTCGCCGAGACGGCGTCGGAGGGCGGCGCGTGGGGCATCGCCGTCCTGGCCGGCTACCTCGTGGAGGCGGAGCGCGGCGTGAGCCTCGACGACTACCTGCGCCGCCAGGTCTTCGGAGGCTTCGCGTTCGAGACCACCACCCCGCATCCCGGCGACGTCGCGGGCTTCGGCGCCTACATCGAGCAGTACCGTGCCGGCCTCGCCATCGAGCGCGCGGCCGTCGACAGCGATCCCCCTCGCCGCATCCACCCCGGAAGGAGCCACCCGGTGACCGACGCAACCGCCGCCGAGCCGAACCACCCCGAGACCCCCGCCGTCCGGCGGGTGCGCGAGCAGGTCGCCGCGCTGCACGCCGAGCTGGTGCGCTACGGGCTCGTGGTGTGGACGGGCGGCAACGTCTCGGGCCGCGTGCCCGGGGAGGACCTCTTCGTCATCAAACCGAGCGGTGTCGACTACGACGACCTCGCCCCCGAGAACATGATCCTGTGCACGCTGGACGGGGAGGTCGTCCCGGGCTCGCTCGGATGTGACCGGTCCCCATCCTCCGACACCGCTGCGCACGCGTACGTCTATCGCGAGCTGCCCGAGGTCGGCGGCGTCGTGCACACGCACTCCACTTACGCGACCGCCTGGGCCGCGCGAGCCGAGCCCATCCCGTGCGTCATCACCGCGATGGCGGACGAGTTCGGCGGCGAGATCCCGGTCGGCCCGTTCGCGATCATCGGCGACGACTCCATCGGCCGCGGCATCGTCGCGACGCTCGCCGGTCACCGCAGCCGCGCCGTCCTGATGCAGAACCACGGCGTCTTCACCATCGGCCGGGATGCCCGCGACGCGGTGAAGGCCGCCGTCATGGCGGAGGACGTCGCCCGCACGGTGCATCTCGCCCGCCAGGGCGGACCGCTCGTGCCCATCCCGCAGGAGGCGATCGACCGCCTCTTCGACCGCTACCAGAACGTCTACGGACAGAACCCGGAAGGTGCCATCTCCTGATGCCGAAGCTCACTCCGTCCCCGAACTCCGCCACCCTCGACGGCTACGAGGTCTGGTTCCTCACCGGCAGCCAGCACCTTTACGGGCCCGAGACGCTCGCGCAGGTCGCCGAGCAGTCCCGCCAGATCGCCGACCAGCTCGGCGCGTCCGCCGATGTGCCGGTGCGCGTGGTCTGGAAGCCGGTGCTCACCGACTCCGACGCCATCCGCCGCGTGATGCTGGAGGCCAACGCCGACGACACCGTGGTCGGTCTCGTGGCGTGGATGCACACCTTCAGCCCCGCGAAGATGTGGATCACCGGCCTCGACGCCCTCCAGAAGCCGCTCCTCCACTTCCACACCCAGGCGAACGTCGAGCTGCCGTGGGGCGAGATCGACTTCGACTTCATGAACCTCAACCAGGCGGCGCACGGCGACCGCGAGTTCGGGTACATCCAGACCCGCCTCGGCGTGCCGCGCACGACCGTCGTGGGTCACGTGAGCAACCCGACCGTCACCTCCCGCATCGGCACCTGGACCCGTGCCGCCGCGGGCTGGGCCGCCACCCGCTCGCTGAAGCTCGCGCGCTTCGGCGACAACATGCGCTTCGTCGCGGTGACCGAGGGTGACAAGACCGAGGCCGAGCTCGTGTTCGGCGTGCAGGTCAACACCTGGGGCGTGAACGAGCTCGCCGACGCCGTGGCCGCCGCCTCCCCCGCCGACGTGGATGCGCTCGTCGCCGAGTACGAGGAGCTCTACGACGTCGCTGCCGAACTCCGCCGCGGCGGTGACCGTCACCAGTCGCTGCGTGACGGCGCCGCGATCGAGTTGGGCCTGCGCTCCTTCCTCGAGGGCGGCGGCTTCAGCGCCTTCACCACCAGCTTCGAGGACCTCGGCGCGCTGAAGCAGCTCCCCGGCCTCGCCGTGCAGCGGCTCATGGCCGAGGGCTACGGCTTCGGCGCCGAGGGCGACTGGAAGACCGCGATCCTCGTGCGCGCCGCGAACGTGATGGGCGCGGGCCTGCCGGGCGGCGCCTCCCTCATGGAGGACTACACGTACGACCTGACCCCGGGCGACGAGCGCATCCTGGGCGCCCACATGCTCGAGGTCTCGCCGACGCTCACGACCGCGAAGCCGACCCTCGAGGTGCATCCCCTCGGCATCGGCGGCAAGGACGACCCGGTGCGGCTCGTCTTCACGGCGACGCCCGGCCCGGCCGTCGTCGTGGCGCTCTCCGACATGCGCGACCGCTTCCGGCTCGTGGCGAACGTGGTGGAGGTCGTGGAGCCGTCCGCCCCGCTGCCCAAGCTCCCGGTCGGCCGCGCCGTGTGGAAGCCGGCCCCCGACTTCACCACCTCGGCGACGGCGTGGCTGGAGGCCGGCGCCGCCCACCACACCGTGATGAGCACGGCCGTCGGGGTGGAGGCGTTCGCCGACTTCGCCCGCATCGCGCGCACCGAGCTGCTCGTGATCGACGACGACACCACGCTGCGCGGCTTCGAGCGGGAGCTCGACTGGAACGCCGCGTACTACCGCCTCGCCCGGGGCATCTGACCCGGGCCTCCCTCGTCCTGGCCGCCGGCATGTCATCGGCCCGGCGGCCAGGATCCTCCTCGGCCAAGCGCTCGCCGAGACGGCACGAATGTACGGAGAATGCGCCGAGACGGCGGAGAATTCGCCGCCTCGTCGACCGCTACGGGAGGCGGGACTCGAGCAGCGCGAGCAGCTGGCGCGCCGCGGTGTAGCGCATGCGGCCGAGGGTGCTCCGCGGGTCGTAGCCGAGACGGTCGAGCACCCGCGGGAGGCGCGCCTGCACGGTCGAGTGGTGCATCCCCAGCGCCACGGCGGCGGCGCGCACGCTGCCGTGCTCGACCAGCGCGTCCATCGTCGTGAGCAGGTCGCGGCGGTCGTCGCGTGCGTGGTCGTCCCGCAGCGAGAGGAGGGCAGCGACGTCGGGATGCGGCGGTGCGCCCGGTGCAGCAGCATCGGCGGCGAGGGCGGCGTCGAGCACGACACCGAGATCCTGCGCGCGGAAGAGGGGATGCGGCGAGCCGCTCAGCCGCAGGGCCACGACCGCGCTGCGCCACGACCGGGGAAGCGTCTCCCAACCGCCCGCGACCCCCACGCCCGTCGGGTGCGCGGGCGAGGCCGGCGGATCCACGGTGAGCGATGCGCGCAGCACTCCGTACCGTGTCGCCACGATCGCCGCGGGACCGCACCCCGGATCCGGATCGGTCGGGAGGGTCGCGACCACAGCGACAGACGCGCCGGTCAGTCGCAGGGCACCGGCGGCGCGGGCGCGCGCCTCGGGGTCGGCATGGTCGTCCAGCAGCAGTTCCGCGGAGGCCGTGGCCGGCTGCCGCCGTGCGTGGGCGGTGGTGGCGGCGAGGGTCATCCGCTCGACGATGATCGCGTCGTTGGCGTGCGGCTCGCCCTCGCGCTCGAGCCAGCCCGAGGCGTCGCCGACCTCGTGCGCGGCGACGACGGGCGCGGTGCGGCCGCCCTGCGCCCGCCCCTCGGGATCGAAGCGCAGCACGCGGCCGTCGAGCGCGACGCCCGCCGTGGCCCCCGAGAGCACGGCGCCCGCACGAACGATGGCGGGGACCCCGGCCTGGCCGGTGGTCAACGTGTCGAAGAACTCGATCACCTTGAGGCTCTCGCCCGCCTGCGGGTCGACGGCCGCGAGACGCCCGACGAGCTGATGCATCCCATGCTCCCTCGCTCGGCGACGCCCTGCTCAGAGGGTTTCGCCCCACCCTAGTCGCGCCGGAGGTCGGGTGGGGCGAAGCGGATGAGGCGCCCTCAGCCCTCGATCAAGCGCGCGACCCAGTTGGTGCGGGCCTCGAGCATGAGCTGGCTGATCCGCGCGTGCGGCGCCATCATGTCGAACCCGTGGAAGCCTCCCGGCCAGACGTGCAGCTCGGCCTCGCCTCCCGCCGCCCAGATGGCGGAGGCGTACGCGACGTCCTCGTCGCGGAACACCTCGGCCGACCCGCAGTCGATGAAGGCGGGCGGGAGGCCGCCGAGGTCCGTCGCGCGCGCCGGGGCCGCGTAGATGGAGACGTCGTCGCCGCCACGCCGATCGCCGAGCAGCGCGGACCAGCCGGTGATGTTGCTGCCGCGGTCCCAGACGCCGACGCCGTCGATCTGCTGGGTGGAGACGGTCGCGTCGCGGTCGTCCAGCATCCCGTAGATGAGCACCTGGCCGATGAGCGCGGGCCCCTTGCGGTCGCGGGCGAGCAGGGCGGTCCCGGCGGCGAGGCCACCGCCCGCCGAGGCGCCGGCGATGAGGATGCGCTCCGCGTCGATCCCGAGCTCGGCCGCGTGCTCGGCGGTCCAGACGAGGCCGGCGTAGCAGTCCTCGACCGGGTAGGGGTCGGGGAACTCGGGGGCGAGGCGGTACTCGACCGAGACGCAGACGGCGTCGAAGCGCTCGACCCATTCGAGCGGTTGCAGGAGGCCGGTGTAGCGGTCGCCCATGATCATCCCGCCGCCGTGCGTGTGATAGATCCCCGGGCCGTACCCGGTGTGGTCGGCGCGGGCGAAGACGGTCACCTCGATGCTGTCGCCGCCGTGGCCGGGGATGGTGTGCGTGCGATGCACGATGGGGCGGTCGCCGACGAGCTCGTCGACGGCACTGGCGACGACGGTCGACTGCCGCAGCAGCGGGATCATCTCGGGCGTCAGCGTCGGGGGCAGCTGTTCGGCGAGGGCGGTGAGCACGGCGGCCAGTTCGGGGTCGAACGGCGGCCGGGCGATGGTCGTGTCTGTCATGGTCTCCTCCGGGGTGAACGACGGTGTTCGGATGCCGGCAGCCTCAGCCTCGCAGCAGCCGGCCGCCTCCCGCCGCAGCCATTCCGGTCGGTTCCGCCCCTCCCGCCCCGCCGAACGCGCGCTCAACCTCCGCCGAGTACGCGGAAAGTGGGCCGGAAACGGTCGAGTACGCGGAGATTCCGCGTACTCGACGGTCTGGTGCGGGGCGAGCCGGGGAGGTTGGATGGGCGTATGACGGACAACACGGGGATGCCCACGCTCGCGGTGACCGGCGTGACGGGGACGGTCGGGCGGTTGACCGCGGCAGCGCTCGCCGACGCCGCTGTGCCGTTCCGGATGCTCGCCCGCACGCCCGCGAAAGCGCCGCATCTTCCCGGGACGGTGACGCTCGCGTGCACGTACGGCGATGCCGACCAGGCCCGCGCCGCCCTGGACGGCGTCGAGACGCTCTTCATGGTCTCCGCGGCGGAGAACGCCGAGCGGCTGCGCGAGCACTACTCCTTCGTCGACGCCGCGGCGGAGGCCGGGGTGAAGCACATCGTCTACACGTCGTTCGTCGGCGCAGCGCCCGACGCGACCTTCACCCTCGCGCGCGACCACTACGCGACCGAGCAGCGCATCCTGAGCACCGGGATGGCGCACACCTTCTTGCGCGACAACCTCTACCTCGACTTCGTCGAGTTCATGATGGGGGAGGACGGCGTCATCCGCGGTCCAGCGGACGGCGGTCGGGCGGCGATGGTCGCGCGTGCGGACGTCGCCCGCGTCGCGGCAGCGGTCCTGCAGCATCCCGAGCGTCACCGCGACGTCACCTACGACCTCACCGGCCCCGAGGAGCTGACGATGGCGGAGGTCGCCGAGACCCTCTCGCGCCGGCTCGGCCGGGCGGTGTCGTTCCACGACGAGACCGTGGAGGAAGCGTACGAGTCCCGGAAGAAGTGGGACGCACCGCAGTGGCAGTACGACGCCTGGGTCTCGACCTACACGGCGATCGCCGCGGGCGAGCTGGCGGGCGTGAGCGATGCGGTCGAGCGCGTCACCGGCCGCGCTCCGCTCTCGCTCGACGAGCTGCTCCGCGACCGCTGACGAGCGAAACGCCCGCCGAGGTTCACGTCGTGGCGCTCATCCGGGCTGGAATGAGCGCCACGACGTGAACCTCGGCGGGCCGGGCGGTGCGGGCGGGCCGGCGGGTGCGGGAGGCGCGGCTAGGGCTGGGTGGACCAGCCTCCGCGAGGCGGGGTCGGCCAGTGCGGGCGCGTCGAGACGACCTTCGTCACGGCGCCGCTGGTCGGATCGAGCAGCACCTCCCGCTGCTGCGGGTGCCACCAGTCGAACAGGCCGCCGATGGAGCCGGCGCGCGTGTCGAACGATGCGTCGCCGATCCGGCCGGTCAGCCAGTTGTTCTCGATGAAGCGGAGGACGCTGGTCTGCTCGATCGGGGTGTGGTCGACCTTGTTCTGGGCGGCCCACGGCGAGATCAGCAGGAACGGCAGGCGCTGGCTCGGACCGCAGCGATCGGCGTACCCGCCGGCGGTGCGCGAGACGCTGGTGCACACGGCCGAGTCGACCGCCGCATCCTTCGACCCGTTGGTCACCTTCGGCGCCACGTGGTCGTACCAGCCGTCCGAGTCGTCATAGGTGACGACGACAGCGGTGCTCGACCAGCTGTCGGACTTCTGGATGGCGTTGATCTCGTTGACGAGGAACTTCTGCTCGTCCAGCGGGTCGGAGTAGGCGGCGTGGCCGTCCTGCGCCTCCGGCGCCTTGAGGAACGAGACGGCGGGCAGGTTGTCCGCCTTCAGCGCCGCGTCGAACGAGGTCAGGTCGTACTGGTGGTTCGCCTGGTCGGTGTGCCCGATCGCCTTCACGCTGGAGGGTGCGAGGTGGTGCGGGTTCGAGGTCGACTTGTAGTACTGGAACGGCGAGTGGTGCGGCGAGTAGTCCTTCGGGGTCGCGCCGGCCACGTTCGCCGTGGTCTTGTCGCAGGCCGCGTACGAGCCGGACTGGCCGTTCCAGGCGGTGGTCGGCGTGAAGCCGCCCTGGAACCAGCCCCAGGTCACTCCGCGCGCGTTGAGCAGGTCGCCCACGTTCTTGCCCGACATCCCGACGACCGCGGAGGTGGAGGTGTGGTCGTTGTCGGAGCAGTCGTCGTACGCCGGGTCGGGGTCGCCGATCACGGTCCCGACGCCCGCGGCGTTGGGCGACTGGACGGCCGTCGAGGCCGGCAGCACGGCCCCGGTCTTCGGGTCGTAGGCGGTGCCGCCGTGGGTCTGACCCGAGACGAGGTTCAGCGCGCCGGGGGTGGAGGGGCCGAACTCGGTGTCCCAGTTGTTGTCGCTCATGGCGTAGTTCTGGGCGTAGTTCCACATGCCGGTGACGGTGTTGCCGTCGTAGTAGTCCATGACCAGACCGGGTGCGCCGTACGCGCCGGTGCAGGTGTCGGTGCTCGTCTTCTGGACGAACATGTCCATCTTCCCGGCGTCGACGGCGGCCTGCTCGGCTGCGTAGCTGTGGTTCTGGTCGCAGGTCACGGCCTGGTCGGGGGTGAGCCGCTTGGGCGGGTAGAGGTTGGGGTTGCTGGTGAGCGTGCCGCTGCTGGTGAGCGTGTTCGCCGCCGGGGTGCGCGGGGCGGCGGTGAACGGCGTGCCGTCGGTGTTGGCCGCGTTGGGGTAGGTGCCGAAGTAGTGGTCGAAGGAGATGTTCTCGTCGAAGATCACGACGAGGTGCTTGATCGGGGTGACGGTCTGCGCGGAGTGGTCCCCGTGGCCGCCGTAGCCGTTCGCGGAGGCGGAGGCGGGCGAGCCCGCCAGGACACCGGCGCCGACGAGCGCGACGACGCCCAGGAGGGCGGCTCCCGCTCCGGCGAGGGTGGAGCGGCGCAGACGGGAGTGTCTGGACACGATTCCTTCTTTCCTGCTGGTGGTGGGACCGGCGCGGGTGCGCCGGTCGGCCTCGCGACGTTCAGGCGAGCATCGTGCGCCCGAGCCAGTCGGAGGAGTCGCGGACGCCGGGCAGCGCGAAGTAGTACCCGCCGCCGAAGGGCTGGATGTAGTCGACGAGCGGTTCGCCGGCGAGGCGCTTCTGCACGGCGACGAACTGCCGGTCGAGGTCCTGGTTGAAGGCGACGAAGACCAGGCCCATGTCGAGGTTGCCGTTGGCGTCGGTGCCGCCGTCGTAGTTGTACGCACGGCGCAGCAGCCGCTGGTCCGCGGTGTCGGCGGTGCGCGGGTTGGCGAGCCGGATGTGCGCGTCGAGTTGGATGACGTCGCCGGTCGCGTCGAGCTCGTAGTGCGGGTCGTCGAACTCGCGGGAGGCGGTGAGCGGGGCTCCGGAGTCGCGGCGGCGGCCGATCATGTTCTCCTGCTCGTGCAGGTTCACGCGGTCCCAGAACTCGACGAGCATCCGGATGACGCGCACCACGTGGTAGCTGCCGCCGGTCGTCCAGGCGGGTTCGCCTCCACTGCCGCCGCGCGCCCACACGAGCTTCGACATCAGCGCGGCGTCGGTGACGTCGGGGTTGCTGGTGCCGTCCTTGAAGCCCATCAGGTTGCGGGGCGTCCCGCTCGGCCGCGGCGGGGAGACGAAACCGTCCTGCCGCCAGCGCACCTGCATCCCGCCGCGGGTCGCGCGGGCGATCTCGCGGACCGCGTGCGTGACGGTGTCGCGCTCGTCGGCGCAGACCTGCAGCAGGAGGTCGCCGTCGCACACCTCCCTGCGCAGCGCGTCGTCCGGGAACGCATCCATCGCCCGCAGCCGAGCGGGTTTCGCGGCGGCGAGCCCGTAGCGGTCGTCGAAGAGGGAGGCGCCGGCCGACAGGGTGACCGTGAGCGAACCGGGCTCGACCGTCGGGCCGAGCACACCGGAGTCGCGTGGAGGCGCGGTGAGCCCGGGGTCGGGCGGGGTGCCGCCGGCGGTGAGGAACCGGGCCCGCTCGGTGATGGTCTTGAGGAGGTCGGCGAGCTCGGCGCGGTCGGCCGCCGTCGCGTCGAGGGCGACGAACGCCGCAGCGCGCTGCGGGGTGGTGAGCACGCCCTGCTGGTGGGTGCCGTGGAACGGGTACGAGCGCGGAGGCGTCGCCGCCGACGACGAGGAAGGGGCGGACGAGGCGGCCGCGCCGATCCCGGCCCCGGCACCCGCCGCGACGGCCGCTGCAGCGGGCAGAGCCACCCCCGCCGCCAGGAACCCCCGGCGTCCGAGGCGGGTGCTCCGCTCGTCCGTGGCCTGTTCCGCGGCGCGCTCCGTCTCGGTCACGATTCCCTCCTCGGGTCGCAGATGGCGGCGACGGGAGCGAGCAGTTCCGCGTCGTGGTCGAGGGCGGCGTCGAGGCGCTCGCGCTGGCCGCGGTCGAGGCCGGCGAGCGGGGTCCAGGTGCCGTCCGCGGCGCGGAACGACTCGACGAGCGTGCGCGTCTGCTGCAGCTCCTCCGTCGTGCGGTCCAGGTCGGGGTAGCGCGGGGCGAGGATGTCGTGCAGCGGCGCCAGCGCCTGCTCCGCCCCGTCGAGGTTCGCGTCGATCGTGGCCAGCTCGGTGCCGGACCCGGCATCCGCGGCGCCCGTCAGCACGTCCTGGACGGCGACCTCCACGATCTCGTGGGCGCGCAGCGCGATCGCCCCCGGGTCGATCTCGGCGTCGGCGAACGTGCCCGCGAGGCTGCCGACCTCCGTGCCGAGCTGCGCCGCCGACGCGGCGACCGTCGCGGTATCCGCGCCGCCCCAGAGCTGCGATTCGACCAGGTGGAAGCCGGTCAGCCCGTCGCGCGGCAGTCCGTCGATCTGGTCTCCGACATCGCCGAACGCGTCGTACGCGGCGCCGAGGGTCTCATAGGTGGTGTGGGCCGCCAGCCAGTCGCGCTTCGCGGCCGCTAGGTCGCCCTCCTCGGCGTCGGCCGAGAGCGCGGCGACCTGCTGCTGCAGCACGGGCAGGCGGGTGCCCACCCACGTGCCATAGGCGAGTGCGACGGGGATGAGGTCGCCCCTCGTCACCGGGACCATCCCCGGCGTGAGCTGGGCGGAGGCGGGCGCACGGCCGACCGTGACGGTGGGCCCGCGCACCGGGTCGGCGTCGGCGGGCAGGCAGACGAACCGGTACCTCCCGCTGCCCAGCGCGACGTGCGCCTTCGCGTGGGCGCCGGCGCCCAGGTTCTCGAGGTCGAGGTAGACCTTGCCGCCGACGGCCTCCTGGAGGTAGACCTCCATCCCCGCGACGGTCGGGTTGGTGACGGTGAGCTCCTCGTCGCCGCCCGGCGCCGTGCCGTCGTGGCCCCACCCCGCGCCGCAGTCGTCGAGTCCGGCCGAGACGGCGTAGGTGCCGGAGGCCGCTGCGACGGCGACGGGCCGTGCGGCGATCGCGAGCGTCACGGCCACCGCGACGAGCACGCCGACGATCACGAGGATCGCGGTGAGGCGCGTGCGTTTCGACATCGCGGGGAGTCCTTCGCGGGGGAGGTGCGGGGAGGCTGGAGCGCGGCCGGTGGCGCTCCGGCAGCAGCGATCCTAGGAGCCGCCTATGCATCGGGGGAGGGGAGGTCACCCCTTGTTCACCGGACGGTCACGGGGGTGTCCCCGAACGGGGGGTCCCGCCCCGGAGCGGGCTGGGAGACACGGCGTGGACCGGTGAGAATCCCCACAGACTGGGGGTGCGCCGGACACCTCTCCTTCACCTTCCCGTCGCCGCGCCTTCATGGGCGGCCCGCACCGTATGCGTGACGGTCGCCCACCAGAGGCACGAGACCCCGCGTGCCGGCCCCGTCCCCTCTCCCGAAGGCACAGCCATGTCCGCTTCGCCGCGCATCGTTTTCTCCACGTTCCGTTCCAGCGCCGACCCGATGTTCCTGGCCTGGACGCGGTTCCTCCAGACCGTCGAAGGCGCGGCCCGCCGCACGGGCTCGATCGCGGTCTCGCGCCCGGGCACCCCGGCCGCGACGAGCGTCGTGCGCCGGACGCCGATGGCGCACCCCGTCGTGGCGGACGGCGCGTGCGGGGTGTGGCGCATCCTGGCCTCCAACAACCGCGAGCTGGGCCGCAGCGCCCGCGCGTACACCTCCTACGCCAGTGCGCGCGCCCACGTGATCGCGCTGCGCGCCGGCGTGGATGAGCTCCGGCTGACGACCGTGAGCGGCGAGCGCACCGGGATGCACGGCTGGTACCTCTCGCACGGCCGCCAGCCCGTCATTACCTGCGGTCGCTGGTACGGCGCCGCCGCATCCGGGACGACGGCCGCCTTCGCCGCGATCGACGCGCTGCGGGAGGCGGAGATCGAGGACACCGTGCGCCGCCTCGAGCCGCCGCGGCGCACCGGCGCGGTCGCCGACGACGTCGTGTGGTGATGCGGAGGCTGCTGCTCGTCGCTGGGGCCGCCGCGATCGCGGTCGTCGTGGGCGTGTGCGCGCTCAGCTCGGCCCCGGCGCCCCGGGGATGGAGCGTGCCGCCCTCCGATGTCGTTCCGGCGGGGGAGGCGATGCCCGAGGGCACGCCCGCCGACTCGACGGGGCTCGGCGCGCCCGCCACCGCGGCCCCGGCTGACGGCCCACTCGCCGCCGGCAACTCCGCCCGTGTCTCCCGTGCCTGGGCCGCCGACGTCGCGCGCCGCACGGGCATCCCCGGGCGGGCCGTGCTGGCCTATGCCGGTGCGGCCACCGCGATCGCCGCGAAGGACCCGGGATGCCGCCTCGGCTGGTCGACGCTCGCCGGCCTGGGCGCGGTGGAGTCGCACCACGGCACGATCGGAGGCTCGGCGCCGCAGGGGGACGGAACCGTGCAGCCGCCCATCCTCGGGCCGCGCCTCGACGGCACCGACTACGCCGCGATCGATGACACCGATGGCGGACGCGTCGACGGCGACCCACGATGGGATCGCGCGGTCGGGCCGTTCCAATTCCTCCCGTCGACCTGGGAGCAGTGGGGAGCCGACGGATCCGGCGACGGCGTCGCCGACCCGCAGCAGCTGGACGACGCCGCCCTCGCCGCCGGCCGCTACCTCTGCTCCTCCGGGGACCTCTCGCAACCCGCCTCGTGGCGCGACGCGATCTTCGCCTACAACCAACTCGACTCCTACGTCGACGCCGTCGCGGCCGCCGCGAACGCCGCCGCTGCGAGCGCGCGCGGCGCGGGTGGCCGATGAGCGCGTTCGCCGGCCGGTTCGAGCTCGACGGACTGCTCGGCAGCGGCGCGACGGCCTCCGTCTACAGCGCCCGCGACACCACGACGGGCGAGACCGTCGCCGTCAAGGTGCTGCACCCCCGTCTCTCGGGCACGGCCGCCGAACGAAACGCCTTCTTCGCCGAAGCGGCCGCGGCGGCGCGGGTCGACCATCCCGGAGTCCCCGCGGTGCTCGGCCACGGCGTGGACGAGGGAGGCGGTGAGCCGCGCGCCTGGATCGCGACCGCCCGCGCCCCGGGACGCACCCTCGCGCGGCTCGTCGAGGCCGACGGTCCGCTGGATCCCGCCGCGGCCCTCGCGCTCGCGGCACGGCTGCTCGACGCGCTCGCCGCGGTGCACGCGGCGGGGCTGGTGCACCGTGACGTCGCCCCGGGCAACGTGGTCGTCGCCGACGACGGCGCGGTCTCGCTGCTCGACTTCGGTCTCGCGGACGCGCCGGGGCGGGCGGCGGTCGGCGGCGACGTGCTGCGCTCGCGCGCAGGCGCGACCGGAGTCGGAGGCGGGGAGGTGGACGGCGGCGTGATCGGGAGCGTCAACTACCTCTCGCCCGAGCAGGCCCTCGGCGCGCCCGTCGACGAACGCGGCGATCTCTACCAGGCGGCCGGCCTCCTGCACTTCGCGCTGACCGGGCGTCCGCCGTTCCCGCGTGCGACGGCCGCGCAGACCATGGCGGCGCACGTGTCCGCGCCGCCGCCCGTGCCGTCGGCACTGGACTCGCGCATCCCGCGGGCCGCGGACGAGATCGTGGTGCGCGGCCTGATGAAGCAGCCGGAGGCCCGCTACGCGAGCGCCGCGGCGATGGCCGCGGCGGTGCGGGCGGTGCTGGGGGAGGCGGCTCCACCCGCGCGCGGCTCTGGTGGGACCTCCGTGCTCGACACCGGGACCGCTCTGCTGCCGACCACGGTTCCGGTCTCGCCCACCGTGCCCATCGCGCCCTCCGTGTTCATCGGTCCCGGCGGGGTGCCGGTCGATCGGGAGGCGGCGACCACCGTCATCCCGCGCGGGCGTCGCGCGCCTGAGCGCGTGTCCGCGACCCCGGCCCCCACGGTGCGACCGCCGGTGAGGCGTCCGGAGCCCGCCACCGCGCCGCGTCCCCTCCCCGCGCCGACCGGAGCGGCACGACCCGCCGCCGCACCCGCCGCCCGTCTCGGCCGCACCGCCCTCGCCGTCACGGCCGGAGCTGTCGCGGTGGCGGCGACGATCTGGCTGGTCGCCGCCAACGCCGCGCCGACGGCGCCGCCGACTCTCGTGGCGGTCCCGAGCCCGCCGCCGTCCGTCGCACCCGAGACGCCCACCCCCCAACCGACCGTCGCTCCCGCGGTGACCGTTCCACAGGACGTGCCCATCCCGGATCTCGCCGGTCTCTCGCGTGCCGATGCGGCGGCCCGACTCGCAGCCGCGGGCCTGACCGCCGGGTCCGTCACCTCCCGCGACGGCATCGCGGCGGCGGGGACCGTGCTGCAGACCCAGCCGGCGTCGGGCGTCCCCGCGGCGCCAGGGACGGCTGTCGCCCTCGTCGTCGCATCGGGCCGCAACGCCGTCCCCGAACTCCACGGCCAGACCATGCTCGCCGCCGGCGCGACCCTCTCGGCGGCCGGCTTCGCGGTCATCGAGCGGTCGGTCGTCGACTCCACCGTCCCGGACCGCACCGTGCTCGGCAGCGAGCCTGGCGCCGGCACGGTCGTCGCGCTCGGCGAGACGGTCACTGTCGTCGTCAGCCGCCTCCCCGCACAGCCCACCACGACCCCGACACCCGCCCCCACCCCGACGTCGCAGCCCACCCGGCCGCCCGCGCCATGACCCCCATCCGTGCACGGTTGCAGCCCCTTCACCCCCGCGTCTCCGGGCGTTCACCCGCTCTGAGCACGCTGTGCCGAGGCGCACGCCGATCCGAGGAACCCGAATGTCACAGCACACCCTGACCGTCCCGCCCGAGCCGGGCACGCGCCAGCGACCCCGCTCGCTGGCCTCGCGCCCGTCGCGCTCCGACTCCGTCTTCCGCACTGTCAGCTACGGCGCCGGCGCCACGACGGTCGGCATCATGCTCGCCGTCGGCTTCTTCCTGGCGGTACGCGCCGGGGATGCGCTGAGCGTCACCGGGTTCTCGTTCCTCACCGAGCAGCAGTGGTCGCCCGAGACGCAGAAGTTCGGGATCGCCGCGGTGCTGAGCGGCACCGTCACGATCGCGATCATCGCGATGTGCGTCTCCGTTCCCCTCGCCCTCGGCACCTCTCTCCTGATCTCCGAGATCGTGCCGCCGCGGGTCAAGACCGCGCTGATCAGCCTCGTGGACCTGATGGCCGCCGTGCCGAGCGTGGTCTACGGCCTGTTCGGCCTGTTCTTCCTGCAGGAGAACATCATCCCCGTCGCCCGCTGGATCTCGGGGCACTTCGGCTGGATCCCCGTCTTCGCCGTCACCGACGGCAGCGGCCACGCGCTCACCGAGGCGAGCGCGTTCACGTCGTCCGCGTTCATCGCCGGGCTGGTCGTCGCGCTCATGGTCGTGCCCACCCAGACCTCGGTCATGCGCGAGGCGTTCTCGCAGGCGCCGGCCGGCGAGCGCGAGGGAGCGTACGCACTCGGCTCGACCCGGTGGGGGATGATCCGCTCGGTCGTGCTGCCCTTCGGCCGCGGCGGCATCATCGGTGGCACGATGCTGGGCCTCGGCCGCGCGCTCGGCGAGACGATCGCCGTCTACCTGATCATCTCGCCGGTGTTCACGATCAACCTGCAGGTGCTCAAGACCGGCTCCAACTCGGTCTCCGCGCTCATCGCCAACCGCTACGGCGAGGCGAGCTCGTTCGGCCTCTCGGCTCTCATGGCCGCCGGTCTGGTGCTGTTCCTCATGACGCTCGTCGTCAACTTCACCGCCTCCTCCATCGTCGCCCGCTCGCGCTCGGGCGCCCAGACCAACTGACGGCCGGGACCCCATGACCACCACCGAGAACTGGAACGCGCCCACCCTGCTGGTGGACGACATCACGGTCGTCGCCACGCCCGCCGAGCGTCCGGAGCAGCCTGTTGCACCCGCCGCCGACGGGCACACCAGCCTCCCGCCCGAGGACCGCGGCGAGATCGGTCCGCGCCGCGACCTCAGCCAGACCACCTCCGAGGACCGCTTCAACCTGTGGGGCGCGCTCGTCGCCGGGATGGCGCTGGCGCTGCTGCTCTTCGGCTGGTTCGCGCCGCTCACCGGCGAGGTCGGCTGGGCCGTCGTCGCCTTCCTCTCCTTCATCGGCATCTACGCCCTGCTGGTCTCGCTGCGCTCCAACCGCCAGACCGTCGCCGACCGCGTGATGACCGTGCTCTTCGTGAGCTCGGGACTCGTGCTCTTCGCCTCCCTGGTCTTCGTGTTCGTGTTCGCCTTCGTGCGGGGCGCCTCCGCCGTCACGCATGTCAACTTCTTCGGCCAGACGATGGAGTTCGCCGGCCCTCTCGATCCGCTCTCGAAGGGCGGCATCCTGCACGCCATCGTGGGCACGCTGATCCAGATCGCCATCGCGCTCGCGATCACCGTGCCGCTCGGCGTCGCGACCGCGGTCTTCCTCAACGAGATCGGCGGGAGGTTCGCCCGCTTCGTCCGCACCATCGCCGACGCCATGACCGCGCTGCCCTCGATCGTCGCCGGCCTGTTCGTCTACTCGGCGATCATCACGTTCGTGACGCATCAGCGCTCGGGCTTCGCCGCCTCCCTCGCCATCACCGTGATGATGCTGCCGATCGTCATCCGGGCGTCCGATGTCGTGCTGCGGCTGGTCGCCGGCAACCTGCGCGAGGCGTCGTACGCGCTGGGCTCGACCCGCTGGCGCACCGTCTGGCACGTCGTGCTGCCGACCGCGCGCTCGGGTCTCGTGACCGCCGTCATCCTGGGCACCGCCCGCGGGATCGGCGAGACCTCGCCCGTGCTGCTCACCAGCGGTGTCACGGCCGTGATGAATCTCAATCCGTTCAGCGGCCCGATGATCTCCCTGCCGCTGCAGGTCTTCGACTTCGTCAAGAGCCCGGAGCCGAACATGATCGCCCGCGGCTTCGGCACCGCCGTCGTGCTGATCCTGCTCGTGCTGGCGCTCTTCTTCGCCGCGCGCGTGCTCGGCGGCAAGGCGCCGGGACAGCAGTCCGCCGGCAGCAGGCGCCGGACCGCCGAGGCCAGCCACCGCGACCTGATGCGCATCGAGACCGCCGCAGCGGCTCCGAGCCCCAGCCCGATCTCCCTCTCCACCGACCAGAAGGACCCCACGCCGTGATGCCCCGATCCCCCCGACGCATCCTGCGGATCGCGCTGGCCGCGGCCGCCGCCGTGCTCGCCGTCGCCGCGCCGCTCGCCCCGCAGACGGCTCAGTCGGCGCAGGCCGCGAACTGGGCGCCGATCACCGGCACCGGCTCCACCTGGTCGCAGAACGCGCTCGACCAGTGGCGCCGCAACGTCGCCACGAACTACAGCATGACCGTCAACTACTCCGGCACCGGCTCCTCCGCGGGCCGTCGCGACTTCATCGCGCAGACGGTCGACTTCGCGGTGAGCGAGATCCCGTTCCAGTCGGCGCCCGAAGACGGCTCCGCACCTGAGAAGCCCACTTCCGGCTTCGCGTACATGCCGATCGTCGCCGGTGGCACGTCGTTCATGTACAACCTCAAGATCGGTGGCAAGCGGGTCACCAACCTCCGGTTGAGCGGCGACACGATCACGAAGATCTTCACCGGCGTCATCACCAACTGGAAGGACCCGCAGATCGCCAAGGACAACCCCGGTCTCGCCATGCCGGACAAGGCGATCGTGCCCGTGGTCCGCTCCGACGGCTCCGGCTCCACCGCCCAGTTCACGCTGTGGATGTCGAAGCAGCACTCCGCGCTGTGGAACTCGTTCTGCAGCAAGGTCGGCCGCCCGAACCCCTGCGGGCTGACCTCCCAGTACCCGTCGTACGGCAACTTCAAGGCGCAGAGCGGCTCGCTCGGCGTCGCGGGATACGTCAGCCAGTCCTACGGCGAGGGCGCGATCACCTACGTCGAGTACTCCTACGCGCTGAAGTCGGGCTTTCCCGTCGCGAAGGTGCTGAACGCCGCCGGGTACTACATCGAGCCGACCGCGCCCTCCGTGGCCGTCGCCCTGATGAAGGCGGCGATCAACGACAACGCCTCCTCCCCCGACTACCTCACGCAGATCCTCGACGGCGTCTACAACGGCGCCGATCCGCGCACCTACCCGCTGTCGAGCTACTCGTACATGATCGTGCCCACCCAGGTGGCGGGCATCTTCACGGCCGAGAAGGGCAAGACGCTCGGGGCGTTCTCGAACTACATGCTCTGCGAAGGGCAGCAACAGGCGGCGACCCTCGGCTACTCGCCGTTGCCGATGAACCTCGTGCAGGCCGGTTTCACGCAGATCAAGCGCATCCCCGGCGCCGACGTGAGCGGCGTCGACCTCAACAAGTGCAACAACCCCACGTTCAAGCCGGGCGACTCGCCCTCGAGCAACCAGCTGGCGGCCACCGCGCCCCAGCCGGCCGCCTGCGACAAGCAGGGTCCGGACCAGTGCACCACCGGCACGGCCGGCGCGCGCAACACCCCGACAGCGACCACCGGCGGCGGCAAGGGCGGCTCGTCCGCCGAGGCCGGCGGTGGGGCGGGAGCCGGAGGTGCCGGTGCCGGCGCGGGGTCGACCGACGCCGGTGCGGCCGCCACCGACGGGTCGACCGGCACGATCGACGACACCCAGCTCACCAGCGCCAACGCCGCGCGTGCGACGCCGTTCGCGCTGGCGGACGACGGCTGGGGAGGCCAGCAGACCGTGATGCTCATCGCCGCGGGCCTGCTGGTGCTCGCCATCGTGCTCCCACCCCTCCTCTTCGGCCGCCTCCGCCGCTCCCGGGGCACCACCGAGTAGCCCCCACCCCCACCCCCACCCCCACCCCCACCCCCCACAGCCCGCGAGACGTGAGTCGTTGCGGGTGTCCACCCCCGGACACCCGCGACTACTCACGTCTCGACGGGCTGTTTCCTCATGCCCGCGGGCGCGCCCCGGTGCGAACTCCGCTGGACAAGCTCCCGTCGTCAGCCCGTTCCCGGATCGTTCATCGGGATGTCACGAACCGCCCATAGCTTGGCGCCCGGTCGAGGCAGGTTCGGCCGGAGAAACCCCGGGAGAGACATGGAATCGAGCGGTCGCGTGCGGCCTCGCGGAACGATCGCGCGAGCCCTCGTCTTCGGCGCCCTCGTGGGCATCGCGGCCACCGCCGTGTTCGCGGGAGTGGGCGGAGCCGGAGCCGGATCGGCGCGCGCAGCGGACTCCACCGCCGTCACCGCC
Source organism: Leifsonia aquatica (assembly GCF_014190775.1). Classification (GTDB taxonomy): domain Bacteria; phylum Actinomycetota; class Actinomycetes; order Actinomycetales; family Microbacteriaceae; genus Leifsonia; species Leifsonia aquatica. The sequence goes on from NZ_JACHVP010000002.1 coordinate 522,551, forward strand.
ACGGCCGCGCAGCAGGACAAGGACGCGAAGGACGCGCCCTTCCCCGACCTCGCCGTCACCGTCTCCCAGACCACCGACCTCATCTCGCAGGGCGTCACCGTGTCGTGGACGGGCGGCAAGCTCTCCACCCCGCCGAGCGGAGGCAACGGCGGCGAGAACTTCCTGCAGCTCGCGCAGTGCTGGGGTGAGGATCCGGACAACCCGGGCCACCCCGACCGCACGACCTGCCAGTACGGGGCGTTCAACACTGCCGGCGCCACCCGCGACGGCTACGTCACCGACGACACCGTCGCGACGCAGGACGAGAAGTTCTCGCTGCCGCGCCGTGGACCGTTCACACCCGGCTACACCTCGATCCCGTTCACGAGCGTCGACGGCACGACGGTCGCCTCGATCGTCGACGGCAAGCAGACCGACACGAACGTCAACGTCAACCAGTTCTTCAACCCGAGCCAGTCCAACGAGGTGCCGTGGGCCGGTTCGGCGTCGAACGGCGCGGGATCGGTGCGCTTCGAAGTGCAGACCGCGCTGCAGGCGAACGGCCTCGGCTGCGGAACCCCCGTGAAGAGCGGCAGCACCACCACGCCGCAGACGTGCTGGCTCGTCGTCATCCCGCGGGGGACCGCCGACTCGGGCGAGCCGCACATCACCCAGTCGGGCCTGCGCTGGGATGCGTGGAAGCACAACATCGCGTTCAAGCTGACCTTCAAGCCGCTCGGCGTCTCGTGCAACATCGGCGCGGCCGAGCGCCAGCTGCGCGGGAGCGAGCTCGTCGCCGGCGCCGTCGCCTCCTGGCAGCCGGTGCTGTGCAACTCGCAGGGCGGAGCCATCTACACGATGAGCAACAGCGCGGAGTCGGACGCCGTCCAGGCGGCGAACGGCGCTGACTCGGCTCCACTGGCCCTCACGTCGCGGGCGCTCGGCGGCACGGAGGACGACCTCCGCTACGCCCCCGTCGCCGTGGGAGGCTTGGCGATCGCCTTCGCTGTCGACCGAGCGCCGTCGGCCGCCGACGGCACTCCCCAGGACCAGCTGCTGAAGGCGGGGCTGTTGTTCGACTCGCTCAAGCTCACCCCGCGGCTGATCGCCAAGCTGCTGACCGCGTCGTACCTCGACTCGCTCCCGACATACGCGGACAAGGGGCACCTCGGTGCGAACGCCCGCAACCTCCTGCTCGACCCGGACTTCCTCGACGTGAACGCGGACATCCCGGACTGGAAGTTCCAGGCCATCGTCGCTCCGTCGGTCGCCGACCTCCTCGTGCCGCAGGGTCGCTCCGACGCGGCCATGCAGCTGTGGCGCTACGTGCTCGCCGACCCCGACGCGAAGGCCTTCCTCGCCGGGCAGGCCGACCCCTGGGGCATGAAGGTCAACCCGACCTCGGCGACCGATGCGGCGATCAACCCGTCCGGCGCCGCCCTCGAGCTGCCGCGCGAGGACTTCCCCAAGGCCGACCCGGTCGTGCAGCCGGTGATCAACGGCGCAGCGGAGGTCAACCTCGTGACGTGGCGCCCCTACACGAACGATCTCGACCAGTCCGCCTACCTCACCCTGCGTGGCGACGGCCAGGTGCTGGGCCAGTGGGATCCGACCTCGTCCCCGGCGAAGTACGCCAAGACGCCGCGCAGCCTCCCCGGCTACCAGAAGGTCCTCGCGCTCACCGACACGAGCTCGGCCGCGAAGTACCAGGTCGTCACCGCCGCGCTCCGGAACCCGGCCGGTGCCTACGTCACCCCGTCGACCCAGAGCCTGACCGCGGCCGCCACCGCCATGACGCCGGTCGCGGGCCAGCCGCAGGTCGTCGAGTACGACCCGGCCGGCACCGTCGCGAAGTCCGCCGCCGCCGCCTACCCGTTGACCATGCCGGTGTATGCCGCGACGAACCCGGCCCGCGGGGATGCGGCCACCCGCGCCGACTACGCCGCGTTCATCCGGTTCGCCGCCACCACCGGACAGGCACCGGGCGTCGAGGCCGGCCAGCTGCCTCCCGGCTACGCGCCGATCCCGGCCGCCTGGAAGGCGCAGGCCATCGCGGCCGCCGCGGCCATCCAATCCGGCGCGACCCTGGACTCGCCCTCGGACGGCGAGGGCGATGGCTCCTTCGGCGACAGCGGGAGCACGGGAGGCTACGGTGCGGACGCCTCGACCGGCGCGACGATCGACACCGCCTCGGCCCCGACCACGCCTCAGGCCCTCGGCAGCGCGGCCGGAAGCCTCAGCGGCGACAAGACCGCGAAGGACCCGGACACCGGAGCCCTCGCCGCCGTCCTCCCCGGCGGCCTGCTCGGCGGTCTCGCCGCGGCCGGCGCCGTCCCCGTCATCGCCCGCCTCCGGCGGTTCCCGTGACGGCACCAGAGCCCGGGTCGGCATCGACCCGACGAGCGCGTTCCGACCGGTCCGCGCCCAACCCGAAAGGAACCAGAGTGAAGATCAAGAAGGCTGCGGCTCTCTGCGCTGTCGTCGGCACCGCCGTCGCCGGTCTCGTGCTCGCCACCCCGGCGAACGCCGACCCCGTGTCGAGCAGCTACGTGCTGGCCGGCTCGGACACCCTGCAGGACGTCAGCAACGCGCTGGCGAACGGCACCCAGCTCACCGGTCCGTTCGTGCGGTCGGTCGCCGACAACGGCACCATCGCCTCCTACGACGCGTTCGGCTCGGCCGCCATCCAGACCAAGCCCAACGGCCCCTACTTCGCCCGTCCGGCCGGCTCCGGCGACGGCGTGAAGGCCCTCAGCCGTTCCATCGACGGAGCCAACTTCTCCATCTCCGGCAACACCACTCCGGCCACGGCGATCAGCGGCCAGGTCGACATCGCCCGTTCCTCCTCCGGTCCTGGTTCCGCGGCCAACCCCACCGGTCCGCTCGCCTACGTGCCGTTCGGCCGCGATGCCGTCTCGTTCGCGATCGCCCCGGGCACGGCCGCGGGCCTCGAGCAGCTCACCACCGCTCAGCTCACGCAGATCTACAACTGCACCCTGACCACCGTCAACGGCGTCGCCGTCAAGCCGGTGCTGCCGCAGTCGGCGTCGGGCACCCGCAAGTTCTTCCTGTCGGCGATCGGCGTCAGCACCCTCGGCTCGTGCGTCAACGACAGCACGCTCGCCGAGAACGACGGCAGCGTCCTCACCCAGCCCGGCCAGATCATCCCGTTCTCGGTCGCCAGCTGGGTCGCCCAGAAGAACGGCGCGGCGCAGAACCGCACCGGCTCGTCCACACTCGGCAGTGCGCTCGGAGCCACTGCTCCGTTCACCGGCACCGGCAACGCGCTCGTCCCGAACGCGGCCTACTACAACAACTCCACCTGGGGCCGTGACACGTTCGTCGTCGTCGAGTACGCGCGCATCGACTCCGCGAGCGCGACCTACGACGCCGCCCTCGCGGCGCTCGTCGACCCCTCGAAGGCGAAGAGCCTGACGAACTTCGGCACCCTCGCCGGGACGTCCGGCGCGGTGAAGTCGAAGTTCGGCTTCCTCGCCCCGTCGAGCACCACGCCGCAGCGCGCGAACCTCTCCTCCTAGTCCAGACCCGAACTGAGAAAAGGACGATCATGAAGACATCCAAGATCGCCATCGTCGCCGCGACGATGGCCGCCACCGCGACGCTGGTCGCCGTGGCCGCCGCCCCGGCCCTCGCCGCCACGCAGGCGAACGGCTCCGACGGCCCGGCGTACCTGTTCAACAACGACGCGGGAGACTTCTCCGCCAACGGATCGACCATCCAGTGGCTGGACGACATCTCGCTCACGCCGGTCACCTCCGACCCGTATGCGGCGTTCCAGTGCTCGGCCGACGCCACCGGCTACCGCACGTTCTGGACCGACCCGGGCAGAGAGCGTCAGCCCACCGCATACAAGGCGTACTCGTCGCTCCTGCCCCTCAACCCGGGCAAGACCGTGATCGGCCCGAACACGCGCCCGCAGGGCCAGCTCGGCGCGATCGCGCAGATCAAGGCCAACGGCGGCAACTACTCGATCGGCTTCGCCTGCCTCAAGGACAACGGCGTGAACCTCGCGGCGAGCGGCGTCTGGTACTTCACGGCGCACATCACCGCGGGCACCGGCGTGTACACGTTCGACGCGCAGAGCGAGACGCCCACCAACCCGGGCAACCCCGCTCAGACGGGCGACATCGCCCTCGAGGCGACCACCGTCGCCGCGCAGGACGGCACCCTGAGCCTCGTCGTCCCGTCCGGCGCCAAGGCGACCCTCGGCACGGCCAGCCTCGTGAACGGTCTGTCGACCTCCACGGGCACCCTGCCGGCGTTCACGGTCGACGACCAGCGCGTCGTCAGCAAGCCGGGCTGGAACCTCACGGCCAGCACGGCGAACTTCGTCAACGGCGCGGACTCGTCGAAGACCATCGACGCGAAGCAGCTCGGCGTGAAGCCGACGATCGCCACGAACCCGGGAGGCGTGGTCGCGGGGACCGAGCACGTCGCCGGAGACGCGACCGCGTTCAGCGGTTTCGCGTCCGCCCCCGCCGGCACCGGAACCGGTGCGACCAGCCTCAGTGCAGACCTGAAGCTCGTCGCCCCGTCCGGCACCCCGGCGGGTACCTACGCCTCGACGATGACGCTGACGCTCGTCTCGAAGTAGCCGTGGGAATCGGGAGGGGCCGTCGAGAGACGGCCCCTCCTGCCCGTTCCCGCCCCCGTCCTCACCCCGACAGTCCTGTTTTCACCCAGTTAACGCCGGCGACACACCCCGGCCACCCGGATTCGGATCAATGTAGCGTGCCCTCCACACAGACCCTGCCGCTGCGGCCCGTCCGCGCCGTGGCCGCCCTGCTCGCCGCCCTCGCGGCCGCACTCCTCGGCGTCGGCCCGGCCTTCGCCGACGACGTCGACAGCATCTCCGCCGGACCAGGCGACGACCGCACGCGGCTCAGCTACCAGCTCCAGCCCGGCCAGCACCTCGAGGACGAGTACGTCGTCCGCAACACCGGCACCACGCCGCAGAATGTCACGCTGTTCGCCACCGACGCCTTCAACACCGACGAGGGGGAGTTCGCACTCCTCGACACGGCGAAGAAGCCGACCGCTGCGGGCACGTGGGTGCTCTTCGACGGCTCGCAGCCGAGCGAGGCCTTCGCGCTCGCTCCCGGTGAGCAGCGCACCGTGCCGTTCACGCTCACCGTGCCGGCCGATGCCGGCCCCGGCGACCACGCCGGCGGCATCGTCGTCTCCAGCCAGAAGGGCGACGGGCAGATCCTCGTCGACCGCCGTGTCGCCACGCGCCTCTACGTGCGCGTCCCCGGCGATCTGCAGCCCGCGCTGACGATCGCCAACGTCTCCGCCGACTACCAGGCCGAGTGGAACCCGTTCGCCGGCTCCACCGCCGTCACCTTCACCGTGCGCAACAGCGGCAACGTCGCCCTGGGCGCCACGATGCTCGTCGGCGCGAAGGCGCTCTTCGGCATCCCCGCCGGCACCGCGGTGCGCCAGGACCTGCCGGAGCTGCTCCCGGGCAGCACCCGCACCCTCACCGTCGTGGTGCCCGGCACCGCGCAGGTCGGCTACCTCAACCCGTACGTGCAGCTGCAGCCGACCGTCGAGAAGGACGCCCTCAACCCGGGTCCGCTCGCGCTCGTCTCGCGCGACACCGTCATCGCGGCCGTGCCGTGGTGGATCCTCGTGATCGCCGCTCTCGCCGCCGGCTTCTTCCTGTTCCGCCGCTGGCGCCGCCGCAGCGACGGCAAGCGCGCCGAGGCGTGGATCGCGTACACCGAGGAGGAGGCCCGCCGGAAGGCGCGCGAGGAGCAGGACGCCGCCGCCGTGGAGGCGGAGCCGGTCACCGCCTCCACCGCCCCGGGCGAGGACTCCGGCCGATGAGCCGCACCGCTCGCACCCTCGCCGCCGCCGTCGTGCTCGGCCTCGGGATGCTGCTGGCCGGCGCGGGCGCGGCCGCGGCCGACGACGGCGGCATCGGGATCTCGATCGACATCCCGTCCACCGGCGACGCCCCGGCCGACGGGACCGGCGGGACCGGCTCGACCGGCACCGGCGGCTCGGGCTACCCCGACACGACCGCCCCCACCGACGCGCCGCCGAGCGACGTCGCGGCTCCCGGCGCCACCCCCGCACCTGCCGTCGCCGTCGACAACGGCCCGTTCAACGTCGGCGGCCTGAACGCCAAGTTCGTCCCGTCCCTGAACCCGGGCGCGGGGAAGATCGTCGTCTCGTTCTCGGTCCACAACGGGTCCGCCTCCACCTGGTCGTCGACCGTCCGCGTCTGGCTGACCGGCCCGTTCGGCAACCCGCTCGACGACTCCGGCGATGTTGCGGTCAAGAACCTCAAGCCCGGCTCCACGATCACGTACAGCCGCACGCTGACGGGAGTCGGCCAGTGGGCCGTCGTCACGGCGCACGCGAAGTTCACCCCGCCGGCGACCATCGACGGCATCGCGACGAAGTCCGCGCTGCGCGAGGCGACGGTGTTCGCGTTCCCGTGGCTCGGGAGCGTGGGGGCCGTGCTGGCCGCCACCGCGCTCGCCATCCTGCTCGCCCTCCGTGCGTCCGTCGCGGTCCCGGTCGCCGTCGCGGCGGTGCGGGCATGAGCCGGACCGTCCACGGGCAGAAACCGCCGACACCCGCGAAGCCACCGACGCCCCCGAAGCCACCCCGCCGCCCGCCTGCGCCCCCGCGCGAGCCGGTCGTGCAGACCCCACGGCAACGGCTCGCGCGCGGGATGGTCGCCCTCGGCGCGACGCTGCTCATCGCCTTCGCCGCGAACATGCTCCTGATCAGCCATCTGCACCACCTGATCGGCCAGCAGATCGCCGGCGACACCTTCCGCGAGCAGCTCGCCGCGGCGACCGCGCCGGTCAGCGAGGGCACGACCGACGACGTGCTCGTCTCCGACGGCGCCCCGGTCGCGAAAATCTCCATCCCCTCCATCGACGTGTCGGAGTACGTGCTCGAGGGCTCGTCGTCGGGCGTGACCGCCGACGGCCCCGGCCACCGCCGCGACACGGTGCTGCCCGGCCAGCCCGGCACCAGCGTGATCCTCGGCCGGACCGCGGCCTACGGCGGGCCGTTCTCGCGCATCCAGGAGCTCGCTCCCGGCGCGACGATCAACGTGGTCACCGGCCAGGGCAAGAGCGTCTACCGGGTGATCGGCGTCCGCTACGCCGGCGACCCCGACCTCCCCGCGCTGCGCGGCACCCAGGCGCGCATGACGCTCGAGACCGCGCGCGGCCTCCCGTACGTGCCGGCCGGCGTCGTGCGCGTGGATGCGGAGCTCGTCACCCCGGTCAAGGACCGCGGACTGCGCCAGACCACCGCCAACACCCTCCCCCTCGCCGACCGCGAGCTCGCGAGCGATCCGAGCACCGCGTGGCTGCTCGTGTTCGCGCTGCAGGCGCTGGTCGCCGCGCTGCTCATCGGCACGCGCGCCCTCGACCGGTTCGGCGCCCAGCGCACCTGGATCGTGTTCGCCCCCATCCTGGTCGCGGCGGGTGTCATCGCCGCCGACCAGGTCTCCCGTCTCCTGCCCAATCTGCTCTGAGAGAGAACCCATGTCCGAGCTCTTCGCCCCCCTCGACCGCACGGCGGTCCTCCCCGCATCCGGCGCGTTCGCGGACCAGACCGCCCCGCTCCCGCTGCTCGCGCCCCTCCCGGGCGAGCTCGCCGCCCTCGAGGCGCGCGGCATCACCGCCTGGTTCGGCGACCACCAGGTGCTCGACCGGGTCTCGCTGACCATGGAGGCCGGTGAGATCACGGCGCTCATCGGGCCGTCCGGCTGCGGCAAGTCGACCTTCCTGCGCATCCTGAACCGCATGCACGAGCTCATCCCGAGCGCCTCCCTCGCCGGCGAGGTGCTGCTCGACGGCGACGACATCTACGACCCGCGCAAGCGCCTCGTCGACGCCCGCAAGTCGATCGGGATGGTGTTCCAGAAGCCCAACCCGTTCCCGGCGATGTCGATCTACGACAACGTCGTCGCCGGCCTCAAGCTCACCGGGACCCGCGTGAGCCGCGACCAGAAGGACGAGCTGGTCGAGTCCTGCCTGACGAAGGCGGGCCTCTGGAAGGAGGTCAAGGACCGGCTGCGCTCGCCCGGCGGCGGCCTCTCCGGCGGCCAGCAGCAGCGCCTGTGCATCGCGCGCTCGCTCGCGGTCAAGCCGCGCGTGCTGCTGATGGACGAGCCGTGCTCGGCGCTCGACCCCACCTCCACCCGCGTCATCGAGGAGACCATGCTGGAGCTCGTCTCCGAGGTCACCATCGTGATCGTCACGCACAACATGCAGCAGGCCCAGCGGGTCTCGAGCAGCTGCGCGTTCTTCCTCGCTGCGGGCGGCAAGCCCGGCGCGATCGTCGAGCACGGCGACACGGAGGCGATGTTCTCGAATCCCCTCGACCCGCGGACGTTCGACTACGTCAACGGTCGGTTCGGATGATCGCGCTCTCACGTCGATACAGTTCTGGATCGAAAACGGGTGCAAATCAGCCGTTTCGTGCGATCCTGGGGATATGAAGGATTCTCAAGGTAGCGAGGCGGCCCAGCCGGCCTCCGCGCACGGCCCCGGTCGTGCGCCTGCAGGAATCCCGCTGACCTTCCGCCTGGGCGAGCGGGAGTACGCGGCCCTCGTACGCATCGCGCGCCATCGGGACACGACGGCGGCCGGCCTCGTCGAGCAGCTCGTGCTGCACGCGCTGAGCAAGACCGACGTGCCGCCGCCGGCCGAGTCGCATCCGGCCCGCAAGCACACCACGTACGAGGAGGCGACCGCCGGCTTCCGCCAGGACGCCCTGCACGTCGCCCCCGCCCCCGAACCGGAGCCCGAGCCGACGGCCTGAGCCCGCCTCCGCCCCGTCGACGCCCTTGACCCGCGCCCGGAACCCACGGATGCTCGTCTCATGGACGAACCCCGCGCGGCCGACGACCGCGATGTCGATCCCGATGACGGACGACTCGAGACCGCGAGCCAGCGCGCCGACCGCAACTGGAACGAGCTCCTCCAGGAGTTCCGCGTCTTCCAGACCGGAACGCAGATCGTCGCCGCGTTCCTGCTCACGCTGCCGTTCCAGCAGCGGTTCCGCGAGCTGCCGCCGTTCGACGTCGGCGTCTACCTCGTGCTGGTCCTGCTCGCCGTGGCCATCACCCTGCTGGCCCTCGCGCCGGTCGCCCTGCACCGCCTCCTCTTCCACCACCGGCTGAAGGAGGAGCTCGTCGCCTACGGCAGCCGGCTGCTGATCGTGTGCCTCGCGGCGGCATCCCTGCTCTTCACCGGGATCGTGATGTTCATCGTCGACTTCCTGCTCACGCCGGGCGCGGGAATCGTCGCCGCGGTGGCGGTGTTCGCTGTGGTCGTGGTGCTGTGGATCGCGGTGCCGCTGGTCATCCGTCGGCGCGCTCTCCATACGCCGCGCTCTGGCGCCGCATGATCTCGCGCATGGACGTGCCGCGCGGCACCCCGTACATGAGGCCGGGGAAGTCGAGGGTGCTCTGCACCTCCCACAGCTCGTCGTGCCGGTCGGGCGAGAAGAGCTGAGCCGGGCTCCCCGCGGCGATCCAGCCGATCGGGACGACCGAGTCCGGCGGCAGCACCGAGCCGGCGTGCAGCACCGCGTGGATGCGGAGTTCCGAGCGCGCTCCGACCACCGCGCCGGCGAAGACGCACGAGCCCGTCGCGATGAAGGCCTCGTCCTCGATGCGCGCGCCGGTGAGGTTGGTGTGCGGGCCGATGAGCACGGCGTCGCCGACGAGGAGGGGATGGCCGGGCCGCCCGCGCAGCACGGCGTGCTCCATCACGAGCGAGTCCGCGCCGATCGCGACCGCACCGCGAGTCCCGTCGACGACAGCCCCCGCGAGCACGCGCGCGCCCGGTCCGAGGGTGACGTCGCCGGTCACGGTCGCGGTCTCGGCGACCGAGGCGGACGGGTGGATGACCAGGCCGGATGACATGGGGTCAGTGTAGGGGCGCGGGCCGCTCAACCGCGGAGTCGCCGCCGGTGGTCGGGTCGGAGGTCAGCTCGGCGATCAGCAGGTCGTCGGCCCCGTCGGTCCACCGGTCGTGGCGGGCGACGCGCAGCCCGACCGGCGCGAACGTCTCGTCCAGCACCTCCGGCGTGCGGAACGGCTCGTGGTGCAGCATCGCGCTCGGCGGCGCCGCGCGATGGCGGGTGGGATCGAACGCGACGAATGTCGCCGTCACCACCCGGCCTCCCGGCCGCAGCACGCGCGCCCACTCGCGGATCGCGGCCGGCGCGTCGGTGAACAGCTGCAGGCCGGTCACGCAGGTGACGAGGTCGACGCAGTCGTCCGGGAGGGGGAGGGAGGCGGCATCCGCCTCGATGAGCTCGGCCTCCGGCAGGTGGGTGCGCGCCACCTCCAGCATCCGGGGCGCCAGGTCGACGCCGATCATGCGTCCGCGCGCGCCGCGGTCGCGCAGGGCGCGCAGCACGAGACCGGTGCCCGTGGCCACGTCGCCCGGGCCGCCGCCCGCATCCCCCGCCAGCACGAACTCCGCGACGGCGTCTGCCAGCCCCCGGTGCATCGCGCTCTCGTCGTAGGTCGGTGCGCGGTCGTCGAACCGCCGCCGCACCTCGGCGCGCGCCTCCTCGGCGGTGGGGATCTGGTCATCGTCGGGCGCGCTCACGCGCCCAGGCTACTCGCCGTCCGCCGTCCTGGCGGTGGCGAACGGAGGACGAGCACAGCCCGGCGGCCCCCGACCTCCTCCGTTCCCTGCGACACACCACGCGCCGTGGCCAGATCTCCTCCGCCAGCCACGCGCCCCAGTCGCTACAGGTGCGGGATGGTCGACCCGCGGATCACGAGCCGCACCGGCAGCTTCTCTGTCCCGGGCTCGAGGCCGCGGCCGTCGATCGCGTCGAACAGGCGGCGGGCGGCGAGCCGGCCGAGCTCTTCGAGGTTGTTGTCGACGCTGGTGAGCTCGGGCCGGGAGTTGGTGGCGAGCACCTGCCAGTTGTCGTAGCCGATCACGGCGACGTCGTCCGGCACGCTGCGGCCGTGGTCGCGCAGGGCGTCGATCACGCCGCGGGCGATCTGGTCCGACCCGCAGACCACGCCGTCGATGTCAGGGTGGCGGCGGAAGAGCAGGGTCGCGGCGTCACGGCCCCAGCTCTCCGTCCAGCTGGCGAACATCGGCTCGGCCGGCGACTGCAGGCCGGCGTCGGCCATGGCCTCCCGGAACCCGATGGCGCGGTCCTGGGCGGCCGCATAGGTGGGGTCGCCCGTGATGTGGACGATGCGGGAGCGCCCGCAGGTCACGAGGTGCTCCACGGCCATCCGGCCGCCGACGCGGTTGTCGGGCGTGAGCGAGTGATCGGCGGGGTCGTCGGAGGGGGAGTACGCGTAGACGACCGGGACGGGGAGCTCGTGGCCCAGCGAGGGCCGCGGGTCGGTCTGACGCCCCACGACGATGATTCCGTCGACCCGCCGGTTGAGCAGGGCTTTCAGGTGGTACTGCTCGCGGATGGCGTCGCCGCGTGCGTCGCACAGGAACACGTTGACCTGGCCGGCGCCGAAGGCGTCCTCCGCGCCCATGAGGATCGGGATGACGAAGCGGCCCTCGAGGTCGCTCGTCAGCAGCCCGACGGTGCCGGTGCGTCCGGCGGTGAGGCTCTGCGCCAGCGCGTTGGGGGTGAAACCGACCTCCTCGGCGACGGCCAGCACGCGGGCGCGGGTGCGCTGGGCGACCTCGTCGCGGCCGTTGATGGCCTTGGAGGCGGTGGCGATCGAGACGCCCGCCAGGCGTGCCACGTCGCCGAGCGTCGCCGCGCGGCCCGTGCCGGTGCTGCCGTCGGCCATCGCGCCCCCTGTTCCTTCGATGCGTCGGTCGTGTTTTCCGAGGTTTTCGGTCGTTTCGAAACCATACACCCAAGTTCTGCTTGACAGACAAGCGGACTTCGCGGTTGACTGTCCACCACATTCCGAAACCCGTTTCGGGAATTTCACCAGCCGATGACGTTACCCGCACCACTCTCAACGATGAGCACCGACTCAATGAAGAGCACCGAGGAGATGCAATGACAGTATTCACTCGTCGCACGCGACGCCTGGCGGCCGTAGCCGTCGCCGGCGCGCTGGCGATCACGCTGGCCGCCTGTTCGGGCGGGGGCGGATCGTCCGCGCCCCAGTCCATCAGCAAAGACGGCACCGACGACGGATCCAAAATCACGCTCTGGACCCGCGCACCCCTGGAGAAGCAGGCCAAGCTCCTGGTCGAGGCCTACAACGACAGCCACAAGAACCAGGTCGAGCTGACGGTCGTCCCCAACGACGACTACGTGGCGAAGGTGGGCGCGGCAGCCGGTTCGGGCGGACTGCCCGACCTCTTCGCCGCCGACATCGTCTACGTGCCCAACTGGGTCAAGCAGGGCCTCTTCCAGGACATCAGCTCCCAGATCGACGGTCTCAGCTACAAGGACAGCATCAACAAGGGCCACCTCAAGGCGGGCACCGCCGACGGCAAGGAGCACGTGCTCCCGTTCGTCCTCGACCTCTCGATGATGTTCTGGAACAAGGAGCTGTTCAAGGAGGCCGGCCTCGACCCCGAGAAGGCCCCGGCCAACCTCGAGGAGTACGCCGACGCCGCCAAGAAGGTCCAGGCTCTGAACAAGCCCGACACCTACGGCACCGCGACGGGCCTCGCCTGCGGCGGCTGCCTCGTCTTCACCTGGTTCCCGAGCGTGTGGGCCGACGGGCAGCAGGTCATGAACGACGAGGGCACGAAGTCCCTCCTCGACAGCGACACCGCCAAGGGCGTCTACAGCACCTGGCAGGACATGTGGAAGGCGGGCGCCGTGCTCCCGGCCTCGAAGGACGAGACCGGTCCCACGTGGACCGCGGCCTTCACCGAGGGCAAGGTCGGCGTCATGATGTACCCGGCCACCCTGCTCTCGTCGACGACGTTCAACGTCGGCGTGGCGGGCATCCCCGGCCCCAAGGGCGGCGGCTCCACCTTCGTCGGCGGTGACGGCATCGGCATCTCGAAGGACTCCAAGAAGTCCGCCCAGGCGTGGAACTTCCTCAACTGGATGATGTCAGAGGACGCCCAGGTCGGCGTACTCGCCAAGGACAACGACGTCGTCTCCCGCTCCGACCTCGCCACGAACCAGTACTCGGAGAAGGACCCGCGCCTGGTGACGATCAACGAGGTGGCCGGCAAGGGCGAGACCCCGTTCTCGCTCAACTTCCAGGAGGCGTTCAACGCACCGAACAGCCCGTGGCTGACCCTCATCCGCAACGCGGTGCTGGGCGACGGCAACTCGGTCGACGCCGACAACAAGGAGATCACCTCGGTCCTCTCGCAGTAGCGGACCGACCTCGCGGGGCGGGCGCCGTGCTGCGCGCCCGCCCCGTCCCCTTCCTCCCTCCCGACGAAAGGCTCCCCATGACCGCCGGTGCAACGGTGGCCCAGCGGCCCCCGCGTCCCGCCCGCTCGCGCAAGCGCGGCTCCGGCCGCTGGCTGGGCTGGCTCTACGCCTCCCCGACGGCGCTGTTCGTCGTCCTCCTCTTCCTCCTGCCGCTCCTGCTGGTGCTGCAGATGTCCGGCTCGGACTGGCCGCTGCTCGGCGGCAACCAGGGCGTGAACTTCCCCGACAACTACGTCAAGGCGTTCAGCAACCGGTTCTTCATGGAGTCGGTCGGCTTCACCCTGCTCTACACCGTCATCACGACGGTCATCCTGCTCGGCCTGGCCCTCGGGCTCGCGATGCTGGTGCAGGAGTCGTCGCGCTGGAAGGGCTTCCTGCGCACGGCCATCCTCATCCCGAGCGCCCTCGGCCTCGCGTCGGCGTCGCTCCTCTTCTACGTGCTGTACTCGCCGATCGCCGGCCCCTTCGCCGACCTGATGAAGGCGTGGGGCTTCACCTTCCTCGGCACACCGGAGGGTGCGCTCTGGTCGACCGTGTTCCTCATCGTCTGGCGCTACGCCGGCTTCTACATGCTGCTGATGCTCGTCGGCCTGCAGGGCATCCCGGAGGAGGTCTACGAGGCCGCCCGCATCGACGGCGCGAGCCGCTGGCAGACCTTCCGCGGCGTCACCCTGCCCCTGCTGAAGCCGACGCTCGCCCACACCACCGTGCTGTGCGTGACCGGCTCGCTGCTGGCGTTCGAGCAGTTCTACATCCTGACCAAGGGCGGCCCCGACAACAGCACGATCACCGTCGTGCAGCTGATCTACAGCGTCGCATTCCAGGGGCCGAACAACCTCGGCGTCGCCGGCGCCCTGTCGGTGATCGTGCTGGTCGCTCTCATCATCGTGAACATCGCGCAGATCCGCGCGTTCGGCCAGAAGGAGGACGCCCTGTGAGCGCCGACACCCTCGCGCGCCAGACGGAGTCCGGCCGCGGTTCCGCGACGCGAGCCGACACCCGCGGCTCCGCCCGCCGCCGCAAGCCCACCCGCCTGCTCGGCATCGCCACGCGCACCCCGTACTGGGTGCTGACCGGCGGCCTCGCCCTCATCTTCCTGTACCCGCTGATCTGGACGGCGGTCTCGTCGCTCGCCCCGCGGGCCGGCACCAGCCAGACCGAGGGCTGGGGCCTGGGAAACTACGCCTCCCTCGCCAACTACCAGGCCGGCATCTGGGTCTACATCGGCAACTCGCTGTTCGTGTCGCTGCTGACCGTGCTGCTCACGCTCCTCGTGTCCCTGTTCGGCGGCTACGCGTTCGCGCGGTTCCGGTTCCCGGGCCGCAACGTGCTCTTCATGGCCACGCTGGCCATCCTGATGGTGCCGTACGCGACGCTGCTCATCCCGCTCTACGTGCTGCTGAACCTGGTCGGCCTGTCGAACTCGCTCGTCGGGGTCGCCCTCGTGCTGACCATGTTCCAGCTGCCGTTCGCGACCTTCATGATGCGCATCTCGTTCGAGTCCATCCCGAAGGAGATGGACGAGGCCGCGATGGTCGACGGCTGCTCCACCTTCGGGGCGCTCTGGCGGGTGCTGCTGCCGGCCGTGAAGCCGGGGCTCATCACCGTCGGCCTGTTCGCCTTCCTGGCCGCGTGGAACGACTTCATCGCGCCCCTCATCCTGATCAACGACTCCAACCGGATGACGCTGCCGCTGGCGGTCTCGAACCTCCGCGGTCAGGTGCAGGGCGTCGTCGACTACGGCGCCACCGAGGCCGGCGTGATCGTGCTCGCGCTGCCGTGCGTGCTGCTCTTCCTGCTCCTGCAACGACACTACGTGCGCGGCTTCCTGTCCGGCGCCTTCAAGGGATGACCATGACCTTCGATCAGACCACCACCGCCACGCTCCCCATCGCCCCGGCGGTCCCGTCGACGGGACGGCTGCGCCCGCTCGGGCTGGGGGAGGTGCGCATCACCGGCGGCCACTGGGCCGACCGGCAGCGCGTGAACGCGACGGCGACCCTCGCCCACATCGAGCACTGGCTCGAGCGCGAGGGCTGGCTGGGCAACTTCGACCTGGCGGCGGGCGGAGCGCTCCCCGCGGGCCGTCGCGGCCGCGAGTTCGCCGACTCCGAGGTCTACAAGTACCTCGAGGCCGTCGCCTGGCAGCTCGGCCGCGACGACGACCCGGAACTGGAGGCCCGCTTCCGCCGCACCGTCGCCCGCGTCGCCGCCGCTCAGGAGGCCGACGGCTATCTCGACACCAATTTCGGCCGCTCCGGGCAGGGGGCCCGCTGGTCCGATCTCGAATGGGGGCACGAACTCTACTGCGCCGGTCACCTCTTCCAGGCCGCCGTTGCCCGCGAGCGCACGCGTCCGGGGTCGGACGACGGCCTCCTCGGCGTCGCCACCCGGCTCGCCGACCTCGTGTGCGACGTGTTCGGTCCCGACGGCATCCCCTCGGTCTGCGGGCACGCGGAGGTCGAGACCGCGCTCGTCGAGCTCGGGCGCGTGACCGGCGAGCGCCGCTACATCGAGCAGGCCCGCCTGTTCGTCGAGCGCCGCGGCACGGGGGTGCTGCGCGACATCGAATGGGGCCGCTCCTACTACCAGGACGACATCCCGGTGCGGGAGGCCGATGTCATGCGTGGCCATGCCGTGCGCGCCAACTACCTCGCCTCCGGTGCCGCGGACGTCGCGGCCGAGACCGGAGACGCCGAGCTCTCGGCTGCGCTGCGGCGCCAGTGGGCGAACACCGTCGCCCGTCGCACCTACGTGACGGGCGGCCAGGGGTCGCACCACCAGGACGAGGCGTTCGGCGACGACTTCGAGCTGCCCTCCGACCGGGCGTACTCCGAGACCTGCGCCGGAATCGCGTCCGTGCAGTTCAGCTGGCGGATGCTGCTCGCCGAGGGGGATGCGGCCTACGCCGACCTCGTCGAGCGCACGCTGTACAACGTGGTCGCGACCTCCCCGTCGGCCGACGGCACCGCCTTCTACTACGCGAACACCCTCCACCGCCGCACCCCCGGCGAGGCCGCCGACCCCGACGTGGTCTCCCCGCGCGCCGAGGCCTCCCTGCGCGCGCCCTGGTTCGAGGTCTCCTGCTGCCCGCCCAACGTGGCGCGCACGCTGGCCAGCCTCGACGCGTATCTGGCGACCGCCGGCCACGACGGCTCGCTGCAGCTGCACCAGTACGCCCCGGCGCGCATCCGCACCGTGCTCGGCACCGGCCAGGAGGTCGCGCTCGCCGTCGCGACCGAGTACCCGGCCGACGGCCGCATCGCCGTCACCGTCGAGAACGACGCGACCGAGCCCTGGACGCTGCAGCTCCGCGTGCCCGCCTGGGCGGCCGGCGCCACCCTCACCGTCGGCGGCGAGACGCGGGAGGTCGCTCCCGGCTACGCCGAGGTCCGCCGCGCCTTCCGCGCCGGCGACGTCGTGACCCTCGACCTGCCCGTCTCCCCGCACTTCGTGCGCGCCGACCCCCGCATCGACGCCGTGCGCGGCAGCCTCGCCGTCGAGCGCGGCCCCGTCGTCTACGCGCTCGAGTCCGTCGACCTCCCGGCCGGCTGGGAGGGCGTGGACGACGCGGTGCTGGATGCGGAGGTCGCCCCGCGCGACGCCGACGGCCGGGTGCTCGTCCGCCTCGCGCACCGCGTCTCCGGCGACGGCCCGTGGCCCTACGCGACGGCCCCCGCCGGCTCCGCCGCCGAACCCGCCGACGTCGCCCTCGTGCCGTACAACGAGTGGGCTGAACGCGGCCCCTCGACGATGCGCATCTGGATCCCGGAGAGCTAGGGGCTGCGGGGCTGCTGCGTTCCGGGGCTGTGCGCGGATGCGGTAACAGCCCGCTGGGCCAGCGCCGTACTTACCTAGAAGGTCCGGTCTACTCAATTCCATACCGATAGGTACTGAACCCTCCCGATCTGCATCGAGCGCGTCCTCCGGCTCCGCCAGGCTGACGCTCGTGAATTCTCGGGGGCGTGCAGGCGGTCGTGTTCGTTGGGTGCTGGGAGTCGTGGCGTCGGTGACGCTGGGGCTCGCACCACTGGCGATGGGGGTCTCCGCGGATGCGGCGACGGCAGTGCCGACGACGCTCGCAGCCGCGCCGGCGCCGGTCTCGTCCTCGGCGGCAGCCGACACCCGCAGCTACGTCCCGTGCCCGGCACAGGGCGAGGTGTCGTCGTGCGACTCCGACGGCGACACCATCCCGGACGTCGTGGAGCGTGTCGTGTGCGGCACGGCCACGTGCGCGACGGGCCGTGAGGACCGGGACGAGGACGGCATCGCCGACTGGGTCGAGGTCATGGCCTGCGGCACGACGACGTGCGCGTCCCCGACGAAGGACAGCGTCCGCGACGGCATCCCGGACTACGCCCGCCAGATCGTCTGCGGCTCGGCGACCTGCTGGACCGACAACCGCGACGTCAACTCCCACGGCGTGCCGAAATGGGCCTCGGTCGTGATCTGCGGCACCACCGGCTGTGCGACCGGCCACGAGGACTACGACGGCGACGGTGTCTCCGACGCGATCGTGCTCGCCTCCTGCGTCAGCGCGCGCAACCCGCTGGCGTCCACAGGCTCGATGATCGCCATCGGCGTCATCCTCGCTCTCGCGGCCGCCCTGATCGGCACCGGCATCGTCCTCTCACGTCGTCGCGGCCTGTATTCGGCGGCTCTCGAGCAGGGCGCGGCCGTCTGATGCGGGCGCGACGGATGCGGGGACGGTTCGTCACCCGCCTGGTACACGCGCGCGTCGTCATGGCCGTGATCGCCTCCGCTGCGGTCGCCGGGCTGACCCTGGTCGGCACCGTGACGCCTGCTCAGGCGTCCCCGATGCAACTGGCGAGGCGGACGGCGGCAGCGACGCTGGCCGAGGTGCGCTCGGCGGCGGGGGTGCAGGACGCGCGGGTGACGGCTGAGACCGAGGCGCCGGCCCCTGCCGCCACCGGCGACATCGCTCCCGGCAAGAAGGCCACGATCGACGCGAGCGATCTCGGCGCCTCCGTAACGTTCTCCGGCAACAAGGTCGAGTCGAAGCTGTCGGTGGCGGTCGGCGCGGCGCCCGCGAACGCGCTGCGCGCTGCCCGCTCCGAGCAGCCCGGTGGCGGCACGCCCGTCTCCGACCCGGTCGAGATCACAGCGACCGATGGCGACGGCAAGCCGGTGACCCAGTTCCCGGCGAAGGCGGTCAACACCCGCGGTGGAGGGGACAAGGGCCCGGTCGTCTCCGACGTCGTCCCCGGCGTCGCCCTCGAGCTGAAGCCCGACCTGGAGCGTGTGACGGAGAACGACCTGGACCCGGCGACACTGCAGATCTACACGCGCGAGAACGCGGGTGAGCAGTGGACGGTGCTGCCGTCGTACTACGACGCCGAGGCGGGCGTGGTGAAGGGCGTCTCGACGCACCTGTCGCAGTTCGTGGTCATCGGCACGCCCTTCCCGGTGCCGGATCGGCCGGTGATCGTGCTCGACCCCGACAACGACGAAGGCCACGTCACGACTCCGGCCCCGCCGGTGACCGAACTGCCGTACAACATCCAGCTTGCGCAGCAGATCGCGTCGCGACTGCAGAACCTGTGCCTCGCGACCGTACACATCACGCGCGAGGACCCGGGCAACCCGATGATCCCGCGCGAGATCCGAGCCGGCCAGATGGCAGCGTGGAACCCCACGCTCTCCCTCGGCATCGGCTTCAACACCTGGGAGGGCGTCGCATGGGGCGGCGAACATCCCGAGCAGGGCGGCTCGCAGGTGTTCTCGCGGGGAGGTGCGGCCGATAACGCGGTGTCCGATTCGCTGGTGGGCAACCTGCCGACCTACACCGGACGCCCGGCGAGGAACGTCGGCAACAACGGCAACTTCCCAGGTGACGAGTTCGCCGGGGTCCCGAACGCGTTCACTCATCTCGAAGCCCTCTACCTCGACAACCACTACGACCGCAGCTACATGGACAACGGCGGGATGCCCCACCTGGCCGACGGCGTCTTCACCGGCCTCGGCATATACCTCGGGACGCAGGGCTTCGACTGCACCGACCCGGTGACGGGCGGCTGGCCGACCCCTCCCTCGGCTGCGGACTTCGCGCGTTGGCGGATGCTCGGGCTGCAGAGCTACCTGACCTACGGCGGCGAGCCCTTCTCGTTCTCCACCGGCAACCTCTTCGAGCAGGAGAAGCTCTTCTCCCTCCCGGGTGCGGGCGGTTCGAGCACGGACATCACCCTCACCTACAACAGCCAGGACGGACGTCTCTCACGCGTCGGCGCGGGTTGGTCGTTCGGAATGGGTGCTCGGGCGCAACGTTTCATCGACGGTACGGTCATGGTGGTCCGCGGCGACGGCGCCTCGTTCGTCTTCGCAGGCAACGGCAGCGGCGGCTATACGACCTCTGACCCGGGCCTCCATCAGACTCTGACGGAGGCGGGCGGCGGCCGACTGAAGCTGACCGACGTGTCCGGCGAGAGCTGGGTGTTCGACACCGCCAACATCGACGGCATCGGCAACCTCGTCTCGTACTCCGACGCCGAGGGGCGTACGACGACCCTCTCGTACGGGCCGCCCGCGGACATGGCGACGTCGCAGTTCTATCCGCTCGCCTCCATCACGGACTCGTCGGGCCAGACCATCCAGGTCGACTCCGACGCGCTGGGCCGGGTCACCGGGTTCACCCGACCGGGTGGCGATCGCTGGTCGCTCTCGTACGACGGTGCCGGCAACCTGACCACCATCACCCTTCCGGATGGCCGCACGAAGCAGTTCACCTACGACGACATGCACCAGCTCCTGACGGGCACCGATGCGACGGGCGCGACGTACCTGAAGAACCAGTACGACGACCAGGGCCGCATCGTGAAGCAGTGGGATGTCGAGGGCAATCTCCGTTCGCTGGACTACTCGACCGCCGGGCAGACCACTTACACCGACAACCTCGGCCGGACGAGCGTCTACTTCTTCGACGACCGGTTCCGGATCACGAAGGTGAAGCATCCAGACGCGACCACGGCGACCTTCTCGTACGACGCCGACAACAACGTCCTCTCGTCGACCGATGAGAACGGCGCGAAGACGAAGTACGCCTACGACGCGGCCGGCAACCTCACCACGGCGACCGCTGCGGACGGGATCGTCACCAAGTACACGTACACGCCGACTGGTCTTGTCGCGACCAAGACCGACACCGGCGGCCCCTTCGTCGGGTCCGCCTCCGGCCACGCACCGCAGGGCTCGCAGCGGACCTGGTCGTACGACTACGACGGCAGCGGTCATCTCGTCGCGGTGCACCAACCCGACGGCACGACGATCGCGAACGAGTACGACGCGGGCGGCAACCTGGTGAAGACGACGCAGCCTTCGGGGGCAGCGACGACCTTCGGGTACGACTCCGCGGGAAACGTGACCTCCAGCACGGACGCGATCGGCCGGACCACTCGGTACGCGTACGACGCCGCCGGTCGCATGACGGCGCAGACGGACCCGGGTGGACACACCACCAGCTACGCCTGGGATTCCGGCGACCGCATGGTCAGCACCACCGACGCCGCAGGCGGGACGTTCGGCTACGGCTGGGAGCCGAACGACCACCTCGCTTCGCTGACCGACCCAACCGGGGCGGTGACGAAGTACTCGTGGGATGCCATGTTCCACCTCACCGACTCCACCAGCCCGTCCGGTGGCGTGACGAGGTACGGGTACACCGCCGAAGACGCTCTGGCGAAGCAGACCGATCCGCTCGGCGCCACGACCACGAACGCGATGGACGACCGGGATCGCGTCATCACGACCGTCGACCCGAACGGCGGCGAGTGGCGGTACACCTATGACGGGGTCGGGAACATCCTGAGCTCCACCTCGCCGTCGGGGGCGAAGACGACCTTTACGTACGACAGCAACGGCAACCTCCTGACGCAGAAGGATCCGACCGGCGGCACGACGACGTCGGTGTACGACTCCGTCGGGCGCGTGATCAAGCAGACCGATCCCGACGGCATCGTGTCGAAGTTCGAGTACGACGCGATGGACCGCGTCGTCCGGATCATCGACGGCCTCGGCAAGCGGACCGACCTCGCCTACGACGTGGATGGCAATGTGACGAGCGTCGTCGACCGGCAGGGCAACCCGTGGACGTTCACGTACGACGCAGCCGGCCAGCTCCTCACCACGAAGACCCCTCTCGGCGAGGTGACGGGCTACGCGTACGACGCCGACGGCAATCTCACCGCCGTGACGGATCCGCTCGGACGCACGACCGCGAACGCCTACGACGCCCTCGACCGGCTCGCGTCGACCACCGACCCGGCCGGCAACACCACCTCGTACGCGTACGACCCGAACGGACGCACCGCCTCGATCACCGACCCGAACGGTCACACCACCTCGTTCGCCTACGACGCCGACGGTAACCAGACCTCGACGACGGACGCCACCGGCGCCGTCACCGCGTACGGCTGGGACGCGGCCGGCAATCAGACGTCGATGACGGATGCGAACGGGCACGTCACCCGCTACGGCTACGACCCGGCCGGGCAGCTCGTCCGCGTGACCGAGGGGTATCGGGAGGGTGCCGCGGCATCCGCGGACGTGAACGTCGTGTCGATGTACGGCTACGACGCGGACGGCGCGCTCACCAGCGTCACCGACCCCAACGGCCACGACCGAATACACCGTCGATGCCGCCGGCCGCACCACCAAGGAGATCGACCCGGTCGGCACCACCACGAAGTGGTCGTACACGGCCGCCGGCCGCCTGGCCGCGATGGTGAACGGCAATGGTGCGAGCACGACCTACACCTACGACGGCCGCGGGGATCTGAAGCGCCAGAATCAGGCCGGCGCGGTCGCGACCTTCGAGTATTCGGCGAACCAGCAGCTCATCGCCATGACCGACCCGACCGGCACCTCGGGCTGGACCTATGACAAGGACGGCCGCACCACCACCCAGATCGATCAGCGCGGCGGGCACCTGAAGACCGCGTACGACGCGGCCGGACAGACCACTCGAATGACCCTCCCGACTGGGCAGAGCCTCGACTACACATACGACGCCACGGGCAAGGTCACCTCGCAGACATCGCCGTGGGGTGGTCTGACCTATGCGTGGGATGCGGTGGGCAATCTCACCGAGCTCGCCCGCTCGACCGGCGTCGCCACGAGCTACGCGTACGACGCCGTGAACCGTGTCGTCGATGTCCTCCACACCACGCCTGCGGCGGCCGCGCCCGCATCGCCGTCACCGTCTCCGAAGCCTGCTGCGTTCGCCGCGAGCGACGTGCAGCCGGAGAAGTGTGCGACGGTCGCCGGCTACCTCAGCGCGCGGTCCGCGCCCGCCGCCGGCGAGAACGGCATGTGCAAGCACACCAACACCTACCTGAACGGCCGCACCGTCCCGACGCCGGAGAACCCGGTGGCCGACGGCGGCGCGCTCCGCTACCAGTACGGGTACGACCCGGACGGCAACGTGACGAAGGCGACCCGGACGATCACCCCGGCGCCGCCGGTCGCGTCCACGACCGACGGCTCGGGCCACGCTTCCGCGCCCGCGCCTGGTGTGCCGTCCGCCGACGTGCCGCCCGCGAAGGCGAAGGTGACCTCCAACAGCTACGGTTACGACGGTCTGGACCGCTTGACCTCCTCGAAGACGACGTCCGGCGAGAAGAACACCTACAGTTACGACCCGGCGGGTAACCGGACCGGGTGGGCTCGTTCGGGAGCTGCGGATGGGAACTTCTCCCAGTCCGCCTCCTTCAACGACGCGAACCGGCTGATGCAGTCGGTCACGTCGGGTTCGGGTCGTGGAGTGTCCGGCGGCGTGGCTTCGTACTCGTATGACGGTGCCGGGAACCGGGTGTCGCAGTCGGTGGCCGGTGAGGGGACGTCGTTCGCGTATAACGCGTCCGGTCAGGCGACGCAGGTTGCCCGTGATGGCCGGTCGACGTCGTATGTGTATGACGGTCTGGGTCGTCAGGCGTCGAGTGCTGATGAAACGAAGTACGGCACACAGACGACCTCGAACGTCTACGACGGCACCTCCCTGATGCAGTCGACGAGTTCGGCGCAGCACGAGTACGTTGGTGCGGGATGCGGCCGGTTCTCTGGCCGAGCATGTCTCCGCTTCCGGGGAGGCGACCTGGGATCTGTTGGATGGTCTGGGTTCGACGATCGCCGGCGTCACCGCTGGGTCGATCACCCAGCTGACGTCGTACGACGACTGGGGTGCCCAGGCGTTCGAGACCGAGGGGTGGAGTGCGCCGGAGGGCTACACCGGTCACGCCCAGGATGCGACGCAGGGTCTGATCCATACGTTCGCCCGCAGCTATGACGTGGCGACGGGGACATGGACGACTCCGGACACCTGGCGGGGGCTGCTGACCCAGCCGAAGTCGTTGGCCCGGCACCAGTACGCGGCAGGCAACCCGACCACCAATTGGGACCCGGACGGGCACCTCTGCGCGAAGCGGGGCAGCACCGACGCGCTGCCGCTCGGCTGCGGGGCTCCGCCGCATCAGGCATGGCAAAAAGCGGGGCCACCGCCTCCCACGACGGAGAGCACGCCGACGACGCCGGCGAGCCCCTCCGCGGGCGGGCCGAACGATCAGAACGACCTACCAGACACTCATGGGTGCCCCGAAGGAAAGGTGCGGTACATCAGCCCATACGTGAGCCCACAGTGCGTCGACGCGAAGAATCTCAAAGACTCTGAGCAACGGGCGCGCCTCTGGCTTGAGTGCAACAAGTTGTGTGGAGACGCGTGGATAGCCTTCATCGACGTTGTGGTGGATGGGATTGGTGTCGTTCCTGGTCTAGTCCTCTGCGGCACTTCGTTGCCCGTCGGTGGCGGTGCCTGTATCAATCTCGATCCGCAAGATGTGGCATCCTTCCTCGATTCGCTATACGGCTGGCAGGATGCTGAATACGAGTTGTGGGCGGACCAGTTGGCCCGGTGGAGGAGTTGATCGTGCCAAAAGCTCAAACCACTACAGCATCCGCTCGGGAGGTGGCGTTCCTCAACCTCGCCATTTGGGGGCTCATCGCCGCCGCAGCCCTCCATGTGGTGGGCCTGGCGATCACTCTCGTAGTACTGGACTGGAACTCGATTCTGGGCAGCATCAACCTCAAGGTGATCGTCCTGATTGTCCCGATCGTGTTGGGGTGTGCGTTTTCAGCGGGCGTGTTGGTCGCTCTGCCGATCGCGATTGTCTGTGAGTTGGTTGCGAGGGGCGGCAGAGCAGTAACTCTCGCTCTCATCCTCAGCATCCTCAGCGTCCTAGCGATTCTCCTCTTGGGCTGGCGCGCGATCCCAACAGCGGTCGTGTACGTTCTGGTGTCGCTTCTTGTATGGCGATTGAAACCTCTGCTGAAGCTCGAATCAGGCGCTTCGCGACGCTATTCGACTGCTGTGGGTTACGTTCTTCTCGTCGCCGGCGGACTCCTGGGCGTGCACAACTATTACTTGTCGCGGGCGTGGGCGGGAATTCTTTACTTCACTTTCCTTTTGCTCGGCACCGCCGCGCTTGGCACCTTCTTTACGTACGTCTTCTTTCTCCTTCTTGGCGGCCTCTTGGTCGCTGACGCAGCGCTGATGCCGTCGCGAATTCAACGTCTTCGACGGCAATGGGGATCGTCGCCGCAAGCAGGACGAAGACAGGTGTTCTGATCCTTTGGGGTCGCGAAAGGTGGGGTTGAGTTGAAGGCGAATGAAATGTGGGAGTGGCAGGATCTACTGCCCGGAAGAACGGGTTTCATAAAGGTTTGGGATCCGCTGGTGGGAGAAGTCTTCGCGCGGAACCTTTTCCGAACTCACCTACTTCTGGTGGCGGCTTCGATCGCGATCCTCTTGTCCTGGATCACCGGAGTATTGAACGTTATCGGTGTCGCGACTGTGATCGTCGGCTTGGTCAATGCCCTCTTGGCGCTCGAAATGGTAGTCAGCCTCGTTGCTTGGGCTAGTGGGTTAGCGAGACGGCGCAGCGAGATCGTGCGGAGCCTGGGTGCACAGGGATTGAGTGTCTCGCGTCGGCCTGCCATCTGCACTCCGAAGCGGTTCTCGGGCTGGCTGGAACAGCAAGGCATCCAACGACCGCTCATCGTGCGGGTGCTGTCTGGCTCTTCGCGCTAGCTCGTGGGTGACCGATTAGCGTGCCCGCCGTGCCCCGCCTACACGCTCAGGCTCGCAGAAACGTCCGCAAGGGCGGCGCTACGTTGGTCCGCACCTCGGCGGGCCGCTGGCGGTTGCTTTCCGTCCCCGACGGAGCGTGCGCCCGCGTCGATCATGAATAGAACCGGCGGGTCACATCCTGGCCGGTCCCACCGCAGGGCGAGCGCCACCATCTGCCTGTTGTGCATTGCCGCAGCCCTGCACCTTGTCGTCGGTGCATCTCCGTCGTGCTGTTCGATTGGGCCTGGCGATGGGGGTTGTCGGACTGGTCCTCGGCGTCGCCATTCTCATCTCCACCGCGGTCATCGCGCCATGAGTGAGACAACAGTCGAAGCGGGGCATGGATGATCAACATCGGAGCGCAGATCGCGTTCACAGTCGTGCTCGCGGTCTTGGGAGTCTGCGGTGGCATCGTCGCCGTGAGACGTCGGGGTGACTGGACGACATGGGCGAAGTCCCCCTCCACCGCACGTCAACCCGGGCTTTTCCTCGTCAGCACGATCCTCTGCACCGGCGCCATCGTTCTCGTGCCGCTCTTTGTCGTCGTCCTCTTCGTCAGCTGGTGAAGATCGGGGTTACGGACGCCATGAAGGCAAAGAGATCTGAGGTGGATGCGTCGTGAGCGGTGATGGAGCGTACGTCGTGTTGAACGGGGTGACCCTCCTGGCGATGGGACCGCCTTCCTCGGAATCTCTCGTGGGATTCCTCGCGATGGGTCTGTTGGTGGTGGTTCTTGGGGGCGGTCGTCGCGGTCAGGCCCGAAATAGCGCCGAACCTCACTGCCGTCAACCTCCGAGTACCGAACTAAGGATGGCTCTCTACGCAAC
Source organism: Leifsonia aquatica (assembly GCF_014190775.1). Lineage (GTDB taxonomy): Bacteria > Actinomycetota > Actinomycetes > Actinomycetales > Microbacteriaceae > Leifsonia > Leifsonia aquatica. The sequence continues at coordinate 548,849 of NZ_JACHVP010000002.1, forward strand.
GTCGTCGCCGCGAGCGTATGCCGTTGAAAGGGAGTCGTAGCGTCGGTTCCAGGTGGACACGAACCTGATTCGGTCAGAAATGGGAGAGGTGGGGTAGCGATGCCAGGCGCTCGACTATGGAAGCGGGTCCTGGCCCGTCGCCGTGTTATCGGCTTCTGTCTCACCGTCGTCGGATCAGTCGCTGTCATTGCTGTGGCGCTGGTTTCTCCACGGTTGGACTGGGCGTTGCAGACATCCGCGGGATTGGACGCGCTGTGTGGGCTCGCCGTCGCTATTGGGATTCGATTGACTTGTCGAGGTGATGTCCGGTCGGACCCCGTCGAGGGAGTTCGCAGCCGGTCGCTACCGCCGAGCACCTCACGGACGAAGGAACATGATGCTGAGCACTGAGGCTCTGATCGGTCTCCCTCTCTTCGTCGTCGGTGCGACGAGCATGGGCGGCTGGATGATTGTCCGTGCGGAATCCGTGGCCAAAAGTCAACGAGAGCGCATGCCGTGATCAACCTCTTCACTTTGATCCGGGGGCTGTTGGGCTGAGGGCTTCATTCCCCGGGTTCGCCTCAGTTGATTCGCACGACGGACGCACCAACCTCGTAGCTAGACTGCGCAGTCTACGTAAAGTGCGCCGTCCGCTCACGCAATTCGACCGAATGCGGATGCTCGGGTCGCGAGGATACGCTTTGCTTGACAGCAATCCGGCGCGCGAGCGGCGGTTAGAGGGGGAATACGGGGGGAGCCCTGTGGCATCGAAGTACCTTCGAAATGCGAGCGAGGGGGACCACCTGGGGCGGTGGCTCGGTCGCAGCCACAGGGCTCATGCCCGTTTCCTGGATGTCGGGCTCGTCCCTCGGCGGGCCTCGGCATCGTGGACGGAAGGCCAGGAATGAGCACCGACAGGCGCGCCGTATCGGCGACAGGCATTCCTCGGTCGGGGTGGCGGCGGGAATGGTCGCTCCTCCTCATCCTTCCCGGTGCCGCTCTCGTCGCGACGGTGGCTCGAGGTCGCGGCCCGAGCCTGCCTTTCGGATGGATACTCGGCGTCGCGCTGGCCGCAGCCGTGATCGTGATCGTGGGGCTCGGTGCCCGTCGGCTCGTGGCGCATCGCAGGCTCGCCCTCGCGGCCGCGATGGTGCCCGGCGCCGTCATCCTCGAGGCGACGCGCTCGAAACAGTCCGATGCGATTCTCCGAAGCCTGAGCGGTGGCATGCGTCCGGCGATGTGGACGATCGTCGCCATCGATGAGGCCGGGGTCCACTGGTATCTGGAGGATCCGGTCGAGGGCAGCTGTGTTTTCATCGCCGCAGCCCACGTCGTGAGTCTCGAATCGGTAGCGACTCCTGTGCGCGACGGACGAGGGGGCAGAAGCGTGCCGGCCATCCTGATACGCGTCGACTCGGGCGAGTCGTGGCAGATTCCGCTCGTACCCCGCTCGGAGCGATGGTATGCGCCATACGTCTACGCAGCGTCCGCCTCCGACCGCGATGAACTCCTTCGCACGCTTCGGCGCCGGCTCGCCGCGAACGTCACCGAGTGATCAGCCTTCCCCCTCCACCGGATCCCTCGGGTTCGACCGCGCCACGATCAGCGGGTCGACCGGCGTGAACGGGAAGGTCGGCAGGTCCCGCTCCGGCACCTTGAAGGCCGCCGAGAGCACCTCCCGCGAGAAGGCGGAGGCGGTGGCGCGGTAGCCGACGTCGCCGGGGGTGGGCTGGTCGAAGAAGATGAGGAAGCGGATGCCCTCGTCGCCGAGCGCCTCGATGTGGTGGGGGTAGGCGCGCGGCACGAAGTAGGCCTCGCCGGGGTGCAGCTCGTAGGTGTCGAGGGTCCCGTCGGGGTCGAGCACGGTCATGCGGGCGTGGCCGCTCTGCACATACCCGAGCTCGCCGGTGACGGGGTGCCAGTGCGGTTCGCGCATCCCGTTGCCGCCGATCAGCAGCTCGTACATCGAGAGGTCGTCGAGCGCGGCCCAGAACTGCTTGCGGGCGAGGCGGGCCTTGCCCCACTCGTACGACAGGGGCGCGTTCTGGCCCTCCATGTCGAAGAGGCGGGCGTTGGGGAGGCCGGCGGTGCCCGGGATGCGGGCGGGGCCGTCGCGGTGCACGATCTGCGAGGAGTGCTGGCGGTCGAAGGCGGCGAACGCGGCCGAGGGGAGGTCGTAGGTGTTGCCGAGCACCGCATCCGACATCGCATTGACGCTGTCTTGCAGCGAGAAGTGCTGCGGGCGGTCGGTGCGGAGCGCGGCGATGATCTCGGCCTCCCCGTCCCCGACGTTCTCGATGTGATAGACCGCGCCTGACTCGACGTGGTACATCTGGCCGGTCTGCACGACGAAGGTGGAGAACGAGTCGCCGTTGCCGAGGGTGGAGACGAGCACGGTGCCCTTGACCACGTAGGCGATCTGGTTGGCGTTGACGTTCCACTGCGGTTCGCGCAGGGCGCCCGGCGCCAGCGTGATCCGCTTGACCGAGAGCCCGGTCAGGATGGGCAGGGAGCTCGACGTCACCTGGGTGATGCTGCCGAACTCGTTCTCGAAGACGCCTTCGCCGCCGATCAGCGGCGCGACGTGCCTGGACTCCGACATTGCGACCCCTTGTCTCCCGGACGCTGCTCCGGGCTTCCGATGCGGTGCGTACAGCAGGAGCGTAGGCCGGCGCCGACGGGGCACGGCAGCCCTGTTCGTCGCATCCCGCTTCGACATCTGTCGAATACGGCGTCCGCACATTTGGACCGAATGTCGCGAATAGGGCGGCGAAAGCCGACATTCGGCACAAATGTCGGCAGGGGTTACGCCGGGATCGCCTCGGTGGCGGCCCGTGCCGTGCTGCGGAGGCGCCGCTCGCTGACGCCGAGCCGGCTCAGCTGGATGAGGCCCTGCGAGAGCGCGACGATGTGCGCCGCGAGGCTGTCGGCGGAGGGATCCTGCGGCAGGCGCTCGCGCACAGCGGCCTCCATCGCGTCCACCGTCTCACTGCTGATGCGCGTGACGTCGGGATGGTCGGCGGCGAGCTCGCCGATGCTGTTCAGCATGAGGCAGCCGCGCCGGTCGGGCTGCCCGGCGCAGTCGTCCACGATGGCGGCGAGCATCCGTTCGGCGACGTCGCGGCGGGTGCCGTCGCCGTTCGCGACCGCGGCGCGCACGATGGCGACCCGGTCGGCGCAGTAGCGCTCGAACGCGGCGAGGAAGAGACCCCACTTGCTGCCGTAGGCGGCGTAGATGCTGCTGGTGCCGACGCCGCTGGCGGAGGCGATGTCGCTCAGCGCGGTGGCGGCGTAGCCGCGGCTCCAGAAGACATCGGTCGCGGCGTCGAGGAGCGTCTGCTCGTCGAATTCACGTCGTCGGGCCATTTCGGCACCATAGCACCGGGACACGCGACTCGACATTCGTCGCAACCGCTGTCGACATCCCGCTCTGCCGCGAACGCCGCGACCGTTGTAGCTTCGGCATGTGGCGGAGGACCTGCTCGCGCTGCCCGCACCTCGAGGAGGACCCATGACCGACACCAGCCGCAACGGCATCGACCCCGCCGTTCCGCCCTCCGGCCCCGGCTGTGTGGAGTGCACGCGCGACGGCTCCTGGTGGTTCCACCTCCGCCGCTGCGCGGAGTGCGGGCACATCGGATGCTGCGACCAGTCGCTCGGCAAGCACGCGACCGCGCACGCCCGGGAGTCCGGGCACCGGGTCATCCAGAGCTTCGAGCCCGGCGAGGACTGGTTCTGGGACTACGTCACCGATCGGTTCATCGGCGGCCCCGAGCTCGCCGCGCCGCACAGCCACCCGCTCGACCAGTCCACTCCCGGCCCCGCCGAGCGCGTCCCCGCCGACTGGCAGCGACTGCTCGCCTGATCCGGCCCGAGCCAGGCGGGTCAGCCCGCTCAGCCCGCGGGTGCGGTGGAGTCGCGGGTCACGAGCCGGCACGCCACCCGGTGCGATCCGCTCCCGGGGCGACCGTCGATCGCCTCGACGAGCAGCTGCGCGGCGACCCGGCCGACCTCCTGCAGCTCCATGTCGATCGTGGTCAGCGGAGGCCGCGACTGGGTCGCCAGCGGCTCCCAGTTGTCGTGCCCGATCACCGCGATGTCGTCCGGGACCGTCCGGCCCGTCTCGTGCAGCACGTCCAGCACCCCGCGGGCGATCTGGTCGGACCCGCAGAGGATGGCGTCGACCTCCGGAAAGCGCGTGAGCACCGTGCGGGCGGCACCCCGCCCCCAGACCTCGCTCCACGCGCCGTAGAGCGCTTCGCCGCCGAGGAGCTGCAGGCCCGCCTCGCCGAGCACCGCGGCCGCGCCGGCGACCCGCTCCCGCGCGACCTCGTACGTCACGTCGCCCGAGATGTAGGCGATGCGCGAGCGGCCGCAGGCGAGCAGGTGCTCGGCGGCCATGCGACCCGCGCCGAGGTTGTCGCTCACGACCGAGACGTCGCCGGGGTCGGTCGAGGGCGCGTACGCGTAGACGACGGGCACCGGGAGGTCGTGGCCGATGGAATCGCGCGGGTTGGCGGAGTCGCCGAGCACGATGATCCCGTCCACCCGCCGCGACAGCAAGGCCCGCAGGTGGTGCTGCTCGCGGATCGCGTCGCCGCGCGCGTCGCACAGGAACACCGACATGCTCCCGGCGCCGAAGGCGTCCTCCGCGCCCATCAGGATGGGGATGGAGAACCGGCCGTCGAGGTCGCTCGTGATGAGCCCGACCGTGCCGGTGCGCCCGGCGAAGAGCCCCTGCGCGAGTGTGTTCGGCGAGAAGTGGAGCTGCTCGGCCGCCCGCTGGACGCGCTGGCGGGTCTCCTCCCGCACGTGCTCCCGCCCGTTGAGCGCCTTCGAGGCGGTGGCGATCGAGACGCCCGCGAGCGCGGCGATGTCCTTGAGGGTCGCCGGCCGGTGCGGGGTGGCGACGGCAGCCTCCTCGTCCGTCATCCGGCCATGATATCCGCCGGGGATCCGTGGCATCCTGTCCCCGAACGGGATCGCCCCACGGATCCACTCGACGACGAGAAGAGGACGCGCATGCCCTGGCTCCCCCGCACCTTCGAGCACCCGCCGCGAGCGGACGTCGGCTCCACCCACCATCTGCGGCCGATCGCGCCCGGCGACGTCGACCTCGACCTGGCTGCGGTGATGGGTTCCCGCGAGCGGCTGTTCGCGATCTACGGCGAGCACTGGGGCTGGCCGCCCGAGGGCATGACGCGCGAGCAGGACCTCGAGCACCTCGAGCACCACGCCGCCGAGATGCGCACGAACGAGTCGTTCAACTACGCCCTCTTCGACGACGCCGAGACCCGTCTGCTCGGGTGCGTCTACATCGATCAGGCGGACGACGAGGCGCACGATGCGGTCGTGAGCTGGTGGGTCGTGGATGCCGAGGCCGGCGGTCCGCTGGAGGCCGAGCTGGCGGCGGCGGTCCCGCGCTGGCTGGCGTCGGAGTGGCCGCTGCAGCGGGTGCGTTACGGGGTCTGGGCGGGCGAGTAGCGCGTCAGCTCGGCTTGGTGGCGGCGCCGTCGAGCCACAGCGTCTCGGACTCGTCGGAGTGGGTGCCGTCGGTCCCGACGTGCTTGCTGCTGATCTGGGGGCCCTTGGTGATCACGTGGACCAGCGCCATCCCGTGCCCGCGGCCGAGGTCGTAGTCGTCCTTGAGCCACGCGAGGATGTCGCCGGCCTTCGTGCCCGGTGCGTCGAGCCCGCGCTCGTGGGCCAGCTCGATGAACTGCCGCGGGGTGAGCCCCGTCTTCGCCTCGATGTTGTCGAGATACGCCTGGAACGACATCGTCATCCTCCGTGGTCGCGGTCGTCGTGGTCTGTCGAGCTTGGCGGACGCGCGCGGGTCGCGGCAACGAAAACGGAGAAAATCCCGATGCCGACTTGCGCGACGGCACGGGGAAGGACGACAGTGGCACACATGCCTCCCGCTTCGACGCCCGGTGGCGTGCCCGCGAGCATGCCGCTCGTCGTGCCGTGCCCGCGCTGCGGCGGCCGCATCGTCGTGATCGGCCGCACGGTCGGCGACACCCTCAAGCTGACCGCGGGCGGCACGTGCACGGAGTGCGGGGGCGCCGTGTACTCGGCCCTCGACGTCGAGAACGCCCGGCGATAGCGCGGCCACGCCTCCTCTCGCCCGCGGACATTCGTGCCGAATGTGGCGAATGCGGCGCCGTTTCCCGACATTCGGCACGAATGTCCGCGGGCTGAGTACCATGTCGGCCATGACCGCCATCGACTGGCTGCTCGACGCCGACCCCGCCCTCCGCTGGCAGGCCCTGCGTGACCTGACGGACGCGACCGACGAGGAGGTGGCGACCGAGCGTTCGCGCGTCGCCCGCGAGGGCTGGGGTGCCGAGCTCCTCGCTGCGCAGGATGCGGACGGCCGCTGGGACGGCGGCACCTACCGCCCCGGCTGGGTCGACGAGAGCCGTCCGTTCTTCGACGCCTGGACGGCCACGCACTTCGTCCTCCAGCAGCTGGCCGACTTCGGCGTCGACCCGGCCGCTCCGGAGGTTCGGGAGGCGATCGCGCGCGTCCGCGAGAACGTGCGCTGGGAGCACGCCGGCGAGCGCTACTTCGACGGCGAGGTGGAGCCCTGCATCAACGGGATGGCGCTCGCCGCGGCCGCCTACTTCGGCGAGGACGGCTCCCGCATCGCGGCCACCCTCGTCGATGGTCGCCTCGTCGACGGGGCGTGGAACTGCTGGGCCGAGTACGGTGCCCGCGTCTCCTCGTTCCACTCGACCATCTGCGTGGTGGAGGGCCTGGCCGCCTGGCGGGGCACCGGCCGCGCCGACCCCGCGGTCGCCGAGGCGCTCGCCTCCGGCGAGGAGTACCTGCTCGAGCGCGGGCTGTATCGCCGCCGGTCCACGGGGGCCGTCGCCGATCCGCGCATGACGATGCTGTCGTATCCCGTGCGCTGGTACCACGACGTGCTGCGCGGGTTGGAGCACTTCCGCACCGTCGATCGGCGTGATCCACGCCTCGCCGACGCGGTCGAGCTGCTGCGCGGCAAGGCGGACGAGCGCGGTCTCTGGCGACTCGAGAACCACCACGAGGGCCCTGCCTGGAACGACTGGGGCGAGGGGGAGGGGCACCCGAGCCGCTGGATCACGCTGCGGGCGCTGCGCGTCCTCCGCTGGTGGGACGACGCCTGACGGCTCTCACGACGCGGCTTCGGTCTCGGGCAGCGGCTCCTTGGGCAGCTTGCGGACCTTCGCGCGGCGCTTGCGGCGGTCGGGGATCATCGAGCGCATCTCCTCCAGCTTGCCGAAGCAGAGGAGGCGGTCACCGGGCTCCAGCAGCACGCCGCTGCGCGGGTTCGGGATGACGGAGCTGCCGCGGTGCACGGTCAGCACCGTGATGTCGCGGTCCCACAGCCCGGACTCCTTGATCGTCTTGCCGACGAGGTCCGCGTTGGTGTGCACGAGCAGCTCGGCGACGCCGTAGCCGGTGGAGACGGTGAGGCGCTGACGCACGTCGATCTCGGGGAAGGCGACCTGGTTGTCGATGAAGTCGATGATCGCGCCGGCGACGTCGAGGCCGGTCGCGCGCTCGATGCCCTCGAGCCCGGGGGAGGAGTTGACCTCCATCACGAGGGGGCCGTCGTTGCCCTCGAGCATGTCGACGCCCGCGACGCGCAGGCCCATGATCTGCGCCGAGCGGACGGCCGCCTGCTCGTACTCGGGCGTCAGCTCCACCTTCTCCACCGTGCCACCGCGGTGCACGTTGGAGCGGAACTCGTCGCCGTTCGCGATGCGCCGCATCGCCGCGACGACCCGGTCGCCGACCACGAGGGCGCGGATGTCGCGCCCTCGGCTCTCGCGGATGAAGCTCTGGATGAGCACGTTCTGCTTCGTCGAGTGCAGCGTCTCGATGATCGACTCGGCGATCTTCACCTCGGGCGCGAGGATCACGCCGATGCCCTGCGTGCCCTCGAGCAGCTTGATGACGACCGGGGCGCCGCCCACCTGCTCGATGGCGCGCCGCACGTCGTTGCGGTTGTTGACGAACGTCGTGGCCGGCATCTGGATGTTGTGGCGGGAGAGGATCTGGCTGGCCCGCAGCTTGTCGCGGGAGTTGGTGATCCCGTTGGCGGTGTTCGGCGTGTAGACGTCCATCTGCTCGAACTGGCGCACCACGGCCGTGCCGAAGTAGGTGATCGAGTTGCCGATGCGGGGCAGGATGGCGTCGTAGTCAGACAGGAGCTTGCCGCGGTACTGCAGATCGGGCTCGTCGCCCGAGAGATCGATCGCGAAGCGCAGGGTGTTGAGCACCTTCACCCGGTGGCCGCGTTGCAGCGCTGCCGCGCGGAGCCGTTGCGTCGAGTAGGCGTGCGGGGCGCGCGAGAGGATGGCGAGTTTCACCGGTGCTCCTGCCAAGATGGGGGAATGGCTGACGACCTCCATTCAAACACCGTGGCGGTCGGCTGGCGTGAGTGGGCAGGGCTTCCCGGCGTCGGCGTGCCGTGGATCAAGGTCAAGATCGACACGGGCGCCCGCAGCTCGGCCCTCCACACCTTCGACATCGAGGAGCTCGACGGCAACCGGGTGCGGTTCACGGTGCACCCGTGGCAGGACTCCGACGCGGATGCGATCGCGGTCGAGTGCGACATCCACGACCGCCGCGTCGTGCGCAGCTCCTCGGGCCACACCGAGGAGCGGATCGTCGTCCTCCTCGACCTCGCCCTCGCGGGACGCACCGTGCAGGCCGAGACCACGCTGAGCAACCGCGACCAGATGGGCTTCCGGATGCTGGTGGGCCGGGAGGCGCTGCGCCAGGGGTTCCTGGTCGACCCGGGCAAGTCGTTCCTCGGCGGCCGCGCGCCCCGGGATGTGCGCCGCCGCAACCGCGGCCGCGCGTAGCGTCTCGTCGCAGCACTGACCCGCAGCGCCACTGCGGCGTCCGCCCGTCGTAGGGTGTCGGGATGAGCGACGTCGACGTGCATCCCGCCGGGCCTGACGAGTGGGCGGAGGCCGGCGGCCTGCGCTGGGACTCCCTCCTCGAGTTCGGCGGCGAGCCGGACGATGTGCGCGAGGTGTTCGCGGCGCGATTCTCCGAGTGGGCGGCGGTCAACCAGGCCACGCACGAGTGCTTCGTGGCCGTCGCGGACGGCGTGGTGGTCGGGATGACCTGGCTCGCTCGCACGGCCCGGGTGCCGAGCGCCCGTTCCTTCGACCGTGCGTCGGGCGATCTCCAGTGCGCGTACGTCGTGCCGCGGCTGCGGGGCCGGGGGATCGGGGGCCGGCTCATCGACGCCGTCCTAACGCGCGCCGCGGAGCACGGGCTCGAACGTGTCACCGTGCACTCGAGCCCGCGGGCCGTCGTCGTGTACGAGCGCCACGGCTTCGCGTCCGAGGGCCGGCTGCTCCACACCTCCGTGTCGCATGAGGATCTCTTCAGCCGGAACGAACGGTAGACCGCGGGGTCCACCGTCAACCATTGACGGTTTCTGTCCTCCAGATTGAGGACACGGCCCGCGAGGCCATAGCGTGGTCTCAGCCCGGGGATGCCGCCGCGATGTGGATACGAAATCCGAACAGCGATGACGTCTCAACCCGACACGGAGCAGTCGGCATCCCCTGGGGGCTCTCTTCTTCCGGGTGGCCGAGGCGCGCAGCGCCCCCACCCGCCCCGGTTCCGCTCCGACAACCCGAATGCGGAGCGGCCGCCGTCGTCGACGGGCCGGCCCGTGGTCCCTCACGGAGCGCGGCCCGTCGCGACTGCCTCGCGCACGGCAGACGAACCGATTCGCTCGAGTTCGCGTCATGGATCGCCCGAACCGTCGTCTCACCTCGTGGAGGGGTGCATCCCTCCGTCGAGAGAGGACGAGCCATGACGAAGACCGCGACGACCGGGCCGACCACCGCCGAGGAGGAGCTGGGCAACCCGCTCGACTTCCACGTGGAGGTCTACGAGAGCACCCTCACGCACGAGGAGATCCTGGTCGGCTGCTGGTGCCCGATCGGCCGCACGCACACGTACGCCGAAGCGGTCGGCGCCGCCGCCTGAGTCGCCGGGAGAACCGTCGCTAGACGGCCGGTGACGAGGGGGTCGCGACCCCGCGGCCGAACGTGATCGCCCGGATGATCTGGATGATGCCGAGCACGATCAGGCTGATGCCGGTGAGCACGAACAGCACCACGATCCCCCACAGCGGGGTGAAGAGCAGCACGATACCGGCGATGATGCTCAGGATGCCGAAGAAAACCGCCCAGCCGCGCGACGGGGAGTCGCCGAGCTGAGCGAGGGTGACCGCGCCCTCCACGATCCACGCGATGCCGACCAGGATGCCGATGAACACGGCCAGGAAGGCGGTCGTGCCGCTGAGGTTCGCGAAGGCGATGATCGCGCCGATCACGAGCAGCACGCCGAACACGATGTCGAGCGCTCGCGAGCCTCCGCTGAGGCCCTTGGCGAAGATCCCGATGCTGAGGTACGCCAGGCCCGACACGAGCAGGGAGATGGCGATCAGGATGGTGAGGCCGACGGCGGCGGTCTTCGGCCAGAACACGATGATGACGCCGATGATCAGCGCCACCGTGCCGCTGATCCCGAGTGCGACCCGCACGCTGTTGATCACCGAGCCGGTCATGTCCTTGCCGTTGAGCGAGAAGGCGGCGAAACCCGAAGGCTGAGAAGTGGACATCGCGAGCATCCTTTCCGTGGATGCTTCGGACGCTAGCGCTCAGCGCACCCGCCTGTCTATGACCGGCGTCACACAGCAGTGGCGGGGGTCAGCGCAGGCGCTCCTCCTCTTCGCGCTCCAGGCGCTCCTTCTCGGCGACCTTCGCCTCTTCGGTCTTCTGGATCTCTTCTTCGCGCGGGGTCTTGTTCGTCATGCCCGGGAGCCTACTCCGGAGTGCCGCGCAGGAGTCCGCGGAGGTTCGTTATCGTGTCGGCCTCGGCGGCCGTCTTGTCGTCGCGGTACCGCTTGACGCGCGCGAACCGCAGCGCGATGCCGCCGGGGTAGCGGCTGGAGCGCTGCACGCCGTCGATCGCGATCTCGACGACGGTCGTCGGCGCGACCCACACCGTGCCGGGGGTGCGCCGCACCTCGATCTCCTGGAACAGCTCGGTCTGCATCCGCAGCATCTCGTCGGTCAGGCCTTTGAAGGTCTTGCCGACCATGACGAAGCCGCCCGGCTCGCCGTACTCGCCGTCCGGGTCGAGCGCGCCGAGGTGGAGGTTGGAGAGCAGGCCCTGCCGCCGGCCCGATCCCCACTCGCAGGCGAGCACGACCAGGTCGTAGGTGTGCACCGGCTTGACCTTGATCCAGCTCGATCCGCGCCGTCCCGCGGCGTACGGCGAGCCCAGCGCCTTGACGACCACGCCCTCCTGCCCGGCCGCGAGGGCGTCGCGGGCGACCTGCTCGGCGACCTCGGGGTCGTCGGTCACCCGGCCCGGGATGCGGTGCTCGCCCGCCACCCGCTCCAGCTCGGCGCGGCGCATCGAGAGCGGCTCGTCGAGCAGGTCGCGGCCGTCCACGTGCAGGATGTCGAAGAACCAGGGGTGCAGCACGGTCTCGCCGACCGACTCGGAGCCGAAGCGCGACATGGTCTCCTGGAACGGGCGCGGTCCGCCGTCCTCGTCGAGGGCGAGCGTCTCGCCGTCCAGGATGAGGTCGCGCGCCGGCATGGAGCGCACGACCTCCACGACCTCGGGCACCCGGTGGGTGATGTCGGCGAGCGTGCGGGTGAAGACGCGCACCTCGTCACCGTTTCGGTGCACCTGGATGCGCGCCCCGTCGAGCTTGAACTCGACCGACGCCTCCCCGGTCGTCTCGAGCGCGGCGCTCGCGCTCGCGGCGGTCGCCGCCAGCATGGGCAGCACCGGTCGCCCGACGACGAGCCCGACGTCGTCGAGCTCGTCGGCCGTGCCGGTCAGTGCGAGGAGGGCGGTCTCGCCGAGATCGCCCGACAGCATCGCCGCCCGGCGGACGCTCGGGGCCGGCCGGTCGGAGGCGCGAGCGATGGCGTCGAGGAGCACCCCCTCCAGCGCGCCGGTGCGCATCTCGCCGAGCAGCACGCGACCGATGAAGTCCTGCTCGGCCGCGGTCGCGCGCCCGGTGAGGTCGCGCAGGGCGGCGGTGCGCTCGGCGGCCGAGCCCGCCCCGGAGAGGGTGAGCATCCGATCGAGGAACGCGTCCAGGTCGCCGACGGTGAGCGTGGCCTCTGCGGCCGGCTCACCCATCGCGGCGCCGAGCCCGCGCCAGCCCACGCCGACGCGGCCCTGTCGCGGGCGGCCCACGAGCATCCCGACGGCGGGCGCGACCTCATCGGGGGCGAGCCGGTTCAGCAGTTCGGCGAGGGCGTCGACCTTCGCCAGCCGCGACCGCGTGGCGGCGACGGTGTCTGCGGTGGTCACGAGCGCATCGAGGAGCACGCCGCCCAGTCTCCCACCGCCCCCCGACAGCACCACCCCCGTCCGCGTGCCGGTCGAAGTTCACGAAGTGGCGCCCATTCTCGCCCTTTTGACCGCAACGACGTGAACCTCGGCGGCAAGCCCGATCGCGTCAGCGGGCGCCGAGGATGCGTTCGATGCGGTGCCACGTGCGCTGATCCACCCGGCGGCGGTCCTCGTCCACGGCGGACCGCAGGACGGTGTGCCGTGCGTCGCCCGCCTCGCTCGCGGCGATCTCGGTGACGCAGGTCACCAGACCGTAGCCCGGGACGAGAAGTGTGCAGGTCACGGATGGATCCGACATGGGCTGCTCCTTCGCTGGATGGCCGACCGTGCGACCGAGTTTCGCCAGCGGCGCGTCGATGGAGAGGCCGGTTGCGCGTTCTGCGAGTCCGCTTGCGGTTTCTGCTCGCGTCGAGGACGGTTCGGCCTCTACGTCTCCGCATTTGCGAGCCGACCGTCCGGTGGTTCACTGGGACCAGACCCGGGATCGGAGGAGCACGGTGACGTCGCGGCGGTCGAGGTGGGACGCAATGCCACCCGTTGAGGGACTGCGGCTCGCCGTCCGGGGCATCGCGGCGGTGGAGGCGAACCCGGCCCTGTCGGATTACCTGACGTCAGCCAACCTGAGGATCGTCCGGCTGGAGGAGTCCGACAGCCTGCGGATCCGGATGACGCGCTTCCCCGAGCTCACCTTCGCCCACGCGAACCTGCCGCGCGCACTCGTCGAATGGCCGCGCGACGCACTTTCGCTCACGCGCGCCGCCGTCATCCTGTGCATCAGCGGCCGGATCGCGGTGACCTCCACCTCGACGGTCATCGAGCGGCGCCCCGGGATGTACCTGGTGCCGCCGGGCGATGCTCCGCTCACGTTCGAGACGCTGGACGACCTCAACGAGGTGCTCTACATCAGCGCCCCGGCCTCCCTGGTGAGCGACATCGATGTGCGGCGGGGGCGCAGCTCCACGCGACCGGAGGTACCCGCGAACGTGCTCGCCCCGTTGCTCGCCTTCGCGACCTCCCTCAGCGCGGGATCCGTCGGCAACTCGCTCATCGTCGGCCCGCTGCGCTCGGTGGCGATGGAGGTGGGGCGTGCGCTCGCGCGGCTGATCGCCGAGGGCGACCCGAGCGAGCTCACCCTGTTCTCGCGGACGATGCGCCTCATCGTGGAGAACCATGCGGACGCCCGGCTGTCGGTGCCACGCCTGGCCGAACTCGCGGAGGTGTCGCCGCGCAGCCTCCAGGCCGCCTTCGCGACGGAAGGCACGACGGTGGCGGGAGAGGTGCGGGCGACCCGCGCCCGGGAGGCGAGGGAGCTGCGTGACCGCAACCCGTCGATGCCGGCCGCGCAGATCGCCCGGAGCGTCGGCTTCGGCTCCGTGTCCTCGCTGTACCGGGCGCTGGAGGCGGAGGCCCGGCCGTCGGCTCCGGACGATCGGCCGTTCTGAGCGGACGCGCAGATTCCGTCGGACGAATCTCAGCGATGGACGGCTGTCCATCCGCTTGAATGAGCGGGGGTCCGAAAGCGGATCCGAGGAGGGGCCGAGCATTCGCGGGGCCGGTCTGACGGGGGTCGTCGCGTGTTCGATGGGGTGCTGTCGCTCGATGTGCTGAGCGGCCCGTTTCCGGTGCTGCTGTTCGTGGCGGCCGCAGGCGTCCTGATCGCGCTCCTCGTGAGACGCCCGTCGGCACGCTGGCTGCGCAGGGTCGCGCTCGCCGCGGTCGGCGGACTCGCGGCGGCGATCGTGGTGTGGCTCGTCTGCGTCCGTTGGCTCAACCTGTTCGGGGAGTCGCTCGGGGCGGGCAACTACGCCTGGCTCGCGGCAGCGTTCTGCGGAGTGGCTTTGTGCGCGGTGAGCATCGGGAGCCGGCCGCGCTGGCGGACCGTGGTCGCGATCGTGGGAATCCCCGTGTTCCTGGCCGCGGCCACCGTCGGGATCAACGCCAACTACGGCCTCAACCGCACGCTCGGCGGCCTGCTCGCCATCACCGTCCCCAAGCCCATCGCGCTGACGCCGCCGACCAGCGCCGCGCACCGCTACGACACCGAGCTGTGGAAGCACTGGCGTGCGCCGAGCGACATGCCGGCGCGCGGAGAGGTCGGCACCGTCCGCATCCCGCCCACCGCGAGCGGGTTCCGGGCGCGCGAGGCGGGCCTGTACCTGCCGCCCGCCGCCCGCGTCGCCCACCCGCCGACGCTGCCGCTCGTCGTGATGATGATGGGGCAGCCGGGAAACCCCGACCCTGAGCCGATCGCCGGGGTGCTGGACCGCTTCGCCGCCTCCCATCACGGATTGGCGCCGATCGTGATCGTCGCCGACCAACTCGGGGATCCGACGCACGACACCCTCTGCCGCGACACCAAGCGCTTCGGAGCCGTGGAGACCTACATCACGCGCGACGTTCCGGCGTGGGCCGAGAAGAACCTCGCCGTCACCCACGACCACCGCTTCTGGACCGTCGCGGGCTATTCCAACGGCGGCCTGTGCGCGCTCTCCTTCGGCATCGGCCATCCCGACCTGTTCACGAACATCCTCGACATCTCTGGTGAGGAGTTCCCGGGTGCCGAGCATCCGGATGCGACCCTCCACGACGAGTTCGGAGGCGACCAGGCGGCGTACGACCGCGCCAAGCCCTTCACCCGGCTGCGGGCGTCCTCGTTCCCGGGGACCACGGCGATCTTCACGGCGTGCGCCGACGACCCCGGTTACCACGCCGTCGCGCTGCGCGCCTCGCAGCTGGCTCGGGCGGCCGGCATCAACAGCGCGTTCGTCAGCCTCCCGACGGGCGGCCACGGGATCGGTGCGCTGGATGGCGGGCTGAACGGCGGCTTCGCGGACCTCTACCCCTTGCTGGGGCTCGAGGCGCCGCGCTGAGTCAGCCGGCCGCCTTCTCCAGGTTGAGCAGGAACTCCACCGATCCGGTCTTCTCGACCTTCACGAAGCCGAGGCTCGGCGCCGTCACGCCGTAGTCCGCGAAGGTGATCGGGATGCTGCCGCTCAACTGGCCGCCGTTGCCGTTCAGGCCCACCTGGAGGTCGGCCGTCACCGTCTTCGACACCCCGTGGAGGGTGAGCGTGCCGGTGGCCTTCACTGTCTGGGCCGCGCCCGACGCGGGAGTGCTGACCGTGACGGGCTGGGTGAGCTCGAAGGTCGCCTCGGGGTAGGTGTCGGTCTGGAGGGCGGTGGAGCGGAAGTAGTCGTCGCGGTTGGGCTCGTCGGTGGCGATCGTGGCGACCTTGACGGTGACGGTCGCCTTCGTGAGGGTGAGCTTGTCGACGGTGAAGGATCCGGTGACGTCGGACGTGCGCCCGGTGACCGTGACGTTCACGCCGTTGAGCACCTCGTCCACCCGGTAGCCGGCGAACGACGACGCCCCGACCTGCCAGTCTCCACTGAGGTCGGAGGTGTCGATCGTCGTCTTCGCTTCCGGGTCCGTGGTGAGCGCGACCGTCGGCACCGCGTCCGCCGGACCCGCGATCAGGTCGCGATAGACGTACGGTGCGGCGATCGCACCGGCCACGCCGAGCACGACGACTCCCGCGGCGACGGAGATCCAGACCTTCGAGGACTTCTTCATCGGGGACATGTCAACAAACCTACGGAGTCCCGCCCCGCGGGTGGCTGGGAGTCGTCGATGATCCGTCTGGGAGAGCCCTGGCCGTCCGTTACGGCGTCGGCATCCCTCCGTTGACCGAGAGCGTCTCGCCGATCACGTAGCTCGACTCGGGGGAGGCGAGGAAGACGTAGGCCGGAGCCAGCTCCGCGGGCTGCCCGGCGCGACCGATCGGGGTCTGGGATCCGAAGTCCGGCAGCTCCTCCGGCGGCTGGCCGGCGCTCGGCTGCAGCGGCGTCCAGATCGGCCCGGGCGCGACCGCGTTGACGCGGATGCCCTTCGGCGCGAGCTGCTGGGCGAGCGCCTTCGTGAACGCGTTGATGGCGGCCTTGGTCGTCGCGTAGTCGACGAGCTGCTCGCCCGGCGTGTACGCCTGCACCGAGGTCGTGTTGATGATGGTCGCGCCCGGCTTCAGGTGCGGGAGGGCGTCCTTGGTGAGCCAGAACATCGCGTAGACGTTCGTCTTCATCGTGAGGTCGAACTGGTCGTCGGGGAGCTCCGCGAGGTCGGTGCAGAAGATCTGCTTGCCCGCGTTGTTGACCAGGATGTCGAGCCCGCCGAAGGTGTCGACGACGCGTTCGACGACCTCAGCGGAGAAGGCGCGATCGGTCAGGTCGCCCGGGATCAGCAGCGCCTCCCGGTCGGCCGCGCGGATCTGCTCGGCGATCGCCTGGGCGTCCACCTCCTCGTCGGGCAGGTAGACGATGGCGACGTCGGCGCCCTCGCGGGCGAACGCGATGGCCGCAGCGGCGCCGATCCCGGAGTCGCCGCCGGTCACCAGCGCTTTGCGACCGGCGAGCCGGCCGCTGCCGACGTAGCTGGTCTCGCCGTGGTCGGCGGGCGGGTCGAGCTCGCTGTCGCGGCCGGGCTCGGAGACCTGCTTCTCGGGCGGCTCGATGTGCGGGTAGCGGTCGACGGGGTTGTCGAAGGTGTACTGGTTCTGAGGCATGGTCCCAGCGAACCACCGCGTCGGCACGCTCCCCAGGGGGTTTCCTCCCGCGGCGAGAGGGGTACTTTGGCTCAGTCGCCGTCCAGCTCGTCGAGCAGCTTCTTCGCGGCGCGGGCGATCTCGTCGTGGTCGTTCTGGGCGGCGCGGCTCTCGAGGGAGATCACGGCGCAGCGGTGCAGGCGCGCGAAGTCGCCGAACGGGAACGTGTAGCGCCCCTTCGTCTCCTCCGACGCGTCCGGGTCCTCGCCCAGATGCCAGAGCGCGAACTCCGTCCAGCCGTGCTTGTCGATGAACGCGTTCTCGTCGTCGGCGCTCGGCGCGTGCTCGCTCCAGTCGTCGCGCTCGTCGCGCACGATCCGGCTCTTCGCGATCAGCTCCCGGGCGTGTTCGAGCGCGGCCCGGTTCAGTCTCGTCGTCATCGTCGGTCCTCTCCTGCCGGGTGCCGGATGCCCCTGGGCAATCATTGATCCACGGATGGCCCCGATTGTGAACCCCTGTCGGAGACCTGTACGACGGCGTACTTGTCGAGTCATGAGAGCACTCACCTGGCAGGGGAACAAGAAGCTCGCCGTCGTCGACGCCCCCGACCCGCGCATCCAGGAGCCGACGGACGTGATCGTGCGCATCACGTCGTCCGCGATCTGCGGCTCCGACCTCCACCTGTACGACGTCCTCGGGCCGTTCCTGAGCGCCGGCGACATCCTGGGCCACGAGCCGATGGGGATCGTGGAGGAGGTCGGCGCCGACGTGCGCGAGCTCGCGGTGGGCGACCGGGTGGTGATCCCGTTCGTCATCGCGTGCGGGCACTGCCACATGTGCCGGCTGGGCCTCACGACCCAGTGCGAGACGACGCAGAACTACGACCAGGGCACGGGTGCCGCGCTGTACGGCTACACCGAACTCTACGGCTCCGTGCCCGGCGGCCAGGCCGAGCGCCTGCGCGTGCCGCTCGCCGACTTCAACGCGCTCAAGGTGGGCACCGAACTGCCCGACGAGCGGTACCTCTTCCTCAGCGACATCCTCCCGACCGCCTGGCAGGGCGTGCAGTACGCGAACCTCCCGGAGCGCGGCGTGCTCGGCGTCATCGGCCTCGGGCCGGTCGGGCAGTTCGTGAGCCGGATCGGCGTGCACCTCGGTCACCGGGTCGTCGCCGTCGACCCCGTCCCCGAACGGCGCGCGATGGCCGAGCGGCACGGCGTCGACACCTTCGACCTCTCCGACGACGCGGCCTCGTGGCTGCGCGAGGCCACCGACGGCCGCGGTCCGGACGCGGTCGTGGACGCGGTCGGGATGGAGGCCCACGGCAATCCGACGACCGCCCTCACGCAGTCGGCGGTCGGTCTGCTGCCCGACCCGGTCGCCAAGAAGCTCATGACGACCGTCGGCGTCGACCGGCTCGCCGCGATGATGCTCGCGATCGACTCGGTCCGGCGCGGGGGCACGGTCTCGCTGAGCGGCGTCTACTCCGGCGTCGCCGACCCCATGCCGCTCATGAAGATGTTCGACAAGCAGCTCTCGCTGCGGATGGGGCAGTGCAACGTCCACTCCTGGCGCGACACCCTGCTCCCGCTCGTCGACGACCCGTCGGATCCGCTCGGCACCGAGGACCTCGTCACGCATCACGCTTCGATCGACGACGCTCCGGGCATGTACGACCTGTTCCGCGACAAGAAGGACGGCTGTGTCAAGGTCGTACTCCATCCCTGAGGCGGCAGTGCAGCAGGCGGCCGTGACCACGGACGGCGCCTCGTTCGCGCGCTTCCTCTCCGCATCGTCGTCGTGGGGAGGCAGCGTGGCGCCGATGCTCGCCGTCCTCCGTGCCGTCGAGCCAGGGTCGCTGCTCCCGTCGCCGGGTGCGGGGCAGACGGACGAGCGCCTCCGCCGGTTGGCGCGCGTCGCTGAGAGCGACGTGACCGCCGCCCGGGTCCTCGAGCCGCACGTGGACGCCGTGGCCATACTCGCGGAGGCCGGGGAGCCGGCGCCCGAGCGCGGCACGACCTGGGGCGTGTTCGCCGCCGAGGCTCCGGACGCGGTGGTGCAGGCGATCCCCACCGCCGACGGCTGGCTGCTGCGCGGGCGCAAGGCGTGGTGCTCGCTCGCCGGCGAGCTGACCAATGCGCTCGTCACCGCGACGACCCTGACCGGCGAACGGCGGATGTTCGCGGTCGACCTCACGGCCGCCGAGGTCACCGCGGAGCCGGCCCACTGGGTCGCCCGCGGCCTGGCTGAGGTGGTGAGCGGCCCCGTCCGGTTCGACGGAGCGCTCGCGACGCCCGTGGGCGGCGACGGGTGGTACCTGGATCGTCCCGGCTTCCGCTGGGGCGCCGTCGGGGTCGCCGCCTGCTGGTGGGGCGGCTGCCTCCCGATCGCGGAGGCGCTGGCGGCGCGGGTGCGCCGTCGCCCCGACGATGAACTCGGCGCGGCTCGCGCCGGCGAGCTGCACCGCGCGCTCGACGCCGGACGGCTCGCCCTCCGCGACGCCGCCGCGCGCATCGACAGCGGAGCGGTCGACGACGCGGCTTTGCTCGCGCACGGCGTGCGCGGCACCGTGGCGGACGCCGTCGTGCTCGCCCTCGCCGCCGCCCGCGACGTGCTCGGACCGGCCGCCCTCGCCTTCGACGAGAGCCTCGCCCGGCGCTGCGCCGACCTCGAGCTGTACGTCGCCCAGTACCACCGGGGCCGCGACGACGCCTCCCTCGCCCGTCACCTGCCCGAAGCCGGGCTCGCGTGGTGAGCTTCGACCCGCTCGTGACGGTGACGCCGCACGAGGAGTGGGAGGAGGAGGCGCGTCGCCGGGAGGTCCCGCGCCGGACGGCCGAGTGGCTGGCCGGGTTCGACGCGGTCACCGTGCTCGCCGCGCATCCCGATGACGAGACCCTGGGCGCCGGCGGTCTGATCGCCTCGTGCGCGGAGGCGGGCATCCCCGTGTCCGTGGTGGTCGCCACGGTCGCCGAGCCGGCCCGGGCCGCGGAACTGGCCGAAGCGCTCGACCGCCTCGGCGTCACGACCGGACCCGTCCTGCTGGGCCTGACCGACGGCCGGCTCAAGCACGAGGCCGACGCCCTGCGGAGCGGCCTGGAGCAGGTCCTCCGTGCCGACGGCACCCGGCGGCTCGTGCTCGCGCCCTGGCCCGGCGACCGCCACGGAGACCACCGCACACTCGGCCGGGAGACCGCCGAGGTGTGCGCGGCGGCCGGTCACACCCTCCGCTACTACCCGATCTGGCTCTGGCAGTGGGGGACGCCCGACGACCTCCCCTGGTCGCGCGCGTCGGAGGTGGAGCTGACCGGGGAGGCCCGCAAACGCAAGGGGGCGGCGCTCGCCGCGTTCCCGTCGCAGGTGCATTCGTCCGCCAACCCGTCCGGCGTCCTCCCCGCGGGTCTCCTCGAGCGTGCGGCCGCGGGGCGGGAGCTGCTGATCGAGCCGCAGGAGGATCCGCTCGGCGAGCACTTCGAGCGGCTGCACCGCGCCAGCGCGGACCCCTGGTCGGTGCGCACCCGCTGGTACGAGCGGCGCAAGCGCGCACTGACGCTCGCGTCCCTGCCGGCGGAACGCTACGGCCGTGCCCTCGAGCTCGGCTGCTCCAACGGCGAGCTCTCGGCCGCGCTCGCCCAGCGGTGCGATTCCGTGCTGGGGATCGACGCCTCCGCAGCCGCCGTCGAGCTCGCCACCCGTCGCACGGCGGAACTCCCCACCGTCCGCGTCGAGCGGATGCGGGTGCCCGGCGAGTGGCCTGGCGGGGCCTTCGACCTGGTGGTCGTCTCCGAACTGGCCTACTACCTCGCGGCCGACCAGTGGAAAGCGACGATCGACCGGATCGTGACCTGCCTCGCCCCGGGCGGCGCGGTGCTGCTGTGCCACTGGTCCGGCATCGCGGACGACTTCGCGCAGACGGGTGCGGAGGCGCATGAGCGTTTCGCCGCACAGTCGGGCCTGCGCCGGCTCGTCGGCCATGTCGACGAGTCGTTCCGGCTGGAGGTCTACCGATGACCGTCGAGCATGTGATCGTCGCCGTGCCCGCGCGCGACGAGGAGGAGACGCTGGCGGCCTGCCTCGAGTCGGTGCTCGTCGCCTCCGCGCACGTGGAGGTGCCGGTGACCGTGGTGGTCGTCCTCGACGGCTGCGTGGACGCCTCGGCCGAGATCGCCCGGGGCTTCGCCGGAGTGCTGATCGTCGAGCGCGACCACGGCAACGTCGGCCGAGCGCGGCAGGACGGCGTCGCGGCCGGCCTGGCCCAGGCCGCGTCCGCGCCGGAGCGGACCTGGATCGCCTTCACCGACGCCGACACCGTGGTCCCGCGCATGTGGCTGCAGGCGCATCTGGCGGCCGCCGAGAGCGCGGACCTCTTCGTCGGCGCGGTCGTTCCGCGCCTGGACGACCTGGATGCGGCCCGACGCCACGCCTGGACGCGCAGCCATCCGCCGGGCGCGACCCTGGGGCACGTCCACGGCGCCAACCTCGGGGTGCGCGCCAGCGCCTACGCGGAGGCGGGCGGTGTCCTTCCGCTCGTGGTGGGCGAAGACGTCGATCTCGTGGCACGGGTGAGGGCGTCCGGTCGCCCGGTCGTCGAGAGCGAGCAGCATCCCGTCCTCACCTCGGCACGTCTCGATGGCCGGGCGCCGGACGGGTACGCGGCCCACTTGCGCGCCCTGGTCTCGTGACGACCCGCGAGGAGCTGCGGACGTCGGACCCTGATGTCGCCCTCGACCTGCTCCGCGGGGTCTACCGCGGGGTCGAGCTGACCGTCCCGGCGAGCAGGCGGTTCAGCTGCGACCTCTCGGTCGTGGGCGACGAGCGCTTCTCCCTCGTGAGCGTCGACTTACGCTCGTCGGGCCGAGCCGCCATGGAAGCCCAGACCGCCTTCGTCGTCGGCGAGTCCGAGCTCCCGGTGCAGGTGTCGGCGGGCCGGCGCGTTCTCGACACGACGCAGCCGTACCTTCATCCGGTCGCGCCCGCGGAGGCGGAGTGGGAGGCGCACCTGCTGCTGAACGCGACCCAGCTCGAGGAGCGTCCGGTGCGGGAGCTGCTCGCCCAGCACTACGGGCGGGACGATCTCCCGGTGCGCTTCGCCGACGCTGCGCCCGTCTCTCCGGAGCGCGCCCGGCTCTGGTCGGCCGCCACCGCGCATGCCCGCGCCGTCGCGGCCGATCCCGAGGTGTTCTCGAGCGAGCTGGTGCGGGATGCGCTCTTCCGCAGTCTCACCGCCGCTCTGGTGTCCGTCTTCCCCAGCGACCTGCTCGACCTGCCCGCTGCGCGCGACGGGGCGACCGCGACCCCCGCGGCCGTGCGGCGGGCGATCGCGTACATGGAGGAGAACGTCGCGGACCCCATCAGCGTCGCCGACATCGCGAAGGCCGCGCGCCTGTCGGCCCGCGGGCTGCAGGAGGCGTTCCGCCGCGTGTTCGGCGACACCCCCACCCGCTACCTGCGCCGGATGCGGCTGGAGGCGGCCCGCGCCGACCTCCAGCGCCGCGAGCGGACGGACGGCGCGACGGTGGCGCAGATCGCGAGGCGGTGGGGCTTCAGCCATCTCCCGCGGTTCGCGACCTACTACCGCGAGACGTTCGGCGAGAGCCCGCGGGACACCCTCGACACGTGATCGAGGGGCCCGCGGGCGGCCGGCTCAGGCCTTGGCCGGCGTGCGGTTCTCGGCGCTGACCATCCAGGCGAGCTGCTCGAGGCGCTCGATGATCGCGTGGAGCTGGTCGGCAGACGTCGGGTCGGCCTCGTCGACGTCGTCGTGCACCGAGCGCATCGTGCGGACCACGGCCTCCAGACGCGCGGTGATGAGGTCGATGGCGACGGCCGTGTCGATCTCGCCGTTCGGGAAGTCGTCGAGCGTGGTGGACTCGGCGACCGTGCGGGAGCGGCCGTCCGGCGTGGCGTGGAGGGCGCGCATGCGCTCGGCGATGTCGTCGCTGAACTCGCGTGCCGCCTCGACGATCTCGTCGAGCTGGAGGTGCAGGTCGCGGAAGTTGTGCCCGACGATGTTCCAGTGCGCCTGCTTGCCCTGCAGGTGCAGTTCGATCAGGTCGACGAGCACGCGCTGCAGGTCGGCGGCCAGGGACGCGGGTGCGACGAAGCCGTGCTCCGCGTTCTCGCGACGGGTGGTGTGCTCGCCGGCCGCTTCGCCGCGCGGGCGAGAGGTGCGGGGCGCGGCGGCCGCGGTGGTCTTGGTGGTCTTCTTGGCGGTGGTGGCCATCGGTATCGCTCCTTGGACTCGATTCCCCACGGACGGTAGGCCGGTCGACCGGGCTTGTGAACGGGGTTGACGGGTCGGAATCGACCGTCCGGCCGCCGGATTGGTACATGTGTACGCTGGCGGGATGGCCGACAGCTCCCCTGCCGAGGCGCGCAGACCGCGGCGCCACGACCCCGCCCGGCGCGACCGGATCATCGACGCCTGCCTCGATGTGATCGCCGAGCGCGGGGTCGCGGGCACGACGCATCGCCGGGTGGCGGAGGCCGCCGACGTCTCCCTGGGCTCGATGACCTACCACTTCACCGGCATGGATGCCCTGCTCGGCGAGGCGTTCGACCGGTTCGCGCGCACCTTCAGCGCCGGGTTCGACGCGAGCATGGCGGCGTGCACGTCGGCCGCCGAGGCGCGGGAGGCGCTCGCCCGCCACATCCTGCACGAGGTCTTCGGCACCCCGCGGGAGCTCGTGCTGACGCAGGAGCTGTACACGCTGGCGGCACGGGACCCGCGCTACCGGACCATCACGAACGCCTGGATGGGTCGGAGCCGCGCCGTGCTCGAGCGGCTCTTCGACCCGGTGACGGCGGGCATCCTGGACGCACTCGTCGAGGGGATGACGCTGCACCGGGCGCTGGACGTCGAGCCGTACGACGCCTCGGCGGTGCGCGCCGCGATCGACCGGGTCGCGGGCGGGGCGGCCTGAGCATTCGCTGCATGCACGGGTTCACCCGCAATGTACGATCGTACACATGAGTCACGACTACTTCGCCGGCGACCCCCGCACCAACCGTGAGCGCATGCTCGCCGGTGACCTCTACATCTCGGACGACCCGGAGAGCGAGCGCCTAGCCCTCCACGGGGCGCAGCTCGCCGACGCCTACCACCGCGCCTACATCGCCGGTGACGACGGGGCCCGCGCGATCCTCGAGGACCTCCTCGGAGCTTTGGGCGAGGATGCGTTCGTCAAGCCTCCGCTGTTCGTCGACTACGGCGCGCACATCACCGTCGGCGCCCGCACCTTCGTCAACTACAACCTCGTCGCGCTCGACGTGGCGAGCATCACGATCGGCGAGGACTGCCAGATCGGCCCCAACGTCCAGCTGCTGACCCCCACCCACCCGGTCGACCCGCAACCGCGCCGCGACAAGCTGGAGGCGGCGGAGCCGATCGTCATCGGCGACAACGTCTGGTTGGGCGGCGGTGCGATCGTCTGCCCCGGCGTCACGATCGGCGACAACAGTGTGATCGGGGCCGGCTCGGTCGTCACCCGTGACGTCCCGGCGAACGTGGTCGCGGTCGGCAACCCCGCGAGAGTCCTCCGCGAGATCTGAGTGTCGTGCCCGGAGGTACTTAACTTGGCGACGATTCCACTGCCCGCGGCTCGCCGCCGTGCGAGCCTGGCGGTATGGCTGCCGGTTCCGAATCCATCATCGTCGGGTCCCTCTGGGAGCGGAGGAGCGATCACCGCCGGGTCGTGGTGACCGGGCACGTCGAGCTGGGCTACGGCATGTCCGACGTCTACTGGGCGGGGACGGGCGGCTACATCGGCACCGGCCGGTGCGGCTCGCACGTCTGGCTGTCCCGCTACCGTCCGGTCGAAGCCGCCTAGGCTGGGGCGATGCCGCACCTTCGCATCGCCGACATCGACGTCTACGAGGAGGTCGCCGGCGCCGGCGACCCCGTCGTCCTGCTGCACGGCGGGTTCTGCTCGCTCGAATCGTTGCGGGCGCAGAGCGACGCGCTCGTCGCCGACCACCGCGTCTTCGCCTTCGAGCGGCCGGGCCACGGTCGCTCGGCGGACGTGGAGGGCGAGTACAGCTACGAGCGCGGGCTCGCCGAGACGGTCGCGTACCTCGACGCGAAGGGGATCGAGCGGGCCGACATCATCGGGTACAGCGACGGCGCCATCCTCGGCCTGCTGCTCGCGCTGGAGCATCCCGAACGGGTGCGGTCGCTCGTCGCGATCAGCGCCAACCTCGACCCGTCGGCATTCACGCACTCGCCCGAGGCGGCCGACGCCGTGGTGCTCGAGCCGCTCGGGCTGCCCGCGCACGTCGCGGACGCCGGGGAGCCGGAGCCCGACACGGAGCGCATGCACTACGACCGGCTCTCGCCCGACGGGCCCGAGCACGCGGACGTCGTCCTGGCGAAGCTGTTCCGCCTGTGGACGTCCGAACCGCGCATCGATCCGGCCGACCTCGGCCGCATCACCGCGCGCACGCTCGTCATGTCGGGCGACCGCGACACCATCCGGCCCGACCACAGCCTCCTGATCGCCTCGTCGATCCCGGGCGCGCAGCTGGCGATCGTGCCGGGTGCGACGCACGGTCTCGTGGCCGAACGGCCCGAGCTGATCGCGACGATCGTGCGCGCCTTCCTCGATGACGTGCGGCTCGACGAGGCGCAGACGGCCGGGCGCCCGTCGAGCTGAGCGCCTGTCGAGCCCAGTACCCGGACGCGCCCGGTCAGCCCGCCGCCGGTGCCTCGACGTCGACGACCCAGGTGACGCCGAACCGGTCGGTCAGCATCCCGAAGCCGGCGCTCCAGGCGGAGGCCGCGAGGGGCTCGACGATGCTCGCGCCCTCCGCCAGCCCGTCCCAGTAGCCGGTCGCCTCGTCGAGGCTGCCGGCGCGGACGGAGACGAAGAACGGCTGGTCCGTGATCGTGGCACCGTTCTCGCGCCCCGTCCTGCCTGCGAAGGCGTCGGTGCGGCCCGGGATGTCGTACGCCATGACGCGGAAGCCGTTCTCCGACTGCAGCGCGCCGAACACGACCTTGCCGGCGTCGGGGAGCTCGGCCGGCATCCCGAGCTCGCCGTAGGTCGTGGCGAAGACGTCGCCGCCGAAGACACCCTGGTAGAAGTCGAGAGCGGCCCGCGCCGTTCCGGGGAAGTTGAGGTGGGTGGTGGTCGTGAGCATGAGTCCTCCTGGTCGGTGTGATCGCGGCGCCATCGGCCGCAGAACCGATGGTCACAGGAGTGGAGGACAGTTGGAGTCCTCGACTGCGAGCAGAATGGACGCATGATCGAGACCTCGTCACGGCTGCTCGCGCTGCTGTCGCTGCTGCAGACGCGCCGCGACTGGCCGGGCGGCGCCCTCGCCGAACGGCTCGACGTCACCACGCGGACCGTCCGTCGCGATATCGATCGACTGCGGGAGCTGGGCTACCACATCGATGCCGTCATGGGTCCGGACGGTGGCTACCGACTCGCCGCCGGCTCGGAGCTCCCGCCGCTGCTGCTCGACGACGAGCAGGCCGTCGCGATCGCCGTCGCCCTGCAGAACGCGCCCGCGAGCGGCGCCGACATCGCTGAGGCCGCCGAGCGGGCCCTGCTCACGGTGCGGCAGGTGATGCCGTCGCGGCTGCGGCACCGGATCGACGGCGTGCGCTTCACCGGCGCGAGCGCCGCGGTGCGGGTCGACCCCGCCGTGCTCGAGACGGTCAGCGAGCACGTGCGTCTGCACCGCACCCTCCGCTTCGACTACGGCGACGGGCATCGGGAGGCTCCGCCGCGCCGGGCGGAACCGCACGGCCTGGTCGCCCGCGACGGCTTCTGGTACCTCGTCGCCTGGGACGTCGACCGTGACGACTGGCGGATCTTCCGCCTAGACCGGCTGACCCCGCGCATCCCGCCGGGCCCGTCGTTCGCGCCGCGACCCGTGCCGACCGGCGACGTCGACACCTTCCTCTCGGCCCGGTTCAAGGGCTCGACGGACGCGGACCGCTGGCCCTGCGTCGGCCGCGTCGAGCTCGACCTGCCGCTGCGGGAGGTCGTGCCCTGGGTCGGCGACGGTGAGGCCGCGGCGCTGTCGGAGCGGACGACGCTCGTCACGCTCGGGTCGTGGTCGTGGACCGGCCT
This sequence comes from Leifsonia aquatica, assembly GCF_014190775.1. GTDB lineage: Bacteria > Actinomycetota > Actinomycetes > Actinomycetales > Microbacteriaceae > Leifsonia > Leifsonia aquatica. The sequence goes on from NZ_JACHVP010000002.1 coordinate 575,846, forward strand.
GCTGGCGTCGGTGCTGCGGTTCGACGCGCCGTTCCGTATCGTCGGACCGGAGGAGCTGGTCTCCGCCGCCGACGAGCTGGCCCGGCGACTGGTCGCGTCGCACACCGCGTGAACGCGGTCGAATCGCCCCTGATTGCGGGCTTGTCCCGCCGTCTGCCATGCACGGAAACTATACGAATGCATGGGGATGGAAGGGCGGGGGTGCGTTTCGATGCCGTTCGAACGAGTCGCTGAGGAGATGCGCGACATCTACGCGAACGCGATCGCTCGAGCGGTCCACGACGGAGACAGCCCGCCCGACGACATCGTCGCCTCCTGGGCGTTCTACGATGCGGCACTGCGGGAGGGCCGGACGGCGGTCGTCCTCCGGGACCGGCCGGCTCCGGACCACACCTGATCTCTTCCGGAGTTCTGCACGGTGCCGCTCGGCGTGTTGCGTACAGAAGTCCGGAACGGTTGGGGGGCTACGCCCGTGACCGCCGCAGCAGCCAGACGAAGTAGGGTGCCCCGACGAGGGCGATCATCAGGCCGGCGGGCAGCTGCGACGGTGCGATGAGGGTGCGGCCGAGGGTGTCGGCGACGCAGACGAGCAGCGCTCCGAGCAGCATGGCGACCGGGATGGTGCGGCCGTGGCGCGCTCCGACCAGCCCGCGCGCGAGGTGCGGGGCGATCAGGCCGACGAAGCCGACCACGCCGACCGCCACGACGCTCACGGCGGCGAGCACGGCGGCGACGGCGAGGACCGTCACGCGGGTGCGCTCCAGGCGGAGGCCGAGGATGCGCGGGGTGTCCTCGTCGACGGCGAGCAGGTCGAGGCGGCGCCGCATCCCGAACAGCACGGGAACGGCGATCAGGAGCGCGATGGCGACCGGCGCCACATCGGGCAGGGTGCGGCCGTAGGTCGTGCCCGAGAGCCACGTGAGGATGCGCGGAGTCTGCCACGGATCGGCGCGCAGCAGCAGGAACGCGGTGATGGCGGTGAGGCCGTAGCCGCAGCCGATGCCGACCAGGACGAAGCGGTCGGGCAGGAGGCCGCCGCGCCAGGCGAGCAGGGCGATCAGCCCGAAGGTGGCCAGGCCCATCACGACGGCCATGACGATGAGCAGGGGGCGGCCGCCGGCCATCCCGGACGTCACGACGATGACCGCGCCGAGCCCCGCCCCGGCGGTGATGCCGAGGATGCCGGGTTCGGCCAGCGGGTTGCGCACGGTGCTCTGCACGACGCAGCCGGCCAGGGCGAGGGCGGCTCCGGCGAGGGCGGCGGCCAGGATGCGCGGGAGGCGCTCGTCCAGCGCGCGGGCCACGAGGTCGGGGGCTCCGCCCTGCAGCCAGAGCGCGATGTCGCCGGTGCGCAGCCAGAGACTCCCGGCCAGCATCCCGACCACGGCCGCGGCGACGAGCAGCACGCCGGCGACCACGAGCACGATGACGAACCGGCGGCGGGAGCGCACGGCGATGCGCGCGCCGGGCGGCTGGCGCACCGATCCCGAGTCGCGCAGCCGCATCGCCAGCGCCACGATGATCACCGCGCCGAGGACGGCGGTCGGGATGCCCGTGGGGATGGCGGCGGCGGCCTCGGCGCCGAGGATCGCACGCAGGGTGGCGTCGGCGAGGAGGATGAGCAGCGCACCCATCAGGCCGGAGGCGGGGATGAGCAGCACGTGCCGGTTGAGCGACGGCACCCGCGCGGCGATGAGACGGGTCAGCACCGGGGCGCCGAGCCCGACGAAGGCGATCGGGCCGGCGACGGTCACGGCGACGGCCGTCAGCAGCACCGCGCTCACGACAGCGAGTAGGCGGGTCGAGCGGATGGGCACGCCGAGGGAGGCGGCGGTGTCGTCCCCGAGCCGCAGCACATCGAGCCGGCGGGAGAGCAGCATGACGAGGGCGACGACCGCGACGATCAGCGGGATGGCGCGCGTCGACGCGTCGAGGTTGAGCTGGGCGAGGGAGCCGCTGCCCCAGGCGAACAGCCCGGTGGTGCGCTCCTTGAACAGGATGAGGAGCATCGCCGTCGCCGCATCGAGCGCCATCGCGATGGCCGAGCCGGCGAGGATGAGCCGGGTGGTGCCCGTCCCGGCACCGCGACCCGCCACCCCGAGCACGAGCGCGGCCGCGGCCAGCCCGCCGACGAAGGCGACGCCTCCCGACGCCCAGAGCGGCACGGAGAGCCCGAACGCGGCGACCGCCGAAAGAGCGAAGTACGAGCCCGCGCTGACGGCCAGCGTGTCCGGCGAGGCGAGCACGTTGCGCGTCACCGACTGCAGCAGCGCACCGGCCGCGCCGAGCGCGATGCCGACCGCGATGCCTGCGAGCAGCCGGGGGAGGCGGGAGCCGGTCAGCACGTCGGCGACCGGCACGCCGCCGACCGTCTCGCGCGCGCCGGCGGCGTAGCGCAGGAGGTCCCACATCCCGATCCCCGACGTGCCCTGCGTCACGTGCCACATCCCGACCAGGACGACGGCGACGAGCAGCGCGACCAGCACGGCCGCCCCGCCCGCCCCGCCGCGGAGCCCGGTATCGGCGATCGGGCGCGGCCCGGTCGCTGCGATCCGGGAGGTGCTCACTGTGCGGTCACCGCGCGGTCAGCTCGCGGTGAGCGCGTCGACGTAAGCGTCGATCGCCTGCTCGTTCGAGAGCGGGCCGCCCGCGCCCCACACGCCGGAGGGGAACGCGTGCGCGCGCCCCTCCTTCACGGCGGGGAGGGAGGTCCAGATCGCGCTCTTGTCGAGTTCGGTCACGTAGCTGTCGGGCGTCTTGTCGTCCGAGTAGAACAGGTTCGCGTCACCGACCGCGGTGAGACCCTCGATGTCGGTCTGGGCGAGGCCGTACGCCGGGTCGACGCCGCCGTTGCCATACGCCTTGTCGATCTCGTCGGTCCAGGCCGAGGTCATCCCGAGCTGCTCGCCGAGCGCGGTGAAGAGGGCGCCCTTGCCGTAGGGGCGGATCGCGACGTTGCCGCTCTCGATCCAGCCGTCGAAGAAGAGGAAGCTCTTCGTCGGGAGGTCGACGTTCTCGACCTTCTTCTTGGCTGCGGCGAGGTGCTCGTCGAACTGCTTCAGGACGACGTCGGCGCGCTGGGTGCGGCCGGTCGCCTTCGCGATCATCGTGAAGACGCTCTTCATGTTGCCGATCGGGTCGGCGGCGTTCGCGCCCAGGGTGACGAGCACCGGCACGTCGCGCTTCTCGAGCTGAGTCACGATCTCGTCGTCCGCCTTGAAGCCCTCGACGATGATGAGGTCCGGCTTGGCGCCGTAGAGGGCGTCGAGGTCGGGCTCGCCACGCTCGCCGGCGTTGACGACGCCCTTCGGCAGCTTCTCGGCGCTCACGTAGGTGGTGTAGCCGTCGGGGTCGGCGACCGCGACCGGGCCGACGCACAGGGTGAGAGCGTCCTCGATCTGCTGCCACTCGAGCACCGCGACGCGCTTGGCCGGTGCGTCCAGCTTCACCGTGCGGCCGACGCCGTCGGTGATGGTCACCGGGCCGGTGGAGGTGGCGGTCGTGTCGTCGGCGCACGCCTGCGAGGTCGCCTTCGGGGCGGCGGTGCTCGCGTCGCTGACGGCCGTGGTGCCGCAGGCGGTGAGGGTGAGTGCGACGGCGGCGACGGTGGCCGCGACGGTCGCGAGTCGGTGGGCTCGGATCATGGGTGGTCCTCTCTGATGGGGGATGCGGGGGACGGTGCGGGGCGGGCCGGTCGCGCGGCGTGGCGACCGACCGGGTCGATGCGCAGGCGGCCCGACCGCGGGTCGACCTCCACCTCGACGCGCAGGTCGTAGACCTCGCCGATGTTCTCCGCGGTGAGGACGTCGTGCGGGTGGCCGGCGGCGTGGATGCGGCCGTGGCGCATGAGGAGCAGCGAGTCGGCGATGCGGGCGGCATGGTCGAGGTCGTGCAGCACGATCCCGACGGCGGCACCGTGCTCGTCGGCCAGGTCGCGCACGAGGTCGAGCGTCTCGATCTGGTAGCGCAGGTCCAAGTGGTTGGTGGGTTCGTCGAGCAGCACCACGCCGGTCTCCTGGGCGAGGCAGGCCGCGAGCCAGACGCGCTGCACCTCACCGCCGGAGAGCTCGCCGGCGGCACGGCCGGCCATGTCGGTCACGCCGGTCGCGTGCATCGCGTGGTCGATGGCGCGGCGGTCGTCGGCGGACAGACCGGAGAAACCGCGGCGGTAGGGGTGCCGCCCGAAGGCCACGACCTCCTGCACGGTGAGTCCCTGCGGCGCCGGCCGGGACTGCGAGAAGAGGGTGACCTCCCGGGCGAACTGGCGGGGGCTGAGGAGGGCGGCGCGGCGATCGGTGCCGGCGGTGTCGCGCAGGTTGACGGCACCCTCCGCGGCACGATGCAGGCGCGCGAGCGAGCGCAGCAGGGTCGACTTGCCGCTGCCGTTGGGCCCGACGAGCGCGGTGACCCGGCCCGGCTCGAGGGTGATCGACACCCCGTCGACGACCGTGGTCGCGCCGAACCGCAGGACGAGCCGCTCCCCGCTGAGGCCGGTGGCGGCGCGCGGGGGAGGTGTGCTGGGCATAGGGGATCTCGTCCGGGTGGAGTGGGGGCGTCGGTGCGGAATCCTCGGGGGGAGGTTAGGTAAGGATTGCCTAAGTCAGAATATGTTCGACCGGGACTGTCTGCAATCCAGACTTAAGGACAGTGGATACGGGTTTCCGGACAGGGATCCGGCTACGGTGTCCCCGCGTACGCGCCGGGGGTGGTGCCCATCACGCGGCGGAAAGCGGCGATGAACGTGCTGGGCTGGGCGTACCCCAGACGCTCGGAGGTCTGCTGCACGTCCCATCCCTCCGCCAGCAGCGCGAGCGCTTGGTGCACCCGCAGCGCCTGCCGCCACTGCACGAACGAGAGGCCGGTGGTCTGGCGGAACGCACGCGTGATCGTCCGCTCGCTCAGGCCCAGCTGCCGTGCCCACTCCTCGAGTCCGCGGTCGTCGGCCGGATCGGCGAGCAGGGCCTCGGCGATGGCGTCGATGCGGGAGTCCCCGGGGACCCGCAGGGCCAGCGGCTGCTCGGCGGGTGCGAGCACGTCGAAGACGACCGCCTCGGCCCGCGCGCGAGCCGCCGCGTCGAGGTCGGTGCGCGCCAGGTGGGTGAGCAGTGACTCCAACAGCGGCGACATCGCGATGACCGTCGGGCCGTCGAACGCGACCGGGGTGCGCTCGGGGGCGAAGAAGGCGTCGAAGAACTCCACCCCGGCGGTGAGCCGGCCGGCGTGCTCCGCGCCCGCGGGCAGCCAGAGTCCGGAGCCCTCCGACACCGTGAAGACCCGGCCTCCGACGCGCGTGGTCATCGTGCCGCCGCGCACCCAGACGAGCTCGTGCAGGGGATGCGCGTGCGACTCCCACTCCAGGGGGCCCGGGGGTACTTCGGACTCGGCGCGGATGATCGAGCCCTCCGCCGCACCGGCCGGCATCCGGCCCGTGCGGCGGACGACGGTGTCGGGTTCGCGGCGCCACGACCCGGAACCCGCGGAGTGCTCGGGCGCGACCGTCGCGCCGGGCCACGCGGGTGTCGCGTCGGGCTCGGCGGCGCCGGCGTCGGCGGCGGGGTCGGGGGTGGGAGGGAGTGCGGGCATCCCGACCAGCCTATGACTATGATTTACCGATGCGACAGCGCTGTCACCCCAGAGCTGGCCGCGATTCGAGGAGGTAGCCGGTGGTCGCGCAGGGCGGACAACACATGGTGGTCGACGTCGGCGGGAGCCATGTCACCGCCGCCGCCGTCAGCACCGCGGCGCCCGGCGGCGCGGCCCTGCTGAGCCGGATCGAGCGGTCCGTCGACTCCCACGCTTCCAGCGCCGTCGTGCTCGACTCCTGGGCCGCCGCGTGCGTCGACGCCGCCGAGGGCGCGGGCATCGATCCGGGAGGTCGCGACTGGGGCCTCGCGATGCCCGGCCCCTTCGACTACGACCAGGGCATCGGCCACTACGCCCGCGTCGGCAAGTTCGAGCGCCTCGCGGGGGTCGACATCCGCTCGGGCCTCGCCGATCGTCTGGGCGTGGACCCGGCGCGGGTGCGGTTCGTGCACGACGCCGGCGCGTACGGCATCGGCGAGTGGAGGTACGGCTCGCCGACCCGTCATGCGCGCTTCGTCTGCGTGACGCTCGGCACCGGCGTCGGCTCGGCCTTCGTCGACGACGGTGCGCTGGTGTTCGATCGTGCGGACGTCCCGCCCGGCGGCGAGGTGCACCGGCTGCCGTTCGACGGCCGCGATCTGGAGGACACGATCTCGACCCGCGCCCTCCTCGCCCGCTACGCGTCTCCCGATCCCGGGCTCAGCGTGAAAGAGCTCGCGTCGCGCGCCCGTTCCGGGGACGAGCGCGCCCAGGGTGCTTTCGACACCGGGATGGAGGCGCTCGCGCTGGCCGTCGGGCCGTGGCTCGCCGCCTTCGGCGCCACCGCACTGGTCGTCGGCGGCTCCATCTCGCGCTCATGGGACGTGCTCGAGCGCGGCTTCCGCACCGGCCTCGAAACCAGCGCGCCCGAGCTGGCCGTGACGCTCGACATCGCGCCGTCCCGCCTGCTCGCCGATGCACCGTTGTACGGTGTGGCGCACCTCTTGGAGCGGTCGGCCGCCGGCGCCCGCTGCGTCACGGCGCCAGCGCTGCCGTAGGCGCGGGCCGCATCCACTCGTCGCAACACGCCGTCTGAGCGCGTGCGCTGGCGGCGTGTTGTGTCGACTGGATGGAGCGGGCAGATCCAGTTGGCGAGACACGCCGTCTGAGCGGCCACGCTGGCGGCGTGTTGCGACCACTGGATGGGTGCGGTGACCACTGGATGGGGGCCCACACCTAGTTGGCGAGACGCGCCGTCGGGGCAGGTGCGCAAACGGCGTGTTGCGACCACTGGATGCGTGCGGTGACCACTGGGTGAGGGGGTGGCGGCATGTCGTGACCACTAGATGGCTAGCCCTAGCGTGTCAGCCCGCCCACCCGCGCACCCGCGCACCCGCACTCACGCGCCTCAGCCGCGCCTCAGCCGCGCCTCAGCCGCGCCTCAGCCGCGCCTCAGCCGCGCGGCAACCGCTCGCCCGAGCCGCGCTGCACCAGGCGCGTCGGCAGCACGATGCCGGACGGCCCCTCGTGGCGCCGGTCCATCGCACCGAGCGCGAGCCGCGCGGCCGTGCGCCCCATCTCCACCGGGTCGTGCGCGACGACGGTGACGCCCAGCACGTCGGCGAGCTCGAAGTCGTCGAAGCCGACCAGTGCGGGCCACGCGTCGAGCTCGATCATGGCGCGCAGGGCGCCGATCGTGATGCGGTTGTTGCTGGTGAAGAGCGCGGTCGGCGCGTCGGGCTGTGTGAGCAGGTCGCGCGCCTCGTCCAGGGCGGCCTGCACGTCGTGGGCGTCGTGGCGCACCCAGCGTCCGGGGTCGAGGGAGGCGGCGCGCATGGCGTCCTCGAAGCCCGCGAAGCGCTCGCGGTGCGTGTCGAGGCGTGAGAGGTCGCCGATGAAGCCGATGGAGGTGTGGCCGGCGGCGAGGAGGTGCTCCACCGCATCCCGCGCCCCGCGCCGGTTGTCGAGCAGCACCGAGTCGGCGTCGATGCCGACGCCCGGGCGGTCGACGAAAACGACGGGGATGCCGCGGGACTGCACGCTCGACAGATCGCTGTGGTCGGTGATGGTGGAGACGAGGATGAGCGCGCGCACCTGACGGTCGACGAACTCCCCGATCAGACCGCGTTCGCGCGCCGGCTCCTCGTCCGAGCTGGCGACGGTGAGTTGCATCCCGTGCGAGCGCAGTTCCTGCTCGACGCCCTTCGCCACGGCCGAGTAGAACGGGTTGGCGAGGTCGCCGGTGATGAGCCCGACGAGGTTCGAGGTGAGGCCGCGGGCCAGGAGGCTGGCCGCGCGGTTGAGCTGGAAGCCGAGCTGGTGCGCGGCGTCGAGCACGCGCTCGCGGGTGGCCTCGGCGACGCGCGGCTCGCCGTTGACGGCACGGGAGGCGGTCTTGAGGCTGACGCCGGCGCGCTCGGCCACCTGGGCCAGCGTGGGCGCGGAATGCGGGCGGTCGGGATGCGGCTGCGGAGAGGTCGCGCCGGAGGGATCCGTGGCCATGGGCGTCGCCTTCCTCGTCCAGCTGGACCCGCCGCGCCGACCGGGTGTCGGAAATTCGTGCTTGACCGCGGTGACAGCGTAGGACAAAATCTACCAGTGACAGCGCTGTCACATGCGGGGTCACCAGAGTTCGATATTTCCTTCACCAGCCAGGAGTTCAGCCAGAATGCTCCGCATTTCGCACTACCGGTCCGCGCATCGCGCCCGCCGCTCCCTCCTCCGCACCGCCGCCGTCGCGGCCGCCGTCGCCCTCGTGGGCTCCGGCGCCGGCCTCGCGGCGCTGCCCGCCGCGGCCGCCTCGACGCCGTTCCTGTCGTCGTTCGAGACGGCGGACCCGCAGCCGCTCGCGAGCACGCCGTTCGGCACGCAGACCAACGTGACGGGCAAGGTCCCGCCGGGCAGCCTGTCGGCGTACATCGGCAACGTCACCGCCTCCGCCGAGAACGCGCCGGGGGAGACCGCGGTCAAGCTGACCGACAACAACTCCAGCACCAAGTGGCTCACCAAGGCGGCGACCGGCTGGGTGATCTACACGTTCGCGAAGCCGACGCTGGTCACCGACTACGCGCTGACCTCCGGCAACGACTCCGCCGGCCGCGACCCCAAGAACTTCACCATCGAGGGCTCGAACGACGGCAGCACCTGGAGCCCGGTCGACACCCAGACCGGCCAGACCTTCAGCAACCGCCAGACGACGAACGCGTACCACCTGGCGACGCCGGTCACGTTCTCGCAGTACCGGTTCACGGTCACCCAGAACAGCGGTGACGCGTACCTCCAGCTCGCCGACTGGGACCTCCGCGACGCCACCCCGGGCGCGACCCCGATGCTCTCGGTCGTCGGCGCGGGCCCGACCAACGGCTACAACGCCAAGGCGGGCGCCGGCTTCAGCGGCACCCACGCGCTCCGCTACGGCGGAAAGCACCTCGCCGACGGCGCGGCCGCGGCGACGAACGTGCTCTACGACGGTGTCGGCGCGACGATCGGCACGAAGACCGAGCTCTCGTACAAGGTCTTCCCCGACCGCGGCACCGACCTCGCCGTGCCGTCGTCGTGGGTCGCCGTCGACCTCGTGCTGGATGACGGCACGACCCTGTCGAGCAAGCAGAACCTCACCGACGCCAACGGCTTCGGCGTGACCGCCCGTGCCCACGGCGAGCAGAAGTCGCTCTTCGAGAACGAGTGGAACAACATCCAGATCGACCTCTCGAGTCTCGCCGGACGCACGGTGCAGAAGGTGCTCCTCAGCTACGACTACCCGACCGGCAGCGCGAGCACCGTCTTCTCGGGCTGGATCGACGACGTGCGCATCGGCGACGCCGCACCGGCCGCCGACGCGTCCAGCAAGGTGAAGCTCGTCGACACCCGCCGCGGCACGCTCTCGAGCTCGTCCTTCTCGCGCGGCACGAACATCCCCGCGACCGCGTGGCCCAACGGCTTCAACTTCTTCACGCCGTTCACCAACGGCGGCAGCCAGGGGACGCTGTACGAGTACCAGCGTGCCAACAACGCCGACAACCTGCCCACGCTGCAGGCCATCGGCATCTCGCACGAGCCGAGCATCTGGATGGGCGACCGCGACCAGCTCGGCATCATGCCGTCGACCTCGGGCACCCCGAACGGCGACCTGACCACGCGTGCCCTGGCGTTCAGCCACTCCGACGAGATCGCGCGCCCGGACCTCTACAGCGTCAAGTTCCAGAACAACCTCGTCACCGAGGTCACGCCGACCGACCACGGCGGCATCTTCCGCTTCCAGTTCCCCGGCACGACCGGCAGCGTGATCGTCGACCGGGTCGGCGGATCCTCCTCGCTCAGCGTCGCGGCCGACGGCACCGTCTCGGGCTGGACCGACGGGGGCAGCGGCAGCGGCGTGAGCCGGATGTTCATCTCCGGCGCGTTCGACAAGACCCCGAGCGCGGTCGGCACCGCCGCGGGCAGCCGTACCGGTGCCCGCTACGCGGCCTTCTCGACCACCGCGGGCGAGACGGTGCAGCTGCGCCTCGCCACCTCCTTCATCTCGGCCGCGCAGGCCAAGAAGAACCTCGACCTGGAGGTCACCGGCAAGAGCTTCGACGACGTCAACACGGCGGCGGCGAACGCCTGGAACGACCGCCTCGGTGTGATCGACGTGGAGGGTGCCACGGCCAACCAGCTGACCACCCTGTACTCGAACCTCTACCGCATGAACCTCTACCCGAACTCGCAGTTCGAGAACACGGGTACCGCGGGCGCCCCGGTCTACAAGCACGCCAGCCCGGTCGCCCCGCAGACGGGATCCGCGACGGACACGGCCACGAACGCCAAGGTCGTCGACGGCAAGATCTACGTCAACAACGGGTTCTGGGACACGTACCGCACTGTCTGGCCGCTGTACTCCCTGCTGTACCCGAAGCTCACTGACGAGCTGGTCGACGGTTTCGTGCAGCAGTACCGCGAGGGCGGCTGGGTCTCCCGCTGGTCGTCGCCGGGCTACTCCGACATCATGACCGGCACCAGCTCGGACGTCGCGTTCGCCGACGCCTACATCAACGGGTCGGTCTCCACGGCGGTCGCGCTCGACGCGTACGACGCGGCGGTCAAGAACGCGACCGTGCTCGCGCCGTCGAACAACGTCGGCCGCAAGTCACTCGACACGTCGATCTTCCTCGGCTACACGCCCGACTCGCAGGGCGAGAGCGTCTCGTGGGGGCTCGAGGGCTACATCAACGACCACGGCATCGGCCAGATGGCGGCGAAGCTCGCGGAGGACCCGGCCACGCCGGACGCCCGCCGCGCGCAGCTGAAGGAGGAGTCCGCGTACTTCCTCGACCGCGCCACCAACTACGTGCAGATGTTCGACCCGGCGACCGGGTTCTTCCGGCCGAAGACCGCGTCGGGCGCCGTCTCGGGCGACGCGAGCTTCGACCCGAAGACCTGGTGGGGCCCGTACACCGAGACGAACGCCTGGAACTTCGCGTTCCACGCGCCCTTCGACGTCGACGGCCTCGCCTCCCTCTACGGCGGATCGCAGGGCCTCGTCGACAAGCTCGACCAGTTCTTCGCGACGCCGGAGGACGGCGGCGGCGGGACGATCCACGAGATGATCGAGGCCCGCGCGGTGCGGATGGGTCAGCTCGGCATGAGCAACCAGCCCTCGCACCACATCCCGTACCTCTACGCCGCGGCCGGTGCGCCGAGCAAGACGCAGGCCGTCGTGCGCGAGGTGCAGAAGCGCCTCTTCGTGGGCAGCGAGATCGGACAGGGCTACCTGGGCGACGAGGACAACGGCGAGATGTCGTCGTGGTACATCTTCTCGGCGCTCGGCTTCTACCCGCTCCAGCTCGGCAGCGGCGACTACACGATCGGCTCCCCGCTCTTCACGAAGACGACCGTGCACCTCGCCGGCGGCAAGTCCCTCGTGGTCAACGCGCCGAACAACAGCGACAAGAACGTCTACATCGCCTCGGCGAAGCTGAACGGGCAGGCGCTCGACACCGCGGCTCTCCCGCACGACATCCTGAGCACGGGAGGCACGGTCGACTTCACGATGAGCGCCACCCCGACGTCGTGGGGCGCGCACACCAGCTCGACGCCCGTCCCGACCCCGGCGACGGACGTCACGAAGGCCGGCTACGGCACGACGACGGTCTCCGACGGCAGCCAGATCGGCTCCCTGACCGACGACAACTCGCGCAACGTGGCCACCTTCGCGACCGCGACACCGGCCATCAGCTGGACGTCGTCGAGCGGTGCCGTCTCGGTGAACAGCTACACGCTCACCTCGCCGGCCACGGGCGCCGTCCCGACCGCCTGGCACCTGGAGGGTTCCGCCGACGGCACGAGCTGGATGCCGCTGGACACCCGCACGGGCCAGACGTTCACCTGGGCGACCCAGACGCGTCCGTTCGAGCTCGCGCATCCCGGATCGTTCACGCACTACCGCCTGACGATCGATGCGACCACGACCGGTGACCCCGCGTCGCTGGCCGAGCTCGAGCTGCTCGCCACCCCGGGCACCGTCGGCGACCTGGCCATCACCCCGGCCGAGGGCGTGAAGGCGGCCGTCGGAGCGTCCGTCGGCGCGACCCTCGCTACCGTCTCCGGTGGCGACGCGAAGACCGCGGACGACCTGACGGTCACGGCCGACTTCCACGACGGCGCCGGCCCGAAGCCGGCCGCCGTCTCGAAGACGCCGCTCGGCACCTGGGCGATCACCGCACCGCACGCGTTCGACGCGGTCGGCGAGTACGCCGTGACCATCACGGCGGGTGACGGCACCTCGCAGGTCAGCGCGGACGTGCCCGTCTCGATCAGTCGCGACAACACGCTCGCCGGATCGTTCGACAGCACCTGCATCGGAGACGCCGGAGTCGGCGCCAACTGCGACGCGAAGGCGTGGGCGTTCAACCGCGCCCTGCTGAAGAACACCGGCTTCGTGCAGGGGACGACGGTGGCGGTGCCCGGCACCGCGCTCACCTTCGACCTCCCCGCGGCCGTCGCCGGCCAGCCGGACAACGCGACCGGCAACGGCCAGACCATCCGGTTCGACGCGGGCCAGGGCGCCACGAAGCTGTCCGTGATCGGCACGGCCACGCAGACCGCGCAGCACGTCACCGCCACGATCACCTTCACGGACGGCAGCACCGCGCCGCTGGCGATCGATTACGGCGACTGGGTGGGCGCGGCGAACAGCCCGATCAACGGCGGCATCTCCGTCGGCACGTCCGCGGGCCGCCTGAGCGGATCGAGCGCTGCGGACGGCCAGACCGCCGGCATCTTCTCGACCGCGCCGTACGCGATCCCCGCGGGCAAGACCGTCCAGTCGATCACGCTGCCGGTGCAGACCGGCGACCCGGGATCGGCGGGCCGCATCCACGTGTTCGCCTTCGCCTCCGACGGTGCGCGCACCGCTCTGCCGGCGCTGACGGCCACGGGCACGGCTCTGGATGCGCAGAAGACGGGCGTCGAGTTCACCGCGCCGCTCGCCACCGCGACGGGCGGAGCCCCGAGCACGCCGGGCGCCTACGCCGCCCGCGTCAACTGGGGCGACGGCTCGCCGGTCGCCGATGCGACGGTCACCCCGGGCACGGGAACGGACCCGGCGACCGTCGCCGGTACCCACACCTACACGACCGCCGGCGACTTCACGGTCTCGGTCACGGTGGACGACGGGCTGAAGAGCACCGCCGTCACCACCACGGTCCACGTCGAGCGGGCCTACCAGCCGAAGCTCGATGCGGTGGCGGGGACGTTCCTCCCCGGCGCGGACGCGACCATCACCGGGCACGGGTTCGCCGCGGGCGAGCCGGTGACGGTCACCCTGGGCACCACGCCGGCCACGCCGGTCTCGACGACGGCCGACGGCTCCGGTGCGATCAGCACCACGGTGACGATCCCGGCCGGCACCGCCGACGCCACCTACACGGTGACGGCGCGCGGTGACACGTCGCAGACCGACGCGACGACCTCGGTCGTCGTGAAGGCTCCGGTCGCGCCGGGTGCGGACGCCACGCTGAGCCTCTCCGCCGGGTCCGCCGTGCGCGGCGCGACGGTGGTGGCCTACGGCGACCACTTCCCGGCCGGCGAGACGGTGGCCTTCACGCTCCACTCCGACCCGATCGCGCTCGGGACGGCGACGGTCAACGCGCAGGGCGTCTTCGCGGCGCCGCTGGTGGTGCCTGCGGGAGCGGCCACCGGAGCGCACGAGATCGAGGCGACCGCCGGCGGTGTGACCGTCCGGGTGGCGTTCACGGTGCTCGACGCCGCACCGGTCGACCACGGCACCGCGCCCACGCAGGGCGGCGCCTGGACGGGACTGGCCGACACCGGCTCGAACGCGCAGGGTGCGCAATCGGCCGCGGCGATGGGCGCATGGCTCGTCCTCGCGGGCGCACTGCTCGCGGGCGCCGGGTACCTGCTGAACCGCCGCATCCGCCGCACCCGCGGAGGATCGGCCGAGTGATGGAGGCGACGATCGCGCAGGCGCATGCCGCGGCCGAGGAGGAAGGGGAGAGCGAGCGCCCGTATGCCTGGGTGCTCCCCGCCCTCCCTGCCGAGGCCGAGCGCGTCGTCGTCGCCCTCCAGCAGCGGCAGTGGGAGCGCAGCCGGAGCACGTGGTGGCGTCGGGCCGCCCCGCGCCGGCTCGCCCCGCTCGACCGCGAGATGGCCGCCGTGCGCGAGCTCCGCGAGCTCGCCACGGCGGTCCTGGACCGCCGTGGCGGCAACCGCTACGGCGCGATCGTCCCGGTCTCCGAAGTGCTCCTGCTCCTGTCCGACCCGATCGCCTGGGGCGAGCTCCTCAGCCTGAGCGGGCTCGACCGCTAGCAGAGCGTCGGTTTATCCGAAGGTGAAGGAGTAGGCGGTCACGCCCTGCGGCACGGTCACGGTCAGGGTCCCGCTCCCGGTGTCCTTGGTCGAGAGCAGCTGCCGCGCGTTCGGGACTCCCGAGACGTGCACCGTCTGCTTCTTGCCGTCGCGCTCGACCGTGACGTCACCGGTGCCCGAGAGCACCATCTGCACGACCTTCGCCGTGTACGAGAGGCGGATGGTCGCGGGCCCGGCCGACGGGGTGATGGACTGGGTGCCCACGTTCCAGCCGCCCTCGAGCGCGAAGGAGTTCGCCGCCTGCTTCTCCGGCAGGCTGAACGTCTGCGTGCCGCTCGTGTACTTCTCGGGGCCGTCGTAGTTGCGGACCTTGGTGTAGCCGAGGTAGGTCTCCGGGGTGATCTTGCTCACCTGCGGTGTCGCGTCGGCGACCTCGGTCGGGGCGGGCAGCTTCACCGACGGGTTGGCCTGCTGCAGCAGCTGGCGGATGAGCGACTCGGTCTGGGCGTAGTTGCCCTCACCGAACTGCACGTTGCGCACGGTGCCCTTCGCGTCGATCAGGTAGTGGGCCGGCCAGTAGCGGTTGCGGTAGTTGGTCCAGGTCGACAGGTTGTTGTCGATCGCGACGGGGTAGGTGATCCCGAAGCCCTTCGCGGCCGACTCGACGTTCGCCGGCACCTTCTCGAACGCGTACTCGGGCGAGTGGACGCCGATGATCTGCAGCCCGGCCGCCTTGTACGCCTTCTCCCACGCGACGACGTGCGGGATGGAGCGTTCGCAGTTGATGCAGGAGTAGGCCCAGAAGTCGATGAGGACGACCTTGCCCTTCTCCTGGTCCAGCGCGATCGGCTTGTTCCCGGGGGTGTTGAACCACTGCTGGATGCCTGTGATGTCCGGGGCCGTGCCGCACGACTGGAGTTTGTCGGCGTCGTTGCTGCACTTCGAGAGGTTCTTGTTCTGGTCGTTGACCAGGCCGCCGAGGTTGAGGGCCTGGCTCACCTGGTCGGAGGACGAGAAGTTGTCCTGCAACGCCGACGTGTAGTCGGGGATGAGTCGCTGCAGCGCCTGCGGGATGTTGAAGAAGAGCCCGACGGCCAGCGCCACCATCAGCACGCCGCCCGTGATGCGGATGCCCTTCTGGTGCTTGCGGAACCCCTTCACCCGCTCGGAGACCCGCCGGCCCGCGAGCGCGAAGATCAGCAACGGGATGGCCGCGCCGATCGCGAACGACAGCGTCAGCACGATCGTCTCCACGCCGATCTTGCCGGTCGAGCCCGCGACCGTGATCGCCGCCAGCACCGGCCCCGCGCACGGCACGTAGACCGCCCCGAGCGCGATGCCGAGCACGAAGCCGCCGCGGTCGGTGCCCACGTTGCGCTGCGGGATCCACGAGAACGGCTTCTCCAGGATC
This sequence comes from Leifsonia aquatica, assembly GCF_014190775.1. Taxonomy (GTDB): domain Bacteria; phylum Actinomycetota; class Actinomycetes; order Actinomycetales; family Microbacteriaceae; genus Leifsonia; species Leifsonia aquatica. The sequence continues at coordinate 591,627 of NZ_JACHVP010000002.1, forward strand.
TCCTCGAACTTCGGCACGATCAGGCCGATGCCGATCAGCACCAGCACGACGATGCCCGCGTACCGGAGCACGTCCTGCGGCAGGTGCAGCAGCGCGAGGAGGAGCGAGCCGAGCAGGGTGAACACGCTGAACGACACCACCAGACCCAGGATCACCTGGTACGGCCGCCACCGGGAGGCGCCGGAGGCGCGGTCGCTCTGCGCGCCGCCGGAGAAGAAGATCACCGGCAGCACGGGGAGGATGCACGGGGAGATGCCCGTGATGAGGCCGCCGAGGAATCCGATCAGCGCGAGTGTCAGGTACATGCCCTGCGTTCGGCGGCGGCATCCCGATCGGATTGGCCGGAAGACGTTCCAATCCGATCGTGAGCGACGCTCCGAAGCCCCGTCGTAGCAAGCACGTCGAAGCATGTCACATCACTGCATGAACGCACGAAGGAGTCTCACAATGCGCACTTCCAAGATCTCGCTCGCGGTCGCCGGAACGGTCGCGGCCCTCGCCCTCGCCCTCACCGGTTGTTCGTCCGGCTCGGGCACGGGGTCGTCCTCGACCTCCTCCTCGGGCTCGTCGATGACGACGCCGTCATCCTCCGCCATGGCCGACCCGGCCGCCGACCTCGTCGGCCCCGGCTGCGCCGCCTACGCCAAGCAGGTCCCGTCGGGCGCCGGCTCCGTCGCCGGCATGTCGCAGGACCCGGTGGCGACCGCCGCCTCCAACAACCCGCTGCTGACCACGCTGGTCGCCGCGGTCTCCGGCAAGCTCAACCCGAAGGTCAACCTCGTCGACACCCTCAACGGTGGCGAGTTCACCGTCTTCGCCCCGGTCGACAGCGCCTTCGCGAAGATCGACGCGGCCACCCTCGACACCCTGAAGACCGACGCGGGCGCCGACACGCTCAGCAAGATCCTCACCTACCACGTCGTCCAGGGTCAGATCGCCCCGACCGACATCGACGGCACCCACAAGACCGTCGAGGGCGGCGACCTCACGGTGACCGGCTCCGGTGACTCGATGAAGGTCAACGACGCCTCCGTCATCTGCGGCGGCGTCCACACCGCCAACGCCACGGTGTACCTGATCGACTCCGTCCTGATGCCGCCGGCCATGTGATCCTGAGCCGACGAACGACCGAAGCGCCCGGACTCGAACCGGGCGCTTCGTCGTGCGCGCGGGAGTGCCGCTTTGTTCCGGTGTTCGCCCGCCCGCGTGGCCGCCGCCGCGGATTGACTGGTCCCGTGACGCGAACCATCCCCCTCCCCTCGCCCGACCTCTACTACCCGGCGTCGGGAGTCAGCGCCGTCACCGCGCTGCGCGAGCGCCGGTCGCAGCACGAGTTCGCGGCCGAGCCCCTCTCGCTCACGACGCTCGCCACCCTGCTCAACGAGTCGGCAGGCATCACGGAGCTCTTCGGTCGTGGGACGCCGTCGCCCGGCCGGGCGTACCCGGTCGCCTGCGTCGTGGCAGCCTGCGCCGTCGACGGGCTGCCCGCCGCCTTCTACCGGTACGACCCGCGCGCACACACGCTGTCTCCGCTCGCGACCGAGGCCGATCCGCGCGAGTGGGTGCTCGGGGCGCTCGCCAACCGGGCCATCGCCGAGACGGAGGCCGCGCACGTCTTCGCGGTCGGCGACGCCGACTCCGCGCAGCAGCACTTCGGGGAGAACGCCGACCGCTTCCTCCTGCTCGAGGCCGGCCACCTCATCCAGAGCATGCTCCTGGTGGCGCAGCACCAGAAGATCGGCGCATGCGCGATCGGGAAGTTCGATCGCGCGGCGGCCGAGGCTCTCCTCGGCACGGCGACGGGCGGCGGGCTCGTGCTGCACAGCGCGGCCTTCGGCCACTACTCCGAGGCGCGGGTGCAGGCGCCGGCTCACCGGACGGCGGCCTGACCGTTCCCGCGCCTCGGGAGGCCGCCGCCGTCAGGCGATGACCCGCAGCGGGTGCTCCAGGAGGCTCACCAGCGTCGCGAGGAACCGCGCGGCGAGCGCCCCGTCGATGATGCGATGGTCGGCGGTGATCGTGAGCCGCATGCGCGTGCGGCTCACGATCTCCCCGTCGACGAGGGCGAGCTCGTCGCGCCCAGCGCCCACCGCGAGGATGGCGCCCTGCGGCGGGTTGATGATCGCCGTGAAGTGCTCGACGCCGTACATCCCGAGGTTGCTGACGGTGAAGGTGCCCTCGGCCATCTCGGCGGCGGAGAGCGTGCGATCGGCGGCCTTCGCGACCAGCGCGCGGGTGATGCCGGAGATCGTGGAGACGGAGGCGCGGTCGGCGTCGGGCACGACCGGTACGACCAGCCCGGCCGGGGAGGCGACGGCGATCCCCACGTTCACCCGCCGGTGCAGCAGGGTCGCGCCGCCGTCCTCCGCCGAGTAGGACGCGTTCACGCCCGGGTGCTCGCGCAGGGCGAGGGCGACGGCACGCACGAGGAGGTCGTTCACGCTGATCCGCGGGTTGTCGCCGACGGCGGTGTTGAGTTCGGCGCGCAGCGCCAGCACGGCCCCGACGTCGGCGGAGGCCGTGGCCGTGAAGGTCGGGATTGTCGTGGCGCTCTCGGTGAGCCGCGCGGCGATCGCCCGCCGGATGCCGTCGAAGGGAATCCGATCGGCCGAGGGCTCGGCGGGAGGCTGCTCCTGCATCCGGACGGGTTCGACCGCCGGCGCGACCGGCACCGTGTCCAGGTCGGCGCGGACGATCCGGCCGCCCGGCCCGGTGCCGGGGATCGCGGCCAGATCGAGGCCGCGCTCGCGGGCGATCTTGCGGACGAGCGGCGACGCGGGCCGCCGATCCGGGGACGCGGAGGCCGGGGCGGGAGCGGACGTGGAAGCGGCAGCCACGGCGGGCGCCTCCTCCCCGCTCCCGTCGTCGAGCCGGGCGATCGGCGTGCCGATCGCGACATTCTCGCCCTCGGCGACGAGGATCTCGGCCAGCACGCCCGCCTCGTACGCCTCCTGCTCCATCAGCGCCTTGTCCGTCTCGATCTCGACGAGCACGTCGCCGGGTGCGACGGCGTCTCCCGGCTTCTTGTGCCACGCGGCGATCGCCCCCTCGGTCATGGTGTCGGACAAGCGGGGCATGAGGATGTCGATCATGGTGTTCTCTTCTCGGTACGGGGGCCGGTGGCCGGCTCAGCGGCGGCGCGCGACGGCGTCGAGGGTCTCGCGGATGGCGGTGATCGCGTCGTCCGCCGAGGGCAGGGCGGCCGTCTCCAGCGGTTTGGCGTAGGGCAGCGGCACCTCCGCCATCGCGACGCGGCGCACGGGGGCGTCGAGCCAGTCGAAGGCGCCGTCGGAGATCGTCGCTGCGATCTCCGCTCCGATGCCGTAGGTGAGCCAGTCGTCTTCGAGCACGACCGCGCAGTTCGTCTTCCGCACCGACGCGATCACGGTGTCGCGGTCGAGCGGGCGGAGGCTGCGCAGGTCGACGACCTCCACGTCGATGCCCTCCCCGGCCAGCCGCTCGGCGACCTCCAGGGCGACCGTCGCCATGCGCGAATACGCGACGACCGTGATGTCCGCGCCCGCGCGGGTGACCGCGGCCCGGCCGATCTCGGCGGGCTCGTCCTCGTCGGGCACCTCGCCGACGGTGTTGTAGAGGGCGAGGTTCTCCAGCACGAGCACCGGGTCGTCGTCGCGGATCGCCGCGAGCATGAGCGCCTTCGCGTCGGCGGGGGTGGAGGGGGCGACCACCTTCATCCCGGGCACGAACGCGTAGTAGAGCTCGATGTTCTGGGAGTGGGTGGCGCCGAGCTGCTGGCCGCCGCCGCCCGGGGTGCGGATGACGAGCGGCACGCGCGTCTGCCCGCCGAACATCCCGAAGATCTTCGCCGCGTGGTTGACGATCTGGTCGAGGGCGAGCAGTGAGAAGTTGATCGTCATGATCTCGACCACCGGCCGTAGGCCGAGCATGGCCGCACCGATCGCCGCGCCGGTGAAGCCCTCCTCGGCGATCGGGGTGTCCCGCACGCGCTTCGGCCCGAACTCGTCGAGCATCCCCGCGGTGATCTTGTACGAGCCCTCGAACAGCCCGATCTCCTCGCCGATCAGGAAGACGTCCTCGTCGCGGAGCATCTCGCTGCGCAGGGCGTCGTGCAGCGCCTGCCGGTAGCTGATCCGGCTCATGCGCGCACCCCCGCCCGCGACGGCACGACGGGACGCGGTGGTTGCGGGAACAGCGCCTCGCCCGGCAGGCGCCGCGAGTCGTTCGGGACCGGCGTCGCGTACGTGTAGTCGAAGAGGGTCGAGACATCGGGATGCGGGCTCGCCTCGGCGAACGCCGCGGCGTCGGTCACCTGCGCCACGACCTCCGCCTCCAGCTCCGCGAGGAGCTCGCCGGTCACAGCGCCGTCGGCCAGCAGGCGCGCGGCGAGGGCGGCGACCGGATCGGCCGCGCGCAGCACCTCCACCTCGTCGCCCGCGCGGTACCGGGCCGGGTCGACCACCGAGTGGCCCTTCAGCCGTCCGGAGGTCGCCTCCAGCAGGAACGGCCGTCCCGCGCGTGCACCGGCGATCGCCGCCTGCGCGGCTGCGAACACGGCCGCAGGATCGTTGCCGTCGACACGCGCGGAGTCCATCCGGTACGCCGCCGCCCGCTTGTAGAGCTCGGGCTCGGCCGACGACTGGTCCACCGTGGTGCCCATCCCGAGGCCGTTGTTGACGACCACGTAGACGATCGGCAGCCCCCACAGGGCGGCGAGGTTGAGCGACTCGTGGAAGGCGCCGATGTTCGTCGTGCCGTCGCCCATCAGGCAGAGCACGACCTCGTCCCCGCCGCGGTAGTCGATCGCGAGAGCGGCGCCGGTGGCGAGGGGGAGCTGGCCGCCGACGATCCCGTAGCCGCCCATGAAGCGGGCCGCGACGTCGAACATGTGCATGGAGCCGCCCCAGCCGCGCGAGACGCCGTCGGTGCGGCCGTAGAGCTCCGCCATCACGCGGCGGGGCTCGATGCCGCGGGCGATGGCGTAGCCGTGCTCGCGGTAGTTCGTGAAGACGTAGTCGGTCGGCTCGAGGGCCGACATCAGGCCGACGACGGTCGCCTCCTCGCCGAGGTTGAGGTGGCAGTACCCGCCGATCCGGGCCTCGGTGTAGGCGCGGGCGGTGCGCTCCTCGAAGCGTCGAATCAGCAGCATCCGGCGGTAGAAGGCCAGCAGCTGGGCGGCGTCGGCGGCCGGGCGCGCGGGGGTGGTGCGCGTGGCGGGCCGCTTGCGAGTGGATGCGGTGGATGGGGGCATGCGGGTTCTCCTCGTCGTCCCATAATGATACGAAACTCGTTTCATTGTAGAATGGGAGTCGCACCCGCGACGACCACGAAGGAGGCGCGATGGCCTCCCGAGGCGCACCGGCGGCCGAGCGAGCCCCGCGCAAGAAGGGCCGCCCCACCGAGCAGGAGCGCGCCCAGCGCCGCGACGACATCCTCGACGCCGCTGTGCGCCTCCTCATCGCCGACGGGTTCCACCAGGTGACGCTCGACACCATCGCGGCCGAGGCGCACGTCACCAAGCGCACCATCTACAGCTACTTCGGCGACCGCACGGACATCGGCATCGCCGCCGTCGACCGGCTGCGCGAGCGCGTGCTCGGCGCACCGGACGACGCGCACGATCTGGCCGAGCTCGCGGCCGCCATCGTCTTCACCCTCCACTCCGACGAAGCGGTCGGCCTGCACCGGCTCATGATCGCCGAGGCGGGCACCCTCCCCGGGCTGGCCGAGCGCTTCTACGCCGACGGCCCGCGGTCCTACATCGCCGCCCTCGACCGGAGGCTGCCTGACTCCGACCCGGAACGCGCGACCGCTCTCTTCGCCCTCCTGCTCGGCGAGCCGCACCGCCAGCGCCTGCTCGGCCTGCGGGAGGCGCCGACGCGGCGGGAGGCCGCCGGGCACGCCGCGTCCGCGCTGCGATTGCTCGGGCTGGACTGAGGCGCAACGTCCTTGGAGGTTTCTGAGGGCGCCGCGGATTGACTGGTCGCATGACCAGCAGCGGACTCCTCGCCACCGGCCTCATCGACCCGCAGGGCATCATCCAGGCCGCCGGCCCGTGGGCCCTTCTCGGCGTGTGCGCGATCGTGTTCGTCGAGACCGGCCTGCTCGTCGGGTTCTTCCTCCCCGGCGACACGCTCCTCTTCTTCACCGGGGTGCTCGTTCTCACGGGCCACTTCGCCGAGCCGTTGTGGGTGATCATCATCGCGGTGATCGTCGCGGCGGCGCTGGGCGACCAGGTCGGCTACGCGATCGGCCGGCGCACCGGTCCGGCGGTCTTCGAGCGCAGGGAGTCCGGCTTCTTCAGCCGCGCGAGCGTGGACCGTACGCAGCAGTTCTTCGACCGGTTCGGCGGCGCAGCCGTCACGGTCGCGCGATTCGTGCCCGTCGTGCGCACGTTCGCCCCGGTCGCCGCGGGAGTCGGACGAATGCGCTGGCCGCTGTTCACCGTCTACAACGTCGTCGGTGCTGCCATCTGGGCGACGGCCGTCATCCTCCTCGGCTACGGGCTCGGGCACATCCCGGGCGTCGCCGACTTCGTCGCGCAGTACCTCGACCTGGTGCTGATCGGCATCGTCGTGATCTCGGTCGTGCCGGTGCTCGTCCGGGTGCTCACACTGCGTCGCCGGTCGCGCGCGGACTCGTAGCCGCCGGGACCCGCATCGCCAGGACCGTCCCGCTCGGCCCGGTCGCCGTCACGGCGACACTGCCGCCGTGACGGCCCGCGATCTCGCGCACGAGGGCGAGACCGATGCCGAACCCGGCGCCCGCGCGGCGCGGGACGTCCGGCTGCGCCCGGGCGAAGCGGTCGAAGATGCGCGACGGGTCGATGCCGGTGATCCCGGCGCCCTGGTCGGCGACGGTCAGCACGGCGTCCGCGCCGTCGCGGGCGACGCCGATGGTCACGCGGCTGCCGGCCGGGGAGTGAGCGAGCGCGTTGTCGATGAGGGCCGTGGCGCAGCGCTGCAGGCTCGCCGGAGGGACGGTCGTGCGCACCTCCGGGTCGGCCTCGAGCAGCAGCTCGACCCCGGCATCCCGCGCGAGCACGCCGAGGGACTCGACGGCGCGGCCGACCGGTCCGGCCATCGGTGACGGCGCGACCGCGGCCTCCCGCTCGGGGTCGGCGGCGAGCAGCAGGTCGTTCACCACGTCGATCAGGGTGCGGGTGTCGGCACGCAGCTCGGCGACGGTCGCGGTTGAGGGGTCGCCGTCGGGCAGGCCGCGCTGCAGCACCTGGAGGCGGGCGTCGAGCACGGCGAGCGGGGTCCGCAGCTCGTGGCTGGCGTCGGCGACGAAGTCCCGTTGCACCTGCAGCGCGCGACCCAGCGGGCGCACCGCGCGACGGGTCACGATCATGCTGAGCACGCCGGCGATCGCGACGGCCAGCACCCCCACGACGACGAACGCGATCATCGCCTCCACGGTGTCGATGTAGATCTTGTGCTCGCCTGGTTTCGGCGGTTCGTCCACCTCCGACGGCCGCAGCTGGTCGAGCACGAAGAAGAACGCCACCCCGATCGCGGCGACGACCAGCGCGCCCGACGCGATCGCGAGCTGCAGTCCGACCGAGCGGGAGGCGGCGCGCACCTCGCGCAGGTCGGCGTCCTGCGCCTGCCGCCTCACAGCTGCCCCAGCCGGTAGCCCTGACCGCGAACGGTCGAGATGATGTCGGGGTCCGTCTTGCGCCGCACGTAGTGCACGTAGGTGTCGACGGTGCCGTCCTGCTCGTCCGCCGCGAAGACCGCCTCGAGGATCTGCCGCCGTGAGAAGGTGCGCAGCGGATTCTCCGCCAGCAGGCGCAGCAGCGCGTTCTCCCGGTCGGTCAGCAGGATGCGCCCGTCGTACGGAGAGTAGATGGCCCGGCTCTCGGGGTGGAACCGCCACTCGCCGATCGCGAGCTCCGTGCCCTCGCCCGTGAAGACGCGCGTCAGCGCGCGCAGCCGGGCGAGCAGCTCGTCGAACTCGAACGGCTTGACCAGGTAGTCGTTCGCTCCGGCATCCAGACCGTCCACGCGGTCGCGCACGGTGCCGAGCGCGGTGAGCATCAGGATGGGCGCCACGACCCGCCGCTCGCGCAGCGCGGTCACGACCTCCGCGCCGTCGAGCCCCGGCAGGCGCCGGTCGACCACCAGCGCGTCGAAGTCCCCGGCCAGCCCGACGGCCAGACCGGCCTCGCCGTCCTCCACGCGCGTGACGTCGTAGACCTCGGCGAGGACCTGCTCGATCAGCGGGCCGAGCCGCGGATCGTCCTCGATCAGGAGCACGCGCAGTCTGTCCGTCGCCACTCGCCACCTCCACTCGCCGGCCCCAGCTTGCCGGACGGGCTCCCAGACGGCACTAAGAAGCGCCACCGTCTCAGAGATTTCTGGGAGCCGTCCGCCGATGCTGTCCCCATGCTGCGCAACACGGTGCCCGAGGTGACCGCCCTCTTCTGGGCGACAAAGCTGCTCACCACAGCGATGGGCGAGACGGCCTCCGACTTCCTGGTGAAGACCTTCGATCCGTATCTCGCGGTCGGCGTGACCTTCGTCGTCTTCGCCGGAGCGCTCGCCCTGCAGTTCGCGGTGCGCCGGTACATCCCGTGGGTCTACTGGCTGGCCGTGCTCATGGTCGCGGTGTTCGGCACGATGGTCGCGGACGTGCTGCACGTGCAGTTCGGCGTGCCCTACCTCGTGTCGACCGTCGGGTTCGCGGTCGTGCTCGCGGCGGTGTTCTCGCTGTGGTGGGGCACGCAGCGCACGCTCTCGGTGCACCGCATCGACACCCGCCCGCGCGAACTCTTCTACTGGTGCGCGGTGCTCGCGACCTTCGCGCTCGGCACGGCGATCGGCGATCTCACGGCCATCACGTTCGGCCTCGGCTATCTCGCCGCCGGCATCCTGTTCGGCGCACTGTTCGGGATCCCGGGTGCCGCCTACCGGTGGTGGGGGATGGGGGCCACGGCCGCCTTCTGGACCTCGTACGTGCTCACCCGTCCGTTCGGCGCCTCCCTCGCCGACTGGTTCTCGCGCTCCCACGCGCTCGGCGGCCTGGGTCTCGGCACGGGACCGGTCAGCCTCGTGCTGCTCGCGGCGATCGTCGTCTGCGTGGCGGCGCTGTCGGCGCGTCCTCGCGGATCCTCAGGGTCGGGTGCGGCGTCCTTAGAAGTTCCTCAGGGGCGCTCCGCTTGACTGTCCTGGTCGACCGAACCGAAGGGACACCCTGCGTGAACTCCGCCCTCCTGCGCATCCCGCGCCACTGGATCGTCTGGACCGTCGTGCTCTTCGCCGTGACGTTCGTGCTCGGTTTCGCAGCCAAGGCCGCTCCGGTGCTGCGGTTCGCCGGGCTCGACGACACGATCAACCGGGCGCATTCGCCGTTCGCCGATGGGATCGTGCTGGTGCTCGACGAGCTCGACCGGCCGGTCGTCGTCGCGGGGATCCTGGTGGTCGTCTTCGTCGTCCTGCTGTTCGTGCGCGGGTGGAGGCTCGCTCTCGGCGCCTGCGCCGTCACCGGTCTCGGCTGGCTCACCACGCTCGTCGTCAAGACGGTCGTCGCGCAGCCGCGCCCCACGACCGGCGGCCTCGTGCACACCCTCCATGTGAGTCCCGCGACGCTGAGCTACCCGAGCGGGCACGTCGTGTTCGCGACCGCTTTGGTGACTGCGCTGGTCATGGTCTGCCGGGGCCCCGCCTCCCGCGCGGTGGTCGTCGTGCTCGGCGTCGTCTTCGTGCTGGTGGTCGGCTGGTCGCGGCTGTACCTCGGCGTCCACTTCGCGACCGACGTCGTCGGCGCGGTGCTCAACGGGGTCGCCGGCGTCCTGCTGTTCGCGGGGCTGTGGAACCTCGCCGCGTCGCGCGTCTTCGCCGAACAGCGGGAGACGGCGCGCGTCACGGTCTGAGGTCCTCGACTGGCCCGAGCGACCGCTCTGGGCGAACTGGATCAGGGGCCGAGGACACCGGTCGGCCACCCGTGGCGGCCGAAGTAGTCGCGAAGGCGTTCCAGCACCTCGCTGTCCGTGGCGTTGGGGTCCCTCAACCAGCGCCGACGGGCCATGTCGATGTGTTGTGCGTCGAGGAGGTGCCTTCGGTTGACCTCGTTGTGAAGGTCCTCATCCTCGGTCAGGAGGACATCGGCATGGCCCCAGAGCGCCGCGGCCACCACATGACGGTCCTACTCATTCACGTCCAGGCGGACCTCGATATCGACCGCGCCGGGCCATTCCACCAGAGCCTCAGGGAATGCCCCATTCATAGCCCCGAACAGGACGGCGCGGGCTTCGGCGTCCATACCGGCGGGAAGGTGTCGATCGACTTCCTCCAGCACGAGAGGGCTCCAGAGGATTTCGAACAGGTCGGCCTCGGCGAGGGTCAAGACGATGTCGCGCCAACGCCCCGGGACGAGGACGTTGGCGTCGACGAACACTCGAAACGGCACGTCAGAACGGGTCTCCGTCGTAGCCGCCGGTCTCGGCCGTCACCTCGGCGATCGCGTCGAGCTTGGCTCGACGCTCCCGCTTGGACTCCTCGAGGTAGCGGACGGTCTCGGTCAACGACACCCGGCGGTGCGTCCCGCGGAATTCGTAGTCGAGCTGTCCGTCGTCGATCAGATGGACCACGAACGACCGCGATACCCCGAGAAGGTCTGCGACCTGCGAGGTCGTCAGCAGAGTGCGCGCGGAGCCGATGACGACACTGTCGCCGTTCGCGAATCGTGTCAGTAGGTCCTGAACGGCGTCGACGACTTCGCTGGGAAGGGTGATGACCTCCTCGCCGACCAGGATCCGGGGAGGAATGACGGAGTCGTTCACTCGGGCCGCGGCTGACTTCAGCGCGCTCAACTCCGACGCATCCACGACCGCCTCTGTCGCGTGCGGGCTCAAGAGCGTCATCTCAACCTCCAACCGGTCCGACGTGAGACACCAGAATAACCGACACTACCGCCATAAACGCCATAACTCACTTAACTCATACCAAGTGCTGACGGTCGTCCCCAGAGGCCGGGCTGTCGATCCCCGCCTGCAGCCGCCGAATGGCGGGGCCGAGCACGCCCCGCGCGAGGAGGCCTGGGCCGAGGGGGCCCGCCGTGTCCTCCCCGAGCGGCGGCAGCTGTGCGAGGGCCACCCGCGCCTCCGGGGTCAGGCGGTCGAGTTGCCAGCGGATCTCGTCGTCCATCGCGTCGGGTCGGTCGGGGGCCGCGAGACCCGCGGCGTCGGCCGCGTAGGCGGCGGCGCCGAGCGCGTGCGCGCCCATGTGGGCGACGCCGGCGGCCTGCGCGGCGGAGCGGGCGGCGGCGATGGCGGCCCGTCCGGTCACGGCGTGCGCCGCATGGCCGGCGACGAATCGACGCCGGATCTCCCCGGCGGCGTCGAGTTCGCCGCGGGCGAAGGCGCGGGTGCGCGCGATCGCGTCGCGCGGCCGGTCGTCGTCCGGGGCCTCCGCCTCGAACAGCCCGAGTGCCCGCTCGGCGCAGTCCGCCGCCCAGGCGGCGACGATGCGCCGATCCTGCTCGCTCAACGACTGCGAAGATGCCACCCGAGCACACTCTCATACCGCGTCCGCAGCGTGCACGTCATCCGCAGCTGGGCCCTCGATTCCCGGCGTAAGGTGCAGGGGAGGAGGCACATGATCGTCGACAATGCCGTGTACGTGAACGGCGAACGCACCCCGACGGTGTCGCTGGAGGACACCTGCGAGACCGTCCGCGACCGCGGAGGATTCGCCTGGATCGGCCTCTACCGGCCGACGGAGCAGGAGCTCGGCGCCGTCGCCACCGAGTTCGGCCTCCCATCGCTCGCCGTGGAGGACGCGCTCGCCGGCCACCAGCGGGCCAAGATCGAGAAGTACAGCAGCACCTCCTTCGTCGTGCTGCGCCCGGCGAACTACGTCGACGAGACCGAGAAGGTCGAGTTCGGCGAGGTCCACGTCTTCCTCGGCTCCGACTTCCTCATCACGGTCCGGCACTTCGACTCGCCCGACCTCGGCGCGGTCCGCCACCGGCTGGAGGCCGAACCCGAGCTCCTGGACCACGGGCCCATGGCCGCGCTCTACGGCATCCTCGACCAGGTCGTCGACGAGTACGCGCCGGTCATCGCCGGCCTGGAGAACGACATCGACGAGATCGAGGACCAGCTCTTCAACGGCGACCGCGGCGTCTCGCGGCGCATCTACGAGCTGTCCACCGAGGTGATGATGTTCCAGCGAGCGGTCAACCCGCTCCGGGATGTGCTGCAGTCGTTGCGGGAGACCCTCGCCGCGGGAGGGGCGGACGACGTGCTCCTCGACGGGATCCGGGATGTGCAGGACCACGCCATCCGCGTCATCGAGCGGGCCGACGGCTTCCGGCAGATCCTCCAGAACGCCCTCACCGTGCACACGACCCTCGTCGGGCAGTCGCAGAACGACGAGGTCAAGAAGGTCTCCGGCTGGGCGGCCATCCTCTTCACACCGACCCTGGTCGCCTCGGTCTACGGCATGAACTTCCGCATCATGCCCGAACTGCACTGGGCGCTCGGCTACCCGTTCGCCATCCTGCTGATGCTGGCCATGGGCTTCGGCCTCTACGCGGTCTTCAAGCGCAAGAACTGGATCTGACGACGGTGCTGCGGGCCGATCCCCCCGGATCGGCCCGCAGCCACTCGGCGATGCCCGGGCCGCGTGCGGCCCGACCCCCTGTCGCGGGCGTCGCGGGTGAGATCGGCGTCCCCCTGAACGTTTCGCTCTCATAGGGGAATGTCCGGATGGCGGCAGGGGTTCCCTCGCGCTGCATCCCGGGCGTGTCGCGCGTGCTCGTCGCGCCGGCCTCGGGAGTAGCGTCCTGACCATGAGCGCCTCCTCCGACGGCGAGGTCGTCGTCACCGACGGCCCGTCCTCCCGCTACTCGCGGCTGTACCACTGGGTGCTGGACCACCTCGCGAAGTTCCCCGGGCGGGTCACCGTCGTCACGTTCGTCGCGGGTGTGGTCGTGACGGTCGTCGTCGTGCTGCTCGGCGGCGACGGGAGCCCGACGTCGGTCGTCGGGCTGGTGGCGACCCTCTGGGCGCTCTTCTTCGGCGTCATGATCTACCTGCTCACCGCGCGCGACACGGACACCGTGCTGGAACAGATCGCCGACCTGCACGAGCAGCTCTCCACGGCGCTGGCGTCGCCCGACGATGCGGGTGAGGGAGGCGACGGCACGCAGCCGTCGGAGGAGGCGCCGCCGACGACTCCCGCGCCGACGACTCCCGCACCGCGCCTTCCCGCGCCGACGACTCCGGCGCCCGCCACGCCCGGACGCACCCGCCAACCGGGTGGACCGCGCGGCGAGACCCGCGTCCTGACCGGCGCGGCCGACATCGCCGCCGGCGTGCCGCCGGAGCTGCTCGCCGCGTGGACGTCGGCGACGGGCGGCGCCACCGCCGACCTCGCACGGGTCTGGACCCGCGACCCCCGCTCGGAGCGTCAGTGGGTGTTCGAGGCGACGGACGGCGAGCGCTGGGTCGTCTTCAGCCGCGGTGCTCAGGGGGCGGGCGTCATCTCGCTCTCGCACCCGCCCACCGGGCAGCGCCGTCGCCCGGCGCGCGTGCAGCGGGGGAACCGCTAGACGCGGTGCCCGAGCGACCAGATGCGGTCACCACGGCCCGACAGCGCGTCGGAGAGGTCGGCCGCCTGCGCGTCGGAGAGCGACGCCACGTAGTCGATCACGCCGCGGCCGCGGGCGAGGTCGTCGACGGGCCGCCAGGCGGCGATCGCACGGTAGCGCGCCTGGTCCATCGCGGAGTAGTCCTCACGGGCGAGTTCGATCAGCTCGCGCAGGCGCCGTGGCACCCGCTGCCGGTCGTGCTCGTCCTCCATCCATTCGATCAGCGAGCGGACCGTGCGGGAGATGACGGTGCTGAGCCCGCGCTGCTGGATGGCGAGATCGGGCCGGCTGAGCACGAACTGCCGGTGCAGGAACTTGAGGATCTCGACCCGGTGCCAGGCGGCTGTGCCGAGGCTGATCGGACCGGTGCGCAGCGACTCCACCTGCGTGATGCCCACCGAGTCGACGAACCCGCGGATCCAGCGGCCCGTGAAGGCGGCCAGCTCGCGCTCGAGCCCGAGCGAGCCGTCGAAGGGGCGGATGAGGAGCGCGTCGACCAGCTCGGCGTTGACCGCCCAGACCGCGTCGTAGAAGGCGTCGTCCGTCGCGATCCAGGGATCGTCTCGGTCGATCTTGCGGCGCAGGCGCTCGAGGGCGGCGCCCGGCGCGTTGCTCGCGGCGAGGTCGCGGGCGTCCGCGATCGCCCAGGTCGGCACGGCGTCGAGCCAGCCGTGGAACTCGGCGGTGACCGACGCGTGGTCGAGGATCCCGGCCCGGTAGAAGTCGTCGATGTCGTGCACCGAGTAGGCGATGTCGTCGGCGATGTCCATGATCGCGCCCTCGACCGTCTGCCGCAGCGGCCGCGCCTCCACCTCCCGCCGCGCCTCGTCGAGGTCGGCCTCGTCGACGAAGTAGGTGGAGTACTTGAACACGTCGTAGTCGGCGCCGGCCCGATGGATGCCGCGCGGCACCCCGTCCGCGTGGTGCAGCTCGCGCGCGTCCACCCGCGGCGACCACGGGTACTTCGCGATGGCGGCGCGCGTGGCGGCGGTGAGGTCGAGCCCGCTCGGGGCGTGCTCCACCACGTCGAGCGACGCGATGATCCGGTAGGTCTGCGCGTTGCCCTCGAAGCCGTCCGTCAGCCCGAGCTCGTCGCGCGCGATGCGGTTCAGCACGGACTCGCCGAGGTGCCCGAACGGTGGATGCCCGAGGTCGTGCGCGTTCGCGGCGGCCTCCACGACGGTCGGGTCGCAGGGTCCGGCGGCGCTCGTCCCGATGCCGTCGGCGATGGAGCGAGCGACCGACGCGACCTTCAGCGTGTGGGTGAGCCTGTTGTGCACCGGTGCCCCGGCCGTCGACGGCGACACCACCTGCGTGACGGCCGACAGCCGCGAGAAGTACGGCGAGAACTGCACCCGCTCGAGGTCGACGATGAAGGGGCTCTGCTCGGGCTCGGCATCGCGCTCGGCGAACCGGCGGGTCTCTCTGGGCACGGCGTATCCGATCTGTGGTCTTCCCGTAGATGTACCACGATCCGACGAGGGGCGCATCGGGAGCCGTCGGTCGGGACGCGACAGCCGCCCGGCTCCGGCACTAGCCTGAGGGCACCCTCAGATCGGAGGATCCCATGGAACAGGCGCGACGGCGTTCGGTCCTCGTCCGCATCGGACGGGTGGTCGGAGCCGTGATCAGCCGCATCGTCGGAGCGCTCATGATCGTGGGCAGCTCGCTCGGCGATGCCCGCGGCGCCGGCGATCCGCAGGCCAGGAAGGGCTACGAGCCGCCTCCGCCCGAGTACCGTCCCTGAGCGACGGAGCGAAGGCAGGACTCGCGACGCCCGCGGCCGCTGCGCGGTCAGCGCGCCGTCCAGCCTCCGTCGATCGCGAGGGTCTGGCCGGTGACGAGGGAGGCCGCGGGCGACGCCAGGAACGCCACCGCACCCGACACCTCGGCGGGCACCCCGATGCGGTGCAGGGCGGCGATCCGGTCGATCGTGTCGGCGCGGAAGGCGTCGTCCGAGAGAGCCGCAGCGGTCCCGTCCGTCTCGATGAAGGTCGGCGCGACGGCGTTGACGCGGATGCCGTACTCGCCCCACTCGACCGCCAGGCAACGGGTGAGGTGGACGACCGCGGCTTTGGCGGCGCAGTAGGACGCCTCGCCGGGAAGAGCGACGAGCCCGGCCTGCGAGGCGACGTTCACAATCGCTCCCCCACCGTTCGCCAGCATGCTCTTCGCGACGTGCTGGGAGAGGAAGAAGGTCGACCGGGTGTTGAGCTGCCAGACGCGGTCGAAGTCCTCCTCGGTGATCTCGAGGGCGGGGGCGTCGACACCACCGCCGGCGTTGTTGACCAGGATGTCGAACGGTCCGAACTCCGCGGTGGCCGCATCGATGGCGGCGCGGCTCGCGGCAAGGTCGAGGACGTCCAGGCGGATCGCCGCCGCGCGCACCCCGAAGGCGGTGAGCTCGTCGACGAGCCCCGCGGACCCGTCCGGGTCGCGCACGCCGATCACGACATCCGCCCCCTGCCCCGCGAGCTCGAGCGCGATCTCCCGGCCGAGGCCGCGGCTCGCAGCCGTGACGAGGGCGCGCGAGCCGGTCAGATCGAAGGGGGTGCGGGTCGTGGAGGCCGAAACGAAGCTCATGCTGCGACCATACTTCGCGGCATACTGGTCGCGAGTGCGCGCACGGGGCGCGCCCGGGTTGGGGGAACACGGTGGATGCGTCGACGACGGCGGACATGACGATGGCGTACTCGTGGTCGGCGGTGAGCGGCCTCGTCGCCTACCTCTTCTACGGCTTCGCGCTGATGGGGATCTTCCGCAAGGCGGGCCTGAAGGCGTGGCCCGCGTGGGTGCCGCTTTTCAACATGTGGAGGCTGCTGCAGCTGGGCGGCCAGCGCGGCTGGCTGGTGCTCATCGGGTTGATCCCGATCGTCGGCACGCTGATCTACCTGGTGTTCCTCATCATCGCCGGGGTCAGGATCCAGACCGGCTTCGGCAAGCCCGGTGTCTTCTACCTGCTCGCGATCCTCCTCACGCCGGTCTGGTACGGGATCCTCGCCTGGGACGGCTCGCGCTGGAACCCGAAGCACACGCCGATCGTGCCGCCGTCCGGCTACGCGGCGCCGGCCTCCCCGAGCGCGCCCACGGCGCCCGCGGTCTGAGGCGGCGGTGCTCGCCGTCCTCTGCGTCGTCGCGCTCGCCGCAGTCGCGGTCACGCTCGGCGCCCTCGTGGTCCTGCACCTCGCCCCGAGCGGGCTGTCGCCCCTGCGCGATCCGGTCAGTGCGTACGGGATCTCGCGCTTCAGCCTCCTCTACCGCGCGCAGACCCTGGGCACGGCCGTCTCCGCGGCTGCGCTCGCCGTCGCGCTGCCCGTCGCCGGGGTCGGCGCAGTGACGGCCGCGGTGATCGCGCTCATCGTGCTGGCCGTGACGCGCGGCGTCATCAGCTGGGTGCCGATGGATGCGGAAGGGGCGCCTCGCACCTCCACCGGCCGCACCCACAACCTGCTCGCGTTCGGCGCGTTCGCCGCGGCCTCGGTCGGCGGCTTCATGGTCGGGATCGCGTTCGGCTCCACCGGCGGCCTCGCCGTGGCCGCACCGCTCGCGACGACGTTCGGCTGGATCATGTCGGTGGCGAGCGCGCTCACCATCCTCGCGTCCCTGATCGGCGCTCTGCGTCCGATCTTCGGCCTCGCCGAGCGTCTCATCTATGTCGGGATGCTCGCCTGGCTCGCCACTACGGCTGTCGCCCTGATGGGTCGCTGACGGCGACCAGTGACCGGGAGAACGATGCGCGAACTTGACGATTGCGGAGCCGACCGCCACGCTCTAGTCATGAGCCGTGAGCTGCCATGTCGTTGAGCGACATCGACGTCGACATCGACTTCGGCGAAGTCGCGCGCATGCAACCCTTCCCGCGAGCCCTGATCGACCGGTCGCACGTCGTGCTGGATGCCAACGTGGCGTTGGAGGTGTGGGCTGCGCGCCCCGCTGCCGAGCTGGTCGGCACGCCGCTCGCGACCGTCCTCGGCGTCGACGAGGGGGGGCTGTCTGCCGCGCTGGCGACGGGCAACCCCGGGGGCATCCGCCTGGGCACCACCGCCCACGGGTACCAGGGGACGCGGAGCTCGGTGGTGATCCGGGCCGTGCGGGTGTCGGGCGGTCGCACCATCGTCGCCTTCGATCCTGAGCTGGCCGCCGTCGGCGAGTGGACGCAGGCCCTCGGCCGACGGGAGAGCGACCGGCTGCAGTTGCTGCTCTCCGCATCCGTCGCGTTCGCCAAGACCCGCTCCGAGCTCGAGCTCGGCGAGCTCCTCTCGGAGACCGCGCGGCGCGCGTTCAACGCGACCGCCTGCAGCGTGCACACCGGCGCACCCGGGAGCTACGAACTCGTCGCCGGGGAGAACCTGCTCGCGTCCGAGTGGCCGGCTGACGCTCCGCCCCGAGCGGGGTTGACGGTCGAGCTCGGTCGGGTGGTGACGATCGAATCCCCCGACGAGGGCGATCTGGTCGTGCCCGGCATGGGGTTGAGCGATGTCTTCCGGCGAGCGGGTGTGTTCTCCGTCATCGGCGCCCCGATCATCGAAGACGGGACACCCTTCGGCGCCTTCGCGTGCTACTTCGACCAGCCCCGGACCTTCGACGACCAGGCGGTGCCACTGGCCGAGGCACTGGCCGAACTCGCCGGGCAGGTCCTGGTGCGGTTGCGACTGGAGGAGCGGTTGCGCCGTGCCGCGATGCTCGACGAGGTCACGGGACTGTCGAACAGGCGGCTCTTCGACCAGAACCTGCAGCGAAGGGAGCGCGCGCAGGCCGATCAGGTCGCCGTGCTCTTCGTCGACCTCGACGGGTTCAAGGCCGTCAACGACTCGCTGGGGCACGCGGCGGGGGATGAGGTCCTCAGGGTGGTGGCGGAGCGTCTGACGCGCGTCTTCCGCGCGGAGGACGAGATCGCCCGCTACGGCGGCGACGAATTCGTGGTCGCCCTCCACGTCGCCGACACCTCCGACGCCCTCGAGCTCGCCGACCGCGCCCGAGCCGCCATCGCCGAACCGATCGACGGCATCCCCGCCGGGCTGACGATCACGGCGAGCGTCGGCATCGCGATCACCGAGGGTCCCGCGGCCGACCAGCCGGTCGACTACCTCATCCGCCTGGCGGACCAGGCGATGTACGCGGCGAAGCGCAGCGGCGGCGACCAGGCGGTCGTCTACCACGGCCACCAGCACTCCCAGCGGCTCGACGTCGTCGACCCGGCCGCGATCTCCCGGAGGGAACGGGTCTCGGAGAGCTGACGTCAGCCCTCGCGATCCAGCGGCGCCCGAAAGAACGCATCCTCGAGTTCGGCTGACGCCCGGAAGGCGTCCCACGCGCGGGAGCGGGTGCTCGCGTCCGCCGAGTTCCACGCCGAGGCCACATACCCGATCGCGCGACGAGTGCTGTCGTGGAACGCCGCCGCGCCATACGCCTCCAGCCACTCCCGATACGGGTGACCGGTCGGCGCGGGGGATCGCCCCGCCCCGACGTCCGCGTAGATCCAGAAGCAGGGCAGCACTGCTGCGATCAGCACCGCATGCTCCGCGTGTGAGGCCGCTGCCCGCAGATGACCGAGGTAGGCGGCGGTGACGGGTGAGAGGGAGTGCGCCTCGTCGCCGAGCTCGTCGCGGTGGAGGCGCAGCTCCTCCTCCCGGCACGCACGGGCCGCCTCCGCCCAGAAGGTGGACTCGTCCACCGTCGGGGCGGACGCGGAGGCGCGATCGAGCAGGTCGGCGTATCCGGCCAGGTAGAGGGCATCCTGCCCGAGGTACCAGCGGTAGGCGGACCGCTCCAGGCGTCCGTCGATGAGCCCGCGGACGAAAGGGGAGGAGTGGATGCGGTCGCGCACGTCCGCGATCCCCGGCCACCAGGATTCGCGCGGCGAGGTCGGTGTCGCAACGGCCGTCGCCTGACCCCAGAGTCGTGCGAAGTGATGGATGGGGCCGGCGCCGCCTCCCACCTGCAGGTCGTCCGCCGCTGCGAGGCTCTCCGTCAGCCATGCTTTCGCGTCGGAGATCGGCTGCTCCCAGTCGTCGGCGCCCGCGAGCCGGGTGGCGACGGCGGAGGAGAGCGAGCAGCCGGTCCCGTGGGTGCTGGTGGTCACGACCCGGGCCGTCCGGAACTCCCGAATGTCCGGGTGACCGGGCTCGGCGCCCGCGGCGTCGACCAGCGCGTCCGGGGCGTCGGTGTCGCGCAGATGGCCGCCCTTCGCCAGCACCCGGACGCCCAGCTCGCGGGAGACCTGCTCGGCCTGTCCGAGCGCCTCCGTCCAGTCGCGGGCGATCGACGTGCCCGCGAGGACGGCCAGCTCCGGGATGTTCGGCGTGATCAGATCCACCCGGCGGGCCAGACGACGCACCGCGTCGACCGCGTCCTGTTCCAGCAGCCGGTCGCCGCTGGTCGCGACCATCACCGGGTCGAGGACCGTCAGCGGCGGCCGGACGCGGCCGAGCCATTCGTCGACGACGTCGGCGATCTCCGCCGTGGCGAGCATGCCGATCTTGACGGCGTCGATCACCACATCGTCCGAGACGGCATCCAGCTGCTCCCGGAGGAAGCCCGCCGGCGGCACGTGGACGGACCGCACACCACGCGTGTTCTGGGCGACCAGGGCGGTGACGACGGCCATCCCGTAGCCGCCGTTCGCCGCGATCGACTTCAGATCGGCCTGGATGCCCGCGCCTCCGGTCGGGTCGGTGCCCGCGACCGCGAGCACGCGCGGCGGACGGGGAGAGAACGGCGCCCTGCCCGGTTCGGCGCCGAGGGAACGGCGCGCAGGGGCCGTGCCGGCCCACGCCGCCGCCAGCTCGGCCGCAGCGTCCTGCGGATCGGGCGCCGCGCACACCGCCGACACGACGGCGGCCCCCGCCGCTCCGGCCGTCCGCAGTCGCGGCAGGTCCGCCGCCGTCACGCCCCCGATCGCCACGGCGGGGAGGGCGCTCACCGCGCACAGCTCCGCGAAGCGCTCGATCCCGAGCGGCTCGGGGGCGTCCTTCTTCGTCGCCGTCGGATGCAGTGCGCCGATGCCGACGTACGCGACGCCGGCCGGATCGGCCGCGGCCGCGGCGAGTTGCGCCGGCGTGGACGCGCTCAGGCCGATCACGGCCTCCGGCCCCGCGATGGCGCGCACGGTCGACACCGGGAGGTCGGACTGGCCGACGTGGATGCCGGTGACGCGCACCCCGCGGGCTCGGGCCGCCGCGTACACGTCGACGCGATCGTTCACGAACAGGGCGACGTGCTCGGGCAGGACCGCCGACACCGCCGTCACCAGTTGCAGGAACGCGCGCGTCGAGCTGTCCTTCTCGCGCAGCTGCACGGCGGTCGCGCCTCCGGCGGCGGCGGCGGCGACGGTCTCGACCACGCTGCGTCCGGCACTCCGACAGATGTCGGTGTCCGTCACGAGACAGACGGAGAGGTCGAGGGTCATCGTCCCGTCACCGCCAGCTCATCGAGGAAACGCGCCGCGAACGTGCCGGGCCCGCTCGCGGCGGCGGCTGCCCGTTCTGCCGCGGCCGAGTAGACGGCGTGGGCCGTGGCCACAGCCTCGAGGTCGTCCACTCCGCGCGCGCGGCCTGTCGCGACGAACGCGGCGACGACGGCTCCGAGCGCGCATCCACCACCCGTCACCCGCGTGAGGAGCTCGTCCCCGCCGGGGACCCGCACAGTCGAACTGCCGTCCGTGATGAGGTCGACGGCCCCGGAGACCGCGACGATGCCTCCCGAGCGCCGGGCCAGGGCGGCGGCGGCCCCGCCGGCCGACTCCACGTCATCCACGGCGTCCACACCGCGACCGCCTGCACCCGCTCCCGCGAGTGCTCGGATCTCGCTCGCGTTGCCGCGGATCACGGTGGGTCGCAGTGCGAGCAGCTCCTCGGCGAGAGCCGTCCGGACGCTCAGAACCCCGATCGCGACCGGGTCGAGCACCCAGGGTGTGCTGGCGGCGGACACGGCCTCCCGCATCGCGACGCGCTGCTCCTCCCGCGGCGTGCCGAGGTTGATCAGCACGGCCCCGGCGACGCGGGCGAATGTGCCGGCTTCGCCCGGGATGTCGACCATCGCCGGCGCCGCTCCGACGGCGAGCAGGACGTTGGCGGTGAAGTTGGAGACGACCGCATTCGTGAGGCACTGCACGAGCGGAGTGCTCTGGCGGAGCGCCGCGTGCAGGCGTGGAGGTTCGACAATGGTGCGCGACATGGCGCGACATCCCTTCGCTAGTCCGAACTAGATCAGGTTCGACGGGTGTGATCTCAGCCCTCGCGGGCACCCCGTGTCACGTGTTGAGGTCAGCGTAGCAGCGACGCAGCGACGACGTCGTGCGCGGTCAGGCGGCGCCCTACCGCCCCCTGACCGCCTCGAGATCCCGGCGGACGGCCTCGGGTTCGTGGTCGAGCGGGAGGACGGAGGCGTCCTTCGCTCCGTCGAGGGAGTCGGGCGCATCGTGCGCCAGGGCGGCGAAGAGTGGAGTCAGGTCCTCCTGCTCCTGGCCCTTCTCGGCGACGAGCTCGAAGGTGGTGTGATCGGCGGCGTCGATGCGGAGAGCGTCGATCAGCACGCGCGCGATCTCGTCGCGGGCGATCACGCCGTCCCGGGGAGTGCCGGACTGCCGGGTGTCGCCCTGCAGCAGGTGGATGGCGCGCTGGTCGTCGTCGTTGTAGTCGAACCAGCCGGGGCGGACGATCGTGTACGAGTTGCCGCTGGCGCGGACGAGGCGCTCGGCGCGCAGCTTCCACTGCGCGTACGGGGCGCCGGGCCGGGTGGTGCCGATCGCGGTCATCAGGGCGATGCGCACGCGGCGACCGCCGAGGGCTTCGAGGACGTTCGTGACGCCGGCGTAGTCGATGGCGCGCACGTCGCGCTCGTCGGTGGTGGAGCCGTGGACGAACACGACGGCGTCGACACCGTCGACGGCGGGCGGCAGGGTGGCGGGCTGCGTCAGGTCGCCGATCACGACCTCCACCTCCTCGGGCAGGCGGCGCGCTCGCTCGGCATCGCGAGCCAGCGCGCGCACGCGGTAGCCCTGACGGAGGGCTTCCGCGACGGCATGGGTGCCGATGCTGCCGGTGGCGCCGACGACGAGGACGGTGGCGGGACGGTCGGTCATTTCTTCTCCACGGTGGTCGGGTCGGCATCCCGCGCAGCCTGATCCTGGGCGGCCTGATCCCGGGCGGCCTGCTCCTGGGTCGCCGCCCAGCTGGCGAGGACCTTGAGCGCGTCCTCGGACGGGGTGCCGGGGTCGGCGGTGTAGACGTTCACGCGCAGCCCGGGGTCGCCGGGCAGCTCGAACGCCTCGAACGCGAGGTCGAGGTCGCCGACGATCGGGTGGTGGACGCGTTTGCGCCCGGTCCGGTGGTGGCGCACGTCATGCCGCGCCCAACGCGTGCGGAACTCCTCGCTGCGGGTGCTCAGCTCGCCGATGAGGTCGGTGAGGTCCTTGTCGAACGGGTTGCGGCCCGCGGCCGAGCGCAGGATGGCGACGATGTCGTCGGCCGCCTGCTCCCAGTCGACGTAGAACTCGCGGGCCTTCGGGTTGAGGAAGGTGAAGCGGGAGTTGTTCGGCGGCTGGACGGTCTCGGCCAGCAGATCGACGTAGAGGGCGCGCCCGAGCTGGTTGGCGGCGAGCACGTCACCGCGGTCGTTGCGGATCCAGGCGGGAGCGGACTCGATCGCGTCGATGACGCGCTGCAGGCCCGGCCGGACGGTCTGCGGGCTGCGCTTGCGCCGCACCCGCGGGGCGACGGAGGCGGCGCGCGCCAGATCGTAGAGGTGCGCGGTCTCGGCGTCGTCCAGCTGCAGGGCGCGGGCGAGTGCTTCGAGCACGCTGTCGGAGGCGCCGGAGAGGTTCCCGCGCTCGATGCGCGTGTAGTAGTCGACGCTCATCCCGGCGAGCATCGCGACCTCCTCCCGGCGCAGCCCCGCGACGCGGCGGTTGCCGCCGTACGCGGGCAGGCCGGCCTGCTCGGGGGTGATCTTCGCGCGACGGGAGGTGAGGAACTCCCGCACGTCGTCGGTGTGGGTCATGGCCCCGACCCTACGCTGCGCGCCGCTGGGCAGGGAGGCACTGACAGCACCTCCCACCGGGGCGGACGGGCTCCTAGCGTGAGAGGACAGTGAGCCCGTCCAGAGAGAAGGAACCACCCATGCAGTACCGCACCCTCGGCCGCACCGGCGTGCAGGTCAGCCCGCTCTGCCTCGGCGCGATGATGTTCGGCCCGTGGGGCAACGACGATCGCGCCGACGCGATCCGCATCATCCACCGGGCGCTGGATGCCGGCATCAACTTCATCGACACCGCCGACGTGTACTCGGGCGGGGTGTCGGAGGAGATCGTCGGCGAGGCTCTCGCCGGCCGACGCGACGACGTGTTCCTCGCCACGAAGTTCTTCATGCCGATGGATGCCGACGACCCCAACCAGCGCGGTGGATCCCGTCGGTGGATCATGCGCGAGGTCGAGAACTCGCTGCGACGCCTGAACACCGACCACATCGACCTGTACCAGGTGCATCGTCCCAGCCCCGACACCGACGTGGAGGAGACCCTCGGCGCCCTGACCGACCTCGTGCGCCAGGGCAAGGTGCGGTACCTCGGCTCGTCGTCGTACTCCGGGTCGCAGATCGTGGAGGCGCAGTGGGCGTCGCGTTCGCGCAACCTCGAGCGATTCGTGACCGAGCAGCCGCCGTACTCGATCCTCGTGCGCGGCATCGAGGAGGACGTGCTGCCGACCCTGCAGCGGCACGGGATGGGGTCCCTCACCTACAGCCCGCTCTCCGGCGGCTGGCTCTCCGGGCGCTGGCGCAAGGATGCGGCGGCCGCGCCGACCTCCTCCGCCCGTCCGAGCGCGCGGTTCGACATGAGCAGCCCGGCCAACCAGCGCAAGCTCGACATCGTGGAGGAGCTCGCCCTCCTCGCCGAGCAGGCGGGGCTCACACTCATCGAGCTGGCGATCGCCTTCGTCATCCGGCATCCCGGCGTCACGTCGGCGATCGTCGGCCCGCGCACGATGGAGCAGCTGGAGTCGTACCTCCCGGCCGCGGAGGTGGTGCTGACGGCGGACGTGCTCGACCGCATCGACGAGCTCGTCGCCCCGGGCGTCACCCTCAACCCCGACGACAACAGCTACGGCGCCGCCGAGCTGGTCCCGTCGGCGCGACGTCGGCCGTGAGGGTAGCGGTCAGGCGTCCCTGGTCGCCGCGAGGTTGGCCGACGCCCAGTCGCCCAGCTGCTGCAGCACGGGGAGGAGCCGCTCACCGGCTGTGGTGAGCGCGTAGGTGACGGCGACCGGAGGGCCCGGGTCGACGGTGCGCGTCACGAGCAGTGCCTCGGCCAGCTCGGAGAGCCGGTCGGCGAGCACGGCATCGCTGATGCCGGTGACCGTGCGGCTCAGGCCGGTGAAGGTCGTCGGGCCGCCGCCGAGCGCGTCGATGATCATCCCGTTCCAGCGCTTGCCCAGGATCGTGAAGGCGAGGCTGACGGCGGCATCGCACTGATGCAGTCCGTGGGGCTCGGGATCCATCCCACGATTCTATCGTGCTAGTGTTCGCGTAGTCACTCTGAAAAACAGAGTGACTACGAAAAGACGATTGGAGCCCCCGTGTCGCTGTTCCGTCTGGATGCCAGCCTTTTCCCCGCCACCTCCGCCAGCCGCGCCCTCGCCGACCTCGTCGAGGAGCAGTGGGTGACCGCCCACCCGGACGCCGGTGTCGTGCGCCGCGACCTGACCGCGGACCCCATCCCCGCGACCGCGTGGCAGAACGCCGTGACCGGAGGCTTCACCCCCGAGGCCGACCGCACGGACGACCAGCGCGCCGCGATCGCGCTCGCCACCGCGCTCTCCGACGAGCTGGTGGAGGCGGAGGCGCTGCTCTTCGCGGTCCCGCTCTACAACTACGGCGTCTCGCAGCACTTCAAGACCTGGTTCGACCTGGCCTACACCGACCCGCGCACCAACCCCCAGGGCACGGCGCTCCAGGGCAAGCCCGCCACTCTCGTCACCGTGCTCGGCGGCAACTACAACCCCGGAAGCCCCAAGGAGGGCTGGGACCACTCGACGCCGTGGCTGCGCCGCGTACTGGCGGACGTGTGGGGGCTCGACCTGCGCGTGGTGGAGCGCCCCTTCACGCTGGTCGGCGTGAACCCGGCGCTCGACGCCTTCACCGAGACGGCCGAGGCGATGAAGGCCGAGGCCGAGACGGGCGCCCGCCGCTCGGGACGCGAGATCGCCGAGCTGCGCGGCAAGCACTCCGCCGCCTGAGGCGACGGAGGCAGGGAACCGAACGCCTCCTGGCGGCCCTTCTTCGGCGCGCAGCTGCTGTGCATACCGAACGGCGCGTCGCTCGGGTCGCTGAACGACCGGGTGCTCTCACTGGTGTTCCGCCCGGCGAGCTGACGGCTACCGTTGCGGGGCGAGCCCTGCCGCCTGGCAGATCCCGGGCCGTCCCGGGACGACGGCAGGGCTTCCGTCATCCATCACGCACACCTGAAGGTGCGCGGGGACGGCGTGCACGCCCGGTGTCGCCGCGAGCTGGTCGGTGTTCTCGTCCAGCGCGCCGCGGCGCCACATGTCCTGGCAGACGCCGATCGGGTCGGCGACCGCTCCCGAGTCGGTCGCCTCGTTGTGGAGGGTCGCGGCCGCATACCTGAACTGTCCGTCCGCGCCGCGGTGCGCCGAGGCGAGGCAGTAGACGATGTCGGAGTTCGTGACCCGCTGGGCCTGGACGATCGCGGTGGCCGCGGTGGCGGCACCGCCGATGACCAGGACGCCGATGCCGCCCCAGATCGCGAGCCGACGTCGCAGGGTGAGCCGGCGGCGGCTCGGCTCGGTGCGGGCATGGTCCAGCAGCGTGTCCCGGATCGCGTCGGTGCGGGCGTCCGTCATCGCGGGCATGTCGTCGTTGTCGTAGAGAGGCGTCACTGGGATGCTCCGTCCAGTCGGGCGGTGAGCTCGCTGCGCCCTTCGGGCATCAGGTGGCTGGGGATGCGCCGACGGATCTTCTCGCGGGCGCGGTGCAGTTTCGATTTCACCGTTCCTACGGGTATGTCCAGCACGGCCGCGACGGTTGCGGCGGAAAGCTCTTCGACCACGCACAGGTCGATGATCGAGCGCTCCTGACGGCTCAGCGCGGACATCGCCTCGTAGACGGCCTGCAGCCTGGCGCTGTGGTCGAACCGATCGAGCACCTCGTCGGCATGGTCGGACTGCTGTTCCGGCTCCGGGAGTGCGGCGAGGAGCCGACGCCAGCGGCGCGTGCTCCGGTCGTGGTTCAGGAGCACGTTGCTCGTGACGCTGAGCAGCCACGGAAGCACCGAGCCGTCGACGATACGGACCGTGTCGCGCTGTCGCCAGGCCTCGAGGAACACCATCGCGACGACGTCTTCGGCGTCGGGAACGCTCGTCAGCCGGGAGTACGCCTTGCGGAAGACGCGCGTCCGGTAACGGTCGAAGATCACCGCGAACGAGCGCTCGGTTCCCGCCGTCGCCTCCAACCAGAGGGCGGCGTCATCTCGCTCGTCGACCACCCGCGGAACCCCCTGTCCAGAACGGACAGAGGCTAACACGAAGAGCGGGGGTCACCCGGACGGGCTGTTAGCGTGCACGGGGTGTACACCGATTCCTCCTCTCTCATCGGCCTCGTGTCGGCACTCTGGTTCACCGTCGCCATCCTCGCCGGCGGCTACGCCCGCACGCGCAACCGCTCCGCATGGACCTGGTTCCTGCTGGTCCTCTTCTTCGGTCCGTTCGCGGCCGCTCTGCTGGTGAGCTGGCCGCCGCGCGTCGTGAGCGGCGCCACCTCCCCGGACGCGCCGTCGTCCTGACGCGCAACGCTCCGACGCCTCTCGCACAGGTCTTGCCCCGCCGAGCGCGACGGGGTGAGGATGGCGGCATGCCACTCAGCGATTTCCCGATGCGTGCCTCCATCGCGGTCTCCGATATCGGCCGGGCCGTCGAGTTCTACGAGGGGAGGCTCGGTCTGCCCCTGGAGCACGCCGCCCCTAGCGCGACGATCGCCGACGGGTCCCGCATCTACCGGTCGGGCGGCGACGTCGCGCTGAACGTGTTCCAGTCCGGCACCGCCGGCTCCTCGGAGGCCACCATGGCGACCTGGTACGTCGACGACCTCGACGCGATCGTCGACGAGCTCACGTCGGCCGGCGTCCGCTTCGCCCGGTACGACGGGCTCGTCCACGACGCCCGCGGCATCACCGAGCGAGCCGGCGGCGGCCGGATCGCCTGGTTCCGCGACCCGGACGGCAACACGTTCGCGATCGAGTCGGACGTCTGACCCCGGAGGGTCAGAGGGCCTCCTGCCGTCAGCCGCCCTACTCGACCGCGAAGTCGAGTTTCGCGTCGGCGACGGCGATGACCGACCAGGTCCCGCCGTCGGAGTCGGTGAGCTCGTAGGCCGGCAGGACGAGGACGCTGCCGTCCGGCTGCCACTGGCTGGCGAGGCCGAGACGGGCGCTGACGATGTGCACGTCGTTCACCGGCCACGACGGCGAGACCCCGGAGCCGGGGAGTGCGGGAGGCTGCGTCGGAGCGTCCGTGGGTGCCGGAGCCGTGGACTGCTCCTCGGCGCGGAGTGCGAGCGGCATGGCGGTCTGCTGGGCGCCGAAGCGCGGGTCGGAGAGACGCTCGAACGCCGTCTGCGCGCTCACGACGGGGTACTCACCCATGCTGACGAGCGGCGCCAGCGAGCCGGACGCGCTGAAGACGCCGTCCGCCGTGAACTCGACGGTCCAGGGCTGGTCGACGCGCTGGCCGTCGATGACGGGCCACGCCTGGGCCGTCATCGCGTGAACGCCGCTCGAAGGGTCGGAGGCGTACTCGAAGGCATCCGGATCGCGTCCCGCCGAGGAGATGATCGCTCGCAGCTCCGCAACGGCGGCGTCTGCTGACGGAACCGCGGGAGGCGCACCACATGCATGGGCGGAGTCGCCGTCACAGACCATCGGGTCGATGGCGGAGTCGTAATAGGAGAAGCTCAGCGTCCCGTCCAGTCCGACGGTGAGGGAGGGGGCGGTGCCGTCTTGGGGCCCGGCCTGCCAGCTGCCGTCCTTCAGCGCGGGTGCCATATCGATCCCGAGTGCCTTCGCGAGCGCGCCCACCGTCTTCGCATCGGAGGCGGCGCGCGCGTCGAAACCGTACGCGCGCGCGGTGCCCGCCGACGTGGAGAGGCCGGAGGCCGTGAAGCTGTTGCGGCCGTAGCCGGAGCGGTAGACCTGATCGAACGCCCCGGGGGCCGCGATCTTCTGCCCGGCGGTGGGCCCCGAGGCGGCACTCCGCCCTTCCGCCGTCTGGGCACCGCCGCCCTCGAGCGAGATCGGCGCCGCCGCACCTCCAGCGACGCTCGACGCCGTGGTGACCGAGCCGACCGCGAAGCCGGCACCGCCGAAGACGACCACGGAGGCCGCGACCGCCGCGATCGGCAGCCAGAGGCGGCGGCGTCGCGTACGCGCCGAGGTGATCTCCGTGACAGTCGCCTCCTGCTCCGGCGCCTCCTGCTCCGTCGATTCGCGCCCGGCGTCCGCTGTCGCCTCGGCCACGACCCGTGCCGCGAACCCGTCGGGTGCCTCCACCTCCGCGGCAGGGTCGGCGGCGCGCAGTCGCGCCAGCGGGTCGAGCTCGTTGTCGTCGGTCATGTCCATCACCCTCCGTGGGAACGCTTCATCAACGCTTATGTCCGGCGCGCCGGTGACCTTGCAGGGCTGGTCAGAACGACAGCCGCGCACCCCAGGCGTCTCGCAGCCGCTTGCGGGCGCGCGAGAGGGCGGCGTCGGCTCCGGACCGCGAGATGCCGAGCGCGGCGGCCAGCTCCTCTCCGCTCAGCCCCTCCCAGGCGTGCAGCAGCAGGATGTCGCGGTCGCGCTCGCCGACGCTCGCCAGCGCCCCGCGCAGCTCGGCGTCGAACAGCGCCTTCAGCTCGGGGTCGTCGGCCACCCGGGTCGTGCCCGCCTCCGGCACCTCCTCGACGGGGAGGTCGACCGTCTTGCGGCGGTGGTTGGCGAGGGTGAATCCGGCGGTGCGGTACAGCCACGGGAGCACGGCTTCGTCGGGGACGTCGGCCCGGCGGCGCCAGGCCGTGGTGAAGACCTCGGCGGCGAGATCCTCCGCATCCTGACGGGGGCCGCGGCGGGCGAAGTACCGCACGAGGGCCGTGGAATGCTCCTCGACGACCGCGGTGAACCAGGCCACATCGTGCTCGGGGGCGTGCGGGAGGTCGTCGTCGGGCATCCCGTCCCCCTCGGTCGTCTCGGCGTCGGCTGCGGTCCTGGCGATCCTCACACCCTGGCTGTGTCGAGTATCCCGCGGATCTTGCAGGCGGCGTCGACGAGCCGGCGCTACGCGGGGGTGTTCCGCGCCCCGACCGTGATGCCGAGCGCCCGCAGCAGGTAGGCCATGTGGGCGCGCAGGTCGATGGACCTGTCGTACATCCACTGGATGCGCAGCCCGTCCCAGCTGGCGTAGACGAGGGCGGCCACGGCGTCGGGATCGATGTCGGGGGCGAGCCGCTCCTCGGTCTGGAGCTGGACGATCGCGTCGCGCACGACGACGCGCACCAGCTCGTAGCGGTGGCGGATGAACTCGTGCGCGAGATGGTCGGGCTCGGTCGCCTCGCCGGTGACGCGCAGAGCGAGCTGAGCGAGGCCGGGGGAGGAGGTCTCGGCGTCGAGCGCGCTCAGCAGGGCCTCGACCATGTTCTCGGCGAAGCCCTCTCGCTGCACGTCGATCTCGATCTCGGAGAGCTCGTCGCGGCGCCGGAGGATCTCGGCGAACAGCGCGTCCTTCGAGCCGAAGTAGTGCAGGAGGCCGTTCTGGCTGAGGCCGACGGCGTCCGCCAGCTCTTTGACGGTCGCCGCGCTGTAGCCCTGCTCGTCGATCACCGCGAGCGCGGCGTCGAGGATCTCGGCGCGCTTCGCCTTGCCCTTCGCGTAGGGACCTCGTGCTGCCATAACCAGCATGATATGCGGTTTTGGCTTGCGAAAGCTGAAACCCGTATGTCATGCTGCTTTCGCCGACACGATGCAGCCCTGCTGCGTCACCCCGAGCGTCGGCCATCACCGACGATGGGACCCCTTCGAATGAGCGACACCCTGGCGCCCGAACCGAGATCCAGCACCCCCGAGCCCGACGGCCCCGTGAAGAAGAAGGGCAACGTCGTCCTCGAACCGGCCGAGCCCGGCACGTCGCCGATCCTGATCCGCGGGCGCAGCTCGCGCCGCTATCTCACTTGGTACACGATCCTCACCATCGCGATCAGCGCGGTGTGGGGCGCCGTGCTCGGGATCCTGCTGCCGAACCACGTGCAGATCCTCGAGTTCGGCCAGTGGTTCACCGGGAGTGACGCCGGCCTCGACCTCCAGAAGCTCACCCTCCTGCAGCAGGCGGTCGACGCGGGCACCACGACGGCGAACGCCGCGCAGGCGCACCAGCTCGAACTGCTGAAGGGGTTCAACTCCGCCCGCGCCCAGTCCCTGGCGATCATCACCTCCATCGGCGTCGTGCTCACGATGCTGATCCAGCCGGTCGTCGGCGTGCTCGCGGACCGCACCCGCAGCCGCTGGGGCCGGCGCGCACCGTGGATCCTCTTCGGGAGCCTGATCGGCGCGCTGCTGCTCGTGCTCATGCGGTTCTCGCCCACCCTCGTGGTGCTGGCGATCGTCTACATGTTCGCGCAGGCGTTCATCAACGCGGCCGTCGGCCCGCTCGCCACCACGGTCGCGGACCGCATGCCCGAGAACCGCCGCGGCACGGCGTCCGCGCTCGGCGGCTTCGGCAACTTCTTCGGCGGACTGCTCGGCGGCCTCGCCGCGGGTTCGCTCTTCGCCGTCCTCGGCCTCGACATCTACTTCATCGTGGCCGCGTTCGTCGCGTTCGCGGGTGTGATGTTCGTGCTCTTCGCCAAGGACCGCTCGTCGAAGAACCTGCTCGTGCCGAAGATGAACTGGAGATCGTTCTTCGTCGGCTTCACCATCGCCCTGCGGTCGCGCGACTTCCGCTGGGTGTGGGTGGCGCGCATCCTGCTGAGCTTCGGCTACACGGTGTCGACCGCGCTCAGCCTCTACATGCTCCAGAGCTACATCCGCCCCGCGCTGAGCCAGACCCAGGCGACGCAGCTGGCGCCGCTGCTCACCCTGGTCGGGGTCCCGGTGACGATCATCGCCCTGTTCATCGCGGGCAGGCTCTCGGACAAGCTCGGCAAGCGCCGCATCTTCGTCATCATCTCGTCGGTGCTCATGGCGTTCTCGATGCTCATCCCGATCGTCTCGCCCACGATCCTCGGACTCTTCCTGCAGGCGGTCGTCGGCGGCATCGCGTTCGGGATCTACCTGCCGGTCGACCAGGCCCTCTTCATCGACGTGCTGCCCGACGAGAAGGCGGCGGGCCGCGACCTCGGCGTCGCGGGCCTGGGCTCCAACCTGGGCCAGGCGCTCGGCCCGATCCTCGCCGGCGCCGTCGTCGCGACGACCGGCGGCTACGTCGGCGTCTGGATCGCGGCGTTCGGCCTGGTGCTGCTCGCCGGCGTCGCACTCTTCCCGCTCAAGGGCATCAAGTGACGAGGCGCACGGCGCCCGAACCATCCCGAACAGAAGGAGTAGCACGATGAGTGCAGAGCAGACCACGACCGCGAGCGAGACCCTGGTCGGCGCGGAATGGGATGCCGTGGGCGACGACGAGCTGTTCGCGCAGCCCTACGTCGACCTCGACGAATGGCGCGACACCCCGGTCCGCCACCGCCACGTGCACGGCGGCTTCGCGGGCACCGACACCCGGTTCTCGTTCTACTTCCCGGCAGCCGACGGCTATGAGGGCCGCTTCTTCCAGCACGTGACGCCCGTCCCGCAGAGCGAGAACCTCGCTCCGGAGCTCGACGGCGAGTACAACAAGATCGCGTTCGCGGTCGACAGCGGCGCGTACTTCGTCGAGACCAACGGTGGAGGCCCCGACGCCGCCGACCCGTTCTCGGGCATGGACCCGACGATCGGCGCGTACCGGGCCAACGCCGCGGCCGCCCGGTTCTCCCGCGTGGTCGCGGTCGCCCTCTACGGCGACCACCGCCCCTTCGGCTACCTCTACGGCGGCAGCGGAGGCGCGTACCGCACCATCGGCGCGGCCGAGAACACCACCGGCGTGTGGGACGGCTTCGTCCCGTACGTGCCGGGCAGCCCCATGTCCATCCCGAACGTGTTCAGCGTGCGCATGCACGCGCAGCGGATCCTGCGCGACGTGTTCCCGGCCATCGTCGATGCGTACGACGCCGGCGGCGACCCGTCGGCGCTGCGACTGGACGACGAGCAGGCCGCGGCGCTCGCCGAGGTGACGAAGATGGGGTTCCCGCCCCGCTCCTGGTTCGGCTGGGAGACGATGGGCATGCACGCCTTCAGCGTGCTCTTCCCGGGCGTGCTCGCCGCCGACCCCGGTTATCCCGCCGACTTCTGGTCGGTCGACGGCTACCTCGGCGCCGATCCGGAGGCCTCCGTGCACCGCGACCGCGTGCAGCTCTCGACCGCGGTGGCCGAGCTGGTCGCGGACGCCGCAGCGCCCGCGGGCGACCTCGCCGCGGGCGGCGTCGACGAGTCGTTCCTCCACACGTCCGGCGCCGGAGCGGCGATCTCCGCCGTCCGTCTGGGCGAGGCTCCGACGGGATGGATCCTCGGAGCCCAGCTGGCCGTGACGAGCGGCGCGGCGGCGGGCGGCGTCCTCCGCCTCTCCGGCGTCGACGGCGATCTCGCCCGCGTCGAGCCGGGCCAGGAGGAGCTCCTCGCGGCGCTCGCGATCGGAGACGAGGTCGTGCTCGACAACTCGAGCTTCCTCGCCGCGCAGACCTACCACCGCCACCAGGTGCCGGGCCCGGAGTACGCCGTGTGGGACCAGTTCCGCGCCGCAGACGGCGCGCCGCTGCCCCCGCAGCGGCCGATGCTGCTCGGGCCGCTCTTCACGATGGCCGCCTCCGGCACCGTGCCGACCGGCGCCGTGTCGGGCAAGATGATCGCCGTGTCGTGCCTGCTCGACCGGGAGGCGTTCCCGTGGCAGGCCGACTGGTACCGCTCGCGGGTCGCCGAGCACGCGGATGGGGCGGAGGACGGCTTCCGCCTCTGGTACGTCGACAACGCGCTGCACGGCGACGACGACCCCCAGGAGTTCCCGACCCGGACCGTGACCTACGTGGGCGCGCTCGAGACGGCGCTGCGCCAGCTCGCCGCCTGGGTGGAGCGCGGCGTCGAGCCCGCGCCGACCACGTCGTACGCGGTCGTCGACGGCCAGATCGTCGTCCCGCCCGCAGCGGCCGAGCGCCGGGGCGTCCAGCCCGTCGTCTCGCTCACCGTCGACGGCGGCGCGAGCACGACCGTCGGCGTCGGGCGGCCCGTCGCGGTGCGGGTCGAGGCGGAGGCGCCCGGCGCCGGGGTCATCGTGGAGGTGCGCGTCGACCTCACGGGGGCCGGCGACTTCGGCTCCCCGCGCGAGGTCGAGCCCGGCGCACGACTGGTGCTCGACGACGAGATCTCGTTCGACGCTGCGGGCACCTACTTCGTGGCCGTGCAGGTCGCGGCGCAGGCCGAGGGCGACGCGGCGTCCACGCACGCCCGCGTCCAGAACATCGCGCGGGCCCGGGTAGTCGTGACCGCCTGACGCCGGAACGCACGAACGGCCGGGGACGAGCTGTCCCCGGCCGTTCTGTCGTGCAGGGTCAGTCGAAGTCCTCGACCCCGAGCGCGAGTGCCTGCTCGCGGCGCTTGCGCATCGACGGCGCGATGAGCGCGGCGACGATGGCGAGCACGGCGACGCCGGCGCAGACCCAGAACCCGATGGTGAAGGCGTCGTCCGACGGCAGGCCCTGCGGCGAGCTGTTGGAGGAGATGATCGCGGCGATCACCGCGGTGCCGATCGAGCTGCCGATGGTCCGGGCGATGGTGTTGACGCTCATCGCCTCGCCGGTCTGGCCGGCGGGCACGCTCTCGATGATGGCGTTCGACATCGACGCGAAGGCCAGGCCGATGCCCGCACCGGTGAGCACGCCGGAGGCGACGACCTGCCAGAGCTCGCCGTGCGAGATCGCCGGCAGCACGAACGCGGCGGTCACCAGGATGCCGCCCGCGATCATCGGCGGCTTCGGCCCGACCTTGCGGACCAGGATGCCGGCGACCGGCCCGAAGATGACCATCATGATGACGGTCGGGAGCAGGAACAGCCCGGCGGACGAGACGCTCTCGCCGAAGCCGTACCCCGTCAGCTTCGGCAGCTGGAGGAGCGTGGGCACGAGCACGAACGTGCCGAACATCGCGAAGCCGAAGATCAGGGCGACCGCGTTGGCCGTCCACACGCCGCGCACCTTGAACAGGCGCATGTCGATGAGGGGCTCCTTGACGCGCAGCTCCACGAGGACGAACACGATGAGCGCGACGGCGCCGACGATCAGCAGGGTGATCGTGCCGCCCGCATCCCAGCCCCATTCCTCGCCCTTGCTGATGGCCAGGAGGAGCGAGACGAGCGATACCGAGAGGATGAGCGCGCCCACCACGTCGAGGCGTCCGGGCTTGCGGACCGGCGACTCCGGCATCCCGAAGATGACGCCGAGCAGGGCGATGGCGATCAGGATGCCCGGCAGCCAGAACAGCCACGGCCAGGAGAGGTTCTCGATGATCGGGCCGGCGGCCACGATGCCGATGCCCGCGCCGACGCCGAAGATGGCGGAGAGCAGGCCGATGGTCACACTGACGCGGTCGTGCGGGAGCTCGTCGCGCACGATGCCGATCGACAGGGGCATGACCGCGCCGGCCGCACCCTGGAGGGCCCGGGCGACGATCAGCACGCCGAGGTTCGGGGCGATCGCCGCCAGCACGGCGCCGACGAGGGCGAGCGCGAGCACGACGATCAGGATGCGGCGCTTGCCGACCATGTCGCCGAGGCGACCGAGGATCGGGGTCAGGACGGAGGCCGAGAGCAGGTAGGCCGTGATGATCCAGCTGGCGTCGCTGGTCGTGGCGTGCAGGTCCTTGCCCATGGTCGAGAGCGCGGGTGCGACCAGGGACTGCAGGACGGAGAAGGCCAGGCCGCCCAGGGCCAGGTAGACGACGATGAGGGTGGTCCTGCGCTTGGCAGGGGAGGCGGCGACCGCCGGGACGGAGCCCGTCGCGGGCTCGTCGATGGTGTGAGACATGTCTCTCCGGATCGATGTAAACATTTGCTGACTTATGAAGGATAGCCAGTGCATGCATTAAGTCAATGCGCGTTTACATGACTCGCAGGCAACGGTAACGTGGAGGAAACGGAGGGACGGTCATGGCACCCGTATCTGCAGCGCGAGGCATCGGCGACGAGGAGGTCGTCGAGGCCTCCGCCGCCCGTGCTCGCGACGCTGCGAACACCCAGTCGCTGCTGCTGGCCGCGGCTCGGCGCCGATTCGCGCTCGACGGCTACTCGGCGACCACCGTGCGGGAGATCGCCGCGGACGCCGGAGTGAACGTCGCGCTGATCAACCGCTACTTCGTCTCGAAGGAGGGACTGTTCGAGGCGTGCCTGACGCGCGCCGTCGAGGGGCTCGAACGGCTCGACCCGGGTGAGGCGCCGCTCGAGATCCTCGTCCACGACATCGTCGCGCAGGTGAGCGAGCCCCTCAGCAGCGAGAACTCGCTGCGGCTGCTCCTGCTGCTGCGGTCGTCGGGGGATCCCGTCACCGAGCGCATCCGGCGCGAGACCTTCCGTCGCTTCGCGGAGCGGATGGCCACCGCGGCCGGCTGGCGTGCCGACGATGACGGCACGACGGACGTCATGCTCCGCGCCGAGATCGCCATGGCGGCCACCTTCGGCATCGTGCTGCTGCGTGCCACCTCGGGCCTCGAGCCCCTGACGTCCGCGAGCGCGGACGACCTCCGGGAGCCCCTCGCGGAGGTTCTCGGCGCCCTCCTGACGCGGTAGCGCTCGCCCCTTTCGGGGTACAGAACGGTCCCCCATGCGACGGACTGTCCCCAGCAATGGGGTGATCGACCCACTACAGGTGTGATCGAAATTCCGATAGGAAAGACGGGAGGGATTTCTCACCGGACCCGACCGGCGAGCCGCTACCCGAACGACACCCGTCGATCCACCCGAACGACGCTGCCGATGCGGACTGGGATCCTTCGTCCTGCCTGGGGGACCCGCCTTGCTTACCCGAATCCGGTCTTTTTTCGTGCGCCCGCGCGGCCGTCACTCCGCCGCCCGCCTGGCCCTGCGGACACCGGTCAGCGTCGCCGCCGCACTCGCTCTGGTGCTGCTCGGCTCCTCCGTGATCGGCGTGCAGGCGGCCAACGCCGACGACCTTGGCTCCGGCGTGCTCAACCTGTCGAAGACCACGACGGTCACGGATGTCGCGCCCGGCCAGCAGTTCGTCTACACCCTCAACTTCGGCTGCTCGTCGACGACGACCGGGTGCGTCGACGCCACGATCACCGACCCGCTGCCGGCCCCGCTGACCATCGTCGGAACCCCCACCGTCGTCGGCGGCAGCGGCGCCGTCTCGCTCGACGGCAGCACGATGAAGATCGTCTTCGGCGACGTCGTCCCCAACACCACGCCGGCGAGCACGGGGCTCGCCGCGGGTGCGACCGGCACGGTCCAGCTCGTCGTCAAGGTCCCCGACGACATCGCCAAGTCGTACGACGGCCAGACCCTCACCAACACGGCGACCTTCACCGCGAAGAACGCGGCGACGGTCCAGGCCTCCGCCCCGGTCGTCGTGCACGTCCCCGATGTGCTCGCCGCGACCGCGGCCAAGACCTGGACGCCGGCGGCCACGCAGTACAACGCCGGCGAGCAGTCCACGGCCACGCTGAAGGCGACCAGCACCTCCAACATCGCCGCGAGCGCACTGACCATCGCCGAGCCGGGCGACCCGTCGGTCGCGGGCGGCGTCTTCGACTTCTACGACTTCGCCGGTTTCGGCGCCGTGACGTTCCCCGCCGGCGCGGACCAGGTGCAGGTCATCGCGATCACCACCGGTCAGGACGCCCCCAGCAGCGAGGTCGCCGGTCCGGTCGGGACGACACCGGTCCTCGCCTCCACCGTGGACCCGGGCGACGTGATCGGGCTCAAGCTCGTCTTCAGCTCGTCGCAGGGCGCCACCATCACGCCGGGTGCGAACGGCTCGGCCGACGTCGTGTTCGCCCAGCGCGCCACGAACCGGCGGACCGACGCGCCCCTCGTCACGGGCGGCACCCGCGTCAACTCGATCACCGCCGCGGTCACGACGCCGAAGGGCGACGCGACCTCCGCACCGGCCACCGCCTCGCAGGAGATCGCTCCGCTGACCGTCAGCGTCTCCGCCGACAAGAGCTTCAGCGTCCAGCAGCTGCCCGCCGGCCAGTCCACCACCGCCACGCTCACCGCGACGAACACCTCCACCGGTCCGCTGACCAGCCTGTCGGTGCGCGAGCCCGGCACCGGCACATTCTTCTCCGACAAGATCTCGTTCGGTGGTTTCGCGTCCGGAGCGGCGTGGCCGGACGGCGCGACCGGCGCGACGATCTCGTGGTCGGTCAACACCGGGGCGGCGCCGGCCGACTCGACGTTCACCGCGGCCTCCGGTCTGCCCACGACCCCGACGCTCGCGAACGGCCAGTACATCACCGCGTTCCAGGTGACCTACACCGGGACCATCGCCACCGGCGCCACGGCGAAGCTGCCGTTCGCGGTCGGCACCACCACGAACGCAGGCCCTGCAGGCTCCGGCTTCGTCACCTACCCGAACGCCGCGACCGTGACCGGCACGAACGCCGCGGGCACCGGCACCGACACCGCGACCGCCGACCTGCAGGTCTACTTCCCCGAGGTCATGCTGTCCCTCGCCAAGACGATCACGCCGCAGACGGTCATCCCGGGCGGCGCGAGTCTCGTCCAGCTCTCGGCGCAGACCCCCACCGGCACCAGCTCCGTCCGCCCGAACACCATCGTGGTGAGCGAGCCGCAGGACACCGCCTCCGCCCCCTACTGGCAGGCCTTCGACGCCACCGCCATCGCGCCGACCTCGGTGCCCGCCGGTTCGACGCTGACGATCGAGTACACGACCGACGGCACCACCTGGAAGACGCTCTCCACGGTGGATGCGACCTCCGGCGCGAAGACCTACTCGGCCGTCCTCGACAGCGTGCTGCCCAGCGGCACCACCCATTCGCAGGTGCGTGGGCTGCGCTTCACCTTCACCGACCCGGCAGGATTCGGCCAGGCCACCAACGTCAAGCCGGGCATCGTCTTCGTCGCCCGCGGCCAGCTCCGCGACACGAACGCCCCGACGAACCCGGGCACCTACCCGGCGCTGACGGCCTACGAGAACTGCTCCGTGAGCAGCGCGAGCGGCAGCGTCAACGGCGGCACCACGATCACGAGCCGTCCCGCCACCTCCTGCGCCACCGCGAACGTCCAGGCCACCGACGGCGGCCCCGGCCCGCTGATGGCGAGCAAGTCGTGGGACGGCACCAAGGTGCTGCAGGCGCAGTCCGGCGTCACCACCGGCGTCACGCTCGGCTGGGGCACCCAGACCACCGGCATCGGCTCGATGGTCGTGCAGGACCCGGCGACGCCGTCGCCCCTGACCGGCAGCGTGTTCCAGGCGTTCGACCTGACGCGCATCGACGCGATCACGCCGACCTCCACGGGAGGCGCCACCTTCGACCCGCTGATCCGCTACGACAAGGTCTCGAAGGTCGAGCTGTTCGACGGCACCGCCTGGAACGACATCACCGCCAAGGCGTGCACCACCGCGAACGCCTGCGACGGGACCTTCCCGGGCTACACGCTGACCGCCGCCGAGCGCAGCTCCACCCAGGGTGTGCGCCTCACGTTCATCGAGAGCCCGAACCGCGCCGCCGCGATCGCCGCCACTGGCGACCCGATGGCGCCGACCGTCGGCAGCGGCGTCGCCAGCGCCTCCGCCGGAGCCTTCCCCGGCGCGAACGCGAACGCGCGCACCATCCACCTCGCCCTGAAGCTCCGGAACGCCGTGCGCGGCAGCACCGCCACCGACTGGGTGACCGGGACCCGCGAGTACAACATGGCCGGCTCGGCCGGAGCGGTCGACAACACCGTCCTGGTGCGCGGCATCCCCGTCACCGGCGACCCGTTCGAGCGGACCGCGGACGACCACGTCACGATCATCGACCCGACCTTCACCACCAAGGTGACGAAGACCGCGAACCCGACGTCGCTCGTGATCCCGCAGCCCGACGTGCCCGCGGCCTCCTACCCGACCACGGTCTACACGACGACGATCGCCAACACCTCCACCAGCAGCACCTGGCAGCTGCGGATCAACGACCCGATCGACTGCACCAACGCGGCCACCACCGCTCCGTGCGTCTTCGGTGCCTACGACCCCGCCGCCAACCCGCTGGACAAGCTGAATCTGACGAAGATCGCTGTCGACCTCACCTCGGCGACCGGCGTGCAGACCTCCCTCAGCGTGGTCTCGCTGCTGCACCGCGCCGCCGACGGGACCCTGTCGACGACGACGCACACGATCGCGCAGGCCACCGCCCTGACCGCCGCGCAGCTCGCCGACGTCGTCGGCGTCAGCGTGCTGCTCCGCGGCACGAACGCGCAGGGGACCGACGGCACCGGCGCGACCATCGCATCGGGCCAGAAGGCCACCGTCACCCTGACCACCCAGCTCCGGCCGACCAGCCGGGCCACGGGCGTCGCGCCCACCGCCGGCACCTTCGTCAACACCGTGTACGGCGCCCTCCACGACGACGTCTACCCGACGGTCCAGGCGACGGACACGCAGAGCGCCTCCGTGACATTGGCCAACGGCAACCTCCAGGTCGCCACCGCCAAGACGTTCACGCCGACCAGCACCCTGCAGGCGAGCCCGACCAACCCCATCCAGGTGAACCTGCGGGCCCGCGCCACGGGCACGCTCGCGCCGAAGTCCCTCGTCATCGAGGACTCGACGCCCACCTTCTGGAACGCGTTCACCCTGACCGGGTTCGCCATCCCGAACGTGCCCACCGGCGCCGACCGCGTGACCATCGACGCGCAGACCGGCCAGGGCGCGTCCGCGACCTGGAACCCCGGCACGGCGACGACCATCGCGACCGCGTCGCTCCCCTCGGGAGTCGCTGCGGCGGACGTGACCGGCCTCCGCTTCACCTTCACGAAGGCGGACGGCACCAGCTTCGCCGCCTCGAACAACGCGGACAACGTGCGCCTCAGCGTGAGCCTGCGCTCGCAGCTGCGCGACGGCTCCGGCCCGGTCGCCTCCACGGCCGTCACCACGCCGATGCCCGGTGAGACCGCCGCGGGCACCATCACGGACACGGTGTTCGCCGACGCCTCCTACAACGACGTGAAGGCCACGCGCGCCACGGCGACCGCCACCTTCACGGTCAACCCCGGCACCGCCGCCATCGCGGTGGAGAAGACGAGCCCCGGCCAGGCGGCCTCCGGCAAGGAGGTCAACTGGACCCTGCGGTTCAAGAACACCGGCACCGGCTACCTGCCCAACCCGGTCGTGACGGACACCCTCCCGGGCGACGGCTCGCTGCTCTTCGTGCCGACCAACGTGCCGGTCTACAGCACGTCGACGGGCGGCACGCTGCCCACCGACGCGACCAAGGTGACCCGCGCCTACGATGCGGCCGCCGGGACCATCCGCTTCACCTGGCCGGCCGGATCCCAGCTGGCCCCTGGTGAGACCTACAGCATCACCATCTCGCTGCAGATCAAGCCCGGCC
Organism: Leifsonia aquatica; assembly: GCF_014190775.1. Taxonomy (GTDB): domain Bacteria; phylum Actinomycetota; class Actinomycetes; order Actinomycetales; family Microbacteriaceae; genus Leifsonia; species Leifsonia aquatica. The sequence goes on from NZ_JACHVP010000002.1 coordinate 632,887, forward strand.
TGGCACCTGCAACCGTCGCGACCAACCGCTTCGGCGTAAGCACCGACCGCGCGCTGACCGCCGGCGTCTGCACCGCGCTCAACCCGGGCAACGGGCGCGCCGTCACCTTCGCGACGAACACGTGTTCCACGAGCAATGTCGTCACGACGCTGTCGCAGGGCTCGTTCACCGCCTCCAAGGGCGTGCGCTCCGACAGCGGTGCCGCGCAGAACATCAACAACCCGGCCGTGCCCTGCACCTCCGACGCGGACGGCTACTACCGGTACCCGTGCGCGGCCGTCAGCGCGATCGGCGACACCGACCACTGGAAGCTCGAGATGGTGAACGGCGGGAACGTCGCCGCCAAGAGCCTCACCGCCGTGGACGTGTTCCCCTACCCGGGCGACGTCGGCGTGGTCGACCCGTCGCAGCGCGGCTCGGTCTACACCCCGCGGTTCAACGGCGACATCGCCTTCCAGACCTCGGGCGGTCAGGACGGCAGCCGCATGGACTGGTACGTCACCACCTCCGCGAACCCCTGCACCAAGGAGATCACCCCCGGCGCCGGCACGTGCCCGGCGGGATCGTGGCTGCCGTCGAGCGTCGTCGGCACGACCGTCGACCCGGGCGCGGTCACCGCGGTCAAGCTGGTCTTCGACTTCAGCGGCGCTCCGGGGGCCGTGCTCCCGGCCGGCGGCTCGCTGAAGGTGACGTACTCGACGACCAACGTCCCGACCACCCAGGCGGGCGACGACCGTGCGCCGGTCACGGCCCCGGTCACCGGCGTGCGCGCCTGGAACTCGTTCGGCTTCTACCCGACCTACGTGTCGGGATCGCAGCCCGCGGGTCCGCAGGAGCCGATCAAGTCCGGCGTCATCCTCACCGGCGGCCCGCTGCAGATCACGAAGACGATCACGGGAGACGCCGCCCAGTACGCGCCGACCAGTTTCGTCGCCGACGTGGTGTGCACGATCGACGGCGTGAAGGTCGATCTCGGCAGCGCCTCCTCGGTGACGCTGAGCAAGGCCGGCGGCTACACGGCCCGCATCGACGGCATCCCGGTCGGCTCCTCCTGCGCGGTGACCGAGCACGGCGCGGACGGCTCCTACGGCGAGTCCAGCCGCACGGTCACCCCGTCGAGCGTGGTCATCGCGACCGCGGCCGACGCGACGGCCGCCGTCCCGGCCGGGCAGAGCGTGGCCATCGCGAACGACTACGCGACCACGCAGCTCACCGTGACCAAGCACGTCGACACCGCGGCGACCGCCGGATCGTTCGGGCCGTTCGGGATGACGCTGGTCTGCACCAGCGCCCTCGGCGCGCGGATCCCGCTCGCGGCGGGCGACGCGGCCTTCACGCTCGCCGATGGCGCGTCGCGCACCGTGACCGGCCTGCCGATCGGCGCGACGTGCGTCGTCAGCGAGACCGACGCCGACGGCGCCGCCACCGCCCCGAACCACGTCGGCATCGCGTTCGACGGCGCTGCCGAAACGACCGGCGACACCGCGACCGTGACCCTCACGAACGCCGCCGAGGGCGACACCGTGCTGGTGACGAACCACTACGCGGCCGGCACCCTGACGATCACCAAGACCGTCGACGGCGACGCTGCGGGCGACTACGGCAACGGCCCCTTCACCGTCCACGCCACCTGCGTGTACGCCGGAGACCAGACGCTGTTCGACGGTGACGTGACGATCCGCGGCGGCGAGACCGTGACGGTCCCGGGCGTGTACCCGGCCGGCACCGTCTGCGATGTGACGGAGACGGCGACCGGAGGCGCGACGGACAGCACCGTCGACACGCCCTCGGTCACCATCCCCGGCGCCCTCGACGGCAGCGTGCAGAACGTGACGGTCGACGTGACCAACACGTTCTCCGCCGGCTCCGTCGCGATCGAGAAGGTCCGCACCGGTGACGGCGCCGCGACCTACGGCTCCGGTCCGTTCACCGCCCAGCTCACCTGCACCTGGGTCAAGGACGGCGTCACGCTCACCATCCCGCTGCCCGACGCCGGACGGGTGGTCCTGGACGACGCGAACGGCTACAAGGCCACCGTCACCGGGCTCATCCAAGGCGCGCACTGCGACACCGCCGAGACGGCAACGGGAGGCGCGACCTCCGTCGCGATCGCCCCGGCTGCGGGTGTGACGGTTCCGGCGGGCACCCCCGCCGCGGTCACGATCACGAACACCTTCGACACCGGGTCGCTCACCATCGACAAGAAGCGCGTCGGCGACGGCGTCGCCCTCTTCGGGGCCGGGCCTTTCACGATGCAGGTGACCTGCACCTACGACGTCGACGGCGTAACCACGCCGATCGACCTCGGGACGGACGGGACGCTGACCCTCTCGAAGGCGAACGGCTACACGGCGACGATCGACGACCTGATCGCCGGCGCCTCCTGCTCGGTCGAGGAGACGGATGCGGGCCTCGCCACGCAGACGACCCTCGACCCGGCGGACGGCATCGTCGCGATCCCGGCCGGCTCGGCCGCCACGGTCACGGTCACCAACCGCTTCGACATCGGGCACCTCTCGATCCTGAAGAGCGCGGACCGGGCCTCGGCGTCCGTGGGCGACACGATCGTCTACACGATCGTCGTCACCAACGACGGCCAGATCGACGCGGTGGACGCGACGGTCAGCGACCTCCTGCCGAAGGGCCTGCGCGTGGTCAGCACCAACCCGCTCTCCACGGCGTCGGCAGGCAAGCTGACCTGGAAGATCCCGGCCCTCGCGGTGGGCAAGTCCGTGACGTTCACGGTGACCACCGTGCTCGACGAGCCGCTCGACACCACCAACCGCGCGACGGTCACCACCCCGCCCGGGCCGTGGGAGCCGTCCACCGGCGAGGGCGGCTGCGGTGACGCGGGCGTGGCGTGCGCCGTCGTACTCGACCCGCCGCGGGCCGCCGGGCTCGCGAGCACCGGCTCCGACCAGCGCACCGGGATGCTGTGGGCCCTCGGCCTGCTGATCGGCGGCGCCGGCGGACTCGTGGCGACGCGCCTGCGCCGCCGCCACCCCCGGCACGGCTGAGACCGGCACGGTTGACACCGCAGCGGCGGGATGAGGGCGACACCCCTCGTCCCGCCGCTGCGGTGTTTCGCGTGGTCAGGCCGTGCGTCGTCGTGCCCGCCCGGCCATGACCAGCAGGACGGCCAGTCCGAGGACCGCCATCGCGATCCCGATCAGCACGGGTCCGACCGCGCCGAACGGCGACGCGATCGCGCCGGCCCCGGCCGCGGTTCCGATCGCCGTCCCGCCGTTGAACGCGGCGACGGAGACCGCCGCCGCGAGGGTGGGTGCCGCGCGGGCGTAGCCCACGGCGAGGCCCGTGCCGACGGGCGGGATCCCCATCCCGGCGACGCCCAGGAGGAACAGCAACACGAAGGTCGCGAGGGCGTCGGTCGACAGCGGGACAAGCGCCACGAGGACGACGACGCTGCCGGCCGTCGCCGTGATGAAGGTCGTGAGCGGCCGCTCGTCGGCGAAGCGCCCGGCGAGGTTCGTGCCGAGGACGGCTCCGACGCCGAACGCGACGAAGAGCAGGGGCACGGCCGCCTCGGGGATCCCGGCGCGTCCGGTGGCCAGCGGCGAGAGGTAGCTGAACGCGGTCATGTACCCGCCGGTGGCGAGGACGGTCGCGACCAGGAGGATCGCCATGCGTCCGGTGGCCACCGCGCGGAGCTCGCCTCGAATCGACGACGCCGTGTGCTCCTCGTCGCGGGGCGTGAACCGGGCGATCACCGGAGCAGCGAGTGCGGCGAGCCCGGCGAGGGCCCAGAAGGTCCCGCGCCATCCGAGCAGCTGGCCGACGACCGCGCCGAGAGGCACTCCCGCCACGGTGGCCAGCCCCACGCCGGTCATCATCACACCCAGGGCGCGGGAGCTGTTCGCCGGTCCGGCGGCGGTCGTCGCGACCGCCGAGGCGACCGCCCAGAAGGCACCCGCCGCAAGTGCCGTGATCACTCGCGCGACGAGCACGACCCCGAACGCCCCGCTGACCGCCGCGAGCACATGACCGGCGGCGAAGACGAGCAGGGCGAGCACGAGGGTGGCCCGCCGTGGTAGCCGGAGGGTGGCGAGCGCCACGAGCGGCGAGCCCACGATCATGCCGCCGGCGAAGGCGGTGATCAGCAGCCCGGCCTGCGCGATCGAGACATGCAGGTCCGCGGCGATCTCCGGGAGCACGCCGGCGACGATGTACTCGGTCGTGATCATGAGGAACGTGCCGAGCGTGAGCAGCGGGACGACGAAGGGCAGCCGATCCCGGCGAGGGGGAGTGTCCGTGGAGGCGGTGGAGGGTGCGGTCATTCGGTACCGGCCTTTCGGGGCTGTTGCGCACGGATGCGGAGGCTGAGGAGTGCCGCGGCGAGCAGGGCGGCCGCAGTGATCGCGAAGGCGAGCTGCATGCCCTGCACGAACGTCGCCGGGTTCGCGACGAACGCGCCGAAGACGGCGATGGCGACGGCGCCTCCGATCTGACGGAAGGTGTTGAACACGGCGCTCGCCGCTCCCGCCCGCTGGGCGGGAGCGCTGGAGAGGACGACCGAGGTCACCGGCGGCATGGCGATCGAACCGCCCGCCCCGGTGAAGACGAGGAAGAGTCCCGCCGGCAGCGGTGAGCCGGTCGGCGCGCAGGCCAGCAGGCCGACGAATCCGAGCGCCATCAGGCCGAGGCCGACGGCGACCGGCATCCGTGGGCCGTACCGGTTGGCGAGGCTGCCGCTGACGACGTTGCCGGTGATGCTGAACGCGGCCGACGGCAGGAACACCAGGCCGGCGAGCAGCGGCGACATCCCGAGGTGCTGCTGCAGGTAGAGGCTGACCACGAAGACCGAGCCGAAGTTGCCGACCATGAAGACGAATCCGTCGAGCAGCGCGATGCGCATCCCCGCCGGACGGAACAGCTCCAGCGGCATCATCGGATGGCGCACGCGGGCCTGGACGAGTACGAAGGCGGCAGCTCCGGCCACCGCGGCGACGAGGGACGCGATCACCTCCGGTCGGCCGAACCCGCGGTCGCCACCGGTGATGAGCCCGTACAGGAGCGCGGTCAGCGCGACCGCGGCGAGCGCCTGGCCGGCCCAGTCGAACGGCGTCGGCCGGGACGGTGACGCGGCGACCACGGTGAGCAGGGCGAGCATCGCGACGCAGACGGGGAGGTTGATCGCGAAGACGAGCCGCCAGTCCACCGTCGTGAGGAGGCCGCCGACGAGTGGCCCGACGGCCCCGGCGACCGCGCCGCCGACCGCCCAGATCCCGAGCGCGTGCGTGCGCTGTCGCGGGTCCGGGTACGCCTCCCGGATCAACGCCATCGAGGCCGGGAGCATGATCGCCGCACCGGCCCCCTGGACGACGCGGGCAGCGACGAGCAGGCCGAGCGACGGGGCGAGCGCGCATGCGATCGACGTCAGCAGGAACAGGGCGATCCCGGAGCCGAACGCTCGCTTCGCGCCGACGCGGTCGGAGAGGTTGCCCGCGAACAGGAGGAGGACGGCGAAGGTCAGCGTGTAGCCGTCGATCACCCACTGCCGTCCCGAGGCGCCTCCGCCGAGCTCGACGCCGATCTGCGTCAGGGCGAGGTTCACGATCAGGATGTCGAGGGTGATCAGGAAGAAGCCCAGCGACGCCAGCAGCAGGGTCGCGCGCATTCGCCGAGTCGTCTCCTGGCGGTACATGGTGCTCCCTCGGTCGGCGGGTGGTGGTCGGCCTCCAGCCAACCGGCGTTCCCGCGCGCGAGGGAGTCTCCGGTGAGAGGTGTTCCGCCAGGGCACCCCACGGCGGCCGATCGGCTCGTACGGTTGGAGGCATGACGACGAACCGTGACGAGGTCCGTGAGTTCCTCACGAGCCGCCGGGCCAAGGTGCGGCCCGAGCAGGTCGGCCTGCCGGCCGGGCCGAATCGCCGCGTCCCCGGTCTGCGTCGCACCGAGGTGGCGATCCTCGCCGGCGTGAGCGTCGAGTACTACTCGCGACTCGAGCGGGGTGACCTGGCCGGTGCGTCGGAGTCCGTGCTGCACGCCGTCGCGACCGCGCTCCAACTCGACGAGGCCGAGCGCGACCACCTCTTCGACCTCGCGCGCACCGCGAACGGATCGTCGGCGCGCCGTCCGCGCGCGCGTTCCCGGACGGCGTCGGTGCGGCCGTCCCTGCAGCTGATGCTCGACGCCGTGTCGGCCGGTCCGGCGCTGATCCGCAACGGGCGCATGGACATCCTGGCGACGAACCTGCTCGCGCGGGCCCTCCATGTGGAGGCGCTCGCCGCCGTCCCGGAGCGTCCGCTCAACATGGCGCGCTTCGCCTTCCTGCACCGGGAGAGCGCCGAGCGGTTCTACCCCGACTGGGATGTCGCCGCCGACATGATCGTCGCCATCCTGCGCACGGAGGCCGGCCGTGACCCCTACGACCGCGACCTGCAGGACCTCGTCGGCGAGCTCTCCACGCGCAGCGCCGAGTTCCGCACGAAGTGGGGCGACCACAACGTGCGGCGGCACGTCACCGGCGTCAAGCGCTTCCGGCACCCCGTGGTCGGCGACGTGGAGTTCCTCTTCGAGGGCACGGAGCTCCCCGGCACTCCCGGGTGGAACCTGAACATCTACCTGGCCGAGCCGGGCACCCCGACGGAGGACGCACTGCGGCTCCTCGCCTCCTGGGCGGCGACCCGGGAGCAGGAGGCGTCGACAGGCACCCCGGAGGGGAAGGCGGCAGGTCCGGCCACCGCCACTCCACCGGCACCCGGAGCCGCTAGATCGGCAGGTTGAACAGCCGCTTCGCGTTCCCGGAGAGCACGAGCTCGCGATCGGCGTCATCGAGTTCGAGCTCGTTCTGCACGAAGTCGACCCCCTGGTTCATCCAGGAGCGGAAGACGGGGAACGACGAGCCGAACAGGTAGTGGTCGGCGCCGCTGACCTCGATCGCCGCCTCGACCTGCGTCTTGCCCCAGGAGTGCGGGTGCGTCAGGTCGAAGAAGATGTTCTCGTCGAGGTACTGCTTGATCTTCTCGCCGCCCGTCGGGTCGAGTCGTGACATCGCCTCCGCCTTGTTGGGGGCGTGCGGGGTGAGCAGCGCCGCGTTCGCGAACCAGTTGCCGCCGAGCATCGTGTGGATGAAGCGGAGGTTCGGGTACTTGTCGAACATCCCGCTGAACAGTTCGCGGCCGACGGCGGTGGCCTGGTCGACGATGCGGCCGTACTCGCGGCGGAGGTTCGTGTAGTCGATGACCGACTTCCACTCGACCGGGAGTGGGGTGTGGTGCACGATGACCGGCACGTTCAGGTCGTTGAGCACCTTCAGGTACGGGTCGAACGCCTCGTCGTCGAGGTAGAGCTGGCCGTAGTGGCAGGCGAGCTGGACGCCGACGACGCCGAGCTCCTTGATGCAGCGCTCGAGCTCGTAGATGTTCTCCTTGCCGCCCCACGGCGGCACGCACGCGGTGGAGAACAGCCGGCCGTTCGACTTCTGCACGATCTCGGCCGCATTGTCGTTGACCGCCTTGCAGGTCTCCAGGCCGAGCCACTCCTGCCACACGGGGACCCGCATGATGCCGTAGTCCACGCCGGCCTCGTCCATCGCGGCCAGCTTCGCCTCGGCCGAGTAGTCGCCCTCGATGTAGTTGAGGTTCTGGAAGCCGGCCGGCTTCTCGAGGATGAGCTGCTTCTTGCCGCTGTCCATCGTGATGACGCGAGCGATCTCGCCGAAGCCGCGAGGCGCGGAGTCGAGGAACCCGTTGAGGATCTTCTCGTTCGTGAAGAGATCCTCCGGCAGGTGGTGGATGTTGATGTCGACGACCGTCATGGTCTGAACTCCCTTGTGTCATAACCCGTGGTGCGATCAGCATACGGGATCCGAGCACGATCGCAGTGGAAATCGTGTGCGATCCTGTGTACGATCGCACTGCGCCTCATGGTCGAGCGACGACGCCCGACCGCTGCGCGGAAGGGCAGAGCAGTGAGCGACCTCATCGAGCGGGACGTCGAGTACTCGACGGCCGGCGTGGCCATGACGGGCTACTTCTGCGCACCGCGCGCCGACCACCGCCTCCCCGGCGTCGTCCTCCTGCATGACGCCTTCGGGCTGACCGCGGAGGCGCGCACCGCCGCGGTTCGCCTTGCGGACGAGGGACGCGCCGTCTTCGCGGCCGACGTCTGGGGTGGCCGACGGAGCCCGGGCGGCGGCGCCGAGATCAGGGAGCTCATCGGCTCGATGACGGCGGACCGCGGAGCCTGGATGGCCAGAGTCGCCGCCGCGCACGCCGCCGCCGGCCGCCAGCCGGAGCTCGACACCGATCGTGTCGCGACGCTCGGCTACTGCGTCGGCGCCTCGGCCGCGCTGGAGTACCTCCGGGTCGGCGGACGCACCCGGGGTGTCGTCAGCATCCACGCGGGGCTCGACCTGCTCTCCCCGGGGTGGGAGGCGTCCACCCGCGACGCGCGCGTGCTCGTGTGCTCCGGTTCCGAGGATCCGATGGCCACCCCCGCGCAGTGGCAGGCGCTCAAGTCGGCGCTCACCGAGCGCGGCATCGGCTGGGAGCTCGACCTCTACGGCGGAGCGAAGCACGCGTTCACCGACCCGCGCTCGGACAGCCTCGGCATGCCGGGCGCAGCCTACGACGCGTACGCCGCGGAGCGCTCCCGCGGCTCCGCCGACCGATTCCTCGACGAACTGCTCGCACAGTAAGGGACACGAATGCTCGATATCGCCATCATCGGAGCGGGGCCGGCCGGCCTCCTCACAGCCCTCAGGCTGCACCAGGCGGGGTACAGGCCGACGATCTACGAATCCGTCCAGGAGCTGAGACCGCTCGGTGTCGGCGTCGACATCAAGGTCTACGGCACCAAGGAGATCGAGGAGATCGGGCTGCTCGACGAGTTCCGCGCCCTCTCGGTGGACGCGGAGGACTCCATCTTCTTCAACGCCCACGGGCAGGAGATCTACGCCGAGAAGTGCGGCGTGCACATGGGGTACCTGAACGAGCAGCGGTTCGTCCACCGCGGTCGGCTGCAGATGCTCTTCCTGCGGACCGTGCTCGAGCGCCTGGGCGCCGACGCGGTGAAGGCCGACACCCGGGTCACGGGATACAGCCAGGACGACGACCGGGTGACCCTCCAGATCCAGCACGGTGACGGGACGACGGAGGAGGTCTCGCACGACGCCGTGATCGCGGCCGACGGCATCAACTCCGCCGTCCGCCGGCAGATGCGTCCCGAGAGCTCCACGCCGCACTACTCGGGCATCACGATGTGGCGCGGCGTCACCGTGCACCCGCCGTTCCTCAACGGCCGCACCATCCTGCACATCGGCGATCCCCGGGTCTCGTCGATGATCATCTACCCGATCCAGGACGACGTGGACGGCAACGGCAACCAGCTCATCAACTGGGTCGTGGAGTACGAGCGCGACGAGACGGTCGAGGACTGGAACCAGCAGGGCACGGTCGATGAGATCCTCCCCCTGTACGACACGGTCGAGCTCCCCTTCCTCGACGTCCAGCAGCTCATGCGAGACGCCCGCGAGGTCTACCTCTTCCCGCTCATCCGCCACGATCCGCTCGACGACTGGGTCGACGGCCGGGTCGTCCTGCTCGGCGACGCCGCCCACGCGATGTACCCGCGCGGAGGCAACGGCATCTCCCAGGCCCTCGTGGACGCGCATGTCATCGTGGACCAGCTCGTCGCGCACCCGGACGACCCGCACGCGGCGTTCACCGCGTACGACGCGATCCGGCGCGAGCCCGTCAACCGCATCGTCATGAACATGCGCGGCGAGGGGTACGAGGTGATCCGCCGCATGGTCGCGGAGCGCACGGACGGGCGTCCGTTCGACGACATCGAGACCGTGCTCCCGCTCGCCGAGGCGGACGCGATCTTCAGCAAGTACCACGCGCTCGTCGGAGCGCCGCGCCCCGGCCGCGACGCCGGCGAGGCGACCGGCTACCGCACCTGGGCCGCACCGAAGGCCCCGGCATCGTGAGCGGGGTCCAGGAGGTCGACGGCGAGACGCGCGAGGCGATCGTCGCCGTCGAGGACGTCCGGCGGCGTGCGCTCGTCGACGGTGACGTGGCGGCGCTCGCCGCCATCTTCGACGACGCGCTGATCCACATCCACGCGCCCGGACTCGTCCACACCAAGGCCATGCTGCTCGAGCACGTCGCGACGCGGCGCGCCTACCTGTCGGTCGAGCGCGGCGAACTCGTGATGCGCCGGGTCGGAGACGTCGTGATCGTCGTCGGCCCGATCACGAACCACCTGCGGAACCCGGACGGCTCGACGAGGGTCCAGACGGGGACCGTGACCCAGGTGCTCCGCCTCGGCGACGACGGGGCGTGGCGGTTCATCAATTTCCAGCTGACGCCGACCGGCGAGGAGATCTGGGGCGCACTGCCGTCCGAGGGCGCTTCCGAGACAGCTGCAGAGACCGGGGAGGACGCGGCATGAGACTCGCGCGCTACCGCATCGACGGCCAGGTCCGCATCGGACGGGTGGACGGGACGGACACCGTCACCGTCACCGATCTGACGGGCGTGCCCGGCGTCGGCACCTCCCTGCGGGGGATGCTGCCCCGGCTGAGCGAGCTGGCTCCGGCGATCCTCTCCGCCACGGGCGAGACGCACGCGCTCGCAGACGTCGACCTCCTCCCCACCATCGACGATCCGCAGAAGTTCCTGGGCATCGGCATGAACTACAAGGAGCACGCGGCGGAGGCGGCGCTCGCGGGCATCCCGACGCCGACGAGCCAGCTCTGGTTCAACAAGCAGGTGTCGTGCATCGTCGGGCCGTACGACGACGTGGTGAAGCCGGACGTCTCCGATCAGCTCGACTACGAGGTCGAACTCGGCGTGGTGATCGGGCAGCGGTGCAAGAACGTGGCCGTCGAGGACGCGCGCTCGGTCATCGCCGGCTACGTGGTGCTCAACGACTTCTCGGTGCGCGACTGGTTGCAGAAGCGCTCGCCCACGTTCACGCTCGGCAAGTCGTTCGACACCCATGGCCCGATCGGGCCGTGGCTCACGACGGACGACGAGATCGCCGACCCGCTCGCGCTGCGGATGACCCTCTCTGTGAACGGCGAGGTCCGTCAGGACCACGTGACCGACGACATGATCTACGACATCTACGAGCAGATCGCGTACCTCACGCAGGTCATGACGCTCATGCCGGGAGACGTCCTCGCCACGGGGACGCCGCAGGGGATCGGCGCGCCGACGGGCGCCTTCCTCCGGGTCGGCGACGTCGTCACCGCCACCATCGACGGCCTCGGCACGATCGAGAACCGGATCGTCACGGAGAAGCCGTGAAGATCGCATACGATGTCACACACGATAAAGATCCGGACGCCTCCGGATCGATCGTGACCGCAACGACGCGAACCAGGGAGCACGACCGATGACCACACACGAGAGCGCGACCGCCGCGATATCGCGCGTCACACCGGACCGCGAACGCCACGGCTTCGGCTGGTGGTCGTCGCGATACGCCGTCATCGTCGTCTGGCTCGCGCTCATCATCCTGTTCAGCCTCCTCGAGCCGTCCACGTTCTTCACGGCCGGTGCGTTCCGGGTGATCTTCGGGGGCCAGCTCGAACTCGTCTTCCTGTCGGCGGGCCTGCTGTGCACGATCATCGTCGGCGAGTTCGTCGACATGTCCGTCGCCTCGAACTTCGGCCTCTCCGCCGTGCTCATCTCCGTGCTCAATGTGAACTACCACTGGGACGTCTGGGTCGCCGCCGTCGTCGCGGTCGCGGTCGCGGCGCTGGTCGGGGTGATCAACGGCCTGCTCGTCGTGCGCGTCGGCGTCAACACGATCGTGGTCACGCTCGGGATGAGCACTGTGCTGCTCGGACTGGCGATGTGGGTGACGAACCTGCAGCCGATCAGCGGACTCCCGCAGAGCTTCGCTCAGATCGCGCTGTTCACCTTCGGCATCAAGGGAGGACTGCCGATCGGCTTCTTCATCGGTCTCGTGCTCATGCTCGGGTTCGCGTACATCCTCCAGTTCACCCCGCTCGGCCGGAACATGCGCTTCGTCGGCGAGAACCGCGAGGTCAGCCGCCTCGCCGGCGTGCGGGTCAACCGGATCAGGCTGGGAGCGTTCGTCGCTGCCGGCGTCATCGCGGGGATCGGCGGTGTGCTCGCCGCCGCGAAGACCGGCGGCTTCGACTCCTCCGTCTCGCAGACCTACCTGCTTCCGATGTTCGCCGCGGTCTTCCTCGGCACGGCGATCCTGCAGCCCGGACGCTTCAACCCGATCGGGACGCTCATCGCGGTCTACTTCCTCGCGACGGGTGTGCTCGGTCTGCAGCTCCTCGGCGCCACCTCGTGGGTCGCGAACGTCTTCTACGGGGCGGTGCTCATCACCGCCGTGACGCTGTCGACCATTCTCAACCGACGCACGAGATAGCGCCGGTCGCACCATCCCATCCGCATTGCCAATGCTGTCAAGAAGGAGCCACAACACATGACCACCACAGCACTCCGGGCGCGCCGGACACTGATGCTCGCCAGCGGCGTCGCCCTCGCGGCGCTCGCCCTCGCCGGCTGCTCGTCGAGCGACGCCGCGGCTCCGACCTCCAGCTCCGGCGGAGGCAGCTCCGAGTTGGCCAAAGCGGTCGCCGCGGCCGAGGCCCTGCCCACGTCGTACCCGATCCCCACCGACCCGATCCCGGGCGTGAGCGCGCTCGCGGGCAAGACGATCTACTACATCCCGATCACCCAGCAGGCCCCGCAGTTCGCCGTCACCGGCGCCGCCCTCAAGAAGGCGCTCGCCACCGTCGACATCTCCGTCCAGACCTGCGACGGCAAGGGCACGCCGACCGACATCGGCGCCTGCATCGGCCAGGCCCAGGGCGCCGGGGCGGCGGGGATCGTCCTCGACGCCGTCCCGTACGAGCTCGCCGCCAACGGCATCGACGCCGCCCGCGCGGCCGGGATCCCCGTGATCGTCTCCGACCAGGGGCCGACCGACGACAAGTACCCGGCGGACGCGACCCTCGCCTACCTGCCCGCCCCTGCTCCGGCGACCGACACCGCGCTCCTGCAGTGGATCGCGCAGGACTCGGGCGGCAAGGCCAACATCCTGATCAACCAGGATGCGGACGGCCCGTGGCCCGCGGCGTACATGAAGACGGCGCTCGCCCAGCTGAAGAAGGACTGCCCCGACTGCAAGACGACGATCAACAAGGTCTCGTCCGCGAACTTCCCGCAGGTGGCGCCGTCGACCTCGGCCGCGCTCCTCGCCGATCCGTCCATCGACTACGTCTTCACCGACTTCGCGCAGTTCCTCCAGCCGACGCAGGGCGGCATCCAGTCCGCCGGTGTCGCGGACACCGTGAAGGTGGTCTCCGGCGCGGCCGTGCTCGGCACCTACCAGGCGGTCAAGTCGGGCCAGCTGGCCGCGGCGGCGGGCCAGGCGGCATCGTTCCAGGGCTGGCAGTCGGCCGACATCATCCTGCGGCTCATCACGAAGACCAAGGTGGGGGAGTACGCGATCCCGACCCGCCTCTTCAGCCCGACCAACATCGGCAGCGTCTCGCTGACCGCGGCGGCCGAGGCGTCCGGCGAGTGGTTCGGACCGACGACGTTCCCCGACGACTTCGCGAAGCTGTGGAGCGCGGAGTGACGGACGAGCACTCGGCACCGGGGTGGGCGGCGACGCCCGCCCCGGCGCTCGCGCCTCGGCTGTCGGTCGAGTCGCTGTCCAAGACCTTCGGCAGCAACCGCGGTCTCTCCGACGTGGCGTTCGACGTCAGGCCGGGAGAGATCCACGCGCTGGTCGGGCAGAACGGCTCCGGCAAGTCGACCGTCGCGAAGATCCTCTCCGGTCTGTACACCCCGGACCCCGGCAGCACCGTCTCGATCGACGGCGAGCCGTTCCCCCTCCCGGTCCAGCCGGCCCGTGCGCTCGAGCGGGGGATGGCCGTCGTGCACCAGAGCCTCGGCCTGGTCGACTCGTTCACGGTGCTCGAGAACCTCCGGGTCGGACGCTTCAACGCTTCGCGGGTGTTCCGGCGCATCGACTGGAAGCACGAGCGGGCCGAGGCGGAGAAGGTCTTCGAGAGCATCGGTAGGACGGTGCCGCTCGACGCACTGGTCGGATCGCTGCGCGAAGAGGACCGCGCGACCGTGGCGATCGCGCGGGCCCTGCAGGATGCGACACCCGGCCGCGGCCTCATCATCTTCGACGAGTCGACGCGCGCGCTCGGGCGACGTTCTCTGGAGCACTTCTTCCACATCCTCCATGACATCGTCGCGACCGGCACCTCGGTCCTGCTCATCACCCACCGCCTCGAAGAGGTCGTCGACGCCGCGGACCGCGTGACCGTCCTCCGCGACGGAGCCACCGTCGTCAGCGGCAAGGACGTGGACGGCATGACGGAGGCGGAGCTGACGTCCCTCATCCTGGGCCGCGGGTTGGAGGTCTTCGGCGCGAAGACGGTGAGCCACGCGACCCCCGGCGCGCCGTCGGTCCGCGTCACGGGTGTCACCGGACTCGGCGTGGAAGACGTCGCCTTCGACGTGCGTCAGGGGGAGATCGTCGGGCTGACGGGCCTCGCGGGCTCGGGCTACGACGACATCCCCTACCTGCTGAGCGGCGTGAGCAGGGCGGAGGCCGGTTCGCTCGCGCTGCCGGAGAAGATCGTCAACCTCTCCGGCCTCACCCCTCCGGCCGCGATCGAGTCCGGGATCGCGCTGGTCCCGGAGGGGAGGGAGCACTCCGGCATCGCGGCGGGCATGTCGATCGAGGAGAACATCGCCTTCCCCCGGACGGCGCGCGCGAAAGCCTCCCTCCTGCCGATCAGGAGCAAGGGCCAGCGCGCGCTCGCCGAGGAGTGGATCGGCCGGCTCGACGTGCGGCCGCCGCGGGCCTCGGCGCACGTCGGCACGCTCTCCGGCGGCAACCAGCAGAAGGTCTTCATCGCGAAATGGCTCGCGACCGATCCGACTCTGCTCCTGCTGCACGAGCCGACGCAGGCGGTGGATGTCGGCGCCCGGCAGACGATCGCGATGGCGGTGCGGGAGGCGGCGGCCGCGGGCCGGTACGTCGTCGTCGCGGGCTCCGACGAGAACGAGCTCGCCCTGATCTGCGACCGGGTGCTGGTCTTCGAGGCCGGCGTGATCGCACGCGAGCTCACCGGTTCCTTCACCCCCGACGACATCGTCGGGGCGATCTACACCAACGGCTCGCGCGCACGCCTGCGGAACGACCGGAGGTGACGCCGTGACCCGGCAGGACGACGACATCGACGGGTTCTTCTCGACGGCCCGCGTCAGCGCCAGGGACGAAGCGGTCGTGCTCGGGACCGAGGACTACCGCGACTTCCTGAAGCGGCACGACGACCCGGAGCTCGCCGCGCTGCGCGGACTGACCTACGAGAAGTTCACGGCGGTGCGGCAGCAGAACGAGTTCCTCGCCGCGCTCCTGCGCGACTGGGACGCGTTGTACGCGGAACCCTTCGTCGGCGTCACCGCGGACGGCGTCGTGCAGGAGGGGCTCTACCGCCTGCAGCGCGGGGGCACTGCCGATGACACCCTGGTCTCCGCGGCCGAGCGCGCGCTGTCCGTGCTCTCCGACGACCAGCGCCGACGCGTCCGCTACCCGGTCGACGCACCGGACTGGCGGGGCTGGAGCAACCCGGAGTTCGTGTTCCATCGCAACGGCCTGCGCTTGGAGGACGTCGCCGACGACCAGGCCGACGCCATCCTCGATCTCGTCGCCGCGTCGCTCAGTGCGGAAGGGTATGCGCGAGTGCGCGAGGCGATGGCGCTCAACGGGCTGCTCGGCGACCTCACCGACCTGCCGAACGTCATGAACGAGCGCAGCTACTGGTTCGCGCTCTTCGGGACCCCTTCCCCGGCCGAGCCGTGGGGCTGGCAGCTCTACGGCCACCACGTCTGCGTGAACTTCGTCACGGTCGGCGGCCGGGACGTCATCGCTCCGGCGTTCATCGGCGGCGAGCCGGCCACGACCGGCGACCGGCCGCCCCTCTTCGACGAGCGGGAGCGTCTCGCCGTGCGGCTGGCGTCGTCGTTGACGCCCGAGCAGCGCGCCGAAGCGGTCGTCTACGAGTCGGTCCTGGATTCCGCCATGCCGGAGGGGCGGCTCCATCCGGCGGACGAACGGCACGTCGGCGGCGCGTTCCGCGACAACCGCGTGGTGCCGTACGAGGGCATCCCGGCCGGACGGCTCTCGGCCGAGCAGGTCGCACTGCTCCGCGCGATCGCGGACGACTCCCTGCTGCTGCTGCGCGAACCGCAGCGCCGGCGGACGCTCGCCGAGTTCGACGCCCACCTCGCCGAGACGCGGTTCTCCTGGTACGGCGCCACGGACGGCTCGCAGCCGGTGTACTTCCGCATCCAGAGCCCGGTCATCCTCGCCGAGTACGACAACCACGCCGGGGTGTGGCTGAACAACCGGCTCCCGGCCCGGTTCCACGTGCACACGACCCTGCGGATGCCGAACGGGAACGACTACGGCACGGCGACCATCGCCTCCTGGGAGGCGGACGGGCGCCCCTGACGGAGGGGCGGCGGCTTCTCAGCCCTGCGCGCGCTGGTCGGAGAGGTCTTCGTCATACTTGGTGATCGCCTCGAGCGTCTTCACGTCGTGATCACGCGCCGCGGCCTCGATGGTGTCGGCGTCGCTGCCGGCCTCGATGAGGTCGAGGATGCCGTCGTGCTCGTCGACCGACTCCATCGCGCGTCCGGGTGCGTACCAATAGGCGGATCGGCGGATGAGGTCCATGCGCACCCACTCGGCCATGACGAGCTCGTTGAGCCTCGGGTCATCGCACTTGGAGCAGACCAGCTCGTGGAACTGCCGGTTCAGGACGCCGAACTGCATCGTGTCCAGGTTGCGCAGCGCCTCGCGCATCCGCACGTTCATCTGCCGCGCGGCGGCGATGTCCTCCGGGGTGAGGTTGGGTGCCGAGAGCGCCGTGGCGAGGCCTTCGAGCCGCGCCAGCAGCCGCATGGTGCGCTGCCACGAATTGGTGTCGAACGTCTTGACCGTCGCGCCGGCGTTCTGCACGATGTCGACCCAGCCTTCGGCTTCCAGCCGTCGCAGCGCCTCGCGCCAGGGGACGGAGCTGATGTCGTGCTCGCGCGCGAGCTGGTCGATGACGAGCCGGTACCCCGCGCCGTAGGTGCCGTCCATGATGCGGGATCGCAGAATGTCGTAGGCCTGCACCGCTCTGCTCGACGCCATCGTCCGCCCTTTCGTCCCGCGCGATACTATCAGAAATCACATGCGATCCGGGGTCGCCGGGCCGCTCCGCACCAGCCGGGTGAGCTCGGCCATGGCTCCGGCCGCCGCTTCGAGCGACGCCCGTTCGGCCGGGGCGAGCTGCGCGATCGCCTCCGCGACGGAGGCGGCCCACCCCGTGGCGATCGCTTCGTGCTCTGCGCGCCCGACATCGGTCGCAACGATCCGGACGGTCCGTCGGTCGGCGGCGTCCGGGACCCGTTCCACCAGCCCCCGCTCGACGAGCGTCCGGATGGCCGCGCTGGCGTTCGGCTGGTGCAGGCCGAGGGTGGCCGACAGCTCGCCGACGGTCGCCCCGGGGGTGTCGATCACCTGTTTGAGCAGGGCGACCTCCACGGTCGGCAGGGGGCCGACGCCCGCGCGGTCGGGCGTGCGCTTGTGGATGGTCCAGGCCAGTTCGCGCAGGATGATCGGCAGTCTCGCGCTCGCAGTCTCGGCCATGGCGTCATTCTCCCAGAGCCCGGCCGCTTCGCGCGGGGTCTCCCGGGTCAGAGCGGTCGCGCCATCGCATCGAGGACGTGCCTCGTCGCGGCGACGTTGTCGAAGCCGGGGAGGCGGCCCATCTCCCATTCCGCGATGCGGAGTGACGTCTCGACGACGAGGCGGCAGCGTTCGAGGCGACGATCGGTGTACTCGGTGAACGCGTCGTCGAGCTCGTCGTGCGTGCTCAGCGTCTCGGCGAGCACGACGCCGTCCTCGATCGCCTGCGCGGCGCCCTGCCCGAGGTGCGGCGTGATCGTGTGCACGGCATCGCCCATCAGGACCACCCGACCGCGGTGCCACGGGGTCGGCACGCCCATGGTCTCCTCCGGGCGGAGCACGATGTCGGCGTCGTCCGTGACGAACTCGTCACGCACGCGCCCGGCGAGACCTCCGAACGGTGCGAGGTAGGCGCGGAGCCGCGAAGCCAATCGGTCCTGGGGGATGCGCTCGGGCACCTCCATGTGCGCGTTGTAGAACATGTAGGCGAGGTCGGGACCGATCGGCACGAAGCCCGCCATGTCGCCCGTCGGGGCGACCTGGAGCACGATCCTGTCGATCTCCGGCAGGCGCGGGATGTTGAGGCGGAAGGCCGACTGGCCGATGTAGGTGGTCTCGATGTCGTCGCCGAGCACGTGACGCCGCACCTTCGAGCGGACGCCGTCCGCGCCCACCACGACGTCGACCTCGAACACGCCGCGTGCGGTGGTCACGGCGACGCGGTCCCCCCGGTCGTCGAGGTCCTCGAACGCGGTCGCGTAATGGACGACGACGCCCACCTCGGCCGCGCGGGCGGTCAGGATGTCGTGGAGCTGCGGACGGGTCACTCCGTTCATCGGGGGGAACCTCGTGCCCTCGATGCGGATGCCCTGGATGTCGTGGAGGTGCACGCCGTCGACGTCCACCATCTCGCCCCACGCTGCGGCGCCGTAGCCGACGGCGACGCAGGCGTCCGCGCAGCCGATCGCATCCAGTGCGCGCAGGGCGTTGCCCGGCTGGATGATGCCGACGCCGTGGATCGAGCTGTGCACGTCGGCCGACTTCTCGATGACCACGACGTCGTGGCCTGCCTGACGCAGCGCGATCGCCGCGGAGAGGCCTCCGATTCCGGCGCCGACGACGAGGATGCTGAGGTGTGGCATGGGTGGTCCCTACTTCGCTGTAGTGGAGCGGACGCGGTCGCGTCATCGCATATGTCAAAATATATATCGATCCATATGGAGTGAGTCAAGTACGATCGCCACCATGTCGCGCCGCACCAGCATCCACATCGCCGGATTCGCCCACGCGAACCCGGTCCCGGTCGCCAGCCGCATCGACCGGCACGTCTACTCG
Source organism: Leifsonia aquatica (assembly GCF_014190775.1). Taxonomy (GTDB): domain Bacteria; phylum Actinomycetota; class Actinomycetes; order Actinomycetales; family Microbacteriaceae; genus Leifsonia; species Leifsonia aquatica. The sequence continues at coordinate 651,940 of NZ_JACHVP010000002.1, forward strand.
GGCGTGCTCACGGGCCGCGACCCGGAGACGAAGGCGTTCCCGGCCGACCTCGACACCCAGATGGCGAACGTCTTCGACCGCGTGCGCGAGCTGATGACCGCCGCGGGCGGGACGACCGACGACATCATCAAGCTGACCTTCTGGCTGGCGGACTACCGCGACAGGGACGCGCTCAACCGGCAGTGGCTGGCGATGTTCCCCGATCCGGACGACAGCCCCGCCCGCCAGGCGATGTCGGCGCAGCTCGACAACGGCGCCCTGGTGCAGTGCGACCTCGTCGCGATCCTGCCGGAGGCGTATCCCGCTCCGTGAGCGTCAGCCGGTGGCGGCGGCCGACGGCCAGCGCGAGATGCGCTCGAGCAGGCGCCCGACGACCGGGTCGGCGGCAGCGCCCGCCCGGGCGAGGACGAGGGCCCGAAGACTCCCCGGGTTCGGCTCGATCCTCCGCACGACGACGTCGAAGCGGGCCAGGCTGGCGTGATCGGGGTCGGGCAGGATCGCCCATCCGGCGCCGGCTTCGATCAACGGCAGGGACGTCTGGATCGTCTCGACCGTCCTCGTGGCTCCCGGGATCACACCGTGCTTCCGCAGCGCCTCGGTCACCGCTTCCGGAAGGCTCGGCACCGCGGAGGTCCGGCGAGGGAGCAGCAGGGTCGAGCCGTCGAATGCCTTCAGCGGGAGCGGATCGGGCGCGTCCTCCTCGCCAGGGGGCAGCGCCGCGACCAGGGGGACGCTGCCCCAGTCGACCACGTCCACGGCGCCGCGGTACCGGCGGACGAAGCGCCGCGGATCCGCGACCATGATCGCGGCGAGGTCGACCTTCCGCTGCTGGAGCATGTCGATCGCGGTCCACGGGGGAGGGTCGACCAGGCGCACCTCCACCTCGGGGGCGTCCGCGAGATGCGCCTTGAGCAGCTGGGGCAGCCGATGCCACATCAGCGCGGGGACCGCCGCGAAGGTCAGGGACCCGGCGACGCCGGTGCCGAAGCGTCCCAGGGCGGCGACGACCTCGTCGACCTCGCTCAGGATGCGCGAGGACGCGTCGAGCAGGAAGCGCCCGGCGCTGGTGGGTTCGACGCCGCGCGGGCTGCGGACGAGAAGGGGCACGCCGACATCGGCCTCCAGCTTCGCGATCGCGACCGACAGCGGCGGCTGGGACATCCGCAGCTCAGCGGCGGCGGCGGTGAGCGACCCCGCTTCGACCACGGCCGAGAAGTAGCGAAGATGGCGCAGCTCCATGCGGCGAGTGTATCGCGAAGCCCTGGCCATATCCCATCGCTATGGCGCGCAGAGCGAAGGGATAGTTCCCGCGGCGCCGGCCGGCTGGGAACCTGGATCCACGATCCCCACCGAAGGAGTCAGCGATGCTGCCGACCGAGAACCTGGACCCGCCCTTCGCCATCACGCGCGCCAGCCACGTGGCGCTCGCCGTGACGGACCTCGAGAAGAGCCGCGACTTCTATCGCGACACGATCGGCCTCGTCGTCACGACGGAGACCGACGACGCCATCCACCTGCGCGGCCTGGAGGAGGCCTCCCACCACAGCCTGACCCTGGAGCGGGCCGACGAGGCGAAGGCGCTCGTGATCGGCCTCCGGGTGCGCACCGACGCCGACATCATCGCGGCGGAGAATCACTTCAAGGCCGTCGGCGTCGAGTACGAACGCGTCGAGAGGGACCACCAGGGGCCGACCATCCGGTTCCGGGATCCGGTCGGCACGCACATCGAGCTCACCTCGTCGATGGAGGTCGTCCACCGCAAGATGCAGGACTTCGACGAGTTCCGCGCCGGCTTCCCGCAGCGCCTCGACCACTACCAGGTCGTCACCTACGACGTGCAGGCGGCGACCGACTTCTGGACCGGTCTCGGCATGCGGTTGTCCGAGTACACCGCGACGGACGGAACCGACGAGCTCTGGGGGAGCTGGATGGAGGTCAAGGGCAACACCCACGACCTCGTCTTCACGAACGGCCGCGGCCCGCGCCTCCACCACTTCGCGTACACGGTGCCAGACGCGACCTCGCTGCTCAACGCGGCCGACGTCGCCGGCGCGCGCGGATTCGGCGAGGAGATCGATCGCGGGCCCGGCCGCCACGGCATCAGCAACGCCCTCTTCCTCTACCTGCGCGACCCCGATCAGCACCGGATCGAGCTGTTCACGACGCACTACCAGTTCATCGACCTGGAGACCCCGCCGCTGCGGTGGGACGTCAGCAATCCACGACGCGCCCAGCTCTGGGGCATGCCGGCCTCGCGGCGCTGGTTCTTCGAAGCGAGCGAGTTCCCCGGCGAGCCGGTGCGCGAGCCGCTGTTGCAGGCGAACCCTGCGACGCTCGAGGACTACCTGAGCATCCACTGATGGCCGCCGTCGAACCGCTCGGGCCGGAGCTCCGCGCCGCCCTGGAGCAGACGCCGGTGGCCGCACTCTCCGGGCAGTTGCGCGCACGCGGCCTCCATCACATGACGATCGACGGCGTCCGCCGGTTGCGACCGGGCGAGAGGCTCGTGGGCAGTGCCAAGACGCTCCGGTACCTGCCCCTGCGCGAGGACCTCTTCGACGCCCACGGCGGCGGGATGAACGCGCAGAAGGCCGCGTTCGACAGCGTCGAGCCCGGCGAGGTCATCGTGATCGAAGCCCGCGGGGAGGCCGGGTCGGGCACCCTGGGAGACATCCTCGCCCTGCGGGCCCGAGCGCGCGGTGCGGCCGGGATCGTCACCGACGGAGGGGTGCGCGACTGGGACGCGGTCTCCGCCGCCGGCATCCCGGTCTACGCCGCCGGCCCGCATCCCGCCGTGCTCGGCCGCAAGCACGTGCCCTGGGAGGCCGACGTCACCATCGGATGCGGAGGGACCGCGGTCCAGCCCGGCGACGTGATCGTCGGGGACGCCGACGGCGTGATCGTGCTGCCGCGCGGGATCGCCGAGGAGGTCGTGGCGGCCGCGCTCGAGAAAGAGCGCGAGGACGCCTGGATCGCCGCGCGGGTGGGGGAGGGCGCGTCGCTCGACGGTCTCTTCCCGATGAGTCCGGCCTGGCGGGCCCGATTCGAGGCGGAGGCGTCCCGTGCTCCCCGCTGAGACCATCGCGCGGATCGCCGACGAGCTGGCGGAGGCGGAGCGCGAGCGCGTCGTCGTTCCGCTGCTGACGGCACGCCACCCCGGGATGACCGTGGACGACGCGTACGCCGTGCAGAACGAGTGGCGGCGACGCGGTGTCGCGGCCGGGCGGCGTCCGGTCGGCCACAAGATCGGGCTGACCAGCAAGGTGATGCAGACCGCGACGGGCATCACCGAACCCGACTTCGGCGTCCTCTTCGACGACGTCGTGTTCGAGAGCGGAGCCGCCATCGAGCACGCGCGCTTCTCGAACGTCCGCATCGAGGTGGAGCTCGCGTTCGTCCTGGGCCTGCCGCTCGAGGGCCCGCACACCACGATCTTCGACGTCCTCCGGGCGACCGAGTACGTCGTCCCCGCCCTGGAGGTCCTGTCGAGCCGCATCGAGCTGCCCGGCCGCACGATCGTCGACACCATCAGCGACAACGCCGCGTTGGGCGCGGTCGTCCTGGGCGGCTCGCCGACGAGACCGGACGCGGTCGACCTGCGCTGGGTCAGTGCACTCCTCTACCGCAACGAGACGATCGAGGAGTCGGGGGTGAGCGCGGCCGTCCTCGGCCACCCCGCGAACGGTGTGGCCTGGCTCGCGGGCAAGCTGGCCGGTCACGGCGACCGCCTCGAGGCCGGCGAGATCGTCCTCTCCGGTTCGTTCACGCGCCCGATGTGGGTGGAGAGAGGGGACACGGTGTTCGCCGACTACGCGGAGCTGGGATCCGTCACATGCCGCTTCAGCTAGCGCCGACCCTCCGCGATCGGCTGCGGGAGGCGTCGCGCCCGCTGGCCGGCCTGTGGGTCTGCAGCGGATCGCCGCTCGTCGCGGAGATCTGCGCCGGGAGCGGGATCGGCTGGCTCCTCATCGACATGGAGCACGCTCCGAACGGCCTGGAGTCCGTGCTCGCGCAGCTCACCGCGGTGGCGCCCTACCCGTGCGTCCCGGTCGTCCGCGTCCCGCAGAACGACCCGGTCACGATCAAGCAGGTGCTCGATCTAGGGGCGCAGAACCTCCTCGTCCCGATGGTCTCGTCCGCCGACGAGGCGCGTGCAGCCGTCGCTGCGGTCCGCTACCCGCCGCGCGGTGTCCGCGGTGTCGGCTCGGCGCTCGCGCGATCCGCGCGCTGGAACCGCGTGCCGGACTATCTCGCACGGGCGGACGAGCACGTGGCGCTGTACGTCCAGATCGAGACCGGGGCGGGCATCGGAGCGGCAGCCGAGATCGCGGCGGTCGACGGCGTCGACGGGGTGCTCGTCGGCCCGAGCGACCTCGCGGCGTCGAAGGGCCTTCTCGGCCGGCAGACGCACCCGGAGGTCGTCGACGCGGTGCTGCGTGTGTTCGCAGCGGTGCGGCAGGCGGGGAAACCGGTCGGCGTCAACGCCTTCGATCCGGTGGTGGCGCGTTCGTACGCCGATGCCGGCGCCTCGTTCATCCTCGTCGGCGCCGACGTCGTCCTGCTGGCGCGAGGGTCGGAGACCGCCGCGGCGGCGTGGGAGTAGACCCGTCCCCGATCCCGCGTAGCCTGGGCGGATGAGCGCTGACATCGAGGGGGCGTCGCGGCAGCGGCGCGCGGCCGTCGTCGTCAACCCCACCAAGGTGCGGATGTCCGCGCTGCAGAGCGCCGTGGCGGCGCAGGAGGCGAAGGGCGGCTGGGCGGCCGCGGAGTGGTTCGAGACCAGCGCCGACGACGATGGCCGGGCGGCCGTCGAGCGTGCGGCAGCCTCCTCCCCCGACCTCATCGTCGTCGCGGGCGGCGACGGCACCCTGCGCGCGGCGGCAGCGGTGCTGGCCGGGTCCGGGATCGCGATCGGGGTCATCCCCTCGGGCACGGGCAACCTCTTCGCCCGCGAGCTCGGCCTCCCGGTGAACAACCTCGGCTCGGCCGTGGCGACCGCGTTCGACGGGGACGACCGCCCGGTGGACCTCGGCTTCGCCCGGCTGGAGCGCGATGGCGGCGAGAGTGAAGAACGCGCGTTCCTCGTCATGGCCGGCATCGGCCTCGACGCCCACATGGCCGCGCACACCAACCAGAAGCTGAAGAAGCGGATCGGCTGGCTCGCCTACTCGGACCCCATCGCGCGGAGCATCCTCGGCAACCGCCGGTTCGACATGACCTACGGCCTGGACGACAAGCCCGACGTCGAGATGCGGGCGCACACGGTCATCGTCGGCAACTCGGGCAGTCTGACGGCCGGGATGCTGCTCATCCCGGACGCCGTCATCGACGACGGCCTGCTCGACGCGGTCGTCATGCGGCCGAAGGGCGGGGGAGGCTGGACCAACATCGGCTACCGCCTCGCCTTCAACCGCGTGCTGCACCGCACCCGGTTCGGCCGGTTCATCGGCCGGCTGACGCCCAAGCCGCGCGCCATCCTCTACGCGCAGGCGAAGACCCTCCGCGTGCGGTTCCGCGAGCCGCAGGAGATCCAGCTCGACGGCGACCCCAACGGCTCGGTCATCGCCGTGCACCTGCGGGTGGAGCACAGCGCGCTGACCATCCGCGTGCCGCAGGGCTGAGCGGCCGCCCGGTTCAGCCGGGCTCCTCCTCCGACTCCAAGGTCTCGTCCGCGTCGACGCCCGAGTCGTCCGTCTCCGTCGCCTCCATCGCGGCCTCCGCCTGGGCCTCCGCTTCTGCGGCAGCGGCCTCGCGGCGCTTCTCTCTGCTCATGCCGTCGTTCCCCTCTCGAGTCGTGCGTGTGCAGACAGTTTCTCGCGGATCCGTAAGAGCGCGTAATGAAAAGACGTGCCGGGACGATCGCGCGACGACGATGGGCAGTTCCGGACACCGACCGCGAACGAGGAGACGAGCCGTCATGAGCGATGCGCAGACGATCAGCACCGAGGACCCCGACCAGGGCTCGCGCCGCGCGGGCTTCTCGGTCGGCCTGAGCCCGGACGAGTTCAAGCGGGCGTTCCGCAACCACGCGGCCGGTGTCGCCGTGATCACAGCGGACGACGGCAACGGGCCGGTCGGCCTCACGGCGACGAGCGTCTTCTCGGTGAGCGCCGAGCCCGCCCTCCTGGTCTTCTCCGTGTCGGCGCAGTCGTCGAGTGCGCCGACGCTGTTGCGGGCCGAGCACGTGGTCGTGCACCTGCTGGCGGAGGGCCAGCGCGACCTGGCGCAGCTGTGCGCGACGAGCGGCATCGACCGGTTCGCCGACACGAGCATCTGGACGCGCCTGATCACCGGCGAGCCCTACTTCCCGGCCGCCCACTCGTGGATCCGCGGCCGGGTGGTCGACACGATGAGCGCCGGCACGTCGACGATCGTGGCGGTCCAGGCTCTGCAGGCGCAGGTCCCGGAGGGGGAGGCGGCGCCGCTGGTCTACCACAACCGCACCTGGCACAGCCTCGGGGATGCCTCGCGCATCGAGCTCTGACCGCGCGCACCTTACAAGATCACGCCCGTCATCCCATATCGCCGCTTCATCGACGGACACAAGTTGAAACGTTCGTAATGCGATGACGTCGCGGCGCGGGATCCCTTGCAGGATCGGTGCCTGCACCCCCGAGACCCCCGCACTGCTACAGGAAGGCAGACCTTGCGCATCACGAAGACCCTGATCGCGGCGATCGCGCTCGTCGGAGGCACGGCCCTCCTCAGCGGCTGCGCCGCAGGCGGCGACGCGGCGGACAGCACCGCGGCCACCGCCAAGACCGGCGGCACGCTCGTCTACGCGACCGGCGACGACGAGCCGCCGTGCCTCGACTCCGCGAACCGCGGCAACGTGCCCCAGGCGCTCCTCGCCTCCCAGTACCTCGAGACGCTCTTCTACCAGGACAAGGACGGCACGATCGAGCCCTGGCTCGCGAAGAGCTGGAAGGTCGCGGCCGACGGGCTCAGCGTCGACGTGACCGTGCGCGACGGCGTGACGTTCTCCGACGGCACCCCGCTCACCTCGGAGGCCGTGAAGGCCAACATCGAGCGCGTGGTCGACGGCTCCACCCAGTCGACGACCGGCCGGCTGGCGCTCTACGCGGTGAAGGGCGTCGACATCGTCGACGCCACCACGGCGCGGATCAACCTGAGCACCCCCGACAGCGCCCTGCTCGAATCCCTGTCGCAGATCTGGCTGCCCATCGAGTCGCCGACGGCGATCAAGCGCTCCCTCGAGGAGAACTGCGTCAGCCCGGTGGGCACCGGCCCGTTCGTCGTCCAGAGCTGGACGAAGCAGGACAACGTCACGCTGGTCAAGAACCCGCACTACACGACGCCCCCGCCCGGCGCCGCTCACACCGGAGCCGCCTACCTCGACAAGATCGTCTGGAAGTTCGTGCCCGACGCGTCCGCCCGGTTCGCGGCACTGCAGAGCGGCGACGCCGACGTGATCGACACGCTGCAGCCCGAGAACGCCGTCGCCGCGAAGGGCGACCCCGCGCTGGCCGTCCTGATCGGCTCCCGCCCCGGCGCCCCCGTGCAGCTCACGCTGAACACCACGCGCGCGCCGTTCGACGACGCGAGCGTGCGCAAGGCCTTCTTCGAGTCCCTGGATGTCGACAGCGCGCTGAAGAGCGTCTACCTCGGCACCGTCGACCGGTCGACGTCGCTCCTCAGCACCTCCACGCGGTACGGCGTCTCCGACGTCTCGGTGAAGTACGACCCGAAGGATGCGGGCAAGCTGCTCGACGCCGCCGGCTGGAGCGCGCGCGACAGCGACGGCTACCGGGTCAAGGACGGCAAGCGCCTCACCGTCGTGATCCCGACCACCGTCTTCGTTCCGCTGTCGCAGGCCGTGTACGAGCAGTTCCAGGCCACCGCGAAGAAGGTCGGCTTCGACGTGCAGCTGAACCCGCAGGACTCGGCCGGCTGGTGGAGCCAGAACTACGCCTGGAACTACGACGCCATCCCGATCTACTACACGAAGAACTCGGCCGACGTGCTGCGCATCATCTACTGGTCGAAGAACGCCACCTCCACCACGGTGAACGGCTACCACTCGAACAACGCGGGCGACCTCGGACCCGAGATCGACGGGTACCTCACGCAGGCGGAGGCGACCACCGACGACGCCCAGCGCGCCGCCCTCTACAAGAAGGCGCAGGACGCGATCGCCGCCCTGAACGTCACGCTGCCGATCTACGACCAGCAGACGCGCCTCGGCTACCGGGCCGACGTGAAGGGCATCCGTTTCCTCCCGTCGCTCACGCTGCCGTCGTTCTACGACGCCTGGCTCGACAAGTGACAGCCGTCGCCGCCCCGGCCGGTGCACCCGCCGCGCGACGCTTCGGCGCCGCGCGGTGGGTGGCCGGCCGTGCCATCGGCGCGGTCTTCGTGCTGTGGGCGGTGGCGACGGTCACGTTCTTCGGGATCCGGCTGATCCCGGGGGACCCGGCGGAGGCGGTCCTCGGCGGTCCGGGTTCGCGCGCGACCGCGCAGGCCCTCGCCCAGGTGCGGGCGGAGTATGGCTTCGACCGTCCGCTGTGGCAGCAGTACCTCTCCGAGATCGGCCGGCTCGCGACGGGCGACCTCGGCACCTCCTACGCCCTGCGCACCAAGGTCACGACCCTCATCGGCGAGCAGCTGGGCAACACGCTCATCCTCGCGGCGGTGTCGCTCATCGTCGCGTGGCTGCTGGCGATCGGGCTCGCGCTCTGGGCGACGCGCGGTGGCCGCATCGCCGCCGGCGTCGCGACCGTGCTCGAAGTGACGGCCGCGGCCGTGCCGCACTTCTGGCTCGGCACGATGCTGATCATCGTCTTCAGCGCGACCCTCGGCTGGCTGCCCGCCACCAGCGTGCCCGGGCCGGCGGGACTCGTGCTCCCGGTCATCACGCTGGCGCTTCCGCTCGCCGGGTTCCTCGGCCAGTCCATGCGCGAGTCCATGCTGGCGGCGCTCGAAGCCCCGTTCGTCACGTCCGCCCGGGCGCGCGGCGAGAGCGAGACCGGCGTCCGCCTCCGGCACGCGCTGCGGCACTCGGCGCTGCCCGGCATCGCGCTCTCGGGATGGGCGTTCGGCTCCCTGATCAGCGGCGCCGTCGTCGTCGAGACGGTGTTCTCGCGCCCCGGACTCGGCCGCTCCCTGCTCAGCGCGGTGCTCGTCCGCGACATCCCGCTGGTGATGGGGATCGTGCTGGTCGTCGCGCTCGTCTACATCATCGTCACCCTCGTCGGCGACCTCGCGGAGCGGATCGCCGACCCGCGTCTGCGCCAGGTGCAGCGGTGACCGCCCGCACGCACCTCCGGCCCCCTCGGGAGAACCCATGACCATCGACCTCGACGCCGACCGCCCGGCGGTCGCGCCCGCGCCCGACGCCGGCAGCGTCCCGGCTCCCGCCGCTCCGCGCCGGGCCCGTCGGCTGCGCCTGCCGCGCGCCGGAGAGACGATCGCCGGACTGATCCTGCTCGTGCTCCTGCTGGCCGTGTTCGTGCCCCAGCTCTTCACGCACGCCGATCCGCTGGCGATCGCCCCCGCCGACGCCTTCCAGGCTCCCTCCGCCGCCCACCTGTTCGGTACGGACGAGTCGGGCCGCGACGTCTACACCCGCGTGATCTACGGCGCCCGCCCGTCGCTGCTCATCGGCTTCTCGGCCACGGCGATCGGGATGGTGCTGGCCGTGGTGCTGGGCGGCCTCGCCGCGCTGGGCGGCCGCGCCGCCGACTTCACCGTGAACCGCTTCCTCGAGGTGATGTTCGCCTTCCCCGGTCTGCTGCTCGCCCTGGTGTTCATCGCGATCTTCGGAGCCGGAGTGGTCACCTCGACGATCGCGGTCGGCCTGGCGACGGCCCCCGGCTACGCGCGCATCCTGCGCACGCAGATCCTGTCGGTGCGCCGGTCGGGCTACGTCGAGGCGTCGCGGGTGCTGGGACGGTCGCCGGCGACCATCCTGCGCCGCACCATTCTCCCGAACGTGCTGACCTCGGTGTTCGTGCTCGCGACGCTCGGCATCGGGCAGGCGATCGTGTGGGCGTCCTCGCTCAGCTTCCTCGGCCTCGGGTCGGTGCCGCCGGCCGCCGAATGGGGCGCCATGCTCGCCGCGGGGCGGACCTACATCGGGAACGCCTGGTGGCTGACCGTCTTCCCCGGCATCGCGATCGTGCTGAGCGCCGCCTCGGCGACGGTGCTCGGGCACGCCCTGCAGAAGCGCGTCAGAGAGGCACGACCGTGACCGAACCCATTTTGGACGTCCGCGGGCTGACCGTCGGGTTCCGCGCCGACCGCGCCGTCACCCCGGTCGTGCGCGGCGTCGACCTGCGCATCGAACCCGGCCGGTGCCTCGCCCTCGTGGGCGAGTCCGGGTCGGGCAAGTCGGTCACCGCCCGCAGCATCGTGGGGCTGAACGGTCCCGCGGCGCGCACCGAGGCCGACCGCCTCTCGGTGGGCGACCGCGACATCCTGCGCCTCAGCGACCGCGGCCTGCGCCGGGTGCGCGGCAAGGAGGTCGGCTACGTGCTGCAGGATGCGCTGGTCTCCCTCGACCCGCTGCGCCCCGTCGGGCGCGAGATCGACGACGCTCTGCGCCTGCACACCCGCCTCTCCCCGGCGAAGCGGCGCGAGCGCGTGCTCGAGCTGCTGGCCTCCGCCGGCGTCCCGGAGCCCGCGCAGCGTTCCCGGCAGCGCTCCGGCGAGCTGTCCGGCGGCCTCCGGCAGCGTGCCCTGATCGCCTCGGCGATCGCGCTGCAGCCGCCCCTGCTCATCGCCGACGAACCGACGACGGCGCTCGACGCGACCGTGCAGGAGCAGATCCTCGCACTGCTGGAGGAGCTCAAGGAGCGCGGCACCGCCATCCTCCTGATCAGTCACGACCTCGCGGTGGTGGGCCGGGTCGCCGACGACATCTCCGTGATGAACGGCGGCGAGATCGTCGAGCACGGTCCGGCGGAGCAGGTGCTCTTCGACGCCCGCGACGCCTACACGCGGCGCCTGATCGCCGCCGTGCCGGCGGATCGCCCGCGCGGCACCCGGCTCAGCGAGACGGCGCCTCCTCCGCGCGAGGCGGCCCCGGCGCCGGCCGCGCCCGCCGAGGTCGTGCTGCAGGCGCGCGACCTGGTGAAGCACTACCGCAACCCGGACGGCACGGCGCGGCTCGTGCTCGACCGGGTCTCCTTCGACCTGCACCGGGGCCGCACCCTCGGGCTCGTGGGGGAGTCGGGCTCCGGCAAGACCACCGCGGCGCGCGTCGCGCTCGGGATCACCGAGCCGGAGTCGGGCGCCGTGACGCTGTTCGGCGCACCGTGGACGGCCGCCTCCGAACGCGACCGCCGGCGCGAGCGGCACCGCATCGGCGCCGTCTACCAGGACCCGCTCGGCTCTTTCGACCCGCGCCTGTCGGTGGAGGACATCCTCGCCGAGGCGCTCGGGTCCCGGCCCGGTCCGGCGACCGCGGACATCGCCCGGCTGCTCGACGAGGTGGGGCTGCCCTCGACCGTGCTGCGCCGCCGCCCGCTGCACCTCTCGGGAGGCCAGCGCCAGCGGGTCGCCATCGCGCGCGCCCTGGCGCCGCGCCCCGAGATCATCGTCTGCGACGAGCCCGTCTCGGCGCTCGACGTCTCGGTGCAGGCCCAGGTACTCGATCTGCTGGACGACCTCCAGCGCGAGCTCGGCCTCAGCTACCTCTTCATCTCGCACGACCTCGGCGTGATCCAGCACGTCAGCGACGAGGTGGCCGTCATGTCCGCCGGCCGCATCGTCGAGACGGGATCCGCCGAGCAGATCTTCCGGTCGCCCGCCGACCCGTACACGCGGGCGCTGCTCGAGGCAGCCCCGCGCCTCGTCCGCTGACGGCCCCCGCGCACCGCACCCCCGAAAGGAATCCATGTCCGCCCTCCACTTCAACGCCTTCGTGATGAACACCGCGTCGCACATCAACCACGGCCAGTGGCGCCACCCCGACTCCCGGCAGACCGACTTCGAAGACGTCGACGTCTGGATCGACCTGGCCAAGCGGCTCGAGGACGGCCTGTTCGACGCCATGTTCTTCGCCGACGTGGTCGGCGTGTACGGCCCGGCGGACGGCGACTACACGCCGAACGCGCGGCAGGGCCTCCAGATCCCGAGCAACGACCCCGCCGTGCTGCTGTCGGCGCTCGCCGTCAACACCCGCGACCTCGGCTTCGCGTTCACGAGCAGCGTGCTGCAGGAGCACCCCTTCGCGTTCGCCCGCAAGGTCTCGACGCTCGACCACATCAGCCGGGGACGCATCGCCTGGAACATCGTGACGAGCGCGCAGGAGAGCGCGGCGCGCAACTTCGGTCTCCCGGGCCTCGTCGAGCACGACGAGCGCTACCGCTGGGCCGAGGAGTACGTGGACGTGACGTACAAGCTGTGGGAGGGGTCGTGGGACGAGGGCGCCCTCGTCAAGGACCGCGAGGGCGGCGTCTACGCCGACGCCTCCAAGATCCACCGGATCAACCACGTGGGCGAGCGCTACCGCGTGGAGGGTCCGCACCTCCCGTCGCCGTCGCCGCAGCGCACCCCTCTGCTGTATCAGGCGGGCGCCTCCGGTGCCGGCCGCGCCTTTGCCGCCCGCAACGCCGAGGCCGTTTTCCTGGCCGCGCCCACTCCGGCGATCGCCGCCGAGACGATCGTCGAGACCCGCCGTCTCGCGGTCGAGGCGGGCCGCCGCCCGGAGGACATCAAGTTCTTCCAGGGCATCAGCTTCGTCATCGGCTCGACGGAGGAGGAGGCGCGCCGCGCCGAGGCCGAGCTGGACGAGTACGCCAGCCTCGAGGGCTACCTCACCCACATGAACTTCGGCACCCGGCCCGACGGCACGCCCTACCCGCCGGAGACGCAGCTCAAGGACATCCACACCAACGCCAGCCAGTCCATCCTCGAGTGGCTGCGCCGCTCGGTGCCCGACCGCGAGGCCACCGTCGCCGACCTCGGCAAGGTGCTCCTGAGCCGGGGCCGCCTGGTCGGCACGCCCGAGACCATCGCGGACAAGCTGGAGGAGTGGCAGCGCGCCGGGGTGGACGGCATCAACGTCGTCAACTGGCGCATCCCCGGCTCCTACATCGAGTTCATCGACCACGTCCTGCCCGAACTGCAGCGACGCGGGCTCGCGCAGACGGAGTACACGCCCGGCACGCTGCGCCGCAAGCTCTTCGGCCGCGACCACCTCGACGAGCGGCACCCGGCCTCCCGTTACCGCGGCGCCTTCGGTGGTGAGGCGTGAACGCGGTGCCGTACGAGCAGCTCGCGGCGCGCTTCCGCCCGCTCTTCGCCGAGATCGCTGCGGGGGCGCCCGACCGGGAGCGGGATCGCACGCTCGCCCACGACGCGGTCCGTGCGCTCGCCGCGGCCGGGTTCGGGGCGGTCCGTCTGCCGGTCGAGGAGGGCGGTGCGGGGGCGTCGGTGTCGCAGCTCATCCATCTGCTGATCGAGCTCGGCGCAGCCGATTCGAACCTCCCGCAGGCGCTGCGCGCCCACTTCGGGATGGTGGAGGAGCGTCTCATCGATCCCGACGGCCCGGCCCGCGCGAAGTGGTTGCGGCGCGTCGCCGACGGGGCGATCCTCGGCAACGCCGTGACCGAGATCGGCGGCGGCAAGGTCGGCGCCACCGGCACCCGCCTCGACACCGCGGGCGACGAGTGGACCATCACGGGCACGAAGTTCTACAGCACCGGCAGCCTCTACGCCGACTGGCTCGCGATCGGCGTCTCGGACGAGCGCGACGAGCGGGCGTTCGCCGTGGTGTCCGCGACGCATCCCGGCCTGCAGCTCGTCGACGACTGGAACGGCTTCGGCCAGCGCCTCACCGCCTCCGGCACGACCCACCTCGATGCGGTCGCCGTCGAGCGGGACGACGTCTTCTGGTACGCAGACCGCATCCCGCACTACATGATCGCGTTCTACCAGCAGGTGCTGCTCGCCTCGCTCGCGGGCATCGGGCGTGCGATCGTCGCGGACGCCGTCGGCTACGTGCAGCATCGCACGCGCGTCTTCAGCCACGCGCAGGCCGACCTGCCCCGGGAGGACCCGCTCGTGCAGCAGGTCGTCGGTCGCCTGGCCGCGGCCTCCTTCGCCGCCGACGCCGTCGTCCTCGCCGCCGCCGATGCGCTGGAGGCGGTCGCCACCGCGCGCGCCGCCGGCGAGCCCGTCGAAGACCTGATCGATGCCGCCGAGCTCGCCACGTCGAAGGCGCACAGCACCGTGGTCGACACCGTGCTCGGCGCCGCGACGACGCTCTTCGAGGTGGGAGGCGCCTCCGCCGTCGACCGCGACCGCACGCTCGACCGGCACTGGCGCAACGCCCGCACCATCTCGGTGCACAACCCCGGCATCTACAAGCAGCGCACGGTCGGCGACCACCTGCTCAACGGCACCGCGCCGACGCACGCCTGGGTGGTGGGCACCCGATGAGCCGCTTCGACCTCCTGCCCGATCCGTCGGACATCGGCGGCGACCACGACCGGTACGCGGAGTGGATCGCCGTGGCGCGCGAGGTCGCCGGCCTCCTCGCCGTCGACGCGCTCGAACGCGACCGCGGCAACCGCCTCCCGACCGCCGAGATCGAGCTGCTGCGCGAGCGTGGACTGCTCACCATCGGCATCCCGGTGGAGTTCGGCGGGGCGGGCGTGCCGTGGACGATCACGGCCCAGATCGTCCGGCTGATCGCCCGCGCCGACTCCTCGATCGCCCACCTCCTCGGCTACCACTACGTCTGGCTGCGGTTCATCCAGTCGTTCGACACCGACCAGTCGCGCCGCGCGCTCGTGGACAGCGCCGCCGGCCGCTGGCTCTGGGCGAGCCCCGGCAACAACCGCGCGTCCGGCTATCCGCCGATCGTTCCGGACGGCGACGGGTTCGTCATCACCGGCGACAGCGGATTCGCCTCCGGCGGGCCCGTCGCCGACCGCCTCTTCGCGATCGCCCTGCGCGACGGCGACCGGATGACCGTCGTCGAACTCGACCCGGCGGACGCCGGCATCACCTTCAGCGGCGACTGGGACGTGCTCGGTCAGCGCCTCTCGGCCAGCCAGTCGATCACCCTCGCCGACGTGCGCGTCGACGAGTCGCGCATCCTGCGCCGCTTCGGGCCGATCCGCGAGCAGGAGGCGCGGCAGTCGGTGCAGGTGCTGCACTTCCAGCTCACCTTCGGCATCCTCCACCTCGCCATCGCCGAGGGAGCGCTGGAGGCCGCCACGGCCTACACGCGCGAGCACACCCGCCCGGCGTTGCACTCGACGGTGGAACGCGGCCGCGACGAGCCGTACATCCTCGCCGGCTACGGCACCCTCGTCGCGAAGGTCCAGGCCGTGTCCGCGCTGGTCGAGCGCGCGATCCACGCGCTCGACTGGCTCTACGCCCTCGGCGACGAGGTCACGGCCGAGCAGCGGGCGGCCGTCGCGGAGATCATCGCGAGCGCCAAGATCGTGTCGACCGACACGGCCCTGGAGGTGACGAGCGCGATCTTCGAGTACACCGGCGCCCGCTCGACCGCCGCCGCGTTCGGGCTGGACCGTTTCTGGCGCAACGTCCGCACGATCTCGCTGCACGATCCCGTCGCCTACAAGCGCGACGAGGTGGGCCGGTACGTGCTCAACGGAGAGGCTCCGACACCGTCGGGCGTGCGCTGACGCGCTGATAGGCGGAACCTATCAATGCGGGCGCGGATGCTGCTTGATCCGCTTTCCGCCGCCGACCTAGCGTTGTCGTATCCCGGGTCGCTGCCTGTCATCGGCGTCGGCGACCCGGGATCGATAGCCTCCATCGATCAATGACCCTCGACTTCTTATTGAGGGCGGAAGAATCGAAACCTAGCGTGGACGGGTGACCGTCCTCTCCCCTTCCCGCCGTCGCGTCCGTCCGCCGAGCGTCCTCTCCCTCATGGGCCTCCGCTACATCGCGCTCGCCCTGATCGCCCGGCTGCCGTTCGCCATGATGGTGGTCGGCGCGCTCACGATGATGGTCGAGCTCGGCCGGTCGGTCGCCGAGGCCGGCATCGTCTCGGCCGTGGCGGGGATCGGCACCGCGCTGGGCGCGCCCCTCCTCGGGCGCTCGATCGAGCGGTTCGGCCAGCGCCCCGTGCTGCTCGTGATCGGGCCGGTCTTCGGCCTCCTGCTCGTCGGTTTGACGGCGCTGGTCTGGTTCGGCGCCGCCACCGGGGTGCTCGTCGGTGTCGCGGCGCTCGCCGGCGTCGTCAGCCCGCAGGTCGCACCGCTCTCGCGCTCGCGGGTCGCGGCGGCGGTGCTCGACACCGAGTCGGGTCCGCGGCTCGATGCGGCGATGGGCTACGAGTCGATGGCCGACGAGGGCGCGTTCGTCGTCGGGCCGGTGCTCGTCGGCGCCCTCTCCCTGGCCCTGGGCCCGTGCGCGCCGCTGCTGGTCGCCGCCGGGCTGACCTTCACCGCGGTCGTCGCCTTCGCCCTCCATCCGACGGCCGTCGGGCTGGCCGGGGCGACCAGCGGAGCGGGCGGGCGCCGTCACCGCCTCTGGTCCGGGAGGTTCGTCATCCTGGTGGCGGGCATGTCGTGCGTGGGCGCGATCTTCGGCGCCACCCTCACCGCGCTCACGCGGGAGCTGGAGGTCGCCGGCATCCCCGGCTGGACCGGGCTCGTCTACGGTCTGATGAGCGTCGGGTCGATCCTCTCGGCGGCCTCGCTCGCCCACATCCCGCAGACGCTCCTCCCGCGTCGCGCACGCTGGATCGTCGCCGCGAGCGTCGCCGTCGCGGGGGCGGTCGTCCTCGCACTCGGCGCCGCACTGGTGTGGACGTGCATCGGGCTCTTCCTCCTCGGCTGCGGGATGGGCGCCGCCCTCGTGACCGTGTTCGCCCTGACCGCCGAGGACGTGCCCGCGTCGCGTCGCACGACCGCGTTCGCCGTGCTCAGCAGTGCGCTGATCGTCAGCCAGGCGGTCGTCACGGCCGGAGCGGGTCAGCTGGTCTCGTCGGCCGGCGCCGCGCTCGGCTTCCTCGTCGCCGTGGCCGCCGGCGTCGTGCTCCTGGCGCTGGCGGTCACCCACCGGTTCGTGCCCGCTCGGAGCGTCAGCGAAGAAGCTGCGAGGCCGTCGAACGGATGAGCTCCACCGTCTCGTGCAGGCTCTCGCGCGGGTCGCGGTCCCGGTAGATCATCTCGAGCGGCAGCGCGCCCGGCGGATCCAGCGGCACGGCGACGACCTCCGACGGCAGTGACGGCACCGCCGACCGAGGCACGAGGCTGAACGCGCGTCCCTCCCCGAGCAGGTAGCTCCGCGACCCGACGATGCGGGGAGGCGAGACCAGGATCATCGGGCTCAGCCCCCGGTCGTGGCACAGCGCGAGGAGGGCGTCGTAGTACGCAGGCGCCTGCTCGCGGGACCACAGGAGCAGCGGCAGGTCGCCCAGGTCCGCCGGGTCGATCGAGGCCGAGCCGGCGAGGGGATGCGCTGCCGAGACGACCGCGAGGAACTCCTCCTGCAGCAGCACCTCGGTGGCGAAGCGCGGCGGCGGGGTCAGGAACCGGCCGATGCCGATGTCCGCGGTCTGCCGCAGGACCTCGGCGACGACGGCCCCGCTGTCGGCCGCGATCTCCTCGATGCTCGTGTCGGGCGTCTCCTGCTCCGCGCGCCGGATGACGGCCGGGAGCAGGGTGTTGATCACGCTCGGCGACGCCACGACGCGCACGCGCTGGAGGTGCTCGGTCTGGAAGAGGCGGGCGCGATCGGTGAAGCGGTCGGCGGAGTCGAGCAGTGCGCGCGCCTCCTCGACCAGGGCCTCGCCGGCCGGCGTCAGGCTGGCCGTGCGCGTGGATCGTGTGAACAGTCTCAGGCCGAGCGCGACCTCCAAGCGCTTCAACTCCTGGCTCGCCGTAGCTTGGGCGATGTGCAACCGATCCGCCGCGCGCCCGAAGTGGAGCTCGGTGGCGAGGGCGAGGAAGATCTCGACCTGGCGGAGAGTGACAGCCATAGCGCGAGCCTATCAATTGGTCGTCTTTTCCGCCTTGGTCGAATCACCAAGCGTCATTAGCGTTGACCTCGCTCGAACGAAAGAACAGAGGCAAGGATGCTGGCTGTAGTAGGTGACCTGGTGGAAGACATCGTCGTGTGGCCGAGTGGCGCACTGCGACGAGGGACGGACAACCAGGCCGAGATCTATCGCACCCGGGGCGGGTCGGCGGCGAACGTCGCCGCGTTCGCCGCGGGGCTCCACCCGACCCGCTTCATCGGCTGCGTCGGCGACGACGCGACCGGCGAGAACCTGGGCCGCGTGCTGTCGGAGTCCGGGGTCGACGTGCGCGTGCAGCGCCGCGGGACGACCGGCACGATTGTCATCCTGATCGAACCGGACGGGGAGCGCACGATGCTCCCGAACCGCGGGGCGGCGACGAAGCTCGAGCGCGTCGCGGACGCGTGGCTGGACGGCGTGGAACTGCTGCACATCCCCGCCTACTCGTTCGACGGGGACCCGGTGCGGCAGAGTGTCGAGGCGATGATCGACGTCGTGCGGGGGCGCGGCGGGCTCATCTCGGTCGACGCCTCCTCGACCCAGGTCATCGAGACGTTCGGCGTGCAGCGGTTCCGCGACTACCTCGAGCGCATCGCCCCGGACTTCCTCATCGCGAACGGCGACGAGGCCGAGCTCCTGGGCTTCGGCAGCGCGGACGCCACCGCGGAGAACCTGCGCCGCAACCCGTCGACGACCTTCGTCCTCAAGGCGGGCGCGCAGCCCACCCGGGTGCTCTCCGCCCATGCCGAGCCGCTGACGGTCGACGTGCCGCCGGTCACGGTGATCCGTGACTCCACGGGAGCGGGCGACGCGTTCGCCGCCGGCTTCCTCACCACCTACCTCACCAGTCGCGACCTCGTCGCCTCCTGCCGCGGCGGCCACCGCAGCGCGCAGGCCGTCCTCGGCTCGCCGGGCGCCACCACCCCCATCCCCGTCGTCGGCGCGTCCACCCCCGGTGCGCCGGCGCCCAGTGCAAGGACGAAGCAATGACGCAACTCCATCCCGCGGACACCTCCGCACCGACCGGGTCCGCCTCCATCAGGCGGATGGTCTTCGCCCTGCTGGTGGCGTGCGCCGCCTTCCAGCTCAACGCCAGCATGCTGGCGCCGGCCCTCGTCACGATGGCCCACGAACTCGACGTCAGCGAGGCCAGTGCGGCGCTCGCGCAGACGGTCTTCTTCACCGCGACGGCGGTGTTCGGGATCTTCCTCCCCCGCTGGAGCGACATCGTCGGCCGCAAGCGCATCATGCTCCTGATGCTGGCGGCGATGACCGTCGGCAGCGTCGTGGCCGCCCTCGCGCCGACCCTGCCGATCCTGCTCGTGGCGCGGGCGCTGCAGGGCGCCTCGGGCCCGATCGTCGCCGTCAGCCTGCTCATCCTGCGGGCCGAGGTGAAGGACGCGCGCCGGTACGGCTACCTCATGGGGCTCGTCGCCGCCGTCAACGGTGGAATCGCCGGGGTGGATGCCATCGCCGGCGGGTTCATCACCAGCCTCTGGGGATTCCGGCCGATCTTCTGGGTCATCACCGTGCTCGGCGTCCTCGCGCTCGTCTTCACCCGCTCGTGGACTCCCGAGTCCCGTCCGTCCGCCCGCGCGCGGATGGACTGGTGGGGCGTGATCACGCTGGTCGGCGCGATCCTGTCGTTCCAGCTCGCGATCAACGAGCTGCAGCAGCTGGGCGACGCGAACTGGTGGCTGATCGGCGGACTCGCCGTCCTCGGTCTGGTGTTCGGCGCGGCTTTCCTCACTGTCGAGCGCATCGTCCCCGTTCCGCTCGCATCGATCTCGCTCCTCAAGCAGCGCTCGGTGTGGGCGCTGCTGCTCACGACATCGCTCACCATCGCCGGGGTGGTCCCCGTCGTGAACGCGGTGGCCCTCTCGCTCGCGCAGAACCCGACGAATGGGTTCGGGCTGGCTGCGGACACGACCTCGCTGATCCTGCTCACCCCGTACGCGCTGCTGGGCTGGATCGTCGGTCCGTTCGCCGGGCGGCTCGCGCCGGTGGTGGGCTACCGCACGATCCTGCGGGTCGGACTGGCCGGGTCGGTGCTCGGCATCGTCGGCCTGGGCTTCCTCGGCACGCAGAGCCTCCCCTTCCTCATCGGCGCGGTGCTCTTCCTCGGCGTGGTCTACGCCGGGATGGCGAACATCATGCTCAACGGCCTCGGCGTCGTGCTGAGCCCGCCCGAGAACCCCGGGTTCCTGCCGGGCCTGAACTCGGCGGCCTTCGGGTTCGGCGCCGGTATCGGCTTCACGGTGATGCCCGCACTCCAGATGCTCGGCAGCGGTCCCACCGGAGTGCCGACCCACCTCGGCTACAGCGTCGCGATGTTCGCCGCCGCCGGGATCACCGCCCTGGCGCTCGCGGTCTCGCTGCTGCTGCCGAAGCCCCGCGGGGTCGAGCTGAACACGACCTCGGTCTCCGCCGTCCACTAATTGTTAAAACCTATCAATCGTCGAACATTTGCTTGTTGATCCGGCCTAATAGCGCACCCGAGACTGGCATCACCACCGCAAGAAAGCAGGAAGACACCATGAGCTCCATCCGCATCTCCGACGAGGTCCGCGAGGCCGTCGCCGCCGGCCGGCCCGTCCTCGCCCTCGAGTCGACCATCTTCACCCACGGGCTGCCCCGCCCCCGTAACCTGCAGGTCGCGACCGAGTCCGAGGCCCAGCTGCGCGCCTCCGGCGTCACCCCGGCGACGATCGGCGTCGTCGCCGGCGAGCTCGTCGTCGGGCTGTCGTCCGCCGAGATCGAGCTGCTCTCCAACGACGACTCCGTCGTCAAGGCCTCGATCCGCGACCTCCCGATCGCCGCCGCCAAGCAGCTCAACGCCGGCACGACCGTCGCCGCGACCGCCTACGCGGCGCACGCCGCCGGCATCAAGGTGTTCTCGACCGGCGGTCTCGGCGGGGTGCACCAGGGCGCCGCCCAGACCTTCGACGAGTCGGCGGACCTCGGCGCCCTCGCGACCCTGCCCATCGTCGTCGTGAGCGCGGGCGTGAAGTCGATCCTCGACATCGGCCTCACCCTCGAGCGGCTCGAGACGCTGAACGTGCCGGTCGTCGGCTGGAAGACCACCGACTACCCCGGCTTCTACATCACCGACTCCGGCTTCGACATCGAGTACTCGGTGGACAGCACGGACGAGATCGCGAGCATCGCCGCCAGCCGCGACGAGCTGGGGCTCGCCTCCACGGTGCTCGTCGCCAACCCGATCCCCGCCGAGAAGCAGCTCTCGCCCGAGAAGCTCGAGCAGGTGCTCGTCTCCGCGCACGCCGCGGCGGCCGACGCGAACATCGTGGGTCACGACACCACGCCGTTCCTGCTCGACTACATCCAGCGCGCCACCGGCGGCGAGAGCCTCGAGGTCAACATCGACGTGTACCGCAACAACGTCGCGCTGGGTGCGGAGATCGCCCGCTCGATCAGCGCCCGTTAGGCTACGGAATCGGCCAGGCGCGACGGCCTCGCCCCGACCGGGGCGGGGCCGTCGCTCATGAACGAGGAGTCCCGATGTACGTGAAGATCTGCGGTCTCTCCACGATCGAGTCGGCCAGGGTCGCGCTCGACGCCGGTGCGGACGCCGTCGGCGTGGTCATGAGCAGACGCAGCCGTCGCACGGTCTCCGCCGACGTCGCGCGCGAGATCGCCGGCTTCGTCGGGGGCGCCGCCGACGTCGTGCTCGTCGTGGACGAGCTCCCCGCGGTGGAGGCGGCTTCCGTCGCTGGTGGGATCGGCGCCGACGTGGTCCAGCTGCACGGCACTGGGTACCGACCGGACGACGTCGCAGCGGCCGCCGGTGCCGGTCTTCGCGTCTGGCGCGCGACCTCCGTCACCTCGGCCGACGAGGTCGACGTCGGATCCTGGGGCGAGGAAGCCCTCCTCCTGGACTCACCCGACCCCGGCTCCGGCCGCCGCTGGGACTTCGCCGTGCTCGAGGACCGACCCCTGCGCGGCCGGTGGATGCTCGCGGGCGGACTCGACCCCGAGAACGTCGCGGAGGCCGTCGCCTCCGCGCGCCCGTGGGGAGTCGACGTCTCGAGCGGCGTCGAATCCGCGCCCGGGGTCAAGGACCTCGACCGCATCCGCGCCTTCGTCGCGGCGGCGAAGACGGGCTGAATGTTACATTCGACGTCGGGCTGGAATCGAGCGTGGAGGAAACATGGCGAAGCCGCTGCAGGAACTGACCGCCGCCGATCTGGCGTCGGTGCTGTCCGTGATAGCGCATCGTCAAGCCAGCGATGGCTCGCGCGAGTCGTGGGACGTCTCGCTGTTCACTTCGAGGTCGGATTCACCGATTGCCACAGACGTCGTCGGTCTACCCAGCCCCGTCTCTGAGGACCTCGTCACCGAGCATGTCGTCTTCGTGCTGGGCAGAGAAGGTGTGAAGCTTGAGCTTCCGTGGCGTACCCGTCGCGAGGGCTACTTCATGTCAGGAGTATCCGCGCCCGAGGCTGCCTGAGGCCCATCAGTCTCCTGAGTACGCCCCGCCCAGGATGTCCCCGATCAGCGTCGGCCCGGTCGGCTCCCAGCCGAGCAGTTCGCGCGTGCGTGCGCTGGTGCCGGTCATGGTGGCGCCGAAGAAGTGGCCGACGACGCCGAAGTGCGCGGTCGCGTCCGCCGGGTCGATGGAGGTCACGGGCAGGCCGAGAGCCTCGCCGAGCGCCTCCGCGCGCCCTTGGGGAGTCGACGTTTCCAGCGGCGTCGAATCCGCTCGGGGTCAAGGACCTCGACCGCATCCGCGCGTTCGTCGCGGCGGCGAAGGCGGCCCGAACCAGACCAGGGTCGTCTCTCGCGTGGGCGCCCCGCAGCACTCGCTCGTGCCTAGGCCTGCGAGCCGAATGCGGCGAGGAAGGTCGCGACTCCGGCGCGCACCGAGCCGTCGAGTTCGGAGCTCGTGATGCGGCGGGTGCCGTATCCGCTGGCGGGGAGGGCGCCGTCCGTGACGAGCGCCATGAAGTGAGAAGCTGCGCGCTCCGGGTCGGGGAGTCGCAGGAGGCCGCGCGCACTGTACTGCGCGAGCTTTCCGGCGAGCTGATCGAGATTCGACGCGCGGGACCGCTCCGACGTCTCGTCGAGTTCCGGGAAGCGCGAGCGCTCGCCTGCCTGGAGGCGGAGGATGGCCGACCCCTCCTCGTCGGTGACGCATTCCACCAGCGCGTGCCCGAGGGCGACGAGCGTGCGCTCGAGGTCGTCCGGTCGCGGATCGGCCGCCTCGATCGCCCGCTGGACCCGGTCTCGGGATCGCAGCGCACCGGTGGTCCACGCGCGGACGAAAAGCGAGCGCTTGTCACCGAAACGGTTGTACACCGTGGGCTTCGCAACTCCCGCGGCGCGGGCGATGTCGTCCACGCTGGCATCGGCGTAGCCGGATCTGCCGAACTCCGCGAGCGCCGCCGTCAGGATGGCGGCCTCGCGGTCCGCCACGGCGCCACCTGTGCGTCGCGAGGGAGGCGGGGTTGTCATGCCTCGATGCTACTCGAGGGTTGCGAAGAGTGAACCGATGTGTATATTGAACTCGTGAGTTTAATAATCTTGTCGCGACGATACAGCCTCGGTCGGGTGGCGGCACTCCTCATCCCGGGAGGGATCCTCGCCCTGCTGAGTGTGACCGTCGCCGGGGTGATGATCCCCTCGATGCGGGCCGAGTTCCCCGCCGCGGGGGAAGCCGTCCCGTGGGTCACCACCGTCTATCTCCTGGTCAGCGCGACGGCGATCCCGGTCGGCGGCTGGGCCGGGACGAGGTTCGGCGTCCGGCGAACATGGCTCATCGCGCTCGCCGTGTTCGCGGCCGGTTCCCTAGCGAGCGCCGTCGCCCCCGACGTGTCCCTCCTCATCGCGGCGCGTGCCCTGCAGGCTGCCGGCGGCGGAGTGCTCGAGCCCTTGATGCTCACCGCGCTGGCGCGTGCCGCCGGGCCGGCACGGATGGGGCGGGTGATGGGGGGTGTCGCGGCGGCGATGTCGATCGGCCCCCTGGCCGGTCTTGCCCTGGCGGCCGCGGTCGTCACCCTCGCCGGCTGGCGGACGGTGTTCCTCGTCATCGCCGCGGTGGCGGCCGTGCTTCTCGCGTGCGCGGCGCTGTGGCTGCCGACGGGAGCGGATACTGAGGGCGACGGGTCGCGACGGCTCGATGGCCTTGGTCTGCTTCTGCTGATCGCAGGAGTCGTCGGCATCCTCGTCGCGCTCGGCCAGTCCGTGCTCTGGGCGGGCATCGCCGGTGTCGCGGGTCTCGGCGGGTCGATCGCGTGGATGCGACTCCGCGGGGACGAAGCCTTGATCCCGCCGCGGACGTTCCTGCAGCGGGGATTCGGTCCGGCCGTCGTGATCATGGTCGGCCTGGGTGCGGCGATCTTCCCACTCTTCTTCGCCGTCCCGCAGTACCTCGGTGCTGTAGTCGGCGTGCCGGTCGTCGCCGCGGGCTCCCTCCTGATCCCGTACGGGATCGGGACGGTGATCGCGATGCCGGCCGTCGGGGCCCTCAGCGACCGCATCGCGCCTCGCAGGCTGGTCACCGTCGGGGCGGGGGTCGCGGCCCTGGGGTTCGTCGGACTCGTCGTCGCTCCATCGCTGCCCGTCGCGCCGGTGGCTCGAGGAGCCCTTCTCGTCGGGAGCCTGCTCCTGGTGGGGCTCGGTCTCGGCGCCGTCGGGAGCCCGACCGTCGCCACGCTGTACCGCGTCCCCCCACCCGACCTGCTCGGCACGGGAT
The DNA here is from genome assembly GCF_014190775.1 of Leifsonia aquatica. Classification (GTDB taxonomy): domain Bacteria; phylum Actinomycetota; class Actinomycetes; order Actinomycetales; family Microbacteriaceae; genus Leifsonia; species Leifsonia aquatica. The sequence continues at coordinate 676,623 of NZ_JACHVP010000002.1, forward strand.
CGACGGTGCTGTTCGTCGGAAATCAGATCGGGGGCGCTGCAGGTGTGGCCGTGGTCGCCGCCCTGATCGGTTCCGACGGTTGGACCGTTACTGACGGCGCCGTCCCGCTTCTGCTCCCGCTGGCCGCTGTGGCGCTCATCGCCGTGCTGGCGCAGCGGCTCCCCGCGCCGACGCCGGCGTGACACCGGCGGTCCGATCGGGATGCGTCCTACTCGAAGACCGGCGTCAGGAAGCGGCGCTCGTAGCGGCGGATGCAGCCGGTCTCGCGCGCGAACTGGAAGGCCTCCTGGCATTCGGGGTCCGTCGCCGATGCCTCCCGGTACCGCTCGTACTCCGCCAGCGACGGGAAGGTGAACAGCGCGAACGCCTCGTCGCTGTCGCCTTCGCTGGGCATGAAGTACCCGTGGTGGTCGCCGCCGAGCCTGTTGACGAGGCGGATCCAGCGCTGCCCGTAGTCGGTGAACTCCGCCAGCTTGTCGGCATCGATCTCGTAACGCAGGTGGACGGTGATCACGGGTGCTCGCTCTCGTCGGCAGGCAGGGACGACCTCATCCTGACAGAGCGCGGGATCACGGCGTCACGATGTCGAACCCCGTGTCTCCCTGGTCGAGCACACCGAGCAGCGCCTGGAGGGCGCCCTGGTCGCCGGCGAGCTCGATCCCGGGGCCGGCCAGATCCCCTCCGGCGAGCTGGATGAGTCGCGGCTTCGTGAGCGTCAGGTGCACGTCGGCATCGGCGTCCGCGGGCTGCCGCGTGTAGATGAGCACCCCGTTGTGGAGTTCGAGCCGGTAGTTCGCGTCCAGGTCGGTGAGGGTGACGTCGATGGCGAGCGTCAGATCCCACGCCTTCGGCCCGTCGACGGAGAGGGAGAGGGAGTCGAAGAGCTGCTCGGGCGTCAGCTGGGCGACGATCGCCGGCGAGGCCGCGACCGTCGGTGTGCCGAAGTTGCCGTCGCGCAGCTCGGTCGCGCCGGAGAGGAAGAAGTTGCGCCAGGTGCCGTTCTCCGCTCCGTACGCGAGCTGTTCGAGCGTGTCGGCGTAGAGCTCGCGTGCGGCCGCGTGGCCGGCATCGGCGAAGACCGCATGGTCGAGCAGGGTCGCCGCCCAGCGGAAGTCCGCGGCGTCGAACGCGGTCTGCGCGAGCTCGACGACGCGGTCGACCCCGCCGAGCGCCTCCACGTACCGGGCGGCGAGCTCCGTCGGCGGGTGCGGCCAGAGCCGGGCCGGGTTGCCGTCGAACCAGCCCATGTACCGCTGGTAGACCGCCTTCACGTTGTGGCTCACCGACCCGTAGTAGCCGTGCGCGTTCCACGCCTTCTCGAGCGCCGGGGGCAACTGGAACATCTCGGCGATCTCCGGCCCGGTGAACCCCTTGTTCAGGAGGCGGAGGGTCTGGTCGTGCAGGTAGGCGTACAGGTCGCGCTGGGTCGCCAGGAACTCGACGATGCGGTCCGACCCCCAGGTCGGCCAGTGATGCGAGGCGAACACGACATCGCTGCGGTCGCCGAAGCTGCCGATCGCCTCGGTGAGGTAGATCGACCAGATGTGCGGGTCGCGCACCAGCGCACCGCGCAGGGTGAGGAGGTTGTGGAGGGTGTGCGTCGCGTTCTCCGCCATGCACAGAGCCCGGAACCGGGGGAAGTAGAAGTGCATCTCCGCCGGGGCCTCCGTTCCCGGTGCCAGCTGGAACTCGATCTCGACGCCGTCCACGGTGAGGGTCTCGCCCGTCTCGGTGATGGACACCGTGGGCGGGATGATCCCGACCTCGCCGATCGAGGTCGTCTGGCCGAGGCCCGCACCGACCTGGCCCTGCGGCCCGCGGGCGAGCGCCGCCCCGTACATGTAGCCGGCCCGGCGGCCCATCGCGACGCCCGCGTACACGTTCTCCTCGACGGCGTGCCCGAGGAACCCGTCGGGGGCGATGATCTGTACGCGCCCCGCATCCACGTCCTCCACGCTGGTCACCCCGAAGACCCCGCCGAAATGGTCGACGTGGCTGTGGGTGTAGATCACCGCGACGACCGGGCGCTCGCCGCGGTGCTCGCGGTAGAGCGCCAGCGACGCAGCAGCCGTCTCCGTGGAGATCAGCGGGTCGATAACGATGACGCCGGTGTCGCCCTCGACGAACGTGATGTTGGACAGGTCGAATCCGCGCACCTGGTAGATGCCCTCGACCACTTCGTAGAGCCCGTGCTTGGCCACGAGTCTGGACTGCCGCCACAGGCTCGGGTTCACCGAATCGGGTGCGGCGCCGGTGAGGAAGTCGTAGCTGCTGAAGTCCCAGACGGTCCGCCCGTCGGCCCTCGTGATCGTCGGTGCGTCCACCGTCCCGAGGAACCCGCGATCGGCGTCCTCGAAGTCGGTCTCGTCGTCGAACGGCAGAGACTGCAGCAGCGCCGCGTTCGCCTTCCTGATCGCGTCGGTCGGCGGCTTCTGCTCCATGGCGTCCCCATCCACTCGTCTGATGGGACCGACTCTGTACCTCGTGTCGTCGCCGCGGCAAGGGGTCACGTGAGCCGGCGGCGCCGTTCCACCGGGGACAGCCGCGTCAGCGCCCGCACCCCCAGCGCCGATCCGAGGAAGACGGCGGCGAGGGCGATCCAGCCCGGCATCCCGTGGTCGAGGGCGGTCGCGGTGACGACCAGCGGCGCCAGCATGCTCCCGAGCGAGAAGCCCATGGCGAAGACCCCTTGATACGCGCCCGGGCGCGCTCGGTCGGCGAGCTCGAAACTGAGACTCCAGGTGCCTGCCGACGACAGGATCTCTGCGAACGTGTGGAGGAGCACGGCGGCGAGGAGGAGCGCCACGGCGAGCGGTGCGACGACCCCGGCCGACCCGCCGTACGCGACGCACGCAGCCGCCATCAGCGCACCGGCCAGCCCGGTCATGCTTCCGGCGCGGCGGAGGTCCTCGGATCCGCGCGACAGCGGGATCTGCAGCAGGATGACTCCCGCCGTGTTGACGATGAGAGCGATCGAGACGATGACGTGGGGCGCTCGCGTGTCCGAGACCACCCAGATCGGGAGGCCGACCTCGGCCACGCCGAACTGCATCGCGAAGACGCCCGCGAGCAGTGTGAGCGCGAGGTAGCGCGGGTCGCGGAACGGCGAGCGGCCCAGCGGAGCGGTCGCGCGTGGGCCGGCGCCGGCGGGGGAGGCCGCGTGGCCGTCGAGGGAGCGCGGGAGGGCGAGCAGCGTCACCGCTCCGGCCAGCGTGATGCATCCCGCGACGAGGAAGGCGACGCGGTAGGCCGCCGGCGTGCCGATGAGCACGGGGACGCCGGCTGCGGCCGATCCGATAGCGATCCCCAGGTTGGCGGCGGTGCGCAGGATCGCCCGCGTGCCCGCCCGGGAGGCGCCCTCGAAGGCGCGCGCCACGATCGCGGAGCGGACCGCGTTGGAGGCACGGTTGGCTCCGATGGTGAGGGAGGCGACCGCGGCCACGACGGCGACCGCCGGGGACCACGTGAACGCGATGAGGGCGCATCCCTCGACCGCGACGAGCGCGACGAGCAGCAGGCGGGCCGAGACGCGGTCCGCCAGGTGGCCCGCGACCACCGACGTGAGCACGCCGACCCCGCTGGCAATGGTGAGGACGACGGCGACGACGGTCGTCGACAGCCCCGCGGACAGGGTCAGGTAGAGGATCGACAGGGTGAGGAACACGCCGCGCCCGAGGGCGTTCACGAGCGCGGCGGACACGAGGATCCGCAGCACAGGGTCGGCGAGAGCGGAGGGGACGGGCGGGCGGAGGCGCGGGAGGCTGGACACCCGTCCGTTATTCCAGCGACGGCGCTCGCAGCGAACTGATGTAGCGTATTGCTTCATGCTGACGTACGAGCTCGACGAGGACGACGTCGGCGCGGTCCGCCTCGCACTCTCGCCGCTCTGCGAGCTGGGGCTCTCGATCCGGGCGCTCACGCGGCCCGAGCTGTACCCCCTCCAGCTGCCGTGGGTCCGGCTCACAGAAGAGGCCCGGCACGAGCTCGACCAGGATGCCCTGCTCGCGCTCGTGAACGACGGCCTCTCCACCCCCGACTTCCTCAACCCGCGGCCGACCTCCCCGCTCACGCGCATCGACGACGAGCTCGACGCCCTGCGCCACCTCGACGCCGACCGCTTCCGGCAGCAGCTCGTCGAGGTGCACGGCGAGCTGCCCGCGCCGTTCCGCGGCGACCCGCGCCAGGCGATCGATCGCATGGTCGACGCGCTCGCCGAGTACTGGAGCGTCGCGTTCGCGCCGCACTGGCCGCGCATGCGCCGCATCCTCGAGGCGGACATCGTCTACCGCGGCCGCGAGGTCGCCCGGGCCGGCCTCACCGGCATGCTGAACGGCATCTCCCCGAACCTCCGCTTCGCCGACCGGGTGCTGTCCGTCACGCTGCACACCCGCCTCCACCGGCACGAGGTGATCGGCGGCCACGGCCTGACGCTGGTCCCGACGATGTTCTCCCGCCGGGTCTCGGCCCCGATCGCGGCAGGCGAGCCCCCGATGATCCTCTACGCGGCCCGCGGCCAGGGCGTGATGTGGGAGGTCGGGGAGGCCGTCGACGATCGCGCCCTCGTCGCCCTGATCGGCCGCACCCGCACGACCCTGCTGCACGCGATCGCCGAGCCCGCGTCGTCGACCGAGCTCGCCGCGCGCTTCGGCGTCACCACCACCGCGGTCAACCAGCACCTCCGCGCGCTGAGGGATGCACGGCTCCTGACGTCGGCGCGGTACGGGCGGAGCGTGCTCTACTTCCGCACCGACCTGGGGAACGCCCTGCTCGGCGGCTGACGGCGCGGCGCGGCGGCCCTGCAGTGCTCAACCGCCGGGAGGCACCTCGGGCTCCGGGCTGCCGTCGACCGTCCCGATCGTCCAGGACCGGTGGTCCTGATCCCAGTACATCCACCAGCTGCACGAGCCCGCGCGCGGGACCGTGTACGCCGGCTGGCCGTCCGCGACGATGAGCACCGCCTGTGGACCGTCCCCCTCGCTGAGGTTCGGGTGGATGCGCGAATCGCGCTGGCCCGCGCACAGGCCCATCACTTCGTCGACCTCGACTGCCGGGGAACCGGGTACCAGTCTGTCGACGGCATCCCGATCGCCCGCCTCCAACGCCCGCAACAGGCGGGGCGCGAGTTGCGCGGCGCTGTCCCGCGGCGGCACCGAGCCGCTCGCGACCTGATCGGAGAAGTATCCGGAGGCCATCAGATAGGCGAGGTACCCGGCACCGGCCAGCACCAGCACGGCGAGACCGACCGTGATGGCGATCGGGAGGCGGCGACCGGGGGCGGTCCGGGATACCCGCGCCGTCATCGGCGCAGAGTCTCCGACGGGCGTTCGCCGAACGCGCGGGAGTACGCCCCGGCGAATCGGCCGAGGTGCACGAAGCCCCACCGCGCGGCGACCTCGGTCACGCTGACCGAACCGGGCTCCGCCGCGGACAGGGTGTCGCGGACCTTCTCGAGCCGGAGGGCGCGGAGGTACGCCATCGGCGTGGTGTCGAGCGACCGGCGGAAGCCTTCCTGCAGGCTTCGGACGCTCACGGAGACGGCCGCCGCCAGCTCGGCGACGGTCCACGGATGCGCGGGGCTGTTCCGCAGCAGGTCCACCGCCCGCGAGACGGGCCCGCCCCCCGCTGCCGGAGTCGGGATGGCGAGCCGGGTGGAGTAGTTGTGGGGCTGTGAGAACAGCAGGCTGTGCACCAGCACCTGCTCGAAGCGCTGCGCGGCCAGCGGGTGGGCCAGCGCTCCGCCGTCCTGTGCGGAGGCGTGGTCGATCATCCGGAGCGTCTGCATCACCAGCCGGCCGCCGGGGGTCGACAGGCTCAGTTCTGCCGAGAATTCCAGGGGGCCGGCGGCGCGGGAGCCGAGCAGGTGCTCGAGCTCCCGCTGCAGTTGATCGCGCGGGATCATCAGGGCGAGCTGGGAGAACCGTTCGCCGCAGTCGAGCTCGACCGGCCGCCCGGGCATGAAGATCGCGGCCGTCTGGGGAGTGCCGTAAACCGGAGTCGACAGGGCTGCTCGCATGGTCGCGCGGCCGCCCACCGGGATGTCCACGTGGTAGTTCTCCGCCTCCGCGGTCCTGATGCGCACGGCCTCCTCGAACCGCATGAAACCGCAGGTGGTCCGGCCCACCGTCACCGCGTTGAGCTTCAGGTCGATGACGCTCGCGGGAGCCGCCGAGGGGAAGTCCACCGGCAGGAAGACGTCGGACAGGGCATATCGCGCCTGCTCGACACCGCGTCCCGCCGCGATGCGGCGGCTGCCGAACATCTCGTTCACGTCGGATCGCATTCCGCGATTGTATGCGTCGGATCTCGACGCCGGACGACCCGTCCGCGCACATCGGACAGGACTCCGCGCCGACCGGATATCGATGCCGGAGCGCCGTGCATAACGTGAAATCGTCACCGCCTCCCCGGACGGCGACGATCTCCGGTGATCCTCCCCTTCGGGTGGGGAGGGTCACCGGGGCCCTCCCACCCGTGCACCCGCAGGCACCGAACCACCCCGAGGCGGCAGCACATGCACCACCGAACCGCACGCGAGACGTCCCATGGCTGAGCCGGACGTGCCGAGACGTCCGCGCCGGTGCGTGCGATGCGGTGCGGCGGTGCGGGTCGTGGCCAATCCGTACTACGGCGTGGGCCTGGCGGTCCATCGCCAGCTGTCCAGCTGCACGCGGTGCGACCTCGTCGAGTTCATGCCGGCCGGGCGGGACGGCGACGAAGTCCCCGCTCGGGGCGAGGTGCTCCGGTCGTCGCGCTGGCAGCGGCTGCGCTGGAGCATCGTGCGCCTGCTCCGGCCGGGCGGATGACGCACGAGTCCCACTTCGTCGACGCCGACTCGTGGGTCGCCGCGGTGGATCACGTCGTCGGGCACCCGGCCGCGCGACCGATCCTGGACGAGACCGGGATGGAGCCGGGCACCCTCCTCGCCGTCGCGCGGGTGGAGGCCGTGCGGGCGGACGCCGGCGGCATCGCCCTGCTGAGCCACGAACAGCTCGCGGAGTGCACGGGCCTGCCGCGTGCGACCGTCCTCCGCGCACGCCTGGCGCTGATCGAGTTGGGGCTCGAGCATCTGGCGACCGCGCCGGGTGCGCCGGGGACCATCCGGCGGCTTCTCTGCCTCCACTGCGCAACCGCGTGAGTGCGCTCACTTGAGCCGATTCTATCAACCACCCAGGGTCGGCGGTGGCGATCGACCGTGACATGCTCGCGCGATCGAAAAGGCATTTGACCAGGAATTTACTGCATTTACGATATCCGCCACCGAAGGTCGACCCGACTCACCTCAGCAACACCAACGAGCCGAAAACTCCCGTTTGACAGAATCTGATAGTGCGCTAACATGAACGCACGAACCCCAATCAACAAAGGAGTTGGACGTGACTGAGCCGTACACAGTCGTAGCGCTCTCGCCGCTGCAGATCCCGATCGTCGAACCGGAGGACGCGCTGAAGAACACCAAGCGCATCATCTCGTTCATGAAGACGGCGGTCGGCGTGGCCGCGACCGAGGGCCACCCGGTCAAGCTGGTCGTCATCCCCGAGATGGCGATCCAGGGGATGCACATGGCATTCACTGCGGGCAACCGCGAGGCGGAGAAGAAGTTCGCCCGGACGATCCCCGGACCGGAGACCGACGAGCTCGGCAAAGCCGCTCGTGAGCTGAACACCTACATCGCCGGCGAGCTCTACCTGGTCGCCGACGACGACTTCCCGGACCGCTACTTCAACTGCGCGTTCATGATCGACCCGAACGGCGACGTCATCTACCGTCGCGCGAAGGCGACCAGCGACGGCTTCGAGGGCGGCACCCTCGGCACCACCAACCCGCACGACCTGTGGGACGAGTGGATCCAGAAGAAGGGCGACGGCAACGTGATGGACGCCATCTACCCCGTCGCGAAGACCCCCGACATCGGCAACATCGGCTACGTGATCTGCCACGAGGGCGCGTACCCCGAGATCGCCCGTGGCCTGGCGATGAACGGCGCCGAGGTCATCATCCGCGCGACCCTCATCGAGCCGCAGACCTCGCAGGGCATGTGGGAGGTGCAGAACAAGGCGCACGCGCTGTTCAACAACGCGATCGTGGTCGCTCCGAACCTCGGCCCCGAGCTCGGTCCGGACGGCGTCATCAACGACCTCTTCGGTGGGCGCTCGATGATCGTCAACCAGCGCGGCAAGATCATCACGGAGACCCCGGGAGTGACGGCGGGCGACACCTTCGTCAGCACGACGATCGACATCGACGCCCTGCGGCGCGACCGCCAGGCGAACGGCGTCTTCAACGGCTTGAAGGACCTGCGCACGGAGCAGTACGCGGCGATCTACGAGAAGCCGATCTACCCGAAGAACCAGTACCTCGACGCCCCTCCCGGCGAAGGCTGGCTCGCCCGCGAGCGCGAGACGCGCGCCCGCAACATCAAGCTGCTCGAGGAGCGCGGCGTCTTCACGCCGCTCGACTGAGCCCCCCTGTGTGGCGGTCCCACCCCGAACGGGGCCGCCACACTCTCCCCCGGCACCACCTGCACCACCCAGCTGTCCCCAGCACCGATCACCTCACAAGGAAGTGGAACAATGATCAGTCCCAACAGCACCACGAAGCGCACCCGCACCCGATCCCTGCTCGCCGTCGCCGCCCTCTCCGCGGTCACCGCCCTCCTGTTCACCGGATGCGCCCGCGGAGGAACCGACGGTTCCGCCGCCAGCGACGCGGACAAGAAGACGGGCAAGGGTCTCGTCATCGGCTGGAGCCAGCGCGGCATCAGCGGAAGCGACTGGTGGAAGACCCTCGTCGAGGGGGGCCAGGCCGAGGCGAAGAAGCTCGGCGCGACCATCCAGCTCCTCGACGCGAACGGGGACACCGTCCGGCAGAACGCGGACGTGCAGACCCTGATCACGAAGAACGTCGACGTCGTGATCATGAACCCGAACGACCCCATCGGAGTCGGGTCCTCCGTGGCGGCACTGCAGAGCGCGGGCGTCCCCCTCGTCACCGTCAACTCGAACCTCGACCCGTCGCTGGTCAAGGACATGTACTGCTACGTCGCCGAGGACCAGGGGTACACGGGCTCGCTCGCGGGCGAGGTCGCGGCGAAGAAGGCCATCGCCAAGTTCGGCGAGACCGGTGAGATCAAGGTCGTCGGCATCGGCGGCTTCCCGGGCGACGTGCTCAGCGACCTGCGGTTCAACGGGTTCATGAAGGGCTACGAGAGCGTGATGAAGGCCTACCCCGGCATCACGACGAAGAAGCTCGAGACCAAGTACGGCGAGTGGAAGCCCGACAAGGCGCTCGCCCCGATCCGCGACGTCGCCACGGCCAACCCCGACCTGAAGATCGTCTACAGCATGAGCGACGTGATGGAGGGCGGCATCGAGCAGGGCCTCCAGCAGGCCGGCATCTGGGGCGACGGCGTCATCGTCGCCGGGTACGACGGCGGGATGAACGTCGTGAAGGAGATGGTGGACAACCCCACCGGTCCGCTCCAGGCGACCGCGTCCAACCAGCCCTGGGACCAGGGCGTCGCCGCCGTGAAGATGGCCGTCGCCGCCTACAACGACGACAAGACCGCGTGCCCGAAGAAGGAGGTCTACATCAAGACCACCGTCGTCACGCCGGAGAACGCCCAGCAGTACTACAAGCCCGGCGACACCTACGTCCGGGCCAACGACTAGGCACCTGCGGGTACCACGAGGAGTCGCTGCGCCCGATGTCATCGGTTCGGGCGCAGCGACCGGTTCACACGACCACGTCACGAAGAAGTGCAGAGGAAAACATGGACGAGCTTCAGCTCGACGGCATCACCAAGGGCTACCTCGGCGTCCAGGCGCTCAAGGGGGTCAGCCTCTCGGTCAAGCGGGGCAGCATCCACGCCCTCGCCGGGCAGAACGGCGCCGGCAAGTCGACCCTGGTGAAGATCCTCTCCGGGGCCGAGACGCCCGACGGCGGGACCATCCGCCTGGGTGGCGAGGTCGTGAAGTTCCGGGAGCCCACGGACGCGCAGAACGCGGGCATCCACACCATCTATCAGGAGCTGAGCCTCGTCCCGTCCCTCTCGGTGGCGGAGAACATCTTCCTCGGCACGCTTCCGACCAAGGGGACCGTCGTCGACTGGAAGGAGATGCAGGCTCAGGCACGGGATGCGCTCGCCCGCGTCGGATTCGACCTCGACGTGCGCCAGCCGGTCTCCTCCTTCTCGGTGGCCGAGCAGCAGGCCGTCGAGCTCGCCAAGGCGTTGCACAAGGACGCTCGGATCCTCCTGCTGGACGAGCCCACCTCCACGCTCCCGCTCCCCGATGTGGAGCGCCTCTTCACCGTGCTGCGCCGGCTCGCGGCCGAAGGCGTGACCCTGCTCTACATCTCGCACCGCATGGACGAGCTGTACAGTCTGTGCGACGCGGTCACCGTGCTGCGCGACGGCGTCGCCGCGGCCGATCTGACCACGGCGGACACCCGGCCGGCCGACGTCGTGACGGCGATGGTCGGCAAGAGCCTCGAGGGCTCGATCGCGGATGCCGCCCTGCGGGGCGAGCGCAGCCCGCGACTGGGTGCCGGACGCACCGACACGGTCCTTCTCTCGGCGCGGGGCCTCGGCGAGGACGACCGGGTCGCGGACGTCGACTTCGACCTCTATCAGGGGGAGGTGCTCGGCATCGCCGGCCTCATCGGCTCCGGTCAGTCCGAGCTGGCGAGCCTCCTCGCCGGTGCGCGCAGGAAGACGGACGGCCACCTCGTGATGGACGACAAGCCTGTCGCCTTCGCATCCCCGCGGGACGCCATCCGGCGCGGGATCGGCCTGCTGCCTCAGGACCGCAAGACGCAGGGCTTCATCCCCGATATGGGCGTCGCCGGCAACATCACGCTCGCGAGCATGCCGATGTTCAGCAGGCTCGCGGTCATCGACCGCAAACGGGAGAAACGTGCCGCCCAGGACATGGTGACGAAGCTCGGCATGAAGGTCTCGAGCGTGAACCAGCCGATGAAGACCCTGAGCGGCGGGACGCAGCAGAAGGGCATCCTCGCCCGCTGGCTGGTGCGCTCGTCGCGCCTCCTGATCTGCGACGAGCCCACTCGCGGTGTCGACGTCGGCGCCAAGGAGGACATGTACGAGCTGATCCGCGACTTCGCCCGTTCCGGCGGGACGGTGATCATCGCGAGCTCCGAGATCTCGGAGGCGATGATGTGCGATCGCGTCCTCGTCATGGCCCGCGGCCGCGTGGTCGCCGAGTTCGACCACGACGAGATCGATCCGCAGGGGCAGCGGATCCTCCAACTGCTGGCCTGAGCCGCGCCCGAATCCAGAGAACCCACCTGACGGAAACCCAACGACGGGAAAGACAATGTCGAACAAGACCCTCCACGAGCCGGAGAAGACCAGCGGCTCGCCTTCGGCTCCGCACGCGCGCTCGACCTGGGGAGGCATGCTCAAGCGCATCCTGCCCAAGAGCTACCTGCTGCTGGTGCTCGTCGTCATCATCGTGATCGGGTACTACGTCTCGGCCGACTTCCTCACGCTGCGGAACGCGGAGAACGTCATCGCGGCCGCCTCCATCGTGGCGGTGCTCGCGGTCGGTCAGTTCTTCGTCATCCTCACCGGCGGCATCGACCTCTCGGTCGGCTCGATCCTGGCGATGTCGACCGTGATCGTCGCACTGACACTGCAGGCCGGGATGGCCACCGGCCTCTCGGTGGCGTTCACCTTGTTCTGCTGCGGGATCGCGGGGCTGGTGAACGGCCTGCTCGTGGTGTGGTTGCGCATCCCGCCGTTCATCGCGACCCTCGCCATGATGAGCGCGGTCAAGGGTTTCAGCTACATCATCCAGTCGACCAGCCTGATCCAGATCACCGACCAGACGTTCATCGACCTGTTCGCCCGCGGGACGAGCCTCGGCCTCCAGAACCCCGTCATGATCTTCCTCGTCGTGATGATCCTCGCGGCGCTGGTGGCGAAGTTCACCACGTTCGGCCGCTCGCTGTACGCGATCGGCGGCAATCCAGAGGCCGCCCGTCTCTCGGGGCTGCCGGTGGCCCGCAACCTCATCATCACGTACACGATGTCGGGCCTGCTCGCCGGCCTGGCCGGTCTCATCGCGGCGGCGCAACTCCGGCAGGGCAGTTCGCTCATCGGTGTCGGCTACGAGCTGGACGCGATCGCCGCCGTGGTCGTGGGCGGCGCCTCCCTCATGGGCGGCAAGGGCGATCCCATCAGTGCCGTGATCGGCGTGTTCGTCCTGGCCACGATCATCAACGTCATGAACCTGGTGGGCATCTCCTCCGAGCCGCAGCTCGTGATCAAGGGCGCGGTGATCGTGATCGCCGTCTTCCTCTCCAGCGCGGGAGGCGTGCAGCGCATCTCCGGGTTCTTCCGGTCGCACTTCGGCCGTCGCACCCCGCGGGCAGCGAGCTGAGCCCGTGTCGGCGCCTTCGAGCAACGCAGAGCAGTCGACCACTCGCGGCGCCAGGATGATCGATGTCGCACGTCTCGCCGGTGTGTCCCAGCAGACCGTCTCCCGCGTCGTCAACGGGAGCCCCAACGTGGCTCCCGAGCTCCGGGAACGCGTGGAGCTCGCCGTCCGGCAGCTGCGGTACCGGCGCAATCCGGCCGCGCGGGCACTGGCGAACGGGCGGACGATGAACCTCGGCATCGTGAGCTTCGGCCTCGCCCAGTACGGCCCGTCGGTCGCCCTCAGCGGCATCGCCGACGAGGCCAGGAGCGAGGGATACGCGACCAACCTCGTGACCCTCGGTGACGTGGACCGCGCGGCGATGAAGGCGGCGCTCGACCACCTGGCCGAGGACGCGGTCGACGGGATCGTCGTCCTGGCGCCGGTGCAGGCCGCGCTCGAGGCGATCTCGGGGCTCGAGGCCGACGTGCCGCTCGTGTTCTTCGAACCCGGGGCGCCCGACGGGACCGTCAGCGTCGCGACGGACGAGATCGGCGGCGCGGAGCTCGCCACCCGGCACCTCCTGGACCTGGGGCACGACACGGTCTGGCAGGTCGCCGGACCGCCCGGATGGCTCGGTACCGACGCCCGCCTGCGGGGCTGGTCCCGCGCCCTCGCGTCGAGCGGCCGGGTGACGAACCCGGTCTTCACCGGCGACTGGACCACACGCTCGGGATACGACGCCGGATGCCGGATCGCACGCGACCCGCGCATCACCGCCGTGTTCGTTGCCAACGACCAGATGGCGCTCGGCGTCGTCAAAGCGCTCGCGGATCACGGAGTATGCGTGCCCGAGGACGTCAGCGTGGTCGGCTTCGACGACGTGCCCGAGTCCCGGTACTACCGGCCGGGACTCACGACCGTCCATCTCGACTTCGAGGAGGTCGGCCGGCTGGCCGTCGACCGCATCCTGCACCTCATGCGCGGCGGACGGGCCGACGCGCTGCCGCGTGTGCTGCCGACGCTCGTCGTCCGCCAGAGCACCGCGCCGCCCTCCCGCACCCCACGAACCATCAACCCCACCTGACAGAGAAAGCGAAGCGCATGACCATCACACAACTCGGGCGCACCGGTCTGACCGTCTCCGACGTCTGCGTCGGGACGAGCGCCCTCGGCAGCTTCCCGGCCCAGTACGGCTACGAGGTCGACACCGAGACCGCCGTCGCGACCATCCACCGGGTCTTCGAGGGCCCCTTCACCTTCATCGACACGTCGAACGAGTACGGAGGCGGCGAGAGCGAGAAGCGCATCGGCCAGGCGATCCGCGAGCACGGGGGAGTCCCCGAGGGCGTCGTCGTGGCCACGAAGGTGGACCCGCTCCCGGGCACGACCGACTTCTCCGGCGACCGCGTGCGTCGCTCGGTGGAGGAGAGCCTCGACCGGCTCGGCCTCGACCGGCTGCCGCTGGTCTACCTGCACGACCCCGAGAAGATCACCTTCGAGGAGGGCGTCGCGCCGGGTGGGCCCCTGGAGGCGCTGATCGCCCTCCGCGATGAAGGCGTCATCGGCCACCTCGGCGTCGCCGGCGGCCCGATCGACCTCGAGCTCCAGTACCTGGCGACGGAAGCCTTCGACGCTGTCATCAGCCACAACCGCTTCACCCTCGTCGACCAGTCGGCGGAGCCGCTGCTCGACGACGCCCAAGCGCGCGGCGTCGCATTCGTGAACGCGGCCCCGTTCGGCGGCGGGATGCTCGTGAAGGGCCCCGACGTGGTCCCCACCTACTGCTACGCCCCCGTCTCCGACGAGGTCCTCGACCGGGTGCGGCTGATGGAGGCCCTCTGCGCCGAGCACGGTGTCCCCCTCGCCGCCGCCGCGCTGCAGTTCTCCCTGCGCGACCCGCGTGTGACCTCCACGATCGTCGGCATGTCGGAGCCGAAGCGCGTGGAGCAGACGGTCGAGCTGGCCGGCTTCGAGATCCCCGATGCGCTGTGGGATGCGCTGCTGCCGATCGCGCGCCGGGGTCGCGCGGGTGTGCTCGCCTAGTCGGTCCGTCCAGAACCAGATCCGTCCAGAAGGAAAGGACACAGAATGACCACCCTCAAGAACCCCGAGCCCGTCGACGTCGTCATCGTCGGCGCCGGTGCCGGCGGGGCGACCGCCGCCAAGGTGCTGACCGAGGCCGGGCTGCGCGTCGTCGGTCTCGAGCGCGGACCGTGGCTGAAGCCCGAGCACGCGTCCGGGGACGAGCTCAAGTTCCTCAACCGCAACTTCATCTGGCAGGACCCGAAGCTCAAGCCGCGCACGTACCGCCAGAACGACAGCGAAGAGGCTGTCATCACGAACTTCTCGGCGACCCCGCAGGTCGTCGGGGGCGGGACCACGCACTGGGGCGGCATGGTGCCCCGGATGACGGTGAACGATTTCCGTCTGCGGTCCCTGCACGGCGACGTCGAGGGCGCGAGCCTCGTCGACTGGCCGATCAGCTACGACGATCTGGAGCCGTATTACACCCGCGTGGAGTGGGAGTTCGGCACCTCGGGCCTCGGTGGCGCCAACCGATGGGAGGGGCGTCGCACCCGCGACTACCCGACCAAGCCGGCCCCGCTCAGCCAGATCGGGCGCAAGTTCGCCACGGCCATGAACTCGATGGGGCACAGCACATTCCCCATGCCGCAGGGGATGGTGACGGAGCCCTACCGCGGGCGCGAGCCGTTCAGCGAGAACGGCTTCTGGCAGCAGTACCCCGACCCGGGCACCGGCAAATCCTCGACGCTGATCAGCTTCATCCCGGATGCCGTGAACACCGGCCTCTACGACCTCCGTTCCGACTGCTACGTCAGCGAGATCCTGGTCGACAAGACGGGCAAGGCGACCGGTGTGCGATACCAGGACGAGAACGGCAACGAGTTCGTCCAGAACGCCAAGGCCGTGATCGTCTGCGGCGGCGGCATCGAGACCCCGCGTCTGCTGCTCATGTCGAAGTCGGCCCTGTTCCCCGACGGCCTCGGCAACGGGAGCGGGCAGGTGGGCAAGAACGCGACGTTCCACCAGTACTCGTTCTCGGTCGGCCTGTTCGACAAGGAGCTGCACGACCCGCTCTACGGTTGGTCGGGCCACTACATGAACCTGTGCTCGTTCGACTTCTACGAGACGGACGAGTCGCGAGGGCACATCCTCGGCTCGCTGATCTTCCCGTCGATGCTCGGCCACCCCGTGAACTGGAGCTTCCCGGGCCGCCCCACGTGGGGCCAGGCCGCGAAGGACGCCGACCGCGACCTGTTCAACTACAGCATGAAGATCGGGATCCTGCTCCACGATCTGCCGGTCGAGTCCAACCGCGTCGACCTCGACCCGACGGTGAAGGACGCCTGGGGCCTCCCGGTCGCCCGCATCACCCACACGCCGCACGCGAACGAC
>NZ_JACHVP010000003.1 GCF_014190775.1 Leifsonia aquatica
ATCAGTTGCCCCGGGTCGGACAGCGTCCTCCATCGGCCGGGGCCTGCTTGGCTGCACTTCGTTGAGCTTGGTGCTCACCGGCTCCGCAACTTTCGTGCCGACGTAGCCGCCGACTTACGCGGTGAGTACGTCTTCGATCGCTCCTGGGATCTTCACGCTGATCTTTTCACGGCTCTTGAGGGAACGAAACCAGCTCGGGCAGCTCTTCAGACCGCCCCTCCCGCGCACGAGCTCAGGCCTTGATGTGGTCGAGGGCGGCGAGGTAGGCCTCGTTGTAGGTGGGGTATTGGGCGACCTGGTCGCGGAGGGTGTCTAGCGGTATCCGTGCCCGGATGGCGAGCGAGGCGTGGTGGATCCACTCCCCGGCCAAGGGTGCGACGGCCCAGGCGCCGACCAGCACCTTCGCCTCGGTATCGACCAGGAGCCCGAGGTTGCCGACGGGGTCCTTCTCGTAAGTCCAGGGCCGGGTGATTGCGTCGGCGAGGTCGAGCTCGGTGGCTGTGGTGTGCAAACCGGCGTGATCGGACTGCTGCTGGGTGAGCCCCACCGCGGCGATCTCCGGCTCCCCGAACACGACGCGAGGGATGCCGTCGTAGAACGCTTTCCGCGTCCCGCCGAGGATCGCCTCGGCGGCGATGCGGCCCTGGTACTTCGCCACATGGGTGAACGGCATGACCCCGGTCACATCGCCGATCGCCCAGATGTTCTCGGCCGCCCGGCACTGGTCGTCCACCAGCACCTGACCGTGCTCACCGAGCGAGACGCCGACGTCCTCGAAGCCGAGGCCGCCGCTGCGGGGGCTGCGGCCGGTGGCGAAGATCACGACGTCTCCGGTGGCCGTGCTGCCGTCCTCGAGCTCGATCACGCTCGCGCCGCCATCGCGGCGCCCTCTTCGGACCACCGCGTTCAGCCGCACGTCGACCCCGGCGCTCTGAAGGTAGTGCTTGGCAAGCTCCCCGACGCGCGGATCCTCGCGGTCGATCAGCCTGGGGCCACGCTGCAGCAGGGTGACGTTCACACCGAACCGGGAGAGGAACGTCGCCGTTTCCACCCCGACGGCGCTCCCGCCGACGATTACGGCACTGCCGGGCAGTGACGTCGCGGTGTAGGTCTCCCGGTTCGTCCAGGCGGTGATGTCCTCCAGACCCTCCAGTGGCGGCACGACCGCATCGGAACCGGTGGCGATGATGATGTGCTCGGCCAGTATTTCCTGCTCGCCGGCCTGGATACGGCCAGGGCCGGTGATGCGGGCATCCTCTTTGATGACGAGGGCACCTCGCTTGCTGTAGCCCTCGACCTGGCCAGCGTCATTGAGGTTCCGGATCATGTAGTCGCGGTAGTCGCTAGTCTCCGACCAGTTCAACTCCGCACCGCTGACTCCGGCCGCTCGCTGGACCTCGGTCTGCGCCTCCGGCGGCCGCAGCACGGTCTTCGAGGGGACGCAGGCCCAGTAGGCGCATTCCCCGCCGATCAGCTCCCGCTCGATCACGGCAACCTTCTTGCCAGCCTTCATCAGCCGGCTCGCCGCGACCTCACCGCCGGGGCCCATCCCGAGCACCGCAACATCGACACGTTCACTCATTAGCTACTCCTTGTGTTGTCGTCATTGATCGTTTCGGGTGCCGTTGGGCGTCGGCTGGCTCTTGCTGATCGTCGGGTCGCTGAGCCGCCTGTGTTCTAGCAGCAGCTGTCGGCGCCTGACGGGCCGCTTCCCTCCTGGGCATTCTCGATCATGGTTCGAGCCATTTGGGTGCCGAGGGCGTAGGCGTCGGCCACGGGCATGACTTCTCCTCCTGGGTGTGTCTCGAGCCAGGTTTGCGCGTCCTCGGCGGACGTGAAGTAGTGCACCTGGTTGCAGAACGCCGATCGGATCGAGGTCATGTCCTCGGGATTGACGAGGGAAACCACGGCGGTCTCGGGCGAGACCGACTGAACCCCGTGGGGGCCGACGGTGACGGCGATCGGCTCGCCGGTTGCGGGGCTAACGGACTCGACCCGCGCTGACGCGTCCAGCAGGGTGGGGAAGATCAGGGTGTCCAGTGCGCACCAGGTGTAGAGCTGCTCACCGTTGACCTCGAAGCGGTGCGGGGTGGGACGCAGGGTGAGGCCCTGGCCGATGATGCGGCCGTACTCGTACTCGATGTCGGGAACCGCGGCCAGCGCCTGTTGCACGTCGGCTTCGCTGCGCCCGGTCACCGTCGCGAGGGTGCTGACCTCAACCGGGTCGCCTTGGGCAAGTAGTTTCATCAGCGGCAGCCAGAGAGAGGCTTCCTGCCCGGTCTCGCTCGACGTGAGGCGCTCTGCGAGCGTGTCGTTCTCGGTCATTGTGACCCGCTTTCGTTGTTGGTGTGATGAAGGAACAAGGGGTTACGCGGCGCAGCAGGAGAGCTTACTGACGTCGGTGCTGAAGGACTGCGCGGCGATCCTGATACCCTCGGCCATGGTCAGATAGGGGCTCCAGAGCTTGCCGACCTGGTCAACCGTCATGCCGGCTTCGAGGATGTAGACCCCGGCCGCGGCAAGGTCGGCCGCTTCTTTCCCGACAGCGGTGAGTCCGACTATGCGGCCGGTGTCTGCTTCGGCGACCATCTTGATGAAGCCGCGGGTGTCGCGATTCACGATCGCTCGGGGCACGTACTCCAGCGGCACCACCTGGCAGCGGCAGCGGACCCCGGAGTGGTTGGCTTGCTTGTCCGTCATCCCGACAGCGGCGACAGTAGGGCTGGAGAAGATGATGCGGGGCAGGTGCCCGTAGTCGATCTTGCGGCCGGCGTTGTTGAACGCGTTCTCGGCCACGAGTGCACCGTGCGCCGCGGCGACATAGACGTACTCCGGATGCCCGGTCACGTCGCCCGCTGCCCAGATCCGCGGGTTCGAGGTCGCGAGTTCATCGTCGACGACGACCTCGCCAAGATCCCCGGTCTGCACACCTACTGCCTCGAGGTTCAGTCCCTCGGTTACGGGCCGGCGACCGGTGGCGACGAGAAGCCGTGCCGCCCTAAACTCCTCGCGGCCGCCCGAGACGGTGGCCGTCGCGAGGATCTCGCCGGTCGTCGGGTCGGCGCTCACGGAGGTGAGCGCGGCGCGACGCACCACCCGGATACCCTCGTCGGCGAACACCGCCGCAAGTGCGCGGGCGACCTCCGGCTCCTCCGTGGAGGCCAGTCGCGACCGGACCAGCATGGTCACCTTCGATCCGAGGCGGGAGAAGAGTTGCGCCATCTCGATCGCCACCGGTCCGCCACCGAGGACCAGCAACGATTCCGGAACCTCCGACACTTCCATCGCCGTCGTCGAGGTCAGAAAGTCGACCTCCGCCAGCCCCTCGACCGTCGGTGCCCACGGCCGTGATCCGGTCGCGACCAGATATTGCTCAGCACGAACGGGAACCTGGCGGCCCTCGAAGTCCGTGACGGTCAGCGCCGGGTCGTCGGGGGATCCGGTGAAGGTGGCGTCGCCCTGCAGCAGCTCCCAGCCGTACTCGCCGATCAGATCGACGTATTTCTCCGAGCGCATCCCCTCCACCAGCACCCGCTTCCCCTCGATCAGCGCCGGCATATCCACCGGCTCCACGGACGCGTCGATCCCCGGGAACCGGGCGGCGTCCAACGCGACGTGGCGTGCCTCGGCGGCCGCGACTAGTGCCTTTGAGGGCACACAACCGGTGTTCACACAGGTACCGCCGACGGTCGACCGCTCGATCATCACGACTCGCTTGCCAAGGTTGGTCGCCCGAATCGCGGCGGCGAAGGCACCGCCTCCGGAGCCGATCACCGCCAGATCGAACTCGGCGGGTGCGCTGTTGGTCATGAGGACTCCTGAATACGAGGTGCAGATGCTTCGATTTCCCCCATCATGCGCCTTGCCCTATAAGGCAAGGTCAACCCCCCGTGCCGAGCACTTGCGAGAACTCCAGCAGCAGCTCGGGCGGCTCAAATGATGCCCACCTCGCTCCCGTCCCAGGCCACGCACCGTGTTCACGTCGAGGCCTCTCGGGTTGCGCAGCGCCGGGTCGTGACGATCGCGGTCCCCGTCGCAACATCGTGCGCCAAGGAAGTGACCGCCTGGCCGTTCCTCAACGTATTCGGCACGCGCGCACGACATCCCCCATTTTCCCCTATACTGGACGGTCAGGTGGGGCTCCGGGAGGGTCAGATGCGAATCGGTGAGGCCGCGGCAGCGGCGAGCATGACAACGAAGGCGCTGCGGTTCTACGAAGTCGAGGGACTGCTTCCGTATCCGGAGCGGGCCCCGAACGGCTATCGGGATTACGGAGAGGAAACCGTGGGCCGGCTGCAGTTCATCCGCCGAGGGCGGGCCGCCGGACTGAACCTGGCCCAGATCCGCGAGATCCTCCGCCTGCGGGACGCCGGCACGGCGCCCTGCCGCCACGTCGTGACGCTGCTCGGCAACGAACTCGAGCGCCTGGACGCTCAGATCGCCGAGCTCACCGCGCTGCGCGCCACGGTCGCCAGCTTCCACGAGGCCGCCAACGCCGGGGATCCAACCCGGTGTGACGCGGAACTAATCTGCAGCTACGTCTGAAGCCCGACACAAAGGACGCATCAGGCAGAAACGAAACCGCGCCCGAAGCTGATCGTGCCGACCACTTTTGGCCAGAACGAGGTCACACCAGCCGCCACCGCTCCCTTTTGACAAAACTTCGGTCCGGACGGTCGACGCACTTGGTACCGGCTCGCTGACGGTCATCTCACGCCAGCGCTCGACGAGCTACTGCGTGTCGTGCTCTACGTCGAATCTGGCTGCTGCGCCGAAGAGAACTGCACCTTCGCATGACGGCCATGAGTCCCGCACTTGCCGACGAGCGCCGGCACGTCCTCCAGCACCGAATCCGGGATCGTCGCTGCGACCATCATCTATAACTGGTCGAGGCCGTTGTCGCGATCGCCGCGGGCGCCGCCGCATCATCGGCGGCGCTGATCGGCTTCGGTCTCGACTCGACAATCGAAATTCTGTCTGCGGCGGCTGTCGCGTGGCGGTTCACACGTCGCGACTCCGAATGGTGGGAGAAGGGCACACTGCGGGTGATTGCGGCCTGCAGGGGGCAGTCGTTCGCGCTCACCGGTACCATCTCATGGACGATGCCGGCGCTGTCTATTGCTGCTCTGGTTTTGTCGCTTGTTGCGGACCCGGACTCGACATACAAGGTGACGTTCGCGGTCACGGCGCACTCCTCTCTCATATCAACTCATTTGCCGTTCGGCGCTCTTGCCGAAACAGCGCCGACGGTGAATGAGCAAGAGACCGTGAAATACCGGAGCGAGCGCAGCGACGCTTCTATATCTGTCAAGTCGTCAGCACTGGCTGGTGGAGCGCGTTGAGTGATCGATAAACGCTTCGGGCGAGGTAGCGTTTCAGTGCCCGTCGGATCTCGCGTCGGCTGCGTCCTTCCTGGAGCCTGTTTTCGACGTAGGCGCGGGTTTCGGGGTCGTGGACCATGCGGACGAGCACGGCCGTGTGGAGCGCCCTGTTGAGACGTCGGTCGCCTCCGCGATTGAGACGATGCCTGGTGGTGTTGCCCGAGGATGCGGGGATGGGGCTGACGCCGGCGAGGGCAGCGAAGGCGGCCTCGGAGCGCACCCTGCCGGGGTGGGACCACGCGGTGAGCACGATTGCAGCGGTGACCGGCCCAACCCCGGTGATCTGAAGAAGCGGAGCGGCGGGGCTGGTCTGAATCAGTCCGGTCATGCGATTCAGGTTCGCTGCCAGCTGCTCGGTGAGTTCGTGAACGCGACGGGCGAGACGGACGGCCTCTTCCCGAGCGATCACCGCTTCCAAGGGTTCATCCCGTTCCCGCCATCGGGTCACGGTGCTCACTTGCGCTGCGCTGAGAGGTTTGCGGGCATCGATTCCGAGGTCGTTCACGCGAAGCAGCGCAGTGAGCGCGTTGA
This sequence comes from Leifsonia aquatica, assembly GCF_014190775.1. Lineage (GTDB taxonomy): Bacteria > Actinomycetota > Actinomycetes > Actinomycetales > Microbacteriaceae > Leifsonia > Leifsonia aquatica. Next base: position 5,913 of record NZ_JACHVP010000003.1, read on the forward strand.
TGTTCATCGTGCGCTCGTGGCTCAGTTGGTCACGCGCGGCGACCAGCGTCCGCAGCGCAGCGCGGGCGCCTTGGCCCTCTCGCGGCGTCCGCAGCTGAGTCTCCTCGAGGCTGAGGGCGGTGGCGGCGATCGTGTGGGCATCCAACGGGTCGGACTTCCCGATTCCGCGGCGGACGCGGGCGTTCATCCGCGGCGCCTCGGCTACCTGATAGCCGGCATTGGTGACCGCGCGGGCCAGGCCGGCGCCATAGCTGCCGACGCCCTCGATCACCCATAACGTCTCGGCGTCACCGCCGGTTCCGCGGCCGGCCCATGCGATCGCTCGGGCGATGCCGGCCGTGCTGGTGGGGAACTGCTGACAACCCAGCTGCTGCCCGGTGCTGGTGTCGATGACGACGTAGGTGTGGGTGCGGGCGTGGCAGTCCACCCCGACGACATACGGGCGGGAGTGCGCAACGATAGTCACAGCGGCCGCCTCCTCTCTCTAGGGGTCCTTCGAACGGCCGCGACGCGGCCGGCGCTGATCCGGGAGGAAATCACTTCGGGGCAACACTGTGAGGGGCCACAACCCTGACGGGGTTGGACAAGCTTCTAATCAAGCCACCGACGTGGGCCGGGCCAACGCCAGCCGCCCCGCCCCGAACGGACAAGTCGACCCGAAGGCACTCTGTCGAGGCCACGTGGAATATGAGTCACGAACCGGGCGAGACGACCAACATCAACCCTGCCAGCCAGTCCCAGACCAGCCAGTCCAAGACTCACAGTGGAATACCGGAGGGAGCGCAGCGAGTGAGGATATGCCGCGAAAGCCCGGCACGAAGCCCGTGGCAGCGAACTACGATCAACCGGCCAGGCAGACGGACAACCCGGTAAGCGGGGCGCGCTCGCGCCTTCAATCAACGCGGCTTCACATGAATGAAGCAGGGCGGTTATTGACAGCGGTCGCTGAAGGTCGTCCATCTGTGGCGATCGGAGCCGCCTGCTTCGGGACGTCGCCGTGGTGGGGGTGACGGCGATCTCCTCGTCCGTGGTGTGTTCCTGGATTCAGGTGTCTCCTCAGGCAGGTTCTCCGGGTGCTCGCAGGAGGAGGGCGCGGGCTTCTGCAGAGGGAATCCTGGCCGATAAGCGGGAGGACCTTTGGCCCTCTCTCGGCCACGAGCCCCCGCTGCACGATAAGGCATGAGCAGCCCGTCATCTCATGATGCTGAGCATGCCCAGGCCCGGCGAAAGCATCGCCCGCTGGAACCATGGACCATTGGGTTGTTCGTAGCCCATGCTCACCGGGGCGCCCCGAGCGACGGCCAGCTGAAGAGAGGAACGCGAGGCATGGATGCACGCAGAGCGAAACCGCCGGCCGCTCTGACACCAGACCGCGCCCGGCACCGGGTGGGGCCCCTGCGGCTGTTTGCCGCGGCCGCGCTGCTCGTGCTGTCTGTGCTCGGCGGCGCCTCAGCAGCCAGCGCGCACGGGGGCGGTTCGGATGCTGAAGGCTATGTCTTGGTGCAGCAGGCCATAGGCTACCTGGTGAACATGCCGAAGCAAGAGGCTGAGATGCATGCCCAGGAGAAGGTGACCGCGGCTCTGGCGGCAACCGACCAGGAGGGTGTCTCGGTGAAGACGCTCGAGCAGGCCCAGGTCGCTCTCCGAGCGGGTGACACGGCCCAGGCCAGAGAGCTTCTACAGCGATCAATCACCGACTCAGTCAAGATGCTCCCACTTGCCAAGGGGCCGGACACCGGCACTGGCGTAGTTCTTGCCCCTCTGGAATCCCAGCAGATCTCCCCCCTCGGATGGGCCTTCCTCGCGGTCTCGCTCGCCGCGATCGTCGCCGGGATCGCGCTGGTTGTCCTGTTCCGCCCACCCGAGAGCGTCCACCAGCTACGACGGGATATGGGCCTGGCCAGCCGTCACCTCGACGTCGGTCACGACGAAACGAAGGGACAGAGCGGATGAAGATAGCAGACCAGCAGCTCTCCAGTCCCAGCGCTTCCACCGCCCCTCCCCACGCCGGGACACCCCCTGTGGGGAAAAAGGGGCGATGGGGCAGGACGTTGGACGCAGTGGATGAGCGGTTAGGTATCAGCGCCTTGGCTTACCCGGTCCCCGCGCACGCCAACGGTTTGGCGTGGTCCCTCGGGGGGATCACCGCCGTTGCATTCGCCATCCTCGTGGTCACGGGCGTCGTCCTGGCGCAGTTCTACTCCCCGACGCCCGAGACCGCGAACCAGTCCGTCCGTGGGATCGTCACAGATGTCTGGGCCGGGAATGTGTTCCGCGGGCTGCACTTCTGGGCCGCCCAGGCTATGTACGTCACTGCGGCCCTCCACCTCGTCCGGGTATTCGTCACTGGGTCGTTTAAGAAGCCCCGCGAGGGCAACTGGCTGATCGGGGTAGTTATGTTCGGTCTGGTGACCTTGGCGATCTTCACCGGGACCGTTCTCAAGTGGGACCAGGAGGGCTACGAGGCCCTCATGCACAACCTCGATGTCGGGAACATCCTGGGCGGGGCCGGGTTCTGGTTCTCCGCCGGCTTCGCCAGCCAGGTCTCGATCCTGGTTCGCATCTATGGGGCGCACGTCGTGATCGTGCCGGGGCTGATCCTGGCCCTTGTAGTGCTCCATTTTCTGCTTGTGAAGCGGCACCGGATCTCCCCCCACCCGTCCCTGCGAGCGGATGCCCGCGGTGAGCAAGCAGACCAGGACGAACCGACTGAGCCTTTCACTCACCATCTGCGGCGCATCGCGGCCTTCGGGCTAGTGCTCTTCGGGGTTCTGGGGGTCCTAGCGGTCGTGTTCCCGCCGCCGGTGGGCTCCACGCCCGTCCAGGGCATCGAGGTTACGGCCCCGCCGTGGATGTTCTGGTGGCCCTTCGCGTTGGAGAACTGGTTCGGGGTGTCGGCGATCCTCTGGGGCGAGGTCGCCTTTTTCGCGCTCCTTGCCGCAGTGCCCTTCCTTGACCGGAGCAAGGAACGCGCGTGGCGGCGACGTCCGGTGAGCATGACCATCGCGGCGGCGTTGGTGCTGTTGCTGGTTGTGCTCAGCGTCCTGATGGTCGTCTTGCCGAGGGGTGAGCACCTGTGACCGGGATACACAGGGAGACACTATCCGGTCGGGGCAGCACGAGGCGGGCGCTGACGTCCCTGTGGATCCTGGTCGCTGTGGCCACTGCGGCCTCCGGAGCGCTCGTGGCTGCCCTGGCCGCGCCGGCGTCCCCCACAGCGGGCCTGAGCGTTGCTGTCTCCGGGGTAGTCTTCGCCATGAGCATGGCCCTGGCCGTCCGCGTCGTCAGGGCGCTCGAGCGGGCCCGGGCCCGTACGCGACCCGGGATCCGGGAGGCGTGGCAGGAATTCCGGCACAGGAAGCGATCCCATTAGCACCTGGTGGTCGGGCTGGTCGGCGGAGGATATCCGCGTCCGATCCTTGGTCAGACTGTCAACAACCCCCGTCAGTTTTATCTTTCCATTGCAGAGGCCGAGCCCCCACAAAAACCCCACAACTGTGGTCAGCGGAGATGGCGCATGGTCATCGACGAGGCGCGAAATTCCGCGCTTTTCGGGACTTCGCGAAGCGGTTTAGGGCACCGCGTCAGGGTTCAAATCCCTCCGTCTCCGCCAGAGGGCCTATCTAAGGTCATCACGAAATTGATCTAAGGTTCGGTTCCAAAAGAGAACGGCTCCGTGTTTGCGGAGCCGTTTCCTCGTTCTTGCTGCTGTTCCTGATGCTCATCGCTTCTCGGAGCACCGATTTCCGGCCGATGAGACCTCGGATTGACTGTTTTCGGGCAGGCTGGCGCCGACTCGCTACAGTCGTGGGCGATCTTCGACATCGCGGCCACGACAAGTAGCGCCCCGGGACGGGGCGCGATCGTGAGGGTGTGCCGGCGGCGGTCTACGTCTTCAACGGAACGATCTGAAGGGGGCTGTCCCGTCCGGGCACGCTGATCTCAGCACGGGGCGGTCCCCACTTCCGCTTGTAGCGGCCCCAACCTTTCTCGGGATGGTCGCGGAGGCGGAGTCGGCGTTTCTCGATCATCATGTCGATCTTCATCTTTGCTGCGCGGATCTCGTCTTTGAGGAACGACTGCAGCTTCCGCATGTTCGCGGAGACTATCAGCATCGTGACGAGCACCTGCTGTGCGGCGAGGCCGAACGCGGAGCGGCGAGCGGCGGAGGCGAGGGCCTCCTTGTTCTCAGCCTTGATGAACCCGTTCATGCCTTCGACCATGTTTCGGTCGGCTTCGTAGTTGGTGGCCCACTCGCGTGAGCCGTACCGGAACTCCTGTTTGCTCTTGACCGTGTCGTCGTTCTCTTCGATGGTCACCGAGTGTTGAGTGCAGATCTTGTCGAGCCTCTTCGGCAGGTTCCGCTTGAGGACGTACGGCTTCACCTTCTTGGAAGCTTCGGGGTGAATCTCGCGGAGCGGGCATTCGATCCGCGCCTGCTTGCCGAGAGCGGGGCACATGTACTTGAGTGTGCCCGGACGTGTGCCCGCTTCCTTGTATCGGACTTCGTACTCAGCGCGCTCATCGATGAGGCGGCGATAGGTCGGCTCGTCGTACTCGAGGTTGTTGGCGTCGATGGTGAGGTTGACGAGTTCTTCGGGGGTGCCGGGGCAGAGGTGGGCGCCTTCGACGTAGATGGTCCCCTTTTGGCCGCCCGCCTTCTTCCCGACTTCGTCTTTGTCGAAGTCGAAGACGTGTTTGTAACCGAGGGCGGTGATCGGCCTGTGGTAGTCGTGAACGGTCGAGTTCGAGGAGTACCCGCGGTCGACGGCGAAACGACCGGCCAGGTGGCCGGCGTCGATGAGCTGCTTACCAAGCTTGACGGCTTCGCCAGCGATATCGACGGTGGGGACGCTGAGGGTGAACGCACGGATGGTGATCGGGAAGTTCGCGGGCTTGCCGCCTTCGTTCGCCGTGCTGACGGCGAAGTTCGCAGCGTAGCCCCAGATCCAGTCATCGCCCTTCTTGTACCAGGCGGCGTCGATCTCCTTCACCTTGCGCTCGAGGTACTCGCCGGTCTCCGGGTGCTTCCGTGTCCCCTTCTTCGTGTAGACCGGCACCGGCGTCTGGTCGACCGACACGTTGGCGACCCGTTGCAAGCGGCGGAGTCTCCGGGGCTGCATAGTGAACGTCATCTGGATGAATGCTTGGCTGAACCAGTCGAGCCGTTCTTTCCGGCGGCGCATGGTGTTGAGGTCTCGTGCGCTGAAGATCGCCTCACGCTCAGAGTTGTTGAGCAGCTTGCGGCGGGTGCCTTTCGTGTCGGGATGCGGATCGATTGGTTCGAGGATCCGTTGCAGCCCGTTGTGGGCGTGGTTCTGCCAGTTCTTCTCCGCGGTTCCGCCTCTGTTGTCACGGATTGGGGGGAGGGCGTACGGGAGGCCGAGGTATTCGCGGGACTCGTCGGTGAGGCGCTGGTGGAGCACTTCTGCGATCGCGGTTTCGTTCAGCGGCGCGTGTTCGCGGGCGAGGAGCAGCATGGCGACGAGGATCGCCCGGTCGCTAACGTACGGGGCGGGCCCGCTTCGTTTGCGTCCTTGACGGTCCTCGTCGCGCCATTCGATCAGTTTCGGCAGGACGCCGGTCATCTCGAGACATTTGTTGTTGGTGAGCACCTGTTTGTGGGTGAATTTCGACCGTCGCCCGCTGAAGGTGAGCTGCTCTTCCTCGGTGAGGAGAAGGTCGGTGTTGATCTCGAAACCTTCGACGAGGTCGGTCATACGTCACCGCCGACGATCTGTTCGATGTGGTCATCGAGTTTGTAGCCGGGCATCCGGTGGATGTAGATCCGCAGCGACTCGATCTTTTCGATGCCCGCAAGATCTGCGACGACGTCGGGGCGGAGCCCCCGGGTGAGATGCTCGACGATCCAGGTAGAGCGCATCCCTGTCGGGGTTGCGTGAGGTTGAGCTGGCGCAGCCAGTCTCATCTGGGTCGGAAGCCGTTCGGGCTGGCCCTTGTGGCGGTAGCCGAGGATCGCGAAGTCGTCTGGCCGCCGAGTCTCGAGACCTTCAAGCAGTAGTGGGGTCCAGTCCCGGCGGATCGGAACGGTGCGTTCGTCGTCGCCGGGTACGTTCACCGCCCAGTGGCCGTCCGCTTCGACGATGTGCTGACGGCGGACGGTGTTGATCTCACGGCAGGTGAGGCCGGCGCCGAACCCGAGCCCAAGGTAGACGCGGTAGTTGCTGCGCTGCCACTCCGTGTTCCTGGTGCTGCAGGAGCTGACGAACGCGATCTGCTCGCTGAGGCCGTAGACCCGACGCTGGTCCAGGTAGTTCTTGTTCTTGGCCGGCCGAGGATATCGCGGGTCGGGGTCGCCAACACGGTTCACGATCAACCGCATCACCATCAACCGGATCTGATAGCTACTTGGCGTGTAGTGCCCCATCCGCTCTTCGGAGAACCGGGCGAGGAGAGGCGTGATGAGGATGTCTGCCGGCTCGTCGAGCGGGAGCCCGCGCTCGACCGACCAGAGGGCAAAGCGGGACAACATGCTCAGGATCATCTTGAGCATGTTCTTCGGCTCATCTGCGAGGCGATCAGCACTGGACCGAACGAATGCAGCGATTCGGTCCCAGCGGTCGCCTGCGTCACGGTAACGGTACTGTTCGATGACACGGCGGTTGTCTTCCAGGCGTGTCAAAGAATAACCACGGTCGTCGTCGTTGGCTAGGGTTGGGTTGCCTGTCGGGTTGATCACGTAAGGCTAGATGCACAATCAATGTGCGCTATTGGCGCACATGCGCTTTTAGCGCACCTGCGGCTAGGCTCGGCCTATGCCCAACCCGCGGTACGTACCGAAGCTGTACGCGGTCGAGCCGAAACTGTTCGGCAAAAGACAGCCAATCCATTGGCGCCAAGCCGACACTCTGCTCGGGTCAGAGATCGACAACCTCGCAGCCGCACGGTTCCAGCACGAGGTCGCGTTCAAGGCCCGCCGAGCGATTCACTTCGCGGGGGTGACGTTCGAAGACGTCGCCGACGAACACGGAGTCGAAGCGGCATGGATCGGAAGGATCCTCCGCGGAGACACGGTGATGTCGCTGCAGGCGGTCGCGTGGTTGGACCGAGTGTTTGGGATCGGCGCGCTGCGGGTTACCTCCCTTCAGGTGGGAGGTCAGACTGGCCGCGCGAGTGACGAGTCCAATCCGAACTGATTCAGTAGACCGGCGCCGAGCTCGTACGTCGTTGACCGCAGCCCGGTCAGGTCCGAGCCCGGCAGCAGCACAGACATGACCGGTTCGATCACGCCGGTCCTACGTGACCAGTCTCGTTCGACATGCTTCCCTTTCGACTCGACGTCGAGTGCCGCTATTTGGGTGCGGGTGGAGTTTGCGACCGTCATATCGCAGCGGAGTAGGAGTTCCGAGTTCGGTGCCTGCTTCTCCGCGATCAGCGAAGCTAGGGAAGTGAACTCGAGCGCGATCAAATCAAGAAGTGGTGCGTCGACAAGGACCGCCTCCCGCGATGCATCGTGCTTGAGCTGCCAGGAGGAGTTCACCGAGAGCACCGTTGAGCCGTCGTGGTGGATTTCCAGGTGAGTGGGGCGGGCACCGTTGCGATCGGCCTTTGAAGCGACGTTTGATGCAACCCATCTGCGCAGTCCTGTGCGGGGATTGGGGAAGGTTTGTATCAAGGCTTTGAGGACTTTCCCTCGACCGTAATGCCCGTTGAGTATCTGTGATGCGCGGCGAAGGGCCTCTTCGGTCAGGCCGAGGACTTCATGACGCTCGACGCGATTGTCTGCCAGCTCGACGACGACGGGTGTTGCGCTGAAGATCACCCACGCATGGGCCGCATAATGCGGTTTCAGCTGATCTTTGACGACTTCGGCGAGCTCTTCTACTCGTCGCTGCCGGTCATCGACCAAAACGAATCGCCGCCGATACGCTTCGGCCAGTTGTCTCTCGTCCATCCATTCGGTTTGGTCGCCGACGCGCTCGGGCACGCTGCTTGTGCGTTTTCTATTCGCCCGCGTCGTCTCCTCGTAGACGTGGTGTGGTGCGGCGGCGCTGCGGTTGACGGTGACGATGAGAAGTGTTTCCGGGCCGTCGATGATCTTGTACTGGATGTTGTTGAGGTGCGGTCGTACGCGGCTGGCGAGCTGCTGGCGGAGCTTCTCGATCATTCCGGGTAGCTCTGTGGGTGGCAGCCCTTTGACGTGGCCGTTGTCGGCGACTCCGTAGACGAGGATCCCGCCGGATGCGTTGGCGAAGGCGGTGACGTCTTTGGCGAACTCGTTCTTGGAGGGTTCATCGGGGAGGTTCGCTTTCCAGTCAAGTTCCTCAGATTCACGGATCCCTGCGCTGATCGCGTCCACGATGTCTTGGTATTCGAGTGGACGGTCGGGTAGCCCGAGGTATCGGTGGATGATCGTCGTCATGGTGTGACCTCTGGGACTGCGTCCCAGAACCGGGATCGGAGTGCGACGCGGGTGCGGTCGCTGAGGTTGTAGTCGCCGAGCGCTGCGGAGAGGTCTACGAGGAGCGCCCGATCGAGGTCTCGGGGGATGGATGGTTGCCCGTCGATGAGTTCAGATTTCTGGGCGGGGGTCGCGGTTGTCGCCCATGCGTCGTAGGCGCGTTTGACAACGTCGTCGATGAGTGGGTTGATCTCGTCGTCGTCGCGGCGGTACTCGGGGGCGATGTAGGGCGCGGCTCCGCCGCTGCCCGTGTACACGGGTACGAGGGTGGTGGTTGGCGTTCTGCGTGCGAGATCGGCGGGGTTCGGTATCCGCGCGTTGGTCGGTTCGGGTGCGGTGGCGGTCGGCTCTGTTGCGGCGACGCTGTGGACGGTGCTGTTGAGTGTTTCGGTGGGTATGAGTTCGACGCCGTCAGCGGCGCGGATGAGGTGTCGGCTGACTCCGTGTGTTGATCCGTCCGTGTTGGGTGCGGCGAGGACGATGACTTGTACGCCTTGCGCTTGCGCCTCTTCGACCGCTTCGGTGAGGTCGTCGTCGCCGGAGAGGAGGTAGAGCGCGTCGATGGCGCCGTTGCGGGCGTGGCTGACCATGTCGAGTCCGATTCGCAGGTCGACGCCTTTTTGTTCCCCGTCTACGCCGATCCGTCCGAGTCGGAGTTTCACGCGGGGGAGGAGTCCGATCCGTTCATGTTCGGGTTCTCCGATGCCGTTGCGTGCGGCGTCGTACCAGTAGACGCGGAGGAGCGGCAGCCCGCTTCGCTCTTCGACGATGGTGATGAGCTTGTTGATGAGGTCTGCATGGTTGACGGTCACCCCTCGTCGCAGTGATGACCCGGTCTGCCGGGTGGCCGCTGCGGCGAGGAGGTAGCCGGCATCGACGTAGAGAGCTGAATGTGAGCGCACGGTTCCCCCAGGTAGTTCGTCCGCTCATTTTGGCGCAGTTGACCTAGGTGCGTCAGCTTTCGTGGCAGTCGCACGCGGGCCGTGTTGATGCGATCTCCTCGACTGTCATCGACGCCATCGCCATGAGGTTCCCGAACCGGGTTCCTTGGTCGCACCGGTGGATGTTCGGCTTCTCGTCTCCTAACGGGTCCTGTTGGTCGGCCGACTGTGTTTTGAAGTGGCTGGGATCGGGCAGCGCGAAGTCAATAAAGTCGACGGCGGGCGGTCCAAGGATTCCTGGGATCTCCTCGGGGGCAGCGTCTCGATACACGCCGTGCTCGAGGTAGCCAATCTTGGTTACTTTGTCGCCGGCGATGTGGATGCTGGCGATGCGGGCTCTGATCTGAGTCATTTGGTTCCGTTTCTGTAGTGGTGGTATGTCGTCGACGCTCTATGCGCGGCAGGGGAGGTTTGATGTCGTTACGTCTGATCCGTGAGGAGATCACCGAGGATGACGCTTTGGCGATTGTCCGGATGGCGAAGAAGTACTTCCCTGGCCAGCTCGATGCGATGCTTGACGGGATCGTCGACCTGGTTGTCAACGAGTCAACGGAGATCCGCCGCCGCCCGATATTTGTTGCCGGGACACCGAACGACCTCATCGGCTATGTGTGCGGGCAGCGGCTCGCGTTCACGATCGACGACGACCCCTACCTTTCCGATTCGACGGTTGAGGTCCGCTCTCTCGCTGTCGCACAGGAGCACCGAACTCAGGGGTACGCGCGTGCGCTGCTGGATCGTGCGATCGGCTGGACCCGGCTGCGTCGCCGGCAGCAGCTGATCGCCCAGGTTCCTCCCGGTATGGAACGGTTGTTCGAATCTGCAGGGTTCACGGTGAGCCCGACCGGTTGGTCGTGGTTGGAGTCGTCGTCGTACTCGGAGCGAGGCAATAAGGCCGTCAACGAACGTGATCGAGCCGAGGTGCGGCTCGTGAATGTGACACCTGCGGCAGGCTACGCCGCTGTCGCCCAGGCGAACGGCGACGCTTCACTGGCTATCCCGTTCGACGCTTCGAAGAAGGGCGACGATGTGATCACGGCGATCGTCGCAACGTCGACGCACCCCGAATGGTTGCGCCGCCACCTCGCCGATGGGAGCGTGCCCGTTTCGTGAACGCAGCCGTGAACACACCGGCAGGATCGGGAGTCGTTCTTGACCACATCGCTGAGGGATTCGCGTTCTCGAATCAACGCCGCGCGTTCTCCACGGTGTGGAGGATCAAACGGCAACAGCCTGGAGCAAACCGAGGGAAGGAGGGGCGGTTTCCCGCAGAGTGTGTTGGCTTCCTTGCCGGTTTAGCGATTGCCGGTCTGCTGATCGTTGTGTTTGTTTTCGCCGGCGGGTTCGCTCTTGCCGGCGAAAGCAGCGTGCTTGTCCTGTTCGGACTTGGCGCCGCAGCCGTTGCTCTCAGCGTTGTCGTGTTCTCGTTTGTGCCTTCGTTGACAATGGTGGCTCGCAACACATTCGACAGGAGGTACAAGCTGTTGGTCGATCCGGGCAAGGCGATACTCGTCCTGTCCGTCGCCCGCCGGCCGCAGGCGGACGCGGACGGCCGTGTCATCATCGCGGCGGGAGATTTCGCGGTCATGAGGATGGGTGAGGCTCAAGGGGAGCAGCTGATGCTCGCCGTCTGCGCCGACATCAAGGATGGCGGGATGGTCCGCAAACGTGGCCGCGCCCAAAACGACAAGGTTGGACAGTGGTACCGCTCACGTTATGATTTCGAGGTTGAACCGGACCTAACAACCTGGTATCCGTCTCGACCCTAGATTCCACGCGTGGATGCACAGCCGAGCGCAGCGAAGTACGTCCCGAACAGAGCGCCTACCGCCATCTGGAACGACAATGCATCGTCGGCAGTGAGGTCCTTCGTGAATGGCCCGAGCCCGGGAAGCAACGCACCGATGCCCGCACCGACAGCTGCGACGACCGGCACCGTGATCACCCACTTGATGATTTCCCGGCGGCGTTCCGCTCGTTTGAAGTGGCGGCGTAGGTTCGCGTCGAAATCGGTCCGTTCTGCGGCTGTCATGGCGGTCATGCACGAGTAGATGCGGCGGAACGCTCAGAGACGGTCAGCGCCGCCGAGCCGATTTGGGATCGGCGGGTGGCTGAAAGGCCGGCTTGCGCGCGGATGTCTCCCTTCACGCCCTGCCCTGTCGGGAGAATGCCCCGCCAAGCGCGTCGACGCCGGAGCAGTACGCGAAGGTGCCCGAGTACGTTAAACCAACGGTTGAGCAGCCTCGGTCGGTTTACCTGTGGCATCACGCTGAGGGGAGATCTGCGCCGGCTGGGTTGGCCACTGCGACCCGATCGAGCTGCTTGAGCTGCGTCTCGGTGTGGTGCGCGGCCACGAGGACCCGGCAGTGGTCGACTGACGACGACGGTGCCGTTGTTCCCGACGGGGAGGCCGCGGCGGAGCATGCGCTGGGGAGTTGCCTCGCCCGGGATCTGGATGCTTCGCGCGCTTAGCCGAATCTCAACGTGCGGGTGCTCTGCTCAGTTCTTCGCGAGCTTGATCGTTGTCGTGGTCCCGAGCGCGCTCGCGCTGTAGCTGATGGTGTCGTCCTGGAACGTGAACTCTTTGCTGTCGTCCGTGGATGCGAGCATCGCCGATTCGGTCGCTGCAACATCGCGTGTGGAGGTCCACTTGTACGGTGTTGCCGGGTCGGTTGGTGCGGCGAAGGTTCCGACCCAGTAGATCGACTTCGTGTCGCCGTTGTCTGTCACCCAGTTGATGGTGATGACGTTTCCGGAGATCTCGGCCTCCTGGTAGCTGTCCGGTGATGCTGAGTTCGTCTGCTTCCATGTGCCGGTGAGGTCCGCAGCCTTCGCGGCCTCCTGTGTCGGCTCGGCTTTCGCGCTGCTGCTTGCTGTTGATGACGACGATGCGCCGCTGTCGTTGGCGGCGCTGCATCCGCTGAGGGTCAATGCGAGGGCGACGGCTGCGAGAACGGCGAAAGATGAGAGCTTCTTCATGGTCGTCCTAATGGTGGCAGAGCGGGGACGGCACTTGTCACCCCAGTCGTGGTCACGCTACCGATGCGTGTGGAACGTGCGCCGCTATCCGCGCCGAACCTTCGCTCTGCGAGTTCGCTAGTGAGGCGGAGGATCTGGGTCGGGTCGGCTGGGGTTTTGGCGTATGGCAGGAAGGGGTCTAGTCCTTCGGCGCTGGAGAGGCCAGCAGCTTGGATGATTAGCACGGCGGGTGTCGCTGCGCTGAGATGGTTGACAATCCAGGTGGCGCGCATTCGTCTGGCTTGCAACGGGATTGGTGGGCGATGCCGTTCGACGAAGTTGGTGATGACGTTCCGGTGGGTGGTCTGCCGGCCGATCCGGAACACGTAGTCGCCGTCGTCGCATGTGGCGGCGCAATCGATGAGGGCGGGCTCCCATTCGTGAGTGACGGGGACGTCTCGGCGCCGGTCGCCGGGTACGTGGACGAGGATGCCGGGGTTCAGCCGTTCGAGGTCGGCGACGTGAAGGAGTCCGAACTCGGTGCCGACGAGGCCGGCGCCAAAGCCTAGGGCGAGGAGCCGGTCGGCGTTCTTTCCGACCTGGCCGGGTAGTGCATGCGCCCACGAGTGGAGCGAGGTGATCTGCGCGTCGGTGTATGGCCGGGAGGGTTCGGATTTCCCGAGCGGCCGTTCACGCGCCGGTTCGTCACTATCGGGGAGCAGCGCTTCCGACAACCGCCGGAGCCTCGACCGCATCGTCCCTCGACCCGCTTTCGTATATCCGCTCAACCCGTCCATCACGAACCTGTCGATAATGTTCGGGTCGAAGGCGATGCCGTTTTCGAGGGGGAGACCGGCTCGGGTTCGCATCCACGCCGCGAGGGGCGTGACGATGACGTACAGTTCCCGGTCCGTGTACGGGGTGAGTCCCTCGGCCTGTCGGACGACGCTGTTGACGAACGGCTGTATGCGGCCCCAGAGATCGGCGTCGAGGTGCGGTTTGTAGTCCGCCATGTGGGTCATTAAAGCGCCAGTGGTCGCTAGTGGCAAGGGAGTTTATGGACTGCTGCGTGGACGTTTTGGGTGAGCGAGTCCGGGAGGTCATACGTGGGTGCTGCGCTATCGATTTGACCGCCTGGCGATGCCTGATCGTGTTGTCACGGATACGTAGGTCTGGCTGACCGCGGTGGCGAGACGTGCTGGGTTGTGACGTAGAACGTCATGTCCTCGTGGTCGTCTCGTCGGACGGCGGCGTTCATCTTCGGTGGTCGGAGCCACGACAGAAAACGACGTTCGTCACCACTTGCTGCGACGCAACGGAGAGTTGCGTCGACGGCAAGGCGCGCTTTAGAGGCGTCCGTTTGTGGAGTGCTATCGAGATGGCGAAGGTACGCCGGCGAAAATGACATCTCGAAACCCAGCAGTCTGAAGCTGCTTCAATCGCGAGGTGTCTCGATGCGGCAGTAGCCGCTCTACCCGATCGTTCGGGAATGTCGAGCACTCGGGTTACGTCGGATTGGTCCGCAACCCGGACTCGGTTAGTCCCGCCATCAATGAAACCAGGACCTGTCGGCCCCGACCCTGGCTACTTCACGGCTCGATGAAGGTCACCAATGCGGCGCCAAGGGATGGCTCATGCGGTGAGCGCCGACCTAGTCCACCGTCTGGGGCGGGCGAACCGGCGAGATCACCTACCTCATTTGCCGGTGCGCAAAGCAGCGGGCGAAGTAGCGACGGCGACTCCGGCCAGAGCGCCCGCTTCGTCGAGTACGGCGGCGACCGCGCGCGGATCGTGGGCAAAACGCCCGAGGAATACCCCGTCCACCGCCGCCGTTCGCTCGGCTAGCCTCGTCAGCAAGCCCGGCCCGGCGCTTCCGCCGTAGAGTAGCAGCTGCCGGTGGCCGGAGGTGCGACCCCACTCGGCAAGGGCATCCAGCACGGTGGCGATGTGCGCGGCCGGCGCCGGATCCTCCCGCCCAATGGCCCAGTGGGGCTCGTAGGCGATCAGCCAGGGAGACTCGCCACCAGGGCCGTCTGCGTCGGCGAACGCAGCCTCCGCCTGGGCGATGACCTCCAGTGCGGCGATGTGCGGGGAGACCTCCTCCGGCTCGCCGATGCAGATTAGCGGCTGGAGCCCGGCGCGGTGGGCTGCGGCGGCCTTAGCAGCGACGATCTCGTCCGTCTCGCCGAAGAGGCGGCGGCGCTCGGCGTGGCCGATCTCGACCAGCGAGCAGCCGACCTCCGCCAGCTGGCCCGCGCTCACCTCGCCGGTGAAGGCGCCGGAGTCCTGCCAGAAGACGTTCTGCGCTCCCAGACGCACGCCGCTGCCGCGCAGGGCTTCGCGCACGGCGGGAAGCGCTGGGAAGGAGGGCGCCGCGAAGACGTCCACGACCGCGGCGGCGGGATGACCGGAGACGATTCGCGCCAGCGAGGCGGCCCAGTCGACGGTCTCGGCCACGCTCAGGTAGAGTTTGAGGCTGATCCCGACGGTGAGCCGTCTCTCGTGCTCCGCCGCCGCCGCGGACATCAGGCGCCCGCCGCCGCGCGGTGCTCGAAGCGGTCGATCACGGCGACCTTCTCGGCGGACGGGCTGTCGGGGTCGAAGCGGTAGCCTAGCCACTCGCGCACGAGACGACGGGCGAGTTCGAGTCCGACGACGCGCTCACCAAGGCAGAGCACTTGGGCGTCGTTGGAGAGCACGGAGCGCTCGACTGAGAAGGAGTCGTGGGCGGTGACGGCGCGGATGCCGGGCACCTTGTTCGCCGAGATGGCGACGCCGAGGCCTGTGCCGCATACGAGTAGCGCCCGGTCGGCGCGACCGCTCGCCACGAGCTGGGCGGCCTCGATGGCGACGTCGGGGTAGGGCGTGTGTCCGTCCTCGCCGACGCCGACATCCGTCACCTCCGCGACGAGGGGGTTGGCCGCGAGGTCGGCCTTCAGGGCCTCCTTGTAGCGGAAGCCGGCGTCGTCGGAGCCGACGACGATGCGGAGCGGTTCAGGCATGGTCTCTCCTTTCGAGAGGTTCGTGGAACAGGCTGCTGACGGACTCGCCGCTGTGGATGCGGCGCACGGCCTCGGCGAAGGCCGGAGCGACCGAGATGACCGTGAGGCGGTCGTCGGCGAGCGACTGCGGCACCGTGTCGGTGGTCACCACCTCGGCCACCCGGCCGGTCGCCAGGATGCGCTCCAGCGCCCCGTTGGCGAACAGCCCGTGGGTGCAGGCGACGCGGATGCCCTTCGCGCCGCCGCGGTCGAGGAGGTCGATTACGGCGAGCACGGTACTGCCGTTGGCGATCTCGTCGTCCAGGACGATCACATCCCGGCCGGCCACCTCGCCGATGAGCGAGGTGATCTCGACCCGGTCGCCGTCGAGGCGCTGCTTGGCGCCGGCGGCGACCGGCGTGTCGAGCATGCGGGCGAAGGCTGTGGCGTTCTTGGCGTTGCCGAGGTCGGGGGAGACGACGGTCGTGGTGCTCAGGTCGCCCGTGCGGAAGTGGGCGGCGAGCTCGCTCAGCGCGTGCAGCTGGTCGGTCGGCACCCGGAAGAAGGCGTGCACCTGCGGCGCGTGCAGGGACATCGTGAGCACGCGATCCACCCCCGCCGTGGTCAGCAGGTCGGCCACCAGGCGGCCGCCGATCGAGATGCGCGGCGCATCCTTCTTGTCCGAGCGTGCGTAGGCGAAGTGGGGCATCACGGCGGTGACCCGCGCGGCGGAGGCGCCCTTGGCGGCATCCACCATCAGCAGGAGCTCCATCAGGTTCTCCTGCACCGGCGCCACCAGGGGCTGCACGAGGTACACGTCGCGTTCGCGGCAGTTCTCGAGCAGCTGCACCTGGAGGCAGTCGTTGGCGAAGCGCTGCAGGCGGCTGCGGCCGAGGCGGAGGCCCAGCCGCGCGCACATGGCCTCGGCGAAGCCGACCCCGGCGCTGCCCGCGAACACCTCCACCGAACCGGGCACGGTCACGCCATCGAGATCACGACGTCGTCCGCGACGGCGCCGAGGATCGTGTAGTCGGTCGGCCGAAGCTGCAAGAGCGTTCCCGGCACGAACTCGCTGACCGGGCCGAAGGCCACGAGCCGGGCGATGAAACGCTGCCAGGAGGCGCCCGCGCCGAGGTCGCCGTCCAGCCAGAACGAGCGGTGCCGCGCGCCGAGGATCTCGCGCGGACCGATGGTGTTGGCCTTCGGGGGCACCCACGACCAGTCGCTGGAGAACGAGTGCAGCGCGTTCTGCATGATGGTCATCGGGTGCAGCTCCACCAGGCGGGCGCCGGCCCGCTGGTAGGCCTCCAGGTCGCCGGCGTACTCGTGGCCGAGCTGCGGCTCCCAGAAGGCGATGTGCCCGCCCCAGCCGATGCCGCCGTAGCAGACGTCGGCGCCGCCCAGGGCGGCGATCGCGTCGCTGTAGCCGTCGATCGCGTCCGTCGTCGGGAAGTGGATCTGCTCCGCGGGCGGGCGCAGCTCCGGGTCGATCAGATCGAAGAAGTTCGCGAACATCGCGGCCTGGAACGATCCCGCCCAGCTCAGCGGCGCCGTCTCGCCGTCCTCGTTGGCGTACTCGTCCATGTTGAAGGTGTGCACGTGGGCGAGGGAGATGCGCTCCCGGTTGATGCGCTCGGCGGCCATCGCGTAGTGCGGCACCGGGCCGCAGGGCAGGATGGCGACGTGGCGGCGGCCCTCGTCGCGCGCGGCGACGATGCGGTCGACGATGTCGTCGGCGAACGCGCGGTAGAAAGCCGTGCGGTCGTCCTCCACCGAGATGTGGAAGTCGGGGTTCGGATGCCGGGTGAGGTCCTCGCGGCGGATGCCGCGGACACGTTCGCACGCCTCCACGTCGCGGAACTCGACGAAGGCGGCGGGGGAGTAGCGGAAGTCGGTCATGGGCTTCTTTCGTCAGCGCACCGCGAAGGCGGTGCTCTCGGCGGCCGAGCGGTGGGCGAGCTCCACGGCACGGGTGATCAGGGCGCCGTGCCGGGCGTCCGGCCCGACCGGCTTTCCGGCGATCAGTCCCCGCGCCCAGGAGCGCACCATCCACGCGGCCATGCTCTGCTCGTGGCCGTCGATGTCCTCGGGGAGGAGGCCGACCGAGGTGTACCTCTCGGCGGTGGCGGCGTGCACGCCTTGGTCGCTGTTGTCGATGCTGAACGACCCGCGCGTGCCGGTGACGTCCACGCGGAAGTCGACGATCGACGGGCGTCCCTCGGGCAGCACCCACTCGGTGCGGAGGTTCGCGACGGCGGACCCACCGAGCTCGAAGAGGGCGTGCACCGCATCCCAGGTGTCGATCCCGCGGGCGGCGAGCTCGCCGCGGCGGCCGCGCGCGACCACCGTCTGCGGGTCGGCGCCGACGATCCACGTGGCGAGATCCAGCACGTGGGGCATGAGGAACCAGGCGGGCGAGCTGGAGGCGGCCCACGAGAGCATCTGAGTCGGCACGAAGTACGTGTTCGAGAGCACTGCCGTCACCGACACGATGTCGCCGAGCTCGCCCGCCTCCACCGCGCGGCGGAGTTTGCGGAAGGCCGGGTTCCAGCGGTTCTCGAAGGCGACGAAGCAGCTCACGCCGGCCGCCTCGACCGCGGCGACGATCGCCTCGGCGTCCTCTGCGGAGGTCGCGATGGGCTTCTCGATCATCAGCTGCAGCCCGGCGGCGGCCGCGTCGACGGCGACGGCGCGGTGCGCGAAGTCGGGGGTCGCGACGATGAGCGCATCCAGGCCGCGGGCGATGAGCTCGCCGTGGGAGTCGAGGATGGGGCCGCCGTAGACGGCTGCGGCCCGCTCGCGGGCGCCGGCCGAGGGGTCGCACATCCCGACGACCTCGACTCCGGGCTCGCCGGCCAGAGCGCGGGCGAAGAGCTGGCCGCGGATGCCGCAGCCGGCGATGCCGATCCTCATCGTGCGCTCCTGTCCTCGCGGGTGTACGGGTGAGCGGTCAGGCCGCGCTCGTAGTCCTCGTCGACGAACGACACTTCGGCCAACGCGTCGGCCAGGGGGTCGGCGCCGGCGGTGCCGAAGCCGATGTGCGAGTGCCGGCGCCAGCCCTCGGCGAACTCGTAGCGGCCGGACTGGCGGCCGACGGTGCGGGCGACGTCGTCCATCTCGGCCGTGAACGAGCCGAAGCCCTGGGTGTCGTCGAGCCACTGCGCCTGGGTGCGGTGGCGGGAGAGGGCGTCGCGCTTGCGATCCTGCACGGCGGTCGTGTCCACGTAGAGGCCGGGGTAGACGAGCCGGCGGAGCCCGTCGTGCAGACCGTGCGGCTGGGCGTGGTAGACGGTCACGTCCTCCATGTAGGCGGGCAGCGGCGGCGTCGACTGGAAGTTCGGCATGTTGCGGTTGAAGGCCGCGCTCGCCGTGATGCGAGAGGTCTCGATGTGGTCGTCCATGTAGTCGTCGGGCGCCTGGGTGAGGATCACCGACGGCCGCACCTCCCGCAGCACCGCCGTGATCCGGCGGACGAGGTCGACCGAGTACACGATCTCGATGTCGTTGACGATGCTCGGATGCCACACGGCGCCGAGCGCCTCCGCCCCGGCCTGCGCCTCGCCGGCGCGCAGCTGGACGATTTCCTCCATGCGGTGGGTGGTGCTGCCGACGTAGCCGTTGGCGACGGTCATGTAGTGGGTCTCCCAGCCGCGGTCGGCGAGGAGGGCGAGTGTGCCGCCCATCATGAACTCGATGTCGTCGGCGTGGGCGGCGATCGCGAACGCGACGGGCCGCGTGCGCTGCTCGGTCTGGGGGTCTGCCATGCCAGTGTCCTCTCGATCTTTGAAACAGAAGATTACGTGAAAATCGCGCTCAGCGTGTTAATTTCTGATGTCGACAGTTAAATGGCTGATCAATATAGCTATTGAGGATACTGATAGCTGGGAGTGGCGAGGGATCACCTTGCCGGAAGCGCACAGAATTGCAGGACTGCACGGGATGCCGAGGCTAGTCGAAACACAATCTTTACAATCCTTTTGTTGACTTATCAGCGCATTTGGTAGTTGTGTTTCCTTCAACCCTTGCGGGCCCTCATCGCCGAAGGCCCGAGCTCCTGCCCGAATCGAAGGATGTGGACATGGCTACACACTCACCAGCGATGCGCGACGGCATCGCCTCGACGGCTGCCGGACAGGCTGCCGATCCGAGGCGGCTGCGCGCGTTCGTCTCCCGACATCGGCGCGACTTCGCGCTGCCTGCGGTCCTGCTCGCCGAGATCGTCCTGTGGTCGATCCTCGCGCCGTCGTTCCTCACGCAGGCGAACCTGATCAATATCATTCGCGCGTCGTCGACCGTCGGGATCATGGCAGTCGGCATGACATTCGTCATCCTGACCGCGGGCATCGACCTCTCGGTCGGCAGCCTGGTCAGCTTCGCGGGCATGGCGTGCGCGACGACAGCAGCACTCGGCGGCAACGCCCTGGCGATAATCGTGGTGGCGCTGGTGATCGGCGTCGTCTCCGGCCTCGTCAACGGCGTGTTCGTCGCGAAGTTCCACGTGCCGCCGCTGATCACGACCCTCGGCATGATGTACGTGCTGATCGCCGCAGCGCAGCTGTGGAACAACGGCGGCCCGCTGCCGATGCACGACCCCTTCATCATCTGGCTGGGTTCCGGCTACCTCGGCCCGGTGCCGATCCCCGTCGTCGTGCTGATCGTGGTCCTCGCGATCGGGTACTGGATCCTCAACCAGACCCGCTTCGGCCGTCACGTGTACGCCGTCGGCGGGGGCCCGGAGGCGGCGAAGCTCTCCGGCATCCGCATCGACCGCGTGCTGATCGGCGTGTACGTGCTCTCCGGGGTGCTCGCGGCCGTCGCCTCCATCCTCTACACGGGGCGGCTCGCCACCGCGAGCCCGCTGACCGGCCAGGGCCTCGAGCTCCAGGTCATCGCGGCAGTTGTCGTCGGCGGCGCCAGCCTCTTCGGAGGCCGCGGCAACCTCCGCGACACCTTCCTCGGTGTGCTGATCCTCACCGTGCTCCAAACCGGTCTCAACCTGATCGGCGTCTCCGGCTTCTGGCAGACGATGGCCCTAGGCATCGCCCTGCTCGTCGCCGTCCTCCTCTCCCCCGAAGCTTCCTTCCAGAAGACGATCACATCCCTGTTCACCAGAAAGGTCCCCCGATGAGCACGAAGAAGTCCCTCAGCCGACCCCTCGCCCTGGCGAGCGGCGCCATCATCGCCCTCGCCGCCCTCGCCGCCTGCTCCGCGGGTGGTGCCGGCTCCGCCGACGGCGGCCTGACGATCGGCCACAGCTACCAGAACCTCGACAACCAGTTCTTCTCCGACGAGCTGGCCGCCGAGAAATCCCTGGGCAAGACGCAGGGCGTGACGATCGTCGACACGCAGGCCTCCGACAACCCGGCGACCCAGCTCGACAACGTCAACACCCTGATAGCCCGCGGTGTCGACATACTCGCCATCGACGCCATCGACCCGCAGGCGATCGTGCCGGCCCTCGACGCCGCGAAGGCGGCCAACATCCCCGTCATCAGCCTCATCGCCAAGCCGGCCTCCGGCGAGTACCGCTCGCTGATCTACCTCGACAGCGTCAAAGACGGCTTCAACGCCTGCACCGCGCTGGCCAAGGCGCTGAACGGCAAGGGCAAGGTCATCAACCTGACCGGGCCGCTCCAGATCCTCGCGGCCAAGGAGCGCGCGGAAGGCTGCGACCAGGCGCTCAAGAAGTTCCCGGACATCACGGTCGTTGCCGAAGTCAACACCGACTACACCCTCCGCGACGCCGAGCAGAAGATGACAGACACCCTCCAGGCCAAGGGCGAGGTCGACGGCGTGTTCGGCGGCAACGACGATGTCGCGCTCGGCGCCATCCGCGCGATGGTCTCGGCCGGACAGGACCCGACCAAGAAGGTCATCATCGGCGTCGACGGCACCGAGGCCGCGCTCCAGGCGATCTGCAAGGGCCAGATGTACCAAACGATGGCCACCTTCCCGAAGGCCGAGGCCGAGATCGTGCTGAAGACTGCCAAGGACATCAAGGCGGGCAAGGACGTCCCGAAGAAGGTCCTCTTCCCGGCCGAGCCGGTCAACCGCGACAACCTGACCGACATGGCCAAGAAGGCCGGCGTGACCCTGAGCGGGTGCGTCTCGTGACCGCGGCCACCGCGACCGACAACGCTCTAGAGGTGCGCGACGTCGTCAAACGGTTCGGCGGCGTCGTGGCCCTCGGTGGGGTCTCGATGACGGTGCCGCGCGGGCAGATCACCGCCCTCGTCGGCGACAACGGCGCCGGCAAGTCCACGCTCGTGCGCTGCCTCTCGGGCGTGCACGCGCCCGACGAGGGTCAGGTACTGGTCGCCGGCGAGCCTGCCGTGTTCGGCAGCCCGCTGGGCGCCCGCGGATACGGCATCGAGACGGTGTTCCAGGAGCTCGCCCTGGCGGACAACCTGGACGTCTCGGCCAACATCTTCCTCGGGCGAGAGTTGCGCCACGGTCTCGGCGGCCTCTATCGGCTCAAGAAAAAGGAGATGGCGCGGCGTTCGGAGGAGCTGCTGCAGCGCTACGCCATCAACATGCCCTCCGCCCACGCCCCGGTGCGCCGCCTTTCCGGCGGCCAGCGCCAGGGAGTCGCGATCGCCCGCGCCGTCGGCACCGGCCACACGAAGGCCGTGCTGATGGACGAGCCCACCGCAGCCCTCGGCGTGCAGGAGACCGCGAAGGTGCTCGGGATCGTCAGGACGCTCGCCGACTCCGGTCTCGGCGTCCTGCTGATCAGCCACAACATGCAGCAGGTCATCGACACGGCCGACCAGGTGTTCGTGCTCCGCGGCGGCCGCATGGTCGCCGGGATGCGCACCGCCGACACCTCGACCCAGGAGCTGGTGCACTACATCACCACGGGCGTCGGCCTGAGCGAGAAGTAACAGAAATTCTGTTATTATTAACATCCAGGTTGTGAAGAAGGAGTGGGGATGAGGGCATCCGGCGAAGCCGCGGTCATCGGCGTCGACCTCGGCACGAGCAGCACCAAAGCCGTGCTCATGACGGCCGACGGCCGTTCGCACGGCGAGGCGCGAGCCGAGTACCGGATGCACTCGCCCCACTCCGGCTGGAACGAGAACGACCCCGACGACTGGCGCGCCGCCTTCGTCGAGGTCGTCTCGCGGCTCGGTCGCGAGGCCGCCGGGCTGGGCCTCAGCGTCGCCGGCATCGGGCTGGTCGCCCAGCGCGACCCGTTCGTGCTGCTCGACGCCGACGGCCGCCCGCTTCGCCGCGCGATCAGCTGGACCGACCAGCGCGCCCGGGCGCAGACCCGGCGGCTGCGCGAGCGCCACGGCGATGCACGGCTGGTGGAGCTCACCGGCACCCGGCCGATCGTCGGCCTCGGTCTCGGCAACCTGCTCTGGAGCAAGGATGAGGAACCCGATGTCTGGGCGCGCACCGAGCGGGCCGTCTCGCCCAAGGACTACGTGCTCGGCACGTTCGGCGCTCGCGCCGAGACCGACATCACCACCCCGACCAGGGCTCTCGCCTACGACATCGCCGCGGGCGAGTGGAGCCGCGAGATCCTCGACCCCGAGGGCGTCCCCGCCTCCCTCTTCGACGCCGCGACCCTGCGGCCCTGGGAGGAGTGGGGCCGCCTGTGCCCGCGCGACGCCGAGCTCCTCGGCGTCCCCGCGGACACCATCCTCGCGGCGGGCGGCGCCGACGACCAGGCCGCGACGCTCGGCGGCGGCGCGGTCGCACCGGGCGACATCTGCCTCGGCACGGGAACCTGCAGCGACTGGCGGCTCGTGCTGCCGCGCTACGCCCCGGACGCGACGGGCACCGGCGACACGGCGCCGCACGTCGCCCCGGACACCTTCGTGCGCGAGGTCACCATCGACAGTGCCGGGTCGGCGCTGCGCTGGTTCCGCACCGCGATCTGCCCCGGCCTCGACTACGCGGAGATCATCGAGCTCGCCTCCCTGGCGCCGCGAGGCAGCGCCGGCGTGCGCTTCTACCCGTTCGTAGACGGCGCCCAGCGCGCTCCCTATTACTTGGACGAGTCCTCCGGCGTGTTCTTCGGCATCACGAGCCACCACGGGCGGGAGCACCTGGCCCGGGCCGTGTTGGAGGGCATCGCCTTCCTGTACCCGCGCACCCGGGAGCTGCTGGTACAGGGGCAGGAGGTGGAGGCCTCGGATGCGCCGCTGACCATCGTCGACGGCGAGGCGGTCAGCGCGCCCTGGAACGCCATGAAGGCCGACATCCTGGACCACCCCCTGCGCGCCACCGAGGTGACCGGGGCCGCCGCCGTCGGGGGCGCGGTGCTCGCCGCCGTCGCGGCCGGCTGGTTCGCCTCGCCGGCGGAGGCCGCCGCGAGCATGGTGCGCACGCGCGCCGCGGTGGAGCCCGATCCCGCGGGCGTCGCCGAATACGCGGACATCCGCGCCGACTACCTCGCGACGTTCGATGCGATCGCGGGCGCCTTCACGAGAGGAGAGCAGCGATGACCACCCCACGAGGCCGCGTCGATCAGGCGGCGATCGGCGGTGAGAGCTTCGACGTCGTCATCATCGGCGCCGGCGTGATCGGCACGGCGATCGCCTCGGCCCTCGCCCGCACCAACGCCTCGGTGTGCGTGCTGGAGGCAGCATCCGATGTCGCCGAGGGCGCCAGCAAGGCGAATGCGGGCATCACCAGCTCCTACTACTCGGCCAAGGGCACGCTCGACTGTGAGCTGCTCAACGAATCCAATGACGACTGGGAAGACCTGTGCGAGCGGCTGCGGGTGCCCTATGACCGGATCGGCGCGCTCACCGTCGCGCTCGACCCCGAGGGCCTCGCCGCCCTCGACGACCTCGAGCGCGACGTGCGCGAGGCCGGGGTGAAGGTCGAGCGGCTGACCGGCGACCAGGCCCGCGAGCTGGAGCCGCTGCTCACCGACGCCTGCGTCGGCGCCGTCTTCTACCCGGACGAGGGCATCATCGACCCGATGCGGCTCACCTGGGCCTACGCCGAGCTCGCCGGGCGGAACGGCGCGGCCTTCGTCTTTGACGCTCCCGTGCTCGGCTTCGAGACGGACGAGCGCGGGGCGCTGACCGCCGCGGTCACTCCGCACGGGAGTGTCCGCGGCCGGTACTTCATCAACGCCGCCGGTCTCCAGTCCGGCGCGATCAGCGAGCTCGCCGGCGGCGAGACGATCCGCATGTGGCCGCGCCGCGGGCAGTACTGGATCCTCGATCGCGACTTCGGCGAGACCGTCTCGCGCATCGTGCTCCCCATCCCCACCGCGACCACCCGCGGCATCGAGATCGCCCCGACCACCAACGGCAGCGTCCTCCTCGGGCCGGATGCCGTCGAGGGCGGTTCCCCCGACGACACCGAGACCGACAGGGCCGGCCTCGCCACCGTGTTCGAGCTCACGCGCAAGCTCATCCCCACCGTCTCGCTCGACCGGGCCATCAAGTCGTACGCCGGCAACCGGCCCGCCTCCGACGAGCCGATCCGGGTGCGGCCCGACCGGCAGGTGCCGAACTTCGTGCACGCGGGCAACCGCTCCACCGGCGTCTCGACCTCGCCCGCGATCGCGCGGCGCATCACGGCCATCCTCGGCGGCCTCGGCCTGGATGTGCGGGAACGCTCGGACGCGCTCGACCGGCTCGGCATCCCGCCGCGGCTCCGCGAGCTGTCGCACCCCGAGGCCCGCGAGGCCGCCGACCCGACCGAGGAGCTCGTGGTCTGCCTGTGCGAGCAGGTCACGGCCGCCGAGATCGACCACGCGGTGCATGCGTGCGTGCCCGCCGTCTCCGTCGAGGGCGTCCGCAAGCGCACGCGGGCGACCGGCGGACGCTGCCAGGGCTCCCTGTGCATGGCCGGTGTCATCTTCATGTGCGCGAACGCCCGCGAGGTGGCCCCGGCCGCTGTCGGCATGGGCGCCGGATCGGGGGTGGTGGGCGTTGACTGAGCGCATCGTCGTCGTCGGCGCCGGGCTGAGCGGCCTCCTCGTCGCCGCCGGGCACGCCCGGCGCGGAGCCTCCGTCACGCTCGTCGAGCGGCTTCCCGCCGTCGGCGGCGTGTGGGGCTTCGACCACCCGGATGTCGTGGCCGCGGCCGAGGAGTGCCGCCGCGCAGGCGTGAAGTTCTTCCTCGGCGCCAGTGCCATCCGCTGGCGGGACCACCGCCTGCTCATCGTCGGCCCGGGCGCGGTGCGCTGGCTGGACGCGGACCTGCTCGTCTTCGCGGGCGGCAACCGGCCACCGACCGCCGCCGAGCTCGGCATCGCGGGCGGGCGGCTCGCGGGCGTCTTCGCCGGAACGGTCGCCCACCACCTGCTCGATGCGGGCGTCGTCCTCGGCCACAAGCCCGTGGTCGTCGGCACGCGCGAAGAGGCCGCGATCATCCTGCCGCACCTCGCCGAGCACGGTCACGTCACGGTCGTCGGCGGCACGGCGCCCACCGGCGACGGGCTCGCCTCCCGCCTCGACTGGTGGCCCGGATACCGGCCGCTGCGGCTGCACGGGACGGACCGGGTCGACCAGCTCGACATCGGCCGCGGGGATGCCGTCGTGCCGCTCTACTGCGACGCGGTCATCCTCGCGGGGCCGGCGCTGCCGCTTCGCAACATCGACGGAGCCGTCCGCGACGACAGCGAGGGCGTCGTCTTCGTCCAGCCCCTCGACCCGACCCTGGACGCGGCGGGCGTCGCCCGCGCCGTCCACCCGACCGCCCCGGTTCCCCCACCGCAAGGAGAGCTCGTCCCGTGATCATCAACTCGCCCGTCGGCCGCTTCCCGTTCAGCGTCGACTCCGTCCGCATCCGCCGCCGCCGCATCCTGCTGCGCGGCAGCATGGGCACGTGGCCCGCCACCGTCGAGGCCACCGCGGCCGACATCCCGCCCGTCCTCGCGCGAGTCTCGCCGGGGCTCATCCTGGTGCTGGTCGCCGCGGCCATCGTGCTCGTCGGCGTCGGGGTGGTGCTCGGGGCGCTGCTGTTCTGACGGACGCGCGGGCGCTCAGCCCACGGGGACTCAGCCCGGGAGCGCTCAGCCGACCGGGATGACCGACACCGGCACGCCCCGGTCGAGCACGTGGGCGAGGCCCGTCTGGTCCGCCCCGCTGTCGGTCAGCACCAGCTCGAAGTCCTCCACCGGCGCCAGGCTGTGGGTCGCGCGGCGTCCCAGCTTGCTGTGGTCGGCGACCAGCACCTTGCGGGCGCTGGAGGCCATCATCGCGCGCTTGGTCGCGACCATGTCCTCCTCCTGGTGGAGGGCGACGCCGTCGCTGATCGCCGACGGGCAGAGGAAGAGCAGGTCGGCCCGCAGCTGACCGATCATGTCGGCGGCGAGCAGGCCGCCCAGGCTGTCGTAGTGCCGGCGGTAGCTGCCGCCGATCGCGACCAGGTTGATGTCGCGCACCTGCGAGAGCTCGGTGATCGCCGGGAGGAAGGTGGTCATCACCGTCAGCGGCGTCCGCTCGTGCAGCCGCGAGATGAGCGGGATGAGTGTCGTGCCGTCGTCGATGATCAGCGACATCCCCGGCTCGACCATCTGCAGGCACGCGTCCGAGAGCGCGGCCTTCTCGGCGCGGAAGACGTGGGAGCGGTACTCCAGGCTGCTCTCGAAGATGGAGGAGGGCTGGGCTGTGATGCCCCCGCGCACGCGGTGCACGATCCCGAGCTCGGCCAGCCGGTCCGCATCCCGGTAGGCGGTCATCTGGCTCACGTTCAGCCGTTCGGCGAGCTCGGCGATGCTCAGCTGGCCTTCGGTGATCACGAGCTGCGCCATCGCCTGCTGACGGGTCGTCACCGACGAGCGGGGGGAATCGGCCATGCCTGCTCCTAACAGATCGAATGGTGAGAGTATCGCCGAAGATGTGGTTTCTACGATAGTCCCCACGCGAGCAAGAAGGGGCTCAGGAGAAGTAGGCGCCCGGCGTCTGCCCGGTCGTGCGGTGGAACGCCGCGATGAAGGCGCTCGGCGTGCTGTAGCCGACGAGGTACGACGCCTGCGAGACGGTGCTCCCCTCTGCCAGCAGGCCGACGGCGGATTTCAGGCGCGCGTGCGTCTTCCACGTGCTGAACGGCAGTCCGGTCTCGCGCAGGAACACCCGCAGCAGTGTGCGCGAACTGGCCCCGACCTCGCGCCCGTGCTCCTCCAGCGTGCGCGGGTCGGCCGGATCGGCCAGGATGCGACGCGCGACGGCCAGCGCGCGCTCGTCGGCCGGGAGTGGCACCGTGATGGTCGAGGTCTCGGCCGGCGCGAGCACATCCAACAGCACGGCCTCCGCCCGGGCGCGCGGCTCTGGGGCGAGCGGCTGCCGCAGGTGCGCGATCAGGTGGCGGGTGAGCGGGGTCATCCGCACGGCGGTGGGGCTCTCCCAGCCGCGGGTCGTGCGTGCGGGGTCGAGGTAGATGCCCTCCATCACCGATTCGCGCAGGGCGAGCGGGGTGTGCAGCACGCCCGCCGGCACCCAGAGCGCCAGGGTGGTCGGCAGCATCCAGTACCGGTCGAGGATCTCGACGGCGAGGATGCCGTCCGGCGTCCACACGAGCTGGTGGTCGTCGTGCGCGGGTGGGGCGAACGCCTCGCCGCGTTGCATCTCGAAGCGTTCGAGCTCGATCACCCTCGTGGACACGGCGACCTTTCGGATGCGGTGACGCGCCGGGTGCGTCGATGGCGGATTCACGATATTGGTTGTCATGTACGCGAGCGACGACGAAGTGGTGATGTGAATAACGCCATGCATCCTGGGACGCCACGATGAATCTGGGCGGCGGGGAAGCTGCCGGCAAGAGAAGTGATGAGCTCGTGCCGCTGCCCGCTGCCCGCTGCCCGCTGCCGCTGCCGGAGCCTTTGAACAACCGGAAGCCGAGTCCGAGCATCGCGATCGAGGCGGCGATCTCCCGGGCGGCGGGTCCCCCGCCTGGCACGCAGGATGGGCAGCGGGCGTAATGCTTAGTGAACTAACTAAGTATTTGCGCCAGCATTTGCGGAGAATGCGCCCAGCTCCCGAGCGTCCGGAGGGCCGACAGATCGTCGTCGATGCCGCCGCCTTCGTGGCCGCTGTAGCGCCACACGTCGAGTGTTTTCGGGCCGGCGTAGGCGGCATGGGCCGAGTAGACGGTGGAGGGTGGGCACACCGGGTCCATGAGGCCGACGCTAAAGAGGGCCGGCACGCGTGCCCGGCGCGCGAAGTTGACACCGTCGAAGTAGGCGAGGGTCTCCAGCGCGGCAGCATCCTGATCGCGGTAGATGCGCAGGTAGTCGATCAGCTCGCGGTAAGGGTGGGCGTCGGTGATGCGAATCGCGCGCGGGATGTCACAAAGGAAAGGCACCCTCGCGATCAGGCCGCAGACCCGGTCGGAGAGGCCCGTCGCGGCCAGGGCGATGCCCCCGCCCTGGCTCGTTCCGAGAGCGTAGGCGCGACTGGGGTCGACGCCCGGCAACTCGGGCAAGGTGTCGAACGCGCGGACAGCGTCGATGAAGACCCGGCGGTAGTAGTAGGTGTCGCGGTCGCGAATGCCTTTGGTGAGCATCCCGGGCATATGGGGGGCCGAAGGCGCGGGGTCAGCGGTGTCGCTCGTCCATCCCGACCAGGACTGCCCGCGGGTGTCGAGCTCCAAATGCGCGTACCCGGCTGAGGCCCAGAGTAGGTTCTGCTCCGGGCGACCGCGGCCCTTGCCATAGCCATCGAACTCGACGACCATTGGCAGGTTTCCGTCGCGCTGTTTCGGCAGCCGCAGCCACGCGGCGACCCTGTCTCCGTCGGCGCCGGTGAAACGGAGGTCGTAGACCTCGAGCGTTTGCAGGGAACACGTGACCGGCTGGATGCTCGTGTCCAGTGACCGTGAGCGCGCTTCCGTCAGGGTCTGCGACCAGAACTCGTCGAAGTCGCCCGGGTCGGCGACCGCGGAGCGGTAGGCGACGAGCTGGTCTTCGGGGAGGTCAGCGTGCACCGGCGTGCCCTTCGATGAGCCGTCTGAGGGCGGCGGCGCCGAGCAAGCCCTCGGCAGCCAGGTCAAGCCAGAGCGTTCGCGACGGGGGGTCATCGTGGAGGGCGTTGTCGGCACGGACCTCCTCGGGGCTCGCGGCGCCGATCGCGATTGCGCCGATGGCGGGGTGCGCGGCAGCGAAGGCCAGCGCCGCTGCTGGGAGGGTCGTACCGTGGCGCTGGCATATCGCGGCGATTGCCCTGGCCCGCGCGAGCAGCAGAGGATCGGCGCGGGCGTACTCGAAGGTCGCCGACTCGGGAGGGGTGTTCGTGGCCAGGATGCCGCTATTGAAAACGCCGACGTTGACAGCGGTGACACCTTTCGTCGCGCAGGCGGGGAGCAACCGGTCATCGGCCGACTGGTCGAGCAGTGTGTAGCGGCCAGCGGTCATGACGAGATCGAGATCGGCGGAATCGATCAGGTGCTCGAGCGCGTCGAGGTCGCGCGTTCCGGCCCCGACTGCGCCGACGATCCCTTGATGCTGGAGGCGGCGCAGGGCGGGGACGGCCTCGCTTACTGCTCGGTCGAGGTGATCGCTCGGGTCGTGGAGGAGCACGATGTCCACCCGCTCGACCCCAAGGCGGTCCATGCTGCCCGCCAGCGTCTTTTCGACGCCCTCGGCGCTGAAGTCCCAGATCCGCCGGTGACTGGCGGGTACCTCGAAGCCTTCGTCGTCGCGCACGTCGGAAAGGGGCAGCGGCTCCAGTCGTCTCCCGACCTTGGTGCTCAGCAAGTATTCGTCGCGTGGCTTGCCGCGGAGGAAGGAACCGAGCCGCCGCTCCGAGAGCCCGAGCCCGTAGTGTGGAGCCGTGTCGAACCAGCGCACGCCTGCGGCCCAAGCTGCTTCGAGCGTTGCCTCCGCATCCTCGTCCGACATCGCGCGGAAGAGATTGCCGAGGGGGGCGCAGCCGAGGCCGAACGGCCCGGCGCCGAGCGCTGTCAGCGGACGGGCCACGAGAAGTCCCAAATGAGCGCGCCAGCCTGCTCCGGCGCGGTCGGCTCCTCGCCTGCGATCAGGTAAGGGGCAACCTGGCGCTGCCAAGCAACATTCACGGGATGCAGGTCAAGGCGCTCCTTCAGCGCCGTGCGATCGGCGACGACACGGTGGGTGAGGACATCGCACCGCACGAAGATCTGCCAGGAGACGACGCCACTCTCGCCCATCACCTGGTGGACCTGGGCCGGGATGGCGCGATGGAAACGTTCGTAGGGCGCCGCCATTCCGGGAGCGAGTCGCGTGCGGAACTCGAACGACTCCGTCGCTCCAGCTGTCTCCGTTGTCATGCGAGTCACTCTACAAGAATCAGATCTATTCACTCAAACCGGGGCGAAACGGCCATTCTCCGCGCAGTCTTGCCGAATAGATTGCATCTATCTAGAGATGTGTCATACTTATCCGGAAGTTACCGCTGATCATCGACCAAAGGAGGCTGAGGTGAACAGCAGCGCACGCCGCTCAGAGCAGGGCCAGGAGAGCGGCGATGGGCGTTACCGTCCGGGCTACGAGCTCGTCGCGGAGCAGCTGCTGCAGTACATCGCGGAGCAGAACCTCCGCCCGGGCGACCGGCTGCCCACCGAGCAGGGCCTCGCCGAGATCCTCGATGCGACCCGCAATGTGACGCGCGAGGCGGTGAAGGTGCTCGCGGCCATCGGCCGGCTGAGCGTCCGCAAGGGCGCCGGTATCTTCGTTGCGGCCCCGGCCACGAACTTCGGAGCCGACGAGCTCGAGCACTTCCAGCCCACCGACATGGAGCAGGTGCTGATGCTCCTCGACTACCGGCGGCTGATCGAGTCGGAGACGGCACGCCGCGCCGCGACACTGGCGACCCCGGTGCAGGTGCGGGCGATCCGCGAGGCCGCGGAAGAGTCCGCCATCGCCGGCGCCTCGGACGCGGCAGAAGCATTCGCCGACGCCGACGCGATCTTCCACCGCGCCGTGGCGATCGCCTCCCAGAACGTCTTCCTCCAGGCGAGCGTTAGCAACGTCCGCCGCTACATCGCCCAAAGCGATGTGTTGCTCTTCCACGGCGATGCGCCGGGCTCCCTCAAGGTCGCCGGCGACCAGCACGTGGCGATCGCGGAGGCGGTCGCGAACGGCGACATGGACAGAGCGGTCGACCTCATGGTCGAGCACATCGACACGACCCAGCACCAGTTCGAGCGGAAGATCCGCGACAGGATCTTCACCGCCAACAACCCCACATAACCGGCCCCTCTCAAGAGAAGGAAATTCCGATGTCGAAGTTTCCGCGGTACCCCCATGCCAAAAACAGGCCAGGCTTTCGTGCCCGCACTGTCACGGCGACCGCCGTCGCACTGCTGACCGGCGCAGCGCTGGCCCTCGTCCCGGTGTCCGCACAGGCGGCGCCCGCGGCCGCAGTGGCTCACGCCTCCCTCAAGCTGCCGCCCGTCTCGATCTACGTCGCTCCGACGGGCAACGGTGTCCAGCTCGGCACCAAGGCGCACCCGTTCCGCTCGCTGGAGGCCGCGCGCACCGCTGCGCGCCTGATCAACGCGCCGGGGCTCACCGATGTGAACGTCGTGCTTGCCGACGGCACGTACAAGATCGACAAAACCTTCGCCCTGAACAGCACCGACTCGGGCCGCGGCGGTCACACTGTCACCTACGAGGCGGCGCCCGGAGCGCACCCTGTGATCAGCGGCGGCAAGGACATCACCGGCTGGAAGCTCTCCGACGCCACGCACGGCATCTATAAGGTGCACGTCGGGAACATCGACACCCGCCAACTCTACGTGGACGGCGAACTCGAGACGCGTGCCCGCGGTGGCAACAACCCGCCCGGGTTCTCGAAGACCGCCACCGGCTACACAATCACGGACACCAGCCTGGACGCGCTGAAGAACCAGAGCGCCATCGAGGTGGTCAGCAAGTGGGGCTGGATGGAGTACCGATGCCCGGTGCAGTCGATCGTGGGCACCGCGGTGACGATGCAGCAGCCGTGCTGGCACAACGCCAACCTGCACGAGGGCCAGGAGATCCAGAACCCGACCTGGCTGGAGAACGCGTACGAGTTCCTCGACACCCCGGGTGAGTGGTACCTCGACAACACCGCGGGCGACCTCTACTACATGCCCAAGCAGGGTCAAGACCTGAGCAAGGCGACCGTCACCGTTCCGATGGTCCAGGACCTCGTCGACCTGAACGGCACGATCGACAAGCCGGTCTCCAACGTCGCCTTCCAGGGCATCACCTTCTCGTACTCGACATGGCTCGCACCGAGCTCGGCCGACGGCATGGTCGAGGGCCAGGCCGGATTCCGGATCACCGGGTCCAACTACCCGACCTTCGACTCCTCGCGCCTCTACTGGCAGAAGACGCCCGGAGCGGTCAACGTCAGCTACGGGCACAACATCTCGTTCACGGGGAACCGCTTCACCAAGCTCGGCGCCGTTGGCCTGAACCTCAACACCGGCACGCAGGGCACGAACATCGTCGGGAACGTCTTCACCGACGTGGCCGCCACGGGCATCCAGATCGGCGGGGTCGAGGTCATCGACCACCATCCGACCGACCTGCGCTCGGTCACCAAGAACACGCTCGTGAGCAACAACGTCGTCACGAACGTCGCGACCGGCTACAACGGCTCGCTCGGTATTCTGGCCGGTTATACCGACAGCACCACCATCGAGCACAACCGCGTATACAACCTCCCGTACAGCGGCATTTCGGTCGGGTGGGGCTGGGGGCTCACCGACAAGGGCGGCGACAGCAACTACCCTGGCAACTCGGGCGTCCCGGTCTACGACACCCCGACCACGAGCCGCAAGACGATCGTGCGGGACAACTCCATCAGCGACATCATGAAGTCCCAGGCCGACGGCGGTGCGATCTACACGCTGAGCGCGAGCCCCGACAGCGAGGTCTCCGGCAACCTGATCACCGACGTGCCCGAGCCCGCCTACGGCGCGATCTACCAGGACGAGGGCAGCCGCTACTGGCACACGACCAACAACGCATTCTGCAACATCGCCTACCAGTGGCTCCTGCTGAACCACGGCATGGACATCATCGCCGACCGTAACTTTACGACCAAGCCGCAGTACAGTGCGCAGTTCAACAGCACCAACGACACGATCACGAACAACGTGACCGTCGACAGCTGCGCCCAGCTGCCCGCCAGCATCGTGGACAACGCCGGTCTCCAGCCCGCCTACCGCGGCCTCGACCCCCAGCCCGCGCCGACGGACACCACGGCGCCCACCGCGCCGGGAGCCCCGACGGGGGCGGCCAACTTCCCAAGCGTCGCCGAGCTCAGCTGGCCAGCGGCGACCGACGACACCGGCGTGACCGGCTACTCGGTCTTCGCCAACGGCACGCTGGTCTCAGCTACCGGCGGCACCTCGGCGCGCATAACTGGCCTGACCGCGGGCGCTGCCTACAAGTTCACGGTCACGGCACGGGATGCCGCCGGCAACGAGTCGAAGCCGAGCCCGGCCTTCACCCTCACTACACCGAGCGGCAGCGACCTCGCCGTCGGAAAGCCCGTCACCGCATCCAGCGACTCGGAGACGAACTACCCGAAGAACGCCGTCGACGGGGACCTGTCGACCCGATGGGCGCAGGGCCTCGGGCTACCGGACCCCTCTTGGATCCAGGTTGACCTCGGCAAGAGCTATGACATCTCGGGCGTGATCACCACCTTCGAAAAGGCCAGCGGTTACAAGTACAAGATTGAGGCGTCGAACGACGAGCTGACCTGGCGGACGATCGAGGACCACACCGGCACGAACACGACGGCGGCGACGAACTACACGGAGCCGGCATCCCCTGTCGCCGGCCGGTTCGTCCGGCTGACGATCACCGGCACGAGCGGCAACGGCGGCTCAATCTATGAGCTCGAGGTTTACGGTGCACCGGCGCCGAGCGGGGACACGACACCGCCGAGCACACCAGCCGCGCCGACCGCCTCGGTGCAGCTGCCAACCTTGCTCGACCTATCATGGCCGGCCTCCACCGACGACACCGGAGTCACCGGTTACGCGGTGTACGACGGAACCACGCAGATCGCCCTCACCACCGCGACCACCCTGCGCGTCGGCGGTCTGACCCCCGGCTCGTCGCACAGTTACACCGTCGTCGCCCGGGATGCCTCAGGCAACCAGTCCGCTCAGAGCTCCGCGGCAGCCGTCACACTGCCGGCCGATAGCGACCTCGCGAAAGGTAAGCCGGTCACGGTGTCCTCGTTCTCGGAGCCCAACCTCCCCGAGCTCGCGGTCGACGGCGACCTCTCCACACGGTGGGCGCAGGGCCTCGGACTGCCCGATCCGTCCTGGATCCAAGTCGACCTCGGCGCGGTGACGAGCATCAAGAGCGCCGTGACCACATTCGAACTGCCGAGCGGATACCAGTACCTCCTCGAATACTCGACCGACGGCACGAACTGGTCGACGCTCGAGGACCACCGCGCTGCGCGCACCACCGACCGGACGAACTACTCGTTCCTCGCCCAACCTGTGGACGCCCGCTATGTGCGCCTCACCGTCACCGGTTCCAGTGGGAACGGCGGCAGCATCTACGAACTCCAGGTCTACGGCGGCTTCTAAGCCGCAGCAGACCACCGATCCGAAATCACCGAACGAAGAAAGCAGTCATGAAGATCACGCACGTCGAATCCATCCGGGTTCATGTCCCCGCCGCCAACCCCCCGTTCAAATGGCGGGATGGCCTGGCCGGGAGTGCCCCCGCGGGCGACGGCGCTGTGCTGCGGATCGGGACGGACGAAGGCGCAGAAGGTATCGCGTTCTTCGCCCGCCCCGGCGCGGCGGTGATGCTCGATGACTTGGTTGAGCGTGTGTTCCGTCCGGAACTGGTCGGCCAGGACCCTCTGCAGCGGGAATGGCTTTGGCATCGGATCTGGGAGTTGGACCGAATCCACGAGTTGCCGCTGCCGACGCTTGGTCTGGTCGACACCGCGCTATGGGATCTGGCGGGCCGGATGCAGGGTCTGCCGACGTGGAAGGTGCTCGGCGGCTACCGAACGAGCCTGCCCGCGTATGCATCCACATCCACTTTTGCCAGCGTTGAAGAGTTCCTCGACGTGGCCGACCAGTGTCTCGCCCTCGGCTACCAGGGCATCAAACTGCATGCCTGGGGGGATGCGCGTCGAGACGCGAAACTTGCCATCGCGCTCCGCGATCACGTCGGCGACGATGTCCCGCTGATGTACGACGGCTCGGCAGGGTTCGATCTGCCAGACGCGATCCACGTCGGACGTGCGCTCGCTGACGCAGGCTACCTCTGGTACGAGGAACCGATGCGCGAGTTCAGCATCACCGCGTACGCCGGGCTCGCGAAGGCGGTCGACGTGCCCCTCCTTGTGGCGGAGACGTCCGACGGCGCGCACATGAACTCCGCCGACTTCATCGCCGCGGGCGCCGCGACCTTCGGGGTGCGGGCGAGCACGAACCTCCGCGGGGGTATTACGGGAGCCATGCGTACCGCCCACCTAGCAGACGCCTTCCGGCTCCGAGCGGAGGTCCACGGCTCGGACCTCCCGACCCACCATCTGTGCATGGCGATTCCCAACACGACTTACTACGAATCTCTTGTCACGGCGACAACGGTCGTCCGCGAAAAGTACGTCGATGAGAACGGCCTTCTCCACGCACCCACCGAGCCCGGCATCGCACTACCTGCCGGTCTCGACTACCCGGCGGCCCTTCACCCGTTCATCGGAACGGCCGCCTGAGTCCGCACCGCAATGAAACCCAACCCAACCCCAGCATCAAGAAAGGCAAGACAATGAAGTCGCCACGACTTTATCGCCCCGGCCGTCGCGCCGTCGCGGCAACGCTCGCCCTCGCCACAGCAGGCGTCCTCGCCGCCCTCACCGGATGTGCGAGTGCAGATCAGTCCGACACCAGTAGTTCGGCCGCCTTCAAACCCGTGACGCAGGACGACTCGTCCCAGATAACCGTCTGGGCGGACTCGACCCGCCTCCCCGCCGTGCAGGCCTATCAGAAGTCGCACCCGGATGTGAAGATGGACATTGTGACCTACGACGGCAGCGCCGACGGGTCCACCTACCTCCAGACCAAGGTGCAGCTCTTCGACCGCACGAACAAGGGATGGCCGGATGTCGTGTTCGGTTCGCCCACGGACGTGACCTGGGCATCGCAGCCGACCGGTCCGAAGGCCGTTCCGTTCGCCGCGCCACTCGACGACGGGCTGGTGAAGAAGGCAACGCTGGACAACTTCGCCAAGGGGTCGCTGACCCCCTGCGAGTTCGACGGTCACACGTACTGCCTCCGCAATGACATCGCCCAGGTGGTGCTCTGGTACAACAAGACGCTCATGGACCAGTGGGGCTACACCGTCCCCACCACGTGGGAGCAGTACGAAGCACTCGGCCTGAAGGTCGCGAAGGAGCACCCCGGATACATTGTCGGCGCCGTCGGCGACACGAACTCTCAGGAGAGCTACTTCTGGTCGAGCCAGTGCCCCGCCCAGCAGCTTCAGGATGACGGCAAGCTCCGCGTCGACCTGCAGGCCAAGGAGTGCACCCGGATGGCGTCGCTCCTCGACAACCTCATTCAGGCGAAGGCTGTGAGCACGCAGGGCTTCTTCAGTCAGGGCTTCGACGGCAGCAAGGTGCTGATGGCGAACGGGCCGTCCTGGTACGGCCAGTACCTCTTCAACTCGGCGTTCAAGACCCCGAAGGGTCAGATCGCCGCTGCGAACCCGATGAAGTGGGACGGTGAGTCGACCGCATACACCGGCAACGTCGGCGGAGGCGTGTGGATGGTGTCGTCGCACTCGAAAAACCTGAAGGCATCGACAGCGCTCACCGAGTGGCTCACCACGTCGGATGAGAACCTTAAGTCGGCGCCGACCTACCCGGCCTACGTACCGGGGGCGAAGACCTGGCTGGCGAACCCAGACAACGCGTCCTACTTCGCCGACGACATCGCCGGTCCGTTCCAGACGGCTGCCGATCAGGTGTGGACTGGATGGTCGAACACGAAGTTCAGTGACGCGACCTCGTGGTCCAGCGTCGTGCTGCCTGCCCTCACGGCGGGAAAGACGTTGACCGAGACGCTTCCCGCATGGCAGACCGCGATCGTCAATGAGGCCAAGTCGGTTGGATACACGGTCACCACGAAATGACAAGCATTGAAACTGAGCGCGTCCCCGCGCTCGTCAGCACCAAGCAGGCTCGCCGTCGCGGAGTTCCGCGGTGGCGGGCCGGCCGCTCCGGCATCTCCGGGTACCTTTTCGTCTCCGGATACACACTCTTCCTGATCGCCTTCGGCATCATCCCAACCGGGTATGCGATCTACCTGGCGTTCACGAACGACAGGGGCCAGTTCACCGGCCTCGGTCAGTTCATCAAGGTGGTCCAGGACTACCGGTTTGGTCCGGCGTTCCTCAACATCGGCATTTACCTGGTCATGTGGCTCGTCCTGGTCATCGTGCTCACCACTGTCGTGGCGGTCATTCTTCGTGCCAGGATGCGCCCACGCACCGCCGCGGTCTTCCGCTTCCTGTACTACATCCCGGGCGCCCTCGCCGGGGTCGCGAGCGTGCTCGTCTGGCTGTTCATGCTCGACCCGGCGGTGAGTCCGGCTTCCGGGCTGTTGCGCGCAATGGGTCTCGGCTCGTTCGCGCAGGTGCTCGCGCCGGAGAATCTCCCCGTCATCCTCGTGCTCATCGCTTTCTGGACCGGGGCGGGTGGCTGGATCGTCGTCATGTACGGAGCGCTCAACAACATCCCCGACGAAGTGCTCGAAGCGGCACGGATGGACGGCGCTGGTCCCTGGCAGTCGGCCTGGCACATTCAGATCCCGATGATCCGCAAGTGGATCGTGTACCAGTCGATCCTCGCCTTCGCCGCCGGTACCCAGCTTTTCGTCGAGCCGCAGCTCCTGCAGACGGCGAGCCTAGGCCGGGTGAGCCCCACCTGGTCACCCAACCAGCTCGCGTACGTGTACGCGTTCCAGCACGGCGACTTCAACGGTGCCGCCGCGATCTCTCTGTTCCTGCTCGCTCTCGGCCTGGTTGTCGCCGCCGTCCTGGTGACCCGCTCCGGCCTGTTCAAGGTAGACGACGAATGACTTCCACAACACTCGACCAGCGCACCGCCAACAGCGGTCGGCGCGTTTCCCGTTTCGTCTCCGTGGGGATCGTGGTGGTGATCCTTGCCCTGCTCGTCGTGTTCTTCGTGCTGCCGGTGATCTGGCTACTGCTCGCGCCGACGAAGACCGCCGGCGACCTCATCCACCAGTTTCCGCTGTCATTCGGGTCGTTCGGCAATGTGGCGACGGCTTGGCAGCATCTTGTCGCCTTCCAGGGAGGTGCGATCTTCGTCTGGCTGAAGAACTCGGCGATCTATTCGGTCGGGTCCCTCATCCTGACCCTCGCGACCAGCGTTCCCGCCGGCTACGCCTTGGCCTTGACCCGGTTCCGTGGCCGCAAGATCCTGCTGTCGATCACCCTGGTGGTGATGATCATGCCGTCAGCTGCCCTGGTGCTGCCGACCTTCCTCGAACTGAACCTGTTCGGGCTGATTGGCACGGTATGGTCGATCATCCTGCCGTTCTCGTTCTATCCGTTCGGTGTCTACCTGGTGTACATCTACTTCGCCACGAGCCTTCCGCGCGACCTGCTCTCGGCCGCGCGCATCGACGGATGCAACGAATGGCAGGTGTTCTGGCGGGTCGCGATGCCGCTGGCAAAACCGGTGGTCGGGCTGATCGCGTTCTTCAGCTTCGTCAACAACTGGAACAACTTCTTCCTCCCGTATTTGGTCCTCCCGAACAGCGATCAATTCCCCATCCAGGTGGGCCTCAATCAGCTGCTGTCGTCGACTCCCTCATTCAACCCGGTCGCCGGAAAGGGACTCAACATCACCAGCCCGGAGCTGGCGTTGGCCATCATCATCGCCATCCTCCCGGTTCTCGTCCTCTTCCTGTTCTCCCAGCGCGCGCTCGTCTCGGGCATGCTCGCCGGTGCGACCAAGGAGTAGACGGACGACGATGAACAGTCCACTCGTGGACACGCATGTGCACGTCTGGGACCCGCGCATCCTCCGCTATCCGTGGCTTAATAACGTCCCCGCCCTTGACCGA
The DNA here is from genome assembly GCF_014190775.1 of Leifsonia aquatica. Classification (GTDB taxonomy): domain Bacteria; phylum Actinomycetota; class Actinomycetes; order Actinomycetales; family Microbacteriaceae; genus Leifsonia; species Leifsonia aquatica. Next base: position 45,239 of record NZ_JACHVP010000003.1, read on the forward strand.
ACGGTGCTCCCACACGACATCGACCGACAGGCCGGCGCGACCGCGATGATCTTCGTCCAGGCCGGCTGCCTCCCGGAGCAGGCCGGAGGAGAGGTGCGCTGGGTGGTCGGCCTGGACTGGCCGGAACTGTCCGGCATCGTCGCGGACATCCGTCTGGACGGGCCAGGTCTTAGCGATCGCCTCGACGAGCTCGTCAGGGAACCGCTAGTGGTGGGTGTGAGGCACATCCTGCAAGACCATGCGCCCGACACGATCGCTACCGACGCGTACGGTGCCGGTCTGATCGGGCTGGCGGATCGAGGTCTCGTCTTCGATGCGACCGTTCGCGCCGACCAGCTCCAAGAGCTGGCCGACCTCCACAGCCGGGCGCCGGACGCCGTGATCGTCGTCGACCACCTCGGCAATCCGCCGGTTCAGGCCGGATGGCACAGTGACGAAGCCGCCGCCTGGCGTGCGGGCATCCGCGCTGTCGCACACCACTCGAGCGCGAACGTCAAGCTCTCCGGTGTGCGCTTCACGGACGCGGCGGCGCCGTACTTTCGCGAGGCGCTCGATGCGTTCGGATTCAACCGGGCAATGCTCGGCAGCGACTTCCCGGTCGCCGATCCCGGGGAGTGGCGGTGGGAGCGGGTGGCGGACGCCCTTTCTCCCACCGCCGAAAGTATTGACGCTCTACGCTGGCGCACCGCCAACACCGTCTACGGGGTGCAACCCCGACCAGAAAGGAATCCCGAATGAAACTGCTTCGTATAGGCGAGCCCGGCCGCGAGAAGCCGGCTGTCAACGTCAACGGACTCACCCTGGACGTGTCGGAGATAGTTGCCGACTTCGATTCCTCGTTCTTCGAGTTCGACGGTCTCGACGTGCTTCGACGCCGTCTAGCGGATGGGACAGACGGTCTGCCCATCGTCGAATCGGGTACGCGCATCGGAGCTCCGATCGCCAGACCAGGACAGGTCTGGTGCGTTGGCGTGAACTACGCCGACCACGCTGCGGAGTCGGATCTGACGGTGCCGGGCGAGCCTCTCATCTTCGGGAAGGCTTCGCACACCGTCGTCGGTCCGAATGATGACGTATACATTCCTCGGGAAAGCACGAAGACGGACTGGGAAGTCGAACTCGGTGTCGTCATCGGGAAGACCGCTCGGTACCTCGGTGCGGACGAGAACCCGCTGGACTACGTCGCCGGGGTCACGATCTCACACGACGTATCGGAACGCGAATGGCAACTCGAACATGTCGGCCAATGGATCAAGGGCAAGTCCTTCGAACGGTTCAACCCGCTGGGGCCGTGGCTTGTCACTCTTGATGAGGCAGGTGACCTGAACGCTCTCGGGCTGGAACTGGACATCAACGGAGTGCCACAGCAGCGCGGGAACACCAGCGCGATGGTCTTCGACGTCGCCGAAATTGTCCGCTACGTGAGCCAGTTCACCGTCCTGCACCCCGGAGATCTCATCAACACCGGCACCCCGGCGGGCGTGGGACTGGGCCAGCGACCGCCACGCTACCTCTCCGCAGGTGACGAACTCGTCCTGCGGATCGACGGTCTCGGCGAGCAGCGCCAGCGATTCGTTCCCGCGCCATGAGCGCCGACGTGACCACACAGAACTCTGGAGAAACCATGAAGCTCGACGGACTGACAGCGCTCGTCACTGGAGCAGCGAGTGGCATCGGCGAGGAGGTCGTGCGGCGAATGCGCTCAGCGGGCGCGACTGTCGTCGGTCTCGACCGGTCCCGCCCCGCAGGCGACGCCGACTTCCTCGTCGCGGATGTGACGGACCGCAGCGCAGTCGAGTCCGTCATCACCGAGAGATTCGACGGGGCAACGCTCGACATCGTGGTGAACTGCGCAGGGATCGGCGCATCGGGCACCATCGCGGACAACGACGACGACGAATGGCGGAGAGTCCTCGACATCAACGTGACAGGCATCGCCCGCGTGACGGCCGCCGCGTTGCCGCACCTCGAACGCTCGTCGAACGCAGCCATCGTCAACGTCAGCTCGATCGCCGCCTGGGCGGGACTGCCGCAGCGGGCGCTGTACAGCGCCAGCAAAGGGGCAGTGCACGCGCTCACCCTCGCCACCGCCGCCGACTTCGCCGGTCGCATTCGAGTGAACTGCGTCTGCCCGGGCACAGTCGACACGCCGTGGGTCGGCCGCCTTCTGGATGCGTCGGACGACGCAGCCGCCGAACGGGCACGTCTCGAAGCCAGGCAGCCGATGGGTCGCCTCGCCACAGCAGCCGAGGTCGCCCAGGCGATCATCTATCTGGCGTCGCCGGAATCCTCGTTCACGACTGGTACCGCCCTTGCTGTTGACGGCGGGATGTTCGGCTTGCGTCTGCCTCGCTAGTCAATAGGCGAGCTAGCTCTGAGCCGCGCGGTAGAAGCCTCGCTCGTCTGGGACCGCACCGCCAGCTGGTTCGTTTCCGTTTGGAGTACCTGAGGCGCGTATCGCATCGATTTGCAACAGCCCCACGTGGACGCCGGCGATGACAAAGGTCGGCAGCCGTTGTCTGCCCAGTGGATTGTGCGAAATCGGGTCTCCTTGCATGGGGGATGCTCAATCGCGAAGATGCTGCCTCCGACCGCGTGGCGGATGGCCTCGCTGCGGATGTCCGCCGGGTACTGTCCTGCTGATCGAGTGATGCGCGAGCGCGCTTTCAGTGATTTCACGACCTCGATCTGGTCCAGCACGCGGCCGCCAGCCCTGGGATCGTCTGCGAAATGGTCGAGGAAGACGCCGTCAATTTGCGGGGTGTGGAAGCTTGGCTATGTGAGGAGGCCTGGCACTGCGCTGCCGTCGTATAGCAGCCGTGGTGACGTCCCGCTTCGACGCACCAGGTAGCGAGGGCGTCCACGACTGCGGCAACTTACGACACGGGGCGGCCGTGTTTGCGCAGCGTCGACGGATGCACTGCCCAAAAGGCCGTGTTCAAGGAGCGCCCGACGTTCTTCGCTTGCCGCAGTTCGACGCAAGTGTGACTGAGTTGGAAAGCCAGTTGCAGTTTCCCTTGCTGATCGTGGCTCTCGCGGTGATCGGAACCTCAAGACTCGCGGCCTCTGACGGAGAGGTACACTCCACCGTAACTTCTAGAGAATCGGGGGCAATATGGCTGCGAGCGAGGTCCCGCAGACGTCAGCTGCTGAGCAGCGGCGTGAGCAGCTGGCGGAGGTATCGCCTCGGTTCCGGGAGCAGCTGGACACTCGTCGGTACGACCGGGTGGGTCCCGATTGGGCGGGCGGGCTTCCCGCGCAGTACGGAACAGCACCGCGGCTGAAGGTCTGGCCCAACCGCTGGATCAACGTGCTGTGGCTCCTCCCTCTCGTCCTGCTCGCCGGGGTGGTCGCGATCGCGGTCGCCAGGGGTATCGTGACCCTGCCGGCGGTGCAGGACTTCATGCGCACCTACCCGGGAGAGTCGAAGCTCCCGGCCGACGCTCCCGTCGGGTTCCCCGCGTGGCTGCAGTGGCAGCACTTCCTCAATGTGCTGTTCATGATCTTCATCGTGCGTGCCGGGCTGAGCATCCTCGCAGACCATCCGCGGCTCTACTGGTCGCGGCACTCGGTGCCCGGCCGGGAGTGGCTGCGGTTCCAGCGGCCGGTGCCCGACGACCCGACGTACACGGCGAAGGGCGACTCTCTCACCCTTCCCGACAACGTCGGGCTTCCCGGGCGGCGGCACTCGATCGGTCTCGCGCGCTGGTGGCACCTCGGCGTCGACGTGCTGTGGCTGGCCAACGGGATCGTGTTCCTCGTGCTGCTCTTCGTGACCGGCCAGTGGATGCGGATCGTTCCGATGAGCTGGGACGTCTTCCCGAACGCGCTCACCACGGCCATCCGGTATCTGTCGCTGGACTGGCCGGTTGAGAACGGCTGGGTCAACTACAACGCGCTGCAGCTGATCGCGTACTTCATCACCGTGTTCATCGCGGCGCCCCTCGCGATGCTCACGGGTCTCGGGATGTCGCCTGCGCTGTCGACCCGGATGCGGTGGATCAGTCGGGTGTTTAGCATCCAGTTCGCGCGCTCCCTGCACTTCCTGGTGCTGTGCTGGTACCTGTTCTTCGTCGTCATCCACGTGAGCCTCGTGCTCACCACGGGCGCCCTGCGCAACCTCAATCACATGTACGCCGGCAACGACACGCAATCCTGGGTGGGATTCATCGTGTTCATGGTCACGACGGCGCTGCTCGTCGTCGTGTGGGTCGCCGCCACCCCGTTCACCTACCGTCACCCGCGTGCCGTGCGCCGCTTCGGGATGGCCCTGATCGGGCCGGTGCAGCGACTGTTCGAGCACGTCGACGGCAAACCGGGCGAGTACACCGAGAAAGACATCTCTCCCTACTTCTGGTCCAACGGACGGGTTCCCGACAGCGACGAATACCGGCACCTTCAGGAGGACGGCTTCCGCGATTACCGCCTGCAAATCACCGGACAGGTCGCCAAGCCCGCGAGCCTGTCGCTGGCCGACCTGCGCGCGCTACCGCACCATGAGCAGATCACGCAGCACTTCTGCATTCAGGGATGGTCGGGAGTCGCCAAATGGGGCGGGGTGTCGATGTCGACGATCCTCGATCTGGTCGAGCCCACGCCGAACGCGCGCTGGGTGGTCTTCTACTCGTTCGCGGAGGGAGCGGACGGGGGCCTGTACTACGACGTGCAGGAGCTCGCCCAGATGCGGTACGAGCTCACCATGCTCGCCTACGACATGAACGATCAGACGCTGCCGTTCTCGCATGGCGCTCCGCTGCGGTTGCGGAACGAGGTGCAACTCGGCTTCAAGATGGTGAAATGGATCCAGGCCATCGAGTTCGTGGAACGCTTCGAAGACGTCGGCGGCGGCCTCGGCGGATACAACAACGACCATGAGTTCTTCGGCTACCGGCAGTCCATCTGATCAGGCGGCACCGGGGCGCACGCCCCTGACGGTGCGACGGATCGTCACCGGCCTGCCGCCCAACGCCTTCTCGTTCCTGATGGCGACGGGGATCCTCGGCACCGCATTCGTGACCGTCGGCCTCGCGCCGATCGGGATCGTGCTGTTCGTCATCGCCACGGGAGGACTCCTCGTGCTGCTCGCCGCGCTGGTCGCGCGAGTGCTGACGGCCACAACCGCCCTCGCCGCCGACCTGCGCGATCCGAGCCGCGCCTTCGGCTTCTGGACCGTGGTCGCGGCGTTCGATGTCGTGGTCGCGCTGGGCCACGCCCTCGGAATCGGGTGGATCGCCTGGCTCGCCGTCGCCGTCGCGGTGCCGGTCTGGGCCGCCCTCACCTATGGGATGCTCCCCGCGCTCGTCCTCCGCGCTTACCGCCGGCCGTCCGCGAAGGACGTGGACGGCTCCTGGTTCCTGTGGGTGGTCGCGACCCAGTCCGTTTCGATCATCGCCTCGCTGCTCTCGGCCGGAATCGTCGCCTTCTCGTTCTGGGGAGTCGGCGTCGTGCTGTACTTCCTGCTCGCCGGTCTTCTCACCGCGCGGTTCCTCGGCACGCGGCGCGGGCCAGGCACGGTCGCGCCGACCGCCTGGGTGGTCATGGGCGCGACGGCGATCTCGGCGTTGGCGGCGGCGCGGATCGTCCAGAGCGGCGAGCTGCCCGTCGTCGCGCCATTCGTCCTGGGCGCCGGACTGGTGCTGTGGGCGTTCGGAACCTGGTGCGTGCCCTTCCTCATTGTGCTGGGGGTCGTGCGCTACCTCGTGCGGCGTGAACCGATCCGCTACGAGACCGGGCTCTGGTCCGTCGTCTTTCCCCTCGGGATGTACGCGACCGCGACGCTCGCTCTCGCGACGGCGCTGGGATCGCCGCTGCTCAGCGGCATCGGCACCGCCGTGCTCTGGATCGCCGCACTCGCCTGGATCGCGGTAGCCGGCATCGGTGCGGCGACGGGCATACGTAGACTGAGGCGCTGAGAGGGCACTGGCGCAGCACAATTCGTAGCGCGGCGAAATGAATTTCGGCGTGAGCCTGTAAATTGGCCGAGAGTCGTTTCAACACGTGAGCGCCGCGAAGGGACATCCACTTGAGCATCGTCACATCACCTCGGCCCGAGTCCGGTTGGTCTGCGTTCTGGAATCGGGGTGGGTGGTGGAGGGCCGTGCTCGTTGTCGTCGTGTACGCCGTCCTGTACACGGGTGTCTCGCTGCTTCTCCAGACTGCTTTCAGCGTCCAGATCGATACAAGGAACCTGTTCGCCACACCGGGGAGCGTGTTCTTCGCTGTTGGCGCTGGTGTGCTCGTCGGCTCGATCCTTGTCGGGATCTTCGTGTCAACGGTCCGGTGGTGGCGACCACTGTTCGCGCCCCAGCCGGTCAAGGGCAGCTGGTGGATGTGGATCGCTGTCGCCCTCGTCGTCCTCCCGGCGATCCTGCGTATCTTCGGCACCGACTGGTCGGCCTACTCGGCCGGCACCGTCATCGTGACGTTCATCTTCGCGGGACTGCTCGTCGGTTTCGTCGAAGAGATGCTCACCCGCGGCATCGCGGTCAAGCTCCTGCGCGACAGCGGATACAGCGAGCGGGTCGTAGCCGTGCTCGCCGCCACGGTCTTCGCCCTGCTGCACCTGGTCAACGCGATCGGCACCGGAATCAACGTCACCGTCCTGGCCACGGTGGCATACACATTCGGCTTCGGCATCGTGATGTATCTCGTGATGCGCGTGACCGGGAACCTCACCTGGGCGATCCTGCTGCACGCCATCACCGACCCCACACTGGCCCTGGCCAACGGCGGCATCGACACCTCGAACGGTGGCGCCGCCAACCCGCTCCTGACGATCGCAGGGCTCCAGAACCCGATCGTGATCATCTTCGGCCTAATCGCGATCATCTTCATCCGCGGCCGTGTCACCCAGAGAAACCACGCCGCAGAACCGGAGACCACAACCGCTAGCTGACGGCGCTGTGAACCAAGTCGCCTGCTCGTTCATGATGGATGTTATCGCTGGTGTACTGTCATCAAGCGTTCCCGTCGATCTCGTAGTCGCCTGCTGAACGATGCTGGTCAGATTTCCAGGTATGAGGACCGAACCGATTCCGGCGGACGCCGCTGACAGGCTGAAGGCCAGGGCTAGTGCGCCACCCACCCGCGTGCTAGTCGGGATCCTTCGAGGAGACTTGGTCGTCGGCGCAGCGGTAGAGACTGGTGCTGTGACGGCCACCGGCTGTCCGGTGTGAGTCGTCCACGCGGACCCATCCCACCAGCGCATCTCGGAAGTGTTCACGAAAACGAGATCGGCGCCAACTGGTGCGCATAGCCACCAGCGTCGCCGTCTGTCTTCGGCGGAGGGTTTTACCGAAGTCGCCTGTGCAAGCCGCCCAAGCGTAAGCGAGACTGGGCAGCCGCCAATTGGCTGACTGCCCAGTCTCTCAACCACGACGAAGGGGGGGATGCCGTCGTGTTGGGACTATACCTGACGGTGGCGGCGGCGGACGGTCAGAGTGGCACCGGTCGGGCTGCCATAACCGTCGAGACGCGGCAGCGGCTTAGTGCTCGAGGGGCGGGTAGTCGCCCGCCTTAAGGTCAGCGAGAAGACTTGGGTGTGTCGGCTCCCAGTCGTAGGTCTCGCGGGTCCAGGTGCTCGACGCCGGTTGGTCGAGGGCGAAGATTTGCCCGAGTGGTCCGAATGTCTCAGCGGGTACCTGCTGGACCGGCATTCCAAGCTGCTCTCCCATGATCGTGGCGATTTCGAGCATCGAGTTGCCCTCGTCACCCACAGCGTTGACCGATGTTCCAGGTTCACCCTTCTCGATCATGAGGCGGAACAGGGTGGCGGCATCACGGCGGTGAACGGCAGGCCATCGCTGGCTGCCGTCGCCGACGTACATGGATACACCGGATCGTTGAGCCGCCTGGATGAGGATGCCGGCGAAACCGTACGCGACGTACCGCTCATGCACTGATCGTGGCAAGCGAACGGTCGAGGTGCGCACGCCCTGGGAGGCGAGGTCCAGGATCCTGCGGGCGTTGATGCCCCGTCCACCGACCGGACCGGTGGTCGCTATCGGGTCATGCTCCGTGGCCGGGCGACCGGTCGCGAATGTCGTGCCCGACACGATCGAGAACGGCTTGTCCGAACCGATGAGGGCGGCCCCGATGGTGTCCATCGCCAGTCCTTCCTCCGCGATGCTGCGTTCGAGGTCGGTGAAGTCATTGCTGAAAGCAAGGTGGATCACGCCGTCTGCCTCGCTCGCTGCTTGGGTGAGCACATCCAGATCCCCGAGGCCACCCCGCACCGGCGTGCCGCCCGCGGCAATGACCTTTGCTTCGGATGACTGGGAGCGGGCGAGGCCGACGACCTCGTGCCCGTGAGCGACGAGCTCCTCCGTGACGGCCTGGCCGATTCCTCCGGATGCTCCAGTGATGAAGACGCGCATTGAGTACTCCTCCTGACTGTGGTGGATATCGAGCCGGCACGGTGATGCGACTGATGTCCCATCACTGTATCACTGTGATGCGACACCAGTCCCATCGCTTAGCATAGGCTCATGCCCCGCTGGGAACCCGACGCACGCGAACGTTTCGTCAGCGCCGCCCTGCAACTGTTCACAGAGCAGGGATACGACGAGACAACCGTCGCGCAGATTGCTGACCGCGCTGGCCTCACCCGCAGCACGTTCTTCCGGCACTTCAGCGACAAGCGCGAGGTTCTCGCCGCTGGGCAGGGCACCTTGTCCGCGCTCTTTGCGGAGGGGATCGCGAGCGCGCCGCGGGACGCCAGCCCGCTCACGGCGGTCGACGCCGGGCTCGCCAATGCGGCTTCCGCCATGACCCCGTTCAACCGTGAGCTCGGACCCCGGCTGGAGGCGGTCATCGCCACCAGCACCGAATTGCAGGAGCGTGCCCTGCTCAAGAAGGTTGGAATGGCCGCGGCGATAGCCGACGCGCTCCGCGCCCGCGGTGTCCCCGATCCGGCAGCCGACGCTGCCGCCGAGCTCGGAGTGCTCGCCTTCAAGGAGGGGTTCGCAGCCTGGGCCGCCGGCGACGGCGATGATCTCGCCGCATTGACGTCGGCGGCTCTCGACCGGCTCCGTTCCGTTCTCACGCAACTTGGATAGACGAGCCCCGTTCTTGCGGTAGTCCTCAATGGGCCGCTTCGAGCCCGTCGAGGATGATGTCGATTCCGTTGAGGAATTCGGTCCGGTCGTCGTGCGCTCGAAGCTGGTCGGCCATGCGGTTGACGAAGGGGTACTCGACCGGATCGAGGCTCTGCCACCGGTCAGCGACAGTGTCGAGGAAGTCCTCGCGTTCCTGCCCGGCGGCCAGGGTGTGCGTGTTGAACGCGTTCTGTCGTCCGACGCCGACAATGTAGTCCACCAGGGTCGAGACAGCAGTGAAGAGGAAGCTGTCCGCCAGGCCGAGTTCTTCGAGGGAGCGCCCGAGCTTCTCCCAGAGTTGCACCGTCGCGGACTGCCAGGGCACCGCGAAGAGTTGCTGACCGAGCCACGGATGGGCGTCGATAGCGGTGAACACTCCGAGCGCTATGCCGTGGATGGAGGCTCGCGGTGTCGGTCCACTGGTGGGTGGCTCGAGTGCTCGCGTGAGGATGCTGTCGCTTGCAGCTGCGACGATCTCGTCCTTGTTCTGCACGTGCCATTGGATGGCGCCGTGACCTGTCTGCAGCTCGGTGGCGAGGGAGCGGAACGTGAGGCCGCCCGGACCTTTGGTGTCGAGGAGCGCGATCGCCGCGTCCACGATGCGATCACGGCTAAGCGCAGATGATCCCGACTTCGATGCGCGACGTGCCTCCGACATTCCCCTATCCTGACACGTCTGGTACGTCGTACCATAGCTGGTACGTTGTACCAAAGTCGATGGAAGGGGTCGGGGAATGAGAGAGCACACTGCCGAGGCGGCGACGCAGTGGCGGCCGACATGGGGCCAGGCTGTCTCTGACTTCCGTGGCGAAGACGACGAGCCAGGGTTCGCAGACGTCACCGTCCGAATGGTTGTTCCCGCGAGCCTGGGAGGCAGCTTGGTCCGGGTCGAGTTGAGCAACAGGTTCGGTGTCTGCCCGGTTCGGATCGGACGGGCCGCGATCGGCGTCGGCGGGCGGTTCGTCGAGCTGGCCTTTGACGGGCAACGGTCGCTCGAGATTCCGGTGGGTGAGTCACGCTGGTGCGACCCGGCCGAGTTGGCGGTCCAGCACGGTGACGAGATCAGCATCGACGTCTATCTGCCGGAGTCGACCCCATACGCAACCGCGGGAGGATTTCACTTCGCCCGATCACGTGCCGGCGACTTCGTCGGAGTCCAGCCCTTCCCACTGGAAGGGACCGCGGTGACACCCATCGACGAGGCTCGCGAGTTTCCTGCACCGAACACCGGCACCAGCGCACAGCCCGACGGAAGTGGCTGGTCACTTCCGGCGGGAGGACCCTTCCTACGCACGATCGAGGTCGCAGGAACGGCGCGGGCTGTAGTCGTGGCGCTCGGCGGATCGAGCACGGCAATGGGATGGCCGCAATACGCCGCAGCCGTCCTTCCGGCTGACGCCCGGATCGCCGTCGTGAACAGAGGCATCTCTGGCAATCGCATCCGCCTCAACGCACCGCAACAGTCTCCATCCTGGGGGCTGTCCGGCTTAGCCAGGTTCGACGACGACGTACTGGACACCTCCGGTGTCACCCACGTCGTGATCGCGTACAACAGCAACGACTGGGGCCTCCCCGGCCGTGTCACCCCCTGGGACGAGATGCCCACGATCGAGGAACTGATCGACGGCTACGAGCGACTCGTCGAGAGGGCCAAGGAGGCTGGTCTCAGCGTGATCCTCGCCACCGTCACGCCACTTGCCTCTGAGCTCTTTGCCGACCCTGACCGTGAGCGGATGCGCTCGGCGCTGAACAACTGGATTCGTGGTTCGCGCCTCGACTACGTCGACTTCGACGCAGCGATACGCTCCCGGACCGATCCGTCCCGCCTCGACGGCGATTACGCGGCCCCGGACGACACGCACCCCAACATCAATGGCGAGAAGCGTCTCGCGAAACTCGTCGCGGACTCGGTCGCATCACTCTGGTCAGAGCAGTGATGCGGCGGAGATACTGGCGCGAAATCGGTGCTGAGACGCAGCACGCGCGAGGGCCTGTAGCGAGTGCTTTGGCTGGCTTCTCAGTCGCAGGGTTACCGCAGTAAAGCTGACATGGGCAGAAGTGTCGATTCGCTAGGGTCGTCATGCGCTCCATCGCGACGAGGTGCAACCGTCCGAATTCCCGGGCGGTAGGTGTCGATGACCGGCGCGTCGGCCGCCCCGCTGACTCGCCGCCATCACGCTATCGTCTTGTCCTGCGGAACGCCTATTTAGGGCGACGGCCGAGCGGTTAGGACTCGGCCGTCGCAACCGGGAATGCAGTACCGTCGTCCGCCCCAGCGGTCCGACCTGCCATCCGGTATGGAATGACGGTACCTTCGAGGAAACAGCGCCCTCAACCGATTGCCCGTCACCTCATCCGGTGGTAGCTGAAGTGTCAGCCAGGCCCACCGTCTCCCACCCGATACGGTAGGCGCGGAGGTGCTGAATCGTGGGATATCTGGTGTATGACGGGACATCACGCATCCAACTCGAAGACCGGGTGCTGGCGCATGTCGAGATGGTTATCATCCTAAAGTTTCGCCGTCGCGAAGGATTCGCGATGCGATGGCGGGATAGCTCCGCATCTGGAGACGGGCGAAGTGTGATCTGGCTGGATCCATCGATGCCGTTGCGCCTTCACTATGAGGGTTCGAGGCCGATCGCGATCAACAAGGAGTGGCTTGAAGCTCTAGCCTCCGCGGCCGCAACTACCAGTGGATTGGAACTTGTCGATGAGGAAGGTGAGGCTATCACCGGCACCCTCGTCTCGTAGGCTGCCAAGGATGAAGCCCCTAGGCTGGCTTTGGGTTGTGGCGCACGCCTTCACCCAATCGGGCCCCGGCTCCTCCCCTCCCCCTATGGCCCGGGAGCCGGGGCCCAATTCTTTCGTGGCAAACTAACGCCCACTGCACACCTTCGCCCCTCCGCCAACCCCTACCACTGCACGTGTTCCGGCGTGAGGGTGGTTCGACACGATGAGTTGGAGGGAAGCCGACCATGTTTTCAAAAGCAAAAGACCCGGTGCAGCACTCGGAAAGTTACATGTTCGGGCAGCGCAAGATCGAGGTGAAATGCACCTGTCCCATTGGGCACGATCATTCGCACGAAGAATGGCTGCAGAAATTTGCGGCCCTCGCCCTGTAGGTGTCCTAGGTACACGCGACAGAGCTGTTGAAATGGATTCGCAGAGCGTCCACGTCCTATGGAAGTACGAGGGCGACATGCAGATCAGTTTCGGTGTCTACTTGAGTGTCCCTCAGGCTATGGTCCGATGGGAAACGATACGGAGATCGGGCGCTTTCATCGCGGCAGACGGTGAGATTGCCACGTTCGTGGATGCAGACTTCGAAGCCGGGAACTGGTTTGTAGAGTCGTATCAACCAGGGTTGGAGCCCCGCGAGACGCCTCTCGGGTAGCCGGCTCGTCCGACCGCTCCTAACGATGACGCGGTGTCGGCGTCGTAATATCGCAGATGGCTGGCTCTGCGTGGTGGCAGCCCGGGACCCCGGCGTCCGCTACCAGCATTCATCCCTCCTTCACACCCCTGCTCCCAGGCCTCTCCCGGCGTAGGGTGCCTTCATGGCCAGGAATCGCCCGCTCCAGCGGTCGCCGCGCATCGTCGCCGTCGCCGTCGGATCGTGTGTAGCGGTGGCGGCGTTGTCGGGTTGTTCGAGCAGTGTCTCCGATCTGCGGCAGTCGGCGACCGACGCGCGGTCGGCCGTCAGTTCTGCCGCGCTGGCAATGTCCCAGCAGGCGCGCGACCGGACATTCCTTCCGACGACGCAGACCGCTCTCAGTGACGCCATGACGCAGCTTGGTTCTGCGGAGGAATCCGCCGGTGCGGTGCAGCCGAGCGGAGGGGAAGAAGTCGCCGAGCAGCAGCGGACGCTCGCGGCGATCCGCCGTGCGACCGACGCCGTTCTGGCCGCGCAGCGGACGGTGGCGACGGATGCGGCCTCCGGGGTTCCCGCGTTGCGCGTCTCGACGAAACAGCTCACCGCGCTCGCCGATCGTCTCCTGAAGGCGGAGGGGAGCGGATGAAGCGCCTTCTCGGGGTGATGCTCGGCGTCCTGACCGCCATCGGCGGGTTCCTCGATATCGGAGACCTCGTCACTAACGCCGTCGTCGGCTCGCGGTTCGGGATGTCGCTGGCCTGGGTGGTGGTCGTCGGCGTCGTCGGCATCTGCCTCTTCGCCCAGATGTCCGGCAGGGTCGCCGCCGTCAGCGGACGCGCGACCTTCGAGATCATCCGTGAACGACTCGGGCCCCGGACGGGGCTCGCGAACCTCACCGCGTCGTTCCTGATCAATCTGCTCACCCTGACCGCCGAGGTCGGAGGCATCGCGCTCGCGTTGCAGCTGGCGAGCAGCATCGAACCGACGCTCTGGATCCCGGTCGCGGCGTTCGCGGTCTGGCTGGTGGTGTGGCGGGCGAAGTTCTCTCTGCTCGAGAACGTGACCGGGCTCCTCGGGCTCACACTGATCGTCTTCGCCGTCGCGGTGTTCCTGCTGCATCCGAACTGGGCCGACCTCGTCGGGCAAGCCATCGCCCCGCAGGTCCCGTCGAGTGAGCACGGCGCCACCTACTGGTATTACGCGATCGCACTCTTCGGTGCGGCGATGACGCCGTATGAGGTGTTCTTCTTCTCATCGGGCGCGGTTGAGGAGAAATGGAAGAAGAAGGACATCGCACAGTCGCGCATCAACGTGATGGTCGGCTTCCCTCTCGGCGGGGTGCTCTCGCTCGCGATCGCGGCCTGTGCGACCATCGTCCTCCTCCCGCGCGGGATCGACGTGACCTCGCTCGCCCAGGTGGCGCTTCCCGTCGCTGAGGCGGGAGGCAAGCTCGCCCTGGCCTTCGTGATCGTGGGGATGGTCGCGGCGACGTTCGGGGCCGCGCTGGAGACCACCCTTTCCAGCGGGTACACCCTCGCTCAGTTCTTCGGCTGGTCGTGGGGCAAATTCCGTCGGCCCGCGCAAGCGGCCCGCTTCCACATCACGATGATCGTCGCGCTGCTGATCGGAGTCGGGGTGCTCGCTACGGGGGTCGATCCCGTAGCGGTCACCGAGTTCTCCGTGGTGTTCTCGGCCATCGCCCTGCCGCTGACCTACCTGCCGATCCTGATCGTGGCCAACGACAAGCAGTACATGGGTGAGGCGGTCAACGGGAGGGTGACGAACGCGTTCGCGATGGTCTACCTGGCGATCATCCTGATCGCGTCGATCGCCGCGATCCCGCTGATGATCGTGACGGGGATGGGAGCATGAACATGGCGGACGAGCCGCTCCAACGGCCGGACGGCTACGCCGGCCAGGTGATCGATGCCGAGCTGCACCTGCTCGACCGGCAGATCCTCGACCGCGACGACGTTCCCGTCGTGACGGTCGACGATCTCGAACTCAGCGACATCCCCCTCGACCAGCTCATCGAGCCGGGCACCCCGGCGCCGGTGATCGAGAACCTGCTCAGCGGATCCGCGCTGTGGACCCGGATGTTCGGAGGCCGTCCGCCGCGCTCCCGCCTGCACCGCATCCCGTGGTCGGATGTCGCCCGCGTGGACATCGTCGTCTCGCTGGGCGTCTCCGGCGAGCGCCTCGATGTCACCTGGGTGGAGCGGTGGGCACGCGACCACATCGTCGGGCGTATCCCCGGAGGCCGTCATGGTCCTGAGTGACCTGCTGCAGACACCCGTCTACGACCCGGACGGCACCCGCCTCGGAAAGGTGATCGACGCACGTTTCGTCGTCGACGGGGCGCCGGGACAACTGCTCGCGCAGGCGCGGCTGGACGGCTTCGTGGTGAGCGCCCATTCGGGCTCGTCGTTCCTCGGGTACGAGCGCACGGACGAGTCGTCGCCGTGGTTGATCGCCCGGTTCCTGCGCTGGCGGCACCGCGGCGCGTTCCTCGTCCGCTGGGGCGACATCGAGCGCGTCACGGGTGACGCGATCCGGCTGAGGTCCGGCTACCGCCGGTACGACGCACGACTCGACACCTCCTCCCGCGCTGACTGAGCAGGCGGCTCGTCAGACGACCAGCCGACCGACGAGGGGCTCGCCCTCCTCGTCGATCGCGATCAGCCCGGTGTTGCTGGCGGCGGACTCCATGAGCCTCTCGACCCAGTCGCGGTCGACCTGGGGCGCCTTCGATCCGTCGAAGTGGAAGCGCAGGGGGAGGGATGCGTCGAGCCAGATGCAGTTGCGTCCGCCTCCGGTGGAGGCATCCTCCTTCCACGACATCGTGAATGCTTCGCGGCGGCGGAGCTTGTCGACGATGACGACCTGCAGGTGGGCGAGGGCTCGATCCTCGAACTCGATCCGCGACGTTCCGTCGTACACCAGGTAACCCATTTCGGCGCGTCCTCCCGCGGCCCACCACTCTCGTCGAGAAGCGTGTGCCGATCCAATCCCATCCCGCTATACTTAGGCAAATGCCAAAGTATCGTGACGAGGTCGACGCCGTGCTCCGCGCGCTCGCGGATCCCACGCGCCGAGCCGTCGTGGAGCGTCTCGCCCTGTCGCCGGCGGTGGTGTCCGAACTCGCCGAGCCGTTCCCGATGACTCTGCCGTCGTTCGTGCAGCACCTCGGGATCCTCGAGGACGCGGGGGTGATCGTGTCGGAGAAGCAGGGCCGCGTCCGCACGGTGAGCCTGCGTCCCGGCGCTCTCGACGTGCTGCAGCTGTGGCTCGGTGAGCAGCGGACCCCCGCGGAGCACCAGGCCGACCGGCTCGGCATCCATCTCGCCCGCGCGACCCAGAAGGAGAACTGACATGTCCCGTGTCCGCATGGATCTCTTCACATCTCTCGACGGCTACACGCCGTCCGACCAGACGCCCGACAACCCGATGGGCGAGGACTGGAACCGCCTCACCGCCGCGTACACCGCGACTCGCACCTTCCGCGAGAAGACCTTCGGCGACACCAGCGGGCGGGGTACCACCGGTGTCGACGACCGTTACGGCGCCGCGTTCTTCGAGGGCGTGGGAGCCGAGATCATGGGCGCCGGGATGTTCGGCCTCCACGCCCATCCCACGGATGCGGAATGGACGGGCTGGTGGGGTCCGAACCCGCCGTTCCACACCCCCGTCTACGTGCTGACCCACTCCGCACCCCGCCCCTCGATCGCGATGGAGGGCGGCACGACATTCCACTTCCGCGACGCCGCCATCGACGACGTTCTCCGCGAGGCGCGCGAGGCGGCCGGAGGCCAGGATGTGCGGATCGGAGGCGGCTACGGCACCGCGCGCGCAGCACTGGACGCCGGCCTCGTCGACGACCTGCACCTCATGGTCGCCCCCATCTTCCTCGGTCGCGGTCATCGGCTCTGGGACGACCTCGGCGGCTTCGACGCCACACACTCGGTGACGTCGGAGGTCGCCGAGAGCGGCGTGATCCACGTCACCCTGACCCGATAGGACATCGAGATGACACACGAACGCAGGCTCGCACACTCCGGCTTCACCCTCACCCGCGACTATCCCGCACCGGTCGAGAAGGTGTGGGGAGCGTTCGCCGACGAACAGCAGAAGCGGAGCTGGTGGGGAGCGGGCGACGAGGCGGAGGCCCGTGCGTGGGCCTTCGATTTCCGCGTCGGCGGTCGCGACATCGATGAGGGCCAGTTCCACAACGGGCCGCTGTCGCGATACGAGGCGACCTACACCGACATCGTCGAGCACTCCCGCATCGTCACCACGTACGACATGTGGCTCGACGGGGAGCACATGTCCACGTCGCTCGCCTCCCTCGAGTTCGAGCCCATCGCCGATGGCACCCGCTTCACGCACACCGAGCACGGCATCTTCTTCGACCGCTTCTGGGCGGACGGCCAGGGGCGCGAGGACGGCACGCGCGGACTCCTCGACGCGTTGGAGAGGTACCTCGCGCGGTAGGGGAGCGACCGCGGTGACCCATGAGCCGTGGCGGACTTGCGCCGCCCGGCCTTCGAATATGGAGCGCGGGGTAACGGGGCCTCGAGCCAGATGCAGATGCGTCCGCCTCCGGTGCAGGCATCTTCCTTCCACGACACGCAAATGCTTTGCGGCGGTGGAGCTTGTCGACGCTGACGACCTGCAGATAGGCGAAGACTCGGCCGTCGGGGTCGATCAGCGACGTTCCGTCGTACACCGGGTAACCCGTTCCCACATTCTCCTTCGGCACGCCGTTGTGGCGGAGAAGGGCTAGGACGTCGAACCGCTCCCTGGCTGGCTCCGCTCCACAAGCGCGTCCTCTCTTTTGGCGAGCGCGTCAATCCGCTGGCGCATTCTGTTCATGCGTGTTGAGTTCCCCTCACATCCTCGTTTGAGGCATGCCGCGCAAAGGAGAGCAGAATGTCCGACACCACCACGCCGTACGGCGGCCCGGGAGATCAGCAAAGCAAGGCTGACCTTGCTCGCGACCAGGCCGCGCATGTCGCAGATACCGCGACTGACGAAGGCCAACACGTCGTTGAAGTCGCCAAACAGGAAGCCGGAGACGTCGTCGATGAGGCCAAATCTCAGGCGAGAGACCTATATCAGCAGGCGCAAAGCGAGCTGAGAGACCAGGCGGCCGTCCAGCAGGAGCGCGTCGCATCGGGGCTGCGTGCGATCAGCGACGAACTTTCGCAAATGGCGGAAGCCTCAGAGTCTCGTGGCGTCGCGAGTGAGTTGGTCCAGCAAGCCGCCGAACGTGCAGGCGGCGTCGCGTCGTGGATCGGTCAACGTGATCCAGGCTCCCTGCTAGGTGAGGTCAAGGCGTATGCCCGGCGCAACCCCGGCACGTTCATCGCTGCCGCCGCCGTAGCGGGCGTCCTCGCTGGGCGCCTGACGCGCTCGCTGACCAGCGGGCCACCGAAGGCAGGCGCGGGAACTTCCGATGACCGGACCGAACAACGCGATCAAGAGTCGACCACCCCGCGCACGCCGAAGCGTCCACCCACCGCCACCATCATCCCTGCCGACGCCGTCGAAGCCGGGTACGACCCGAACGCCGGTGAACAGTCGTGACAGACGAGCCGACACCCTCCGAAGAGAAAGCAGCCACCACTTCCCTCGGTGACCTGCTCGGAGAAGTGACACGGGATCTGTCGACACTGATGCGTCAAGAACTGGAGCTGGCTAAAGCAGAGTTGCGTCAATCCGCGACGCGCGCTGGAAAAGGTGCGGGCCTGCTCGGCGGCGCCGGTTACGCCGGCCTCGTGGTCCTGTTCTTTCTTTCGGTGGCGCTGTGGTGGGGGCTGGGATACCTGATCGGCAACGCCTGGTCGGCCGTCATCGTGGCGGCCGTGTGGGGTGTTGTCGGGCTCGTACTGTTCCTGGTCGGACGGCGCCAGCTGGCATCCATCAAAGGTGTTCCGCAAACCGTCGAGACCATCAAAGAAATGCCAGAGGCACTGAAACGAAATGGAGAAAACCGATGAGCGACGACCCGGACGCGATCCGCGCCAACATTGAAAGCACCCGCCGCGAACTGAGCGGCAACGTGGACGCACTAGCCGACAAAGTGACGCCGTCCAAGATCGCTCACCGCCAGGCCGAGAAGGTGAAGTCCGCTTTCCGATCTGTCACCGAACGCGTCATGGGCTCTGCGGACTCGCCCACGCACTCCGCCCAGACGCCCGGCACATCGGTCGGCGACGGCGTCGCCGACGCCGGTAAAGCAATCATCGACAAGGCAGAAGGAAACCCTCTCGCGGTCGGCCTGATCGCATTCGGAGTCGGCTGGCTCGCTGCGTCTCTCATCCCGGCGAGTAACAAGGAGCGGGCGATCGCGGCGGACGTGAAGGAAGCCGCCCAGCCGCTCCTGAAGGAGGCGGGCGAGGCGGCCAAGCAGGTCGCGAACGATCTCAAAGAACCGGCGCAAGACGCGGTGAGCGCGGTCGCCGACACCGCAAAGGATGCCGTTGGCACCGTCAAAGACGAGGCGACAGATTCGGCTCACACGGTCGCAGACGAAGCGAACGAAGCCCGCCACGTCCTCGGCGAGAACACCTGAGGACGAGGCACGCAGTTCGGAGGGGGCGTGGACGTGGGCTACATCCCGGCCACGCCCCCGAACCACACCAGGAGGCTAAAATGTCCGACATCGGTGCTAGCGAAGAGCGCAGCAACGCGCCCGCTCCGGACGACCCGCGCAAGCCGGCCCAGCCCGCCAAGCTGGAAAAGCAGACGTGGATGTTCGTCGTTCGCAAGGCTTTCCGCGAGTTCATCACCGACCAGTGCACGGATATCGCCGCTGCGTTGACCTACTACGCGGTCCTCAGCCTCTTCCCTGCCCTGATTGCTCTGGTCTCGCTCCTCGGAGTGTTCGGCCAGGGCAAAAAGGGGGTAGAGGCGCTGCTGGGGATCATCCAGGACGTCGCCCCGGGTTCGACGGTCGACGTGATCCGCGGTCCGGTGGAGAACTTCGCCAAGTCGCCCGCCGCGGGAGTCGCCCTCGTGCTCGGCATCGTCATAGCGATCTGGTCCGCATCGGGATACGTCGGCGCATTCGCACGCGGAATGAATCGAATCTACGAGATCGACGAGGGACGTCCGTTCTGGAAGCTTAAACCCCAACAGCTGCTCGTCACGATCATCGCAATCGTGCTGATGCTGGTGGTGGCCCTGATCCTTGTAGTATCCGGGCCAGTCACCAAGTCGCTCGGGAGCGCCCTCGGCATCGGCGAAGTGCCGCAGGTCGTCTGGTCGATCATCAAATGGCCGATTCTGCTCCTTGTGGTCATATTGATCCTCGCGATCCTGTACTACGCCGCTCCCAACGCGAAGCAGCCCAAATTCCGATGGATGAGTATGGGCGCGCTGATCGCCATCATCGTGCTCGCTATCGCAACCCTCCTTTTCGGCTTCTACGTCGCGAACTTCTCGAACTACGACAAAACCTACGGCTCGCTCGCCGGCGTCATCGTCTTCCTGCTGTGGCTGTGGATAGCCAACCTCGCCCTCCTATTCGGAGCGGAATTTGACGCCGAAGTAGAGCGCGGCCGCGAGCTCCAGGCCGGAATCGAGGCCGAAGAGCAGATCCAGCTTCCACCACGTGACACCCGTCAGAGCGAGAAGGCGGCGAAGAGGGAGCGGGACTCCATCGCTGACGCAAGCAAACTCCGGGAATAGCTGACGCAAGCAAACTCCGGGAATAAGGGAATCGAACCATTTCGTTGCAAAATGGCTGATCTACCGGGTCGTCCGCTCGAGCTCTTCTGCGTCCCTCAATGACAGCATCCGCGCCCAGCAGCACCTCGGCGTCCAGTTTCACCCAATTTGTCGAAGATCGCCGCCGGGCGTGGTCGCACGTGTAGGTGCGCGCTGTCAGTGGAAGGGGCAACCGGACCGCCCGGCGGTCCCTCGCACGCGTCCGCCGGAAGCCGGCTTGGTGGGAAGGCGGCGCCGGTTTACGCGGAGCCCGCCGTCGAGGATCGTCAGTCGGGGATCGCTGAGCGCGGTGACGGCGGCAGCGAGCCCCGTGATCGCGAGCTTTTCGCCCGGGCAGCGGTGGCCGGTGGTGACGTCGGCTCCGCCGTGGGGGATGAACGCGGGGAGTGCCTCGTAGTCGTCGACTCCGGCGAAACGCTCCGGGCGGAAGCACTCGGCCTCGTCCCATGAACGCTCGTCGGTGTTCGTTCCGAGGATGTCGAGCACCAGTCGGCCGCCAGCCCCGAGCCGCTTGCCGTCGAATTCGACGTCCGTGATCGCCCATCCGGGCAGCATCGGCACGAACGGCGCCGTGCGACGGATCTCCTGCGCGAACGCGGTCGCGAGGGGGCCGCCTGTCAGGGCGTCGCGCTCTGCCGACTCGGCGGCGATGCGCTCGCGCCACGCCGGCCGGTCGTGCAGTTCTTTCGTGGCGAAGGCCACGAATCGTGCGACGGCGATCATCGGCCGGACGCTGTTCTGGAGTTCGATCCCGGCCAGACGGGCGGGCAGAAGACCGCCGTCCGGGCCTCGATGTTCGGCCCATTCGCGCAGGGCGGTGTCGTCCGCTGCCGGGAGGGTCCCGGCTCTGACGGCCTCGATCAGGTGCTGGGCATGTGTATCCGACCAGCGCCTGTTGGCTACGGCGAGCAGGTACTCCGGCGAATAGGGGACGCCGAAGCCGTCGACGATCTGGGCGAGCCGGGTGGCCCACCTGGTCTGCGCTCGCCGGGTCCCGGGCAGTCCCGCCCAGCGCATGCTCGCACGACCGAATGCGCCCACCGCCGCGTCGTAGGCCGTGTGTCGTCCGCCGTCGATCCACACGTCCAGCTCGCGCTTCCACTCCTGTTCCAGCAGAGGCGTCATCCGCTCCACCTGTGCGTCTTCGTACGCCACTCGGACGAATGTCGCCTTGCGGTGACGGTGCTCGGGCCCGTCGAGGCTGTGAACCGACCCGCTCCCGAATAACGTCCTCTGCACGAGATCGGGCATCGCTCCGTGCCTCGCCACGACCCGCTCGTCATAGAACAAGCGGACGGCGTCGGTGCCGCGGATGAACAGGGCCTCGTCACCGAGCAGCCGCATCGGGGCCGATCGAGCGCCGTCACGCGCCCGTCTCCAGATGCGCCCACCGAAGCCGTAACCGCGGGTCAGCAACGAGACCGAGTCGTCGACGCGCCGGCGGACGATGCCTGCGGGAACGTCGGTCATCCCTCTGCACCGCCCTGGGCGTCGACGATCGTCTTGATCCAGCCGTCCTCGCGGCGGTCGAAGCTCCGGTACGCGGCGATGATGTCGGGGACGTCGACCTGCTGCGTGATGAAGGGGACGGGATCGAACAGCCCGGCGGCGACGAGATCCACGAGCTGCGGCGTGACGGCACGGTGGTTGCAGTTGCCCATGCGGATGGTGAGGTTCTTGTTCATCGCCTCGCCGATGGGGTAGCTGGTGAGCTGCGGCGGGTACACGCCGATGATGCCGATCCGTCCGGCTTTGGCCACGCTCTCGACTCCCCAGCGGGCGGCCTGGGTCGGGGCGTCGCCCGGCACCCATTGATCGCCCTGCGGGTCCGCGTCCGGTGCGACCTGCTGCACCTCGGCGGCGAACTCATCGGCGAGCTCGTCGGCTGCAGGCGCGGCGGGACCTCGC
Source organism: Leifsonia aquatica (assembly GCF_014190775.1). GTDB lineage: Bacteria > Actinomycetota > Actinomycetes > Actinomycetales > Microbacteriaceae > Leifsonia > Leifsonia aquatica. Next base: position 67,346 of record NZ_JACHVP010000003.1, read on the forward strand.
TGCGGTCGCTGGGCATCCACGCCGACCGCGTCGATGACGGCGTCCACCCCGGCGCCGCGGGTCAGGTCGAGGAGCGTGTTCACCGGGTCCTCGGCGTTGAAATCGATGACCTCGGCGTTCTGAGCGAGCGATTGCGCGAGACGCGTATCGATCCCGTCGACCGAGAACACCCTGCCGGCTCCCTGCCGGAACGCGGATGCGATCGCGAGCTGTCCGACGATCCCAGCGCCGAAGACCGGGACGGTGTCCCCGCGTCGCACCCCGGCGAGTTCTGCACCGAACCAGGCCGTCGGAAAGATGTCCGAGAGCAGGATCGCCTGCTCATCACTGACGGCGTCGGGGACCGGGATCAGAGTGTGCGACGCCCACGGGGATTCGCGCGTACTCGGCCTGCAGACCGTGGACCGGACCTGTGCTCTCCGGGCCGCCGAAGAACGCCGTGCCTGCCGTGGGCCCGTTGGCGTTGGCGACGTCGCACTGGGCGGGGTTTCCTCTGCGGCACTGCGCACACACGCCGCACGAGATGGTGGAGCAGACGATGACGCGGTCGCCCGGAGAGAACCCCCGCACCTCGTCGCCGACCTCCGTCACCACGCCGATTGCTTCGTGGCCGAGGACGGTCCCGGGAACCATGCCGGCCATCGTCCCGCGGACCATGTGCAGATCTGTGCCGCAGATCGCGCTGGTCGTGATACGCACGATCGCGTCCGTGGGCTCAGGGATTCCCGGGTCCGGGACCGTGTCCAGCCGGATATCACCGACACCATGCCATATGACTGCTTTCACGAGTGCGCTCCTCCATGTCCTGCTGTCGTCGTCGACTCCGTTTGTACGCCGAAGTCGAGACCTCGGCTACCGCGCATCCAAGCCGCGGCCGAGTCCACGGTGTCTTTCCGGCATCGTGCCGACGGATTGTACGGTTGTGCGGGCCGGAGTACGGTCCGCTGCATGAGCGATGAGAACGAGCGCCCGCCATCGGATTCCCTGACGACAATGCCTGGGGAAGAGGAGCACGAGAGCGTCGGCGGAGCAGCGCCGGGAGGGGCGCCGGTGGAGCGGACGGAGGATGCCGTGACGAACGATGGAGCCCAGGGTGGAGACTTTAGTGTCAGCGTCGCCGATGACGAGCTGACCCCGAGCAACCCGCCGTCAACAGGAGACGACACCTCCGCGTTGACAGACGATGAACTCACGCGCAAAGATCGCGCGTATAGTCCCGGGAGCGACCGTGAGACCGAGCAGAAGCAGCACGTTGACTCGGACGTCGAGGGGGTCAAGCAGCTGCCCGGAACGGGAGGCCCCGACGATGCCGGTGATGTCGACGTCCCCGGCGATCACCTCGATCCGGCCGTCATCGCTGCGCGTTCCTCTGTCAAACATCGACAGGAGGATGCGTAAGCTTGCGTGATCCGGGCCGATCAACGGATGGGATCATCTCCGTAGCCCCTGCCATCGGCGGCGGCAGCGGAGCAGGACGTCTCGGACGCTTGACGAGAACTCGACTTCGCTGTCGAGACCATCCTGCGCGGCGCGCAGTGACTGCGGACCCCAAACAGCGGTGTGGATTAAGAGGCGCATGCCTCATCGATGATTGTCATCTTGGTCACGTGGCTGATGCGTCACCGATCCACATGCGGATCTGTGACGGCGATCCATCCTGTTCGAGTGCCGTACCTGATCAGGCGCGCTTCGTCGGATCTGGCGAACAATCGTGCTGGTCTTTTGCGTCCAAACTGCACCCGGTCGAAACGGCTCTATCGAACACCGCACGTCGCCCCGCCTTCGGCGAAATCACCCTGAGCAGCGCGATCACGTCGCAACGAGACTTTGGCGCGAGGTCTGGATGGTCCTGATCGTTGAGTCCGCGCACCGTGTCACTGTCCGGTCGATGATGTCGATGACGTTCCGACCTCCCAACTCGGTAACGTCCCCCAGCACCGCCCCAACCGCTCTTCCGACGCCCCTTCGGCCGCAGTACGCTGCCTAAGTCAGGCAAACCCAACGTATTCGAACGCATACGACGTCATCTGGCGTGACCGTCGCTATCAACGCCTGTAGTGGCGCTCGCTCCGGCATGCATATCCCGGTTCGTCGTTGGAGCAGTTCAGACAGTTGAGCCGTCCCGTTCACCTGTCCCGGCTACGGTTCACGAACGTGCAGCAGACCGACGCGCCACTCTCCCGAGAGGCTCCCGAATCGAAACCGTCTCGACCCGTCGTGGTTGCGGACGCCTTCTCCTACGTCGTCGGTGTGGACACTCATGCGGAGTCTCATGTCTACGCAGTGCTGGTTGCGCGGACGGGCGAAGTGGGCGAGACCCAAGCCTTTAGGGCCGACCCAGAAGGTGTCGCGTCCGCGTTGCGTTGGATGATGGCAACTCTCACCGGTGATGTTCTCCTCTCGATCGAGGGAGCTAACTCCTACGGGTCCCTACTGGCGCAGAAGGCGATCGACATCGGTTTCACCGTCTGTAATGCCCGCCCGCCCCGACGTGTTCGAACCAGTCCGAAGAGCGATCAGTCGGATGCTGCGATGGCCGCTTGGTCCGTCCTCGGCACACCGGTGGCGAAGCTCTCCCAGCCACGCGCGAGAGGGGCGCGGCGGACACTGGCGATGCTGATCAGTGGCAGACGGGAGATGGAAGTCCGGTCTGTAGCAATCCGCAACCGACTGAACGGCCTAGTGCGGACGACGGACTTCGGCCTCGACACAACCATCAAGCTGGATATCGCGTCTATCCGCCTCTTCACGACCCCGGAGTGGGTTGTCGGGGACCGATATGAGGTGATGGCGCGACAGGAGGTCGCGCGTCTAGCTGAGGAGTATCTGCGGTTGCGCGACCAGCTCATTGACAACAAGTCCAAGCTTGAACAACTAGTCCAAGAGATCGCACCGGGGTTGCTCGACCTCTTCGCAGTGGGCCCCGTGACCGGTGCCATCATCCTCGCCGCCTACTCGCATCCGGGCCGAGTGCGATCCGAGTCTGCGTTCGCTTCGCTGGCTGGCATCGCACCGATCGACGTGTCGTCCGGGAAGACGGTTCGTCACCGGTTGAACGTGGGCGGTGACCGGCAGCTGAATCGCGCGGTCCACACCATCGCGTTGGTGCGCCTGATCAGGGATCCGCGGTCCCGCGCCTACCTCGAGCGTCGCCTTGCCGAAGGGGCCACACGACGGCAGGTGCTGCGGTCATTGAAGCGGTACGTCATCCGGGAAGTGTTCCGCAAGCTTGACCGGATCATGCGCGAACAACACGGTCTCGCGGTGAGCGGAGCCGAAGTTGGGGTGCTGGAGGGCAATGCCAGAGTCGGGCACAGCTGAGAGACGGCCAGGTAATGTTCAAGCCACTCCATCACGTTGGAATCGTAGCCCAACGCGACTTGGTGGAAGCGGGCACTGCAAGGACAGACGCTCGTTCAAGTGAGGTCCAAAGGTCAGCCCTGCGAGCTGGGACGGTCAGACCGGCGGCGAAGCGGGCAACGCAGAGTGTAGGCACATGTTGGCCGGCGGCGGCGAGAGCCACGCTCCTGATCCAAAGGCTAGCGCTCGGTCGACTCCGAAGTTGGCTCAGTTTCTCGGGCAAACACGTGGCGACGCCGATCAATCATGTTGAAGACTCAAGCAGTCTCTGTGCCGTGGAGGCGTCTGTCACTAACGAATTCACCATCCCCGTGTTTAGTGCAGCGCGGATAGCACGGGTCTTCGCTCGGCCTCCAGCGACGGCGATGACCTCCGGTATCTGCCGGAGCTGCTCACCGGTGATGGCGATGGACCGGTCGTCGATGGTGTCGATCGTGGTGCCGTCGGCAGTGAACAGCGTCGCGCCGACCTCGCCGACGACCCCCTGATCGAGCAGTTGCTCGGCGATACCGGCCTCGCTCGCTGCGTCGTAGAGCTGCGAGTCTGGGGGCGCCCAACTTCCGACCGCGACCATTCCGATGTCGACACGGGGGAATTTCGCGTACGCCTGGGCGATCCCGCGGTCGACTCGTAAGGCGTTGGCCACCGGGGCGCTGGCGACGAACAACGGCGCGAAGATCGGAAAGGTTGGACCGCCGGTGACTTCGCCGACTCGGCGGATCACCTCGACGCCATGCTCTTTCACCGGTCCGGCGACGCCCCCCAGTGCGACGACCTCGCAGTAGGGAAGGCGAGTGAGGTGAAGGGTCGTTGCGTTCAATGTGCGGCCGGCCGTGAACCCGAGGACGGCTCCTTCAAACGCGATCTCCTCCAGGAGCTGGGCGGCCACAGAACCGAGCTGGTCTTGGACAACCGCGGGATCCTCGTTCGGGGTGGGCACCGCCAGTGCGCGCGACAAGCCGAATGCATTCCGCAATCCGATGGAGAGGTCCAAGTCGATGCTCGGCGGGCTCTGGATCGTGATGGTCACAACCCCATCCTTGACCGCCTTCTCTAACAAACGAGCGACCTTGAAGCGGGAGATGCCCAGCTCGTCGGCTATCGCGACCTGGCTCGCATTCTCCAAATAGAAACGCCTGGCCACGTGGCTTATCTGGACAAGCTCGTCGGGTCCCATCATCACGTTCGCCACCCTCCACCCGTCAGTGTACAGCCATGACAATACCGCTCAATTGAGCGCGTGGCCCACTCGATAGTGCAATTGTGGCAGGGTCATATCCGCAGCTGCGCAAGGGCGCCCGCTGCAGAAGGTGAGACCATGACCGACCAACCGGCAGCGCTGGAGTGCCGCGACATCGAGATGGCTTTCGGCGGGATCCCCGTTCTCCGGGGCGTTTCCCTCAGCCTCCGTCCCGGCACGATCACGGCCCTCGCGGGCGAGAACGGCGCGGGCAAATCCACGCTGATGAAGATCGCCTCAGGCCAGTACAAGGCTGACGCAGGCCAGGTGTTCGTTCGCGGCGAGCAACTTTCCGCGGGTGACGCGCATGAGGCGGCGCGACTTGGCGTCGCGATCGTTCCTCAGGAACTCGCATCCCTTCCCGAAATGAGCATCTACGAGAACATCTTCATCGGACGGGAACTGCGCGGCCCATTCGGGCTCAAGCGTCAGGAGATGATCCGGGAGGCTCGGCGCAATCTGGCTGAGTTCGACATCGACATCGACCCGACTCGACGGATGGGGACGCTCCCTCTCGGACTCCGCCAGATCGTCGAGATCGTGAAGGCAACCAATACCGGAGCCCGGTCGATCCTGCTCGACGAGCCGTCGAGCGCTATCGCCGCACGCGAGGTCGAGCACCTCGTGTCCGTGATGCGGAAGTTGCGAGACACCGGTGTCGCCCTTCTCTTCACGACGCACAAGATGGAGGAGATCCGCCAGCTGGCCGATCAGGTGGTGGTGCTCCGCGACGGGAACCTCGTTCTGGAACAGCCGATGTCCGCCGTGAGCGACGACGACATCGTGACGGCGATGATCGGCCGCGAGCTCGAGGATCTCTTCCCCGACCGTCCGGGGGATCCAGGAGATATCGCGCTCGACGTGCGTGCGCTCGACGTCGAAGGAGCCGCCGAGCCGGTCGACCTGACCGTCCGTCGCGGCGAGATCGTCGGACTCGCCGGTCTCGTCGGCGCGGGGCGCACCGAACTCATCGAGGGCATCTTCGGGATGCGACGCACGGTCGGCGGCTCAATCTCGGTCGCGGGCCAGCCGATCAAGCGCAACGATCCTGCCGCGTCCATTGCTGCGAACGTTGCGCTCGTCCCGGAGGACCGCAAGGGCGCAGGCGGGGTGCTCTCGATGGACATCCTCGACAACGGCAGCCTGCCGCGGCTCGCCTCCCTCTCGGTTGCGGGATGGCTTCGCCAGCGCGCGCGTCGTGCGGCAGTCACAACGGCTACGCAGTCGGTGCGTCTGCGTAGCCGCGGCCTCAAGCAGAGCATGGAGACGCTGTCCGGCGGCAATCAGCAGAAAGTCGTGTTCGCGCGCTGGCTGGTCGGGAATGTCGACGTGCTCCTCCTCGACGAGCCGACCCGAGGGGTCGACGTCGGCGCCCGCAGCGAGATCTACCGCATCATCGTGGAACTCGCCAAGCAGGGTATGGCGGTCGTGATGGCCTCCAGCGATATGCCGGAGATACTCAGCCTCTCCCATCGAGCCCTCATCATGAACGGTGGCCGGGTGGTCGGCGAGCTCGACCGCGCGGCGCTCGACCAGCCGGACGTCCAGGACACCATCTTCCGGCTCGCAAGCGGTCTCTCTAGTCAAGACGCCCTCGCTGACAGCCCGGTCACCGTTCCGCAGACCCTGGCGGAGACCTCCGCCCCCACTATTAATAAGGAGATCAGCCGATGACGAGCGACACCGCTGTCACCACACGCAAGCGTCGGTTCGACGCCAAGGTCCTGCAGAACCTCGCCATCCGATATGCGATGGTCATCGTGCTGCTGCTGGTCATTGCGTTCTTCATGTACAGAAGCGCGCGCTTCGGCACCGTGGACAATGTCGTGACGATCCTGGTCGCCGCCGCACCGTTCGCACTCATCGCGCTGGGCCAAACCCTGGTGATCCTCACCGGCGGCATCGATCTGTCGGTCGGAAGCGTGATCGCCCTCAGCTCCATGACCGCCGCGCTGACCGCGAAGTCCGTTCCTGGCAACCTAATCCTGCCCGTCCTCGTCGCGATCGTCGTCGGACTGGCGGCCGGTAGCATCAACGGTTTCGTGGTCTCGGTCATCAAAGTGCCGCCATTTATCGCAACACTGGGAATGCTGACACTCGCCTCCGGACTCGCGTTCGTGGTCGGCAACGGCGCGCCGATCAACGGCCTCGCGGCCGATTTCGGTGCCATCGCCAACACCCAGATCTTCGGCCTCACCATCCCGGTGTTGCTGATGATCGTCGGGATCGTGGGCTTCGGCATCGCCATGCGCCGCACAGCCTGGGGCATGCGGGTCTACGCGGTCGGCGGCAACCCGATCGCTGCCCGGATCGCCGGCGTCAAGACCGGACGGGTCCTGTTCAGCGTGTATGCAATCTCCGGCGCCCTGGCCGGCCTTTCCGGCGTGATGCTCGCCTCCCGGGTCATCACCGGCTCTCCCACCCTCGGACAAGGCTACGAGCTCGATGCCATCGCCGCCGTCGTCATCGGCGGTGCCAGCCTGCTCGGCGGTCGCGGAACCGTCTGGGGGACCGCCCTAGGCCTGCTCCTGATCCAGACCCTCAACAACGGCCTCGACATCTTGACCGTTCCCGCCTATTGGCAGGACGTCATCAAGGGCATCCTGATCGTCGCGGCGGTGGCCGTCGACGTCTGGGCTGCGAAACGCCGGGTCTGACCCGGCACAACACTGCACCGCACTGCACATCACCCATCGGAGGAAATCAATGAAGATCAATCGGATCATGCGTCGTGCCGCCGTCGTCGGCGTCGCGACCGCCACGCTCGTCGGGCTCACCGCCTGCGGCGCGGGTGACCCATCGGCCAACACGTCCAATTCGTCGGGCCAGAAGCACATCACCGTCGGCATCTCGGTCTACGACATGTCTTCGTTCATCACCGAAGGCAAGGAGGGAATCGACACCTACGCCAAGGAGAACAACATCGAGGTCCTGTGGAACTCGGCGAACAACGATGTGAGTACTCAGGCCAGCCAGGTTGACCAGTACATCAACGCCAAGGTCGACGCGATCATCGTCGTCCCCGTCCAGGCAGACACCCTCCAGCCGCAGGTGAGTCAGGCCAAGGCGGCGAAGATCCCCCTGCTGGACGTCAACGCGACCCTCAACAACAAGGACATCAGCGCAAGCGTGCAGCCCGACGACGTCGCAGCCGGGGCGCAGGAGGCGCAGATGATGATGGACAAGCTCGACGGAAAGGGCAACGTCGTCATCCTGCAGGGGCCGCTCGGCGGCTCCGGAGAGATCAACCGCGGCAAGGGCATCGACCAGGTCCTCGCCAAGTACCCGAACGTCAAGGTGCTCGCGAAGGACACCGCCAACTGGAAGCGCGACGAAGCCGTCAACAAGGTCAAGAACTGGATCTCCGCGTTCGGTGACCAGATCGACGGTGTCATCTCGCAGAACGACGACATGGGACTTGGCGCCCTGCAGGCACTCAAGGAAGCCGGAAAGTCGGTTCCGATCGTCGGGATCGACGGCATCCAGGACGGCCTGAGCGCAGTCAAGGACGGCACCTTCATCGGCACGTCGCTGCAGAACGGCACGGTCGAACTCGCCACGGGACTGGCCGTCGCGGCCCAGGTCGCTCGTGGCGAGGCCAAGGACGCCAATCCCGTCTATGTGATGCCGGCCATCACCAAGGACAACGTCGACGCGGCTATCGAGCACGTCGTCACCGATCGCAAGAAGTTCCTGTCCGGTCTCACCGATCTCATCAACGGAAACCTCAAGACGGGGAACATCTCGTACGAGGGCTTGCCCGGGCAGAAGCAGTAGCAGCACCCTGCATCGACGGCGCGGTCAGCCCCTGGCCCCGCCGTCACCATCTCAGAGAAGGAACGTCACGTGACAGCAACGCCTCCCGAGTCGGCCCTCGACGAGCGCATCCTCGCCGCCGCCCGCGGCAGCGTAGAGCGCGAAGCCCAGGCAGTCGCCAGGCTCGCACCGCAGCTTGACGCCACGTTCACCGCGATCGTCCATGCCGTCCTCGCCGCGCCGGGCAAGATCATCACCACAGGCGCCGGCACATCAGGAATCATCGCCGAGCGGCTTTCCCACCTCCTCGCGGTGTCGGGCACGCCATCCTTCTACCTCCCCTGCTTGGATGCCCTCCACGGGGGTCTCGGTTCGATCACGGACGGCGACTATGTCATCGCCATCTCGAAAGGCGGACACTCGAGCGAGCTCGTCGAGCTGACCCGGAAGCTGGTGGAACGCGGGATCCCCGTGGTGGCACTCACCGAGAATCCCGACTCGCCCTTCGCCCGCTCTGCCACGATCGTCGCGCACGTGACGACCAACCCATCGGACGCGGACCCGGGCGGATTGATCGCAATGGGCTCAACGCTCGTCTCCGGCGCTTGGGGCGACGCCCTCGCCTCTACTCTGATGCGGCTGCGTGACCACAGCTGGAAGGATGTCGTAGACATCCACCCCGGCGGGATCGTCGGGCTGCAAACCGAGCTCCCCGACGACCTCACCTTGGAATCGGAGGATCAGCCATGACGGCACGACGCATCGTCGCCGGAGTCGATTCGTCCACGCAGTCTTGCAAGGTCGAGCTCTTCGATGCCGAGAGCGGTGTCCGCCAGGGTGGGGGGAGCGCTCCGCACCCCCCGGTGTTCCCACCGGTGAGCGAGCAGCGCCCAGAGGACTGGTGGACCGCCTTCGTCACCGCTTTCCACCTTGCGGTGGAGGACGCGGATGTCGACCCCGCGGATGTCATCGCGATCTCCGTCGCCGCTCAATGCCACGGTCTCGTCCCTCTGGACTCCGAGAATCGCGTCATCCGACCGGCCAAGCTGTGGAACGACACAACGTCGACGCTCGAGCTCGCTCGTCTGCGGGGCATCGTCGGGGACGACGAACTCGTGCATCGGGTCGGTACCGTGCCGACTGCCGCGTTCACCATCGGCAAGGTCGCCTGGCTCGCAGAGCATGAGCCGACTTCGTTCGAGCGGCTGGACCGCATCCTGCTGCCGCACGACTACCTGACCTTCCGTCTCACCGGCCGCGCCGTCACCGACCGCTCGGAAGCCTCAGGCACCGGTTACTACGACGCGGATGCCCGCGAGTATCTACCCGACCTGTTGCGCCTGATCGACCCCCACCGCGACTGGCTGCGCATGCTGCCGGAGGTGCTTGCGCCATCGGAGAGTGCCGGGGAAGTCATCGGTCAGGCGCGCGAAGAACTCGAACTCCCTCCGGGGGTGCTGGTCGGGGCGGGTGGCGGTGACCAGCACGCGGCAGCGCTCGGTCTGGGCATCGTCGACGGCGACGTCGTCTATTCCTTCGGCACCAGCGGTGTCGTGTCCGCACTCAGCCCCACCCCGATCCGAGATGTCTCGGGTCATGTCGATGGTGTCGCCGACATGACCGGCGGATACATGCCACTGGTCAGCACCTTGAACGCGGCCCGGACGACGGACACGTTCGCCCGCATCCTGAACGTCGACCACCATGAGCTCTCCCGGCTGGCTCTCGGCGCGCAGCCCGGGCCCGTTCTGGCTCCCTACCTCGACGGGGAACGCACGCCAGATCTGCCCGGTGCCGTCGGTATTCTCGGCGGCATCACCACCTCGACCTCACGCGAACAGGTCGCGCGAGCGGCATACGAGGGCGTCGTCCTTGGCCTGGTGTCGGGACAGAACCATCTCGAGCGGATGGGCGTTCGGACGCACGGACGCGTTCTCGCCGTCGGCGGCGGCGCGAAGTCGCCGGCGTACCAGCAGCTGCTCGCGGACGCTGTCGGACGGACGATTCACACCGCCGATGTCCAGGAGGCAACCGCTCGCGGAGCGGCCGTCCAAGCGGCGGCGATTGCACACACGACTGACGTGGCCACGATCCGCGACCGCTGGGCGCCCCGATTGACTTCTGTTGCACAACCCCGGGGCTTCGACGAAAGCAGGTGGGAGGCATATCGCGCCGTCACCTCGATCCGAGAGCTGGATCGGCCATGAGCCTCACCGTGCAGCGCGCCCCAGCGATCGCAGCGTGGCACGACACGATCGACGCGACGCTTGCGGGCAGCCTATACGCCGTCGAGTCGCAGCTGCGGCTGGATTGCGCCCGCGTCCTGGTCGACGCGGGATGCGCTGTTCACGTCGACGTGATCGTCGCTGCGGACGGCACTCATATTGGTGTACTTCCCACCGAGCTGACCCGCGTTCTCGCGACCGTGAACCCAGCGAGCGTCGATGTCCACATCATGCTGTCGCCCGGGGCGATCGCAGAACCGGCCGTCCGTGCAGAAGTCGAGCGGATACTCGATGATCTAGCTGGAACCGGGGTGCACCACGTCACGGTCGGTCGCGAACTGCTCGCCTGCGCGCACGACGCACTCACCGCCGTGCGCGCCTCCGGCGCCCACGTCTGGGTCGAGCTGCAACCGGACGACGACGGCCACGACATCCCGGATGTCGATGGTGTTCTCGTCATGTTCATCCCTTCCGGCACTGCAGGGCACGCCGACCCGGCCTGCCTCGACAAGATCCCTGCTCTCGCAGAGCGGTGGCCGGTCGGCGTCGACGGCGGCATCACCGCGGGTCTCGCGCGCGCCGCCGCCGATGCAGGAGCCACCCACATCGTCTCCGGTCGCGCGCTGTTGCGCCAGGAGAAGTCCCACCCGCAAGGAAAAGAGGTTGCAATGTCCGATGTCCTCCCCGACACGATGCGCACGAGCGTCCTGACGGGCCAGCGCGCGCTGGCCATCGAGGATCGCCGTGTCCCCTCGCCCGCGAAGGGTGAGGTTCTCGTGAAAGTCGCCGCTGTCGGTGTATGCGGATCCGATGTTCACTACTTCAGGCACGGTCGCATCGGCGACTTCGTCGTCGATGGTCCGCTCGTGCTCGGCCACGAACTTTCGGGTTCGATCGTCGCTGTAGGCGATGAGGTCGACCCGGCCCGTGTCGGCCAGCGGGTCGCGATCGAACCGCAGAAGCCCTGCCACGTGTGCGACCAGTGCCTTGCCGGCCGCTACAACCTGTGCCCGCACATGGAGTTCTACGCGACACCCCCGATCGACGGGGCCTTCACCGGCTATGTGACGATCGAATCGATCTTCGCCCACGCCGTTCCCGACAACGTCTCCGACGAGGCGGCGGCTCTGCTCGAGCCGCTGTCCGTCGCGATCACCACCATGCGGAAGGCGCACATCGTTCCCGGTTCGCGCGTTCTGATCGCCGGCGCCGGCCCGATCGGCATCATCTGCGCCCAAACCGCTCGCGCGTTCGGCGCAGCCGAGGTCATCGTCAGCGACCCCGTGTCCGAACGACGGGAACGGGCGTTGGCGTATGGTGCCACCCGAACCATCGATCCCGCGGCCGAGGACGTCGCGAACATCGGCCTGGATGTCGACGCGTTCATCGATGCCAGCGGAGCCCCCCGCGCCGTCTTCTCAGGCATCCAGGCGGTTCGCCCCGCCGGGTACGCAGTGCTCGTGGGTCTCGGCAACCCCGAGATGAACCTGCCCATCGAGCACATTCAGAACAAGGAGGTGTGGGTCACGGGCATCTTCCGGTACACGGACACGTGGCCCACTGGGATTCACCTCGTGAGCAGCGGCCAGGTCGACCTGGACTCTCTCGTGACCGGACGGTTCGATCTCGACCAGGTCGAGGCGGCACTCGAGAGCGACCTCGACCCCGCCAGCCTCAAGTCCATCGTCTACCCCAACAAGTGAGAAACGAAAGGCAGTTCGCATGACCTCCCCCTTCAGCCTGGACGGCAAGACCGTCCTCGTCACCGGCGGCAACCAGGGCCTCGGCAAAGCATTCGCGTTCGGCCTCGCGGAAGCCGGGGCGCGCGTGGCGATCGCCGGGCGCAGCGCCGAACGCAACGCAGCGACCGTCGAGGAGGCCCGCTCGGCAGGATTCGAGTTCCTCCCGATCACCGCCGACATCACCGACGACGAGCAGGTCGATGCGATGACCGCAGCAGCTATCGACGGCCTTGGACATCTGGACGTGCTGGTGAACAACGCCGGCACCTGCTTCCACAACCCTGCGTTCGACGTCACCGACCAGGAGTGGTCCGCGGTCTGGGATCTCAACGTCCGCGCACTGTGGAAGGCGAGCATCGCTGCGGGCGAGCACATGCGCGAGCTGGGTGGTGGATCAATCGTCAACATCGGAAGCATGTCCGGACTCATCGTCAACCGCCCGCAGTGGCAGCCCGCGTACAACGCGTCCAAGGCAGCAGTCCACCACCTCACGAAATCCCTCGCGGTGGAGTGGGCGCCCTACAACATCCGGGTCAACGCGGTGGCTCCGGGATACGTCAAGACCGAGATGGCCCCAGTGGACCGCGAGGACTTCAAGCGGTACTGGATCGATGACGCTCCGCAGCAGCGTTTCGCGCAGCCGGAGGAGATCGCGCCGAGCGTCGTGTTCCTGGCCAGCGGTGCCGCGTCGTTCGTGACCGGGTCGGTGCTCGTCGTCGACGGCGGCTACACCGCCGTCTGACACGGACAGAAGGAGAAGACCATGCAAAGCATCCGCCGAGTTGTCGTGAACTCGATTGACGACATCCATGTGGAGGCTGTCGAAGCCCCTCAACCCGCAGCGGGTGAAGTCCTCGTTCGAAGCACGATCGTGGGCATCTGCGGCTCGGATATGCACGCGGCCCACGGCCGCCATCCGTTCATGTCGCTTCCGTTCTGGCCCGGTCACGAGGTCATCGGCGTTGTCACAGGCACGGGCCAGGCCGCGGACGGCTCGCTTGTCGGCCGCCGGGTCGTCGTCGAGCCGAACTTGGCGTGCGGGCACTGCGACCAGTGTCTCGCCGGACGATACAACATCTGCGCAACGCTCGACGTGTTCGGTTGTCAGACGCCGGGTGGGATGACCGATGCGTTCGTCATCGCCGCTGACAGGATCGTGCCGCTTCCCGATGACCTCGAGGACGACTGGGCCGCCCTCATCGAGCCGCTTTCGACCCCCGTCCACGCGGTGCGTCGCGCCGGCGACCTGACCGGACGTCGTGTGGTCGTCATCGGAGCCGGCCCGATCGGCCTCTTCACCGCCATCGCCGCCCTCGACGCCGGTGCTGAGCGCGTCGTCGTGGCGGACCTGCTCGAAAGCAAGCGTGAGCGAGCCGTCCGCCTCGGCGCTCACGGGGCGTTCGACTCGTCCGCGCCGGATGCCGCCGAGCTCGCGCAGGCGGAACTCGGCGGAAAAGCCCACGTGGTATTCGATTGTGTCTCGCGTGAAAGCACGGTGGCGCTGGCCATCGAAGTACTCGACAAGGGTGGCTCGCTGATGACCGTTGGCGTGCCTGCCGGGAAGACGCTGGTCGATCTCGATCTCGTCCAGGACCGTGAGCTGACGATCATCGGCAACTTGATGTACGTCCGGGAGGATGTTCTGCACGCAATCGAGATTCTTCGAAAGCACCCGTTCCCGTTCGACGAGGTTGTCACCGCTACGTTCGGGCTCGACGAAGCCGACAAGGCGTTTCATGCCTCCGACGATCCCGAGCAGGTGAAGGTACTCGTTCGGGTGGCGGAGCCCGCCTGATAGTAAGACCGGCGCGTGCCCGGGGCTAATAGGACGTCAACTCGGCAGCCCAGGGCACACGCCTCCCCGTAACCGATCCCGTCGAAGGAGATGTATGGATCAGACATTCAGCAACGCAATCATCATCGTCACAGGCGCGGCGAGTGGGATCGGCAACACGGTAGCTCGGCATTTCGCCGAGCGTGGCGCCCTCGTCGCTGGCGTCGACCTTAGCGACAAAGTCAAATCGGCTATGGCTGAGTTGCCCGGCACCGGCCACCTCGCATTCGCCCATGACCTCACCGATCCCGAAGCTGCGACCGGGATCGTCGATGCGATCGTGCGCGCTGTTGGCGCGCCGACCATCCTGGTCAACTCGGCTGGAGTCGCACTGAACCAGCCGGCGCTTGAAGTCACTGCCGGCCGTTGGCGTGCCACGCTCGACGTCAACCTCAGCGCAAGCTTCTACATGGCGCAGGCTGCAGCGCGCGTCATGGTGCCCTCCGGTTACGGCAGGATCATCAATATCGCCTCGCAGGCGGCCATTGTCGCACTGCCGGACCACGCCGCATACGCGGCGAGCAAAGCCGGAATTCTCGGCCTCACGCGGGTGCTCGCGCTCGAGTGGGCACGCAGCGGTGTCACGGTGAATGCGATTTCGCCGACCATTGTTGAGACACCGATGGCTGTTATGGCGTGGTCGGGGGAGAAGGGCGAGCGAGCTCGCGCTGACATCCCTGTCGGCCGATTCGCCAAGCCGGAAGAGGTCGCCTCACTCGTGGCCTACCTGGCCTCGGCCGATGCTGGCATGGTGACCGGAGAGAACGTGGTGTTGGACGGCGGATACAGCATCGCGTGACTCGTTTCGACACGCGCCCGGGCACTCCTTCCGGTGAGCCTTTCAATCGTTGACCGAACAGGGAGCTGGAAAATTCAAAGCCTTCACCTGCTAGAGGGGTCCGCCCGGCGAACGACTATGCGCTCAACCCAGGATTAGAGGACCCGGAACTGAGGGGAGGAGTGGCCACCAACTCGATTGAAACGTGAAGCGCAGGCGGAGGCAATTTGATCCGTCCGGACGACTGTGTCTTCACGCCCTGTGGTCTCGCCCGCGTTGAAGCAGCAACGAACTTCAAGCGTTAGAGCGGACCAGGCGAATCTCCACCACATAGGTCGTACTTCTCCGGGTCCACACCGCATCCGGTCGCAGCGGCTCCACATCGAACACCGCCCGCTTTCCCACCTCGAGCGTGATCACTCTCAGCAACCGAAGAGGCTCTCCATCGCGTCGCAACGTCGATGCCGGTGCCACCTCCGGATCCTCCTGCTCCTGCAGTCCCCGAACTCGGGTCAACGTCCACCCGATCGTATCGATGACGTACCGTGATCCCGACTCGGTGACGACTTCCCACACCCCGCCCAGCCACTCTTCAGGCGCTACCCGCGTCGGCTGAGTCGCTCGCAGTACGTCGGCGACATGTGGCGCGACCGGCACCCCAACGAATGGGACCCCTTCGGATGTAGCAGTGACGCCGTCGCTGGCCCGTTGCTGCGCCTCCTCGGCGACAGACACGACTACAGCCTCACCGAGCTCGCCGGCGCCTGGGGCGACGACGTCGCGCACCCACCGTTCGAACTCTTCATCATGATTGTCGCTCATGCGTACCCTCGATTCTGATCCCGCCACACCCATGCGGCTCTGCCGGCAGCTTGGATGACTTCGTCGACCCGACCGTCGCGGAGGAGCTCCCACGGCGGCTTGCCGTCAGCCCAGTCCGCGGGCCTGGTCAGCCACTTCCAGTGCAGTGGTGGGAAGTCGATCCCGTCGGCGAGCTCACCTAGGACGTTCCGCAGCCCGGGGAGGAGCTTCCCGTCGACCACTTGGAACGCCGGGTACGCCGATTCGGTGACGATCCGTAACACCACCCGGTCTTCCTCGAACCGTCGAAGCGTTTCCGGGCCGATACCGAGACGGTCGAGCAGCTCCTCCTCGGTGAGCAGCGGGCCGAGATCCGGCCTTTCGGTCGGCGGTTCGCTTGCGGGAACGCCGACCTCGATCGTGTCTATCCGCTTCCTTCGGACCGTCCTATCGGTGAGGTCGTCATCCAGGATCATCACGGTCCCCGCCTGGAAGTCGAACACCAGGGCGACGTTGTCACCGACCGTGACTTGCCAGGCACCGTTGTCGGTGAGCGTCAGCTGCAGGCGAGGCTGCGGTTCAAATGGTGTCTGCATGGACGACCTCCCAACCGCGTGACTCCACCCACCGGCATCCCGGACAGATCGTCGAATGGTCCGGATCGGCAGGGTCTGTGGTCATCCGACGCGAACACCGCTGGCAGTGGACGCGGGCATTCGCCTCCAACCGGTCGTTCAAAACGAGCAGCTCCGGGGATGGCGGAAACGCCTCGTCATCGAACGCCAACGACACGGTCTCGTCCGTGACCGTGAAGGAGACGGTGTCGGCGAGCTCCGGTGTTGGCATGTCGCGCAGCGTTGAGCTGACGAGGCGTGCCCACCCGTCGGGGATGATCGCGAATCGTTCGGGGGCGTTTCGCACGCTCAAGCTTCGGACGGCTTCGATCGCTTCGTCGGGGAGTGGAAGCCGTGGGGTGAACGGGAGTTCCGCTGCTGCGGGTGCCGTGGCAAGGTATGCGCAGGCGTCGCATTGGACTCCGACCGGTTCGGTGCGACGTCGTCCTGGCCGGCCGCAGGCTCCACAGGTGAGGGCGATCGTTCTATCGGCGGTGAACCATGCGTTCATCTGCGGATCCACCCCGTCGTCAGCAACGACAATCATTCCCCCCTGGGTTGCGAGCTTGATTGACGTTCCGACGACAGTCAGGTCAATCCGAACCCCAGAGCGAACGGCATGGACAGTCGTCACCAGGGCGACGCACGCAGGCGCCCAGCCGATTGGGGTGTCGGTATGAACGCCGAGCTCGCGGAGCGTCATCGATGCGACCACGCACTCCGGAAGCGGATTCAACTGTGATCGCACACGATCCTCCTATCAAGCTCTTAGGCCGCATCTTGTACTCGACTCCCGCGGCTGATTTGGTTATTGTATGAGACAACTTAGTGACATTGACCAGCTATTTTCACTTTCGAACAAGGAGGGATTGTGGTCGTAGGTCAGCGACCCGAGTCGCGATCTCCGTGATCGATGACCTCGAGCGGTCTATTTGGAATCAATTCATCGACAACGCCCGAAACGCCATCGGCGACCGAAACCTGCAAGATGTCGCGGCGAAAGCGGGCATGAAGCCACGCCATCTCAAAGGCATCCTCAGAAGGAGAACAGTTCCGGACCTGGCTGACATCCGAGCGCTAGAAATCGCGTTGCGCACCGAGCTATGGCCCGCGCCTAAACCGGACGCGCCTGACGAATAGACGCGCTGGCGGCCGCTAGCCTCGAAGTATGAGCGGTGAGGAACCTCCTGCGAAGCGCAAAGGCGGCCGCAGACCGCGGCCGAAGCCGAACGCCGGCGCAGGACAAGACTGGCTTGCAGAGCCTTTCCTCGACCCCATCCAAGAGACAGCGCGCCAGTTCGCCTCCAACCTCGACCAAGCCATCAAGCAACGATGGGGAGACGTCAGCGGGCACACAGCCGCAAAAAACCTCGGCGTGGACCACAACGTTCTCCGGAGAGTGCTTGCCGGAATGAGTTACCCCGACCTTGTCTTTATCGCGCGAGTGGAACTGAAGCTCAAACGACGAGTCTGGCCGTCACGGGTGCGTTGAAAGAGTCGCCTCGAAACCAACTGAGGCTGCAATCACCTGAGAATGAAGCCCCTACGGTGACGAGACCGTGAAGACGATCGTCAGGTACGAATGAAGACGCCATACGACCTTTCACAGTTCTCCCTGACTCGTACAGCAGTTCGGCGGCGCGCTGTCGCCTACGGTAACTTCTGCATCGCGGTCCTACCCGCGGGCGCTTCTGTCCTGGTTCTGGCCTGGGCGGTCAACATACTCCCGCACGCAGCGTTTGCTTCTACTTCGCGCTGGTGCTGATCGCTCAATCCGTCACCGACAGGTTCTACGTCTTCCTTGTCCCGCCCGTCTAGCTCCTCGTGAGCCTTTCGCTGGGGCGGGCGTTCACCCTCGACGTCTTCGAGGTAGAACGCGACTGGACCGTTCCGGCGCTCTCGGTAGCTATCGCCACGGCGGCGTTCATCATCCGTAGGCTGCGAACGTGAGCCACTTCTGAGTGCTGCGGTCAAGAAGAATGAGCTGATCGCGGTACCGGTGCCTTCCTGGTCAGAGTCCAACTCGTACCCGCTAGCCTCGGTGACCGCCTGCCACCGACCGGTTCGTGGAACGGTCGCATCATCCCGCCGTCGGAACAACATCGGATGCCCGGCGTCGACAGCTGAAGCGGATAAAGGCAACGCGGCCCGTCTGTTCGAAGCGGGGCGAGGCGTTTACGAGCGATGGAGTACGTCGCCGTTCGGCGCCGATCACGGAAGGTACTCACTCACAAGGACTCGAGCTCTTGGGGGTGAGCTGAACTGCAGACGCCCTCCGAATCGTGGGTCGATCGCGTTTGCGTGTCGTCCCTGCGCTGCGTGGGCGCCGATAGAGTTGTCGGCCGTGCGTTCTAAGTGTGACGGGTGTGCTCGGTCGAGGACACATTTCAGTGGCTTTATGGTGTCGGTACTGCTGGCGTTAGTCGCTCTCGCGTCTGCGACGGTTTTAGTTGGACGTAGGGGAGGTGGCCGGCTGAGCAAGACGGCAGCCCTGGGCTCGGAGTCCACCGGCGCGGAGGGCGTTGGACTGGCTCAGGTCGTGGGAGATGACCTCGACGTGCCGGGCGTGGCTGTCGCGAGCGCTGAGGACAGCAACACCGATCGGGACCATGCCTCTAAGAGGCGGCGCCTCTCTTACCTGACGGTTTTCGGCGGCTCTCTCGGACTGATTCTGGTGACGTTTGTCGTGGTCGCTGCTGTTCTGTCGCCCACGTCGACCATCATGCCCGACTTGGCGTCGGCTCTGATGGTCGACGGTGAGACTGCGAAGTTTGTGCTGCCCGCCTTCGCCGCGATTGTGATTGCGCTCCAGTTGGCGGTGCGGTCCCACGGTGACACCTCCGAGACGGATGCGAGAAGCCGGGCTCGCTTGCTCGCGGTGATCGCTGGGGTTACGGCAGCCGTGTCCGTGGTGGTGGCCGCGATCGGTGCGGCGAACGTATGGATCGCATCTGACGCTCCTGCCGCAGTCGGGAACTCTGTGGCGCCCAAGTCGTTGGCGTTCGGGATCGGCTGCATCGGCATCCTCATCGCTGCCGTCGGTGCTGATGCAATGACCGCCGCAATTCGGCCCAATCCGTCACAGGGCTAGCGTCGATTTCGCGGGTGCCGAGCCACCCATTCGCTAATGACGGCCATTGCGATCAGACCCAATCCAGTAACGAGCATCATCCCAAGTACGATTCCGACGAACATTGCCCTCCCAGCTCACTAAATGCGGCGAGGACTTCCCGAGTTAAGGCGCACTCCTGTCTGCCGAGACCGTGGGCGACTTGCCCGTGCGGCCCAGCAAGCTCCACCGGGAGTTGCGGGGCGGCCGTGAAACTTCATAGGTGGCCGCGGTAGTCGAGGATGATCTGGAGCGCTTCCTCTGCAGCGTCACGGCAGGGCAGAACCGGCCCGGCGGCGGTGACCCTTCGTCCGCAGTCGTCCACGTCGAAGAACTGCAATGCCATCAACTCGAAATCGACTACGACCACTTGAACGTCTACCCCCTCGTAGTCGCCACCGGTGTCGATCGTGTTGGTGAGCCGGTCAGCGGCGTACGGCTGGCTGGCCTGACGCGAGCCGGATAGCGTCCGCCGAAGCCGCGGCCGGGAGAGGTTGCCGGCCTTGCTCCGTTTCCCTGCCCGTCGTGACGTGTATGTCGTCTTCACCTCGTATGCGATGAGGGTGCCGTCGAGCATCGCGACGATGTCGAGGTCTTGCCGTCCGTCTGTACGCTCCATACCGGCGTCACCCATCGTGATGATCTCGAAACCGAGTTCGCGTCGAAGGAACACTCCGACTGTCTCTTCGCCCAGCCCACCGATCTGCTGATCCGTCGCACCACGCAATTCGGCGGTGAGGCGATCGTCCCCGAGCAGCGCGGCCTCGTCGTACCTGTTTCGGAAGATCTGCGTCTCACGGATGGTCCGACTTATGAGGCCGAGTTGGATGAACCCGGGTGTCGTCGTGCCGTCGATGTACGTCGGGTAGGAGAACATCGACGACTCGGACCCAGCTGCGATTGCTCGCCGTTCGAAGGCGCGGTACTCGCGGCCTTCCTTCGACCAGCCGCGATTGAGAGCGGTGTCCTGGGGGAACAGGTTGGGTCCGAAACCTCCACCACCGGTGTACGGGAGGAAGTGGCCTCGATCGAACCGTCGAACGGCACCGTCAGCGAGCGGATGGAGGCGTTGATACTGCACGTCTCGGGGTGCGATCGGCGCGCGCGGACGACCGATGGCAAGGACGGTTCTGTCAAAAGCCGGGTTCGCGTCGAAGAGGAACTCCACGCCGTTGTCCTCGAACGTTGTCAGGCGCGCCTCCGGGCAGCCGGCAAGATACAGGGTCGAAGCGGTCTCAAACAGTTGCGCTTCGGGGTCCGCCCCAACCGGCATTGGGAGCGCGGCGACGGATGAGGTCGGCATCTGGTCTCCTATCAGCTGGTGCGCAGCACTCTAATGGCCACACCTCGGAGCGGGCGAGGGTGTCAACCCCCAGCCGTGCGCCCCGTCCGCGCATAGAGACCACATGACGGAGAATGGACGGTACGAACTGTGCCCCGATGGAAGCGACCAGATGAGCGACGAGCCCCGCACCCCCGGTGCCGCAGCGCCGCTGTCGCTCTCGATGCTGGACGCCGGAACCCTCCCGCTTCAGGAACTCGCGGAACTCGCCCGCCGCGAAGCGCATCGCCCTCGACCCGTCTACGCGGCACACAAGTGGTTCGCCCGCCGATACGGAACGGCGATGCGTGCACTGCTCGTCGCATCCCAGGTGGAGGACGGCGCTGACTTCTGGTCGGCGTTCCTCAGCTCCGACCTACTGGCCGGCAAGCACGTTGTCGATCTGTTCATCGGCGGCGGCACCAGTCTGTACGAAGCATCGCGGCTCGGCGCGAATGTGACCGGGGTGGACATTGACCCCGTCGCCACGGCCGTCACCGAATTTGAGCTGCGAGCACGAGACCTCCCCGACCCGTTCGACGTGTTCACTGACGTCTACGACGCGGCGGAGCCGCTTCGAGAGCTGTACCGGACCGTCGGCCCTGACGGCGACACCCGCGACGGACTGCATTTCTTCTACGTTCAGCAGCTCACCTGCGGGCACTGCGCGACGACCTTCGACGCTCACCCCAGCTACCGGGTCGCTCTGGCCGGATCCGAACAGTGGGTGGTCTGCTCCCGCGAAGCGTGCGGCCAAGTCCGATCGATCAGCGCCGACGCTGAGCAGTTCACCTGCGATTGCGGTTCCGTAACCGTGATCGGTGACGCGCCACTCGTCCGAGGAAAAGCCACCTGCCCTGAGTGCGGTCACGTCGAAGCACTCATCACTTACGCACGGCGAACCGGGCAACGGCCGAGTTTCCGAATGTTCGCGATCGAATCAATCCCGGTCACGACGAACACCCGACCGGCGTCGATGACCGCTCGGATCTTCCATCGGCCGTCACCTGCCGACCTCGCCGCGCTGACATCGGCTGAGGCGCTGCAGCGGCCGCTCGCCCACTTGATCCCATCCCGCGCGATCCCCAACGAGAACCGGTCCGATCCGCGCCTGCTCGGATACGGGTATACCGCCTATTCGCAGCTCCTGAATCCGCGGCAACTGCTTCACGCGTCGTGGCTGCTGGGCGCGATCGCGTCCCTGCCGGAACCGCACCGACTCTCGTACGCTTTGGCGCTGTCGAACCATCTCACCTCGAACTGTGTCCTCACCCGCTACACGGAACGATGGCGGCAGGTGACTCCGCTGTTTTCGCTACGCGCGTTCGCACACTCGGCGCGGCCGGTAGAACTGAACCCGTGGTTGCGGGGGACCGGCCGCGGAACGTTCCCGAATGCGTTGCGTCGCGTCGCCAACGCGATCAACTTCGCGAAAGAACCCAAAGAGCTCACTGTCGGCAATGGGTTCCAGACGGTGCCGCTGCCGGCAGAAGGCACGATCACTGTGCTGCAGGGCGACAGCCGCCACCAGCCAGATATCGCTGACGCGTCGGCGGATATCGTCCTCACTGACCCGCCCTACCTGGACAACATCGATTACAGCGAGCTCTCCGACTTCTTCGTTCCGTGGCTCGCGTCCGCCGGCGTACTCATCGACCCGGGCGGACCATCCGAGCGGTCTCTGGCGGCGAAAGGTCGCGGTCAAGCAGACGCGGACACGTTCATGGACGGCCTCGCCGCGTGTTTTCGTGAGGCAGCTCGCATCCTGAAGGCCGACGGCCGTCTGGTGTTCACGTTCCAGCACCAGTCTTCATCCGCCTGGAACGCGCTCGCCGACGCGCTCATTTCCACCGGCCTGCACGTCGTGTCGGTGTTCCCGCTACGCGGTGACAGCGAGATGAGTTTGCATCGGCATCCCGGCTCGATCACCTGGGATGCGGTATTCGTTCTCGCCAAGGAACCTCACCCGTTCCCGCGAACGGAAGACTCAGCCGCGGAAGCTGCGGACCTGCTAGCTGACGCGATACAGCTCGCTGAGCCCGACCGTGCGAACCTCCGACGTGCCTACGTCGCCGCGGCGCACGTCGTCGCGGTAGCGCACGACCAGTTGGCCCCAATTCGGGGCAGTTGAGACTTTTTCGACAGTTGGTTGCAACTGGCCCGAATAGGGTGAATTGGACTTCGCCGATAGGTGGAGTCGGGGGCCCTACCGGAGACTTGCTATGCCGCGCGTGGAAAAGACCAGCATCACCCAATTCGCTGCCACCGGATGTGAGAAGCAGCTGCGGTTGTCCATGCATCCACCTTCGGGCAAATACGACGCTGAGCGGAAGCTCCTTGATCTGCCACACCGACAGGTTCGCCCGGCCCTGAACGAGATCACCCGTGCAGGTGATGAGTGGGGTAATCAGAAGGTCCACGACCTCGACTCCGCATTCGGTTCCGCGAACCTGATCGGAGGCGCTCGCAAACTTACCGGCGGGCAAACCACGCCTGGACTTGATTTCGCCGCCTGCGAGCTCGAGGAGAAGCTCCGAGCCGGGGTGCAGCCGGGACAGTTCCTTATTGAAGCGGAATTCGACGCAGACACGCCCACTTTTCGCCGCACCCACAACCTGGATGCGATCACATTTGCTGACGTCAACGGCCCGCTGGACCTCGCCCGTGTCCGCCCCGACGTCATCGAAGTCGCAGGCCCAGCGCTACCGAACATCAGCGACCACATCATCGACACTGATGGCACCATCCGGGTCCCCGACGCCAGCGACACCCGGATCGTTCTGCGGGTGATTGACGTGAAGCTGACCAGCGAACCCGGCCCGAACTACTTCGCGGAGCTGTCGTACTATGTGCTCACGCTTGCGGCGTTCCTGCAAAACAAAGGACTGGACACCGACTTCGCAGTGTCGGCCTTTCCCGCGGTGTGGCCCGGGAGTGAGGACGAATCGAAACTCGTCGCCGCCACACGCGGCAACGCCGACACCGCCACACGACTTGACGCCTTCCATGACGACCTCGAGGTGGCGCCGCTGCGGGTGTTCGTCTCTGAGACGCTGCGGGTTCTTCGAACACTGATTCCGCGGGTGCTGTCTACCCCGTTCGATGAGCTGCCGTGGACGGTCACAACCGGCTGTCAAGGCTGCGACAACCTCGGGCAGGAATTCAACCCGGAACCAGGCAAGAGAGCCTCGGATTGGGATCCGAAGCACTGCCTGCCGACAGCGAAACGAGACCAGCACCTGTCCCGCTTACCGTTCCTCTCCCGAGGGGCGTTCCAGATCCTGAAAGAGCGGGGCTACGAAACCGTCCCCTCGGTGGCAGGGCTCCCGGCGACAGACGCGTCATTCGACGCGCACCATCGTCTGCGTGGGCAACGTCAGATCGTCGGCGCACGCGCCCGAGCGTTGTCCGGGCAGACCGTGCCGGCGCTTCGTGACACGGCCACTTCCGCGGCGATCCCAAGCTTCGCGAAACTGCGGGTGCATCTCACCGCAGACTTCGATCCCGGAAGCGCGATCACACTCGCGTTCGGTTTGAACTGGGCATGGCTGGTAAAAGGCGATCGGCTGACCACGGTCAGCTCCACTCGAACCCGCGTGCATTACACACAGACCAAGACGTTCGATGCGGAGTGGGACGCGCTCGCAGCGCTGCTGGACGACATCGATGCGCTGTTCGCCGAAGCCACGAAGAAAGACCCCGACGCGACGTTTCAGGTGTACGTGTGGGACTCCGTCACTCTGGACCACCTCAGCCGCGTGATCGGGCGTCACCTTCCCAAAATCATCGGAACTGACCGTTTAAAGCGGCTGGCATGGTTGTTCCCGCCCGAAGACGTCGTTGGCACCGCGTTCCTCGCCGCAACCCCAGCGGTGAGCGTTGTACGCGACGCCGCGAAAGCATTGCTGAGCCTGGACCTCGCGCACACCTACACCCTCCTCACCACCGCACGAAGGTTCCACCAGGCCGACTACGCGTACACCGACTTCAAGGTTCCGCTGTTCTGGGAAGACCCGTTCACCGATCAGATCCCGCCAGAGCGGGCCCACCAGGTGTGGCGGGCCAGGCGAACCCCCGGAGCTCCCACCCAGACGGAGCTGGTGGCCTCCCTTGAACGAACCGTGAAAACGAAACTGTGGGCACTCGGCCAGGTCACCGGACACCTCACCGACGAACTCCGCGGCAGGTTGACACGTCAGGCCCCGAAGATCAGTCAGCTGCGGCCACCGGAGGACCTCGGCAGCGCCAGCCTGCTCGGCGTTCTCTTGCACGCCCACGCCAAGCTGAACGGTGCTCTGAGCTCGTTGGAGGTCACCCAGATTCGTGCCCTGCCCGTGGAGGAACAGGAAGCGAAGTTCCGTGCCGCGCGCATCACCCGGCGGCTGACCGGCGCAGACGAAGCGGCCGTGTTGGCAGCCGCCGGTCTGACCGGAAGCCCGCACCGCTTCGTGTTCCAGTTGTCACCGGGGAGCGTGGACATCGTCGCAAAACCGGGCGACTTCGGCTGGAGCATCGTCCCCGAAGAGCTCATCGTGAAACTCGACTGGGGGTACACCAGCTTCGTCAAAACCGCCGGTCACGGACAGCTGGCAAACCAATGGGCCAGCGACTACATGGCGTCCCGTGCGAAGCTGCAGGACGTGTTCGGCGCGACCGTGGAGCACATCGACCGCACCGCAGGGACGATGATCGTCGACTTCGCGCACTACTGGCCCAACCACCCCATCCAACGAAAAGCTCTCATTGATGCGCGGCTAGTCCAGCTCGACCACGACCTGGTCATGGAACCAGTCGCGGTCGAATTCTTCGTCAAGAAGCTCGCAGACACACTCAAAGTGATCAAGAACCCGCCGCTGGCTACTCGAGACCCGCGAATCCAGCACGCCACCGGCGTGACACGCAAACCGAATCGCGGCACCCCGCATCCGATCCAGGACTTCCTCTGGGACGCCGCCAACACCGCTACGGCGCCCACCACAACCACCCGCGATCTCGCCCAGTTCCGAACAATCGTTGAAGCTCGAAACCATCATCTCAACGACAGTCAATGGCGTGCGTGGGAGAACGCTCTGACGAAGCGGCTGTCGCTGATCTGGGGGCCACCCGGCACGGGAAAGACCCAGACGCTACGAGCGATCCTCGCGGCGTTGACCGCTGAACCGTCACAGCCCGTGCTGATCGCAGTCACCGCGCAGACCTACACCGCGGTCGACAACGTGTTGAAGAACCTCCTCACGGAACTTGATACCCACGCACCGCATGTCCGCGTCCGGCGAGTCCGTTCCTCCACCCGGGAAACGCCCGACTGGCTGCCTGCCGGTCCCATTGATGTCGACTCGAACGAGCTGACATCCCTGGTCGCCGAGCTTAAAGCCGGAGGAACGTTCCTCATCGCCGGTCCATCCGAACAGCTGCACAAGCTGATCAAGGAGGCCACTGGCACGCACGCCGGTCCGCTATTCGACGTCGTCATCGTTGACGAGGCCGGCCAGCTCGACGTCGCCCATGCTGTTCTACCGTTGGCAGGCGTCCGCCCGGGTGCCCAGGTGATCGTCGCAGGTGACCCCAAGCAGCTCCCGCCGATCCACGCGGCGGAACCTCCGCGAGACCTCACCTTCGTCGTCGGTTCCATCTACGAGTTCTTCCACCTCGAACACGCCGTGGGCGACCTTCCCCTGCTACGCAACTACCGCTCCAACGCCGAGATCGTCGCTCTGGGCACCACCGCCGGATACCCGCCGGAACTGGTCGCTGACAAACCTGACCGTCGCATCCGGTACCGGACTGGGTGCGATGGGGTCTCCCGCCCGCCGACCTGGCCGGCGAACCTCTCGTTCAGCGAGGGCGTTCCCGCTGCCGCCGACCCGGATCGACCCGTTGTCTCCTTGACGTACCCCGAAGGGGTTTCCGGGCAGTGGAATCCGTTCGAGGTTGATGTCGTTGTCCAACTGGTCACGTGGTACGCGCTCTCGTTGGCGGAAGGTGTCGACGGTGGAGCCGGGACCCCGATCGACTGGGAGTACTTCTGGACCGAGGGGATCGGTATCGTCACCGTCCACCGGGCGCAGCGCGCTCGGATCATCCACACCCTGACGTCGATGTTCGCCACTGCCGCTGCCCACCCATCGACTGCCAACTGGATCGCCAACGCCGTCGACACGGTCGAACGTTTCCAAGGTCAGGAACGGGACATCATCGTCGCCACCTACGCCGTCGGCGACCCGGACACGGTTGCCGAGGAAGAGGAGTTCCTGCACAACCTGAACAGGTTCAACGTCCTCGCCACTCGACCGCGAGCAAAGCTGATCGTCATCGCCAGCCGGGAGCTCATCGCGCACCTCAGTTCCGACTTAAAGACCATTCGATCCAGCGAAATGCTGAAGGACTTTGTCGATGTCTTTTGCACGCACGAGCTGCCAGTCACCTTCGAACACATCCTCGATGGTCGCCCGAAGACGGTGACCGTCGACATGCGCTGGCGGTGAGCACACTGAGCAACGGGGGAAACGCATGATCAGCATCGGCGCACTGCGCGGATACGTGTTTGAGGAGGTGCTGGCCAAGCTGCTCCAAGGCAGCGGCTACGACCTACTGGTGGAGGCACGTCAGGACCCGGATATGCTCGTCACCGGCCCGAACGGTCTGCGGATTCATGGCCGCGGTTCAGATCACCAAGCAGATGTTCTTGGAGAGCTGCGCATCAAACCCACCTTCACCTACCCGCTGCGGCTCTTCGTCGAAGCGAAGTATCGTCGGCGCGCAGTCGGGTTGCCGGAGGTGCGCAACGCCGTGGGAGTGATCAACGACGTGAACGAGTTCTACACCGGTGAGCACGCCAGCAGGGGGTTGCGGCGCTGCGACTATCGGTACGTGCTGTTCTCCACATCCGGGTTTACCGACGACGCCGAACGATACGCCCTCGCCCAACGTGTTTCCTTGATCGACCTGCAGACGCCGGCGTACAAGCCCCTCAAGACGTTGGTGGCGCGCACTGCCGAGAAGCTGCACAGACTTGCGAAGAAAAGGAACATCGAGTCGTTCCCGGTGAATCAGATGAGGGAAGCGCTGCGGAAAGCTTTCGGCACATGGACCACCGACGCACGTGACGTCCCCAAGCTTTTCGACGACGCTGAGGCGCGGGCGTCCCATTTAGGGACTGCAACGTCCCCGCTGCCACCTGAACGATTGGCGAAGATCGCTTCGGAGGCGGCCGAGTTCGGGGAACGACTGTATTTCGTCTTCAACGACACCGCTTTCGTCTTCGTCGTCCGCTCCGACGACCTCCAAGCGGACGACGATGACACCCCCGGCGCTCGCAAGACCCCGCGCCTAGCGGCGGGTGCCCGCGCCGACGCGCGGCTCGCCTTCGCAGGAGAGGACGAACACAGCGGCGAGTGGACTCTGGAAACGACGGGATCGGGTCCCGACGCTGGGTCACAGATCCGGTTCGCGAACTCGCCAGCGATCGGCACCCTGATAGCCAGCGACGAAGACGAGGGTCTTTGGAGGAGGAAACGCTCGCGGAACAGAGTCGTCGTCGCGGTCGATGACGACATCCTCGAGGTTGACTTCAACCCGGCTGCGTCGAGTCCGGTCAGAAATGAGCGAATCCTTCGCAGTATGAACGTGGACAAGAGGTTGGCGTTCAAGGCGGAGAAGGAAGACCGGCCGGAGTATTCCGACCAGGTCACCGAAGAATGGGAACGGGAGGCGTTTCGAGAACTGCTACGACGCCTTCCTGTGGAGTACCGACGCGTCATTGAGTACGCCGCTAAACACGACGGCTACATTCCGCGGGAGCGGGTGTACGAGATCTTCAACTTCCCTGCGGCAAGGATGCTGCGCGGGTTCACACGCCCTCCCCGTCGTATCGCCAAAGACCTCATCGATGAAGGCATCCTTCATCCGGAAACCGAATGGCCGTTGTTCACCATGTATGACGCCGGCGTCCGCGCTACACGGTTTGGCGTCCCTCCCGAATTCACTCGCCTTCTGCAGGAATAGACCGGATGCAACTTCGTGCCCAGCTCCCGCCGTGCCCACTGAAGGCATGCGTCTCCGTGCATCGCATTACTGACCGAAGTCGGTCGCGTGGCACATAATTCAGGCATGTCCCTTTTGCAGGTTGTCGAGCGGCGGGACGAGGACGGTGCGCACCTGGAAGCCGTCCCCATCTCAGAAGGCGCCTCTTACACGGACGTCACCGCCGACGGCGGACACGTCCCGCATTGGGGAAGTCACGACCTCGTCGTCCTTGCCACCGCGCTAGTCGGTAGCGGATTCCACGCCACCGACGCCACCGTCGCTGACGCCTTTCGGCCATCCGCAGAGGAAGACGAAGAGACCGAGCAGTTCACCGCCGACCTGCTGCACGCCGTGAACGCCGGTGCGGACCAAGCGGAAGAGTTTCTCGCCGAGGATCCTTCCGACTATCTGATTCTCGCCGTCACTATTGTGAGCCGAGACATTGGCGCGTTCCGGCTCGCTCAGAACGGGCAGGTGCGTGTTCTCGGGGCAGAGGAAGCCGAGCGCGTGCGGGCATTCACCCAGATTCTCGGGAAGGCGATCCTTGCTGAGAACTAAGGAGGAGTGGGTCGCAAAAGCACTTGATGCTGCGAACCTGCTCGTGGAGATTCTTGTCTTCGCTGCAGGTCTCTGGCTCACCTCCCTCATCCCCGGTGCGGATCTCCTCGCGTGGGTCATCGGTGTGGTGCTGTCCTTCGTCGCAGCGGTGTTCCTTCCGTCGCTGCTGTTCGGCAGGCCATCCCTGGTCTTGAGCTGGCAGATTGAAGGCAATGATTTCTCCGAAGGTTGGGCGTTTGTCGACCTGACGAAGCCCAACCCGCTGTTCAACGGACCGGAGATTGCGTTCAAAGTCGACCTGGTCGCTGAATACCGTTCCCTCGCCGGCCTGATCAACATGCGGAGGATGGTCAAGCACGGCTGGGTGGCCTGTGTCGAGTTCGGGCCGCCCGGGATCGTCAACGTCAAGGAGCAGCGGCCGGGCGCAGCGAAAGTGATCAGCATCAACGGTGCCCCCGCCATCCAACTGCCGCTGACGAAGGCGCGGCATGGTTGGAAGCAGGCGAGGATGATCGGGTCGTTCCAGCCGGTCGGCATCGTCAACGGACGCGATACCGTCCAGTTCGCGTTGACGTTACGGGATCCGCCGAATCGCTTTCATCCTCGGCAAGCTGCTATGACTAGTGGCATTAATGGGTTAGACGTTAGGAGCTAATGTGGGGGTTGTGACCAGCGGCCAGATCGCGACGCGGCCGTTTCGTCTGGAGTACCGGGGTACGCTCGAGGACCTCGTCGCACAGGCGAACCGAGATAAGTACGTTTCGAGCTCCGCGAAGGACAAACCAGGTTGGGGTAGCAGCCTTGATGAGCCGGCGGCGGTCGGGCTTCCCCCGGTTGTCAAATTCACCGTTCATGACCCGCTCATCTTGGAAGCTGACGACGGACTGCCTCGACGGCTTCGTCTGCGCTACTACTGGGAGACGGCAGACTCGACGGCGCGGCGTCGATTTGGGACGAACGCCAGCTGGAACGACATCAGCATCCTCCAGGCCGCCGACCTGCTTCTCTACGAGGAGCGTCCGGGGATCTGCACAGGGTTGGCTACAGCCCGGGAGAAGACCCAATTCCGCATGGCGGTCGCCGCATTGAGAGCGCTAGCGAAATCGGTTGATGATCGGGTGCAGTTGCGCGTGGAAACCCACGGGCACGAACTCAGCGAGGACTTCTTCCTCTGGTTGTTCTACCGTTTCCAGACCTCAGCGACCCTGGGCAAAGCGCTCGTCATCAACGCGATCCATGAGCTCTCGTCACAGGATCGGCAGTTCCGCAACGCCAAATTCTCCAAAGAGGCGACAATCGACCGGATCGAACTCGCAGCCCTGATCGCGCTCGGCAAGGCTGCATTCGGACCGGCGAAGACAGGCATCACCTCTACAGCGCCCGACGCACTCTTCGAGGTCGAGCTGCACACCGACGGAGGGTTCCAGCCCTTCCGAACCACCCACTACGAGAACCTTGCCTTGGACTCCGCAGCGCTCGGGCCGAAGATGATCGACGATATCTGGATCAAGGTCTTGCCCGCGCTGCGCAAGCTTCACCGGGACGATGCAGCGTGGAACGCGAACGGCAGGGTCAGCCTGCACAACCTCGCCCTCGAACAGGTCAAGACCCTGCTCAACCTTCGGGCAAACTGACTCAACAGTCGCCGACATGTTCTGGCGTGGGACAAGTCAGCTCTCTTGGGTGAGAGAAGTGATCATGGTATTTCTTCGTACCGCTAAATTGAGCAACGCTTCCGAACGGTCGGACGTGCCGTGATATTGCTTCGAGAGCGCAACCGACGCGAATCCAAGCGTGTGTACTGTCAGCAGGAACCCGCTCGAACTGGTCGCGGATTCCGATCGTCACCTGCAACTCGGTCTCTCTAAATCGGCAGCCGTGACGGAAACCTCACAAACAACTTCGCTGTGGCGTAGGTCGGGCAACCAAAACGTCGTCCACGCCATCGGGGGAGAAGTTGGCGTAGATATCGAGCATCATCGTTGCGGATGAACGATATTGATGCGATCGCGAGGGCGATTGTTGCTGTGACCTCGCCGGTTGGCCTACACGCTGGGATTAGTTGTTTAGGTGAGTCGGCGGTTGGTTCGGCGAACTGCGGTAACGGATCCGACTCTTCGGCACTCGTCAGGTTGCCCAAATGCAAGGTCTCAACCCCGGCCCGTCGCAGAGCCAAGTAGGCTTGACGGGGCCGGCTTGCGTCGCAACGGGCACCTCCGCCCTTACTGCCCGAACGCCCTCAACGCGCCCTCTCCGCGCAACCATTCAGTAAGCCGTTGACGTCTCGAGACGAGCGCGCGTAGATCGTCTCCCGTGACCGCGAAGATGACGCCAACCGACTTGGACTGGACGGACTTGAGTCGATCTTTGAAGGGCTTGGTGAACCCCGACATCGACACGAAGATTCCTACCCGAGCCAACCCCGCACGGTCCTCAAGTTTCGACTCGAACACGCGGAGTGCGTCGATGCCCACCCGCTCGGCCCAGTTCTTACATTCGACTAAGACGATCGGGCTGTGCTGTGCTGCCCAGAATGGATGAAGGAGTCCGTTCGTGAGGATGAGGTCGATCTCCTCCTCGGTGGTCCGGAAGTTCCTTTCCAGGAGTACAAGTTCTGGTCCTTCAGCGCGCACGATAGCGTCGACCAGTGCCTCAAGTGCGTCCCCGCGAGCCTTGTTGGTGGACTTGGCGCGGTCAGCATTTAGCTCGTCGACCCTGGCGAGTGCGCTGATCGCTCGACCGATCCAGAACTGGCCCCCGAGTCCCTTCTGGAACTGGGCGAGAGCACCAAAGAGCAAGCCGAGATTCTCGGCATAGTCGGCCATGCTAGCCCCGGTCTTCGTCCAATAGGAATCGACGAACTCATTCGCCGACGCTCGGTCGCCGATTCCGAACTCGCGAATGCCTTCTGTGAGGACGTAAGTGATAGGCGTTTCGGGAGGCAGATGCTTGGCCAATATACAGATCAGGAGCGGCCACGCAACTAGTCGCGCTTCTCCGAACAGGAAGACAATTGATTCGACTGCACGCAAAGTTGGCAGTAGAGGCTTGTGCATGGCCTCCGCTGCGTCTTTGGCCTTGAACATCAACGTCGTCGAGACTTCCAATGGCTCGTCCATAAGAAGCTCCTCGAAAAGCAAGACCTCTTCCAGTTCGGGGTCCAACCATTGCGCCGCGAGCAATTGGCCCAGCTCCTCAAGGTCTTTCGATGGCCCTGCTGATCGCGCAGCAGCGACGATAGATTCGGTCTGCTTCGTGGATTCGATGTCGTCTAGGCCATCCGCCTCCAGCTTCGCCCAGTACAAACCGCGAAACATCGCCTCGGCAACGATGCCCGAGCGGATGTTGCCGTAGGCTGCAACGCACGCAGCCCAGCCGAAGCCGTTCGCGTCAAGAGTCTCGAGAACTGTTGCAGCGGTGCTTTGAAACTCAACGGTGGTCACTTGCTTTCGATTCGAACCGGGTTCCACCACCAGCTCATCGCGTGAGAATAGAAGGCGAGGAAGCTGCCCGGTCTGCTTCCGCCAGTCCGCGGCTATCCGGTCGCCGATTTGCACATACGTGTCGAACCCCATAGCTGTCAATCTACGGGTGAGCCGCACGGGAGGGCCTCATATGCGCCACCGCCAAACTGGTAGCTGCGCCCAGAACACGGTTCTCCCGCTCGAGCCGGCGGATCCGCTCGGACTCGGACGAGGTCACCCCGGCCCGGTGATCGGCATCCGCCTTCGCCCGACGCACCCACTGGTGCAGCGACTCCGTGCCGATTCCCAACCGCGACGAGACCGTCTCTCACGTTCGGATACTCATCCGACCGAGTCTCAAGGCAGTCGCACGACCTACATAGCCCGTCTGCCGTCATCTTTTTGATCGCAGCGCGGCCTCCACAAGCTCGACCGGCTCAGCGGAGAAGTCCATTTGGATGGTCCCTTCGGTGACAGCGTCCACATTCGAGGAGGTCGCGATCCAGCTCACATCCACTAAGCCAGATCGTGAAGCGGGAATGAGAAACACCGTTTCACATTCAACGACCAGGTCACGTTGATTTGGCCGCAGGTCGAACTCCTCGAGTTTGAGTGTGAAACTGCCGCCGTTGATGATCTCGCGGCGTCCGAACGCAGTCACCGGCGACAGGGTCGGCATCCATCCGGCGGCCGCGGCAGCCGACATCCCGAACTGCGAAACCACGCTATGCGACCCGAAGGATCGCGGCCGCGATGGTAAGAGGTCCGCGAGCGTCTCCTCCCGCTCACTGAACTCCACAGCGTGGGCTTCTCCGGAAACGGACAACGTCAGATGCACATCCTTGAGGTTTCGCGAGCTGAGATTGTCGACAACGAAAAACGGCGCAGGCAGCAGCCATGCTGTTGCCTGCAAGAGGGCATCAGGCAGCGCCGCGCGAACTTCCACTAGATAATCCTCGACCTCCGCCCGGTACGCCGTTTCCGTTCGCGTTTCCGGTTTCAAGTTAAGGATCGAGGCACCGAAACTCGAGAACCCCTGCGAATCCGGCATAGAGCCAGGGGATTTCAAGCCTTGCGCTTTCGGCAGGCTGCGCAAAAGGTCTTCGCGTTCGGACTCGATGAAGCGGTCTATCGCGACGGGATCCACATGGATCGTGGACATCGGGTCTTGATCTTCCACTCGGACCGCGATCTGCAGCGTCGGCTCCTTTTCCGCAACGTGGTACCTATCAGCGAGCCGGCGAAGGTCAGACAACGTGGCGGGGACTGACTTGGCCCCGTTTCGGACAAACACTTGACCGGCCTTGAAGTCGTTCACGCTTGTCGTCAGACAGTACGGAGGGTCACCGCGCCTCGCAGGCTGAACCTCGACAACGAGCACATCGTGATCGCGAAAATGCAACCACCGTTGCTCCCAGCGGGGACCTTCACGTCCGCCAAGGAACGCATCGAGCTTCTCTTCAAGGACAGCCGAATCGACAACCTCCACGCCGTGAAGTTTCCCCGCCTCGAGGCCCACGATGATCACCCCGTGGCCGCCGAAGTACTCCCCGCCCTCGCCCGGGTCGCGATTCGCCAACGCGATGATCGCCCGTGACAGCGCGCCCAGGTGCGCGCGGTTGTCCCAGGCGTAAGCGGACTTCCATTCCACCCACCCGGCCTCGTCGCTTGGAGATGCACCGAGGACCGCCTCCAGAAGGGCAAGCCAGTCGCGCACCCTCGTCGGGCGATGCGTCACATCGAAGTCGATCACTCCTTGATCGTATCGACGCGTCAGACACGTGATGCGGGCGAATGAGCTCCCCGCTGTGCTTACGGCGGGTCAAGAGTCGGCCGTCCAACGCCCCACCCCTTGGGGAGTGGAGTGTGGGCCCCGTCGTAAAAGGTTTTACCCAGAACACGCATTAACTCGGGGTGGGTATACGGTCTATGGCGTTTGGTTGGATCGTCATGGTGGTTGCGTTTGGGCACAGGGGTGCACATGTCCATTCCATAAGCGTCTGAGTAAGGGACGCCACCCCGGGCCGGACGCTGTAACTGGATGCCAGAATCGACGGCGTGAACGAATACACAGGTGCGGCGCGTCCGCGGGTTCTCGCGGTGGGGCTGACCCCGGAAGAAATTGATGCAATACGACCCCTTGCTGGAAGCGTCTGTCAGGCGGACGGCATTTACGATGTCCACCCTGAAGAGCACGATGTGCTCTTTCACACCGAGGCAGACTTCAATGACGCGAGCCACCTTTTCAGCCGCCGAGTCGTCTTCGCATCGCCTCCCCAA
The DNA here is from genome assembly GCF_014190775.1 of Leifsonia aquatica. GTDB lineage: Bacteria > Actinomycetota > Actinomycetes > Actinomycetales > Microbacteriaceae > Leifsonia > Leifsonia aquatica. The sequence goes on from NZ_JACHVP010000003.1 coordinate 102,453, forward strand.
CTAGAGCAAACCGGCTACGTGTCGGGTTTCGCGCCAACCTCCGGCGGGGTTCGTCTCTCAACCAGGTCCCGTACTCAGCACAAGCCAGCGCGAGACTTCGACATCTCGCCTTACGCGCGCGAGCACAACTTGGAATCACTGGTGCGCCGAAGTTGCGTGCCCGATGAGGGCAAGGATTACACGGGCTTCACGCTGCCTGTTTACCCCGACCGCACTGAGCGCGCACTACTAACTGAGCGGCTGAACAGCCCGCTGGTCCTGGCAGCTCTACTTGAAACGGCCGTCGGGGAGGAAAAGACGGACTCTGCCTTTTGGCTACCAGCTATTGCCCGAAATGCCCTGGGGGAGTGGGCCCGAGTTGCCTTCGCTCATTGGCGTAAGACAACACCGGAGCTCTTCCCAGAAACCGCCGAGTGGCTGACGTCCGATGAATGGGGCGCTCCGACCGAACTTGAGGCTCGGCGTGAGCTGGCTGCGTTCGAGGAGGAAGAGTTGCGCCGTCGACAGTCTGCGGAAGCTCGGCGAGGTCAACTCACGCACGAGATCGCTCGCGAAGTGCCCGCGGGCGAGGCGTGGCGTGCCCTCCTCACTGCCACTGGAAATGAACTGGTCTCTGCGGTGAAAGAGGCGCTTGAGGCGATCGGTTTCGCCGTCATAGATGCGGATTCCCTTCCCCAGCACAGCGGGAAGAAACGCGAAGACCTGCGAGTCAACGATGGGGAGTGGACAGCACTCGTCGAGGTGAAGGGTTATTTCGGCGCGGCTAAGTCGAACGACCTTCAGCAGCTGACTGCCGCTTCCGCCACCTACGCAGTTCTAGAGCATGCGCTTCCCGATTCGCTCTGGTACATCGTCAACCAGTACCGCGAGATGGATCCGGCCCAGCGTCCACTAGCTCTCGCGGGGCGAGAGGAAGATCTCACGGCCTTCGCCGAGAATCACCACTTATCTCTGATCGACACCACGACACTTTTCCGCCTCAGGCAGAAAGTCGTTTCGGGCGCTATTTCGGCAAGTGAGGCTCGCGCGCAAATGAAGGAGGCCGTCGGGCGGATGCTTCCCTGATAGTCCGCGCCAATATGCGCCACGTTTGAAGTTCAGCAGGCGCCTGCTCTGCGTGGAGCCCGCGTCGCAGCCCTCGATACCGCTCGGCCTCCGGTAGTCAGCCTTGAATGCGCAATGCTCGGTGGCACTCAGCGGCAGCCTCCCACATTTGAAGACGGTGGTCGCCGTGGCTGGCGGACCTGCCGAAGACGCTCGCAGGGGATTGTTTTCCGGCGTTCAGGGGATTCTCGAAATTGGCTCCCGCGCCAGTACTGGGCCGTGGGGCACCTTAGATAGGCCCGCCAGAGGGCCTATCTAAGGTCATCACGAAATTGATCTAAGGTTCGGCTCCAAAAGAGAACGGCTCCGCATTTTGCGGAGCCGTTTCGTTGTTCTAGCCGCGTTTGCGGCGGTTTATCGGTTCTCAGAGCGCCTGATTCCGCTCGATGAGACCTCTACCGTGCTCGGTGCGGATCGTAGGAGCACGTTTCCGACCAGGAATCCGATGGCGGTGACGTCGGGACGCTTTGCCTGTTGCGCGGTACTGAACGGATAGCGGCACGCTTAGAAGGCATCGACGCGAAGGTTCATGTGTCCCAAATCGACCCACTTCCCCATCTCGCCAGACGCGTCACGTCCATCCACGTCGCGAAGGCAGCGGGCTGCTCCCAGGCCGCTGTTTCGTTGTGGGTTGCCGGCAAACATGAAGGCCGACTCAGCGAAGAGCTGCAGCGCGGTCTTGCTGACGGTGCGTCCGCTCGGAATGCGCTGGAGCGTTCCAGCCGTGCCCTCATTGGTTTTCGCCGACGTCAGAACCTTCCTCTCCCACTGCGTCGACGCCGACTTTGCGCCCCACGTCAGATACACCGTCATCACCCAGTTGGCGACAACCGGATACGCCGGCGCCGGAAGGCACTGGTTCTGGACCGACACCGTCGACGAATTCGACAGCGACGGACGGAACCCATACGGCGACAACGAGTACGACGCCATCGCCCCCTGGATGAGGAGCGAACGAGAGGACGGGTTCGCAAGATGGATGGAACGTGTCGCAGAACGGACCGCAGCGCACCGCAGCACACTTCTGGCGCTGGCGCCGCAACTTGCGTGAAAGGGACGGCGGCCGGCGGTAACGGGCGTCGGTTAGCGGCGCCGGCACCGGACCAAAGGGTCGCCAGACCTCGACACGGGATCACCGGGTCCCCCGCAACAAACGGCGCAAGCAGATCATCAGCAGTCGCCGAGGCCGACACCACCTAATGATGGAACCGTTCAGCCATTGCCGGACATCTCTCTAATAAGCGCACATCGGCATGGCCATGCTCGCGCTCACGTCGCAAGCAGGAGAAGGCTTCATCCGGCCGCGACGTCCCCGAGGGGGAACCAAGCGTCTGCCTGGGGGGGAGGCAGACGCGTGGCCCCGCCCAGTCTATTAACACGCCGACAAGCCAGGCGCTAGCCGCGACGGTGGACAGAGACGTCTGCCGTGCGTGTTAGTCTCACCTCGATCGCGAGGGGGACAGGAATTGCACGACACGGGGGAGATCTCTGACTCCGCGCTGTGGCTGGAAGCCTCCTCCGGTACTGAGCGTTCCTTTGCCATCCTCTTCGACAGGTACCGTAAGCGGATCTTCCGGAAGGCTTATGCCCAGGTCCGTAACGTCGCAGACGCCGAAGACGTTGTCGCGTTGGTCTTCCTGGAGGCGTGGCGGAACCGCGCCAAAGTACGGATCGTCGACGGTTCGCTGCTGCCGTGGCTGCTGACCGTCACCAACTTCGTCCTCATGAACCAGGCGCGCACCACCCGCCGATACAGCCGGCTTATCGCTGCGCTTCCAACACCGGAACGAGAACCCGACCACGCCGATGAGGTTCTCGAACGCCTGGACCGGGACACCCAGCTGACCGCGATCCGTGCCGCGATGTCCCACCTCAGCACACAAGAGCAGTCCATCCTCGACCTCTGCCTTATCGAAGAGCTCCCGATTGCAACCGTTGCTGCCGCGCTGGACATTCCAGTAGGTACCGTGAAATCAAAACTGCATCGCGCTAGAGAGAAAGTCCGCAAACGGCTGACCGTTCACGGCGCGACACCCGACTTCACCGCCCAACTGGACGGAGTGCACTCGTGAGCCCCACATACGACCGCGACGACATGCCCGAAATGACAACGGCACGCACCGACGCGATCCGAGACACTTTGATGACGCAGCTCCGGACCGAAGGGGAGCAGAAACGCCACCGGCTCCGGCGACGCTTCGCCATCTGGGGAGGCATCGGCATCCTCGTCATCGGCGGGGCCGCCACCGCAGCCACCGCGGTCGTCTCCTCCCAGCACGTCACCAACAAAGACGGCGTCTACTGCTTCGCATCCGCAGAACGCGGCGCCAACGGCGAATTCGACATGTCCGGCGCGACCATGTACGACCCGGACGCGGGCGGCGGCCGGGTCGAAAACGCACTCGAGCTCTGCAAGACGATGTGGCGCCAAGGAGTGTTCAACAAAGATCACGACCCTCTCGCAGCTTCAACCGCGCCTGGGCAGGTGCCGTCGCAGCTCCAAGTCTGCGTGATGAGCGACGGTACCGCCGCTGTCGTGCCGGGGCGGCCCGGCGTGTGCCAGGCGGTCGGGCTCGCCCCGGAGAAAACCGACTGAACTCAGCCGATCGTTCCTGCCGGCCGGAACACGATCGACTTCGTCCGGTCATTGAACAACGGCAGGCTGGCGCAACTCGGTGTGCAGTTGTAGCGCGAACCGCCATACGAGGCCCCGTCGTAGAGAGTCACCCAACACGATGCGAAGGCTTTGGCGCTACTAATCGTGTTCTGCCAATCAGCGGACAGACTCGGGAAGCCGTAAGTGACGCCCGAACACGACCCAGAACCGTAGAAGGTGTAGCTTCCGCCGCCGTAATTGTCATCCTTGTACATCGTGCCGATGACCACAGAAGCGGCTGCCGCGCGGGCGCCCTTGTTGGGAGAGGTGACAGCGGCGAGATACGAATCGACCTCGTCCTGGGTGTTGAAGCATGCCGGCGAAGCTGGACTCTCTGGGGAGCCAAGCGGTTCGACGCGAACCGCGCAATAATCGCCGCCGTCCGCCGCGCCGGGGGTGTAGGTGGGAGCGGGAGTGGCTGCCAGAACAGTCGCAACGACCAAAGAAAGGACAAGACGCATTCTCTACCTCGCGTGATACGTGGCCGGATATACCGGCCGAAGTTAGATGCCGGCGGATGCCGATACTCACACGCGATATGTCCGGCAGCGGTGCGTCGGTTCCCCGCCAACACAATGCGACGAAATCTGCTTCGATGCGGAACCCGTAGTCACGAACCGGACATCTCCATTTCGCGGGGACCACCTCGGTCCTTCATCACAACTGCGAAAGAAGGGGAATCAATGAAACTCATAAGTCGGGGGAAAGCAAGAGAGAAGCGGCGTCTCTCGCTCGCTATGGCAGCGGGAGCGCTCGTCGCAGGTGCGGTGATCGGGTTGACACCGCTCGCTGCGAATGCCGCATCCGTGGGGATCAGCGGAACGAACGACACCCGCGAGGGGCTCTATCAAGCGCCGACCTACCGCTATCACGATCGGGGCGGGGCGAACTTCACGATGCAGTCGATGTCTCCCGGGACATGCGGTGGCTCGATCAACCTAGGACTGCGCAACACCAGTGGAACGCAGATCACCAACACGTTGGCGTTCTCGACTACGAACAATCAGATCTTTACGGTTCCGAGTTCGTCGTCTCCGGGTGTGTTGCCCGCCGGATCGTACGCATTCAACACGCGAGCCACAGGCGCGTGGTGCGGCTACTACGTCATCAACTGGAGCGGAGTTCTCAATTGGTAAACATCTCGATCACCAACGTGCGGAAGTATGCCATCGCATTCGCAGCGGGCGCGCTCGTCGTCGGCGCAGTGGCCGGCGCCTCCGGATTTGCGCTGGCCCAGAGCTCACGCGCGACCGACGGTGTCGGCTCGCAGTCCTACCTGACCGCGGATGCGGTGCAGCAGGCTACAGACAAGAGCGAGTCAACCTTCCCGGAGCCCTTGCCGGAGGGCGTCGCATGGCCGGTTGCCGCGCCGACGGCCATGACCGCGAAGAACGTCAAGGTCGACCCGGGGGTGCCTCGTGCGACGACAAGCTTCTACTGGCTGTGTGCGTGGGAGGACGCGTACAGCAAGGCGCTGCATAACGGCGATCAGGCCGCCGCCGCCGCTGCACTGACAACAGCGGAGCGGTTCCGGAACCTTCCGTTCTTCAAGGAGGACTACGACGACCCGAACAACCTCTGGTACACGAACGTGATCGAGGCTGCCCGCAACGGGGACTCGTCTGGGATCCAGGCCGACCTCGCCCAGTGCACATACTTCTACGAATCTCAGCCAACGAAGTAGACCAGCTGACCTGAGTCGGCCCGGGCACGCCCGGGCCGACTCTTGGTCATCCCAACAGCTGGCGGAGTCTCGCTTTCGCGCGCGCGAATCGGGTCCGTGCCGTAGCAGGTTTCAAACCGAGCACGGCGCCGGCCTCCGCGACTCCGAAGCCATCCCAGAGGATCAACGTGACCAGTTCGCGGTCGTTCTCATTGAGCTGCGCGAGAGCGTCGGTGATGGTCTCGTCGGTGCCAGTCGCGACGGCAGAGGTGCTGAGACTCTCGCGTAGCCGGTCGGTCAAGGCGATACGTCGGATCGCCCCTCGGCGGAAGTTGGCGAGGACTCGCCTGGCGACCCCGAATGCCCACGCGCGATGGTCTTGCTCGTTGGCTGGGAGGTCTTCACGCCTCCGCCAAAGGACCAGAAGCGTCTCGGAAAGACAATCAGCGGCGTCCTCGGTCGGCCAGACGCGTCGAGTGAAGTAAGCGAGCAGGTCCGGCGCGATCTCGCGGAGGAACGGTTCAAGGGCGTTGTCGTTCGTTCGCTCGGCGCCGATGCTGACGGTCATCCGTCGAGGTTTCCGGTGAACGGAGCGCAACCGTCGATTCCGTATGCTGAGTCGACGGCATTCCGGTCGCCCTCCGCTGCGGAGCGGGCGATCTCGCGCAGGTGCTCCACGACGCCACCGCCGTCTGTGCTCACGGTCGCTGGCCAACTGGTCGCCTCGTCAATGGTCTTCGTTGCGAGCGCGAGCGCGGCCTCATCGTGGGTCTGGTCCGCGTCGATCCATGCCCGGTACCAGGCGCATCGGCCGTAACTCTCAAACATGCGTTTGATGTCCGTTTCCTGCGTCAGAACGTGACCTGGCGTCTCATCCCGCGCTTCGTCGACACCTCGGTTGTAGAGGGATGTGACTTTGCCCTCGGCATCGGCACGAGTCGTTCCGGGTGGCAACGGCATCCAGGCAGGGTAGAGGCCGCTAATGGCTGTAGGTGCGTCGGAAGCGTCGACCCCGATCCATTGCGACTTGTCGACTTCTGTGCCTTGGCCGCCGAAGATGCCCGTGTGCGCCAGCCACTCCACCGCTGCGGCCGCCGGGACGCCGACAACCCCGACAGTGAAAATGATTCCGAGGGTAGCTCCGAGCAACGGTCGGCGGCGCCACCACACCGGCTTAGGCGTCAGTCCCGAGCGAACCTCGGGGTCGCTGAGCTGATCGAGTACGCGTGTCAGTGAAGCGGCCACGCCAGCATTCTGCGCAGGCGACAGACCGGCAACAGCTCGTATTCGCGCCTCGAGCTCGTCATCAGTGATCTTCGTCATACAACCAACATGTCCGGAACCGTACCGATCGTTTCACGTGCGAACAAGATTTCTCCAGCATCGCGAAACGCCGCGGAACCCGAGCCACGTCGCCGGACATCCCTATAAGTGGCGGCCGCGTGCCGTTTTGGCGCAGATCTGAACAAGGGGGAGCAATGGGCGAACGTGCTCGGACAAAGAAATGGCACTTCAGACCCCAACATTGGGTTGCCATGCTCTGCGCAATCTCGTTGCTCGCAATCGCACCATCACTACCAGCCGCCGCACAGCCGAAGGTACCCGACAGCGCGGCGCAGGACACCCCTGCACCCGCACCAGAGAAGCACGACACCGCAGTGCCCGAGGATGCTCGCCGATCCAAGCTCGGTGAGGGCTGGGAGTCGACTTCGGACCGAGCGGTAACCGGTGTGGCTACGACCGCCGGGTACGCGATACTGGCTGCCGAATCTAAGAGCGGCTATCAGTGGAATACTGTCGCCGCACTGCATCGTGACGGTATTGATGCAGACTCATGGATCGGAAACGTGTGCACGACAGCCGACGGAGCATACGCGGTCGCGGTGTACGGCCCCAGGACCGTGATCAACAGCGAAGCGGGCATGTATCAGGGTGGGTTCGCCGCTGCCGTAAACATCGCCACCGGTGAGGTGCGCGATCTTGGCGTGGGGTACACGCTCGCCTACTTCAACCCAGGTTGCGGCGTGGACCACAAGGTCGCCCTGACCTCCTATTCGGCTGATGGCCGGACCAAAGTTGTTTAGTTCGATGCGGCAAGCGGCGCTCTTGAGTCCACCAGCACCGTAGCCACGCAGGTTACCTCGGCAGTGCCGACGTCGATGGGAATCATCGGCGCGACTGCAGGTGCCATCCTCAAGGTCACCGATGGGGCAACGGCGGCAATCGCCAAGACCTCCGGCACACCGCGAGAGCTCACGGTCGTCAGTTCGGGGGTGGCCTACGTCGACTCAAACGGCAAGTCCGCGAGCGCTCGCGTGCTCGACCCGTCGACAGGAGCAACGACTTTGCTTGCCAGCGGAGCGCCTGATGCTGTCAGCGTCACGCGAGACGCGCACGGCTCAATCTACGTCAGCGGCAATGCGAATCCGAAAGCGCGATCGTCGCTGAAAGCTAAAACGGTCAAACCGCATTCGTCCGTCTCCTCGGAAGGGCGGCTGGCCGTCGACACGCCTCGCCCCTATTTAACGACCGACAACGGAACGCAACAAACGATGCTCGAGATCACCGGCCAGAGCTTGAGCAGCGGTCAAGAGCTCGCACTCACCGCGCCAGTAACGCCCGATCAATCCCAGGGCACAGATCCGGGGCAGAATCCGTCGGCGCGTCTGTCGCTAACTACCCCCGGATCTGGGACGAGCCCCATCGAAACCGAACGTGCTTGCGCTGTGCCTCGCAACGACCCACATAACCAAGCCCTTCAGCCCAAGCCCCGCCAGGTCGAGTGGGCGGTCGATCAGCTCGTCACCGGTTCGCTGACGCTACAGCGGCCAGCCAACTGGAAAAACCTTGGGATGGCCGCGTACACGCCGTCATCGATGTTCCCGTTGCCGGCGCTTTCAGGTGGAGGGACCATCCCCGCCCAGATTCTCCTTGGCATCGCTGCTCAGGAGTCGAACCTGTGGCAAGCCTCGCGATACGTCACGCCCGGAGTGACCGGAAACCCTCTAGTCGGCAACTACTACGGCAACGACGTTACGACGAACAATCAAGACCAGTTCTGGAAAGTGGATTGGAGCTCGGCCGACTGCGGGTACGGAGTTATGCAGCTTACCGACGGGATGCGTCGAGCTGGAATGGAGCGCCCCGGAGAGGTCGCGCTGCCTGAGAACAAGCAGCGAGCCATTGCCCTCGACTATGTTGCGAATATCGCGGCAGGCGCCCAGCTTCTCGCGCAGAAGTGGAACCAGACCAGGGCTGCCGGCGTCACGATCAACAACGGCGACCCCTCGTACCTCGAGAACTGGTTCGCGGCAGTGTGGGCCTACAACACCGGGTTCCACCCAAACGATGGATCAGGCGCTTGGGGCCTGGGCTGGCTAAACAACCCCCGCAACCCGATGTATCCCGACTATCGTGGGTCCTTCCTCGACGGTCATCCCGAGGACGCCGCTTCGCCGCAAGCGTGGCCCTACCCGGAAAAGGTCCTCGGATTCGCTGCCCACGCGCTCGAACTGCCGGAAAGCGACACGAGCCTGGTGGCAGCGTTCCGGACTGCCTGGTGGCCGGCGAGCGACGGCCAGGACGGCACGGTCAACCGACGAAACGTCAAGCCACCGACCACGTTGTTCTGCGTAGTCAACCTCAACAATTGCGATCTCACCCAGGTGGTGAACCCAGGCGACGGCGACCCGGCCGGCAACTGCGTCCACAAGGACGCGGCAGGCAACTACGACTTGAAGTGTTGGTGGCACAGCCCCGCCACCTGGAAGACCGACTGCGACGACACTTGTGGTCAGGACTTCATCCGATTCGATCCCGGATGGGACTACCAAGCGGACGCGGGGAGCTTCCCACCGAACTGTGGTCGAGCCGGCCTCCCCGCCAACGCACTAGTCGTCGATGATGTCCCCAACGGGACAGCTCCCATCCTCGATGCGGCGAATACCCGCTCCTGCTCGCCGACGGCTACGACCGGCTCTTTCAGCTTCTCGTTTCCGGTCCTACCAGATGGCACGGTCCCCGCGAAGATGGACCTTCATCAACTTGGCGCCGGTTTCAACGACCACTTCCACTTCAGCCACGTCAATTCGAACGGATTCCTGAACGACCGGCTAAAGGTCACCGGCACATGGTCGCTTGGTCAGAACCTCAACCAATGGACCCGCGTGCTTGTACACATGCCAGACCACGCCGGCTGGACAAACCAGGCGCTGTACACCATCAACAACGGCGGTGGCCAAACCGAGCAGCGCTCGCTGCTTCAGCGCAACTTCGCCAACAAATGGGTCTCGCTCGGCGTCTTCCAGATGAACGGGGTTCCCTCCGTGTCTCTGTCGAACACGACGTACGACCAGGCAGCATCAGGCACCATCGACATCGCGTGGGATGCCGTCGCCTTCGAACCTCTGGCGGCCAAACCGAGGGACTTCTATGTCGCGCTCGGCGACTCCTACTCCTCCGGTGAAGGCGCATCCAGTCTCGACGGTTCGGATTTCTATCGAGCGACCGACCACGGTGGCTTCCTCGACCCTGCCACTAGCGACCACATCAACAACTGTCACCGCTCAACCGAGGCTTGGCCGAGAAAGGCGGATATCGACGGCACTTTCCGGAGCGTCGGGCAGCGGCAGGACAGCTTCGACCCCACCTTGGACTTCCAATTTCTGGCATGCGCCGGAGCTGAGACCCAGCACATGCTGCCCTTCCGCGGGCTGGCCAATCCACCTACCGATGGTTCAGGACATGTGGGCGACCACCCACAGAACGGAATGCTGACTCAGTTGGACAGCGGGTTCCTCGACGCCAACACCACCCTTGTCAGCCTTTCCATCGGGGGCAACGACATCAAGTTCGGACCCATCTTCCTGACGTGCATCGTCGCTGCTACGACGCCTGTGCCGTGCAATGCTGCACCGATCTTGCTATCGGGAGACACCGTCGGGGCGGAGGAAGCCACGAAGAATCGAGTGCAGAACGAGGTCCCGACCTCAGTTGCGACCATCCTGACCGAAATCCACAAGAAGGCTCCGAACGCGAAGATCGTCCTCATGGGATACCCGGAGCTGTTCCAATCCGGATCTAGTTGTGTCTTCATCGACGATCTGCAACGCGGATGGCTCAATGAAGTCGCCTACATGCTTGCCACAGCGATGCAGAACGGAGTAGCGGCATATCAAGCTGCAAACCCCGGCGCTCCCGCTTCGACATTCGCCAACCCGATGCCGGCTTTCGACGGGCATAATCTCTGCACGTCGAACAACTACGTCAACGGAATGATTACTCAACTGACGCCGGGGGATACCTACGCTATGAAGGTTCCAATCAGCGGGACACAGGTTGGACTATCCATGCAGTCATTCCACCCGAACAAGGCAGGCACCACCGCATACGCTGGCGTGCTCAACCAGGCTGTTCAAGCAATCGGATACCGATGACCACCAATGGATCGAAGCGAAGCGCGCAGGGGAGTTCACAGGACCGTGACGGGGGCCGCAAGACGTCGCGCGTCAGAGTCAATCCTTGGGGTGTCGCGGGCATCCTGGCCGCAGTCCTCGCCTGCGCCATCTCCTTCGTGCCGTACGTCAGTTCGGGAGAACCTCGAGGGAGCTTCCTCGGGATCATCGTCTCGATAGCAGGTGTCGTGGTCGGGTCGATTGGACTTTCCGCTCGTTCCAGCGAGCGCATAACACCGAGCATTGCCCTCGTATTCGATGCCATCGCGTTCGTCGTCGTCGCGTACTTCGTGTTCGCCTACGCCATCCCCACGTTGATTCTGTGGTCCTTTCAATGAGGCGCCCCTCGCGGGCCGTGCGCATCGCAGCACTGTTGGCCGCGGTGAGTGTCGCCCTGTCCCTCTGCGGCTGTGCCGAGTCATTGCGAGGGAAAGCCCAGAAGCAACTCGAGTCAAGCGTTGCTGACGCGTCCAGAAGCCTCGGACAGGCTGCCGTGACTGCCGAAGATGCCATCGATCTTGTCCATCGAAGCCCGCTGATCGACTACAGCCGTTACAAAGCCAAGCCAGACTCCGTCAGTGTCTTTGCGACAGGCTGGTACGACGTCTACCAGGATGGCGACCACGTCGCGATATTCGTGCTCGCCCGCGGAAGCGCGAGCTCCGGCGGCGGATTGATGTACTCCGACCAGCTCGTCTTCCGCTGCGTCAAACTCGAGGTAGAACTCGGAACGAAATCGACGTCGGCACAGATGACGAGAATCGACTGTCCTGCGGACATCAGGAAACTCGCGCACATCACGAAAGAGACTCCGGAAATCTGAGGGCTCTGGGAACAGGTCAGGAGATGCAGAAACGCGCGGATGAAGAATGTGACTCGTGAGAATAGCCGCCTGAATGGGCTCATCCGGAGGGAGCGATTTTCGCTCGTCACGGATTGGCGACTCGTCATTCGTCTGCGCGAGAGTTGTCCCCCGTGGTGGCCGCGTCGACCGGCAGGGGATTATTTCTGAGACTCCAGGGGATTACCAGAACAGGCGCCCGCGCCACGACTGGGCTGTAGAGGACCTTAGATAGGCCCGCCAGAGAAGCCCCCGGAATCGCAGTGATCCCGGGGGTTTTGCGTACCACGCTCACGTAATTTCAGTACGACTCCACGAGTCGGCAGCCGCGGCGTCGCACGCCGCCGAGCGCGCTCTACCTCTCGCCGCTGAAATCACGAACGTGTGCCGTCCAGAGCCCACGATTCGTGGCTGCCCGCCCGAAGCACGACCTCGACGATGGTTCCAGCCGGCGAATTGGGAAGAATGTCTGAGTATGGATCGGCAGGACGCGGCGAGCCTAACCCTTGGCGTCTACAACTGGTACCTAGATGAAGACAAGTTTTCGACGAAGACCTACCACGTGCCTCTTTCAGGTTTCACGTACACGAATCAGATTTGGAAGAACATGCAGGGTCACTTCACGGCGCTCAATGCCCCCAAGCCTCGAACCACACCAAGGCGGTCGGACGGTACGAGCGGATCGGTGCGTGCAGGCACACCGTCCAGCACGGTTGCTCACAACACAAACTACGGTCGCAGACGTTTCTTCTAGCCAACGAGGGTTGGGGCGGATGCGCGATTGCAGTTCGTAATGAGTATCGGAGCAAAAAGTTGAACCTCATTTCGAGGCTACGCAGTACGCCCGTTGCGGTACGGGTGGCCAGCTTGCTTGTTAGTGCCCGCTTTGCGGTGTCCGTCGTGGCACTGCTCGTTGGTGTTGTAGTCCAGGGGGTGGCGGGTCCGTCCGACTTGAGAGACCCGCGGACCGGACATGTGCCTTCTGTCGCGGTGACCGTCGTCATTCTCATCGTCCAGATTGCTGGTGTGCTTATTTGGTTGTTGCTTCCGGTGATTCTCCTTGTTCCTGTGAGCCGGGGTTACCGCTGGGGTCGCTGGGTGCTCTCGGGCATAGCCGCCGTGAATCTCTTGTTTTCGCTGTCGAGTGTGCAGATAGCATTGGTGTGGATCCCGTCGACGATGTTGCTCGTGGGGGCCGCGCTACTATGGGCCCCGAGCTCGAGACGGTTTTTCGCCAACGCACCCGAATGAAGATGGCTCGATCGATTGCGGCGGTTGCGCGTCTGACAAGACCTCAAGGCCGTACAGGCCGATGCCCGTAGTTTCTCGCCGTAAACGCCGATCGCTGTAGGGTCCGGGCGCGCGTGCCTTGGCTGGCAAACAGGCGACCAAGTTCCTCGGCCCGGCGGCCTCGGGGGATTTTCTTCCGGGTGTCAGGGGATTCTCGAAATTCGTGCCCGCGCCACCGGTAGCCACGGCGTCGCACCCCGCCGAGCGCGCTGGACTGGAATCCACCAGCCGGCGAAGACTCTGGCGAGGACCTGATTCCAGAAGAGCTCGACGGATAGGCAAGAGAAAGAGGATCGGGATGAATGAAGGGCCGGTGCAGCCGCCCTCTGTCTTCGCCTATCGAATGACCGTGGGCCCAAGCTCCAGTCGCGCACGCATGATCGCGCTCTACGCTTTCGAGTTCCGGTCGCGGCCTCGATGGATTGCGGCCGGCGTGTTGGCCTGTCTGATGCTTGTGGCTGCGGTTGTGATGCTGATCGCGGGAGGCCCGCTCGCGTGGCAGTGGTGCCTCCTCTGGATCGGAGGATGCTTGTGGTCGCTGGTGCCTTTCGGAATTCAGATGATGCGCAATATCCGTGCGGCGGGCCGCAGAGATCGGGTGGGTGACATCCTGGAGAGCGCCTTCGACGATCGCGCGATGTGGATTCGAAACGGTGAGCGTCTTACCCGGCTTCCGTTCGATGAATACTCTCTCTCTGGTCGTTCGAAGCGATTCGGGTATCTGGCTCCGAGCGAACGCGGAAGGATGGGCGTTGTTCTTCCCGTCGAGTTGTTCCCGCAATCTCCCGGGGTGAAGTGAACCGACGGTGTGTACTGGTACCCGAGCTTTCGTGTCGATGAACAGTACGTCTATTGGCCAGTGCCGGCGCGGACATGGTGGGCAGCAGCCCTCAGCTCGGTTGTGGTCTGAGACGTATCGCGCATGGGCTGCAGCTTGTGAAACACGCTCCGGCTGACAAGCCTGGCCGCCCGAGCAGCGAAGGGTCCCGGCGCGTGCTTTGGTCTGCGAACAGGCGACCATATTCCGTGGCCCGGCGCCCTGAGGGGATCTTCTTCCGGGGCTCAGGGGATCTCGAAATCCGTCCCCGCGCCAGCGCTGGTATCTGGGGCACCTTAGATAGGCCCGCGAGAGGAACCCCGCGGAATCGCAGCGAGCCCGGGGGTTTTCGTCGTTTCGGCCCGGGGGCCGGGCCCCTCTGGAGCCGGCGACTCCCGGGCTCAGGCGAACCCGGGATCGTCCATCCGAGCGTCGTCGGCGGCCTTGCCCCGCGCCTCCGCCAGATCCCGCCGCAGCGCCTCGTTCTGGTCCTCCAGATCGATCACCCGGCCGATGCCGGACAGGTGCAGCCCGTCGGCCTGGAGGTCGGCGATGCGGCGCATCCGTTCGACGTCGTCGGCGCTGTAGCGGCGTGTGCCGCCTGCCGTGCGGGCGGGGGTGAGCAGCCCCTTCTGCTCGTACAGGCGGAGCGTCGCCGGCGCCAGGCCGAGGAGTTCGGCGGCGATGGCCATGCTGTAGACCGGGCGAGCCGCGGGCGGTGTGTTCATCGCAGAAAGTCTGCAGAACAGGGTTGCATCCTGTCAATCATTGATGTAGAAAATCTGTATCAACTGATCCATATCTTGTCAGAGATGGAGGTGATGAGCCGTGACCGTGGCGGACAGTGTTGATCAGGTGTCGGCCGAGTTCGCCGACATCGTCTGCTCCGATCCGGAGTGGGTCGCTGCCGAGTTCGAGCAGATCGTCTCCGGCCTGTGGGACGAAGCGGCCCCCGCGTGCACCGCAGCATCCGGGTCCCATTCGGTGAGGGGACCGGCGAGCGGTGCTGCGCGTCGAGGCGACGGGGCATCGCGAACCCTGTGGTCGGCCGAGGTGCGCGCAACCACCCGCTCCCCACCGCGCCGGGCACGCCAGCTCGTCTGGCTCGTCTGACCCGGAAAGCAGCACAGCAGTAAGCAGTTCTGGCGGCCCGGAGTGCCGCCACCGATCGGAAGGAGAATCTCACCATGTCGATGTCATTCGATCCTTTCAGCCAGCTGGACCGCATCGCCCAGAGCGTGTTCGACACCAGCCGGCAGCCGCGCCTGATGCCGGTGGACCTGTTCCGCGAGGGTGATCGGTACGTGCTGAACGCCGACCTCCCCGGCGTCGACCCGGGCTCGGTCGATATCGATGTCGACGGCCACCTGTTGACCATCCGCGCCCAGCGCTCCGCCGGCAACCGGGAGAACTTCCGGTGGCTCGCCCAGGAGCGCCCGTTCGGCTCCTACATGCGGCAGTTCACCATCGGTGACGACGTGGATGCGGAGGCCATCAGCGCCAGCTACGACAACGGCGTGCTCAGCGTCGTCATCCCGATCGCGGAGCGCGCCAAGCCGCGCAAGATCCAGGTCGAGTCCGCGGCCGAGAACGGCCGGAAGGCCGTGGCCGCCTGACCGTCGCGCGGAGCGCTTCTCGACAGAAACGACGGCGCACCCGGGGCATCCCGGGTGCGCCGTTCGCTGTGCAGTCGAAGGGATCACACGCTTGCAAATAAGTATCAATTAAGTCACGCAAACTCCCAGCTTGTGCAAATCATTTGACAAGCGTCGGCGTCGCATGCGAATCTCTACTCCAGCAGCACGGCCCCCACGGCCCGCACGGATAGGACTCCCATGACGACGATGTCGAGCACGACACCGGTGACGGCGCGGCAGACGCGCCGCCGCCGTCCGCGCCGCTCCCTGATCGGCTGGGCCTTCGTCGCACCGTTCACGATCGCGTTCGCCTTCGTGCTCATCGCGCCGCTCGGTTACACGGTCTACCTCAGCCTCTTCCAGCACCGGCTCATCGGGGGCAACACATTCGTCGGCCTGACGAACTACGTCGAGCAGCTCACCAGCCCCGACTTCTGGGATGCGCTCCTGCGGGTGTGCCTCTACCTCGTCGTGTTCGTCCCCGTCATGCTCGGGCTCGCCCTCCTGACCGCGCTGGCCCTGGACTCGGCCCGGCTGCACGCCCCGCGGCTGTTCCGCCTCACGATCTTCCTGCCGCACGCGGTGCCCGGCGTGGTGGCCGCCCTGCTCTGGGGATACATGTACGGCACGCACTTCGGTCTCGTCGGCAACATCGACGACTTCCTCGGGATCACCCTCCCTGACCCGCTGTCGGGCAACCTCGTGCTGCTCTCGATCGGCAACATCATGGTGTGGCTGACGATGGGCTACAACATGCTCGTCTTCTACTCGGCGCTCCGCGTCGTGCCGACGGAGCTGTACGAGGCCGCCGACATCGACGGCGCGGGCCCGTGGCGCGTGATCGCGGCGATCAAGCTGCCGGCGATCCGTCCGGCGCTCGTGGTGACGGTGATGTTCTCGACCATCGCGGCATTCCAGCTCTTCAACGAGCCGAACATCCTCAAGGCTCTGGCGCCCAACGCGATCAGCTCGCACTTCACGCCGAACATGTACGCCTACAACCTCTCCTTCGCCGGCCAGCAGTTCAACTCGGCCGCCACCGTGGCGATCGTCATGGGTGTCATCACGATGATCGTCGCCTACGCGATCCAGCGCGTCGGAAACCGAAAGGGCTGAACCATGGCCATCGCCACTCTCCAGCGGCCGTCCGGCACCGAGCCCCGCACCGCCGACGACGGACGCCCGGCCCCGCGCCGGCGCGGCGGGATCAAGCCGCGCAAATCCTGGCTGCTCACCGCCCTCATGTCGGTGCTCTTCGCGTACAGCATGCTCCCGCTGTTCTGGCTCGTCGTCAGCTCCACCAAGACCCAGGGCGCCCTCGCCTCGAGCTTCGGCCTCTGGTTCTCCGGGCCGTTCGCGTTCTGGGACAACGTGGTCCAGGTGTTCACCTACCAGGACGGCACCTTCGGCCGGTGGGTGCTCAACACCATCCTCTACACCGTGGTCGGCGCGATCGGCTCGACGTTCCTCGCCACGCTCGGCGGCTACGGGCTGGCGAAGTTCGACTTCCCCGGCAAGCGCGTGCTGTTCGCGGTCATCATCGGAGCCGTGGCCGTCCCCGGCTCGGCGCTCGCCGTCCCGACCTTCCTGCTGTTCAGCCAGCTCGGCCTCACCAACACCCCGTGGGCGGTGTTCATCCCGTCGCTGGTCTCGTCGTTCGGGCTGTTCCTGATGTGGAGTTATTCGCGCGAAGCGGTGCCCAACGAACTCCTCGAGGCGGCACGGATGGACGGAGCGGGGGAGTTCCGGACCTTCTTCACGATCTCGTCCCGGCTCCTCGCCCCCGGTGTCGTCTCGGTGCTGCTGCTCGATGTCGTCGGCACCTGGAACAACTACTTCCTGCCCCTGATCATGCTGAGCGACCCGAAGTGGTACCCGCTGACCGTCGGCCTCAACCAGTGGAGCGAGCAGGCCAACACGGCCGGTGGTGAGACGGTCTTCAACCTCGTGATCACCGGCTCCCTGCTCACCATCGTCCCCCTCATCATCGCCTTCCTCTTCCTGCAGCGGTTCTGGCAGTCCGGCCTCGCCGCCGGAAGCGTGAAGGCGTGACACGTCCGGTTCCCCGGCAACCAAGAAAGGTGCACACCCGAATGATCAACCACAGCCGCTGGCGACTCGGTGCGAAGAAGCTCGTCGTCGCCGCCTCCGTGGGTCTCGCCGTCACAGCGGGTCTCGCAGGATGCTCCGGCGCCTCCTCCTCCGCCGGCGACACCCCCTCGGCGAGCGTCACCCAGGCGCAGATCGACGCCGCGATGAAGAAGAAGACGACGATCACCATCTGGACCTGGGCCACCACCCTGGGCGGAATCGTCGACGCGTTCGAGAAGAAGTACCCGGACATCACGGTGAACGTGGTGAACGTGGGCACGGGCGCCGCGCATTACCAGAAGCTCGAGAACGCGATCAAGGCCGGCTCCGGCGCCCCCGATCTCGCGACCGTCGAGTACCAGACCATCCCGCAGTTCGCGCTCGAGGGAAGCCTGGTCGACCTGAACACCTTCGGCTACGGGAAGTACAAGGACCTCTTCACGCCGGCCATCTGGAATTCGACCAACGTCAACGGCGGACTCTACGAGCTCCCGCACAACGCCGGCCCGACCGCGATGTTCTACAACAAGTCCGTCTTCGACAAGTACGGTCTCGACGCGCCGACGACGTGGGCGGAGTACGCGGCCGACGCGAAGACGATCCACGAGGCCGACCCGACCGCGTACATCGCCGCCGACACCGGAGACGCGGGGATGGTCTCCAGCATGCTGTGGCAGGCGGGCGCCAAGCCCTTCCAGGTCTCGGGAACGTCCGACGTCTCGATCGACTTCTCCGGCGCCGACGAGAAGAAGTTCACCGACTTCTATCAGCCGCTTCTGGACGACAAGCTCCTCATGCCGGCCTCCGGCTTCAGCAACGACTGGTACCAGGGCCTCGCCAACGGCAAGATCGCGACCGTCGTCAGTGGAGCGTGGATGGCCGGGTCGCTCAAGTCCAGCGTGCCGACCGGTGCGGGCCAGTGGCGCGTCGCACCGATGCCGCAGTACGAAGCGGGCAAGACCGCCAGCGCCATGAACGGCGGCGGCGGGTACGCGATGCTCAAGCAGAGCCCGAAGCAGCGTCAGCTGGTCGCGGCCGAGTTCCTGAAGTTCATGGAGACGGACAGCCAGGCCATCCAGCTCTCCATCGCGGCCGGGCAGTTCCCGGCGACGGTCAAGGAGCAGAACTCCAGCGAGTTCCTCGAGGCGAAGAACGACTACTTCGGTGGCCAGCAGATCAACAAGATCTTCTCCCAGTCGGCCGCGGACGCCCTCAAGGGCTGGCAGTACCTGCCCTACCAGTCGTACGCGAACTCCGTGTTCAGCGACACCGCCGGGCAGGCCTGGGTCGGCAAGACGACCCTGCAGGACGGGCTGAAGGCCTGGGGCGACAAGCTCGTCACCTACGGCAAGCAGCAGGGCTTCACCGTCAAGTAGAGAACGCGGAGCGGCCGGTGCGGGGGAGCATCGGCCGCTCCTCTGCGTCGCCGTGCCGCATCCCAGCCTCCAGGAGTGTCATGTCCACCTTCACGATCGGCGAGCGCGACTTCCTGCTCGACGGCCAGCCCTTCCGCATCCTCTCGGGCGCCCTGCACTACTTCCGGGTGCACCCGGAGCAGTGGGAGGACCGCATCCTCGCGGCCAAGGAGATGGGCCTCAACACCATCGAGACCTACGTGGCGTGGAACGAGCACGAACCCGAACGGGGCTCGTTCCGCAGCGACGGCGCACTCGATCTCGGGCGCTTCCTCGACCTCGTCGCCGAGGCCGGAATGCACGCCATCGTCCGTCCCGGGCCGTTCATCTGCGCCGAGTGGGACAACGGCGGGCTCCCCGGCTGGCTGACGCGCGAATGCGGCAGCCGCATCCGCTGCTCCGACCCCCGCTATCTGCGCGCCGTTGGCGAGTACTTCGCGCGGGTGCTCCCGATCGTCGTCCCGCGCCAGGTGGATCGCGGCGGCCCGGTCATCCTGCTGCAGGTCGAGAACGAGTACGGCGCATACGGGGCGGACAAGGAGTACCTGGCCACCCTCGTGAGCTGGATGCGGGCCGGCGGCATCACCGTCCCGCTGACGACGGTCGACCAGCCGGAGGACAGGATGCTCGAGGACGGGCGCATCGACGGCGCCCACCTCACGGCGTCGTTCGGATCGAACGGGATCGAGCGCCTCGGCCGGCTGCGGAGGCACCAACCCGACGGGCCGCTGATGTGCGCGGAGTTCTGGGACGGCTGGTTCGACCGCTGGGGCGGCCGCCACAACACGACCGATGCGACGGCCGCGGCCCGCGAGCTCGAGGAGATCCTCTCGACCGGCGCCTCGGTCAACATCTACATGTTCCACGGCGGCACCAACTTCGGCCTCACGAACGGCGCCAACCACAAGGGCTACTACGAGCCCACCACGACCTCGTACGACTACGACGCCCCGCTCAGCGAGGACGGCGTCGCGACGGCCAAGTACCGCGCATTCCGTGCCGTGCTCGGGAGGTACGTCCCGCTCCCGGAGCGGACCCGCCGCGATCCGGGGGAGGCGCCGGCGTTCTCCTCCCCGTTCGACGCTGCGTCCCGGCTCCTGTCGGTCGTGCCGCTCGCAACCGGTGGCGACCACCTGTCGGCGCCGAGCATGGACGAGCTCGGCGCGTATCGCGGGCTGGTGCTCTATCGGGCGGAGGCGGCCGCGGGCGTGCTCCGCGTCGGAGAGGTGCGCGACCGTGCCCAGGTGTTCGCGGATGGACGCCCGGTCGGTGTCCTCGAGCGGGAGCACAACGATGTCGCGATCGAACTGCCGGACGGCACCCGGCTGCTCGAGATCCTGGTGGAGGACCAGGGGCGGGTGAACTACGGGCCGCGGATCGGCGAGCCCAAGGGACTGATCGGACCCGTCACGCTGAACGGACGCGAGCTGCGGGGATGGTCCGTGGATCCGATCGACCTCGACCACCCAGACCGCTACCTGGAAGCCGGCCCCGACCATCGCACCGGTGTCGGCGGTCCCATCGTCGCCCGGTCGACGTTCCGCCTCGACGAACCGGCGGACCTGCACCTGGCCACCCGGGACCTGGGCAAGGGATTCGCTTGGGTCAACGGCTGGCCGCTCGGCCGCTTCTGGAGCCGCGGGCCGCAGCACTCCCTGTACGTGCCCGGCCCCGCGACGCGCGCAGGCGAGAACCAGCTCGTCGTGCTGGCGCTCGGCGGCGCCCTCCCGTCGCGCGTGACCTGGCTTGCCCGGCCGGATCGCGGTCCGCTGGAGGCGTGAGCGTCCGGCCGGGCGAGCCGGTCATCCCGCCGAGACGGCGAGCACGCCGTACGGCGCGAGCAGCGGCCGCTCGACGGCGTCGCCTGTGAGCCGATCGATGCCGGCGACGTCGACCCGCACGGCGACCGGGCCGTGGTTCACCACGAACGTCAGACCGCCCCGGCGCACGACTTCGACGCCGTCCGGGGACTCGCGCAGCTCGACGTCCGCGTCGGCGAGCACCGACGTCAGCGCCGCACGGATCCCAGCGTCGTCCGGGTCTGCCGCCAGGTACCACGCCGATCCGTCGCCGACCGCCGAGCGGGTGAAGGCGGGGCCGCCGTCTGCAAGGCCGCCGTCGAAGCGGGCGAGGACGTCTGCGTCGCGCGCGTGAACGACCTCCGACCACTGGCCCGTGGGACCGTCGATCGCGCCTGTCAGCCGGACGGGATCGGCGGGACCGTGCGGCGCGTACTCCTCGACCCGGACGCCGAGGACGTCGGCCAGGCGCCCCAGATGTCCGCCGTCGGGCAGAGCCGCATCCTGATCGGTGACCCCGGCCGGAGCAGCGACCAGCAGGGTGCCGCCGTCGCGAACATATGCGCCGAGCCGGTCCGCATCCTGCTCGCCGATGACGAAAAGGGCGGGAGCGATCACGACCCGGTAGGCGGAGAGGTCGCCGTCGCGGGCCACGAAGTCCGTGCCGACGCCCAGGTCGAGGAGAGCGTGGTGCCAGGTTGCAATGACCTGCGCGTAATCGATGCGGGCGGGCGTCGCCCGCTGCTCGATGCTCCACCACGAGTCCCAGTCGACGATGACCGCGACCTCCGGCCGTTCGACCAGGGTCCCGGCGAGATCGCCGAGCCGGCGCAGCTCGTCGCCGAGCCCGCACACCTCGCGCCAGATCCGCGTGTCGGTGCCGGCGTGCGGCACCATCGCGGAGTGGAACTTCTCCCCGCCCCGGCGCGACTGCCGCCACTGGAAGAACATCACGCCGTCCGCGCCGCGCGCGATCGCCTGATACGACAGGGCGCGCATCTGCCCGGGCCGCTTCGGGGCGTTGAGGTCGCGCCAGTTGACCGCGCTGGTCGACTGCTCCATGAGCAACCAGGGACGGCCGTCGCCGAGCGACCGCATGAGGTCGCGCTGCAGGGCCGCGTCCTTCCATGAGCCGGGATCGGCCGGGTCCGGGTACGCGTCGTCGCTCACCACATCCACTTCGCTCGCCCAGGACCAGTAGTCGGCGGGCTTGAACAGGCCCATGAAGTTGGTGGTGATCGGGATGCCGGGCGTCGCCTCCCGCAGGACGGCCACCTCCGCCCGGTAGCCGTCGAGCAGTGCGTCCGAACCGAACCGGTCGAAGTCGAGCAGCTGCGCCGGGTTGCCGAAGGTGGGGGCGGCCCGTGGTGGGAGGATCTCGTCGAAGGACGCGTAGCGCTGCGACCAGAACGCGGTGCCCCAGCGGGCGTTCAGCTCGTCGATGGAGCCGTAGCGGCGCCGCAGCCACTCGCGGAAGGCCCGCGCCGTCTCGTCGCCGTAGTCGCGCGGGTTGTCGTTGCCGAACTCGTTGCCGACATGCCACGCCACCAGGGCGGGGTGCGAGCCGTAACGCTCGGCGAGGGCGCGGACCAGCCGGACGGCCAGGCGCCGGTAGGTCGCCGAGCTCGGATTGACGTGCTGCCGGCTGCCGGGGGAGAGGACGTGACCCCACTCGTCCACCAGCAGCGTGTCGGGATGGTTCAGCGACAGCCACTGCGGAGGCGTGGCGGTCGCGGTCGCGAGGTCGACGCCGATGCCGGCCGCGTGCAGGCGGTCCAGCACCCGGTCGAGCCACGCGAACTCGAAGCGCCCCTCCTCGGGCTCGAGGAAGGCCCACGAGAAGACGCCGACGGTCGCGACGGTGACGCCCGCCTCCACCATGAGGCGCATGTCCTCGTCCTGGGTCTCCTCCGGCCATTGCTCGGGGTTGTAATCGGCTCCGTACCAGAAGCGCATGTCTCGTCCTCTCGTGTAATTTATTTTCAGTAGGCGCTTCGCGCCGCTCAGTGAGGGAGGCCGTCGTGAGCACCGCAGCAGAGCCCAGCCCGCTCGAGCTCGTCAGGCACGCGCTGCCGACATTGTCCGGTGCGCGCAAGCGGGTCGCCGAGATCGTCCTGGCCGACCCGTTCGAAGCGGGCCGCAACTCCATCACGTGGCTGGCGTCGCAGGCCGACACGCAGCCCGCGACCGTCACGCGGCTCTCCGTCTCGCTCGGCTACTCCGGCTTCCCCGCCTTCCGTGCAGCGGTGGCGAACGAGACCGGGCGCGAGTCGCAGGCGGGATGGGCGAGCGACATCGGGCCGGACGTCACTCCCACGGACTCGCCCGAACAGGTCATGAACGTGCTCGCCGGGCACGAGTTCCGGGCGCTGCGCAACGCGCTGTCGAACGTGGACCTCGGGCTGCTCTCCGCGGCGGCCGACACGATCGCTGTCGCGAAGCGGGTCGAGATCTTCGGCGAGTGGGGCGACCGCCCTCCGGCCGACGAGCTGTCGATGCGGCTCATGCGCCTCGGGGTGCCCGTCTGGATGCACGAGGGCGCCTACGCCGCGAAGGTCGGCGCGAGCCTCCTCGACGCGAAGGGTGTCGCCATCGCGGTGTCGCGCAACGGCGACAGCGACATCGTGAAGTCGTTCCTGCAGGAGGCCTCGGCCCACGGAGCGACCACGATCGTCATCACCGGCGTCCCGGACGGGCTCGTCACGCGCGACGCCGACCTGGTGCTCTACACCGGCACCGGCGGCGGTCGCACCTGGACGGAGTACTTCGCGGGGCGGGCGAGCGACGACTTCGTCGGTGCCGTGCTCTGGATGCTGGTGGCCCAGCGCCTCAAGGCGTCGTTCGCGCTCCCCGCCTGACCCGGTCACCCGAAGACGCGGACGGCGACGACGCTCGCCCACGCGGAACCGTTGGTCGCCTCGACGACGACGCGGAGGGCGTCCGTGGTCATTCCGCCGAGCGGATGGACGCGACGACGGCGGCGATTGCCCTCCACCTCGACGATGGTCATCCACCCGTCGCCGGTCGCGGCCTCGATGCGGTAATCGCGCACGAGCTCGGGGATCACGGGGAACGGCGTGCGGTGGTGGTGGAGGTTCACGAGGTCCTCATCCACTTCGTCGTTGAACACCAGCTCGACGCTTCCCGCGACGACGGGGGCGTCCCAGCGCAGCTCGAGCCGCTCCTCCCGCTGCGGCTCGATGCGGTCGGACGACCACAGGTTGGGGCCGCCGAACGGTCGCGCGTAGCCGCCGGCGACCTGGCCGGCACCGTAGGCGTGCGTCGCGGGCGTCGCATCGAAGACGGGGGCGTGCCTGCGCAGCTCCGCCGCCGACCATGCGTTGGACTGCGGCCGGTGCAGGTCGGTCGCGGGCGTTCGGCTGAGCAGGCCGAGCACTCCGGACGGAGCAGGCTCCGGGTTCACGATCACCGAGAGTCCCCGAGCGCGCCGGACGACGACGACCACGTCCTCCGGCGCTGTCGGCGCGTAGCCGAAGTCGGCTTCGATCCGGGTGCGGCCCGGCTCGACCTGCAGGGTCCGCCGGTCGACGAACCGCACGGGGATGTGGTTCTCGCCGCCGTCGGTGCTCCAGAGTTCGACGACCACCTCGGTCGGCCCCTCCGCCTGCACCAGCAGGCCGACGCGGTCCAGCCTCGGATCCACGGGGAGGTGGAGGCCGAAGTCGTGCTCGTCGAGGGGGTACGAGGTGGCCGCAGGCGACGCGTCGACGCGCAGCTCGGTGAGGGTGCTCGACGCGGTGATGTCCGCGGTGAGCGCGAGATCGTCCGGCGACGTCCAGGGCACGCCGAGCATGGAGGCGTCGCTGCGCAGCAGCAACTGCTGCAGCTCGCCCATCCGCTCGGTCGCGACCTGCCGCGGAGTGATCCCGTTCCGTGCCGCGAGGGCCGCGCCGGCGCCCGCAGCCTCCCCCGTGACGGCGCAGGTCGCCATCACGCGGGTGGTGCCGAAGGCCACGTGGCTGGCGGAGATGTCGCGCCCGGCCATCAGCAGGTTCCGGGTGTTCCGGGAGTACAGCGAGCGGAAGGGGACGTGGTAGACGCCGGACGTGAACAGGTGCTTGGAGCCGTGGTCGGTGGAGTACATCCCTCCGGGCGGATGGAGGTCGATGGACCAGCCGCCGAAGCCGATCCGGTCGTCGAACCGCTCCTGGGCCATGATGTCGCGCTGGGTCAGCACGTGATCCCCCACGAACCGGCGGTACTCGCGCTTGCCCGGCACCGAACCCACCCATTCCAGCGTCAGCGTCTCGGCGTCGAAGAGCCCCGAGTTCTTGATGTGGTCCCAGATCCCGTAGACCACCGCCCACAGCTCGTCGCGGATGCGCTCGTTGTCGTTCACCGCGTCGAGCTCGCCGCCCCACTCGATCCACCAGTAGTCGCAGCCGTTGGCGCGGGTGTCGATCCGGCGGTGGACCAGGATGCTGGTCTCCGCGATGTCCTTCGTGATCGACGGCGGGACGTAGCGCACGGGCTCGCCGACGTCTTTGGTGTAGAAGAACAGGGTGCTGCCGAGCATGTTGTCGTCGGGGACCTCGGGCGCCCATTCCTCGCCGTAGACGCTCGCCGCCTCCCGGCCGGACGCGTACCACGCTCCGGCGAGCTCGCCGACGAGTCCGTCGCCGCTGGCGTCGATGAACGCCGCGCCGGTGAAGGTGAGACGTCGCTCGGAGCCCTGCTGCCACCCGGTGACGGCGGTGATCCGACGGTCGTCGTCGGGTCCGTCGGCGTCGACCTCCGTCACGTCGGTGTTGAGGAAGAGCCTGATGCCGGGCTCGGCGCGCACCGCATCCAGCACGACCTGGTCCCAGAAGTACGGGTTGCCTTCGGGATTGCGGTACTGGTTCTCCAGGAACAGCTCTCCCATGATCCCGGTCTCTCTGGCGTATTTCTGGGCGCCGTGCGCCGTGGCACCACAGACCCAGACCCGGATCTCGGAGCTCGAGTTGCCGCCGAGGACCGGGCGGTTGTTGATCAGCGCGACCGTCGCGCCTGCCCGAGCGGCGGCGATGGCGGCGGCGACACCGGCGAGCCCGCCTCCGATGACCGTGACGTCCGAAGTGACCGTCTGTTGCTGCATGGTCGCGCTACTCCTTCGTACCGCGGAGGTGTCGATGCTCCCGGTAAATTATTTGTCACTACGCTTGCACAGCTCGCGAGAATGCGCAAATAATGAGCACGCAACAGTTTCCATCAACGGAGAGGGAACCTCGGTGAAACTCAACAGACGTGCTCTGGCGACCACGGTCGCCGCAGTGGTGGCCGCAGTCGTCGCCTCGATCGGGATGGCGGCGCTGCCCGCCCAGGCGGCCGGCCCCACCCCATCCATCGCGAACGACACGGTGTGGAACGATGACGCCGGCAATCCGATCCGGGCTCAGGGAGGCAACGTCCTCCACGTCGGTTCGACGTACTACTGGGTCGGGGTCTCGTTCAAGGACGGCCCGAACAAGAACGTGAACCTGTACAGCTCCACCGACCTCACCACCTGGCACTTCGACAAGACCCTGCTGTCCCAGGGGGTGGGCGTGCCGGGCGACACGGCGGGCGACCTGACGCCCGGAAACTGGCTCGGCCGGCCCCAGCTCGCGCAGAACCCGAACGGCACCTGGGTGCTCGACTTCGAGGTCCCGCATCTCCGGGCCGACGGCGAGCAGCGCAACGCCATCGCGTTCGCCACCAGCCCGACCATCGACGGGACGTACACCTACCTCGGCGCCTCGCTCGTCGACGGGAACACGACCGGCGACCACTCCCTGTTCGTCGACGGTGCGAACGCCTACCTCGTGTACGTCGGTGACAACGGCAGCTTGGACAACTACTGGGAGAGCATCGCCCTGCTGAACCCGAGCTGGACGGCGGTGCAGTCGATCGTCTACAAGGACTACAACAACCCGGGCAACCACCACGAGGCGCCCGCGATCATCAAGATCGGCTCGACCTACCACTGGTTCGCCTCCGGGATGAACTGGTGGGCGGGCACGGCGACCGGTCACCGGACGAGCACGAACCTCACGAGCTGGACGCCGTGGGCGAACGTCGCGACGGTGCCCGCGTCGGGCAACTCGTTCAACACGCAGTTCGAGCAGATCATCCCCGTGATCGGATCGTCGGGGACCTCGTATCTGTACAACGGCGACCGCTACTCGGAGTTCTACAAGGGCCCCGGCGACACGACGGCGCCGGGCGGCATCGGCCGCAACGACTGGTATCCGCTGACCTTCTCCGGCGACACTCCCACCCTGATCGGTGCGACCGACGTGCACGTGAACGCCGCTGCCGGGACGCTCGACTACAACGCCGTGGCGAACGGCCGCTTCGATCAGGATGTCGCCGGCACCGCGATCCCGCAGTGGGCCACGAGCTACACGGCCGGGGCGACCAAGGTCGAGGACACGACCGGCACCTCGAATCGGCAGCTGACCCAGACCTTCGCGACGTCGTACAGTGCGTGGGCGGTCCAGCAGGTCACGCTGCCCGCAGGCACGTACACCTTCAGTGCCGACGTGAAGAGCAGCGGGGGTCAGTCGTCCGCCTACCTCGTGGTCAAGAACTACGGGGGAGCGGAACTGCATTCCGATCTGTCGACGGCGGTGCCGGGCTGGCAGACCCGGACGTTGACCTTCACGGTCAGCACGGGATCCGCGACGATCGGGATCTGGTCGGCGGGGTCCGGCGGTCAGTGGCTGAACGTCGACGACGTGTCGATCTGGCGCAACTGAGACGACGACGGCGCACCCGGGAACCCCCCCGGGTGCGCCGTCGCTGTTTCGAGCGGGCTCGGCTACTGCTGGATGAACGCCAGGATGTCGGGGTTGATGACGTCCGCGTGCGTGGTCAGCATCCCGTGCGGGTAGCCCTCGTAGATCTTGAGGGTGGCGTTCTGGAGGAGCTCGGCCTGCTTGACCGACGCATCCTTGTAGGGGACGACCTGGTCGTCGTCGCCCTGCGTGACCAGCACCGGGACGGTGATCGCCTTCAGGTCCTCGGTCTGGTCGGTCTCGGAGAACGCCTTGATGCCCTCGTAGTGGGCGAGCGCGCTGCCCGTCATGCCCTGGCGCCACCAGTTGGCGATGACCGGCTCCGACGGCGTGACGCCCGGGCGGTTGAACCCGTAGAACGGGCCGGCGGCGACGGCCTGGAAGAACTCGGCGCGGTTGGCGGCCAGCGCCTCCCGGAAACCGTCGAACACCGAGATCGGGGTCCCCTCGGGGTTGGCGTCGGTCTGCACCATCAGCGGGGGCACGGACGAGACCAGCACGGCCTTGGCGACGCGTCCCTGGGGCTCCCCGTACTTCGCGACGTAACGCGCGACCTGGCCGCCGCCGGTCGAGTGCCCGATGTGGATGGCGTTGCGCAGGTCGAGGTGCTCGACGACGGCCGAGGCGTCGCTGGCGTAGTGGTCCATGTCGTGCCCGGTGCCGATCTGGGACGACCGGCCGTGGCCGCGGCGGTCGCTCGCGATCACCCGGTAGCCCTTGCCGAGGAAGTACAGCATCTGGGCATCCCAGTCGTCGGACGACAGCGGCCAGCCGTGGTGGAACATGATGGGCTGCGCGTCCGGGCTGCCCCAGTCCTTGTAGTAGATTTCTGCGCCATCGTCTGTGGTCACAAACGCCATGATCAACCTCCAGGTCGTGTCGAGCCGATCGGTGCGGTTCGACGGTGGGACGTTCTCTGCTGATTTCGGAGAGCGCGTTCACGGTAACCTCCGACGCCGCCTCCGTAGTCCTACTTTTGTCCAGAACGTCCTGGGCAGGAAGGGGTGACGCGTTCGGCTGCGACCGTCACGCGTTGTCCGGCACGACCACGACCTTCCCGCGCAGCGTCCCCGCCGCGGACTGCTCGTGGATGGAGGCCAGCTCGCCGAACGGGACGCGCCGCGCGATCTCGATGTGGAGGTCGCCGCTGTCCACCAGTGATGCGAGCTCGGCGAGCTGCTGCGCGTCGCTGCGGACGAAGACGACCGTGCTGCGGACGCCGCGGGCCTCGTCGCTCGGGGCGGGCATCCACGCGGTCGTGCTGACGACGATGCCGCCGTCGCGCACGAGGCCGACCAGCGCCTCGAACTCGGCCGGGTCGATCGGGGCGAGGTTGAGCAGCACATCCACCTGCTCGGTTACGGCGTCGAGCAGGGGCGTGGTCGTGTGGTCGACGACCTCGTCGGCGCCCGCAGCGGTGACGGATGCCCGGCTGCGGGGGCTGGCCGTCGCGATCACGTACGCGCCGGCCTTCGCGGCCAGCTCGACCGCGTACCCGCCGACGGTGCCGCCGGCGCCGACGATGAGGATGCGCTGACCCGACCGGAGGCTCCCCTCGTCGAAGAGCGCCTGCCAGGCGGTGAGGCCGACCGACGGGAGGGCGGCGGCATCGGTCAGCGGGATGCTCGAGGGAGCGGCGACGAGCACGTCCGCCGGGGCGACGACGAACTCGGCGGCTGCACCATCGGCCGTCATCGGGAGGAAGCCGATGACCGCATCGCCCACGGCGAAGCCGGTGACGTCGCTGCCGAGCGCGTCGATCGTGCCGGCGACGTCGTAGCCGGGGATGTGCGGCAGCGTCACCGGGATGGGGAGGCTGCCGGCGCGGATGCCGTTGTCGGCCGGGTTGAAGCCGGACGCGGCGACGCGGATGCGCACCTCACCGGAACCGGGGACGGGCTGCTCGACGTCCTCGATGGTGAGGACGCCCGGGGCGCCGAACTCGTGGAAACGCACTGCCTTCATGATCTTCTCCTTCTGCCGATCCGGGAGGCCGGATCCTCGTTTTGCTTCGATGTCGAAGCAACTGAGAGTGACGATAGCAGTGCTTCGATGTCGAAGCAAGTACAATCGGATGCATGACCGACGAATCCACCCCGCTCGAGCCTGCGCAGCTGCACGCGTACTTCGCGCTCATCGAGGTCAGCAGCCTCCTGCGCCACACGGTCGAGCAGCAGCTGCGGGATGCAGGCGGCCTGAGCTACGTGCAGTTCCAGCTCCTCGCGCGCCTCGGGGATTCACCCGGCGGCAGCCAGCGCATGACCGACCTGGCCGACGGCGTCGTCTACAGCCGCAGTGGGCTGACGCACCAGGCGGGGCTGCTCGAGAAGGCTGGCCTGGTCACCCGCGCTCCGTCCGTCGAGGACGAGCGGAGTGTGACGGTGACGATCACGGAGGGCGGACGCGCCGTGCTCGCCGCGGTGTTCCCCGGCCACATCGACGTGCTCCGGAGGATGTTCCTCGCACCCCTCACGGACGACGAGGTCGGCGTGCTCGCCGAGTCGCTCGGCAAGGTCCGTGACCACATGCGCACCACCCCGCCGCGATCGGCGGAGGCGCGGAGGCGCGGCGGTCGGGACTCGGGGGGAAGGGGAGCGCGGGCGGGTTCCTAGGCCGCGCCCGCGCTCTGTTCCGCTGGCGACCCGAACGCCGGCGGAAGCGGCCGAACGTCGCAACCCGCGACAGAGGACGGCCCGCGTCCACTCTGTGACACCGGAGGCCCGCGAGCGCGGTGGCGGGCGCAGAATCAGTAGCGACCGTGGTCGACTGCCGTAGTCACGGCCCGCTGCGGAGGGCTAGCCGAGCCACTCCAGGTAGAAGCCGCCGACGCCGACCGCCACGAGGATCCCGGCGACGATCCAGAGCCGCACGACGATCGTCACCTCGCGCCAGTTCATGAGCTCGAACGTGTGATGGATGGGCGTCATCAGGAAGAGCCGCTTGCCGTGCGTGGCCTTGAAGTAGGCCCGCTGGAGGATCACCGAGCCGGCCTCGATGACGAAGAGGCCGCCGATCAGGATGAGCAGGAGTTCCGTGTGCGTCTCGATGGCGAGGGCGCAGAGTGCGCCGCCGAGCCCGAGCGCGCCGGTGTCGCCCATGATGATCTTGGCCGGGTTGGTGTTCCACCAGAGGAAGCCGATGAGGGCGCCGCAGATCGCGGCGGCGACGATCGCCAGCGAGAGCGGGTCGGCCGTCGAGTAGCACTTCGCGACGTTGTCGGGATGGAGTGATCCGTTCGTGCAGGACTGCGTGAACTGCCAGAAGCCGATGAAGACGTAGGCGCCGATCGAGAGGATGGAGGCGCCGGTCGCGAGCCCGTCCAGCCCGTCGGCGAGATTCACGCCGTTGGTCGTCGCCGCGGCCAGCACGTTCACCCAGAGGACGTAGAGCACCAGCCCGACGATCGGCACCCCGGTCGCGATGCGGGCCAGGTCGAGCGCGGGGATGTCGCGGAGCGCGGAGATCGCGGTCGAGGCCGGGGTGACGCCCTCCGCGTTCGGGAGAGAGATCGCGAGCACGGCGAACAGGGTCCCGACGATGAGCTGGCCGGCGACCTTCGACCATCCGCCGAGACCGAGGCTGCGCTGGTTGCGCACCTTCAGATAGTCGTCGACGAACCCGACGCAGGCCATGCCGACGAACATCAGCAGGACGAGCAGCGACGAGGCGGTGATGCCCTCCCCGCCGTTCAGGAGGGCCGCAGCGAAGAACCCGAAGAGCGTCGCCAGGATGAAGACGATCCCGCCCATCGTCGGGGTGCCCCGCTTGACGTGATGCGTCTTCGGTCCGTCCTCCCGGATGAACTGACCGAGCTCGAGCTTTCTGAACAGGCGGATGAAGGCCGGAGTGAGCAGCAGCGAGAAAAGGAGCGCCAGACTGCCGGCCGTAAGAAGAGTCCCCACGGTATGTATCGTGGCAGATCGCCCGTGCCGAAGTTCACGACGTGGTCGCCATTCCGGGCGGAATGAGCGCCACGTCGTGAACTTCGGCGGAGGGTTCGGGGGCTTACGCGGCCGTGCGCTCCGCGACCGGGCGCCGGCGCAGCGCGGCGTCGCCGACCTCCGGCCCGCGGTAGACCATGTCCATCGCGCCGATGCTCTCGCCGGGCGGGACGATCGCGTCGATGCGGTCGAGGATTTCGTCCGACAGGGAGACGTCCACGCCCGCGAGGGTGTCCTCCAGCTGCTCCATGGTGCGCGGGCCGGCGATGGCGGAGGTGACGCCCGGGTGCGCGATGACGAACGCCATCGCGAGGTGGGTCAGCTTCACGCCGGTCTCATCGGAGAGCGCGACCAGCTCCTCCACGGCGGCGAGCCGGCGCTCGTCGCGGAAGTGGCGCATCCCGGTGCGGGTGGAGCGGAAGTTGTCGTTCTCCTGGCCCGCGCGGTAGCGGCCGGTCAGGGTGCCGCCGGCGAGCGGGCTGTAGACGAGCGTCCCCATCCCGTAGCGCTGGGCGACGGGGAGGATCTCGCGCTCGATCTCGCGGTCGAGGATGGAGTAGTTGGGCTGCTCGGTGCGGAACCGCTCGAAACCGCGGCGCTCCGACATCCACTGCGCCTCGACGATCTCCGAGCCGCGCATGGACGAGCTGCCGATCGCGCGGACCTTGCCCTGCCGCACGAGGTCGGTCAGTGCCGAGAGCGTCTCGTCGATGTCCGTGTCGGTGTCGGGGCGGTGCAACTGGTACAGGTCGATGTGGTCGGTCTGGAGGCGGCGCAGCGAACGCTCGACGGCCTCCATGATCCAGCGCCGGGAGGCCCCGCGGTGGTTGATGTCGTCGTCGACCGGGCCCCAGAACTTGGTGGCGAGCACGACATCGTCGCGGCGGCCCTTGAGTGCTTCGCCGACGACCTCCTCGGAGTCGCCGTAGCGGTCGGCGGTGTCGATGAAGTTGATACCGGCGTCGAGCGCGCGGTGGATGATGCGGATGCCGTCGGCGCGGTCGGGGTTGCCGAGCGACCCCAGCATCATGGCGCCGAGGGCGTAGGGGGTGACCTTGATGCCGGTGCGGCCGAGGGTTCGATACTGCATGCTGTCTGCTCCAGAACGGATCGGGATCGCGGCACCGGGAAGGTCGGGGTGTCGTATGATCGGTGAATCGGAACAATGCTCCGGTTGGAGGACCACTCTAACCGGAACAGCGTTCCGTTTACAAGACGACGATACCCGGGATGCGTCCCGCACGCCAGAGGGAGCCCGCATGACCGACTCCGCCGTCCGCCCCCGGCGGGCCGATGCACGGCAGAACGTCGCGTCCCTCGTGGAGGCGGCGAAAGCAGTCTTCGCCGAATCCGGCGTCGATGCACCGGTGCGCGCGATCGCCGAAAGGGCCGGCGTCGGGGTCGGGACGCTGTACCGGCACTTCCCGCTGCGCTCCGACCTGATCTCGGCGGTGTTCCGCCGCGAGATCGACGCGTGCGTCGAGGCGGCGCCCGAGATCGAGGCCGCGTACCCGCCGGGCGAGGCCCTGGATCGCTGGGTCATGCGGTACACACAGTTCGTGGCGACGAAGCTCGGTCTCGCCTCCGCCCTCCACTCGGGCGACCCCGCGTACGAACCGCTCGCAGAGTACTTCGCCACCCACCTCGCGCCGACGCTCGAGCGGCTGCTCGCGGCGGCGACCGCCTCCGGCGACGTCGTGCAGGAGGTCGACCCGTACGAATTGCTGGGCGCGGTCGCCAACCTGTGCCACGGGGGAGGCCCGGCGGGCACCGCGACCTCGCCGCGCGCGGAACGGATGGTGCGGCTGCTGCTCGCGGGGCTGCGGGCGGCCCAGTAGTCCTCGAGGGGCTAGTAGTCCTCGCGGCGCTCCGCGGCGACCCGGAGCTCGCTCTCGGCCCGCGCCCATTCCTCCAGCACGAGTGCGAGCTGGCGCTGCAGCCATTCGGCCTCGAGCTCCGCCTCGGCGGCGAGCTCGCTCAGCCGCTGCCGGCGCTCGTCGGCGGTTCCCGTCAGATCGTCCATGGTGTCCGTCCGCCTTTCCGTGTCGCTGCCGACGTTAGTCGCGGGCGGCGGGGAGGGGATAGGACGACTGTCGAATCACGGGGGCGGTGCATACGACTCGACCGCCGGTAGTATCCGAACGCAGGGTACTATTTCAAAATTGAAACACTTCCGGATGGGAGCTTCTCGTGGTCACGCGCGCGACAGTGCTGGGCGAGTACCTGCGCGCACGACGGGGGCTCGTCGCCCCGGAGGACGTCGGCATCCCCGTGGATCCTGGACGGAAAGTGACCGGTCTCAGGCGGAGTGAGGTCGCCGAGCTCGCCGGGGTCAGCGAGAACTACTACCTCCGGTTGGAGCAGGGCCGCGACCAGCGGCCGTCGGAGCAGGTGCTCGGCGCTCTGGCCCGCGCACTCCGGCTCGACCACTACGCCACCGAGTACGTCTTCCGGATCGCCTACGGCGAGCTCTCCGACCAGGACGCACCCGGCACCCCGGACGACAGCCTGCTCGAGCTCCTCAACCACTGGCGCCAGAACCCGGCGTACATCACGGACGGCAACCACGACATCGTCGCCTCCAACGCCCTGGCCGGAAAGGTCGGCCGCGGGTTCCTCGACGTCGGGCGGAACAACGTCGTCGCGTTCTTCAGCGACCACACGCAGGAGGTGGCCATCGAGTGGGAGGAGTCGGCTGCGCATCTCGTCGCCGCCCTCCGCTTCCACAGCGATCCGCTGAGCCCGCGACGGCAGCAGATCGTCGACGAGCTCTCGGCCACGAGCCCGGTCTTCGCTCGGCTCTGGCCGCGCCACGATGCCTGGCCGCTCGCCGACGGGATCGCCCGGCACGCGGTCGACGGCTTCGGCCTCGTCGACCTTCGCTACCAGAATCTCGCGATCCCCGGCCGACCCGGTCACGTGCTGACGACGATCTTCGCCGAGCCGAACACGCCGGGGGTGGCCGTCCTGGCCTATCTCGCGGTTTAATGGAATTTCGATTCCAGAATGACGATTCGAGAGGATCCCGATGGTCGCATCACCCGATGGGCGCCGGCGACCGCGAGTGGGCATCCTCGTCTTCGACGGGGTGAAGATGCTCGACTTCGTCGGGCCGGCCGAAGTCTTCCACGAGGCCTCCCAGCGGAGCGAGGGATACGACATCGTCCTCATCTCCGCATCGGGGGATGACATCACCTCGTCGATGGGGGTGCGCGTCGGCGTGCAGGCGTCGGTCGACGACGTCGGCGAGCTCGACACCCTGATCGTGCCGGGTTCCGAAGGGGCGCCCTCCGTCTTCACCGAGGAGGTGCTCGGCGCCGTGGCCGCTCTCGCCGGCCGCTCGCGCCGCGTCGCCTCCATCTGCACGGCCGCGTTCGCGCTCGCCGCGACCGGGCTCCTCGACGGCCGGACCACCACCACGCACTGGAAGTTCGCGCCGACGCTCCAGGTCGCCTTCCCGAAGGTGACCGTCGAGCCCGACGCGATCTTCGTCCACGACGGCCGGTTCCACAGCTCGGCCGGGGTGGCGGCCGGCATCGACCTCGCCCTGGCGCTCCTCGAACAGGACTACGGCGCCGACGTCGCGCGGAGCGTCGCGCAGCTCCTGCTGGTCTACATGAAGCGCTCCGGATCGCAGTCGCAGTTCTCGGCCTCCCTCAAGGGCCCGCCTGCCCGATCGCCCATCGCGCGTTCGGTCACCGAGTTCGTGCACGCGGACCCGACCCGGTCGTTCGCTGTGCGCGACCTCGCCTCCCACGTGAACATCAGCCCGCGCCACCTCACCCGGATCATGCGCGAGGAGCTCGACGCGACGCCGATCGAGTACGTCAGCGCGATCCGGCTCGACCTGGCCGTGAGCCATCTCGAGTCCGGCACGACCGTCGCCGAAGCGTCCGCCGCGACCGGCTACAGTTCCCCGGTCTCGTTCCGGCGGGCGTTCGTCGCGCGCTTCGGGATCACGCCGTCCGAGTACCAGCGCCGGTTCCAGACCAGCAGGTCGACCGTCGAGCCGTCGGCATCCGAAGGTGTGGATGCGGGGGTCACCTTCGGCCCGCGCTGACCACGTAGGTTCGAAGCATGAGCGCCAGGGAAGGCACCCCCGAGCAGAACGCCGGTCCGGATCGGCTCCTCGCGTTCCGCGACACCGTGCCGGCCATCCTCTACGACCGCCGGCTGCAGGTGCTCGACGCCACGCCGCTGGCCCGGGCGCTGTCCCCGGCCTTCGCGCCGGGAGTGAACCTGGCGCGATTCGCCTTCCTCTCGCCCGAGCGCAACGCGGAGCATCCGCGCTGGCGGGAGATGTCGGCCGTGGTCGCGGGGCTGCTGCGCGACTCCCTCGACCAGCACGACGAGGATCGCGCCTCGCAGCGGATCGTCGGCGAGCTGTCGGCCAAGTCGCGCGAGTTCTCCGAGATCTGGGCCGCTCCGGAGACGCTCCCGCGCACCTCGGGCTACATCGAGTTCGAGGGCACCGCCGTCGGCACCGTGCGGACGGACTACACCGTCCTGAACGTGCCCGACTACGAGGACAACGCCCTGATGGTGTTCGTCCCGGTCGACGAGGAGGCGCGGATCGCGGTCGCGCGGTTGTCATCGAGCGACGGTCGCGCCGCGAGGTAGGCGATCGCCTGGGCGGCCGCCGAGCCCGGCTCGCCGAAGAACGTCGTGATGAACTGACCGGCGGTCCGCGGGATCTCGAGCGTCTGCCAGCGGAAGTCGATCCAGCCGAGCGGCGGAACGAACGCGCGCTTCACCCCCGAGACGTGCGGTTTCGCGTCGTGCTCGGCCCAGATGGTGCGGAACAGGCGGTAGCGGGCCGACAGCGCGCCCACGATCTCCTGCAGCCGCGGGTCGTCGGGGTCGCCGTAGTAGCGCATGGAGGCCGTCAGCTCGCGGAGGGTCTGCTCCCACAGCTCGACGACCTCCAGCTCCTCCGCGGTCGGGTCGGAGAGCGTCGCGCTCAGTCGGGCGTAGCTCTCGAAGCCAGAGACGAGCATGTTGGTCCCCGGCACGAGGATCCCCGGCGCGATGCCGTCGATCAGGGCGTTGGCCGCGAGGATGTTCTGATTCGCGTCGGTGACGTACGCCGGGGTGTGGTCCCACTGCGCGAGCAGCTGGGCGACCCCGTCGCTGATCCGTCCGTCGTCGGGTGCCGGCCGGATGAAGGGGCGCGGGCGGGCGAGGCGCAGGAGGTACTGACGGCTGTCCTCGTCGAGCAGGAGGGCGCGGGCGAGGGCGGTGAGCACCTGCTCCGACGGGCGCCGGTCGCGACCCTGCTCGATGCGCAGGTAGTAGTCGGGACTCACGCCGGCCAGCTCGGCGACCTCTTCGCGGCGGAGGCCAGGGACCCGGCGGCCGGGCTGGACCACGATGCCGACCTGGTGCGGCTGGACCAGCTCGCGCCGGGCGCGCAGGTACTCGCCCAGTGGTGTGGTGCTTTTCGCGACGCTCATCCGTTCGTCCCTCGAGAGAATTCGGATACTGATCCCGAATCATTCTCGGCGGCCCGAGCGCTTGGGCATGAGAGCGGATCGGGCCAACTCTGGCGAGGTTTAGGACATCGTCGAACGCCGGCGCCGCGGAGCGCGGCGACGCATGATGCTGCCGGCGAGGGTCGTCGCGACGAGCACCACGGCGATGAAGACGAGGAGGACGGTCGTCGGGGGAGCGAAGGAGAGCGCGGCGCCCACGAGAAGGGCTGGGATCGCCAGGCCGGAGTAGGCGATCAGGAAGATGAGGGCGAGCGTCTCACCCCGGCGGGCGGGATCGGCGAGCGACATGGTCGTGGAGACGGCGCCCTTGAACAGCAGGCCGACCCCGAGTCCCGCGATGGCGCCCCCCGCGATGAAGACGGCGAGCTGCGGCACGAGGGCGCCCACGGCGACCAGGACGAGCCCGCTGCTGCAGGCCGCGACGGCGAGCCCGAACTGCGTACGGACCGGCAGAGGAGCGAGCAGGAGCTGGCCCGCGGCCGCCGCCGCGAACACGGCGAACGACGTCGCACCGGCGAGGAGGTGGTCCCCGGCCATGAATGTCGACACCAGGAAGGTGGGTGCGAGCGAGGTGAACAGCCCCAGGACGGCGAAGCCGGAGAACGCGCCGAAGGCCGCGACCAGGAAAGGTGCACGCGCACCCGCCGGCACCGAGAGCCGCTGCGGCCGGTAGCGCGGGGCGGTCTCGGGCACGTCGACCGTCTCCGGGACCAGCAGCAGGGCGAGCGCGGCGACGAGCAGGACGACCAGGAACACCAGGTGTGGGAGCATCAGGGGAGCAGGCAGGAAGTCGGCGAAGACGCCGCCGATGAGGGGTCCGAGCGACAGGCCGCCGAGGTTCGCTGCGCCGGAGACCGACGCCGCGACCACCGCGTTCTCGTCGGGCTTGACCACCGAGCGCAGCTCGCCCAGATGGGCGGTGGCCGTCGCCGTCAGGATTCCGATGCTGACGCCGTTGACGAAGCGTGCGGCGAGCAGCCCAGGGACCTCCGTCCACACCAGGAACATCAGGGCGGAGACGGTCGAGATGAGCACGGCGATCACCAGCACGCGCCGTCGGCCGAGCCAGTCGCTGACGTGACCCGCGAAGTAGAGGGCCACGATGACGCCGACCGCATAGGCGGCGAAGATCGCCGTGATCACGAACGGCGGGAACCCGTCGCGCTGCTGGTAGAGCGGGTACAGGGGAGTGGGCACCGTCGAGTACGCCATCACCAGCAGGAAGGCGACGGCGACGATCCAGAATCCGGCGCCGTGCGCAACGCGCGGCGTGCGCGCGCGGGCGGTGGCGTTTGTCGAGGCGGTCATGAGATGCGGCCCGTGGCCTTCCAGTAGCGCAGGAGCTTGAGGCAGATGTGCAGGGCGCTCCGGCTCATCCCGTCGTCGATGGCGGCGCGCACCGACTCGGGGAGGTTGTCGAGCCGGTAGTACAGCGTCGTGCGGTGGATGTGGAGCCGCTCGCACGCATCCCGGACGCGACCGCAGGTGTCGAGGAAGGTCTCGACCGTCTCCCGCTGGAGGGCGTTGCCCTCCTCCCAGAGCTTCGCCGCGGCCGGGGAGAACGAGCCGACGTGCGAGCCGTCGGCGTCGATCGAGTCGAGCAGCACCCACGCGCCGAGCTGCGCGAAGTCGGCCACGCCTCCCATGTGCGGCAGCCAGGCCACGATCTCGGCGGCGCGTCGTGCCTGCTCCGCCGAGACCGAGAGATCCTCGTCCCTCCGGTCGAGGCGAGCGGATCCCACCCCGTGCAGGCGCAGTCCGCGGGCGGCGGCCTCCCGCTGCAGGACGACGGCGGTCGGGTCGCCCGCGCCGTCAGCCGGCCGGTCGATCGTGCGCGCGACCCGCCCGACGAAGTACAGGATGTTGTCCCGCTGACCGATGAACGCCAGATCCACGCCCTTCAGCGTGGACATGTGCCGCCCGAAGGCGAGACGATCCAGGACGCCGGCGTCCGGGTCGACGGCGACGGCGCGCACGAGCGTCCCCTCACCGCGTTCGATCCATCTCCGCGAGGCCGCGTGCGCGAAGGCCCGGCGCCGCGCGCCCGCGTCGTCCGACAGCAGCCGGAGCATGACCGCCCCGTGCGAGGAGTCCTCCGGCGCGCCCGCCTCCTGCGAGAGGATCTGCCGCGCGGCGCCGGCGGCGACGTCGATGACGGAGTACTGCGCCGAGGTGAGCGGCCGGTCCTCCTCCGCGGCGAGCCAGAGCGTGCCCAGTTGGCCGCTCTCGTCGCGGATCGGCACCGCGAGCCGCCTCGGCTGGGCCCGTGAGCCGCTGGTCGCGACCGCCATCGCGTCCGCGCCGTCGATGATGACACTGCGCCCGAGGGTCTGGGCGAGTTCGTCGACGACGTCCTGCAGGTTCATCGAAGGGCCTGTTCCCGATGCGTGTTCATAGTGCCGATCATTGTGGATCCGCGCTTCCAGTTGCCTGGCCCGCTGCCACCCTCCCAGCGGCCGGCGGTCACCTCCGAACCGCGGAAACGCGCCGCGCCCGGGTGGATGATCGCGCCCTCGGCCGCCCAAGGTGGTCCCGGCAGACCCCCTTTCGCGGGCGGCCCCTTCGCTATGGTGACGGGCATGACTGTCGAGGGCTCATCGAGCGCCGTCCCCCCGGAGATCCGCGGGATGATCGAGTCGTGGCCGGCGATCCCGGCGTTCGTCCGCGACCGCCATCTGACGGTGCTGGCGGCCAACGATCTGGCGCGATCCCTCTCGCCCGCCTTTCACGACGGCGTCGACCTCGTGCGGGCGACCTTCGTCGACTCGGATGCGATGCGGACCAGCCCGAGCAGCGCGGTGATCGCCGAGCACTTCGCGGGCACGTTGCGCGAGTCGCTCGCCCGCCACGAGTCCGACGATGCCTTCGAGCGCATCGTGACGGACCTCTCCACGACGAGCAGCGCGTTCGCCGAGGCGTGGGCGAACGGGGGAGGCTCGCGCGACGAGGCGGACGCGTTCGCCTTCCCCAACGACGTCGTCGGACCGCTGACCCTGACCTACCAGCAGCTGAACATCCCGCGCGTCTTCGACCTCACCCTGGT
Source organism: Leifsonia aquatica (assembly GCF_014190775.1). Lineage (GTDB taxonomy): Bacteria > Actinomycetota > Actinomycetes > Actinomycetales > Microbacteriaceae > Leifsonia > Leifsonia aquatica. The sequence continues at coordinate 142,474 of NZ_JACHVP010000003.1, forward strand.
GGTGTGGCGACCGGTGGACGAGAACTCGCGCGTGGCACTCGGCCGCCTCGCCGAGATCGTCGCGGGCGCCGCGGAGGCCTGACGGGCCCGAGCGTCCGGCGACGGGAACCTTGCGACAACCAGAGGGTGCCGCTCGGTCGCGCTCGCGGCTATCGTGGCGGGGCAACCGACGAAGGGAACACCCGCCATGACCGGAACGACGCCCGAGCACCTGAGCGAGCACCACCGCACGACCCTCGAGCAGATCGAGCGGCACCCCACGTCGCACAACCTCGAGTGGCACGCCGTGCTGGCCCTGCTCGAGGAGGCGGCCGACGTGCGCGAGGAGCATGACGGCAAGTACATCGTGAAGCTCGGCGAGGAGCGCCTGGTGCTGACCCGGCCGCGCCACAAGGACGTCGACGAGCAGATGATCGTCGACCTGCGCCACCTCTTCACGAGCGCCGGCTACCTGCCGACCGGCGAGTAGCCGTCACACCGGCTGGCGAGCCGCCCGGGCGAAGGGCAGGGACTCGCCCAGCCGCAGCCCATACTGGGCGATGGAGCGGCCGACCGGGAGGCGCTGCAGCTGGTACCGGTCGAGTGCCTCCGGCACCGGCAGCCGGTCGAGCAGGTCCGCGAGGGCGAGGGCGTCACCGGCGGCCTTCGCCGCGCCCATCGCCGTGTGCGGCCGGACCATGACGGCGGCGTCGCCGAGCAGGGCGACCCGGTCCCGCACCATCCGCGGCGGCACGTAGTCGACGATCGCCTGCAGGAAGGGCTCGGGCTCGGCGTCCACCGCGGTGGCGAACTCCGGCGGCAGGTCGGCGTGCGCGTCCGCGCGGAGTCGTTCGCGTGCGGCGTGCGGCAGGTCTCCGGGCGCCAGTGACAGGCTGCCGACGGGCCGCCCGCTCGCCTCCATCAGGTCGGCGAGGTCGACGACCGAGAGCGGCCGGTACCAGACCCAGTTGTACCGCCGCAGCCCCGGCGTCAGCTCGCCACCGGCGCCGGGGACGAGGTACCCGAGCATATGGGCGCCCGGCCCGGTGTAGAACGCGAACCGGCCCAGGAGGGTGTCCGCTGCGCGCCCGGTGAGTGCCTGCTCGGGGATCAGCCCCCGCCACGTGACGTATCCCACGTAGCGGTTGCCGCGGCCGTCCGGGACCACGACGTCGCGAGTGACCGAGCCGAGCCCGTCCGCCCCGATGACGACGTCGAAGAAGCGGCGCTCGCCGTCGTGCAGCTGCACCTCGGCGCTGACCTCGGTGGAGCGCACGGCGCGGACGGCGTTGCCGAGCAGATACGACTCGGGCGGGAGCTGCCCGAGGAGCACCTCGTAGAGGTGGTCCCAGGAGAGCTGCATCTGCGGGGTGCGGTCGCGCGAGACGACCCTCCCGCCTCGATCGAGCGCGATGCGCTCCTCGGCGATGACGCCGATCGCGGCGGCGTCGGGCCGTCCCACCCGCTCGAGCAGGGTGAGCAGCTCCGGCTGCGCCACCAGACCGGCTCCGCGGCGCGCGAGGCCGTGTCGCGACCGCTCCATCACCGTGACGTCGTGACCGCGCCTGGTCAGCAGGGCGGCCGCGAACAGGCCGCCGATCGAACCGCCGACGACTCCCACACCTCGTGCTCCGGACATGGGCACGACGCTAGTGAGCGTGCCGCCTCCCGCATTCCTACATCGGACGGAAAGCCTTTCGCCCTACGGCTCCTAGACTCCGGGGCAGGAGGTCGGATGACGGACGCAGCAACGACGACGGGGAACCGTCGCGTGCCCATCGAGGCGCAGAAGGTGGACGCGCCGCTCACCCGCACCGCGGTGTTCCTGGTGCTCACGGTCAGCAGCGCGCCGGGGGCCGTGGATCGCGTGCGCGATGCGCTCGGGGATCTCGCCGGCCTGACGAAGACGGTCGCGTTCCGTGACCTCGGTGCGAACCTGGCGTGCACCGTCGGGATCGGCGCGGCGGTCTGGACCGCACTCGCCGGCGAGCCGATGCCGCGCGAGCTGCGGCCGTTCGAACCGATCCAGGGCGCGCAGCACGTCGCCCCCGCGACACCGGGCGACCTCCTGTTCCACATCCGCGCGGACCGGCAGGACCTCTGCTTCGAGTTCGAGCGGCTGCTGCTCGACAGCCTGGGGGACGCCGTGGCCGTCGTGGACGAGACGGTCGGGTTCCGCTACTTCGACATCCGGGACCTGCTCGGCTTCGTCGACGGCACCGCGAACCCCGTGGGACGGCAGCTGCCCGATTCCACCCTCGTCGGCGACGAGGATGCGGATGCCGCCGGTGGCAGCTACGTCGTCGTGCAGAAGTACGTGCATCCGCTCGACGCGTGGCAGGCGCTCACGACCGAGCAGCAGGAGGCGATCATCGGCCGCACCAAGGCCGACAACGTCGAACTCGACGACGCGGACACCGGCCAGAAGTCGCACAAGACGCTGGCGACCATCGTCGACGACGAGGGCGTCGAGCACGACATCCTCCGCGACAACATGCCGTTCGGCCGTCCCGGGTCGGGCGAGTTCGGCACGTACTTCATCGGGTACTGCCGCAACCTGTGGGTGATCCAGAAGATGCTGGAGCGGATGTTCATCGGCGACCCACCGGGGCTGCACGACCGGCTGCTCGACTTCTCCACCGCGGTGACCGGCGGCGTGTTCTTCGTGCCGTCGCTCGGGCGGCTCGACACGCTCGGAAAGGCGAACTCGTGAATCAGGCGGACACCGGGACCTCCACGCTGGGCAACGTCGTGCAGCTGGCCGACGGCCGCGCCGTGCTCGACCAGGTCGACCGGATCGACGAGCTGCTCGGGCGTGGGGATGTGGAGTCGCTCGTCGGCCTCTTCACGGAGACGTGCGTCGTGCACCACCCCGAGGGCACTGCTCGCGGACGCGACGAACTGCGGCAGCTCGCGGCTCGGGTCCGGACGCTGCCGGACGGTGTCCAGCGCGTCCAGACCAGGAAGTCGGTGCGCGACCTCCCGGACGGTTCACTGGTCGTCTCGAGCGTGAGCGTCATGGTCGAGCGCGACCGCGACTGGTTGCAGGGCATCCCGTTCGAGGTCTGGCGGGACACGTTCACGGCGGACGCCGGCGGTGGCTGGCTGGTGCGCGAGCGGTGGGTCGAGCGGGCCGACGGTGCTCCGGAGCTGCACGGCCGCGCGGACTAGGAGCGCAGGTGCTCGGGGAGGAGGCCGCCGGTCTGCTCCCCGCGGAGGTGGAGCTGCAGGGCGCCGAGGATGCGGTGGGCCGATTCGACGTCCTCGCGGGACAGCGGAGCGATCGCCGCGTCGACGATCATGTCGTTCTGCGCCCGCGAGACCTCGAGCAGCAGCTCCCGCCCCCGGTCGGTGATGCGGGCGAGCACGCCGCGTTCGTCGTCCGGGGCGATCGCGCGCTCGACGAGCCCGGCCTTCTCCAGCTGCGACACCTGGTAGGTCAGGCGGCTCGGGCTGCTCACCAGCTTGTTCGCGAGCTCGGCCATCCGCAGCTCGCCGTCGGCGTTCCGGAGGCGGATCAGCACCTCGTACTGCGCGTAGCTGATGCCGGTGCGCGCCTTCGTCGCCCGGTCCGCCCGCCGCTCGATGAGCTTGCCGACGTCGAGCAGGCGTTCGAAGAGCGCGAGTTCGACGGAATCGACCCACTCAGCCACGACGTGCGCCTGCATCCATCGTCGAATCCCTTCCGGTTGCGACCGCGACCATGCTAGCCACTAACCTCGACCCATGGCTTCGGGGGGAGGCGCGACGAACGCGGGCGATCGTCGCTGGCGGATCGGGGGCGCCCTCGCGTTGCTCGTCCCCATCGCCGCAGTGACGTTCCTCGTCGCCACTGTCGTGAACGGGCTGCCCGATGCCCCGACGCCCGACGACGCCCGCGGGGAGGCCGCGGCGATCCTCCGGGAGGTCGACGCGGCAGATCTCGGCGCCCTGCGCACGCGCTTCGCGACGCCCTACCCTCCCGGCGCCGACGAGCTCTATGCGAACTGCCGCGTCATCGCACCGGAGGCGCGAGGGATCGAGGTCTCCGGCAGGGGGGACTTCCCCGCCTCCTTCGTCATCACGGTCGTCGGCGCCGCGCGCCAGGATCCCGAACGGCACGCCAGTTGCGCATTCAGCCTCGTCAGGAAGGACCGCCACTGGACGATCGGCGTGCGGTGAGGGCTGCCGTCAGAGCCCACGAACGTGCTGCAGACCGACCCGGAGGCGGCGCAACTGAAAGCGCCAGGGATCGAGCCGGGGGGTCGTGAGGGGGAGTCCTGCGTGATCCGCGATCCACTCGACCACCTCGTCGGTCGTGCGGTGGTCGGTGTGCACGTGCGTGGCGTAGCGGTCATCGGCGAGGGCGGCGACGCAGCGGTCGATCTGCTGCACAGCCCAGGTCTCGCGGCGCAGCCCGGTGCGGAGGAACGCGATCCGGGTGCTCAATCGGCGACGCAGGGTCTCGGGAGAGGCGAGCAGGGCGTAGTGCCGCACGTCCACGCCCCGCGAGCGCAGACCGCCGACGATCTCATCGAAGTAGTCGTCGCGGACGATGGTCATCGGGACGAGCACCGCACCGGGATGCGTCGCATCGGCTTGCTGCAGCGTGTCGACGACAGCGGAGCGCCACTGGGGGAGGTCCTGGAAGTCGGGGCGTGCCTCGGCCGGCAGAGTGCGCTGCAGGGCGAAGCCGAGTGGTTCCGGGTCGGCGACGTGCGCGCCCGCGAGTCGTCGTCGGAGCTCGAAGGCGGTGTGGGTCTTGCCGGCACCGAAGGCGCCGTTGATCCAGATCAGCACGATCCGAGCCGCCCTGCCGTCAGGCCACGCTCTTGGGGCGGCTCGCGGCCTTCGGGGCCGGGAACACGACGCCGGTCGCATCGAGGCTGCGCAGCACATCGTCGAGCACATCCGCGCGGGAGGCGGTGTGGTCGCCCGCCCACCAGCGCTCGGCGACGATCTCGAAGATCGTGATGGCGTTGCGCGCCGTCATCATCACGAGGAGGTCGTCTGCGAGCAGGCCCATCCGGACACCGAGTTCCTTCTCGAGCTCGCTGCGGGACTGCATGAAGACGTCCCAGAGCCGGGCGCGGGGGACCGGCGAGACGTCGATGACGTGGCGCAGCTCCGCGAAGCGCGGAGTGTCGTCGAACGACTCGATCGTGGCGAGCAGGGTTGCGGCGAGCGCCTCCGGGACGGGTTCTCCGGCGGGCCGCGAGCGGAGGGCTTCACCCAGCTGCAGCGACTCCGTCAGGCGGCCCAGGAGGAGCAGGTCCTTGCTGGGGAAGTAGCGGTAGAGCGTGGAGGGCGCGATCTCGGCGCTCTCGGCGATCTGTTCCATCGTCGTCTCGTCGTAGCCCTGCGACAAGAAGAGCTCCGCGGCGGCGTCCAGGATCTGGCCTCGCGTCCGCGCCGCCTTCTTCTCCCTCAATCCCATGCGCCCAGGATACCGCGGGAATTCGCAGTTGACACCAAATGAAAGCATCTACATACTGAGAGCCACTCCGATTTTGGAGAGACACCCAAACGGCATCACGTCACACAGAGGAGTGTGGAATGTCCCGACCGGCCGACATCGACGTCGCCCTGGAAACACCCGGCCCCGCGGCCACACCGTTGCCGCGCCTGATCGCTGCGATTCTCACCTCGAACATGGGCGCCCTGATCGCCCTGCTCACACCCCTGCAGCTCCTGCTCACCCTGCACCTCACCCGCATCGCCGGCCCCGGCGCCGCCGCGGCCTTCGGCGTGGTCACCGGCTTCGGCGCCCTGTTCGCGCTGGTCGCGAATCCGTTGGCCGGCCGGATCAGCGACCGCACGGCCGCCCGGTTCGGCCGTCGCCGCACCTGGATCCTCACCGGCGGCCTCGCAGGGTCGCTGGCGGTCGCCTCCCTCGCCTTCACCACCGAGGTCTGGCAGGTGGCGGTCGTCTGGTGCATCACGCAGACCCTGTTCAACTTCCAGCAGGCCGCGACGAGCGCGCTGCTGGCGGACCAGGTGCCCCCGCTCCGACGGGGCACGGTCTCGGGCTTCGTCGGTCTCGCCGCCGCTGCCGGCCCCCTCCTCGGCCTCACCGCCGTGAGCGCGATCGCCGACCCGGTCGCGCAGTGGGTCGTGCTCGGCGTCATCGCCCTGGTGTTCGCGGTCGTGGCGGTAATCCTGCTCCGTGACCCGCAGCACAAGCGCGAACCCCACCAGGCCGGGCTCAACCTGGTCGAGCTGGCGAAATCGTTCTGGCTGAACCCGTGGCGGCATCCCGCCTTCGGGTGGGCCTGGGCGGTGCGGTTCCTCATCACCTGCGCCTACGCGAGCGGAACGTACAACGCGTTCTTCCTCATCCAGCGCTTCGGGGTGGCGGAGGCCGACGTCGCCGCGATCGTGCTCGGTCTGTCCTTGCTCTCCGTCGCCCTCCTGGCCGTCACGAGCGTGATCGCTGGACTCGTCTCCGACCGCCTCCGGCGCCAGAAGCCGTTCGTCGTGGCCGCGGGTGTGCTGGCCGCCGCCGGCCTCGCGGGGATGGCGTTCGCGCCGAACATCGGCTTCGTCTTCATCGCCACCGCGGCGATCGGCGTCGGGACGGGCCTGTTCTTCTCGATCGACAGCGCTCTCTGCGTCCGCGTGCTTCCGAGCAGTGAGAACGCGGGCAAGGACTTCGCGATCATCAACATGGCGAACACGCTTCCGCAGTCGTTCGTCCCCTTCATCGCGCCCTTCATGCTCGCGCTCGGCGGCTACACCGCCCTCTACCTCGTGCTCGCGGTGCTGGGCCTGATCGGCGCGGCCTTCGTCCTCCGCCTCCCCGAGCTCGGCCGCGAGGGCGACCCGCGCTGGGCCGTCATCACCCGGGGAGAAGCGCGCCCTGCGCCCGAACCGACCGTCGTCTGAACACCCCGCTACTCCGAGGAGCACCATCGAAATGAATACTCTGTCCGTCTCCACCTACAGCGTGCGCGAGCAGCTCGGGCCCGTCGACTTCACCTTCGTCGACCCGTCCGGACGCGACGTGCACATCTCGTTCCCGTTCACCAAGGAGCTCGACCTCTCCGACTTCCCGGCCCGTGCGAAGAGTGCATTCGGGGTCGGCGCGATCGAGACCGTGGCGTTCCAGTTCGCCGGCGTGGACGACACCGAGCTCGACCGGTTCGCCGCCGCTCTGCGCGCCGAGGACGTGCAGCTGGTGAACGTCGCCATCGACGCCGGCGACCTGCTGGAGGCCAACCCGGCCAAACGTGCCGCCGACGTCGCCGAGATCGAGCGCTGGATCGACCGGTTCGCCGCGATGGGCTCGACCTTCGTTCGGGTCAACCCCGGATCGCCGATGGCGCAGCACACTGGCGACGACCTCCCGGACCACCTGGTCGAGGCACTCCGCCACCTCGGTGCGTACGCGAACGCGCGCGGTTCGCGCCTGCTCGTCGAGAACCACGGCGGCCCGAGCAGTGACCCGGCGTGGATGAACCGGCTGCTCGACGCGGTCGGGCACGAGCACCTCGGGCTGCTGCTCGACCTCGGCAACTTCGACGCCCTCATGCTCCCCACGATGGCGCTGCTGTTCGGCGGCCCGGACGGCGCGCAGGTCACCCCGGAGCAGGTCTTCGCCGGCCTCGACCTCACCTCCCTCTACGAGGGCATCGAGGCGCTCGCCCTGCGCGCCGAACTCGTGCACGTCAAGGCGCACGCCGTCGGCGACGACGGAGCCGTCGGCCCGGTCGACCTCGGCCGGGCGCTCGGGATCCTCGCCGCGCACGGATACAGCGGTCCGCTGACCGTCGAGTACGAGGGGACCGGCGGCGATCCGTGGGCCAAGAGTGCCCGCGTGGTCGAGGTGGCGGCCGCTTCGGCTTCGGAGATCGCCCGATGAGCGCCCGCGACACCGAGACCGTCGACGTCCTCATCGTCGGGTCGGGGCCGGCCGGTTCGACCTACGCCCGCACGATCGGCGACGCGGTCCCCGACGCCCGCATCCTGATGGTGGAGGTCGGACCCGCGGTACCCGGCACGCGCGGCGACCACACCCAGAACCTCGAGGAGGCCGAGCGCCTCGCCGTCCAGCTGCTCACGCAGGGCCCCGACGCGGGTATCGAGCGCGCTGCCGCGCTCTCCGACATCGCGCCCGGGATCGACCCCAGCCTCGAGTTCCGGCAGACGATCCTGCCCGGCCTGTTCTTCGCCGACCCGCGGCCCACGCTCGCCGACGGCGATGTGGGACTGCCGGCCGCGAGCATGTCCAGCGGCGTGGGCGGGATGGGGATCCACTGGGGCACGTCCTGCCCGCGGCCGCACCAGTCGGAGCGTATCCCCTTCCTTCCGGCGGAAGAGCTCGACGGTGCCCTCGCGCACGCGGAGCAGCTTCTCGGGGTGAGCACGCCGCCCGGCGGCGGCAGCGGCCTGTTGCGCGCGCTGAAGGACGCCATCGCCGCGGAATTCGACGGACCCGGCCTCACCCCGACCACCTACATGCCGACCGCGACCCAGTGGGACGGCGAGAGGCTGCGGTTCTCGGGCACCGGCGTGATCCTGGGCGACCTGGAGGCGACCGTGCCCGGCTTCGAGCTGCGGTCCGAGACGCTTGTGCGACGGGTGATCGTCGAGGACGGCAGAGCGGTCGGCGCCGAACTGGAGGATCGTGTCACCGGCGATCGGACCGAGGTGCGCGCCCGCTACGTCGTCGTCTGCGCCGACGGGCTGCGCACGCCGCAGGTGCTCTTCGCGTCCGGCGTCCGGCCGACGGCGCTCGGACACCACCTCAACGAGCACTTCCAGATGGCGACGATGGTGGCGCTGAGCGACGAGTTCGAGCCGACGCGCTACCCGGTGGATGCGGGCTCGATCGGCTCGGTGCTCGTCCCGTTCTCCGACGCCCGGCCGATGCAGGGCGGGATCATCTCGCTGGCGGGCTCCGCTTACAAGCTCCCCGGCATGGACGACGCGGCGACCGCGCGGCTCGGCGTGCTCGCCTGGTACGCCGCGAAGGACATCCAGTTCAGGGACGCCGTGGAGTTCAGCGAGACCGAGACCGACTTCTACGGCATGCCGAAGATGACCATCCACTACTCGCGCACCGCGAAGGATCTCGCGACGATCGAGCAGATGCGGCAGAACTCGCTGCGCAGCGCCGGCCGCATCGGCACCCCGCTGGAGCAGCCCGAGCTCGCGGCCGGCGGTTCGTCGCTCCACTATCAGGGCACCGTGCGCATGGGTGTCGTCGACGACGGCTCCTCGGTCTGCGACCCGTGGCTGCGGGTGTGGGGCGTTGGCAACCTGTTCGTCGGCGGCAACGGCGTCATCCCCACCGCCACAGCAGCGAACCCGACCCTCACGACGGTCGCCCTCGCCTGGCGTGCGGCGTCGCAGCTCGCGCGTGAGCTGCGGGAGGCGTCGGTCGTGGAGGAGGCGCACGCCTGATCGGCGGATGCGGTGAGGGGCCTCGGGCGCGGTGCGCTCGGGGCCCTTCTTGCGCGTGATCCCGATCCGGGCTTGACCTCAAGCGCTTGAGGTCTGTTCTGATGGACGCATGATCACGTTGGCCATCCAGGAGGTCTCCCGGCAGAGCGGGCTCAGCGAGCCCACCCTGCGGTACTACGAGGAGGTCGGCCTGCTCGGGCCGATCGCGCGCGACGAGAGCAGCGGGCACCGGCGCTACCGCGAGAGCGATCTCGACGACGCGCAGGTGCTCGCGTGCCTGCGCGCGATGGGCATCGGCATCGAGGACATGCGCACCTACCAGCTCAACCGGCGCCGGGGGCGTGCGGCGGCGGGGGAGCAGCGGGACATCCTGCTGCGTCACGCCGACCGGGTGGAGGAGCAGATCGCGACGCTCCGCGTGCACCTCGACTACCTGCGGGTGAAGTCCGCCCTGTGGGACGCCCGTGATCGCGCCGACGCCGCCGCCGAGGCGCGCGCGGACGCCGAACTCCGAACCATCCTGCCCCGACTCGAGGAGAGCTTCCGATGACCACCGCACCCACCGCACCCACCGCACCCACCGCACCCACCGCACCCACCGCACCCACCATCCTCGTCACCGGCGGCACCGGCTATCTCGCCACCCGGCTCATCGCCGACGTGCTCGCCACCGGTGCCGACGTGCGCGCCAGCGTCCGCTCGCTCGACCGGGCCGACGAGGTGCGGGAGGCCGTCCGCCGGGCCGGTGTCGACGACGCGGGCCTGTCGTTCGTCGCCGCATCGCTCACCGCCGACGAGGGATGGAGCGACGCCCTCTCCGGCATCACGGACGTCTACCACGTCGCCTCGCCGATGATCCAGACGGCGGACCCGGACGAGGTCGTCGTCCCGGCCCGCGACGGTGCGCTGCGCGTGCTCCGTGCCGCTCGCGACGCCGGCGCTCGCCGGGTCGTCCTCACCTCGTCGTTCGCCGCCGTCGGGTACTCGCCGAAGCCGGTGCGGGACTACGACGAGTCCGACTGGACCGACCCGGCGACGCCCGGCCTCCCGGCCTACCCGCTGTCGAAGGCGGTGGCCGAGCGTGCCGCCTGGGACTTCGTCGAGCGCGAGGGCGACGGTCTCGAGCTGGTCGTGGTCAACCCGACCTGGATCGCCGGCCCCACCCTGACCGCCTCCGCCCGCTCGTCGCTGGCACTCTTCACCGGCATGCTCGACGGCACGATGGCGGCGGTCCCCCGGCAGCGGTTCGGGATCGCGGACGTGCGCGACGTCTCGACGGCGCACATCGCGGCGATGACGACCCCGGATGCGGCGGGCAAGCGCTACCTGGTGCTGGCGGACGGCCCGACGATGACGTTCCTCGACGTCGCGAACGTCCTGCGCGCCGAACTCGGCGACCTCGCCGCCCGCGTGCCGACCGACGAGCTCCCGGGCGACGAACCGGCGCCCCTCGTCATCCACAACGACCGCGCGAAGGCCGAACTCGGCCTCCGCCCGCGGCCCGCGGTGGAGACGATCGTGGCGACCGCGGAGAGCCTGCGCGATCTCGGGCTGCTGGCGCCGACGTCCTGAGCGCCGACCGAGTCCCGCCTCACTGCAGGCAGAACTCGTTGCCTTCCGGGTCGCGCATCATGATGACGAACTCCTCGTACGGGCCCCAGTTGCCCAGGAGCGTCTTCTCCTCGGTCGCGCCGAGAGCGATGAGGCGGTCGCGTTCGGCCGCCAGCTCCTCCCGCGTCGCCCGGCGGTCGTCGAACGGCGTGATGTCGAGGTGCACGCGGTTGCGCTGCCGTTTCTCGTGGCGGTAGCGCGAGAAGTACAGGCGCTGGTGGGCGGGATCACCGTCCCACGCTTCGGCACGGTCGGCGATGGCTTCGTCGTCGAACCCGGACTCCCGGAGGGCGGCGATCTCCTCGTCGTCCCAACCGGTGAAGGCGGGATAGCCGAGCACCTCGCTCCAGAAGGCGGCGAGGGCGACGGGTTCGTCGGCGTGGAAGGTCACGTTGGCGATGCGCGCGGTCATATCGGGCAGGCTATCCCGGCGTGGTCGCGCCCGGAAGGTCCGGCCCGGAACGTCAGTCGCGCAGAGTGAGTCCCGCGAAGAACGCCCGGATGTGGTCGGCAGCCAGCTCCGGCTGCTCCAGGCCGAGGAAGTGGCCGCCCCGTGGCGCGCGCTCGAACGAGCGCAGGTCGTCGGCCGCCCGCTCGGCGAGCGACCGCGGGAAGCCGTCCATCACGGGCTCGCGGCTGAGCAGCACGCCGAGTGGCGCGGCGATCGGCGGCCGGGGCGGGTTCGCCTCGTAGTCGAAGTACTGGCGGAACGACGTGCCGATGCTGCCGGTCGCCCAGTAGAGCGTCGCGATGGTGAGCAGCGCATCCCGCGGCACCACCCGATCCAGGTCGCCGTCGACCCAGTCGTGCCACTTGTCGGCGATCCAGCCGAGCAGCCCGGCGGGGGAGTCGGCGAGGGCGGCGGCGATCGTGTCGGGCCGGGTGCCCATGATCTCGCTGTATCCGCTGTCGGCGGCGTCGTACTCGTCGAGGGCGGTCAGGTAGGCGCGCTCCTCGTCGGTGCGCGGCTCCTCGTCGGCCGGGAAGGGTGCGTGGATGAGCTGCACGCCGATCAGCTGGTCGGCGTGGTCGACGCCGAGCCAGGTCGCGGCCCCTCCGCCGATGTCGCCGCCGAAGGCCGCGTACCGGTCGTAGCCGAGCGCGGTGGTCATGAGCTCGTGGAGGTCTCGGGCGATCGCCTGCCGGGTGAGCGGCCCCTCCGGCAGCTCGGAGAACACGAACCCGGGCAGCGAGGGCACGATGACGTCGAAGGCGATGCGCGCGTCCGATCCCGAGCCCGCGGGGTTGGCCAGGCGTTCGGCGAGCGGCAGGTACTCGGTGTACGCGCTGGGCCAGCCGTGCAGCAGGAGCAGCGGGATGCGGACCTCGGCCGACCCCGCGGCCGGCAGCCGCACGAAGTGGAGGCGGTGCCCGCCCACGTCGGCCAGGTACTGGTCGTAGGAGTTGAGGTGCTCCTCCTGTGCCCGCCAGTCGAAGGCGAGCCACGAGTCCACCAGCTCGCGCAGCACCGGCTCGCCCGCGCCGCCGCTCCACGGCCGCGACCCGAGCGGTTCGACGAAGCGCGTGCTCGCGAGCCGCGCGCGCAAGTCGTCGAGCAGTTCGTCGGTCAGGTGGATGCGGAACTCGTCGATGCTCACCGGGGCCACGCTACCCTCGCCCCTTGTTCAGATGCGGGCCAGAAGCTCAGCCTTCTTCGCTGCGAACTCATCCTCGGTCAGGATCCCTGCATCCCGTAGCGACGCGAGCTTCACGAGCGCGTCGGTGTGATCCACCGCGGGTGCCGCCGCCGGTGCCGGTGCCGGCTCAGCGACGGCGGCCTGCTGCTCGGCCTGAGCGATCTGCTGCTGGGTGACGTGCTTTCCGAGCATCAGATCGGTGAGGACCTGCTTCACGACGGCAGCCTCTTTGTGGCTGACACGCATGTCGATCGTGTTGCCGACCGTGATGACGGAGACGATGGTGTTCAGGATCCCGTCGCGCTTGGTCGTGACCGAGCTGATCGACTTCACCGGGATCACCTCGGTACCGGACTTGCCGTTCCGCACCCCGGTCGCGAGGACCGACAGTCCGCCCGTGAGAACACCCGCGGTGATCTTCCCGCCGGAGACGCCTCGCGGCCGCACCCATTCGACGCGGTCCTCGAAGATCTGCACCTTCGCGTTCTTGCCGAGGATGTGCGAGGTGAACTGATAGAGCGGCGTCTCTGCCATGGGTGGTTCCTTCCTGGTGACTCCGATCAGCCTAGGAGAACCCTCGGATCGTCCTGTAGTCCCACCGCGGGGGACGGGGCGGAGAGAATCCCCTCTTGACGCCCCACTTGTTTTTTGCAAGTATCGGTCTCGACAGCACATCAGAACCCGTCGAAGGAGACCATGATGACCGCGATGTTCGTCAACCTGCCGGTGACCGACCTGGAGCGCGCGAAGGCGTTCTACACGGCGCTCGGCTTCACCATCAACCCGCTCTTCACCGACCACAACGCGGCCTGCGTCGTCGTCGAGGAGGACCACAGCTATTTCATGATCCTCGTGCGCGAGTTCTTCCAGACCTTCACCGACCTGCCCATCGGCGACCCGGCGACGAACCCCTCGGTCTCGACCGCGATCTTCCTCGACTCCCGCGAGGAGGTCGACAAGGCGGTCGCGGACGGCGTCGCCGCCGGTGGATCGGAGCCGCGCCCCGCCGCCGACTACGGCTTCATGTACCAGCGCCAGCTCGCCGACCCGGACGGCAACCTGCTCGAGTTCGGCTGGATGGACCCGACCGCCGCCCAGCAGGGCCCCGAGGCCGCCGTCGCGAACCAGCAGGCCTGAGGTCCGATGGCCGCACGCGACTACGGGCAGTACTGCGGCGTCACGCGAGCCGTCGAGCTCGTGGGCGAACGCTGGGCGCTGCTCATCATCCGCGACCTGCTCGTAGGGCCGCGCCGCTACGGCGAGCTCGCCGCGGGCCTCCCGCGCATCCCGAGCAACATCCTGGCGGCGCGGCTCAAAGAGCTGCAGGAGGCGGGGATCATCCGCCGGGCGCCGCGCTCGCGCGTGATCGTGTACGAGCTCACGCCGTACGGCCGCGAGCTCGAGCCGGTCGTGCTCGCGCTCGGCGCCTGGGGGTTCAAGGCGATGGGCGACCCGCGGGAGGAGCAGATCGTCACGCCGGACTCGATGACGATGGCGCTCCGCACCGCCTTCCGCCCGCAGATCGCCGCGGAGCTCCCCACGACCGTCTACGGCGCCCACTTCGGCGCCGCCGAGCTGCTCATCCGCGTCGACGGCCCGACCCTCGACGTCGCGCGCGGGGAGGGACCCGCCGACCTGGCCTTCTCCGCCGGCCCGGGCATCCGCCGGCTCATCTCGGGAGAGCTCGCGCCGACCGCCGCGATCGAGACCGGTGTGGTCGAGGTGCTGCACGGCCGCGACGACCTGCTCGGCCGGTTCGCGGACACGTTCCACCTCGCCGCCTGACGACTCGACAAACGGAGGGACCGCGCGCGGTCCGCGTCCGTCACACTGGGTGACGGAGGTCGAGATGGAGAAGCGCGGAGAATCGTGGCCGTCCCTGGAGGTGGAGGCCTGGGCCCCCACCCGGGAGACGCTGCACATGTGGCTGCAGATCATCGGGAAGCTGCGGATGGTCGGCTCGCCGTTCCTGAACCACTGGTGGCACGTGACGCTCTCGCTGAGCGCGCGCGGCCTCTCGACCGGCCCGATCCCGCTCGACGGCGTCATCCTCGACATCGAGTTCGACTTCGTCGACCACCGGCTCGTGCTGCGGACGAGCGAGGGAGGCCGGGAGGAGATCGCGCTGCAGCCGATGACGGTGGCCGAGTTCTACCGGCTCACCGTCGAGGCGCTCGGCCGGCTCGGCGTCGAGCTCGAGATCCATCCGACGCCGAACGAGGTGGACCCGGCGATCCCGTTCCCAACCGACGTCGAGCACCGCTCGTACGAGCCGGAGCAGGTGCACGCGTTCTGGCGGCAGCTCATCCGCGCCGACGGCGTGCTGCGCCGCCTGCGGGCCGAGTTCCGCGGCAAGGCCAGCCCGGTCCACCTCTTCTGGGGCGCGCTCGACATCGCGACGACCCGGTTCTCCGGGCGGCCCGCACCGCTGCACCCGGGCGGTGTGCCGAACTGCCCCGACCGCGTCATGATCGAGGGCTACTGCGACGAGATCAGCAGTTCGGGCTTCTGGCCCGGCGGCGGCCGCGAGGGCGCGTTCTACTCGTACGCGTATCCCGAGCCGGAGGGATATGCGCAGACGACGGTCCCGGGAGGCGCGTACTACGACCACGCGCTGGGGGAGTTCGTCCTGCCCTACGAAGTGGTGCGGCAGTCGGCGGACCCGACGGCGCTCGCGCTGGAGTTCCTGCGGGTCACGACGGCGGCCGCCGCGCGGCTGGCGGACTGGCCGCAGGAGGGCTGACGGAAGCGTCGCGCCGGGCCGACCGCGTCAGGCCACCCGGACGAGGTCGAACAGCATCGCCTGCTGCGGTGCGAGCGTCGGCAGCGGAACGCCGACGATCCCGAGCACCGAGCCGGGGAGCGTGATGCCCTCCGCCGTCAGCGCCGCGGCGAGCCACTCGGGGTCGGAGCTCTGGTGTCGGCGCGCCGTCCCGAACTCGTCCCGGACGCGCACCTCGTAGCGGGCGGCCGCATCGAGCCCCGGGAAACGGACGCGTCCCGACTGGCCCGCGGCCGAGGTCGCGAGCCGTGCCCAGGTGTGGATGGCGCGGCTGCCGTCCTGCGCGACGATGCCGGTCAGCACGGTCGCCTCGTCGGCGAGGTCGGCGTTGACGACGCGGCCGCTGTGGATGAGCTCGCGCAGTTCGCGGTACACCGCACCCCAGCGCGCGATGCGCTCCAGCTCGTCGTCGTCGGCCTCCTGCAGGTCCCACTCGATGCCGGCGTGGGCGGTGAGGGCGACGATCAGCCGGAACGAGAGGTCGGTGCGCCGGGACGTGGTGTGCGAGCGCTCCGCGCCGAGGTGCGAGCCGACGAGCTCCGGCGGCACGAGCATCCGGGTCCAGCGCTCGATCTGCAGGCGCTCGACGGGGTCGTTGCAGTCGGAGGCCCAGATGCGGTCCGTGCGGTCGAGGATGCCGAGGTCGACCCGGCCGCCGCCTCCCGAGCAGGTCTCGATCTCGAGCCCGGGGTGCCGCTCGCGCAGCGCGTCGAGCATCCGGTAGAGCGCGCGGGTCTGCTCGTGGACCGCGGGACGGTCGCTGCCCGACCGGCCGCTCACGGCCTCCGACAGGTCGCGGTTGTGGTCCCACTTGATGTAGTCGACGCCGTACTCCTCCACGATCGCGCTGATGCGGTCGAGCACGAGGTCGGAGGCCTCCGTACGGGTCAGATCGAGCACGTACTGGTCGCGCGACGTGGCGCCGAGGCCCGCACGCGGTCCGAGCACCCAGTCGGGGTGGAGGCGGGCCAGATCGGAGTCGAGGTTGATCATCTCGGGCTCGAACCAGATCCCGAACTGCATGCCGTGCGAGCGGACCCGGTCGACGAGCGGCGCCAGGCCCTCGGGCCACACCGCGCGGTCGACGAACCAGTCGCCGAGACCGGCGTTCGCTGCCCGTCTGCCGTGGAACCAGCCGTCGTCGAGCACGACGCGCTCCACGCCGACCCGGGCCGCGCGCTCGACCAGCGCGGAGAGCCGGTCCAGGTCGTGGTCGAAGTAGACGGCCTCCCACGAGTTCAGGGTGAGGGGCCGCGGAGTCGCGGGATGCGACGGCCGGGCCCGCAGCCGGCGGTGGAGGCGGTCGGCGACGCCGTCGAGACCGTCGCCCGACCAGACGAACAGGGCGGTCGGCGCGTCGTACCGGTCGCCGGGCGCGAGCAGGATCTCGCCCGAGCGCAGAGCCTCCCCGGCGCCGAGGACCGACGAGAACGCGCCGGCGCCCTCGGGAAGCCTCTCGACGACGTACTCGCTGTCGCCGCTCCAGGCGAGGTGGGCCGCCCAGGCCTCGCCCGTGCCGAACGCCAAGTCGCTCGTGCCGGCGACGACGAGGAAGGGGGAGTCGTGGCCCGGTTTGCCGCGCCGCGTGCGCCGCAGGTGCGTTCCGGAGAAGATCGCACCGCGCTGCGGGGAGCGCTCGCGGCACCACTTGCCGTCGAAGTCGAGGATGTCGACCGCGCGCTCGGGCAGGGGGAGGAGCACGCGCAGGGCGTCCAGCTCGTACGATGCGGCGGTGGCGGCGAGCAGCGCCTCATCGCGGACGACGGAGACGTCGACGGCCAGCACCCCGTACGGGTCGAGCGCGAGCGCCATCGTCGACCGCAGCCCGGTGATCTCGTCCACCAGGTCGATCTCGATCAGGCCGCCGCCGTCGCCGTCCTCGCCGTCGACGCGGTGCCGCACCGCCACCGCACGCGGGCGCGGGGTGGTCGCGGAACCGGCGGCGTGACCCTCCTGCGCGGGCGTTCCCGCCCATCCCTCGTACTCGGTCGCCCACAGGCTGAACGTGCGCGGGACGTCCGGGGCGTTGTTGAGTACGGCCGGTGCGCCCGTGACGCGCAGGGCGTCGGTGGCGGCCGGGTCGAGGGGGCCGAGATCCGCGCCCCAGTGCAGCACCCGGGGCACGGGCCCGGCCGCATCGATGACGAGGCATGCGCCTGCCGCGCGCAGCAGGAGAACGGCGCCGGAGCCGTCGAGCATGGTGGGCTCCTCGGGAGACGGATTACTTGACAGTGTAAATTAACCACGGCTACGGTGTGTGCGGCAACCCCCTCACGAGAAGCGGTGCAGCACATGGACGACGAGACGCGGGCCCGGACGGCGCTGCTCCGCTCCTCCTCCGACGCGGCCGCACGCGTGTTCGGAACGATCCTCACCCGCAGCCCGATCAGCCGCATCGAGGTCGCCCGCCGGACGGGACTGTCGCAGGCGGCCGTCACGAAGGCGGTCGCGCCCCTCGTCGCTGCAGGGCTGGTCGACGACTCGCTCGAGGCGACGCCCACCGGCCTCCCGGGCCGCCCGGTCAGCCCGATCGCCGTGGTGCCGGAGGCGCTCGTCGTCACCGGTGTGAAGGTGAATGCGGACGAGCTGGTCGGCGTCGTCACCGACCTCACCGACCGCGTCGTCGCCGCCGAGCGGGTGCCCCTGGCATCAGCAGAGCCCGCTGCGGTCATCGACGCGATCGTCGGCCTCTGCGCACACCTGCAGGCCTCCATCGGCCGGCTCGGCTCGCGGCTGGCCCGCGTCGGCGTCGCCGTCTCGGGCGATGTCGACACCGCAAGCGGCGTCGTGCGCGACTCTGTCCTCATGGGCTGGCGCGACGTCGAGCTCGGCGCCGCGCTCTCCGCACGGCTCGCGCAGGAGGTCGTCGTCGAGAACGACGTGCGCGCCCTGACCATCGGTGAGCACTCGTTCGGCGTCGGGCTCGGGACCGCCTCCTTCGCCATCGTGACGATCGGGCGCGGCGTCGGCAGCGGCCTCCACCTCAACGGGGAGGTCGTCGCGGGCGCGTACGGCGTCGCCGGGGAGATCGGCCACCTGCCGCTCGCCGCTCCCGACCGCCTGTGCGCCTGCGGCCGTCGTGGCTGCGTCGAGGCGGTCGCGGCGACCGGCGCGATCGTGGAGGCCGTCTCGGCCGCGCACGGCCGGCCGGTCCCGATCGACGAGGCGGTCGCCCTCGGCCGCGCGGGCGACCCCGCCGCCGTCACGGTCTTCGCGGAGGCGGGCCGCGTGATCGGCGCGGCCATCGCGAGCCTCGTCAACCTCGTCGGTCCGGAGCTCGTGATCATCGGCGGCGAGGGCGTCGCCGCCATCGACCTGCTCGAGGGGGCGCTCCGCGCCTCCTACGCCGAGCACGCGTTCGGCTCCGCCGGCCGGTGCCGCATCGAGGTGCGCCCGCACACCTTCGAGGACTGGGCGCGCGGCGCCGCGGCCTCCGCGATCCGGTCGCTCCTGGTCTAGGCCGTCACGCCGTGTAGGCGGCAAGCGGCGAGAACGGCGGCTGGCTGCCGGGATGCGCGACCGCGGCGGCGCCGACCGCGCACGCCGCGCGCAGGGCCTCCTCGGGCGTCGCGCCCGCGGTGAGCGCCATCGTCAGCGCGGCGCAGAACGCATCGCCGGCCCCGACCGTGTTCACCGGCTGCACGCGCACGGCGGGCACCCGCGCGACCTCGGTCCCCTTCTCATAGAGGGCGGCGCCCTCGCCCCCGTACGTGACGGCGACCCGCTCGGCCTTCGCGAGCTCGGGCATCAGCGCGTACTCCGACTCGTTGACGATGAACAGGTCGACGCGCTCGATGAGCTCGGCGGGGAGGGAGCGGGCCGGGGCGGCGTTGAGAGCGAGGAAGGCACGGGTGCGTGCCGCGAGCTGGAGGACGAGTTCGAGCTCGACCTCCAGCTGGGCGAGGACCACCTCGTCGTCCGCCACCTCGACGCCCGCGAGGGAGACCTCGGCGTTGGCGCCGGGGCAGACGACGATCTGGTTCTCACCGTCGTGGTCGACCGCGATGAGGGCGGTCCCGGTCGCGGCGGCCACCGTGCGCACATCGCCGACGTCGACGCCGGCCTCCCGCAGCTCGTCGAGCATCCACGCGCCGTCCGCGTCGTCGCCCACTGCGCCGACCATGCGCACGCGCGCACCGAGCCGGCTCGCGGCCGCCGCCTGGTTGGCGCCCTTGCCGCCCGCGTGGCGCTGGAGGAGGCCCCCGCCGATGGTCTCGCCCGGCGTGGGGAGGCGGTCGGCGATGGCGGTGATGTCGACGTTGATGCTCCCGACGACGACGAGGGGGCGGGGGTCGTGCACGGTAGGGCCTTTCGGGTCGGCGGCGGTCAGGAGACCGAGGCGGTGGACTGCATGACCGTGAGCTGGCCAACGTGCGACGACGTGATGCACTTCGCGAGGTAGAGCGGCGTGCCGGCCCGCTCGGCCACCTGCGTCAGCACGAGCACCGAGTCTGCGGGATCGATCCCGAGCAGCTTGGCGCGCGTCTTGCCCGCGACGCTCGCGGCGATCTGGCAGACCGCGGAGTCGAACTGCGGCCCGCGCCGGGCCGTGAGCGAGGCGAGCAGGGAGGCGGGAAGGGCCGCGGCCTCCTGCAGGTCGGAGGCGATGGCGGGGCTGACGTCGCTCAGGTACTTGCCGGCCGGGAGGTGCTCCTGCAGGATCGCGATCGGCTCGCCGTTGCGACGCACGAGCGACTCCCGGAACCACGTGTTCGCCGCGGAGTCGAGCGCGAGCTTGGTCGAGACGAAGTCGGTCGTCTGCTGCAGCTCGAACTCGAGGACCTCGACCTCGACGGGCGCCCCCGACTCGCTGAGCGCGACGTCGAAGGGCTGGAAGAGCTCGAGTCCGGAGCGGGGGATGGCGTCGGCGACGAAGCGACCGACCCCGCGCCGGGTGCGGATCAGGCCGTCCTCCTCCAGCAGCATCAGGGCTTCGCGCACCGGCGTGCGGCTGATGCCCAGCTGCTCGGCGAGCTCGGTCTCGCGGGGGAGCATGGCGCCCAGCGGGAACACACCGGACCGGATGCCGTCGGCGAGCCGTGAGTACACGGCGACCCGCAGCGGCTGCCCGGCGGGCGTCATCAGTCGCTCGCCCAGGAATTCTTCCGTCGTGGTCGTCATCGCCGCTCCTCGCATCGTCCGCCCATTCAAGCACCGGCCGACCGCTGTTTGCAAATGTTGTACCGGAGAGGTATAACTTCCTACTACCTGGCCGGAGGTCCTCCGGCGTCTCTGACATTGGAGTCACATGAGTCACCCGAACCTCTCGACCGCCGCAGCTCCGGCCGCGTCCGCGTCGCCCACTCTCAGAGGCGGCCGCGCGGTCGGCCTCGTCGCCACGCTGGTCCTCGGCGTGCTGTCGTACCAGCTCAACGCGAGCATGCTGTCGCCCGCCCTGCCCGACATGGCGAAGGAGCTGAACGTCGACGTCGGCTCGGTCTCCCAGGTCACCTCGCTGTTCTTCCTCGCGGGCTCGATCGGAGGCGTCGTCCTGTCGCGCTGGAGCGACTTCGTCGGCCGTCGACGGTCGCTCATCATCGTGCTGGCGATCCTCGCGGTCGGCACCCTGCTCTGCATCTTCGCGCCGAACCTGCCGATCCTCCTCGTGGGCCGCGTGCTCCAGGGGGCGTCGAGCGCCGCGTTCCAGCTGGCGTACATCATCCTGAGCGAGTCGCTCAGCGCCAAGATCTTCGGCACCACCCTCGGGATCATCACGGCGGTCAACGGCGGCGTCGGCGGTCTCGACGGCTGGGTCGGCGGTCTGCTGACGGACAACTTCGGCTTCCGCTCGGTGTTCGTCGTGATCTTCGTCTTCGGGATCGTCGCCCTGCTGGCCGTGATCGTCGCCGTGCCACGCGGTGGGCGACCGACTCCGACGGGCACGATGGACTGGTGGGGCGCCGCCGCGCTGTCCGTGGCCCTGATCGGCCTGACCTACTTCGTCTCGAACGGCTCCTCGCTGGGCTGGGTCGCCCCGCTCACGCTCGTGTTCCTCGCCGTCGGGGTGGTCGCCTTCGTGGCGTTCTGGCTGATCGAGAAGCGGCGCACCTCGCCCCTGATCGCGGTCGAGCACCTCCGTTCGCGCCAGGTGTGGCCGGTCATCGTCACGACGGTCCTGACGCTCTCGGGCATCTTCGCGGTGATCAACTTCACCGTCGTGCTGCTGAGCCAGAACGCCGAGATCGGCTTCGGACTCGATGCGGCCACGTCGGCGCTGCTCTTCCTCACCCCGGCCGCCTTGATCGGCGTCTTCGCCGCCCCGCTCTCCGGCTGGCTCGCGGGACGCGCGGGCTGGCTCCGCATCCTGCGCATCGGGCTGCTGCTGAGCACGATCGCGCTCATCGTCATCGCGTTCGTCCCGACCAACCAGGGTCTCGTGCTCGCCGCGGTCGCCTTCCTCGGGATCACCTACAACGGCCTCGTGCTGACGACCGTCAACGGCCTGGGCGTGCTGCTCTCGCCCCCGGACGCGCCGGCGGCGCTGCCCGGCCTGAACGGAGCGGCCTTCGGCATCGGCGCCAGCCTCGGCATCGGCATCGTCGCCCCGTTCGCGGCCTCCGGCTCGCTCGGCGGGGTCACGACGGCCCTCTGGATCTCCGTGGTCATCACCGTCCTGGCCCTCATCACCAGCCTGCTCATCCGCCCCCGCGCCGGCCAGCGCATCTGACACCCGAAACACCGAAAGAAGAGCATGAGCACCACCGATCAGCGCCTCCCCGTCTACCTCGACTGCGACACCGGGATCGACGACTCCCTCGCCCTCGCCTACCTGCTCGCCGCGCCCGGCGTCGACCTCGTCGGCGTCGGCACCGTGAGCGGCAACACCAGCGCCTCCCAGGCCGCGAGGAACACCCTCGACCTGCTCGCACTGGCGGGGCGGGAGGGCGTCCCGGTCGCGCAGGGGGCGGAGGACTGGTCGACGCGGGCGTTCGACGGCGGCGTGCCGCACATCCACGGCTGGAACGGCGTCGGCGGAGTGGAGCTGCCGCGTGGCGCGGGGGAGGTGGCCGGCGAGTCCGCGACCGACCTCCTCCTCCGGCTCTCGCGTGAGTACGAGGGCGAGCTGCGCCTCGTCACCGTCGGGCCGCTGACGAACATCGCCATCGCGCTCGAGGCCGATCCGGGTCTGGCCCAGCGGGTGAAGGACGTGACGATCATGGGAGGAGCGGCCCTCGTGCCCGGCAACGTCTCCGCCGTCGCCGAGGCGAACGTCTGGAACGACCCCGAGGCTGCGGGCATCGTGCTCGAGGCCGACTGGGACATCACCCTGGTGCCGCTCGACGTCACCCTGGAGAACACGCTGGACGAGTCCGACCGCGCCCGCCTGCTGGGCTCGGACGTGCCGCTGGCGGTCGCGCTGGGGCAGATGCTCGACCACTACTTCGACTTCTACGTCGACTTCTACGGGAGCCGCAGCTGCGCCCTCCACGATCCGCTGGCCGCCGCGATCGCCGTGGGCGGCGTGGTTCCGACCGTGGCGCCCGCCGTCGCGGTGGAGGTCGACGAGACCGAGGGCCCGGCGCGGGGTCAGACCATCTGCGATCTGCGCGGGCAGCGCCTCGGTCCGGTCGACCAGCCGGGAGCCCGGACGCGCGTGGTGCTCGGCACGGACCGTCCGCTCGGGCCGCACCTGATCGACCTGCTCACGACCGCATGCTGATCAACCTGCACACCCACCTCGAGGGGCGCGTCCGGCCGAGCACGGCGGCGGCCCTGGCGCCGGCCGCCGGGCTCGACGCCGGGATCGACTGGCAGCGGGCGCTCGAACTCGACGCGCCCTCCGACCTGACGGACTACCTGGCCAAGGTGTCGTCCTCCTACCCCTTCTTCGGGAGCCGCGCCTCCCTCACCCGCATCGCGAGGGAGGCGGTCGAGGACGCGCACGCGGACGGCCAGAGCTACCTCGAGCTGCGCTTCGGGCCCGCGACGCACGTCCGGGACGGCTTCGGCCTGACCGACGTGATCGCCGCCGTCTGCGAGGGGGTGAAGCAGGGGATCGCCATCACCGGGATGCCGGCGGGAGTCGTGGTCGCCGCACTCCGCCTGCACGACGCGGAGACCAACGAGGCCGTCGCACGGGCCGCCGCACGCTTCGCCGGGGACGGCGTCGTGGGCTTCGACCTGGCCGGTGACGAGGCGCGCTTCCCCGACCTGCACGCCTTCGCGGGAGCGTTCGCCATCGCTCGGGCGGCCGGCCTCGGCCTGACCTGCCACGCGGCGGAGGCCGCTCCCGCGCAGGCGGCGCTCGACGCGGTCGAACTCCTCGGCGTCAGTCGCATCGGGCACGGCGCGCACGTCGCCGACGACGCGGAGGTGCTGGCGCGGGTCGTCGACGCCGGCGTGGCCATCGAGGTGTGCCCGACGTCGAACCTCTACACCGGTGCCGTCGCCTCGCTCGACGCGCACCCGGCGGGCCGGTTCCGCGAAGCGGGCGTCGCCGTGGTCCTCGGCGACGACAACCCGCGGCAGACCGGCGCGCCGTTGTCGCGGGAGCACGCGCTCCTCGCCGACACGCTCGGTTTCGACGCACCCGCGCTCCGCCGGCTCGCCGACGACAGCATCCGCGTGGGCTTCATGGAGGAGCACGTCCGCACGGCGCTCGCCGTGCGCGCCGGCTGACGGCGCGGCACGACGGCGACGCACGCGCTACCCGCTGTGCCGCTGCACGAACTCGAGCGCCTCGTCCGCGACCTCCCGCCATCCCGGGTCGATGACGAGCGAGTGCCCGCGGCCCGGCACGACGATCAGCTCGGTGACCCCGGGGTTCTTCTGCTGGATCTTGAACTCGTTCTCGACGACCGCCTGCGGCACCGTGTGGTCGTCGCCGCCGGCGATGAGCAGGAGCGGGCCGCGGTCGTGGTTGTCGGTGATGACCTTGGTCTCGGCGAACGGGTTGAAGTTGGCGGTCGCGGCCTGGAAGATCGGCACGGCCGACGCGGGCACATGGTACTTCTCGTAGAGGGCCTTGCCCTCCTCCTCCGAGACCGCGTTGGTCCAGCCGTACGCGAACTGCTCGTACGTGAGCGTGACGCCGTGCTTCGTGCGGTTGAAGGTCAGGAGCGCGGGCGCCCCGGCCTTGAGGGCCGACGGCGGGAGGGCGGTGACGCCCTTGAACTGCGCCGGGTCGATGGCGACGGTGACCGCGTTCTTCGCCTCGCCGGCGAGCTTCTGCGCGATGAGCCCGCCGAAACTGTGCCCGATGACGACCGGCGCCTGATCGAGCGCGTCGATGGCCTCGGCGTAGTGGTCGGTGACCTGCCGCACCATCTTGCCCGCGAAGACGTCCGGGTCGGCCTTGGCCTGCTCCACCGTCTCGGGATCGTCGGGCCACCCCGGTGCGATGGTGGCGTATCCCTGGTCTTCGAAGAGGTCGCGCCAGGGCTGCCAGCTGCTGGAGAGCAGCCACAGGCCGTGCACGAACACGACGGGCGTGCGCCCGGAGGTGTTGGCGGCCTCGATCTCGTCGAGTTCCGTGGGGGTGAGGGTCATCGCGCGACTCCGTTCGTCTGTGAGAGTGCTTTCGCGCGAACGGTACCGGGTGCGAGGGGGTCGTGGGGAGGGGGGATCCGCCGGGCCGCCCGTCAGCCGCGATCCAGCCCCGCGAGGATCTCCTCGCGCACCGTCCGTCGGAGGACCTTGCCCACCAGCGATCGCGGCAGTTCGTCGACCTGCACGAACCGCTTGGGGATCTTGTAGGCCGCGAGATGCGCCCGGCAGTAGTCGCGCAGGGCTCCGGGGTCCACGGTGATCCCCTCGTTCATGACGACGGCGGCGACCACGTCCTCGCCGCCCGATCCGCGGGGCAGACCGACGACGGCGGCGGCGCTGACGTCCGGGTGGGAGGCGAGGGTCTGCTCCACCTCGCTCGGGCTGACGTTGAAGCCGCCGGTGACGATGAGCTCCTTGATCCGGTCGATGATGGTCACGAACCCGTCCTCCGAGACGGTCACGATGTCGCCGGTCCGCAACCAGCCGCCGTCGAGAAGCGCCGCACGCGTGTCGTCGGGGCGCCGCCAGTAGCCGTGGAAGACCTGCGGTCCGCGGATCAGCAGTTCGCCCGGTTCGCCCGAGGGGACGTCGACGGTCACGTCGGCGGGGTCCACGACGCGGATGTCGGTGCTCGGGAACGGCACGCCGACGGTGCCGGGCCGCCGCGACGGCCCCATCGGGTTGCCGAGGGCGATCGGGGAGGCCTCCGTCATCCCGTAGCCCTCGACGAGGAGGCCGCCGGTCGTCTCCTCCCAGCGGGTCACGGTGGAGACCGGGAGGCTCATCGCGCCCGAGATGGCGTACCGGATCCTGCTGAGGTCCAGCCTCTTCTGCTGGGCCGCGCGAGCCAGCGCGTCGTAGATCGGCGGGACGGCGGGGAGGAAGGTCGGCGGCGACGTCCGCGCGGCCGCGATCACCAGGTCGACGTCGAAGGTCGGGAAGAGCACGACGCGCGCGCCGATGCTGAGTGCGGTGGTGAGACAGAGGGTCAGTCCGTAGGCATGGAACAGCGGCAGGATGCCGTAGAAGACCTCGCCGCCCTCCCGGAGCCCCGGGACCCAGGCCCTGCCCTGTGCCGCGTTGGCGACGAGGTTGCCGTGGGAGAGGATCGCCCCCTTCGGCGTGCCCGTCGTGCCGCTCGTGTACTGCAGGAGCGCGGCATCCCCGACCCGCGGGCGCGGCGTGCGGCGCGGGAGGGGCCGGTGGGTGACGAGCTGTTCCCAGCGGACCACCCGCTTCGCCGTCGGGGTGGAGGTCATCGCGGCTCGTGCCGTGCGGGCGCGGCGCAGCGGCAGGCGGAGGGCGGCGCGTTTCCCGAACGGCAGGGCGCGCGTGATGTCGACGGAGATCACGCGCGCGGGCGCGGCGTCGGCGGGGAGACCCGCGATCATGTCGGTCGCCTTGTCCCAGACGATGGCGACCTTCGCGCCGTGGTCCTCGAACTGATGCCGGAGCTCGCGTGCCGTGTAGAGCGGGTTGTGCTCGACGACGATCGCGCCCAGACGGACGACGGCGTAGAAGGCGATCACGTGCTGCGGGCAGTTCGGAAGCACGAGGGCGACCCGATCGCCGGCGGCGACGCCGAGCTTGCGGAGTCCGTTCGCCGCGCGGGCGACCTGGTCCCCGAGCTCGCCGTACGTCGTCGTGCGACCGAAGAACTCCAGCGCCGCGCGCCGTCCGAACCGGCGCACGGACGCGTCGAGCGTGTCGACGAGCGTGGTCGTGGCGGGAGGGATGTCGTGGGGGACCCCCTCGGCGTAGGAGGTGAGCCAGGGGCGGGCTGCCCGGGCGCCGGGTCGATCCGAGGAAGGGGGCGTCATGGCCTCACCGTAGGCCCCCCACCTGGCGATCCCCCGCGTGCGGAGGACGCCCGGGTGGCCGGATCACTCCCGCGGGGTCGACTCCTGCCGGAGCGCCCCGCGCACGCTCGCGAGCTCCGTGTCGGTGAGGCCGCCGGAGCGCAGGTAGCCGGCGGCGTCGCCGTGGTTCGCGTCGACCCAGTCGAGCGCGGCGGTGATCGCCGAGGCCGGGGACTTCGTCGCGAGCGTCTCCAGGCGCGGCACGAGCGGGATGCCGAGCTGCGTGACGAGGCCGGTCAGCACGTCGGCGAAGGCGCCCGCCAGGTTGGCCTGCGTGAGCTCGTAGTCCGCGACGATCGCGTCCCGATCCGCACCGGCGATCGAGAGCAGCAGGGCCGCGGCGATGCCGGTGCGGTCCTTGCCGGCGGTGCAGTGGAACAGCACCGCGGGGCGCTCGGCGCCGACGGATTCGGCGACCGTGCGGGCGACCTGGGCGAACTGCGGGGCGCTGCTCTGCAGGATGGCGACGTAGAGCTCCTCCAGGGTCGGGATCTGCTCGACGAGGGCGGCGATCTGCTCCTGGCTCAGGGCGGTGCGGTCGCCGGAGGGGAGGAGCTGCTTCACCAGCTCGTCCATCGCGCCGCCCAGGATGGACAGCTCGACCAGCCGCGTCTCACCGCCGGCCGGCAGCACGTCCGGAGCGCGCAGGCGCTCGCTGTCGGTGCGGAGATCGATGGCCGTGCCGATCCGCAGATCGAGGAGGGCCTGCACGCCCGTGGGGGTCAGCGTCGCCAGAGCATCCGAGCGGAACACGACTCCCGGCGCGACCACGGCGCCTCCGTCGAGGGCGATGCCGCCCAGGTCGCGAGCGTTGTGGGTGCCGTCGATCACCGATGTCAGTTCCATGCGTTCCTCCAGGCCTGCGTGTGGGATGAGGATATCAACGGCGAATGCCGCGACCGAAACCTCTCTTGACCGGGGGATTAATCAGACGACCCGCGAGATGTGACCAAAGGTGTATTCACTTCGAGAAATGCGGGGATTACTTTCATTCTGTGCGCCATCGGGGGACGGCGCTGGCGGTGGCGGGCAACGGGGGTTCCTGCCACCGCCGCCTCTGTTAACGGCCCCGACCGCCGCCGCGGGCCTCAGTTCAGCAGCCCCAGCCGGGCGGCCTTCCGGACCGCATCGATGCGCGAAGTGGCGCCGAGCTTCTCGTACATGTTCGTCGTGTGCCGCTTGACAGTGCCCTCGGCGATGGAGAGCGACGTCGCGATGTCGCGGTTGGAGTACGCCTGCGCGATCATGCGCAGCACCTCCTGCTCCCGGATGGTGAGGATCGTGCCGGTGACCTCGGAGTCGGCGCCGGAATCGGCCGGCTCGTCCGCGGGCGGCGTCGCGCGCGCGATCACCGCGATCAACTGCTCGCTGTCCACGGTCTTGGTCACGAAGGCCGCGGCTCCCGCGCGCAGGAGCTGGCGCTCGAGCACGGCGTCGCTGTGCATGGTGAGGATGACGATCGCCGTCCCGGGGTGGTGCCGGCGCAGCCGCGAGACCGTCTGCTCGGCGGGCGACCCCGGGATCTCGACATCGAGGAGGAGCACGTCCGGGGCGTGGTCGGAGACGAGGGTCCACGCGTCGTCGCTGGAGCCCCCCTCGCCGACGATGCGGAAGCGGCCCTCGATGAGCGCGCGGATCCCCTGTCGGAACATGCCGTGGTCGTCGATCAGGACGACGGTTCGCGATTCGTCTGTCATGGAGTTCCCGGGCCTCTCGGAATGGTCAGGCTGAGTGTCGTCCCGGTGCCGAGGCCCGGGACGATGTCGAGTTCTGCGCCGATGAGCTCGGCACGCTCCTGCGCCACGATGAGACCGAGCGCTCCCGAGCGCACGGTCTCATGGGCGAAGCCGTGGCCGTTGTCGCTCACCGCGATGGTGAGGCTGCGCCGGTCCCAGTGCGAATGGACGCGGATCATCCCGGCATGGGAGTGGCGGCGGGCGTTGTGGACGGCCTCGCGGATGATGATGAACGCCTCCTCCTGCACTCCCGTCGACAGCCGGTACGGCGTCCCTTCGACCGTGGTCAGCACGGGCGGGCCGGAGTCGTCGAGGTCGTCGACGTAGTCGCGCAGGGCCTCGTCGAGCCGCTTGTCGCCGACCGCGTGACGGAGGTCGAGCGCGATCGCGCGCGTCTCATCCAGCGCGGCCCCGAAGAGCTGGAGCCCCTCCCGGAGGCGCGGGTCGGAGCCGTCGTCGATGCCGCCCAGCTCGAACCGCTGGAGGCCGGCGGCGATGCTGTGCGCCACCCGGTCGTGCAGCTCCCGCGAGATCCCGAGCCGCTCCTCGCTGTGGGCGACGGCGAGGCGTTCGAGCAGCACGTTCACGTAGCCGACGGACGCCGGGACGACGGCGGCCATGATGGCGGAGTTCAGCGCGCGCGCCAGATCGCCGAGGCTGATGTCGGCGTCGTGGTCCGCACTGATGATCGAGAAGGCCACGTCGAAGAGCTCGGTGGCGGCGCTGAGGCTGTCGACCGGGTGGATGTTCTGGCGGGCCCGCGTCTCGCCGACTCCGGAACCGTGTCGCGCCGGGGTGACGAGGCGTTCCGCGCTCGCCGGCCGGCCGAGGGTGTCGAAGGTGCGGTCGAGGATCCAGTCGACCTGGGTCGCCAGCTGCTCCTTCACCTCGGCGTCGGCGACGAGCGTGCTTTCAGCGGCGCGGAGGCGTTCGAACAGCGTCTCCAGGATGCGGTCGCGCAGCGCGACGCCGTCGTCACCGATCACCAATTCGACCTCAACCCCCCAGTGCGCCGAGCAGCGCTGCGATGTTCAGAGCGTACTGGCCGGTCATGAAGGAGCGGTAGGGACGCTTCTCGTCGCCGCGGTCGCCTCCCCGTGCGACGAGCACGAAGACGATGACGACCGGCCCCGCGAAGCCGAGCACGAGCAGCGCGCGCAGCTGCTCGACGACCGCTCCGAGCACGAGCGCCGTGGCGGACACCGCAGCGGTGCCGAGGGCGACCACGGTCCGCGCGCGCTCCTCGCCGAGCAGGACGGGCAGCGAGCGGCGGCCCTCCGCCGTGTCGCCCGCGACGTCGCCGAAGTCCTTCGTGTGGCCGACGACGACGATCCACGACGACGCCACGGTCGCGAAGGCGAACGCGGAGGTGGACACCGTGCTCGCGACGACGTGCGCCGCGGCGAGGTAGGTCAGGAACACGCCGCCCCCGGCGACCGCGAGCGCGGCGACGCCCGCCTTCTTGGCCGCCCACGGCCCGACCGAGTAGACGAGCCCCAGGCATACGAAGGCCACGACCGCGAGGGGGAAGGGGCTGGGGAACAGGGTCGCCATCAGCAGGGAGACGGCCAGGAGGGCGACCGCGATGACGATCGCCGGGCGCTTGTCGAGCCTCCCGCTGGCCAGCGGCCGCGACGACCCGTTGAGCCGGTCGCCCTCGATGTCGCTGATCCCGTTGATCAGGTAGACGGCCCACACGGCGAGCAGCCAGGACGTCCCCGCCGTCCACAGCATCGGCGACGACCACTCCGCGTCCGCGACCAGCAGCGTCCCCACGACGAAGCGGAGCGCGAAGACGCCGAGGACCACGGGTCTGCCCTCCAGAAAAGCCAGCCCCACCTGCGACGCGCACTCCGCGAGCGCACGGCGGTGCGGCTGGACCACACTGCTCATGGGCTCATTGTCGAGCCCTCCTCACCATTGCGGGCGGCGTGGCGGCTACAACGAAAGTCACATCTTCAGGCCGGGACTAGCCGTCCGACGATGAACAGTCTCCGGAATCCGAAGACGGTCGCGCCGTGCTCGGCCGGATAGGCGGCACGGAGGCGGGGCCGCAGCTCGTCGACGAACGCGTCGGCGCTCGGGCCGAGAGCGGCGAGATAGGGGCGCAGGCGGGTGCCGCTGAGCCACTGCAGCACGGCGTCGTCGCCGGCGAGGACGTGCTGGTACGTCGTCTCCCACCCCTCCACGCGATGGCCGGATTCCAGGAAGATGTCGAGGTACTCGCGCATGCTCCCGACGCGGGAGATCACGGTACCGACGCCGTCAAGAGCCCCCGCCCAGCGCGGTTCCGCAGCGAGCTGGCGCAGCAGCACCTGAGAGGGCGAGTCCTCGTTGCCTGGGATCTGCACCGCCACCGTCGCCGCGGGATGCAGGCGGGGGAGCCAGGAGCGCAGCAGGTCGCGGTGGCCGGGCACCCACTGCAGCGCGGCGTTGCTGACGACGAGGTCGACGTCGCCGGCGGGTTCCCACTCCTCGATCGCCTGCTGCCGGAACCGCAGGTTCACGCGGCCGGCTGCGACCGTCTCCGCGTCGGCGAGCATCTCGGCCGACGAGTCGATGCCGAGCATCTCCGCCTCGGGCCACCGATCGGCCAGCGTCGCGGTGAGCTCGCCGGTGCCGCAGCCGAGATCGACGACGCGCGCCGGGCTCAGGCCGTCCAGCCGGCTCGTGAGGTCGAGGAACGGGCGCGCCCGCTCGTCCGCGAACGTCCCGTACAGTCCCGGATCCCAGCGCACCATACGGGCATCGTACGCACGGGCTCACAATGGACGCATGCAGCAGCGCATCGCCCGCGTCGCGACGGTCGGGGGAGCGGAGGTGGCGTACGCGACCGTCGGCCCCCGCGACGGCCGCGCGATCGTGTACGTCTCCGGCTGGCTCAGCCACCTCGAGCGGGGGTGGGCGCTGCCGGAGGAGCGCTCCTTCTCCGCGGGTCTCGCCCAGGGCGCGCGGCTCGTCCGCTACGACCGCGCCGGTTGCGGACTGTCTCCGGAGCCCGTGCCGAGCCGTCCGCCGTCGCTCGCGTTCGAGCTCGAGCAGCTGGATGCCGTCGTGGCGACGCTCGGGCCCGAACCGTTCGACCTGGTCGGGGTGTCGATGGGTGCGCTCGTCGCCGTGGCGTGGGCCGCCGCGCACCCCGCGTCCGTGCGCCGCCTGGTGCTCTACGGCGGCTGGGCCTCCGGTGCGCAGGTCGCCGCGCCCGCCGTTCGGGAGCACCTCCTCGGCCTCGTCGAAGCGCACTGGGGTCTCGGCTCCGACGTGCTCACCGACGTCTTCGCGCCCGACGCGGGCGCCGCGCTGCGTGCGGAGATCGGCCGGTACCAGCGCGCCTGCTCGACCGCCGCGACCGCCCGCGCCCTGCTCGGGATGAGCTACGCGCTCGACGTCAGCGACCTCCTCGGCAGCGTGCGTGCCCCGACGCTGGTCGTGCACCGCGAGCACGACCGCGCGGCGCCGGTGGCAGAGGCCGAGGCGCTCGCCGCGGGAATCCCGGACGCACGACTCGTCGTGCTGCCCGGGCGATCGCACCTGCCGTACGTGGGCGACGCGTCGGCCCTCGTGGCGACCATCCGCCGCTTCCTCGGCTTGCGCGCGCTGCGGGAGGGCGGCGGGATGCTGACCGCCCGGCAGCAGGAGGTCGCCGCCCTCGTCGGCGAGGGCCTCACCAACCGGCAGATCGCGGCGCGGCTCGGCATCGAGGAGCGCTCCGCCGAAGGTCACGTCGACCGCATCCGGCAGCGGCTCGGACTCCGCTCCCGTGCGCAGCTCGCGGCCTGGCACTCGGCTCAGCGCGACGGCCGGGCGTGAGAGGCGGAGCCGATGCGGTCGGCGCAGCGAAGTGGGGTGGTTCCACGCCTGCCCGCGTGGCCCGGAGCGGCGACGCTGAGACCATGACCGAGACCGATACCGAGACCGTCCAGCCGCCCGCCTTCGAACAGCACGCCCTCCGCGGGCGTTTCAACGCCGCCTTCTTCCACGCGATGGACCCGGTGCTGCAGCGCAGCCTCCAGCCGCACAAAGACCGCGTCTTCGCCGACCTCCCCGGCACCGTCGTCGAGATCGGCTCGGGCGTCGGGGCCAACCTCCGCTACCTGCCCTCCGGCGGCACGCTCGTCGCCGTCGAGCCCAACCGGTACATGCACGACGGGCTCGCGGCCGCGGCGCGCGAGCACGGCATCCACCTGGACCTGCGCGCGCGGGTGGCCGAAGACACCGGCCTCGCCGCGGGGAGCGTCGACACCGTGATCTCGTCGCTGGTGCTCTGCACCGTGCGGCAGCCGGAGGCGGTGCTCGCGGAGATCCGCCGCATCCTGCGACCGGGCGGCACCTTTCGCTTTGTGGAGCACGTGGAGGCCGCGCCCCGCACCCCCACCCGGGCGGCGCAGCGCCTGTTCCGCCGGCCGTGGGCATGGACCTTCGAGGGCTGCTCCTGCGAACGCGACCTCGAGAGCGCGGTCCGGGCCGCCGGGTTCGCGAACGTGGACGTCGAGAGGTACCGCATCCACACGCCGTTCGTCCCGTTCAACACGCAGATCGCGGGGGTGGCGACGGTGTAGAGCGGCCCGGTCGAAGATGGTCCCCCGGGACGATCTTTCCGCTCGCGCCGCTGGTACTCCCGCCCGATCCGCCGCCGGGCCGGCCGCCATACGTTGAATACATGAATACCCGCACCGACGGATCCGGCCTTTCCTCCACCCCGAACGACCCTCACGACACCCCGCCGGCCCGCGCGCCGCGCCGCGGGAGGGCGTTCCTGAAAGTCACCGCGTTCTGGATCGCGGGCCTCGTGGCCGTCGTCGGCGTCACGCTCGCCGTGACCTCCATCTCCAATGCCGTCGCCACGTCGGCCGAGGCGAAGGAGATCGAACCGTACGGCCAGAGGGTCGACGTCGACGGCAAGAAGATGAACGTCGTCGTGAGCGGGCGGGGCGACCAGACCATCGTGCTGCTGCCCGGCTTCGGCACGTCGTCGCCGGCCCTCGACTTCGGCCCGCTCACCGAGAAGCTCGACGTGGACTACCGCACCGTCGTCGTGGAGCCGTTCGGCTACGGCCTGAGCGACCAGACCGACCGGCCTCGCACCTCCGCCAATATCGTCTCCGAGGTGCACGACGCGCTCGGCGAGCTCGACATCCACCGCTACGTGCTGATGGGGCACTCGATCGCCGGCATCTACGGTCTCGAGTACGCCAACGCCTACCCCGACGAGGTGACCGCGTTCGTCGGCATCGACAGCAGCGTGCCCACGCAGCCCGGGATGGATGACGAGCTGCCGATCGGAGCCATGCAGGCCATGAAGTCGCTCGGCCTGATGCGGGTGCTCACCGGCCTGGCAGGCGACCCGTATGCCGGGGCGTCGTTCAGCGATGACGCGAAGAAGCAGATGACGATGCTCTCGATGCAGAACAGTCTGAGCCCGACCTACGTGGATGAGACGGAGCACTTCTCGCAGAACTTCCGCGACGCGCAGCGGCTCACCTTCCCCCGCGACCTCCCGGTGCTCCTGTTCGTTCAGGACGACAACACCGATGTGAAGGGGTGGATGACGCTGCACGAGGAGCAGGCGGCGAGCGTCGACCGCGGCGAGGTCGTTCCCCTGCCGGGCGAGCACTACCTCCACCACACCCTGTCGGCGGAGATCGCCCAGGGCACCGAGCGGTTCCTGAACGAAACCCGCTGATCCGCCTGTCGGGTCTCGCTCGTCGCGCCCCGGCGCGGTAACGTGGCCCGACGTCGGGGGGACTCGCCTATCGGGGCGACTCGTCTGGTTCGATTTCCAGAGTCCTCCACCATTCGATCCGGGGCCCGAGGTCGCCGGCTCCCCTACGTTCCGGACGCCTCAGCCAGAGCCTTGGTGAGATCATCCGCGGACGGGAGGGCGTGCTTCTCCGCGAGCGGCAGGGCATCGTAGGTATAGGTGCTGACGGCGACAGGCTGCGCTGTGCCTCCGAGTGAGTACCGGACGACGGCTTCGTTGCGATCCGTGCACAGGAGTATTCCGACGGTGGGCGCATGCATCGGGAGGCGCAAGCGGTCGTCGACGAGCGCGACGTAGAAGCCCAATTGCCCGGCGCGGGACGGCTCGAAGCGTCCGATCTTCAGCTCGACGACGATGTAGCGCAATTGAACCGTGTGGAAGAAGAGCAGGTCGATGTAGAAGTCGTCCCCGTCGACGTCGAAGTGCTTCTGTCTGCCGACGAAGGCGAAACCGTCTCCGAGTTCAAGGAGGGTGTGTTCGATTCGTTCTGTGAGGGCCGCTTCGACGTCGCGTTCGCGCGCCTGATCGCCGACGGCGAGGAAGTCGAACACGTACGGGTCGCGCGTCAGTTGCTGGGCACGAGCGGAGTCGATCCCGTCGAGGTGGACTTCGAAGTTCGAGGGGGCTGCGCCGACCCGATTTCGCGTGTCGGCTGAGATGCGGTCGACGAGCAAAGCGCGCGACCATCCCAAGCGCACCGACTCCGCGGCGTACCAGTCTCGGGCTTCCCGGCTGTCCAGCTTGTCGAGGAGCGTCGTGACATGTCCCCAGGGAAGTTGTGCAACAGGCTGTTGCACAAACGCTTCGATGCTCTTGTCCGGCCACGCTTCCGAGAAAGCTCGCATGTACAGGAGGTTGCGGCGCGACAACCCCCGCATCTCGGGAAAGGAATCGGCAAGGTCCCTCGCCAGCTGATCGACGACACCGGCTCCCCAACCCGCGATCTGTTGCTGTTCGAGGATCGTGCGGCCGATCGACCAGTAGAGGCCGATGAGTTCCGAATTCGCAGCGCGTTGGGCGCGTGCCCGGGCCGCGCGAACCCGCTGACGCAGATCCGCGAGCACCATGCCGTAGCCGGGCGGGATCGCGATATCTTTCATACGACGAGCGTAGTCGCGGCCGCCGACCATGCGGCCCGCCTTGTCCGCGCGATCTGAGAGAACCCGAACCCGCAGCGGCGTCCTTTGCCGGTCGCGCCCAGTGTGGCCCGCCTAGGCTCGATCGGGTTGGGGAGGCCGGTCTGCACCGGGAGCACGCACTCACGGGGACGACGCGGAAGGAACGGGATGGCCACGAGCGGACGAGCGCGCCATCGGATCGAGGCCGGGACGACCCGCGCCGGGCGGAGACGGGCTGAGAAGCCCGAGACCGCGAGCCGCTCCGATGACCGTCACCGCACCGGCCGAGCCGCCGCCTTCACCGCCTCCGCCGCAGCCCTCGCCCTGATCGGCGTCGTCGCCGTCGTGCCACCGGCCGACGCGGCCACCTCCGCCACCGCGCTCGTCGACGCATCGATGCTCGCTTCGTCGTCGTCGTCCGCGGGCGGTTCCGGCGCCACGAAGAGTCAGCACCTGGCCTTGGCCCGCTTCGCCGCCTCCACCATCAGCCGCGACACGCCCGTCGCGTCCGCCCTGGCGGGTGTGGTGCAATCCGAAGGCGGCGCCGCCGGAGACCAGGCCGCATCGGCCATCATGGACTCCCTCGCCGCGGGAGGCGCCCGGGCCGCGATCGTGAACGCCGCACTGTCGTACCTCGGCACGCCGTACGTCCTCGGCGGCGCGTCGCACTCCGGCATCGACTGCTCGGGACTCGTGATGGAGGCGTATGCCGCTGCGGGCATATCCCTCGGCCACCTCGTGCACCTGCAGGACGACGCCGGCACCGTGATCCCCGAGTCGGAGGCGAAGCCGGGCGATCTGGTCGTCTTCGACGACGAGGAGCACATCGGGATCTACCTCGGGAACGGTACGCTGATCCATGCACCCGATGTCGGACGCGATGTGTCGATCACCACGGTCTGGCAGGGCGTCGCGCACCACTTCACCCGCATCCTTCCCGGCTGACCCGCCGCGGGAGCCTCGACGCGAACGGAGGAACCCATGTCCGTCAGAACCGTCCGAGCACTCTGGTGCATCGTCCCCTTCGCGCTGGTCGTCGCCGTCGTCGCCTTCGCCCTCGTCGGCGCTCCCGGGATCGATCACGGACTCTCGACCACGAAGGTCCCGTCGCACACCGTCCTGACCCGACGCGAGTGGGTCGACATCGGCATCGGCCTGCTCTTCACCCTGATCGCCGTGGTGACGGCCGCGCGACTGCTCGGCGGTCGCCGCCGCACCGCGCCAGCCCCAGAACCCGCTGACGCGCTCGTCACCAACTGACTTCGCCGAGCATCCCTCTCCGGGTGCCGAGGTTCACGTAGTGGCGGCTTCGGGTCCCGGAATGAGCGCAACGACGTGAACCTCGGCGCCACGCTGGCTAGGCTCCCGGCATGGGGACCTGGGGGAGGCGCATCGTGGCGGCCGGGCTGGCGGCCGCGCTCGCGCTGACACTCGCGGGTTGCGGGTCGTCGGCCCGTCTCGGGATCGACCGCTGCCTGCCCGCACCGCTCGAGGTGACGCCGCCAGGGCCGGACGCGGGAACCACGGTCACCGTCTCCAGCCCCGCTGCGGAATGCGACCTCGGCTACTCCGCGGGGCACACCTACTCCGTCACGCTCGTTGCGGAAGGAGTGCCGGGCACCCCGGGCACCCGGACGTCGCCGGTGGAGGTGGAGGTCGCCGCCGACGGTTCCTTCAGCGTCCCCCTCGCGATACCGGACGACTTCCCGCGCGGCGACGCGTCCGTCGTCGTGAGCGGGAGCCCGTACGACGAGTGCGGGAAGGACGGCACCGGATCCTGCGCCGGCTACACCGCGGCCGTTCACGTCCGCTGACCGAGGCCGAGGTTCACGTAGTAGCGGCTTCGCGGCACGGAACAGGCGCAACAACGTGAACCTCGGCGGATGTCAAGGTCCTCGGCCCCGGAATGGCCCGGTGGTACGGTCGTGGTCCGGGCCCGTGCGGGCGGGCGCGGGATGGCCGAGCACCCGCGCTGAAGGCAGGGGACATGAAGCGCAGAAGCGATCCGGAGGCCGTGGCGGGCTCGCCCGCCGCCAGCGCCGCTCCCCATAGAGGTGCCCTGCGCCGCATCCACCCCTTCACCTTCGGACTGGTCGGCGCCCTGGGCGTGCTGGTCGCCCTGCTGATCGGCTCCGTCATCGGCCAGCTCTCGACGGTGCTCGTCTACATCGGGCTCGCGCTGTTCCTGGCCCTCGGCCTCGACCCCATCGTCTCGTTCATCGAGCGCAAGCTCCCGCGCGGCGCCGCGGTCAGCATCGTGGTCGCCGTGGTGATCCTGGCGTTCGCGGGGATCATCCTCGCCATCGTCCCCGTGCTCGTGCAGCAGATCACGCACCTGGTGCAGACGTTGCCGACCACGATCGAGGACTTCACCAAGAGCAGTTGGTACAAGGACGTCACGAACCAGTACGGCGACAGCATCCAGCAGGGTCTGGACGGCGTGCTCAACTTCTTCAAGGACCCGGGCAACCTCGCCACCATCGGCGGCGGGCTGATCGCCGTCGGCGCGGGCATCGCCGGTGGCCTGACCGGCGTGACGATCGTGCTCATCCTGACCCTCTACTTCATGGCGTCGCTGCGCTCGATCAAGCGGATCGCCGCCCGCTTCGTGCCGGAGTACCGCCGCGAGGGCTTCGCCGAGCTCGTCGACGACGTCTCCGGTGCGGTCGGCCGCTACGTGATCGGGCAGGCGAGCCTGGCGCTGATCAACGGCATCCTGAGCCTGATCTTCCTCACGATCATCGGGGCGCCCCAGCCTGCGCTCCTCGCCCTGATCGCCTTCCTCGGATCGCTGATCCCGCTGGTCGGAACACTGATCGGCGCGATCATCAACTCGCTGATCTGTCTGCTCGCGTCGCCCCTCACCGCGCTCGTCGCGTTCATCTACTACCTGGTTTACATGCAGGTGGAGGCGTACGTGCTCAGCCCGCGCATCATGAACAAGGCCGTGGCGGTGCCGGGCGCGATCGTCGTCATCGCGGCGGTCGGCGGCGGCACGATCGGCGGGATCCTCGGGGCCCTCGTCGCGATCCCGGTCGCGGCCAGCGCGATCATCATCATCCAGAAGGTCGTCTTCCCGG
Organism: Leifsonia aquatica; assembly: GCF_014190775.1. GTDB lineage: Bacteria > Actinomycetota > Actinomycetes > Actinomycetales > Microbacteriaceae > Leifsonia > Leifsonia aquatica. The sequence goes on from NZ_JACHVP010000003.1 coordinate 180,910, forward strand.
CGCAGGACCGCAAGGTCGTTCCCCCGATCGACGCATAAGTCGGCCAGGGTCCGCCGAAGGGGCGATTCGGCCGTTTTGCCATGTCGGCAAACTTTGTCCGACATTTGATCATTTGCTGCTAGCGTGGCCGTCATGCCTCGCCTCGCCCCCAACGTTCCGCTTTCGGAACGCATCGCCAACCAGCTGCGCCAGCGCATCGCCGAGGGGGAGTTCCCGGTCGGCACGCTGCTCCCGACCGAGGTCGATCTGGCCCGGGAGTTCGACGTCAGCCGCGGCTGTGTGCGGGAGGCGGTCCGCTCCCTCGTGCACGCCGGGATGCTCGGCGCCCGCGCCGGGTACGGGACGTTCGTCGTCGCGACCAGCGATCTGGCACCCGCGCTCGCCCGTCGACTCGAGCACGACCGCATCGCCGATGTGCTCGAGGTGCGGCTGCTGCTGGAGCGCGAAGGCGCCCGGCTGGCCGCGACCCGCGCGACGCCGGAGCAGCGGGAGGTGCTGGCCGAGGCGCTGGCGGAGCGCGCCGCCGCCCGCGACACCGGTGACGCGCCCGCGTACGCCGAGGCGGACCGCCGGTTCCACCGCGCGATCTTCGAGGCCTCCGGCAACGTGCTGCTGGCCGAGCTCTACCGCGGGGCAGGCGGCAACGATCAGGCGCTGCTTCACCTGGACTCGCCGGACGTCGACCTCGACGCCCTCGCCGACGACATCGCGCGCATCGACGCGACGCACGTCGAGCTGGTGGCGGCGATCGAGGCCCGCGATCCGGATCGCGCCGCGGACGCCGCCGAACGGATGGTGCACGTCGCCCACGCGCAGGCCGGGTTCGAACCGTCGCAGGATGATCAACCCACGGCCCAGCCCAAGGCCCAACCCGCCGACCAGCCCGAGGAGAACGCCCGATGAGCACCGAGACCCGTCCCACCCCCGCCCAGCGGGCCGCGCGGACGCCCGCCGCCATCCGCCCGCTGCGCCCCGCCCTGGTCATCGCCGGACTGCTGCTCGTCGCCGGCAACCTCCGCGCCGGCATCACGACCGTCGGCCCGGTGCTCGCCGAGCTGCAGCACGACCTGGGGCTGTCGTCGCTGACGGCGTCGATCCTGATCAGCCTCCCGCTGCTCGCGTTCGCGTTCGTGTCGCCGGTCGCCCCGGCGTTCGCACGCCGCCTCGGTCTCGAGCGGGCGCTCGGCGTCGCACTCGCCGGTCTCGCAGTCGGGCTCGTGGTCCGCTCACTGCCGGGGCTGCCGCTCCTCTGGATCGGCACGGGGCTGCTCGGCGTCGCCATCGCGATCCTGAACGTGGTGCTCCCGGCGCTCGTGAAGCGCGACTTCCCGACCCGCATCGGGCAGGTCACGGGCGCCTACTCGGCGGTGCAGGCCTCCTTCGCCGCGATCGCCGCCGGTGCCGCCGTGCCGGTCGCCGCGCTCACGGCGTGGGGCTGGCGCCTCCCGCTCGGGATGTGGGCGGGCCTCGCGCTCATCGCCCTCGCCGTCATGGTGCCGCAGCTGCGCCGCCGCACCGTCGTGCCGCCGTCCGAGGACGACGTCGCTCTGACCGAGCCGCACCACGCCGCGCCCTCGGGTCGCGCGGCCGGCGCCCGGTCGCCCTGGGGCACGGCCATCGGCTGGCAGGTGACCGCGTTCATGGGGCTGCAGTCGGTCGGCTTCTACGTGTTCATCACCTGGCTTCCGTCGATGGAGGGCGCGGCCGGGGTGGATGCGGCCGCCGCCGGTGTGCACCAGCTGCTGCTGAACGCCTTCGGCATCGGGGGCAGCCTGCTCGCCTCCACGCTCATCCCGCGCTTCCGCGACCAGCGCCTGCTCGCCGTCGCCGGGCCCGCGCTCTTCGCGCTCGCCGCGCTCGGCGTGCTGCTCGCCCCGCAGCTCGGCGGTGTCTGGGCGAGCATGGCAGGCCTCGCCGGCGGGTCGAGCATCGTGCTCGCGCTCTCGTTCTTCGGCCTGCGCACCCGGCACCACGACCAGGCGGCGGCGCTCTCGGGGATGGCCCAGTCGGTGGGCTACGTGCTCGCCGCCGCGGGTCCGATCGCCGCGGGTGCGCTGCACGACGCGACAGGCTCGTGGACGCCGGCGCTCGCCATCCTCGTCGGCCTGCTCGCCGTGCTCGGCGTGTTCGGCTACCTCGCGGGGCGCGCTCGGGTGATCGCGGACTGAGCCCGCCGCCGCGGGCCCGGAGCCGCTCCCGCTGCCGCCGATCGCCGGTGCGCGACGCATCCCGTAGGCTCGGTGCACCATGAGCGAAGGGCCGTCGAACGAGGCACCGGCGCCGGCGGGATTCGGCTTCCGCCAGCGGACGGCCGGCGACGCCGTGGAGACGTGGGACGTCACGCTCGACGGCGTCGGGTTCGCCCGGCACCGGCACGAGACGTACGGGATCGGCGTGACGCTCTCCGGCGTGCAGCGGTTCTACTACCGCGGCGAGCACCACGCGGGCCTCGTCGGAGAGTGGCACATCCTGCATCCCGGCGAACTGCACGACGGGATGCCCGGAGACGCCGAGGGCATCGCCTACCGCATCTTCTACGTCGACCCGGCGGCGATCCGCGCGGCGGGCGGGACGACGGGCCTGCCGTTCGTGCGCGACCCGATCGCGCGGCCCGACCGACTGCCGCTTCCCGGCGCGGCCACGGTCGCCCGCTGGTCGGCCGCGGGCGACGAGCTGCAGGAGGTCGAGGTCGTCGAAGCGCTCGCGCGCGTGCTGGTCGCCGCCTCCGGGGGCCCGTCGCCGGCATGGTCGAAGCGGGTCGACCTCCCCGCCGTGCTGCGGGTGGCCCAAGCGCTGCGCGACGAGCCGCAGTCGGCCTGGAGCGCTGCGCGGCTCGAGGGGCTGTCCGGGCTCAGCCGGTGGGAGCTCGCCCGGCAGTTCTCGGCGGCCCTCGGCACGAGCCCGAGCCGCTACCGTTCGGCCAGCCGGGTGCGGGCGGCGCGTCGGCTCCTCGCCGACGGCTGGTCGCTCGCCGACGCCGCCGCCGCGGCCGGGTTCAGCGACCAGGCGCACCTGACGCGCGTGTTCCGCGAGACGCAGGGCCTGACGCCGGGCCGCTGGCGCGCCGCGCAGCGCGCTCCGCACTGAGCTCGCCCCACCTCCACTCCTCGCCGCCGAGTGGGCGAATTCTTCGCCGCCTCGGCCGTTTCGCGTGCACTTCGTGCCGCCTCGCCGCCCGGCCGCCTCGTCAGGGGCGCGAGGAGGGTGCCCGCGCCGCGAGCGCGGTGACCACCGCGGCCATGTCCTCGCCCGCCCGGCCGCTTGCAGCGGTCTCGGCGAACAGCTCGCGGCACACGGTGATGAGGGGATGGGCCGAGCCTGCTTCGCGCGCCGCGTCCTCGATGAGGGCGGCGTTCTTGAGCACGTCGCCGATCGCCGCCTGCGGCGAGAGGTCGCCGTCGACGAGCTTGGCCGCCTTGCCGCGCGAGACGGCGGAGGCCATCGGGCCGGCGTCGAGCACCTCCCGCAGCACCCGAGGGTTAGCCCCGGTCACCTCGGCGAAGTGGAACGCCTCCGCGAGCCCCGTCACCATCGTGATGAGGAAGGTGTTGACCGCGAGCTTCATCGTGAGCGCCGCGGGAACGGCGCCGCAGACGAACCGCTGCGCACACATCGCGTCGACGATCGGCGCGACCTCGGCGACCGCCTTGTCCGGTCCGGCCAGCATCGCGACGAGCGTCCCCTCGGTCGCGGGGCCGCGGGAGCCGGAGACGGGCGCCTCGACGTACGCGCCGCCCGCTGCCGCGATAGCGGTTGCGAGTCCGCGGGAGTAACCGGGCGTCACGGTGCCCATCTGCAGGACGATCCGGCCGGCTACCCGCGCGGCGAAGGCCGGACCGGCGCGGTCGAGCACGGCGTCGATCGCGTCCTCGGTGGCGAGCATGAGGATGACGGTGCGGCAGCGGGCGAACAGGTCGTCGACATCCCGGGCGATCGTGGCGCCGGCCTCGGCGAGCTCGGCGGCGGGGCCGGGCGAACGGTTCCAGACGACGAGGTCGACACCGGCCGAGAGGAGGTTGGCCGCCATCGGGCGCCCCATGATGCCGAGCCCGGCGAAGCCGACGGGGGAGGAGGTGGCGGAGAGCATGCTCCAGGGTCGCCCGCGACGGCACGCCGGGTCTTGAACGGATGTGCGACTACGGTGGGAGTCGCCACAACCGTCCCTTGTGTCTGGAGCCGCATGCGCGAACCCGATCTCGACAGCCTCCGCCTGCTCGTCGGCGTCGCCGCATCCGGGAGCCTCTCGCGAGCCGCGCAGGCGGCCGGCGTCTCGCAGCAGGCCGCGTCGGCGCGGATGGCCGCTCTCGAACGCGATCTCGGCGTCGCCCTCCTGACCCGCACCTCCCACGGCACCAGCCCGACCGAAGCCGGCGCGATCGTCGTCGAGTGGGCGACCGAGCTGCTCGCCGCCGTCGACCGGTTCTCGTCCGCCACCGCGGCGCTGCGCGCGCCCGCCTCCGGGAGCCTCCGCGTGGCCGCGAGCATGACGATCTCCGAGCACCTCGCCCCGGCGTGGCTCACGGCTCTGCGGGCGGCCGAGCCCGGCGTCCGCATCGAGCTGACCGCGGCGAACAGCGTCGGGGTGGTGGAGGCCGTGCGCGGCGGGGCGGCGGATCTCGGCTTCATCGAGACCCCCGACCTACCCTCCGGCCTCCCGCACCGCACGATCGCGACCGACGAGCTCGTGGTCGTCGTCGGCCCCCGGCACCCGTGGGCCCGACGCCGCTCGGGCGTGACCGCCGCCGAACTCGCCGCCGCCCCGCTCGTCGTCCGCGAGAGCGGCTCCGGGACGCGCCTGGCACTCGAACGGGCGCTCGCCGAGGCGGGGCTCGCACCCGTCGAACCGGCGCTCGCGCTCTCGACGACGAGTGCGATCCGCTCCACCGTCGCGGCCGGCGCCGGACCGGCAGCGCTCAGCATCCTGGCCGTCCGCGACCAGCTCGCGCAGGGCACGCTGGTGCAGGTGCGCGTCCTCGACCTGCGCGTCATCCGCCCCCTGACCGCGATCTGGAGCGGAGGCGCCACGCCTACCTCCTCCGCCGCGGCCCACCTCCTCCGCCTCGCCACCCGCTGACACCGCCCGCGCCAAACCGCCGAGTACGCGATTTCTCTGCGTACTCGGCGGTTTTCGGCCCAGGTTCTTCGTACTCGGCTACTCCGCGATGCGGCGGCGGCGAGAGACGGCCAGGAGGCCGGCTCCTGCGAGCAGCACGGTCACCCCGGCGAGCAGCCAGAGGCCGATCGCCGATCCCGTCTCGGCCAGCGCGTCGGCGCCGGTCGAGGCCGAACCCGTGCCGGCTCCCGAGCCGACCGATCCCGCTCCGTCCGTCCCGGATCCACCGGTGGAGGCCGCCGGCACGACGGTCACCGTGATCGGGTCCGAGGTGGAGGCGCTCGCGGTGGCGGTGCGGGCGAAGGAGGCCGTGATCGCGTGATCGCCGGCCGCGAGGCCGCCGGGGAGCGTCAGGGTGGCGACGCCGTCCACGATCTCCACCTCTCCGAGCACCGTCGGCGCAGCTGCTGCGGCGGCCACCGCGACGAGGGCGGAGGCCTTCGCCGTGGGAGCGGAGGCGGGCTCGCCTCCGTCGAGGAAGGCGATCGTGCCCGCGGTGTCGCGGCCGGTCACCGTGGCGGTGAAGGTGACCTTCTGCCCGGCCGTCGGCTTCGCCGGCGACACGGTGACCGTCGTCTCGGTCGGTGCGAGCACCGAGACGGACACCGTGGCGGTGCGGCCCGAACCGGAGCCCGTCGCCCTCGCGTCGGCGGGACCGAGATCGGCGTCCTCTGCGACGGGCACCACGACCGAGGCCGTGCCGTCCGCCTCCGCGACCGCGGTGCCGAGGTCGGTGGCGCCGTAGCGGAACGCCACGGTCTCGCCGGCCCGGTACCCGGTCGCGCGGAGGGTGAACGAGTCGCCAGGGGCGACGTCCTCGGCCGAGGTCTCGAGCGGGACGGGGTTCGTCGCGGCCGCGAGCTCGGCGCACACGTCTCCCTGCGCGCCGACCGGGGCCAGCGCGGGAGCGGCGCCCGTCACCCCGTCGTCCTCGCGGACGGTGAGGTTGGCGAACGCGCTCGCGCCCATGACGGCGTTCGTGCTGTTCGTCACGCTGACCTTGAAGGCCGTGCTGGGCGACGCGGAGGCGGCGGTGTTGCCGAGCGTCGGCACGGTGACCGCCTTGCAGGTCTCGCCGGGGGCGAAGGCGACCTTCTCCATCCCGATCCCGACGCCGACCGATCCCGCCGCCGCACCGATGACGCTGACGTACGCCGTGACCGCCGACTTCTCCGCGCGGTTCAGGTAGACCGCGACGTCGGCGCTGCCGGGGCCGTTGCCCTCCTCGACGATGGTGGGCGCGACGTTCACCGAGGTCCGCGTCTGCACCACGGCGGTCCCGACGGACGGGGTGTCGAAGGCCAGGTCGGAGAGGTAGACGCCTCCCGTGCCGGTGCCGTCCGCGCCGACCGCTGCCGTGAGACGCACCTCGCGCACGTCGGTCAGGTCGATGCCGGTGATGGTGGAGGTCGGGATGGTCAGCTGCTGCAGCACGACCTTGTTGAGGGTCGTGTTCGTCCCGCCCGGCATGCGGTTCACGGCGAGCGGGTTCACCGCGGAGGCGGCGATCGCGAACGTCTTGCCCGCGCCGTCCACGACGGTGATCCGGAAGTCGGTGCCGTTCTGCACGGCCTCGTCCGGCGCCGTCTTCAGCGTGAGCTGGGACTGTCGCGAGACGTCGCGGTATTTCGCCGGGACGGTCACGCGCAGCTCGCCCGTGCTCGGCACGGCGGGATCGGTGGTCGATGCTCCCGTCCAGAGGAACCGCGTCACCGGGAACTCGGGCACGTTCGGCGCGAACGATCCGGGCGTCCAGTGCGGCACCTGGGCGGAGGCCTTGGTCGTGGCGCAGAACGGGAGCGACTGCGGCACGGTGCGGCCGGTCAGGTTCGTGCAGACCGCGGCGGTCGCGCCTCCCGAGACCCGCACGAGCGAGCTCGTCTCGGTGAAGTCGTTCACCAGGGAGGTCTTCGAGGCGGGCTGGGTCGCCATCGTCCGCACGTCGGCGTACGCCGTCGACGCGGTGGACGGCTTGACCGATCCGTCGAACAGCGACTGGAACTGCGTCTCGCCGCCCATGGTGAGGCGGAAGAAGCCGGTCATGTAGCTGACGCCGACCTGGTACTGCTGAGCAGCCGTCATGCGCGTCGGGTCGGTGGTCGCGCAGGTCGACGTGGTGTCGGTGGTGCGCCAGTCGTCGCCCGTGGCGGCCGGGTAGAGGCCCGGCGTCCACACGGTGTTGAAGAAGTTGTGGTTCGCTCCCATCACCCAGACGGCGGAGCGGAGCACGTCGTCGTCGAACGCGTGGCGCGAGTCGTCGATGAAGTGCTGGCCCTGCTGGTTGGAGACGTCACCGTCGCAGTAGGGGAGGAACACGGCGGTCGGCACGTCGGGCAGCGTCATGCGGCCGAAGTCGACGGGTGCGAGCGGGAGCACCGACTCGATGCCGTACGGCTTCGCCAGCGCCTGGTTGAGGGTCGCCGCCGAGACGACGCCCTCGCCACCGCGCGAGTGGCCCATGATGCCGACGTGCCCGAGGTCGAAGCGTCCCTTCAGCGACGCGGCGGTGATGCCGGAGGCGGCGGCGGGCTGATCGGTGCGGGTGGTCGCCCGCACGAGGGCCTCATCCAGGGTCCGGGTCGTCGTGGTGCTCGGGACGGTGCTGGTCGCGGTGGTGATGTCGTCGAACGCGACCGCGTCGCCGGCCGTGGCCTTCGCCAGCATCCCGAGGGTGTCGAGGATGAGCTGGCCGCGGGCCTGCGCGCCGTAGTCGAGCGCGAGCTGGTTGTCGTTCGAGTTGACCGAGTTGGCCGCGATCGAGAGCACGTTGTAGCCGCGCGAGGCCAGCGCCCGCGCCGTGCCCTCGTAGCCGAGGTACGAGCGGATGTTCATCTGCGTCGGGCCGCAGGGCCAGCGCAGCGGGTTGGCTCCGGTGCCCGAGCACGAGGTGTGGCGGCCGTGCAGCAGGACGATCGTCGGCCGGGCGCCGGCCGCATTCGTCAGGTACATCTTGCCGGTGAGCTCGCCGCGGATGCCGCCGATCGCGGCCAGCGGCACGGCCTGGTCGCCGAAGTCGTACTCGGCCTCGGTGACCGCGTACGAGCCGAGGTCGGCCGGGTCCTCGACGGCGGCGAGCTGTGCGAACGACTTCAGCTGCTTGGTGAGGGTCGTATTCTCGGGGACGGCCGGTGTGGCCGGAGCCTCGGGCGTCTCGGCGGCCTTGTCGTCGTCACCGCTCGACCACCCCTTGGTGACCGAGGAGGCGTTCGCGACGGCCGGGTCGGTGGTGACGACCCCGAGGGTCAGTCCGTCGGCCGACTCCGTGGCGAGGCCGATCGGCTCGCCGTCGACGACGAGGGTCGGTGCGTCGTCGACCATGGGCAGCGGCTCGTCGAGCTCGAGGGTGACGACGTAGCCGCCGGGGGAGGTGGTGACCGCCCAGTCGGAGCCGGAGGCCACGACCGGGTCGGGGGCGGGAGCCGCGAGGGCGGCAGGGGCGGTCGTCAGCGCGACGACCGGAATGAGGGCTGCGGCGACGGTGAGCGCGATCCGTCGTCGTACAGGCAGGCGTGTTGGCACGGTTCTCCTAGCTCGGGGGCGTGGGGGAGGTCGTCCGGGCATGGCGAAGCAGCCGGTCCGGGCGGCGAGGAGGAGCAGTGAGAGACAGGCTGAACGGTCTCTCAGAAAGGAGGTTATGGGTACCTGGATGGCCGGAGGGGCCGCGGAAACGGACTGGTAACACAACGTTTACGGCGGGCAAATAAACCAGCCACCGGTGATCAGAAAGCGCTTGCAGATGTCAAGTGTCGGCCCTCCCCAATCCGAGGGGAGGAGGGTCTCCACCACTGGCCCAGCGGGACGTCGGCTGCGGAGAGGAGCGACGCGTCTACTGAACGCATGTTCGGCACTACGTAAATCGAGCCGGAGGCCGAGACCGCGCATCAGGCCGCCTCCTAGATTCGCACGTGGGCGACCTCGCCCGTCTACCTCACCAGTCAGGGAGTTCCATGCTTTCCACCACCAAGGTGCGCGCAGCGTCCGTTCTCGGTGCTGTCGCCGTCGCCGGTGCTCTGTCCCTCTCCGCCGTCCCCGCCAATGCGGCCGGCGCCGAGATCTCTCTCGCGTCGTCGACGTTCACCATCGGGGACTGGGGCTCCGGCATCGCCGTCACGGGTTCGGGCTTCGACCTCGACGCCGACGTGACCGTGTCGCTCGTGGACGTCGAGTCGACCGGCCCGACCGTGCTCGACAGCATCATCACCGAGAGCGACGACGCCGGCGCCATCCTGCTGGACTGGACGCCGACCGCCAACGCCATGACGGCCGACTACGACAACGGCTACCTCGCGGTGGTCGCAACCGACGGCTCCGGCAATCTGGCCGCCGAGGTCCCGCTGACCCTGTTCGCCCCCGAGGGCATCTGGACCGACGCCGCCACCATCACGACGGCCGAGCTCGCCGACGAGAACGTCGGCGCCATCGTCTGGGCCGGTGGTTACACGCCGGGCGAGAGCGTCACCACGACCATCGTCTACAACGGCTACACGTTCGAGCACACCGACCCGGCGGACCGGTTCGGCGGCATCGCGTTCAGCTGGTCGCTCGTCGGCGGCACCGTCGAGGCCGGGACCATCGACTTCACCGTCGTCGGAGCCGACTCGAAGCTCTCGCAGTCGATCAGCGTCGCGGTGACCGGCCCCACGATCGAACTCGGTGGCGCTCCCGATGGCGAGGTCACGCCGGTCCAGGTCTCGCCGGCAGGTGGCGCGGTCACCAGCCCGCGCGTCGCCGGCTGAGCGTCAGCGTCTCCGGCCGGCGGCACCTCGGGTGCCGCCGGCCGTTTTCCGTTCGATCAGCCCGGACCACCGGAGAGCGCTCATGCCGAAGCCCCCAACCCTCATCGCCGCCGCGTCCGCCGTTGCCGTCCTCGCTGCCGCCATCGGCCTGACGGGCTGCGCGCAACCGGACCCCACGCGTACTCCGAAACCCTCCGCGTCGGTCACGGCCGTACCGACCGAGGCCGCGTCCACAGCCCCGCCCGTTCCCGCTCTGACACGTTCTGAGATCGCCGCGCTGCCCGCTGCGGTCTATGACGCCGTCGTCCCCGGCCTCCTGCCAGCGCCGGCCGGGAAGCTGACGGCGCCGACAGCGCACCGAGTGATGTTCGACGTTCCGCTGTTCGGCGCGGACCGCGCGACACCCGTCGCCCGCATCCCGGCCACGGACTTCCGGGGCCAGCGGACCGTGGTCGTGCCCATCCAGCTCGACGGGCCCTGGGCGCTCGTCCTCACCCCGGCGCGGCAGGTGCTGCCCTCGCAGGTCGCGGCAGGTGAGGCCGCCCCCGCGCAGACCGCGGCCTGGATGCCGGCCGCGAGCCTGGCCGGCGCGACGACCCTCGCCAAATCGGTGCACATCTCGGTCGCCGGACAGTCGCTCAGCATCCTTGACGCCGCAGGTGCCACGACGGCTTCCTGGACGGTGGGAGTCGGCACCGACGAGACCCCGACGCCGACCGGCGTCACAGGCTACCTGCAAGCCCGCTACACAGACCCCGACCAGGGGCAGTCCGTGCACCCGATCCAGCTCACCTCGCTGCACGCGACCACCGCCGACGAGCCCTTCGGAGGCTCTGACGGCGGCTTGATCGGCATCCACTACTTCGAGCAGAGCAGCGGTGCGGTGTCCCACGGCTGCGTGCGCCTCCCGGCAGACGCGCTCACGGCCGTGAACGCGCTGCCGCTCGGCACCCTGGTCGTCATCGAGGGCTGAGCGCCTTAGGCGGCCACGGCCTCCTCGGCAGCAGCCAGTGCGGCCTCCGCCTGCTCGGGGGTGGCGACCAGCGCCTTCCGCGACGCGGCGAACAGGGCGGCGCCGAGGACGAGCACCAGCAGCTCCGTGACCGTCATCGCCCAGATGACGCCGGTGATCCCGAACACCGCGTTGCCGATGAGCACCACCGGGATGAACAGGATGCCCTGCGCGACCGACATGATCGTCGCGTTGCGCATCTGCTCGGTGGCCTGGAAGACCGCGATGATCAGGCCGGTGAAGCCGTTGAACAGGGTCGAGACCAGCATGGCGGTGAGGATGAGCGTGCCGTCCTCGATGACCGACGGGTCGGCGCTGAAGAGCGCGAACACCTGGTCGCGGAAGAGGAAGACGATCGTGGAGAAGACGAGCACGATCCCGGCGATCGCGACGGCGCTGCCGGTGATGGCCTTGCGCAGCCGGGCGCCGTTGCGGGCGCCGAACGCGTAGGCGAACAGCGGGATCGCGCCCATGAAGACGCCCATGCAGATCATCTCGGGCAGCTGGGCGATGCGCAGCGCGACACCCATCGCGGCGAGCAGGGAGGCGCCGTAGGCGATCGCGATCCAGTTCATGACCAGGGTCGTGACGATGAGGAACGACGACATCAGCAGCTCGGAGGCGCCGACGCCGAACACCGTGGTGAGCATCTCGCGGTCGGCGCGGAAGAAGCGCGGCGCGAGCGAGATGGACTCGCTGCGGCGGGAGAGCCACCACACGTAGTAGGCGACCGTCACGATGTTCGAGAGGCCGAGCGCGATGCCGGCTCCGAGCACGCCCCAGCCGAGGCCGAGGATGAAGACGACGTCGAAGAGGAGGTTCGCGATGGTCGAGGCGATGAGTCCGGTCATGGACGCGACGGCCGCGCCTTCCGCCCGCACCAGCTGCTCCAGTGCGAAGGCCGACACGTAGATCGGGGCGAAGGCGAACATCGCGCCGATGTACAGCGCGGTCGGTTCGAGCGAGGCGCCCGACGCTCCGACCGCCATGGCGATCGGCGTCGCGAAGATCACGCCGAGCACGCCGATGACGACGCCGCCGGCGATGGCCCCCCAGAACGTGAACGACGAGACCTGCTTGATGCGCGTGGCAGCGGCCTCGGCATCGGCGCCCGGCTCCTCCTGCGACCCGAGGAGGCGCGAGACGAACGTGCCGCCGCCGACGCCGAAGACGCCGCCGACCGCCATCACCAGCGCGAAGACCGGAAGGGAGAACGTCAGCGCCGCGAGCAGGGGGGTGGAGTGGAGGGCGCCGACGAAGCCGGCGTTGATGATGTTGTAGACGGCGCCGACCGAGAAGCCGGCGATCATGGGCACGCAGAGGTGCACGAGAGCCCGCCAGATGGGGGCCGACGAAAGGGTGAGGCGGTTGGATGAGGACATGACGATGTCTCCGTTCCGGTGAACGGCTGGGAAGCCTGGTGATCAGAGGATGCCGCCGCGAGGGCGGGTGCCGGCGCGGCGGCGTATGCCGGCTAGCGGCGGCGGCTGCGCTCGGTGGTGCCGGGCGGCGGGGCGTCGCCCGCTTCGACGATGGAGTCGGCGAGCGGCTGGAGCAGGGCGATGAGGGCGTCCTGGTCGGCGTCGTCGAGCACCGCGAAGATGCGCTCCTGCGCCGCGGTCATGACGTCGTCGAACCCGGAGACGACCCGGGAGCCCTCCGCGGTGGCGCGGATGAGCTTCACGCGGGAGTCCGTCGGGGACGGCTCGCGCGTGATGTAGCCGCGCTCCTCCAGCCCCTGCAGGAGGCTGGTGACGCTGGCCGGCGTGGTACCGGACATCTCGGCCAGTTCGCGGGCGATCACTCCGCGGTCCTGGTTCTCGTCGAGGTAGGCGAGGGTGAACGACTGCGAGCGGGTGAGCCCGCTCTGGCGGATCCACTCCTCTCCGGCGGCCCGCTGCGCGAACAGGATCGTGCGCAGGAGGTCGGCAAGCCGCTCGGTTCTCGATGTCATAGTTAGAACTCTAATCATTAGAATTCAAACTGTCAACATCCACCCGCCGAGTACGCGAATTCTCTGCGTACTCGGCGGTTTCGGGCCCACTTTCTGCGTACTCGGGGGCTGCTCGCCGGCCGGATCAGGCCTGAAGGACGACCGCCATGCCCTGGCCGACGCCGATGCAGATGGCGGCGACGCCGATCCCGCCGCCGCGCGCCGCCAGGGCGTGCGCCAGGTGCCCGACGATCCGGGCTCCGGAGGCGCCGAGCGGATGCCCGATGGCGATCGCGCCGCCGTGCACGTTGACCTTCGCCGGGTCGAGCTCCGGCCAGAGCCGCAGGCACGCGAGGGACTGTGCGGCGAACGCCTCGTTCAGCTCCACCAGGTCCACGTCGTCCCAGGTCAGGCCACTGCGGGCGAGGGCGCGTTCGACCGCCGCGACCGGCGCGATCCCGAAGGCGTCGGGCTCGTTGCCGACGATCGTGCGGGCGACGATGCGCGCCAGCGGGGCGGTGTCGAGCGCACCCTCGGCGCCGAGGAGCAGCATCCCCGCCCCGTCGTTGAGCGGGGAGGAGTTGCCCGCGGTCACCGTACCGCCCTCGCGCCGGAACGCGGGCGCCAGACCGGCCAACGCCTCCGCCGTCGTGTCGGGTCGGATGCTCTCGTCGCGATCGAGCGCGACGCCCGGCACGGGCACGGCCTCGACATCGTATGCGCCGGCGTCCCACGCCGCGGCCGCTCGCCGATGCGACTCCAGCGCGAACGCATCCTGCTCCTCGCGCGGGATGCCGAACCGATCGGCGAGCAGCTCGGCCGTCTCGCCGAGGGGCACGGTCCACGCGGACGGCATCGCCGGGTTCACGAGTCGCCAGCCGAGCGTCGTGGAGACCAGCGCCTGGTCGGCCGCGGGATACGGCCGGTCGGTCTTCGGCAGCACCCAGGGTGCCCGGGTCATCGACTCCACGCCGCCCGCGACGACGAGGGCGGCGTCCCCCGTCTCGACAGCACGGCTCGCCTGCACGACCGCCTCGACACCCGACCCGCACAGCCGGTTCACCGTGGCGCCCGGAACCGTGACCGGGAGCCCCGCGAGCAGCACGGCCATCCTGGCCACGTTGCGGTTGTCCTCGCCTGCCTGGTTGGCGTCGCCGAGGAGCACATCGTCGATGGTCGCCGGGTCGAGGCCGGGATGCCGGTCGACGAGGGCGCGCAAGGTGGAGGCGGCCAGGTCGTCCGGGCGGACCCCGGCGAGGGCCTTTCCGTATCGGCCGAACGGCGTGCGCACGGCGTCGTAGACGAACGCGGCGGTCATGCTGCCTCCTCCGGTCGCCGCTTCGTCGCGGGCGATCCTCCGCCAGCCTAAGACGTCGGGCGGGCGCGCGCGTCAGGCGAACGCGCGGTGGATCCAGTCGAGCTGGATCTGCGCGAGCACGGCGACCACCGCGTAGCTCGCGACCGTGAGCACGGGCACCCAGCCGGAGAGCGTCACGAAAACCCGGCGCGCTCGTTCGGGGACGGGGATGGTGCCCGACTTCAGGTTGTACAGCGTCACGCCCCAGAAGGTCGGGATGGTGACCGCCCACGTGACCATGCACCAGGGGCAGAGGATGTGCAGCACGGTCAGCGACGCCGTGATGAGGAACACCACCAGCGCCAGCGCGAGCACCACGCCCGCGTTGAAGGCGATCCAGAACCAGCGGGCCAGGCCGCCGCGGCTCGCCAGCACGGCGACGCCCGCGGCGATCGTCGCCGTCCAGCCGATCAGTCCGAGCAGCGGGTTCGGGAACCCGAGCAGCGAGCCCTGCCACGAGGCGAGGTTCGTCGCGCAGCCGATCAGGACGTTGAAGCTGCAGGTCAGCTGCGCGTTCGGGTCGCGCAGCATGTCCAGCTTGTCGATCGTCAGGAGGAAGGCGGCGGCCAGGCCGATGGCGCCCGCGACGATCAGCCAGATCGCGAGGAGACGCGGCCGCGGGTCGAGGCGGGAGGCGGTGGTCATCGGTTCACACCGGCCACGGAAGCATGCAGATGCCCACGACGAGCATGGTGGCCGCTGCGATCGCCGCGGCGCCGGCGGCGGAGTGCCGGCGCGCATCCCGGGTGGAGCCCCACAGCTCGGCCCGCGCGCAGGTGCGCTCCGCATCCCGCACGATCTCGCCGGTGCCGGGGAGGTCGAGGTCCAGCGCCCCGCGCCGCGCCTGCTGGCGGATGCGCGCGGCCTCCTCGACCGTCATCGTCGTCGTGCTGCTCATCGCGCCTGCTCCGACTCCTCGGCGGTGAGCGACTCGGGCGCCGCCCCGGCGGCCAGCGGCGCGAGCTGCGCACCGGTGCCGTGGTGCAGGTCGAAGGCGGGCGACTCCGAGCGGATGCGCGGGATCGACGTGAAGTTGTGCCGCGGCGGCGGGCAGCTCGTCGCCCACTCGAGTGACCGGCCGGTGCCCCACGGGTCGTTCACGGTGACCTTCGGCGCGCGACGCCAGGTCAGGTAGATGTTGACCAGCAGCGGGATCATCGACGCCGCCATCACCGCGGAGCCGAGGGTGGAGAGCTGGTTCATCCAGGTGAAGCCGTCCTGCGGCAGGTACGTGGCGTATCGACGCGGCATCCCGATGACGCCGAGCCAGTGCTGGATGAGGAAAGTCATGTGGAAGCCGATGAACAGCAGCCAGAAGTTCCACGTGGCGAGCGTCTCGTTGAGCATCCGCCCCGTCCACTTGGGCCACCAGTAGTAGAGGCCCGAGAAGGTCGCGAAGATGACCGCGCCGATCAGGACGTAGTGGAAGTGGGCGACGACGAAGTACGTGTCGGAGACGTGGAAGTCGAGGGGAGGCGAGGCGAGGATGACACCGGTCAGGCCGCCGAACGTGAAGTTGATCAGGAACCCGATGGCGAAGAGCATGGGCGATTCGAACGTCAGCGAACCCCGCCACATCGTGCCGACCCAGTTGAAGATCTTCACGCCCGTCGGCACCGCGATCAGCATCGTCATCAGCGAGAACCAGGGCAGGAGCACGCTCCCGGTCACGTACATGTGGTGCGCCCACACGGTGATCGACAGGGCGGCGATCGCGACGGTGGCGTAGACGAGGGTCTTGTACCCGAAGATCGGTTTGCGGCTGAAGACCGGGAGGACCTCCGAGATGATCCCGAAGAAGGGCAGCACGATCACGTAGACCTCGGGGTGGCCCCAGAACCAGAAGAGGTGCTGCCAGAGCAGCGCGCCTCCATTCGCCGCGTCGAAGATGTGGGCGCCGAAGACGCGGTCCGCCATGGCGGCGACGAGGGCCGCGGCGAGCACCGGGAACGCCATGAGCGCCAGGATCGAGGTGATGAGCGTGTTCCAGGTGAAGATCGACATCCGGAACATCGTCATGCCCGGCGCGCGCATGGTCATGATCGTGGTGATGAAGTTGACCGACGAGAAGATCGTCGCGAAGCCGAGCAGGACGGCGCCGGCGAACCAGAGGGTGTTCCCGAGTCCGGGCGAGAAGGTCGTCGAGGCGAGCGGCTGGTAGGCGAACCAGCCGAAGTCCGCGGCGCCCTGCGGGGTGAGCAGGCCGCCCGCGGCGATGAGGCCGCCGAACAGGAAGCACCAGAACGAGAACGCGTTCAGCCGCGGGAACGCCACGTCGGGCGCCCCGAGCTGCAGCGGGATGATGACGTTCGCGGCGCCGGTGAAGAACGGCATCGCGTAGAGCAACAGCATGATCGTGCCGTGCATCGTGAACATCTGGTTGTACTGCTCGCCCGACAGGATGTGCAGGCCCGGCTCCATCAGCTGCGCGCGGATGAGGAGCGCCATGATCCCGCCGATGGCGAAGAACACACCGGACGCGACCATGTACATGTAGCCGATGGTCTTGTGGTCGGTGGAGGTGATCCAGGTCACCACGATGTTGCCCTTGCGGGTCGGGCGGGTGAGCGCTCGCTGCTGCGGAGGGTCCGTGGTGGTCGCGGTCATCCCTCGATCGTGGTGGCCGGGGAGGCGCGCTGCCGGGCGGAATGCCGGAAATAATACATGCGTTGTGGCAGGCCCCCGAGCCCTTCTACGATGTGTAGAAAAGCCGTCCCGTTCGGGTCGGAGAGCGGAGAAGAGCACGTGGCGCAACGGCAGTCGACCGGCCTCCGGCGAACGCTGGTGTCATCGCCGCGCATCCGGCTCCTCGCACGCCTCCAGCACGAGAGCCCGCAGACCGCGCCGCGCCTGGCGGAGGATGTCGACCTCCATCACAACACCGTTCGCGAACACCTGGAACGCCTGATCGACGACGGCTTGGTCGTCCGCACGACCGAGCACCGCACCGTGCGCGGCCGTCCGCAGGTGCTGTACTCGGCCGCCAACGGGCTCGACGGGGCGAGCGAACGCGCACGAACCCAGACCGACGACGCGATCGCCCTGGGCCGCGCGTACCGCCAGGCGTACCCCGTCTCAGCGGAGGCCGGCACCGACACCGACACCGCGGCAGACGCGCAGCTCGATGTGCTCGAGGACTACCTCGACCGCTGCGGCTTCGAGCCTCGCGTCGACCGGCCCGCCCTCGAGATCCGCCTGACCTGTCCCTTCGGCGACCTGCGCTCCGAGCTCGCCGACTCCCTCTGCACGGTCGACCGGAAGGTGGTGTGCAGCGTCGTGGCGCGGGTAGAGGGCCCGCTCGACGTGACCGGCATCACGCCGACAGCGGATGCCGTGACGTGCGTCCTCACGATGAAGCGGCGGCTCTAGAACCGCCGGACGCTACTCAGCCCGAGCTCGCGGCGCCAGTGCGCCAGGAACTCGGCGCCGGCGTCGTCGTGGATGGCGTCGCCGATCGTGATCACCTCGTACGGGCGATCCAGGATGCCGTCGGCCGGGCGCACATCCACGTGCGCGACATCGAAGCCGGCGTCGTGCACATAGTCGGCCATCTTGTAGTCGCTGCGGGAGTCGCCGACCGAGCGCCAGCGGCGGGGGAGCGGACCGCGCTCGGCGAAGTACTCGAAGGCGCGCTGCGCACCGCGGTCCTTGTCGAGCAGCACCGACTCGATGTCCGTCGAGATGATGGTCGGATCGATGCGGAACGGCACCGCGCCGGCCGCGTCGGGCGTCGAGCGCTCGCCGTAGCGCAGGCCGATCCCGAGCCCGGTCAGGAGCTCGTACGCCGCATCCTGGAACCGCGGCTGCGCCTCCTTGTAGACGTCCGACTCCACGTCGGTGCGCTGCTCGACCGAGATCATCGCGCGCTTCGTCTCGTCGAAGAACATCGTGTCCGCGAACCGCTCGCGCACGAGCGAGCGGATGCCGTCGACCGCCTCCGGGGAGAACGCGACCGACTCGTCGACCGTCACCTCGCCCATCCCGTCGGCCGTGATCGCCGCCCAAGCGCCGCCCTTCTCGAAGACGCCGAACATCCGGGCGCCCTGCTGCTCGAGCGCATCCCCCAGCCCCGCGTCGAGGAGGGGTGCGACGACCTGGTGGCGGATGAAGTCGCCGGAGCGCCCCGTGATGAACGCGATCGGCACCCCGGCCGCCGCGATCGCGACGAGGTCGGTGACGATGCTGCGCACGTTGATGGTGCGGGTGACGGGACTGGCGAGCGGGCCGTCGACGTCGAAGAGGAGTCCGAGATTGTGCACACCCCATTCTCGCCGATGGCGCGCGCCTCCACATTCGTCACGAATGTCGTGAAAGCGACGCCCAAAGGCGACATTCGTGACGAATGTGATGACGACTAGCGCGTCGGGAGAGGCTCCGGGTCCGCCGCCGGGTCCGCAACAGCCGCGTCCACCGGGGTGCCGTCGACGTGGTGGCGGCGCTCGAGGTTCGCGCCCTCCACGTCCACGTTCGGGAGGATGCGGTCGAGCCAGCGCGGCAGCCACCAGGCGCCCCGCCCGACGAGGTGCATCAGGGCGGGCATGAGCAGCATGCGGACCACGAACGCGTCGAGCAGCACGCCGAAGGCGAGGCCGAAGCCGAGCGACCGGATGATCGTCGAGTCCGAGAAGATGAACCCGCCGAAGACCGACACCATGATGATGCCCGCCGCGATCACGACCGAGCGGCCGGCGCGGAAACCCTGCGCCACGGCCAGGCGTGCGGGCGAGCCGTGCACGTACGCCTCCCGCATCCCGGTCGAGAGGAACAGCTGGTAGTCCATCGCCAGTCCGAACAGGATGCCAACGAGGATGACCGGCAGGAAGCTCAGGATGGGCCCGGTCGTGTGGATGCCGAACAGCGCACCGAACCAGCCCCATTGAAAGACGGCCACGATCGCGCCGTACGTCGCGAACAGGGAGAGCACGAAGCCTCCCGTCGCGATCAGCGGCACCACGAAGGACCGGAACACCACGATCATGATGATCAGCGACAGTCCGACGACGACCGCGAGGTAGAGCGGAAGGATGCCGACGATCTTCTCGGAGATGTCGATGTTGCTGGCCGCCTGCCCGGCGACGCCGAGCGTGATGCCGTCGCCGACCGCGGGCAGGTCGCGCAGGTCGCGCACGAGCTGCTCGGTGGAGGCGCTGCTCGGCCCCTCCTTCGGCACCACCTGGAACGCGGTGAGCCGGTGGTCGTCCGAGACGGCGATCGGGGCGACGGCGGCGACATCGGACTGGTCGGCGAGCTTCTTCGCGATCGTCAGCTGCGTCGCGGTGACCTGGTCGTCGTCGAGACCGGCGGGCAGTGTGGCCGAGACGAGCAGGGTGCCGTTGGCACCGGCGCCGAAGGAGTCTTCGATCACCTGGTACGCGCGGGCGGTGGTGGAGCCGGCGGGCTCCTGGGCGCCGTCCGGGAGGCCGACGCGCATCGTGAGGATGGGCGCGGCGATGACGAGGAGGCCGACGATGGTGGCGACGACGGTCACGACGGCGCGCCACGTCTTCATCGGGCGCACCGGCTTCTGAGCGCGGTGCTCGTGGGCGGCGGCGCGGGCGCGGGCCTTCTTGGTGAGCACGCGCATCCCGACCAGGCCGAGGAGGGCGGGCGTCAGCGTGATGGCGATCAGCACGGAGACGGCCACGGCGATCGCGCCCGCTGTGCCCATCAGGCCGAGGAACGGGATGCCGGTGACGTTGAGCGCCAGAAGGGCGATGACGACGGTCGCGCCGGCGAAGACGACCGCGTTGCCGGCCGTGCCGGTGGCGAGGCCGATCGACTCCCGCACCTCGGCGCCCTGGAGGAGCTGCTTGCGGTGCCGGTTGATGATGAAGAGCGCGTAGTCGATGCCGACGGCCAAGCCCAGCATCACGCCGAGCACGGGAGTGACCGACGCCATCTGCACCACGCCGGAGAAGGCGAGGGTGCCGACCGCGGAGATGGCGACGCCGAGGATGGCGGTGACGAGCGGGAGCGCGGCGGCGATGACCGAGCCCAGCATCACGAGCAGCACGATGGCGGCGATGATCACGCCGATCAGCTCGCCGACACCGAGCACCTCGGGAACGCCCTGGGCGAGCTCGGTGGAGAAGTCGGCGGTGACGCCCTCGACGGGGTTCTTCTCGAAGTGGTCGATGACGGCGTTCTTCGACTCCTCCGAGAGCTCGAGGCGCGGCTTGTCGAACGCGACGCTCACGAGCGCGGCGGAGCCGTCGGAGGAGACGAGGCGGATGTCCTTGGCGAGACCGAGGAGTTCGGCTCCCTGGTCGAGCTTCGCGGTCTGCGTCGTCAGCTCGGTGCGGCCGTCGGTGAGCTTCTGCTGCTGCTCCGCGAGCTGGGCCTTGCCGGCGTCGAGCTGCGCCTGCTGCGCATCGAGGGCGGTCGTGGGCTGCCCGGCGGCGACGAGCTGCTGCTTCGCGGCGTCGAGCTGCGCCTGGGCCGCCTCCAGCTGGGCTGTGCCGGCGTCGAGCTGCGTCTGCCCGGCGTCGAGCTGCGCGGTCGCGGCGGTGATCTTCGCCCGGCCGTCGGTGATCTGCTGCTGCTGGTCGGCGCGCTGCTTCTCGGTCGAGAACGGGTCGGTCACGCCCGAGACGTCGGGCAGGTCCTTGGCGCTCTCGATGCGGTCGGCGATGGCGGTCTTCTGCGCATCGGTGAAGGCCGATCCGTCCTTCGTGGTGAGCACGACGGTGCCGGAGGCGCCGCTGAACTTCGGCAGCTTCTTCGCCAGATCGTCGGTCACCGCGCCGGAGGCCGTGCCCGGGATGTCGAAGCTCGAGCTGAGCCCCTTATAGCCGATGAGGAACCCGGCGCCCGCGATGGCGAGCACCACGATCCAGGCACCGATGACGACCCAGGCCCGCTTGGCGGATCCCTTTCCCAGGCGGTACAGCAACTCGGCCATCTCATCCTCTCCGTGGCGTCCACGCGCCGACTCGGTCGATGATACGCACCGTCTCGTATCGAAAGATGAACATAGGATGTGAGGATGACGGGCCGCAGCGGACGCTCGCGCAGCGAGGAAGCGCGCGTCGCCATCCTCGAGGCGACCGCGCGGCTCTTCGCGACCCGCGGCTACGACCACCTGACGATCGAGGGCGTGGCCGCCGAGGCGGGCGTCGGCAAGCAGACCATCTATCGCTGGTGGGGCTCGAAGAGCGAGCTCGTGGTCGACTGCCTGGTCGAGGGCGTGCTCATGCCCGAGCCGCTCATCCCGCCGGACACCGGCGACCTGCGCGCCGACCTGGTCTCCTGGCTGCACGACGTCTTCCACGTGCTGCAGCGCTCGGAGGGCGAGAACCTCATCCGTTCGTTCGCCGCGGCCGCCGCCGAGAACGCCGAGGTCACGCGCCGCATCCGCGATAAGCTCGGAGCGGGTTCAGCCCTCTCGGCCCGCCTGGAGTCGGCGGTGGCGGCGGGCCAGTTGGCGCCCACCGTCCCGATGTCCGAGTTCGGCGAGGTCCTCGTCGGTGCCATCATCCTGCGCGCCCTGGCCCGGGTCGAGACCGACGACGCGTCGGCCGAGCGGCTGATCGCGGTCGTGCTCGACGGGCCCGCGCTCGACCGCTGAGCGGTACGCGGGACTCCTCCTCTACATCCTGAACGTACTGCTCCGTCTACGGAGGACCAGCCCGTCGACACGGAACTTTCGTCGCGTGACACTGAGACCAGCGCAGCAGGCTCCGATGAGGCATATATGCCCGATACATTTCCGGTGGCCCTGTCCATGGGTGCGGTGATGCTGTGAGCGGAGTTTCGATATGCGCGGAGATGCGCCCCTGATCGGTCGGCCCTGGTGGAGGCGTGCGCTGGGCCTCATGATGGCCGCGCTGGTCGCCGTCGCCGCCCTCGCGGGGACACCGGCGGTGGCCGTGGATGCTGGCCTGTCCGACCCCGTGGGCGAGTTCGCGTCGATCGAGGTCGCCGTGCTCTACGACGGTCAGACCCCCGGAGCGCTGGACGACAGCCCGTCGAACGGGATCGTCGCGACGAACGACGTCGTCGGCTTCGCCTGGAACGTCACCGCGACGGACCTCAGCGGCGGAGTCCTCCGGCAGACCCTCCCGGAGGGCTGGACGTGGGATCAGCAGAGCCTGCTCCCGGCGAACAATTCGACGGACTTCTTCCGCGTGACGGGGACGATCAGCCCCGACGGACGGACCCTCACGGTCGTCGTCGAGACGCTCGCACCGGGGAACCCCGCGCACTTCGAACTCGGGGCGCTCCGCGCCATCCCTTCGTCGGACGTCCCGAACGGCTCGGTCTACGCAGCGCAGCTCAGCGCGCGCGACGCAGCCGGCGAGACCACCACGACGGCTCCCGCGATCACCGTGGTGAGCGAACCCCGCGTGGAACTGTGGAAGTCGTACGTCGCGACCGCGGCGAACTCGCGAGCACACGACTTCGGTGACGGTGCGGGAGCGGTGGATGCGCGGTACATCGACTACCGTCTGAGCGTCAGGGAGCCTGAAGGCGAGTTCGCGATCGGTGCCTCCGTTGCGACGCTCGGGCAGCCGCTGGTGCTCGGCGACTCCTTCACCGTGGCCGGCGCGAACGCGGCAGCGGAGTTCCAGGGCGAGGTGACGGCGACATCCGTCCCGGGAGCGCGTGCGGACCTGGTGCAGACCGGCCAGTCCTTCACCGTCAGCCTGGACGGTTTCGGAGCCGTGACCGCGGCCTGGATCGACGTGCGGATGTGGGTGCGGTACTCGGACCTTCCCAGTTCGGGATCGGCACTGACCGTGACCAACTCGGTCGCACCGGTCGGCGACTGGATGACCGCGGACGGGGTGCCGATCACTGTCGACCGGACGAATACGACCGTGGCCCGCACGATCTCCCGCCCCGCCGACACCGTGCCGGCCTACGCGTCCAAAGCGATCTACCTCTTCGCCGATCAAGCCGTCACAGGCGATGTCACGGGCGACCCGGCCCAGCTGTCGTCGGAGTTCATCGCCCTCACCACGGGCACCGCGCTCGATCGGGAGGTCGCCCCGGGCTCGCTGGTCGCGTCCCGGTTGCGGGTGCGGGCGGGGACGGTCGCGGAGCTGTCGACCGGTCTGACGAATCTCGTCGCGTACGACTTCTGGAACCCCGGCGAGCAGCAGATCGTCGACGGCGCCTCCATCTTCGTCGGGCAGAACCTCGCGACCTCGTCGATCTCGTCCACCCGCTACACGGTGCAGTACACCGCCGGTGGGGACGCTGCCCACCCCGAGGCGAACCCGTGGTTCGACACGATCGAGGCCGCCGGCGGCGTCACGGCCGTCTCCGGCATCCGCATCGCGTACACCGGGGGCACCTGGAAGAAGGACGCCGATCCGTTCTACGCGTGGTTCACCGTCGGCGTGCCCTTCCGGCTCGTCGGCGCGGTCGGCACGCAGGTCGCCGACACCGCCACCAACCGGTACGACGAGAACAGCGCCGGTCTCTCCGCGAGCTCGTACATCGCCGTCGGCAGCCACCGACTGTCGACCGATGTCGCGTCGTCGGCGAGCTCGATCATGTCGGGTGGCGCCATCGACTATGCCGTCACTCCGATCGCGACCGCCCCTCCCGGCGCCGAGTACGTCGCGACGATGCAGGGCCTCGGGGTAGACGTCGCCGTACCGCCCGGTCTGCGCTCGGTGCAGGTCGACGACGTGCCGGACGGATGGAGCGTCACCGTGGTGGGGGACGCCGCCTCCGGAATGACGCTCCGGTACACGTATGACGGGGAGTGGGACACGTCCAGCGTGCTGCCGACGTTCACCTACCATGTCGTGACCGACATCCTGGCACCCACCTCGAGGGCGTTCGTCACGACGGCGACCGTTCATGCGACCGGCAATCTGCAGACCGAGGCAACACGCACCGGCGTGAACACGGTCTCGGTGCAGCAGGTCGCCGCCGTGAGCGAGCAGAAGCTCGTCGTCGGCGACAGCACCCTGCAGCCCGGGGACACCGCGCGCTGGGAGGCGCGGTGGTACAACACCTCCAGCTCGAGCGCCGGCCGGTCGCATTTCATCGACGTGCTGCCCTTCGACGGCGACGGGCGGGGGAGCGCCTTCACGGGGGACCTCGTGGTCACAGGCGCCGAGATGACGGGCGCAGCCTCCGACGGGATGCAACTGCAGTACACGACGGCGCCCGGTGCCGAGGTCCGGGCCGCCGGGGAGGCAGAGAGCGGGATCGAGTGGGTCGACACGGACGGTACGGATCTCGCCGGGATCTCCGGCGTCACCGCGCTGCGCGTCGTCGTCGCGGACTTCGGCGCCACGGTGACCGGTTACATCGCGCTGCAGGTCTCCGCGCGCATCGACGGAGCCAAGGACGGCGACCGCTTCGTGAACACCGTGGACGCCTGGCTCGGCGTCGGCGGTCACCTCGGCGAGTCGAACCGCGCGACGATCGACGTCGTCGCCGGAACGATCGGCGGCACGGTCTGGCTCGAATCGCCCGATCCCCGCCTCCTCACCGACTGGCGGCCGGTTCCCGGCGCTGCGGTCAGCCTGCTCGACGACCAGGGCGAGTCGGTCGCCGTCGCGACGACCGATGCCGACGGCCACTATCTGTTCGACGGCCTCCGGGGTGGCGGCTACCGGACGATCGTCGACCCCACGACGCTCGGTGCCGCGGACCGCGAGCACATCGTGAACGTGTTCGACCGGGACGGGAACGTCGACAACGACTCGGGGCCCATCGCACTCGAGGTCGGCGAGACCGTCGGCGAGGTCGACTTCGGTTACCGCTTCGATCCCATCGCGATCGCGCTCCACAAGACGGGACGCGTCGGGAACGACCCGCACGCCGGCGATCCCGTGGAGTGGACCTTCACGATCACGAACACCGGCGCGACCGATCTGCTGGGTGTGACCCTGATCGATCACCTCGACGGTGTCCGCGATCTCTCCATCGCGTGGGGTGACGGCACGCCGGGTGAGCTTCCGGCGGGGGTGAGCGTCAGCGCCACGGCGTGGTCGCCGCTCGGCGCAGCCGACCTCGCCGCCGGCTCGATGACGAACACCGCGACGGCGGAGGGGACCGGCCCCGGCGGGATCGTCGTCACAGCAGACGCCGACGCAACGGTGACCTGGACGATCGCCGTGCCCGGTGCCGTGCCGGGGGACGATTCCCCAGAGGCCGGGAAGACCGCCCCAGGCGGCCTCGCCGTCACGGGCGCTGACGCCCGATCCGGCGCCCTGGCGGGACTCCTCGCTGTCGGTGCGCTGGCGGTCGGCGCGCTCGCGCTGCTCGTCTCGACGCGGCGCCGACGGACGCACTGACCGTTCGAGCGCGCGGCGTAGTCTGGGCGCATGACGCGCTACGCGATCGACGCCGCCGTCGCGCTGCGGCTGGTCGGATCGGCGGAGCCCGTCCCGGCGCTCGTCGCAGGAGCCTCCCTCGTGGGGCCGGCCGTGCTGCGCTCCGACGCACTGCGCTTCCTGTACGCGGACGTCCGCGCGGGAGACCTTGATGAGCGGGAAGGCCGCCGTCGCCTCGAGCGGCTCGCCGGGCTCCGCATCCGGCTCCTCGGCGACAGGGTGTCGCGAGCGACCGCCTGGCGGCTCGCCGTCGAGCTCGGCTGGGACGATCCCGGGCCGGCCGAGTACCTTGCCGTCGCAACGCTGCAGGCGGACGTGCTGGTCACGCTGGACCCGCTGCTCGAGCGAGCGGCGGCCGGCCGCATCCCGACCGCACCGATCGACGTACTCCTGAACTGAACGGGCTGGAACGATCGGTCAAGACGCGCCGCGCAGGCACGAACCTGCGCGGCGTGTTGTGACGACCAGATGGCCAGCGGCTACAGAACCGTCCCCATCGACCGCGCGATGGCGACCGTGCGCGCGGCGACCTCGTCCGCTGTGCCGGTCGCGCCCGCGTCCGCCCACTCGCGGACCGCGATGCGCACGGCTCCGATGCACACGACGACGAGCATCTCGGCGCGGGACTCGCGGTCGACGTCCGGGTCGGCGATCGCCGCACCCGCCTCCTCCGCGCGCTCGATCAGTTCGGCGACGGCCGTGATGAGCCCGTCGCGCAGATCGCCCAGGCGCCGGAGGCGACGGTGCACGACGCCGGAGTCGCGGGCGGCGAGCAGCATCCGCGCCTCGTGCAGCGACGGATCGCTGGTCTCGGCGGGGAGGCCGCGGAAGAGGGTGTGCACCACCGCCGCGACGAGGTCGCCGTCGTAGGCCTCGCCGAGCTGGGTGGAGACGAGCTCTCGATCGCCCCAGGCGCGGCGGATGCCGTAGAGGGCGTCCTCCTTGCTGTCGAAGTAGTTGAAGAAGGTGCGGTGCGACACGGGGACGCGGGCGCAGATGTCGTCGACGGTGACGTCGTCGGGGCCGTGGTCGAGGGCGAGTTCGACGGCGGCGCGCTCCAGGTCGGAGCGCGTCTGCGCCTTCTTGCGCTCGCGGAGGCCGGGGGCCGGCGACGCTGCCGGAGGGATGTGCGGAAAATCATGCATAAGAGGAAATTTTGCGCGAGTGCAGTTTGTTAGTTGACTTCGGTCACCTAATTATATATGGTTGCTCACTGTCAACCAATTGTGCGAAGGAATCACATGTCAGGAACTCTTACCAAGGAGGACGCAGCGCCCGCTTCGGCGATGTCGCACCGCCAGGTGCTCGAATCCCTCTCCGGGCTGCTGCTCGGGATGTTCGTCTCGATCCTCGCGGGCACGGTCGTGTCGACCTCGATGCCGCGGATCATCTCGGAACTCGGCGGCGATCAGACCGCCTACACCTGGGTCGTCACGAGCACGCTGCTCGCGACCACGGTCTCCACCCCGATCTGGGGCAAGCTCGCCGACCTCTTCAACCGCAAGCTGCTCATCCAGCTCGCCCTCGTGCTCTTCGTGCTCGGCTCGGCGCTCGCCGGCTTCTCGCAGGACACCAACATGCTCATCGGCTTCCGCGTGGTCCAGGGCCTCGGCGCCGGTGGCCTCACCGCCCTCAGCCAGATCATCATGGCCGACATCATCAGCCCGCGTGAGCGCGGCCGCTACATGGGCCTCTTCGGCGGCATCATGGCGGTCGGCACGGTCGGCGGACCGCTGATCGGCGGACTGCTCACCGACTCCATCGGCTGGCGCTGGAACTTCTTCGTGGGCGTGCCGGTCGCGATCGTCGCGATCATCCTGCTGCAGTTCACGCTTCGCCTCCCGAAGCGCGCGATCCGCAAGGTCCGCATCGACTACCTCGGCGCGATCTTCCTCGCCGGCGGCATCTCGCTGATCCTGATCTGGGTCTCGATGGCCGGCACCAACTTCGACTGGTGGAGCCCGGAGACCATCTGGATGGTCGGCGGATCGATCGCACTGCTCGCCGCCACGGTCGTCACCGAGCTGGTGGTCAAGGAGCCGATCATCCCGCTCGCGATGTTCAAGAACCGCACCTTCACCCTCGCGGTCATCGCCTCCATCTCGGTGGGCGTCGCGATGTTCGGCACGTCGGTATTCCTCGGTCAGTACATGCAGGTCGCCCGTGGCGCGACGCCGACCCAGTCGGGCCTGCTGACGCTGCCGATGATCCTCGGCCTGCTGCTCTCGTCGACGATCGTCGGCAACCTGATCAGCCGCTTCGGCAAGTGGAAGAGCTTCATGGTCGTGGGCTCCATCCTGCTGACCATCGGTCTGTACCTGATGAGCACGATCAAGTACGACACGAACTACGTGCTCGTCTCGCTCTACATGCTCATCCTCGGCGCGGGCGTCGGCATGGTGATGCAGAACCTCGTGCTCATCGTGCAGAACACCGTGCGTCCGGAGCAGCTGGGAGCGGCGAGCTCCAACGTGGCGTTCTTCCGCAGCCTCGGCGGCACCATCGGCGTCTCGGTCATGGGAAGCATCCTGGGCACGAAGGTCGCCGACGGGATGGCCGCACACGGCGCGGAGCTGCAGGGCATCCTCGCCAAGCTCGGGGCGAAGGGCGCCGAGATCGGGCAGTTGCTGAAGAGCGGAACGCTGCCGGAGGTGAACACCCTCCCGGCGAGCGTGCGCAGCATCGTCGAATCGGTCTACGGCCAGGGCGTCGCCGACGTCTTCCTGGTGGCGGTGCCGCTCGCGATCATCACCATCATCGCGATCGCGTTCCTCCCGAACAACACGCTCGGCACGAAGACCGCGGTCGAGCTGATGAAGGAGAAGGCCCCTGAGTCGGCCGTCGAGGCCGCCGAGGAGAACCTCCTGGAGGTCGCCGAGGCGATGATCGCGGCTCCGGTCACCGGCTCCGTCGGGGCGGTCCGCTCCGGGCCGGCGACGGGCGATCGTCCCGTTCAGGAAGACCGCTGATCGGACCGGTTATGATCGCGGCCATGGACAACACCGAGCGGGCGACGGCGCGAGACGCCGCCGCCCGTTCGGCCGCCCCCGACCCGGCGGTCGACCAGGCCATCGCGTCGGTCGAGGAGCAGTTCACCATCCTCTTCAACCAGGTGAGCTCGGGGATGCGGGAGCGCGCCGCGAAGGTGCATCCCGATCTCCAGCCGGTCGGCTACCGACTGCTCAGCACTCTGGTCCGCACGGGCCCGCTGCACGCCGGCGCCTTGGCCGGCCTGCTCTCGACCGACAAGAGCGTCGTGAGCCGACAGGTTCGAATCCTCGAAGATCTCGATCTGATCGAGCGCCGCGTCGATCCGTCCGACCGCCGCGCGAGCTTCCTCGTGGCGACGCCGCCCGCGATCGAGAAGGTCAACGAGGCGCGCGTGGCCGATCAGGCGCGGCTCTACCGCAGCCTGCGCAAGTGGGGCGCCGACGACGTCGGCCGCCTCGCCGACCTGCTCGCGCGGCTGAACTCGACCCAGCTCTGACGGGTCTCCGGGTCCGGTCCCGCTGGCCAGGGCCTAGGTGGCGGCCTCGGCGCCTGCGCTCGCGCCCGCCTGCCCGGGCCGCCGGGCGATGCTGCGCCAGGTGTGCAGGATGTCGCCGGGCGCGCCGGGACCGTAGCGGAACAGCCGCACGGCGGTGAACAGCCCGACCGAGGCGACCAGCCACACGGCCAGCACGATGTACGGCTCGAGATGCAGATTGTCCGGGAAGTACGTCAGGTCGCGCACCGCCCGGACCGTCGCCCCGGTCGGCAGCCAGCGGCCCATGAACTGGTAGAACGGCGGCAGCAGCTCGGGCGCGACCGCCCCGCCCGACGACGGGTTGCTGATCAGCACGAACACGATCCAGGTCGGCAGCATCGCCCACCGCGCGCCGATCAAGACCCTCCAGAAGCTGTACGTCGCTCCCGCGATCAGCATCGTGAGCGCGAGCACTCCCCAGACGGCGAAGAAGGGGATCGGCAGCACGCCGAGCAGCGGGCCGACCGTGAACGCGATCGCGAAGCCGCCGAGCACGGAGCGCACCACATCCCAGAACAGCTCGCCGCCGAGGGTCAGCTTGGCCGCGTTCACCCGGGTCTGGATGGCTCCGACGAATCCGATGACGACCGCGGCGAGGGCGACGTAGAACAGCACGAGGCCGTTCGGATCCTTCGGACCGAGCGGATGTGCGTCGATGACCGTCACCGGCTGCCCGATCGACTGCTCCAGGCGCGGGGCGTCCGCCTCCAGCAGGCGGGCGACCGAGGCTCCGGAGGCGCTCGAGACGTAGAGCCGCACCGAGCCGTTCAACTGCTCGACCAGTGCGCCGTAGACCACCTGCTCCCGGATCGCCGCCTCGGCGTCCGTCTCGGTGGCGTACGGCCGGACGACGAAGGTGGTCCCGGTCCGGGCCTGCAGCTCGGTCGCCAGCTCGTCCGGGGTGTGCGTCGTCGAGACCAGGCCGATCGGCACATCGTGCGGCTGCGGGTCGCCCATCGCCCAGGCGTAGGTGCCGGCGAAGAGCCCCGCGATGACAGTGACGATCAGCGTGACGACGAGGGCGGGCAGATGCGGGCCGTCGCGGAACCGGCGGGAGGGGGTGTCGGCGGGGACCTCCGCCGCCGTCGATGCGGTGCCCGTGGGCTCCGCTGCATTCTCGTTCGAGGTCATCGGTCCCTCCTCCCGGTTCCATTCCAGCACGCCTTTGGTACTCTCGGTCGGGTATGCAGCCCGCATCCGTCACCCCCGGCGCCCGCGGCCGCCGTTCGGCAGGCCGTCGCAGCGCAGCGCCCGCCCCGGCTCCCACGCCGGTGCGGAGCCTGGTGACCCGGATGCCGCTCCACCACCGCCTGGGCGTCACGCTCGCCCTCGTCGCCCTGGTCGCCGGCTTCTCGATCGTGCCCACCGACGCGGCGCTGGCCGCCACAGTACTCGCCGCCCCGGTCTCCACCCTCGCGCCGGGCCAGACCCCCGTGGACGGCACGCCGACGGAGCCCGACCAGCACCTCGCCGTCGACGCGACCATCGCCGCCCCCGTCATCGACCGCGACACGATCGGCGCGACCGACGGCCTCCAGACCCTCGCCAAGGTCGGCACCAACGAGGCGTGGGCCAAGCTCGTCCTGATGTTCGGCGGCTGGCCGCAGACCGAGGCCAACGTCACCGTCATGCTGCGCTGGATGCGGCAGGAGAACGGGCCGCCGGACTGGTGGAACCGTAACAATCCTCTCAACAACGGCTATGGCTCCGGAGGCGGAGCCGGCCTCGGCAGCTACACCGACCTCGTGAGCGCCGCCGAGTACTGCGCGAAGAACCTCCAGCGCGGATACCCCGGCATCGTCGCGGGCCTGCAGGCCGGCACGAGCGCAGACGCCACCGCCGCCGCGATCTGGGCGTCGCCGTGGGCGACGAGCCACTACGCCAACGGCGCGCACTGGAGCACCCGGCCCGTGGAGATCGTCCAGGCGCCCGCATCGGCCTGGGGCCAGTAGGTCGCAGCCCGATGATCGCCGCCCAGTACGAGATCCCGCTCCCGCGCGACTACGACATGGACATCATCCGCCGCCGCGTCGCGGAGCGCGGCAGCGCGCTGGACGATCGTGTCGGCCTGGGCCTCAAGGCCTATCTGATCCGGGATGTCGCCGACGGTGCGTCTCGCAACGCCTACGCGCCCTTCTACCTGTGGCGGGATCCGGCCGCCCTGGCCGCGTTCCACTGGGGCGGGCAGGGGTTCTCCGGGATCGTCACCGACTTCGGCAGGCCTCCCGTGCGCACGTGGATCGGCGGTAGCTTCAACCGGGGCGCCGACTTCGGCGCCCCTCCCGCTTTCGCCCTCCGCCGTCTCCGCGCCCTCCCCGCCGACAGCGATCCGGTCGACGCGGCCGCGGGGCTCGCCGCAGGGGACGCCGGTCCGGCTCCGGCGGGTGTGCATTCGCGAGCGTGGGGCGTCGATCCGACCGTGTGGCAGTCGGTGGAGTTCACGCTGCTGTCCCGACGCCCGGAGGGGGAGCCCGGGCCGGACGCCACCCTCTACCGCGTGCTGCACCTGTCGGCCCCGGAGATCGAGCACCTCGGCGCTAGCTCTTCCTGAGCCAGTCGCGCAGCCGCTCCAGCGGCCAGGTGGTGACGATCCGGTCGGCGGGCACGCCGTTCGCCGCCGCGCGGGCGGCGCCGTAGGAGAGGAAGTCGAGCTGCCCGGGTGCGTGCGCGTCCGTGTCGATCGAGAAGAGGCAGCCGGCGTCGAGAGCGAGCCGGATGAGGTCGTCGGGCGGGTCCTGCCGTTCCGGACGCGAGTTGATCTCGACCGCCACGTGGTTCTCCGCGCACGCCGCGAACACGGCCTCCGCGTCGAACTCCGACGGTGGCCGGGTGCCGCGGGACCCCTGCACGAGACGGCCGGTGCAGTGGCCGAGCACGTTGGTCTGCGGGGAGCGGATGCCGCCGAGCATCCGGGCGGTCATCGTGCGGCGGTCGGCGCGCAGCTTGGAGTGCACGCTCGCGACGACCACGTCGAGCCGGTCGAGCAGGTCCGGCGTCTGGTCGAGCGTGCCGTCCTCCAGGATGTCGACCTCGATGCCGGTGAGGAGGGTCACCGAGCCGGTGTCGAGGGCGGCGATGGCCTCCAGCTGCTCGGTCAGGCGCTCGGCGCTGAGGCCGTTCGCGACGGTCAGGTTGGGGGAGTGGTCGGTGATGGCCTGGTACTCGCGGCCGAGCAGCGCCGCGGCGGCCGCCATCGCCTCGATCGGCGTCGTGCCGTCCGACCACTCGGTGTGCGCGTGGAGGTCGCCGCGCAGTTGCGCGCGCAGCTCGGCGCCCGCGGCATCCAGCGGTTCGGTGTTCTTCGCGCGCAGGTCGGCGAGATAGTCGGGCACGTCGCCGGCGACGGCCTGCGAGATCACCTGGAAGGTGCGGTCGCCGATGCCCTTGGTGCGCTTGAGCCGGCCGTCGGCGACGCGGTCGGCGAGCTCGCCCGGGTCGAGAGGGGCGATGATCGCGGCGGCCGTCCGGAACGCCTTCACCTTGAAGCTGGGGGCCAGGTCGCGCTCCAGCCAGAAGGCGATCTCGGTCAGGGCGTCGACGGCATCCATGCGCCCATGCTCCCACCGAGGGGTGTCGGTCGTCACCGGTACCGTCGCCGCATGGGAAAGATCGTCTTCGACACCGCCACGTCCATCAACGGCTGGATCGCCGACGAGCAGAACTCGCTGGCCTGGCTCTTCGCGGTCCCGGGAGGGGACGAGCCCGCCGAGGGTCTTCTGCCGGACGACGCCGCCGTCATGGTCGAGGGATCGACCACGTACGAGTGGGTGCTCGCCGAGTCCGACATCCTCGCGCATCCCGAGCGGTGGCACGAGTTCCACGGCGACCGGCCGACATTCGTGTTCACGCATCGAGACCTGCCGGTGCCGGAAGGCGCCGACATCCGGTTCGTCTCGGGCTCCGTCGCCGACGCGCTGCCGACGATCCGGGAGGCTGCGGGCGACGGCGACATCTGGGTGGTCGGCGGCGGGGAGCTGGCCGGCCAGTTCCTCGACGCGGGTGCCCTCGACGAGCTCGCGATCTCGGTCGCGCCCGTCGCGCTCACCGGCGGCGCCCCGCTCTTCCCGCGCCGCATCGAGTCCGACCGGCTGACGCTCGAGTCGGCGGAGGCGATCGGGCAGTTCGCGCGGCTGCGGTATCGAGTGCGGAGCTCATAAGGCTTCCTCGCGCTTTTATGAGCTAAGCTCCTAGCTCATAAAGATAAGCGAGGATGTTATGGGATCGGGGCGTTGGCCTGCGCTGGATTCGGAGCCCCAGCTCTGGGTGCCGAGCGCCGTTATCGGCGACAGTATGCGATCGCGTGCGCGCCGTACCTCCTATGCGTCGTCCGTCCCACCCCTGATCGCCGCTCTCACTCCAGACCCGGGCGAAGAAGCGTCGGGGGCCGCCGATCAGGCGGCCCGCGAGCTGAGCCGTTTCGACGCGGAACTCGGTGTCCGGGTGAACTCGTTCGCGCCCGTCCTCCTTCGATCGGAGGCGGCGTCCTCGTCGCAGATCGAGAACCTCACGGCGTCCGCTCGCGCGATCTTCAGCGCAGAGCTGGGAGCGAAGAGCGGTCGCAATGCCGAGCAGGTCGCAGCGAACACACGTTCCCTGCAAGCCGCGATCGGCCTCTCGGAGGACATCAGCGCGGAAGCGATCGCGCAGATGCATCACGTGCTCATGGCTGAGCAGCCGCGGCACACTCCCGGAGAATGGCGGGAGGAGGCGGTGTGGATCGGCACCCGTTCCGACAGTCCTGTGGGTGCCGAATTCGTCGCTCCGCACCATGATCGCGTGCCGCAGCTGATCGACGACCTGGTGCTCTTCGCCAATCGGGAGGAGGTGCCGCCGCTCGTCTCCATCGCGATCGCCCATGCACAGTTCGAGACCATCCATCCCTTCACAGACGGCAACGGGCGCACGGGACGAGCACTCGCCCAATCGATGCTTCGCCATCGGGAGATCACGCGGAGCGTCGCGGTCCCCGTCTCCGCTGGTCTGCTCGCCGACGTGGAGGGATACCACGCTGCGTTGACGGCGTATCGCGCGGGCGATGTCGACCCGATCATCCTGGCGTTCGCCGATGCCTCCCTGCGCGCGGTCGGAAACGCGCGGCAACTGGTCGCGGAAATCGATGCCGTCCGTGCCGACTGGGATTCGCGGCTCACAGCACGTCGGGACAGCAACGCCTGGAAGCTGCTCGATGTGCTCGTGCGTCGGCCGGTGCTCGACTCGGCGACAGCGGCCTCCGAGCTCGGCGTCAAGCAGCCGAACGTCTATCCACCCCTGCGGGCGCTCGTCGACGCTGGCATTCTCAAATCGAAGGCGGAGCATCAGCTGGGTCCGTTCTGGCGGACGGACGAGGTGCTCGCGGCCATCGACCGATTCGCCAAGCGCGCCGGTCGCCGGGAGGCGCGCTGAGGCAGAGTCGCTGGGACGCTCGCCGATTACGCAGCGTTGCGCGCATCCCGGCGGCCCACGCAGCCGCTCGGCTAGCGTCGGAGCGTGAGTGCGCCCATCGAGAACCTCGGCCGTGAGAGCCGGCTCTACGAGCCGTCCCCCGAGTTCGCCGGGCAGGCGAACGTCGATGCGAGCGTCTTCGTCGACGCGGCCGACCCGGTGGCGTTCTGGGAGCGGCAGGCCGCCCGGCTCGACTGGGCCGAGCCCTGGCACACCGCGCACACCTGGGAGCCCGCGACCCGGGATGCGGACGGCGCTCTGAGCATCCCGCGCGCCGAGTGGTTCGCCGGCGGGCGCCTCAACGCCGCGGTGAACTGCGTCGACCGGCACGTCGACGCCGGCAACGGCGACCGCGTCGCGCTGCACTTCGAGGGTGAACCGGGCGACACCGAGACGATCACGTACGCCGAGCTCCAGCGACGCGTCGCGCAGGCGGCGAACGCGCTCACCGCGCTCGGGGTCGGGAAGGGCGACCGCGTCGTCGTCTACCTGCCCGTCATCCCCGAGACCGTCGTCATCACGCTCGCGATCGCCCGCGTGGGCGCCATCCACTCGCTCGTCTTCGGCGGCTTCTCGGCGGAGGCGCTGCGCTTCCGCGTGGAGGACACCGGCGCGAAACTGCTGGTCACCTCCGACGGACAGTTCCGCCGCGGGACGGCCGTGCCGGTGAAGGAGAACGCGGACGCCGCCGTCGCGGGCGACAACGCGATCGAGCACGTGCTCGTGGTGCGCCGCACCGGCGACCTCACCCCGGACATCCCGTGGACCGAGGGGCGCGACGTGTGGTGGCACGACGTGGTCGGCACCGCCTCCGACGTGCACGAGCCCGAGTTCTTCGACGCCGAGACCCCGCTCTTCATCATCTACACCTCCGGCACGACGGGGCGGCCGAAGGGCGTCGTCCACACGACCGGCGGCTACCTGACACAGGCGTCGTGGAGCCACTGGGCGCTCTTCGACGCGAAGGAGTCGGACGTCTACTGGTGCACGGCCGACCTCGCCTGGGTCACCGCACACACCTACGTGCTCTACGGGCCGCTCTCCAACGGCACCACCTCCGTCATCTACGAGGGCACGCCGAACACGCCGACGACCGGCCGCCACTTCGAGATCATCGAACGCTACGGCGTGACGACCTACTACACGGCCCCGACGCTCATCCGGACCTTCATGACCTGGTTCCCGGAGGGGCTCGGCGACCGCTGGGACCTCAGCAGCATCCGGCTGCTCGGCACCGTGGGCGAGGCGATCAACCCGGAGGCGTGGGTGTGGTTCCGCGACCAGATCGGCGCCGGCCGCGCGCCGGTCGTCGACACCTGGTGGCAGTCGGAGTCCGGCGCCGCCATCGTCGCGCCGCTGCCGGGCGTCACCGCGCTCAAGCCGGGGTCGGCGACGGTCGCGGTTCCGGGAGTGACGGTGCGTGTCGTGGATGAGCGCGGGGACGATGTGCCGCGCGGTTCGGGTGGGTCTATCGTGATCGACGGCACCTGGCCGTCGATGTCGCGCACCGTGTGGGGCGACCCCGAGCGGTACCGCGACTCGTACTGGGCGCCGTACGCCGACCGCGGCTACTTCCTCGCCGGCGACGGCGCGGCGGTGGATGCGGACGGCTACATCTGGCTGCTCGGCCGCCTCGACGACGTCATCAACGTCTCGGGCCACCGCCTCTCGACGATCGAGATCGAATCGGCGCTCGTCGCCCATCCCGCCGTCTCCGAGGCCGCCGTCGTGGGCCTCGGCGACGAGACGACGGGCCAGGCGGTCGCGGCGTTCGTCGTGCCGTCGGGAGGCGCGCCCACCGAGGCGGAGCTGCGCGACCAGGTGACGCGCGAGATCGGCGCGATCGCCAAGCCGCGTCACATCGTGCTCGTCGACGACCTCCCGAAGACCCGCTCGGGCAAGATCATGCGCCGCCTGCTGGTCGACATCTTCGACGGCCGCCCGCTCGGCGACACCACGTCGCTGCAGGACGAGACCGTCCCCGCCCGGATCGTGGAGGCCGTGCGTGCCACTGCCGCCCCGGTCCCGACCGCCTAGCCCGCCTAGCCCGCCTAGCCCGCCTAGCCCGCCTCCGTCGCCGCAACTCCGGCGAATTCCGGTCCCGCACCCCCGAATCGCCGTCCGAACGGCGAACTGAGCGGCGCGCCGTGACGTAACTCCGGAGTTCCGGCGGCGACGTTCCCCTGCCCGGCCGTCGGACGGCGGCGCACCGGAACTCCGGTGCCAGCCGCCGACACGCCGCTCAGTTCGCCGTAACTCCGGTTACCCGGGTGTGGGGGCGCCGTATCTCCGGAGTTCCGGAGTTCCGACGTTCCGGAGGCGTGGCCGCGGGAGTACCGCAGGCGCGTGCACCGCGCACGCCTACTCGTCCCGGTGGTCGTCCCCGTCCACGCCCTGGTTCTCATCCGAGCGGCGCGAGCGCAGCAGGGCGAAGGAGGTCTCGCCGAGGATGACGTTCGGTGCGTCGGCGGCCACGGTGAGTTCGGGATCGCTCGACAGCGCGAGCTCCCACGGCTGCCCGTCGGACGCGGGCAGCGTGAAGTCCACCCCGTTGCCCGCGGCGTTGAAGAGCAGGAGGAAGGCATCGGCGTCCTCGTGGCGCAGCACGAACCCGATCGAGCGCGCCTCCGGGTCGCCCCAGTCATCGTCGCCGAACGGCTCGCCGTCGGTGCGGACGATCTGCACGGTGTCGGGGCCGCCGACCTCGGGCGCGTGCCGGTACCACTCGGGGCGCAGCGCCGGCTCCGTGCGCCGCAGCCGGATGAGTTCTGTGGTGAAGCGGTGGAGGTCCCAGTCCGCGTTCTCCCAGTCGAACCAGGAGATCTCGTTGTCCTGGCAGTAGGCGTTGTTGTTGCCCTGCTGCGTGCGGCCGATCTCGTCGCCGCCGAGGATCATCGGCACACCGGCGGAGAGCAGCACCGTCGCGAGGAAGTTCTTGCGCTGCCGGATGCGGAGGGCGTTGATCGCCTCGTCGTCGGTCGGACCTTCGGCGCCGTAGTTGCGGGAGCGGTTGTCGGACTCCCCGTCGCGGTTGTCCTCCCCGTTGGCCTCGTTGTGCTTCTCCTCGTAGCTGGTGAGGTCGGCGAGGGTGAAGCCGTCGTGGGCGGTCACGAAGTTGACGCTCGAGAGCGGGGCGCGGCGGGAGTCCTCGTAGATGTCCGGGCTGCCCAGCACGCGCTGCGACAGGGTCGACAGCACCCCGGGCGTTCCGCGCCAGAAGTCGCGCACGTCATCCCGGAACTTGCCGTTCCACTCGGACCAGTCGGCCGGGAAACCGCCCAGCTGGTAGCCGGCGACATCCCACGGCTCGGCGATGAGCTTGACCTCGGCGAGCGTCGGGTCCTGCTGGATGAGGGTGAGGAAGGCGCTGTGGAGGCTGGCGTCGCCGCCCTGGCGGGTGAGCGTCGTCGCGAGGTCGAAGCGGAACCCGTCGATGTGCATGTCCTCGACCCAGTAGCGCAGCGAGTCCATGATCAGCTGCAGCGCGGCCGGGTGGCTCACGTTGACGCTGTTGCCCGTGCCGGTGGTGTCGAAGTAGTGTGCGGCGTCGCCCTCCACCAGCCGGTAGTACGAGGGGTTGTCGATGCCCTTGTAGCTGTACGTCGGGCCGAGGTCGTTGCCCTCCGCGGTGTGGTTGTAGACCACGTCGAGGATGACCTCGATACCCGCGGCGTGCAGCGCCTTGACCATGCCCTTGAACTCGTCGACCTGGTGGCCGGTGTCGCCGGTGGCCGCGTACTCGTTGTGCGGCGCGAAGAAGCCGATCGAGTTGTAGCCCCAGTAGTTGCGCAGACCCTTCTCGAGCAGGTGCGCATCCTGGACGAACTGGTGGATGGGCAGCAGCTCGACCGCGGTGACCCCGAGGTTCTTGAGGTACTCGACAGCGGCGGGGTGCGCGAGTCCGGCGTAGCTGCCGCGGAACTCCTCCGGCACCCACTCCATCAGCTTCGTGAATCCCTTCACGTGCAGCTCGTAGATGATGGTCTCGCTCAGCGGGGTGTGAGGCCGCTCGTGGTCGCCCCAGTCGAACTCCTGGCGGTCGACGGCGACGCCGAGCGCCACGTGCCGGGCGCCGTTCGTGTCGCTGCGGCGGCGCGGGCGGCCGAGCTGGTGCCCGAAGACGGCCTGGGTGTTGTCCCACGACCCGGTGACGGCGCGGGAGCGGGGAGGCAGCAGCACCTTCGCGGGCGAGAAGCGGAGGCCGTTGGCCGGGTCCCACGGGCCGTGGACGCGCAGGCCGTGGCGCGTGCCCGCGGTCAGCCCGGGGACGAAGCCGTGGAAGACGTGGCCGGTGCGCTCGGTGAGCACGGTCTGCTTCTCGCGTCCGCGGTGATCGAAGATCGAGACGACCACCTTGTCGGCGCGCTCACTGTAGACGGCGACGTTCGCGCCGCCCTCGACGAGCGTGACCCCGAGCGGGTACGGCCGGGACCGCTCCGCGGTCACCTGACGGCCCCGCGTGCGCGGGCTGCAGCTGGTGCAGTGCGGGGGTGGGATGGGCTGGGCTCGCTCACGGCGCCTCCGATCGTGGAACCGCAAGAGTACCGGGGCCCGACGCCCCCTCACCAGCGGTTGACAGCGGGGGTGCGGGTCGTTAACGCAGCGGGGAGGAGTGGAGGCTCCCTCCGCGCGCCTTGCAAAATGGTGGCAATAGTGACACCATTGGACATGACCGGCGTCGAGAAGATCCTCATTGAGATGCGCTCCAACCCGAAGGGCGTGTCATTCGTCGACCTGGTCAAGGTGTGCGAAGAATTCTTCGGGCCACCGCGTCAGAAGGGATCCAGCCACATGGTCTTCCGGATGCCCTGGCCCGGCGACCCGCGGGTGAACATCCAGAACGGTCGCGGAATGGCGAAGCCGTACCAGGTCCGTCAGGTGCTGACGGCGATCGACCGGCTGAAGGGACAGGGACGATGAGCGAATATCTGCATTACACGTACCGAGTCGAATGGTCCGCGGAGGATGGCGAGTTCGTCGGCAAGGTGGCGGAGTTCCCCGCCCTCTCCTGGCTCGCGGCGACCCAGGCCGGAGCCTTGACCGGGATCGTCGACCTCGTGCGCGAGGTGGTTGCCGACCTCGAGAGCGCGGGTGAGCCGATCCCTGTGCCGTTCTCGGAGCGACGCTACAGCGGAGAGTTCAAGGTCCGCGTCCCGCCAGAGTTGCACCGCGCGCTCGTGGTCCGTGCCGCCGAGGAGCACGTGAGCCTGAATCGTCTGGTGAGTATGAAGCTCGCCTCCTAAGCGACCAGGCGGGTCACGCGGACGGCGTCGGCGAAGGAGGCGACGGCCTCCCCGTCCGCCGCGTCCCGAGGCAGACTGCTGCCGCTCAGCGCCGCCTCCACCCGGAGGCCGCCGCGGGTGAACGCGAAAACGCCGCCATCCAACGTGACGTCGGTCGCGCGGGCGAGCGCCGGGATGCCGCGGCGCAGTGCGGTGAGGGTGCGGTACCAGTCGAGCAGGCGCGCGTGCTCCGCCCGCTCCGGCTCCGACCAGTCCAGCTTCGAGCGGACGAAGGTCTGCGGGTCCTGCGGGTCGGGCACGGTCTCCGGGTCCCAGCCCATGCGGGCGAACTCGGCGATGCGGCCGCGCGCGGTGGCCTCGCCGAGTTCCTTCTCGGGGTGGGAAGTGAAGAACTGCCACGGGGTCGTCGCGCCCCATTCCTCGCCCATGAAGAGCATCGGCGTGAACGGGCCGAGCAGGGTGAGGGCGGCGGCGACGGCGAGGGAGCCCGCGCCGAGGGTGGCGGTGAGGCGGTCGCCGGCGGCGCGGTTGCCGATCTGGTCGTGGTCCTGACTGAACGCGACGAGCCGAGTGAACGGGATGTCCGCGTCGAGAGGGCGTCCGTGGTGGCGCTCGCGGAAGCTCGACCAGGTGCCGTCGTGGAAGAAGCCGCGCTCGAACACCTTCACCAGGGCGGCAGGATCGCCGAAGTCGCCGTAGTAGCCGGTGACCTCGCCGGTCAGGTTGGCGTGCAGCGCGTGGTGCACGTCGTCATCCCACTGGGCGTCGAGGCCGTATCCGTGCTGGGCGCGGGAGCGGATGAGCTTCGGGTCGTTGAGGTCGCTCTCGGCGATGAGGGTCGTGGGGCGTCCCGTCCGCTCGGTCACGGCGGCGGCCTCCCGGGCCATCGCCTCCAGGATGTGCTCGGCCCGTGAATCGTGGAGGGCGTGCACGGCGTCGAGCCGCAGCCCGTCGACGTGCATGTCGTCGAGCCAGTACCGCACGTTGTCGAGGATGTACCGGCGCACCTCGTCCGATTGCGGGCCGTCGAGGTTCACGGAGGCGCCCCAGGTGCTGTGCGCGTCGCCGAGGTACGGCCCGAAGACGGGCAGGTAGTTGCCGCTCGGGCCGAGGTGGTTGTAGACGACGTCCTGGATGACGGCGACACCGCGCGCGTGGCAGGCGTCGACGAAGCGCTGGTACGCCTCCGGGCCGCCGTACGGCTCGTGCACGGCGTACCAGAGCACGCCGTCGTAGCCCCAGTTGTGCGTGCCGTTGAACGCGTTGACCGGCAGGAGCTCGACGGCCTCCACGCCGAGGTCGACGAGGTGGTCGAGCCGGCCGGCCGCGGCATCCAGGGTGCCCTCGGGGGTGAAGGTGCCGAGGTGAAGCTCGTAGATCACGGCTCCGGTCAGGTCGCGGCCGCGCCAGGCGGAGTCGCCCCAGGCGTATGCGCCCGGGTCGAACTCGCGCCCGGGGGCGTGCACGCCGCCCGGCTGCCGCAGGGACCGCGGGTCGGGACGCGGGTCCGACCCGTCGACCGAGAACGCGTAGTCCAGGGGATCGGGGGAGGCCGGGAGCGGCTCGGCCAGTCGCCACCAGCCGCCCTCGCCGCGGGTGAGTGGGAGGGGATCGCGGCCGGTCACGACGAGGTCGACGCGCTCGGCGCCCGGCGCCCAGACCGGGAAGGTGCGGGCGGGGAAGGTGCGGGCCGGGACGGGGCGGTCGTCGCTCATCGCGCGTCCTCCTCGGTGGTGGTGGCGGTGGCGGCGGCGTCGTCGCCCGGGACCAGCAGCGCGACCGGGTACCGCTCGAACACCTCGGCGAGCCGGGCGCGCCCGCGGTGGGTGCGGCCCGTGAAGGCGTCGCGCAGCATCCCGTCGCCCACCATTCCCTCGCCCAGGTCGAGCGTCGTCTCGCCCCAGCCTCCCGCCGCGGCGAGCCCGTGCGGCAGGCGCGTCGCGAGCGTGATCGCGCCGCCGCGGTCGAAGCCGACCAGGTGGGCGGCGGCCGGGCCCTCGGCGACCACCGGGCGGTAGCCGGTGAAGAGGTCCGGCCGATCGCGGCGCAGCCGGAGGGCCCGGGAGGTGACCAGCACCTTCGCCGCGCCCGACGAATCGATCGGCGGCTGCCAGCCTTCGTCGATGTGCGCGAGGAGCGCCTCCGCCGCCTCGAACTCGACCGGGCGCCGGTTGTCCGGGTCGACCAGCGAACGGTCCCAGCGCTCGGTGCCCTGATACACGTCCGGGACGCCCGGAACGGTCAGCTGGATGAGCTTGGCCGCCAGCCCGTTGCTCGCGCCCGGAGCCGCCACGATCGCGGCGATCGCCTCCACCTCGGCCCGCACGCGGTCGTCGTCGAAGGCGGAGTCGACGAGCGCGGCCATCCGCTCCTCGAACGCGGCGTCGGGGTCGATCCAGGAGGTCGAGGCCCCCGCCTC
This sequence comes from Leifsonia aquatica, assembly GCF_014190775.1. Classification (GTDB taxonomy): domain Bacteria; phylum Actinomycetota; class Actinomycetes; order Actinomycetales; family Microbacteriaceae; genus Leifsonia; species Leifsonia aquatica. The sequence continues at coordinate 222,991 of NZ_JACHVP010000003.1, forward strand.
CCGCGCGGCCTTCAGCGCGTAGTCGTGCAACCGCTCGCGCGACGCCGGCCACGCGCCGACGATCGACTGCCAGAGCAGGTCCTCCAGCGGCTCGTCGCCGAGCGCGACCCGCTCGCGCACGGCGTGCAGGAAGCGCGCCCAGCGCTCGGGCAGCTCGGCCAGCACCGCGACGCGCGCACGGGTGTCTTCGCTGCGCTTCGTGTCGTGCGTCGTCAGAGCCGTGAGCGAGTGCGGGAGGTCGACCGCGCGCTCCTCCTGCACGCGGTGGAACGCCTCAACGGTCAGCGCGAACACGTTCGGCTCGCCGCCGACCTCGGTCAGCGACACCAGCCGGGGGTAGCGGTAGAAGGCGTTGTCCTCGACGCCCTTGGCCATGATCGCGCCGGTGGTCTGCTCGAACCGCGCCGTCGGGGAGCCCGGGCCGGGGGCGCCGACGCGCTCGACCACGGTGGCGATGGTCGCGGCGAGATCGGGCCGGGAGGCGGTCGCCGCCTCCTGCGCCTCCGCCAGGTGATCGGCGCCGAACGGCAGGTAGCTGCGGTACACGGGGAAGTTCGCGGCCAGCTCGGCGACGGCGTCGGCCGTGCGCTCGACGACGTCGGCGGGCTGCTCGGTGTCGGCCGCGCTCAGCTCCCGCACGACGCGCAGCACCTCCGAGCGCAGGATCCCGTCGGCGACCGCCCGCTTGCGCTCGCGCACCAGCGCGGTCCACTCGGGCGCCCCCGCCAGCGCGGTCAGCTCCTGCTCCCCGGCCGGGTCGGTGAGCACCCGGTCGACCAGCCCGAGCGCGTCGTAGCCGGTCGTACCGTCGACCGGCCAGGCCGGCATCCGCTCGTCGCCCTCGAGGATCTTCTCGACCCAGATCGGGGCGCCGTCGGCCAGGGCGGCGAGGCGCTCGAGGTAGGCGCCGGGGTCGCGCAGCCCGTCCGGGTGGTCGACCCGCAGGCCGTCGACCAGCCCCTCCCGCAGCCATCGCCCGATCTCGGCGTGGGTGTCGTCGAAGACGCGGTCGTCCTCCACGCGCAGCCCGGCCAGCGTGTTCACGGCGAAGAAGCGCCGGTAGTTCAGCTCGTCGTCGGCCCGCCGCCACGACATCAGCTCGTAGTGCTGCCGGTCGTGTACCTCGCGGGGGCTCCCGTCGCCGGTGCCGGGCGCGATCGGGAAGCGGTGGTCGTAGTACCGCAGCTCGCCGTCCTCCACGCGCAGCGCATCCAACTCGTCCGGGCCGTCGCCGAGGATCGGGAGCCGCAGCCTCCCGCCGCCGAAGTCCCAGTCGATGTCGAAGAAGCCGGCGTGCTCGGCGTCGCGGCCGTGGGTGAGCACCTCCCACCACCAGGCGTTGTCGCGCGGCGTCGCGACGCCCATGTGGTTCGGGACGATGTCGACCAGCACCCGCAGGCCGCGCTCGTGGGCGGCCGCGGAGAAGTCGCGGAGGGCCTCCGGGCCACCGCGGGACTCGTCCACGCGGCTGTGGTCGATCACGTCGTACCCGTGGTTCGAGCCGTGCTCGGACTGCAGCAGCGGCGACAGGTAGACCCAGTCGGCGCCGAGCCGGTGCACGTGGTCGAGCACCTGGGCGGCGTCGCGGAGGGTGAAGTCGGCGGAGATCTGGAGGCGGTAGGTGCTGGCGGGGCGGGGGATGCTCACAGCCATTCATTCTGTCCGTCGCGCCGGGGCAGGTGAAGAGGCGCACCGTCAGGTCGCAGGGGGTTGATTTCCCAGGGGTCCCGTGCGGGCTGGACGAGGGGCCGCGGCGGTGGGAACGTCGGAGATGTCCGAGAGGCGGACCACGTCACACGGACGACACGAACTCACGGACGAAAGGGGACGACATGGGACTCGACGACAAGATCGAGAACGCGGGCGAGAAGCTCGGCGGTCAGGCCAAGGAGACCACCGGCAAGGCCACCGGCGACGAGCGCCTCGAAGCCGAAGGCAAGGGCGACCAGGTCAAGGCCGACATCAAGCAGGCGGCCGAGAAGGTCAAGGACGCTTTCAAGCACTGACCCACGCGTATCGAACGCCCCCGCCCGCGATCTGCGGCCGGGGGCGTCGCGCGTGTGAGAGGCGTCGCGCGTGTGAGGGGTGCGTGAGGATGCGGCCGGAGGCCGTGAGGATCTCGTGAGGATCGCCCCATGGGAGGCCGCTCCCGCGCAGACCGGGATGCGTGACCACCACGATCCACCTCCCCGCACCGCGCACCCGCACCACCCGCCTCCTCGAAGGCGCGTACCGCTGGGGCCGGTTCGAGGAGAGCACCGCCCTCTTCACCGCGCGCACCGGCGTGTGCGTGCGGCAGCTCGTCGTCTACGCGCCCGGCACGGACGCGGCCGACCGCCGCATCCTGATGCTCTGGCGTTCGTGGCCGCTCGTCGGCGGCGCGCTGGCGTTCGCCGTCGCGCTCGCGCTCGCTCCGGTCGCCCCGCTGGCGGCCTTGGTCGGGATGCTTGCCGTTTACCTCGGAGGCTTGGCGGTCGTCGGGAGGCGTTCCCGGCGTGCGCGGCATGCCTGTCGGTCCCTCAAAGCTTCGAGCGTGCAGCTCAGCACCGGCGTGGAGACCGTGGGCGACGAGGAGGCGCTGGAGGCGGCGTTCGCCGAACTCGCCCTGCTCGAGAGCCTGCGCGATCGCGGCCGCATCGACGAGATCGGCTTCGAGTTCGGCTGGGCGCGCGTCTACGACCGCCTCGGAACCGGCCGTTAACTGCGCGTTCATCTGGTGTCCACCGCGCAGGCGGAGTAGTTTTCGCCGCATGGGAGACCGTGCGGAGCGCGCCCGGGCGTGGCGCGGAGTGAGTGCCGGGACCGTGCTCGCGGTCCTGGCCCTGATCGCCACGGCGGCGCTCGCCGTGGCCATTCCGACCCAGGGGGAGAACCCGCGGGCCTGGGGCATCATCGTGTGCGGCGTCGTGACCGCCGGGCTGTGCGCGTCGGTCGCGCGCCGCAATTGGCTGCTGCTGCGGCACTTCCGCGGCGACGACCTGAAGACGGTCGCCGCCGCGCGGGTGCAGCATCCGAGAGTGCGGCATCACTGAGGCGGGGGAGGCCCGCCCGGGTGCCGATCAGTACCGGTAGAAGCCCTCGCCGGTCGCGAGGCCCAGCTTGCCCTTGTCGATGTAGTTCTCCTTGAGGTACGCGGCGAACTCGCGCTGCTTGGGGCCGGAGACCGAGGAGATGTTGTAGGCCGTCGTGAGGCCGACGATGTCGAAGATCTCGAACGGACCCTTGGGTGCGCCCGTGCCGATGCGCCACGTCTTGTCGATCGTCTCGGGGTCGGCGATGCCGTCCACCAGCAGCTCGGCCGCCGCATCCAGCAGCGGGACGAGGAGGGAGTTGAGCACGTAGCCCGCCTTCTCCTTCTTCAGCTCGATCGGCACCATCCCGATCGCGGAGGCGAACTCGACGACCTGCTGGTACACCTCGGGGTCGGTCTTCGTCGTGCCCATCACCTCGGCGGTGTTGTTCACCCACACGTGGTTGGCGAAGTGCAGGGCGAGGAACTTGTCGCCCCGGCCGGTGTAGCCGACCAGGTCGCTCGGCAGCAGGGTGGAGGAGTTGGTGGCGAAGATCGTCTTCGCCGGCGCCAGCTCGCCCAGCTTCGTGTAGATGTCGCGCTTGAGGTCGAGGCTCTCCGGCACGGCCTCGATGACGAGGTCGGCGTCCTTCACGGCCTGCGCCAGGTCGTCGGAGTAGCGGATGCCGCCCAGCGCCTTCTGCGCGGCGCCGTCTGCAGCGCCCGCGACCTCCTTCTCGTACACGGCCGCGAGGCCCTCGAAGCGCTTCTTGGCGGCGTCGAGCGCGTCGGTGTTGATGTCGTACGCGGTGACGGCGAAGCCGTGGAACGCGGTCTGGAACGCGATCTGCGAACCCAGCACGCCGGTTCCGAGAACGGTGACATTCGTGATGCCGGTCATTTCTCTTGTTGTCCTGACTGTCCTGAGGTGGTCGGGTCTGTCTCGTAGCCGCGGACGATCACCTCGAAGTCCGCGGCGAGGTCGGTGAGCAGCTCACCCGTGGGGCGGCCGTGCGCTGCAGCGTCCGCGATGGCGAAGTGCAGCACGGCGGAGAGTGCGCGGGAGGCGGCGGCCGGGTCGGGCGCTGCGCGGTCGGGCGCGGCCGCTTCGGGTGCGGCCGCGACGGCCCGCGCGCGCTCCCACGTGTCGGAGAGCAGGGCGCCCATCCGCTCGCGGAGCTCGCCGAACAAGGCCAGCCCCTCCTCCCGGTACCGCTCGCCCTGGTCGCCGAACAGCAGCTCGCGCTGGTACGCGAGCGTGTTCTCGTCGTTGTCGCGACCGGCGAGGACCAGGGGGGTGATGAGGGCGAGGAGGCGGGCCGTCGCGGGAGCGGACGGGTCGTCCGCCTCGACGCCCACCCGGATGCGTTCCCGGCTGCGTTCGTTGCTGACCATCATCAGCAGCTCGGCCTTGGTGGCGGCGTACCGGAACACGGTCCCGGCGGCGACGTCCGCCTCGTCGGCGATGCGCTGGGTGGTGACGTTCGCGAAGCCCAGCTCGTCGAAGAGGCGCTCGGCGGCATCGAAGATGCGCGTCTGCTTCTCCTCCTTGTTGCGCTCGCGGCGTCCAGCCGGCATCGTCCTCAACTCCTTAAGTGAGTTTGCTCATTTATGAGTGTACTCACTTTTTGAGAAAGCGCCAGTGCCGGGAAAAGTGTCAGCGGAACTCCACGGTCCCGCTCGGGAGGCCGGACTCGTCCGAGACCGTCATGCTGAAGCCGGTGTCGGTGCGGGCGTACTCCAGCACCATCCCGGGTGGGAGGGAGCCGACGGGTCCGGTGGGGGAGGTCACCGTCCGGTCGTCGGCGACGGTGAGTGCATCCGGGTAGGCGCCGCCCGCGGCCTGCACGCACACGGCGTCGGCGAGCACGGCCACCGCGCCCTGCACCGCGTCCGAGCGCTGCTGCTCGGCACTGCTCGCCTCGGCCACCGCCACGGGCTCGGGCGACTCCACGCGGCACGCGGGCGCTCCCGCTCCGGCATCACCGGACGCCCCGCCGTGCGCCGCGGCCGGGATGCCGAACGCCGACGGAAGCGGGGGGATGGTGCCGGGCAGTCCCGCCGCGGCCAGACTCCAGATGCACAGGATGCTCCCGAGGAACCCGAGCGTGGCGGCGATCGAGGGGAGGACCGTCCCGCCACCCGCGTGCCGGTACCACAGCGCGATGGACACGGCGCTGACGCCGGCGGAGGTGACGGCCCAGCCGACGCCGGACGGCGAGGCCGACGACATCCCGAGCGGCCACACGACAGCGAACACGCCCAGCAGCAGGGCGACGGCCATCCACCAGCCGGTGGGGCGGGTGCGGCCGGTGCGGCCGGTGCGTTCGGCGGGGTGAGGCTGCGGGTGCGTCGTGGCCGGCTCGTCCCAGTAGCCCGCCGGTGACCAGTCCCGTGGTCCGCTCATCCTTCGCCCCCGCCCCTTCGCCCCTCGGCGTCCGCTGCCGACCGCGATCGGGCAGCGCAGCCCATCCGAGCACAGACGCGCGAACGTCCGCCGAACCGCGGGTTGCGGAGCGGTGACGGCTGGCTAGGCTCGGTGCATGGCCTCCCACCGCATCTTCGCGACGCCGTTCGCGAGCATCCACCCGCTCTACGTGGCCAAAGTGGAGCGCAAGGGGCGCGACGCGCAGGATGTCGACCGGGTCATCTCCTGGCTCACCGGCTACGACGACGCCGGCCTGCAGCGCGCCATCGCCGACGGCGCCTCGCTCGAGGAGTTCTTCGCGCAGGCGCCCGCCATGAATCCGGACGCCGAGCTCATCACCGGCGTGATCTGCGGGGTGCGGGTCGAGGAGATCGAGGACCCGCTGATGCAGCGCATCCGGTACATGGACAAGCTGGTCGACGAAGTCGCCCGGGGCAAGAAGATGGAGTCGATCCTCCGGTCGGCCGCCGCCTCCTGAGCCGCGGCGGGCCGCCCGGGATCAGGGGAGCAGGACGACCTTGCCGCCCGGGTGCCCCGATTCGACGAGATGGGCGGCATCCGCGGCCTCGGCGAGGGGGAACGTGCGAGCGATGTCGACCTCGAACTCCCCGCGCGCGATCAGGTCGAGCGCCAGTGCGTAGGCCTCGTCCCGGAGCGCGCTCTGCTCGGCCGTCAGCGGCACGGGGTTGCCGCCGGCCCAGGCCTGGATGCCCAGCTCGGCCGCGCGGCCGCCGACCACGACCGTGCCGATGCGCGACCGATCGTCGACCAGGGCGAACGAGGTCTCCAGTGCCTCGTCGGTGCCGACCGCGTCCAGGATGCGGTCGTAGCCCTGCGGGGCGGCTGCGCGCAGGCGCTCCAGCAGCCCGTCGCCGTACGCGACCGGCGTGGCGCCGAGCTCGCGCAGGCGCTCGTGGTTGGCGGGGGAGGCGGTGGCGACGACCGTCGCTCCCGCGCGTCGCGCGAGTTGCACCGCTGCCCGGCCGACCGCACCCGAACCGCCGTGGATGAGGAGCGTCTCGCCGTCCGCGACGCCGAGCGACACGAGCGCCTGGTGGGCCGTGCTCACGGGGATACCGATCGAGGCGGCCTGCTCCCACGTCACCTCCGCAGGCTTGCGCACCAGCTGGGCGGCGTCCGCCACGAGATGGGTCGCGTACGCGCCTTTCGCGCCGCGGACCACGACCTCGTCGCCGACGACCCAGCCGTCGACGCCGTCGCCGACCTCGACGATCGTCCCCGCCGCGTCGCCTCCCGGCACCCGCGGTCCCGTGAAAGGACCGCTCGGGCGGCCGCCGCTGCGGAGCTTGCCGTCGATCGGATTCACGCCCGCCGCGTGCACGCGGACCACGACACCGCCCGCGGGCGCCGTCGGATCGGGCACCTCGGCGACCTCCAGGACCTCCGGTCCGCCCAGCTGCTCGTACTGCACCACGGTCGCCATCGCGCGTCCTCTCGTCGTCGGCAGGCACGTCCGGCCCTCCCCAGGATGCAGCCATCGACGGCCGCAGCGCATTCCCGTGTGACCTCGTCTGACGCGTACTCCTTCTGCAGCCACTGGGTTCGCGTCCTCCGCTACGCGGGTGCGCGAGGCCCAGTGCCGAATGTCCCGCCCATCGCTACTTAACTCAGGCGGAGGGGGTCTGTCCCGCAGGTAGCGTCGACAGAGCGAATTCCGTGAAGAACACGAACTAAAGGGGAGTGAGCAGGTCTCTTCTTCGCATTGCGACCCGAGAGAAGAGAGAAAGAAGCAGCATGTACGGAAATGTGGGTGGAGGGCTGGGAACCGCCGGAGTTCTCGCCGCGACCGGTGTGACCGGCAACCCGGTGTTCATGATCCTCGGAGGATGCGTCGCCGTCTCGATCGGCGTCGCGTTGTTCGCACGGGAGCGCTGGCTGCGTCGCATCAGACCCAGCTGACGGGCGCGGCAGATGTTCGCGATCGTCAACGCGCTCACGCTGGTCCTGAGCGTCATGTTCGTCACCTACGTGTTTCTCATCCTGGTCCCCTTTCTGCGCCATGCGCCGGTGAAGGAAGGCTCTGTGGAACAGTTCGGATGGCACTTCTTCATCCCGTGCCGCGATGAAGCCGCCGTCATCGAAGCAACGATCTCGCGCGCACGCGAGACTTTTCCCGAGGCCCACGTGTGGGTCATCGACGACGACAGCGACGACGACACTCTGTCCATCGCGCAGTCGTTCGAGCGTCTCGACGACCATGTCCACGTCGTCTCGCGCCGACGCCCGGATGCCCGGTTCGGCAAGGGGGCGGCGCTCAACGCCGCGTACCGCCAGTTCGACGAGTGGCTGCCGGCGGACGCGGACAGGAGCCGCATCATCGTCAACGTCGTCGACGCCGACGGCGAGCTGGCCGAGAACGCCCTGCGCTCGGTCGCGTCCGACACGGTGTTCGGAGACCCCGCAGTGGGAGCGGCCCAGATCTCGGTGTGGATGAAGAATCGCGACGATCCCGAGCCGTTGCCGGGGCGCGGGTATCTGCCGAACCTCTTCGCTCGCCTGCTCGTGCGCGTGCAGGACATCGAATTCCGCACCTCGATCGCGGGCATGCAGTCGTTGCGGGCCCGGACAGGGACCGTCGCCCTGGGCGGGAACGGTCAGTTCACGCGGCTGTCCATCCTGGACGAGATCGACCGGGAGTACGGCGACCCCTGGCACGGCTCGCTGCTCGAGGACTACGAACTCGGAGTCCACGTGCTTCTGGCCGGTGCTGCGACGAGACACGTCTACGACACTCACGTGTCGCAGGAAGGCCTTCCCTCGTTCAAACGACTGGTGACGCAGCGGACGCGCTGGGCGCAAGGGAACATCGACTGCGTGCGCTACATCCCGAAGATCCTCCGGAGCCCGCACATCGACGCGGCGGGCGTGCTCGAAAGCTGCTACTACCTCGTGCTCCCGTTCCTGCAACTGCTGGGCATGATCGCGTTCCTTCTCGTCGGTGGTGCGACGATCGCGAAGGCCGCGAGCGATCCGGCCGCGTTCGCCGAGTATCTCGGGCAGGGGTGGGCGACGCTCATGCTGTTCGCCGTCTTCGCGATCGCCCCGTTCGCGTTGTGGGGTCCGGTCTACCGGTGGCGATGCGAGCCGCAGATCTCTCCGCCCGTGGCTGTCGGCTACGGCTTGGCCCTCTGGCTGTACATCTACTACATGTATTTGGTGATCCCGCGCGCCTTCTACCGTTCCATCCGCGGCAAGCGCGGGTGGGCGAAGACGCGGCGGAACGCCGAAGGTCACGCGAAGGGTGCGAAAATTGCACTCGAAGAGTAAACGGCACGTCGGACGGCTCGGCATCGTCGGCTGGTCTCTCGCGACACTGGCCTGGGACGTCGTCCTCGTCATCGTCGGTGCCGACATCCTGTGGCTCAACGGCGGGGTGACCGTGAGCACCGGCCCGCTCCTCGGGCTCGTTCTGTTCGTCGCGGCCCTTTCCGCGTGCTTGTTCGCGCGGGGTGTGTTTCCCGGCCGGCCGGCCGGCCCGGACTTCTCGAGCGCTTCGATCGCCTTCGAGCGGAACCTCGTCATCGGAGACGCGATCCTGCTTGCCGGGGCCGTCACCGCATGGATCGTGTCGTCCTCCTACTTCGTCGGCTGGATCGCCGTCTTCGGCGCGTCTCTCTACTTCACCGGCCTGGTGATCCAGCTCCTCACCGATGTTCTGACCGGTCGTGCGGCGCAGCGCACCACCGGGCGAAGAGAACGGAGGCGGCCGGTGCGCGCGTCGCTCGAATTCGCGCGCTTGCTCGCCATCGGGTGGGCAATCGTCGTGTTCCTGATCTTGGAACCCGTTCACCAGTGGCGCGAGCTGCTGCTGAACCCGCTCACCGTGATGCTGGTCCTCGCCATCGGCATCCACGACGTCTTCATCCGTTTGTTCGTGCTCCGTGCCGAGCCGGCGAGAGGAGAACGACCGAGCGCCACCCTTCGAACCCGAGAAAGAGGCCAACTATGGCTGTGACCCCGATCGCCCCAGACGATCTCGAATCCACACCCGGAGCCGCACCCGCGCGCAGACATGGCTGGGTGACCCGCGGTGTGAGTGCGGCTGTACTGCTCGCGATCGCCGTGGCGTTGGTCCTGCTCAACCACCCGGCCCGCCAGCTGGAGGCCGAACTGGCGGCCTGGGCGGCCGCTCACACCTTCGCGGACGGGGCGGCGACGGGATTCAGCAGCGGGTCGCCGATGTTCGCGTTCGGAGTGGACGGCGAGTGGCGCGCCCTCCGGATCACGACGGAGTGCGCGATCTCCTTCGTCATCGCACCGTTCCTGGTGATGTTCGCCGCGTTCACGCTCGTCCAGCGATTCCGCCTGCTGAGAATCGCGATCGCCGTGTCGGTGTCCGTCATCCTCTTCGTCCTGCTCAATCAGATCCGGTTCCTGGTGATCGCGATCGCTTTCGCCGACGGCGGACACAAGGGCTACAGCATCGCGCACTCGCTCGTCGGGAGCATCATCATGTTCGTCGGCATCGCCGCGATCGTCGTCATGTCACTGTTCATCGTCGCCGGGCGCCGGCGCCGCCGCGTCGTCCGTCAGCGGAGGCACTGAGCGCGGTCGATGCGCGCCGGGCGCGCGCCGTATCTCCGCCGCTCAGGAAACGGGCACCGCCTGCGCCTCGCGCTGCGCGAAGGCGGCGCGGTACCGGGTGGGCGGCACGCCGACCTCCTGGTCGAAGTGGTGGCGAAGGAGGGTGGCGCTGCCGAAGCCGCAGCGGCGGGCGACCTCGTCGATCGGGAGATCGGTGGTCTCGAGCAGCAGCCTTGCGTGCAGCACCCGCTGCGTGGTGAGCCACTGCATCGGCGAGACGCCGGTCTCCGCCACGAACTTGCGCGAGAAACTGCGGGTGGACATGTGGGTGCGGGCAGCGAGCCCGCTGACGGTGTGGTTCTCGTCGAGACGATCGGTCAGGTAGTCGATCAGCTCGCTGAAGGTGTCGTCCTCGCAGTCGGAGACCGGCTTGTCGATGTATTGGCGCTGACCGCCGTCGCGCTGGGGAGGCACGACCATGTTGCGTGCGATCGCGTTGGCGGCGGCGCTGCCGAGCTCGCGGCGCACGAGGTGCAGGCACGCGTCGATGCCGGCGGAGGTGCCGGCGCTGGTGATCACGTCGCCGTCGTCGATGAAGAGCACGTCGGGGTTGACGCGGGCGTTCGGGAAGCGGCGCTGCAGCGCGTCCGCGTAGCGCCAGTGGGTCGTGCACTCGCGGCCGTCGAGCAGGCCGGCCTCGCCGAGTACGAAGGCGCCAGAGCAGACGCTGAGCAGAGTGGCGCCGCGCGCGGAGGCACGGCGCAGCGCGTCGAGCAGCTCCTCGGGGTAGCTGTCGCGGATGTCGGCCGCGGGCACGGCGATGAGGTCGGCATCCTCCATCGCGCTCAGATCGTAGGGCGCGATCAGCCGCACGCCGTTGCGACCTGCGAGGGGCTCGGCGGGGTCGATCGTGCACACGCGGAAGTCGAACGGCTCGAGTCCGGCGTAGGTGCGGTCGAGGCCGAACACCTCGCACACGACCCCGAACTCGAACATGGCGAACTCGTCGATGAGCGGCACCGCGACGGATTTCAACATTCCCTCATGATACTGGCCGTATCTTTGCGAAGATAGACCCAGAGCCATCTCGTGGCCGTTTCTTTACGCTCGTAACGTCTATGTCATGGCTACTACGACATGGACATCGGGCATCGACCACGGCTGGATCGCCCATCCGGCCCGCACCGTGGACGGCGGGGAGCAGCCGCGCCGTCGGCGCTTCGTGCTGAGCGACTGGTTCGCCGCGGCGATCGCCGCGCGAGGCGGCACCCCCTCCCGCGAGACCGAGCGTGCGCTCTCGGACCTGCGCGCCGCCCACGACATCCAGGACCCGCGCCGCTGATCCCGTTCACGCCCGGCCCCTAGGGTGAAGGGATGGATGTGACAGCGCGTGGATTCCTCTTCGACATGGACGGCACCCTCGTCGACTCGACGCCAGTCGTCGAGCATGTGTGGGGCGAGTTCAGCGCGACGCACGGCCTCGACGCGGCCGGCGTGCTCGAGTACGCGCACGGCCGGCCGGCCCCCTCTACGGTGGCGCACTTCCTCCCGCAGTACTCCGCCGAAGAGCGCGAGCGCATGACCGACCGCCTCCTGGAGGAGGAGGTCACCCGCACCGACGGCATCGTCGAGATCCCCGGCGCCGCCGCGCTGATCGCGGCGTTGACCGACGCGGGCGCTCCCGTCGCCCTGGTCACGAGCGCCCCGCGCGCGCTGGCGGTGGCCCGCATGGAGGCCGCGGGCATCCCACTCCCGGCCGTCGTCGTGACGCCCGCCGACGTCGAGCACGGCAAGCCCGCTCCCGACCCGTACCTGCTCGGTGCGCGGAGGCTGGGTGTGCCGATCGCGGACTGCCTGGTCTTCGAAGACGTCGAAGCGGGCCTCCGCGCCGGCATCGACGCGGGCGCCCGCACGGTCGTCGTCGGGTCGTACGCGTCGGCGACGACCGAGGGGCTCACGCGCCTCCCAGACCACACCGGTGTCGCGGTGACCTGCGTCGGCGACGCGTTCCGCCTCCGCACCGCGTAGATCGGGCCGCACATTCGGCACGAATGTCGCGAATGGTGCGCGCCTTCTCGACATTCAGCACGAATGTCGTGGCGACGCTGGCGCCGGAAAAGCACGGTGGGACCGGTCCCGCGAAGTTGCTAGGTTGTGGGAGTGACTCATCTCGCCGACCCGAACCGCTACGACCGCATCCCGTACCGCCGAGCCGGACGGAGCGGCCTCGTGCTCCCCGAGCTCTCGCTCGGCCTCTGGCAGAACTTCGGGCACGCCCGCGCCTATGAGGTGCAGCGCGCCATCGTGCTGCGCGCCTTCGACCTGGGCATCACCCACTTCGACCTCGCCAACAACTACGGCCCGCCTCCCGGTGCCGCCGAGGAGGTCTTCGGCCGCATCCTCGCCACCGACCTCAAGGCCTACCGCGACGAGATCGTCGTCTCCACCAAGGCCGGTTACGAGATGTGGCCCGGCCCGTACGGCGATGGGGGCTCGCGCAAGTACCTCCTGTCGTCCCTCGACCAGTCGTTGAAGCGGCTCGGCCTCGACTACGTCGACGTCTTCTACCACCACCGTCCGGACACCGACACGCCGCTCGAGGAGAGCATGGGCGCGCTGGTGACCGCCGTGACGAGCGGCAAGTCGCTCTACCCCGCGATCTCGAACTACGGCCCCGAGCGCACGGTGGAGGCGGCCGGGCTGCTCGCCGCCGCGGGCACTCCGCTGCTGCTCCACCAGCCGCGCTACTCGATGTTCGACCGCACGGTCGAGCAGGGCGTGCTGGATGCCGTGGACGAGGTCGGCGCCGCCGCGATCGTCTTCTCGCCGCTGGCGCAGGGGATGCTGACCGACCGCTACCTGAACGGCGTGCCCGAGGGCTCGCGCGCGCTCACGAGCGTGTTCCTGCACGAGTCCGACATCACGGAGACCTACCTGGAGCGCGCCCGCGGACTCAACGAGATCGCGGCCGGTCGCGGCCAGAGCCTCGCGCAGCTCGCCCTCCAGTGGGTGCTGCGCCGCCGCACCGTCGCCTCGGCGATCATCGGCGCGAGCAGCGTCGCCCAGCTCGAGCAGAACGTCGGCGCGCTCGCCGGCGCCCCGCTCACCGACGCCGAGCTCGCCGCGATCGACGAGTTCGCCATCCACGGCACGCTCGGCTAGCCTCCCGCGGTCCGCCACGGCGAAAAGCGGCACGAATCACGCCGAGGCGGCGGACAATCCGCCGCCTCGGCGCGCTCGGAAGGCTCGGGAGGCTCAGAAGGCGAACAGCTGCCCGAGCACGACGAGCAGGATCAGCAGGATCACCACGACCGCACCGATGACCGTGAGGGTACGCACCGAGAGCTTCGCGATCCCGTACCCGACGATGAACGGCAGCGCCAGGCAGGCGAGCGCGAGCACCCACCAGAACGCCTGGAAGCCGAACTGCGACGCCGACTCCAGCCGTCCGCCGAACAAGCGCTGCGTGGCGGGGTGCGTCGCGAACGCGATGCTGGCCGACAGCGGGTACGCGATCAGGACGGCCGTGATCAGGCCGGCCAGCGCGCCCCACAGCCCGCGGTGATCGCGGATCTCGAGAGTGGTCTCCGGATGCGGCCCCTGGCGGCTCTTCGTGCTCATGCGGCACAGCATATCCAGCAGGCCCAGCGGTGACGAGAGGGCATCTCAGGTTGACTGCACCGTCTACTCCACCGTTACCCTGGAGGGGTCAGCCGGTTCGTGCAGTGCGCGCTAGGGGGCGTCTCGAACGGACCGGTGGCTTACCCGAATGCCCGTATGGGGGTGGTCCTTCCACTCCCATACGGCCGCGGGTGGGCTCAGACCGCGAGCACGACCTTCCGCCCGGGCTCGATCCGCTCCGCCGCGCGGTCCGCCTCCCACAGGTCGTCGAACGCGAAGACCTCCGGCGCGGCGACCCGGAGCCGCCCGTCGTCGATCGCGGCGAGCAGGCCGCCCAGCAGGGCGCGGTACTGCGGCCGCTTCGTGAGCACGAAGTACGGGACACTGCAGACGCGCTCGCGGGGATGCCCGCGCCGCCGCCCGGCCGCCTCCGCGGAGCCGCGCAGGGAGTCGGCGCGTTCGTGTCCGGCGCGGCCGGCGAAGGCGGTGTGCACGAGGATGCCGTCCGGTGCGAGCGTCTGGCGCACCTGGGGTGCGCCGGTGTGGTCGATGGCGGCGTCGAAGGGGCCGCCCGCCGCGCGGCGCGCCTGCCCCATCCAGTCGGCCCCGCGGTAGTCGACGACGGGGATGCCGAACCCCTCCGCGAAGGCGCGGGTGCGCGAGGACGCGGTGCCGACGACCGTACGGCCCTCCTGCGTCGCGAGCTGCACGGCGATCGATCCGACGGCTCCGGAGGCGCCCTGCACGAGCACGCGCCGGGCATCGCCCGTCATGCGCAGTGCGAGACCGGCGGTGACGGCGTCGAGCGGGGCGGTCGCCGCGGCGGCGGAGTCGAGACCGTCCGGCACGGCGACGAGGAAGGTCGGCGACAGCACGAGCCGGGTCGCGTGCGAACCCATCCGGGGCAGCACGCCGGCGACCCGCGCACCGGTGCGGAGGCCGAGGGCGACCGAGACGGCCGACTCCGTCTCCAGGACGCCGACGAAGTCGTAGCCGGGCGTGAATCCGGGGAGCGGCTGGAAGACGTAGCCGCCGCGGCGCGCGAGCACGTCGGTCGTGCCGACGGAGGCGTGCGTCACCCGCACGACGACCTCGTTGCCGCGGGGAGGGCGGAGCGACTGCTCCGCCAGCACCAGGGAGGTGGAGTCGCCGAACCGCGAGACCAGGACCGCTCGTCTGTCCGCCATCGTCGCGCTCAGCCCGCGCTGCGCTGCTGCAGCAGGCCGGCGCGCTCGGGGTGGTCGTCGAACCATTGGGCGACGTACCAGCACATCGGAACGATGGTCAGTCCGCCCGTGTGCGCGATGTCGTCGACCGCGTACTCGACGAGCTGGGCTGCGTATCCGTTGCCGCGCTTCGCCGGGACGGTGAACGATCGGGTCAGCGAGATCGACCCGCCCAGGACGCGGTAATCGAGCACACCGACGAGCTCGCCGTCCATGTGCATCGCGTACCGGCTGGCGTCCGTCTCGTTGCTGAACTGGGTGACCATGCGCCCATGGTACGACCGTCGCCTCCGCGTGGGCCGCCCGTCGCGCGCCCGGGGCGACCGAGGTAGGGTGTCGATGTGGGACCCGACCCGCACCGGGGTTCCGCGCGCAGTCCGCGACCGAGTCACAGCAGGCCAGGCCGCAGGCGACGTCCGTCGCCCGCGACGACGCGACCTGATGGAGAACATCCCGTGACGCTCGCCCGCCCGACCGCCCGTTCGACCACCCAGCCGACTGCTCTCTCGCCCGCGCACGAGCGGCTGCTCGCCCAGGTGCCCGTCGGCGAACGCTCCGTCATCGAGACCGAGACGATCGCGTACGACCACGAAGGGCTGCCGCTCGAGGGCTACCTCGCCCGCGACGCGCAGGCCGACGAGCGACGGCCCGCCGTGCTGGTGCTCCACGACTGGCACGGCGTCGGCGACAACGTGCGGATGCGCGCCCAGATGCTCGCGCGCAGCGGCTACGTCGCGTTCGCCGCCGACCTCTACGGCGCCGACGTGCGGCCGGAGGGCGATGCCGCCCGGGAGGTCGCCGGCACCTACTACCGCGATCTCGCGCTGCTGCGCGCCCGGGTCGCGGCCGGGTTCAGCTGGCTGCAGCAGCATCCCGCCGTCGACCCCGCCCGCCTCGCCGTGATCGGCTACTGCTTCGGCGGCACCGCCGCGCTCGAGTTCGCCCGCACCGGAGCGCCGGCGCGCGGCGTCGTCTCGTTCCACGGCGGCCTCATCGCCCACGACCCCTCCGACGCCGCCGCGATCGCCGCCTCCCTGCTGGTGCTCACGGGCGGGGACGACCCGGTCGTGCCCGACTCGGCGGTCGCGACTTTCCAGGACGAGTTGCGCGGCGCCCCACACGTGGACTGGCAGGTGACGACCTACTCGGGAGCGCCGCACGCGTTCACCATCCCGGGCCGCGACAGCTACCGGCCGGTCGCCGACGCCCGCAGCTGGCGCGCGCTGGTCTGCTTCCTCGACGAGGTGTTCGCCTGATGGAGCACCCGCTGCTGTTCGAGCCGGGCGACGAGCTGGTCGCCCGGGTGCGCGCCCGCAGCCTCCACCTCCCGGAGGCCGTCGAAATCCTCACGCACGGCCGCCCGGCGTTCAAGGCGGGGGAGAAGGGCCGCGTCTTCGCCCTCGTCGGCGCCATGATGGACCGCAGCGACTCCGTGGTCTTCAAGCCGGATCCGGCCGAGGATCCGGCGCTCCGGCAGGACGCGCGCGTCTTCATCCCCAAGTACTGGGGCGCCAGTGGGTGGCTCGGGATCGACATCGACCGCGCATGGCCCGACGACGCCGACCAGTGGACCGAGATCGGTGAACTGATCGAGACCTCGTACCGGCAGGTCGCGCTCCGCCGCCAATTGGCGGTCTTGGATGCGGTCATGTAAGCTCTAATCCGGCCCGCGCGAGAGCGTGACGGTCATGCGCCACTAGCTCAACGGATAGAGCATCTGACTACGGATCAGAAGGTTGGGGGTTCGAATCCCTCGTGGCGCACACTGGTTGAGACAGTAGGAGAAGCCCCGGTTCGCCGGGGCTTTCTTCGTTCCCGGGGCGCTGCGTTCGTGGGGGCCCGGCGCGAGAGCGCTCGGTAGGCTCGCAGCATGACTGACATCTCCGCCGATCTCGAGCATCTCCGCCGCGCCATCGCCGTCGCCGATGCGGCCCGCAGCCACGGCAACCACCCGTTCGGCGCCATCCTGGTCGCCCCCGACGGGTCGGTCGCGCTGGAGGCGGAGAACACGGTCAACACGGAGAAGGACATCACGGGGCACGCCGAGACGAACCTCGTGCGCCTGGCCGGCCGCGCCATCCCGGGCGACGAGCTGCCGGGCTACACGCTGTACACCTCGTGCGAGCCGTGCGCGATGTGCTCGGGCGCGATCTACTGGTCGGGCATCGGCCGCGTGGTCTACGCGCTGCCCGAGGAGGCCCTCTACGCGATGACCGGCGACCACGCGGACAACCCGACGCTCGCCCTCCCCTCGCGCACCGTGCTGGCCGCGGGGAGCCGCGTCATCGAGGTCTCGGGCCCGCACCTCGAGGAGGAGGCCGCCGCCTCCCACCAGGGGTTCTGGGGATAACCGCTCGCGAGAGGTGACTTGTTGCGGGTGAGGCGGGGGTTTTACCCGCAACAAGTCACCTCTCGGCGGAGGCGGCGGGCGCGGGGACGGTGAACGTCCAGGTGTGGGTGCCCGAGCCGACGGTCACGGGCGAGGGCCCGCCGGGCAGGTGCACCTCGGCGCGGGAGTTGGCCGGCACGATCGCGGAGAGCTCGACGCGGTCGCCCTCGCGGGTCCACGCCACCTCGGCGAGGCCGTACGGGGTCTCGTGGGCGCAGCGCACCCGGTCGAAGCCCGCGTAGCCCGCCGGATCGATCCGGATGGTGCGGTAGCCGGGGGAGGCCGGGGCGAGGCCGCCGAGGGAGCGGTGCATCCAGTCCACGATGCTGCCGAGCGCGTAGTGGTTGTAGCTGGTCATCTCGCCGGGGTTGACCGTGCCGTCGGGGAGGAGGGAGTCCCAGCGCTCCCAGACGGTGGTCGCGCCGAGGAGCACCTGGTAGAGCCAGGACGGGTTCTCGGTCTGGAACAGGAGGCGCAGCGCGTCGTCCACGTGGCCCGTGGCAGTGAGGGCGTCGAGCAGCACGGGAGTGCCGAGGAAGCCGGTGGGGACGCGGTGGCCGCCCTCCGCGACGAGCTCGGCCAGACGGTCGCCGAAGGCCGCACGGCGCTCGGGGCGGCCGCCGTCGAGGTCGAACGCGAGGGCGAGGGCGTACGCGGCGGGGGCGTCGGAGGCCAGACGGTCGCTGTCGCGCAGGTACTCGCGGTCGAACGCGATCCGGGTGTCGGCGGCGTGCGTCGCATAGCGCGAGGCGGCCTCCTCGTCGCCGAGGGTGCGTGCCGCGCTCGCCGTGAGGTCGAGCGAACGGACGAGGTAGGCGTTCGCGACGAGGTCCGGGTCGGTGCGCGCATCCATCGGCCGGTCCGGCGGTGCGGCCGGGTCGAGCCAGTCGCCGAACTGGAAGGGCGCCCGCCAGAGGCCGGCGTCGTCCGTGCGCGACAGGATGGCGTCGCACCAGGCGGCCATCTGCAGGAACTGGTCGGCGAGCGCGCGGCGGTCGCCGAAGCGCTCGAAGAGGGTGGCGGGGACGACGGTGGCGGCGTCGCCCCACCCGGCGGCCGGGGCGGCGCCCCACTCGCCGAGCACGTTCGGCACCACGTACGGGCACACGCCGCCGTTGCCGCGCTGCTCGACGGCGACATCCCGCAACCACGAGGCGAGGAAGGCGTCGCTGTCGTAGAGGAAGGAGGCGGAGGGGGCGAAGACCTGGGCGTCGCCGGTCCAGCCGAGGCGCTCGTCCCGCTGCGGGCAGTCGGTCGGCAGGGAGAGGAAGTTGCCGCGCATCCCCCAGACGGCGTTCTCGTGCAGGCGGTCGATCAGCGGGTCGGAGGTCTCGAGCCAGCCCGTGCGCCGCAGGTCGCTGCCGAGCACGACGGCGCTGACGGCGGCCGGGTCGGGGTCGTCCCAGCCGTCGACCTGCGCGTAGCGGAAGCCGTGGAAGGTGAACTCGGGTTCGAGCGTCTGCTCGCCCGCGCCGGAGAGCACGAACGTGTCGGTCGCGGCGGCGAAGCGCAGCGGGCGGAGGGCGAGCTCGCCGTGCTCCAGGACCTCGGCGTGACGCAGGGTGATCGTCTGCCCCGCCCGGCCGGAGACGCGCAGGCGCAGGCGGCCGACGAGGTTCTGACCGAAGTCGAGCACGGTCGCGCCCGACGGCGTGGTCAGCACCTCGACGACGGGGAGCAGCTGCGTGCGGCGCACGGGCTCGGCGCGCTCGGCCTCCGGGATCACCGTCGTCGGGGAGGTGCGCACCGGGGCCCAGCCCGCATCGTCGAAGCCGGGTGCGTCCCAGCCGGGGGCGGCGCGGCGGGTGTCGACCGTCTCTCCTTGGTAGAGGCTGGAGGAGACGATGGGCCCGTCGCCGGTGGCGCGCCACTGCTCGCCCGTCTCGATGGTCTCGACGGTGCCGTCCGCGTACTCGACGCGGACGAAGAGCGTCACCGCCGGCTGGTCGCCGTAGAACCGCTTCCCCTGGCCGGCGAAGCCGAACTCCTCGGTCCACCAGCCGCCGGCGAGGCGGACCCCGATCGCGTTGCGGCCAGGAGAGAGCAGGCCGGTGACGTCGGTGGACTCGTGGATGCGGCGCTCCTGGTAGACGGTCCAGCCGGGCTTGAGCACGGCGTCGTCCACGTCCCGGCCGTTGATCGACACCTGGTAGACGCCTTCGGCGGCGGCGTACAGGAGGGCCCGGGAGACCGGGCGGTCGAGAGAGAACTCGTGCCGCAGGGAGACGGGCTGCGCCGGTGCCGCGGGGTCGGCCAAGGCGATGGTGGGCGCGGTCCACTCGCCCGCCGCGAGGAAGACGGCGCGCACGGCGAGCGGGGCGCTCCACTCGGAGGTGCTCCCGTCGACGCCGGTGACGCGCACGCTCAGCTCGCCGGACTCGTGCGGGGCGAGCGGAGCGAACGGCCACTCGACGAACGACGACTCCGCGGTCTCGAGGGTCGCGGTCCGGTCGCCGAAGCGCAGCTCGACGCTCCGCTGCCACCAGTCCGGGAGGTCGGACTCGACGAGCCAGCCGAGCTGCGGGTCCGGGACGCTCGCGAGCGCGGCATCCCGTCGCCGGTCGACCCTGACCTCGGTGATGCGGACGGGGTGGGATGCGGACACGGTGTCTCCTCGGGGCGCACGACGGCTGTAGATCGATATACACACGGATGTCCGCCCCACGTTACCGAGCGGCTCCGACCCCGTCAATCGATATACGGGCAGCCGCGATCTCCGCTAGATTCGCCACGGCGGCCGCGCACACGGCCGCGCCGACGGCGAAGGGAGCTCGACCATGACCGACGGGTCGCGCCCCGCGTCACTGCGCGCCGCCACCCTCGCCGACGTCGCCCGCGAGGCCGGCGTCTCCCCGGCGGCGGTCTCCAAGGTCATCCGCGGCGCCTACGGTGTGAGCGACGGGATGCGCGAGCGCGTCGGAGCGGCGATCGAGCGACTCGACTACCGGCCGCGGACGGCGGCGCGGGCGATGCGCGGGACGACGACGACCTTCGGCATCACCGTGCCGCAGCTCGGCAACGAGTTCCTCACGACGGTGGTCCGCGGCGCCGTGGCCGCGCTCGACGGCACCGGGTTCGACGTCATCCTGGCGCCCTCGGAGTTCGCGTCGTCGATGCACGCGGTGGAGAGCCTCCTCGACCGTCAGGTCGCGGGAATCGTCGCGATCGCGCCGCCCTCCGATCCCGAGCGGCTCGACCGGCTCGCGCGCCACGTCCCGCTCGTGCAACTCGGCGGGCACCAGTACTCGGAGCGGTTCGACACCGTCGCCGGCGATGACAGGGCGGGCGCGCGGCTCGTGGTCGACCACCTCCTGGGCCTCGGGCACCGACGCATCGCCCACCTGACCCGCGCGTACGCGGCCGAGGACGAGCAGCGGGTGGACCCGCACTCGCTGCGGCTGGTCACGTACGCCGCCGCGATGCGCACCGCCGGCGCTGAGCCGCAGGTCACGCAGTCGGAGGCGTCGGAGGAGAGCGCGCACGCCGCCGCGCTTCGCTTGCTCGACGGCGCCGACCGGCCGACCGCGATCTTCGCGGCCAACGACACCCTCGCCCTCGGGGTGCTTCGCGCCGTCGCCGAGCGCGGGCTCACCGCCGCGGACGTCTCGGTCGCCGGCTACGACGACATCGACATCGCCCGGCATCCGCTGCTCGACCTCACGACGGTCGATCAGCGCGGAGACGAGATGGGGCGCACCGCGGCGACCATGCTGCTGGAGCGGCTGGACGGGCGGACGGAACCGAGGCGGTTCTGCACCGACCCGCGGTTACGCGTCCGCGGCACGACCCGCCCCGCACCCGTCGGCTGACGCTCAGGACAGCGTCGTCGCGGGCGGCTTCAGTCCGTACGCGGCCTCGCGGTCGACGCGACCGCGCACGAAGATCAGCGGGACGAGCGCGACGATCATGACGACGATGTTGCCGAGACCGGCGATCCCCGCGAGCGGACCCGGGTGGAGGGAGCCGCCCGTGGCATCGATCCCGCCGGTGAGCAGGAAGAGGCTCGGGTCGGTGGAGGCGTGCAGCAGGATGGGCCAGATCAGGTTGCCGGTCACCCGCAGGGCCGTGTACATCACCAGGCCGAACGCGAACGTGTAGACCACCGTGAATCCCACGGCGAGGGGGCTCTGGCCGCTGAGGATGTTGCCCGAGTGCATGGCGGCGAAGAGCAGGGAGGACAGCAGCATCACGCTGCGCTCGCCGTAGCCGCCGCGGCGCAGCAGGTTGACGGCGAAACCGCGGGTCACCACTTCTTCGGCGAAGCCGATGAACAGCCCGGAGATCAGCACGGCGGCGACCGCTCCCGCATTCCAGCCGGGGTAGTCCGCGCTGACGAAGCGCAGGACGTTGAACAGGATCACGACGCCGACGCCGATCCACATCCACCACGAACCCCGGATCGGCTGGGGGCCGAACAGCTCCTTCAGCCAGCCGAGCGAGAGCGCGAAGACGACGAGCAGGATGCTGCCGACCACGATCGGCGCGCCCACCGCGATGAACGTGCTGACGCCGTTCGCGAAGATGTCGTGCGGGTCGATCAGGCCGCCGAACGCCAGGCCGATCAGCCAGCCCGCGAGCTGGTAGAGGCCGTAGTAGACGGCGATGACGAGCAGCGCCTTCCACCAGCCGCCGCGGTTCCAGAACCGCCGCCAGCCCGACTCGGCCGTGTGCTCCGCGCCGCGCGGCTCCTGCTGGACCTGCTCCTGCTGTTCCGAACTCACGGGGCTCCCTCCGCCTCGTCTCGCGAGCCGGACGGCTCGCGTCACACTTTATCGGTGGCGGTGAGCCGTCGAGCGCGGAGAGTGGAATACTCGCGCTATGGCCACGGACGCCGAGGAGCTCTGGGACGACCACGCCGACGCCTTCGACGAGGCCGCCGACCACGGCCTGCGCGATCCGGACGTGCGGGAAGCCTGGCGGAGCCTCCTCACCCCGCTCCTCCCGGAGCCCCCGGCACGCGTGTGCGATCTGGGATGCGGCACCGGGAGTCTCTCGCTCCTCGTCGCCGCAGCCGGCCTCGCCGTGACCGGCCTCGACATCTCCACCCGGATGCTCGGGATCGCTCGCGGCAAGGCTGCCGCCGCCGGGGTCGACGTCGACTTCGTGCACGGGGACGCGGCCGATCCACCGCTCCCGGCCGCCTCGTTCGACGCGGTCCTGTCGCGCCACGTGCTCTGGTCGTTCGCCGATCCTGACGCCGTGCTGGCGCGCTGGGTCGCCCTGCTCCGTCCGGGAGGTCGGCTCATCCTGATCGAGGGCTCGTGGTCGACCGGGGCCGGGCTGACGGCGGAGGAGTGCCGGGCCGCCGTGCTCCGCCACCGCACGCACGCGGATGTCCGGTCGCTCTCCGCGGACGAGCGGCTCTGGGGTGGTCCGGTCGACGACGAGCGCTACGTGATCGTCAGCCGGTCCTGAGCCCGAGTCCGGCTGGCCCAGCGGCCACCATCAGCCCGTGACGCTCCGTCATATTCGCTGCGCGTTCCCGGTGCGTTCGCTACGTTGACCGTGGGAGTCTCCTCCCGATCGTCTCGAGATCACACCCGCCAAGGAGAGCCATGTCCGAAACCGTCCCTCCCGCCACCGTCTCGGCGGCGCCCACCGCTCCCGTCGCACCGACGCTCGGCGCGCGCCTCGCCGCCGAGGTCGCCGGCACCTTCGTCCTCGTCTTCGGCGTCATCGGCACCGCGATCTACGCGGCCGGTTTCAGCGGAGGCGACGGCGGGCTGAACGTCGGGTTCCTCGGCGTCGCGCTCGCGCTCGGCCTCAGCGTCGTCGTCTCGGCCTACGCGTTCGGACCGGTCTCGGGCGGCCACTTCAACCCGGCCGTCACCCTCGGCCTGGCGATCGCCGGCCGTTTCGGCTGGAAGGACGTCGTCTCCTACATCGTCGCCCAGATCGTCGGCGGCATCATCGCCACCTCCCTCCTCGTCGCCATCGCGGCGGGCGCACCGGACGGCTTCCTCGCCGCAGCGCAGAAGGGCGGCTTCGCCTCCACCGGCTGGGGAGAGCTCTCGCCGGGCGGATTCCCGCTCATCTCGTCGCTGCTGATCGAGATCATCACGACGGCCGTGTTCGTCTACGTGATCCTCGGCGTGACCAGCTCCCGCGCGGCCGACGGCTTCGGCCCGCTCGCGATCGGCCTCACGCTGACGCTGCTCGCGCTCATCACCATCCCGGTGTCGAACGCGTCGTTCAACCCGGCCCGTTCCATCGCGACGGCGATCTACGGAGGGCCCACCGCACTCGGCCAGCTGTGGCTCTCGATCGTCGCCCCGATCGTGGGAGCGCTCATCGCCGGCGCAACATCGCGACTTCTCTTCGACAGAACCAAGGCGTAAAACCGGCTTTTCGCGTATCCTGGACATCGCGCTTTCCGTAAGCAGCTCCGGAACGGTTCCGGCGGCGTCGGTCATCGCAGATTGAAAGAAGAAAAAACGATGGCAACTGGCACCGTCAAGTGGTTCAACTCCGAAAAGGGCTTCGGCTTCATCGCCCCGGACGACGGCTCGGCCGACGTGTTCGCTCACTACAGCGAGATCACGGGCAACGGCTTCCGCAACCTCGAAGAGAACCAGAAGGTCGAGTTCGAGGTGACGCAGGGCAACAAGGGCCCGCAGGCCTCCAACATCCGCGCTCTCTGAGCCTCCCCGAAGCGCCCCGTCCGATTCGTCTGGCGGGGCGCTTCGTGTTTCCCGGCGCGGTCGCTGCCCTCGTCCCGTGCGTTGCCGCGCCCGGGCGCCGCCGTTAGCATCGGCCCCATGACGCCTCAACGATTCGTCCCCGAAGGCTCCATCACACCGGCGTACACCGGGAGGCTGTCGCGGCAGAGCCCGCCCGACCGGCTCCCCGCCGAGCCCACCGATCCGGACGGCGTCTACCGCCTCATCCACGACGAGCTCCTGCTCGACGGCAGCTCCCGCCTGAACCTCGCCACCTTCGTCACGACGTGGATGGAGCCGCAGGCCGAGATCCTGATGGCGGAGTCGTTCGACAAGAACATGATCGACAAGGACGAGTACCCGTCCACGGCCGCCATCGAGCGCCGGTGCGTCTCCATCGTCTCCGACCTCTTCCACGCCGAGCCCGGGGAGCCGACCGGCGCTTCCACCGTCGGCTCGAGCGAAGCGGTCATGCTCGCCGGCCTCGCGCTCAAGTGGCGCTGGCGCGCCCGGCGCGGGCTGACCTCCGGGGGCACGCCGAACCTCGTCCTCGGCTCCAACGTGCAGGTCGTGTGGGAGAAGTTCTGCCGCTACTTCGAGGTGGAGCCCCGCTATCTCCCCATGGAGAAGGGGCGCTACGTCATCACGCCCGAGCAAGTGCGGGATGCGGTCGACGAGGACACGATCGGCGTCGTCGGCATCCTGGGCACGACCTTCACGGGCGAGCTGGAGCCGATCGCCGAGATCTGCCAGGTGCTCGACACCCTCGCCGACTCGGGCGGGCCGGACGTCCCCGTGCACGTGGATGCGGCCAGCGGCGGCTTCGTCGTGCCGTTCCTGCACCCGGACCTGGAGTGGGACTTCCGCCTGCCGCGCGTGGTCTCGATCAACGTGAGCGGTCACAAGTACGGGCTGACCTATCCCGGCATCGGCTTCGTGGTCTGGCGCTCGCCCGACCACCTGCCGCCCGAGCTGGTGTTCAACGTCAACTACCTCGGCGGCGAGATGCCGACCTTCACCCTCAACTTCTCCCGCCCCGGCAACCAGGTCATCGGCCAGTACTACAACTTCGTGCGGCTGGGCCGGGGAGGTTTCACCGCGATCATGAGCGCCCTGCGCGACACAGCGGTGCGCATCTCCACCGGGCTGGCGAAGGAGGAGGACCTCCGGGTGCTCACCGACGGCACGGCCATCCCCGTCATCGCGTTCGAGGTGAAGGAGGACGCGCCGTTCACCGTGTTCCAGGTCTCGCACGAGCTGCGCGCCCGCGGCTGGCAGGTGCCGGCGTACACGATGCCGGCGAACGCGGAGGATGTCGCGGTGCTGCGCGTCGTGGTCCGCGACGGCTTCAGCGCCGAGCTCGGCGACGACCTCGTCGCCGACGTGCGCGCGGTGTGCGCCGAGCTGCGCACCGGCGACCCCAGCCGCATCCCGAAGACCGCGTTCTCGCACTAGCCGCAGGGCACTCCCGCTCACATTGCACTTTCAGCTAGAGGGTGCAAGATTGCACTTCGTGAGCGAGAGTGCAAGGTCGACGCGAGAGCGTCGCAAAGAGGAGACCGCCCGCGGTCTGCGCGAGGCGGCCCGTCGGCTGACCATCGAGCGCGGGCTCGCCGGGTTCACGGTCGAGGAGCTCTGCGAGGAGGTCGGCGTCTCCCGCCGCACCCTCTTCAACTACTACGCGTCCAAAGAGAACGCGGTCATCGGCATCCCCGTCGATCTCGACGAGTCCGGAGCCGCCGAGCGGTTCCTCGCCGAGGGCCCGCGGGGCATCGAGCACCTCCTCGACGACCTGATCGCCCTCAACCTCGCGCGCTGGGATTACGGCGGCCTGACCGTCGCCGACATCCACGACCTCATCAAGGCCGTCGATCGCGAGCCGCGCCTCGCCGCGCACATGCTGAAGATGGCAGGCGAGGGCGAGCGGGAGGACATCCTGCTCGTCGAGCGCCGCGAAGGGCTCCCGTCGGGCGACCTGCGCGCCGCCGCCGCGGTCCAGCTCGCCGGCGGACTGCTCCGGGCCAGCGCCGAGGAGTTCTTCCGGCCCGAGGGCTCGGACGACCTCCCGGCCATCATCCGCCGCCGCATCGACGCCGTCCGCGAGCTCTTCGCCTGACGCTCGCCTGACGCCCGCCCCCTGATCACGCCTCACGGCACCACCCGCATCCCACCCCGCACCACCCGAGAACGAACGGACCCCATGACCGCCATCGCGCCTGCGCCACTGCTGCTGACCAAGCGGCGCATCTGGATCATCTTCAGCGCACTGATCGCCGGGATGCTGCTCAGCAGCCTCG
The DNA here is from genome assembly GCF_014190775.1 of Leifsonia aquatica. GTDB lineage: Bacteria > Actinomycetota > Actinomycetes > Actinomycetales > Microbacteriaceae > Leifsonia > Leifsonia aquatica. Next base: position 249,166 of record NZ_JACHVP010000003.1, read on the forward strand.
ACCAGACGATCGTCTCCACCGCCATGCCGACCATCGTCGGCGACCTCGGCGGCGTCGAGCACCAGGTGTGGATCACCACCGCGTACATCCTCGCCACCACCATCGTGATGCCGGTCTACGGCAAGCTCGGCGACGTGCTGGGCCGCCGGTGGCTGTTCATCATCGCCATCGCGATCTTCACCGCGGCCTCCATCGGCTGCGCGTTCGCAGGCGACTTCTGGACCTTCGTGGTGTTCCGCGCCATGCAGGGTCTCGGCGGCGGCGGTCTGATGATCCTGTCGCAGGCGATCATCGCCGACATCGTGCCCGCCAACGAGCGCGGCAAGTACCTCGGCCCGCTCGGCGCCATCTTCGGCCTCTCCGCCGTCGCCGGTCCGCTGCTCGGCGGCTTCTTCGTCGACCACCTGACCTGGCAGTGGGCGTTCTACATCAACATCCCGGTCGGCATCGCCGCGCTCGTCATCGCCCTCTTCGCGCTGACCCTGCCGAGCAAGCGCGCCACCAACCCGATCGACATCCTCGGCATCCTCTTCCTGTCGATCGCGACGACCTGCCTCATCTTCTTCACCGACTTCGGCGGCGACAAGGACCACGGCTGGGGCTCGTTCGCGACCTGGGCGTGGGGCATCGGGATGCTCCTCGCGGCCGTCGCGTTCGTGATCGCCGAGGCGCGCGCCAAGGACCCGATCATCCCGCTCAGCCTGTTCAAGAACCCGATCTTCATCAACGCGACCGCCATCGGCCTCGCGCTCGGCATCGGGATGTTCGCGGCCATCGGCTTCGTGCCGACCTTCCTGCAGATGTCGTCGGGCACCTCGGCCGCCGCCTCCGGCCTGCTGATGATCCCGATGATGGTCGGCCTGATCGGCACCTCGATCGTGTCGGGCATGGCGATCACCAAGACCGGCAAGTACAAGCTGTACCCGATCCTCGGCACGATCATCACCGGTATCGCCATGGTCTGCATGACGACGCTGGCCGCCTCCACCCCGATCTGGCTCATCTGCGTCTACCTGTTCATCTTCGGCGCCGGGCTCGGCCTGATCATGCAGGTGGTCGTGCTCGTGGTGCAGAACGCGGTCCCGGCCGCGCAGATCGGCACCGCGACCTCCACGAACAACTACTTCCGCGAGGTCGGCGCGGCGCTCGGCACCGCCGTTTTCGGCACGCTGTTCACCACCCGCCTGGGCGAGAACCTGAAGGACGTCTTCACTCGGGCCGGAGCCTCGCCGTCCGACGCGGCCGGCGCGACGGCGACGCTGAGCCCGGAGGCGCTGAACAAGCTTCCGGAGGCCGTGCACACCGGCGTCGTGAACGCCTACGCGGACGCGCTCGCCCCGGTGTTCTGGTACCTCGTGCCGTTCATCGCGGTCGCGCTCATCCTCGCCCTCTTCCTCAAGCAGATCCCGCTGTCGGACCAGGCCGGGCTCGTGGCCCGCGGTGAGGCCATCAGCGGCGAGGAGGCGGAACGCCTCGAGGCCGAGCAGCGCGGCGGCCGGGTGACCGCCGGCGCCGGTGCGGGAAGCGGGAGCGGAGGCGGGGGTGCCGTCGGACCGGGTGCCGGAGGCGCGAACGTCGCGCCGCCCACCGAACCCGAGGCCTGACTCACCGCGAAACGCCGTTCCGCTCGTACCGGAACGGCGTTTCGCGTACCCGGGGCGCCTAACGCGCTGCTCCGCCGTGCCGATAGTGGGCCAGTACCCGACGAGAAGGACCCCCATGGACGCCGACCCGACTCCCGCCCAGCTCCGCCGCGATCCCGTGGACGACGTCCCGGTCGTCGCCGACCCGTCCCACCTCTCGCGCACCGAGCGCAACCCGTACTGGCGCGAGTTCTGGATCAGCGCCGTGGTCGCGGCGCCGGCCGGCGTGATCTCCGGCGTGGTCCAGGTGAGCCGGGACACGCCTCCGGTCGACGCGATCCTCGGCGGCTCGATCGTGTTCCTCGCGGTGACGCTCATCACCCCGCTCATCCGCCACGCGGTCCTGCGCCGCTCGCGCTGATCGCACGCGCGGCCTAGACGCGGGGTCGCATCCGGTCGAGCATGGTCGGCATGAGCGGTCTCACCGTCGACCGGCGCATCCCGGCCCCTCCCGAGCGTGTCTGGCGTGCGCTCACCGACCCCGCCGAGCTCGCGACCTGGTTCTGGCCGCCGCGCTTCGAGACCGTCGTCGAGCTGGATGCGCGCGAGGGCGGTCCGCTCCGCATCGCGTCCGGTCCGGCGGCGATGGCCGTGACCGGCACGGTGACCGCCGTCGACCCCGGACACGGGCTCTCCGCCACCTGGCGCTGGGACGGCGAGGACCTCGAGACGCGCGTCACCATCGCGCTCACCCCGGACGGCGACGGCACGCGCGTCACCGTGCGGCACGACGGGTTCGCGGACGGGGAGGCCGCCGGCGAACACGTCCGCGGCTGGAACGACTGCCTCGACCGCCTGCCGGGCGCGCTCTGACGTATGGATGCCCCGGGCCTGACGTCCGGCGGCGTCCTGTCCTAAGCTGTTCGGCAGCGGACGGCCCTGCCTGTCGGCCGGTCGGAAGGGGAAGCCATGGGGACCATCGCAGTGCACGAGTTCGTCTCGCTCGACGGGGTCTTCCAGGATCCGAGCTGGACCGCCGAGTACGGCTTCGACCCCGCGATGGGCGACGACATCGGCCGCATCACGCGCTCGGCCGACGCCATCCTGCTCGGCCGGCGCACCTTCGAGATGTTCGCCCCGGCGTGGTCGACGCGCACCGCGGCCGACGACCCCGGCGCCCCGTTCTTCAACGACTCCACGAAGGCCGTCGTCAGCAGCACGCTCGACGACGCGGCCACCGAGGCCGCGTGGGGCAACTCGCGGTCGCTCGGCGCCTACGACGCCGGCCGCATCCGCGAGTACAAGGACAGCGTCTCCGGCGGCCTCTACATCAGCGGCAGCGGAACCCTCGTGCGCGCGCTGCTCACCGACGGACTGGTCGACTCGCTCCACCTCTTCGTCTACCCGGTCGTGCTCGGCACCGGTGCGCGACTCTTCCCCGACGGCTCGGCACCGGCGAAGCTGCGCCTGCGGCACTCCGAGGCCTACGACAACGGCGTGCTGCACCTGCACTACTCGCCCGCCTGACACACCTCGCCCGGCGCCGGATTGCGGTCACGACATGACCGCAAGTCCGCATAGCGTCGGGAGAGTCCACTCCTCCGGACACGTAAGTCGGAGGCCCGCGCTACCGTAATCGGTGTTCGAGATCACTCAGACAGCGACGTCATAGCGGCGGCCTTCCGGCGTCGTGTTTGACTGGGGCACTTGTGCTCCAGCCTCCCGGCACCTCACCAGCACTGCGACACACAGGAATTCTCGTGACTCTTCTCCGAATGGCTCTGCGGTTCGGTCGTCCCTATTGGCGGTCGGCCCTCGCGGTCGTGATCCTCCAATTGATCGCGACCCTCGCGGCCCTCTACCTCCCGACCCTCAACAAAGACATCATCGACAAGGGCATCGTCACCGGCGACACCGGATTCATCTGGTCGACCGGCGGGATGATGCTCATGGTCTGCTTCGTGCAGGTCGTCGCGGCCATCGCCGCCACCTACTTCGGCGCCCGCGCGTCGATGTCGGTCGGCCGCGACATCCGCCGCGACTTCTACCGCAAGGTGGACTCCCTCCCCTCGCTCGACCTGGCCCGCTGGGGCATGCCGACGCTGATCACCCGCAACACGAACGACGTGCAGCAGGTGCAGATGCTCGTGCTGCTCACGCTCAACTTCATGGTGTCGACGCCGATCATGTGCATCGCCGGCATCATCCTGGCCGTGCAGGTGGATGCGGGGCTCTCGTGGCTCATCTGGGTCTCGGTGGCCATCCTGTTCGTGGTGGTCGGCCTCCTGGTGTGGCTGCTGCTGCCGCTGTTCCGCCAGATGCAGGAGCGCATCGACGGAGTGAACGGCGTCATCCGCGAGCAGATCGTCGGCATCCGCGTGATCCGCGCGTTCGTCCGCGAGAAGTTCGAGAGCCTGCGCTACGACGAGGCCAACCTGGCCCTGACCCGCGTCTCGGTCCGGGTCGGCAACATCTTCGTGCTGATGTTCCCGCTCATCATGCTGATCCTCAACGCCGCCACCGCCGCCGTGCTGTGGTTCGGCGGGCACCGGGTCGGTGCGGGCGACATCCAGATCGGCGCGCTCACGGCCTTCCTGCAATACCTGCTGCAGATCCTCACCGCGGTCATGATGGGCGTCTTCATGGCGATGATGATCCCGCGTGCGATCGTCTGCGCGGAGCGCATCGACGAGGTGCTCAGCGCCGTCCCGTCGCAGGGGCAGGGCGCGCATGCCGCCGAGCTCCCCGCCGACGGCCGCGTGGAGATCGAGGGCGTGACCTTCGGCTATCCCGGTGCCGAGAAGCCGGTGCTGAGCGACGTGTCGTTCACCGCCGAGCCCGGGAAGATCACCGCCATCGTCGGCTCGACCGGGTCGGGCAAGAGCACTCTGGTCTCGGTGATCGCCAACCTGTTCACGCCGCAGACCGGGCACGTGCGCATCGGCGGCGTGGCCGTCGACGCCCTCAGCCGGCAGCAGCTGGCCGGCCAGCTCGGGCTCGTGCCGCAGCGGCCGTACCTGTTCTCGGGCACGATCGCCAGCAACCTCCGCTTCGGGCGTCCGGACGCCACGGACGAGCAGCTGTGGGAGGCGCTGCGCATCGCCCAGGCCGAGGACTTCGTGCGCGCCAAGGAGCACCGCCTCGACGAGCGGATCTCCCAGGGCGGCACGAACGTGTCGGGAGGTCAGCGGCAGCGGCTCTGCATCGCCCGCGCGCTCGTCGCCCAGCCGAGGGTGTTCCTCTTCGACGACTCGTTCTCGGCTCTCGACGTGGCGACCGACGCCCGCCTGCGCGCCGCGCTGGCGGAGTCGACCGGCGATGCGACGGTCATCGTCGTCGCCCAGCGCGTCTCGACCATCCGCGAAGCCGACTCGATCGTCGTCCTCGACGACGGCCGGGTCGTCGCCCGCGGCACCCACGACGAGCTGTTCGAGACGAGCGAGACGTATCGCGAGATCGTCGAGTCCCAGCTGAGCCTGGAGGTGGCCTGAGATGGCACGCGACAAGAAGACGAAGCGCGGCGCCGCCGGCGCGACCGAGGCCGACCGCGCCGCCCGCGAGAGCGCCGTCGAGGCGACCCTCGAAGAGGTCGACTACGAGTACACGCCGGGGGAGTCGGACGGCGACATGTTCGGCGACGCCCCGGCGCGCAAGGCCGAGAACTTCTGGCCGTCGTTCAAGCGCCTCCTCGGGCTGCTCGGCGCGGAGTGGGTCGGGATGACCTGGGTCACCCTGCTCGTCGTGATCTCGGTCGCGCTCGTCGTGATCGCGCCCCGGATCCTCGGTCAGGCGACCGACGTGATCTTCTCCGGCGCCGTCGGGACGATCGACGACAAGGGCACGCTGATCCCGGGCACCGGGATCGACTTCGTCCAGCTCGGCCGGCTGCTGATGATCGTGCTCGCGATGTACATCGTGGCGTCGCTCCTGCAGTGGTGGCAGGGCTACATCCTGAACGCCCTCGTCATGCGGGTGGTCTACGGCTTGCGCCGCGACATTGAGACGAAGCTCAACCGCATCCCGCTGCGCTACTTCGACGCCCGCCAGCGCGGCGATCTGATGTCGCGCGTGACGAACGACGTCGACAACATCCAGACCGCGCTGCAGCAGGCGTTCTCGCAGCTGATCCAGTCGGTCCTGATGGTCGTCGGAATCGGCATCATGATGTTCATCGTGTCGTGGCAGCTCGCGCTGATCGCGCTCATCTCCATCCCGCTGTCCGGCGTCATCGCCGGCGTGATCGGCAGCCGGTCGCAGAAGCTGTTCAAGCAGCAGTGGGCCTCGACCGGCAACCTGAACGGTCATATCGAGGAGTCGTACTCGGGTCTCGACCTGGTGCGCGCCTTCGGTCGCGACGGCGTGATGCTGGAGGAGTTCGACGGCCGCAACCAGAAGCTGTACCGCTCGATGGTCGGTGCGCAGTTCGTCTCGGGCATGATCATGCCGGCGATGAACTTCGTCTCGTACCTGTCGTACGTGCTGATCGCCGTCGTCGGCGCGCTCCGCGTGGTGTCGGGCCAGATGACGATCGGCGATGCGACCGCGTTCATCCAGTACTCGCGCGAGTTCTCGCAGCCGATCGGGCAGATCGCCGGCATGGCCAACATGCTGCAGTCGGGCGTCGCCTCGGCCGAGCGCACCTTCGAGTTCCTGGACGCGGAGGAGCAGACCCCCGACCACGAGACGCAGCACCTCCCGGAGCGCGCCGACGGACGGGTGGAGCTCGACGACGTGGAGTTCTCGTACGACCCCGAGACGCCGCTCATCCAGGACCTCAGCCTCTCGGTGAAGCCGGGTCAGACGGTCGCGATCGTGGGGCCGACCGGAGCGGGCAAGACCACGCTGGTCAACCTCATCATGCGGTTCTATGAGCTGAACGGCGGGGCCATCCGCCTCGACGGCATCGATACCACCGACCTCTCGCGGTCGGAGCTGCGCGGTCAGGTCGGGATGGTGCTGCAAGACGCCTGGCTGTTCTCGGGCAGCATCCGCGAGAACATCCGGTACGGCCGCCTCGACGCGACCGATGAGGAGGTCGTGGAGGCCGCCAAGGCCACCATGGTCGACCGCTTCGTGCGCCAGCTGCCCGACGGCTACGACACGGTCATCGAGTCCGACGGCGGCAACGTCTCGGCCGGCGAGCGGCAGCTGATCACGATCGCGCGGGCGTTCATCGCGAACCCCTCGCTGCTGATCCTGGACGAGGCGACCTCGTCGGTCGACACCCGCACCGAGCTGCTCGTGCAGCACGCGATGGCGGCGCTCCGCACCGACCGCACGTCGTTCGTGATCGCGCACCGCCTCTCCACGATCCGGGATGCCGACACCATCCTGGTGATGGAGAACGGCAGCATCGTGGAGCAGGGCGATCACGCGACGCTCCTCGAGCGTCGCGGCGCGTACTACGACCTCTACATGACCCAGTTCCGCGGCGCCGCCGCGGAGGCCGAGTCGGAGTCCGAGTCGAGCGCGCAGCCCGCGTAGCTCGCCGACAACGCGAAAAGTGCGCCGTCTCGCATCGAGACGGCGCACTTTTCGCGTTCTGGGCGGCTCTAGGCCAGCGCGCCGATGGCGAAGCTGACCGAGCCCTGCTCGTCGACCTGGGCGTCGAGCACCTTGTCGTCGAGCGCTGCGGCGGCTCCCTCTTCGAGGAAGAGGCGCGCACCTCCCGCGTCCACGATCTGGTCGGCGGGGTCGGGTGTCTCCGACACGGCGGCCGCGAAGGCCGTGTGCTCCGGGTTGCTGCTGCTGATGCGCAGTCCCGCGTCGTCGGCCGGCGACTGGTCGGTAAGGGTCTTGACGATCGTGCTGGCGTTCTCAGTGAGGGTGAGCATGTGCTCTCCTTCCGTTCGATGTCTCCAGGAGCCAGCCACGTTCCCGCGCCTCCGTCGGGCCCGCAACCCCGATGCATCCCATTGCCAGGAAACACTCACGAAGGCTCGGCACGCGGCCCGATCCGCGACAGAATGAGCGCATGACGGACTCGCACGACTGCTGCGCCCCCTCCCGCGCCGATCTGTTCCTGGGCGTTCGGGCGGAGTCCGTTCCGACTCCGGCGGCCGCGCCGGGCCGTCATCCGATCGCTCAGGCGAGCATCCCTGCCCAGACGTTCACGATGGGCGACGCCCACGGCGACGACCGCTGGCACGACGGCGAGACGCCGCTGCACGCGGTGACGCTCGAGGCCTTCACCATCGACACCACGAGCGTCACCAACGCCGCGTTCGCCGCCTTCGTCGACGCGACGGGCTACCGCACCGAGGCCGAGACGTTCGGCTACTCCGCCGTCTTCCACCTCGCGCTCGCGGCCGACGATGCGGACGTACTCGGACAGCCTCCCCAGACCCCGTGGTGGCTCGGCGTCGCCGGCGCGGACTGGCGGCATCCGGGTGGCCGTCATTCCGGAATCGATGGCATGGACGACCACCCCGCCGTCCACCTGAGCTGGAACGACGCCGTTGCCTACTGCGAGTGGGCCGACCGGCGACTCCCCACCGAGGCCGAGTGGGAGGCCGCCTCCCGCGGCGGCCTCGAGAGCGCGCGCTACCCGTGGGGCGACGAGCGCGGCGGCGTCGAGGAGGAGCCGGGAGGCTGGCGTGCGAACATCTGGCAGGGGGCATTCCCCGACCGGAATACGACTGCCGACGGCTACCTTGCGACCGCCCCCGTCCACACGTTCGAACCCAACGCGTACGGACTGTGGCAGACCGTGGGCAACGTGTGGGAGTGGGTCGCCGACTGGTACGACCCCGGCTACTACGCGGTGTCGCCCGGCTCCGACCCCCGCGGGCCGGAGCACGGGGCTCAGCGCGTCATGCGCGGCGGATCGTTCCTCTGCCACGACTCCTACTGCAACCGGTACCGCAACGCGGCGCGCTCGTCGAACACCCCGGACTCGTCCATGGCGAACACGGGGTTCCGCACCGTCGCGCGCTGAGCGCGGCCGGCGTTCCTGGCCTACCCCAGCGCCGCGAGCAGCTCCCGGTTGAACGCGGGCAGGTCGTCGGGCTTGCGCGACGAGATCAGGGTGAACGGTCCGTCGTCGACCACGACCTCCTCGTCCACCCAGGTCGCTCCGGCGTTGCGGTAGTCGGTCTGGAGGCTCGGCCAGCTCGTGAGCCGGCGGCCGTCGACGACGCCCGCCTCCACCAGCACCCAGCCGCCGTGGCAGATCACCGCGATCGGCTTGCCCGCGGCCGCGAACTCCTGCACCAGCTTCACCGCTCCGGGGAACGTGCGCACCTGGTCGCCGTTCGCGACGCCGCCCGGCAGCACCAGCGCGTCGAAGTCGTCGGCCGACGCCGCATCCAGCGTCACGTCCACCGGGAAGCGGTCGGCCGGCGTCAGGTGCTCGAACGCCTGCACCTCGCCCGAATCCTTCGAGATCAGCCGCGGAGTGCCTCCCGCGTCGGCCACCGCCTTCCACGGCTCGGTCAACTCCGCCTGCTCGATGCCCTCGGGTCCCACCAGGAATGCGATCGTTCGTCCGTCTGCAGTCATGTCGTCTCCTTACGTCACCTCCACTGGTACGCCGGGGGAGCGGGAGAATGAACCCATGACGAGCATCCCCCAGGTCACTCTCAACGACGGCAGCAGCATCCCGCAGCTCGGCTTCGGCGTCTACAAGATCCCGGAGGCCGAGACGGTGGATGCGGTGCTCGCCGCTCTCGACGCCGGATACCGGCACATCGACACGGCTGCGTTCTACGAGAACGAGCGCGGCGTGGGGGAGGGTGTGCGTCGCAGCGGCCTCGACCGCGACGACGTGTACGTGACGACCAAGGTGTGGTGGACCGAGAACGGCTACGACTCGACCCTGCGGTCGTTCGATGCGAGCCTGGAGCGGCTCGGCTTCGACACGGTCGACCTGTTCCTCATCCACTGGCCGGCGCCGAAGCACGACAAGTACGTCGACACCTGGCGCGCGCTGGAGCGCATCCGGGAGGAGGGCCGCGCCCGGTCGATCGGCGTCGCGAACTTCCACACGCACCACCTCGACCGGCTCGCCGCGGAGACCGACGTCGTCCCCGCGGTCAACCAGGTCGAGCTGCACCCGTGGCTGCCGCAGGAGGAGGTGCGCCGTTACGACCGCGAGCACGGCATCGTGACCGAGGCCTGGTCGCCGCTGGCGCGCGGTCGGGTGCTCGCCGACCCCACGCTGGACGGGCTCGCGCGGAAGCACGGCGTCACGCCGGCGCAGGTCGTCATCCGCTGGCAGCTGCAGCTCGGCAACGTCGTCATCCCGAAGTCGTCCACGCCCGCGCGCATCCGCGAGAATCTCGACGTCTTCGGCTTCGAACTCGACCAGGACGACCTCGCCGCTATCGCCGCGCTCGAGACCGGCGAGCGGACGGGGAAGGACCCGGACGACCTGGGGTGACCGGGCGCCCGACGAGGGTCGCGATCCAGCCGACGGCGACGATGCCGGCGGCGACGAGGAGGACCGGGGCTCCGCCGAGGCCATCGAAGAGCAGACCGCCGGCGAAGGCGCCGACGGCGATCGCGCCGTTGAAGACGCCCGACCACATCGCAGAACTCCGCTCCACCAGCGCCGGATTGGCGGACCGGATCCACGCCTGCGTCGCGACGCCGATGGCGCCGTATCCGGCTCCCCACAGCGTCAGCACGGCGAAAGCGGTCCAGATCGTGGCGACGGCGAAGGGGAGGAGCGCGGTGCCCAGTGCGATGGTGCTGAGCGCGATCAGCAGCACGACGCGGGGGCGGTCGGCGGCGAACGGGCCGAGGACGGCGTTCCCGACGATGCCGGCGAGACCGAACGCGGCCAGGGCTGCCACGACGAGAGGCGGAGTGATGTCCGGGTCGGTCTCGAGGACCGGCCGGATGTACGTGTAGGCCATGAAGTGCCCGGTCACCACGAGGGCGGTGATGGTGAATCCGGTCCGGACCCCTCGGTCGTGCCAGGGGAGGAAGATGCCCGCGAGGCGCGCACGTTCGACGACCGGGAGCCGCGGCATCGCCACGAGGGCGCAGAGCGCAGCCGTCGCACTCAGTGCCGCGACCGCCCAGAAGGCCGCGCGCCATCCGGCGAGTCCAGCGATGAACGTCCCCGCGGGCAGACCGAGGACCATGCCGATCGAGGTGCCGGAGAAGATCGCGGTCATCGCCCGGCCGAGGTGAGCCGGATCCGCCAGCCGCGGACCGAGTCCACCCGCCGACGCCCACACCACGCCCATCGAGACGCCGATGAGGACGCGGGCGACCGCGAACATCGCGAAGCTGGTGGAGAGGGCGCTCACGACATTGGCCAACGCCAGGAGCGCGAGGAACCCGACGACGAGCGTGCGCCGATCCCCGCGACCCGCGATCACGGGCGTGAGAGGAGCGACGATCGCCGCAAGGACGCCCGTGATGGTGAGCGACATGCCCGCGAGCCCGGTGTTCACCCGCAGGTCCGCGGCGATCGACGGGAGAATCCCGACCGGCATCATCTCGGCCGTGACGACGGTGAAGGTCGACAGCGCCACCGCGAGCACCGGAGCCCACCGGAAGGCGGGGACGGGAGGCGGGGTCGAGGGCGCCACGGGGTCGGTTCGCTGAGTCGTCATGGGGAGGAGCCGCTTTCGTCCGGTGGGCGGATACATACGCCGCGTATGTGGATGACGGTATTCACATACGACTCGTATGTCAATTCACATGCGCCGCGTATGCGAGCTAGACTGGAGCCCCACCCCGGACGACCCCCACCCCCGGACGACGGAGAATCGATGGCTGCGACCTCCACAGCACACAAGCCCGAGCGTCGTTCGCGCGCCCAGATGATCGACGAGACGCGGGACCAACTGCTCACAGCCGCGCGGGCGCATTTCGCCGAGCACGGGTACGCGGGGACCTCCATGGACGAGCTGACGGCGTCCGCCGGGCTCACCAGGGGCGCGCTGTACCACCACTTCGGCGGCAAGCAGGGACTGCTCGAAGCGGTCGTGCGGCAGCTCGATGCGGAGCTGTGCGCCGCGCTGAGGACGATCCTCACTGGCCACGACGATCCGCTCGTCGCGCTCGACGAGCGCAGCCGTGCCTACATCGAGAAGACCCAGTCGGCCGAGTTCCAGCGGATCATGTTCACCGACGCGCCCGCCGTCATCCCGGACGCCGTGGAGGAGACGTCGGCCGCGTGCATCGCGACCCTGGCCGAGGTCGTCGAGGAGGCCCGGGCCCGCGGCATCGTCGCCGAGCACGTGTCGCCGGTGGCGATCGCGACCATGCTCAACGGGGCGCTCGCGGATGCCTCGCGCTGGGTCGCCGCCGCGTCCGGGTCGGATGCGAGCAGACGTCGCAGGGTCGCCATCGAGTCGGCGTCCGCGCTCATCGGAGGCCTCCGCACGAACCGGTGACCCCGCGGCGGTGCGCTCCTCCCGAGTGCCTGACTGCGGTGCTGCGGGACATCTGCGGCTGCTCGCCGCGCCGCAGATGTCCCGAGGGACCGCAGCCGCGGGACTACTCCCCGGTCGGGTGCGCCCCGATCACGTCGAGCATCCACGCCAGCGAGAACGCGCGCTCGCGCCAGGCGGAGTAGCGGCCCGAGACGCCGCCGTGCCCGGCTGCCATCTCGGTCTTGAGCAGCGCATCCGCGCCGGCGACATCCCGCAGCTTCGCGACCCACTTCGCCGGCTCCACGTAGAGCACGCGGGTGTCGTTCAGGCTCGTGACCGCGAGGATCTTCGGATAGCGCGCCTCGTGCACGTTCTCGAGCGGCGAGTACGACTTCATGTACGCGTACACGTCGGCGTCGTGGAGCGGGTCGCCCCACTCGTCCCACTCGATCACGGTGAGCGGGAGGGAGGGGTCGAGGATGCTGGTCAGCGGGTCGACGAACGGCACCTCGGCGAGCGCCGGCGAAGTACTTCGGCGCCAGGTTGGCGATGGCGCCCATGAGCAGACCGCCGGCGCTGCCGCCCTGGGCGACGAGCCGGTCGGGGGAGGTCCAGCCCTCGTCGAGAAGGTGGCGCGCCGAATCGACGAAGTCGGTGAACGTGTTCTTCTTGTGCAGCTTCTTGCCGTTCTCGTACCAGAGCCGGCCGAGCTCGCCGCCGCCGCGCACGTGGGCGATCGCGAAGACGACGCCGCGGTCGAGCAGGCTGAGGCGCGGGATGCCGAACGACGGGTCCATGCTGGCCTCGTACGACCCGTAGCCGTAGAGCACCATAGGGGCGGGCTCGCCCGGCGTCACGAGGTCGCGGCGGTAGACCAGGGAGATCGGGATGCGGGTGCCGTCCTTCGCCGTCGCCCACTCGCGCTTCTGCTCGAACAGCCCGGGGTCGAACTCGCCGAGCACCGGCTGCTGCTTGCGCAGGGTCAGTTCGCGGGTGCGCACGTCGTAGTCGTAGACGCTCGACGGGGTGACGAAGCTGCCGTAGCCGAGCCGCAGCGACGGCTGGGTCCACTCGGGGTTGCCGCCGACGCCGACGGTGAAGAGCTCCTCGTCGAAGTGCAGCTCGTGGAGGGTGTCGTCGCTCGATCCGCCGTCCTCCGGGATGCACGCGACGGCCACGCGGGTGAGGCCCTCGCGCCGGTACTCCAGCGCCACGAAGTCGCGGAACGCGTCCACCCCTTCGATCCGGACGGCCGGGTTGTGGGGGAGGATCGTCTTGCGCGGCCCCTGCGGGTTCTCGGCGGAGACGCTCACCAGCTCGAAATTGACGGCCTCGTCGTTGTGGACGATGAGGAGGCGGTCGTGGCCGCCGACCACCACGTGCTCGATGTCGTACTCGACGCCGTCCTTGCGCGGCCAGACGACGGTGAACTCGCCGGTCGGGTCGTCCGATGACAGCAGCCAGGCCTCGCTGGTGACGCTGGACCCGGCTTCGATGACGAGGAAGCGGCGGCTCCGCGTCAGCCCCACGCCGATCCAGAAGCGCTCGTCCGGCTCGTGGAAGACCTGCACGTCCTCCTCGCCGTCCGGGCCGATGCCGACCCGGTGCCGCCAGACGGTGTCGGGCCGCCACGCGTCGTCGACGGTCGTGTAGAAGATGTGCTCGCCGCTCTGGTCGAAGAGCGCGCCGGCGCCGGTGCCCTCGATCTCGTCGGGGAATGCGTCGCCGCCGGCCGTCAGGGACCGCACGCGGATCGTGTACCGCTCGTCGCCCTCGGTGTCGACGCCGTAGAGCAGCCGCGTGCCGTCGGCACTCACGTCGAAGCTGCCGAGCGCGTAGAAGTCGTGCCCGTCGGCCTCCACGTTGTCGTCGAGCAGGATCTGCTCGCCCGGCAGCCCTTCGACCTGTGCTCTGTCGTCGAGTGCCGGCGGCTCCCAGTCGTCGGGGGAGGCGATGGGGGCGCGGCAGTGGATGCCGTACTGCTTCCCCTCCACGGTGCGCGTGTAGTACCACCAGTCGCCCTCGCGCACCGGCACGCTCAGGTCGGTCTCGCGCGTGCGTCCCTTGATCTCCTCGAAGATCTGCTCGCGCAGCAGCGACAGGTGCTCGGTGCGTGCGTTCGTGTACGCGTTCTCCTCGTGCAGGTGCGCCAGCACCGCCGGGTCGTCCTTGTCGCGCAGCCACTCGTACTCGTCGATGTAGACGTCTCCGTGCTGGATGCGTTCGGTCGGCTTCTTCGCAGTGACGGGCGGGGTGAGCATGTGCTCAGGCTACCGGGCCGCCCTGGAGCGCCGATACGAGTCCGTTCAGCCGTGCGCGCACGCGCTCGAGGTCGGCGGGGGCGGCGAGGCTGGCGCGTGCCAGCCGGAGTGCGTCGCGCACCCGCTCGCGCTGCTCCGGCGACATGCGGCCGCGCTCGGCTGCCGTAAGTCGCGTGTCGAGCGCCGGGCCCAGGGCGCTCGCCGCATCGATGCAGTCGATCGGCTGGACGCCCGTGCCGCCGAACAGGCGCCGGGCCCGGTGGGCGGGGGCGAGTTCCTCGACGCGCCGGAGCGCTGCACGGAAGGAGGCTGCACGTGCCTGCCGGTCGTCCGGCTCGGCCGTGAGCACCGCCCCGACCGCGATCAGGAGGTCGGCGAGCCGTTTGCGGAGCACGTCGGTCGAGCGGACCGGCAGCACGAACCAGGCCGCGCCGATCCCGAGGAGCGCGCCCACGACGATCGCGAGCACGCGCTCCAGGAGCAGCCCGACCTCCCCGGCGGGCGGGGAGACGCCGACGAGCTGCTGCAGGATCGTCAGCACGACGGTCACCGCGAGCGCCCAGAAGGCGTAGCTGTACGAGCGCAGCCAGGTGCCCGCGAAGAGGGCCACGAAGACGACGACCACGGCGGCGAACCCGCTCGCCGTCGGAGCCGCAGCCGCGAGCCCGAGGGCGAGCACGGTGCCGCCGATCGCGCCCGCCACGCGCAGCGCGCTCTTGTGCAGCACGTCGGCCCGGCCGCGGTTGCCGGAGTTGACGATGAACGCGGTGAGCACGACCCACATCGCGTGCTCCGGGAAGACCAGCCAGCCGACGACGAACGCCGCGGCGAGGGCGACCGCCATCTGGATGGCCATGCGCGTGCTCGCGGGGAGGCGGCGGCGCGAGGAGGAGGCCGAGGGCGTCGGGGAGGGCGAGGATGCCCTGCGGCCGGCCTCGGGCCGCGCAACCGTCGCCGTCGCCGCGACCGTCGCAGCCGGCTCGTCGTGGCCCGGGCCGATGCGCAGCAGCCCGAGCACCTCCCGCGCCACCGCCACCCACAGCACGGCGACCGCACCGGCGGCGGCCGTCAGCAGCGCTGCCGCCCACCACGGCGTCCCGGAGGCCGCGGGGACGACGGGCACGATCAGGACCGCCGTCAGCGGAAGTGCGATGAGGGCGCCCAGCCGGGCGGCGAACGGACCGAACCGGCGGAGCCAGATCGGGACGCTCATCCCGGCGATGTAGAGCAGCGCGCCAACAGCCGGCACGGTGACGAGCAGCCAGCCGACACCGGCCGCCGCGACGCCGATCACGGGCAGGAGCACCGCCGAGCGGGCGAACTCGCGGCGTCCGGCGACGGTGCGCCGGGCGAGGCTGAGGGCGACGACCGTGGCGAGCACCGCGGGAGACCCGGCGGCAGCCGGACCGGCGACGGCGCCGACGGCCAGCCACACGGTCGCGCACGCGGCTGCGGCGGCGGCCGTGGTGATCAGGGCCGCCAGGCCGAGCCGCAGGTGCTTCACCCGGTCATCCTCTCACCGAGCGCCGACCGGGAGGGGCGGCTCAGCGCGCCGCGCCGAAGGCGAGCAGTCCCGCGCCCGTGCGTCCGGCGTCGCCGCCGAGCGCACTCTGCACGATCGCCGGGGCCGCACGCCAGGCGAGCCCGTCGCGCACCTTCCGCTCCAGCGGCCCGAACATCGCGTCGCCGGCCTGCGAGACGCCGCCGCCCAGCACGATGACGCCCGGGTCGAGCATCAGGGTCATCGTCACGAGGCCCTGCGCGAGCACCGTCACGGCCTCGTCCCAGATCCGGTCGGCGAGGGAGTCCGAGCCGAGGCGGCTCACGATGGTCCGCGCACTGAGCGGCTCGCCCCCGGCCTCCGCGTAGCGGCGGGCCACGCCGGCGCCGGACATGTAGACCTCCAGGCAGCCGCGCTGCCCGCACGTGCACGGCTCGCCGCCCGGGATGACCGGGATGTGGCCGAACTCGCCGGCCGCGCCCGTGGCGCCGGTGATGGTGCCGCCCGCCGTGACCAGGGCCGCGGCCACCCCCGTCCCGATCGGGATGAGCACGAAGTCGTCGAAGCCGCGGGCCGCGCCCAGGCGCCGCTCGGCGAGGCCCGCCGCGCGCACGTCGTGCCCCACGGCGACCGGCAGCCGGAGCTGCGACTGCAGGATGTCGAGCAGCGGCACGTCCCGCCAGTCGAGATTGGAGGCGTAGTGGACGATGCCGCGCTCCTCGTCGAGGATCCCGGGGGTCGCGACGCCCGCGCCGACGACCTCGTCCGGAGCGACGTCGCGCAGGTCGCGCAGCAGGGTCACGAGCGCGCCGAGGATGTCGGCGGTGGGAGTCGGGCGCGTCAGCTCGGCGACGACGGCCCCGGCCTCGGACACGACGGCGCCCTTCATGGCCGTGCCGCCCAGATCGACGGCGAGGGCCAGCGGTCCGCCGCTCACGCCGCGACCTCGCGCAGCGCGTCCACGACCGCGGCGACGATGGTGGACGAGGTGACGTCGCGCATCCCGCTGTCGTATCCGCTGAGGACGAGGGAGGCGCTGGGCGCCTGCTCGACGGCCCGCAGGTGCACCTCGGAGACGCCGGAGCGCTGGACGAGATGTGCGACGTTCGTCGGGCGGACGCCGCCGCCGGCGAGCACCGTGATCCGGTCGGCGGCTTGCGCGACGAGCGCCGCGAGTTCGGCGACGCCGTCGGGTGCAGTCGTCGCGCCGCCCGAGGTCAGGACGCGCGAAACCCCGAGGGCGATCAGTTCCTCCAGGGCGGCCGCGCGATCGGGCGTCTGGTCGAACGCCTTGTGGAAGGTCACCGGTTCATCGCCGCAGGCACGCACGAGCGCTCGGGTCGCGTCCGCATCCACGGTGCCGTCCGGGTGCAGCGCACCGACCACGAAGCCGAGCGCCACGCCCTCCGGCCGGTCCAGAGCACGGAAGGCCCGGATGTCGGCGACCATCGCCGCCAGCTCGTCGTCGTCGAAGACGAAATCCCCGGGGCGCTGGCGGATGAGCACGTTCACACCGATGCGGCGAGCCAGTCCGAGTGCGGCGGCCACCGTCCCGATCGACGGGGTGAGGCCTCCCGTGGCGAGGGCGGAGCAGAGCTCGATGCGATCGGCGCCCGCCGCCTCCGCCCGCCGCACCCCGGCGAGATCGTCGAGGCAGATCTCGACGACGGTCACGCGATGCGCTCCAGCGCGGCGGCCAGGTCGGCACCGATCTCGATGCGGCCGACGGGCACGCCGCCGCCGAGCACGGGCAGTTCGACCAGCGACACGGCGCCGTCGATGGAGGTGCCGAGCGCTTCGAGCACCCGCAGGGCGATGAGCGTGGTGGCGCGCGGGCTGCCGTCGACGATCTTCATCGAGACGGCGGTGCCGTCCGCGGCGGCGACGCCGATGACGCCCTCCGCGCCGCCCTTGGCGAGGGCGCCGGGCACCTCCTCCATCAGCGAGGAGTTCTGGTGGCCCGAGCCGCCCACGTAGAAGGGATGGGCGCGCATCGCGTCCGCGACCGCGCGCTCGGGCGTTCCTGGTGCGGCCTGCACCAGGCGGCCGAAGGCGCGGGCGACACCGCGCACGGTGGTCCCGAAGAGCGGGGCGCCGCAGCCGTCGACCGCGTCGGCGGAGACGGGCACGCCGGTGAGCTCGGCCATGGTGGCGCGGACATGCTGCTGCAGCGGGTGCGCGGAGTCGAGGTAGCCGGCGACGTCCCAGCCGTTCGTGGCGGCGGCCAGGATCATGGCGGCGTGCTTGCCGGAGCAGTTCATCCGCACCCGGGCGCGGGGCTCACCGGCGCGCACCAGCCGCTCGAAGGTGCCCTCGTCCTCCGGCCGGTCGACCGGGCAGCCGAGCGCGGCGTCGTCGACGCCCGCGCGGGCGAGCAACTCGCGGACGACGCGCACGTGCTCGTCCTCGCCGGTGTGGCTGCCCGCGGCGATCGCGAGCTCCGGCCCGGCGAGCGGGGCGCCCGCGGTCAGGCAGGCGAGCGCCTGCAGCGGCTTGACGGTGCTGCGCGGCAGGATGACCGCGTCCGCGTCGCCGAGTTCCAGGAGGGTGCTCCCGTCGGGCGCGAGGGCGACGAGGCTGCCGAAGTGGCGGCTCTCGATCATCCCGGAACGACGGACGGCGGCGAGCTCGGCCAACCCCGCTCCGGGGTGGCTGGTGGTGCTAGGCATGGGACTCTTCCTGGTGCGGGGTCGCCGGCAGGGGCGGCAGAGGCGGCTGTGTCGAGGGGCGGCGACGCGAGCCGCGCCGCGAGCCGCGCTGCAGCCGGGACGCGAGCGCCGAGAGGCTGCCGTTGACGACGAGGTAGATGACGGTCACCGCGACGTAGGTCGGGATGAGCAGGTGCAGGTACGAGGCGAGCACCTGCCCGCGGTAGAGCAGCTCGGTGAAGGCGACGATGTAGCCCAGCGAGGTGTCCTTCAGGAGGCTGACGAGCTGGGTCACCAGCGACGGCGCGACGTTCCGCAGCGCCTGGGGGAGCACGACGTGGCGCATCGCCTGCACCGGCCGCATCCCGAGGCTGAGCGCCGCCTCGCGCTGACCGCGCGGGAGGCTGAGGACCCCGGCGCGGACGATCTCGGCGAACACCGCCGAGTTGGCGATGGTCAGCGGCACGACCAGCTTCCACAGGGTCGGCAGGTTGATGCCGAGCTGGGGGAGGCCGAAGAGCATGAGGTAGATCATCAGCAGCACCGGGATGGTGCGGGCGACCTCGATGTAGAAGGCGCAGAGCCAGCGCACCGGACGCAGCCGGCTGAGGCGGCCGAGGGCGAGCACGATGCCGAGGGCGCCGCCGAGCACGGCCACGATCGCCGCGGCCTCGAGGGTGCCGAGCAGGCCGACCAGCAGGTACTGCCAGATCGCCCAGTCGGTGAACGGCGCCCAGCGCTCCGCCGCGAACTGGCCGTGCGACGCGAGCTGCCAGATCCCGTAGCCGATGATGGCGGCGAAGGCCACGCAACTGATCAGGGAGCCGAGGAGGATGTTGCGGCGGCCGCGCGGCCCCGGGGTGTCGTACATGAACGAAGCGGCATACGTCCGCTTGGGGCGGCGGGGGCGTGCGGGTGCCGGGCGGTCCGGGATGAGCTGGGCGGTCATCGGGCGATCGCCACCTTTCGTTCGACCCAGCCGGCCGCCAGGCCGATGGTCAGCGCGATCGCCATGTAGACGAGTCCGGCGCTGGAGAAGATCAGGATGGGCTGCGCGGCCACAAGGTTCACCTTGTTGACCTCGGCCGTCAGCTCGACGACCCCGACCGCGGCGGCCAGGGCGGTGTTCATCGCGAGGGCGATCATCACGTTGCCGATGGGTTGCACGACCGCGCGCAGCGCCTGGGGCACGACCACGAGGCGCAGCGTCTTGGCGAGCGTGAAGCCCAGCGCGCGGGCCGCCTCCACCTGGCCGACCGGGACGGTGTTGACGCCCGACCGCACCGCCTCCGCCACGTAGGCGGCCTCGTACACGGTCAGCACGATGATCGCCGTGGGCGTCAGCGGGAGCAGCAGCCCGGCGTCGGGCAGCGCGAAGACGGCCAGCAGCAGCAGCGCCAGCAGGGGCACGTTGATGAAGAACTGCACGTAGAGGAAGGCCGCGGTGCGCAGGATCGGGATCGGGCTCACACGCGCGATCGTGATCAGCACGCCGAGCACGATCGAGCCGACACCGGCCACGACCGCCATCAGCAGCGTCGTGCCGAGGGCCTGGACCAGCGGTCCGAGGTTGTCGATCAGAGGGTTCATCGCTCGCTCACTCGTGAGAGAAGTCGGGGGAGGGCGGGGCCGGCGTACCGGCCCCGCCCCGGGGGCTCAGGAGCCGGGGACGGAGCCGATCTTCGGCGGCGTCGGGATGTCGGAGTCGGTCACGGTGCCGAGCGTGGTCTTCCACGCCTGACCCCACTGGCCGCCCTTCTGGATCTTGGTGAGCCAGTCGTTGACGAAGGACTTGAAGTCGGAGTCGCCGTGCTTCAGGCCGATGCCGTACGGCTCCTTGGTGAAGGGCTGGCCCACGACCTTAATCTGCTTCTCGCTGGCGGCGTCGCTCGCGAGCAGCGTGTAGTCCTGGACGTACGCGTCGCCGCGGCCCTGGATGAGCGCCTGTACGGCGGCCGGGTCGGTCGCGAACGCGGTGACGGTCGCGGTCGGGGCGATCTTCGGCACCTCGGTCACGGCCGGGGTGTTGGCGCCGACGATGACGGTCTTGCCGTCGAGGTCCTTGGAGCTCGTGATGTCCTTGTTGTCGCTCTTGACGGCGACGGCGAGGCCGGACTCGAAGTACGGGCCGGCGAAGTCCACCTGCTGCGCGCGCTCCTCGGTGATCGTGTACGTGTTGAACACGACGTCGACGGTGCCGTTCTGCAGCATCGCCTCGCGGGTCTCGCTCGCCGGCGGGACGATCTCCACGTTCGGCTTGCCGAGGATGTAGATCGCGAGGAGCTTGGCGAGGTCGGCGTCGAAGCCGGTCACCGAGTCCGGGTTGGTCGGGTCCTGCTGCGAGAGCAGCGGGGCGTCGAGCGCTTCGGCGACGACCAGCTTGCCGCGCTTCTTGATCTTCTCCATCGTCGAGCCCGAGATGATCAGGTCGGCCGAGGCGACGGGGGCGCCGGAGAACACGGCGTCGGCGGACGACGTGGAGCTCGAGCCGGAGCCGGGCAGGTTGGTGGAGCCGGACGAACAGGCGGTGACGGCGAGCGTCACGGCCGCGAGCAGGGCGCCGGCGAAGGCGGCCTTCCTGCGGGTCGTGCTGCGGGTCATGGTGCTTCCCTTTCTGGAACGGACGGGTCGTGGTGCGGTGGTGCGGTGGAACCAGTGGTGCGGTGAAGCCGGTGGTGCGGTGGAGCCGTGGTGCAGTGAAGCCGGTGGTGCGGAGGACTCAGTGCGAGAGCACGGAGGCCAGGAACGACTTCGCCCGCTCGGAGCGAGGCGCGTCGAAGAACGCTGCGGGCGTCGCCTGCTCGACGATCTGCCCGCGATCCATGAAGACGACCCTGTCGGCCGCCCGGCGGGCGAAGCCCATCTCGTGGGTGACGACGATCATGGTCATGCCGTCGCGGGCGAGGGAGGTCATCACGTCCAGCACCTCGCCGACCATCTCGGGGTCGAGTGCGCTGGTGGGCTCGTCGAACAGCATCACCTTGGGCTGCATCGCGAGCGCCCGGGCGATCGCGGCCCGCTGCTGCTGGCCTCCCGAGAGCTGGGCCGGGTGGCTGTGCGCCTTGTCGGCGATCCCGACGCGGTCCAGCAGCTCCAGGGCCTGACGCTCGGCGGCGGCCTTCTTCATGCCGCGCACCTTCATCGGGGCCAGTGCGACGTTGTCGAGCACGGTGCGGTGCGCGAAGAGGTTGAAGGACTGGAAGACCATGCCGACCTCGGCCCGCAGTCGTGCGAGTGCCGCGCCCTCTTCGGGCAGCGCCTCGCCGTCGACCAGGATCTCGCCGCTGTCGATGGTCTCGAGGCGGTTGATCGAGCGGCAGAGGGTGGACTTGCCGGAGCCGGACGGCCCGACCACCACGACGACCTCGCGCGGGGCGACATCGAGGTCGATCGTCTTGAGCACGTGCAGATCACCGAAGTGCTTCTCGACGCGGCGCAGGCTGACCATGGGCCGTGCGTTCGCTGCTTCCATCGTGTTCCTCGCATCATCGTCGGTCGGATTGCGATGAGCGTACTAAGTAATCAAAGTTCATGCAATTTTGATTTTGGTTAGATCGAAATCGAAGAAAGTGGCTACACTATCCTCAACACCAGCAGTGCGGCGCCGACCGCGCAGACGAGGGGGACGCGCGATGCCGAGCAGCACCAGGACCACGCCGCCGGATGCCGCCGTCACGCTCGCGTCGTCGTCCGGGCCGGGCGGCGTCCTCGACCTCGTGCGCTCCGGTCGCGCCGCCTCCCGAGCGGACATCGCCCGGCACACCGGCCTCTCTCCCTCCACCGTCGCCCAGCGGGTGGATGCGCTCCTCGCCGCCGGCTTCCTCCGCGAGGCCGGCGAGGGGGTCTCCCACGGCGGGCGACGGCCGCGCGCGCTCGAAGTCGATCCCAGCACCGGCGTGGTCCTCGCCGTCGACCTCGGCTCGCACCACGCCACCTTCGGGCTCTTCGACCTCGCGGGTCGCCTCCTCGTCTCGCGCACCGACACGATGGACATCGCGGCCGGCCCCGACCACGTGCTCGGCTGGATCGCCGCCGTCGCCGAGGAGTTGCGCGCCGCCTACGCCGAGCCGGGGCAGGAGCTCCGCGGCTTCGGGATCGGGCTGCCCGGTCCCGTCGACTCCACCAGCGGGCGCATGGTGTCGCCGTCGCGCATGCCCGGCTGGAACGGTCTCGACGTCGCCTCCGAGCTGCGGGCGCGCACCGGGCTCGTGGCCGTCGCCGACAACGACGCCAACCTGATGGCGCTGGGCGAGCACACCGCGCTCGGCGGGGGCACGGATCAGCTCGTGTTCGTCAAGGCCGGGTCGAGCATCGGCTGCGGCGTCATCGCGTTCGGCGGCGTCTACCGCGGCCACCACGGCATGGCCGGCGACATCAGCCACGTGACCGTCCCCGGCGTCCCCGAGGTCCTGTGCTCCTGCGGACGCATCGGCTGCCTCGACGCCGTCGCGGGCGGTGCCGCCATCGTGCAGGCGCTCCGCCGCGAGGGGGTCGACGTCGCCGACACCCGCGACATCCTGGCCCTGGCGCGGGATGCGCATCCCCTCGCCACCCTCATGCTGCGCGAGGCGGGTCTGCGCACGGGTGGCGTGCTCGCGACCATCATGAACTTCTTCAACCCGCAGCGGCTCGTGCTCGGCGGCATCCTGGGCGAAGCGGAGGCCTTCGTCGCGGGGGTGCGGTCCACGATCTACTCCGACTGCCTGCCCATGATCACCGACCAGCTCGACATCGCGATCACGGTCGCGAAGGAGGAGGCGGGCATCCGCGGCGCCGGACGCCTCGTGCTCGACGCCCTGTTCGACCCGGCGCAAGTCGACCGGGCGGTCCGGTGACGCTCTCCGGTGCGGCGACGCACGCCGCGGTCGTCGTCGGCGCCGGCCGGATGGGCCAGGCCCATGCCACGGCGTGGGAAAGCCTCGGCGTCCCCGTGCGCTGGGCGGTCTCGCCCCGGCGCCGGCCCGCGCTGGACGCCGCTCCCGACGCCCGGTGGGCGACCGACCTCGACCAGGCCCTGGCCGATCCCGCGGTCACGATCGTCTCGATCTGCACGCCGACCCCCAGCCACGCGGACCTCGCTGTGCGCGCCCTCGCCGCCGGGCGGCACGTCCTGCTCGAGAAGCCGATCGCCCTCACCGTGGCCGATGCGGAGCGCGTCGCCGCCGCGGCCGAGGACGCGCCCGGCATCCTGATGGTCGCCCACGTCGTGCGCTTCTTCCCCGCCTACGCGGACCTCCTCGAGCGCGTCGCCTCCGGCAGCGTCGGTCGTCCGCGCGCGGTCCGCGCCACCCGCCTCTCGGCAGCGGCGCCACCCGACGGGGCCCGCTGGCTGCGGGATGAGGAGCGCTCGGGCGGCCTGGTCGTGGACTTCGCCATCCACGACATCGACCAGGCGAACGCGCTGCTCGGCGCGCCTCGGGCGGTCACGGCCCTCCCGCTGCGGGGCGACGGTTTCGGCGCCCCGGTCGCCGTGACGATCGAGTACGCGGACGGCGGGATCGCGCAGGTGCTGGCCGTGGCGGATCTCCCGGCGGGCACGCCGTTCCAGACGTCGCTCGACGTCGTCGGCGACGTCGGCCTCGACGCGCTCGCCGACGCTCCGGGTGACCCGTTCGAGGAACAGGCGCGGTACTTCCTCGGATGCGTCGAGTCCGGAGTCCGACCTCGGCGCGCCCCGGTCGCGGCAGCGGTCGACGCGCTGCGCGTCAGCCTGGCGGCGCGGGAGTCGCTCCGCACCGGGGCGCGGGTGATCCTCGCCGAGTAGGGTGGCGTGCGTGAACGACAAGTGGTGGCAGTCGGCGGTCGTGTACCAGGTCTACCCGCGGAGCTTCGCGGACAGCGACGGCGACGGCATCGGCGATCTGCGCGGCATCATCCAGCACCTCGACCATCTGAAGGAGCTCGGCGTCGACGTGGTCTGGCTGTCGCCGATCTACGCGTCCCCGCACGACGACAACGGGTACGACATCAGCGACTACCAGCGCATCGACCCGCTGTTCGGCACTCTCGACGCCTTCGACGAGCTGCTCGAGGGTCTCCACGAGCGCGGCATCAAGCTGGTGATGGACCTCGTCGTCAACCACACCTCCGATGAGCATCCGTGGTTCGTGGAGTCCGCCTCCAGTCGCGACAACCCCAAGCGCGACTGGTACTGGTGGCGTGGGCCGCGCGACGGCGCCCAGCCGGGGGAGCACGGCGCCGAGCCGACCAACTGGGGCTCGTTCTTCTCGGGTTCCGCCTGGCAGCTCGACGAGCGCACCGGCGAGTACTACCTGCACCTCTTCTCACGCAAGCAGCCGGACCTCAACTGGGAGAACCCGGAGGTGCGCGGAGCCGTCTACGACATGATGAACTGGTGGCTCGACCGCGGCGTCGACGGCTTCCGGATGGATGTCGTCAACTTCCTCTCGAAGGACGTCTCGCTCCCCGACGGCGTCGTTCCCCCGGGTGCGCTCTGGGGAGACGCGTATCCGTTCTTCGCGCAGGGCCCGCGCATCCACGAGTTCCTGCACGAGATGCACGAGCGCGTGTTCGCCGGCCGTGACGACCGTTACCTGACGGTGGGCGAGATGCCCGGTGTCGACATCGCCGAGGCGCGCCGCTTCACCGACCCGGCCCGCGGCGAGCTGGACATGGTGTTCCAGTTCGAGCACGTCGACCTCGACCACGGTCCCGGTGGCAAGTGGGACCACCGCGACGCGAGCGTGCTCGACCTGAAGCGCAACCTCGCCCAGTGGCAGGAGGGCCTCGCGGAGGTCGGCTGGAACAGCCTCTACTGGAACAACCACGACCAGCCCCGCGTGGTCAGCCGTTTCGGCGACGACGGCGAGCACCGCATCCCGTCGGCGAAGGCGCTCGGCACCGTGCTGCATCTGATGCGCGGCACCCCGTACGTCTACCAGGGCGAGGAGCTCGGGATGACGAACGTCCCGTTCTCCACGATCGACGACTTCCGCGACATCGAGACCCTCAACCACTACGCCGAGGCGGTCGACGTGCTCGGGCAGCCCGCCGACGAGGTGCTGGTCGCGCTCCGCCGGACGAGCCGCGACAACGCGCGCACCCCGATGCAGTGGAGCGACGAGCCGAACGCCGGATTCACAACAGGGGAGCCGTGGATCACGGTCAACCCCAACTTCCCGCAGGTCAACGCCGCCGCGGCGCGCGCCGACGCCGACTCGGTCTTCGCCCACTACCGGGCGCTGATCGACCTCCGGCACCGGTCGCGCCTCGTCTCGGCGGGCGGCTTCGAGCTGGTGCTCCCCGAGCACGAGCAGATCTTCGCCTACGTGCGCGAACTCGACGGCGGGGCCCTCCTGGTGCTCGCGAACCTGACTGGGCGACCGGCCGCGTACGACGTGGCAGCGCTGCCGGGGTGGGAGTCCGCGGAGGTGGTGCTCGCATCCGGAGGCACGGGTACGACCGGGCTGACGGGCGTGCTCGGCCCCTGGGAGGCGGTGGTCCTGCAGCGCTGATCGGTCTTGTGCGCCGGCTCGCTGCGGGTGTGGGATGGGCGCGAGATGCAGGAGGCGATCATGGGCGATTTCGTCGCGCGCGCGGAGACGACGGTGCGGGCGCCGCGTCGTACGGTGTGGCAGGTGCTGACCTCGAACGGCGCGCATCCCGAGATCCTGTTCGGCGCCGAGGTGCGCTCGGACTGGCGCCTCGGTTCGCCGATCACGTGGCGCGGCGAGTGGGAGGGACGGTCGTTCGAGGACCACGGCCGGGTGATCGAGCTCGAGGACCGTGAGGAGCCCTGGCGCATCGTCCTCACGCACTTCAGCCCGCTGACCGGGTTGCCGGACGAGCCCGACAACTATCACACCCTCCGGTTCGAGCTGGAAGAGACGGCGACAGGCACCGTAGTGACCCTCGATCAGGACAACAACCCGACCCGGGAGGCCGCCGAGCACTCGCAGCGCAATTGGGCGCAGATGCTCGCGGGCGTCAAGGCCGTGGCCGAACGCCGCGCGTGAGCCGGGTTCAGTCGCCCAGCGCCTCGCGCAGGTAGGCGTCGAGGAAGAGGTCGAAGGCTGCGACGGTCGCCGCGCGGTCCCCGACGAGCAAGTAGCCGAACTGCAGTCCCGCCGCCGAATCCACGAGCCAGTGCGCCAGCACTCCCGCGCGGCGGGTCTCGACGCCCTGCTTCTTGAGCCAGGAGCGCACCAGCTCGCGCCATTCGGTGAACGCGGTCGTGATGCGCTTGCCGAGGTCGGGGTCGATCGGCTCCAGCACGCCGGCCTCGAACTGCAGGCGCAACGCGGTGCGGTTGCCTTCGCGCAGGGTGTGGCGGAACGCCTGGCGGTACCAGTCGCGGAACTGTTCGCGGTCGAAGGCGACGATGTCGACGCCGACCAACGACTCATTCTGCTGCCGCACGCCCTCCTCGAGGATGGCGTCGATCATCTCCTGGCGGGACCCGAAATGGTAGACGAACGAGTAGGTGCTCACGCCGAGGGACGTCGCGAGGCTCCGGAAGGTCATGCGTGAGAGCGGCTCCGTCGCCACGTGTTCCATGATGCGGCTGAGGAGCTCCGGTTTCCTGGTCGGATCAGGTGTGCGTCCCACGCGCCTAACGATAACGGAGTTTTCGTCATTTGTGAGTGGTCGATTTCGGGCGGAGTCAGCCTCGACCCGGCGGGTTCGCGCCCTGTCCTCCGGTGCCCGGTCCCGTGCCCGTGCCGGGCTGCGCCGGAGCGGTCGGGGTGGACGGCTTGGGGGCGGGAGCCGACGCCACGTACTTCGACGGGGGAGTCGGGAAGGCACTGCCGCCGTACGCCGCGTTGAGCGCTGCCACGATCGGCTTCACGATCGAGAACTTCACGTTGCCGCCGCCGACGCCGTTGAAGTTCTGGCTGCGGAGGGCGACGTCACCCGACACGTTGCCGACCCAGGTCGCCTGCGCCGTCTTCGTGGTGGAGGTCACGAGCCAGTTCTCGAGCGAGTTGTCGGTCGTGCCGGTCTTGCCGAAGATCGGGATGCCGTCGCCCGGGTTGGCCGAGGAGGCCGTGCCGCCGCCGCGCAGTACGCCCTGGAGGGCGTAGATGGCGGCTGCGGCCACTCCCGGGTCGATCGGCGTCGTCGAGCACTGGGTCTTGGGCACGGCGTGCTCGCTGCCGTCGGCGTCGACGATCTTGTCGATGGCGACCGGGCTGCAGGCGACGCCGTTGTTGGCGATGCCCGCGTAGGCCGTGGCCATCGTCAGCGGCGCGATGTAGTTGGTGCCGAGCACAGCCGAGGGATTCGACATGAACGGGTTGATCGATTCGTCCGCGCCGTGGACGAGCAGGTCCTGTGCGCGCTCCTTGATGCCGCAGAGGTCGAGCTGGGTGGCCATCTTGGCGAAGATCGTGTTGATCGACTGGGCGGTGGCGTTCATCACCGTGGTGCTGCCGACCGTCTCGCCCTCGTCGTTCGAGACGTTCCAGGGCGCTCCGCCGATGTCGTTGCACGGATCGCTGGCGTGGAACGAGCTCTGCGGGAAGCTGTGCTGGGTCCCGCTGACCGTCTGGTACAGCGAATGCCCCTCCTGCAGCCACTCGAGCAGGTCGAACGCCTTGTACGACGATCCGGTCTGGAAGCCCTGGGAGCCTCCCATGTCGCTGTCGGTGTTGTAGTTGACCGCCGTCGTGCCGGGCGCCGGTTGCGCCGTGTTGTCGTACGGTCTGTTCTGCACCATGGTGATCACCCGGCCGGTGCCGACCTCCACCGCCACATTGGCGGCACCGAGGTCGAGTCGGGGACTGGTCGGCGGGATGTACGCGCTGAGCGCCGACTGCGCCTGGTTCTGCAGGTCGAGGTTGAGGGTCGTGTAGATCTTCAGGCCGCCGCGGGTGAGGAAGCTGGAGCGTTCGTCGTCGGTCTTGCCGAAGGTGGCGTTCTGCTCGATGGTCCGCTCTACGTAGTCGCAGAAGAACGCCGCGTTGTACTGCTGCGCCGTCATGCAGCCGTTCTGCACGGGGGTGATCTTCGGCTCGACGGGAGTGGCACGGGCGGCGTCGTGCTCCTCCTTCGTGATCTTGCCGTTGACGAGCATCCGGTCGAGCACGTAGTTGCGGCGGTCGAGGGTCTCCTTGTAGCCGTTGGCCGCGCCGTTCTCCTTGCTGTCCGGCTGATCGATGCGCAGGTTGTCGGGGTTGTTCAGGATGGCGATGAGCGTCGCCGCCTGCTGCAGGTTGACGTCTTTGGCGGAGACGCCGAAGTAGTAGGAGGCCGCCGACTGCACGCCGTAGACGCGGCCGCCGAAGAGCGCGATGTTCAGATAGCTCTGGAGGATGTCGTTCTTCGAGTACTCCTTCTCGAGGCCGATGGAGTACCGCATCTCCTTGAGCTTGCGCACCGGGTCGACCTCGGTGGCGTCGTTGTAGCAGGCCTTGTAGGCGGCGAGCTGCTTCTTCTGCACCTCGGCCGTGGCCGTCAGGTCGGGCTGCTTGTTCTCGCAGCGCTGCACGAGGATGTTCTTCACGTACTGCTGCGTGATCGACGAACCGCCCTGGACCGACTTGTGCAGTGCCGTCAGCACCGCGCCGCGCAGGGTGCCCGTCACGTCGATGCCCCCGTGCTCGTAGAAGCGCGGGTCCTCGGTGGCGATCGCGGCGTCTTTGAGGTTCTGCGAGATCGCGTCCCAGCCGACCTCGACGCGGTTCTGGGAGTAGAAGGTGGCGATCGGCACCTCTTGGCCGTTCGAGCTGGCGTACATGGTGGAGGCCTGGGCGAGCGGCTCCACCTTGATGTACTCCGGGAGGCCGTCGAAGACGTCGATGGTGGAGTCGGCGGCCGATCCGGTGAGAGCGACGGCGGGTGTCACGGCGGCCGCGGCGAGGATCCCCGCGATGCCGCTCAGCGCGACGAATCCGACGAGCGCAGGCGCCCACTTCCATCTTCTGCGTGTCGTCGAGGCCATGGGCGTCATGATACGCGGAGGATCCAGGGCCTTCCCGTGGGCGACGCTCAGTTTGGGGAGAGTCGGCGCCGAGCCGGGGCTGTGGATGACGTCATGCCGCGCCGCGCAGCTTGTCGCACAGTGCCGCGAGCGTCTCCAGTTCGTCCGGGTCGAGGCGATCGCCCACCCGGCTGGTGATCGTCTTCATGTGCTCGACGGCGACGCTGCGGAACATCTCGAAGCCGGTATCGGTCAGCATGATGAGGGTGCCGCGCGCGTCGGCGGGGTCGGGGCACTTCGCGACGAGCCCCCGTGCGACCAGACGGTCGACGAGCCGGCTGACGCTGGGCTGCGTGAGGAGGACGTGCTTGTTGAGCTCGCGCAGGCGCAGCCGGCGGTCCGGCTGGCGGGAGAGGTTGAAGAGCACGTCGTACTCGTTGAAGGAGATGTCCTTCGTCGGGAACTCGGCGGCGAGCGAGCGCATCACGGCGACCTGCGCACGGAACAGCGACTCCCAGGCCGAGACGGCGTTGATGCGGTGTCGGGCCGGAGCCGTCCCGGTGACGCTGCTGCTCATGACGCCTGCCTCCTTGTTCGAAAACGCGTCTCAATGCATTCGCATCTTCTCATCATCCGCCGACAGGGCCATCCGTGCCAGCACGGGAGGGCGGACGGTGCCGGGACGGATTGAGGGCCGGCCGCAGAGGCTAGCGGCCGGCCCTCTCCCTTGCACCAAGAGTGTCCTGCAATCACATTCCGCGATGGCTGCCACAGCAAACAACCATTGCTCTTGAACTATATAACGAAGAGGTAACGGGATCTAGTTACCAAGTCGTTATTTTTGCTGCGAGTTCTCTATGGGTGCCTGACGGGATTTTCAGTGGCCCGATGAGGCGATCTGGACACAATGCTCGCGATCGAATACTCTGAGCAAAGTATTCGGAGGTGAGCAATGTCGAAGCGCGCGATCGCGAACCCGCTGGCCCTGGCCGTCCTGGCCTGCCTGTGGGAGAAGCCGATGTACCCGTACGAGATGACGACGACCATGCGGGAGCGTGGCAAGGAAGACAGCATCCGGCTCAACTTCGGCTCCCTGTACTCCGTCATCAAGTCCCTGGAGAAGCACGGCTTCATCGAGGTCGCGCAGACCGAGCGCGAGGGCAACCGGCCGGAGCGCGTGGTCTACCAGATCACCGAGAGCGGCCGACGCGAGGCCACTGAGTGGCTCAGCGACCTCATCGAGACGCCGGTGAAGGAGTACCCCGCGATCGAGACCGGGCTGTCGCTGCTCCCGATGCTGCCGCCGGCGACGGCTGCCGACCTCCTGGAGCGCCGCCTCGACCGGCTCGACGCCGACATCGCCGAGCGACGTGCGCTCGGTGAGGCCAGCGGGCCGGCGCTTCCCGAGCTCTTCATGATCGAATTCCGCTACCGGCAGGCCGTGCTCGACGCCGAGCGCGCCTTCGTCGCCGACCTGCTCGCACGGCTGCGCGCCGGGACGGTCGGCGGCTACGAGTGGTGGGAGCAACTGCACGTGCTGCTCGCGCACGGCCTCAGCATGGCCGAGATCCAGCAACGGGTCGCGGCCGGCGACTTCGGCGAGGAGGTGGCCGAACTGCTGGGCAACTGATCCACGCGGCATCCCGCCGCACACAAGACGATGGCCGGAGAGCGGCAACTCCCCGGCCATCGGAAACCTTCAGTCGTTCCTTACGGAACCTGCGTCAACAGTCACCGAGGGTCGTATCCGATGATATGCCCCCTTCGGTGACCTCTCAGAGAGGAACCATCGTGGCATCATCCACCGGTCCGGCGCTCGTCGCCGACCAGCTCGTCAAGTCCTATCCCGGCGGGAGGGGCGCGCCGCCCGTCCGCGCCCTCGACGGCCTCGACTTCGACGTCGAGGCCGGCACCGTCTTCGGGCTGCTCGGCCCGAACGGCGCCGGCAAGTCCACCACCATGAAGGTCCTGTCGACCCTCGCCCGCGCCGACTCCGGCCGCGCGTTCGTCGCCGGGATCGACGTCTTCCGGCATCCGGGGCGGGTGCGGCGCGCCATCGGGTTCGTCGCCCAGAAGCCCGTCTCCGACCCGATGGACACCGGGGCGGAGAACCTCGTGCTCGCCGGCCGGCTGCAGGGCATGAGCGGGCGGGATGCGCGAGCACGCGCCCGCGACCTCCTCGACCGCTTCGGCCTCGCCGAGCACGCCGGCCGCCAGGTCAAGACGTACTCGGGCGGCATGGCGCGCAAGCTCGACGTCGCACTGGGTCTGATGCACCGTCCCGAGGTGCTCTTCCTCGACGAGCCCACCACCGGACTCGACCCGGAGGCGCGCACCGAGCTCTGGCTCGAGATCGAGCGGCTCACCGCGGCCGAGCACATCACCGTGCTCCTGACGACGCACTACCTCGATGAGGCCGACCGGCTGGCGGGGCGGCTCGCGATCGTCGACCACGGTCGCGTCGTCGCGGGCGGAACCCCGGAGGAGCTCAAGAACGGCCTCCGCGGCGACACCGTGATCGTCGAGGTCGCGCCCGACGGCGACCCGCTCGCCGCCCTCGCCGCCCTGGAGCGAGTGGAGGCGCTGCGCGACATCGGCGGCGACGGCCGGACCCTCCGCGCCCGCGCCGACGACGGCGCCGCGACGCTGCCGCTCGCCCTCGGCGCGCTCGAGGCCGCAGCGATCGCGGTCGCGTCCGCCACCGTCGCGCGGCCCAGCCTCGACGACGTCTACCTGCGGCACACCGGCCGCACCTTCACGCGGGCGCAGGCGTCCGCCGAGCACGCCCTGGAGAACGCATCATGACCGCTGTCACCGCACCCGCACCGTCGCCCGTCCGCAGCGCCCGCAGGGGAGGCGGACCGACCTTCCTCACGCACACGCTGCTCCTCACCGGGCGGCAGCTGCGCTGGGCCGTCCGGATGCCGGCGTTCCTCGTGATGAACCTGGTGCAGCCCGTGATCTGGCTGCTGCTCTTCGGACAGCTGTTCAAATCCGTCGTCGAGATCCCCGGTTTCGGGGTCGGGCAGAGCTATCTGGAGTACCTGACCCCGGGCGTCGTGATGATGCTCGCGCTCTTCGGCAGCGCGTGGTCGGGGACGGTCTACATCCAGGACATGGAGCGCGGGGTGATGGATCGGCTGCTCACGTCACCGGCGAACCGGGGCGCGATGATCGTCGCCACGCTCGTCTACCAGTCGATCCTCGCGGTGTTCCAGTCGCTGATCGTGGTCGGGATCGCGTTCTGGGCGGGCGCCCGATTCGACGGAGGCGTCGGCGGCATCCTGCTGCTCCTCGTCGGGGTGGTGCTGCTCACCGCGGTGTTCTGCTCGCTGTCGAACGCCGTGGCGCTACTGGCCCGCGACCAGACCGCCCTCATCGGCATCTCGCAGCTGATCACCCTGCCCCTGATGTTCCTCAGCTCGGCGATCATGAACACGAAGCTGTCGCCGGAGTGGGTGCGGAACGTCGCGGCCTACAACCCGTTCGAGTGGGCGGTGATCGTCGGCCGGGAGGCGCTCAGCGCTCATCCCGACACCGCCGCCCTCTGGGGGCACGTCGGCCTGCTCGCCGCCCTCGCGGTCGTCATGGCCGCCCTCGCGACCAGCGCGTTCCGCGTCTACCAGCGCAGCGCCTGACTGCAGCCGCACAGCCCCGTCGCCTCGCAAGCCGTCGAGTACGCGAACTCTCTGCGTACTCGGCGGTTTCCGGGCGACTTTCTGCGTACTCGCGAGCTCCCGGGCCCGCGCTCAGAACAGGTCGGGGGAGGGGGCGCTCGCGTGGCGGATCGAGACGTCCGCGTGACGGTCGAACCGGTAGCCGACACCGCGGACCGTGCGCACGATGTCCTCGTAGCGGGCCAGCTTGGCGCGCAGGCGGCGCACGTGGACGTCGATCGTGCGCTCGTTCGGCACGTCCTCCTCGTCCGCACCGTTCCACAGCGACGAGATCAGCTCGGCGCGCTCGATCGTGCGGCCCTCGCGCAGCACCAGGTACTGCAGCAGCTCGAACTCCTTGTAGGTCAGCGCGACCGTCTGGTTGTCCAGGATGAGGCGCTTGCGGGAGATGTCCACGACCACGCCCGACGCGGCACGGTCCTCGTCCTCGTCGATCGCGGCCGTGTGGCGGTGCTTGGCGATCGCGGACGGGTCCTGCAGGGCGAGGCGGACGACATCCACGTCGCGGCCGCCGGCGCCGGCCGGGGCGATCGCGACGGCGGCGTAGGTCTCCGATGCCGGGGCGAGCTCGGCGGTGAGCGCCTTGAGCGCCTCCACGATGCGGCCGAGGTCGGTTCCGGCGGCGGCCGCCTTGGCCTCGTCGATGCCGACGTAGAGGACGAAGCCGCGAGCCTCCGTGCCGGTCGGGACGGCGCGGATCTTCGGAGCGGCGGGAGCGGCCTCGGCGGGGCGGAGGGCGGTGGGGGCGAAGGTGTCGATGGTGGCGAGAGACATGGGAGGAAGTCCTTAGATGATGTCGCGAGCCCGATGGTCCTCCGACGCCGTGGGACGGTCGTCCCGAGGAGTGAGATGCGCCAGATGGTGCGGGGATTCGCAGAATTTTCGTGTTGGCCGTATCAGAGACGGCTGATGCGCGGGAACGTGCGTGTGGCGTTCCCGGGGAGCTCTCGCCCGATCACGAGGTGGTGGTCGGAGGGCGTTCGGCTCGGCGAAGGGTCGTCAGATCAGCGACACATTCGGCAACACATGACGGAGTCGCGGCCGGCCATCATCATGCCGGCATCCCCAGGGGCCTCGAAGGAGGTCAGGGTACGCGAGTTGTCAGTCATGGAGTCAGTAAAGCGAACGATGACTCGCGGTGTCAAATCATTACGGAATATTGCAGGCGTTCACACAGTGCCGTAGAGGCGGTCCCCGGCGTCGCCGAGGCCGGGGACGATGTAGCCGTTCTCGTTGAGGCGCTCGTCGAGCGCGCCCAGGACGATCGTCACGTTGCGGCCTTCGGTGGCCTTCTCGAGCGCCGCCAGGCCCTCCGGGGCGGCGAGGATGCAGATCGCGGTGACGTCGACCGCGTTGCGCGCGAACAGGAAGTCGATGGCCGCGCCGAGCGAGCCTCCCGTCGCCAGCATCGGATCCAGGACGAAGCACTGACGGTCGGAGAGGTCCTCCGGCAGGCGCTCGGCGTAGGTGGTCGGCTCGAGGGTCTCCTCGTTGCGGGCCATGCCGAGGAATCCGACCTCGGCCGTCGGCATCAGGCGCACCATGCCCTCGAGCATCCCGAGCCCGGCGCGCAGGATGGGGACCACGAGCGGGCGCGGCTTGCTGATCGCGACGCCGGTGGTGGTCGTCACGGGGGTGTCGATCTCGATCGGCTCGACCCGCACCGCGCGGGTGGCCTCGTAGGCCAGCAGCGTCACGAGCTCCTCGGTGAGCGCGCGGAACACCGGCGACGGCGTGGTCTTGTCGCGGAGCACGGTCAGCTTGTGGGTGATGAGGGGGTGGTCCGCTACGTGCACTCGCATAGGCTCAAGGCTAGCCGACATCCCGCTTGGAGGAGCCCGTGTCCCTGTCCGTCCCCGCCGACTACGAGCAGTGGATGCGGCGCGCCGTCGCCGACGCGCGCTTCGCGTTCGACACGGGCGACGTCCCGGTCGCGGCGCTCGTGCTCGACGAGCACGGCGAGGTCATCGGCACGGGGCGCAACGAGCGCGAGCTGCACCACGATCCGACCGCGCACGCGGAGGTACTCGCCCTGCGACAGGCGGCCGCGGCGCGCGACGACTGGCACCTCGAGGGCTGCACCCTCGTCGTCACGCTGGAGCCGTGCGTCATGTGCGCCGGCGCCGTGCTCGCCGCGCGCGTCCCCACGGTCGTGTTCGGCGCCTGGGACGAGAAGGCCGGGGCGGCCGGATCGGTCTACGACGTGCTGCGCGACCGGCGGCTCAACCACCGGGTCGAGGTGTTCGCCGGTGTGCTCGCCGAGGAGTGCGCCGAACTGCTGCTCGACTTCTTCCGCGCCAAGCGCTGAGCTGCGCGCGTTCAGCGGGGCAGCGACTCCAGCCATTCCGAGAACGCCGCGCGGGACGCCTCCTGCATCCGGGCCGAGTACAGCTCGCGGTCGCGGCGCAGGGCGTCGGGATCGATCGCCTGCTCGTCGAGCTCGTTGTACCCGTCCGACACCCACGACTCGTGCATCTCGTCCGTGACCTCGGGATGGAACTGCACCGCCAGCGCGAAGCCGCCGATCGCGAACGCCTCGTTCGAGTAGTCGCTCGACGATGCCAGGCGCGTCGCCCGCTCGGGCAGCTCGAACGTGTCGCCGTGCCACTCCACGACGGGCACGCCCTCGAAGTGGCGGATGGGGGAGCTCGCGCCCGCCTCCGTCGTCTCGACCCGGCGGTAACCGATCTGGGTGGTGTCGCCCTTGTAGACGCGCTCGCCCAGCGCGCCGGCCATCAGCTGCGCGCCGAGGCACACGCCGAGCGTCGGCCGCTCGGCGTCGAGCCGCTCGCGTAGGAGCGCCTTCTCCGCCTCTAGGAACGGGTACTCGTCGGTCTGGTAGGCGCCCATCTCCCCGCCGAGCACCACCACGAGGTCGGCATCGGTCGGATCGACCGCGGCCACATCCTCCGGCGTGCGCACCTCGACCACGCGCAGCTCGTACCCGTGCTCCTCGAGCGTCGGGCCGATGTTGCCGAGGTGGATGGTCGGGTCGTGCTGCAGGACGAGTGCCGTGCGGGTGCCCGTGCTGGCGGCGTTGCTGGTCAATCCAGGCCCTTCAGGATGATGGTGTCGGTCGCCGGGTGCTTCTCGTTCGGGTCGATCCACACGTCGGGCTCGATGTAGATGACGCGCGCGGCCGGGACGGCGTCGCGGATGCGCCGCTCGACGAGGTTGATCGCCGCGGCGACGTCGGCCAGGCGCTGCTCGCCCGGGAGCGCCAGCTTGGCGGCGACCATCAGCTCCTCCGGGCCGAGGTACAGCGTCTTCATGTGGATGATGCGCTCGACCTCGTCGCCCGCCAGCACCGCGCGCTCGATCGCCTCGACGTCGGCGTCGGTCGCGCCCTCGCCGACGAGGAGGCTCTTCGTCTCGATGCCGAGGATGATCGCGACCACGATCAGCAGCGCGCCGATCAGCAGAGTGCCGACCGCATCCCAGATCCCGTTGCCGGTGAGGACCGTCAGGCCGACGCCGATGAAGGCGAACACCAGACCCGTGAGGGCGGCCACATCCTCCAGCAGCACGACCGGCAGCTCGGGAGCCTTCGCCCGGCGCACGAACTGCGGCCACGACATGCCCTTCTTGTGCGGGCGCGACTCGTGGACCGCGGTGCGCAGCGAGAACGACTCCAGGCCGATCGCGATCAGCAGCACCAGGACGGGCAGCCACCAGTTGTCGAGGGGGTGCGGGTGCGCCAGCTTCTCGAAGCCTTCGTAGAGCGAGAACACGCCGCCGACGGAGAACAGGATGATCGACACGACGAACGCGTAGACGTAGCGCTCGCGGCCGTAGCCGAACGGGTGCTCCTTGTCGGCCTGACGCTTCGCCTTGCGGCCGCCGAGGAGCAGGAGCAGCTGGTTGCCGGAGTCGGCGAGCGAGTGGACGCCCTCGGCGAGCATCGAGGAGGAACCGGAGAAGAACCAGGCGATGAACTTCGTCAATGCGATGCCGAGGTTCGCGGAGAACGCCGCGACGATCGCCCTGGTGCCTCCTGATGCGCTCATGGACTCATCCTAGGATGGCCGCATGACCGACACGCAGAACGTGACGCTGCCCACCATCGCGATGCTCGGAGCCGGCTCCATGGGCCGTGCGATCCTCTCGGGCCTGCTCGCCCCCGGCGTCTCCGTCGCCGGTGGGGTGCGTGTGACCAACCGCTCCGCCGCCCGCGCCGCCGAGCTCGCCGACACCCCCGGCGTCACCGCGTTCGCGACCGACGACGACCCCGAGGCGAACCGCCGGGCCGTCGAGGGCGCCGAGATCGTCATCGTGGCGGTCAAGCCCGCGATGGTGCCCGACCTCCTGCGCGAGATCGCGGACTCCCTCGCCCCCGGCGCGGTCGTGGTCAGCGTCGCCGCGGGCGTCACCGTCGCGACGTTCGAGTCGCTCCTGCCCGACTCCGTCTCCGTCGTCCGCTCGATGCCGAACACGCCCGCGGTCGTCGGCAAGGCCGTCACCGGCATCAGCGCCGGGACCCGCACCGAGCCCGAGGACCTCGCCCTCGTGCGCGCCCTCTTCGAGACCGTCGGCCAGGTCGTGGAGGTGCCCGAGTCGCAGCTGGACGCGCTGAGCACGATCTCCGGCTCCGGTCCCGCGTACGTGTTCCTCCTGATCGAGGCGCTCACCGACGCGGCCGTGGCCAAGGGCTTCACGCCGGAGCAGGCGGCCATCCTCGTGAACGGCACCTTCCTCGGCGCGTCGACCATGCTCGCCGCGTCGGACGACGACCCGGCCGAGCTGCGCCGCCGCGTCACCAGCCCCAAGGGCACCACCGAGCGCGCCATCGCCGTCCTCGCCGACGCCGACCTCCCCGCGCTCTTCGCGCGCGCCACCGACGCCGCCCTCGCCCGCGCCCGCGAACTCGCCGCCGGCTGACCCCGCGCCTGCCCGCTCGCTCGCGAGCCGGCTCCAGCGAGGCGGCACAAAGTGCACGCTTTTCGCGCGAGGCGGCGAACAATTCGCCGCCTCGGCATCAGGTCCGTCCTGAGGCCAGCCGGAGCGCTGCGCGGACGCGGCGGGCGACGTCGGTGAAGGAATCCGCCGCGGTGACAAAGATGACGCTCCACCCGCGTTGAACGAGCCATTCGCGCCGGGTGATGTCCTTGCGGTAGGCCGCCGCCGTCAAGCGATGGTGGTCGCCGAGATATTCGATCGCGACGCCGAAGGTCGGATAGGCGAGATCGATCATGGCCCCCACCCGGCCGTCATCTCCGGTCACCCGATAGTTCAGCTCGGGAGCGGGCAGTCCTGCGTCCTCGAGGGCGAGCCGCAGGCGAGATTCCTGAGGGGAGAGAGGACCATACCGGATCCGTGGTGATGCGAGCCGCAACGCTCGTGCCCCTCGCCTCGACCCATGCCGCGCCACGGCGTCGTCGAGTTGTGCGCGGGTCACGGGCGGGGGCGCGCCGTCATAGGGCTCGCTCCCGGTGATCAGGTAATCGCCGATCACCACGAGCTCGTCGGCTGCCAGCGCCTCGCCGAGCTGCACCCAGACCTCTTCGGGGGCGAAGACGTGCAGCCCGTCGATGCGCACGACGCGCTGACCGTTCACTGCGACGCGGTGGCCCACGGTCCCCTCCACTCGCGGTCGATGCTCCGGCTCGAAAACGCACACCTCCACCGCGACAGGCTCAGAGTGGCGAGGCAACGGCATCCCGTGCAGCATTGCCGCCGAGCGGTGCGAGATCACCGCACTCGGCGGAAGTGCCAGGGCGGCCGCACGGCATAGTTCGAGGTGATCGGCCGGCCTGTGATCCGTGCGGACGCCGTGGAACGGGCGATGGAGCCGCCCGTCGTACAAGCGGCGACGGGGCATCCCGACCGCCACCGCATCCGCGACTCTGAACCCGTCCATCCCGCCACCCAAGCGCACTTCGGCAGATCCCGCGGAATCTCTCCACAGGCGGGCAATCGAGGCGGCACGAAGTGCACGAAATCAGCGGGAAAAGGCAGACAATTCGCCGCCTCGGCGGAGGCGGCGCGGGTCAGGAGTCGAGGGCGGCGAAGCGCTCGATGTCGGCGGAGGTGCCCGAGATGATGATGAGGTCGTGGTTCGAGACGACGGTCTCGGCCGTGGCGTAGGTGAACGGCTTGCCGGGGCTCTTCACGCCGACGACGGTGATGTTGTACTTGCTGCGCACCCCGGACTCGGTGAGGTTGAGGCCGCGGATGGGCTTCGGCGGGTACATCTTCACGAGCGCGAAGTCGTCGTCGAACTCGATGAAGTCGAGCATCCGTCCCGAGACGAGGTGGGCGACGCGCTCGCCGGCCTCCGCCTCCGGGTAGATGACGTGGTTGGCGCCGATGCGCTCCAGGATCTTGCCGTGCGACTGCGAGATCGCCTTCGCCCAGATCTGGGGCACCTTGAGGTCGACGAGGTTGGCGGTGATGAGCACGCTGGCCTCGATGGAGGAGCCGACGGCGACGACGCCGATGGAGAAGTCCTCCGCGCCGATCTGCCGCAGCGTCTCGATGGAGCGCGCATCCGCCTGCACGGTGTGCGTGACGCGGTCCGCCCACTTCTGCACCAGTCCGGCGTCGGTGTCGATGGCGAGCACCTCGCGGCCGAGGCGGTCGAGCTGACCGGCCGTCGCGGCTCCGAACCGGCCGAGGCCGATCACCAGGACGGGGGCGTTGTGCTTGATCCGGTCAACCAACGAGCGGCCTCTCCTCGGGGTTCTGGTACAGCTGCTTGCGCTGGCTCTGCGCCAGCGCCGCGGCGAGTGTCACTGTACCAACGCGGCCGCAGAACATGGTGGCCGCCATCACGTACACCCCGGGGTCCGGAAGGGAGGCCGTCAGCCCGGTGGACAGGCCGCACGTCGCGAACGCGGAGATCACGTCGAAGAGCACGTGGTCGAGCGGCGCCTTGGTCATCTGGGTGAGGGTGATGGTCGACACTGCGACGATGGTCGCGCCCCACAGCGCGACCGCGACGGACAGCCGCAGCACGTCGATCGGGATGCGGCGGCGGAAGGCATCCATCGTCTCTACTCCGCGGGCCTCCGCGAACGCCGCCAGGAACAGCACCGCGAGCGTGGTGACCTTGATGCCGCCGGCGGTGGAGGCCGACCCGCCGCCGATGAACATCAGCATGTCGGTGACGAGCAGGCTCGACCCGTGGAGGTCGCTGATGTCGATCGTGGAGAACCCGCCCGATCTCGCCATGGTCGACAGGAAGAACGATTGGAAGACCGTGTGCCCGGCGTCGAGGTTCCCGAAGGTCTTCGGGTTGTCGAACTCGAGCACGATGTATATGACCGCGCCGGCGACGAGGAGGATGACCGACGTCAGCAGCGTCAGCTTGACGTGGATGGACCAGCGCCGCCGCTTCTTGCGCAGGTTGGAGGCGATGGCGAGGATGACCGGGAACCCGATCGCCCCGAGGAACACGCCGATCATGAGGGCGCCGAGGAACCAGAAGTCCTCCTTGAACGGCGTCAGCCCCTCCGCGTTCGGCGCGAATCCGGTGTTGGTGAACGCCATCGCCGAGTAGTAGAGGCTCTCCCAGAGCGCCGATCCGAACGACATCCCGGCGATCAGCATCCGGGGCAGGAGCAGCAGGGCGACGAGCCCCTCGATGACGACCATGCTGAGGGCGACGGTCGTGAGCAGCTTGCCCACCTCGCCGAGGCGCACGGCCTGACCCTCGGCGACGGGACCGGCGTGGATGCGCAGCGGGTTGCTGTCGCTGGCGGCCATGAGCTTGGCGCGCAGCCCGAGGCGGCGGGAGATGACGAGGCCCAGGATGCTCGCCATCGTGAGCACGCCGACCGCACCGATCTGCACGCCCAGGTAGACGAGCAGGTGGCCGAAGACCGACCAGTGCGTGGCCATGTCCACGGTGGACAGGCCGGTGACGCAGATGACCGAGACGGCGGTGAACAGGGCGTCCGCCAGCGGGGTGACCGTCTGCTTCACCGAGGCGATCGGCAGGGAGAACAGCAGCGTGAAGATCAGGATGAGGAGGGTGAACACCAGGATCGCGAAACGCGACGGGCTGCGGGAGGCGAATCCGTTGATCGCGCCGCGCACCCGGTTCAGGGGAACCGCGGTCCCGCGCCGGGCCGCCGGGGTCGTAGCCATGGTCCGTTCCCTCCCACCGAAGCTTCGGACATGGTACTCCGGGAGTGGAGTGACTAGCCTGGGGGGATGGCCGACATCTTCGACGTGATCGCCGACCCCACGCGGCGCGACATCCTCCGCGTGCTGCTCGACCGACACTCGGAGTCGGGGGACGGTGTCGGCGAGATCTCGGTCTCGGAGATCGTCTCGACGCTCGAGCTCAGCCAGCCGACCGTCTCGAAGCACCTCAAGGTGCTGCGGGAGGCCGGTCTCGTCTCGGTGCGCGAGGAGGGCCAGCACCGCTACTACCGGCTCGACGCGACGCCGCTCGAGCTGGTGGAGGACTGGATCATCCCGTTCACGACGGCCGACGTCGACGCGGCCGCGCTCTCGGCACAGCTCGCCGAGGAGACCCGGGAGTTCGCCAGCACCGTCGGCAAGGTGCTCGCCGACACCCGCCACGCGGTGTCGAGCGCGACCGAGCGCGTCACCAAGTGGCGCCGCGACTGACCTCCCGGTGCTTGCCGCGGGATCCCGCGGGCGCATAGAGTTCCTGTCACCCGCCGGTGGAGCCGAGTACCATGGCGGGCGGAAAGGTACGACGATGGCACACGATCTGCGCGACGTGCGCTTCCTGACGGTCGCCGAGGTGGCCGACATGATGCGCGTCTCCCGGATGACCGTGTACCGGATGGTGCATTCGGGTGAGCTTCCCGCGATCCGTTTCGGGCGCTCATTCCGTGTTCCGGAGTCGGCCGTCGACCAGGCTCTGGAGGCTCTCGTGACCTCCGAGAAGGGCGGCGTCGCCGATACGGCGTGACGTCGGGTAAACTGGTTGCTTGTGTCGCCGCGCACCCCGCGGCAAACCCCCCTAACTTTGTGAGGTCTACGTGGGTTCCGTTATCAAGAAGCGTCGCAAGCGTATGGCGAAGAAGAAGCACCGCAAGCTTCTCCGCAAGACGCGCCACCAGCGTCGCAACAAGAAGTAGACCTCAGAGTCTGCGGCTCAAGCGTCGGTCCGTCACGGCCCGGCGCTTTTTGCTGTGCTCGGGCGAGCTA
This sequence comes from Leifsonia aquatica, assembly GCF_014190775.1. Taxonomy (GTDB): domain Bacteria; phylum Actinomycetota; class Actinomycetes; order Actinomycetales; family Microbacteriaceae; genus Leifsonia; species Leifsonia aquatica. The sequence goes on from NZ_JACHVP010000003.1 coordinate 291,175, forward strand.
GGCTGGACGCCGTGTCCGCCGTCTCCCTGACCCTCATCGGCAAGCCGGGCTGTCACCTGTGCGACGACGCCCGCGAGGTGATCCGCACGGTGGTCGACGGCCTCCCGGACGGCTCTCCCTCCGTCGAGGTGGAGGAGCTCAGCATCCTGGACGACCCGGCCCTGCACGAGAAGTACGTGGAGGAGATCCCGGTCGTGCTGGTCGGCGGGCGGATGCACACCTACTGGCGGGTCGATCCGGCCCGGCTGCGCACCGCGATCCTGGAGGACCGATGACCATTCGCCACGTCGTCACGTGGAAGCTCGCTTCGACCGACGAGTCCGAGCGGGCCGAACACGCGGCCGCCGTCAAAACGAAACTGGAGTCGCTCGTCGGCGTGGTGCCCGAGATCGAGCGTCTCGAGGTGGGTGTCAACGTGCTCCCCGGCAACTTCGACCTGGTGCTGATCGGCGACTTCGCCGACCTGGACGCCGTGGCGCGCTACCAGGTGCATTCCGCGCACGAGGAGGTCGCGGCGTACATCCGCTCCGTCGTCGACGCTCGCAGCGCGGTCGACTTCGAGGTCTGAGCCGCGTTCCCGCGTCTCTGTACGACGAAGCGCCCGGCCCCACAGGGGACCGGGCGCTTTCGCGCTGCTCCGGGTGACGTGAGCCGTCAGTAGCCGGGGGTGTCGTCGATGTCGCGGTCGCTGCGCCGGTACTCGGCGAGGAACTGCGTGAGCGTCGGCGCGTAGAGCTCGGCGACGAGGTCGCCGGCCTTCTGCCCGTCGCGCGCCTTGGCGGCCTCGAAGATCGCGGTGACGCGGGCCGGGAGGTCGTCGACGCCGAACGGCTGCGGCCAGACCGCGATGTAGCGCAGCAGCTGCGGGCTGAGGCCCTCGCTCACGCCGAGCAGCACCGCGTTGTCCGCGCTGCGACCGAACTCGAGGAGGAAGTCGTTGAGGGCCCGGCCGAGGGCGGGCTTGTCGCCGGCCTTCGCGGTCTTCTTGACCTCCTTCTGCGCCTTGTCGAGGCGGCTGACGGCCGCGTTGTCGAGGCCGGGGACGGCGGCGCGGACGGCGTGCTCGTGCAGCAGCCCGGTCGTGTAGATGGCCTCGTCGATCGCGCGGTGGTCGATGGGGGCGACCCGGGTGTAGCGGTTGGGCGCCATCTCGACCAGGCCGATGTCGGCCAGCTTCATCAGCGCCTCCCGGATCGGGGTGCGCGAGACGCCGAGCCACGCGGTGAGCTTGTCGTCGAGGAGGGTCTCACCCGGCTCGAGCGTGCCGTCGAGGATGCCGTCGTAGAGGCGGTTGTAGACGACGTCGCGCAGCAGCTGGCGCTCGACGGGGGCGGAGTCCTTCACGGGCAGCGGCATCAGAGGGCCTTCCCTTCGGTGGCGGCGAACTCGTCGACCACGGTCGCGATGCCGTTGTCCCAGTACTCGGTGACGGCCTGCGCGGCGCCGGCGGCATCGCCGTCGACGGCGGCCGTCGCGAGCGACTTGAGCGCGGGAACGCCCGCGGCGAACGCGTCGCCGGACGGGGCTGCGACGAGGGCGCGGCGCACCTCGGGCAGGTGCCGCTTGAAGAGACGGGCGATGGTGCGGTTGTCGAGGCGGCGGACGAAGACGTCGATGAAGCCCTCGACCAGGACGCGGTCGCGCTCCAGGGCGGTCCCCTTCTGCGCGCCGGCCGCACGCTCCGGGAGGCCGCGGAGCGTCTCCTTGTCGGCGTCGGTCAGGAGCGGCGTGGCGTCGCGGACGACCCCGCGCAGCAGCGTGCCGACCGTGTCGATGAGGCCGCGGAGGCGGACCGGGTCGATGGGGGTCACGCGGGTGCGCTTCTGCGGCATGATCTCGACCAGGCCCATGGTGGCGAGCTGGTTGAGGGCCTCACGGACCGGTGTGCGGGAAACGCCCACCCACCGCTCGATCTCGGCGTCGTAGAGCTGCTCGCCGGGTGTGAGGTCTCCCTCGACGATCGCGTCGAGGAGACGGAGGAAGACTTCGTCTCGGATGAGCCGTCTGGGGCTGACGGCCTCGGTTACGGGTACAGGCATACTTGAATATTACATCCGCTCAGCCTGGATACAATGCCGGGATTCAGAAGCGCTGGCCCAGTGCCTTCGCCTTCAGCGCGTCGAACTCGTTCCGGCTGATCACGCCGCGATCGAGCAGCTCCTTCGCCTGTGCGATGTCGCTCGACGGGCTGGAGGAGGCGACCGGGTGGAGGCCGTAGTCGTCGTCCTCGGGGACCGTCTGCCGCCGTTGGGCGTTCCGCTCGGCCATCCCGCGACCGCGCGCGATCAGGTAGACGAGAGCCGTCAGCCAGGGCAGGAACACCAGGAAGATGATCCAGAGCGCCTTCCACCAGCCGTTGAGCGACTGGTCGCGGAACAGGTCCGCCAGGATCCCGAACAGCACGAACAGGTAGGCGACGAAGGCGAACGACCAGAAGATCAGCCAGAGCACATCCCAGAAATTGTTCATCCGTGACTCCCATCCCGTGGCGCTCACCGTATCGGGCGGATCCGCCCGTGGCTAGACGCGGCCGCGCGCGGGGCCGGAGCTAGGCTGACCGCATGCCGCCGTCGTCGTCGCCACCGCACCTCTGGCGGGGGCGCTCGGCCGGCGGATGGATCGCGCTGATCGCGGGATTCGTCGTCGGCATCCCGCTCACGCTCGTGACCGGCGTCGTGCTGCTCGCACTGGCGGTCGTGGCGGCGGTGGTGGCCCTCGTCGTACGCCTGATCGGCCTCGCCGCGGCCTGGGTATGGTTCGTCGTGCAGCGCTCGCGCCGCGTCCCGTACCCGTTCCCTTCCCCGCCGCCGGTCCGCCGTCGCGCCCGCCGCGTCGCACTGAGCGGTCTCTACCTCTCCCTCGTCCCTCGCACGATCGGGGGGATCGCCCGACTGGCGGGCTGGCTGCTCGCGCCGCTCGCCCTCGGCGTGAGCGTCGCGGGCGTCGCGTTCCCGCGCTGGCGCGCCCGGCCGTACCTCGCCGTCTTCCGGCTGCCCGACCTGCTCCGGAAGGTCGTCGGCCTGGGGAGGCGGCGCGGACTCCTGCGCGACGGGTACGACGCCCGGCTGCTCGGCTACGACGAGTTCCTCGCGGCCGCCTTCCCCCTGCTGCACGACTTCTTCCGATGGTGGTCCGACCCGGAGGCGCCCGAGCCCTATCGTCCGCCGGCATCGCTCGGTGACGCCGCGGCGGCGGAGGCGGCGCGGCTCGGTCTGCGCCTCGGGCCGCCCGTCGACCCTCTGGGTCAGCCGGGCCTCGCCGCCGGCGCGATGCGACGCCGCGCCGTGCGGTCGCTGCGGGAGGTCTTCCTCAGCCAGCGCGAGATCGACGACCTCTGCGATCCCGACCTCGACGACCGCGCCGACGTCGGCGTGATCCGGGTGATCCACCGCGTGGACGCGGCGGGCCTGCGCCACTGGATCGTGCAGCTCCCGAGCACCAAGTCGTGGCACCCGCGGGCGGGCGCAGCCCCGAACGACCTCACCGCCGACCTCGTCATCGGCGCCGAGCAGCGGGCCACGATCACGCGCGCGGCGATCGCGACCATGCGCGCAGCCGGAATCGCCCGCGGCGAGCCGGTGCTGCTCACCGGCTTCAGTCTCGGCGGGATGGTCGCCGCCCAGATCGCGCTCGCCGCTGCTGCCGAGGGCTTCACGGTGACCCACCTCGTGGTCGCCGGGTCGCCTCTCGGGCGCTTCCCGCATCCTCCCGGCGTCCGGACGCTCGCGCTCGAGCACGTCCTCGACATCGTCCCGCGTATCGACGGACGCGAGAACGCCGTCGACGCCGGTCCGGACGACCTGCTCACGGTGAAGGCGCGACCCCCGCTCTCCGTCGGGTTCCGCCTCGGTGCGCTCCACCAGTCGACCGCGTACGCCGACACGGCGGGGATCGTGGAGGCGCGGCCACCGGATCCGCGCGTCGCCGCCTTCCTCACCGAACTCGCCCCCTTCCTGGGCGCCGGGCAGCACGTCGACGACCGGGCCGCCGTGCGTGCCGGGGACCTGCCGCCGCGGGCATCCGTGCCGATCTATCTGCGGAACACGGTGGAGGAGGGGATCACCCGGCAGAGCCTGCGGCAGACGGTGCGGCGGATCTCCGGGGTCATCGCCGTCGACGTCTACCAGTCGCGCTCGGGATTCGCGACGACGGTGATCTGGAACGCCGACATCCTCGCGACCGCGCTCGGCCCCTGGCTCTCGAACCGCAGTCGCGCCGCCGTCTACCGCGGCCTGCTCTCCCTGCTCGGGCGGCGCGGCGCGGTCGGCGTCCACCTGCGGGTGCAGGCCAAGCGGACACCGGGCATCACGTGGGAGGCGACGCTGCAGCGGATGGCCGACGGCCGCTGGCGCGAGACGATCGACATCACCGCCGACGACCGCGCCGACCGCGCGGAGGTCGCCCGGCTGTTCCCCGGCGGGACGCAGCCGATCGTCCTGGTGCACCCGCCGCGCGCCTTCGGCTCCATCGTGGGCGTGGCGCTCCCGCGCTGACCTCCCTACGATGGGCCTACCCGATCGAGGAGGACGCGGATGGGACGAGAGAGCTACTGGACCACCGATCCGGACGACCTGCTGCGGGTCGGGGACGGATTCCGGCTGTCGGAGCGGGACACCGGCGCGAAGCCCGGATTCGACGGGGACAAGCACGACGGCGAGAAGGCGCTCGCCGAGGGGGCCGGCATCCTGGCCGATCTCCAGGAGCGGCTTTACGCTGCGGGCACGCAGGGCGACCAGCGCCGCGTGCTGTTGGTACTCCAGGCGATGGACACCGCGGGCAAGGGCGGCATCGTCTCGCACGTCGTCGGGGCGATGAACCCCGGAGGCGTGCGGTACACCGGCTTCAAGAAGCCGACGCCGGAGGAGCTCGCGCACGACTTCCTCTGGCGCATCGAGAAGGCCGCGCCCGCCGCCGGCCAGGTCGGCGTCTTCGATCGCTCCCACTACGAGGACGTGCTGATCGGCCGCGTGCGGCAGCTCGCCCCGCCGGAGGAGATCGAACGCCGCTACCGTGCGATCAACGACTTCGAGCGCGAGCTCGCCGAGACCGGGACGACCATCGTCAAGGTGATGCTGCACCTGGGCAAGGACGAGCAGAAGAAACGCCTGGAGGATCGCCTCGATCGCGAGGACAAGCGCTGGAAGTTCACGACCAACGACGTCGACGAGCGGATGCTGTGGGACGACTACCAGGAGGCGTTCCAGCTCGTGTTCGAACGCACCTCCACCGACGTCGCGCCCTGGTTCGTGGTGCCCGCCGACCGCAAGTGGTACGCGCGGATCGCCGTGCAGCACCTCCTGATCGACGCGCTGGAGCGGATGGAGCTCGGGTGGCCCGTGCCTTCCTACGACGTGGAGGAGCAGCGCAACCGGCTCGCCGCGACCTGAAGCCGGTGCCGCGGGTCTGCCGGGCGCGTGCCCGGGCCCGGGCTCGGGCTCAGCCGAAGGCCTCCACGATCGGGCGGAACTTCATCGTCGTCTCCGCGAGCTCGCGCTCGGGGTCGGAGTCGGCGACGATGCCGGCGCCGGCGTATGCGGTCAGATCGCCGTCGGGATCGACCTGGGCGCAGCGGAGGGCGATCGCCCACTCGCCGTCGCCGTCGCCGCCGACCCAGCCGACCGGTCCGGCGTAGCGGCCGCGGTCGAAGGGCTCGAGCTCGCGGATGACCGCGAGGGCGTCCTGCCGCGGGGTGCCGGCGACGGCCGCCGTCGGGTGGAGGGCGTCGGCGAGGTCGAGCGAGCTCGCGCCGTCGCTGAGCGTGCCGGCGACATCGGTCGCCAGGTGCCAGAGGTTGGGGAGCTTGAGGGTGAAGGGGAGGTCGCTGGCGTCGAGGTCGGCGCTGTGCGGACGCAGGGCCTCCAACACGCTGGCGACCGCGAACCGGTGCTCCTCCTGGTCCTTGGTGCTGCTCGCCAGGGTGACGGCGGCGTCGTGGTCGGCGACCGCGTCCGCCCCGCGCGAGATCGTGCCGGCGAGCACGCGCGCCGTGACCGTGCCGTGGTGCACCCGCACCAGGGTCTCGGGCGAGGAGCCGACGAGACCGTCGACCGCGAACGTCCAGCACTCCGGGTAGCCCAGGGCCAGCTCGACCAGGGCGCGGCGCAGGTCGGACTCGAGGGGCAGGTGGCCGGCGAGGTCGCGGGCGAGGACGGTCTTGGAGAGGTCGTGCTCGCGGATGCGCGCCACGGCGGCGGACACGGCCTCGCGGTAGCCGTCCTTGCCGAGGGTGCCGGGAAGGAGGCTGAGCCGGTACTCGTCGCCCAGCGGGGTGCGCGGGGGGAGTGCGGAGGCGGTCGACGCGGGGGCTGCGGCGGCGTCGTTCGCGTCGACCCGCCGGATGCGCGTGATCCAGCTGCGACCGTCGCGGCGCCCCAGGATGATCTCGGGGACGATCAGCGTGCTCGTCGCCGCGCTCTCGTCCGCGAACGCGAACGTGCCGAACGCGACCAGTCCGGTGCCCGGGGTGCGCACCGCGTCGGCGATCGTCGCTGCGGCGACCGTCTCGCGCCACGCGGCGGAGGCGTCGGCGATGCGGTCGGGGCCGGAGAACTCGAGCCGGAGCGCCTCGCCGATGCCGGCGATCCCCTCGCCCTTGCGCAGCCACAGGAGGGGGGTGCGTGAATCGATGTAGGGGATGAGCTGGCGTACGTCGTCGAGGGGGGTCGTCTCGACCGAGAGCGCCGTCACGTCCGTCGCCTGGCGCGTGGTCGCTGGTGCTGTCACCGCTACAGACTACGCCCGGCACGCTGGGCGTCCGATGCGCGCCCCCTGCGCATTGACCGCGCATTCGCCGCGCAGGCGCCGTCCATCCCGGCCCGGGAATGCACGGGATCACGGCGCAGCCTAAGCTGGTGTGGTGAGTAAGGCCGACCTCGACAAAAAGCCCGCCCAGGTCGCCGCCATGTTCGATGAGGTGTCGACCCATTACGACCGGACCAACACGGTCCTCTCGGTGGGCAACGCATCCCTCTGGCGTGTGGCGACGACGCGTGCCGTCGGACCGCGCGCCGGCGAACGGATCCTCGACGTCGCGGCCGGCACCGGCACGTCGAGCGCGTCCCTCGCCCGCAACGGCGCGAGCGTCGTCGCGGCGGACTTCTCCGAGGGGATGATCGAGGTCGGGCGCCGCCGCCAGGCCGACAACCCCTACGTCACTTTCGTGCAGGCCGACGCGATGAAGCTGCCCTTCGACGACGATTCGTTCGACGCGGTCACGATCTCGTTCGGCCTCCGGAACATCGTCGACCCGCGCGCGGCGCTCGCGGAGTTCTACCGCGTGACCAAGCCCGGCGGCCGCGTCGTGATCTGCGAGTTCTCCCACCCGCCCATCGGGCTCATCCGCGCCGGGTACGGCGCCTACCTCAAGTACGGCATGCCGCTGCTCGCCAAGGTCGCGAGTTCCAACCCGGCCGCCTACGAGTACCTGATGGACTCCATCCAGGCCTGGCCGGCCCAGCCGGAGCTCGCGGGATGGCTGCGCGAGGCCGGCTACGAGTCTGTCGCCTGGCGCAACCTGACCGCCGGCATCGTGGCGCTGCACCGGGGCCGCAAGCCCGTGGATGCCGCGCCCGCCCAGGCGGCACCCGAGTCGGTGGCTGCGGAGCAGCCCGGTGCGGCGGTGAAGCCTGCTGCCGCGGAGAAGCCCGCTGCGGCGGTGAAGCCCGCTGCCGTGGCGAAGCCCGCCGACGCGGAGAAGCCCGCTGCCGCGAAGAAGCCCGCTGCCTCGGAGAAGCCTGCCGCCGCGAAGCCGGCGACCGCTGCTGCGAAGAAGCCGGCGACCGCTGCTGCGAAGAAGCCGGCGACCGCTGCTGCGAAGAAGCCCGCGACCGCTGCTGCGAAGAAGCCGGCGACCCCGGCCGCCAAGAAGCCCGCGACCACCGCGAAGCCCGCCGCCCCGGCGAAGCCCGTCGCGAAGAACCCCGCTGCGAAGAAGCCTGCTCCGGCGAAGCCGGCCGCCGACGGAACATCTTCGACACCGTCCGTCCCATCCGAGGGGGAGTAGTGCCACGAAGTGTTCCCGGAGTCCGCCGCCCCGCGTCGGTCTCCAGCCAGCTGGGGCTGACCGAGCGGATTTTCTCCCGCGGTGAGGATCGCGCCCTCGCGGCCGCCGTCGATGCCGGTCTGGTCCAGATCGAGGACGGTCTGCGCGCCCAGATGCAGTTCGCCGACGAGCTGGCCGACGTCACCGCCCGATACCTGCTCGAGGCCGGCGGCAAGCGCGTGCGCCCGATGCTGACCCTGCTCGCGGCGCAGCTCGGCCGGGGGACCACGCCCCAGGTGCTGCAGGCCGCCCAGGCGGTCGAGATCACCCACCTCGCGTCGCTGTACCACGACGACGTCATGGATGACTCGCAGATGCGCCGTGGCGTCCCCAGCGCGCAGTTCGTGTGGGGCAACTCCGTCGCCGTGCTCACCGGTGACCTGCTCTTCGCCCGCGCGAGCAAGCTCGTCTCCGCGCTGGGCGAGCGCGCCATCCAGCTGCAGGCCGACACCTTCGAGCGGCTGTGCCTGGGCCAGCTGCACGAGACGATCGGCCCGCGCGAGGGCGAGGACCCCATCGCCCACTACATCACCGTGCTCGAGGACAAGACGGGGTCGCTGATCGCCGTCGCCGCCCAGATGGGCGTCGTCTTCTCTGGAGCGGACGAGAGCTACGAGCAGCCGGTCGTGACGTTCGGCGAGAAGATCGGCGTCGCGTTCCAGATCATCGACGACGTCATCGACCTCTCGGCGAGGGGCGTCGAGGAGACCGGCAAGACCCCGGGCAACGACCTGCGGGCCGGCGTCGCGACCCTCCCCGTGCTGCGCCTGCGCGAGCGGGCCGCGACCGACCCCTCCGCCGCCGAGCTGCTCGACCGGCTCGAGCGCGATGTCATCGGCACCGCCGACGAAGGCCCCGTCACCCCGCAGGCCACCGCCGCGATCGCCGCGCTGCGTGAGCACGAGGTCACCCACCAGACCCTGGAGGAGGCCCACCGGTGGGCGCGCGAAGCCGTCGAGGCGCTCGCCCCCCTGCCGGACGGCCCCGTCAAGAAGGCGCTCGTCCGCTTCGCGGACACGATCGTCGAACGCTCCAGCTGAACACGAAGGATACGACGCATGACCAAACTCCGACTGGCCATCGTGGGCGCCGGGCCCGCCGGCATCTACGCCGCGGACATCCTGCTCAAGGCTGAACGCGGGTTCGACGTGTCCATCGACCTCTTCGAGCAGCTCCCGGCTCCCTACGGCCTGGTGCGCTACGGCGTCGCGCCTGACCACCCCCGCATCAAGGGCATCATCACGGCGCTGCGGGATGTGCTCGACCGCGGCGACATCCGCATCTTCGGCAACGTGAAGTTCGGCACCGACATCACGCTGGACGACCTCAAGCGCCACTACAACGCGGTCATCTTCTCGACTGGCGCGATCCGCGACGCCGACCTCGACATCCCGGGCATCGACCTGAAGGGCTCGTACGGCGCCGCCGAGTTCGTGAGCTGGTTCGACGGTCACCCCGACGTGCCGCGCACGTGGCCGCTGGAGGCCGAGTCCGTCGCCGTGATCGGCAACGGCAATGTCGCGCTCGACGTCTCGCGCATCCTGGCGAAGCACGCCGAGGACCTGCTGCCCACCGAGGTCCCGGACAACGTCTACGAGATCCTGCAGAGCTCGCCGGTGACCGACGTGCACGTCTTCGGGCGCCGGGGGCCGGCGCAGGTGAAGTTCACCCCGCTGGAGCTGCGCGAGCTCGGCGAGCTGCGCGACGTCGACATGATCGTCTACGACGAGGACTTCGACTACGACGAGCAGTCGAAGGACGCCATCGCGAGCAACAAGCAGGTCATGGTGATCGACCGGGTGCTGCAGCAGTGGCGCCAGCGCGAGGTGGGCGCGGCCTCCCGCCGCCTGCACCTGCACTTCTACGCCAAGCCGCTCGAGGTGCTCCCGGACGAGGACGGCCGCGTGCGCGCCTTCCGTTACGAGCGCACCGAGCCCGACGGCGAAGGCGGCGTGCGCGGCACCGGCGAGATCCGCGAGGTCGAGATCCAGGCGCTCTACCGCGCCGTCGGCTACTTCGGCTCCCCGCTGCCCGACATCCCCTTCGATGCGAAGCACGGTGTCATCCCGAACCACGAGGGCCAGGTGCTGCGCGGCGACGACAACGAGCGCATGTACGGCGTCTACGCCACCGGGTGGATCAAGCGCGGCCCCGTCGGGCTCATCGGACACACCAAGTCGGACGCGATGGAGACGATCAAGCATGTGATCAACGATCAGGGAAACTGGTGGTCCCCCACCGACCCTGACGAGGAATCTGTGGATAACCTCCTGCGCGAGCGGGGTGTGGAGTACACCGACCTCGACGGCTGGCACAACCTCGACGAGCACGAGCAGGCCCTCGGCGCGGAGCGCGGACGCGCCCGCATCAAGGTCGTGCCGCGCGACGAGATGGTGCGCGTCTCCAACCGCACGTCGGTGTCGGCCTCCTCCGAGGACTGAGCGCCGGCGCCCGCTGGTAGCGACTGCTACGCAGCGGGACGTCTGCGGCGCGGCGACCGGGCGCAGTCGTCCCGGGACGGCGCAGTCGCACGGCGCGCACGCCGGGTGTACCGGCGAGCCTCCCGACCTGGCACGCTGGGGGGATGACCCGCGGGCTCGAATGGCAACCGGATGTGCTCGGCGAGCCGTTCGAGCAGCTCACGCTGCCGCTGCAGCCCGACGGCGAGGGCGAAGTCGTCGCGACCCTCGTGCGGTACTTCCCGGCGCCGCGGCTCAGCGACCTGCGCCCGCACCGGCCGGCGGCCGACACGGACGTGCTCTACGTGCACGGCTGGTCGGACTACTTCTTCCAGGAGGAGCTCGCGCGGTTCTGGCACGACCGCGGGGCGCGCTTCTTCGCGCTCGACCTCCGCAAGTACGGTCGCAGCCTGCGGGAGGGGCAGACCCCGGGGTTCGTCGACAACCTGGCCACCTACGACGAGGACATCGAGGCCGCGCTCACGGTGATGGGTCACGGCGAGGGGTCGGCTTCCCACCGGAAGCTGATCCTGCTGGGCCACTCGACCGGCGGTCTCACCCTGAGCCTGTGGACGAACCGACACCCCGGGCGCGCGCACGCGCTCGTGCTCAACAGCCCGTGGCTGGAGTTCCAGGCCGGTGGACCCGGACGCGCCGCCCTCGCGCCGCTGATCGACCTCCACGCCCGGATCGATCCGAAGGCTGCGCTGCCGAACGTCGACCTCGGCTACTACACGCGCTCCGTCTCGAAGACGATGGACGGCGAGTGGGACTACGACCTGGCCTGGCGCCCGGTGCGCGGCTTCCCCGTGCATCCCGCCTGGTTGACCGCGATCCTGGCCGGCCACGCCCGCGTCGCCGCCGGCCTGTCCCTGGATGTGCCGGTGCTGACCCTGCTGTCGGCGCGGTCGGCCCTGCTGCCGTACTGGACGCCCGAGATGATGAGCAGCGACATCGTGCTGGTCGTGCAGGACATCGCGAAGCGTGCTCTCGGTCTCGCGCCGACCGTCACCGTCTCGCGCATCGACGGCGCCCTGCACGACGTGTTCCTGTCGCGGGAGCAGCCGCGGGGCGTCGCCTATGCGGAGATGGAGCGCTGGATCCGGGGATACGTCAGCGGAAGTTGACGAACTGGAGGGCGACGTCGAGGTCGGCGCCCTTGAGCAGTGCCATGGTGGCCTGGAGGTCGTCGCGGCTCTTCGACGAGACGCGCAGCTCGTCGCCCTGGATCTGCGCCTTGACCGACTTCGGGGCCTCGTCGCGGATCAACTTGGAGATCTTCTTGGCGGCGTCCTGCTCGATGCCGTTCTTGAGGCCGATCTCGATGCGGAACTCCTTGCCCGAGGCGTAGGGGTTGCCGGCGTCGAGGGACTTGAGGGTGATGCCGCGCTTGATCATCTTGGACTCGACGACCTCGAGCACCGCCTTCACCCGCTCCTCGGTGTTGGCCTTGAGCAGGATCTTCTCGCCGCTCCACTCGACCGAGGCGCCGACGTTCTTGAAGTCGTAGCGCTGCTCGACCTCCTTGCGCGCCTGGTTGACGGCGTTGTCCGCCTCCATCTTGTCGACCTTGCTGACGATGTCGAACGTGGAGTCTGCCACGGTATCTGCCTCACTCTTCGTAGAAAATGCTGATCATGATGACCTGTTGATCGGCCTGTTCCCTTGATTCTACGGCGATCGCTGTGGGCGCTACCGGGCGGCGCGTATCGACGATCGACCGGGAAAGAGCAGGACCGAGTCGATCGACGCGATCGAGAAGACCTCGTCGGCGACGAGCTCGGCGAGCCCGTAGACGCCTGGGTCGTCGATTCCCATCGACGTGACCTGAAGGTTCCGCGTGGCCAAGGGCAGCGCGCGGCCGTAGATCACCTCCCTGACCGTCGCGAGCACGATCTCGTCGAGTTCGGCGAGCTGCCCACCGAAGACGACCACTCGTGGGTTCACCATATGGACGATGTCGCTCACCGCTTCGCCGATGATCTGCGACGCTCGCCGCACCAGTTCCCGCGCCACCTCGTTGCCGCTCCGCACGGCTGTGATCACGTCGTTGATCGACGACGCGGGATAGCCGGCTGCACTGAGGTCGCGAGCGAGCGCCCACCCGCCGGCGTAGGCCTCGACGCATCCGACATTGCCGCATCGGCAGCGAGGCGGTTCGGTGCGGTGGTCACCGGCCACGGGGATGTGTCCGATGTCGCCTGCAGCGCCGTCGGCCCCCCGGTAGAGGTCGCCGCGGACGATCAGCCCGGTTCCCACCCCCGTTCCGAGCTTCACGAACACGAGTTCGCCGATCTCCGGGTACTGCTTGCGGTGCTCGCCGAACGCCATCGCGTTCGTATCCTTCTCGACGATGACCGGGCAATCGTATGTGCGCTGGAAATAGCCGGGAATGTCGAAGTTGTGCCATCCGGGCATGATCGGGGGGCGGATCACTCTGCGGAGAGTCTGATCGACCGGCCCCGGCAGATCGATGCCGATGCCGAGAACCCGCGCGGGATCGACTCCTGTGCGCGAGAGGAGTTCGACGAAGCGGGCGTCGACCCGGGCGAGGATGACCTCGGGACCGGAAGCGATGTCGAATGCTTCGTACATCTCGTCCATCAGGGTGCCCGCGGCGTCGAACAGGCCTGCCCTCATGCCGGTCGCGCCGGTGTCTGCAACGAGAAAGACTCCCCGGCCTGGGTTCAGCACGAAGCGTTCCGCGGGCCGGCCGCGGCCTTCGGGGGAGTCGTTCGTCTGCGCCACCAGGAATCCACGATCGGTCAGCGCATCCACCCGGCTTGAGATCGCGGTGCGCGAGAGGCCGGTGAGGCGCACGACCTCGGACTTCGTCAGGCCGCCGACGTGCTCTCGAAACAGCGAGAACACGGCTCCGGGACTATCGCGCAACCACGGCGTCGACTTGGGCATACGAAGACCCTGCCACTGTTCGGACGCTGTTGTCATTTCGTAATAATATCGTCGGAAGTCATTATTGCAACTTCGAAAAACATAAAGTAACGTGGCCGCACAAGCACGATCGTGCTTGCCCCTCACCGAAGGAGTTGAGATGTTCTCCGGCTTCGCCACCCGACACAAGAAGACGCTGCTGACCGCTGCCGCGCTCGCCGCTTCCGCACTGCTCCTCGCCGGCTGTTCAGCCGGTGGAGACCCCAAGTCCAAGACCATCCACGTGACGCTGATCACCAAGGACCCGGTCGATCCGTTCTGGGTCGCCATGATCAACGGCGCCAAGAAGGAGGCATCCGCCGAGAACGCGCAGATCACCGTCGCGTCGGGCAAGGACCAGACCGACACCGAAGGCCAGATCCAGGCCATCGAGAACGCCGTCACCCGCGGCGATGACGCGATCCTGATCGCCAACAACGGCCCCGCCGTCAATGACGCCATCAAGAAGGCCAAGGACGCCGGCCTCCTCGTCGTGGCCCTCGACACTCCGACCACGCCAGGCGATCTCGTGGACGCGACATATGCGTCCGACAACCTGCAGGCAGGCGAGGAGATCGGATCCTGGACCGCGGGGAAGCTGAAGGGCGAGAAGGCGACGATCGCCCTCCTCGACCTCTTCGGGGACAAGGCCGTCAGCATCGACTACCAGCGTGACCAGGGGTTCCTGAAGGGTATGGGGATCCCCCTGAACAATGCGGAGAAGAACGGCGACGAAGCCAAGACGGGCCAGTACTCGGGCGGCGACTACTCGATCGTGTGCAACGAGGCGACCGATGGGGCGCAGGACGGCGGTCGGACCGCGATGGAGAAGTGCCTCACGCTCGATCCGTCCATCAACGTGGTCTACACCGCCAACGAACCGTCGGCGGCGGGCGCATTCCAAGCGCTCAAGGCCGCGGGCAACACCAAGGCCATCGTCGTGTCGATCAACGGGAGCTGCGATGGGATCAAGCAGGTCGCATCCGGCGAACTCGGTGCCGATGCGCAGCAGTACCCGTCGAAGATGGGCGCCGACGGTGTGAAGGCCGCTGTGGACTTCGTCCGCACGGGGACCAAGCCGACCAACCCGGCCGGCAAGGACTTCACGAACACCGGGATCACCCTTGTCACCGACAGCCCGGTCGACGGCGTGAAGAGCATCACCTCGGACGAGGGCAGCAAGGAATGCTACTGAGCTCCGACTAGGCGCCGCCGTCCCGAAAGCGAGAAGGAAGAAGAATCGTGACATCCACGACAAGCCGCGGGGAACTCACCGCTGCCGAGGCGTTCAAGCAGCGCCCGGTGACGGGCCTGCAACGCATTCAGCGCGTGCTGCACAAGCACCCGGCGATCAGCCCATTCGCGGTGCTGGTCCTCGCGGTGATCGTCTTCAGCATCATCAACGAACGGTTCCTCTACCCGGCGAACCTCTCGCTGATCCTGCAGCAGGTGGCCATTGTGGGCGCACTGGCGGTGGCGCAGACACTGGTGATCCTCACCGCCGGTATCGACCTCTCGGTCGGCGCCCTCATGGTGCTCGTCTCGATCGTGATGGGCAACCTGGCAGGCGTCGCCGGCCTGCCAGGTCCGATCGCCCTCCTCGTCGGCCTCCTCCTCGGGGCGGCGGCCGGATTGCTCAACGGCGTTCTGGTCGCGCAGGTCAAGCTGCCGCCGTTCATCACCACCCTCGGCACACTGAGCATCTTCACCGCTCTCGCCCTCCTGCTCAGCAACGGTCAGGTGGTCGACGGGGACAAACTCGGCGGCTTCCTCACCTGGACCGCGACGTCGTTCGCCATCGGGCCGTTCAACTTCACCACCGGTGTCCTCCTCGTCATCGTCATGTACCTGGTCATGGGATTCGTCCTGTCGCAGACCCCGTGGGGACGGCACGTCTACGCGGTCGGCAGCGATCCGGCGGCGGCGCGGCTGGCCGGTATCAGCACGAAGCGGGTGCTGCTCAGCGTCTACGTCGTCGCGGGGATCCTCGTCGCGCTTTCGGCCTGGGTCCTCCTCGGCCGCAACGGTGCAGCGACGACGAGCACCGCTGTCGACGCCAACCTCGACTCGATCACCGCCGTCGTCATCGGCGGCACGAGCCTCTTCGGCGGCCGCGGACGCCTCCTCGGGACGTTCCTCGGCGCCGTCATCGTCGGAGTGTTCCGCAACGGGCTCTCGCTCGCCCGCGTCGACGTGCTCTACCAGACGCTCGCGATCGGCATCCTGATCATCGCGGCGGTGGCGCTCGATCAGTGGATTCGCAAGACAGGAGCCAAGCGATGACCGACACGACCCTCGAACGCACGCCGATCCTGTCGGCGCGCGGACTCGTCAAGACGTACGGACCGGTCGTCGCCCTCGACGGCGTCGACATCGACCTCTACGCGGGAGAGATCCTCGCCGTCATCGGAGACAACGGAGCGGGCAAGAGCACACTCATCAAGTGCTTGACCGGGGCGGAGGCTCCCGATGTCGGCACGATCCGCGTCGACGGCGAGGAGGTGCGGTTCCGTCGCCCTCAGGATGCGCGCCAGGTCGGGATCGAGACGGTCTACCAGACACTGTCCCTCGCACCCGATCTCGACATCGCATCGAATCTCTTCCTCGGTCGCGAACTCCGCCGAAAAGGACCGCTGGGGAGCATCGGGCGGATGCTCGATCACAAGGCGATGCGTGCAAAAGCACAAGAGGACATCAGCGCCCTCGGCATCCAGACGCTGCAGGACATCAGCCAGGTCGTCGAGACACTGTCCGGCGGTCAGCGTCAGGCCGTCGCGATCGCTCGTGCGGTGGCATTCGGAAGCCGGATCATCGTGCTCGACGAGCCGACGGCGGCCCTCGGCGTGCGCGAGACGGGTCAGGTGCTGGATGTACTGCGCCGCCTTCGCGAGCAAGGATTCGGCGTGATCCTCATCAGCCACTCGATGCCGAACGTCTTCGAGGTCGCCGACCGGATCCAAGTCCAGCGGCTCGGCCAGCGAGCCGGTGTCATCACACCGCAATCGCACACTCCCGCCGAGGCCGTAGCGATCATGACAGGTGCGATCGCGCTCGAGGACGGTACCGCGTGATGGCGCCCCGGAAGATCATCATCGACACCGACCCCGGGGTCGGCATCCCCGGCACCGACGCGGACGATCCGATCGCCCTCTATCTGGCGGTGAACGACCCCCGGCTCGATCTCATCGGAGTGACGACCACGTTCGGGAACTGCCCGCCGGAGCTGTCTGCGCGTGGAGCCGGGGCTGTGCTCCGAGCACTCGGGCGCGATGACATCCCGGTGTCGATCGGAAGCCCCGTTCCTCTATCTGGTGAACTGCCGCCCCAGCTGGCGCGCGCGTACGCCGGCGCGCGCGGCCGACCCGGTCGTATCGACCTTCCCGAAGCGCACGAGGTGGCCTCCGGCCGCACCGCGGAGGACTTCATCATCGAGGCCGTTCACGCGCATCCGGGTGAGGTGACGATCGTGGCGATCGGCCCGCAGACCAACCTGGCCCGGGCACTCCGCAAAGACCCCTCGCTCGCCGAGGACATCGCCGCCGTCGTCTTCATGGGCGGCGGCCTCGGCCTCGACCGGGAGTACGGGCGGGGCAATGTCACCCCTGTCGCCGAGTGCAACATCTACTTCGATCCGGATGCTGCCGACATCGTCTTCCGGTCGGGGATCGAGCTGACGATGATCGGTCTGGACGTGACCAACCCGAACACCGGCCTGCTTCTGACAGCCGACGCCATCGCCGGGATCGACCGCGACTCGACCGATCTCGCGTTGTTCGCCGAGATCTGCGACACCTATCTGGAATCGCCGATGTTCCAGCACGGACTCGGCTGCGTCCTCTACGACCCGCTCGCTGTGGCCGTGGCCGCGGACCCCTCGCTCGGAGCCTTCGAGCGGATGTCGTTGATCGTCGACACGTCGGACGCGGCGACTCGCGGTCAGACGCTGCGCACATCGGCGTCCGAGCCCAACGTCGACGTCATGGTGCAGGTGGACGGTGCAGCCGCCGTCCGCAGCATCGTCGAGACCATCACCAGCCGCAACACAACAGGAGCGAAGAGATGACGACCACCAACCCCCTCGGAGTCCATGCCTTGGTCTGGGTCGGGGACACAGCGCCGGCCTCCGTGGCGACAGCGATCTCGCAGACGGAAGCCGCCGGCTACGACCTCCTCGAACTCTCGCTGCACGACCTCGGCAACCTCGACACTGCGTCCGCGCGCACCCAACTCGAGGCTGCGGGACTCGCCGTCGCATGCTCGCGCGGCTTGGCATTCGACGCGGACGTCTCCAGTGAAGACCCGCAGGTGGTGGCTCGCGGCGCCCGCCTCCTGCAGGAGTCCCTCGCAGCGACATCCGCGCTCGGCGGCCGCATCTTCACCGGCGCGCTGTACAGCGCCCTCGGCAAGTATCCGCACGCGGTCACGTCGGCCGGCCGCGCCAATGCGGTCACCGTCATCCGAGAGCTCGCCGTCGAGGCCGCACGGCACGGCGTCACCCTCGGCCTGGAGATCTGCAACCGGTACGAGACGAATGTCGTCAACACCGCTCGCGACGCACTCCGGCTCGCCGACGACATCGGCGAGGACAACGTGATGATCCACCTGGACACGTACCACATGAACATCGAGGAGGACGACTTCGTCCGCCCGGTGCTCGACGTCGCGGACCGCCTGGGCTACGTCCACATCGGGGAGAACCATCGCGGCTACCTGGGATCCGGTCACCTCGATTTCACCGGCTTCTTCCACGCCTTGGCAGATATCGGCTACGCCGGTCCGATCACCTTCGAGTCGTTCTCGTCGAGTGTCGTCGCGAAAGGCCTCTCCGACGATCTGGCCGTCTGGCGTGATCTCTGGGATGACGGCTTCGACCTGGCCACCCACGCTCGCGCGTTCATGGCGAACCAGCTCGCTGCTCCTGGTGGCGCGCGTGCTGCCTGACGGATTGGCGGGGCGGGTGGCGGAGCTTCTCGCCCGTCACGAGCGGGTCATCCTCGGCGTCGCCGGCTCGCCGGGAGCGGGAAAGTCCACACTCGCGACCCAGGTCGTGGAGCACTTCTCCGGCCGCGGCGTTCCTGCGGCCTGGGTTCCGATGGACGGTTTCCACCTCGCGGACATCGAACTCGATCGGCTCGACCGGCGCCGATTCAAAGGCGCCATCGACACGTTCGACGCCCACGGCTACCTCGCCACGATCGAGCGGATCGCGCGGGAGATGGGGAACACCGTCTACGCACCCGCATTCGACAGGGCTATCGAGGAGCCGATCGCGGGCAGCGTTCCCGTGCTGCCCGGGACCCGTTTGGTCGTCACCGAGGGCAACTACCTGCTGGACGAGAGCGAGCCCTGGAACCGGGTCCCCGACGTACTCACCGAGATCTGGTTCGTCGACGTCGACGACGGCCTGCGGCGGGAGCGCCTCATTCGCCGGCACATCCGTTTCGGGAAGACCCCCGCGGAGGCACGTGACTGGGTGCGTGCCGTCGACGAACCCAACGCGCGACGCATCCACAGGACGCGATTCCGCGCCGCCCTGATCGTGAGCCCGGACGCGCTTCCATCCGACATCGAATCCACCGACTACGCACAAGGAAAAGCATGAGCCCCTTCCGCCGTCCCCTCTCTGCCGCAACCGCGGCGGCGGGCGACCCCATCCCGTTCCGGATCGGAGAGGAGACCCACCTGTTCTATCTCTCTTCACCGGCCGGCACGCTCGACTATCCCGAGCGCGTCCGCACGACCTGGCAGCATGCCCGGTCACGCGACCTCGTGTCGTGGGAGGAGCTGGCGCCCGCGGTCGCACCTGGCGACGTCGGGGCGTACGACGGTGGGGGAATCTGGACAGGGTCCATCGTCGAGAACGATGGGCGCTACTACCTCTTCTACACGGGGCATCACGTCGGCGCCCCGAACCCGCAGACCATCTGCCTCGCGGTCAGCGACGATCTGGTGAACTTCACCAAGTACGCGGACAATCCCGTCCTCCTCCCCACGGCGGACTACGAGCAGGTCGACTGGCGCGACCCCTACGTGTTCTTCAATGAGGACGAAGGGCTCTGGTGGATGCTGATCGCCACCCGCCTCGCCGAGGGACCGCACTGGCGTCGCGGCGCCATCGCCCTCGCCACGTCACCCGACCTGATGACCTGGACGGTCGAAGAGAAGCCGTTCTACACGCCGGGAGACACCTACTGCCCCGAGTGCCCCGAGCTCTGGGAGCTGGATGGACGGTGGTACCTCGTCTACTCGCGATTCTCCGAGGAGGTCGGAACGATCTACCGTGTCGCCGACCGCCCGCGCGGCCCGTTCCGGATCCCTGCGAACGAGAGTCTCGGCGGACGACGGTGGTACGCGTCGAAGTCGGCCGCGCACCCTGGAGGCCGGGCGTTCTTCGGATGGGTGCACGATCGCGTCACCGCCGACGGCGGTCCCCGCTGGTTGTGGGGCGGGGATTTCGCGCTCCCTCGTATCGTTCGTGCGAACGCCGCCGGTGACCTCGAGGTCGGTCTCGCGCGC
The DNA here is from genome assembly GCF_014190775.1 of Leifsonia aquatica. GTDB lineage: Bacteria > Actinomycetota > Actinomycetes > Actinomycetales > Microbacteriaceae > Leifsonia > Leifsonia aquatica. The sequence continues at coordinate 311,122 of NZ_JACHVP010000003.1, forward strand.
GGCGTGATCGACGAATGGCCCCACGAGACGCTGAGGCGCGACGTCGCTCTCGACGGGGTCGGCGGCAACAGCGAGGTACGCCTGGGCGTGCTTCCCGATTCCGCCGTCATCCGGGCGACGTTCACCGACGCCACCGCAGCGATCGTCGGACTCGATCTGATCGTGGACGACCATGCCGCCGGGTGGCGAATCGAACTCGATCGCGGTCGCGGACGAGCCCGGCTTGCTGCCGTCCCATCGCCCCTCGACGACTTCTGGGCCGATCTGACCGGACGCGCGGGTCAGTACCGTGAGGTGGATGGTCCGATCCTCGCGTCGGCGGAATCCCTCGAACTCGGTGAACGAGTCGAGCTGGTCGTCGTCCTCGACGGCGAGATCGTCGAGATCTACCTCGATGGCCGGGTGGCACTGACGCAGCGTCTCGACCGGACGAAGCCGATCGAGCTCGGCGCCTACGCGCTGGCGGGAGACTCGAAGGTCACGGTGACCGTCTCGACCCGCTGACCCTGAGCCGGCTTGGCCGCCGTCCGAATGTCATCGGCACGATGGCGGCCAAGCCCCCATTCGGTTTCTCTCGGGCTCGACGAGCTACAGCTGCCCCATCACCCAGATCACGAGCAGGCTGGTCCCGGCGACGAGGGTCGACAGGGTGAAGCCGAGCAGGAGCGGTCGCCAGCCGGCGCGGCGGATGGCGGCGAGGTCGGTGGAGAGGCCGATGCCGGCGAGGGCGACGGAGACGAGGAAGACGCTGACCGCGACCAGCCCGTCGTGCACGCCGCCGGGGATCGGGATGAACGTGTTCGCGACGGCGACCAGCAGGAAGCCGATCAGGAACCACGGCACGAGCCCGAGCGCGCGGCGGGCGGTCATCGGCGTACCCGCGTTCGTCCGGCGGTTCTCGGCGATGGCGAGGCCGATGCTGATCGGGATGATCATGAGGGTCCGCACGAGCTTGACCACGACCGCGAACCCGAGGGCCGACGTCGCGAAGAGACTCGCCGCCGCGACGACGGAGCTGGTGTCGTTGACGGCGGTCCCGGCGAACAGCCCGAAGGTGTGGGGATCCATCCCGAGCGCGTGGCCGAGGTACGGGAAGACGACGACCGCGATGGCGTTGAAGAGGAAGATCGTGGAGACCGCGTAGGCGATCTCCGCGCTGGTCGCTCCGATGATCGGCGAGACCGCGGCGATCGCCGAGGCGCCGCAGATGCCGGTGCCGACGCCGATCAGGGTGCGCTCGCGGGTCGGGATGCGCAGGGCGCGGCCGATCAGCCAGGCCGCGAGCAGACACACGACGAGCGAGCTCAGCATCACGGGGAGCGATTGCACGCCGACGACGAGGATGCTGGACAGCGACAGCTGTACGCCGAGGAGCACCACGGCGAGTTGCAGCACGAACTTGCCGGAGTAGCCGACGCCGGGCGCGAATCGTCCCGTCGGCTTGCGGATGACCGCCACGACGACGCCGATCAACAGTGCGGGGAGCGCGCTGCCCAGGGCGGGCACGAGCCGCGCGATGCCCGTCGCGACGAGGGCGATCACCACCGTGATGCCTACGCCGGGTGCGACGTCGACCCCGCGGGTGACGAGACGGGCCGGGAGGGTGCGCACGGGGGAGACGTTCATTCCACCGAGCATCTCCCGGCCGGGGCCGCCTCGGCTACCGACGCGCGGTTGGGCCGTTGCAACCGTGGGTTGTGGCCGGACCCGCGACCGGGTTCGGAACCGGCGGAACCGATCAGGAGATCGTGACGGCGGTTCCGTACGCGCAGACCTCGACGCCGGCCTGGCCGTAGTCGTTGGTCTCGAAGCGGAACGCGAGCACAGCGTTGCCGCCCTTCGCCTGCGCCTCGTCGGCCAGGCGACCGAGCGCCTCGGTGCGCGCCTCGTGCAGCAGCGCGGTGATGCCCTTGAGCTCACCGCCCGCGAGCGACTTGAAGCTCGCCCCGAGGTTGGAGCCGAGGTTGCGCGAGCGCACGGTGAGGCCGAACACCTCGCCGAGGACGTTCGTCACGGTGTGGCCGGGGATGTCGTTGGTCGTCACGATCAGCATGGACAGACCATCCCACACCGCGGGTCGCGCCTCCAGCCTCCGATACGGGGCACACGACCGCCGGCCGCTTCGGCTACGCGGTCTCTCTCAACTCGGCGTAGTACGTCACGTGGCAGCCGTCACCGGAGCATTCCACGCACACGGTGATCTCCTCACCGTGCTGGGCGGGGTCGGCACCGGTCCCGTCGCACCGTTCGCAAATCTCCAAGGTCCTCATGCCGACGATTCTGCGCCCGGCCACCGACATCCGTGGAAGCGGCTGCGGGGTGTCGCCGATCGGTGTCCCTCTCACGGCGGACCCGCAGGGTGGTACGACGGTCCGACGACAGCACGGACGCCGCGCCGTAGCGTCGAGTCATGCGTATCGTCTACGACCCCGAACTGGATGTGGCCCACCTCCTGTTCGACGAGGGCGCGGCCGGAGCGCCCCTGCGCGGCGAGGTCACCGGGGTGCCGGCGGGCGGTTACGTCGACGCCGAGTACGACGCGGAGGGGCGGCTGGTGGGCCTCGAGGTGCTGGGCGCGCAGCGGGTGCTGCCGCCGGAGGTGCTCGCGGGCGCGGAACCGGCGTGACCGGCGGATCGATGTCGCTGCGCGTTCTGCTCTGAGCAGAATCGCCGGATCGCACTGGTCCGGATCCGGGCTGCGCGGCTTAGGCTTGCGCCATGCTTCTGCGGCACGCTCTCGGGTCCGTGCTCCGCCGGATACGGACGGAGCAGGGGACGACGCTGCGCCAGCTCTCCGAGACGTCGCGGGTGAGCATCCCGTACCTCTCCGAGATCGAGCGGGGCCGCAAGGAGGCGTCGTCCGAGATCCTCGCCGCGCTGTGCCGCGTGCTGGAGGTGCCGGAGGGCGAGCTGCTGACCCGCGTCGCCGCCGAGTTCGCGGGGGCGGCGGGTGTGCAGGCCGCCGCACCGGCGCAGGTGCTCAGCCTCGTCCCCGAGCGCGACGAGGTCCCTGCGTCGCAGACCGCGGTCGCGGCGGTCGCCGAGTCGGCCTCCACCACCGAGACCGCACCGGCCGCGCTGCTGCTCGTCGCCTGAGCGTCAGCGCTCGGCTCGGCTCCGGCGCCCGGGGTCAGGCCCGCAGCGCGCCCGTCGTGCCGACCACCGCATCCACGAATCCGTAGTCGAGCGCCTCGTCCGCGGTGAACCAGCGGTCCCGGTCGCCGTCCTCGACGATCTGCTCGACCGTCCGGCCCGTCTGCTCGCTCGTGAGCTGCGCCATCCTCCGCTTGAAGTGGAGGATCTGGTTGGCCTGCGTCTGGATGTCGGCGCTCGTGCCGCCGAACCCGCCGTGCGGCTGGTGCATCACCACGGACGCGTTCGGCAGGGCGTAGCGCTTGCCCTTCGCACCCGAGGAGAGCAGGAACTGCCCCATCGAGGCCGCGAAGCCGAGCGCCACGGTCGCGACGTCGGCGCGCACGAAGTTCATCGTGTCGTAGACGGCGAAGCCCGCGGTGATCGAGCCGCCGGGGGAGTTGATGTAGAGGTAGATGTCCTTGTCGGAGGCGATGGAGTCCAGCAGCAGCAGCCGGGCGCAGACCTCGTTCGCGGTCTCGTCGGTCACCTCGCTGCCGAGGAAGACGATGCGTTCTTCCAGCAGGCGCTGGACCGGGGAGTTCATGTCGGTGTCCATGCGCCCATCCTGAGCGGCGCCGAGGGCCCGTGTCATCGGCTTCTGCCGGGCGCGAATTCGCCGCGGGCAGACGCCGCGCACGGCCTGATTTCGCGACGGGGCGCGCGACCAGTATTCTTATGTGGCGCCTTCGGTCAGCAGTTGACTGGTGGTCGGGAGCGCGAACGGCGAGTTACCCTAGCGGCCAAAGGGATCTGACTGTAAATCAGACGGCGTAGCCTTCGGGGGTTCGAATCCCTCACTCGCCACAGCGAACAACCCCCGGTCTTCCACGACCGGGGGTTTCGTCGTTTCTGGGGTCGCCGCATTCGGCACGAATCGTCGTTATGCGGCGGCGAAAGTCGACATTCGGCACGAATCCGCGGTGCGGCGCGTGGGAGGGTGGACGCATGACCTCCTCCGCAGAGCTCCGCGACATCGCCGTGACCATCGCGAAGCGGGCGGCGACGCTCGCGCAGCAGCGCCGGCGTGACGGCGTGGAGATCGCCGCCTCCAAGTCGTCCGTGTCGGACATCGTGACGCGGGCGGACCGGGAGGCCGAGGACCTGATCCGCGGGGCGCTCGTGGCGGCCCGGCCGGCGGACGGCTTCTTCGGCGAGGAGTCCGGCGGCGACGCCGGGACGAGCGGACTCACCTGGGTGGTCGACCCGATCGACGGCACGGTGAACTACGCCTACGGCATCCCGGCCTATGCGGTGAGCATCGCCGTCGTGGAGGGTGATCCCGACCCCACGACCTGGCGGACGCTGGCCGGCGCGGTGGTCAACCCGGAGTCCGGGGACGTGTTCGCCGCCGCGGCCGGCCGGGGCTCGACCCGGAACGGTCAGGCGCTGCGCGTGAACGAGGGCGTGGAGCTCCCGCTCGCCCTGGTCGGGACCGGCTTCGGATACGACGCGGGCGTGCGGCGGCGACAGGCGGAGTTCGTGGCGCGGCTGATCGGCGAGGTGCGCGACATCCGCCGCATCGGGTCCGCCGCCCTCGACCTCTGCGCGCTCGCCGCGGGTCGGCTCGACGCGTACTACGAGCGCGGGCTGAACCCGTGGGACCACGCGGCCGGCGCGCTCGTCGCCCGGGAGGCCGGAGCGCGTGTCGGCGGCCTCGACGGTGGACCGGAGGATGGGCGGCTGCTGCTCGCCGCGGCACCCGCGCTCTACGAGGCGCTGGAGCCGATGGTGCAGGAGTTCTTCGGCGCCTGGGAGTAGGCGGACGCGCCGGCGAACTGGCGTGATGTTTATCGATTTGTTACTTTTGGTCGAGTGCGCCCCTCCACCGACCACAGCGCCGGCCGATCCGAGCCGGACGCACCGGTGACCCGACGGGCCGCACGAGCCGCCCGCGAGGCGCGCGAGGCCGAGAACCGCTCGACTAGGCGTGCGCGTCGCAACCGCGCCGCCGTGGTCGCGGCGAACGCCTCCGCGTCGCCCACGAGCAAGGGTCGCGCCGGCCGCGGCGTCAGTGTGATCGCCATGTTCGCCGTGCTCGGCATCGGCGTGGCCACGTCGCTCCCGGCGATGGCGCTCCTCACGGAGGAGCAGGTGCGCGCCACGGCCGTCGCCGAGGCGTTCCCCGATGCGGGGGCCGCCCGCGGAGACGTGCAGGCGCTGGATCGAGTGGAGTCGGACCAGACCGCCGTCGTCGACCGCGAGAGCCCGGAGGTGACCGCGGCCGAGCAGCTCGCGGCCGTGCGCTCGATGCGCATCGCCAACACCTTCACGAACAACCCGCGCGGCGCGATCCAGTGGCCGTTCCCGGTCGGCGTCCCGATCTCGTCGTGGTTCGGGCCGCGCGAGGCGCCGACGGCCGGAGCCTCCACCAACCACCTGGGCGTCGACTTCACCCCGGGCGAGGGGGTGCCCATCCAGATCATCGCCGACGGCGTGGTGCGGGAGGTCGTGCTCGGCGACAACGGCGGCTGCGGCGTCAACGTGACGATCGACCACATGATCAACGGTGCACTGGTGAGCAGCAAGTACTGCCACATGCAGCGCGGCTCGGTCCAGGTGCAGGCCGGGCAGATCGTCAAGGTGGCCGACATCGTCGGCAAGGTCGGCAACACCGGCGTCTCGACCGGTGCGCACCTCCACCTGGAGATCCGCCTGAACGGCACCGAGCCGGTCGACCCCTACGCGTGGCTGAAGGCCAACGCGTCCTGAGCCGACCGGCCCGTGGCCGAGACGGTTACCGCGGCTGCGGTCAGACCAGCCAGGCGGTGGTGTCGCGCGGGAGGCTGCGGCCCTCGAGCTCGCCGCTCGCCAGGACGATGTCGCCCGCCGGCAGCTCCACGAGCCGCTCGCCGAAGTTGGCGACCACCGTGACGCCGCCGGAGCGGAACGCGAGGGTGTCCGGGCCGAGGTCGAACCAGTCCAGCTCGCCGAACGCGAGGTCGTGCGCGCGGCGGGCGGCGAGCGCCTCCTGGTACATCGTCAGGGTCGAACCGGGCACGCCCTCCTGCGAGGAGCGCGTGTAGGTCGCCCACGACGCGGGCTGCGGCAGCCAGCTCTTCGCCGACGGCCCGAAGCCGTAGGACGGATCGGTGCCCTCCCACGGGATCGGGACGCGGCAGCCGTCGCGGCCGTAGCGCTCGCCGTTCGTGCGGAACCAGGTCGGGTCCTGACGGGCGTCGTCGGGCAGGTCGATCGCCTCGGGAAGGCCGAGCTCCTCGCCCTGGTAGAGGTAGGCCGAGCCGGGGAGCGCGAGCATGAGGGCGGTCGCCGCGCGGGCGCGATGCAGCGCGAAGACCGGGTCGGGCAGGCCGGTGGTCTTCGGGCCGATGCCGTGGCCCTGGAGGTTCTCGCCCGTCAGTGCGAGGCGCGTCGCGTGCCGCACGACGTCGTGGTTCGACAGCACCCAGGTGCTGGGCGCGCCGACGCTGCCGAAGACGGAGATCGACCGGTCGATAACGGTGCGCAGCGCCGCCGCCTCCCACGGCGTCTCCAGGTAGCCGAAGTTGAAGGTCTGCTGCATCTCGTCGGGCCGCACCCAGTGGGCCAGCTTCTCCAGCGGCTCCACCCAGGCCTCGCCGCAGAGCACGCGGTCGCCCTCGTACTCCTCGAGCACCCGGTGCCAGTCGCGGTAGATCTCGTGCACGCCGTCCTGTGCGAAGTACGGCGGGGTCGGCGGCTCGTCGCCCGCGTGGCCCTCGATGCCGGGCTCGAGCGCGACGGATCCGGCGCCCCCGCCCATGCTGCCCGCGTGCTCCGGCGGGGTGTAGTCGGGGAGGCCGGCCTCCTTGATCATGCCGTGGGCGACATCGACGCGGAAGCCGTCGACGCCCCGGTCGAGCCAGAAGCGCAGGATGTCGCGGAACTGCTCCCTGACCCACGGGTTCGTCCAGTCGAAGTCGGGCTGCGACTTGTCGAACAGGTGCAGGTACCACTGGCCCGGGTTGCCGTCCGCCTCGTCGACACGGGTCCACGCGGCGCCGCCGAAGATGGACTCCCAGTTGTTCGGCGGCAGCTCGCCGTGCTCGCCCTTGCCGTCGCGGAACAGGTAGCGCGCGCGCTCGGGGCTGCCGGGACCGGCCGCCAGGGCCTCCTGGAACCAGCGGTGATCGCTCGACGAGTGGTTCGGCACGATGTCGATGATCACGCGCAGCCCGAGCTCGTGCGCGGTCGTCAGCATGGTGTCGAAGTCGGCCAGGGTGCCGAAGAGGCGGTCGACGTCGCGGTAGTCGGCGACGTCGTACCCGGCGTCGCGCTGCGGCGAGGTCTGGAACGGGGAGAGCCAGACGGCGTCGACACCGAGGTCGCGCAGCGCGGGGAGGCGGTGCGTGATGCCCGGGAGGTCGCCCATCCCGTCGCCGTCCGCGTCGGCGAACGACCGCGGGTAGACCTGGTAGATGACGGCGGAGCGCCACCACTCGCGGCCGGGGGAGCTGGGCGCGAGGGCGGAGGAGTCGGGGGTGTTGGCGGTGATGACGGTCACCTCTCGTTCGGGCTGCCGGCGGACAGCGCTGGATGTGCGGGGTCTGGGGGCGCCGTGCTGGAGCGCACGACGAGGTCGACGGCGACCGGGACGGTGACGGGGCGCTCGTCGTCGGCGTCGGTGCCGTCGGCGAGTGGTGTCGGCAGCGCGGTCGCGGCGGTCGTGCGCGGCCCGGGGCGGCGGCGCCCGCGTTCCACGCTCCGCAGGAGGAGCTCGACGGCCTCCTCGCCCTGCAGTTCGGGGTGCTGGGAGATGGTCGTCAGGCCGAAGAAGTCTGCGAGGGGATGGTCGTCGACGCCGATCACCGACAGGTCGCCCGGCACCGAGAGCCCGAGCTCGCGCGCGGCGAGGATGCAGCCGATCGCCATCTCGTCGGAGGCGGCGAAGATCGCGGTGGGCCGGTCGGCGGGGTCGGCGAGCAGCTCCATCGCGGCCGCGTGCCCGCCGGGGATGGTGAAGTCGGCGCCGCGGTTGCGGTCGAGGTCGGGCGCGTGCCCGGCATCGCGCAGCGCGGCCTCGAATCCGAGCCGGCGCTTCGTGGGCGTGTGGAACTCGAGGTCCCACTCCTCACTGCCGCCGATGTAGGCGATGCGGCGGTGCCCCAGCCCGATGAGATGGTCGGTGGCGAGACGGCCCACCGCGATGTCATCGATCGTGATCGCGCTCGCGCCGGGCAGCGGGCCGCCGACGCCCGCGATGGGCTTGCCGAGCGAGAGCAGACGGCCGACCTCGTCCTCGTCGAGGGCGAGCGCGACGGCGATGACCGCATCCACCCGGTTGCGCAGGAGGTGGTGGTCGAACACGCGGCGGCGCTCGCCGTCGTCCCCGCTCAGGTTGTAGAGCGTGAGGTCGTAGCCGCGGCGCAGGAGGGCGCGCTCGGCTCCCTCGATCACGGACGTGAAGAACCAGCGGTTCAGGTGGGGGACGACGACGCCGATGTTGCGGGTGCGGCCCGAGGCGAGGCTGGAGGCGTCCGACGAGACGACGTAGCCGATCGAGGCCGCCACCTCGGCGACGCGCGTGCGGGTGCGGTCCGAGACGGAGCCGTTGCCGCTGAGCGCACGGGAGACCGTTGCGGTCGAGACTCCGGCGAGACGGGCGACGTCGTCGATGCCGGGCATCGCACCCCTTCCGCGGTCGTGTGAAGGCCGCGCACCGGGCGCGCGACCGGCCGGCGCCTGGCCGACGGGACGAGTCTAGTGGCGCAGACTGCGCGGAATGGAAGCGTTTCCAGTGAGCGGTCTGTGTACGATGCCCGATCGGCCGGCTCAGCCGCGCCAGTGCGAGGGTCGCGTGAGCCCGGCCGGAAGCAGCGTGCTCGCGTCGCCGGTCGCGGCGTTGACCTGGGTCTGCGTGACGAAGAGGGCGTCGCGCAGGTCGGCGCCGTGCACGCGCGCGTCACGCAGGTCGGCGCCGAGCAGCTCGGCGAAGGAAAGGTCGGCGTCGCGGAGGTCGGCCGCGATCAGGAGTGCACCGCGCAGCTCGGCGGCGCGCAGATCCGCCCCGCGCAGATCGGCGCCCAGGAGGTCGGCGCCCGGGCGGAGGCGGGTCGGGGCGACGCGGGGCTTGCGGGCGGCGGCGGACTTCGGGTCGCGCCGGCGGCCGGGGGAGCGGGTCGCCGCCTCCCGGGTCAGACGCGCGGCCTCCCGGAGCAGCTCGGCCGCGGGGGCGCGCAGGGCATCGACGTCGAGCGCACGGATGCGCTCCGGGGTGTCGTCGGCCGCGGCGCGGACGGCCCGTTCGGCGGCGCGGAGGCGCGGGTGGAGGCCCTCGGCGGCGGGCAGGCGCAGCGCCTCCCGCAGGTACCAGAGCAGTTCGTGCAGCTGGCGGACGATCGGGAAGACCGCGAACATCCCGTCGCGGGTGGTGCCCCCGTCGTGCCAGGTCGCGCCGCCGAAGGTGTGCTGGGTCACGTGCTGGCCGGCGCCGAAGCAGTCGAACACCGTGCAGCCCTTGAACCCGCGGTCGCGCAGCTGCGGGTGGATGCGGCAGAGGAAGTCGTCGTCGAGGTTGACGCACGGGTCGCCGGCCGGCTTGTCGAACGCGAAGTCGGCCGACTTCGCGAACGCCAGCGCCACGCAGCACAGCCCGGCGCAGTTCGCGCAGTCGGCCGAGAGCGAGGGAGGCGAGGGGAGGGCGGCGACGTCCATCCCTTCAGCGTACGGCCCTCCACAGCGCGGGGCTCCGCGTAACCTTTCCACATCTTCAGCGCCTCCCGGAATTTCGCTCGGCCACTCGCGTTACCGTGAATTGACCGACACGACACACGAAACCGGAGAGATCTCTATGACCGCACCCCGTCGCACCATCGGCAGTTCCGACCTCGAGGTCTTCCCCCTCTCGCTGGGTGGCAACGTCTTCGGCTGGACCGCCGACCGGGACACCTCCTTCGACGTGCTCGACGCGTACACCGCGGCGGGCGGCAACTTCGTCGACACCGCCGACGGGTACTCCGCGTGGGTTCCGGGCAACACGGGCGGAGACTCGGAGCGCATCCTCGGCCAGTGGTTCGACGCCCGCGGCAACCGCGAGGACGTCGTGCTCGCGACGAAGGTCAGCCAGCACCCCGACTTCAAGGGGCTCGCGGCCGACAACGTCCGCCGCGCCGCCGACGCCTCGCTCGAGCGCCTCGGCAGTGAGTACATCGACCTCTACTACGCGCACTTCGACGACGAGACCGTGCCGCTGGAGGAGACCGTCGCGGCCCTCTCCGGCCTGGTCGACGCGGGCAAGGTCCGCTACATCGGCATCTCGAACTACAGCCCCGAGCGCATCGAGGAGTGGTTCCGCATCACCGAGGCCGAGGGCCTCCACCGCGCCGTCGCCCTCCAGCCGCACTACAACCTGGTCGAGCGCTCCTACGAGCAGAAGTACCGCCCGATCGCCGAGCGCGAGAACCTCGGCGTCTTCCCGTACTTCGCGCTCGCCGCGGGCTTCCTCACCGGCAAGTACCGCGACGGCGTGACCGTCGACAGCGCCCGCGCCGCCGGTGCCGCGAAGTACCTCGACGAGACCGGCCGCTCCGTGCTGGCCGCCCTCGACGAGGTCGCCGCGGCGCACGACGCCTCGGTCGCGTCGGTGTCGCTCGCCTGGCTGGCCGCCCAGCCGACGGTCACCGCGCCGATCGCCAGCGCGCGCACGCTCGACCAGCTCCCGGACCTTCTCGCGTCGGTCTCGCTGGAGCTCACCCCCGCAGAACTGGACGCCCTCGATGGCGCCTCGGAGGCAGCGCGGGCCGCCTGACCGGCCCGCGCGCAGTCGCGTCCACGGTGGTCGGAAGCACCCTCGCGGTGATGGTATCCTCGTACGGTTGCCAAAATCGTTCGGGCCTTCCGGCCAGGACCGGCTTCGCCCCCTTAGCTCATTGGTAGAGCACTTCCTTGGTAAGGAAGAGGTAGTGGGTCCGATTCCCACAGGGGGCTCCGTCTCCCCGATGTTCGGTGGAGACCGCGGCGGGGTAGCTCAGGTGGTTAGAGCACACGGCTCATAATCGTGGTGTCGCGGGTTCGAGTCCCGCCCTCGCTACAAAACTTGAATCACTGGAAACGGCGGCTGATCATCAGCCGCCGTTTCTCGTTGTCGGACCGCTCGGCGTCGTGCGGCCATGGGCCTTGACCCTCACACCGTGTCAGGCTGGAGTGTGGCCTCCATCATGTACACCATCGGGGAATTCGCGGCGATCGGGAGAATCAGCGTGCGGATGCTGCGGCACTACGACGCGATCGGCCTGCTGCCGCCGGCGCACGTCGACGAGCACAACGGGTACCGCTTCTATTCGGACGTCCAGCTTGCGAACCTGCTCCTGATCGTCGAGCTACGACAGCTCGGGATCGGCCTGGACGCCATCGCCGCCCTGCTCGCCTCCGCCGACCCGCGGCCCGCCCTGATGGCGACGCTGCGGCAACGCCGGGCCGAGCTGGTGGCGGGAATCGCCCAGGACCGCGACCGGCTCGATCGGCTCGAGCGGCGCCTCAACATCCTGGAAGGAACGGAAACCATGTCCACACTCGTCGAGTACCGCCCCCTCGAGGCGGCCACCGTCTACGCCGTCAGCGGCACCGCGCCCGGGATGGGGCCCGAGCTCGTGGGGCCGATCGTGGGGCCGCTCATCGGCTCACTGGACCAGGCTCTGGAGGCAGCGGGGCGTCCGATCCTCGCGCCCTCGACGTTCTGGTACGAATCCCGGGACGATGAACGGCTCGAGGTGCACATCTCCTATCCTGCGGAGACGCCTCCCCAGTCAGGCGACGGCTACGACGTCGTCGAGCTGCCCGCCGTGCCCCTGGCCGCGACACTGATGCACCACGGCGACATGTCCGGCATCGGCGACTCCTGGATGGAGCTCATCGAGAGCCTCGTCGCCGACGGCTACCGCATCGTCGGCCCCACCCGCGAGGTCTACGTGCGCGCCACCGGCCACATCCCGGGCCCCGACTGGCTGACCGAACTCCAGGCGCCCGTCGAGCGGGCCTCCTGATCGAGGACGCCTCAGTCGCCCACGACCATCGCGATCGTCCGCATGACCGGCTCCTCACCCAGACGGAGGGGCCGGTCCCAGGCGAGGGCCGAGCCCACACCCGGGTAGTCGGAGACGCGGACGAACCACGGGTCGTCGGACTCGGGAGGGGCAGCGAAGCGCACGCTCGCCGGTCCGTCGGCGAACTCCGCCGTCCAGCTCAGCCACGGCGCGCGGGAGCCGTTCACGGCCTCCTCGCCGGTCGCTTCGGCCGTGCGGACCTCCACGTTCCGGCAGGGGGCGAACCGCCAGAAGAAGCCTCCGTAGCCGGCGCCGGCGCGGCCGTGCGAGCCGGGGCTGCCCAGCTCGACGGGGCCGCCGGCCGCCGTGAGCGTGAAGCGCAGGTCGAGCCGCCACGACACCGAGTCGATCGCTGCGAACGTCCATTCGCGCGTCTCGTCGACGAGCGCGGCGCCGTCCGGATCGCACCACGTCAGCCGTTGCCGGAGGGTGTCTGATCCGACGACGTCCTCCGCCGCCCGGCGGATGGTCCCGTGGGTGCGGCGCCAGCGGTATCCCTCGCCGTCGGAACGGTAGTCGGGACCGCCCCAGAGGTTGGTGCCGCCGACGTCCGGCATGGCCACACCGACGCCGAGATGCCACGCGTGGTCGATCGGGAAGTGATCGGTGAGCGCCACACCGGCGAGCGTGCGGACGGGGTGCAGGTACGGCCGGGGGGAGAGGGAGGCCGCGACGGCGTCCCCCGAGCGGAGCTCGGCGACGGGTCGGCCATCGACGCGGAGCGCATCGTCCGCAGCCGCAGCCTGCGCCGCCCACGGCAGCCCGAGCTCGGTGAAGGTGGCCTCGGCCGCGCACGCTCGGAGCACCGCCTCCTCGATGCCGCGGATGACGATGTGCTCGTCGTCGCCGGAACCGATCCGGTCGACGAACCGCTCCGGGATCGGGTGGGGCTCCGGGCCGGTGCGCACCGCCTCGAGCACGCTCATGTAGGCCTCGGTCCCGTCGAGCGGGCTGAGCAGCTCGCTCCGGCCCGCGCGGGCGTCGAGGAGGTTCTCGAGCAGATCGGTGCGATCGAAGCGCTTGATGCGCACCGAGCCGCCGGCGTCGACGCGCACCTCGTCGGTCACGTAGAAGAAGGTGGCGGTCGCCGCCGAGCCGTGCACGGTGACGTACGGCTCGGCCTCCTCCGGCCCGCACAGGGTGAGCGCGCAGGTGACGTCCGGTTCGGGCGCGGGTCGCCGCACCCGGACCACGGTGGTGTCGTCGCTCTCGGTGGGGTTGGCGCGGTGGAGGTCGACCTCCACGCGTTCGAGGTCGCTCGCGCGGCGTGCACCGGCGACGGTCAGGGCGGTGATGACCGCGTGCGAGAGGGCGTTGGTGGCGACGCCGTCGACGACATCCACCCCGTCGAGCGTGCGCCGGCCGGCCCAGGGGGAGCGGGAGAAGTACGCGCGGCTCCTGGTCCACAGCCCGGTGGCGGTGACGGCGCGCACGTCGCCGAACTCGCCGGCCTCGATCGCGGCGCGCAGCCACGGGATGGTGTGCGAGCCGAGGCTCTGGAAGCCGACCTGCACGCGCCGCCCGCGCTCGGCCGCGAGCATGCGCAACCGGTCGAACTGCTCGAGGGAGGTCACGGGCGGCTTCTCGAGATAGAGGTCGGCCCCGGAGGCCAGGACGGCCTCGGCCAGGCCGAAGTGCGTGTGCAGGGGAGTGGAGACGATGACGACATCCAGGTCGTGCTCGGCGGCGAGCAGTGCTGCCGCGTCAGAGTACGTCCGAACGCCGTCCGGCAGCTCGCCGGGCTGCAGCGGGGAGGGCTCGGCCACGGCGACAAGGGTCGCGTGGCCGAGCCCCTGCAGGCGGGCGAGGTTGCGGCGGTGGACGAGTCCGAAGCCGTGGGCGCCGATCAGGCCGACACGCGCCATGCCTGTGCTCACCTGCCGGCCCTCCATCCCTTCGCTCCCGCTGCCCGTCGGCTCATGCGCGCCGGGTGCGGGCTTCGTTCCGAGCCGTGCGCACCTGCTTGATCGGTGCGGTCTCGAGCTCCTCGAGATCCAGTTTGGCGGTCTCGCGCGAGCGCCAGGCGGCGAACGCGGAGATCAGCGAGAAGAGCAGGGTGAAGGCGCCGATGACCAACGGGACGCTCGCGCTGCCGGGAGGAGCGATCGCCGCGAAGACCGCGGGCAGGAACCCGGTGATGAACAGCGCCAGGTTCTGCGAGACGGCGAAGCCGGTGACCCGGGTGCGGGTCGGGAACAGCTCCTGGAAGTAGCTCGCGAAGGTCGCATTCCACAGCTGGTAGAGGATGCCGAAGATCAGGATGGCGAGCACGACCGTCAGCGGCACGTTGTTCGCCTGCACCACGAACAGGTAGGCGAACGACAGCACGCCGGCGCTCAGCGGACCCCAGATCATCAGCGGGCGGCGGCCGATCCGATCGGACAGCCTCCCGAAGAACGGGATGAGGATGATCGCGACGATGTTGGCCACGACCGGGATCCACAGGTACACGGAGGGCGACATCCCGACGCCGTACGAGGGCTGAGTGGCGTAGGCGGTGCCGAACACGACGACGGTGACCCCGATCACGTTCGCGAGGCCCATGCACACCGCACGGAAGACCGTGCCGCCGTTCTCGCGGAACAGCTGAGCGACCGGGACGCGCGGCACGCGCTGCTCCTGCTGCTCACGCTGGAACGACGGGGTCTCCTCGACCCGCGCGCGGATGATGAGGCCGGCGACGATGACCACGACGCTCAGCAGGAACGGCACGCGCCAACCCCACGCCACGAACTGGTCGTGCGAGAGGAAGGTCGAGAGCGGGATGAAGCTCGCCGAGGCCAGGATGCTGCCCGCCTGCGTGCCCTGGAGGCTGAAGCTGGTGAGGAAGCCGCGCTTGCCCTCGGGAGCGTGCTCGACGATCATCGCGCTCGCACCGCCGAGCTCGCCGGCGACGGCGAACCCCTGGATCAGGCGCAGCACCACCAGCAGGATCGGCGCGAGCACGCCGACCTGCGCATAGGTGGGCAGCAGGCCGACCAGCAGGGTGCAGATGCCCATCACCATCATCGCGAAGACGAGGATGCGCTTGCGGCCGTACTTGTCGCCGAAGTTGCCGAGGACGAACGCCCCGAGCGGGCGGGCGACGTAGCCGACACCGTAGGTGGCGAGGGAGGCGATCAGCGCGACCGCGGGACTCTCGCTCGGGAAGAAGATCTGCGGGAAGACCAGGGCGGCGGCCGCGGCGTAGATCGAGAAGTCGTAGTACTCGAGCGCGCTCCCGACCCAGCCGCTCATGGCCGCGCGGCGCGGCATGCGCCGGGCCTCGAGCGAGGTGACGTCTTCGGACATCCTTGTCTCCTGTCAACGTTGACGATGTGATGGTAGACGCGGTAAGCGCTTTCCAGTTGCTTGTGCACCGATGGTAGGCCTGAATCGATTCAAGGTCAAGCCGAGGCCCACGCTAGGTTTCTGCAACCAAGGGGTTGCGCTTGTTGCGGGATGGTGCAACTATTGGGTTGCAGGAGGGCGAACCGGCTCTCCCTCAGGGAAGGAGCCGAGATGGCAACCGAGAACCCGGCGGCAGTCGCCGACACCGAAGAGCTCACCGTCCGCCGCACGATCCGCATCGCCGCACCGCGGGAGAAGGTGTGGGCCGCCGTGACCGAGCCCGCGCACATCTCGCGCTGGTTCGCGGCGACCGTGCTCGACCCGCAGGGGGACGGCTCGATCACCTTCGAGGGCTACGGGACGGTCCCGCTGCGCGTCGCCGCGATCGACCCGCAGGACTCGGTCACGTACCTCTGGAACAACGACGACAACCTCGGCGTGCACCCGGCGGAGGTCGACGAGGCGAGCGCGACGCGGTTCACCTTCACGCTGGCCGACGACCAGGACGGCACCCGGCTGACCGTGGTCGAGTCGGGCTTCGGGGCCACCTCCGACCCCGCCGCGAACGTGCAGTCGCACCGGCAGGGCTGGACCGACGAGCTCGACAAGCTGGTCGCCCTCCTCGAGGACGGCGTCGAATTGGCCGGCGCGCGCGCGTGAGCGTGCCGACCCTGGTCCCCGTGTTCGCGGCGCTCGGCGACGACACGCGCTGGAGCATCCTGAGCGCGCTCGCGGAGGGGGAGGCCTCCGCGAGCGCGCTCGAAGCGGTGCTGCCGGTCTCGCGCCAGGCGATCGCCAAGCACCTGGCCGTGCTGCAGGAGGTCGGGCTCGTCGAGTCCGTCCGTGTCGGCCGCGAGGTGCGGTTCCGGGTGCTCGGCTCGGAGCTCAGCGCCACGGCCAGACGCCTCGACGCCATCGGCGCGGCCTGGGAGCGCCGCCTCGCCGAGATCAAGCGCATCGCGGAGGAACTGTAGGCGCGGATGCGATGCCATGCTCCGGCGTCACCGGTCTCGGGCAGAATGGCGGCATGTCGATGACGAGTGGTGCATTGGTCCTGGCCGGCGGCGGCGTGGCGGGAATCGCGTGGGAGACCGGCGTGCTGCTGGGGCTCCAGGATGTGGAGCCGGCGCTCGTCGAGAGCATCCTCTCCGCGGAGACGACGTTCATCGGGACGTCGGCGGGCTCGACGGTCGCCGCACAGCTGGCGGGCGGGACGGCTCTGAGCGAGCTGTTCGCACATCAGATCGTGGAGGAGACGGCGGAGATCGATCCGCAGGTCGACATGCAGGGCCTCATAGCGAGCTTCGCCGGCGCGATGACGGACGTCGCCTCTCCGGAGGAGGCGCGACGCCGTATCGGGGCGCTCGCGCTCGGCGCCCGGACCGTGCCTCCGGAGGCCCGGCTCGCCGCCGTCGACGCGCGACTCCCCGTGAAGACGTGGGGCGAACATCCGCTCCTGATCCCCGCCGTCGACACGGCGACGGGCGACCTCCGGGTCTTCGACCGCGACTCCGGCGTCGGCCTCGTGGATGCGGTCGCCGCGAGCTGCGCCGTGCCGGGAGTGTGGCCACCGGTCGCGATCGACGGGACGCTCTACATGGATGGCGGGACGCGCACCTCGGCGAACGCCGATCTGGCCGCCGGCGCAGACCGCGTCCTGATCCTCGTGCCCGGGCCGGAGGAGTCGCCGATGGGCGCCGCCCTCCCCGCGGCGGAGCTGGCCGCGCTCGAGCCGGCACGCGTGCGCGCGATCTTCGCCGACGACGCGTCGCTGGCGGCGATCGGCGTCAACCCGTTGGACCCGTCCACCCGGCCGGCGTCCGCGAGAGCCGGGCGGGAGCTCGGCCGGCGCGTGGCGTCGCAGGTCGCCGCGTTCTGGGGCTGAGCGGCGATTAGCTGACGGACGCCGTCCGGACCCTGACCTCGCGCTCCATGCGCTTCTCGTGCCGCTGCCGGCCCTTCACCGCCTCCGCCTCCCGACTCTTCGGCGGGGCGTTGGTGACGAGCTGGTCGAGCATCCGGCGGGTGGCCCGGGCGATCTCGTCGATCGCCTCGTCGAAGGCCGGGGTGTTCGCGCGCGACGGATGTGTGGACCCGCTCACCTTGCGGACGAACTGGAGGGCGGCCTCCCGCACCTCGTCGTCGGTCGTGGGCGGCTCGAAGTTATGAAGGCAGCGGATGTTGCGGCACATGCGCCGACGATAGTCCCGTTCGCGTCGCGGCGCAGCCCTCGCGCTCAGCCGTCGGATGACTCCAGCGCACTGCGCACCAGCAGCTCGCGCATGACTGTGAACGCCTCGTCGGCGTTGCGGGTCTGGATGGCGGTCGCGACGGCACCGTGCAGCGAGAGTGCTGTGGGGTGAGGATGCTGCGGGCCGAGCCCGTGGGCCAGCCAGCCGTGGAGGATCTCGCTCACGAGGGACTCGAGCTGGCGGAACATCGGATTGCCCGAGCAGGCCAGCACGAGCGAGTGGAACTGCACGTCGAGCTCGAGGAACGCCTCGCGGTCGCCCTCCTCGCTCGCGGCCCACATGCGCCCGGCGATGCCGACGAGTTCCGCGGCCTCCTGAGCAGTCGCGCGGGTGGCGGCGAGGCGCGCGGCCTCGGGCTCGATCGCGATGCGGAGCTCGGTGAGCGCGTCGATCTGCTCGGCGCGGTCGGGGGACTCCATGCGCCAGCGGATGACGCGCGGGTCGAGGAGGTTCCACTCCTCGGAGCCGAGCACGACGACACCGACGCGGCGCCGGGAGATGACGAGGCGCATGGCCTCCAGCACCCGGATGGTCTCACGGCCGACCGAGCGGGAGACCTCGTACTTGCGCTCGATCTCCTCCAGCGTGATGACCGTGCCCGCGGGCATGCGGCCCGAGCAGATGTCGGCTCCCAGCTGATCGAGCACCTGACCGTGCAGGCCCGGGAGGGACTGCTGGTAGTGCGCTGTACGCGGCGTGGGAGACGGCATGTCGGGAACCTATCACGTGGGGGAGGGGCGGGCGCCTGCTCAGAGCAGGCCGGCCCGCTCGTACGCCTTGGCCGGGATCTGGGTGGCGAATTTGCCGCCGCTGACGTCGATCAGCGTGCCGGTGATGTACCGCGCGGCGTCGCTGGCGAGGAAGAGCACGAGGTCGGCGACCTCGGCCGCATCCCCCCAGCGCCGCAGGGTCAGTGTGTCGAGCAGGCGCGACTGCGCGTCGGCCGGCAGCTCGGCGAAACCGTTCATCCCGGTGGGGATCATGCCGGGCGCGTACGCGTTGACCGTGACGTCCCACGGGCCGAGCTCCCCGGCGAGGACGCGGGTGAACTGCACGACCGCCGCCTTCGACGCCGCGTAGGCGGCGCTGCCGACGCTCGGGACGATGGCGGCGAACGACGCCGCGTTGATGACCCGGCCGTGGGCGCTCTCCTTGAGGTAGGGGATGGCGGCCTGGCAGACGCGGAAGACGCCGGTGACGTTGACGTCGAGGCAGCGTGAGAACGCGGTGTCGCTCAGCTCTTCGACAGTGCCGTCGACGTTGATGCCGGCGTTGTTGACCACGACGTCGATACCGCCGAACTCATCGGCGACCTGCCGCAGCGCGCGCTCGACGGAGGCGGAGTCGGTCACGTCGCAGGCGAACGCACTGGCGCGCCCTCCGGCGGACTCGACACCCTCGACGAACTCCCGCGCCCCGTCGAGCACGACGTCGAGTACGGCGACGGTCGCGCCGGCGTCGCTGAAGCTCTGCGCGATCGTGCGGCCGATGCCGCGGCCGGCGCCCGTGACGACGACCACGCGGCCGTTCAGTCCCCAGTCCATAACTGTTCCTCCCGAAAGTCTTTTACGCATACTATTACAGCGCGAAGCACCTATTAAGATGCTTTTTACATCGTGCGTGGACAAGGGAGGTTCACTGGTGAGCGATTCGCCGGTCATCTGGATCACGGGCGGCGGCAGCGGCATGGGCCGCGCCTCCGCCATCGCTGCGGCCGAGTCGGGCTGGCGGGTGGCCGTCAGCGGGCGCAGGCCCGACGCAGTGGAGGCGACCGTCGTGGCCGTCCGCGACGCAGGGGGAGAAGCGCTCGCCGTCCCGGTCGACGTCACCGATCCGGCCGCGCTCCGCGACGCGCACGCGGCCATCGAGCAGACCTGGGGCCCGGTCGCCGGGCTGGTGCTCGCGGCCGGGCTCAATGCGCCGCACCGCGCTTGGGCTGACCAGTCGGCCGACGAGTTCGCGGCGATCGTGGACACCAACCTCGTCAGCGTCGCCCGCATCGTCGACCTCGTCCTGCCCGGGATGCGCGCGGCCGCGGCCGGGAACATCGTCGTGGTCTCCTCGCGCTCGGCCTGGCGGTTCTCGCCCGGCGCCGGAGTCGCCTACATGTCCAGCAAGGCGGCCCTCGCGACGCTCGTCGCCTCCCTCAACGACCAGGAGAACGGCAACGGCGTCAAGGCCTGCCACCTGTGCCCGGGCGACGTGGACACGGACTTCCTCGCCCTGCGCCCGACGGTTCCGGATGCGGACCAGCGGTCCACGATGCTGAGCGCCGACGACATCGCCCGCGCGGTCCGGTTCGTGCTCGACAGCCCGCACCACGTGCGCATCGACGAGCTCGTCATCACTCCACTCGGCCAGAACTGACCGTCCGATAAAGCATACGTATTAACCGAATGCTGTGTTATCGTATCCCCACGCCCGGTCAGTGACGACGCGACCGAAGCGTCCGCGACCAGGCGAAAGGACTCCCGGCGCGGTTCCTCGCGACGACTCGTAGACGAGCCGTCCACAGCGGAAGGAAACCCATGTCTCTGAAACGCCGCTCCGCCGCGCTCGCCGCGGCCGCAGCGCTCGCGCTCATCCTCACCGGCTGCGCCGGTGGGACGACCGGGGGCGCGAAGTCCTCCTCCGGCCCGAGCGCGGACGAGATCGAGAAGGCGCTCTCCACCCCGACGACCATCGACTTCTGGTCGTGGGTGCCCGACATCCAGAACGAGATCGACGCGTTCCAGAAGGAGCACCCGGCGATCACGGTCAAGCTGCAGAACCAGGGCGGCGCCACGGCGCAGTACCAGAAGCTGCGCGCGGCCATCAAGTCGGGCGACGTGCCGGACGTGGCCCAGATCGAGTACTCGTTTCTGCCGTCGTTCACGATCACCAAGAGCATCCTCGACCTCGGCGCCTACGGTTACGGCGACTACAAGAAGGACTACTCGCCGAGCGCCTGGGCGCAGGTCTCCAGCGGCGACGCGGTCTGGGGCCTGCCGCAGGACCTCGGCCCGACCGGTCTGCTCTACCGCACCGACCTGCTCGAGAAGGCGGGTGTGCAGCCGCCCACGACGTGGGACGAGTTCGCGGCCGCGGCCAAGACGGTCAAGGAGAAGACGGGGTCGTACATCACCGACCTGCCGGGCAACAGCTTCTCGCCCCTCCTGGCTCTGCTCTGGCAGGCGGGCGCCAAGCCCTTCGGCTACGACGGCGACAAGACGGTGACCATCGACTTCGACAGCGCCGAGGTGAAGAAGGTCGTCGGCTACTGGGACGACCTGATCAAGCAGGACCTGATCGCCACCGAGCCGCAGCTCGACGACAACTGGTACCAGCGGATGTCGCGCGGCGACTACGCGACCTGGCTGGCCGCCGCCTGGGGTCCGGTGTTCCTGCAGGGGACCGCCGCGAACACGAGCGGCCTCTGGCGGGCCGCCCCGCTCCCGCAGTGGGATGCCGCATCCCCCGCCTCCGGCAATCAGGGCGGATCGGCGGACGTCGTGCTCGCGGACAGCAAGCACCCGATCGTCGCGGCCGAGTTCGTGAAGTTCCTCAACCACGACGAGGCATCCACCACGAAGCTCGCCACCGAGCAGTTCCTCTTCCCGTCGCTCGTCGCGACGCAGAAGGAGTCGGCGTTCCGCGACCAGAAGTCCGACTTCTACGGCGGCCAGGCGGTCAACGACGTGTTCGTCGACATCGCCGGCACCGTGCCGTCGGACTGGCAGTGGCTGCCGTTCAACGACTACGCCAGCTCGAGCTTCAAGGAGACGCTGGGCGCCGCGATCACGGAGCGCAGCGACCTCTTCACCGCCCTGGACGAGTGGAAGAGCCAGCTCGTCGACTATGCGAAGCAGCAGGGCTTCACCGTCAAGTAGCACCCCGGGTGCGGGGCGGGCGACCTCCCGCCCGCCCCGCACTCCCGGCCCCGGAATGGACCCCCGATGACAACGCTCTCCGCCCCGCGCCGGCGCCGCCGCTCGGCCGACACCCGCCGCAAGCACATCGCGGCCTACACGCTCCTGCTGCCCTTCCTCGTCGTGTTCGTCACGATGCTGGTCGTGCCGCTCTTCTACGCCGGTTACCTCAGCCTGTTCCGGGTGCAGCTCGTCGGCGGCGACGCCTTCGTCGGCCTCGACAACTACCTGCGGGCGCTCGGCGACAGCCGGTTCCTTGAGGGCGTGGGGAGGATGTCGCTCTTCCTCGTCATCCAGGTGCCGATCATGCTCGGCCTCGCGCTCATCTTCGCGCTCGCCCTCGACAGCGGCCGTGTGCGCGGCGGCAAGTTCGCCCGCCTCGCGATCTTCGTGCCCTACGCGGTGCCCGGCGTCGTGACGACGCTCATGTGGGGCTACCTGTACGGCCGCAACTTCGGCCCGATCGCGCAATTCTTCGAGGCGATCGGACTCGGCGCCCCCGACCTCCTCTCGTCCGGCACCATCCTCGGCTCGATCATGAACATCGTCACGTGGCAGTACATCGGCTACAACATGGTGATCATGTATTCGGCGCTGCGCGCCATCCCGCAAGAGCTGTACGAGGCCGCGCGTATCGACGGCGCCGGGCAGTTCCGCATCGCGTGGAGCATCAAGATCCCGGCCATCCGCTCGGCGATCATGCTGACCGTCATCTTCTCGATCATCGGCAGCTTCCAGCTGTTCAGCGAGCCGAAGCTGCTCTTCGAGATCGCCCCGAACGCCATCGGCACCTCGTTCTCGCCGAACCTCTACGCGTACAACCTCGCGTTCACCAACCAGGACATGAACTACGCGGCGGCCATCGCCTTCCTGCTCGGCTTCGTGATCATGATCGTCTCGTACGTGGTCCAGCTCAGCACCGCGCGCCGCGAGAAGAAGGGAGCGCGGCGATGACCGCGACGATGACCCGCCCCCGCGCTGCAGAGCGCGCGGCCACTCCGCGCCGCCGCGCCCGCAACCTGCCGCCCGGCGAGCGCCGCAGCTCGGTGCTCACCGTGCTCATCTGGCTCTGCGCGGCGTACTTCGTGCTGCCGCTGATCTGGCTGCTGATCGCGTCGACGAAGGACAACACGGGGCTCTTCACCACCTTCGGGTTCGGCTTCGCCGGGGAGTTCCACCTCTGGGACAACCTCACCACCCTGTTCACGCAGCGGGACGGGGTGTTCGCGCTCTGGGGCTGGAACACCATCCTCTACTCCGTGGTGAGCGGGGTCGGCGCGGCCGCGCTCTCCACCGCGGCGGGCTACGCGTTCGCCAAATACGAGTTCCCGGGCAAGAAGCTCTGGTTCGCCGTGGTGCTCGGCGCGATCATGGTGCCGACCACGGCCCTCGCCATCCCGACCTACCTCCTCTTCTCGGGTGCGGGCCTGACCAACACGATCTGGGCCATCATCCTGCCGTCGCTGGTGAGCCCGTTCGGCGTCTTCCTGATGCGCGTCTTCGCCGAGGAGGCCATCCCGGACAGCCTGCTGGAGGCCGCGCGGATCGATGGTGCGGGCGAGTTCCGCATCTTCGCGCAGATCGGCGTGCGGCTGCTCGGCCCCGGCATCGTGACGGTGCTGCTGTTCGCGCTCGTCGCGACCTGGAACAACTACTTTCTGCCGCTGATCATGCTGACCGACCCGTCGCTCTTCCCGCTGACGGTCGGGCTCGCGCAGCTCCAGGCCGCGAGCGAGGCCGGCGGCGGCGCCTCCGCCCAGTTCTCCACGGTCATCACCGGGTCTCTGGTCTCGATCGTCCCGCTCGTCGTCGCCTTCCTCTACCTGCAGCGCTACTGGCAGTCGGGCCTCTCCACCGGGAGCGTCAAAGAGTAGGCCGCCTCCGACACCCGAACATCGCACATCACGCACGCCCGCACGACACCGCCGAGGACGACGAAGCCATGACCTCCCCTGCCTATCTGACCGACTTCCTGCCCCGCCGGGGCACCCTGCCCGCCCGATCGTGGGCCCGCTCCGACGCCCCCGAGCTGAGCCTCAACGGGGAGTGGGCGTTCCGCTACGCCGAGCGCGCCGACCTGCCGGACGACTTCGCGTCGGCGGACTTCGACACGGCCGGCTGGGGGACCATCCCGGTCCCGGCGCACTGGCAGCTCAACGGCCACGGGGCGCCGGCGTACACGAACCGGCGCTACCCGTTCCCCGTGGACCCGCCGCACATCCCGGACGAGAACCCGACGGGCGACTACCGGCGCACCTTCGCCGTGCCGGCCGATTGGGCGGTCGAGCGGATGCTGCTGCGCTTCGACGGCATCGACTCGGTCGGGCGCGTGTGGCTCAACGGCATGAAGCTCGGCGTCACCAGCGGCAGCCGGCTCGCCAGCGAGTTCGACATCACCGACGTGGTCCGCCGCGGCGAGGAGAACGTGCTCGCCGTGCGGGTGCACCAGTGGTCCTCCGCGACGTACCTGGAGGACCAGGACATGTGGTGGTTGTCGGGCATCTTCCGCGACGTCACCCTGCTCGGCCGGCCGGCCGGCGCGATCGGCGACCACTGGGTGCACGCCGACTACGACCACCGCTCCGGCGAGGGCATCCTGCGGGTGGAGACGGATGTGCCGGCTCGAGTCACCCTCCCGGCCCTCGGCGTCGACATCGCCGCGGGCGAGGAGTTGCGCATCCCGGGCGTGCGGCCGTGGTCCGCCGAGGATCCGTGGCTGTACGACGGCGAGCTCGCGAGCGACGGGGAACGCATCCGGCTGCGCGTCGGCTTCCGCACCGTCAGCATCGCCGAGAGCGAGTTCCGGGTGAACGGCGTGCGCACCCTGATGCGCGGCGTGAACCGCCATGACATCGACACCGACACCGGACGCGTCGTGAGCGAGGAGCGGATGCGCCACGACATCCTGCTCATGAAGCAGCACAACATCAACGCCGTCCGCACCAGCCACTACCCGCCGCAGGCGCGCTTCCTGGAGCTGTGCGACGAGCTCGGGCTCTGGGTGATCGACGAGTGCGACCTCGAGACGCACGGTTTCTATCCCATCGACTGGTTCCACGAGTTGGCCGGCAACCCGGCCAAGGACCCGCGCTGGCGGGAGGCTCTCGTCGACCGGATGCAGCGGCTCGTCGAGCGCGACAAGAACAGCCCGAGCGTGGTCATGTGGTCGCTCGGCAACGAGTGTGGCACCGGCGAGAACCTCGGGGCGATGGCGCAGTGGGCGCGCGACCGCGACCCCTCCCGCCCGCTGCACTACGAGCGCGACTGGTCGACCGAGTACGTCGACGTCTACAGCCGCATGTACACGACGCAGGCGGAGCTGGAGGTCATCGGCCGCGGCGAGGAGGAGCCCTGGCCCGACGCCGACCTCGACCGCGAGCGCCGTGCGAAGCCGTTCGTGCTCTGCGAGTACGCGCACTCGATGGGCAACGGTCCTGGCGGCCTCGCCGAGTACCAGGAGGTCTTCGAGAAGCACCCGCGCCTGGCGGGCGGCTTCGTCTGGGAGCTGTACGACCACGGTCTGCGCACGCAGACCGAGGACGGCCGGGAGTTCTTCGGCTACGGCGGCGACTTCGGCGAGGAGCTGCACGACGCGAACTTCGTCGCCGACGGCCTCGCATTCTCCGACGGCACGCCCGCACCCGGGCTGCTGGAACTGAAGGCGGTGTACGCGCCGGTCGTGCTCCATGTCTCGGCAGACAGTCTCACCGTGACCAACCGCTACGACCACGGCGACACCGCGCACCTCGCGTTCACCGTCCGCGTGGAGCTGGACGGCGTGGAGCTGTCGAGCGAGCGCATCCAGATCGCCCCCGTCGGCCCGCGCCGCAGTGTCTCCGTGCCGCTCGCCGTGGCCGATCTACCGGAGGGCGCCGTCATCACGGTCTCCGCGGCGCTCGCGGCGGACGCCGCCTGGGCACCCGCCGGACACGAGCTGGCGTGGGGCCAGTTCGAGCAGCCGCGAGCGTCGGCTCCGTACGCGCAGGGCGCACCGGTCGTCCGCACCGACGGAGAGCTCGTGGTCGGCCCGGCGCGGCTGGATGCGCGCAGCGGACGTCTCGTCGGGCTCGGCGACCTCCCGGTCTCCGGCTTCGGCCCGGACGTCTGGCGCGCAGTGATCGACAACGACCGGCCGTTCTCGTGGGCGCCCAAGGAGCAGCGCTGGCGGCAGATCGGCCTGGATCACGCGCACGTCCGGACGGACGACGTCGCGGTGTCCGAGGCGGACGGCGAGATCGTGGTCACCGGTCACCTCGGCTTCCCCGGGAGCGACCTGGCCTACCGGGTGGAGCAGCGCTGGACGGCGAGCGCAGACGCCGCGACCCTGCGGATCGTCGCCGAGCCCATCGGCGCGTGGGACATCGAGCTCCCGCGCTTCGGCCTCCGGCTCGCGCTCCCCGGCGAGCTCGAACACGTGGAGTGGGACGGCTACGGTCCCGGCGAGGCCTACTCCGACTCCCGCAGCGCGGTGCGGCTCGGGCGCTGGTCGGCGAGCGTCGACGAGCTGCAGACCCCGTACGCCTTCCCGCAGGAGAACGGCAACCGCGCCGGTGTGCGCCGCGTGCTGCTCACGGGCGGAGGCGCGGCGCTGGAGGTCACCGGCCACCCCGCCGTCGATGCGACGGTGCGCCCGTGGACGACCGAGGCGCTCGACGCCGCGGCGCACCCGACCGACCTGGTGCGGGACGGGCTCACCTGGCTCAACCTCGACGCCGGCCAGAACGGCCTCGGCTCGGCCTCGTGCGGTCCCGCCGCCCTGCCGTCGGCACGCCTGCTGCCCGGTCGGTTCGACTACGCCGTGACGTTCCGCCTCCCGGGACGGGACTGATGGGCGCGCCCGGGCTGGGGGAGGTGTCCGTCGTCGTGATGGGCGTCTCCGGCTCGGGCAAGTCCGTCGTCGGCGCGCAGCTGGCGGCGGTGACCGGACATGTGTTCGTGGACGCCGACGACCTCCACCCGCCGGCCAACATCGACAAGATGATGCGGGGCGAGCCGCTCGACGACACCGACCGCGCGCCCTGGCTGGATGCCGTCGGCGACGTGCTCGCGACCGGAGGCGTCGTGGTGGCGTGCTCCGCCCTGCGCCGCGCCTACCGGGACCGGCTGCTCTCCCGTGCCCCGCACGCGGTCTTCCTCGAGCTGGCTGCCGACCCGGCCGTCATCCGGGCGCGGATGGGCGCCCGCCGCGACCACTTCATGCCGGTCGCCCTGCTCGACTCCCAGCTCGCCGCCCTCGAACCGCTCGGCGCGGACGAGCCCGGGGTGCGGTTGGATGCCACCGGCGACGTGGAGCAGATCGTCGCGGCGGCGGTGGCCGCGACGGTCACGCTGAGCGGCAGAGGGGCCTATACCCGCTAGCCGCGCCCGGCTTAGAGTGGCGCCGAGATCGACCGCCCGCTCAAAGAGAGAGTCGAGGACGACACCGTGACCACCGGCGACGACGTGCAGCGCAGCTCCCTTCCGATCCCCGACCTGGCCTACACCGGCACGGTCACCTACGACGCGACGGATCCGGATACGCACTATCCGCCGATCACGCCGATCCGGCCTCCCGCGGGCGCACCGAACGTCCTGGTCGTGCTGATCGACGACACCGGGTTCGGGGCGTCGAGTGCGTTCGGCGGCCCGGTGCAGACGCCGAACTTCGAACGCGTCGCCGCCGCGGGGCTGAAGTACACGCGCTTCCACACGACGGCGCTGTGCTCGCCGACGCGCGCCGCCCTGCTGAGCGGACGCAACCACCACTCGGTGGGGATGGGCGGGATCACCGAGATCGCGACCTCGGCCCCCGGGTACAGCTCCCTGCGCCCGAACGACTGCGCGCCGCTCGCCGAGACCCTCAAGCTGAACGGGTACAACACCGCCCAGTTCGGCAAGTGCCACGAGGTGCCGGTGTGGCAGGCGAGCGCCGTCGGCCCGTTCGACCACTGGCCGCATCCCGGCGGCGGGTTCGAGTACTTCTACGGCTTCATCGGCGGCGAGACCAACCAGTGGTACCCCGCGATCTATGAGAATACGTCGCCGGTCGAGCCGTGGGGGACCCCCGAGGAGGGCTACCACTTCATGGGCGACATGACCGACAAGGCCATCGCCTGGACCCAGCAGCAGAAGTCCCTCGCGCCGGACGTGCCCTTCTTCACCTACTTCGCCCCCGGGGCGACGCACGCGCCGCACCACGTCCCGGCCGAATGGGCCGACGCGTACAAGGGCAAGTTCGACCAGGGCTGGGACGCCGTGCGCGAGGAGACGTTCGCCCGGCAGCTCGAGCTCGGCGTCATCCCGAAGGATGCGGTGCTCACCGAGCGCAGCAAGGGCATCCCCGCCTGGGACGAGATGAGCGACCTCATCAAGCCCGCACTGGCGCGGCAGATGGAGGTGTACGCCGGGTTCCTCGCGTACGCCGACCACCACGTCGGCCGCCTGCTCGACGCCTACGAGGAGCTGGGCATCCTGGACGACACACTCGTCTACGTCATCATCGGCGACAACGGCGCCTCCGCCGAGGGCTCGATGCACGGGACGACCAACGAGGGCTTCACGATCAACCACATGAACGACATCGAGACCGAGCAGTACGTCGCCGACCACATCGCCGACATCGGCACCCCGAGCTCGTACAACCACTACGCCGTGGGCTGGGCGCACGCGATGGACACCCCCTACCAGTGGACGAAGCAGGTGGCGAGCCACTGGGGCGGCACCCGCAACGGGACGATCGTGAGCTGGCCGAACGGCGGGGTCGAGCAGGGCGGCATCCGGCATCAGTTCTCGCACGTCATCGACGTGGCGCCGACGGTGCTGGCGGCGGCGGGCATCCCGGAGCCGTCGACCGTCAACGGGGTGACGCAGCGACCGTACGAGGGCACGCCGATGAACTACACGTTCGACGGCGAGGGAGCCGAGGCGGACGAGCAGCACGAGACCCAGTACTTCGAGATGGTCGGCAACCGCGCGATCTACCACAAGGGCTGGACCGCGGTCGCGAAGCACAAGGACCCCTGGCTCAGCTCCGACCACGGTCTCGACGACGACGTGTGGGAGCTCTACAACGTCGAGCAGGACTGGACCCAGTCGCACGACCTCGCCGCCGAGGAGCCGGAACGGCTGGCGCACCTGCAGCGGCTGTTCCTCATCCAGGCCGCCCGCTACAACGTGCTGCCGCTCGACATCCGCACCGCCGAGCGGTTCAACCCCGACCTCGCCGGCCGGCCGCAGCTGCAGGTGGGCACCTCGCAGAAGTTCTACCCGGGCATGCGGCGGCTCAGCGAGAACACGACCATCAACATCAAGAACAAGTCCTGGACGGTCACCGCGCAGGCGACCGTGCCCGACGCGGGCGCCGAGGGCGTGATCATCGCACAGGGTGGTGCCTACGGCGGCTGGTCCTTCTACACGACCGGCGGGAAGCTGGCGTTCGCGTACAACCTCCTCGGCATCACCGTCGACATCGTGCGCTCCGACGCGGCGGTGCCGACGGGTGCGCAGGAGCTGCGCGCCCACTTCGCCTACGACGGCGGAGGCATCGGCAAGGGCGGGACCGTCACCCTGTTCGCCGGCGATCAGCAGATCGGGGAGGGGCGCGTCGAGCGCACCATCCCGTTCCAGTTCACCTTCGACGAGACCGTGGACGTGGGATGCGACCTCGCCTCCCCGGTCTCGACCGACTACACCGCGACCGGGAACGCCTTCACCGGGACGATCGACTGGGTGCGCATCGACCTCGGCGACGACGACCACTCCCACCTGATCGACGACCAGCACAAGATGGACGTGGCGATGCTCAAGCAGTGAGACGGGTCTTGATGGCGACGCTTCGATGAAGCAGGGTGGATGACATGCGCCGGTTCTCTCAGACGGCCGCGACGAGTGCGGTCATCCTCGCAGCCCTGGTCGTCACGGGTCTGGTCTCGGTCCCCCCCGCGTCAGCCGCGGTCCCCGCACCGGGGCCCGGCGAGGCGGTCGTGACCGTCCGCGTCGGCGGCGACCGCGTCGACGACGCGACGGTCGCCGGCCTGCCGGGCGTGACGCTGGGGCTGTTCGCGGGCCAGGCGGACACCACCCCGACGGCGACCTGCGTGTCGGACGCCGACGGCGATTGCAGCTTCGTGGTGACCGGCGCTCTGATCGG
The DNA here is from genome assembly GCF_014190775.1 of Leifsonia aquatica. Lineage (GTDB taxonomy): Bacteria > Actinomycetota > Actinomycetes > Actinomycetales > Microbacteriaceae > Leifsonia > Leifsonia aquatica. Next base: position 340,892 of record NZ_JACHVP010000003.1, read on the forward strand.
CACAGCGCCCTGGGTGGGCGAGGTCTCGGCGCCGGCGGGGTGGTTCACGAACGACAGCCTGCGCACGGGGCCGGGCAGCGGCAGTGGCTCGATCGACACCCCCTACCGCTTCCAGACGCCTGTGCTCGCCGCGGGCGGCACGTACCGGTCGACCTCCGACTTCATGTTCAGCTCCTCCAACTCCCTGAACACCCGCTCGAACGGGGTGTGGCAGCAGTCACGGGCGAACCCGCCGCTGCCCGTGCAGTGCGGGATGGACGTCGCGCTCGTGCTCGACCTGTCGGCGTCCGTCGGCTCGAACCTCCCGACGCTGAAGAGCGCGGCCGACTCCTTCGCCGACGCGTTCGTCGGCACGCCGTCGCGGATGGCCGTGTACAGCTTCTCGGCGCAGTCGCCGAGCATCGAGGACGGCAGCGGCGCCGTCGACGAGAACCGACCCGCGCTGCAGTCGGTCTCCACCCAGGCCGGAGCGGACGCCTTCAAGGCGACGTACGCGGGGTGGGGGCTCGGCGCCGGGACGAACTGGGACGCCGCGCTCCAACGGGTCGCGGAGTCGGGCGTGCACTATGACGCCGTCATCGTGCTGACGGACGGCAACCCCACCCGCTGGGGCGGCGGAGCGGTGCACGGCGACGGCGCGAACACGCACTTCACCGACGTCGAGGCCGCCGTGTTCTCCGCGAACACCATCAAGGCCCAGGGGACGCGGGTGGTCTCGTTCGGCGTGGGCAGCGGGGTGAGCGGCATCACGAGCCTCAACCTGGCCGCGATCTCCGGCCCGGTGCCGTTCGACCCCGCGAGCGACAACGTCGCGACCGCGGACTATTTCCAGATCCCCGACTTCTCGGGAGCCGGCGACGAGCTGCGGAACCTGGCGCTCTCGAACTGCTCCGGGGCGCTCACCGTCGTCAAGCAGATCGTCCCGGCGACCACGACGGGCGAGGACATCACGGGCGCGGTGCCCGCCGGGGCGGGCTGGCGGTTCGACGCGTCGGCGACGACCGCTCAGGCGACGGTCGACCCGGGATCCGCGGCCACGACGGACGACGGGACCGGCGCCGTCGCCTTCGAGGTCGGTTACCCGCCGGCGGCGACCGATGCCACCGTCGCCGTGACCGAGGTGCAGCAGGCCGGCTACACGCTCGTGCAACAGGCGGGGGCGAACGCCGTGTGCACCGATCTCACCACAGGCGACCCGGTCGCGGTCGGCGCAGGCGGTGCGCTCGGCTTCAGCGTCGGCGTCGCCGCCGATCAGGCCGTGAGCTGCGCCGTGTACAACCGCGCCCCGGCACCCGCCGCGACGGTCCAGGTCGACAAGACCTGGGTCGTCGATGGCACGTCGTACGCGAACGGTGCCCAGTCTGCGGGCCTGTCCGCGGCGCTCGCCGTGTCCCCGCCCGGGGGAGGCGCCCCGGTGGCGCAGCCCTTCGGCTCGGTCGTGGCCGGCTACCAGGTGGGCGACGCGGTCACCGTCACGGAGACCACCGCCCTCGGCTCGACGGGCTGCTCGCTCGCGAGCAGCAGAGTGACGGAGGCGGACGGCGCGACGGTCGACGCGCCGGTGCCCTACACGGCGACGCTCGCCGCGCCCGTGTCGCACTACACGATCACGAACGTGGTGACCTGTCCGACGGCACCCACGACGCCTCCCGCCCCGGCTGAACCGGCCGGAGCGCTGGCCGACACGGGCTCCGGCGTCGGCGGTGCCGGATGGGCCGCCGCCGCAGCGGCGCTCGCCCTGCTGGCCGGCGCCGGGATGATCGGCGGGGGCGCGCGTCGGCGGGGTCGCCGGGCCTGAGCGGGAGCGGGTGGATCGGCTCGCAGTCCGCCGAGGCTGACACGTCTCAGCCGGCGGTCGCCGTGCTCTCGCGCACGACCAGGCGGTGCGGGGCGACGACCTCTTCTGCCGGCAGTTCCGGGTCGTCGATCCGGGCGACGATCCGGCGCACGGCCTCGCGGGCGATGAACGGGGTGTCGAGTGAGACCGTGCTGAGAGACGGCCGGGCGAACCGTCCCTCGTCGACGTCGTCGATCCCGATGACGGCGACGTCCTCGGGCACACGGAGACCCGCGTCGAAGACCGCGCGCATGGCGCCGATCGCCAGGAGGTCGGAAAAGCAGAAGATCGCGTCGGGCCGCTCGTCGAGCTCGAGGAGCGCCTGCGCCGCCGCATAGCCGTCGGGGCGGCTGTAGTGCGCTGCGGTACGTACGAGCTCCGGCTCGTACGGGAGGCCCGCGTCGGCCAGAGCCTCCGCGTAGCCGGACGCGCGCTGCAGGGGAGTGGCGTACTCCTCGGCGGGCTGCGAGCCGATCGCGGCGATGCGGCTGCGGCCCGTCGCGACCAGGTGCGCCACCGCATCCTTCGCCGCCTGCACGTTGTCGATCGCGACGTGGTCGTAGCGGCCGTCGAAGTCGTGTTCGCCGAGCAGCACCAGCGGCATGCGGGTCGCGCCGTGCATGTCGAGCAGCTCCGCCTGGGTGACCAGCGGGCTGAAGAGCAGGCCGTCGAACAGCATCGTGCGGTCGTCGCCGAGCAGCAGCTGCCGCTCCCGCTCGTGGTCGTGGCCGGTCTGGTCGATCATGACGCGGTAGCCGACCTCCGCGGCGGCGTCGATGATGTCCCTGGCCAGTTCGCTGAAGTAGGGCACGTCGATCTCGGGCACGACGAGCGCGAGCATCCCGGTGCGGCCGGTGCGGAGCGTGCGCGCCACAGGGTTGGGGCGGTAGTCGAGCTCCTCGATCGCCGCCAGGACGCGCGCCCGCATCTGCTCGCTGACGTGCTCGTAGTCGCTCACCACGTTGGAGACGGTCCTCACGGAGACCTGGGCGAGCTGGGCGACGTCGCGGAGCGTTGCTGGCATGAAATCATCGTAGCGTTTGCAACGTACGCAAACGAGCGTTACAGTTTGCATACGTTGGCAAAACACGAGGGAGTGTCCCATGAACCACCACCCGAAACGGCGAGCGCGCGGCCTGGCAGTCGCCGGCGCACTCGTCGCGACCGCATTGACCCTGACCGCCTGCGGCCCGGACATCGGCAGCGGCGGCTCCGCCACCACGTCCGACCGGCTGCAGGCGCCGACCAGCGATCAGCCCTCGGGCGAGATCACGATCTGGGACCGGTCCGGCGACCTGTACAAGGTCTTCGACGGCGTCATCGCGGACTTCAACAAGAAGTACCCGAAGATCACGGTCCACCACGAGGCCGTCGACATCAACGCCAAGCTCCAGAACACGCTGATCACCGGGACGGACGTGCCCGACGGAGTGTTCCTCGACGACGCGATGGTCAGCGGCTACGCCGACCACCTCTGGGACCTCAGCGATGTCCTGAAGCCCTACCTGAAGGACATCGCCCCGCAGAAGGTCGACGCGAACACGGTCGACGGCGGGATCTACGGGGTGCCGTACGACCTCAACCCCGGCCTCCTCTACTACAACGCGAAGGCCCTGGAATCGGTCGGCATCGACGCGTCGAGCATCAAGACCTACGACGACCTGCTCGCCGCGGCCCGCGCCTACCAGAAGGCCAAGCCGGGCTCGCACCCCATCCACATCGAGCAGGGCGGGTTCCTCGGGCAGCTGCAGCTGGAGATGTTCGCCAGCCAGCTCGGCATGTCCCTCGCCGACGCGAAGGGCAAGCTGCGGCTCGACAGCCCGGAGTACAAGCAGATCCTCACGTACCTCGACACCGTGCAGAAGGAGGGGCTCGGCACCCGCGCCGAGTACCTCGGCCAGAGCGACATCGCCGAGATGGAGGCCGGAAACGAGGTCTTCTACCCGTGGGCCATCTGGTTCAGCTTCGCGCCGCAGCAGCTGCTCAAGGACACCAGCGGCGACTGGCGCGCGATGGAGCTGCCCGCCTGGAAGGACGGCGGGGCACGCAGTGGCGCGATGGGCGGATCGTCGTTCGTGCTGCCCAAGGACGGCAAGAACTCCCAGCTGGCCTGGCTGTTCTACAAGTTCCTGATGTACGACGAGGCCGGCTACTCGGCGGTGTGGGGCCCGAGCAGCACCTACCCGGAGGGGCTGAACACGTCCATCCCGGCCTACCTGCCCGCGGCCGATCCATCGAAGCCGCTGTTCAAGCCGGTGCCCGCACTCGGCGACCAGGACCTCTGGAAGGTCGCCACCGAGGCGGGCAAGCAGATCCCCGCCGGAACGGCGATCCCGTCCTGGTGGAACGCGTCGACCGACTACCTCGGCACGGACCTCCAGAAGATGTACGACGGCGACCTCACCCCCGACCAGGTGATCACGGATGCCGGCTCGTCCATCCAGACCAACCTCATCGACCGGCAGTGAGCACCACGACACCATGACGACGACAGCCCTCCCCTCCGCGGCCCGGCCGCGCGCCCGCCGCGGCGGCACCCGGATGCGACGGCGCATAGCGCCCTACCTCTTCGTGCTCCCGTTCGTGGCGATCTTCCTCGCCTTCAGCGTCTATCCGCTGATCTTCACGGCGCGACTGAGCTTCACGAACTGGCACGGGGCCGGCGCCGCGGAGTGGGTGGGCTGGGACAACTACACCTATCTGCTCGGGAGCCCCGCCTTCTGGAGCTCGCTCGGCAACTCGGCGGTGCTCTGGCTGCTGATCGTGCCGATCCAGATCGTGCTCGCGGTGATCGTCGCCGTGCTGCTCGACTCGGCGAAGCTGCGGCTGCGCGGGATGTACCGGGTCGCGTTCATCGTCCCTTTCGTCACCCCGCTCGTGGCGGTGGCGCAGATCTGGGTCGTGCTGTTCGACCAGGACCACGGAGCGGTGAACGCGCTCCTCGGCCTGGTCGGCATCCCGGACGTCGGCTGGCTCACGACCAGCGCGTGGGCCAAGCCGACGCTCGCCCTGCTGTTCCTCTGGAAGACCACCGGGTTCATCGTGATCATCCTGCTGTCGGGGCTGCAATCGATCGACCGCTCGATGTACGAGGCGGCGGACCTGGACGGTGCATCGCCGATCCGGCAGCTGTGGAGCATCACCGTGCCGCTGCTGCGCCGCACGATCATGTTCGCGGTCGTGCTGCAGACGCTGGCGGTGTTCCAGATGTTCGCCGAACCGTTCGTCGTGACGCAGGGCGGCCCGTACAACTCGACCACCACGGCCGGGTACTACCTCTACAACCACATCACCCGGGCGGACCTCGGCACGGGAGCGGCGAACTCGTTCCTGCTCGTCATCCTCGTGATGATCCTGTCGCTGTTCTTCGTCCGCATGCTCCGAGCGAAGGACTGACGCCATGACGACGACCCCCACCGTCCTCGACGGTCCGTCGGGCGCTGCCCCCGCCGCACCGTCACCCGCCGACCGGACCCCGCCGCCACCGCGGAAGCGACGCGCCCGCCCCAGGATCGGCACGCAGGCCTTCCTGCTCGTCCTGATGGTCGCCTTCCTCGCGCCGGTCGTCTGGGCGATCGTCTCGGCCTTCAAACCGGCCAACGACATCATCCGCGATCCGCTCGGATTCGACCCGGGCTCGTTCACCCTGGACAACTTCACGGCGATGTTCCACGACGTGCCGATCGCGCACGGGTTCCTCAACACGGCGATCGTGCTGGTGGTCAAGGGCGCGATCACGCTCTTCTTCGCCCCGCTCGCCGCCTACGCGTTCGCGAAGTACGACTTCATCGGCAAGAACGTCATCTTCGGCGCGGTGCTCATCACCCTCATGCTCCCGACGATCGTGCTGATCATCCCGCTGCTGCTGGAGATGAAGACCTTCGGCTGGGTGAACACGTACCAGGCGCTCATCCTGCCGGGCTCGGTCGACGCGTTCGCGATCTTCTGGATGCGGCAGGTCATCAGCGCCGTGCCCGACGAGCTGCTCGACGCGGCCCGCGTGGACGGCTGCGGCGAGTTCGGGATCTTCTGGCGCGTGGTCGTCCCGGTCATCCGGCCCGGACTGGCCGGGCTCGCCGTGCTGACCATCATGAACATCTACAACGACTTCGTCTGGCCGGTGGTCGCGGCGAGCTCCGACCGCATGGCCACCCTGCAGGTCGTGCTCTCCACGCTCGCGCAGAACATCACCGGCAACCGGATCGGCGCCGACTACGCCACGGTCACCGGCGAACTGCTCGCCGCGAGCTCCCTCGCCCTGATCCCTCTGCTGGTGCTCTTCATCGTGCTCCAGCGTCACTTCATCAACGGCATCCTCGCCGGCAGCGTGAAAGGCTGAACATGACACTCTCCCCGACCGATTCCCTCGTCTCCGCTCCGCCGGCGACGACGGATCAGCCCCGCCCCGAGTACCCGAGGCCCGATCTCGACCGCTCGCAGCGCTGGCTGAACCTCAACGGCCGCTGGGACTTCGACGGCGCCGACGCCCCCGGCAGCATCGTCGTGCCGTTCGCGTGGGAGACCGCCGCGTCGGGCGTGCAGCGCACGTGGCTCGAGCGCGCCGTCTACCGTCGCAGCGTCACCGTGCCCGAGGACTGGACCGGCTCGCGCCTCGTGCTGAGCTTCGGCGCCGTGCACCACCACGCCGTCGTCCGCATCGACGGCAGCCTCGTCGGCGAGCACACCGGCGGCTATGAGTCGTTCGAGTTCGACGTCACCGCGTTCCTGGTGCCGGGCATCCCGTCGGAGCTCTCCGTGGAGGTCGACGCCCCCGCCGACAAGCGCGCCATCGCGCACGGTAAGCAGCGCTCCATCCCGCGCGACGACTACGACGGCGTCTCGTTCACGCCGACCTCCGGCATCTGGCAGACGGTTTGGCTGGAGGCCCGCGGGCGCACCTACGCGCGTACCGTCACCCTGCGGGGAGACAGCCTGACCGGCATCGACCTCGTCGTCGAGACCGCGGGCGACTCCGCGGCCGGCGCCGTCGTGCACGCCCGGGTGCTCGAGACGGGGGAGGCCGTCGAGCTGCGCGCGGACGCCTCCGGCCACGCCGCCGGGCGGATCGTCCTGGCGGAGCCCCGGCTGTGGTCGCCCGCGCATCCCGAGCTGTACCGCGTGGAGGTGCGCGTCGGCGCCGAGGGTGACGATGACGGCATCGACACCGTCGTCGCGACGACCGGACTGCGCCGCATCGAGACGCGCGGCGAGCAGCTCTTCCTCAACGGGGAGCGCTTCTACATGCGCGGCGTGCTCGACCAGGGCTACTGGCCCGAGACGGGTCTGACCGCACCGGATGCCGCCGCCCTGGTGAAGGACGTCGCGCTCGCCCGCGAGCTCGGCTACACCCTGGTGCGCAAGCACCTGAAGTTCGAGGAGCCGCTCTGGCTGCACGAGGCCGACCGCACCGGGATGCTCGTCTGGGCCGAGCCCGCGTGCCCCAGCCGGTTCTCCGACGAGGCCGCGGCCGCGTTCGAGGCGCAGCTGCCCGCGATGGTCGAGCGCGACGGCAACCACCCGTCGATCGTGATCTGGGGCCTTTACAACGAGGAGTGGGGCCTGGACTGGGACATCCCGGGCAGCGCCTCCCGTGCCGCGGCCGCCGAGCGCGCCTACGACCTGCTGCGGGCGCTCGACGACACCCGGCCGATCGTCGAGAACTCGGGCTGGTCGCACGTGCGCTCCGACCTGGTCGACTGGCACTACTACGAGCCGGACATCGCCCGGTGGCGGGATGCCGTGGCCGCGATGGCCGACGGCTCGCAGGAGGCGTTCCCGGTGCGGCTCGGACCCGACTTCATCGTCGACAAGTCCTTCTACGCGTCGGCGGACTTCCCGCGCACCGGGGTCCCCATCGTCAACAGCGAGTACGGCGAGGGCTTCACGAGCCTGGAGCGCGCCTGGCACCTCCGCTGGGAGACGCAGGAGCTGCGCCGCCACGACCGCTTCGCCGGCTACGTGTACACCGAGTTCGCCGACGTCGAGCACGAGGCCGCGGGGCTCCTCACCACCGATCGTCGCGCGAAGGACTGGGGCGGCTGCATCCCGGCCGACGTCAACGCCGACACGGTGATCGTGCTCGACCTCGTCCCGCTCCGCGCCGGTGCGGACATCGAGCCGTCGGCCTCGCCGCTCGACCTGGTCGCGCACGTGTCGCACCACGGCACCGACGCGCTGCGCACACAGCTGCACGCCGCCTGGCTGTCCGCCGGCGCGCCGGTGGACGGAGCCTCGGCATCGTCCGCGCAGCTGCGGCCCGACGCGTCCAGTGCCGAGGTGGAGGTCGTCCCGTTCGAGCTCTCGGGTGAGCTTCGGCTCACCGTCCCGGCGCACCAGGGCACGGGCCGCCTCCTGCTGTGGCTGACCGATGCCGGCGGAGCGACGGTGGCCCGCGCGTTCCTCGACGCGGCGCCGGTCGAGGAGCCGAACCGTCGGGGAGCGCGCACCGCGGGGTGAGCCGGTGGGATGAGGCGGTGGGCCGTGCCGTCATGAACCGCAATCCCAGCGGGATCGGCGGCCCGGCCTCCGCTAGCGTCCGAGGCATGAGCGACTATTTCGACCGCGAAGCCGACAAGACGTACACCCGGGTCTACAAGAAGGAGACGCCGGACATCCTGAAGGCGTTCGTCGACTTCGACGAGGCCGTCTTCGCGTCCGAGGGCCGCGCCGTCCCGTTGAAGTTCCGCGAGCTCATCGCGGTCGCGGTCGGGATCACGACGCAGTGCGTCTACTGCATCGACGCGCACTCGAAGCGCGCCGTCGCCGCGGGCGCAACCGAGCAGGAGCTGGCGGAGGCCGCGTGGGTCGCGACCGCCATCCGCGCGGGTGGCGGCTTCGCCCACGGCCGCCTCGCCTTCAAGTTCGGCGAGGCGGAGCACTCGCACTGATCAGCGCGCGCCGAGCGGTGCGAAGACGTTGACGAGGTTGCCGTCCGGGTCGGCGACGAGGAGCGATCGGTTGCCCCACGGCATGTCCGCGGGCGCCTGGACGACGCGGGTGCCGCCGTCGCGCAGGGTCTCGAAGGCGGCATCCACGTCGTCCACGCGGAAATCGAGGCACACCGAGTGATTCGCGCCGGCGCGCATCCCGCTGTCGCCCATGGCCGCGGTGGTCTGCGTGCTCGCGATGGCCAGCTTGCCGGACGGGGTGACCAGCTCCGCGAAGAGCGGGTGGATGCGGTTCGCGGCCAGGCCGGTGACGCGCTCGTAGAACGCGACGAGGCCGTCGATGTCGTCGGTGAAGATGCGGGTGGCGGCGAGGTCCATAGGGTCGGAGTCCTTCTGATCGAGGGCCCCCGAGTCGGGACCCGCTCTCGACGCTAGGTCCGATTCCGGTCGGGAACCGTCCGCAATCCGGTCACGCCTTCTTCTGCAGGTTCTCCGCGATCGCCGCGAGCGAGCCGTCGAGCGCCTCCTGCATCCCCGGGAACTCCGAGGTGGTGTGGATGGTGAGCTCGACGCCATCGTCGGTCAGTTTGAGCGACCCGTGGTAGTCGTGCGGGCCGGGAGCCGACCAGGTCACCTCGCGGGCCGCGCGGTCCACGTCGAACTCGGCCTCGGAGGTGACGGTCTCGTCGGTGCCGTCCTGGTCGGCGTCGACGTGGGCGGTGGTCTCCACCTTGCCGTCGGGAAGCTCGTGGGCCTCCGTCATGCGCGGGAAGTAGGCGGGCAGGTTCTCCGGTTCGGCGATGTAGTCGAAGTACTCGTCGGCGTCTCCGTCGAGCGGACGAGTGGCGGTGTATGTGGGCATGCCGCGACGGTACGACCGGAAATCGCGTACCGGGAGGCGTTGACGTGGCGCGCTCGCGGGTGTCGCGATGCGTGCGGAACGGCCCCCGCTCCGAGTGGAGCAGAGGCCGTTCCGGGAAGCGCCGGCGATCGGGTCAGTCGCCGACCGCCTGTGCGCGCGTGCGGCGGCGGATCAGCATCCCGGCTCCCGCGAGGAGCAGTGCCAGTGCTGCGATGATCGCCGTCCCGCTGAGGTCGGACCCGGTGGAGGCGAGCGCGGAGGTGCCCGTGCCCCCGGTCGCCGCCACAGCGGTCACGCCGGTCGCGGCCGCGACGATCGTGAAGGGGGCCGAGGCGACCACGGTCCCGCCGATCGACGCCGTGATGGTGTGGGCGCCCGCAGCGACGTTCGGAACAGCGAACGTGAAGCTCAGCGTCCCGTCCGGGCCGGCCGTCGCGCTGCCCAGGAGGACCGGCGTCGAGTTGAACACGAAGCTGACCGCGGTGCCGGGCGTGAGGTGCGCAGCCGTGACGGTGATCCGGTCGCCGACCGTGCCCGAGCCGACGGAGAGCGTCAGTGCGGGCGCCGGTGCGTTCACCGGCGGCACGCCCTGCTCGCCCAGCTTCAGGTCGCAGGAGATGCGGCCGCTGTAGAGCGCGTGACCTTCACCCGCCGAGCCCGGGCCGCTGCCGTACACACCGTCGTCGGACCACACGGCCTCCTTGGTGCCGTCGATGCAGGTCGAGCTCGGCGCCAGGGCGAAGCCCTCCAGGTTGTCGACGGGCAGGCCGGCCGGCTTGCTGTAGGCGACCTCGGGGACGATGGCGCCGGTGGAGCTCACCTTGAGCACGGTCGAGACGACGCCGCAGGTGTTGTCACACAGCGCCCAGATGCGCTGCGTGTCGGCGTCGAAGGCCACATCCATGACGTGTCCCATGCCGGTGTCGACGACGGAGACCCGGTGGAAGGAACCGTCGGAGTTCAGCGCGTAGGCGTACAGCTTGCCGTCGTTCTCGAGCGCCGCGAAGTAGAGCCCGCTGCCGTGGGTCGGGTAGTCGGCCGGGCGGTAGGTCTTCCCGGTCGACTGGTCGACGAAGCCGTTGGTCGTCAGGTAGCTGTCCGGCACGAAGGTGACGCCCTCGAACCCGAGGTTCGCCTCGGTCTTGTTGCCCGCGTGCAGCTCCGGGAACTCGGCCGTCAGGTTCCACTGCTGCGTCGCCACGAGCTGCGTGCCCGGCTGGGTCGGGTCGATGCGCAGGATGGAGTTGAGCGGGATGGTGTTGGCCGCGTTGTTGCGCTCGGTGGTGACGTAGAGCGCGCCGTCCGGGCCGACCGTCAGCCCCTCGGAGTCGGGCTGGTTGGTCGCGGTGTCGGTGCTGCCCGGGAAGAAGATCTGCTTGCCCGCGCTCCAGCCGTTCGTGGTGTCGGCGACCCAGAGGCCGTCCTGCTTCACCATCCGGAACACCCAGCTCTTGTTCTTGACGCTGTAGAGCACGTTCGCGTTCGTCGGGTCGAAGACGAGCCCGCTGACGTCGCGGCCCTCGGGGCCGGTCGTGGTCGTCCACGCGCACTGCTTGTCCGAGACGGTGACGTCGGCGCTGCCCGGCCACGCGGCCGGGGTGAGGGCGGTACCGGGGAGGGTGCCGGTGCCGGACGGAGCCTCCGGCTCGCAGTTCAGGGTCGGGGAGCCGCCGGTGCCGCCGTCGGCGGGGTTGGTCAGCGGGGTGGCGCACGCGCCGGCATTGGAGGCGCCGAAGCTCTTGTCCTTCACCGAGACGAAGGCGCCGGTGCCGTCGGGGCAGCGGGCGAAGGCGCCTGCGCCGAAGTTGTTGCCCTCGTCCGTGCCGGCCTCGCCGGCCGTGTAGTCGACCGAGTCGACGAGCGTGCCCGCGGTGCCGTTCGCGCCGTCCGGGAGGTACAGCTTGACGCTGTCGCCGCCGCTGCCGAGGCCCTTGGTGGAGGAGAAGTAGACGTAGCCGTGCGCCGGGACGACCGTCGTCGCGGTGCCGTCCGCCAATTTGGCCGAGAACGTCGTCGCCGCGGTCGCTGCGCCGCTGTCGATCTGCAGCCAGCCCGCGATGCTCACGTCGGTGGAGCCGGTGTTGGCGAGCTCGATCGCGTCGCCCACCGGGGTGGCGCCGTTGTCGGACGACACCTCGTTGATGTGGACGTTCGCCCAGTCGGGAGTCGTGCCTCCGTCGGCCGGGGCGAAGCGGCTCTTCCCCGGCGAGCCGATGTTGCCGGCCGTGGAGGTCCAGGAGCCTTCCGCGTCCCCGACCGTGGCGAGCTGCCACTGCGACGCGTCGTTCGCGCCCAGCGCCGCGTCGGTCTTCGGGATGCCGGCGACGCCCTGGGTGCGCGGGCCCTTCACGGTGCCGGTGCCCTGGTCGTTGTAGGTCAGACGATCCACGAGGTTCGCGACCGGGTCGGACCCGTCGAAGACGTTGATCTCGTCGGCGCGGCCGAGGCCGGTGGTGTTGTCCGCGAGGACCTTCACGTCGGCCCCGAGCCCCCACTCGCTGCGGAACGCCGCGTCCGACAACTCGGTGACGACGGCGGACTCGCCCACCGCGAGCGTGCCCAGGCTGTCGAGCGGGACGGTGCCCGGCGTGCGGCTGTCGTCGTCGAACGACCAGCCGGCGAGGCTGACGGGGGCGGACCCGAGGTTGGTGATCTCGAAGAACTCGCCCGCACCGGTCAGCGGGTTGTACATCCACTCGGTGATGCGGACGGAGGGGGTGTCGGCGGCGCTCGCCGCGGCGGGGATCGCGATGGTGAGGGCGCCGGCGACGGCGGTCGCGGCGAGGGCCGCGACGGCACGGGAGAGGTGAGGTCTCATGAGACCGGACGCTATCGACGCGCGCGGTACGAAAGGCAAAGCACCGGTGAACGGAGAGAGAACGCCGTGATTCGCGAGACGTGACTTGTTGCGGGTGACGCGGAGGCTGCACCCGCAACAAGTCACCTCTCGCGGGAGGTTCTCCCCACGCCCGCAGGGCGATACCCTTCCGACGTGGCAGAGGGCGAGACGGGTCGGCGCGAGCGGCGAGTGGCTGTGCGTATCGCGGCCTGGTTGCGTCGCCACGACCCGGGCTTCAACGCCCTGCGCCGAGCGGGGCGGGCGGCGATCGTGATGCCGCTGCTGTTCCTCCTGGGCGGGCAGGTGCTCGGGAGCCCGGATGTGGCGCTGTTCGGGGCATTCGGCACGTTCGCCATGCTGCTGTTCGTCGACTTCGGCGGTCCGCTGCGTGAGCGGGTGCAGGCGCAGGTGGCGCTCGCGGTGGTGGGCGCGGTGCTCGTGTGCCTCGGCACGCTCGCGTCGGACCCGGCCTGGCTGTCGGCGGTCGCGATGGCGGTCGTCGCACTCGTCGTGCTCTTCGCCGGATCGGTGAGCTCGGTGACGGCGTCGGCCGGTACCTCCCTGCTGCTGGCGTTCATCCTCCCGGTCATGGTTCCCGGCACGATCGCGACCCTGGGTCCCCGGCTGCTCGGCTGGGGGATCGCCGCGGTCGTCAGCATCGTGGCGATCACGGTGCTCTGGCCCGCGCCGACGAGGGAGCCGCTGCGCGGCCCTGCCGCCGACGCCTGCCGCGCGCTCGCCGCCCGGTTGCGCGCAGAGACCGCCTACCTGCTCAGTGGCGCCGACCCGGACCTGCTCGCCGAGCGCGAACGCACGCGGGCGGTGGGCGACGACGCGGTCGCCTCGCTGCACGCGACGTTCCTGGCGACGCCGTACCGTCCGACCGGGCTCAGCACTCCGGCTCGCACCATCGTCCGGCTGGTGGACGAGCTCACCTGGCTGAACGCCGTCATCGCCCAGTTCGACCGGCTCGGCCGGCCTCCGTCGGGCGTGCCCGAGCCCATCCACGAGGCCGCCTGGACGGTGAAGAACGCCGCCGCCGACGTGCTCGACGAGAGCGCGATCGTGCTGGCGGAGCACGCGGGCGACCCGACCGCCCTGGAGGATGCGCTCGCCCGCCTCGCCCGCGCACGGGCACAGGTGGAGGCGGCGATGCTGACCCATCCGCCGGCGCGGCGCGACGCGGCCGCCTCGAATGCAGACGGCGACGGAGCCGATGCCGGCGGCTGGATGATCACCGCCCTCGACCCCGGATTCCGGGCCCAGGAGCTGGCCTACGCGGTCGCCACCGTGGCGGGCAACATCTCCCTCACGGCCCGCGCGGAACGGCGGACCTGGTGGCAACGGATGCTCGGCCGTCAGCCGGGCGACCTGCGCGGGCCGGTCGTCGCCGCGGCCGAGCGAGCCAGCGGGTTCGTCGGGTGGAACTCGGTCTGGCTGCGCAACAGCATCCGCGGCGCGATCGGGCTCGGCCTCGCGGTGCTGCTGGCCAAGCTCACCGGCGTGGAGCACGCGTTCTGGGTGGTGCTCGGCACCCTCTCGGTGCTCCGCTCGAACGCGCTGAGCACCGGCCAGACCGCGCTGCGGGGCGTGCTCGGGACGGTCGTCGGGGTCATCGTCGGCGCTGCTGCCCTGTTCGTGATCGGCGGCAACCCGATCGTGCTCTGGATCGTGCTGCCGGTCGCCATCCTGATCGCCGGCGTCGCTCCGGCGGCGATCTCGTTCGCGGCCGGTCAGGCGGCCTTCACGATCGTGATCGTGCTCCTCTTCAACATCATCGCGCCGACCGGGTGGACCGTCGGCCTCAGCCGCATCGAGGACGTCGCCCTCGGCTGCGCCGTGAGCCTGGTCGTCGGCCTGCTGTTCTGGCCGCGCGGCGCCTCCGCGTCGCTCCGCCGCGCCCTTGCCGACGCCTACCGCGAGGGGATGCGGTACCTGCGCGCGGTGGTCGACGCGGGAGTCGGGGAGGGGGCGCGTCGCGACGAGCGCGAGACGACCCGGACGCAGTCGCTGCGCGCGGCGGCGGCCTCCCGACGCCTCGACGACGCGTTCCGCACCTACCTGGCTGAGCGCGGCACCAAGCGCCGACCGCTCGCCGAGGTGTCGGCGTCCGTCACCGGGGTGGCAGGCGTGCGGCTCGCGGGCGACGCCATCCTGGAGCTCTGGGACGGGCAGGAGGTCGCCGGCGGCGGCACGGCGGAGGCGGGCCGGGTGCTCGACGCGTCGGTCGCGCGCCTCGAACGCTGGTACGGCGAGCTGGCGACGCAGCTGGCCGCGCGGGAGCCCCTCCCGCAGCCGGCGCCGAAGGATCCCTCCGCGCCCGCGCGGCTCGCGGACGCCGTGGCCGACGACCTCGAGTCGGGTTCCGCCGACGCGATGGGCACCGCGGTGCGCGTCATCTGGACCGCGGACTACCTGGAGGTCGTCCGCCGCCTCCAGAGCGCGATCGTCCCTCCGGCGCGCGTGCTGCGCGACGACACTCCGCGCCGGGCGTCCGAACGGGCCTGACAGTGCCAGACTGTCGATGCACCCTCCCGCGTTTCGACAGCCCGTACAGTCGCCGGGCTCGTCGCCCCGCCTAGCATCGCCGTGACCTGATCGAGGAGTGATAGCCATGAGCAGCATCGAACGTGACGTCGTCATCATCGGCGCTGGTGCGTCCGGCCTGACGGCCGCGACCGACCTGAAGAAGGCGGGCCTGACCGTCGCCGTCCTGGAGGCGCGCGACCGCGTCGGTGGCCGGCTGTGGACGGACGACATCGACGGGGCGACCCTCGAGATCGGCGGCCAGTGGGTCTCGCCGGACCAGGACGCCCTCATCGACACGCTGGCCGAGCTGGGCCTGGAGACCTACTCCCGTTACCGCGAGGGCATCAACGTCTACCTCGGCGAGGGCGGCGAGCGCCGCACCTTCGAGGGCGAGATCTTCCCGGTCGCGCCGACCACCGAGCGCGAGATCGTGAGCCTCATCGACCGGCTCGACGCGCTCGTCGCCGAGATCGACCCCGACCGGCCGTGGGACCACCCGCAGGCCAAGGAGCTCGACGAGATCTCGTTCCGCCGCTGGCTGGAGACGCAGACCGAGGACGAGGAGGCGCGGCGCAACATCGGCATGTTCATCGCCGGCGCCATGCTCACCAAGCCCGCCCACGCCTTCTCCGCGCTGCAGGCGCTGCTGATGGCCGCGAGCGCGGGCAGCTTCTCGCACCTCGTCGACGCCGACTTCATCCTGGACAAGCGCGTCAAGGGCGGCCTGCAGCAGGTGCCGCTCCTGCTCGCCGAGCGCCTCGGCGACGACGTCTTCCTGAACGCACCCGTTCGCACGCTGCGCTGGAGCGACGAGGGCGTCACCGCGATCGCCGACGGCGTGGAGGTGCGCGCCCGCCGCGTCATCCTCGCCGTCCCGCCCGTGCTGATCAGCCGCATCTCCTACGAGCCGCCGCTCCCGCGCCGCCAGCAGCAGATGCACCAGCACCTGTCGATGGGCTTCGTCATCAAGGTACACGCCGTGTACGAGACCCCGTTCTGGCGCGAGGACGGCCTCTCCGGCACCGCCTTCAGCCCGTACGAGCTCGTGCACGAGGCGTACGACAACAGCTACCACGGCGACCCGCGCGGTACGCTCGTCGGCTTCGTCTCGGACGAGGCCGCGGACGACGTGTTCCGCCAGTCGCCCGAGGAGCGCAAGGCGCGCATCCTCGAGTCCCTGTCGCACTACTACGGCGAGAAGGCCCTGAGCCCGGTCGTCTACTACGAGAGCGACTGGGGCAGCGAGGAGTGGACGCGCGGCGCCTACGCCGCCAGCTTCGACATGGGCGGCCTGGCCCGCTACGGCTCCGACCTGCGCACCCCGGTCGGCCCGGTGCACTTCTCGTGCAGCGACATGGCCGGTCGCGGCTACCAGCACGTGGACGGCGCGATCCGCGTCGGGCACGAGACGGCGGACGCGATCATCGCGTCGCTCGCCCCTGCAGGAGCCGCTTCGGCCTCCTGATCCCAGACGGCGTGCGGCCAGTCGTGGATGGCCGCACGCACCTTCTCCGTGCGGAGAGACGAACGGGCCGGCTCGGTGAGCCGGTCCGTTCCGCCGTCCCGGGAGGTGGCGGTCGGGGCTCGCGGTCACGGCACGCGGATCATCCGGTGGGATGACCTTCGCGCGTCTCCCGGCCGACGTGCGCGCCTCCTCCCGGAACCTACGGTGGGCCCATCACCCCGTACTGGAGGAGCCCACCCGTGCCCTGGATCGACATCTCCGTCGCCGCCCTGCTGCTCGCCGCCCTGATCGTGGGCGTCGCCACCCGCCGGCGCCGCGCCGTCCCCGTCCTGATCGTCGGATCGGCGACCGTACTGCTGCTCGTGATCGCGTTCGTGTTGGAGGGTGCGCGGCTGCAGCTGATCGCCGAGGCCGTGGCGGCCGTCGTGGTGGCGGTCGTCGTACTGTGGGCGCGGTCCGGGAGGACGCCCCGGCTCGCGGTCGCCGGCGCGACCCTCGTGGCGCTCGGCGTGGTCGGGATCGCCGGCGCCGCGTGGGCGCTCCCGCCGATGTCGGTGCCGACCCCGAGCGGACCGCACGCCGTGGGCGTCGCCACCCACGTGTGGACGGATCCCACCCGGGATGCGCACGGAGGGAGCACCCCCGGTCAGGTGCGCTCCCTCCCGGTGACCGTCTGGTACCCGGCCGCGCGGCCAGGCCCGGGCTCGGCGTACCTCCCGAACGCTGCGTCCGCGGCCGCGCTCACCGGCGCCCTGGCGGAGCAGTACGGGATGCCCGCCCTCCTGTTCGACAGCCTGAACCGCGCGCGGAGCACGGCGACCGAGAAGGCGTCGCCCGCGGACGGCTCCTTCCCCGTCGTCATCGCGTCGCCGGGGTTCAACAGCACCCGCTGGTTCTTCACCTCCTGGGCGGAGGAGCTCGCGAGCAACGGCATCGTCGTGATCGCGCTCGACCATCCGTACGACGCCGCGGCGACCGAGCTCGCCGACGGTTCCATCGCCTACGACGACCTGCGGACCACGGGCGACGACGCGGCCGACCAGGCCCTCGCCGACCAGTGGGCGGGCATCCGGGCCGCCGACATCCGTGCCGTGATCGACACGCTCGAGCGGCCGGCCTCCGACGCCCCTGAGCTGGCGGTCGCCGACCGGACGAGGATCATCGCCGCCGGGCACTCCGCGGGCGGCGCGGCGGCGATCGAAGCCGCCCGGCTGGACCCTCGCATCACGGGCGTCGTCGACATCGACGGGATGCCGCGCTCGCCCGCGGACACCCGGCTCGCCCAGCCGCTGCTCGCCGTCGTGGCGGGGGACATGCCAGCGAACCCGGATTACGACCGGGCCCTGAGCAGCCTCCTCGCGGACCGCAACGGCGCCCGGATCACGCTCGACGGCGTCGCCCACCTCGGCATGATCGACGCGGGGCGGCTGATCGGGCCGGTGCCGGGGCTCACCGGTGCGAACGGTCCACAGGGCGCGCGTCTCGCGGCGGAGGCGACGCTCCTGCTCATGAAGGCCGTCGACACCCGCACGCCGATCGACACCCGGGCTCTCGGTGAGCTGGGTGCCGTCGGGGAGTAGTGGCGCGGGCTACGCTGCGGAGTCTGCGGCGGCTTGAGCCGCGGTCCCGGTGTCAGCCGCGGCGCCCTCCGTGGAGTCGTCCTCGGCGTCGCCCGCACGACGCGAGCGGATGATCCCGAACACGACGAACGCGGCGGCGACCGCGGTCAGGACCAGCCCGCCGAGGGTGGCGGCTCCCTGGAACTCCGCAGCCTGCTGGGCAGTCCAGCCGGAGGCAGCGATGCTCCCGGTGAACACGGCCGCCAGGATCGTGCCGGCGACCGCGATGCCGACGCCGTTGGCGACCTCGGTCGTGGTGTCGGCGAGTGCCGCGCCGATCGTGGTGCGGTTCTTCGGCAGGCCGCTCAGGACGGTGACCGCCGCGACGACGCCGACCACGCGGAGCCCCGCGGCGACGAGCGCGAGGGCGATCGCGACGAAGACGTAGCCGAGGCTGTTGAAGACCGCATAGACGGCGAGGCCGGCGACGACGGCTGCGGCGCTCAGCCACGCCGCGCGCCGGATGCCGACGCGCTGCACGAACGGGTTCACGAACGGGCCGAGCGCCAGGAGCACGACGACCTGCGGCAGCATCCCGAGCGCGGCCAGCGCTGGCGGCCATCCCCACGCGAGCTGGAGCTGGAGGGTCACCAGGTAGCTCAGGCCCGCCGTGGCGAGACCCGCGCCCGCCTTGAACGCGAGACCGCTGGAGACGAGCGGGCGAGCGAGGAGGCCGAGATCGAGGAGGGGATGCCGCGCCGAGCGCTCCCGGAGAACGAATCCGGCGGCCGCGAGGATCGCCGCCGCCGTCATGGCCCACGGCATCCACGATCCCGCGCCGTCGTCGACGAACATCGTCGGCGCGACCAGGGCGAAGACGATCGTCGCGGTGGCCAGCAGTGCGCCGGGGATGTCGAGCGGATCGCGGTGCAGTTCGGCCGGGTCGTCCGCGGCGATGCCGGCCCGGATGCCGACGAGCGCGAGCAACGCGATCGGCACGTTGACCAGCAGCAGCACCTGCCAGGGCGCGACGGCCAGCACGAGGCCGCCGACCGTGGGGCCGATGGCGAGCCCGACCAGCCCGACCGTCGAGATGAGGGTGATCGCGCGGACGCGCAGGCTCTCCTCGTCGAACAGCCGGAAGGCGAGCGCCATCGATCCGGGCGTGGTCATCGCGGCGGCGATGCCCATCACGGCGCGGACCGCGATCAGCTGCTCGGCCGTCGTGACGAAGGCGGTCGCCAGGCTCGCGAGGGCGAGCAGCGCCAGGCCGATGAGCATCACCCGGCGGCGGCCGAACCGGTCCGCGATCGCGCCGAACAGCAGCATCAGGCCGCCGAAGACCACGGAGTACGCGCCGGTCACCCACTGGAGGGCGGTCGTCGAGGAGTGCAGCTCGCGGCCGATGGTGGGGAGCGCGACGTTCAGGATGGAGTTGTCGAGCATCTCGAAGAGGAAGACGGCGGAGAGCCCGGCGAGGGCCATCCACGAGCCGTGGAGGGTAGGAGTCGAACGCTGTTCGTTGTTCACAAACACTGTTCTACTCTCCGAACACCGTTCGAGTCAAGCTAGGATGGGGGAATGGCCTCCCCTCAGCAGCGTCGTGCGGCCCGGCACGCGACCAGCGACACCCCGAACGCCGCCCGCAAGGCGCCGATCACGGTGGAGCGCATCACCGATGCCGCGCTCGAGATCGTCGCGGCGCGGGGCTATGAGGCGCTGACCATGCGCAGTGTCGCCTCGCGTCTCGAGACCGGCCCGGCCTCGCTGTACGCGCACGTCGTCAACAAGGCCGATCTCGACGAGCTCGTCATCGGGCGCCTCTGCAGCCGGATCGACCTCCCGGAGCCCGAGCCGTCGGCCTGGCGCGAGCAGATCGCCGACGTCTGCGCGCAGCTCCGCGACCAGTACCTCGCCTATCCCGGCATCTCGCGCGCCGCCCTGGCGATGGATGTCACCGACCTCGATGTGCTGCGCGTCAACGAGGGGATGCTCGCCATCCTGGTCGCCGGCGGCATCGCCCCGCAGACGGCGACGTGGACCATCGACGCCCTGTTCCTGTACGTCGGCGCCTACGCCATGGACCTCGCGGTCGCCGGCACGGGATCCGGCACCGTGGACCGCCGTCTCGACGCCGACGACCGCAGCGACCTGATCGCCCGCTTCACGGCGCTCCCCGAGGACCGCTTCCCGAACATCCGTCGCTACGCGACCGAGCTCACCGCGGGCACCGAGCACGAGCGCTTCGACTTCACCCTCGGGCTCATCCTGGGCAACCTCGGCGGGGCGTGACTCGTTCCGGGCGGGCCGCCGGGAGCGGTCCTACCCCAGCGCCCGGATCGTCCACGACGCGCTCGACGACTCGCCGGGCTGCAGCACGATGAGGTCGGTGCGCGAGTTGAACGCGTCCGGCGGGCAGGTCATCGGCTCAACGGCGAGGCCCAGGCGGTTCAGGGCGGGGTCGGGCTGGTCGGCGGTGTGGATCTGGACCCACGGGCACGCGTCGTCCCAGACCATCTCGACCCCGGAGCCGTCGGCGGTGCGGAGGGCGACCGTCGCGATGCCGTCCGCATCCCGGGTCAGGCCGGTGAAGGCGTGGTCGATGAAGGTGTCGCCGATGGGGCGCGGGGTGCGGAAGTCGAAGTTGCCGTCGCCCTCGGCCTCCACGCTCGCGAGGCCGGAGGGGATGAGGCGCTCCTCGTCGACCGTCAGCACCGTGTCGGCGGGGAGGGAGAGCGTCCAGTCGTCCACGCGACCCTCGCCGGCGACGAGGTACGGGTGCGGGCCGGTGCCCCACGGCGCGGCCGTCGGACCGGTGTTGGTGGCGGTGACGACGGTGCGGAGGCCGCCTTCGCCGAGGCTGAAGGTGACCGAGACCTCCACGCGGTGCGGGTAGCCGGCCTGCGCCTCGATGGTGGCGGCGAAGGTCACGCTGTCGCTGGAGCGGTCCACGGGGGCGAAGTCGAGCCACGCGGCGAGGCCGTGCAAGGCGTGGCCGCGGTTCGGCTCGGTGAGGGGGAGCTGCTGCTCGACACCCTCGAAGGTGTACCGGCCGTCGACCACCCGGTTCGGCCACGGGGCGAGCGTGGCGCCGCGGAACGCCGGGCGCACCTCGTCCGCATCGAACGGCACGACGAGCGCGCGCCCCTTGTGCTCGAGGGTGCGCAGCGACGCGCCGACGGAGGCGATGGTGGCGTGGTAATCGCCGGCGCTCAGGCCGAAGTGGGTGCCGGAGATCGGAGTGGTCATCCGCCCATTGTGGCGTTCGCACCCGATCGGGCACAAAACCGGCGGCCTCCACATCCCGCCTCCCGCAGCGCAACGTGCCCGAAACGTGCGGAAACGTGGGGGTAACGACGCGGCGCTAGCGTCGGCCCATGGGAGATCTGTTCGGCGGGTACGGGGCGCAGACGGCGCGGCGCCGGCGCGGCCGGGCGACACCGTTCGACGAGATGTTCGGGGATGCGCGTCGCGCCCACACGTCCGAGACGCGTCCCGCCTACCGGGAGCTGTTCGCCGCGCTCGCGGCGTTGACCCAGGACGAGCTGCGCGGCCGCACCGACGCCCTGGCCAGCTCGTACCTGGCGCAGGGAGTGACGTTCGACTTCGCGGGGGAGGAGCGCCCCTTCCCGCTCGACGCCGTGCCGCGCGTGATCGAGCAGCCGGAGTGGGCGCACATCGAGGCGGGTGTTGGCCAGCGGGTGCGCGCGCTGGAGGCGTTCCTGAGCGACGTGTACGGTGCCCAGAACGCGGTGCGCGACGGTGTCATCCCGGCCGGGCTGATCACGTCCTCGGCGCATTTCCACCGCGCGGCCGCGGGCGTCGAGAGCGCGAACGGGGTGCGCATCCAGGTCTCCGGCATCGACCTCATCCGCGACGAGCTCGGCGACTGGCGGGTGCTCGAGGACAACGTGCGCGTGCCGAGCGGGGTCAGCTACGTCATCTCCAACCGCCGCGTCATGGCGCAGACCCTGCCGGAGCTGTTCACCTCCATGCGGGTGCGGCCGGTCGGCGACTACCCGTACCGGCTGCTGCAGGCGCTCAAGGCGAGCGCGCCGGGCGGGATGGAGAACCCGAACGTCGTCGTGCTGACCCCCGGCGTCTACAACTCGGCCTACTTCGAGCACACCCTCCTGGCCCGCCTGATGGGCGTCGAGCTGGTGGAGGGGCGCGACCTGTTCTGCTCCGCGGGCAAGGTGTGGATGCGGACCACCAGCGGACCGCAGCGCGTCGACGTGATCTACCGGCGCATCGACGACGACTTCATAGACCCGCTGCAGTTCCGCGTGGACTCGGTGCTCGGCACTCCCGGCCTCATGCTCGCCGCCCGGCTCGGCAACGTGACCATCGCGAACGCGGTCGGCAACGGGGTCGCCGACGACAAGCTGGTCTACACGTACGTGCCCGAGCTGATCCGCTATTACCTGGCCGAGGAGCCGATCCTCCCGAACGTCGACACCTGGCGGCTGGAGGAGCCGGACGCGCTCGCCGAGGTGCTCGACCGGCTGGACGAGCTGGTGATCAAACCGGTCGACGGCTCCGGCGGCAAGGGCCTTGTCATCGGGCCGGACGCCTCCCGCCGCGAGCTCGCCGACCTGCGCGCCCGGCTGATCGCCGACCCGCGCGGCTGGATCGCGCAGCCCGTGGTACAGCTGTCGACCATCCCGACGCTGGTCGAGGACGGGATGCGGCCCCGCCACGTCGACCTGCGCCCGTTCGCGGTCAACGACGGGCGCGACGTCTGGGTGCTCCCCGGCGGCCTCACCCGGGTGGCGCTCGCCGAAGGGCAGCTCGTCGTCAACAGCAGTCAGGGCGGCGGGTCGAAGGACACCTGGGTGGTCGGCACCGCGGGCAGCGCCGTCGAGGCGGAGGGCGGCCGCGAGCTCCGGGCGGTGGCCGGCCTCGTCGAGGACCAGGCGGCGGCCCTCCCGCTGCTGCCTGCACCGCACGCGCCCGACCACTCGGAAGAGGACGCTCCCCGCGCCGACCAGCAGCAGCAACAACAGCAGCAGCAGGCGCGTGCCGACCGGGAGGAGGGGCCCGCATGCTGAGCCGCATCGCATCCTCGCTCTTCTGGATCGGCCGCTACATCGAGCGCAGCGACGGCACGGCGCGCATCCTGGACGTGCACCTCCAGCTGCTCCTCGAGGATCCGTGGATCGACGAGGACACCGCCTGCCGCTCCCTGCTCGGCGTGATGGGGAGCGACGCGCCCGACGGGGCCCTGGTCCGCGAGGACGTGCTGCGCATCCTCGCCGTCGACCGCGGCGCTCCCGCCTCCATCGTCTACTCGCTCGGCGCCGCCCGCGAGAACGCCCGGCGCGCCCGCGAGATCGTCTCGACCGAGCTCTGGGAGTGCCTCAACACGACCGCCGCGCGGATGCCGCGCCGGGTCACGAGCGACAAGGTGCATGAGTTCTTCACGTGGGTCCGCGACCGCACGGCGCTGGCCGTGGGGATCATGGAGTCCGGGGCCAGCCGGGACGAGGCGTGGCACTTCTTCACGCTGGGCCGCAGCCTGGAGCGCGCCGACATGACCGCGCGGCTGCTCGCGACGCGTTCGCTCACCGAGGCCAGCGGGCCGAGCTGGACGACCATCCTCCGTTCCTGCGGCGCGTACGAGGCCTACCTGCGGACCTACCGGGGCGTGCCCTCCGCGCGCAACGCCGCGGAGTTCCTCCTGCACGACCGGCTGTTCCCGCGCTCGATCCTCTACTCGATCGCGGGCGCGGTCGACAGCCTGCGCGACATCGAACCGCGCACCGAGCGCGCCGGGGTGTCCGACCGGGCCGTGCGGCTGCTCGGCCAGGTGCAGAGCGAGCTGGAGTTCCGGCCGGTCGCCGACGTGATCGACGACCTGCCCGCCTACATGTCCGCGATCCAGGATGCGACGAGTGCGGCCACGGCGGCCGTCACGCAGCGCTACTTCCCGGAGCACGCGGCGCCGAGCTGGATCGGGGAGAGGGTATGAAGCGGCTCCGGGTCACCCACTCCACGGGCTACCGCTACGACGGCGAGGTCACCGCGTCGTACAACGAGGCGCGCATGCTGCCGCTCTCGGGGGAGCGCCAGCTGGTGCTGCACGCCTCCCTCGACGTGCAGCCGGTCTCGTCGCACCACCAGTACACGGACTACTGGGGCACGCGCGTGCTCGCCTTCGATGTGCTCGACCCGCACCGCGAGCTGACCATCACGGCGAGCAGCCTGGTGGAGGTGCTGGAGGCTCCGCATCCCGTCGCCGGCCTCGGCTGGGACGAGTTGCAGGAGGCCGTGCAGCGCTCGGGAGAGTGCGTGCAGCAGCTGCGGCAGACGGAGCTGACGGCGCCGCCCGCGTCGCTCGCCGAGCTGGCGGCGGAGGCGGCGGCGACGGCAGCGTCCGACGGCGCCGACGACCCGTGCTCCACCGCGCGCGCGATCGTCGCGGCGGTCGGCGACGGGATGGAGTACGTCAGCGGCGTCACCGGCGTGCGCACCACGGCCGCGGAGGCGTGGGAATCGCGCAGCGGGGTGTGCCAGGACATCGCCCACGTCGCCATCGGGGCGCTGCGCTCGGCGGGCATCCCGGCCCGCTACGTCTCCGGCTACCTGCACCCGAAGGCGGACGCCGCGATCGGCGAGACCGTGACCGGGGAGTCGCACGCGTGGGTCGAGTGGTTCTGCGGCTCCTGGCACGGCTACGACCCCACGAACGGCATCGACATCGGCGACCGCCACGTGCGCGTCGGCCACGGCCGCGACTACACGGACGTCACGCCCCTGCGCGGCGTCTTCGCGGGCGGCGGCGGCTCCGAACTGTTCGTCTCGGTCTCGATCACGCGCGAGGCCTGACCCCGACCCCGACCCCGAAGTTCACGAAGTGGCGCCTATTTCGGGTGGAATGAGCGCCACGTCGTGAACCTCGGCGGCCCTGGATAGGCGGGCGCGGGAGGCGCGCTCAGGCGGTCGCGCGCAGCGCCGCGTAGAGGTCGGCGCGGGCGGCGAAGCCGCTGAGATCGCGACCGAGCAGCCGCTCCGCCTCGGCGACGCGGGCGCGCAGGGTGTGGCGGTGGATGCCGAGGCGGCGGGCGGCGATGTCGTAGACCCCGTCGCTGTCGAGCCAGGTGCGCAGCAGGTCGGTCAGGGCGGGGTCGGCCGTGGTCAGCGGCGCGAGTGCGGTCTGCGCGACGGCGCGCGCGTCTGGCGTCTGCAGCAGGGCGAGCATCCCGGCCGCGGCGACATCGTCGAACGACGGGACCGGAGCCTTCGGGGTCGCCCGCTGCCGCGCCACCTCGGCTTGGGCCAGGGCGGTCGGGAGGTCGGCGAGCGCACTCGGTGCCGAGGTTCCGCCGCGGAGGTCGAACCGGGAGGCGGCCGCCGGCCCGGTCGCGGTCGCGGAGGGATCCCCCGCGTCCGACTCCACCAGCACAAGCTCCTGCCCATCGCGGGCGAAGAACCCGTCGGAGTGCGACTCCAGCCAGTCCGCGGCCGCCGTCAGGGCGGTCCCGGCCAGTACGGTCACGCGCACCGGCGCCTCCGGCAGCGGGCCCAGCACCGGCTCGGCGACCGACTCCGCCAGCGCTCGTTCGCCCGCGATCAGCGCCCGCCAGACGGAGGTGCGGAGGCGCGCGCGGGCGGCGTCGGTGGCCCGGCTCTGCTCGAGCGCGAGGCCGGCCAGCGCCACGACCCCGGTGACCACCTGCTGCGCGGCCGGGTCGAGTCCCTCGGAGCCGATCGCGAGCACCCCGCGCAGGCGTCCGGCGGCCCCGAGCGTCTGCAGCGCGAATGCGCCGGCCTCGGTGACGACCGAGCCGGCCGCGCGACGTCGACTGCGCAGCAGCGGGTCCGCGGCCGCGACCAGCGCTTCCCGCGACGCCGCGGAGACCGCACCGGAGGGGGAGACGCGGTCGAGCGCGCCGTCCGCCCCGATCAGCGCGACGGGACGCTCGATCTGCCGGGCGAGCTCGGTGAGCACCGCGGCGAGCGGGTCGGGCCGCAGCGCCGCGAGCGAGATGGCGCGGGAGGCGCGGAGCGCCCAGGTGCTGCGGGCGTACGCGTCGGCGGCGACGCGGTCGGCGATGAACCGCGCGATCGCGATGAACGGGGTGCGGTAGGGCACCTCGAACAGCGGGAGGCCGTGCCGCGTGCACGCCTCGAGTAGGGCATCCGGCGTCCCAGCTCGCACGACCTCCGTGCCGAAGCCGAGGGCCGCCACCCCGTGCTCGGCCAGCCGGGCGACGTAGTCGTCGATCTCGTCGGGCGCCTTCGTGATGAGGAGCACCTGGCCCGGGGAGAGGAAGGGCGTCGGGTCGGGCAGCTCGGAGCTGTGCGCCCACGGCACGAGCGTCTCGGGATCGCCGACGCCGGGCGCGGTGAGCAGCGTGAGGTCCAGCTCGGGGCGGGCGAGGAGCTGTGCGAGGGTGGCGGGCATCGGTGCCTTCCGATCTGACAGGGTGTCGAATCCGACTCAACGAATTGTACGGGGTGTCCAGGACAGCGGCGCGCCAGGCTCCTTACGATGCCGCCATGACCATCACCGACCCCGCCATCAGCACACCCGTCGGCGGACCTACGCTCCCGCAGGAGCGCCGGCTCGTCACCCCGATCCCCGGCCCTGAGTCGCGCAAGCGCTCCGAGCGCAAGTCGCGCGCCGTCGCCGCCGGTGTCGGTGCCACCATCCCCGTCTACACCGTCGCCGCGGGCGGAGGGGTCATCGTCGACGTCGACGGCAACTCCCTCATCGACCTCGGCTCCGGCATCGCCGTCACCGGTGTCGGCAACTCGGCCCCGCGCGTCGTCGAGGCCGTCACCGCGCAGGTCGCCGCGTTCACGCACACCTGCTTCACGGTCGCCCCGTACGACTCCTACGTCGACGTCGCCGAGGCGCTCAACCGCCTCACCCCCGGCGACCACGAGAAGCGCAGCGCCCTCTTCAACTCCGGCGCGGAGGCGGTGGAGAACGCGGTCAAGATCGC
The DNA here is from genome assembly GCF_014190775.1 of Leifsonia aquatica. Taxonomy (GTDB): domain Bacteria; phylum Actinomycetota; class Actinomycetes; order Actinomycetales; family Microbacteriaceae; genus Leifsonia; species Leifsonia aquatica. Next base: position 367,821 of record NZ_JACHVP010000003.1, read on the forward strand.
GCGCCACTACACCGGCAAGCAGGCCGTCGTCGCGTTCGACCACGCCTACCACGGCCGTACGAACCTCACGATGGGCCTGACGGCGAAGAACCAGCCGTACAAGAACGGCTTCGGCCCGTTCGCCCCCGAGATCTACCGCGCACCGCTCAGCTACCCGCTGCGCGACGGCGGCCTCTCCGGCGCCGAGGCCGCGAAGCGCGCCATCACGATGATCGAGAAGCAGATCGGCGCGAGCAACCTCGCCGCGATCATCATCGAGCCGATCCAGGGCGAGGGCGGCTTCATCGTCCCCGCCGACGGCTTCCTCCCGGCCCTGCAGGCCTGGGCGAGCGCCAACGGCGTCGTCTTCATCGCCGACGAGGTGCAGACCGGCTTCGCCCGCACCGGCACCATGTTCGCCTCCGAGCAGTTCGGCCTCGTGCCCGACCTCATCGTCACCGCCAAGGGCATCGCCGGCGGCCTGCCCCTCTCGGCCGTCACCGGCCGCGCCGAGATCATGGACGCGCCGCACGTCGGCGGCCTCGGCGGCACCTACGGCGGCAACCCGCTCGCCTGCGTCGCCGCCCTCGCCGCGATCGAGACCTACGAGCAGGACGGCCTCGTCGAGCGCGCCCGCCAGATCGGCGACATCCTCTTCGAGAAGCTCGGCGCCCTGCGCGACGCCGACCCGCGCGTCGCCGAGGTGCGCGGCCGCGGTGCGATGGTCGCCATCGAGCTCGTCGACGCCGAGACCGGGGAGCCGGACGCCGCGCTGACCTCGAAGGTCGCCGCCGCCGCCCACGCGGCCGGCGTCGTGCTGCTCACCTGCGGCACCTACGGCAACGTGATCCGCTTCCTGCCGCCGCTCAGCATCCCGGACCACCTCCTCATCGAGGGTCTGGACGTCGTCGCGGAGGCGGTGGCCAACGCATGAGCGCCGTCGACACCGCCACCGACCTGACCGCGACCGAGAGCGAGCTGCTCGCCCGCGTTCCCGACGGCCTGTTCATCGCGGGCCGCTGGGAGGCCGGGGCCCAGGACCCGATTCAGGTCCAGGACCCGGCCACAGGCCGCGTGATCAAGCGCATCGCCAACGCGCGCCCGGAGGACGGCATCCGTGCTCTGGACGCGGCCGCCGAGGCGGCGGAGGCGTGGGCGGCGACCCCGCCCCGCACCCGCGCCGAGATCCTCCGCCGTGCGTTCGACCTGCTGCAGGAGCGCCGCGACGACTTCGCGCTGCTGATGACCCTCGAGATGGGCAAGCCGCTCGCCGAAGCCAACGGCGAGGTCACCTACGGCGGCGAGTTCCTCCGCTGGTTCTCCGAGGAGGCCGTGCGCATCGCCGGCCGCTACGGCTCGAACCCCGAGGGCACCGGCACCATGGTCGTGTCCCAGCGCCCCGTCGGCCCGTGCTTCTTCATCACGCCGTGGAACTTCCCGCTCGCGATGGCGACCCGAAAGATCGCGCCCGCCCTGGCCGCCGGCTGCACGGTCGTCATCAAGCCGGCCGAGCTGACCCCGCTCACCACGCTGTTCTTCGCCCAGCTGCTCGCCGACGCGGGCGTGCCCGCCGGTGTCGTCAACGTCATCCCGACGTCGACCTCCGGTGCCGTCTCGGCCCCGATCATCGCCGACCCGCGGCTGCGCAAGCTCTCGTTCACCGGCTCCACGCCGGTCGGCCGCGCGCTGCTCGGGCAGGCGGGCCAGAACGTGCTCCGCACCTCGATGGAGCTCGGCGGCAACGCCCCGTTCGTCGTCTTCGAGGACGCCGACCTCGGCAAGGCGGTCGAGGGCGCGATGCTCGCGAAGTTCCGCAACATGGGACAGGCCTGCACCGCGGCCAACCGGTTCATCGTGCACGAGTCGATCGCGGAGGAGTTCGCGGCCCGCGTCACCGAGCGCGTGAACGCGCTGCGCGTCGGCCGCGGCACCGACGAGGGCGTCACCCTCGGTCCGCTGATCGACGACCGCGCGGTCGCCTCGATGGCGGCCCTGGTCGACGACGCCGTCTCGCGCGGCGCCCGCGTGCTCACCGGCGGCGCGGCCCCCGAGAGCGACGGCTTCTTTTTCGAGCCGACCGTCATCACCGACATCCAGCCCGGCAGCGAGATCCTCCGCGAGGAGATCTTCGGACCGATCCTGGCGATCTCGACCTTCTCCACCGAGGAGGAGGCCGTGGCGCGCGCCAACGAGACCGAGTACGGGCTCGTCGGCTACGTCTTCACGCAGGACCTCGCCCGCGGCCAGCGCCTGATCGACAGCGTCGACACCGGCATGATGGGGCTCAACACCGGCCTCGTCTCCAACGCCGCCGCGCCGTTCGGTGGCGTGAAGCAGTCGGGCCTCGGCCGCGAGGGCGGGCTCGAGGGCATCCACGAGTACCTGAGCACGAAGTACACGCTCATCCCGGCGAGCTGACATGACCACCACGACTCCACCGCGCATCCTCGTCGGCTACACGGCGACGCCGTCCGGCGAGGACGCCCTCGCCGCGGCGGCGGCGTTCGCCGGCTCGATCGGTGCGCGGCTGGATGTCGTGGTGGTGCTCCCGATGAACTCGCGGCCGTCGATCGTCCCGAACGATCCCGGCTACGACGCGCTCCTGCGCGAAACCGCGGAGGGCTGGCTCGCCGACGCCCGCTCCCGCATCCCGGACCAGGTGCCGTCGCGCGAGAGGGTCGTCTACGGCGACTCCCTCGCCGGCGGGCTCCTCACAGCCGCCGAGGCAGGCCGTGCCGCGCTCATCGTCGTGGGTGCAGCGCGGGACGGCCTGCTCGGTCGATTCACGGTCGGCTCGGTGGCGGGCTCCCTGCTGCACGCGTCGCCCATCCCCGTGATGCTGGCGCCGCAGGGCTCGCGCGAGACCGCCGCCCCGCTCGGCCGCGTGACCGGCATGGTCGGCACGCGCGAGGGCGCCGACGCCGTGCTCGCCACGAGCGCTCGGCTCTCCGCCGCCGGCACCGTGCCGCTCCGCCTCGTCTCGCTGCTCGCCCTCGACCTCCCCGGGGTGGATGCGGCCAAGGCGCGCGTGAGCGAGCACCACGCCGCCGCCGTGCTCCAGGAGGCGCGCGCGGCGCTCCCCGACGGCGTCGAGGCCACCGCCTCCGTCGCCCCCGGCGACAGCATCTCGCACGCCGTCGCCTCCCTCGACTGGCTGCCCGGCGAGGTCGTCGTCGTCGGCTCCAGCCGTCTCGCCCAGCAGAGCCGCCTGTTCCTGGGCACCACCGCGGCCACGATGCTGCGCGAACTCCCCGTCCCGATGATCGTCGTGCCCCGCGCGGGCCACTAGGAGCACCACCGAATGAGCACCCGCAGCGCCGCGGAATCCACCGAGACCAGCTCGACCCGCACCGCCAAGGGTCTGAGCGCCGGGTCGGTCGGCCTGATCGGCGCCGTCGTCATCGGCATCTCCTGCATCGCGCCCGCCTACACGCTGACCGGCGCACTCGGCCCGACCGTCTCGGAAGTGGGCGTCCACCTCCCCGCGATCTTCCTGGTCGGCTTCCTCCCGATGCTGCTGGTCGCGTTCGGCTACCGCGAGCTCAACAACGCGATGCCCGATTCCGGCACGTCGTTCACCTGGGCGACGCGCGCCTTCGGCCCGTATCTCGGCTGGATGGGCGGCTGGGGCCTCATCGCCGCGACGGTGGTGGTGCTCTCGAACCTGGCGGGCATCGCGGTCGACTTCCTCTACCTCCTGCTGTCGCAGGTGTTCCACAACCCGGCGATCGCCCATCTCTCCGACAACCCGTTCATCAACGTCGCGACCTGTCTGGCGTTCATGGCCGTCGCCACCCTCATCTCGTACCGCGACATGCAGACGACGCAGAAGGTGCAGTACGTGCTGGTCGGCTTCCAGCTGCTGGTGCTCGTGCTGTTCGGGGTCGTCGCGTTCGTCCACGTGGCGAACGGCACCGCCTTCGACGCGACCCCGCCGAGCCTCGACTGGTTCAACCCCTTCGGCGTCCCCTCGTTCTCGGCCTTCGCCGCCGGGCTCTCGCTCTCGATCTTCATCTTCTGGGGCTGGGATGTGACCCTCACGATGTCCGAGGAGACCAAGGGCTCCCGGTCGACGCCCGGCCGCGCCGCGACGCTCACCGTCGTGATCATCGTGGTCGCGTACCTGTTCGTGTCCATGGCGGCGATCTCGTTCGCCGGCACGGGCGAGGGCGGCATCGGCCTCGGCAACCCCGACATCCAGGAGAACGTCTTCTTCGCGCTCGCCGGCCCCGTGCTCGGCCCGCTCGCCATCCTGATGTCGATCGCCGTGCTCTCCAGCTCGGCGGCGTCTCTGCAGTCGACGGCTGTCTCGCCCGCGCGCACCCTGCTCGCCATGGGGCACTACGGCGCCCTTCCGGCGCGGTTCGCCCGGGTGAGCCCGCGGTTCATGACCCCCGGCTACTCCACCGTCGTCTCGGCCGTGGTCGCGAGCGTGTTCTACGCCGTCATGCGCTTCATCAGCGAGGACGTGCTGTGGGACACCATCACCACGCTCGGGATGATGATCTGCTTCTACTACGGCATCACCGCGTTCGCCTGCGTGTGGTTCTTCCGTGCGAAGTGGTTCACCTCGGTGCGCAACGCCTTCTTCACGTTCGTGTGCCCGCTCATCGGCGGCGGCATCCTGAGCGTGCTGTTCGTCACCACGCTGGTCGACAGCATGGACCCGTCCTACGGCAGCGGCTCGAACGTCGCCGGCGTCGGGCTGGTGTTCATCCTGGGGATGGTCATCCTGCTGTCCGGCGTCGTGGTGATGCTCGTGATGCGCCGCCGGCTCCCGGCCTTCTTCCGCGGGGAGACCCTCCCGCGCGCGCAGGCCTGAGCCCGGCCGTCACGGACGCGTGACCCGTGGCGGATGCAGGTCGTGCTGCATCCGCCACGTCGCGTCACCGGGTCAGTGCGCACCCATCGGCGCGTCGGCGTGCGCTGTCGCGGGAGCCGGCCGGCTCTTCGGCCCGCGGATGAGGCCGACCGCGATGCCGGCAGCGAGCACCATCCCGACCGCGGCGGCGACGAACACGACCGAGTAGCCGTCCGTGAGGTCGACCGGCTTGCCGCCGCCTGTCGGGAGGGCAGCGGCGTAGAGCGCGGTGAAGACCGAGAGGCCGACCGAGCCGCCGATCTGCATGGCGGAGTTCGCGGTGGCGGAGGCCGCGCCCGCGTCGTGCGGCTCGACCCCGCTGAGTGCGAGGTTCTGCAGCGGCACGAACACGCAGGCCATGCCGACGCCCATGATCACGAGGGCGGGGAGCACCTGCACGAAGTACGAGCCGTCGGCCGTGAGCCTGCTCAGGTACAGGAGGCCGACCGCGACGATCAGCGGACCGGCGATCATCAGCGGGCGCGCGCCGACGCGGCCGAGCAGGCGGGTCGCCACCGGAGCGGTCGCCATGATCGCCAGGGTGAGCGGGAGGCTCGCCAGGCCGGCCTCGAGCGGCGGCATCCCGAGCACGAGCTGCAGGTGCAGCGTCAGGTAGAGCGTCGCGCCGATCATCACGCTGCCGGCGACGGCCTGGATGAGGAACGCGCCGCCGCGCACGCGGTCGAGCACGACCCGCAGCGGGAGGAGCGGCTGGGCGACCCGGCGCTCGATCAGAACGAAGGCGACGAGAAGCAGCACGCCCGCGACGAGGAAGCCGATGGTGTCGACGCGGCCCCAGCCGTTCTCGGCGAGGCTGAACCCGTACACCAGCGAGCCGAGCCCGAGCGTGACGGTGACGACGCCCCACCAGTCGTAGCGGTTGCGGCCCTCGGCGCGGCTCTCGCCCAGCACGAACACTCCACCGACCAGGCCGACCGCCACGAAGAAGAGGTTCACGAGCAGGCACCAGCGCCAGTCGGCGAACTCGGTGAGTGCGCCGCCGAGGAGCAGACCGACCGCCGCGCCGGCTCCGGCGATCGTGCCGAACACGGCGAAGGCGGTGTTGCGCTCCCGCCCGCTCGGGAACGTCACCGTGAGCAGGGCGAGGGCGGCGGGGGCGAGCAACGCGGCGAAGACGCCCTGGAGGGCGCGGGCCCCGATCAGCTCGATGCCGTTCTGGGCGAGGCCGCCGATGGCCGAGGCGATGCCGAACCCGATCATGCCGACCAGGTAGGTGCGCTTGCGTCCCCAGTAGTCGGCCACGCGGCCGCCGAGCAGGAGGAGGGCGCCGAATGCCAACGCGTAGGCGGTGACCACCCACTGCCGCTCGGTGTCGCTGAGACCGAGGGCGAGCTGCGCCTGCGGCAGCGCGATGGTGACGATGGTGCCGTCGAGCACGACGACGAGCTGGGTGAGGGAGAGGACGGCGAGGGCGAGCCACTTGTGCGGCTGGCGGACGGCGCGGGACATGGAGGGACCTCCGGAGTCTTGTGAGGGATGCCGGAGGTTTCGAGCCTCGGACCGGCGGGGCGATGCCCGGCGACCGCATCGGCCGCGTGGCCGATCAGGCTTCTAGTCTACCGGGGACCCTCCGACACGACCGCGGTCTCCCGGGACGTCTGCTGCGCGGCGAGCGCCCGCAGACGTCCCGGGAGACCGCGGTCACGTCGGTAGCATCGACGGGTGCGTCTCCTCCTGCTTTCGTCCGGTGTCGGTGCGGTCCCCGCGTTCCTGGAGGAGGCGACCGGGAGGCCGGGCGCCCTCCGGGTCGGCTACGTTCCGGATGCGGCCCTGCCGTATCCCGATGCGCCCTTCGTGAACGCCGAGCAGGAGCGGATCGTCGCACTCGGCCACGACGTGGAGGTCGTCCGTGTCGGCGGGACGCCGCTGGACGAGACCGAGCGCGTCCTCGACCGCGTGGATGCGCTCTACGTCGCCGGCGGCAACACCTTCGCCCTCCTGCACGCGCTGCGCTCGACCGGCGCCGACCGCGCGATCGTCGACCGCGTGCGCGCCGGCCTGCCCTACATCGGCCTGAGCGCGGGGTCGGTCGTCGCCGGACCCACCATCGAGCCGATCACCCCGATGGACGATCCGGCGGAGGCGCGCGCGCTGGCCGACCGTGCCGGCCTCGGCCTGGTCGACGTGGTCGTGGTGCCGCATGCCGACGGGCTGTCGTATCCCGCCGCCGTGATCGAGCGCGTCGTCGCGGAGTACGGCGCGACGCATCCGCTGCGACTGCTGAACGACGACCAGGCGTTCCTCGTGACCGGTGAGGACGGTGGCGTCGGCAGCGGCCTGCGCCTCGTCCGGTCACCCTGACGGTCCGCTCCGAATCCCGGCGCGGACCGCGCCTACGCTGAAGGCATGAACGCCTGCGCCGACCTCGTCAGCACCGCCGCCCGCCTCGCTGCCGGGTCGACCAGCTCCCGCAGGTTCTTCATCGATCTCGGGGCGGAGGTCGGAGGGGTCGGCCGCGGCCCCTTCTGGTTCCTGGATGCCGCACGCGGTGGCCGCAACCGGCTGCGCGGACGCGGCTTCCAGTCACACGTCGACGATGGCACCGACGGCCAGGCGCGGCACTTCGCCGGCATCGCGGCCGTGGCGGCGCGCATCGGCGCCCGTCCCACCCGCTGGTTCGCCCTCCACGTGCTGCGGGACCCGGCGGACTCCGCCGACGGTCGGCTCACCGACCACGCGCTCGACCTCGTGCGCCTCACCCGCACCGGTGAGGTGAACCGGGGTTCGGTCGCCGAGTGGATACGCACCACGATCTGTGAGCCCCCTCGGTAGTCCCCGGCAGCGCTACGGAGCCGCTCGGGGTTCCCCGGCGAGTCCTCTCGTCCACCTCGGAGAAACCCCTCCACCGGCACTGCACCTCTCGCGAGCCGCCTCGGTGACCGCACGGCGGTCTGGTCGGCTGGAGGCGTGCGATGCGGCGCCGCTCGGGCTGCCGCACCGGGATGAAGGATGAGGTCTCTGATGAAGGTTCCCCTATCTCTTTCTCTGATCGCTGCCCTGGTCGGAGGGGTCGTCGGCGTGGCGGGGGCGGTGGTCGTCTCGCCGGTCTCAGCCGCCGAGACGGGCGGCATCGACCCGGCCTCCATCGAGATCACCCGCGACCCGGCCGGAACTGCCGGGCAGCCGCTGACCGTGGGCGATTCGGTCCGCGTCACCGCGGCGTGGTCGGTGCCGGACGGCACCGTGGCGGGGCACCGGTTCACCCTCCAGCTCCCCGACGTCTTCTCGACCGTCACCGTCACGCCCTTCGCGTTGGAGACGGCGTCGGGGGAGTCGATGGGCGACTGCACGGTCACCGGCGCGCCACCGCTGCTCGCGTGCACGCTGAACTCCTCGGTCGAGGGCAGAAGCAACGTGCGGGGCACCCTGTGGGCGGGCGTCCGCGCGAGCAGGGCCACGGATTCGACCTCGGTCGAGGTCGTCATCGACGGTGGGCGGACGCGGTCCATTCCTCTTCCCGGCGGCGGCGGGATCGTGCCGCGCGACACCGGCACCGAGCCGTCGACGCCGCCCGAGCCGACGCCGCCGATCGAGCGGTTCCAGAAGTGGGGAGAGAACTATCTGGCCAACGGGGAGGGATTCTGGTGGAAGGTCGCCGTGCCCTCCGCTGAGTGGCCGGACGACGGGACGTCTCCGCTGACGATCGTCGATCGCATCGGCGAGGGCTCTCCGCACCGGTTCCTCGACCCGGCCGCTTACCCCGGGCCGCAGTGGGCTCCGTACCTGGAGCAGAGCTGCGACGCGGATCCCGACCGGTATCCGCGCGTCGTGGGCGATCGGTCGCTCGCACGGTGGACGGTCTCGCCCGACGGCGGGACGATGACGGTGGAGGTGGACCGGGCGCTCGCCCAGAAGGCGGGCGTGGACGGCGCCTGCGCCATCCGCGTCAACTACATCACCCGGCCCAGCGGTGAGGTGCGGGCGGGGGACACCTTCTGCAACAGCGCCAGTGTCGGCGCGCTGGTCACGTCGAGCAGGATCGTCCTGTCCGGCTCGGGTGGAGGCACGGCCGACGGTGACGCGGTCGGACGCTTCTCGGTCGCCAAGTCGGTGACGGGTGCGGCGGCCGCGCTCGTCGAGCCGGGTACGGAGTTCCACGCGCGCTACTCCGCAAGCGGGTACGAGGACGGGGTCCTGAACGTGACGTCCGACGGCTCGGAGGTGGTGTCGCCGTGGTTCCGCGCCGGGACCCGCGTGGTCGTCGGCGAGGTCGACCTGCCGTCGATCCCGGGACTGGTCTGGGGTGACGTGCAGGTCCTCGTGGACGGCGTCGCGCACGGGCCGGGCGCCGAGTTCGTGATCGCGGGCGGGCAGAGCGTGCGCGTGGTGATGGTGAACACCGCCGACCCGGTGGCGGAGCCGGAGGTGCCGGTCGAGCCGGAGGTGCCGGCCGAGCCGGAGGTCCCGGCCGCGCCGGAACCCGAGCCGGAGGTCCCGACGGAGCCGGAGCTCGAGACCGAGGTGCCGGTCGTTCCGGAGCCCGAGCAGCCGGACGGTGAGACTCCGGAACCTCCGTCCCCGCTCGATCCGCACAGCGAGCCGGACCCGGGCGTGCTGGAGGTCCCGGCCGCTCCGACGGTTCTCGAGCCGACCCCGCCTGCCCCTGGTGCACGCGACGGCGGCCTGATCCGTCCGGCGGCCACGAACCGGTTGGCAGCGACGGGCGCGCGGATCGCCATCCCCGCGACCGCCGGGCTCACACTGCTGGCTCTCGGGTCCCTCGCGCTCGCCGTCGAACTGCGCCGGCGCCGCGCCGCAGAGCGGGCCGACGGGTAGTCGGGCAGGAGAACGGCGAATGCGCCGGATCGCGATGATCCGGCGCATTCGCCGTGGTCGGTGGTGGGTGCGTGGTGCTCAGAGCCCGTTCGCGCGGGCCACGCCGCCGAGCCAGCCGAGGCTGGGCTTCGGGGTGCGCACGAAGGTCTCGCGGTCGACCGCGATCAGGCCGAACGTCGGCCGGAAGCCGCTGGCCCACTCGTAGTTGTCGAGTGCGCTCCAGTGCAGGTAGCCCTCGATCCGCACGCCGTCCTGGATGGCCGCGTGCAGCTCGCGCAGCGCGCCGTCGGTGTACGCGATCCGGCGCTCGTCGTCGGCCGTGGCGATGCCGTTCTCGGTGATCATCACCGGCACGCCGCCGGAGAGCTCCCAGGCGCTGCGGGCACCCTCGGCCGCCGCCGGCGGGTAGAACTCCCAGCCGGTGAGCGTCGTCTCGACGTCCTCCGAGACCGGCAGCGGACCCTCCGGACCGATGAAGGTGCGGGTGTACGCCTGCACGCCGACGAAGTCGTCGCCGGCGGAGTTCTCGAGGTACCAGTCGTCGCGCGGGTACCCGTACTCGCGCAGCTTCTCCTCCGAACCGGGCTCGCCGGTGGCGCGGAACGCCTGCGTGGCGATGGTCCAGCCCGTCTTGAGGCCGCCCACCTGCGACAGCACCTCGCGCGAGCGGCGGTGGGAGTCGAGCAGCGCGTCCGCGACGCCGAGGTCCGGGTTGGGGAGGCCGTAGGCGACCAGGTTCGAGGCGTCCTCGCCGCCCGCGAGCATGGCGGCGATGTTCGGCTCGTTGATCGTGCAGACGTACTCGACACCGTCGGAGACGATGGGAAGGGCGAGCTCGGTGTAGCGAGCGAACAGGTCGGCGGCGTCGGGCGCGCGCCAGAACCCGTCGCGCTCGAACCAGCGCGGCACGGTGAAATGCATGAGCGTCACGACCGGCTTCAGGCCGAACTCGTGGCAGGCCTCCACCATGCGGCGGTAGTGGTCGATCTCGGCGCGCGACACGAAGCCGCGCTCGGGCTCGATGCGCGCCCACTCGACGCTGAACCGGTAGCTGTCGAGACCGGCGTCGGCGAGCAGCTTCATGTCCTCGCGGTACCGGTGGTAGCTGTCCATCGCGTCCCCGGAGGGCTCGACGATGCTGGTGCCGGGGGTGTGCTCGTGCACCCACCAGTTGCTGTTGATGTTATTGCCCTCGATCTGGTGGGCGGCGGTGGAGGCGCCCCAGAGGAAGCCGTCGGGGAAGGTGAGCACAGTTCTCCTTGTCGTGCGGATGGATGGGGAGGTTCGGGAGGTCAGGGGCCGGGCGCGGCGAGGAACCCGTCGAGGGCGTCGAGGGTCGCCTCCGGCGCCTCGAGCTGCGGCGAGTGCGCGCCGCCCGGAATCACGGCGTACCGCGCGCCGAGGCGCTCGGCCATGTCGCGCTGGGAGGCGATCGGCCACTTGTCGTCGTGCTCGCCGTGCGTCACGAGCACCGGGACGCCGGTCGCGCGCAGCTCGCCGGTCGTGTCCTCCTCGGAGCGGAGGATCTCGGCGCCGGCGAGGAGGTTGTCGCTCGACGTGTGCACCGCCCGCAGCCGCAGGAACGCCAGCTCGGGCTCCAGCGCGTCGTCGGCGAGGCCGCGGGTGTGCGGGTTGTCCCGGTACCAGAGCCCGATCGAGCCGGCCTCGGCGACCGTGTCGGTCGTCTCCTGGTGGCGTCCGGGCCAGCCGTGCGGGCCGGAGCACAGCATCGTCAGCGAGGCGAACGACGCGGGGGAGGCGACGACCGCCGCCCGCGCGACGACCCCGCCGAAGCTGTGGCCGACGAGGTGCACCGGCGAGCCCCCGCCCACGAGCCCGGCGACCTCCACCGCGTCCGCGGCGAATGCGTCGAGCGTGTACGCCTCGACCCCCGCGGGAGCGGCGGAGTCGGCCTGGCCGCGCTGGCTGTACGCCCACGCGTCCCAGCCGCGCGCGGCGAGCAGCGGGAGGAATACGCGGAAGTCCTCCTTCGACCCGGTGAAGCCGGGGACGATCAGCACCGTGCCCCGGCTGTCGCCGGCCGGCGCCGCGTGGAACGCCGTCAGCGTCCCGACCCGCGCCGGGAGGCCGACGACGTCGACCCCCGGCGGCACGGGCAGCGCACCGAACGGCGGCAGCGGAGCGAAGGTCACGCGAGCGCCTCCCGGGTCTTCGCCGGGTTGGGCACGGCATCGAGCAGCGCGATCGTGTACGGGTCGGTGGGATGGCGCAGCACGTCGGCGGTCCGCCCGCGCTCGACCACGCGGCCGCTGTTCAGCACCATGATGTCGTCGGTGACGAGCCGGGCCGAGAGCAGGTCGTGCGTGATGTAGAGCAGCGAGACGCCCCAGCGCTCGCGCAGCTCCTCGAGCAGCGCGAGCACGCCGGCGCGCAGCGTCACGTCGAGCATCGAGACCGGTTCGTCCGCGATCAGCACCTGCGGATCGCTGGCGAGCGCGCGGGCGATCACGACGCGCTGCCGCTGCCCGCCCGAGAGCTGGTGCGGCAGCTTCTGCGCGAACTGCTCCACGGGCGTCAGGCCCACCGTCTCCAGTAGCTCGAGCACCCGGCGACGGGCGTCCTTGCCGCGGAGACCGGTGTAGTTGACCACCGGCCGGGTGAGCGCGTACTCCACGGTGTGCAGCGGGTTGAGCGCCGCGTACGGGTCCTGGAAGACCATCTGCGCGTTCTTGTGGAGCTGGTGGATGCCGCGTCGCCCGAGCGACGCCACGTCGGTGTCGCCGAAGCGGACGGTGCCCGAGGTCGGCGCCTCCACTCCCGTGAGGAGCTTCGCGATCGTCGACTTGCCCGATCCGGACGCGCCCACGAGGGCGAGCGACTGGCCCGGCTCGAGCGTGAAGGTCACGTCGTCGACGGCCGTCACCGGGCTCTCGCCGCGGCGCGGGGCCGGGTAGACCTTGCTGACGCCCTCGACCGTGATCGCGGAGCTGGCTGCGCGGCCCTCCCGCTGCTGCACGTCCGAGGTGCGGGCCGAGCGGTCCGCCGGCAGACCCGGCAGCTCGACGACCTCGCCGCGCGGGTCGGCGTAGTGGCTCAGCAGCATCTGGGTGTACTCGTGCTGCGGGCGCTCCAGGATGTCGCGGCTGGTGGCGTCCTCCACGATGCGCCCGTCGTGCATGACGAGCACGCGCTGCGTGGCCTCCAGCACGACGCCGAGGTCGTGGCTGATGAGCACGGCCGTGAAGCCCTCCGACGCCTGCAGCTCGGTGATGGTGTCCATGATCGCGTGCTGCACCAGCACGTCGAGCGCCGTGGTCGGCTCGTCGAACACCATCAGGCGCGGTTCGAGCGACAGCGCGAGCGCGATCGAGACGCGCTGGCGCATGCCGCCGGACAGCTCGCCGGGGAAGCGCGCGAGCACCTGCTCCGGGAGGCCGACCTTGCCGACGAGCTCGCGCATCCGGTCGTCCCAGCGGCTGCGCTCGACGTGCCCGTGGGCGCGGAAGATGTCGGCGAAGTGCTTGCGGATGGTGCGCACCGGGTTCAGCGCGTTCATGCCGGACTGCAGCACCATGGCGAAGCCGCCCTGGCGCTGGCGGCGCAGAGACTCGTCGTCGAGCTCGCGGATGTCGTGCCCGTCGAAGCGGATGCTGCCGCCGTTGGTGCGCGCCGGCGGCTTCTGCAGCCGGCTGAGCGCGAAGCCGAGCGTCGACTTGCCCGACCCGGACTCGCCGACCAGGCCGACGAACTCGCCGGCGCCGATGTCGAACGACACGTGGTCGACCGCCTGCACCGGGACCTGCCCGGCCGACTCGTAGACGACGGAGAGGTCGCGGACCTCCAGCAGTGCGGTCATCGCTCGCTTCCTTCCTCGGTGCGGGCTGAAGGCGCGGTCCGGGTGGCCTTGGCCGACCCCTCCCGCAGGCGCGGGTTGCTGATCGCATCCACGCCGAAGTTGATCAGGGTCAGGCTCATCGCCAGCAGGGCGATGCACAGACCCGGGGCGAACAGGAGGATCCACTGGCCGGTCAGCAGGGCGTTCGAGTTCTGCGCCCAGTAGAGGATGGTGCCCCAGCTGACGATCGACGAGTCGCCGAGCCCGAGGAACTCCAGGCCCGCCTCGGCGAGGATCGCGGCGGTCGCGGCGCCGAAGAACGAGCCCGCGATGAGCGAGGTCATGTTCGGCAGGATCTCGTGGAACACCACGCGGAACGAGCTGTCGCCCGAGAACCGTGCGGCGGTCACGAAGTCGCGCGACCGGAGGGACTGCGTCTGGCTGCGCAGCACGCGCGCGCCCCACGCCCATCCCGTGATCACGATGACCGCGATGATCATCGCCAGGCCGCCGTTCTGCAGGTAGGCGGCGATCACGATCATCAGCGGGAGGCCCGGGATGACCAGGAACAGGTTGACGATGAAGTTGACCACCTCGGCGCCGAACCCGCGGATGTAGCCCCAGCTGAGGCCGATCAGCACGGCGACCAGGGTGGACAGCGCTCCGGCGATGAAACCGACGGTGACGCTGATCCGGGTGCCGTAGATGAGCTGGCTGAGCACGTCCTCGCCGGCGGCGGTGGTGCCGAACCAGTGCGCCCAGCTGGCGTCCGTGTTGCGCGGGAAGCCGTCCTGGGTGGCGCCGTACGGCGCGAGCCACGGGGCGAAGATCGCGACGAGCACGAACAGGCCGAGGATGATCAGGCCGAGGCGCGACTTCCAGTTGGCCCAGAGGGTCGCGAACGCCCGGCCGATGAAGGCCAGCCGGTGCGGCGGGCGCGCCACCTCTTCGGTGCTGATGGACTTGAAACTCTGCGTTGTGGTCATCGGCGGGTCCTTGGGTCGAGTACGCCGTACAGGATGTCGACGAGGAAGTTGGCGACGAGAACGCTCACCGTGATGAGCAGGAAGAGCGCCTGCATCAGCGGGTAGTCCTGCCCGATCACCGCGTTGAAGAGCAGGAAGCCGATGCCGGGATAGCCGAACACCTGCTCCACGAGGATGGAGCCGCCGACCACGCCGCCGAGCGCGAGCCCGAACCCGGTGAGGTTCGGCAGGATCGCGTTGCGCGCCGCGTACTTCATCGCGACGGTGCGGCCCTTGAGGCCGTTCGCCTGCGCGAACGTCACGTAGTCGTCGCCGAGGGTGTTGATCATCGCGTTGCGCATCCCGAGGATCCAGCCGCCGACCGAGGTGATGAGGATCGTCACCGCCGGGAGCACCGCGTGGTACGCCGCGTCAACGATGAAGTCCCAGCTGAACATCGGCGTGGCCGTCGGGCCGTAGGCGCCCGAGGTCGGGAACCAGTGGAGCACGTAACCCAGGAAGAACAGCAGGAGCAGCGCGGTCCAGAAGTACGGGAACGTGCTGGCGAAGGTGCCGGTCAGGGTGGGCAGGGAGTCGAGCCAGGTGTTGCGGCGCCAGGCGGCGAGCACGCCGGTCAGCGTGCCCAGCACGAACGCCACGATGGTGACGATGCCGACCAGCATGATCGTGTACGGGAACGCCTGGCCGATCAGCTCGCCGACGCTCTGCGGATAGAACGTGTACGAGACGCCGAAGTCGAACGTGACCACCTGGTGCAGGTAGCTCACGTACTGGTCCCAGAGGTTGCCGCCCGGCACGCCGAGCTGCGCCTCGATCGCGTCGCGGGTGGCCTGGGTGACCGGGCCGTTCTGCGACAGCTTCGCGATGGCGGCGTCGGTCGGGGAGCCCGGCATCAGCCGGGGCAGGAGGAAGTTCAGCGTGATCGCGGCCCACAGGGTGAGCACGAACAGGCCGAGTTTGCGAAGGGCGTACTTCACGGCCTATTCACCGTCCTTCCGGAGCTTGAGATGCGTGAACACGAGCAGCGGGGTCTGGTCGTACGTCTGCGGCGGCGCGTACGGGTCGTCCGCGTCGGGCCAGCCCGTGAACTTCGCGTCGTTGTAGAGACCCCACAGGCCGCCGTAGTACATGGAGATCACCGGGAGGTCGTCGTAGACGATCCGCTGCAGCTGGTGGCTGAGCTCGAGGCGCTTGGCCGGGTCGACCGTCGTCTTGTACTCGGCGAGGAGCTTGTCCGCCTCCGGGTTCGTGTAGCGGCCGAAGTTGCTCGCGGTCGCCTTGCCGATCGGGGTGGCGAACTCGCTGGACAGCGTCGCGTTGAACGCCTGGAAGACGACGCCGGCACCCATGCCGCCCATGGCGACCTGGAAGTCGCCGTTCTGGATGGCCTGCTGGTACCCCGGCGGCTGCGGCTGCTTGATCTGCACGTCGATGCCGAGGGCCGTCAGCTCCTTGCGCACCTCCTGGACCGCGCGCAGCCAGTCGGTGTAGCCGTTGGCGGTCGTGATGGAGAACGAGAACTGCTTGCCGTCGGGCCCGACGAGCTTGCCGCCCTGCTGGGTGTAGCCGGCCGCGGCGAAGGCGGCGAGGGCGCCCGCGGTGTCCTGCTTGATGAGGCCGCCGTCGGGGATGCTCGGGTCGAGCTCCTTCTCCTGGTTCGGGAGGATGAGGCCGGTCTGGCCGGCGGGTTTCATGTAGCCCTCGGTGGCCGAGTCGGCGATCTTGTCGCGGTCCAGCGCGAGCGCGATGCCCCGGCGCACGTTGATGTCGTTGAAGGGCGCGACCGTGAAGTTCGGCATCAGGCCGATGATGCCCCCCGGCGGGAACCAGTACTTGTTGTTCGGGTTCGCATCGACCCACGTGCCCTGCACGTCGCTCATGAAGGCGTACGCCCAGTCGAATCCCTTGGTGGCGATGTCGAGCTCGTTGGTCGCGGCGGGGAGCACGAGGTGCTTCACCTCGACCTTGTCGGCCTGCCAGTAGTCCTCGTACTTGTCCATCGTGTACTGCTGCGAGGTGAAGCTCGCGAGGGTGTACGGGCCGGTGCCGACCGGGTTCGGGTCGCGCCAGGTGTCCGGGCTCTTCTGGTCCTTCCAGATGTGCTCCGGAACGATCAGCGTCTGCGAGATGATGTCCTGCGCGGGGGCGTCGTCCTCCTTGAGGTGGATGACGAGGTGGTCGCCCTTCGTCTCGAGGGAGGCGATGTGCTGCCACGCGCCCTTGAGGTCGAGCGTCGGGAACTTCTTGATGAGGTTCAGGGTGAAGACGACGTCATCGACGGTGAACGGCTTGCCGTCGGACCACGTCACGCCGTCGCGGATCGTGTAGTCGATGGTGCGGGCGTCGGGCTGCGCGACCTTCGAGGCCAGCCACGGCGTCCCGGTGCCGTCGAGCACGTTGATGACGACGAGCGGCTCGTAGATGTACGACGAGGCCGCGCGCTTGTTCACCAGGTACGGGTTGAAGTTGCGCTCCATCATCGGAGTGCCCTTGTCTGCAGCCAGGAGCATCGTGTCCGCCGGGATGGACGGGTCCTGCTTGCTCTGGATCTTGATGCTGCAGCCGGAGAGCGCGAGGGCTGCGGCTGCGATCACGGCGAGCGCTCCGAGTCTCCGTCGGCGTCGCCCACCAGGGGGTCGTGAGTGCGTCATTGCCACCTTCTCTAGGTCGTTGCCCTCTGACTGTATGCGCATACATTTTCTTTTTCAACCCCGCGCGCCTGAAGCGCCCGCGCTGTGCGCGGCAGCCGGCTACGCGGGCTCGGAGGACTCGCGGAGGTAGACCCGCACCGGGAGGCGCACGGATGCGGCCGGTCGCTCCGGGTCCGTGAGGCGGCGCACGAGGGTCTGCACGGCCGCACGGCCCACCTCCTCCATCGGCTGCTCGACCGTCGTCAGGCGCGGGGTCGAGAGCCGGCCCGCGTCGATCCCGTCGAAGCCGGTCACGATGAGCTCGCCCGGCACGTCCACCCCGCCGATGCGGGCCGCGTCGATCACGCCGAGGGCCATCTGGTCGTTCGCGCACACGACGGCGCGGGGCAGACGGTCGCGCGAGACCAGCTCGCGGCCCGCGCGCCGACCGCCTTCGCGGGTGAACTCGCCGCGGTGGTCCGGGGCGTCCGGCGCCGGGAGTCCGCGCTCGGTCAGCGCCTCGCGGAACCCCTGCCAGCGCTCGTCGTCGTCGGGGGAGCCGATGCTGCCGGCGACGTAGGCGAGCTCGTGCACGCCGAGGTCGTCGATCAGGTGGCCGACGAGCGCGCGCATCCCCTCGGCGTTGCTCACCGAGACGTGGTCGACCTCGTCGCCGTGGCGACGGCCCGCCATCACGACCACCGGCAGCCTCCGGGCGAGGCGGCCGATCTCGTCCTCCGGCACGCTCCCGGCGAGCACGATGATCCCGTCGACGCGTCCGGCCATGTCGACGAACGTCTCGTGGGCCGTCGCCCCGCGGCCGACACCGACCATCAAGACGAAGCCGGAGCGCCAGGCCTCCACCTCGCTGCCGCGCAGCACCTCGTCGAAGTACAGGTCTCCGCCGCGGGTGTCGACGGAGCCGCCGACGTCGCGGACGATCGTCGCCGCGCCGTCGTCGCCCTCGTCGAGGCGACGGCCGGCGTCGGCATCCATCGCGTCGAGACCGGGGAAGAACAGGCCGATCACGCCGGTGCGCCGGGCGGCCAGACCGCGCGCGGCGCCACTCGGCACGTAGCCGAGCGCGTCCACCGAGGCGAGCACGCGCTCGCGCGTCGCCTCCTTGACCGTGTCCGGCTGCCGGAACACCCGGGAGACCGTGGCGATCGAGACGCCGGCGTGCGTGGCGACGTCGTAGACGGTCGGGACTCGGGTCATCGGTGGAGGCTCCTGGAGGTCGGGCACACCCATGATAGGCGCGTGCTCGTGCGCATCCGGGCGGTGGGCCGCGCGGCGGCGCGGCCGATCGCCTGGCCCGGGGCCTGATTCAGGCGGAGGCCCCGCCCGACTCCGATGCGAGCTGCCGCTTGACGTCGTGCTCCACGAGCACCGGCACGAAGTCGCGCACCGGTGCGCCGGAGAACTCCTCGTGGCGCTCCTTGACGAGCTCCTCGATGCGGTCCTTCGGGATGTGGGGGAACCGCTCCGACAGGCGGGTGGCGGCGTGCTCGACAGCGACGAGTTCTTCGTCAGGGCTCTGATCGTGACCGGTCATGCACGCATTATGCGCCTCGGGGGTGAACCGTGGCTGGATCATCTGTCAGGCTGGGGTCATGGACGAGTCGATCGAGGTAGTGGTTGTCCGCGTGTTCACCGACGAGCGCGGAGCGAACGGCAACGAACTGGGGATCGTGCGCAGTTCGCCGGAGACGGCGCAGCGCGAGCAGGCGATCGCCACGGCGCTCGGCTTCAGCGAGACGGTCTTCCTCGACGCGGTCGACGAGGGCGCACGCGCGGCCGACCTGCGGATCTTCACGCCGGCCCGCGAGCTCCCGTTTGCCGGTCACCCGAGCGTGGGCACCGCGTGGTGGCTGGCCGACCGCCGCACCCCGGTCGACGTGCTGCGCGAGAAGGCGGGGGATGTCGCGGTCTCGGTCGACGAGGATCAGGACACCGCGTGGATCACCGCACGCGCCGAGTGGGCCCCGGACTTCACCTGGCTGCCCCTCCAGTCGCCGGAGGACGTCGACGCGCTCGACCCCACCGCGTTCACGAGCGGCCACCACTACGCCTACGCCTGGATCGACGAGGCCGAGGGCCGCCTCCGGGCGCGGATGTTCGCGCCCGACATGGGCATCGTCGAAGACGAGGCGACCGGCGCCGCCGCCGTCTCGATCACCGCGAAGCTGGGGCGCGCGCTGCGCATCTCGCAGGGTGAGGGATCCGAGCTGACGACGGAGCCGCTGGCCGACGGGCTCATCCGCGTCGGCGGCCGCACCGTGTACGACCGCACCATCGACGTCACCCTGTGACCGCGCGGGACGACCTCGGCGGCGACGTCCGCGTCCTCCCCGTCGGCGAGCCCGGCGAGGGGCCGTACGCGGTCGCCGCGACCGAGGATGGCGCCGTCTGGTTCACGCTCGTGCACGGCGGCCGGGTGGGGCGCAGGGACGCGGACGGCTCGCTGACGTACCTCGCGTTCGGCGACGGTGCGCAGCCCTCCGGGATCGCCGCGGCCACCGAGTCCACGGTCTGGATCGCCGACACCACCGGCGACCGGCTGGTGCTCGTCGGCCCCGGCCCTCGCATCCTCTCGGAGATCGCGGTTCCGACCGCGGGTTCGCAGCCCTTCGGGGTCGTGGCGCTCGACGACGGGACCGCCTGGTTCACCGAGCTGGGCGGCAACGCCCTCGGCCGGGTGGGCATCCTCGGCGGCGTGGACGAGTTCCCCGTGACGCCGGCGGATGCCATGGTCTCGATGATCGCCGCGTCGGGAGACTCGATCTGGTTCTCGATGAACGCCGCGGACGCGCTGGGCCACGTGCGGGGCGGGGATGCGGCGATCGCCGTCACGGACCTCCCCGCGGGTTCCGGGCCGGTCGGCATCGCGGTGGCCGAGGACGGCGCGGTCTGGTCGGCGCTCATCCGCGCCGATGCGCTCGCGCGGGTCGCGAAGGACGGCACGGTCCGAGTGATCGACCTCGACACCGGCGCCAAGCCGCACGCCGTCGCAGCGGATCGCGATGGCGGGGTCTGGGCGAGCCTGTGGGGCGCGAACGCGCTGGCCCACGCGTCTGCGGCGGGCGAGGTCAGCCTCCACCCGCTCCCGGGCGACGTCTCCGAACCGCACGGCCTGGCCGTCGCGCCCGACGGCACGGTCTGGACCGCCCTCGAGTCCGGCGCCCTGGTCTCTCTGCACACTCCCGGGAGGTGAGTCGTTGCGGGTCACGGAGGCCCGTGACCCGCAACGACTCACGCTTCGCGGGGAGTTACTCTCCGACGCCCACGAACTCGGCGGCCTGGTCCGCGTCCTCCGTGGGGGAGGCCAGACGGGCGCGGAGCGCCAGGCCGAGGCCCGCGTCCACGTTCGTCCAGTACTGGATGGCGCGCTCGCGGATGTCGTCGCGCTTCACGCCGCCGACGGCTCCCGCGATCGTGTCGAGGAAGCGCGCGCGGGCGTCGTCGTCGAACACCTCGCGGTAGAGCGTGCCCGGCTGGCCGAAGTCGTCGTCCTCGGCGTGCAGCGTGGCGGCGGCGCGGACGAGCGCGCCGTCCGACTCCCACGAGCCCTCGCCGGCGCGCGCGGCGTCGGCGGTCGGGCCGCCGAACGAGTTCGGCGCGTACACCGGGGCGTCGGCCGGCTTGAACTCGTGGCGGGCGGCACCGTCCTGCGAGTAGTTGTGCACGGGCGCGACCGGGCGGTTGACCGGCAGCTCGTTGTAGTTGGTGCCGACGCGGTAGCGCTGCGCGTCCGGGTACGAGAAGACGCGCGCCATCAGCATCTTGTCCGGGCTGATGTCGATGCCCGGGACGGTGTTGGCGGGGGAGAAGGCGGCCTGCTCGATCTGCGCGAAGAAGTTCTCCGGGTTCTCGTTGAGCGTGTGCACGCCGACCTCGATCAGCGGGTAGTCCGCGTGCGGCCACACCTTGGTGAGGTCGAACGGGTTGAACCGGTAGGTCTTCGCGTCCTCGTACGGCATGACCTGCACGGAGACCTTCCACGCCGGGAACTCGCCGCGCTCGATGGCCTCGTAGAGGTCGCGGCGGTAGTAGTCCGCGTCGGCGCCGGCGATGGCCTCCGCCTCGGCGCCCGCCATCTCCTCGTTGCCCTGCAGGGCCTCGAAGTGGTACTTGACCCAGAAGCGCTCGCCCGCGGCGTTGATCCACTGGTAGGTGTGCGAGCCGAAGCCGGGCATGTGGCGCCAGGAGCGGGGGATGCCGCGATCACCCATCAGGTACGTGACCTGGTGCGCCGACTCGGGGGAGAGGGTCCAGAAGTCCCACTGCATGTCGGCGTCGCGCAGGCCGGAGCCCGGCAGGCGCTTCTGCGAGTGGATGAAGTCGGGGAACTTGATGCCGTCGCGGATGAAGAACACCGGGGTGTTGTTGCCGACGATGTCGTAGTTGCCCTCGGTCGTGTAGAACTTCACCGAGAAGCCGCGCACGTCGCGCCAGGTGTCGGGGGAGCCCTGCTCGCCGGCGACCGACGAGAAGCGCTGAACGGTGCGGGTGCTGGTGCCCGGCTGGAAGACCGCGGCCTTCGTGTACGCCGAGACGTCACCGGTGACGACGAACTCGCCGAACGCACCGCCGCCCTTCGCGTGCACGATCCGCTCCGGGATGCGCTCCCGGTTGAACTGCGCGAGCTTCTCGACGAGGTAGCGGTCGTGCAGCGCGGTGACGCCGTCGGCTCCCGCGGTCAGCGAGTGCGCGTCGCTGCCGACCGGGGTTCCGGTCTGGGTGGTCGTGTTGTTGTCGGTCATGGTTCTCCTTACCTATCCGGTGTGCGTCGCGGGATCGTCCGCGCGCTCCTGACAGGACGGGCACAGTCCCCAGAACGTCACCTCGGCGGTGTTCACCGTGAATCCCGACGCATCGCCGGGGTGCAGGCAGGGGGCGTGCCCCACGACGCAGTCGACGTCGGCCACGGCGCCGCACGAGGTGCAGACGACGTGATGGTGGTTGTCACCGGTGCGGCGCTCGTACCGCGCGGGGGACCCCGCCGGTTCGATGCGCCGCAGCAGCCCGACGGCCGTGAGGTCGCCGAGCACGTTGTGCACGTTCTGGATCGACGTGCCGGGCAGAGCGGGAAGCACCGCGCGGAACACCGAGTCGGCGTCCGCGTGCGGCAGCCGGGTCAGCGCGTCGAGGACGGCGAGCCGCCCCTGCGTGACGCGCAACCCGCCGGCGCGCAGTGCGCCTTCGAGCTGTGCCGTGTCCATCCTCCGACCGTAGCGGCTTGTTTTGAATAGATCAAAACAATGCGTGCATTCGGGCGCGTCGATGCACGGATGGGATACGGTGTGCGGGACGACCGGGAGGATCGGATGACGGACCAGCCGCAGGCGCCCCAGGGGCAGAACCAGGGTCAGCCTCAGCCCCCGCAGCAGCCGCAGTACCCGCCGCTGCCGCAGGGATACCAGCAACCGGCCTACCCGACGCAGCCTCCGGCCCCGTACCAGCAGCCCGGCTACTACCCTCAGCCCAACTACAACCAGCAGCCCGCTCCCTACCAGCAGCCCGGCTACGTCCAGGCGTACGGCGTCGCCGTCTACCCGGTCGTCCCGCCGCAGCCCAAGGGTCTCTCGGTCACCTCGATGGTCCTCGGCCTCGTCTCGCTCGTCGCGGGGTTCACCTTCGTCGTCCCGCTCATCGGCCTCATCCTCGGGATCCTCGGCGTGCGCCGGGAGCCGGCCGGTCGCGGGATGGCGATCGCCGGCATCATCATCAGCGCGTTGATCCTGCTGGTCTGGGTGGTCATCATCGGCCTCATCGTGTTCGCCGGGATCGTCGCGGCGGGCAGCGCCGCGACGTACCGCTCGGCGTGACGCCTGGCGCGGGCGCTCAGCGCGACCGCGACCGCAGTCGCGTCTCCTCGAGGTCGAGCATCGATTGCGCCTCGGAGAGGATGCGCGACGGGTAGAGCCCGCGCGAGCGCTCCAGCAGCAGGCGGTCGCGCTCGGCGTCCACCACGGCGAGCCGGAGCGTGCGGTACAGGTGGTGGGGTCGGCCCTCGGCCGGTGTGTCCGAGAGCAGGATGCGCTCCCACGCCGACTCCGCCTGCAGATACGACGATTGGCGCACGCGCTCGACGATCTCCGGATCGACGGGGGCGGTGCTCCCCGCGACCACCTCCGGCT
Organism: Leifsonia aquatica; assembly: GCF_014190775.1. GTDB lineage: Bacteria > Actinomycetota > Actinomycetes > Actinomycetales > Microbacteriaceae > Leifsonia > Leifsonia aquatica. The sequence goes on from NZ_JACHVP010000003.1 coordinate 391,010, forward strand.
CGTCGAGCACCTTAAGCCCGGTCTCGCTCAGGTCGTCGAGCAGCTGGGCGAGCAGGCGGCGGTCGTCCTTCACGTCGACGCCCTGCAGCCCGAGCGCCCGGATGAGCCACGGCAGGGTGCCGCCCTGCACGACCAGGCTGACGACCGCGACGGTGAACGCGATCAGGATGAGCTGCGGACGGTACGGGATGTCGGTCGGCAGCGACTGCGCGGCCGCGAGGGTCACGACGCCGCGCATCCCGGACCAGCCGAGCACGACCCCGCCCTTCCAGTCGATCGCCTCCTGCCGGAACTCCTCGAGGTCGCTCCGATGCCGCTGGTACCGCGTCTCGGCGCGCTGCTTGCGTATCGATTGCCAGCGGTACTTGACCGGATGGTCGCGGAAGTAGCTGATTAGGAGCCACTCCTTCAGCACCGCTTTCTCCGCGTGCTGGGCGCGTCTTCGCAAGGAGTAGATGAGCGGCACGATCAGCACGAATCGGATGACGACGAGGGACACCATCGCGATGAGGCCGAGGAGCACGGAGTCCCACACGCTCAGCACCTCGGGGTGGTCGACGTCGGCGACCAGGGTGCGGATCTCCAGCCCGATCAGCAGGAAGACGCCGTTCTCGAGCAGGAACTGGATGGTGCGCCAGTTGATCGTGTCGCTGATGCGCGCCTGAGCCGTGAAGTGCCGCGGCGCCGCGTGTCCCGTGTAGAGCCCCGCGATCACGACGGCGAGCACGCCCGAGCCGTGCAGGGCCTCCGTCGGCGCGAAGGCCGCGAACGGGACGATCACAGAGAGGGCCGTGTCGAGCACGGGGTCGTGGAGCTTCGAGCGCACCCACACGGAGACGAAGCCGACGATGAGCCCGATGATGGCGGCGAGGGCGACCGCCGTGAGGAAGTCGGCGACGCCGGCGAGCGGCGTGCTGAGCGAGCCGACCGCGGCCGCGAGGGCGGTGCGGAGCAGCACCAGGGCCGTCGCGTCGTTGACGAGGCCCTCGCCCTCCAGCACCGTCAGGACGCGGGGCGGGAGGCCGAGCTTGCGGCCGATGGAGGTCGCCGCGACCGCGTCGGGCGGGCTGATGATCGCTCCGAGGGCGATGGCGGCGGCCAGGTTGAGGTCGGGAAGCATCGTGTACAGCACGAAGCCCGAGGCGAACGCCGTGATGATCACGAGCACGACCGAGAGGCCGGCGATCGGCGCCAGGTTGCGGCGGAAGTCGGTGAGGGGGACGCTGATCGCGGCCGCGTAGAGGATGGGTGGCAGCAGCCCGTCGAGGATGATCTCGGGCGGCACGTCGATCTCGGGCACGCCCGGCAGGAACGAGAGCATGACGCCGACGATCACCAGGATGATCGGCGCCGCGACGCCGAGCTTGCGCGCGAACGCGGCCACGCCGACGATGACCGCCACCGCGATCACCGCGTATACGCCGAGCTCCATGAATCCGTAGGCAGTGCGGTCCGGGGCCCTAGCGGGCGCGCAATCCGTCGATGGCCATGGCGATCACGCGGTCCCGCTGCTCGTCGTCGTCGAACGCGACGCCGGCGATCCCGGAGACCATGCGGATGACGTCGCCGATCGTCGCGTCCTCGCGCAGCTCGCCGGCCTGCTGGGCGCGTTCGAGCAGCGGCTCGCCCGCGTCGTAGAGGGAGGTGCGGCAGCTGAGGAGCACGGGGGAGTCCTTGTTGAGACCCTCCAGCAGCGCCTTCTTGGTGCCGATGTAAGTGACGAACCGGCGCAGCCACGCCTCGACGCCGACCCAGGGGTCTTCGAGGTCCGCGGCATCCTCCGCGGCGTGGACCACGGCCTCCACCTCGTCGACGTAGACCGCCTCGACGAGCGCGTCGCGCGTCGGGAAGTTGCGGTAGAGCGTGCCGATGCCGACCCCGGCGCGCCGGGCGATGTCTTCGAGGGACGCGCTGGTGCCGTCCGACGCGAACGCCTCGCGGGCGGCCGAGAGCAGCGCGTCGAAATTGCGGCGCGCGTCCGCCCGCTGGGGGCGCACGACGCCGACATGGGCGGTCTGTGTGCCGGTCACAGCGGGTCCTTCCGAACGGGTCGTCGAAACAAGTATGCCAGAAAGGGTTGCGAAGCGGAGGCGGCCTCCGGTAATGTCATCAACGTAACCGGAGGCTCCCTCCGAACGGAGCCTGCCTCCAATTGTAGCCGCTCTCGCGGCATCTCCTCGAGAAACGGAAGAAAAACCGACATGTCTCGATCTCGACCCGGCATCACCTTCGCCATCCTGGCCCTCAGCGTGGCCTCATTCGCCCTCCTGCAGTCCCTCGTCGTCCCCGTCCTGCCCGTGATCCAGTCCGATCTCGGCACGACGACCTCCGGCGTGACCTGGACCATGACCGCCTGGCTCATCGCCGCCGCGGTCGCCACTCCCGTGCTCGGCCGCGTCGGCGACATCGTCGGCAAGCGCCGGGTGTTCGTTCTCTCCTTGCTCGCCGTGGCGCTCGGCAGCGTCATCGCCGCCGTCGCGCCGTCCATCGGCGTGCTGATCGCCGGCCGCGTCGTCCAGGGCGTCGGCGGGGCGATGTTCCCGCTCGCCTTCGGCATCATCCGCGACGAGTTCCCGGCCCGCCGCCTCCCGTCGGCCATCGGCGCCATCGCGTCCGTCATCGCGATCGGCAGCGGTCTCGGGACCGTGCTCGCGGGCCCGCTGGCCGAGGTGCTCAGCTGGCGTGGCCTGTTCCTCGTGCCCGTCGCGCTGACCGTCACCGGCGCCGTCCTGACGCTGATCTTCATCCCGGAGTCCCGCGAGCGCGCCGCCGGCGGGGTCAATCCGTGGTCGGCCGTGCTGCTCTCGGGCTGGCTGATCGCGCTGCTCCTGCCGCTCAGCACGGGCGCGCAGTGGGGCTGGGCCTCTCCGCAGGTGATCGGCCTGTTCGTCGCCGCGGCTCTCCTGCTGGCCGCCTGGGTGGTCGTCGAGCTGCGCTCGCGGCACCCGCTGGTCGACATGCGGCTGATGCGCGAGCCCGGCGTCTGGTCCATGAACGCCGCGGCGATCTTCATCGGCGCCGCCATGTTCGCCGTGTTCGCGTACTTCCCGCGGTTCGTGCAGACGCCGACCGCCAGTGGATACGGTCTCGGCGCCTCCGTGGCGGAATCCGGGATGCTCATGCTCCCGATGCTCGTGACCATGGCCGTGACCGGCTTCGCCAGCGGGCCGCTCGCCCGCTGGGTCGGGTTCCGCGCGCAGATCGTCGTCGCGGCCGTGCTCATGTCGGCGGCGAGCCTGTCGCTCGCGTTCCTGCACAGCTCGCTGTTCGACGTGGCCGCCGCCTCCGGCGTCTTCGGGATCGGTCTCGGCCTCATCTACGCCGCCATCACGAGCGTCGTCGTGCAGAGCGTCCCGGCCACCCAGACCGGAGTCGCCAGCGGGATGAACGCCAACCTCCGCACCGTCGGCTCGGCCATCGGCGCGGCCGTCATGACGGCGCTAGTGACCGGCGCGACCGCCGCGAACGGCCTCCCGGCCGAGTCCGGCTACACCGCGGGCTTCACGACCGCCGGCCTGCTGGCGCTCGGCGCCGGCGCCGTCACGGTGCTCGCCGCGGTGGTCATGCGCTCGCGCAGCCGTCGCGCCACGGCAGACGCCGAGCTGGCCGCGGTCGCCGGGCTCGCCCGGCTGCAGGATCGCGAGCCGGTCTCGGTGCCGCAGGCGCAGCCCGCACTGTCGCAGCCCGCACTGTCCCTGGCCGAGGTCGAGTCGCTCGCCGTGCCGGTGATGCTCGCCGAGCTCGCGGAGGCCGCCGAGTTCGACCGTCTCGCCGCGAAGGTCGAGGAGACCGTGGCGGCGGAGACCCCCGTCGCCGAGCCGCTCACGCACCCCGCCCACCCGGCCCGAACGGAGCAGCTCGAGGTCGCCTGACCCACCTTCACCTCCACCTCCCGCACCTCCCGCCAGACGTGACTAGTCGCGGGTGTCCAGGCCCGGACACGCGCGACTAGTCACGTCTCGGGTCGTGCGTCGTAATGTACTTATACTCTTGTTCAGAATTTGCGTAGATGAAACTCTGGATTTAAGGCGATCAACGGAGATCGCAGATCGGAGTTCATAATGAAAGGCCAATCGCGCAAACTGATAAGCGCACTCATTGGAATGGGGGCCGCTGTCCTTCTCGCCGTGACGACATCGCTGCCGGCCACTGCGGACGGAGCCGCCGTGGCCGTTCCAGCGGTGAGCACGCCGGCCAGCCAGACGAAGGACACCCTCGCTCAGATGCAAGGCATGGTCGACCGATGGAGGCCTCTCTCCGTGGAGGTCACTCGAACTCTGGCACAAAAGGCTCGCAGCCTGGAAGCGGAACAAGGCGGTCTACGTGTCGACTATTCCCGCGCATCCGCGTGGCAGGTTGATCGATCGACTCGAGTAGTTCGAATCCCCGCCGCGGACGGTCAGTCGGTGCTCAATGAGAGTTCCCTCTCGGTGGTGTTCGATGAATCGGACGCGGTCGTAGGCACGAGCGAGATGATCTTCACGCCGGTGTCGGAGGTCTCCGGACGGGTGCAATCGTGGGTGGACGGTGCGCTCCGATTGGATCAGACGGTCGACGCACCGGGTATCGACGCCGACGCGGCGTTCGCTTCCCGCGCGTATCAGAAGGGTGACTGGTGGGGGAACTTCAACCAGTGTCTTTCCAATGCGGGTATCGCGTCGTGGGTGATCGCCGGAATCGCCTTGGCTTGCTCGGCGATTTGCGTCGTCACTGTCGGGGCCGGTTGTGTTGCTTGCCTCGGGGCTGCTTCGGCAGGATTCAGCGGCACCGTTAGCTTTTGCATCACGACCGCGAATCTGAACTCATGACAAGGCCGATCACAGGGCGACCGATGGCATCCGCGCTCACGGTCGCTTTGAGCCTCGCCTTCGTCGCGGTCCTCCTGCTCGCCCTCGCCGTGCCGACGGCGTTCGTGGCATGGATGTGGGCGCTCGCCGCCGGTCTCCTGGTGGCTGCGACGACGTGCGCTGTCGTCGCCTACGCGCGGCGAAAGTAGTCACCTCCCGCCAGACGTGACGAGTCGCGGGTGTCCAGGACCGGACACCCGCGACTCGTCACGTCTCGCGGAACGCTCAGGAGTGGGCGCGCACCGTCATCAGGGTGGTGGAGACGAGGTTGAAGAACACGTGCGTCCAGATGCCGGGGCCGAGACGGCCCGTGCGGGCGGCGTAGATGCCGTTGACCAGGCCGAGGCAGAAGGTGACGACGCCCAGGTTGGTCATGGTGACCGGGCTGCCGATGCCCTCGTGCAGGTGCAGCGCGGCGAAGAGCAGCGAGCTGCCCAGCACGGCCACGACGACCGCCGTGCGCTGAGTGCCGCGGGACGGCTCCCCGACGGAGCGTCGGAGGATGCTGTTGCGGATGCCGCGCAGCACCAGTCCGCGCAGCAGCAGCTCCTCGCAGAACGGCGCGACGACCGCGACCGCGATGAAGCCGTTGACGACGAGCCACACGCCGTCGGACGAGGCCGCCTGGTCGTTCGAGGTGCTCACCTTGCCGTAGAGCGCTTCGATGATCGCACTGATCGGCGCGGTGACGAAGACGAGCCCCACTCCGGTGCCGAGGCCGATGAAGACGTCGTACCAGCGGAACGCCAGACCGTAGTCGACCCGCAGCGAGCCGGAGCCACGGTTCTTCGCGATGAGGACCGCTGCCACGATGACCGCGGCGTAGGTCACGACCCAGACGATCAGGCTCGCCAGGTTCTCGTCGATGCCGGCCGCCTTCACGATCGCGACGAGCACGATCCAGACGACCGCGACGGCGACGACCGCGAGCAGGGCCGTGGGAAGCCCCCACCGCACCCGCGGGTCGGGCGCGTACGGCACCCGCTTCTTCGTGGAGGCGGGTGGCGGAGCCGCCGGCTCGGTTTGCGCCGCGGTCATGCGCGGCGGAAGTGGGATCGGGCGGAGGGCAGCCACATCAGCACAGCCGCCACGACGACCGCGATGCCGCTGAGCAGGCCGATCAGGTCGCCGGTGAGGATGGTGGCCACGAGGCCGAGCAGCACGATCACGCCGATGATCGTGAGCACGATGCGCGACCAGTTCGCGCCGCGCAGCAGGAACAGGCCGAGGAAGACGCGGATCAGCGCGCCGATGACCGCGCCGGCGATGCTGCCGATGACGATGCCCGGGCCGGTCGCGGTGTGCACCGCCGGGTTGTCGAGCAGGGCGGGGAGGCCGAGGAAGAACGACAGCAGACCGAGGGCGGCGCTGGCGATCCAGATCCAGAACGAGGCGACGACGATGCGGGGCACGCCCACGGTGGTGAAGGGCTGGGACACGAGAGTTCCTTCGGGTAGAGGAGGGACGGATGGCGTGGACAGGGTCGTCCACTCCCACCGTTATCGGCACCTCCGCGCGATCCGTCATGGGCGACGTATCAGCCGTATCGCCCCGCGATTCCGTGCCAGGAATGCGGTATCAGGCCCGCGCCGCCCGCTCGCTCCGCCACCGCGCGAGGAGTGCCCACGGGTCGCCCGCGGCGGCTCGCAGACCGGCGACGTGCCGCAGCAGCCGCGCGTCGGTCTCGAACCATTCGGTGCCCGGGATGCGCAGGTCGGCGAACTCCGCGTGCCGCCGCTGCTCCCATGTCCGGTCGCCGCGCTCGAACGCGAGCACCTCGTCGTGCGGGAGGGAGGCGAACCGCTGCGCGGGGTTCGCCGTGGTGCCGATCTTGATCCGGTCGCGGAACCGCAGGTAGTAGACGACGTCGACCCGGGAGGCGGCCGCTCCCTCGGGCGGGAGCTCGCCGGCACGCCACTCGCACACCGCGCAGAGCCAGCCGGACGGGTACCGCACGCCGAGCCGCGATCCGCAGAACGCGCACGGCGACGGCAGCAGATCGGTCACCCCGAACTCTCCAGCGGCCCAATCGTGCGCCTCGAGCAGGTGCGCCAGGCACAGGGGGAGCGGCGCGCCGGGATGCCTGGCGTCCGCGCACACGGCGCAGGAGCCCGGCGGAGTCGTGGTCATGCCGGGACGCTACCGCGGCCTCCCGACAGTCTCACTCCGCGTCGGTGCGCGAGTACGACGATCCGGACGCGGTGCGGCCGACCAGCCCGCTGTCGACCAGGTGCCGCCGCAGTGCCGCCGTGTCGTCGCCGAATCGCTGCAGCCGTTCGCCCAACCGGGCTTCGTCGACGACCTCGCCGGGGGCGAGCACCGTCCCGGCGATGTGGCGGAACAGCTCGGCGCGATCGGCCGCAGACGACGGGTACCGGTCGATCCGTCCCTCTGCATCGAGGAAGCGGTCGACTCCGGTGCGCGGCGGCCGCGCGGGAGCGTTGCGGAGCGCGCGGGTGAACCGATCGACGGCGATGGAGGCGGTGCCCTCCTCGATCGTGATGAGCCCTGCCCGCGTCGCGGCATCCAGCGCGCGCTGACGACGGGACGGGCTCAGCCCCGCACCCACCTCGTCGAGCGGCCTCCCCAGCTCCACCTCCGCGAACACCCGACGCGTGTCGGCGTTGGCGAGCGCGGCGACGAGAGGGCGCCAGTCGGCCGGCTCGGAGGGGGCAGAGGAAGACATCTCCTGAGAATACGCGCGCGGAAGACGGCAGACGGTGCCTGTAGGGGCGGCGACTACGCAACCAGGGAGCGCGGGTACGTAACGACAGCGGTGCGATCATTTCCGATCTGATTTTGAACCTAATATGTTGATGTACTGGTTAGACACGATGTGTCGCTCGGTCCTGACGAATCCTGGAGATCCCGTGCCCGTCCCGACGAAAAGCAGCCCTGTGACAGGCAAGCGCGTGCTGCTGCGCGATGTCGTCCGCGACCAGCTGCGCGACGCAATCCTGGACGGGACGTTCCAGGCTGGCGAGGTGCTGCACGATGCGGAGCTGATGGAGTGGCTCGGCGTCTCCCGCACGCCGCTCCGGGAGGCGATCAACGATCTCGCTCGCATGGGGCTCATCGAGATGGAACCCAATCGCTACACCCGCGTGGTGAATCCGAAGCCCTCCGAGATGGTCATGGCCTTCCACACCCTGGGGGTGCTGCACGGCGGGGCTGTCGCGCTGGGGCTGCTTCGGCTCTCGCCCGAGCGCCGGCGTGAGGTGGACGACCTGGCCACCCTGTGGATGGCTGCCGTCCGTAAGCGTGACATGAGTGGTATCCGAGACTCGTTCAATGCCATCTTCGCGATCTGCGCCGAGGGCTCGGGCAACGCCATCTACCGCACGCTGCTCGGGGAGGAGACGTACGGGCTGCGGTACCTGACGATCATGGGCGTGCTCGCGCGGCTGATCGACGACAGGGGATGGACCGAACTCGAGAGTGCGGCCGGCCAGCTTCTCCGCGCGCTCGCGGCCGACGACGCCGAAGCGGCCCGGGTCGCGGTCGAACGCGCGCATCTGGGGTGGATCACGCCCGACGAGCACGACGCGCGTTAGCGGCACCACCTCCCGGCGACGTCGGTCGCGAGCGTCGAGAAGAAGAGGTTCACGCGGTGCCGGGCGGCCTCCACATCACCGGCGATGTCCGAGCCGAGTCGGCGCATCTCCCGCGCTCCGCCGGCCCGCTGAACGAGCTCGGGATGCGCGTGCAGCAGCCGGAGCGTGCGGAAGAGGACGAGCTCGGTCAGCTGCTCCATCAGAGGTGACCGGGCGTCCCGCATGACGAGGCGGATGATGGCCTCGAACTGGGCGACACCGTTGTCGTCGGTACGGTCGGCGAGGTCGAGCCGGTAGTCCAGCTCGAGCTCGAGTTCAGGGGTGATCCGATCCTCCTGGAGGCGAAGGTCGAGCGTGCTGTGCAGGATGCGGAGCGAGCGGACCGTATCGTCGTCGATGCGTTCGGACACTCGCGTATACCGGTTCGGCGAGGACTCGACGAGGCCGGCCCGGATCAGGCGCCCCAGTGCCTCCCTCACCGGCGTGCGCGAGACCCCGAATCGGTCCGCGAGGTGATCGACGTCGAGCTGGGTGCCGGGCGGGAAGGTGCCGTCGACGAGCTCATCGCAGAGGACGTCGAAGACGTCCTGGCTCAGAAGGCGTCGGTTCGCGAGGGGGGTCAAGAGCGGCGCCTCCGGTCGTCGTGGCTGAGTCTGTATGCCGATGGCCGCACTCGCGTTGTCGCGGGTGCGGCCATCGGGTGGAGCCTGCCCATTTCTCGGAGGCGCTCCGTGTGGAGAGTTGAGGGGGTGGTGGGCGGACGCCGAGTGCGTCCGCCCACCGGGGTGCTGCTAGTTGGTGCTGATGCTGCGGCGGCGGAGGATGCCGATGAAGGCACCGGCTGCGGCCAGGAGCGCCAGGGCGGCTCCGCCGGCGATCGCCGGGTCCATCAGCGGGGTGGCCTCGTCCTCACTGACCACGACGATGGCGCCGAGGTCGGTGCTGACCGGGTCCGCACCGGGGGTGGTGTGGGTGATCGTGACGTTGTTCGGGCCCTGCGGGAGGCCGCTGATCGGGGCGGACCAGTTGCCGTCGCCGTCGACCTCGGCCGAACCGATGGTGTTGCCGTCCTTGTCGGTGATGACGACGGTGGTGCCGGGCTCGCCCTTACCGGTGAACACGTCGCCGTTCTTGACGTCGGTCGACTCGGTCAGGTTCGGGGTGAGGACCTCGAACTTGTTCACGGACTCGGTCATCTCGTAGGTGTTGTCGGCGAGCTGGATGGTGTCGCCGTCCTTCGTGACGATCTCGATCGTCAGGTCGGTGTCACCGTTGGCCGGAGCCGGGGAGAGCGTGGTCGACCAGGAGCCGTCCGCGCCGACCTCGACGCTGCCGAGGACGTTGCCGTCCTTGTCCTTGATGTTCACGATGTCGCCATCGATGCCGGTTCCGGAGAACACGGTGTCGGGGGTGATGACACCATCCTGGCCCGGGGTGGCCACGGTGCGGGCATCCTCGGATCCTTCCATGACCACGTTGGTGTCGGCCACCTTGGTGCCGCCGACCTCGATGATCAGGTTGACGTCACCGTTCTTCGGGGCCGGGTCCAGGGTCAGCGACCACTGGCCGTCGTCACCGACGACACCCTCAGCGAGGATGTTGCCGTTGCCGTCCTTGATGACGACGGTCTCGCCCTTGCCACCGGTTCCGGTGAACACGGTGTCCGGGGTGATCGTGGCGCCGTCCTCGGGGCCGGAGTAGGCGGGGGCCTCGTCCGAGCCGGTCATCGTGATGGACGGGTTGGCGACCGTCTCGTCACCGATGGTGACGGTCAAATTGTGGTCGCCGTTGATCGGCGCCGGGTCGAGCTTCAGCGACCAGGTGCCGTCGGCACCGATCTCGGTCTGACCGAGGACGTTGCCCTGGTCGTCGGTGATGGTGACGGTCTCACCCTTGGTGCCGGTTCCGGTGAACACGGTGTCGGGGGTGACGGTGTCGCCGGTCTTCGGGCCGGTGTAGGCGTTGGGCTCCTCGGAGCCGGTCATGACCAGGTTCGTGTCCGCGAGCTGCTCGGTGATCTCGTCCGCGCCGGTGATCTCGATGACGAGGTTCACGTCACCGTTGGTGGGGACCGGGTTCAGCGTGGTCGACCAGTGGCCGTCCGGGCCGACGGTGGTGGTGCCGAGCACGGTGCCCGCGCCGTCCTTGATGACGACGGTCTCGCCCTTGGCTCCGGTTCCGGTGAACGCGGTGTCGGGGGTGATGGGCCCGGAGGTGGGGCCGGTGTAGGCACGCGCCTCATCCGACTGCGTCATCGTGTAGTTGCCGTCGGCCAGCGTGGTGGACTTGCCGTCGGTGTCGAGCGCGACGACCTTCAGCGCAACCGTTCCGTTGATCGGCGCCGGGTCAAGGGTCAGCGACCAGGTCTTGTCCGCACCAGCGGTCGCGGTGCCGATGGTCTTGCCGTCCTTGTCCAGGACGGTGATGACCGTGTTCTGCTCCGCCTCACCCGAGAAGACCGTACCGGGGGTGATCTCCGAATTCGGGAGCGGCGACGCCAACGACGGAGCGACCGTGACCGGAGCGGTCAAGGCATATCCCGCCTGGAAGTTTGTATCGCCAAAGTAGGCGCGCGGCTTATCCGTAGAGGGGCTCAAATTGAGGTTGGTCGACGCGTTCAGGAGTCCGAAGGTGTCCGCGCCCCACGACGTGCCCGTCCACATCTGAGAGGGAAGCGTGTCGTTGCAGGTGACGAACGTCGTGTAGCTACCGGTGGTTGCGGGCGACTGGATGCACTTCCCGTTGAACGAGATGGTTCCGGTGGCGCCCACTCCGGGGTACGTCCACAGTGGGATGGTTCCGTTGGCGACGCCCGCGGCGACGTTGCTGGACGTGCCCGTGGTTCCGTCTGCCTTGATGTAATACGTCGAGGAGACGAGCGGCCCGACGACCATGCCCGCGTTGTCGGCCGCGCTGGCCGGTGCCGCGAAGGCGAGGCCGGCGGCGGTGAGGCCGAGAAGGGTGGCGCCGGCGACAGCGGCGCGCCCTGCTCTCTTCTTGAATGTGTTGTTCACGGTGAACTTTCTTCTTCGGGTTGTGTCCGGCTCGTGGGCCGGACGTGGGAATCGCGAGCTCTAGGACGGCGCGCTCGCGTGCGCGGCGGGGCGATCGCGTTGCAGGTGTTCGCCTCGGGTTGACGTCGTCTCGGGCGAGGCTCGATTCGATCCTCGGCGGCGACAAGAAAAGCTAACCATTGCGCAAAGCCAACATTTCAGCATGCCAATGCACATTCCGTAGTCGTGGAACGTTGATTACGCAGCCGCGGAAAAAGTCCAGTAGGCGAGACCCGGGGAACTCAGCAGTTCGACGAGCGTGTCAGCCGTCGGCCCAGACCGGCCGAGCCGCGTCAGCGTCGGGCGCGTCCCGGCGGCGGAGTGTCGATGCGGTCCACCGCATCCCGGAGCCGGTCGATGAAGGCGACCACGGTGTCCGCCTCGGCGTCCGACAACGAGGCGGCGACCTCCACGAGCTCTTCGCGCACGTCGCCGAGGATGGCCTTCTGGGCGTCGTCGGTCGGGGTGGTCGGCTCGATGATCAGGGCCCGCCGGTCGAACGGGCTCGGGATGCGGCGCACGTGGCCCGCCTTCTCGAGTCGGTCGAGCAGGACGGTGATGGAGGAGCTCTGCACGCCGAGGTACTCCCCGAGCTCGCGCGGTCCGACGCTCACGCCGCGCTCTCGCGCGCGCAGCAGGTAGCGCAGCGCGGAGATGTCGTTCTCGCTCATTCGCATCGCGTGTTCGGAGCGGCGCTGGAGGGCCGTTTCGGCCGCGCCGTACGCGCGGATGGCCTCGAGCACGCCGACGGCACGCTCCCGATCCATGTCCGGACCGCGCCGGTTGTGAGGCGTCGAACTGCGCTCGCCCGTCGTCATGGCAACGATGATAGACCAGCCGGCCAGCCGGTTCGGCTATCCGGGCAGCACCACTCCGCTCGCCCGCGTGGTCATGTCCATGAGCTCATCGAGCCAGGCCTGATCGAGCCGGCCGACGTGTTCGGCGCCCACTTCGTACCGCAACGGGATGGCGTTGTCGATCCAGACGGAGGTGCGCGTGTCCTTCTCGCCCCGGGTCGGCCAGCTCAGGAGGAAGGGCTCCCGGCGGCGCAGTTTCACCGTGACGACGGCCAGGATGTGCGCGACGGTGCGGTCGTCGAACTCGTATGACTCCCCGTCGTAGACGAGCGCGCCCATCTCTGTCCTTTCGCTCGATAACTAGCCGATCTAGCTTTCCAAAGGATGGAAAACATTGCGGCCGACATAAGTAAATACCATCCCGAAACAGGCCGATCAACCCCTCCGGTGAAAGTTGCCTCGGCGCCTGTTTATCTCGATGATCTAGTTACTTGTCCAGTGAGAAGGAGCGCCCGATGAGCAGTGCAGTCGAGGAGACGTCCCGCGTCGCATGGCGCACGCCCGTCGACGGGCTCTGGGTCGCAGAGACTCCCGACGACTACCTCGGCATGGTGGACCGCTCGAACGACGGCTTCGTCGCGACGGGCGCCACCGGCCAGGACCTCGGCGTCTTCCCGACGCTGCAGGGCGCGCAGGTGGCCGTCTACACGCGGTGGTTCCGGGGCGACGAGTCGTCCTCGTCCGGTCGCTGGGCTCTCCCGGTGGCCTCGGCGACCGCGGTCGCCGTCGCGATCCCCGCGCTCATCGTCGGAGTCGCCGCGGCGGCCACTCTCATCTGACCGTCCGCGTCAGACCCTCACGCATCAGACCCCCGAAGAAAGAAGGCACACCCATGCTCGCACTCATCATCGTCCTCCTCGTGATCTGGGCCGTCCTCGCCGTCCTCGGCTTCGCGGTCAAGGGCCTTCTCTGGCTCGCGATCCTCGGCCTCGTGTTCTTCGTGATCACCGCGATCGTCGGCTGGCTCCGCCGCGGGAGCAAGGCCTGACACCACCTCGAGCCTGATCCGACGAGGGCGCCGCGGGAGACCGCGGCGCCCTCGTCGTGTGTCAGGAGACGCGCACGGGTGCTCCCAGGATGCGGCTGCTCCCCGTCACCGCGCCGGCCGTCACGGTCCACGTGGTGTCCGGCACGAAGTAGCCCTGCGCCGCCTCCGCCGCGGTGACCGTGTGGAGGGGGGTCGAGCACACATAGGACGCTCCCGCCGCGAGAGCGGTGTACCGGCAGTTCCCGGTGCCGCTCGGCACGAAGGGCGCGAGGTTGCCCGCGGTCGGCACCACGTTCGCGGTGGACGTTCCCGTGTTCGTCACCCGGAACGTGTACGCGACTTGGTCGCCGACCGCGTACGGGGAGGTCGCGACGTTCCGCTCACCGTCGGAGTCGGCGCCCGCGATCACCACGGACGCGAGAGTCGTCGTCCCCGAGGAGACACCGCCGGTCAGTGCCAGCGGCAGCCCGAGTACACGGGTGGCGGCGACGGAGTCACCGGTGCTCGTCCACGTGGTGTCCGGCACGACGTACCCCTGGGATGCCTCGGCCGCCGTCACCGTGTGGCGCGGGGTCGAGCAGGTGTAGGACGCGCCTGCGGCGAGGCCGGTGTAGCGGCAGTTCCCGGCACCGGCCGGGACGAGCGGGGTGAAGTTCCCGCTGGTCGGGGTGACGGTCGACGCTCCTCCGCCCTGGTTGCGCACGGTGAACGCGTACGGGACGACGTCGCCGGCTGCGTAGGGCGAGGCGCTCAGGTCGCGGGAGGTGTCGGTCCGGCCGCCCGAGATCGTCAGCGACGCCAACCCCGTCACGCTGTCGCAGGCCGCGCCGAGCCAGGCGTCGTCGAAGCGTGCGAGGGTCATCGCGGTGAAGGAGCTGTTCTCGTAGAGCACGCCGAACCATCCCGGGGCCATGCGGGTCGCCGTCGAGTATCCGGAGTACCCGGCGTTGATCTGCCGCGCGTACGGCCAGGTCGCACCGTCATCGCACGAGACCCGGGCCGTCAGATTCGAGCGGGCCGATTGCGAGGCCGTGTTGGTGAAGAGCAGCACCTTCGCCTCGGGAGAGCCGGCGGGTGCGTCCGGGTAGACGCGGGTGATCGACGCATTGTTCGTGGGGTCGGGTAGCTCGGTGTCCTGGCTGACCGGGCCATAGGTCTGGCCGCCGTCCGACGAGATCGCGACCTTGCGATAGCCGCCTCCGGCGTTGTCGCGCGAGTTCAGGAGCACTCGGCCGTCCGAGAGCTCGACCACCTTGTTCTCGTCCATCCGGGTCCCGACGAACGCGCCCCGCTGCCAGGTGGCGCCGTGGTCGTCGGAGTAGACGCTGTAGGCCTGGATGGCGTTCGTGCCGTCGGCCTGCCGCACATCTCCGGCGAACTGCTGGATGAGCCGGCCGGCGTGGGCGCCGTACCGCAACTGGATGCCCTCACCCGAGGTCGCGAACATGCTGCGCACGTCGCCGGCGACCGGGGCCGTGGTGCTCGCGCCCGGCTTCACGACCGTGGTGATCAGCCGCGGGGCGCCCCACGTCACGCCCGCATCCGATGACTCGGACACCTGCGCGCTGATGACCTGGCGGTTCGCGTCGTCGTTGCCGAACGCGCTGCCGCCGAACCCCTGGTCCTTGGAGTAGACGGAGAAGAGGAAGACCTTCCCGGCGACGGCGTCGTAGACCAGGCTCGGGTCGCTGTACCCGCTCTTCGGGGACGACGTCACCCCGGCGCGCACGGTGGTCAGTGCTCCCCAGGTCTGGCCACCGTCCGTGCTGCGCCGCAGGACGATCGAGTTGGGGTTGGGGGAGTCGGCGGCACTGCCGGGCCGGCCGTCCCAAGCGGCGAGGACGACACCGCCGCCGAGGGAGGCGAGGGCCGGGATGCGGTAGTTGGCGTACGGCGACGCGGGGGCACCGGAGATGTCCACGGTGCTGAATGAGCCGGGCGGGTCGGCGGGCGCCGCGGTTGCCGGCGCCGCCGGTGCGGCGAGAGCGGCTGCGGTGACGAGTGCGATCAGGCCGGCGGCGACGGTCCCCGCTCGAGATCGTCGACGGAGAGGGGCTCCGGTGGTGGGGCGTGGTGACATGACGTTCCTTCCTTCCAGTGGTGCACGACGGTGTGTCCGGGTGGGGTGCTAGGCGTGTCGGTGCCGCGTGAGCGGATCAGGGGAGCGGCAGCTCCGTGGGGGAGGCGGCGAGAAGTGCGGCCGCGCGCCGGTCGGTGCGGAGATCGTGCAGGGCGGCGACACCGGCCGCCGCGAAGTAGAGCGCGACCATCGGCACGGCGAGCACGAACATCGAGAGCACGTCGGCGGCGGGAGTCGCGATGGCCGTGAAGAGGGCGATCGCGATGATCGCCACGCGCCAGGAGCGCAGGATCGTCTTCGCGCGCAGCACGCCGACGAAATTGAGGAGCACCACGGCGACCGGGAGGACGAAGGCGATCCCGACCGCCAGGACGAGTTTGAGCACGAAGTCGAAGTAGGTCTTCGCCTGCACGATCGCCGCATCCTGCTCCGGCGCGAAGCCGGTAAGGACGCCGACCATGTGCGGCAGCACGAACCACCCGGCGGCGCACCCGACGAGGAAGAGCGGCACTGCGGTGAAGAAGAACCCGAACCCGTAGAGGCGCTCGCGGCGGGACAGCGCCGGGACGAGGAAGGCCCAGATCTGGAAGAGCCAGACCGGGCTCGAGACGATCACCCCGACGGTGATCGCGACCTGCATGCGCAGGTCGAACGCTCCGGTGATCGTGTCGTAGTT
This sequence comes from Leifsonia aquatica, assembly GCF_014190775.1. Lineage (GTDB taxonomy): Bacteria > Actinomycetota > Actinomycetes > Actinomycetales > Microbacteriaceae > Leifsonia > Leifsonia aquatica. The sequence goes on from NZ_JACHVP010000003.1 coordinate 407,065, forward strand.
GAGCTCGGCCATCCGGTGCTGCGTGTCGGCGATCTGCTCGATCGGCACGCGCAGCGCGTCGAGCACGGGCGCGGCCAGGAACCAGCCGGCGACCGCGCCGGCCAGCAGCGCCGCGGCGGAGCGGAAGAGCCGGCGACGCAGCTCGGCGAGGTGGCCGGCGATCGGCATGCGCCCCTCGGGCGCCCGGCGACGCCGCCGGGTGGGAGCGGATGGCGCGCCGGCCGTCATCACCGCTCCGAGGCGGCCGGTGCCGGCGTCTCGGGAGTCTCGTCGCGGCCACCCAGCTCCGGCTTCACCTCGTTCTTGAAGATGCGCATCGACTGGCCGAGGCTCTTCGCCAGGGCGGGGATCTTCGGGGCGCCGAACAGCAGAAGGATGATGGCGACGATGATCAGGGCATGCCACCCGTTGAGGTTCGCGAACATCGGAAGAGGCCTTTCTCTGCGTGGTCCACGGCGACTGCCGTGCGGCACACTCAAGCACATATGACGTCTGATGTCCAATGGATTCTGTGCTACGGTCGCTCCCATGCTCGGTCTCACGTTCGACAAGATCGTCGTCGTGGGCGTCATCGCCGCCTTCGTCGTCGGGCCAACGCGCCTTCCCGGATACGCCGCCTCCCTCGCCGCCTTCGTGCGCCGATTGCGACAGACGGCGGCCGGTTTGAAAGCGCGCGTCGACGACGAGATCGGCGAGGAGATCGACTGGCAGAAGCTCGATCCGCGCCGGTTCGACCCGAGGTCCATCGTGCGCAGCGCCCTGCTGGACGACCTCCCCGCTTCCGCGGACCGAGCCGAGACCGGGGCCGACCCGGGAGAGGAACCACGATGACGTTCACGGTGGCCGTGCTCGGTACGGGCGCGTTCGCGAGGGAGCACCTCCTGGCGCTGCGAGGGATACCCGACGTGCGTGTGAGCCACGTCGCCGGGTCGAGCCTGGAGCGGGCGACCGAGCTCGCCGCCCTGGTGCCCGGGGCGCGAGCGACCACCGACCTCGCCGCCGTCGTCTCGCATCCGGAGGTGGACGGGGTCGATGTGTGCAACGCGACGCCCGACCACGCAGCGTGGACGATCGCCGCCGGGCGCGCGGGCAAGCATGTGCACGTGGACAAGCCCGCCACCCTGACCGTCGAGGCGTTCGACGAGATGGTCGCCGCCACCGAGGGGCGCGGACGCACCCTCATGGTCGGCCAGACCGTGCGGTTCCAGCCGGCGGTCGCCGAACTGCAGGCGCGGGCCGCCGCCGGCGCGATCGGCGACCCGCGCCTGCTGCACATCACCTGGTACACCGGGCACGTGTGGCCGGGAGGCTGGCGCGGCTGGCAGCTCGACACCGGGAAGTCGGGCGGTCATCCCGTGCACAACGGCACGCACGCGCTCGACCTCGCAGTCTGGCTGATGGGATCGGAGCCGGTCGAGGTGTTCGGCCGGGACTTCCCGACCTTCGCCGCCGAGATGCCGATGCCCGACAGCTTCCAGCTGCTGGTGCGCTTCGCGAACGGCGCGCTGGCCACGATCGAGCTCTGCTACGCGCTCACCCAGCCGGGACGGTTCCTGCGCCGGGTGCTGCTCGCCGGCACGGAGGGAACGCTGCTCCACGACACCGACGCGGAGCCCGGGCTCGCATCGCCCCGGCACAGCGCGCCCCCGGCGTCTCTCGACGGCGCGCTCGCCGATCAGCTCGCGCACTGGGTGCGGGCCGCCCAGGGGAGGGAACCGATGATCGTCACCACGGAGCAGGCACGGGCTGCGCTCGCCACCGCCGTCGCCGCCCAGCGCTCGCTGCGCACAGGGCGTCCGATCGCCGTCGAGTCCGCTCCGGTCGGGGTGGGCGCCCGATGACGGCGCTGCGGGTCGCCTTCGCGAGCGGTGTGCGCCACGCGGGTTCCTACCTGGACGAGCTGCGCCGGGATCCCCGGGTCGAGATCGTCGGCGTGGCCGAGGAGGCGGACGCCCCCGCGTGGATGCACGCCGACGGGCGCCGCGCGGCCGCCGACGCCGGCGTGCCCTGGCTGGAAGACATCCGCTCGGCCTCCGACCCGGACCGCGTCGACCTGACCGTGGTGTGCAGCGAGCCGACCCGGCACGCGCGGCTCGCCGCGGACGCCATGTCGGCCGGGGTGCACGTGCTGGTCGACAAACCGGTCGCGACGACGCTCGCCGACGTGGACGCCCTCCTCGACCTGGACCGCTTCACGCCAGGGACGGTCTCGGTCGTCAACCGGACGCACGCGGCCGCGCTCCGCCGCACCCGGGCGTGGATCGACGCCGGCCACCTCGGGCTGCCTCGCCACGTCGACGCGGAGTTCCTCGCGAGCGGCGCCTTCTTCGCCCGTTCCGTGGAGCGTCCCGAGCTGGTGGTCGACCCGGCGCTGAGCGGCGGAGGCGAGATCCTGAACTTCCTGGGCTACTGCGCCGATGCCGTCCTGCACCTGACCGGACTGGAGGTCGAGAGCGTCTACGCGATGTCCGGCGCCCTGTTCGCGGCCGGGCATGCCGAGCACGGCGTCGAGGACACGGCCGTCGTGTCGCTCGGGCTGTCGAACGGGGTCACGGCGACGCTGACCGTCGGCCGCATCCCCTTCGCCCCCGGGCTCGGGCCCACGAGCAGCTCGGTGCGCGTGCTCGGCTCGCACGGTCATGCGACCGCCGACGACGACCAACCGGCGGTGCTGCGGTTCGGCGCGGAGGGCCTCGCCGCGCATCCGATCGGCGGTGGCGGCGGCGTGGCCCCCGTGCGCGCCTGGCTGACGCACGTCGTCGACCGGCTGATCGCGGGGGCCGCCCCCGACTACGGTCTGGCCGAGGCGCGCGCCTCGCTCGCCGTCATCGACGCCGCCTACCGATCGATCGCCGCCGGAGACGCCGTCCGTCCCGGCTGACTCCGCCCGAACCGACCCTGGCCCGAACCGACCCTGGAGACCCGTGTTCACCGACCTCCCCGAGTCCGCGCTGCGCGACTACCGCAGCGCGGTCGCCGATCCGCCCGACTTCGACGCGTTCTGGGAGCGCACGCTCGCCGAGAGTCGTCGGCATCCCCTCCTGACGCGTCTGGAGCCCGTCGACACGGGGCTGACGACACTCGACGTCTACGATGTGCGGTTCGGTGGCTACGCGGGGGAGGAGGTCGCCGCCTGGCTGCGCGTCCCGCGGGGCGCCGACGGGCCGCTGGCGGCGGTGGTGCAGTTCCACGGCTACGGGCGAGGCCGAGGGGACGCGGTCGAGAACCTCCTCTGGGCGTCCGCCGGCTACGCCCACCTCGAGCTGGACACGCGCGGCCAGGGCTGGAGCGGCTCGCGCGGCGTCACGCCCGACTCCGGACCGGGCGCGGGACAGGTGCCGGGCTTCCTCACCCGTGGCATCGACCATCCCGAGACCTACTACTACCGCCGGGTGTTCGCCGACGCGGTGCGTGCGGTCGAGGTCGTCCGAGCTCTCGACATGGTGGATTCGGACCGCGTCTCCGTCTTCGGCGTCAGCCAGGGCGGCGGCATCGCGCTCGCCGTGGCCGGCCTGGTCCCTGGCCTCGCGCGGGTGGCGGCGCGCGTGCCCTTCCTCTGCGACATCCCGCGCGGCATCGTCGCCTCCGACCGCACGCCGTTCCGCGAGATCACCGATCATCTGGCCCATTACCGCGATCGCACGGACGACGTGCTGCGCACGCTCTCGTATTTCGACGGGGTGAACTTCGCCGCCCGCGCGAGCGCGCCCGCAACCTTCACGGTCGCGCTGATGGATCCGATCTGCCCGCCGTCGACCGTCTACGCCGCCTACAACGCGTACGCCGGTCCCAAGACCCTGCACACCTGGCGCTACAACGGCCACGAGGGCGGGGGGATCGACGACGACCTGCTGACGCTGCGCGCGCTCAGCGGGACGTGAGCCGGGAGGGGCCGGATGAGCACCGGGGGAATGTGCTCATCCGGCCCGATGCGCGAGCTTCCCGAAGCCGCGCATCCTCGCGGCCCTGGCAGCCGCGATCCGGAACATCCGGAGAGCTGCAAGTCTTGAGCATTCCCGGGTGGGGCCGGGTGGCACCCACCGCCATTTGGGCGGCGATCAGGTCGGAATTGCGACGTCGGAGCCTCCCGTTAGGGGGACAAAAGGCCCGGCCTCAGTCCCGTTCGAACACCTCTTTCGCCATCGTCATGGCCGACATCGCCTTGGGCCAGCCGGCGTAGAACGCGAGATGGGTGATCGCCTCGATCAGCTCCTCCTGCGTCGCACCGTTGTCGCGGGCGAACGCGAGGTGGAAGCGGAGCTGCTCGACGTTGCCGCCGGCCAGGAGGGCCGCCACCGTCACCAGGCTGCGGTCGCGCTTCGAGAGCTCGGGACGCTCCCAGACCTCGTCGAAGAGCACGCGGTCCGTGTAGTGGACGAGGCCGGGGGCGAAATCGCCGAACGCCTGCTGTCCGCCGGTCCAGCCGGTCGTCTCGTCGCTCACGCGCGGCGCCCCTCGTACTCGGCGTCGGTGATGTGCTCTTTCCACGTGGTGGTCGCGGCGGGGTCGTCCGCGGCCTCCAGGATCGCGAGATGCTGCATGAAGCAGTCCGGTGCGGCGGCGTGCCAGTGGTCCTGACCGGGCGGGGTGTAGAGCGTCTCGCCGGGATGCACCTCGATGACGTTGCCGTCGCGGTCGCCGAAGCGGGCCACGCCCTCGGTGACCCGCAGGTACTGGCCGCGGGCATGGCTGTGCCAGGCGGTGCGGGCGCCCGGCGCGAAGCGGACGAGCGCGACGGTCGTGCGCTGGTCGGCGTCGTGCGGGGCGACGATGCCGTCGACCCAGACGTCGCCGGCGAACTGCTCCGGCGGGTTCTTCGCCGTCGGCGTGCGGGGTTCGATGTTCATGGCGGTTCCTTTCGTGGTGGAGAGGCTCAGAAGGTGAGGAGCACTTTCGTCGCGGTCCGTCGATCCATAGCGTCGTACCCTTCGGCCGCGCGGTCGAGGGGCAGCGTCAGGTCGAAGACGCGGCCCGGGTCGATCTCGCGGTCCCAGATGAGCCGGATGAGGTCGGGGAGGAAGCGCCGGACGGGTGCCGGGCCGCCGAGCAGGTGCACCTCGGCGAAGAACAGCTCGTCGGCGGGCAGGGCGACGCCGTCGTGGGCGACGCCGACATACCCGACGTGGCCGCCCGGGCGGGTGGAACGGATCGCCTGCAACAGGGACTCCTGGGTGCCGACGGCCTCGATCACGGAGTGGGCGCCGAGCCCGCCGGTGAGCTCCTTGATCTTCGCCACTCCCGCGTCGCCGCGCTCCTCGACGATGTCGGTCGCGCCGAACTCGCGGGCGAGGGCCTGGCGATCCGCATGTCGCGACATCGCGATGACGCGCTCGGCACCGAGCTGCCTGGCGGCGAGGACGCCCATGAGGCCGACCGCCCCGTCACCCACCACGACGACGGTCTTGCCCGGGCCGGCCTCGGCGGCGACGGCGGCGAACCAGCCCGTCCCCAGCACGTCCGAGGCGGCCAGCAGCGACGGGATGAGGTCGGCGTCGGGCTGTCCGGGCGTCGCCACCAGGGTGCCGTCGGCCAGCGGGATGCGCGCCTTCTCGGCCTGGGTGCCGATCCCGCCCATCATCACGTTGTGCACGCACCGGGATTGGTACCCGGCGCGGCAGATCTCGCAGGTGTTGTCGGAGGCGACGAACGACCCGACCACGAAATCGCCGGGCTTCACGGTGGCGACGTCGGCTCCGACCTCCTCGACCACCCCGACGTACTCGTGCCCCATCGGCGCGTGGTCGGCGTGCTCGGTGCCGCGGTACGGCCAGAGGTCCGACCCGCAGATGCAGGTCGCCGTCAGGCGGATGATCGCGTCGGTCGGCTCCACGATCACCGGGTCGGGCCGCTCCGCGACGACGACCTCGCCCGGGGCGTTCATGATGACTCCACGCACGGCTGCGCTCCTTTGTTCTCGGGGTGTGCATCCAGTCCACCCCGTCCCGAACGCGCGTGGGAGTCCCTGACGAGCCGTGTACTGACAGGGCACCCCTCGCGGGCGTCCACGGCTCAGGAGGCCGGCGTCCCCATTTCGAACCGCTCCACAAAGCCGGCGATCCGCCGTGCGGCCTCCCGCGGATCGCGGATCATCGTCTCGTGCCGGTGGCCCGGCACCTCGGAGTACCGCGCGTCCGGGATGCTGTCCACCACGAACCGGCACCACCGGGGCGGGCACACGTGGTCGTCCGCTCCGCGCAGGACCAGGGTCGGCGCCGCGATCCTGGGGTATGCGAGCTCGGGGCGGTGGCTCAGCATCGCGTGCGTCTTGCCGCGCAGGTTCGGTCCCGCCCGCAGGTACTCGCGCCCGCCGCGGTAGAGCACGAGCGGGTTCTCACCCGCGAGGTCGCGGATGAGCCGCCCCAGCTGCGGCCCCAGGCGGCGGGCCCGCCGGTCGACCGTGGGCGCGACCAGGATCAGCAGTTCGACCAGCGCCGGATGTCGCGCGGCCAGCTCGGACGCCACCTGCGTCCCCATCGAGTGACCGATGACGACGACAGGTCCGAGCCGCGCGCCGCGGACGAACGCCGCCACGAGGTCGGCGGTGCGCTCCATCGTCAGGGTGCGCTCCGGTTCGGGAGCCGAACCGTATCCCGGCAGGTCCACGGCGATGACCCGCCCCCGACCGGCGAGGATCTCGGCCAGGCCGTCGAACACCTTCCTGCCCATCCCGATGCCGTGGAGGAGCAGGAAGACGGTCCGGCCGGCACCTCTCTCTTCTGCCACGAGCGTCGCGCCCGCGTGCGAGAACGACGTGACGACGGGATCGGCGGTGAGATCGGCGCCGGGCATCAGCCCTCGGGACGATCGGTCGACAGGTGATCGAGGAGCTCGTCGAGGCTCCCGAACGTGAGCGTCTCGACGTCGTCATCGTCGCGCTCGTCGATCTCGACGTCGTCGTAAGCGAGGTGCTCGTCGAGGAGCACGCGGATCACGCTGTCCGGGAACTGCCGCGGCGCGTCGAAGGAGAGCAGCACCGCGTCGACGAACACCACGACCGACTTCAGGGCGAGGTCGTCGCGCAGGTCCGCCTCCTCGGCGACGGAAGCGGGTCCGACGGACTCCTCGATCTCCGATACTGCCGCCTCGAGGATCTCGCGCCATGCGGTCGAGGACAGGCTCAGGAAGTGCTCGACCCGGTCAGCGAGGGGGTCGGCCTCGAGCGAACCGCGATCCTCGATCTCTGGATCGACGTTGACCATCACGTCACCGTCGATCGCAGCGAACCGGACCGGCCCATAGACGAAGGAGTCCTCGATCTCGGGAGACGGGATGAGGCCGCGGCGGGCGAGTTCGTCCTTCAGGGAGTCGAGGGATGCGTTCATGCCGCCCACGCTACCGGGATCCGTCGGGCATCAGGTCAGGACGCGGACCCGAGACCGCGTCGCAGCGGGATGTAGTGGGTCACGACGGCCTCACGGAAGGCGGCGACATCCCCGGCTTCGGCAGCGCGCAGCATGTCCCCGTGCGCCCGGGCGGTCTCGTCGAGGTCGGTCGCGGGCGGGAGCCCGAGACGCGGGTACACGACGGTGTTGACCTCCCAGAACGCGGTGACCAGCTGGCCGACGAGCGCGTTGTCGAGGTGGGCGAGCAGCTCCGAGTGGAAGGCGCGGTCCTCTTCGGCGAAGGGTTCGCCGAGGCCGCTCTTCTCCTCCATGGTCTCGACGAGCTCGTGGAGGCGGGGGTTGCTGGTGCCGACCATGGCGGCGCAGATCTGCTCGGCCATGGCGAGGTCGAGGGCTTCGCGCACCTCCACCACCTCGCGCAGCGCGGCGAAGTCGTCCTCCGGCCGGAGCACGCCGCGGAAGACGAGTCCCTCCACCAGCGGGGCGAGAGACAGCTGGCCCACGTAGGTGCCGTACCCGTGGCGCACCTCGACGATGTCGAGGGCGGCGAGGGTACGCATCGCCTCACGTACGCTGGAACGGCTCACCCCGAGCTCGGCGCAGAGTTCGGCCTCCGTCGGGAGCAGTTCGCCCGGCTTGAGACGGTGGATGAGGATGTAGTCCTTGATCTGGTCCGTCACCGACGTGCGGCGTTGACTGGGCGCAGAGGAGAACATTCCGGAGGGTGTGGGCTCAGGCGCCATCGTCGACTTGACCTTTCCGCGGGACGTGCATTACGTTCACTATACCCAAGTAGGACATCAGACGTCCGACATCACGAGAGGCACTTCAATGTTGAAAGAATCGCTCCACAAGGAGGCGAGCCGGCGGACGTTCCTCGCCGCCACCGGCGCCGCCGGGATCGTTGCAGCTCTCGCCGCGTGCAGCGGCCCTCCCAGCACCACCGGCAAGGCCGCCACCTCGGGTGCGACCGGCGCCGTCGACAAGAACGGCACGATCACGGCCGGGATGTCGTACGCCCTCGGCACCGGGTTCGACCCGATGACCACCACCGGCGCTCTCACGATGGCGGCGAACTGGCACACCCTCGAGGGCCTCGTCGAGCTCGACCCGGTCACCCGCAAGGCCTACGCGGCGCTCGGTTCGGCCCTCCCGAAGCAGGTCGACGACACCACCTACACGGTCTCCCTGCGCAAGGGCGCCACCTTCCACGACGGCAGCAGCGTGACGGTGGACGACGTCCTCTTCTCCTTCCAGCGGGTGCTCGACCCGGCCAACGCCTCCCTCTACGCCGGCTTCCTGCCCTTCCTCACCGCCGACAGCGTCACCACGGTCGACGACTCGACCGTCCAGTTCAAGACGGCCTACCCGTTCTCCCTCTTCGCCGAGCGCATCTCCGTCGTCAAGATCGTGCCGAAGGCCGTCGTGCAGGCCGACCCGAAAGCGTTCGACGCCCTCCCGACCGGCACCGGCCCCTACAAGATCACCGCGGCCACCGCGAACGACAAGCTCACCTTCGAGCGGTTCGACGCCTACAACGGCTCGCGCCCGGCTCTCGCCGCCGGCATGACCTGGAACCTGCTCGCCGACCCGTCGGCTCGCGTCAGCGCGATGCAGTCCAAGCGCGTGAACGCCATCGAGGACGTCCCGTACCTCAACATCGACGGGCTCTCCCGCGTCGTGAAGACCGAGTCTGTGCAGTCCTTCGGCCTCCTCTTCATGATGTTCAACACGTCGATGAAGCCGTTCGACGACAAGCGGGTGCGACAGGCCTTCTTCTACGCGATCGACATCGACAAGCTCATCGCGAACGGCATGCTCGGCAACGCCGAGGCCGCCTCCAGCTACGTGCAGAAGACCCACCCCGACTACGTCAAGGCCAAGACGGTCTACAAGCACGACGCGGCCAAGGCGAAGGCGCTCCTCAAGGAGGCCGGTGTCTCGAACCTGTCGATCACCCTTCTCACCACCGACACCGGCTGGGTGAAGGATGTCGCCCCGCTGATCAAGGAGGACCTCGACGCCGCCGGCATCGCGACCACCCTCGACATCAGCCAGTCGGCCGGGCAGTACAAGAAGGTCGACAACAACCAGTTCGAGGTCATGATCGCCCCCGGCGACCCGTCGGTCTTCGGCAACGACGCGGACCTGCTGCTGCGCTGGTTCTACGGGGACAACCTCTGGTCGCAGAAGCGCTACCGGTGGAACTCCGGCGCCGACTTCGAGAAGCTCCAGTCCCTCCTCGACCAGGGCGCCCAGGAGACGGACCGCAAGAAGCAGCTCGCCACGTGGGGCCAGATCTACGACCTGGTCTCCGACGAGGTGCCGCTCTACCCCCTGCTGCACCGCAAGCTGCCCACGGCGTGGAACCCGGATGCGCTCAGCGACTTCAAGCCGATCTCGATGACCGGCCTGTCGTTCCTCGGCGTCGGCCCGACGAAGTAGCGCCCACGGGCGGGGCCGGCCACGAGCCGGCCCCGCCTCCCGATCCGTCCCCTTAGGAGCACCGCATGGCCCAACTCGTGCGCCTCGCCGGCCGCCGCCTCATCGCGCTGCCGTTCATGATCCTCGGCATCACTCTGCTGGTCTTCCTCGTCCTGCAGCTCGCCCCCACCGACCCGGCGACGAACGCCCTCGGCGAGAGCGCGAGCGACGCGGCGAAGGCGGCGTGGCGCCAGGACAACGGCTACAACGACCCCCTGATCGTCCGCTACCTCGGCTTCCTCGGTCACCTGTTCCAGGGCAACCTCGGCAACACGGTCCCGCCGGCACAGCCGGTCGGCAGCCTCATCGCGACCGCCTTCCCCCTCACTCTGCAGTTGACCTTCCTCGGCCTGATCATCGCGGTGGTCGTCGCCGCGATCCTCGGCGTCGTCGCCGCGCTCTACCGCGACCGGTGGCCCGACCAGGTGATCCGCGTCGTCTCGATCGCGGGCATCGCGGTGCCGTCGTTCTGGCTGGCCATCCTGCTCATACAGCAGTTCGCCCTCACCTGGCCGATCTTCCCGACCGGTGGATACACGTCGCCGCAGGACTCGTTCACCGGGTGGCTGCAGTCGATGTTCCTCCCCGCCGTGGCGCTCGCCGTCCCGGTCGCGGCCTCCCTCACCCGCGTCGTCCGTACGTCCATGGTCGAGGAGCTCGACCGCGACTACGTGCGCACCGCCATCGGGAGCGGCCTGCCGCGCACGGTCGTGATCGGCCGCAACGTCTTCCGCAACGCGCTCATCACCCCGATCACCGTGCTCGGGCTGCGCGTCGGCTACCTCCTCGGCGGCGCCATCGTCATCGAGGTCATCTTCGATCTGCCCGGGATGGGACAGCTCATCCTCGGCGGCGTGACCGCGGGCGACACGAACCTCGTCCAGGGCGTCACCATCACGATCGCGCTCACCTTCGTGATCGTGAACACGATCGTCGATCTGCTCTACCTGGTCGTCAACCCCAGAATCAGGACGGTGTAACGATGAGACGCACCCTCGCCGAGCGGCTCTCCGCTCCGGGACTGCGCTTCCGGGCGCTCCCGATCTCCTCCAAGATCGCGCTGGTCTTCTTCGTGATCGTCGTCCTGGCGGCCGTGTTCGCGCCGCTCGTCGCGCCGCACGACCCTCTGAAGTCGGGCATCCCGGCCCAACCGCCGTCGCTCGACAACTGGTTCGGGACGGACCGCAGCGGCCGCGACATCTTCTCGCGTCTCGTCTACGGTGCGCGCTCGTCGCTGGCGATCGGCGTGGGCGCCACCGCCCTCGCCCTCATCGTCGGCGGCACGATCGGCGCCATCGCCGCGACCGCGCACCGCTGGGTCAACGAGGGCATCATGCGCGTGCTCGACGTGATCATGTCGTTCCCCGGCATCGCGCTCGCGATCGTCTTCGTCGCCGTGTTCGGCAAGAGCCTCCCCGTGCTCATCGCCATCATCGCCTTCCTCTACGTGCCCCAGTTGGCGCGCATCGTGCGGGCGAACGTGCTCAGCCAGTTCGGCGAGGACTACGTGGCAGCGGAGCGGGTGCTCGGCGCGAAGACCGCGTACATCCTGCTCAAGCACGTCTTCCGCAACTGCGCCGCGCCCATCCTCGTCTTCGCGACGATCCTGGTCGCCGACGCCATCGTCTTCGAGGCCAGCCTCTCCTTCATCGGGGCGGGCGTGCAGGAGCCCGCGCCGTCCTGGGGCAACGTGATCTCCAGCGGCAAGAACCTGCTCCTCGCGGGCGGCTGGTGGGCGACGCTCTTCCCCGGCCTGCTCATCCTGATCACGGTGCTGGCGCTCAACGTGCTCGCCGAGGGACTGACGGACGCCATGGTGCGGCCGAGCGTCCGCAAGCGCGCCGTGGCCCCGGAGGAGCTGCCGAACGACGCCGGCACCGCCTCCCTCGCCGCCGCGGAGCCGCTGGACGCCGCCGGTGCGCAGGAGGAGGAGTTCGAAGCGCTTGCCGACGCCGACCCGATGGTCGACCGCCGGCCCGACCCCGCCCTGGCGCAGCACCTGCAGCGTCTCGGCGAGGTGGAGGCGCGGCGCACCGACCGGCTCGTCTTCGACGCGGACGTGCCGCCCCTCCTGCAGGTGGAGGACCTCTCCATCCGCTTCCCCGAGCGGCACGGAGACGTCGCCGTCGTCGACCGGCTCGGATTCGCCGTCCGGCCGGGCGAGACCATGGCGCTCGTGGGCGAGTCCGGGTCGGGGAAGAGCCTTTCCAGCCTCGCGATCATGGGCCTGCTGCCCGCCAACGCCGAGGTCACCGGCCGCGTCCTCTTCGAGGGCCGCGACCTCCTCGCGATGACGGAGAAGCAGCGCAACACCCTCCGCGGCCACGAGATGTCGATGGTCTACCAGGACGCGCTCAGCTCCCTGAACCCGTCGATGCTCATCCGCGCCCAGCTCAACCAGCTGCTCAAGCGCGGCGGCACACGCTCGGCCGAGGAACTCCTCGAGCTCGTCGGGCTCGACCCGAAGCGCACGCTCAAGAGCTACCCGCACGAGCTCTCGGGAGGGCAGCGCCAGCGCGTGCTGATCGCCATGGCCCTGACCCGCAGCCCGAAGCTGGTGGTCGCGGACGAGCCGACGACGGCACTGGACGTCACCGTGCAGGCACAGATCATCGACCTGCTCAACGACCTGCGCGCCCAGCTGGGCTTCGCTCTGGTGTTCGTCAGCCACGACCTCGCCCTCGTGGCGGAGGTCGCCCACCGGATCACGGTCATGTACGCCGGTCAGGTGGTCGAGAGCGCCCCCACCGTCGAGCTGCTGCGCAACCCGCAGCACGAGTACACCCGCGGGCTCCTCGGCTCGGTGCTGTCGATCGAGTCGGGCGCGTCCCGCCTCCACCAGATCCCCGGCACGGTGCCGACTCCGCGCGAGTTCGCGACGGGCGACCGGTTCGCCTCGCGATCGGTCGAGCGCCCCGGCGTCGGCCGCGACGTGAGGCCCGAGCTGCGACTCGTCGACGGGACGAGCGACCACTACGTCGCCATGGCCGAGCCGTCCGTGCTCGCTGAGACGTTCGCACAGAAGGGAGCGGCCTCATGACTGGAGACGACATCCTCACCCTGGACCACGTCCATGTCGTCCACACCGCCCGCACCGGGAAGCTGTTCCGTCCGGACAAGGTGCACGCCGTCAACGACGTGAGCCTCTCCATCCGGCGCGGCGAGACCATCGGCATCGTCGGCGAGTCGGGATGCGGCAAGTCGACGCTGGCGCGGGTGATCGTCGGGCTGCAGCAGCCGACCGAAGGCGACGTGCTCTACCAGGGACGCAGCGTCCTCAGCCGCGATCGCGCCACCCGCCGGCAGCTCGGCCGCGCCGTGTCGATCGTGTTCCAGGACCCGTCGACCGCCCTCAACGCCCGGTTGAGCATCCACGACATCCTGCGCGACCCGCTCGACGTGCACGGGATCGGCACGGGCCCTCAGCGCGAGCGGCGCATCCTCGAGCTGCTCGACCTGGTCGGGCTGCCGCGCTCGGCGGCCGAGGTGCTGCCGAGCCATGTCTCGGGAGGCCAGCGGCAGCGCGTCGCGATCGCGCGGGCGCTGGCCCTGGAGCCGGACCTCATCGTCGCCGACGAGCCGACCAGCGCCCTCGACGTCTCCGTGCGCGCGCAGATCCTCAACCTGCTCGGCGACCTCAAGCAGCAGCTGAACCTCGCGATGGTCTTCATCTCGCACGACATCCAGACCGTCCGGTACGTCTCCGACCGCATCGTCGTCATGTACTACGGCCGGATCGTCGAAGAGGGGACGGCCGCCGAGGTCTTCGACCACCCGTCCGACGACTACACGCGCACGCTGCTCGGCGCCGCGCCGACGCTGCTCTGAACGGCCGGCCGGCGCCTGACCCGCCGGCCGGCACCGCACCACCTGCACTGCCATCACGCACCACCATTGGAGAGAATTGTGAGCACTTCCCGTTTCGCCGGCGTCGTCCCGCCGCTCGTCACCCCGTTCGCGCCGGACGGCGCGCTCGACGTGGCCTCGTTCGAGCGCCTGATCGAGTCGCAGATCGCGGCGGGAGTCGACGGGCTGTTCGTCCTCGGATCCTCGGGCGAGGTCGGTTTCCTGACCGACGCCGTGCGCAGCGAGGTGCTGCGTGAGGCCGTGCGCATCGCCGCCGGTCGCGTGCCCGTGCTCGCCGGTGTCAACGACATGTCCACCTCCCGCGTCGTCGAGCAGGTCCGTCTGGCCGAGTTCGCCGGGGTGGACGCCGTGGTCGCGACCGTCCCCTTCTACGTCCGCCCCAGCCTCGAGGAGATCGAGGCGCACTTCCGCACCGTGGCCGCGTCGACGGCCCTTCCGCTGTTCGCCTACGACGTGCCCGTCCGTGTGCACGTCAAGCTCGGCCACGAACTGCTCGTGCGCCTCGGCGTCGAGGGCGTGCTCGCCGGCGTGAAGGACTCCAGCGGCGACGACGTCGGCTTCCGCCGGCTGGTCGCGGCGAACCGTGCTGCGGGCAGCCCGCTGGTACTCTTCACCGGGCATGAGATCGTCGTCGACGGCGCCCTGCTCGCCGGTGCGGACGGCGTCGTGCCGGGCCTCGGCAACGTCGACCCCGCCTCGTACGTGCGGCTCGTGGCCGCCGCGCGCGCCGGGGACTGGGCCGAGGCCAAGCGCATCCAGGACGGTCTGGCCTCCCTGTTCGAGATCGTGTTCCAGGCACAGGGGGTGAGCGGGGAGGCGGCCGGGCTGGGCGCCTTCAAGACCGCCCTCCAGACGCTCGGTGTGATCGAGAGCAACCGGATGGCCCACCCCGTGCCCGCGCTCGAGGGCGAGACCGTGGAGCGCATCCGGGCGATCGTCGAGGAGTCGGGGCTCCTGGTCCGATGAATCTCGGGCCGATCGGGTACGCCGTCGGTGTCGACCTCGGCGGCACGAAGACGGCGGCCGGTCTGGTCGCCGCGGACGGCTCGGTGCTTCTTCGACGGGAGGTGCCCACTCCCGCGGCCGCGGGGCCGGAGGCGGTGCTCGCCACGGTCATCGGCCTCGCGGCCGAGGTCATCGCCGCCGCTCCCGAAGCGCTCGCGGGGGACGCCCCACTCGTCGGCGTCGGCATCGGTGCGGCGGGGGTCGTCGACCCGCGCACGCGCACCGTCCTCTCCGCGACGGACACCCTGCCCGGATGGGCGGGAACGAGGATCGGAGCGGAGGCGGAGACCGCACTCGGTCTCCCCGTCGCGGTCGACAACGACGTGCGCGCCCACGCTCTCGGCGAGGCCCGCTTCGGAGCCGGTCGCGCGCGGTCGAGCGTGCTGCTCGTCGCCGCCGGCACGGGCGTCGGCGGAGCCCTCATCGTCGGCGGCGTTCCGCTCGTGGGTGCGTCAAGCGCCGCCGGCCACTTCGGTCACCTGCCCGCGGTGGAGGCCCAGGGACTGCACTGCACCTGCGGCCGGCAGGGCCACGTCGAGACCATCGCCGCCGGGCCCGCGATCCACGCCGCCTATCTCCGCCGCGGCGGCACGGCGCCCGTGCCCGACGCGCGAGCGGTCTTCGCCCTCGCTGAGGCAGGCGACCCGTTGGCGCTCTCCGTGGTCGCGACCGCGGGACGAGCGCTCGGCCGCGCGATCGGCGGCCTCCTCAACGCCCTCGACCCCGACGTCGTCGTGGTCGGCGGCGGTCTCTCCCAGACGTCCGAGCTCTGGTGGGGCCCGCTCCGCGACGGCGTCGCGGCCGAGGCGATCGACCTCGTCCGCGACCGCCCGGTCGTGCCCGCCGCCCTCGGCACGGTTGCGGCCCTCGCCGGTGCCGGAGCCCTGGCCTTCGACGCCGCGGTGGCCGCTGCCCCTCCCTCATCCGACCCTCTCCATTCCTCTCCGACCGGAGCACGCGCATGACCTCTCACACTCTCCCCGTCCCGGTTCCGCTCGCGGCCCTCCACGGCGGCCTCGTCGTCTCCTGTCAGGCGTACCCGGGCGAGCCGATGCGCAGCCCGGAGACGATGGCGCAGATCGCCGCGTCGGCGCTGGCCGGCCATGCGGTCGGCATCCGCGCCCAGGGGCTCGGCGACATCGCCCTCATCCGCGACCGGGTGGACCTGCCCCTGATCGGCCTCTGGAAGGACGGGCACGACGGCGTCTTCATCACCCCCACGCTGCGGCACGCCGTCGCGGTCTCCGCCGCGGGAGCGGACATCGTCGCGCTCGACGGCACCCGACGGCCGCGGCCGGACGGGCTCGATCTGGCCGAGACCATCCGCCGGCTGAAGGACGAGACGGGCACGCTCGTCATGGCGGACACCGGATCGCTCGCCGATGCGGTCGCCGCTGTCGAAGCCGGCGCGGACTGCGTGGGGACGACGCTCGCCGGCTACACGTCCGAGCGGCCGAAGCTCGACGGGCCCGACCTGGACCTGGTGGCCGAGATCGCCGCCGCGGTGGAGGTCCCGGTGATCGCCGAAGGCCGCATCCACACCCCGGAGCAGGCACGAGCCGCGATCGACGCAGGCGCCTACTCCGTCGTCGTCGGCACCGCGATCACCCATCCGGCCACCATCACCCGGTGGTTCGCGGACGCCGTCGCCCGATGAGCGTCCTCATCGGGGCCTATGCGGCGTCTCCCGCGCACGCGCGATGGGCACCGGACGCCGAGGAGGAGTACTTCGACGGCCTCACCGCGCTCACCACGGTGCGGGGGCTGGAGCTGCCCTGGATCGACGGCCTCCACCCGCACGACGACGCATGGCTGCTGCGCCGGTTCCCGCGTCGGTTCGACGCCGTGTTGACCGGGATCCCCGGCACGATGCGCCGGCTCGGGCGGGACCCGCGGTTCGGTCTGGCCTCGCCCGACGCCGACGGCCGTGCTGCCGCCGTCGCCGAGGCGACCCGGATGTTGGAGGCTGCGGAGCGCCTCAACGACGCGTGCGGGCGCCGCGCGGTGGTCGCGGTCGAGCTGCACAGCGCGCCCGTCGCCTCCGTCGATCCCGCGGCCGAGCAGGCGGCGATCAGCGCATTGCGCGAGTCGCTGGAGTCCCTCGCAGCGAGCGGCGTCGGTGACGATGCGGCCCTCGTGGTCGAGCACTGCGACACGTTCGTGCCGGGCAGGGCGCCCGAGAAGGGCTTCCTCGCCGTCGCCGACGAGCTCGCCGCCCTCGACGGACTACCCGATCGGTTCGGGATGAGCGTCAACTGGGGACGCTCGGCGATCGAGCTGCGCGACGGGGATGCCGTCGCAGCTCAGATCGCGGCGATCGCGTCCTCCGGTCGCCTCCGCGGGCTCATGCTTTCGGGCGCTGCCGACCAGACCACTCCGTTCGGCCCGGCATGGGTCGACGCGCACCACCCGATGGTCCCGGCGCCCGGGTTCCCCTTCGGCGAGCCCGCGTCGCTCCTCACCGCGGATCGTCTCGACGCCGCAGTGGCGGCTGCCGGCCCGCTCGAGTGGGCAGGAGTGAAGTTCGGCTGGGCGGATGCCTCTGCCGGGGTCGCTCCGCGCGTTGCGATGGTCGCCGCTGCCGCCGCCCTGCTCACGCGTACTCTGGCCTCACATTCGGCCCAAATGTCGCGTTAGGCGACGCGAAACGCGACATTCGGGCCAAATGCTGGCGTTGCCTACCCAACAGCCCGGTCGGCACTACTGAAATCCGGAGGCGGCCTACCTCTCGGCGTTCTCGCGCGCTCTAACATCGGCGCATCCCGCGTGCCCGCGCGCGGATTCCGAGCGTCGAAGGAGATGGCCGTGCACGCCGAGATCTTCACAAGCCAGTTGTCGGGCGAACCGATCCGGGTCGGCTGCCTGTGCGGCGAACGTCACGATCACGAACCTCGCCTCGGCTCATCCTGCCGCAGCACGGACGACGCCGAGACCCCGTGGAGGACGGCCGGATGACCCGCGTTCAGCGACTCTTCGTCGGCGCCGTCGGAGTGGCATTCAGCGCGGTGGGGCTCTTCTGCCTCGCGGCTCTGACACTGGTCGTGATCGGAGCCCTGGTGCTTCCCGAAGCGGGAGAAGCGGGAGGCGGCGTCGTGCTCACCGCGGGAGCGGGCCTGGCGGCGGCCGCGGGCGGGTGCTGCTGCGCGATCGTCCTGCACCGGCGCCAGGGGCCGCCGCCGCGTCGAGCGTCCTTCATCGATCCGGCGACCGGGAAGGGCCGGCACGCGACGGGCGGCTGACCCGCGGGCTCAGGCGGCCCGACGCTCCGCGTGCGGGCTGCCGACGAGGGTCCGGATCTCCCGCGCGACGCGCACGGAGGCGGTGCCGTCACCGTACGGGCTCGGGAGGCGCTCCAGCTCTGCGTGGAGAGTGTCGAGATCGCCGATCCAGCGCTCGACGATCTCAGAGATCTGGGGCCCCGGCAGCACGCGATCGGCGAACGAGCCCATCACTTCGGGGCGCTCGGTGGACGCACGGATCACCAGCAGCGGGCGCTTGATCACGCTGCACTCCTCCTGCACCCCGCCGGAGTCGGAGACCAGCACGGCAGCAGAGGACGCCAGTGCGAGGAAGTCCGGGGGAGTCACGGGCTCGATGATGCGCAGGCCCTCGAGCAACGGGTCGAGCCCGAATGCGTGGATGCGGGCGCGGGTGCGCGGGTGGAGCGGCAGGACGACCGGAAGGGTCACGGAGCCGAGCTCCGACAGGATCGTCGACAGCGCGTCTCGATCGTCCGTGTTCTCGGGCCGGTGGATGGTCGCCAGCACGTAGCCGTCGACGGAGAGCCGCAGGCCGGCGAGCACAGCGGCAGCCGCTTGGCGGGGCAGCCGCTGCGCCTGGACCGCCTCGACGACCGTGTTGCCGGTGAGCACGATGCGCTCGGCCGGGATCTGCTCGGCGCGCAGGTTCTCGACGTTCACCGCGGTCGGCGCGCAGAGGAGGTCGGCGATGTGGTCGACCATCACCCGGTTGTGCTCCTCGGGCATGGCGCGATCGAAGCTGCGGAGCCCCGCTTCGACGTGCACCAGCGGGATGCCCAGCGCGTTCGCGGCGAGGGCACCGGCGAGTGTCGCATTGGTGTCGCCCTGGACGACGACGGCCTTCGGAGGCCGGGCGCTGAAGATCGTGTCGAGCTGCTTCAGCGTCGACGCGATCTGCGCTGCACGGCCGCTGCCGCCCACGGAGAGGACCGCTTCGGGCTCCGGGAGACCGAGGGCCTCCCAGACCGACCCGGAGAGGGCCTGGTCGTAGTGCTGGCCGGTGTGGATCACGCGGCTCTCGGGGCCGAGCTCGTGGATGATCCCGGCGAGTTTGACCATCTCGGGGCGGGTGCCGAGGACGATGGCGATGCCGTGGGGAGTGGCGGGCATGAGGGTTCCTCTCAGTCGGGTGCGCGGGAGGGACGGGTGTCGGGTCTGCGCGTCGGCCGTCGGGCACGGATCGGGCCGGGAGGTGCGGGTGGCGGGTGGCGGGTGTTGGGTTTCGGGAGTGGAGAGGCCGGCCGCCCAAGGGAGGGGCGGCCGACCTCTCAAGCGCATGGACCACCCGTTAGTCCAGATACGCAACGCCGCCGCCAGAGGTAGGCGAACGAGATGCAGATGACGACGGAGGCGGCGACGGCGAAGATCGGGACCATGGTCTACCCCTAACGGGTGGGTATCGGCGTTGCTGTTGAGCCTTCGGCGGGTGGTCCGAAACGGGCGGCTCCTGGGGAGAGAAGGATGCGCCCGGCTTCAGGCCTGGGCGGAGCGGCGGCCCTTGGCCGGGCGGCGACCGTCGGATGCGGGCCGCTTGAAGGCGACGATGGTCATCAGGATGAGCGCGGCGGCCATCCCGACGAGCATCAGGACCGTGCCGACGGGCCCGTGGACCCAGCGGAATGCTTCGATGCCCCAGGTGCTCCAGGCGAAGATCAGCAGGCCGAGGCGGAGCAGATTGAGGAGCATCATCCCGGTGATCCCCGCTGCCGCGGAGAGCAGGACCCGGTGGAGGCGCACGCCCCGTCGAAGGGCGAGCACACCGGCGAGGAAGGCGATGGGGCCGAGGTAGAGCGCGACCGCGCACTGGATCGTGATGACGACGAGAACCCAATCGGCGCCGGCGGGGAAGGCGACGCCCGGGTTGCCGTCCTTACGGGCGAGAACGGCGTCGGACCCGAACAGGTCGTTGGCGATCGTCACGAGCATGTGGGCTTCGACGTCGCGCACCACACCCTCGTTGAGCATCAGCAGCACGCCGGTCGTGACCAGTGCGATGGCGGTCAGCCATGCGACGATCCGGCGGAGCGGTATGCCGGGACGAGCGCGACGACGGGTGAGGGGGCGGGGAAGGGGGATCGCGGTGGTGAGGTCAGCCGACATGACGGCCTCCTGCCGTGTGACGCACCCCCGCCAGGGACGCGCTGCCGGCCTTCTCGCGACGGCGAAGAGTCGCCGCGCGGAGGAGCAGAAGTCCGCCGAGGAGGAGGAAGAGGGTGACGATGGTGACGCCGATGACGGTCATCATCGAACCGCTGCCGGTGGCGGCGAGAACGCCGCCGACGGTCAGCCCGCCGCCGATTGGTCCGGCCTGATACATGGGGAAACCTCGCTTCGTCTGGAGTCGGGTGCGTTGGAGATCCCTCGAGTGCCGACGCGACGGAGCGGGCGCCGCCCCGGCGCTAGGACGCCGGGTGCAGCTGCAACGGATGCGGTTCGGGTGGGGAGATCCTGATCGGGTGGGATCGGATTCCAGTGTGCGCTGGCATTACATGCATATCGGTAGTGCCTCCGGCCGCTCAGTAGTCGGTGCACCGGGATTCCGTAGGCGCACGCCGTCGGAAGACGTACCCGGACCCCTGCTTAACGGTGGAATACCGCGACTCGGTTGCGTTGTGGATCCCGCTACCACCGCAGCCCGACGGGATGCCGCTCGTCGCCGAACGGCGCGCCCAGCGGTTGCTCGGGGTCGGGCAGGTCGATGGCGGCACCACTGCGCTCCGCGATCGCGACCGCGTCGTCCTGCGGGAAGTAGCCGATCGCCTCGCCCTCTTCCAGGGGGAACCAGGCGGGACGGTTCGCGGAGACGCCCCACACGATCCGGTGGCCCGGCTCCGTGAGCGTCGCCACGGCCTCCACGAGACGCGTCGCGTCGCCCGGCGAGAGCCAGGTCGCCAGCGAGCGCGACGCCTCGGGATGCTCGGCGAAGGTGCAGATCCTGGCCGACACCACGGCCATCCCGAACTGGTCGGCGTACAGGCTGCCGAGCGCCTCCATCGCGACCTTGCTCACGCCGTAGTAGGTGTCGGGTCGTGGAGGGAGGATGCGGGACTCCCGTGCGGAGGAGGCCGGGGCCCGACCGACCGCGTGGATCGAGCTCGCCAGCATCACCCGGGGCACCCCGGCGACGTACGCGGCCTGGAGCGCGTTGCGGGTGCCGTCGATGTTCTCCTCGACGATCTCGTTCCACGGCCGTTCCGAGGCGACTCCGGCGAGATGGATCAGGGTGCCGGCGCCTTTCACCGCTTTCGCGAGCGCGTCCCTATCGGCGATCGACGCCTGGACGTGCTCCCACGTGGCGTCGTCCGGAGCCTCGGTGATGTCGATCGAGCGGACCTGGTGGCCGTGGCCGATCAGGCGCGGGATGATCGAACGGCCGATGCGTCCGTTGCCGCCGGTGATCGCGAACTGTGCCATTGCTGCCTCCATCGTCCGCACCATCAGTACACCGATCCGGGCCGATGGTCAGCGGTCAGCGGTCGGCGCCCAGGGCGGCGACCTCGCGGACGGCGGCGGCGACCGCCGCGTGATCCTTGCGGAGGATCGCGCCGTGGTTGCTCGGCACCTTCGCGCTGATCGCGATATTGGGGTTGCGGGCGATCACGTCGGCGAGGCCGGCGCGGATGACCTCCTGCTCGTCGCCGCGGCTGCCGAGCGATGTGCCGGAGGCGACGACGTGCCGGGTGGGCACCACGATGCCGTCGAGCACCGGGCCCAGCTCGCCGGTGCTGCCGAGACGGCCGAGCTCGATGTTGCTCTCGGCCTGCTGGGCGGCGCTCATCCGGGGCGTGAGTCCGGTGGGTCGCAGGAGCGGCGTAAACCACCCCATCCGCCGGAAGAGCGTCCGAATGCGGGCCTCCATCGCGTCGTCCAGCCAGTCGTAGGGCTGCGCGCCGTCGACCAGCACAGCGCCGATCGTGCGTGCGGGGTTGAGGTTGGCCCAGTGCGCCGCGACGTAGGCGCCGTACGACCAGCCCACCACCACGGCGCGGTCGACACCGCGCGCCGCGAGCACAGCATCGACATCGCGCACGGCGGCCGCGAACGAGTAGTCGGCCGAGCGGCCCGATTTCCGGCCGCGGGCGCGCTCGTCGTACGTGATGTGCCGCCAGGTGGGGCCGAGGTCGGCGATCACCCGGCGCCAGTAGCCCTGCGTGGCGAACTGGCCGTTCAGATAGACGATGGGCGTGCCCGAGCCGCCGGTGTCGGTGGTGGCGAGGGCTGTGTCGTCGACCGGCACCATGCCGGTCCAGGCTGCATGGGTGGAAGTCGTGCTGCGGTTCGTCATGATGTTCTCCCGAGTTCTGGTGGGATGCGCGGTCAGAGGGTGTGGGCGTCGATGTCGCCGGACGCGGTGGTGGTGCGGATCCGCACGGTCGCCGATCCATCGGTGTTCCGCAGGGCGTTGCTGATGCGGCCGTGAGGGGTGCCGGCGTCGAGGACGGCGGTGGTGCCCGCCGGGACGCCGACGGAGACGTCGCCGAGCTGGGTGATGACGACCACGTCGCCCCGCCGCGCCTCGGCGATCCGGATGTCGCCGCGCGCGGTGGAGATCTCGGCGGGGCCGGTGAGGCGACCGACGGCGATTGCGCCGTCGAGGGCGCTGAGGCGGACGGACTCCGCTTCGTCGAGCGCGATCGGTCCGACCGATCCCTCGACGACGACGTCACCGAGGCTCCCGGCCCCGCGCAATTCCGCGCTTCCGGTCGCTCGCACGCTGGAGCCGGCGGGCAGCTGGATCGTCACCTCGACGGAGCCGCTCGGCCCGAACGCGGCAGACGTCTCGGTCGTGCCGATGGTGAGCGTTCCGGCGGCGAACGCCGCGGTGGTGCGCTCCGCCGCTTTCACGTCGCGCGCCTTCGTGGCGTCGACGGGGCGGATGTCCACGCAAACGTCCGTGCGCTCGGTGGCGATGAACCGGAGGCGCCCGGCGGGCACGTCGACGACGGTGGTGACGGGGGACGGGGTGTCGAAGGTCTGCATGGTGCTCAACTCCTTGATCGGTGACGCTGATGGATGTTTCTGATACAGGAAACGCTACGTTGCGTTCACTGATCAGGCAATGCCATCATTGCGTTGTATATTCAAAAATGCAGATCAAAAGACATATATCGTTGCGATAGTTCAGAGAGTAATGCAATCGCCACCCGTAATCCTGTTGCGTTAGTGAGCGACTGAACGCTACGCTCGACTCGACGAAGGAGGCGACGGATGGCCGCAGGCAGGCTCACCAGGCAGGAACGCCACCAGATCGCGGTCGGCCTGGCCGACGATCTCGCGTACGCGGAGATCGCCCGGCAGCTGGATCGGCCGACCTCGACGATCACTCGGGAGGTGCTGCGCAACGGCGGACCCGGGGCGTACCGGGCCGACCTCGCGCAGCGGGCCACCGAGCAGCGCGCGCACAAGCGTCGCGGAACCGTCGCGGGAGCAGCCCGCGAACCGCAGGCGGACGGACGCGATTCGCCGGCCGTCCGCGCCTACGAGGAGTCCTTCACCACTCTCTTCATGCAGTCCGGTCTTCCGCGCGTGGCGGCCGGCATCCTCACCAGCCTCTACACCACCGACGCGGGCAGCCTCACGGCGGCCGAGCTGGTGCGGCGTCTCGAGGTGAGCCCCGCCTCCATCTCCAAAGCCATCAGCTTGCTCGAGGGACAGGGCCTCGTCATCCGCGAGCGTGGGGAGGGAAGGCGCGAGCGCTACATCGCCGACGCCGACGTCTGGTATCAGTCGATGATCGCGGCGGCGCGCTCCAATGCCCAGATCGCCGAGACCGCCCGCGAGGGCGTGCGCCTGCTCGGCGACGACACCCCGGCCGGCGTCCGGCTCGAGAACATGGCGCGCTTCATGGACTTCGTCGGCGAGAGCATCGCCCGCGCCGCCGAACAGGCGCGCGGGCTGCTCGGCACCGGCGAGGAGGGTTCGCCCTCCTCGCCGGCCGACGGCGCCTGATCCGGAGCGGACGTCAGACGGTCTCGATCACGGAGTCTGCCGCTTCGGACGGTGCGTTCTCGGCACGCTGGGCGGCATCCCGGACCCGGCGGGTGGCCGGGACGAGGAAGGCCAGGACGAGCGGCACCGCGCTCAGCGCCAGCACCCACCAGAACGTCGCGTTGAAGGCGCCGAGCGCCTGGTTCGCCGTGGTCGCTCCCGCGAGGTACTGCTGCAGGACGACGGCGATGACCGTGACGCCGAACGGGGCGCCCACCTGCTTCACCAGGTTGAAGGCGGCGCTTCCGCGGGGCGTCTCCGCGTGGCTGAGGCTGGCGAAGGCGAGCGTCATCACCGGGAGCGAGACGGCGGCCATCCCGAATCCCTGCAGGAACTGCCCGGCCAGGAGCAGCACGTCTCCGCCGGACGCGCCGGCCAGCGCGAACGGCAGCGTTCCGATCATGGCGAGCACCACGCCGCCCGCGATGACGAAGCGGGTGTCGATCCGGTCGCCGAGCCGGCGGTTGACGAGGATGAAGCACATCGTCCCGAGACCCTGGGGGATCAGCAGGAGGCCGGTCGTGAAGACGGAGTCGCCGCGGATCTGCTGGTAGAAGAGTGGCAGCAGGAACATGAGCGCGTAGATCGAGAAGCCGCTCAGGAACGTGATGACGCTGCCGATCCCGAAGCTGCGCCGCGCGAAGACGCGCACGTCGAGCAGGGCCGGCCGCTTCGAGCGCAACGACCAGGCGGTGAAGCCGGCGAGGAGGGCGACGCCGATCGCGAGGGGGAGCCACGCGTCGAGGGCGGCGAAACCGTCGGGGGTCGCACCTCGGCTGATCCCGAAGGCGAGCGCGACGACTCCCGGTGTCAGGAGGACGAAGCCGAACAGATCGAAGCGGTGCGCCGAGTCCCTCGCACCGACCGGGAGGAAGAGCGGTGCGAGCACGAGTGCGGTCAGGCAGATCGGGACGTTGACGAAGAACAGCCAGCGCCAGCCGACCGAGTCGATGAGCGAGCCGCCGATCAGTGGGCCGAGGATGGGTCCCAGCTGGGCGACCAGGCCGATCGTCGCGATCGCCCGGCCGATCCGTTCCTTGCCGGCCGCCCTGGTGAGGATCGTGATGGTGATGGGGAGCACCATCCCACCGCCGACGCCCTGCAGCACGCGGAAGCCGATGAGGCTCGGCAGGTTCCAGGCGAGGCCGCAGAGCACCGAGCCGAGCACGAAGGTGGCGACGGCGAACATCCACATGCGCCGCGCGCCGAATCGCTCGGACGCCCAGCCGGAGACCGGGACGACGGCGACGTAGGCGAGGAGGTAGCCGGTCACGACCCACTGCGTCTGGGCGACGGTGGCGTGGAACACGGTGTGGAAGTGGTCGAGCGCGATGTTCACGATCGTCGAGTCGAGGATCGTCGTGATCGCGCCGAGGATCAGCACGAGGCTGATCAGGTTGAGCCGACGAGAGCTCACGGCGGCGGGTGGGGTCATGGTCATGAGCAGTAAACTACACCGTGCAGTGTAGTAAGTAAACCGATGAGTAAGATCGTGAGGGAATCAGGGAGGTCCGATGCAGACGACGACGCCGGCGAAGGGTGTTCGCGAGGGGTCGGCGCAGAAGCGGGAGGCCATCCTCGCCGCCGCGCGCGAGCTGTTCCTCGCGGACGGTGTCGAGCGCACCAGCGTCGACGCGATCGCCGCGAGTGCCGGTGTCTCCAAGCGCACCGTCTACGACTACTACGGCGACAAGCGGAATCTGCTCCTGGCCGTCGTCGAGCAGGCCGTCGACGCGCTCGGCACGGCCGTGACCGCGGCCATCGACGCCGACCTCCGAGGCGAGATCGAGATCGAGGCCGCCCTGACGCGGTTCGCCCAGGACATCACGTCCACCGCGCTCGGGTCCTCCGACTACATCGCGCTGATGCGCCTGCTCTCCACCGAGTCGGTGAACCTGCCCGAGCTCTGGGACAAGCACTGGAGTGTCGGCGAGCCCGAGGATGCCGTGGCCGAGCGGTTCGCGGAGTTCGACCGTCGCGGGCTGCTCGTCACCCCCGACCCGCGCCTCGCCGCCGACCACTTCGTGGCCCTCACCGTCTCGTCGTTCGCCAACACCCTCGGGCGCCCGATCGAACGCGACGAGCAGCAGACGCAGCACCTGATCGTCGAGGGTGTGCGCGCGTTCCTGCGGGCGTACGGGGCCTGACGCACCGCGCCTGCTCCAGGCGGGCTGCGGATCGGTTCCGCTACGCCCCGCCCTCCTTGCGCGCGCGGAACGCGATCATGTTGACGCGGTTACCGCAGCGCACGCTGCAGAAGCGCTTGGAGCCGTTGCGGGAGAGGTCGAGCAGCAGTCCGGTGCAGTCGTCGGCGGCGCACACCCGCAGGCGGTCCGTCTCCCGCGCGCGGATCACGTCCACGAGGGCCAGTGCGACCTCCACCCGGATGCGCTCGGCGAGCGGCGCATCCTGCGAGGTCGCGTGCAGGTGCCAATCGAAGCCGTCGTGACGCAGCAGGTGGGGAAGGGCATGAGCGTCGGCGAGGATGCCGTTGACGGCCAGGGCCGCGTCGTCGCGGTCGAGTGACCAGACGCGCCGCAGCAGATCGCGGGTCGCGTGCACGTCGGCCAGTTCGGCTTCGGTCTCCTCCTTCCGGCCGGAGTACCGGTTGCGGGCGAGCAGTCGCGCCAGTTCAGCAGGGGTGGGGAGCTCGTCGTCTCCGCTGCGGGATGCGCCGGGCGCCGTGTTGCCGAGCTCGACGGCGAACTCGAGCGCGTCCACTGTGTCAGGGGCAAAATGCAAGTTGACTCCTTACTCGGCACAAGACTAGCGTCAGGCCCATCATCCCTTTCGATCCTGACAGGTGACTCTCATGTCGCACCGCCACCCGACGACGCTCGGCCTCCTCATCGCGCTGCTCGCGGCGGCGACCTTCGGGATGTCGGGTGCGTTCATCAAGCCCCTGCTCGAGAGCGGATGGTCGCCCGTCGCCGCCGTCACGCTGCGGGCGCTGATCGGTGGTCTCGTGCTCCTGCCGTTCGCCCTCCTCTCGCTCCGCGGGCGCTGGGCGGCCGTCTGGCGGGGCCGCTGGCGGCTCCTCGGGATGGCGCTGGTCGGCGTCGCGGGGACGCAGGTCCTGTACTTCTCGGCCATCCAGCGCATCCCCGTGAGCACGGGCATCCTGATCGAGTACCTCGCTCCCGTGCTGCTCGTCGCGGTGGCGTGGGCCCGTACTCGCCGTGCGCCGCACGCGGTCGTGCTCGTCGGATCGGCCGTCGCCGTCATCGGACTCGTGCTGGTCGTGTCGCCCGGCGGCGCCGGTCGCCTGGATCCGCTCGGGATCGTGCTCGCGACGGTCGCGATGATCGGATGCGCCGCCTTCTACGTGATCGCCGCCCGTCCGAGCGACGGCCTGCCACCGGTCGCGCTGGCGTCGGGCGGCCTGCTCGTCGGGGGACTCGCCCTCGGCGCCGTCGGTGCGACCGGTCTGCTGCCCTTCACCGTGCGGTTCACGGACGTCGAGCTGTTCGGCCGGCCGACGGCCTGGTGGGTGCCGCTCGCGGTGGTCGGCGTGCTCGCGACGGCAGTGGCCTACGCCTCCAGCATCACCGCCACCGAGCTGCTCGGCTCGCGCCTGGCCTCCTTCGTCGGGTTGCTGGAGGTCGTGGCGGCGAGCCTCTACGCCTGGCTGCTCCTCGGAGAGCGTTTGAGTGTCCTGCAGCTCCTCGGCGGCGTGCTCATCCTCGGCGGCATCGTCCTCGTCCGCGCGGACCGGGGCGCGGATCCGGAGGTCGTGGCGTCGGTGCCCGCGACAGAGGGCGCGACACGCCGACCTGACACCGCGACACGCCGGTGAGACTGCCGCCTCGGGCAGCGGAATGTCGGTGGTCCGCCGTAATCTCGGGGGAGAGCCAAAAAAAGTCGAAAACACTACATCTAGTGGAATGACAATCGTGTCATTCGGGTTATATAGTGGGTGAACACCGTGCGAAGCGGTGAAAAACGAGACTTCAGGGGAGGCCATCATGGACTACGAAAACGACAGCGTCGGCGGCTACGCGGTTCCCGTCGACCCGATGGACATGCTGCAGTGCGACAGCTGCCAGTAGGCGCCGACCACACGTAAAGAGAACCCCGGCCAGGTGGCCGGGGTTCTCTTTTTTCGTCTCCCCGTAGAATCGACGGGTGCCAGTGAATCCAGCTCTTCAGGGCCGCGCGTTCCCGCCGACCGCCCCGTACCTCGTGGGCCGGGAGAAGGTGCGCGAGTTCGCCCGCGCCGTGTTCGCGACCGACCCCGCCTCCTTCGACCTCGACGCGGCGCGCGCCGCCGGCCACGCCGACCTCGTCGCGCCCCCCACCTTCTCCATCGTCGTGCAGCAGCTCTCGCTCGACCAGCTGCTCGCCGACCCGGAGGCCGACATCGACTTCAGCCGCGTCGTCCACGGCGACCAGCGGTTCACCTTCACGCGCCCGGTCATCGCCGGCGACGAACTCACCGGCACGCTCACCGTCACCGCGGTGAAATCACTCGGCGCCCACTCGATGGTGACCGCCGAGACCGTGATCGTCGACGCGGCCGGCGAGCACGTCGTGACCTCCACCTCCACTCTGGTCGTTCGAGGGGACGAGTGATGACCCAGCTGACCTCCGCGCAGCCCGACTTCGACACGCTGACCGTCGGCGACGTGGTCGCCGAGCGCAGCTACGAGCTGACTCGCGACTCCCTCGTCCGCTACGCCGGCGCCTCGGGAGACTTCAACTCCATCCACTACCGCGACGACATCGCGACCTCCGTCGGCCTGCCCGGCGTGATCGCGCACGGGATGCTGACCATGGGTCTCTCGGTGCAGCCGGTCGTCGACTGGGCAGGCGACCCGGCGCGCGTCGCCGACTACCAGGTGCGCTTCACCCGGCCGATCCTGGTGGACCCGGTCACCGGCGCGACCGTCTCGGTCACGGCGAAGATCGGCCAGCTCGACGCGGAGGCCCGCGTCGCCCGTGTCGACCTCACCACGACGTTCAACGGCGAGACCGTGCTCGGCAAGGCGCAGGTGCGGGTCTCCCTGGCATGACCGACGCCCAGCCGCCCGCCGCGCCAACCGCACTCGCCGACCTCACCACGATGCGGGTCGGCGGCGTGCCCGCGCGCCTCGTCGCCCCGGCCGACCGCGACGCGCTCGTCGCCACGGCGCTCGAGGTGTGGGGGAGCGGCGACGACTGGCTGCTCCTCGGCGGCGGCTCGAACACCATCGCCGGCGACGATGGCTTCGACGGAACGGTCATCCGCATCGTCACCCGCGGCGTCGAGCGCCTGGAGGCACCCGACGGCCGCGTGCGCCTGCGCGTGCAGGCGGGCGAGCCGTGGGACGACCTGGTGGCCCTCACCGTGCGCAACGGCTGGGCGGGCATCGAGGCGCTGTCCGGAATCCCCGGATCGACCGGCGCCGCCCCCGTGCAGAACATCGGCGCCTACGGCCAGGAGCTCGAATCGGCTCTGCTCGGCATCGAGTTCCTCGACTACCGCACCGGCGAGGTGACGACGCTCACGAAGGCGGAGCTCGGCCTCGGCTACCGGATGTCGGCCCTCAAGGGCGGCCTGGCGGGCATCGTGCTCTCGGTCGACCTCGAACTCGCGGACAACACGGTTCCCGGCGGTGTCGGCGCACCGCTCAGCGCCCCGGTGGGATACGCGCAGCTCGCGGATGCCCTCGGCGTCGTGATCGGCGCCCGCGTCCCGATCGCGGAACTGCGTCGCTCCGTGCTCGCGCTGCGCTCGTCGAAGGGGATGGTCCTCGATCCGGACGACCCCGACTCGGTCAGCGCCGGCAGCTTCTTCACGAATCCGATCGTGTCCGAGAACTTCGCGCGGTCGCTGCCCCGCGACGCTCCGCGCTGGCCGGTGACCCCGCCGGAGCCGGACGCCGTGCTCGGCCTGGAGCCCGACGGGGTGCACCCCCTCGACGTGCCGCCGCTCCCCGACGGCCCGTACGACGTGAAGCTCTCGGCCGCGTGGCTCATCGAGCAGGCGGGCATCCGTCGCGGCTATGGGCTCCCGGGCTCGGCGGCAGGACTGTCCTCCAAGCACACGCTCGCGATCGTGAACCGTGGAGGCGCATCGGCGCAGGACGTCGTGCAGCTGGCGTCGTTCATCCAGGCCCGCGTGCAGTCGGAGTTCGGTGTGCTGCTGCGGCCGGAGCCGGTGCTCGTCGGCGTCGTGCTGTAGGCGACCGCCCGGCTTTCTCTGAGAACTCTCACACGCACGGAACCTAGGCTGACGGCAGCACGGCGCACCCGCACAGCCGTCGACCGAAGGGGCACGACCATGGGATTCCTCGACCGCCTTCTCGGACGCGAAGAGCCGCGTCCCGCCGGCCAGCAGTATCCGGCCGCGCCGGTGCCTCAGCAGGCGCCCGCTCCGCAGCAGCGCAGCGACGACGAGATCGCCGTCGAGCGCTACCGGTACCTGCTGCGCACCGCGCCGCCCGAGACCATCGAGCAGGTGCACGAAGAGGCGTTCACGAAGCTGACGCCCGAGCAGCGCCGCCTGCTCTTCCAGCAGCTCAGCGAGAACGCCCCGGCCGGCGAGCAGCCGCGCGGCGACGACCCGCGCTCGCTCGCGCAGTCCGCCACGCGCTCCGAGCTGCGTCAGCCCGGGACCCTCGAGCGCTCGCTCGGGGGCCGAGCGGGCGGCGGCGGCATGGGCTTCGGTGGGATGTTCGCGAGCTCCCTCCTCGGAAGCGTCGCCGGCTACGTCATCGGTTCCGCCCTGGTCGGCGCGTTCCTCCCGTCGCCGGCCGACAGCCAGGCGGGTGCGGACAACGGTGACGGCGGCGACAACGGTGGAGACGGCGGCTCCGGCGACGGCGGCTCCGGCGATGCCGGCACGACCGACGCGGCCGGTGCAGACGCGGGCGGCGCCGACATGGGCGGCGCCGACGCAGGCAGCTGGGGTGACAGCGGCGGTGGCTGGGGTGACTTCGGCGGCGGTGACTTCGGAGGCGGCGATTTCGGCGGCGGCGACTTCATCTAGTCGTCTTCATCTCGTCCTCGGCACCCCGACCCTCACCCCCTCAGCGCCGCCGCGAACGGGAGCACGGCCGAGGCACCCGCGTCCAGCAGGGCGCGCCCGGCGACGGTGATCGTCCAGCGGCTGTCGACGAGGTCGTCAACGAGGAGGACGGGGCGCCCGTTCGGCACGTCGAGACCCTCGGCGCCGAAGCGATCCCACACGGCGGCCAGCCGGAACGCGCTGTTGCCGCCCGGGTCGCCGGTCGGACCTCCTCCGCGAAGCGCGAGCGAGCCGAGGAACGGTAGCCGTCCGACGTCGGCCAGACCGCGCGCGAGCGACTCGACGAACACCGGGCGTCGTCGTGACGGCATCGCGACGACGGCGGCGGGCCGCTCGGCCCAGTCCCAATCCGCCAGGACCCGGATGCAGGCGGCGAGCAGCTCGGGAGGGCACGGCGCGTCCGGAGCTTGAGGAGAGAGCACCTCACGAAGGCGGTTGCCCCAGCCCAGGTCGGTGAGCCGGGCGAGGGCCCGGCCGGACTGGAGCTGCTCGGCAGGGGCGATCTTGCCGCGCACGGACACGCCCAGCCGGTCCGCGCCGGTCGGCCAGAGCTTGCGCGGCTCGACCTCCACTCCCACCCGATCGAGCATTGCCGAGACCGACCCGGAGGCCTCCGCGGCGATGGCGCTCGGATACCAGGCGCCTGCACAGTTGTCGCATCGGCCGCACGGTGCCGCTGCCGGGTCGTCGAGGGCCTCCTGCAGGAACTGCATGCGGCACATCCCGGTGCGCTCGTACTCGAGCATCGACTGCTGTTCCGCTTCACGTGCTGCGGCGATCCGCTCGTACCGGTCGCGATCGTAGACCCAGGGCTGCCCCGTCGACACCCAGCCGCCGGACACTCGGCGGACGGCGCCGTCCACATCCAGGACCTTGAGGAGCAGCTCCAGCGTCGACGCCTTGAGGTCGACCCGGCTCTCGAGCACGCGGGTCGACTGCGTCTCCTGTGAGAGGGCGTCGAGGACGGCCGCCGCCTTCTCCTCCGACGGCATGGAGGCGGTCGCGAAGTACTGCCAGATGGCGCGGTCCTCCGGGCCCGGCAGCAGCAGGACGTCGGCATTCTCTGTCGCGCGCCCGGCGCGACCGACCTGCTGGTAGTACGCGACGGGCGACGACGGCGCCCCCAGGTGGACCACGAAGCCCAGGTCGGGCTTGTCGAAGCCCATGCCGAGAGCGCTCGTGGCGACGAGCACCTTCACCTCGTTGCGCTTGAGCCGCCCCTCCAGATCCTCACGCTCGGCGGTGTCGGTCTGCCCGGTGTACGCGTGCGCCTCGAACCCCGCCTTCCGCAGCACGCGGGCTGTGTCCTCCGCGGCCGCGATCGTCAGCGTGTAGACGATGCCGCTGCCCGGGAGCGCATCGAGGTTGCTCGCCAGCCACGCGAGCCGCGACGTCGCGTCCTCCAGGGTCAGCACGCCGAGGCGCAGGGACCGCCGTGCGAGCGGTCCGCGGATCGTCAGTACCTCCGCGTGCCCACTGCCCTCGCCCATCTGCTCGGCGACGTCGGCGACGACGCGCTCATTGGCCGTCGCGGTCGTCGCCAGCACGGGCACGCCATCCGGAAGAGACGCGATCAGGTCGCGCAGGCGGCGGTAGTCCGGCCGGAAGTCGTGACCCCAGTCCGAGATGCAGTGCGCCTCATCGATCACGAGGAGGCCGCTGCGCGCGATCAGGTCGGGGAGGTGCTGGTCGCGGAAGTCGGGATTGTTGAGCCGCTCCGGGGAGACCAGGAGCACATCCACCGAGTCCTCGCGCAGCCGCGCGGACACGTCGTCCCACTCGTGGCGGTTGGCCGAGTTGATGGTGACGGCGCGCACTCCCGCGCGTTCGGCGGCGGAGACCTGGTCGCGCATGAGCGCGAGCAGCGGCGAGACCAGGATGGTCGGCCCGGCACCGCGCTGCCGGAGCAGCATGGTCGCCACGAAGTAGACGGCCGACTTGCCCCACCCGGTGCGCTGCACGACCAGCGCCCGTCGCTGCTCGTCGACGAGGGCAGCGATCGCCTCGTACTGCCCCGAGTGGAAGTCGGCGTCCTCCCGCCCGACGAGGGCGCGGAGGCTGGTGACGGCGAGGTCTCTGGTGGTGCTCATGCAGCCATCGTTCCAGAGGGGGCCGACGCCCGATCGCCCCGGGTGCTGATCCGTGGACAAGTCCCAGGCCCGGCCGGCTGTGCAGAACCCTCTGCCACGGCAGCGCCGATCAGCCGTCCTTGCGGATCCACCGGAACGTCAGCCGGCAGGCGATGAGCCCGGCGACCAGCCAGATCAGCAGGACCACGGCCATCCAGCCCAGCTGCCAGCTCCCGCTCGGCTCCTGCGACTCGAACGACGCGGGCAGGAACACGCTCCGCATCCCCTGCGCGATCCATTTCAGCGGGAACACGCTCGCGATGTTCTGCAGCCAGACGGGGAGGAGGTTGAACGCGAGGTAGACGCCCGAGATGAACTGCAGCACCAGCACGATCGGGATGATGACGGCCGTCGCACTCTTGCCCGTGCGGGGCACCGCCGACAAGGCGATCCCGAGCACCGCCGACGTCACGATCCCGAGCAGGTAGATCCAGATGAAGCGCAGCCACGCCTCGGGGTCGGTCGGCAGTTCGACGCCGAACGCCAATCGGGCGACCAGCAGCAGGAGCACGATCTGAAGGGCGCTCGTGACGATGACCTGGCCCATCTTGCCGATGAAGTACGAGACCACCGGCAGGGGTGTCCCGCCCAGACGCTTGAGCGTCCCGTTGCTCTTCTCGACGGCGATGTCGACGGCGAGGTTCTGGACGCCGCTGAGCAGGATGCCCGCGGCGATCATGCCGGGCAGGTAGTAGGCGGCCTGCGTGATGCCGCCCGAGCCGTCGGGCGCCGCTCCGACCTTCCCCAGCCCCTGGAACGCGACCGAGAAGATCCCGAGCATGACCACCGGGAAGAGGAAGGTGAAGAAGATCGTGTCGCCCTGCCGGAAGTAGGTGAGGGTCTCGTAGCGGGCACGGGCGATGCCGAGCGGGATGGTCGTCATGCGATCGCCTCCTGCTCCGCGGCCCCCGCCTCGCGCACGAGCTCGAGATAGATGTCCTCCAGGCTCGGCCGGATCACCTCGAGGTCGCGCGGTTCGCCGCCGAGCTCCGCGGTGATCCGGGAGACGAGTGCGCCCGGCTCATCGGTGCGTCGCCGCTGGAGGGCGCCGCCGCCGTCGCGCCAGCTGACGATCGGGATGCGCGCATCCGCGCCGCCGATCTCGTCGACGGCGCCGATGTCGATCAGGGTGCCGCGCGCGATCACCGCGACCCGGTCGCTCAGTTGGGCGGCCTCATCGAGGTAGTGGGTGGTGAGGAGGATGGTCGTGCCCTCGGGCTTGAGGTCCCTGATCAGATCCCAGAACTGGTGGCGCGCCTCCGGGTCGAAGCCGGTGGTCGGCTCGTCGAGGAAGAGCAGCTCCGGCCGGCCGATCACACCGAGCGCGACGTCGAGCCGGCGCCGCTGGCCGCCCGACAGATTGCGGATGCGCGTCTTCGCCTTGTCGGTGAGGCCGACCGCCGCGATGAGTTCGTCGACGTCGCGACGCTGAGGGTAGAAGCGCGAGAAGTGCACGAGCTGCTCGCGCACCGTCACGTCGGCGGCTTCGATGCCCGACTGCAGCACGATCCCGAGCCGGGCCTTCCACTCCGTGCCGCCGTGCTGCGGGTCGACCCCCAGCACCTCGGCCGTGCCGCCGCTGCGGTCGCGGTAGCCCTCGAGGATCTCGATCGTCGTGCTCTTTCCTGCACCGTTCGGGCCGAGGAGGGCGAACGTCTCGCCCTCCTCGATGTCGAAGTCGACTCCGCGCAGCGCCTCGAACGCGCCGTACGTCTTGCGGAGGTCGCGGACCGAGACCGCAGCGCGGTGGGGAGTCATGCCCCCATCATGCCGTCTGGCGGCGTCGCTGTGCCGACCGGATCGCACCGAGCAGTGCGAACACCACGATGAGCACGCCCGCGGCAGCAAGCCACAGAGCCCACGCCGTACCCGGTGTGAGGGCGGCGAGCCAGACCTCCACGGCGGCCAGACGCT
Organism: Leifsonia aquatica; assembly: GCF_014190775.1. Classification (GTDB taxonomy): domain Bacteria; phylum Actinomycetota; class Actinomycetes; order Actinomycetales; family Microbacteriaceae; genus Leifsonia; species Leifsonia aquatica. The sequence goes on from NZ_JACHVP010000003.1 coordinate 442,064, forward strand.
CGGGGGCGGACAGGACGAACAGCGTCCCGGCGGCGAACAGCACGAGGAGCAGTCCCCACACCACCCCGCCCCACCGGATCGGCGGACGGGAGGCGGTGGAGGTCGCGGGCGACCACGCGGACGGGGGCGGCGGGGTGAGCCAGGGTTCGGCGGGCAGCGGGCGCGTCGGCTGAGAGACGGTCGGCTGCTGCGCGGTCGGCTGCTCCGTTGTCGGCTGCTCCGTCGTGGAGAGTGCCTCCGTCGGCTGCGTGTCGGACGGGTCGGGGGTCGGGTTCGCGTCGGTGGTCATGACGTTCCTCACTTCTGCTCGCGCTGGACGAGCACGTCGTCGAGCTGGGCGATCCGGACGACGGCGTCGGGATCTCCGCCCGGGCCGACGACGATGTTCGTGCTGCAGCCGCCGAGCGGGCGGGGCTGGCAGCGATGGACGTGCTCGGCGCCCGACGGGTCCGTCACGATCACGGCGGACGGTGTCGCCGCCTCCAGCCGCACGGTGGCGTCGGCGGGGATGATCAGTGTCGTCGCGTCCGAGCCCTTGGCCAGGTCGATCTCGGGCGTTCCCGAGGCCGTCACGGCGTCGGTCAGGTCGATCGTGGTGTGACCCCAGCCCTGCACGTAGGCGGCGTCCGACGACGGCGAGAGGGTCTGGTCGGCTCCCGCGACGATGGACGTCGCGGAGAAGCTCGCGCGAGCGCCCCCGGGGAGAGCCGCCGTGAGTGCGGTGAGAGCGGCGAGGATGATCCCGAACGTGATGAGGAATCCGCTGCGGCGGCGGGCGAGGCCCGCGATGAGTGCAGCGAGGCCGAAGACCAGCGTCGCGGCGGCGAGGGCGGCGGTCGACGCGTAACCGGACAGGCCGGTCAGCGGGATCCAGAGCGCCGAGACGGCAGCTCCCGCGATGATCGCGAGGCCGACGGTCAGCCAGCCCAGGGGCGCGCCGACCCGGGGATTGGCGGCGCGGTAGGCCGCGCGGCGCGCGTTGGCCGCGGCATTGGCGGCCGCCGCCTGGGAGCGGATCTCCGCCGAACGCTGCGCTTTGACGGCACGCATGTCCTCGGCGAGGCGCGCCTTCCAACGGGCGTGGTCGGCCTTCCATTCGGCCTGACGCTGCTGCCAGTCCGCGACGTCCTGAGGGCTGGCGCCCACGGTCGGTGCCGGAGGGGCGACCGGCTCGGCGGTGATGTCGAGCGGGGGCGTCGGAGCGCCGGCCTCGGTGGTCGGGTCCGCGCTCGCCGCGGTGGTCGTGGTCGCGCCGTCCGCTCCCGTGGCGAACGCGGCGGACGCGGCGGAGGTGGTGGGTGGGCTCGAGGAGTCGCTGGGTGCTCCCTCGGCCGTCGCGCTCGGCCATGCGCCGGGCGCGGGAGGTGCCGGCCGGCCCGCGGGGGTCGATGCACCCGGCCGTTTGTCGGCCGCCCGCACTGCGAAGACGATCAGCCCGGCGACGAGCGCCAGCACGAGGAGCGTCCAGAACACGCGGCCGACGATCTCGGCCCAGCCCCAGTCGTGCCAGACGCCGCCGCCGAACCAGCCGAGCCCGCTCGACCAGGGCAGCAGGGAGAGGACGATCAGAACGCCCGCCGCGACGATCGGCGCATCCACGTCGCCCTCGAAGAGGCGCTGGAGGTGGATGCGGCCGTCGCGATCGGGGAGGAGCGCCCAGGCGAGCGCGTAGACGAGGAGGACGGGCGCGCCCAGCACGGCGGCCACGACGGCGATGCCGCGGACGATCAGCGGGTCGATCCCGAGACGGTAGGCGACGCCGGCGCACACACCGCCGACCCAGCCGTCCGCGCGGACGACGCCGAGGCTGCGCATCCAGTCGAAGAAGCGGGAGCCGCGGCCGGAGAGGCCGGTGCTCGGGCCGCCGTACGGCGGCGGCGTGGTGGTGGAGTCGTTCTGTGACATGCTTCGATCCTGGCGTTCGGAGGCGGCGCTGCGACATGGGGTGACACCCTGAGCGGACCCTGATTCCCCTGCCCGTGGGCTGTCCGGGTGGCCCCGGGTCTGCTTGGATTCTGAACATGACCCCGACCGTCCCCGCTGTCCGGCCGCCGCTCGCGCGTCCGCGCGACTGCGTGTTCGGCGGTGTCAGCCAGGCGCTCGCCGACCACCTCGGGTGGCCGGTCGCGGCCGTCCGGTGGATCTTCGTCGGGACGACGTTCCTCGCCGGCGCGGGCGTCCTCTTCTACCTCTGGCTGTGGGCGCTCGTCCCCCTGCGCGCGGCGGAAGCGGACGAGGCCGTCCAGCGGGTGCACCGCCGCGTCAACATCCCCTGGTTCTTCGGGATGGCCGGGGCGGCGTCCGGTGTCGTGTCGATCGTCCTGGTGTCGACCGGTGCCCTGGGCTCGGCCATCGGCCTCCTCTTCCTCTCGATCGTCCTGGTCGTCGCCGCCGTGGCCTGGGACCAGCTCGTGGAGGACGACAGCCTCCTCCCCACGCCGTTGTCGGCCACCGCGTTCCGCACGGCCGCCGGCGCCTTCTTGGTCGTGGTCGCGCTCGTGCTGAGCGTGCTCCAGAACGGGCGCAGCTCGGGACCGTTGTGGCTCGGGATCATCGCCGCGACCTTCGCCGGGGCGGCCGTGCTGGTCGCGCCCTGGGCCCTGCGCCTCTGGCGGGAGCTGATCTCGGAGCGCACCGCGCGCATCAAGGAGGAGCAGCGCGCCGAGATGGCGGCGCACCTGCACGACTCCGTGCTGCAGACCCTCGCGCTCATCCAGAACCGCGCCGGGGCCTCGAGCGAGGTCGGCCGCATCGCCCGAGCCCAGGAGCGCGAGCTGCGCGACTGGCTGTATGCCGACGCCGCGCACGCGGCCGAGCGGGACGGCGCCGACCTGGCCGGGGAGCTGCGAGAGGTCGCCGCCGCGCTCGAGGTCGACCACGCCGTCCACTTCGATATCGTCTCGGTTGGCGAGCCGGTACGGAACGCGCCTGCCGAGCTCGGTGCCGCCTCCCGCGAAGCCATGCTGAACGCCGCGCGCCATGCCGGAGGCGAGGTCTCCGTGTACATCGAGAACGGCGCCGGCTCCGCCGACGTCTTCGTGCGAGACCGAGGGGCGGGATTCGACGTCGACGCCCTGCCCGACGGACGCCTGGGCGTGCGGGAGTCCATCATCGGCCGGATGCGCCGCGCCGGCGGCACGGCCACCGTCACCTCCCGGCCAACCGGCACCGAGGTCCACCTGAGCATCGAGTTCGCGAACGAGGCATCATGACAGACCACACCGACCCAGCCCACGACGGCGGGATCGCCGATCCCCGACGCATCACCGTCGTGATCGTCGACGACCACTCCATCTTCCGCTCCGGTCTGCGCGCCGACCTCGACGATCGTCTCGACGTTCTCGCCGAAGCCGCGGACGTGGACGCCGCCGTCGAGGCGATCGTGCGGACACGACCGGCCGTCGTGCTGCTCGACGTGCACCTGCCGGGCGGTGCGGGAGGCGGCGGGGCGGAGGTCGTGCGTCGCACGGTCTCCGAATGCCCGCACACCCGCTTCCTCGCGCTGAGCGTCTCGGACGCCGCCGAGGACGTCGTCGGCGTCATCCGCGCCGGCGCCCGCGGCTACCTCACCAAGGGCAGCTCCGGCGGCCAGGTGAGCGATGCCGTGGTGGCGGTGGCCGGAGGCGACGCGGTGTTCTCGCCGAAGCTCGCGGGCTTCGTGCTCGACGCCTTCGGAGCGGCTGCGGGCGAGCAGGCGGAGACCACGGACGAACTGGACCGGCTCTCGGCCCGCGAGCGCGAGGTGATGCGGCTGATCGCCCGCGGCTACGCCTACAAGGAGGTCGCGGCCGAGCTGTTCATCTCCATCAAGACGGTGGAGACCCACGTCTCCGCGGTCCTCCGCAAACTCCAGCTCTCGTCCCGGCACGAGCTGACGGCGTGGGCTCTGGAGCGCAAGCTGCTGTAGGCGCGTCACCCGTCTCCTCCCCTGTGCGCCGCGCGAGCGAGGATCGCCCGCACCCGGCGCGCGAGAGCGGGATCGCCCAGGTCGTCCGGCCCGAGTTCGACGATGGTCCAGCCGTCCGCCTGCAGGTCCATGCGCCGGCGGAGGTCGCGACGGTACTGCTCCTGCTCGCGGTCGTGGTCGCCCCGGTAGTCGAGGATCACCCGGCGCTCGGGGAACACGAGATCGCCGCGGTAGTTCTTGCCGGTGGTCGTCCGGATGGCGAGGTTCGACTCGAGACCCAGCAGGCCTCCGGCCACGAGCCGGAAGCGGAGGCGGGATTCCTGCGGCGACTCCGCCCGGGGATCCAGGAGGTCGAATGCCCGGAGCAGCTCCGGCCGGCCGCGCCGCGACGCACAGCGGCTCAGCGCATCGCGCAGGGCACGGAGTCGGTCGCGACCGGTGGAGCGACGCGCGACCGCATCGCCCGCGACCACCAGGTCTTCGACGCTGAACATCCCGGCGAGCTCGCACCAGGCGCGCGGGAGGGAGCTCAGCTGCAGACCGTTCTCGACGATCACATCCCCGAACGAGACCCTGACCGAGTGGCCGTGGATCCCCGGCCGGCGCGGAGCGCGCGCCGGCGCGGGGACCGACACGTGCAGACCCGACGGGAGGCGGGGGAGAGGGAGGCCGTGGAGCGCCGCGGCCGTCGGCCCGGAGAAGAACGCGCCGGGCGGGGCGACGGCGAGGTAGGCGCGGCACCAGTCGTCGAGCCCGCGGAGAGGAGCCGTGGTCACCACGCCGCGGAACGGCCGCTGGATGGTCGGCCCGCGCAGGCGCTTCTCCGTGGAACCGAGGGCGCGCGCCTCCCGCACGGCGAGAGGCTGGCGTCCGAGCTGGAGGGCGAGTGCACTGTTCATGCGCATCACTCTGCCGGGCCATCACCAGCCTGATCCGGTTGTCCACAGGATCATCCGGCACTGAGGCGGTGAGACGTCGCGAGGCGCCCTTTCCGACGGCGAGTGGACGCGGAAAAGGGCGTGTCACGACGGTTCACCCGCCCGAGGCAGGGCGCTTTTGCGCAGGTGGTGCAGCGTCCCGTACACTGGACGCGGTGGTTGAATCTGCCAAGCTTTTCTGCGCCTTTTTTCGGTTGTGGCGACGGCAGATGTGCCGAGCTGTGATCAGGCATTCGGAGCACATTCGGATGCGTGATCGGCTAGCCTTGACCGAGGCTAGGTTTGTCTCAGGACGTGCGGAGCGCTTCGCGGGTTCGTCTTCCCTAGGGCGGTAGCTCAATTGGCAGAGCAGCGGTCTCCAAAACCGCAGGTTGCAGGTTCGATTCCTGTCCGCCCTGCAAGTCGACATTCCGATGTCGGCCCACGAAAGGTGTAACGAGGTGGCCCGAAAAGTTATCGACGAGCCGAGTGAGGACATCGTCGCCAACGCGAAGAAGGATCGCGCTGCGAAGCGCAACCCCTTCGCGCGCATCGCGCTGTTCATCCGCCAGGTCATCGGCGAGCTCAAGAAGGTCGTCACGCCGACCCGCAAGGAACTCCTGAGCTACACGGGCGTCGTGCTCGTCTTCGTGGTGATCATGATGGCGCTCGTGTCCCTCCTCGACTGGCTGTTCAGCCTGGGCGTCGTCTGGGTCTTCGGCAATCCCACCTAGAGCGGACGACTCCCGCTCGAGTGGAAAGCTCGGCCGGACCACCGGCCACCCCGACAGAAATGGAATGAATTCAGTGTCTGAGACGAATCGCGACGACGTGGACTGGGCCACCGCAGCCGAGCAGTCCTCCGAGGACGACGAGGCGCAGACCGGCAACGTGCTCGAGCACGACGAGGACTCGTCGGACGCCGCCGAGCACGAAGCGCTGCACGTCGTGGCCGAGGACGGCACCCAGATCGATCTGGACGCCGTGCTGGACGCGATGGCGGAGGCCGTCGATCCCGAGGCCGATCACGCCGTCGACGAGGCCCTCGAGGTCCACGACGACGAGGAGGCCGAAGCCGCCCAGGAAGCCGTCGAGGACGAAGAAGAGGTCGCCACCGACCCCTACGAGGAGTTCCGCACCGAGCTCCGCGGCAAGATCGGCAAGTGGTACGTCATCCACTCGTACGCCGGCTTCGAGCGCCGGGTGAAGTCCAACATCGAGAACCGCATGGTCTCGCTGAACATGGAGGACTACATCTACGAGGTCCAGGTCCCGATGGAGGACGTGGTCGAGATCAAGAACGGCCAGCGCAAGATGGTCAACCGCGTGCGCATCCCGGGCTACGTGCTCGTGCGCATGGACCTCAACGAGGACAGCTGGTCGGTCGTCCGCCACACGCCGGGCGTCACCGGCTTCGTCGGCAACGCGCACAACCCGACGCCGCTGCGCTTCGAAGAGGCGTTCTCGATGCTGAAGAGCCTCGTCCAGATCGAGGCCGCACCGGTCAAGGGCGCCGCCAAGGGCCAGAAGGCCACCGCCCGGGTCATCCCGGCCGAGGTGGACTTCGAGATCGGCGAGACCATCACGATCAAGGAAGGCTCGTTCGCGGGCCTGCCCGGATCGATCAGCGAGATCAAGCCGGAGAGCGGCAAGCTCACCGTGCTGGTGTCGCTCTTCGAGCGCGAGACGCCGGTCGAGCTCAGCTTCGACCAGGTCACGAAGCTCTGACCCCCTAGTTTTCAGATCACCGGGTCTCGGAAGGGCCGAGAAACCGGGAGAGCGGCACGGAGAGATCCAACGCCGCTCGAATACACAAAGAAGGAAGAGACATGGCACCGAAGAAGAAGGTCACCGGTCTGATCAAGCTTCAGATCAACGCCGGCGCTGCCAACCCGGCCCCGCCGATCGGCCCGGCCCTGGGTCAGCACGGCGTGAACATCATGGAGTTCTGCAAGGCGTACAACGCTGCGACCGAGTCGCAGCGCGGCAACGTCATCCCGGTCGAGATCACCGTCTACGAGGACCGTTCGTTCACGTTCGTCCTGAAGACCCCGCCGGCTGCGGAGCTCATCAAGAAGGCGGCCGGCGTCGCCAAGGGCTCGGGTGTCCCGCACACCAACAAGGTCGGCAAGCTGACCCAGGAGCAGGTCCGCGGCATCGCCGAGCAGAAGATGGTCGACCTCAACGCGAACGACATCGACGCCGCGTCGAAGATCATCGCCGGCACCGCCCGTTCGATGGGCATCACCGTCGAGGCGTAAGCCCCGACCGCCCTCACACACCCTCCGCCGAAAGGCATCACAGTGGCAGAGCCGGCCAGGCTCGCACCACATTCTCGTTAGGAGAAAACTCATGGCACAGAAGTCCAAGGCCTACCGGGCCGCCGCCGAGAAGATCGAAGACGGCAAGTTCTACACCCCGACCGAGGCTGTCGCCCTCGCGAAGGAGACCGGTTCCGCGAAGTTCAACTCGACCGTCGAGGTCGCGCTGAAGCTCGGTGTGGACCCGCGCAAGGCGGACCAGATGGTCCGCGGTACCGTCATCCTTCCTCACGGCACCGGCAAGACCGCGCGCGTCATCGTCTTCGCGACCGGCCCTGCGGCCGAGGCGGCCATCGCGGCCGGCGCGGACGAGGTCGGCGGCTCCGAGCTGATCGAGAAGGTCGCCGGCGGGTGGACCGACTTCGACTCGGCCGTCTCCACCCCGGAGCTCATGGGCCAGGTCGGCCGTCTCGGTAAGGTGCTCGGCCCGCGCGGCCTCATGCCCAACCCGAAGACCGGCACGGTCACCCCGGACGTGGCGAAGGCCGTCTCCGACATCAAGGGCGGAAAGATCGAGTTCCGCGTCGACAAGCACTCCAACGTCCACTTCGTGGTCGGCAAGGCGGGCTTCACGCAGGAGCAGCTCGACGACAACATCAAGACCGCGCTCGAGGAGATCGTGCGTCTGAAGCCGTCGGCCGCCAAGGGCCGTTACATCCAGAAGGGCGCCGTGTCGACCACGTTCGGCCCGGGCATCCCGCTGGACGTCAACGCGATCTGATCGTCACGCAGACACTCGAAGGGGTCGGGACCGGCAGCAGCCGGTGCCGGCCCCTTCGGCGTTGCTGAAGCCCTCCCCACGATTCTGAGAGAACATACACACTCGTCATGGATCGCGACAGACCCGTCTACCCCCTCTTGTGTGGCAGAACGACGCGGGTTTACGCTCGCTCTGGCGCGCGCCGCGCGTCGGCTCGATGTCGAGTCCGTCCGAGTGAAGGATGACGTTTCCATGACTCCTCGCACCACACGATCCCTCCACAAGAGGGTCGTCGGAATCATCGCCACCGTGGCCGCCACGGTGGCTTTGTCATTGGCGGGTACCTCCGCGGCCACCGCCGCCGACCGGGTGACCTACACCGACTCCGTCCCGTCGTGGGCCACCGCCGCGAACGACGCCGGCGCCGCACCCGCCGACACGACGGTGGAAGGTGAGATCTACCTCCCGCTGCGCGACCAGAAGGGCGCGGAAGCGCTCGCGAAGCAGGTCTCGAACCCGGCGATCGCCGGCTACCGCAAGGCGCTCGCGCCGGCCCAGTGGATCGGGCGCTTCTCGCCGACGCAGGCCGACTCCGACGCCGTGGTCAGCTTCTTGACGACCGCGGGACTCACCATCACCGCCGTGCCCGCCAGCCGTCAGTACGTGGTGTTCCGCGGGACGCCCGATCAGATCGGGTCGATCTTCGGCACGTCCCTTCACTCGTTCAACTACGCCGGCCGCCAGCTGATCGCGCCCGCGACGGCGCCGTCCCTGCCCGCGTCGATCGGCACGAAGGTGTCGGGCGTCAGCGTCGAGCAGTCGCGGACCCTGACCCGGCCGGACTCGATCCAGCAGGGCGACCTCGGATCATCCGGTGAGCCGCAGCTCTCGCGCAAGGTCGCCGCGGCTCCGGTGGTCGACACTCCCTGCTCTCACTACTTCGGTGAGAACACGGTGACGGTCCCCGCCGCCTACAACGGCCAGACGAAGTACAGCACCTACAACTGCGGCTACACGCCGCAGCAGCTGCGCAGTGCCTACGGGCTGAGCGACCTCAGCAAGCGTGGCGTGAACGGCACCGGTCAGACAGTCGCCATCATCGACGCATACGCCAGCCCCAGCATCGTGAAGGACGTCAACTCGTACTCCGCGCAGAACGGCGAGCCGGGTCTGACCAACTCCTCGTACCAGCAGCTGGTGCCGAAGCCCGCCGACTTCACCGACCAGGAGCTGTGCCAGTACCCCAGCGGTTGGCAGGGTGAGCAGACGCTCGACGTCGAGTCCGTGCACGCGATCGCACCGGGAGCGCGCATCCTCTACGTGGGTGGCACGAACTGCGGCGGCGGCCTGGACGTGGCGATGTCCAAGATCCTCGACAACAAGCTCGCGACCATCGTGAGCAACAGCTACGGCAACGTCGGCGAGGCGGTTCCGGCCGACGTGATCCAGGGCGAGGTCAACCTCCAGCTGCAGGCTGCGGGTGAAGGCATCGGCCTCTACTTCTCGAGCGGTGACAACGGCGATGAGGTCGCGAACCTCGGTTACGCGTCTCCCGACTTCCCGGCCTCCTCGCCGTGGGTCACCTCGGTGGGCGGCACGAGCATGGCGATCGACAAGAACGGCAAGATCGCCTTCGAGACCGGCTGGGGCGACACCGTCGACCAGATCGTGAAGAACGCCGACGGCTCGCTGAGCTACGCGGAGCCGCTGCCGGGCAGCCGGTTCGTCGGAGGCGCGGGAGGCGGCACGAGCGCCGTGTTCGCGCAGCCGGACTACCAGCGCGGCATCGTCCCGGCTGCTCTGGCCGCGGGCAAGCGCGTCTCGCCGGACGTCTCGGCCCTGGCCGACCCGTACACCGGCTTCCTGATCGGCATCCGGCCCATCGTCGACGACGACACGCTCGCGGTCGGCGACTACATCAACGAGACGTATGGCGGCACCTCGCTCGCCTCGCCGATCGTGGCCGCGCAGATCGCGATCGTCCAGCAGTCGACGCACACGACGATCGGGTTCGCGAACCCGACGCTGTACGCCGTCAAGCGCGTGCTGCCGGGGAGCTTCCGCGACGTGCTGCCGCAGAACCCGACCCAGGCCGTCGCGTACACGAGCAAGACCAGCGGCAACAGCTACCTGGTGTCGTTCGATCAGGACACCACGCTGAAGACGGCCAAGGGCTACGACCCCGTGACCGGCCTCGGCGACGTGTCGTTCTCCCTGCTCAGCCTGGTGGCGCAGGGCCGGCACTAGTCGGCGCCGGAACGACCGGACCGGCCGCCCCATTCCCCCGGGGGCGGCCGGTCCCTCCATGCCCGCCAGCCGTTACCCTGGTGGCGTGACCGTCACCATCCGTCCCGCCCGCACAGGCGACGCCGCCGCGCTCGCCTCCGTCGCCGCCGTGACCTTCCCGCTCGCCTGCCCGCCGCACACCACGGAGGAGGCGAAAGCGCACTTCATCGCGACCGTGCTCTCACCGGAGCGGTTCGCGGAGTACGTCACCGACCCCTCCCGCCGCGTGCTGATCGCGGAGGACGAGACCGGGGAGGCGATCGGCTACACGATGGTCATCGTGGGGGAGCCTGCCGACGAGGACGTGCGCCGCGCCATCCGGGTGCGCCCGACCGCCGAGCTGAGCAAGTGCTACGTGCTGCCCGGCCATCACGGCGAGGGTGTCGCCGGCCGGCTGATGGTCGCGAGCGTCAGCGCGGCTGCGGACGCCGGGGCCGCAGGGATGTGGCTGGGCGTCAACGAGGAGAACGCGCGTGCCCAGCGCTTCTACGGCAAGCACGGCTTCGAGCACGTGGGGTCGAAGCGGTTCCTGGTCGGCGAGCGGTGGGAGGACGACTGGGTGATGGAGCGCAGCCCGATCTCCTGACCCGGCTGTTCGGAGCTCCTACCCCTCGGCGATCTTGAGCACGACCTTGCCGCGGGTGTGGCCGCTCTCGACCGCCCTGTGCGCGTCCGCGATCTGCTCGAGTGCGTAGATCTGGTCGACGTGGACGCGGACGTTCCCCGCCTCCAGCAGGCGCGAGATCACCCCGAGGGTGCTGCCGTCCGGGGCGACCCGGTAGCGGGTGCCGCGTACGCCGGCGGCAGCGATCTCGTCCTCGAAGCCGGGCCAGCTCCCGGTCGGCGCGTTGATGATCAGGCCGCCGGGACGCAGGACGCGCAGGGAGCGCGAGCCGGTGTCGTCGTGCACGTTCCCGATCAGGTCGATCACGACATCCACCTCCTCCACCGCGTCCTCGAACCGGGTGGTGGAGTAGTCGACCACCTCGGCGGCACCCAACGATCGCAGCCACGAGGCGTGGGAGCCCGAGGCCGTCGCGATCACGTGCGCGCCAAAATAGGAGGCGAACTGCACGGCGAAGTGACCGACTCCTCCGCTGCCCGCGTGGATGAGCATCCGCTGGCCCTCGTGCGCCTTGGCGACCTCCACGACCATGCCCCAGGCGGTGAGCGCGGCGAGCGGGGCGGCGGCGGCCTCGATGTGGGAGAGAGTGGAGGGTTTGCGCACGACGCTGAGGCTCGGCACCGAGATGTACTCGGCGTAGCTTCCCCCGAACCGCGGCACCATCACCATCCCGAAGACCTCGTCGCCGGGACGGAGGGGATGGGCGCTGTACGGCGACTCGACGACCACGCCGCTGAAGTCGTGGCCGAGCACGGCGGGAAAGGAGTGGATGGCGTCGAACACCCCGCGCCCGGCGCGCGTCTTCGCGTCGAGGGGGTTCACGCCGGCGGCGACGACCTTCACCAGGAACTCCGCGTTGACGCGGTCGGGGGAGACCGTGTCGCCGATCCGCAGGGACTCCGGCCCACCCGCCGCATCCAGGAGTGCGGCCCGCATGGTCTTCGGCATTCGTCGTCCCCTCGTCGGTCGCCCTCCACTGGCGCGATCAGGCTGAACCCAGTCAATCCCGGGATTGCGTCACCGGTGTTACGCCGGGGTCACCGCATGTGAACACTCTGTTTCGGATACCCCCAGGACGTTTCCAGGAGGGGTCGCGTTAGGATGCTTCGACCCGGACCCGAGGAGCCAGCGTGCAGCGATTCCTGCGCATCGTGCGCCAGCCCTTCGCGGTGCCTCCGCTCGCCCGCGGGTGGGAGCGCGCCGTGCCCATCCTGCTCGCCATCGGCACCGTCGCGGTGCTCGGCGGGCTCACGATCATCTGGGCCGCCCGGCTCACGGTCGACCGTCCCGTGTACGTGAGCGAGCTGGGCGCGGAGGGCGCCCCGACGGCGGGGATGTTCCGGGTCGCGCTGCTGCTCGTCGCCGCGGGCGGCTTCTCGATCGCCCTCGCGAGCGGGCACGTGCGCTCCCGCATCCGGCCGCTCGACCGCTGGGCGCCGGCCCTCAGCCTCGGCTTCGCGGCACTCTGCTTCGTGGTTGCCTCGCAGGTGACGTGCACGGCGAACTGCCCGGTGCCGATCGCCGATCCGCGCTCGACGGCGCAGGACCTGACCCACACCGTCTCCGCCGTGCTCGGCTTCGTCGCCGCCTGCTACGCGATGCTGCAGGTGGCGTTCGCCGCGCGGTTGCCGCGGGTCGCGCGATTCTCCCTCGCCAGCTGCGTCGCCGTCGCCGTCATCACGATCGTCGGGGGGATGCTCGCGATCGTGCACGTCGCCACGGACGTGGGCGCCTGGCTGGAATTGATCGGCACCACGGTGGCGATCGCGTGGATCGCCGTGTTCGCGCTCGCGCTCAGTAGAGGGTCGCGACCGGCGCGGGAACAGGGGCAGGCGCAGGTGCGGGTGCGGGTGCGCTGACCGGCACCGCCGTCGCCTGACGGAGCAGCTCGATCAGGTCGCCCGCGAGCCCGACGAGTTTCGCGATCTCGGCGTCGTCCCGGTCGACCCAGCGGCACTCGGGCTCGTCGTGCAGCGGCACGAAGCCGTCGTGCTGCTCCCAGACGAACAGGGTGCGCTCGGCGCCGAGCACGTACTGCTGCCACCAGATCTGGCGCAGATAACTGCGCGGGATGCTGCGGAACGGCTTGTTGGTGGTCTTGATCTCGCAGAGCTCGATCCGCTCGTCGGAGCGCACGGCGAGTCCGTCGGGCGTCGCAAGATGACGGCGATCCCGCTCGGCGTGGAAGAGGGCGTCCGAGGGCTGGATGCCGTGGGTCGCCGCAACCCAGGCTGCGATCTCCGGCTCCCGCACCCGACCGTGCTGCGTGTACGAGTTGCCCGAGAATCCGGTGCCGTGCAATTTGTCGTAGACGGCCGCGCGCAGGGAGCGCGGCGTCGAGAGCTTGGCGACGTCGGTCGCGGTGATGCCGCGGCTCCGCGCGCGAAGCCAGCCGACGCGGTCGCTGGAGCGCGCCACGACGCGGGCGAGGTGGCCGGTCTGGTCCGGCACCGCCGGGATCACCGGGACGGGAGCGGGCGCGGCGGCCCTCACCGGACCGAGGTCCGCCAGCACGCCCGGCCGGTAGAGGTCGGCGGAACGGGTCTGGGCGGGGTCGAGCACCCCTCCATTGTGCCTCGCTCCGGCGACGCTCGCTGTCAGCCCACGCCCGCTGCGCCGAGCTGGCGACGGGCTTCGTCGATCGTGGCGAGCGTCGAGACGGCCTCGTCCAGGGAGTGGAGCGGCGACTCGGTGCGGCCCTCGGCCACATAGCGGGCGAGCGCGGCACCCTCGTACGACATCCCCTGCCGGTGCGGGCGCCCGTACGGGTCGCGCCAGTGCGCGGCGAGGGAGCCGTCGGCGCGGTGCACGCGCAGGCCGCTCGGCCCCCAGAACGGCGAATCCGTCTCGATGCGTCCGGACGACCCGCTGATCGTGGCGAGCGACGGCGTGCCGGCCCGCAGCCCGGTGCTGAGCAGCGCCTGCGCTCCCGAGACCGTGCTGAGCACGAGGGCGGCCTGCTCATCCACGCCGGTGGGGGCGAGGGATCCGCTGGCGATGATGCCCGCCGGCGAGCCGAGAGCGAAGGACGCCCACGAGACGACGTACACGCCGAGGTCGAGGAGGGCACCGCCGGCCAATGCCGGGTTCCAGAGCCGGCTCGCCGGGTCGTAGGCGGCGTTCCCGCCGAAGTCGGCCGTGACGACCCGCACCTCCCCGAGGGCGCCGTCGTCGAGCAACTGGCGGGCGATGTCGGTCTGCGGCAGGTAGCGCGTCCACATCGCCTCCATCGCGAACACCCCCGCCTCCCGCGCCGCGGTGACGATGCGGCGCGCCTGGTCGGCGGTCGCGGCCATCGGCTTCTCGATCAGGACGTGCTTGCCCGCCGCGATGGCGAGCAGCGCGTGCTCGAGGTGCTCGCTGTGCGGTGTCGCAACGTAGACGACGTCGACACCGGGATCGCCGACCAGCGCCTCGTAGGAGCCGTGCGCTCGCTCGACACCGTGCTCGGCGGCGAACGCGGAGGCGCGCTCGGCGGAGCGCGACCCGCAGGCGACGACCCGCTGCGCCGTGTGGGCGTGGAGCGCCTTCGTGAAGTCGGCGGCGATCACGCCCGGCCCCAGGACGCCCCAGCGCAGCGGCGGCGCGTCGGCGGGATCGGGATGCCGTGGTGCGGGGAGGGAGGAGAGCACGTCCGTCATGTGTCCAGTCTGCCCTTCCTCCCCGCCGCGCGGTGAAGGGAGGAGATTCGGCGTCCTCGCGCGCCGACCTCCTCCCTTGCCTGCCATTTCCGGGTCGATCCCGAAAATCTCCTCCCTTTCCGGCCATGCGGCGAAGGGAGGAGATTCAGGAACGCGCGTCGGCGGGCCGCAGGCAACGGAGGAAATCAGCGCCACGATGGGCAGTGAGCTCCTCCGTTGGCGACGGGCGCAGGAGGATCGCCCCTCCGGAACGCGGCCCTCCGCCTAGATGGGTTGCGGGTTCGAGACGGCGGGGGCGACACGGGCGCCGGCCACGGGGGCCGCCCATTGCACGCCGTTGGCGAGCACTCGACGCACCTGCGGGTGGAAGTAGACCGGGTACTCCTGGTCGCCGGGGGAGAAGTAGAAGATCTTCCCGCGACCGCGGGTGAACGTCACGCCCGAACGGAACACCTCCCCGCCGGTGAACGAGCTGATGAAGACCAGGTCGTCGGGCGTCGGGATGTCGAAGAACTCCCCGTACATCTCCTGCGCCTCGATCACGATCGGCTGCTCGACCCCGGCGGCGATGGGATGCGTCGGGTTCACGTTCCAGACCAGCTCCCGCTCGCCGCCCTCGGGGTTGCGCCAGCGCAGGGAGCAGGTGGTGCCGAGCATCCGGATGAAGATCTTCGAGAAGTGGCCGGAGTGGAGGACGATGAGGCCCATCCCGCCGAGCACGTGCTCGCGCACCCGCTCCACGACCTCGTCGGCGACCTGGTCGTGGGCGATGTGGCCCCACCAGAGCAGCACGTCGGTCTCGGCGAGCACGGCCTCGCTCAGGCCGTGCTCGGGGTCGGCGAGGGTCGCCGTGCGCACGGCGACCTCCTCGCCGAGCAGGTCGCGGAGGCCCTCGGCGATCGCGCCGTGGATGCCCTCCGGGTAGATCGCGGCGATCGCGGGCTGGGTCGTCTCGTGGACGCCCTCGTTCCAGACGGTGACGCGCAGTGCGGCCATGGTTCAGGCTCCCTTCGTGGCGACGCTGGTGTCGTCGGTGCTGGTGTCGTCGGCGCCGACGGTGGCCGGCTGCAGCCGCACCTCGGCTCCGCGTTCGGCGGACGCGTAGGCGGCGTCGATCACCCGCGCGCGGTCCAGGGCGAGGGAGCCGTCCCACTGCGCCCAGTTCGCCTCGTCGGCGACGTGCTCGAGGAACGTCTCCACGACGGCGAGGTGGCCGCGGCCTGCGTCGGCGGCGACGCGGACGTCCGCCGTCTCCTCGCCGTCGCCGGTGAAGATGGTCAGCTCGCCGGCGGGGGCGTAGTCGACGACCCGCAGATCGGCACCGCCCTCGGTGCCGTACAGCGTGATGCCGAACTCGTCGCCGGCGGGACGGTACGCGGCCCAGCTCGTCTCGATGACGATGGAGCCGCCGCCCTCCAGGCGGAGCAGCACGCTCGCGAGGTCCTCGACCTCGTAGGCGGAGCCGACCAGCTGCTTGTCCGACGTCGCGCCGCCGCGACCGCGGACGCCGAGCTCGGAGTGGGTGACGGCCGAGACGGCGACGACCCGCGGCTCGCCGAAGAGGTGGAGCGCGTAGTCGAGCACGTGCACGCCGATGTCGATGAGGGGTCCGCCGCCGGCCATCTCGCGGTTGGTGAACCAGCTGCCGAGCGCGGGGATGCCGGCCCGGCGCAGCCAGATGGCGCGCGCGTGGTACGGGCGGCCGATCTGACCGGCGTCGATGGCCGCTTTGAGGGCCTCGATGTCGCCGCGGCGACGGTGGTTGAACGCGACCTCGAGCACGCGGCCCGAGCGATGCGCTGCGTCGACCATGGCCTGCGCCTCGGAGGCGGTACGGGCGATCGGCTTCTCGCTGAGCACGTGGATGCCCGCGTCGAGCGCTCCGACGGTGATCGGGGCGTGCAGGAAGGTGGGCACGGCCACGCTCACGACGTCGAGGCCGCCGTCGGCGACGAGGTCCTTCCAGTCGGCGTAGCGGCGCTCGACGCCGTACTTCTCGCCGAGGGCGGCGCGAGGTTCTTCCTCCATCCCGGCGATGGCGACGAGCTCGACGCCGGGAAGGGCGGCATAGGCCTCCATGTGCTGCTGACCGGCCCAGCCCAGGCCGATCACGCCGGCGCGCAGGGGTCGACCGGCAGCGGCGCCGGAGGAGAGGGATTCGGTGGTCACGAGGGTCCTTTCGAGGTGGGATTGAGCGGTATCGAATCGATTCGATGATCGATGCGGGTGGACGGGGTGATGGAGGGGGTCAGCGCGAGAGCGCGCGCACCGCCCCCGAGCCGGGATCGAGCACGTGCTGGATCACCATGATCG
This sequence comes from Leifsonia aquatica, assembly GCF_014190775.1. Classification (GTDB taxonomy): domain Bacteria; phylum Actinomycetota; class Actinomycetes; order Actinomycetales; family Microbacteriaceae; genus Leifsonia; species Leifsonia aquatica. Next base: position 458,774 of record NZ_JACHVP010000003.1, read on the forward strand.
CGGCACCGATCACACCGCCGGTCTCGCCGGAGCGCGACTCGGTGATGGTGAGGTGCTGGGTGGCCAGCGGCGTCGACCGCTGGTAGACGACCTCCCGCACCCCGGCGAGCAGCTGTTCGCCGACCCGGGAGAGACCGCCGCCGACGATGACCATCGACGGGTTGAGGAGGTTGACGCAGGTCGCCACGACCTCGCCGAGATCGCGTCCGGCCTGGCGGATGGCCGCCTGCACGATCGGATTGCCGGTGCGTGCGAGGTCGACGACGTCGTCGGTGGTCTCGGCGGGGATGCCTGCAGCGGTGAGCGCCCGCGCGATCGCCGGTCCGCTGGCGAGGGCCTCGAGGTCCGCATCCTGAGCGCCGTGGCTCGGGGTGCCGTCGCCGAACGGCACGCGCACATGGCCCAGGTCGCCGGCGGAGCCCTGCGCACCGCGCTGGAGCCGGCCGCCGCTGATCAGGCCGGCGCCGATGCCGGTCGCGACCTTCACGAACAGCAGGTCCGTCTGCTCCGGCCAGACCCGGGCGTGCTCGCCGAGGGCGAGGAGGTTGACGTCGTTGTCGACGAGGACGGGCACGTCGAACACGCGACGGACGTAGGCGGGCACGTCGAAGCGGTCCCAGCCCGGCATGATCGGCGGGTTCACCGGGAGTCCGGTCGAGTGCTCCACCGGACCGGGCACGCCGATCCCGATGCCGACCAGGTCGCCGAGCGGGCGGTCGCTCTCCCGGTAGAGGCGCTGCGCGCTCTCGAGCGCCCAGTCGAGCACGGACTCCGGGCCGTCGGCGATGCGGATGCGCTTGGACTCGCGGGCGAGGATGTCGCCGGCGAGATCGGCCAGCGCCACCACGGCGTGCGTCGCACCCAGATCGATCGCGATCACGACGCGCGACGACGGGTTGAAGCGCACCCGCGCGGGCGGGCGGCCGCCGGTCGACACATCGTCTCCCGCGGGTGCGATCAGTCCGGAGGCGGTGAGCGAATCGATGCGCACCGCCACGGTCGAGCGGGCGAGACCGGTGAGCTCGGCGAGCTGGGCGCGCGTGCGTGGGACGCCGTCGCGCAGGATCGCCAGCAGGTCGGCGGCGTCCGTCGCGACCAGGCCCGTCTCGCGCGCGGTGTCGGTCATGCGGTCATTGAACCACACCGGTCGGCATCCATCCAAAGATCGCGTGGCATCCGTTGACTTTTGATTGACATCCGACAGAAGTCTCGGTTGAATGGAGCCATCGCCATCCGGCGGCCATCCATCCGCACCACCACTCGACGAGGAGTCCTGTGTCGACGTCAAAACTCTCCGTGCAGCTCTACACGGTCCGCGAACTGCTGACCGAGGACACGGCCGGCACCCTGCGCCGCATCGCCGACATCGGCTTCACCCAGGTCGAGCCGTTCGCCTTCCTCGAGTTCGGTGACGCCCTCCGCGACGGCCTCGCCGAGGCGGGGCTCACCGCTCCCACCACCCACCAGGGTTTCATCGGCGGGGATCTGGATCGCGTCTTCAGCGCTGCGCAGGCCCTCGGCATCCAGACGGTCATCGACCCGTTCGTCGCTCCGGAGCGCTGGCAGACCGCCTCCGACGTCGCCGCGATCGCCGACCAGCTCAACGAGGCGGCCGAGGTCGCCGCCCGCTACGACGTCCGCGTCGGGTACCACAACCACGCCCACGAGATCGAGAGCACCATCGAGGGCACGACCGCCCTCCAGTTCTTCGCGGGCAAGCTGGCCCCGGAGGTCGTGCTCGAGGTCGACACCTACTGGGTGACCGTCGGCGGACACGACCCGCGCACCCTCCTCCCCGCCCTCGGCGACCGCGTCGTCGCCCTCCACATCAAGGACGGCCCCGGCAGCACGGAGACGAAGGACCAGGTCGCCGTCGGTCAGGGCTCGCTCCCGATCGCCGAGATCATCGCCGCCGCACCGAACGCCCTGCGCGTCGTCGAGCTGGACGACTCGCGCGGCGACCGCTTCCAGGCCGTCGCCGACAGCTTCGCCTTCCTCACCGCCGAGGGCCTCGCGTGAGCGCCGGGCGCGTGGGCGTCGGCGTCATCGGCGCCGGTGTGATCAGCAACGAGTACCTGGGCAACCTCACCTCGTTCCCCGACCTCGAGGTGCGCTTCGTCGCCGACATCGACCAGGAGCGCGCTCGCGCGCAGGCCGACAAGTACGGCGTGCCGGGCTCGGGCTCGGTGGAGGAGCTGCTGGCCGACGACGGCATCGAGATCGTCGTCAACCTCACCATCCCCAAGGTGCACGTCGAGGTGGCGCTGCAGGCGCTCGCCGCGGGCAAGCACGTGTGGAGCGAGAAGCCGTTCTCGCTCGACCGTGCGACCGGCCAGGAGCTGCTCGACACCGCGAACGCCCGCGGGCTGCGCGTGGCCACCGCGCCCGACACCTTCCTCGGCGCCGGCATCCAGTCCGCCCGTCGCCTGCTCGAGAGCGGCCGCATCGGCGCCCCGCTCACCGCACTCACGCTGATGCAGTCGCCCGGCCCGGAGTCGTGGCACCCCAACCCCGACTTCCTGTTCCAGGAGGGCGCAGGCCCGCTGTTCGACATCGGCCCGTACTACCTCACCGCGCTGGTGCAGCTCTTCGGCCCGGTCGCCCGCGTGGCCGCCGTGGCGTCGAAGTCGCGCGAGACCCGCGTGATCGGCTCGGGCCCGCGCGCGGGCGAGGAGTTCGCCGTGACGGTGCCCACGCACGTCAGCGCTCTCTACCAGTTCGAGAGCGGGCAGACCGCGCAGGCGATCTTCAGCTTCGACTCGAAGCTCGGCCGCACGCTCTTCGAGGTCGCCGGTGTCGACGGCACCGTCGAGGTCCCGGACCCGAACACCTTCACCGGCGAGCTGCGCATCCACGGCGCCGACGGCGAGGAGACGGTCGCCTCGACCGGTTCGACGTCCTCCCGTGGCACCGGCGTCGTCGAACTGGCCCGCGCCATCCGCGCCGGCGTCCCCGAGCGCGCCTCGGGCGAGCAGGCGTTCCATGTGCTCGACGTGATGGTCGCGACCATCGAGGCCGGGGAGTCCGGCGTGCCGGTGGAGGTCGCGAGCACCGTGCAGGTGGCGCCCGCCCTCCCCGAGGACTGGGACCCGCGAGCGGCGACGCTGGCGTAGCCGGCACGGAGACGTGAGGACGTGACTGTGGGAGATGCGACGAACGGCGGCTTGACCCGCCGCGACGAGAGCCGGGCGGGCGAACGCCTCCGGGTCGCCATCGTGGGCGGCGGCTTCATGGCCGAGGTCCACACCCGGGCCGCACGCGCAGCCCGGGCCGAGCTGGCCGGGATCGTGTCGTCGACGGCCGAGAAGTCGGCCGCGGCGGCGGACCGCCTGGGCGTCGCCCGCGCGTACGGCTCGCTCGACGAGCTGCTCGCGGACGACAGCATCGACGTGGTGCACGTCACCACGCCGAACGCCCTCCACGCGAAGCAGGCCGGGGCGGTGCTCGCCGCGGGCAAGCACGTCATCTGCGAGAAGCCGCTGGCCACGACGACGGCCGATGCGGAGGAGCTGGTGCGCGCGGCCGAGGGACGCGTCGCCACGGTGCCGTTCATCTACCGCTTCCACCCGATGGTGCGGGAGGCGCGTCACCGCTTCGCGTCGGGAGAGGCCGGCCGGGTGCTCAGCATCAACGCCTCCTACCTCCAGGACTGGCTGCTCGGTTCGGGCGACGATAATTGGCGCGTCGACTCAGCGCAGGGTGGACGGTCCCGCGCTTTCGCCGACATCGGCTCGCACCTCGTCGACCTGGTCGAGTTCGTGTCGGGGGACCGGGTATCCCGCGTCTCCGCGACGAAGAAGACCGTGTTCGCCGAGCGGGCATCGCATTCCGCGATCACCACCGAGGACGCCGTCGCGGTGGTCGTCGAGACCGTGGGCGGTGCGCTCGGCACCCTCCTCGTCTCGCAGGTCGCACCCGGCCGCAAGAACAAGCTCTGGCTCGAGATCGCCGGCACCGCCGAGAGCGTGGCCTTCGACCAGGAGCAGCCCGAGACGCTGTGGGTCGGCCGCCGGGCGGGCAGCCTCCTCATCCCGCGCGACGGCGACCAGCTGAGCGCGGACGCCGCCCGGCTGTGCGTGGTCCCCTCGGGTCACCCGCAGGGCTACCAGGACGCGTTCAACGCGTTCATCGCCGACAGCTACGCGGCGGTCGCGGGGGAGAGCCCCGACGGCCTGCCGCGCTTCACCGACGGCCTGCGGGCCGTGCGGATCACGGACGCCGTGCTCGACTCCGCCGAGGCGGGCACCTGGATCGAATTGGGAACGGAACGATGACGGATCAGAACGAGTCGGGGCGCACTCACCCGGTCACCCTCTTCACCGGCCAGTGGGCCGACCTCACGCTGGAGGAGGTGGCGAAGCTCGCGAGCGGGTGGGGCTACGACGGCCTCGAGATCGCCGCGTCGGGGGAGCACCTCGACGTCTGGCGTGCCGCCGAGGACGACGCGTACCTGCAGGGGCGCCTCGACATCCTGGACAAGTACGGCCTCAAAGTGTGGGCCATCTCCAACCACCTCAAGGGCCAGGCCGTCTGCGACGACCCGATCGACTTCCGCCACCAGGCGATCGTCGGCTCGAAGGTCTGGGGCGACGGGGAGCCGGAGGGCGTCCGCCAGCGTGCCGCCGAGGAGCTGAAGCTCACCGCGAAGGTCGCCCGCAAGCTCGGCGTGGACACGGTCGTCGGGTTCACCGGGTCGAAGATCTGGCCGTACGTCGCCCAGTTCCCGCCGGTCCCCGCCTCCGTCATCGACGCCGGGTATCAGGACTTCGCGGACCGCTGGAACCCCATCCTCGACGTGTTCGACGGCGAGGGCGTGCGGTTCGCCCACGAGGTGCACCCGTCCGAGATCGCGTACGACTACTGGTCGAGCGTCCGGTCGCTAGAGGCCATCGACCACCGCGAGGCGTTCGGCTTCAACTGGGACCCGTCGCACATGATGTGGCAGGACATCGACCCGGTCGGCTTCATCGTCGACTTCAAGGACCGCATCTACCACGTGGACTGCAAGGACACCCGGCTGCGTCCGCGCAACGGCCGCGCCGGCGTGCTGGGCTCGCACCTGCCGTGGGGCGACCCGCGCCGTGGCTGGGACTTCGTCTCCACCGGGCACGGCGACGTGCCGTGGGAGGACTCCTTCCGTGCGCTCGAGTCGATCGGCTACACCGGCCCCATCTCGATCGAGTGGGAGGACGCCGGCATGGACCGTCTGCACGGCGCGAAGGAGGCCGTCGGCTACATCCGCTCCCTGCTCTGGAAGCAGCCGACCGCCTCGTTCGACGCCGCGTTCAGCAACCAGGACTGAGCCGGCCCCGGCCGGGCTGTCACCCCGGATGGCTAGGCTCGACCCGTGAGTACGGAGAGCATCATCCGGGGTGAGGACTGGTACGGGCGCGACCTCGACGGGGTGGAGTTCACCGACGTCGAGTTCGTGGGCGTCGACATGACGGAGCTGCGCTCCTCGGGCGCGACCTTCACGCGGTGCACGTTCCGGTCGGTGCGGTTCAACGTGAGCGAGCACACCGACTCGGCGTTCGTGAACTGCACCTTCCAAGGGTGCAACTTCTTCGACACGACCTTCCGGCGCTGCAAACTGACCGGCAGCACCTTCCACGCCTGCGACTTCGCGCTGCTCAAAGTGGAGGGCGGCAACTGGGGCTTCACCGGTCTCTCGCGCGCCGAGCTGCGCGGCGCGGAGTTCCGCGGGGTGCGCCTCCGGGAAGCCGATCTGGGCGAGGCCCGCTGCGCCGAGTCCCGGTTCGACGGGTGCGACCTCTCGGGCGCGACGCTGACCGGCGCCGACTTCACCGCCGCCTCCCTCGTCGGCAGCGACCTGACCGGCGTGGACCCGTCCGACGTTCTCCTGCGCGGCGCCACGATCGACGAACGCCAGGCGGTCGTGCTCGCCGAGGCCCTCGGGATGCTCGTCGTCCCGACTCCCACCGCCACGTGATTCGTGCCGAATGTCGACTTAGCGGAGGGCTAAGTCGACATTCGGCACGAATGTGGCGGGGCTAGGCGGCCTCTTTGACCTGGCCGTGCTTGATGTGGAGGCGGCGCTGGGCGCGCTTCGCGACCGCGCTGTCGTGCGTCACAATGACGAGGGTGAGGCCGCGGTCGCGCCAGAGCCCTTCCAGCAGGTCCATGATCTCGTCGCGGGTCTCCTCGTCCAGGTTGCCGGTCGGCTCATCGGCGAGCAGCACGTCCGGGTTCTTGACCAAGGCTCGAGCGATCGCGACGCGCTGCTGCTGACCGCCGGAGAGCTCGGACGGCAGGTGGGTGCCGCGGTCGCCGAGTCCGACGGACGCGAGCGCCTCCGCGGCCCGGCGCTTGCGCTCCTCCGCGCTCACCTTCAGCGGGGCGAGCGCGGTCTCCACGTTCTCCTGGGCCGTCAGCGTCGGGATGAGGTTGAAGCCCTGGAAGACGAAGCCGATCTCGTTCGCGCGGATGCCCGTGAGCTTGCCGTCGCCGAGCTTCGACAGGCTCGACGTGCCCAGCTCGACCGACCCCGTGGTGGGGCGGTCGAGGGCACCGAGCATCTGCAGCAGCGTCGACTTGCCGCCGCCGGTGGGGCCCTGGATGGCGACGAGCTGGCCGTCCGGGATCTCGAGGGTGACGTCCTTGAGGGCGACGACCTCGCGCTTGGACTGGGTGTACTTCTTGGTGACGTTCGCGAGGGTGTACACGGTTGCTCCTTGAGGCGGTGGGGTCAGGCGACCGAACGGAGGGCGGCGGCCGGGCGGAGGCGCGAGGCGCGCCAGCCGCCGATCGCACCGGCGATCAGGCCGCCGAGGACGGCGAGCCCGACGGCGCCGAGGATGATCCAGAGGGTGATGGGCGCGTGGAGGGCGATCTCGCTGGTGGAGGCCGCGGCCTGACGTGCGCCGGCGAAGCCTCCCCCTGCGCCGCCGAAGCCGCCTCCCGCACCACCGAAGCCGCCTCCCGGCGCGTTGGTCGCCGCCGTGCCGACGGCTCCCGCACCGCGACCCGCGGCGTCGGCGAAGCCGGAGCGGGTGTTGACGCTGCCGGTCAAGGTCGGCGAGACGAGGTTCACGATCAGCACGCCGAGGAGTCCGACGGCGACGCCGATGATGCCGCCGATGACGCCCTGCACGACCGACTCGCCCGCGACCTGGCCGACGATGCGGCCGTTGGACCAGCCGATCGCCTTGAGGGTCCCGAACTCACGGGTGCGGCGGGTGACGCCGGAGATCGTGAACAGGATCGCGATGAGGAACGCCGCCGCGAGCACGATGAGCGACAGCCAGGTGCCGAGGTTCGCGATCAGGTCGCCGGCGCTGCCGAGCGAGCCGGAGACGTCGGAGGCGAGGTCGGCCTCGGTGCTGACGGTCGCGGTGGGGAGCGCCTTGGTGAGGTCGGTCTTGATCTGCGAGATGTCGCTGGAGGAGGCCGCCGTCACGTAGACGGAGGAGATCTTGGCCGTCTGTCCCGAGAGGGTCTGCGCGACGTCGAGCGGGATGTACGCGTTGGAGGCCGTGGAGGAGTCGGACCCGGTCGCCGCGACGACGCCGATGACGCTGAAGTCGGTGCCGCCGATCGTGACGGTGTCACCGACGGCCTTGCTGGCCGTCTTCGCGTAGGCGGAGTCGAGCACGACGACGTCCTTGCCGGCGTCGGCCTTGGTGAAGGTCCGGCCCGAGGTCAGGGTGACCGATGCGAGCGGGCCGACCGACTTGCCGGCCGGGTCGAGCCCGAGCACGCTGAAGGAGTCGACGTTGAAGGAGCTGCCGCCTGCGCCGTCCGCGCCCCCGGTCGGAGCGGGGGAGGGAGCGGCCGCGTCGCCGCCGGCCGCGCCGGTGCCGCCGGCCTGCCGCTCCTGGCGCAGCTGCTGGAAGTCGGGGAGCGTGCCGCTGAAGCTGGTGTTGGTGAGGGAGAGCACTGCGGCCGCGGCCGAGACGTTCTGCACCTTCTGCACGGTCGCCAGGGTGGAGTCCGCCATCACGGTGGCCCCGCGCGTGGGCTCGAGCCGGGAGGTGTTGACGCTGCGGCTGCCGCCGGCGTCCGTCCCGGAGTTCGCGCCGAAGTCGAAGCGTCCGCCGCCGCCCGCCTGACCGGTCGCGGTGGGGGCGGTCGCGGGCTCGCTGACGGTGATGTCGGTGCCGACGCCGTAGACGGACTGGAGGACGCTGGCCTGCGCGTCCTTCACTCCGGCGGAGACCGCGTTGACGATGATCACGAGGGCGATCGCGAGGGCCATGCCGATCGCGATGATGATCGTCTGCTTGCGACGGTTGAGGAGTTCCCGTCGCAGATATGTGCCGAACATGTGGCTTCCAAACTGGGCTGTGGTCCGATGATGACGGGGGGACGCTAGGTCCGCACCCTTTCGGGCGCTTATGGCGTTCCTATGGTTTCGCTGAAGATGTGAGGGATCGAAGCTCTCAGAGGGCTCATAGGTTTCGCATAGCCAGTGCGAAGACCCCTCTTCATAATGGGAAAGGTGACCATCAACGCCCGCGCCGCCTCCAGCGCCTCCCCCCAGCCCCGTACCCTCCTGCGCCGTGCGGACGGCAGCTCCATCCGCGTGCTCGTCGTCGACGACGAGGCCACGCTGACGGATCTGCTGGCGATGGCGCTGCACTACGAGGACTGGGAGGTGAAGACCGCGGCCAACGGCCAGCAGGCGCTTCAGCTCTCGCGCGAGTTCAAGCCGGACGTCGTGGTGCTCGACATCATGCTTCCCGACATCGACGGGCTGCAGGTGCTCTCCCGGATGCGCGCCGACGGCAACGAGGCGCCCGTGCTCTTCCTCACCGCGAAGGACTCCCTCGACGACCGCATCGCCGGCCTCACCGCCGGCGGTGACGACTACGTGACGAAGCCGTTCAGCCTGGAGGAGCTGGTGGCGCGTCTGCGAGGGCTGCTGCGCCGGTCGCGCGCGGCGGTGGCGGACCAGGACGACCCGGTGCTGATCGTCGGCGACCTCGTGCTGGACGAGGACAGCTACGAGGTGCACCGCGACGGCGAGCCCATCCAGCTCACGGCCACGGAGTTCGAGCTGCTGCGTTTCCTGATGCGCAACCCGCGGCGCGTGCTCAGCAAGGCGCAGATCCTCGACCGCGTGTGGAGCTACGACTTCGGCGGCTCCTCGAGCGTGGTCGAGCTGTACATCTCCTACCTGCGCAAGAAGATCGACGCCGGCCGGCCCGCGATGATCCACACCGTGCGCGGCGCCGGGTACATGGTGAAGGCCGCCCAATGACCACAGCCCGCACCGCGGGCGCACCGGCATCCGGCGGCGGGACCAGCTGGTTCCGCCGCATCCGCCCCTTCCGCTCGTGGACGCTCCGCAGCCGCGTCGTGCTCGTCGTCGTGGCGATGCTCGCGGTGCTCGGCGCCGTGATCGGGACGGTCAGCGTGCTGTCGCTGCAGAGCTATCTCGTCGGACGGCTGGATTCGCAGCTCACCTCGTCGCTCAATCGGGGCCAGCAGCGGGCGAACTCCCTGTTCGGCGAGGGCCCGACCGGTCCCAACGTGACCCAGGTGGTGGCGGCTCCCGGTCAGCAGACGGAGACCTTCGGCGTCGTCCGCAGCGGTCAGAACCTCCTCTACCCGGTCATCCTGGCCGATCGCCCACCGGAGGGGACCCCCGACCAGTCCGCGGCTCCGCAGAGCGTGGCCATCAACCGCGCGGTCCTGCTCAAGCTCCCGGCCGACGGGACGCCGCGGACGATCACGCTCGGCCCGACCGTCGGCGACTACCGCGTCGCTGCCGTCCCTCTCGACAACGGCGACAGCGTCATCATCGGGCTGCCTCTCGCCCCGGTGAACGCGACCGTCGCCCAGCTCACGCTGGTCATCGTGCTCGTGACGCTCGCCGGCCTGATCTTCGCGTTCCTCCTGGCGAGCTTCATCGTGCGGCTCGCGATGAAGCCGCTGGAGCGTGTGACCGGCACGGCCGAGCAGGTGGCGAACATGCCCCTCGACCGCGGCGACGTCGCCCTCTCGGTCCGCGTGCCGGAGTCCGACACCGACCCGCACACCGAGGTGGGCAAGGTGGGCTCGGCGCTGAACCGGATGCTCGGCCACGTCGCCTCCGCGCTCACCGCGCGCCAGGCGAGCGAGCAGAAGGTGCGCCAGTTCGTCGCCGACGCGAGCCACGAGCTCCGCACCCCGCTCGCCTCCATCCGCGGCTACGCCGAGCTCACCCGCCGCGCCCCGCACGAGCTGCCGGCGGACGTGACGCGCTCGCTCGGCCGCATCGAATCGGAGGCCACGCGCATGACCTCGCTGGTCGAGGACCTGCTCCTGCTCGCGCGGCTCGACGAGGGACGAGAACTCGACCAGGACCCGGTCGACCTCTCCCTGCTGCTCATCGACGCCCTCAGCGACGCGCACGCGGCCGGCCCCGATCACCGCTGGCGCATCCTCGTGCCCGAGGAGCCGGTGGAGGTCGTGGGCGACGCCCCGCGCCTGCACCAGGTCGTGACGAACCTCCTCGCGAACGCGCGGGTGCACACCCCCGAGGGCACCGTCGTGACGGCGGCGCTCGCCGTCGACCGCGAGGCCGGCCGAGCGATCGTGACGGTGGAGGACAACGGTCCCGGCATCCCCGACGAGCTGCAGTCGACGCTGTTCGAGCGGTTCGCCCGCGGTGACAGCTCCCGCAACCGCGCGACCGGGTCGACCGGCCTCGGCCTGGCGATCGTGCAGGCCGTGGTGGAGGCGCACGGCGGAGAGGTGTCGGTGCGCAGCGAGCCCGGGGACACGGTGTTCACCGTGAGCCTGCCGCTCGTGGAGGGCGACGGCTCGTCCGTCGAGCCCGTGGCGATGATCGAGCCGGACGACGTCGAGCCGGACGAGATCGAGGTCGACGCTGTCGAAGGCGACGCTGTCGAGGCCGACGCTGTCGGAGGCGACGCCGTGGAGACCGCGCCGGGAACGGAACGGGAGTGACCCGCCCGGCCACGATCGCCGCGACGCCCTACGGCCCGGCCTCGGCGCCGCCCCTGGTGTTCCTCCGCGGCCTGCCCGCCGTCCCGCGCGCACCGCGTGGGATCGACGCGTTCACCGAGCGCCTGTCGCTCCGCGGGACCGACGGGCACCGCGTCTACGCGCTGGGTCGTCCCGACACGCTGGCCGGCGCCGTGACCATGCCCGAGATCGCGGACCTCTACGCGAGAACGCTCCGGCGTCGTTTCGGTGCGCCGGTCCCGATGGTCGCGACCTCCACCGGCGCGAGCATCGCCCTCCAGCTGGCCGTCGACCATCCCGACCTCGTGAGCGCCCTCGTCATCGTCTCGGGGGCGGGCCGGCTCGGTGACGAAGGGCGCCTGTTGCAGCGGCGCTACGCCGACCAGGTGGAGGCGGGGGACCGCCGCGCCGACGCCGAACTCGCACTGGCGACCCTCGACTTCCTCGGCGCCGGGCCGATGCTGCGGGCCGTGGCGCCGTTCCTGACGCCCCCGGAGGACGTCGGGACGCTCGTCCCGCTCGTCCGCGCCGAGGACGGCTTCGACATCGTCGACCGGGCGGACCGGATCACGGCGCCCACCCTCTTCCACAGCGGCGACCACGACGCCTTCTATCCGCAGGAGGTGGTGCGCGCCACCGCCGACCGCATCCCCGACTCCCGTGTCGTCGTCCACCGCGGCTGCGCTCACGGGGAGGTCGTGCTGCGGCCGGGCTACGGCGCCTCGGTCCGCGGGTTCCTGCGCCGTCACCGCTGACCGCGATTTGCGCCGGGACGCCACCATCACGTACCCTTGACGAAGCCAAAGACCGCTGGTCCCCGTGTCCGCACGGAGAGAAGATCCACTCAGGTGGGCGCCCGCGCAGGTGTATGAAGCAAGACTCGCAGGTTCCTGCGTCCTCCAGCTCCGTGCCTCTGCGCCGGAGCTTTTTTCTTTGCCCGCGGTCGAGGCGCACGCCGCTCCCGCGGTGTGCGACGAAGAAGATTGAGAGGTAGGCCATGGCGAACAAGGAAGCCACGGTTGCCGAGCTCGAGAACCTGTTCACGAGCTCGACCGCCGTTCTGCTGACCGAGTACCGCGGTCTCACTGTCGCTCAGCTCAAGAAGCTGCGCACGTCGATCAGTGAGCACGCGACGTACGCCGTGGTGAAGAACACGCTGACCAAGATCGCAGCGAACAAGGCCGGAATCTCGTCGTTCGACGACGAGCTCGCCGGTCCGTCCGCGATCGCATTCGTGCACGGCGACCCGGTCGCCGTCGCGAAGGCACTGCGTGACTTCACCAAGGCGAACCCTCTGCTGGTGGTCAAGGGCGGTTACTTCGACGGTAACCCGCTCACCGCCGAAGAGGTAGGCAAGCTCGCCGACCTCGAGTCCCGTGAGGTTCTGCTGGCCAAGCTGGCCGGCGCCTTCAAGGCCTCGCTGTTCGGAGCCGCATATCTGTTCAACGCACCGCTGTCGCAGGCCGTTCGCACGGTCGACGCGCTGCGTGAGAAGCAGGAGTCCGCTGCGTAAGGTCCCTCGAGGACCAGGCCCCCGGGCCCCGCAAGCGGTGAGTAACCACACACACTAAGGAGAAAATCATGGCAAAGCTGTCGACTGACGAGCTGCTCGACGCGTTCAAGGAGCTCACGCTCATCGAGCTGAGCGAGTTCGTGAAGAAGTTCGAGGAGACCTTCGAGGTCACCGCCGCCGCCCCCGTCGCCGTTGCTGCGGCCGGCGCCGGCGCTGCTGCCCCCGCCGAAGAGGTCGAGGAGAAGGACTCCTTCGACGTCGTCCTCGAGGCGGCCGGTGACAAGAAGATCCAGGTCATCAAGGAGGTGCGCGCCCTCACCAGCCTCGGCCTCGGTGAGGCGAAGGCTCTCGTCGACGGTGCGCCCAGCACCGTTCTCGAGGGTGCCAACAAGGAGACCGCTGAGAAGGCGAAGGCCCAGCTCGAAGAGGCTGGCGCCACCATCACCCTGAAGTAGTCGACGCCCCATCGGGGCTCTTCTACACGCAGGTTGACGCTGCTCGACGCGGACTCCTCTCACGAGAGTGTCCGCGTTGTGGAGGGCGTCGCCCCCGCTGCGGGGCGACGCCCTCCGTGCGTTTAACGGCGCGCGGACGCGGACGCTCATCCACATCGGAGCGTCCGATCGCGCCTGCCTGCGTGTGTCGGTGTGCAAGGACGCACAATCGGAAGAAGAACAACGATGAGTACATCGCTGTGGCGCAGCTGCGCCGCATACCTCCGCGGCTTCGGGGCCGCACTCCTGCACGGTGAGGACCGCGACAACGGTTGCCACCCGCCGGATCTCTGCCGCAGGACCCTCCTGTACGACCGGTACCTGCGGTAACCCGAACCACCTGAGACGCCCTCGGCGCCGGATCCGTCCGGTGCCGGGGGCGTCCGTGTGTGCGGTCTAGAGGGCTCCGATGAGGCTTCATAGGATGGAGCGCATGGGGAGATTCCGCGCACTCGCGCTCGTCGTCGTCGGGGTCGTCACGGCCGGATTGGCGGGGGCGGTGATCGCGGCGCCCGCGTCGGCGGCGCCCAGCGCCGAGCTGGTCCTCACCGCCACACCTGACACCCCTGCGGAGCTGACGGCCGGCACGACGATCGTGTTCACGTACGCGGTGACGAACACTGGCGACGCGGCGTTCTCCGGACTCGACGTCACCACGGTCGAGATCTCCGGGACGGGCACCCTGTCGCCCGCGACGTGCGTCGGCCTGCCGCTGGACCCGGGGGCGTCCACCACCTGCACAGCCGACTACATCGTCACCCAACGTGACGTGGATTCCGGGGGGATCGTGCACCGCGCGTTCGTCACCGCCACCGGCAACCCGGGCGAGACGATCGACACCCCCACCGAGGAACTGGTCATCGACACCGTGCGGGACCCGGGGCTCTCGCTCGCGAAGTCGGTCACCCCGGCCTCCGGGCCGGTCGCTTCCGGCGCTGTCGTGACCTACTCGTACACGATCACGAACACCGGCACGGTGACCGTCACCGCGCTGGCCGTCGTCGAGGGCGCGTTCACCGGGACGGGCACGCTCGGCGCGATCTCGTGCCCCGGCACCACGCTCCTGCCGGGCGAGGCACTGACCTGCACGGCTCCGTACACGCTCACGGCGGCCGATATCGCTCGCGGCACTCTCAGCAACACGGCCACGGCAACGGGCGGGACCCCCGAAGAGACGGTCGTGACTTCTGCCGCGTCCACTGCGACGCGGACCCTGGCAGCCGTCGTCGTCACCCCGACGCCGCAGCCGACGGCCTCTCCGTCGCCGATCGACCCCGCTGTGCTGGCGGACACCGGCTCCACCACCGCACTCGGCGGCCTCATCGCGGCCGCTCTGCTCATCGGTGGTGCCGCCCTCGTCCTGATGCGACGCGTTCGGAGGGTCTGACATCGAGACGACCGAACCCGGCGACCGCGGCGCCACCCGGATCGCCTACGACGCCGTGGCGCAGGACTACGCCGATCTGCTGCGCGACGACCTGCGCGCCAACACGTTCGACCGTGCGGTGCTCGGCATCTTCGCCGAGCAGGTGATCGACGGCGGCGGCGGACGGATCGCCGATCTCGGCTGCGGTCCCGGACGCATCACAGGTCATCTCGCGGGGCTCGGCCTCGACGTCTCGGGGATCGATCTCTCGCCCGGGATGGTGGAGGTCGCGCGGCGCGAGCATCCCGGCATCCCATTCTCCGTCGGCTCGATGCTCGACCTGCCGTTCGGGGAGGCAGAGCTGGCGGGCGCGCTCGCCTGGTACTCGATCATCCACATCCCGCAAGACGAGCAGGACGCCCTCTTCCGGGAGTTCGCGCGCGTCGTCCGGCCCGGCGGCCGGCTGGTGCTGGCGTTCCAGGTCAGCACGGCGGGGGACGAGGATGTGGTGCACCTGACGCACGCGTACGGCCACGACATCGACCTGCGGACGCGACGCCAGTCGCCGGAGCGGGTGCGCCGCCGGCTCGCCGCAGCGGGTTTCGCCGTCACGGGCGAGGTGCTGCGCGAGCCGGTCGCGCCGGAGAAGACGCGGCAGGCGTATCTTCTCGCTCAGCGAACGCGGTGACCCGGCGCCGCATCAGGTACCAGCCGCCGATCAGCAGCGGGATGACGATCACGACGGCGGCGCCGACGGTGAACGTCCCCGTGGGGTAGTCGAGCAGGATGAGCACGCCCACCGTGGCGAGGAAGGCGAGGGCGACATACCCGGACCACGGTGACCAGGGCATCCGGAACGACGGTCGCGCTTCCTCGCCGCGTCGCGAGCGGCGGTACAGGGTCAGCTGGCACAGCACGATGACGCTCCAGGCGGTCAGAAGGCCGACCGAGGTGAGGTTGATGCCGATCTCGAAGGCCTGCTCCGGCAGGAGCACGTTCAGGACGATGCCGAGCAGCGCGACGGTGCCGGTGATGACGATGCCGCCGTAGGGGACGCCCGAGCGGTTCATCCGCGCGGCGAAGGCGGGGGCCGCACCGCGCAGGGCCAGCGACCGCGCGATCCGGCCCGTGGAGTAGAAGCCGGCGTTCAGCGAGGACAGGGCTGCCGTCAGCACGACGAGGTTCATCACCACGTCCGCGCCCTGCACCCCGATGGAGGCGAAGAAGGTCACGAACGGGCTCTCGTCGGCGGAGTAGGCGCTCGACGGGAGCAGGAGGGCGAGCAGCAGCACCGAGCCGACGTAGAAGAGGGCGATGCGCAGGATGACGGAGTTGATCGCGCGGGGCATGGTCCGCTCGGGATCGGCGGTCTCGCCCGCGGCCGTGCCGACCAGCTCGATCGCGCCGTAGGCGAAGACGACGCCCTGGACGACCAGGATGAGCGGGACGACCCCGTGCGGGAACATCCCGCCGCTCTCGGCCAGGAGGGAGAAGCCGGGGGTGTGGCCGGCGACGGGGGTCCCGAGCACCACGAACAGCGTCCCGATGATGAGGAAGAGCACGAGCGCGGCCACCTTGATGAGCGCGAACCAGAACTCGAGCTCGCCGAACACCTTCACCGAGAGCAGGTTGAGTCCGAACACCAGCAGGAGGGCGCAGAGCGCCCACACCCACTGCGGCACCTCGGCGAAGAACGGAAGGTAGGCACCGAAGAACCGGAGGTAGACGGCGACGGCCGTCGCGTCGACGACGCCGATCATCGCCCAATACATCCAGTACATCCACCCGGTGACGAAGCCGGCCTTCTCGCCCAGGAACTCGCGCGCGTAGCTGACGAACGAACCCGAGTCGGGGCGGCGCAGCACGAGCTCGCCGAGCGCGCGGAGGATCAGGAAGGCGGCGAGACCGCAGACGGCGTAGGCGATGACGAGGGACGGGCCGGCCGAGGCGAGCCGTCCGCCCGCGCCGAGGAAGAGCCCGGTGCCGATCGCGCCGCCGATGGCGATCATCTGGATGTGCCGCGGCTTCAGCTCGCGGTGGTAGCCGCCGGAGCCCGCGGTTCCGGGCCGGTCGGGAGGAGTGCTTCGTCGCATCCTCCGATTCAAGCATCCCGGATGCTGTATATCACTAGCGTGTAATGAATGCATTCGCTTGATTTATATAGGCCAGCTATATAAAATGGAGGACATGTCCGAGAACCGCACCGAAGAACTGAGGAGCACGCTGGGCGACCTGGTCGTCGCCAGCCATCGACTCACCCGCCTCGCCGCCCGGGTCACCGGGAGCACCGAGTCGCCGGCCATCTGGCGCACGCTGAGCGTGCTGCAGACCTCCGGCCCGCTGCGCCTCGGCGAGCTCGCTTCGCACAGCCGGGTCTCGCAGCCGACCATGACCAAGCTCGTCCGCACGCTGGTCGAGTCCGAGTGGGTCAAGCGCATCGCCGACACGGACGACGCCCGCGCGTGGCAGATCGCCCTCACGACGAAGGGTGCGGACGCGCTCCAGTCATGGCGCGACGAGCTCTCCGCCGCCCTCGTCCCGATGTTCGCCGACCTCAGCGAGGACGAGCTCGCGGCCATGCGCTGCACGGTCGAGG
Organism: Leifsonia aquatica; assembly: GCF_014190775.1. Taxonomy (GTDB): domain Bacteria; phylum Actinomycetota; class Actinomycetes; order Actinomycetales; family Microbacteriaceae; genus Leifsonia; species Leifsonia aquatica. Next base: position 475,675 of record NZ_JACHVP010000003.1, read on the forward strand.
TCATCGCCTCCCGCGTCGACCTCTCGACGGCGACCTCCGCCGCCCTCGCCGGCGCGCGCTGAGCGCGCCCCCGTTCACACCCCTCCCGCACCACCGAATCACCAGGAGCCGTCCACCCTCGATGTCCCACGACAAACCAGACAACATCCTCAAGCAGCCCACCGCCGTGTGGGCCGTCGCCTTCGCCTCCGTCATCGCCTTCATGGGCATCGGACTGGTCGACCCGATCCTCCCGGCCATCGCCAAGAGCCTCGAGGCGACCCCGACCGAGACCGAGATGCTCTTCACGAGCTACCTGCTCATCACGGGCCTGGCGATGTTCTTCACCAGCTGGATCTCGAGCCGCATCGGCGCGAAGCGCACCCTGCTGATCGGCCTGGCGCTCATCGTCGTGTTCGCGCTCGCCGCAGGCCTGTCGCAGAACGTGGAGTCGATCATCGGCTTCCGCGCCGGCTGGGGCCTGGGCAACGCCCTCTTCATCTCCACGGCGCTCGCGACCATCGTCGGCGCCGCCTCGGGCGGGACGTCGGCCGCGATCATCCTCTACGAGGCGGCCCTGGGCCTCGGCATCGCCATCGGCCCGCTCCTCGGCGGCCTGCTCGGCAGCTGGAGCTGGCGCGGACCGTTCTTCGGCACCGCCACCCTCATGGCGCTCGGCTTCATCGCGATCGTGATCATGCTGAAGAAGAACCCCGAGAAGCCCGTCCCGACGAAGCTCTCCGCTCCGTTCCGCGCCCTCGCGAAGCCGGCGCTCGGCTTCCTCGCCGCGGCCGCCCTGTTCTACAACATCGGCTTCTTCGTGCTGCTCGCCTACACGCCGTTCGCCCTCGTGCCGCTGGGCGTCGAGGACGCGATCACCCTCGGCCTGATCTTCTTCGGCTGGGGCGTCTCGCTCGCGGTGACCTCCGTCTGGGTCGCCCCGCTGCTCACGTCGCGCCTCCCGCGCACCCGGGTGCTGTGGATCGTGATGCCGCTGCTCGCGATCGACCTGGCGGCGGCCGGACTGTTCATCTCGTCCCTCGCGGCCCTCATCGTCTGCGTGATCATCGGCGGTCTGCTGCTCGGCATCCTGAACACCGTGCTCACCGAGTGCGTGATGGAGGCGACCGACCTGCCCCGCTCGGTCGCGTCGAGCGCCTACTCCGGCGTCCGGTTCCTCGGCGGCGCCATCGCCCCGCCGGCCGCGACGCTCCTGGCCGACACCATCAGCCCGGCCACGCCGTTCTTCGCCGGCGCCGTCTCGGTGCTGATCGCCGTCGCGCTCGTGATGATCGGCCACAAGCACCTGCGCCGGGTCGACGCTCCGCAGGAGTCGACGCAGCAGGAGGCCGAGGTGCTGTCGCTCGCCGACGCCGACTGAACGCGCCCGCGGCGCACGTCGTGGAATTCGAAGGGCCGCCCTGTCCTAGTCAGGGCGGCCCTTCTCGCGTCGAGGCCTAGGAGAGCCAGGAGCGAACAGCCACTGCGCACTCGATCGTGCCTACCCGAAAGGCGCGATCCGCGGCAGCGGCGCAGAAACATTCTTTCAGATGGACGGGGCTGCTCGGTACACGCCGCGCGGAGGGGCCGTCGAGGACCGCACGACGAGCGAGACGGGGGAGCGCACCGACCCGCGGCGCGGCTCGCCGCCGCCGAGTTCGTCGAGCAGGATGCGCGCGGCGACGGCGCCCTGCTCGAACGGGCTCTGCGCCATCGTGGTCAGCCCGAACGACTCGGAGAAGTCGTGGTCGTCGATGCCGATGACGGACAGATCGCCCGGCACGCTGAGCCCATGATCGCCCGCGGCGAGGATCGCCCCGAACGCCATCTCGTCCGACCCGGCGAACACCGCCGTGGGCCGTGGACCGGGACGATCGAGCAGCCGGTTCATGGCCGCCCGCGCGGCCGGAAGCGCGAAGCCGCCCGGCACGATCCACTCGGGCCGCACCGGCAGTCCTGCCGTCCGCATCGCGATGGTGAAGCCGCGCAGGCGCCCGGCCGGCACCTGGCTGTTGAGCCCCTCCTCGTCCTCGCCGCCGAGATGCGCGATCTCGGTGTGACCGAGGCTCAGGAGGTGCTCGGTCGCACGGCGCGCGGTGCTGCGCTCGTCGATGCCGACGCTCCGCAGACCCTTCACCGGGCCGCCCACCACGATCGTCGGGTGGCCGAGGGAGGCCAGCTGCTCGCGCTCCTCCACGGTGAAGTCGAGGCAGAGCGCGAGCAGGGCGTCGGTGCGCTTGCGCAGGATGCTGCGGTGGAACACCCGCTCCCGGTCGCCGCGGTGGCCGCCGAGGTTGAACAGGATCATGTCGTAGCTGGCGGCGCGCAGCTCGGCGTCGACGCCCTCCATCACCTGCGTGTAGAACCAGCGGCTCACCGACGGGACGACCACCCCGAGCGCGAGCGTGCGGCCGCTCGCGAGACCGGAGGCGCTGGAGGACGCGACGTAGCCGAGCTCGTCAGCCGCCCTCCGCACCGCCGCGCGCGTCGTGTCGGAGACGTTCGGGAGGCCGCGGAGCGCCCGCGAGACGGTCGCCGTCGAGACGCCGGTCGCGCGCGCGACCTCCTCGATCCCGGGCATCCGCATCGTCGGTCGCTCAGAGCTGCTCGGGCGCGGCCTGCTCCTGCTGCGCTCGGAGGCGCGCCGCCAGGATGCGGCGGCGCGCCTGCCAGAGCGCGATCAGGAGCAGGACCAGCACCAGGGTGATCAGTGCCCAGACGAGCGCCGGCTGGCCGGTCAGCTCGCAGACGAGCGTGATGACGAAGAACGCGACCGCGAAGAAGCCGACGAAGCCGATCCCGACGTCGACGGCTTCTCTCGGATCGCTCCAGCGCATCTGCTCAGCCCTTCACTCCGCCGGCGGTGAGCCCCGCGACGATCCGGCGCTGGAAGATCAGCACCAGGATGATGAGGGGGACGGTCACGATCGTACCGGCTGCCATCACGGCGGTGTACGGCTCCTGGTGCGGCTGACTGCCGGTGAAGGAGGCGATGGCCACGGTGACCGGCTGGGTCGCGTCGCTCGACAGCTGGCTGGAGATCAGGAACTCGTTCCACGACGAGATGAACGCCAGGATCGCTGTCGTGAAGACGGCCGGGGCGGCCAGCGGCAGGATGATCTTGCGGAAAGCCTGCGCCTGGGTGCAGCCGTCGATCCGCGCCGCCTCCTCGAGGTCCCACGGCATCTCCCGGAAGAACGAGGAGAGCGTGTAGACCGTCAGCGGCAGCGCGAACGAGATCTGCGGGATGATCAGCGCCTGGTAGGTCCCCATCCAGCCGATGCTCGTGAACAGCTGGAACAGCGGCGTGATGAGCGCGACGCCCGGGAACATCGAGGCGGCCAGGATGATGCCGAGCACGATGCCCTTGAACCGGAAGTCGAGTCGCGCCAGGGCGTAGGAGGCGAAGATGCCGAACACCAGCGAGACGACCGTGACGCACACGCCGATGATCAGCGAGTTCAGCAGCGCCTGACCGAGGTGGTTGCCGAGGTTGGTCGAGAACGCGGTCGCGTAGTTGTCCCACGTGAAGTGCGTGAACCACGGCGTCGTGTCGAAGGTGTAGCCGACATCCCGGAACGAGGTGACGACCATCCAGTAGAAGGGCAGCAGGCACCACAGGACGATGACGACGGCCTGCACGCCCGTGCGGACGCCGGCGTTGCGGCGACGGGAGGCGCCCTTCCTCTTCGTCTGGGTGCGGGGGAGGGCGTTCGCCTCGGCGGTGGCGGCGGCGGGGCCGGCGACTGCGGTCATTGCTTCGCACCCTTCTGCTGGGCTTCCTGCGTTCTCACGACGTTCGTCCCGAGTATTCGGACGAAGATGAACGCGACCAGGAAGATGATGATGAACGTGATGGTCGAGAGGGCGGCCGCGCTGTTGAAGCCCTGCCTGATCTGGTCGATGACCAGGATCGACAAGGTCGTGGTGGCATGGCCCGTACCTCCTCCACCGCCGGTGAGGATGGCCGGCAGGTCGTAGATGCGGAGGGCGTCGAGGACGCGGAACAGGATGGCGACCATGAGCGCCGGCTTGAGCAGCGGCATCGTGACCCGCCAGAACCGCTGCAGGGTGGACGCGCCGTCCATCTTGGCGGCCTCGTAGACGTCTTCGGGGATCAGCTGCAGACCCGCCAGGATCAGCAGGGCCATGAACGGCGTGGTCTTCCAGGTGTCGGCGATGATCACCGCGAACCGGGAGGCCCATTCGTCGCTGGTCCAGAGGATGTGCGCCCCGAGGATCGCGTTGGCGATGCCGGCGACCGAGAAGATGAAGAACCACAGCTTCGCGGTGACGGCGGTCGGGATGGCCCACGGCACCAGGATCGCGGCGCGGACGAAGCCGCGGCCGCGGAACGCGCGGTTCATGATGAGAGCGAACCAGAGGCCGAGGACGGTCTCGAGGATGACGGTCGTCACGGTGAAGAAGAAGGTGACGAACACGGCGTTCCAGAAGGTGGAGCCCAGGTTGCCGGGCGGGCACGCGATGGTGTTGCCGTCCGTCCCCATGCACTGCTGGAACAGCCAGTGCGCGTAGTTCTGGAATCCGGCGAAGCCGCCCTGGACGAACAGGCCGGTGGCCGGGTCGAGGCCGGCATCCTTCTGGAAGGACATGACGATGGCGGTCACGACCGGGTAGCCGATGACGACGGCCAGGAGGATGAGTGTCGGGATGATCAGGTAGAGGGCCCAGCGGCTCTGCTGGCGCCTGTTCTTCTTGATCCCGGCCCGGACCGGTGGTTTGCCGCTCTGATTGGTGGATGAGGGGGCGACGACGTTCGACGCTGACATGTGTGCCTCCGGTGACGTGGCAGAAGAGAGGGGGACCGGGCGGCGGGAAGGATCCCGCCGCCCGGTGACCGGTGGACCGGCCGGGTCAGCCCTGGCTGGCCGTCTGGATCGCCGACGCCATGTCCTTCAGCGCCTGGTCGACCGTCTTGTCGCCCTTGAGGGCGGCGTAGGAGTTGTCCTGAACGGCCTTGGTGATGGCCGGGTAGAACGGCGAGACGGGACGCGGCACCGCGTTCTCGATCGACGTCTTCAGGGTGGACAGGTACGGCAGCTGGGTGTTCAGGTCCGCGTCGTCGTACAGCGACGACAGGACCGGGGCCAGCGATCCCTGGGTGACGAAGAACTTCTGCGTCTCTTCGCTCTGCAGGAACTTGAGGAACGCGAACGCGGTCGCCTTGTGCTTGGAGTACACGCTGATGGCCGCGTTGTGACCGCCCAGGCTGGAGACGCCCGGCTTGTCGGCCGAGACGCCCGGCAGCGGAGCGACGCCGAAGGTGTCCTTCACCGTCGAGGAGCCGTCGGTCTTGGCCAGGTTGTAGACGTACGGCCAGTTGCGCAGGAACAGCAGCTTGCCGGCCTCGAACGCCTGCCGGCCCTGCTCCTCCTGGTAGGTGATGGCCTCGGCCGGGATCTGGCCGTTCTTGAAGCCGTCGACCAGGCGGGACAGACCCGCGTTGGCCTCCTTGCTGTCGACCGTCACCGTCTTGCCGTCGTCGCCGACGATGGTGCCGCCGTTGGTGTTGATGGCCTCGGCCACGTTCACCGTCAGGCCCTCGTACTGGGCGAACTGACCGGCGTAGCAGCCGATCCCGTTGGCCTTGGCGATGTCGCAGTCCTTGAGCATGTCGTCCCAGGTCTTCGGCGGCGTGGGCACGAGGTCCTTGCGGTAGTAGAGGATGCCGCCGTCGGAGGTCTGCGGCGCCGCGTACTGCGTGCCGTTGTAGGTGCCCGACTTGACCGTCGGGGCGAGCAGGGACGAGTTGTCCATCTTGAAGTCGCCGGTCAGCGGCTGCAGCCAGCCCTTCGCCGCGAACTCACCCGTCCACACCACGTCGACATCGACGACGTCGTAGTTGGAGTCCTTCGCCTGGAAGTGCTGCACGAGGTCGTCGTGCTGCTGGTCCGCCTGGTCGGTCTGCTCCTTGAAGGTGACCTTCTCGTCGGGGTGCGCGGAGTTCCACTTCTCGATCAAGGGGCGGACGACGTTCGAGTTGTCCTTGCCCTGCACGTAGGTGATGGGGCCTTTGCCCGTGAGGTTCTGGCTGGCGTCGCCGCCGCTGCTGCTTCCTCCCGATCCCCCACCCGTGCAACCGGCAAGCGCGAGGCCGACCAGGGCGACTCCCGCGACCACGGAGAGACGTGCTGCTTTCATTTCACTCCTCATTGAGCTCTTGGTGCGGGCGCGGGTGCGCCCGCCGTCACCGTACCCCCGGTCCGCGCGTCGATGCAAGCGTTTACGTCAAGCGCTTGCATCACGGTTCCGTCACGAGGTTCCACCCTCGGGCGGGGGACGGGGATGCGTGGGACCGGTCATACGCGCCGCGGACGGGCGCGTCGCACGGCGGAGTTAGGCTGAGGCCGTGAGCGGGATGCGCGGGATGGGCATGGGCGGCGGAGGCGGCGGCGGGATGCGGTCGCGCGTGAGCGGCGGCGACGCCGAGGCGCAGAAGGCGCTCAACGCGACGGCACCGAAGATCCCGCACCTGTTCCGCCGGATCGTCTCGCTGTTCGCCGCGCACCGCACCGCCATCATCGTCACGATGGTGCTCGTGCTGGTCGGCGCGGCCCTGTCGGTCATCCCGCCCCTCCTGACTCAGCGGGCCTTCGACGACGGCCTCTTCCCCAAGGGCGGCCCCGACATGCCCGTGCTGATCGAGATCGTGGTCGCGATGATCGTGGTCTTCGTCGGCTCCGCGCTGCTCGGCGTCTGGCAGACCTACCTCACGGCGTCCGTCGGCAACAAGGTGATGGGGGCGCTGCGCGTGCGCCTCTTCTCGCACCTGCAGTCGATGGAGCTCAGCTTCTTCACGAAGACCAAGACCGGCATCATCCAGTCCCGGCTGCAGAACGACGTCGGCGGGGTGGCGAGCGTGCTCACCAACACGATGTCGAGCATCCTGGGCAACACCGTGACCGTGATCGCGGCGCTGGTCGCGATGCTGCTGCTGAACTGGCAGCTGACGATCGTCGCGGTGGTGCTGATGCCCATCCTCGTGATCGCGCAACGGCGGGTCGGCCAGGTGCGTGCGCGGATCGCGACGCGCACGCAGGAGTCGCTGTCGGACATGACCGCGATCACGCAGGAGACCCTGAGCGTCTCCGGCATCCTGCTCTCGAAGAGCTTCAACCGGCAGGGCGCCGAGGTGCAGCGCTACTCCGACGAGAACGAGAACCAGATCCGCCTGCAGGTGTCGCAGGCGATGAGCGGCCAGTGGTTCTTCGCGATGGTCAACATCTTCCTGTCGTCCATCCCGGCGATCGTCTACGTGGTCTCGGGCTGGCTCATCCTGGGCGGCGCGACGGACATCACGGCCGGAACGATCGTCGCGTTCACGACCGTGCAGGCGCGCCTCCTCTTCCCGCTGCTCGCGCTGATGCGGGTCGCGCTCGACCTGCAGACCTCGGGTGCGCTGTTCGCGCGCATCTTCGAGTACCTCGACCTGAAGCCCGCCATCGCCGATCGCCCCGACGCCGTGCCCGTCGACCCCGAGCGCGACCTCGGCCGCATCGAGTTCGACCACGTCGTCTTCCGCTACCCGGACGCGCGCGAGGGCGAGCGCAACACGCTCGACGACGTGTCGTTCACGATCCGAGCGGGCGAGTTCGCCGCCTTCGTCGGGCCGAGCGGCGCGGGGAAGACCACCGTCTCGTACCTGATCCCGCGGTTCTACGACGCCACGAGCGGGCGCATCCTGTTCGGCGGGTCGGACATCCGCGGGCTGCAGCAGGAGTCGCTCGTCTCGCATATCGGCGTGGTCAGTCAGGAGACGTATCTGTTCCACGCGACCATCGCCGAGAACCTCCGGTACGCCCGGCCGGACGCGACGCAGGAGGAGCTGGAGGCGGCCGCCCGGCAGGCGAACATCCACGAGACGATCGTGAGCTTCCCTGACGGGTACGCGACGATCGTGGGGGAGCGCGGCTACCGCCTCTCCGGCGGCGAGAAGCAGCGCATCGCCATCGCGCGCGTGCTGCTCAAAGACCCCGAGGTGCTCATCCTCGACGAGGCGACCAGTGCCCTCGACACCATCTCGGAACGCGTGGTGCAGCAGGCGCTGGACACGGCCTCCCGCGGCCGCACCACGATCGCGATCGCCCACCGCCTCTCCACCATCGTCGCGGCCGACGTGATCTTCGTCGTCGACCACGGGCAGATCGTGGAGCGCGGCACGCACCGGGAACTGCTCGAGGCCGGCGGCGTCTACACGAAGCTCTACCGCGAGCAGATCGAAGGGTCCCTCAGCCCGGAGGCGTGAGGCGGCCGGGCCGGGGTGGGCCGGGATGCAGCCGCCGTAACTCCGGAGATCTCGGGGTTTTTGGGCGAGGACTCCGGTTGAACGGCGAACTGAGCGGCGTGTCCGCTCCCGGGACCGGAGTTGGGACTGCCGCGTCGGCGACGCGCGGCGCTCCGCGTCGTGCGTTTCGACTGCCGTGGTCCACTGCCGTAACTCCGGAGATCTCGGTCGACGCGCCGCTCAGTTCGCCGGAACTCCGGTGGATGGATGGCTGGGTGGCGGGATCGCCGGAGTTACGGAGTGCGGAAGGTGGGATTCGGGAGGTCGAGGTGCGCGGCCGGGAGCGTCGGAAGTCCCGGGTTTTCCGGCCGGGACTAGATGCGGCGGCGGGGCGGGCATAGCGTGCGAGCACAGTTGTATGCCGAGTTCTGCGCGACAAAAGGGGACCGCGTGACCGCCGACACGCTCGAGACCGCATCTGTTCCGCCCGAGGCGACGCCGCCCGGATCCGCCGTACCGCCGGCGTCCGCCCCGCCACCCGCGACACCGCGGCGCCGACGCCGGGGCGGGCTCAGCATCCAGTCGAAGCTCCTCCTGATGCTGCTCGGGGTGAGCATCTTCTCGGTGCTGGTCACGGGCGTCATCGGCTACGTGAACGCCACCGACTCGCTCAAGGAGGCGGCGCTCAAGCAGCTGACGAGCGTGCGGGAGACGCGGGCCGCCGAGATCGAGCGCGTGTTCGCCAACGTGCGCTCGGCGGTGGTGCTGGGCTCCAGCAACCAGAGCGCGATCGACGCGTCGGCCGCGTTCAACGACGCGTTCGCCCAGCTCGGGACGGCGACGCTGCCGCCCGCACGGTCGCAGGCGCTGGACGCCTTCTACGCGGACACGTTCGTGCCGGCGCTCGACAAGCGCAGCGAGAACACGTACTCCGCCGACGGATTCACGCCCGAAGGCGCGGGCGCCTACCTGCAGTCGTATTACACGGCGCCGTACAAGCTCGACTACGACAAGGCCATCGCCCAGACGGACGCCGGTGACGGGAGCGCCTGGTCGGCCGCGAACGCGCGGTATAACCACTACTTCAGCGATCTGGTCACCAACCTCAACTTCGACGACGCCCTGCTGCTGAACACGCAGGGCGACGTCGTCTACTCGGCGTACAAGGGCACCGACCTGGGCACCAACGTCCTCACCGGTCCCTACAAGAACTCGCTGCTCTCGACGGCCTACCAGCAGGTGCTCACCACCAACACACTCGACGCGACCGTGACGACGGACTTCGAGCGGTACCTCCCGTCGCTCGGCGTGCCGACGATCTGGGTCGTCTCGCCGGTCGGGCAGGACGGCAAGCTCTCGGGCGTGCTCGCCTTCCAGATCAACATCGACACCATCAACAACGTGATGACGGGCAACGAGGGCTGGGCGAAGCAGGGGCTCGGCTCGACCGGCGAGGTGTACATCGCCGGGCCGGACAAGACGATGCGATCGGCGTCTCGGCTGCTCATCCAGGATCCGAAGGCGTACGAGCAGCAGGCGATCGCGGCCGGAACGCCGCCCGCGGTCGCGAAGCGGATCGTCGACGTCAAGGGCACGGTGCTGCTGCAGCCGGTGAACACAGTCGCGGTGAACAACGCCCTGAAGGGGAAGACGGGGACCTCGATTGGGGCCAGCTACGTCGGTAAGGAGAACCTCGCCGCCTACGCACCCCTCGACGTCCAGGGCCTCAACTGGGTGATCGTCGCCCGCGAGGACACGTCGGAGGCGTTCGCGCCGGCGGCCGACTTCACCCGCAACCTCGTGCTCTCGACCGCAGCCCTCGTGCTCGTGGTCTGCCTGTTGTCGCTGCTGCTCGCGCAGGTGTTCCTGCGACCGCTCCGCCGCCTCCTCGACGCGGTGAAACGCGTGGCGGCGGGGGAGGTCGGCGTGCAGGTCGACACGAAGTCGCGCGACGAGATCGCCGACCTGGGCGCGGCGTTCAACGACATGTCGCGCAGCCTCCAGGTGAAGGCGGACCTGCTCGAGGCGGAGCAGGAGGAGCACGAGCGGCTCCTGCTCACCCTGATGCCCGAGGGCGTCGCCAAGCGGTACCGGCAGGGCGACGAGACGATCGCGGAGGACCACCAGGACGTCACCGTGCTCTTCGCCGACATCGCCGGCTTCGACGACTACGCCCGCGGCAAGGACTCGGCGGAGTCGCTCGCGCTGCTCAACAGCATCGTCCGCAGCTTCGACGAGGCGGCCGAGAAGCACGGGGTCGAGCGGGTGCGGACGACGCGGCAGGAGGGGTACCTGGCCTCGTGCGGACTCACCGTCCCTCGGGTCGACAACGCCAGGCGGATGGTGGAGTTCGCGATCGCGATGCAGGGCATCCTCGACCGCTACGGCGCCCAGAACGGCATCGAGCTCAAGTTGCGCGCCGGCATCGACAGCGGCACGGTGACGAGCGGCCTCGTCGGCCGGACGAGCGTCGTCTACGACATGTGGGGCGACGCCGTGAACCTCGCGCACCGGGTGCAGGACGTCTCCAGCAGCCCGGGCATCTACCTGACGCAACGGGTCGTCGACTCCTCCCGGATTCCGTCGGCTACTCCGATTCGGGAGTGCTGGAGACGCAGACCGGTCGCGTGCGGGTCTGGCGCATCGATGCGGAGGCGGCGCGTGTCTGACATCACCGGCCAGCCGTGGTTCTGGCCCGCGCTGATCATCGTGATCGGGCTGCCGGTCGTGCTGCTCGTGCTGACCGAGCTGATCGCGTGGATGACGCGGCGCGGCAACCCGGCGGCGAAGATCGTGCGGCTGGTGCGCAACTACGTGCTCCCGCTGGGGGCGCTGCTGATCCTGCTGAGCCAGGTGGACCTCGGCTCGCGCGACGTGACGTCGACGAAGGTGGTCGCGACCGTCTTCGGCTTCCTGCTCATCCTCGTGCTGCTCAACGGGCTGAACGTGGCCCTGTTCGCGACGGCCGACCGCGGCTCGTGGCGGGCGCGCATCCCGTCGATCTTCGTCGACATCGTGCGGCTGCTGCTCATCGTGATCTGCCTGGCCGTGCTCTTCGCCTGGGTCTGGGGCGCAGACGTCGGCGGCCTGTTCACGGCGCTCGGGGTGAGCTCGATCGTCATCGGCCTCGCGCTGCAGAACGCGGTCGGTCCGATCGTCTCCGGCCTGTTCCTGCTGTTCGAGCAGCCGTTCCGGCTCGGCGATTGGCTCGACACCGGCAGCGTGCGCGGCCGCGTGATCGAGGTCAACTGGCGGGCGGTGCACATCGACACCGGCAACGGCATCCAGATCGTGCCGAACGGCTCCCTCGCCGACGCGTCGTTCACGAACCTGTCGAAGGCGCCCGGTCCCTTCCTGCTCTCCTCCACCCTGACCTTCACGACGGACGACGCACCGCAGGACGTGGTGCGGCTGCTGCGGACGGTGGCGGCGGAACTGCCGATGCTGGCCCGGGGGGCGTCGCCTGCCGCGTACCCGGTCGGCGGCGGGAAGTACCAGATCGACATCCCGGTCGACAGCCCGTCGCAGGGCGACCAGACTCTGGCGCTGTTCCTCACGTGGCTCTGGTACGCGGCGCGCCGGGCCGAGCTGCACCTCGACGGCGACCTCACCGACGACTACCGCACGCCGGAACGCCTGCGCGAGCTGCTGGCACGGGTGGCGGCCACCCTGCACATCGCCGAGGACGAGGTCGAGGAGTTCGCGTCGCGCGCGACGCTGGAGCGCTACGGGGCCGGGGAGACCATCCAGCGCGCCGGCGGCATCCCGGACTCCACCGGCGTGATCGCGGTGGGGGAGGCCCGGCTCGACGCTGTGGCCGAGGACGGCTCGCTGCTGCCGCTCGGCCAGCTCGGCGTCAACGACTACATCGGGCTGACCGCGCTGACGGGCGAGAAGCTGTTCACCTCGGTGGTGGCGCTCACCGACGTCACGCTGGTCACGGTGCCCGTGCCGGTGCTGGAGGAACTCGTGCGACGCCGTCCGCTCCTGGCGCGCGAGATCGGCCAGACGATCGACAACCGCAAGGCCATGGCCGAGCGGGCCGGTGGAGACGTCTCAGAGACACGGGGACTGCGCCGCTGACGCGTCGAGCGGGAGCCCTCGCGGCGCGCGCTCATCAAGTGTTAGCCTGGCCTAACACTTGAGTTCGGGAGGGCGTAGATGGCGGTCACGACGACGGAGCGAGCCGCCGGCTCCCGCGCCCGGCTGCTGTTCCTCCTGGGACCGGCGTTCGTCGCCGCCATCGCCTACGTCGACCCCGGCAACGTCGCCGCCAACCTGACGGCCGGCGCCCAGTACGGTTACCTGCTCGTGTGGGTGCTCGTCGCCGCGAACGCGATCGCGGTGTTCGTGCAGTACCAGTCGGCGAAGCTCGGCATCGTCACCGGGAAGAGCCTCCCGGAACTGCTGGGCTCGCGCCTCGGCACCGGATCCCGGCGGGCGTACTGGGTGCAGGCGGAGCTCGTCGCCGCCGCGACCGACATCGCCGAGGTGATCGGCGGCGCGATCGCGCTCAACCTGCTGTTCGGTCTGCCGCTGCCGATCGGCGGGCTGATCGTCGGGATCGCGTCGATCGGCATCCTCAGCATCCAGTCGCGCCGGGGGCAGCGGCCGTTCGAGGTCGTCGTGATCGCCCTGCTCGGCGTCATCGCGGTGGGCTTCCTCGCCGGGATGTTCGTCAGCCCGGTCGACTGGGGTGCGGCGGCCGGGGGACTGGTGCCGCGGTTCGACGGTGCGCCCACCGTGCTGCTCGCGGCGAGCATGCTCGGCGCGACCGTGATGCCCCACGCGATCTACCTGCACTCGGCGCTCGCCCGCGACCGCCACGGCGTCTCGGCCGACGCGGGGCGGGTGCGCACCCTGCTGCGCGCCACCCGGCTCGATGTGGTGCTCGCGCTCATCCTCGCCGGCGCCGTCAACATCGCGATGCTGCTCGTGGCGGCGGCGTCGCTGCGCGGCGTCGACGGGACGGACTCCATCGAGGGCGCGCACGCCGCGATCTCCTCGGCGCTCGGACCGGTCGTCGGCGTCGTCTTCGCGATCGGCCTGCTCGCATCGGGCCTCGCTTCCACGTCGGTGGGCAGCTACGCGGGAGCCACGATCATGGGCGGGCTGTTGAAGGTGCGCGTGCCGCTGCTGGCCCGGCGGGTCGTGACGCTGATCCCGGCGGTGGTCATCCTCGCCGCCGGCGTCGACCCGACGTGGGCGCTCGTGCTCTCCCAGGTGTTCCTGAGCCTCGGCATCCCGTTCGCGATGATCCCGCTGCTGCGGCTGACCGGGTCGAAGGAGGTCATGGGCGAGCGCGCCGACGCGGTCTGGGTGCGCGTGGCCGGGGGAGTGGTGGCTGGCCTGGTCGTGGTGCTCAACCTCGCGCTCGTCGTGCTGACCGTGACCGGAGCGTGAGGCGACGGGGCGTGGCGAACGGAGGAGTCTTCGCCCGACACGCAGCGCGAGAGCGGGCAACGGAGGAGGTACGGGGCGCTCGGGCCCGGGATCTCCTCCGGTAGCGGCGCCCGTGGCGGTGCGCGGGAGGGCGGGTCAGGCGGTGACGACCCAGACGGCCGCGGCGGCGGTCGCGCCCAGCACGATCGTCGCGTCGGCGGTGCGCACGGTGACGTCGCCCGCGAACTCGCGGTGCTCGTCCACGGTCAGCGCGGTGTCGAGGCCGATCCGCAGTTCGCCGAGGTAGCGCAGGATGGCCGGGTCGGCGTCCGAGATGCGCGCCACCACGACCTCCACGCCGGTCTGCGCGGACAGCAGCGGGACGGCGTCGGGCCGTCTGGGCTGGCCGTCCGCGGTGGGGATGGGGTCGCCGTGCGGGTCGCGGGCCGGGAAGCCGAGGCGGCGGTCGATGCGCTCGACGAGGTCGTCCGAGACGGCGTGCTCCAAGACCTCGGCCTCGTCGTGCACCTCGTCCCAGCCGTAGCCGAGCTCCTCCACCAGGAAGGTCTCGATGAGGCGGTGGCGGCGCACCATCGCGACCGCGTGCCGCCGCCCCTCCTCGGTCAGCTCGATGCCGCCGTAGGGCTCGTGGGCGAGGAGGCCCTGCTCGGTCAGGCGGCGGATGCCGTCGGAGACCGTCGCCGCGCGCACGCCCATCCGCTCGGAGAGCTGCTTCACGGTGACGGGGTCGCCCTCCCATTCGGTGGCGGACCAGATGAACTTCAGGTAGTCCTGCGCCACGGGCGAGAGGTCGGACACGGGCATGCACGAAAGTCTACGGGCTGTAACAGGATCGATCCGCGGTGCCCGCGCTGTTACCGTTGGAGCCGTGAAGTACGCAGAGACCATCACAGACCTGGTCGGCGACACCCCGCTCGTGAAGCTCAACCGGCTGACCGAGGGGATCGCGGCGACGGTGCTCGTCAAGCTCGAGTACCTGAACCCCGGAGGATCCTCCAAGGACCGCATCGCGAGCCGCATCATCGACGCTGCGGAGCGGGACGGCCACTTGAAGCCCGGCGGCACCATCGTGGAGCCGACGAGCGGCAACACCGGCGTGGGGCTGGCGCTCATCGCCCAGCAGCGCGGCTACCGGTGCGTGTTCGTGCTGCCCGACAAGGTGGGCGAGGACAAGCGCAACGTCCTGACCGCCTACGGGGCGGAGATCGTGGTGACGCCGACGTCGGTGCCGCCCGAGCACCCCGACTCCTACTACTCCGTCTCGGACCGCCTGACGGCCGAGATCCCGGGGGCCTTCAAGCCCAACCAGTACGCGAACCCGAACGGGCCGCGCAGCCACTACGAGACCACCGGTCCCGAGATCTGGCGCGACACCGACGGCCGGGTGACGCACTTCGTCGCGGGCGTCGGGACGGGCGGCACCATCTCCGGCACCGGCCGCTACCTCAAGGAGGTGTCGGAGGGCGCGGTGCGCATCATCGGCGCCGACCCCGAGGGCTCCGTCTACTCGGGCGGCACCGGCCGTCCGTACCTGGTGGAGGGCGTGGGCGAGGACTTCTGGCCGAGCGCCTACGACCCGACCGTCGTGGACGAGGTCATCCCGGTCACCGACGCCGAGTCGTTCCACATGACCCGTCGCCTGGCGCGCGAGGAGGGCATCCTCGTCGGCGGCTCCAGCGGCATGGCCGTGGTCGCCGCCCTGCGCGCGGCGAAGAGCCTCACGGCCGACGACATCGTGGTGGTCATCCTGCCCGACGGCGGACGCGGCTACCTGGCCAAGATCTTCAACGACAAGTGGATGCAGTCCTACGGCTTCAGCGAGGTGCCGGACGAGTCGACGGTCCAGGACGTCATCAAGACCAAGCGGGGCGACCTCCCGGACCTGGTGCACACGCACCCGGCCGAGACGGTGCGCGACGCCATCCAGATCATGAACAAGTACGGGGTCTCGCAGCTGCCGGTGCTGACGGCGGAGCCACCCGTCGTGATGGGCGAGGTCGCCGGCGCGCTCGACGAGACGTCGCTGGTCGACGCCGTGTTCAGCGGACGGGCCGCCATGAGCGACCCGGTCGCCAAGCACATCGGCGACGCGCTGCCGCTGATCGGCGTCAACGAGCCGGTGACGGCGGCCCGCGCCGCGCTCGGCACGGCCAACGCCCTGCTCGTCACGGAGGACGGCAAGCCGCTCGCGGTGCTGACCCGGCAGGACCTGCTCAACTACCTCAGCGACTGAGCCGTGCGGGGTGCGCTCGCGCATCCCGCACCTCCGCGCCCGCGCATCCCCGCGGCCTTCCCACCGAACGACACGAACGACACGAAAGACACCGCCATGACCGCCGAGCACGACACGAACCAGGGCTTCGCCACCCGCGCCATCCACGTGGGCCAGGAGTTCGACCCGACGACCGGCGCGATCATCCCGCCGATCTACCAGACCTCCACCTTCGTGCAGGACGGCATCGGCGGCCTGCGCAACGGCTACGAGTACGGACGCGGCGGCAACCCGACGCGCACGTCGCTCGAGACGCTGCTCGCCTCGCTCGAGGGCGGGGTGAGCGCCCTGTCGTTCGCCTCGGGCCTCGCTGCGGAGGACGCGCTGCTGCGCGCGGTGCTCGTGCCGGGCGACCACGTCGTGCTCGGCAACGACGTCTACGGCGGCACCCACCGGCTGATCAACCGCATCCACCGGGCCTGGGGCATCGGCAACACCACCGTCGATCTGACCGACCTCGACGCCGTGCGCGCCGCCCTCACCACCGAGCGCACCCGCGTGCTCTGGATCGAGACGCCCAGCAATCCGCTGATGAAGATCAGCGACCTGGCCGCCCTCGTCGAGCTGGGCCACGCGGCGGGCGCCCTCGTCGTCGTGGACAACACGTTCGCGTCGCCCGCCCTGCAGCAGCCGCTCTCGTTCGGTGCCGACGTCGTCGTGCACTCGACGACGAAGTACCTCGGCGGCCACTCCGACGTCATCGGGGGCGCCCTGGTGTTCGCGGACGAGGAGGTGGCGGAGAAGGTGCAGTTCATCCAGTTCGCGGCCGGCGCGGTGTCGGCCCCGATGGATGCGTGGCTCACGGTCCGCGGCATCAAGACGCTGGCGGTGCGCATGGACCGCCACACCGCCAACGCGCAGGCGATCGCCGAGGCGCTCGTCGGACACGCCGGCGTCGACGCCGTCTACTACCCCGGCCTCCCGACCCACCCCGGGCACGACCTCGCCGCCCGCCAGATGAGTGGCTTCGGCGGCATGATCTCGGTCGCGCTGAGCGGGGGCGCCGCGGCGGCCCGGGCTTTCGCCGAGTCGACGACGGTCTTCCAGCTCGCCGAGTCGCTCGGGGGCGTGGAGTCGCTCATCGGCTACCCGTCGGAGATGACGCACGCGTCGGTGCGCGGCACCGAGCTCGAGGTGCCGGACAACATCGTGCGCCTCTCCGTCGGCATCGAGGACGTCGCGGACCTGCTCGCCGACATCGACCAGGCCCTGGCCCGCTGACCCGCGCGTCGAGACGGCGGATTCTTCGCCGTCTCGACGCTTTTCGCGCCACTTCTCGCCGCCTCGGCGTCCAGCGCGGCGAGGGTTGTGGGAGGTGCGGAGTAGGGTCGCCGCATGGACCAGCGACTCAGTCTCGTGACCCTCGGCGTCGACGACCTCGCGCGGGCGCGCGCCTTCTACGAGGACGGCCTCGGCTGGCGCCCGGACGACGCCCCCGAGGGCGTCGTCTTCTACCAGCTGCCCGGGATGGCGTTCGCGCTCTGGTCGCGGAGCGAGCTCGCGGCGGACGCCCGCACCCCCGTCGACGGCGCGTTCAGCGGCATCGCCCTCGCCTGCAACCAGCGCACCGAGGACGACGTGGACCGGGTGCTCGCCCAGGCGGAGGCGGCCGGGGCGCGCATCCTGAAGCCGGCGGTCCGCGCGGAGTGGGGCGGCTACTCCGGCTACTTCGCCGATCCGGACGGCCACGTGTGGGAGATCGCGTACAACCCCGGCTGGGCGCTCGCCGAGGACGGCACCGTCACGGTCTGAGCGCTCACCACCGCGGCGCGGACCGTCACGTGGTCAGCGCCGACGCCTCCCGCGCCACGTCGAGCCGTGCGCCCAGCGCCGTCAGCCGCGCCTTCTTCAGGTTCTCGCGGGCGATCCAGCGGGCGTCCGCGTCGGCCGCGGTGGCGAGGCGTTCGAGCAGGGGGATGCCCTCGTCGGGCGCCGCAGCCGCGACGACGCTGACCGCGTAGCCGAGCGCTTGGCGCAGGACCCGCACGTCCGACTCGCGGCGCTGATCCGCGGGGACGGCGAGCAGCAGGTCGATGGCGTCGCCGACGACCGCGCACGCCTCCGCGCCGTGCGGAGCCTGCTTCAGGAGGCGGGGCTCGGCGACGGCAGCGACGGCCGCGCGAGCGGGGAGGGCGCGGGCAGCGGGCGCGTCGTCGCCCCGGAGCCACACCCGCACCTCGTGAAGGCCGCCCGTCCAGTCCCGGTCCAGGATGCGCTGCATCCCGGTCGCCGCCAGCTCGCGCACCCGCCAGCGGTCGTCGCCGGCGGCCCGGGTCAGCAGCGGCACCTCGCCGAGCGCACCGGCCGCGAGGGCGGCGCAGGCGGCGACGTACTCGCGGTGCGGTTCGGGGAGGTCGGCGGCGAAGCGTGGGGGATCCGCCAGCCAGCCATCGAGGAGGGCGAGCGCGGCATCCCGGTCTGCGGCAGGCGTCGCGCCGGCGGTGTCGGCCAGCCGGGCGGCGAGCTCGAGGTCGGCGCGAGGCCCCGGGAGTCTGCTGTTCTCACCGAGCGCCCGCTCCAGGCCGGCCGGTTCTCCGGCGAGGGCGGTGGCCCAGAGGGCGGCGAGGGCGGAGGCGTCGGGAGCCGTCATGCGGCCGAGTCTAAAGGGCCGTGCGCCCGGCGTCAGGAGCCGGTCCGGCGGCCCCGGTCTCACGGCCGATTCATGGCGGGCGGGGATTGCCGGTCCCGGCGGTCCGCGCGCATAGTTGTCGCGTGAGGACGGTCGGGGTCGAGGAGGAGCTCCTGCTCGTCGACGCGCGCGGGTTCGCGGCGCCGGTGGCACCCCTCGCCCTGGCGGACGCACCTCCCGAGGGCGACGGCCCGGCGGTCAGCGCAGAGATCCAGCAGGAGATGCTGGAGACGCAGACGCCGCCGCAGACGTCGATGACCACGCTGCTCGCCGACATCGTCGCGGGCCGCGAACTCGCCGATCGGCTCGCGCTGCGGCATGGTGCGCGGGCGGTGGCGCTCGCGATGTCGCCGCGCCGGCTGCGCCCGCACGCCACGCCCGACCCCCGGTACGACCGGATGATGGAGCGCTACGGGCTGACTGCCCGCGGCACGCTGGTCTGCGGCTGCCACGTGCACGTCGGCATCGCCTCCCGCGAGGAGGGTGTCGCGGTGCTCGACCGCATCCGCACCTGGTTGCCGGTGCTGCTCGCGCTGACGGCGAACTCGCCGTTCGCGGGCGGCGTGGACACCGGCCACGCCAGTTACCGGTTCGTCGTCTGGCACCAGTGGCAGAGCGCCGGGCCGACGGACGTGTTCGGCTCGGTGGAGGCGTACGACCTGTTCGAGCGGATCCTGGTCGACACCGGGGTCATCCTCGATAAGGGGATGCTCTACCTGGACGCCCGGCTCTCGCACAAGCAGCCCACGATCGAGATCCGCGTCGCCGATGTGTGCCTGGATGCCCGGGACACCGTCGTGCTGGCCGCTCTCGTGCGCGCGCTCGTCGAGACCGGGGCGCAGCAGTGGCGTGCCGGGGTGCCGCCGGTCCCGCTGCCGTCGGCCGCTCTGCGCCTCGCCGAGTGGCAGGCGGCGCTCACGGGTACGACGGGCGGGCTTCCGCATCCCGAGTCCGGTGTCGCGGGCACCGCCGCGGACGCGGTGACCGCGTTGCTCGCCCACACCGCGCCGGAGCTGGAGCGGGCGGGCGACCTCGCGATGGTCCGGCGCGGGCTGGCGCGCATCCTGCGCACCGGGGGAGGGGCGGGCCGGCAGCGCGCGGCGTTCGCGCGTCGCGGCCGGATGCGGGACGTGGTGGAGGCCGCGGTGGCGGCCACGCACGAGCAGTCCGAGGACGACGACGGCGACGATGCCGACGTGGCGTGACGGCACGCCGGGGGCCGGCGCGACAGTCCCTTCCGTGCGGCGGCGAAGACGCCTATCCTGCCGAACATGACGGACAACCAGCTCGCTCACCAGCATGCCGTCTACACCTACGGCTCGCTGCCGCTGACCCTGATGTACAGCCCCACCTCCACGGCGGCGTGGGAGGTGTACTACGGCGGGGATTACCTCGGGCTGGTCGAGGAGCAGCACCCCGCGGGCGAGGCGTGGCCGACGTTCGTCGCCCGGCTCCCCGGCGAGGAGGAGACCGGCGAGGGCATCCCGTCGGTCGATTGGCGCGCGGCCGTCGACGTGCTCGCCGCGCAGGCCGGCCTCTGACGCCCACGTCGCTCAGAGGTTAATCGTCGGCTCAGAAGGCGAACTGCGCCCATTCCTCGCGCGGCAGCTCGACGCGCTGCCCGCGCGACTCCACGATCCAGTCGTGGGGCGTCCCGGCCAGATACGTGCACAGCAGCGTCTCGCTGCTCCACCCGTCCGCCCGATGCACCCAGCGGACCAGATGGATGTCCTGCCCTGCCTTCGGCGCATTCCCGATCGGCGTCTCATAGGTCGTCACGCGGCACCCCTCCCCGAACGTGCAGCTTGCTTTGCTCGACCATAGCGGGGTACACGGCCGGGGGACAAGGGGTGCTGGGTGAACGTCAGTCGTACGGATCGTCGCGGCTCACATCCACGCCGTCGAACTCCTCGTCGCGGACGGCCTCGTCGTCGTCAGCCGTCTCGTCGTGCTCGGGCTCGACGATGCCGTCGGCGTCGTACGGGCCCTGCCCGCCTCCCTCGGCGATCGCATCCACGTCGATCGGTTCGCCCGACGGCGTCTCGGGGAACTGCTCCTTCGCGTCCGTCATGGCCGCCTCCTCGCTCACCGTGCGGCCGGGTGTGCGACCGCGCTGGCCCGGATGGTAGGCGCGTGCGGACCGCGCGGGAAGGGGGCGGGATGCGCGGATACCGAGCGTCACGAACGATCGGGATACTCGCGTTTCAGCCGCACTTGGGGGACACTGGCGGTGGGCCGTTCGTGTGGCCCGCGCAGAAGAGAAGGCAGAAAACGATGGCAATTGGCACCGTCAAATGGTTCAACTCGGAGAAGGGGTTCGGGTTCATCGCCCCGGACGACGGTTCGCCCGACGTCTTCGCCCACTTCAGTGAGATCTCCGGGGATGGCTACCGCAACCTCACCGAGAACCAGCGCGTCGAGTACGAGGTGACGCAGGGCCCCAAGGGCCTGCAGGCGTCGAACATCCGTCCGGCCTGACGCACCTCCGCTCCACCGGCGAGACCCGCCGCCGCGCTCGCCGTCGAGCGCGGCGGCGGGCGCGGTCGCGCGTGCTCACATTCGTGCCGAATGTCGCGAATGGCGCGGTCAGAGTCGACATTCGGCACGAATGTAGAGAGTTCCGTGGCGCATAGGAACCCCGCAGAGAACGCATGAACCGCGCATAGGCCCGCGAAAGGTCACGGGCATGTAACGGCGCGAGGGTTGTGCGCATGTCGTACGAACCCGCCACCCTCTCGCTCGACATCGCCGTGCCCGTGTACAACGAGCAGGCGACGCTCGAGTCGTCCATCCGCCGGCTCCACGCCTATCTGACCGACTCCGTCGAGCAGACCTGGCGGATCACCATCGCGGACAACGCCAGCACCGACGAGACCGCCGCCATCGCGGACCGCCTCGCCGGAGAGCTGAGCGGCGTCGTCGCGGTGCACCTCCCCCTGAAAGGGCGCGGTCGCGCGCTCAAGCAGGTGTGGGGCGCCTCCGAAGCCGAGGTGCTCGTCTACCTGGACGAGGACCTCTCCACCGATCTCGCCGCGCTGCCCCCGCTGGTCGCCCCGCTGCTCTCCGGGCACTCCGACCTCGCGATCGGCACGCGGCTCGGCCGCACCTCGCGGGTCACGCGGGGCGGCAAGCGCGAGTTCATCTCGCGCAGCTACAACCTGCTGCTCCGGCGGACGATGTCCGTCGGGTTCAGCGACGCCCAGTGCGGGTTCAAGGCGATCAGGAAGGACGTCGCGCAGCGCCTCCTCCCGCTCGTCGAGGACGACGCCTGGTTCTTCGACACGGAGCTGCTGATCCTCGCCGAGCGTTCGGGCCTGCGCATCCACGAGATCCCGGTCGACTGGGTCGACGACCCGCAGAGCTCCGTCGACATCATGGGCACCGCCGTCGAGGACCTCAAGGGGATGGCGCGGGTCGGCACGAACATCGCCCGCGGCCGCATCCCGGTCGAGTCGATCTACGCGGAGCTGGGGAGGCGGCCGTTCGCGCCGCCGCGACCGCCGAGCTTCTTCGGGCAGGTCGTCCGCTTCGGCCTCGTCGGGGTGCTCTCGACCGTCGCGTACGCGCTGCTCTACCTGCTGCTGCAGGCGGTCGTGACCCCGCAGGTCGCGAACTTCGCCGCCCTGCTCATCACCGCGGTCGCGAACACGTGGGCCAACCGGCGCTTCACCTTCGGGGTGAGCGGGCCCGGGATGGTGCGCCACCAGTTCCAGGGGCTCATCGTCTTCGGGATCGCGTGGGTGCTCACCAGTGGATCGTTGCTGGGCCTGCACGCGTTCGTGCCCGACGCCTCGGCCCGGCTGCAACTGGTCGTGCTCACGGTGGCGAACCTCGTCGCCACCGTCGTGCGGTTCGTGCTGCTGCGGCTCTGGGTCTTCCGCGCCTCCCGCCGCGCACCGGTCGCAGCCGCCGCACCGGCGGCCTCCCGGACGCTCTCCCTCACCACCAGCGAAAGCGAGTGACACCATGACCACCACGACCACCGCCGCCACGCCCGTGGCGCCGCCCCCGACGGCCGCCCCCACGCGCGGCCGCACCCGCACCGTCCTCCGTCGACTCGTGCGCGGCCGGGAGGATGCCGCGGCCTGGGAGCGCCCCGCGCTGCTCGGCCTCCTGGGCGTCACCCTCCTGCTCTACGTGTGGGACCTCGCCGCGAGCGGCTGGGCCAACTCGTTCTACTCGGCCGCGGTGCAGGCGGGCTCCGTCAACTGGGAGGCGTTCTTCTACGGCTCCAGCGATGCGGCCAACTCCATCACGGTCGACAAGCCGCCGGCCAGCCTGTGGATCATGGCGCTCTCCGTCCGGATCTTCGGGCTGAGCTCGTGGAGCATCCTGCTCCCCGAGGCGCTGATGGGCGTCGCGACCGTCGGCCTCGTCTACGCCACGGTGCGCCGCCACTTCACCGCCCGCACGGCGCTCCTCGCGGGTGGCGTGCTCGCGATCACCCCGGTCGCCGCCCTGATGTTCCGCTTCAACAACCCGGACGCGCTGCTGGTGCTGCTGCTCACGCTCGCCACGTATCTGACGCTGCGGGGGATCGAGTCGGGCCGCATCCGCTGGGTGGTGTGGGCCGGTGTCGCGATCGGCTTCGGCTTCCTCACGAAGCAGTTGCAGGCGTTCCTCATCCTGCCCGTGCTCGCGGGCGTCTATCTGGCCGCGGCGCCGATCTCGTGGCGGAAGCGGTTCGGGCACCTCTTCGCCGCGCTCGGCGCCGTGGTCGTGGCTGCCGGCTGGTGGGTCGCGATCGTCGAGCTGGTCCCGGCGTCCTGGCGGCCGTACATCGGCGGTTCGCAGACCAACAGCTTCCTGGAGCTGACGTTCGGCTACAACGGGCTCGGGCGGCTGACCGGTGACGAGACCGGAAGCGTCACCGGTGGCGGGGCCACGACGGGCGGCGGGATGTGGGGCGCCACCGGCATCACACGTCTCTTCGACGGTGAGATCGGCGGCCAGATCACCTGGCTGCTCCCCGCTGCGCTGGTGCTGTTCGCGCTGGCACTGGTGCTCGGTCGGCGGATGGCGCGCACCGACGGCCGGCGTGCGACCCTCCTGCTCTTCGGCGGCTGGCTCATCGTGACGGCGCTCGCCTTCAGCTTCATGGCCGGCATCTTCCACGCCTACTACACGGTCGCGCTGGCCCCGGCTCTGGCCGGGGTCGTCGCGATCGGTGCGGCATCGGCGTGGGGCGCACGCGACCGGCTGTGGGTGCGGATCGTCTCGGCCGTGGTGATGCTCGGCACGGGAGTCTGGGCCTGGGTGCTGCTGGACCGCGCCACGGACTGGCTGCCGTGGCTGAAAGTCCTGGTCGTGGTGCTCTCGGTCGTCGCGGCGGCGCTGCTCCTGCTGCCGCAGCGCGGCCGGGCGCTGCGCACCGCGACCATCGCCGTCACGCTCGTCGCCGGCCTGCTGGCGCCGTTCGCCTACACGATCCAGACCGTCACCACCGCGCACACCGGGTCGATCCCCACGGCCGGACCGACCGTGGCCGGCTCCATGGGCGGACCGGGCGGAGGGGGAGGCCGCGGCTTCGGCGGCGGCGGACAGGGCGGCCCCGGAGGCCAGGGCGGCACCCCGCCCAACGGCTTCGGGGGTCAGACCCAGGGCGGGACCACCGGCGGGACCACCGGTGGCACCACCACCGGCGGCACCGGGACCCAGACCGCTCCGGGCGGCACGGGCGGCGGCGGTGGATCGCTCCTCTCCTCCGGCACCGTGGGCTCGGCACTCTCGGCTCTGCTGAAGGCCGACGCCTCCTCCTACACGTGGGTGGCCGCGGCCATCGGCTCCAACTCGGCGGCCGGATACCAGCTGGCGACCCAGGAGGCGGTGATGCCGATCGGCGGCTTCAACGGCTCCGACCCGTCCCCGACGCTGGCGCAGTTCGAGGAGTACGTCGCGAAGGGCGAGATCCACTACTTCATCGCCGGAGGCGTCGGCCAGTCGAACGGCGGGAGCAGCGCTTCCAGTGCCATCTCCAGCTGGGTCGAGCAGAACTTCACCGCGAAGACGGTGGACGGCGTGACGGTCTACGACCTGACCGAGTAACAGAGCGAGGAAAGTCGGGGGCCCGGGCCATCATGGACACATGACGGACGGGCCCCCACTCACGCGCGCGCCCGAGACGGTCGACGACGGTGCGCCGCACGGGCGGATCGGGGTCGCCGGCGGCACCGCCCTCTACGTCGCCGCCGTGCTGGGCACCGGCATCCTCGTGCTCCCGGCGCTCGCTGCGTCCGCCGCCGGGCCGGGCTCGATCCTCGCGGTCGCCGCTCTCGCCCTCGTCTCGGTGCCGCTCGCGGCGACCTTCGCGGCGCTCGCACGGCGGCATCCCGATGCGGGCGGGGTCGCGACCTTCGCCCGTCGCGCGTTCGGGCCCACGGCGGCCCGGATCGTCTCGTACTGGTTCTTCTTCGGCACCCCCATCGGTGCGCCGATCGCGGCCCTCATGACCGCGCGCTACGTCGTCGCCGTGATCGGCGGCGACGCGGTGAGCACGACCGTCATCGCCGTCGCGCTGATGGTCGTGCCGGTGGCGGTCACGGCGTTCGGCGTGCGCTTCGCCGCCTCGGTGCAGCTGGTGCTGTCGGGCGCGCTGGTCGCCGTGCTCGTCTTCGTGCTCGCGGTGGCGGTCCCGCACGGCGACACCGCCCACCTGCAGCCGTTGCTGCCGCACGGCTGGGCCGGGGTCGGCCTCGCGATGAGCCTGTACATCTGGGCCTTCGCCGGGTGGGAGGCCGTGGCCGGCATCGGCGGCGAGTTCCGCGATCCGCGCCGCGACATCCCGCGCGCGACCGCGCTGGCGCTCGTGATCGTGTCGGTCGCCTACTTGGCTATCCAGACGGTGACGGTGCTCGTCCTGGGCGATGCGGCCTCGGCCAGCGAGGTGCCGCTGCTCGATCTCGTGACGGTCTCGACCGGGGGCGGCGGCGGGATCGTCGTGGCCGTGATCGCGGCGATCGTCGTCACCGGCGTCTTCAACGCCTACCTCGCCGCCTTCTCCAAGCTGGGCGCCGCGATGGGCCGCGACGGCGACCTCCCGCGCTGGTTCGGCCGCGGCGCCGAGAACGGCGCGATCGCGCGCCGTGGCCTGCTGCTCTCCGCCGTGGTGATGGCCGCGTACTCCGTCGTCGTGCTGGCCAGCGGCGACCTCCAGCCGTTCATCCTCGTGCACACGAGCATCGCCGCGGCCGTCTACGGGCTCGGCGTCGCCGCCGCGGTGGTGCTGCTGCCGCGCTGGTCCGTGGGGTGGTGGATGGCCGTGCTGTCCTGCCTGTTCGCCGCCGGCCTCCTGGTGCTGGCCGGCTGGCACCTCGTCTTCCCGGCCGGCGTCGCGGTCGTCGCCGTGCTGGTCGGCGTCGTGGCGCAGCGCTCCCGGCGCGCAGCCGTCGCCCGCACCGGCACGTGACGGGAGCGCCCAGCGGCTGAGCCGGGATCGCGCATAATGAGGGGAACCCGCGCCCGATGGGTGGCGCGCATCCGAAGGGGGACGCCGTGACGGCAGACGAGCACGCCGAACCGCCGCAGCCGTCCACCTCGGCCGCCCCGGCCGCCTCAGCCGCTCGCCCGCATCCGCCGCGCGCGTCGAGCATGCGCGACGTCGCCGCTCTCGCCGGGGTCTCCCACCAGACGGTCTCACGCGTCATCAACGGGCACGCGAGCATCCGCGACGAGACGCGCGAACGGGTGCTGCGCGCGATGGACGACCTGAACTACCGGCCCAACCGCGCCGCGCGCGCACTCGTCACCGCCCGGTCGCGCACCATCGGCGTGCTGTCGACGTCGGCCGCCGCGCTGTACGGGCCCGTGTCGAGCATCAACGCGATCCAGGACGCGGGACGCGCGGCCGGGTACTACATCGCGGTCGCCCAGCTCGCCGACCTGAGCCCGGCCGGCATCGAGGCGGGCCTCGACCACCTGCTCGCCCAGGCCGTCGAGGGCATCATCGTGATCGCCCCGCAGGAGGCCGTGCTGGAGCAGATCGCCGCGGCCCGGCTGGGAGTGCCCTACATCACGTTGCAGAGCGGCACCGCGAGCATCGACCGCGAGCTGTCCGTCGACCAGGTCGCGGGGGCGCGCGCCGCGACCCGTCACCTGATCGAGCTCGGGCACCGCGCGATCGCGCACCTCGCCGGACCGCAGGCGTGGTTCGAAGCGCAGGCGCGCCGCGCCGGCTACGAGGAGGAACTGGCGGCCGCCGGGCTGCCGGTGCCCGTCGTCCCGCACGGCGACTGGACGGCCGAGTTCGGCTATCGCGCCGGTCTCCAACTGCTCGCCGACCGCGCGCTCACGGCCGTCTTCGCCTCCAACGACCAGATGGCGCTCGGCGTCTATCACGCGGCCCACGAGCTCGGGCGGCGCATCCCGGAGGACCTGAGCGTGGTCGGCTTCGACGACATCCCGGAGGCCGCGCACTTCTGGCCGCCGCTGACGACGGTGCGGCAGGACTTCACGGCGCTCGGCCGGGGGAGCGTCGAGCGGCTCGTCGCCGAGATCGAGGGAGGGGCGGAGCCGTCGGCCGCCAGCATCCTCCCGGACCTGATCGTGCGCGCCTCGACCGCGCCGCCGCGCTGAGCGGAGTGGGGCGGCCCTGGTTCAGTCTTCGGTGCCGTCCGCCCACAGCCGGGGCCCGGAGCCGGAGGCGGCGAGCTCGTCGGACGGGTTCTGCAGCGAGCACCTGCGCAGGCTGAGGCAGCCGCAGCCGATGCAATCGGTCAGGTCGTCGCGCAGGTGCTGGAGGTCGCGGATGCGCGCGTCCAGCTCCGTGCGCCAGAGGCGGGAGAGGCGTGCCCAGTCCTTCTTGGTCGGCGTGCGGCCTTCCGGAAGGGAGTCGAGGGCCGCGCGGATGTCGGCGAGCGGGACTCCCACCCGCTGCGACACCCGCACGAAGGCGATGCGGCGCAGCACGTCGCGCCGGTAGCGGCGCTGGTTGCCCGCGGTGCGCTCGCTGGCGATGAGGCCCTGGCGCTCGTAGAAGTGCAGGGTCGAGACGGCGACGCCGCTGCGGGCGGCGACGTCGCCCACGGTGAGGACGGGTTCTGCCGGAGTCATTGACCTCAACCATAGTTGAGGTTCTAGGCTCGGACCATGACCTCCCGCGACACCGACGCCGACCCCGCCGGCGCCCCTCTTCCGGCCGCCCCCGCGGCTCCGCCCGCCGGCGACGAGACACCCGCCGACCGCTCTCCGCCGGGCGGCGTGCTCAGCGCGCACTACCGCTGGGTGAGCATCGGCATGTGCCTGCTCATCATGCTCGCCGCGTTCGAGGCGCTCGCGGTGACCACGATCATGCCGACGGTGAGCCGGGAGCTGGACGGCGCCGCCCTCTACGCCTTCGCGTTCGCGGGCCCGCTCGCCGTGAGCGTGGTCGGCATGGTGATCGCCGGCGCGTGGGCCGACCGCGGCAACCCGCGCTCGGCGCTGTACGGCTCGGTCGTGTTCTTCGTCATCGGCCTGCTGGTCGCCGGGACCGCGCAGACGATGCCGCTCTTCGTCGCCGGCCGCCTCATCCACGGCCTCGGCGGCGGAGCGCTCACCGTCGCCCTCTACGTGATCGTCGCGCGCGTGTACCCGCCACGGCTCCACCCGCGCATCTTCGCGGGCTTCGCCGCCGCCTGGGTCGTGCCGTCCCTGATCGGGCCGCTGATCGCCGGGCTGCTCGCCGAGAGCGTGGGCTGGCGCTGGGTCTTCCTCGGCGTCGTGGGGCTGGTCGTCCTCGCGATGTTCATGGTCATCCCCGCGATGCGCGGGGTCCACGGGCCGGAGGCCGGAGCCGAGCTTCCGCCCCGCGACCTGGGCCGGATCGGCCTGGCGCTGCTGGTCGCCGTCGCCGTCCTCGCGCTCACGCTCTCGGCGGAGGCGACCGGGCCGGTGCAGTGGATCGTGCCGCCGATCGCGGCCGTGGGGGCCGTCGTCGCGCTCCGTCCGCTGCTGCCGGCGCGGACATTGCGCGGAGCCCGCGGCCTCCCGAGCGTCATCCTGACCCGCGCGCTCGTCGCCGGCACCTTCTTCGCAGCGGAGGTCTACGTCCCGTTGCTGCTCGTGACGCAGTACGGGCTCTCGGCCGCGCTCGCGGGCCTCGCCCTCACGGCCGCCGGCCTCAGCTGGGCGGCCGCCTCCTGGGCGCAGGGACGCTTCGACGGCCTCACGAACCGCACGACCGCGTGGCTCGGGCCGCTCGGGCTGTCGATCGCGATCGCGTCGCTGGTCGTCACCGCCGCGTTCCACCTCGCGCCCGCGGTCGTCGTCGTCGGCTGGGCGTTCGCCGGCGCCGGGATGGGCGTCCTGTACCCGCGGCTCGGCGTGCTGACCCTCCAGTACTCCACCCGTGACGACCAGGGCTTCAACAGCTCGGCCCTCTCGATCGCCGACGCCATCGGCTCGGCCATCGCGCTGGCCGCGACCGCGATCGTCTACGCCGCACTGCACGCGGCGGGAGGGGCGTGGCCGTTCGTCGGTGCCTACGCCGTGACCGCTGTGCTGTGCGTGCTCGCGTGGCTGGTCGGCCCGCGCATCCTGAGCCGCCGCGACGGCTAGCGGGCGACGACCCGCGCCAGGGTGCCGGGGGCGAGCCCCAGGGTCCACTCGGCGACGTCGGCGACGAACCGCGCCTGCGCCGGGTGGCTGAGGTCGCCCGTGCTGTTGACGTAGGAGCCGCTGCCGTCCACGGCGATGAGGAGGCGGATGCTCGCCGCCTCCGGGTCCACCTCGGCGAACTCGCCGGCCGCGACACCGGCGGCGATGATCGCCCCCAGTTCGGCGCGGTCGAGGTCGTCCTGCTCCCGCAGGGTGGCCTCCAGCGACGGGGCGAACCGCGAGAGGTGGCGGGCGTTCAGCCAGAGCCGGGCGAGCGGCAGGGAGGCGCCGCTGTCGATGTGGTCGACGAAGTGCGCCAGGCGCTCGATGGGAGCGCCCTCCGCCGGGAAGAACTGCACGCGCTCGACGGTGGCGGCGCGCACGAAAGCCTCCTCGACCAGGTCTTCCGCTGCGGGGAAGTAGTGCGAGATGAGGCCGGGCCGCACGCCGAGGCGCGTCGCGACCGCCCGCAGCGTGATGCGCTCCAGGCCCTGTTCGAGGGCGATGGAGGCCGCTGCCGACAGGATCTCCTCGCGCCGCTCCTCCGGTGCTTTCCGCGAGCGGGACGACGGCGTGCTTGACTCCATGACCTCCATGCTATTGAATGACTGACCAACAGGTTATTGGCCATGTGACCAACAGCAACGATGCTGAGTCGGGAGAGAGACCATATGTCCGCAGAACGGATCGGCGCCGAGGAGTTCGTGGACGCCTCCACGGCACCGGAGACACGGGGGATCGAGGTCATCGGCGATGCCGAGCGCCACGGCCGCGCCCGCGACCTCTTCTTCGTCTGGGCGGCGCCGGGGGTGAGCATCCTCAACTTCACCGTCGGCGCGACGCTCATCCTCCTGGGCCTGGAGATCTGGCAGGCCGTCGCGGTGATCCTCGCTTCGTCGCTGCTCTGGGTCTTCCCCGGCCTCATCGCCGGGAGCGGACCGGCCGCCGGGACGTCGGGCTCGGTGGTGACCCGCGCGATGTACGGCGTGCTCGGAAACAAGCTCTTCGTCGCCTTCGTCGGCTGGTTCATCGGAGCGGTGTTCCTGTCGCTCACCTGGCTCGCCTCGTCGTTCATGGGTGCCGACCTGCTGCGCCGGATCGGGCTCGACGACCCGGTGTGGGTGCCGATCGGCGTGACGCTGGTCGTCTCGGCGGTGACGGTCCTGGTCGCGATCTTCGGCCACGGGCTGATCCTGCGGATCTACCCGATCATGGCCGTGGTCCTCTTCGTGATCTTCCTGCTGGTCAGCGCGTTCATCCTCCCCACGGTCGACTGGGGGTACACCGCCCCGCAGCAGTTGAGCGGCGGCCAGCTGTGGTCGGCGATCTCGATCGGCTTCACGATCCTCGCCTCCACCCCGCTGTCGTTCATCAACAGCCCCGACATCGCGCGCTACCTGCCGCGCTCGACCAAGCCGTCGCACATCGCCGCCGCCACGGCGTTCGGCGGCGCCCTGCCCTTCATCGTGTTCACGAGCGTCGGCGTGCTGCTGGCGACCGGGCTCAAGGCCGGCGCGTTCGACGCGGGCATCGATGTCGCGCTCTTCGACCTGCTGCCCGGCTGGGTCGGGCCGGTGCTGGTCATCGGCGTCATCGTGAACACCATCGCGCTGAACGCGATGACGACCTACACGTCGAGCATGGCGCTGCAGGCGATCGGCTTCCGGCTGCGCCGCATCCCCTCCGCGATCATCGTCGGCGCCGTGGGCACCGCGCTGACGATCTACCTCGTGCTGTCGTCGAGCCTGCTGGAGGCCGCCAACATCCTGCTGCAGCTCTTGGTGATCGTGTCGGGCCCGGCGATGGCGATCTTCGTGGTCGACGTGCTGCGCCGCCGCTACGTCTACGACGGCGCCGAGCTCTTCGACGACTCCCGCGGCGGCCGCTTCTGGTACTCGGGAGGCTGGAGCATCCCGGGCATCGCGGCCCTGCTCCTCGGCGGCCTCGCGACGGCGCTCTGCCTCTCCACCGACGTCTGGACCGGCGCGATCGCCTCCGCCCTCGGGCACGTGGACCTGTCGGTCCCGGTCGGCATGATCGTCGCCGCCGCCACGTATCTTCTCCTCAGCCGCACTCGACTCGGAAAGGAGGGCCGGCTGTGACCGACCCCACCACCACCCTCTACCGCGACGGCCGCGTCTTCACGGCCGACACCGACCCGGCGCGCGCCTGGGCGACCGCCTTCGTCGTCACCGGAGACCGCATCGTCTGGGTGGGCGCGGGGAGCGACACCGCGCCCGCCGCCGACCGCGTCGTCGACCTCGGCGGACGGCTCGTGCTCCCCGGCTTCACCGACGCGCACACCCACCTCCTGATGATGGGTGCCGCGCTCGGCCAGGTGTACCTGACGGACGCGCGTTCGCTGGACGACATCCTGCGACTGCTGCAGGAGGCGCGGGCCGCGGACCCGGAGGCCACGGTGCTGCGCGGGCGCGGCTGGCTGTTCGACGCGGTCCCGGGCGGAGCACCGACCGCGGCGATGATCGACGCGGTGCTGCCCGATCTGCCCGTCTACCTCGATGCCAACGACTACCACTCGTGCTGGGTGAACACGGCCGCGCTGGCCGAGCTCGGCATCACGCGCGACACCCCCGACCCGATCGGGGGCGAGATCGTGCGCGACGCGGACGGGAACCCGACGGGGCTGCTGCTCGAGACCGCCGCGACCGAGTACGCGTGGGGGCAGCGCGACGCCGCGACGACCGACGCCGACCGCGACGCGCACGTCGAGCGCGCCATCGAGGCGTACCTCGCGACCGGCGTCACCGGCGTCGTCGACATGGCGATGGACGAGTTCGGCCTGGCCGCGCTGAAGCGGGCGCAGGAGCGGCACGGGGGCGAGCTGCCGATCCGGGTCGCCGCGCACTGGCTCGTCACGAACACGGGTGACGACGCCGCCAACCTCGCGCAGGTCGAGCGGGCCGCGCAGCTCGCGGCCGAGCCCTCGACCTCCTGGCTGCGGGTGGTCGGGATCAAGCTCATCCTGGACGGCGTGATCGACGCGTGCACCGCGGCCATGCGGCAGCCGTACGCGAACGGCACGAACGCCGACCCGATCTGGCCGCTGGAACGGCTGAAGCCGGTCGTCGCCGCGGCGGACGCGGCCGGCCTCCAGATCGCCCAGCACGCGATCGGCGACTACGCGAGCACGATCGCCCTCGACGCGATCGAGCACGCCGTGGCCGAGAACGGCGACCGCCCGCGCCGCCACCGCATCGAGCACCTCGAGTACGCGGCCCCCGGCACGGCGGAGCGGATGGCGCGGCTCGGCGTCACCGCCTCGATGCAGCCGGTGCATTCCGACCCGGCGATCTTCGACAACTGGGTCGAGATGCTCGGCGACGACCGCGTCGACCGCGCCTTCCCCTGGCCGGAGTACGAGGACGCGGGCGCGCTGCTCGCGTTCTCGACGGACTCGCCGACCGCTCCGCACCAGGCGCTCGCCAACATGTATGTGGCGTCGACGCGCGCCTCGGCGCTCGACCCCTCCGTGCCCGCGAAGCAGCCCCAGCACGCCGTGCCGCTGGAGCGGGCCGTCGGACATGCGACGCGGGATGCGGCGGCGTCGGTCGGCGACGGCGACTGGCGCGGGAGGATCGCTCCGGGCTTCGCCGCCGACGTCGCGGTGCTCGACGCCGACGTCTTCGAGGACGGTGCGGCCTCCCTGCTCCGCGCCCGCGTCATCGAGACGGTCGTCGCGGGCCGGAGCGCGTACAGCGCGTAGCGCCCGCACCCCTGCCGCACATTCGTGCCGAATGTCGCCTTTGCGTCGCGCAGAGTCGACATTCGGCACGAATGTGCGGGGGTGCGACGTCAGCGGGCGGAGGCGAACTCGCGGATGAAGAGCGTCTGTGCGTCGATCATCCGCCGGATCTCCTCGGGGTCGACCGACTCGTCGGAGGCGTGGATGCGCGACTGCGCGGTGTCCTCCGCTCCCCAGAGCACGATCGCGGCGTCGGGGGAGACCTTCTTCAGCGACGCGACGAGCGGGATCGATCCGCCCGCTCCGATCGACTCGGCCGGGACGCCGAACGCCGTCCCGAGCGCATCCATCGCCGACGTGATCGCCGGGTGCGACTCGTCGACCCGGAAGGCGTGGCCGACCTTCACCTTCTCGACCTCCACCTCGCAGTTCCACGGCCGCTGCGCGCGCAGGTGCGCCATCAGCGCCTCGAGCTGGGCGTCGCCGTCGGAGCCCGGGACGATGCGCATCGAGAGCTTCGCCGTGACGGAGGGGAGGAGGACGTTCGACGCCGCGGCTGTGTTCGGCAGGTCCATCCCGAGCACCGTGACCGACGGCTTCGCCCAGATGCGGTCGGAGAGGGTGCCGGTGCCGAGGTAGCCGACACCTGGCAGGATGGCGGATCCGGCCCGGTAGGCGGCCTCGTCCATGTCGGCGCCGGGCCAGGTGCCCGCATCCACGCCGGGGATGACGGTGTCGCCGTTCTCGTCGTGCAGGGTGTCGAGGATGCGGATCATCGCCGTCATCGCGTCCGGCGCCGCACCGCCGAACTCGCCCGAGTGGACGGGGTTCGCGAGGGTCCGCACCGTGACGGTGCACGCGACGTCCCCGCGGAGGGCCGTGGTGAGCGCCGGCCGCCCGGCCTCCTGCGGGCCGAGGTCGGCGATCACGAAGGCGTCTGCTGCCATGAGCTCGGGGTTCGCCTCGACGAACTCCTCCAGGTGCGAGATGGTCTCCTCCTCGCCCTCGATCAGGATCTTCACGCGGCACGGCCGGTCGGGCCCGAGCAGGCGGAGGGTGCCGTAGTGGATGACGAGCCCCGACTTGTCGTCGGCGGCGCCGCGACCGTAGATGCGGCCGTCGTCCTTGCGCGTCGGCTCGAACGGTTCGGAACTCCAGCCCTGGCTCGCGGGCGCGGGCTGCACGTCGTAGTGCGCGTACAGCAGCACGGTGGGCGCCCCGTCGGGGCCCGGGAGGTCGGCGTAGACGCAGGGATAGCCTCCCGGCACGTCGAGCAGGCGCACGCCGTCGGCGCCCGCCGCCTCGAAGAGCTCGACCACGGCGCGGCCCATCGCGTGGACCGGCTCGGCGTCGAAGCCGGGGAAGGCGATCGAGGGGATGCGCACCAGCGCGTCCAGACGATCGAGGACGTCGGGCATGAGGGCTTCGGCTTCGGACACGGGCGCTCCTAACGGTTCAGGATGGGATGACGAGCTGGATGAGCAGCCCCGACACGACGACGGACACCCACGAGACCAGCATAGGAATCGTGAACGAGTGCCAGATCGGCACCGGCGTGAGCCGCGTCGACCCGGTGCGGTCGGTCTCCACCGCCGCGATCTGCGAGCCGTTGGCCGGGAACAGCCAGACGCCGATCAGCGACGGCCACATGGCGGTGATCACGCCGGGGGCGAGACCGGCGGCCAGGGCGATCGGGATGAGGGTGTTGGTCGTCGCCGACTGGCTGGTGGTCAGCCCGGCGACGAGGAAGAGGGCGACCGCCAGCAGGAGGGGCTGGGCCGTGATCAGCTGGCCGAGCGGTTCGATGATGGTCTGCTGGTTGGCGGAGATGAAGGTGTCCGCCATCCACGCGATGCCGAAGAGGGCGACCGCCGCGACGTAGCCGGAGCGCAGGAGGGGCTGCTCCACGACCAGCGACGGCTTCACCTTGCGCACCAGGATGATCACCAGGGCGACCGTGAACATCACCATCTCGATCACGGGCGACATGCCGATCGGCACGAGCTTCCCGTCCGCGTCCGGGAACGCCGGGCGGAGGGAGGGGAACAGCCCGAGTGCGACGACGAGGAGCGTGCCCACGATGAAGATCCAGGCCGCGGTCTGACCGCCCGGCGGCACCGTGTGCTCGACGGGGGCGGCGCCCGCGCTGGTCAGGCGCGCGGCCTTGGCGGATGAAGCGGAACCGGAACCGGCCGCGGCCTCCGCTCCGCCCGACGCCTGGGCCGCGAAGCTCGCCTCCAGCGCGGCGGGCACCTCGACCGTGCCGGCCTCGACCCGCTTGCGGAACACCGGGTCGGCGATCAGCTCCTTGCCGATGCGCTGCTGCACGAAGGAGGTCACGATGCAGGCGACGATCGCGGACGGCACGGTGATCGCCAGCACCTGCGGCAGCCCGAACCCCTTGGCCTCCATCAGCACCAGGTATGCGGCCATCGCCGCCGAGACCGGGCTCGCGGTGATCCCGAGCCCGGAGGTCACGGTCGAGGCCGCGAGCGCCCGTTCGGGCCGCTGCCCGTTGCGGTACGCCGTCTCGTAGATGACCGGGATCAGCGCGAAGAAGATGTTCGACGTGCCCGACAGCACCGTGAACACGAACGCCACGAGCGGGGCCACGTAGGTCAGCCTCCGCGGGTTGCGCTGGATGATCTTCGACGCGATCGACACCAGGAAGTCGATGCCGCCCGCCGCCTGCATGGCGGACGACGCCGTGATCACCGCGATGATGATGAAGAAGGCGTCGACCGGGGGAGAGCCGGGCGGCAGGCGGAAGACGAACACCAGGATCGCGGTGCCCACCACGCCCCACAGTCCCAGCCCGATCCCGCCGACGCGCACGCCGAGCACGATCGCGCCGATGACGACGCATGCCTGCAGGATGACGAGAACGACTTCCATGGCGACCTCCCCCTCGGCGACAGCATGCCCGATGGCGGGCGCGCTGTGAAGGCCCGGCGCGGGGACGGCCGGTGCGCCGGTAGGTTGGGCGTGTGAGCGAGAACGCCCCGACCCTGACCGACGTGGCGGCGCACGCGGGCGTATCGCTCGCGACGGCGTCGCGAGCCCTCAACGGCAGCGCGCGCAAGGTCAACCCGGAACTGCAGGACCGGGTGCTCGCCTCCGCGCGCACGCTCGGCTACAGCGCGAACGTGCAGGCGCAGGCGGTCGCGCGCGGCACCAGCAACGTCGTGGCGCTCGTCGTGGGCGACATCGCCGACCCGTACTTCGCCTCCATCTCGTCGGGGGTCGTGCGGGTGGCCGACGAGCGCGGGCTGATCGTGACCATCACCGCGACGGGGCCCTATTCCGGACCCGAGTCGATGGCCAGGGAGGAGGCCGCTCTCGATGCGCTGCGCGGTCAGCGCCCGCGGGCGGTGGTGCTAGCCGGCAGCCGCGTCGCCGGGGCAGGGACCCGCGTCGGCGACCGCGAACGCGTGGCGGTGATCGGCACGGGCGCGGCGGACCTCCGCACGGTCGACGTCGACAACCGCGGTGGTGCGGCGGCACTCGCCACCCAATTGCTCGCGCTCGGCTACGAGGACTTCGCCGTGCTCGCCGGCCCCGAGGAGCTCGTGACGGTGCGCGACCGGGTCGACGGCTTCCGGTCGGTGGTGCCCGCCGCCCGGGTCGTGCACGCCGAATTCACGCGCGCGGGCGGCCACCGGGCGATGTCCGGCCTGCTCGCGGCGGGGGACCGGCCGGCGTGCGTCTTCGCCGTCAGCGACGTCATGGCGATCGGCGCGATGGCCGCGCTCCGGGAGGCGGGCATCGCTCCGGGCGCGGAGGTGGCCGTGGCGGGCTTCGACGACATTCCCCTCGTCGCCGATGTGACGCCCGCTCTGACCTCGGTTGCGCTCCCGCTGGCCGACATCGGGGCGCGGGCGCTGGAGCTGGCCCTGGCAGACGACCCGTCGCCGGCGGTGCCGGTCGTGGCCGAGGTGCGCCTGCGCGCCTCCACCCCGCGCCGCTGACCCGCGGCGCTGCCGCTGCCGCTCTGCGCGCCGTCGCTCAGGACACGAGCCAGCGCACCGCCCGCTCCAGGATCCGCCGGTGCGTGGGCGCGTCGTACGACGCCGCGTCGTGGCCGAGCGCGTCGTAGAACACCTTCGCGTCGCCGTAGCGCCGCGCCCAGATCAGCGGGTGCTCCCGGCCCTCGTGTTCGTGCGAGGCGAGCGCGACCACCGCAGGATCGACCCGCAGGTCCGTGTAGCGCTCGTCCACCACGGTGAAGTCGCCCAGCCCGGCGACGAGGGGGTCGCGGTCCGGGTGCACCAGGATGGTCGCCGGGCCGCGGTCCGGGTGGAACGTCGTGCCGCGCACCCAGACTCCGCCGAGGATCGCCTCCCATTCCGGGATGCCGCGGAGCGACGTCGAGGTGACGTGCGACGCCAGCAGCGGGTGGCCGCGGCCGAGATACGCGAGGAGCCCCTCGCGACCGCGCGCCTCCGCCTCGGGATCAGGCTCGCCCGTGTGCGCCGGGTCGCCGACGTTGAGGACCAGGAGGTCGGGGTCGTCCTCGGTCAGCGCGGCCAGGCGCGCGTCGACGTCCTCCGAGGTCTCGACCTCCAGGCCCTGGCCGCGGAGGATCCCGGCCAGACGCTCCGAGGTCTCGGCGAAGGGATGCCACGGGTCGGCGTAGCGGCCGGCGCCGCTCAGGATCAGTGCTCGCATGGGGGTCCTCCTGGTGTTCACGCTACGGGATGGTAAGCGCTCTCCACGACGCCGCGCCAGGGTTGACAGCCGTGGGAGGTGGTCTACGGTGACCCTCCGGTAAGCGCTCTCTCGCGCCGCGAAACCGATCATCGTCGATCGTAAGGAGAATCGTGTCCGACACCACCGCCGCCTCCCCGCGCCTCAGCCCCGACCAGCGCAACGCGTTCGCCGCGTCGCTGCTGGGCTGGATGATGGACGCCTTCGACTACTTCATCATCGTGCTGGTCTATGCCGACATCGGCGCCGAGTTCGGGGTCCCTCTGGAGCAGATGGCCTTCCTGACGACCATCACGCTCATCATGCGCCCCGTCGGCGCCTACCTGTTCGGGGTGTGGGCCGACCGGGTCGGGCGGCGCATCCCGCTGATCGCCGACGTGTGCTTCTACTCGGTCGTCGGCTTCCTCTGCGCGTTCGCGCCGAACTTCACCGTGCTCTTCATCCTGCGCCTGCTGTATGGGATCGGGATGGGCGGCGAGTGGGGCCTCGGCGCCGCACTGACGATGGAGAAGGTGCCGCGCACCCGTCGTGGGCTGTACTCCGGCATCCTGCAGGCCGGCTACTCGGCGGGTTATCTGCTCGCGGCGCTCGCGTTCCTCCTCGTGCACTCGGTGTTCGGGCTGAGCTGGCGCTGGCTGTTCGCACTGAGCATCCTCCCGGCCCTGATCTCGCTGATCATCCGGTCGCGCGTGCGGGAGTCCGAGGTGTGGGAGACGTCGCGGGACAAGCTGCGCGCGAGCGGCAGCTCGATCCGCCGGGTCTTCTTCGACGGTGCGGTGCTCCGCCGGTTCGTCTACCTGGTGCTCCTGATGGCGGCCTTCAACTGGATGAGCCACGGCACGCAGGACATCTATCCGACCTTCCTCAAGGCCACCGACAACGGCGGAGCCGGGCTCGATGCGGCGACGGCGGGATGGATCGCCGTCGTCTACAACATCGGCGCGATCATCGGGTGCATCGTCCTCGGCTCGCTGTCCGATCGCTGGGGGCGCAAGGCGACGATCATCCTCGGGGCCGCGCTGACCCTGCCGATCATCCCGATCTTCGCCTTCTCCACGACGGCCGGGATGCTGTGCCTGGGCTCCGCGCTCATCCAGTTCACGACCCAGGGGGCGTGGGGTGCCATCCCCGCTCATCTGAACGAGATGTCGCCGAACGCGATCCGCGGCTTCTACCCCGGAGTCACGTACCAGCTCGGGAACGTCATCGCCGCGTTCAACCTGC
The DNA here is from genome assembly GCF_014190775.1 of Leifsonia aquatica. GTDB lineage: Bacteria > Actinomycetota > Actinomycetes > Actinomycetales > Microbacteriaceae > Leifsonia > Leifsonia aquatica. The sequence continues at coordinate 514,409 of NZ_JACHVP010000003.1, forward strand.
CGATCCAGCAGGCGCTGGCGCCGCAGCTGGGCTACCCCTGGGCGATGGCGTCGACGGTCGGGGTGGCGGCGATCGCCGTGATCGTGCTGACCGCGATCGGCAAGCAGGCCCACGCGGTGTCGTTCACGGAGGAGAACGCCGGCGAGGCTCCTGCGGCCAGGGAGGCGTGAGCGGGAGGCGGACGGCGCGGCGCCGCGCAGGGCTTGCGCCGCCCGGATCGGGCCGGTACCGTGCTGGTAAGCGCTTTCCAATCGGACGAGACGGAGCGCGCATCGCACGCTGAGACAAAGGAGTACACGTGTCGTCGATCGGCATCATCATGAACGGCGTCTCCGGGCGCATGGGCTACCGGCAGCACCTGGTGCGGTCGATCCTCGCGATCCGTGAGCAGGGCGGCGTGCTGCTCTCCGACGGCACGCGGGTGCAGGTCGAGCCGCTGCTCGTCGGCCGGAGCGAGCAGAAGCTCGCCGAGCTCGCCAAGCGCCACGACATCCCGGACTACACGACCGACCTCGACGCCGCGCTCGCGGACGACCGCTGGCAGATCTACGCCGACTTCCTGGTCACGAAGGCGCGCAGCACGGCGATCCGCAAGGCGATCGCGGCCGGCAAGGCGATCTACACCGAGAAGCCGACCGCCGAGTCGTTCGAGGAGGCGCTCGAGCTCGCCCGTCTCGCCGACGAGGCCGGCATCAAGAACGGCGTCGTGCACGACAAGCTCTACCTGCCCGGGATGCGCAAGCTCAAGCGGCTCATCGACTCCGGCTTCTTCGGCCGCATCCTCTCGGTGCGCGGGGAGTTCGGCTACTGGGTGTTCGAGGGGGACTGGCAGGCGGCGCAGCGCCCCTCCTGGAACTACCGCGCGGAGGACGGCGGCGGGATCGTCGTCGACATGTTCCCGCACTGGAGCTACGTGCTCGAGAACCTGTTCGGCCGGGTCGAGTCGGTCTACGCGCACGCCGTCACCGAGATCCCGCAGCGCGTCGACGAGCAGGGCCGGTCGTACGCCGCCACCGCCGACGACGCCGCGTACGCCATCTTCCAGCTGGCCGGCGGCGTGACCGCGCAGCTGAACTCCAGCTGGACCACGCGGGTCAACCGCGACGAGCTGGTCGAGTTCCAGGTCGACGGCACGCACGGCAGCGCCGTCGTCGGGCTCTTCGGCTGCAAGATCCAGCCGCGCAACGCCACGCCCAAGCCGGTGTGGAACCCCGACCTCGCGGACGCCCACGACTACGACGGGGACTGGATCGAGTCTCCCGCCAACGACGTCTTCGAGAACGGCTTCAAGACGCAGTGGGAGGAGTTCCTGCGCCACGTGCTCGAGGACGGTCCGAACGCGCTCGACTTCCTCGCCGGCGCACGCGGCGTGCAGCTCGCGGAGGAGGGCCTCCGCTCGTCGCGCGAGGGCCGCCGCATCGACCTCGCCGAGGTGCGCCTGCCCGAGGTCGCCCGATGACCGACGTCGCGGTGCGCGCCGTCACCCTGGTCGGCGCCGACGGCACCACCTCCACCGCCGACCTCGCCGCGCCGGCCGTGACCGAGCGCCCGTCCTCCCCGCTGCGGTCGCGCGTCGCCTACGCGGCGGCGCACGTCATCCCGAAGCCCTGGGCCGACAACGTGCCCGGCGCGCCGGCCGACATCGACTGGGATGCGACGCTCGCGTTCCGACGGCACGTCTACGGCTGGGGCCTCGGGGTCGCCGACGCGATGGACACCGCCCAGCGCAACATGGGGCTCGACGCCGCCGCGACCCGCGAGCTCATCCGCCGCAGCGCCGACGAAGCCCGCGCGGTGGGTGGCTCGGTCGTCGCCGGGGTGAACACCGACCACGTCGCAGACGAGGTCATCAGCCTCGACGCCGTGATCGACGCCTACGTCGAGCAGCTGCACTTCACCGAGGATGCGGGCGCCGGAGTGGTGCTCATGGCGAGCCGGCACCTCGCGCGCGCCGCGCAGTCGCCCGCCGACTACGAGCGTGTGTACGGCGCGGTGCTGGCGCAGGCGGGCGCCCCGGTCGTCCTGCACTGGCTCGGGGAGGCGTTCGACCCGGCGCTGGCGGGCTACTTCGGCGACGCCGACACGGTCCTGCGGATCATCGAGGCGGGCGGCGACGGAGTGGCGGGCATCAAGATGAGCCTCCTCGACGCGGAGGCCGAGATAGCGTTGCGCTCCCGGCTGCCCGAGGGCGTGCGGATGTTCACCGGCGACGACTTCAACTACGTCGGGCTGATCGAGGGGACGGGGGAGGCGCACTCCGACGCGCTGTTGGGTGCGTTCGCCGCGCTCGCGCCGAGCGCATCCGCCGCCATCCAGGCGCTCGACGCGGGCGACGCCGAGCGCTACCGCGCCATCCTCGGGCCGACGGAGGCGCTGTCGCGGCAGGTGTTCGCCGCACCGACCTACTTCTACAAGACCGGCGTCGCCTTCCTCTCCTGGCTCAACGGCCACCAGGACGCCTTCGCCATGGTCGGCGGCCTGCACGCTGCGCGCAGCCTCCCGCACCTCTCGGAGATCGTGCGGCTCGCCGGAGCGTGCGGCGCCCTCGAACGCCCCGACCTGGCAGCGCAGCGCTGGTCGGATCTGCTGCGCCTGAACGGGGTGGACGCGTGACCGCCCCGGCGCGACTGTCGCTGAACCAGGCGACGATCAAGTACGCGAACCTGGCCGACGCGCTGCGCCTGACCGCGGCGGCCGGCATCGAGGCCATCGGCGTCTGGCGCGAGCCCGTCGCGGAGGTGGGGCTGGCGGAGGCCACGCGGATGGTGGCCGACAGCGGCCTTCGCGTCTCCAGCCTGTGCCGCGGCGGGTTCTTCACGCTGCGCGAGGGCGCCGAGCGCCGCGCCGCGATCGACGAGAACCGCCGCGCGATCGAGGAGACGGCCGCGCTCGCCGCGGCCGGCGCTCCCGGTTCGGCGGCGGTGCTCGTGCTCGTCGCGGGCGGCCTGCCCGAGGGGTCGACAGATCTCGTCGGCGCGCGCGGACGCGTCGGCGACGCCCTTGCCGAGCTGGAGCCGGAGGCGCGCGCGGCCGGGGTGACCCTCGCCATCGAGGCCCTGCACCCGATGTACGCGGCCGATCGTGCCGTCGTGTCCACCCTCGGGCAGGCGCTCGACCTGGCGGAGCCGTTCCCGGCGGAGTCGGTCGGCGTGGTGGTGGACACCTTCCACATCTGGTGGGACCCGCAGGTGCTCGAGCAGATCGCCCGCGCCGGTGCCGCGGGGCGCATCGCGAGCTACCAGGTCTGCGACTTCCTCACCCCGATCCCCGCCGACGCGCTGCTCGGCCGGGGGATGATGGGCGACGGCCACATCGACTTCGCGAGCCTGACCGCCGCGGTCGAGGCGACCGGATACGCCGGCGACATCGAGGTGGAGATCTTCAACGCCGACATCTGGGCCGCCGATCCGGAGGAGGTCGTTGCCCGCACCGTCCGGGCGTTCGAGCGCAGCATCCCGCTGCGGTCTGTGCCAGTGTGAGACGCGTGACCGCCCGCACCGTCGTCGTCGCCCCGGACTCGTTCAAGGGCTCCGCCACGGCCGCCGAGGTGGCGGAGGCGCTCGGCGAGGGCTGGCACAGCGTGCGGCCGGGGGACACGGTGGTGCTCGCCCCCACGGCCGACGGCGGCGAGGGGACGCTGGACGCGTTCGCCGTCGCCGTGCCCGGTTCGCAGCGGCAGCCGGTGCGCGTGCTCGGCCCGTCCGGCGAAGCGGTGGACGCGGCCTGGCTGGCGCTGCCCGACGGCGCGGCGGTCGTGGAGCTCGCCGCGACCAGCGGACTGGGACTGCTGCGGGCTCCCGCGCCCTTCGACGCCCACACGGTCGGGTTCGGCCAGGCCATCGCCGCTGCGCTCGACGCCGGGGCGACCTCCCTGCTCCTCGCGATCGGGGGGAGCGCCTCGACCGACGGCGGCGCCGGGGCGCTGACCGCGCTCGGCGCCCGGTTGCTTGATGCGGGCGGCCAGCCGGTCGCGCCCGGCAACCGCGGCCTGGCGCAGCTGGCGCGGGCGGATCTCTCCGGCCTCCGGGCGCTGCCCGCCGGTGGCGCGCGCATCCTGAGCGACGTGACCAGTCCGCTGCTGGGGTCGGACGGCGCTGCGGCGGTCTTCGGGCCGCAGAAGGGCGCGACTCCGGAAGATGTCCGGGAGCTCGACGCCGGGCTCGCGCGGCTGGCGGCGGTGCTGGAGGCCGCGGGCGGTAACGGCACGTTGGGGCCGATCGGGGTATCCGTCGACGAGCCGGGCACAGGGGCCGCGGGGGGCACCGGGTACGGCCTGCGGGTGTGGGGCGCGACGATGGCCCCGGGAGCGGCGGCCGTCGCCGACGCGCTCGGACTGCCGGAGCGCATCGCGGCGGCCGACCTCGTCATCACGGGGGAGGGCCGCTACGACAGCCAGTCGGCCTCCGGCAAAGCGCCGGACCACGTCGCCGCACTCGCGCGCCGGGCCGGCATCCCGGTGCTGCTCGCCGCCGGGGCGATCACCGCGGAGCCACACGGCTTCGCCGACGCCGTCGCCCTCACCGACCTGGCCGGCGGCACCGACGCTGCCCTGGCCGACCCGCTCCGCTGGGCCCGCGCCGCCGGCGCCGCCCTCGCGTCCCGCGTCGCCGACTGACCCGGCCGCCTCCGCGGCAGGCAACGGAGGAGTTCCGTGACCACCGCTCGCGCATCCCCTCCGTTCCCTGCCCGATCCGGGCGTGTCGCGCCGCGCCTCCTCCGTTGCCCACGGCGTGGCCAAGGGAGGAGATCCCATCACGGTGACGGCGTGTCGACCGGGAACGGAGGAGGTTCGGGGTGGGGAGGGACGGATCTCCTCCGATGGCGCCGCGGGCGCCTACGGCCGCGCGGCCGCGTACTGCTCGCGGATCACGGCGCGGGTGTCGACGGGGAGCGGATCCGCCGCCTCCACCGTCCACACCGGACGCTCGCCGGTCAGCGCCCACGCGGCCTGCACCGCACCGCCGTCGGCGACGTACTCCCCGGGCGCCGGGATGACGACGGGCGCGTCGAAGACCTGTGCGGCCACCGCGGCGACGGCCGGGTTCTGCGCTGCGCCGCCGATCAGCAGGATGCGCTGCTCGGTCACGCCGACCCCGCGCACGGCGTCGAGGCCGTCGGCCAGCCCGCACAGCATCCCCTCGATCGCCGCGCGGGCGAGGTTGGCGGGGGTGGTGGAGGCGAGGGTCAGGCCGTGCAGACCAGCCTTCGCGTCCGGGAGATTGGGGGTGCGCTCGCCCTCGAAATAGGGCACGAGCACCACGCCGCCGGCACCGGGCTCGGCGGTGAGGGCGAGTTCGGCGAGGCCGTCGTGGTCGAGGTTCAGGAGGCGCGCGATCGCGTCGAGCACACGGGCCGCGTTGAGCGTGGCGATGAGCGGCAGGGAGAGCCCGCTCGCGTCGGCGAAGCCGGCGACCGTTCCCGTCGGGTCGGCGGACGGGGTGTCGGTGACGGCGAAGACCGTGCCGCTGGTGCCGATGGAGACGACGACGTCGCCGTCCGCGGCACCGAGGCCCAGCGCGGCGCCGGCGTTGTCGCCCGCTCCCGGGCCCACGAGCACACCGGACGGGGTGCGGCCGGCGGCCTCGCCCGGCCCGAGCACACGGGGAAGCACCACGCCGGGTGCTCCGGCATCGGCTCCCGGATCGCCGTCCGACGTGCCGCCGGCCTCCCGGCCCGCCACGCCGAGGGCGCGCGAGAACAGATCCAGGTCGTACTCACCGGTGCGCGCGCTCCAGTAGGCGGTGCCGCTGGCGTCGGAACGGTCGGTGGTCAGTGCCTCCAGATCCGGTCCGAGCTGGCTCTCGTCGGCGGGGCCGTAGCCGCGCAGCCGCCAGGTCAGCCAGTCGTGCGGGAGGGCGACGGCGGCGACGCGCGCGGCGTTCGCGGGCTCCGCCTCCCGCAGCCAGCGCAGCTTGGTGGCGGTGAAGGAGGCGACCGGCACGACGCCGACGCGCTCGGCGTACGCGTCCGCGCCGACCTCGTCGATCAGGTCGCGGGCGGCCTGCGCCGAGCGGGTGTCGTTCCAGAGCAGGGCGTCGCGGATGACGCGCCCCTCCGCGTCGAGCACGACCATCCCGTGCTGCTGCCCGGCGATGGAGATCGCGGCCACGTCGTCGAGTCCGCCGGCGGCGGCCAGCGCCTCCTGCAGGGCGCTCCACCAGGCGGCGGGCGCGACCTCGGTGCCGTCGGGATGGGCGGCCCGGCCGCTGCGCACGAGCGCGCCGGTCTCCAGGTCGCGCACGACCACCTTGCAGCTCTGCGTCGAGGAGTCGACGCCGGCGACGAGTGTCACGTCACTGTGTCCTAACGATCGATCGAGGTGCACGTCGTGGTCGTCATCCTCGCAGGGATGAGCGCCACGACGTGCACCTCGACGGTGAAGCGGGGTGGGGGAGGGGTCAGCGGGCGTTCAGGAGGTGCTCGAGCGCCAGCTGCTGCAGGCGCACGAAGCCGAAGCCCTTGCCGCCGAAGTAGGCGCTCGCGTCGAAGTCCTCGTAGGCGCTGCGGTCGGCGAGCAGGTCGTCGTAGCTCTCGCCGGCGCCGAGCGTCGTCTGCGACAGCTCGTTGACCTTGGCGGCCTCGAGCGCCTCCTGCACCTCGGGGTCGGCGCGGAAGGCGGCCGCGCGCTCCTTGAGCAGCAGGTAGGTGCGCATGTTCGCCGCGGCGGAGTCCCAGACGCCCGTCGCGTCCTCGGTGCGCGACGGCTTGTAGTCGAAGTGGCGTGGGCCTTCGTAGGCCTGGCCGCCGTTCGGGCCGCCGTTCTCGAGCAGGTCGACCAGGGCGAAGGCGTTCTGGAGGTCGCCGTGACCGAAGACGAGGTCCTGGTCGTACTTGATGCCGCGCTGCCCGTTGAGGTCGATGTGGTAGAGCTTGCCGTGGTAGAGCGCCTGCGCGATGCCGGCGGCGAAGTTCAGGCCCGCCATCTGCTCGTGTCCGACCTCGGGGTTGAGGCCGACGAGTTCCGGGCGCTCGAGCGAGTTGATGAAGGCGAGCGCGTGGCCGACCGTCGGCAGCAGGATGTCGCCGCGGGGCTCGTTCGGCTTCGGCTCGATGGCGAAGCGGATGTCGTAGCCCTTGTCGGTGACGTAGTCGCCGAGCAGGTTGACGGCCTCGCGGTAGCGCTCGAGCGCGGCGCCGATGTTCTTGGCGGAGTCGTACTCGGCGCCCTCGCGACCGCCCCACATCACGAACGTCTTGGCGCCGAGCTCGGCGGCGAGGTCGAGGTTGCGCAGCACCTTGCGCAGGGCGAAGCGGCGCACGGAGCGGTCGTTGGAGGTGAAGCCGCCGTCCTTGAAGACCGGGGCGCTGAAGAGGTTGGTGGTGACCATCGGCACGATGAGGCCGGTGTCGGCGAGGGCCTGCTTGAGGCGGTCGATCTGGGTCTGCCGCTCGGCGTCGGTGGAGCCGAACGCGAACAGGTCGTCGTCGTGGAAGGTGAGGCCGTAGGCACCGAGCTCGCTGAGCTTGGTCACCGCCTCGACCACATCGAGCTGGGGGCGGGTCGGGCCGCCGAACGGGTCGGTGCCGTTGTAGCCGATCGTCCACAGTCCGAACGAGAACTTGTCGGCGCGGGTGGGGGTGAGGCTCATGGTTCTGCTTTCCTTCAGCGTCATCGGTGATTTGTTGTTTCGATAAACTTATACCAGGCCGGACACGGGCTCGTCCAGTGCCAACCCCTCGATCGACTCGCGTTCGATCGAGACGGCCACGAAGCGCTGGTGGTCCGGCGTGACCTCGTGCACGTCGCCGGCGACGACGACGGTCGCCGTCGTCGCGCGGTCCGCACAGGAGGCGCCGACCCACAGGTCGACCGCACCCGGTTCCACGATCCGCCGGAATCGGCGATCAGTGAAGGCCAGCCGCGTCGACGGCACGGTGAATCGCACCACGGCCTCCTCGCCCGCCTCGAGCTCGACGCGCTGATAGCCCAGCAGCTGGGCGACGGGCCGGGTGACGCTCGCGCTCACGTCGTGGCCGTAGAGCTGCACGACGTCCGTGCCCGCGCGGTCGCCGCTGTTGCGCACGCGGACGGTCGCCGTGAACGCCTCGCCGGCCGCGACCTCCGCCTCCACCGCGAGCTCGCTGTGCTCGAACGAGGTGTACGTCAGGCCGTGGCCGAAGGGCAGCGTGGGCGTGCTGTCCGCGCTCGTGATCTCGGTGGGGCCGCCCAGCCGGGGGTGGAGGTACGAGTAGGGCTGGGCGCCCGCGGACCGCGGAAGCGACACGGGCAGCCGTCCCGAGGGGGACACCCGGCCGGAGAGCACGGAGGCGATGGTCGCCCCGCCCTCCTCGCCGGGGAAGAACGCCTGCACGACGGCGGCCGGTGCTCCGTCGTCGGGGTGGAGGTCGCCGACGGCCCAGTCGAGCGCGTACGGCCGGCCGGAGAGCACGACCATCACGACGGGGGTCCCGGTGCGCACGACGGCCTGCACCAGTTCGCGCTGCACCCCGGGCAGCTCGAGGCTCTCCACGTCGTTGCCCTCGCCCACGGTCCCGCGCCCGAAGAGCCCGGCGCGGTCGCCGACCACGACGATCGCCACCTCCGCGGCCTCGGCCGCCTCGACGGCGTGCGCGAAGCCGGACCGGTCGTCGCCCTCCACGTCGCACCCGCGCACGTGCGCGACAGCGGACTCGGAGAACTCCGCCGTCACCGCCTCCAGCAGCGAGGGGATATCGAAGCCCAGGGGGACCTCCGGATGATGCGCCAGCACATGGTTGGCGAAGGAGTAGCAGCCCATCAGCGCCTCGGCGGCGTCGGCGTTGGGTCCGAGCACCGCGATGCGGCGGGTCGCCGGGCGCGTGTCCAGGGGCAGCAGGCCGTCGTTCGTCAGCAGCACCACCGACTCCTCCGCCAGCTGCCGCGCGACGGCACGGTGCTCCGGGGTGTCGAGGTCGATGGAGGCCGGGGGCTCGGCGAAGGTCTCGTCCAGCAGCCCGAGCTCCTCCTTCTGCGCCAGCACCCGCAGCACGGCCTGGTCGACGAGCGCCTCGTCGGTCTGCCCGGCGCGCACCCGTGCGGCGAGCGGCTCGAGGAAGGCGTCGCCGGTCGGCAGCTCCACGTCGATGCCGGCGGCGAGGGCCAGCTCGGCCGCCTCGCCCCGATCGGCCGCGACCGCGTGCATCGTGCGGAGGAAGTCGACCGAGAAGTAGTCGGAGACCACGACCCCGTCGAAGCCCCACTCGTCGCGCAGCACGCCCGTCAGGTACTCGGGGTTCGCGGCGACGGGCACGCCGTCGATCTCGGCGTACGAGTTCATCACCGACCGCACCCCGCCGTCCCGGACCGCCATCTCGAACGGCGGGAGCAGCACATCCCGCACCTCCCTGGTACCCGCGTGCACCGGGGCGTGGTTGCGGCCGGCCTGCGAGGCCGAGTAGCCGACGAAGTGCTTGAGGGTCGCGTGCACGCCGGCGGACTGCAGCCCGCGCACGTACGCGGTGCCGATCGTGCCGACCACGTACGGGTCCTCGGCGATGCACTCGTCCACGCGTCCCCAGCGCGGGTCGCGGATGACGTCGAGCACCGGGGCCAGGCCCTGGTGGATGCCCAGCTCGCGCATGGAGCCGCCGATCAGGGCGGCCATCCGCTCCACCAGCACCGGGTCGAACGAGGCGCCCCACGCGAGCGGCGTCGGGAACGTCGCGGCCTTCCAGGCCGCCAGCCCGGTCAGGCACTCCTCGTGGACGAGGGCCGGGATGCCGAGCCGCGTCTGCTCGACCAGCCGACGCTGCTCGCCCCACAGCCAGGCGGCGCGCTCGGCAGGCTCCACCGGCCGGGTGCCGTACACGCGGGTGAGCTGGCCGAGCCCGTGCTCGGTCGCCTCCTGGTACGGCGCCGCATTGCCCAGCTCGCCGGCCATCGGCGCGACGACCTCGTCGCCTTTGTCCACCCAGTAGCCCACCAGCTGGGCGAGCTTCTCCTCGAGGGTCATCCGGGCGTGCAGGTCGCGCACGCGGTCGGTGGGGTCGAGAGCGGTCATGGTCAGATCACACTTCTTTCTGCGGCGCGCGCGGGGCGTCGCCAGGGGAGGGGCCGGTCAGCCCTTGACGGCGCCGGTCAGCCCGCCGACGATGCGGCGCTCGAACAGGCTGAAGAAGATCAGCGCCGGGATCATGGAGAGGGAGGTGAACGCGAGCACCTGCGCCGTGTCGGTGGCGTACTGCGACGAGAACGCCTGCACGCCGAGCGGGAGGGTGAAGGTCGCGTCGTTGTTGAGGATGAACAGCGGCAGCAGGTAGCTGTTCCAGCTGCCGATGAAGGCCAGGATGCCGGTCGTGATGACGCCGGGCAGCGACAGGCGCAGCACCATCCGGAAGAAGAAGCCCAGGCGGCTGCAGCCGTCGATGAAGGCCGCCTCCTGGATCTCGTCCGGGATGGCGCGCAGGAACGGCACCAGGATGATGATCGTCGTCGGCAGGGCGAACGCGATCTGCGGGATGATGACGCCGCCCAGCGAGTTCATCAGGCCGAGGTTGCGCACCACGATGTAGAGCGGTGTGATGGCCACCGTGATCGGGAACATCAGCCCGGCGGCGAACAGCGCGTAGAGGGCGCCGCGGCCGCGGAACTGGTACCGGGCGAGCACGTAGCTCGCCATCAGGCCGAGTCCGACGGCGCCGATGGTGGTCACCAGCGCGACGATCGTGGAGTTGAGCACCTGCCCCCAGAACACGCTGCCGCCGAGGATGCTCAGATAGTTCTGCACGTTCCACGGGTTCGGGAAGCCCGCCGGGTCGACGGTGATCTGCGAGTTGGTGCGGAAGCCGCCCAGGATGATGTAGATGATCGGCACGATCATCAGGGCGATCACGACGAACGCGATGAAGTAGACCGTCGGCGAGCCCCAGGGCAGGCGCTCCTTCGTGGAACGCTTGGTCGGGTTCGTGCCGCTCCCGCGGCGCCGGGTCCGCCCGGCGGTGAGCGCGGTCATCGGGTCTTCCTTTCGGTGAGGGCGCCTGCGGTGTCGCGGCGGAGCACGAAGCGCTGGTAGATGAGCGCGACGACGAGGGAGATCAGGAAGATCACGACCGCGACCGCGTTGCCGTAGCCGTAGTTGCCCGCGTTGCGGCCGTTCGCGACCATGTAGGTCGCCATCGTCGAGGTGCCTGCCGTCGATGCGACGTACTGGCCCCAGATGATGTAGACGAGGTCGAAGAGCTGCAGCGCGCCGATGATCGACAGGAACGCCCAGATCCGCAGCGTCGGTCCGAGCAGGGGGAGGGTGATCCGGCGCTGCATCTGCCAGTAGGAGGCGCCGTCGAGGGCGGCCGCCTCGTACAGCTCCTCCGGGATGCCCTGGAGGCCGGCGAGGAAGAGGATGACGGCGAACCCGACGTACTTCCAGGTCAGGATGCCCATCAGGGTCCAGATCGCGATGTTCGGGTCGGAGAGCCAATCGTGAGCGAGGCTGCCGAGCCCGAGGTTGTGGAGCATCCCGTTGAGCGCCCCGTTGGTCGAGAGCATCAGGCTCCAGCCCGTGCCGACGACGACCTCCGAGATCACGTAGGGGACGAAGATCAGGATGCGGATGATCGACTGGCCGCGCATCCGGCGGTTGAGCAGCAGCGCCAGCAGGATCGCGATCGGTCCCTGGATGATCAGGGACATCACGACGATGAAGGCGTTGTGGCCGATGGCCTGCAGGAACGCCGGGTCGGTCAGGATGACGACGTAGTTCTGGAGTCCGACGAAGTCGGTGGGCGGGCCGTATCCGGCCCAGCGGTAGAAGCCGTAGTAGGCGGCCATCGCGACCGGGAGGATCACGAAGGCCAGGAAGACGATGACGGCCGGGCCGGCCAGGATCGCGATCTCTGCGCGGCCGGCCCAGCCGGCGCCGCGCCGGCGCGGCCGCGACGGGAGCGACGCTGTCGCGCCGCTCCCGTCGTGCTGCGCGAGATCCGACGTCGACACGGAGCCGGGGCGGGTGGTCTCGCGGGTGCTGCTCACGAGTGGTCCTCTCAGCCCTTCTTGGCTGCGTCGTTCGCCGCCTGGATGAGGCCCTTCGGGTCGCTCTTGCCCGCCAGCATGTCGACGACCGCGACGTTCAGCGCGTTGCCGATGTTCTGGCCGAGCACCGTGTCGAGCCACTGCGAGACGTACGGCGCCTTGTTGTAGGCGGCGAGCACGTCCTGCAGGTAGGGCTCGGTGACCTGCTTCTGCGCGTCCGTGTTGACCGGCGGGGCGTTGAAGGCCTTGTAGTAGGCCTCCTGCACCGGGGTGGTCGCGATGTAGTTGAGGAAGTCGGCGCACTGCTTCGGCGCCTTGGCCGAGCACGAGTAGCCGTCGACGCCGCCCATGATGGAGCCGGGCTCGCCCTTGCCGCCCGAGAGCTCGGGGAAGGGGTAGAAGCCCAGGTCGGGCAGCGGCTTCTGGTCAGGGGTGAGGGAGGCGATCACTCCCGGGTCCCAGGCGCCCATGAGCTCCATGGCCGCCTTGTGGTTGGCCACGAGGCCGGCCGAGCTGCCGGCGCCCTGCTGGGCCGAGGTGGTGAGGAAGCCCTCGTTGAAGGGATCCTGCGCGGCGAAGTCCTGCAGGTCCTGCGCGGCCTTCAGCCAGCAGCCGTCGGAGAAGCTCTTCGAGTCGGCGGTCTTCTCCATGGTCGAGCCGGAGCACTCGCGCAGCGCGAACCAGTAGAACCAGTGCGCGGCCGGCCAGGCGTCCTTCGCGCCGAGCGCGATGGGGGCGACGCCGGTGGCCTTGAGCTTCTGCACGTCGGCGCTCAGGTCGTCGATGGTCGCGGGCGCCTCGGTGATCCCGGCGGCCTTGAACAGGTCCTGGCTGTAGAACAGCCCACCCGGCAGCACCGAGACCGGCATTGCCCAGACCTTGTCCTGGTACGTCTCGGCCTTGAAGGAGCCGTCGGAGACGACCTTCTTGGTGTCGGACGAGACCTTGTCGCTGAGGTCCATCAGCTGCCCGGCCTGCACCATCGCGGCCATCTTGCCGCCGCCGCGCTGCAGGAAGATGTCAGGGGCGTCGCCGGAGTTCAGCGCGGTCTGGAGCTTGCCGTCGAGGTCCTCGTTCTGGATCGCCTGGACCTTGATGGTGACGTCGGGGTTCGCCTTCTCGAAGTCGGCGACCGTGGTCTTCCAGAACGCCGCACCGGGACCGGTGGTGGCGTTGTGCCAGAGGGTCATGGAGACCTTGCCGTCGCTGGAGCTGTCGGACGGACCGCTGCAGGCGCTGAGCGCCAGCGATCCGAGAACCAGGACAGCCGCCCCTGTCAGGAGCTTCATGCCTTTCATGTGATTCCAACCTGTTCTCTTCGTTGAGTGGGGCGCCGCCGCGCGGTGCCCCGGTTCGGGTGTCGTCTCGACCGCCGTGCAACTGCCTCGTTCGCGGCGGCGGGGTCGACCTCGCAGGACCCGGGATGACCCGGACGGTGACTGAAGTGTCGCAACCCCGCCGAGACGTGTCAAACGTTTTCAATATCGTTTTCAATACCGTTTTCCGGTGCTAGGCTCGCGCTCCATGGGACGCCGACCGACGATCAACGACGTGGCCGAGGCCGCGGGCGTCTCGGTCGCCACGGTGTCGAAAGCGGTCAACGGGCGCTACGGCGTCGCCGTGCAGACCGTGGAGCGTGTGCTCCAGGTGGTGCAGGAGCTCGGCTACGAGTCCAGCCTCGTCGCCAGCAGCATGCGGTCGCGCCAGACCGGCGTGATCGGCGTGCTCGTGGCCGACTTCGAGCCGTTCAGCGCCGAGATCCTGAAGGGCGTCGGCGCCGCCCTGCACGACTCCCGCTACGACCTCCTCGCGTACAGCGGGTCGCGCCAGCTCTCGCCCGAGGGCTGGGAGCGCCGCTCGCTGAGCCGGCTGAGCGGCACACTGATCGACGGCGTGATCATGGTCACCCCGACCGTCGTCAACGTCTCCGCCGACGTGCCGATCGTCGCCATCGACCCGCACACCGGCCGTGCCGACCTCCCCACGGTCGAGTCCGACAGCTTCGGCGGCGCACGCCAGGCCACGGAGTTCCTGGTGCAGCTCGGCCATCGGCGCATCGGCTTCCTCGCCGGCCGACCGGATCTGCGCTCCTCCGGGCTGCGCGATGCCGGTTACCGGCGCGCGCTGGGGGAGGCGGGGCTGCCGTACGACCCCGAGATCGTCGCCATCGGGCGCTACGAGCCCGAGACGGTGCGGGAGGCTGCGCTGAGGCTCCTCGCCCAGCCGGGGCGCCCGACCGCGGTGTTCGCGGCGAACGACCTCTCGGCGCTCACGGTGATCGAGGTCGCGGCGGAGCTGGGGATCGACGTCCCCGGCGACCTGGCCGTCGTCGGCTTCGACGACGTGCCCGAGGCGTCGCAGTCGACTCCGCAGCTCACGACCATCCGGCAGCCCATCCAGGGCCTCGGCGCCGCCGCGGTCGGCATGCTCACCGCCCTGATGGCCGGCGAGACCCCCGAGAAGACGCACCTCGTCCTCCCCACGCGCCTCATCACCCGCGGCACGACCGCGCCCCCGCGCTGAATCGCCTGCGCCGCGACTGCGGTCCCGCGGGACGATTGCGGCGCGTCGACGGCGCGCAATCGTCCCAGGACGGCGCAGTCGCGGGCGGCAGGGCGCAATGCGGAGCGCGAAGCGCCCGGCGCCTCAGGCGACGAAGCGCTCCGCCAGCCAGACCGTCTGCTTCTGCCAGTGGACGGTGCCGCCGCCCTCGTGGTTGTTGAAGGCGTACGCCTCGATCGTGCGATCCTCCGAGGCGAGGTGGTTGAAGGCGGCGAAGGTCGTCGACGGGGGCACGATCGTGTCCATCAGGGCGACCGAGAACAGCGCGGGCGCGTGGATGCGGCGGGCGAAGTTCACGCCGTCGAAGTACGACAGCGTGCGGAAGACGTCGTCCACCCGGTCGCGGTGCACCGACAGGTACTGCGCCAGCTCGATGAACGGGCCGTCCGCCGCCACGTCCGCGCCGCGCCGGTACGCGCACAGGAAGGCGATGTCGGGCAGCACGGCGGCCACACCGTCGGCCAGTGCGCCGGCCGCGATCGCGATCCCGCCGCCCTGGCTGCCGCCGGTCACCGCGACGCGGTCGCGGTCGACGAACGGCAGCTCGCGCGCGGCATCCACCGCGCGCACCGCGTCCGTGAACACCCGGCGGTAGTAGTAGTCGTCCGGGTGCTCGATGCCGCGCGTCATGAAGCCGGGGACCGACGGCCCGGCGCCGTGCGGGTCGGCCGTGTCGCCTCCCGAACCCCACCGGCTGCCCTGGCCGCGCGTGTCCATCATCACGTGCACGTATCCCGCGAGCGCCCACAGGGCGTTGTCGCCGGGGAGGCCGCGGCCGCCGCCGTAGCCCTGGTACTGCACGACCGTGGGGAGCGGCCCGTCGGCCCCCTTCGGCCGCGTCACCCACGCGCTCACCGGGTCCCCGTCGAAGCCGGGGAACGTGAGATCCTCCACGATCAGCTGCGTGATCGGCGTCTCGGCCGGGACGAGGGTGGAGCTGCCTCCGGCCGCACGCGCCTCGGCGAGCGTCCGCGTCCAGAACGCGTCGAAGTCGGCCGGTTCGTCGACCTCCGGGCGGTAGGCGAGCAGCTCGGCGTGGGTGAGGTCGGAGAGAGGCATGGCCGACATTGTGGCACAGTGACAGCATGGCCGAACGACGGGTGGGCGCATCCCCCGCCTCCCCTGCATCTGCGCGGCCCACGCTGGAGGCGATCGCCCGCGAGGCGTCCGTCTCGCTCTCGACGGTGTCCAAAGTGCTCAACGGCCGCCCGGGCGTCTCGGCCGCGACGCGACAGCGCGTCGAGGACCTCCTGCTCCGCTCCGGATACGCCCGCCGCGGCCTCGACCCCGAGCGCGGCGGCACGGTGGAGGTGGTGGTCGAGAACATCGAGAGCGAGTGGTCCATCGAGATCCTGCGCGGAGTGGAGCGGATCACGCGTGAGAACGGGCTGGTGCTCACGCTCAGCGTGGTCGGCGACCATCGGAGCTTCGGCGACGACTGGATCGCCGGCGTGCTCCAGCGCAAGCCGCTCGCGGTCGTCCTGCAGTTCTCGAACCTCACGGCCGTGCAGCGCACGCAGCTGCGCACCCGCAACATCCCGGTGGTCGTCGTCGACCCCGCCGGGGACCCGCCGCCGGACATGGCCGCCGTCGGCGCGACCAACTGGGCGGGCGGCGTCGCCGCGACGCGACACCTGCTCGACCTCGGCCACACCCGCATCGGGGTGATCTCCGGTCCCACCGACCTGATGTGCTCGCGCGCCCGCGTCGCCGGGTACCAGTCCGCGCTCGCCGAGGCGGGCATCCCGTTCGACCCGGAGCTCGCGCGGGTCGGCACGTTCGGTCAGGCGTCGGGGGCGAAGGAGGGGCGTCGGCTGCTCGGCCTCCCGGAGCGCCCGACCGCGATCGTCGCGGCGAACGACACGCAGGCGCTCGGCGTCTACGACGCGGCGGCGGCGCTCGGGCTCCGCATCCCGGAGGACGTGTCGGTCTTCGGGTTCGACGACGTGCGGCCGGCGCTCTGGGCGCGGCCCCCGCTCACCACGGTGCGTCAGCCCCTGCAGGAGATGGCGGAGGAGGCGACCCGGCTCGCGCTGCGGATGCGGGCTGGGGAGGCCAACGTCACGCGGATCGAGCTGGCGACCTCCCTCGTGGTGCGCAGCTCCACGGCCGCCCCGCCGACGTGACCCACGAAAGTTTTCCAATCGGTCCGCGGTAACTTGCGGGCCGCTCCGAGCCGCCGTTAGCGTCGCCACCGGACGTGCGCGAGGGAGCGGGACACGATGACGGATGCGACGGGCCGCCTGCGGGTGGCGATGGTCGGCTACGGCTTCATGGGGGCCGCCCACTCGCAGGGCTGGCGGGTCGCGCCGCGGTTCTTCGACCTCCCGGCCGAGCCCGTGATGCGCACGATCGTCGGGCGCGACGCCGAACGCGTCGAGGCCGCTCGCGCGAAGTTCGGCTGGGAGCGGGCGGAGACCGACTGGCGTCGCGTGATCGACGATCCGGACATCGACGTCGTCGACATCTGCTCGCCGGGCTCGTCGCACGCCGAGATCGCGATCGCGGCCCTGGATGCGGGCAAGCACGTGCTCTGCGAGAAGCCGCTCGCCAATACGGTCGACGAGGCGGAGGCCATGGTCTCCGCCGCCGAGCGCGCCGCCGCCCGGGGCGTGCGGTCGATGGTGGGGTTCAGCTACCGGCGGGTGCCCGCGATCGGCTTCGCGCGGCGGCTGGTCTCGGAGGGGCGCCTCGGCACGATCCGCCAGGTGCGGGCCCTCTACCTCCAGGACTGGCTCACCGACGAGGACGGCCCGATGACGTGGCGGCTCGACAAGGAGCAGGCGGGCTCCGGCTCCCTCGGCGACATCGGCGCCCACGCGATCGACCTCGTCGAGCACCTGACCGGATCGCAGCTGTCGAGCGTGTCGGGCACGCTCGCGACGTTCGTCGAGGAGCGCCCGTTGCTCGGCGAGACCGTCGGGCTCTCGGGGACCGCCTCCGCGGAGCGCGGACGCGTGACGGTGGACGACGCGGCCTGGTTCACCGCCCGCCTCGACGGCGGCGCGGCGGCGGGGGCGATCGGCGCCTTCGAGGCCACCCGGTATGCGACCGGACGCAAGAACGCGCTGCGGATCGAGCTGTCCGGATCCCGCGGCGCGATCGCCTTCGACCTGGAGGCGATGAACGAGCTGCAGTTCTACGACGCCACGGCGCCCGCGGGGGAGCAGGGCTTCACCCGCATCATCGTGACCGAGCCCGAGCACCCGTACATGGCCAACTGGTGGCCGACCGGGCACGCCATCGGCTACGAGCACGCCTTCAGCCACGAGGTCGTCGACCTCGTCACCGCGATCGCCCGCGGCACCGACCCCGAGCCGTCGTTCGCCGACGGCCTCCACATCCAGCGCGTCCTCGACGCCGTCGAGCGCAGCGCCGCCGCGGGCAGCGCCTGGACCCAGACCGCCTGACCCGCGGACCACGGAAGGAATCATGACCAAGCACGCACTCGTCGTCCGCGGCGGCTGGGACGGGCACATGCCCGTCGAGACCACGGACCTCTTCATCCCCTTCCTCGAGGCGAACGGCTTCACCGTGCGCGTCGAGGACTCGCCCGCCGTCTACGCGGACGAGCCGTTCATGGACACCGTCGACCTCATCGTCCAGATCAACACGATGAGCACCATCGAGCCGGCCGAGCTCGCCGGGCTGCAGCGCGCCGTGCTGAACGGTGCGGGTCTCGCGGGCTGGCACGGCGGAATCGCCGATGCGTACCGGAACAGCGCCGACTACCTCCACATGATCGGCGGCCAGTTCGCCCACCACGCGGGCAAGGACCCCGCCGAGCGCACCGGCGAGCAGAGCGACAACTACATCCCGTACACGGTCCGCATCACCGAGTACGGGAGGACCCACCCGATCACCGCCGGGATCGACGACTTCGACCTCGTGAGCGAGCAGTACTGGGTGCTCTCCGACGAGTACAACGACGTCCTCGCCACCACGACGCAGTCGGTGCGGCCGTGGGATGCGTGGAACCGGCCTGTGACGGCGCCGGCGATCTGGACGCGCCAGTGGGGCGAGGGACGCGTCTTCGTCTCCGCCCCCGGCCACCGGCTCGAGATCGTCGAGAGCCGGCCCGTCCGAACCATCATCGAGAGGGGACTGCTGTGGGCAGCCCGTTGAACATCGGCGTCATCGGCGTCGGGAACATCAGCCGGCAGTACTTCGCCCAGTTCCCGGCGCTGCCCGGGCTGCGGCTGGAGGCGGTGGCCGATCTGGACCTCGCACGGGCGTCCGCGGTCGCCGGTGAGCAGGGCGTGCGCGCCCTCTCGGTGGACGACCTGCTCGCCGATCCGGGCATCGACGCGGTGCTCAACCTCACCATCCCGCAGGCCCACGCCGAGGTGGCGGTGCGCGCGCTGGAGGCGGGCAAGCACGTCTACGGCGAGAAGCCGCTGGCGCTCGCCACCGCCGAGGCCGCACCGGTGCTCGCCCGCGCCGCCGAGCTCGGCCTGCGCGTCGGCAGCGCGCCCGACACCGTCCTCGGCACCGGCATCCAGACCGCGCGCGCCCTGATCGATGACGGCCGCATCGGCACCCCGGTCGCCGCGGCCGTGGCGTGGAGCGCGCCCGGGCACGAGCTGTGGCATCCCGCCCCCGCGTTCTACTACCAGCCGGGCGGTGGCCCGCTCTTCGACATGGGGCCGTACTACCTCACCAGTCTCGTCACGTTCTTCGGCCCGGTCGTGCGCGTCTCCGGCGTCACGGGGCGGTCGTCGCGCGAGCGCACCGTCGCGACCGGACCGCTCGCCGGCGCCGCCCTCCCGGTTGGCGTCGACACCCACGTGACCGCCATCCTCGAGCACGCATCCGGCGTCGCCTCCACCGTCACCATGTCGTTCGAGGTGTGGGCCACGCGCATCCCGCTCTTCGAGGTGCACGGCACCGGCGGCACGATCGCGGTGCCCGATCCGAATCAGTTCTCCGACGCGGTGCTCATCGCCACCGCCGACGACCGGGAGTTCCGGGAGGTCCCCGTCGCCGCCGGCTACGCGGACGCCGGCCGCGGCGTCGGGTTGGCCGATCTGGCCCGGGCGATCGAGACGGACCGCCCGCACCGCGCCTCCGGCGACCTGGCCTTCCACGTGCTGGAGATCATGGAGGCCGTCGTCACGGCCGGCCGCGAGCACGCGGTCGTCACCCTCAGCTCGACGGTCGAGCGGCCGACGCCGGTGCCGCTGGGGGCGCGGCCGGAAACCTGGTGACGGAGCGGCCCAGGTTCAGTGGCCTCCTCTTCCACGCTACAGACCACTTCGGGGCAATCACGGACGTCTCCGCACTGCGTGACCGGGCGCGGATTCCAATCGGCTCGACGCTACACAAAGCCTTCGCGCCCGCTTCGCAGCTCGGGCGGCCCACTCTCGATCGAGGCGCTCGACGTGCACACGAGGCAAGAGGTGTGGGTGATATTCCACGGGCACAAGCGCACGCAAGGCAGGGGTGCCATCACCGTTTATTGGGAACCTCGTACTGCTTGGCGTGCCTCGCGATACTGCATTGATCTCAACCGGTACTCAAGCGCGATCGGCAAGCCTGGCCGCGCTGGCAACGATGGCTAGCCTCCCACCAGTGCTTAGACAACAATGTCTGCCTTTCAGATTGCGAGGGAAGTCAACGATGACAATGCGAATTCCGAACCCACATCCGATCTCGCACCCCAGCACGATAAGGATTTCTAGCCGGGCCGAAGCGCGCGGAGCACGCCGATGACCGCAAATACCATCGCACTCAAGGCGGTAATCAGCGGCTCTTACAGACGTCATTTCACCGAGATGCTAGCGCTGAAGGCTTCGCTTGAAGCCGAACAAGTGGGAGTGCTCGCACCTGTCAGCGAAACGGTCATCAATCCCACCGACGAGTTTGTGTTGCTGGACATCGATCCCACGACGGACCCTCGCACCCTTCAAGACTCGATCTTCGCCATGATCCGACACTCGACGTTCATCGTCGTAGCGAACATCGACGGATATCTCGGAGCGGCAGCAACGATGGAGATCGGATACGCGATCGCCCAAGGCGTTCAAGTCCTCACTCATGAGCCAGTCAGCGACCCCAATCTTGCCGGATACACCCGTCCGATTGGCGAGGTATTCCCTCTGTTGCCAACGCGCTACTCGGCGACGCTCGCTGCTCTGAAGGAGAAGCACGAGGCCGTGGCATGAGTGATGTTGAGCGGTTGGCGGTGGTCTCCCAGGTACGACAAATTCGGTCCGATCAGTCCGAGTCAGCGATTCACACTCTCGATCTCGGTAGCCACAGCGTCAAGCTGTACCGGCGGGAAGGCGAATCGCTCCGACTCGTCCGGACGGCAACCTGGGAGATACTCGACGCGGAAATCAGCGCCGATCAGATGGTCGAATTCCTCGAGCGGTTTCTGGACGGAGTACTGGATCTCGGAGGAGTCACGGCATTGGCGACTGCGGCGTTTCGCCGTCGCCCCAAACTCGCTGACACGCTGGCGGCAGCCTGCGCATTCCTCGGCATCTCGTCCCAAATCATCGATCAAGAAGTCGAAGCGAGCCTGATGAGGCGTGCTCTGGCAAAGGAATCTGACGTTGCGTCCCTCGACGCCATCAACGTTGGTGGCGGAAGTATCCAGGTCACGTCGCCTCGGGGTTCAACCCACTTGCTTCCTTTTGGCATTGCGGATCTGAATCGCCAGTTCTCGCTCTCAGCAGAGCCGTCTGAGCGAGAGGTGGGAGCCTGTCGCAGTTTCGTTGCCAGCCAGTTGCCCGACTGGTTGGGCGAGTTCGCATACACCGGAGGAGAGCGGACCTACCTCGAGAGCTTCGATGTCCCTCTACACGGTATTTGGTGCTCTGCCGATGACTTCGAGCGATTCGCTTCGCGGATCGAGCGCTGGTCGAACCACGATCTTGAGAGGCGATCGCCGTACGATGCGCGTTGGATGTCAGGCGCCATCGCGTCGAACTCGATCGTTGTCGCCTGCTTGCAACGAAGTGGAGTCAATCGGTTCGCTCCCGTTGACCTCAACATTGCGCACGGTAACCCGTGAGCCGGCGCTCATGCATCGGCAATCGGCGGTGAGAAGCATATGAGGCAGAAGCGTTTGTTGCTCACCTCGTGGGGGCGTGGTCATGGACACATCACCCGGCTAGAGAAGATCGGGCGCGCCTTCGGCGACGAGGGCTGGATCCCAATGATCTACGGGCACTCCAACTCAATGCACGTCAAACGGATTGTCGATGCCGGATGGCAATACGAGTGCTATGAGCCGTGGGCTGAAGCTATCGACCCGTGGCTTGATTGGAATAGGGCTGGCGTTCTGTCAGCATCTGTATCTCTGGATCGAAACCTCCTGCGCCGCGTGAAGCCTGATCTGGTAGTCAACGACAACCGTGTGTCCATGATGCTCGCCGCGCTCGCTGAGCAGATACCAATCGTTTCTATTTGCCAAGACAATCAGCTACCGGGCTATTGCTACGACGGGCAAACAATTCCGGCGACGTGGCTTCTGCCGATCGATGCGATAAACCATGAGCTCACTGCCCTCGGCCTCGCTCCGATCAGTGACGATGCTCGGTGGCTGTTCTGCCGCAGCCGCATAGCCATCCCGAGCTCCGAAGAACTTGAGCCGGTCGACTGGCTCGGCTCGCCCGAGGTCGATGTAGTGCACACCGGACTGCTCGATCGCGGCTTCGACGCAGCAGATCCTGACCCAACGAATCTGCTGTTCTATCGCACTGTTGGAAGTGTGGATGCCGAGTTCGAGGAGGCCTTCGCGGATTGGCCGGGAAGAATCTACGTGGCCACCGGTGGTAGGCAACTGACTCCGGACGGTGCCCGACAGGGCATACGGAGCCTCGACGTCGCGCCGCTCTGGGATCTGGACCGGATCGGTCCCGGCCTCCGAGCGATTGTCCATCATGGAGGGCACGGAATCACGCTGAGGTGTCTCGCTGACCAGATCCCGTCAGTCGCACTTCCAGGCCACAACCCGGAACGGCTTGCCAACGGAATCCGCGCAGCGAGCGAGGGCCAGAACGTGGTCTTCCGCCCAAGCACACCCGTTGAAACCGTGTGGGGAGCGGCAGTTGACGAGACGGGCGACAGGCCGGCGTGGACCGAAATAAGATCGGCGATCGACGCACTACCCCGGCGGGCGACGGCCAAGACAACTGCGGTCGACATGAAGACGTATCAGAACCGTCTCGTCAATGTGCTCACGGCCGCGTCACATGCGCCGTAGCGATGCCCCCTCTTCGAATCGAAGTGGGACAGGAAGTTCTGCGCCGCGGCTCACCCGCCGGTTGTTGATCGGACCGAAAGCGTCAACGGTAATACTGCTGTTCCTCAATGCTGTCTTCTCAGGAAGTCTGGGAGTTTCACTCGTCCTGACCCTCAACCACGCTGGAGTATCGAAATGGGGAATTGCGGCGTTCTTCGTCGTGTGGAACGTGAGTGGAGCGGCGATCAATTTGATGCCGCATCAGTGGCTCAAAGGGATGTTCAGCTCGTCAACAATCCTGCTGGGGTCGTCGGTGGCCGTGCTGGCGGGAATCGGATTGCTCACGTGGGCATTCGCAATGCCTCTTCCAACGATCCTCGTCGCCGCGCTGTTGATGGCCGCCTACTCGCTCCAATACCCGATCTACCTCGGCCGCATCGCGTCCGAACAGGAACCACGCGCACGCCTCGGCTCTTCGATGGCTACTGTTCGACGCGTCTGGATCCTTGGCTACATTGTGGGTCTGGTCCTGTATTCCGGCGTCTCGCTCATCGGATGGGCCGAGTTGGAGGTTCCGCTCTTCGCCCTGCTTATGACGTTCGTACTCCAAGTCGTGTGGCGTCGGCCAAGGGATTTGCGTACCACCCCTGTCCCGCGCGGAGATTCTCCGAGGGTGACGCCGCGAAACCAGATGAGTGTGCTTGTGGTTCTCGGGCTCGCGATTTCATTGCTGCGCGCGACGGACTCGTTGAGATCCACGTATTTCCCGCTTTTCGCTCAACAGGCGGGTGTTGCCGCCGCGGTAATCAGCCTCCTCTTCGCGGCGACGGCCATCAGTGAACTCGTCATATTGCGGCCGTTGGGCCGCCTCGGCGACCACGCAGGGAGCACGGTTCCTCTGATGGGGGTCGCTGCTGTTGGAATCTGTTCGATGGCGTTAGTAGCCTCCGGAACATCGCCCTGGACGCTGGTCGGGTCGCAGGTCCTGTACGCCGTGTTCACCTCAGGTTTCCAGCTGTTCGGTGTGCAGAAGTTTGTTGAAGCATCAAGACACGCGGAACGCGGCGCCAGTCTGTATCAAGGAAGTTTGCAGGTTGGAGGCCTGATCGGAATTCTGTTGCCGCTTCTGATCGATGGCTACGGACCGGGCATCTTCCTGATCGGGTCGGCTCTGAGTGCGACTGCTCTGGTCATGCTCTTCATCAACGCACGAAAGGAAGGAGGGGCAAATGCCTCACGTGACCGTGGTAATACCCACGCGGGATAAGGAGTTCTACCTGGGATTGACCCTGGCAGGATTCTCCCAACAGTCGTATGACGACTTCGAGCTGATAGTTGTCGATGATGGCGGAGCAGCTGACTTGCGGCCGGCGATCGATTTTTTTCGCGGTCGCGTCGATGTTCGGCTCATTTCCCAGACCAACGCAGGCAGGGGCGCTGCACGGAATACGGGTGCTCATTGCGGTAGTGGTGGACTTCTCATCTTCTGCGACGACGACCGAGTCCCCGCACCAGACTTTGTCGCCGCTCACGTTCAAGCCGCATCGAAATCGGAACAGATTTCAATCGGCCAGAAGAAGCAAGCGCTCACACGGTGGGTCCCAGATTCGCTTCCCGCCGCGGCACACCTCGTCGCTGCGGCCTCCCTGCGTGGTTCACTGCAACAGGAGGCCGACCTTGTGTCCGTGGAGGACATCCTGAAGCTCGGCGTAGTGGAGGCACTGCGCCAATTCGTGCTTCCAAGCCACCGGGACAACTTCGATATGGTGCGGAGGAGTCATGGCGACTCGTTTTCTGGGTTCCGACTTCCGTGGTTGGCGATGACGACCGCAAACGTGTCGATGAGTCGTGCCGCATTCGAGAACGTCGGCGGTTTTGAGGCTTCGTATGCGGGCTGGGGCGCCGAGGACACGGACCTGGGCTATCGCCTCTGGCGTGAGGGAAGCTCCTTCATTTACATAGCAGACGCGATCAATTATCACCAGGTGCATCCCATCGGAACAACCGGTGACTATGACCTGGATCTCATCCTCAGGCAGCAGGAGTTGCAGCGAAACGCGACGCAGATGGCCCGTAAGTACGAGACGCTTGAGGCGTTCGTGTTCCAGGGGATGTGCGAGAGCCGATACTCGCCGGCCGAAGCCTCCGCGATCGTCCAGGACCTCGACGATCGACGTCTGTCGGATCGGGTGATGCGAGAGATCCTCTCGCTATACCGCAAGGCGGCCTAGTCGAACGGGTGCACCTCGACGGGCGTTATTGTCGGAACATGTCGACGGCCTCCGAGCTCAGCACCGTGCGCCACGCCTCCGGCGGCGCCACGGACGCGCTGCGCCGGAGCAACCTGGCGACCGTCCTCGGGCTCGTGCATCGCGAGGGCGCGCTCTCGCGCAGCGACCTCACGCGCCTGACCGGGCTCAATCGCTCGACGGTCGGCGCCCTGGTCGGTGAGCTCTCCGGCCTCGGGCTCGTGGAGGTGGACGAGACGCCACCCACCGGAGCCGGCTCCGGGGCTCCCGCCCCGCGCGGCCGGCCGAGCCCGCTCGTTCGGGTGTCTGATCGCGTCGCCGCGGTCGCGGTGAACCCCGAGGTGGATGCCGTGATCGTCGGACTCGTCGGCCTCGGTGGTCGCGTGCTCAAACGCATCCGGGTCGAGACGGCCTCGGCGCGGAGCGTCGCCGAGACCGTCGCGCTGGCCTCGGCCGGCATCGCCGGGATGCTTGCAGGCGAGACCGGCGTGCGGATCGCCGGCATCGGCGTCGCCGTGCCCGGCCAGGTGCGGCTCTCGGACGGCATGGTGCGGGAGGCCACCCACTTCGGCTGGGTCGACGAACCGCTCGCGCGGATGCTGGCCGAGACGACCGGGCTCCGGGTCTGGGCGGCGAACGCGGCCGTGCTGGGGTTGCGCGCCGAGAGCGCCTTCGGCGCCGGACGCGGCATCGACGACCTGGTTTACCTGATCGGCGGGGCCTCCGGGATCGGCGGCGGCGCGATCAGCGGCGGCCGGTTGCTCACCGGGGCGGCCGGCTACGCGGGGGAGTTCGGGCACACGTTCGTGCGTTCGGACGGCCGGACCTGCTCGTGCGGTGCCCGCGGCTGCCTCGAAGCCGAGGTCACCCAGGCCGAGCTCCTCGGGGCGGTCGGCCTCGACTCCGCCCACGCCGCCGCACTGGCCGACGAACTGGTCGCCACCGACGAGCCGAGCGCACGGGCCGTCGTGGCCGCCCAATACGCAGCCCTCCGGATCGCGACGCGCAACGCCGTCAACGTCTTCAATCCCTCCGTGGTGGTGCTCGGTGGGTTCCTCGCCGCGCTCCACCGGGCTGCCCTGGCGCACGGCTCCGCCGATCTGCTCGACGGCGTCATCCACTCGTCCCGCGACGGCGTGGTGGTCGCGGAGGCGCAGCTCGGCACGGACCAGATGCTCATCGGTGCGGCGGAACTGGTCTTCTCCGACCTGATCGCCGACCCGGCGCACGTCCTCGCCGCGTGACGCCCGCGCGGGCATTGTTGCGCTCGTGAACTAAATCGTTCAAGGCTCTGTAGCGGCCCGTCTGCGCAGAATTCGCGCTTGCAATCCGTCTCGGCCTCCTTTATGTTGTGGTCACCAACAAAATGCATCGGAGTGGCTGCGAGGCCTGCAGACGCGCGTCCACTCCACTACAAGGAGGTAAACGATGCGCAAGAGGCACCTCGCATTCGGCGCCGCTCTGGCCGCCGGCGCGCTGCTGCTGGCCGGCTGCTCCGGCACGTCGGACTCCGGCTCCGACAGCACCGACGGGACCGGCAAGACGCTCACCCTGTGGCACTACGAGGGCGAGGACTCGGCGATGGGCAAGGCCTGGAACCAGGCCATCGCCGACTTCGAGAAGGAGACCGGGGCGAAGGTGAAGTTCGAGGCGAAGGCCTTCGAGCAGATCCGCTCCACGGCCTCCCAGGTCCTCAACTCCAACGAGGCCCCCGACATCCTGGAGTACAACAAGGGCAACGCGACCGCGGGTCTGCTCGCCAGCCAGGGCCTCCTCACCAATCTTGACGACGCGGTGAAGAAGTACGGCTGGGACAAGAAGCTCGCGACCAGCCTCCAGACGACCGCCCGGTACGACGACAAGGGCATCATGGGCTCCGGCTCCTGGTACGGCGTCCCGAACTACGGCGAGTACGTCGAGGTCTACTACAACAAGGACATGTTCGCGAAGTACGGCATCGAGGTGCCGAAGACGCAGGACGAGTTCGTCGCCGCGCTCCAGAAGTTCAAGGACAACGGAATCACGCCGCTCGCCGAGTCGGCCGCCGAATACCCGCTCGGCCAGCTCTGGTACCAGCTGGCGTTGACGAAGGCCGACCGCTCGTTCGTCGACGACTACCAGCTCTACAAGGGCAAGGTCGACTGGCAGGGGTCCGAACTCTCCTACGCCACGAAGACCGTCGACGACTGGGTGCAGAAGGGATACATCTCCACGGACGCCTCCGGTCTCAAGGCCGAGGACGCCGGAACCGCCTTCATCGCCGGCAAGTACCCGATCTTCTTCTCGGGCAGCTGGTGGTACGGCCGGTTCCAGTCCGAGATCACCGGCTACGACTGGGGCACCTTCCTCTACCCGGGCACGAAGCTGTCGCCCGGATCGGCCGGCAACATGTGGGTGATCCCCGAGAACGCCAAGAACAAGGGCCTCGCCGAGAAGTTCATCGACATCACGATGAGCGACAAGATCCAGGCCCTGATCGGCAACAACGGTGGCGTGCCCGTCGCGGCGAAGACCAGCGACATCACCGACGAGAAGTCGAAGGAGCTGATCGCCAACTTCAACACCCTCACCGGTGAGGACGGCATCGCCTACTACCCCGACTGGCCCACCCCGACCTTCTACGACCAGCTGAACGCCGGCCTGCAGGAGCTCATCAACGGGACGAAGGACCCGGCCGCCGTCAACAAGGAGCTCGGCAGCGAGTACCAGGACGGCGTCGACCAGATCGTCAACCAGTAACCACCCGTCGCGGGGCCGGCCGTCCGCTCGACGGAGGCCGGCCCCGGGACGGCACACAGCAAGGAGTAACGCATGGTCGCAGTCGACGTGCGCGCGGCGACGTCGCGGAAGCGCGGCGGGGACTCGCTGCTGCCCAGCGGCGGGCGCGGATCGTTCTGGTGGTACCTGCTGCCGGGGTTCGTCCTGCTGGCGGTGATCGTCCTGATCCCGCTGGTCTGGAACATCTACCTCAGCTTCACGAGCTACCGCGGCATCCGGCCGCCCAAGTTCATCGGCCTGAACAACTGGGTCCGGCTCTTCGGGGACGACAAGTTCTGGACCTCGTTCGGCAACTCGATCGCGATGATCGTCGCGATGGTGGTCATCCCCACCCTCGTCGGCCTCATCCTGGCGGCGATGCTGTTCGACCTGATCGGCAAGAAGTTCGGCGGCCGGTTCGCCAGCTTCCTGCGCGCCACCTACTACCTCCCGCAGATCCTCCCCGTGGTCATCGCCGCGATCGT
This sequence comes from Leifsonia aquatica, assembly GCF_014190775.1. Taxonomy (GTDB): domain Bacteria; phylum Actinomycetota; class Actinomycetes; order Actinomycetales; family Microbacteriaceae; genus Leifsonia; species Leifsonia aquatica. The sequence goes on from NZ_JACHVP010000003.1 coordinate 542,600, forward strand.
GATCGGCTGGATCCTGCGCCCGGACAACGGCGCGCTCAACACGATCCTCGCCGCGATCGGCCTGGGCGACCTTCAGCACAACTGGCTCGGCAGCCCGGACACCGCCCTCGCGTCGATCATGGCGGTGATGGTGTGGGTGCAGCTCGGCTACCCGGTCGTCATCTTCATGGCCGCCCTGCAGCGCGTCGACCCCGAGCTGTACGAGGCGGCGGAGCTCGACGGGGCCAACTGGTTCCAGCGGTTCCGCGCCATCACGGTGTCGATCATCCGGCCCGAGATCTTCGTCGTCACCCTCACCTGCACCATCGCGGCCCTGAAGGTGTTCGGCCCCGTCTACACGCTCACCCGCGGCGGCCCCGGCACCGCGACGATGGTGCCGAGCTACTACTCCTACAGCGAGTTCTTCCAGAGCCAGCAGGTGGGATACGGCGCGACGATCGCGACCGCGCTGACCGTCGTCATCGTGGCCGTGTCCATCCTCTTCATCGTCGCCCAGAACCGGGCCGAGCGCCGGGAGAACCAGAGCTGATGTCCACCACCATCGACCGCCCCCGCACCGGCGCGCCCGCGCCCGCCGCCCCGCGCAAGCTCAAGCGGCAGAAGCCCAAGAAGACCGTGACCGACTGGATCATCCTGGTCGTGGCCGTCCTGATCGGCGTCGGGATCGCGTTCCCGTTCCTGCTGATCGTGCTCAACTCGTTCAAGAGCCCCGCCGACTACAACTCGGGCGGGCCGCTCCAACTGCCGACGTCGTTCTACACGGACGGCATCGTGAACTTCTGGAACCGCGTGAACTTCCCCGAGAAGCTCTGGAACTCCGTGTTCATCTCGGGCGTCGTCTCGATCCTCGCGGTCGTCATCTCGGTGCTCAACGCCTACGCGCTCGGCATCGGCCGCGTGAAGGCGCGCACCTGGATCATCGTGCTGTTCCTGCTCGCGAACATGCTGCCGCAGGAGTCGCTGCTGTACCCGCTGTACTTCATGTTCAAGCAGGTGGGCCTCTACGACAATGTGTGGAGCGTCATCATCATCTTCACCGTGATCCAGAGCGCCTTCGGCACCTACCTGCTGTCGAGCGTGTACGGCACGTTCCCGAAGGAGGTGCTGGAGGCCGCGTCGCTCGACGGTGCGGGGCGCTGGCGCATCCTGTGGCGCGTCGTGGTGCCGATCTCGCGGCCGACGCTGAGCGTGCTGCTGATCTTCTTCTTCATCTGGACGTGGAACGAGTTCCTCATCCCGCTGACGTTCCTGGTCTCCAACGACAACCAGACGGTCCCGGTCGCGATCAGCGCGCTGCAGGGCGACCGGCTGATGGATGTCACCACCACGTCCGCGTCGGCACTGCTGGGGCTCATCCCCACCCTCGTGTTCTTCCTCATCTTCCAGCGCACTCTCACGCGCGGCATCACAGCAGGAGCGGTCAAGTAGCAATGAAGTTCACCGATGGATTCTGGCAGCTCCGCGACGGCGTCACGCCCGTCTACGCCCAGGAGGCGTACGACGTGGAGGCCGGCGACGGCACCGTCACGGTCACCGCCCCTGGCGCGGTCATCGCGCGCCGGGGCGACACCCTCAACCGGCCGACGCTCACCGTCACCCTCCACTCGCCGATGCCGAACGTGATCGGCGTGCGCGTCGAGCACTGGCAGGGCGCTCGCGCCGAGCGCGGGTTCGCGCTCGCGACGGAGGACGCCCCGGTCGAGGTCATCGTCGACGACGAGAGCGGGATGCTGCGCGCCGGCGACCTCGTCGCGACCGTCCGCCGCGGTGCGCCCTGGTCGCTCACCTTCTCGGCCGGGGACACGGTGCTCACGTCGAGCGGTCGCAAGTCGCTCGCCCACATGACGGTCGCGGGAGACGGCACGTACGTGCACGAGCAGCTCGCGCTCGGCGTCGGCGAGCTGGTCTACGGGTTGGGGGAGCGGTTCGGGCCCCTCGTGAAGAACGGCCAGACCGTCGACATCTGGAACGCCGACGGCGGCACCTCGAGCGAGCAGGCCTACAAGAACATCCCGTTCTACCTGACCAACCGCGGCTACGGCGTGCTCGTGGACCATCCCGGCCACGTCTCCTACGAGATCGGGTCGGAGTCGGTCGAGCGCGTGCAGTTCTCGGTGCCGGGGGAGAGCCTCGAGTACTACCTGATCTACGGGCCGACGCCGAAGCAGATCCTGGAGCGGTACACCGCGCTGACCGGCCGGCCCGCCACCGTGCCGGCGTGGTCGTACGGGCTCTGGCTCTCCACGAGCTTCACGACGGCGTACGACGAGGCGACCGTCACCTCCTTCATCGACGGCATGGCCGAGCGCGACCTCCCGCTCTCCGTCTTCCATTTCGACTGCTTCTGGATGCGCGAGTTCAACTGGTGCGACTTCGAGTGGGACCCGCGCACCTTCCCCGACCCGGAGGGGATGCTCGCCCGCCTGCACGGCAAGGACCTGCGCGTGAGCGTCTGGATCAACCCGTACATCGGTCAGCGCTCGCCCCTCTTCGCCGAGGCGGCCGCCGCCGGGTATCTGGTGCGGCGACCGGACGGCGACGTCTGGCAGTGGGACATGTGGCAGGCCGGGATGGGGCTGGTCGACTTCACCAACCCGGACGCGACCCGCTGGTACCAGGACCAGCTGCGCCGCCTGGTCGCGCAGGGCGTCGACTGCTTCAAGACCGACTTCGGGGAGCGCATCCCGGTCGACGTCGCGTACTTCGACGGCTCGTCGCCCGAGCGGATGCACAACCTCTACACGCAGCTCTACAACGAGGCGGTGTTCGAGGTGCTCCAGGAGGCCCGGGGCGCCGGCGACGCGGTGCTGTTCGCACGCTCGGCGACCACCGGGGGCCAGACCATGCCGGTGCACTGGGGCGGCGACAACACCTCCTCGTACGAGTCGATGGCGGAGACCCTCCGCGGCGGCCTCTCCCTCGCGTTCAGCGGCTTCGGGTTCTGGAGTCACGACATCGGGGGCTTCGAGGGCACCCCCGACCCGGGCGTCTTCAAGCGCTGGACCGCGTTCGGTCTGCTGTCGAGCCATTCGCGCCTGCACGGCAGCGACTCGGTGCGCGTCCCGTGGGCGTTCGACGAGGAGGCGGTCGAGGTGACGCGCCGGTTCACGACACTCAAGCTGCGGCTCATGCCGTACCTGTTCGCCGCGGGCCAGGAGGCCGCGCTGCGAGGCACGCCCGTCATGCGACCGCTCCAGCTCGAGTTCCCCGGCGACCCGGCCGTCGACCACCTCGACCGGCAGTACCTGCTCGGCGGCGACCTCCTCGTCGCCCCGGTGTTCTCACCGGCCGACGTCGAGTTCTACCTGCCGGCCGGGACATGGACCGAGTTCTTCTCGGGCGAGCAGGTGGAGGGCGGCCGCTGGAGGCGCGAGACGCACGGCTTCGACAGCCTCCCGCTCTACGTGCGCGAGGGTGCCGTGCTCCCGCTCGGCGGGCGCGACGACCGCCCCGACTACGACTACCGCGAGGGGCTGACGCTGGCCGTCTATCCGGGTCCGGACACGACGCGCACCGTCACGGTGACGACGCCGGAGGGCGAGGTCGCCGAGTACGCGGTCACGCGATCGGGTGACGCGCTGCGGGCGTCGGGTCCGGAAGCGCATCCCTTCACGCTCCGGGATGTCGCGACCGGCCGCACCGTCGCGTCCAGCGGAGGTCGCGCCGAGCTGTAATACAGTACTCGGGACCATGAACGGCAACACGACGGCGGGGACGAACCTCGACACGGTGCGACGGCACAACCTCTCCACCGTGCTCGGGATGGTGCACCGCGGCGGTCCGCTGGCGCGCTCGGCGCTGACCCAGGCGACCGGGCTGAACCGGTCGACGACGGGTGCGCTCGTCGCCGAGCTGGTGGAGTACGGCCTCGTGCGGGAGCGCGATCCGGAGACCAGCAACCGCGTCGGGCGCCCGTCGCCGGTCGTCGCCGCGGACGGCCGCGTGGTCGCGCTCGCCGTGAACCCCGAGATCGACGCGGTCACCGTCGGCGTCGTCGGGCTGGACGCCACGGTCCACCGCCGGGTGCGGTTCCCCACCGGTCACGTGCCGACCGCGCAGGAGGCCGCCGCCATCGCCGCCGCGGTGATCGACGGCTTGCGGCCCGACCTGGCCGCAGCCTCCCGCGTCGTCGGCATCGGCGTCGCCGTCCCCGGGCTCGTGCGGGAGGAGGACGGCGTCGTGCGCCTCGCCCCGCACCTGGAGTGGGCGGAGGAGCCGTTCGCCGCCGAGCTCGCGGCCGCCACCGGTTACCCCGTGCTCGCCGCGAACGACGCGAGCCTCGGCGCGAACGCCGAACGGCTCTTCGGGGCCGGCCGCGGCGCGTCCGACCTGGTCTACCTCAACGGCGGCGCGTCCGGAATCGGTGCGGGCGTCATCGTCCGCGGCGAGCCCCTGACCGGCATCAGCGGGTACGCGGGCGAGCTGGGGCACACCCTCGTGAACTCGGCGGGCATCCGCTGCCACTGCGGCGCGATCGGGTGCCTCGAGACGGAGGTCAGCCAGCGCGCTCTGCTCGGTGTGCTCGGGATGCGCGCCGCCGACGGCGAGGAGCTCTCGCTCGCGCTGACCGCAGCGGTCGCGGCGGGCGACCCCGCGGTCGCGGCCGAGGTCGACCGGCAGCTCGGCTTCCTCGCCACGGCGCTGCGGAACGCCACGAACGTCTTCGCGCCCGAGCTGATCGTGCTCGGCGGGTTCCTCGGCGCGCTCCACGCGCTGGCGCCCGAGCGCCTGCCGCAGCTCGTCTCGGATCAGGCGCTCGCGGCCAGCGCCGAGCGCCTGCGGATCGTGCGCGCCGAGCTCGGCGGCGACATCCTCATGATCGGCGCGGCCGAGCTGGCCTTCGGCCCCCTCCTCGCCGCCCCTGCGCCTGCCCCCGCGCACTGACTGCGGGCTCGGCGAGGCGGCACGAAGTGCACGCGAAAACGCCGAGAGGGCGGAATGTTCGCCGCCTCGGGTGTCGGCGCAGCGCCTCCACCCCCGGAATGCGGGGGATGCGCACGGTAACATCGGGCGGCCGCCTGCGATAGGATGAATGGTGTCGCCGAGTCGAATCGATTCGATTCCCGGCTTCGACCGACACCGGCACCGCGTGAACGCAGCGCGGTGCTTCTTCGTGCGTCCGCCGCCCGTGCGCCACTTCTCCCGCACCTCCGACCCAGCAAGGACCTTCTTCGTGACCACCGTCGTGCATCCCGGCGACTCCCTCTCCGGCCGTCAGCGCCTGGCGTACATCCTGATCCTCGGCGCGCTCACCGCGCTCGGGCCGTTCACGATCGACACCTATCTGCCGGCACTGCCGACGCTGCAGTCCGACTTCAACGTGTCGACCGCGGCGATCCAGTTGACGCTCACCGCGACGACCATCGGGTTCGGTCTCGGGCAGCTCCTGGTCGGTCCCTGGTCCGACAAGATCGGCCGGCGCACCCCGCTGATCGCGTCGACGGCCGTCCACATCCTGGCCTGCCTCGGCGCCGCGGTGGCGCCGAACGTCGAGCTGCTCGGCGTCGCCCGCGCGATGCAGGGGATCGGCGCGGCGGCGGGCGGTGTCGTCGCGATGGCGATGGTCCGCGACCTGTTCGGCGGCCGTCCGCTCGTGCGCATGCTCAGCCGCCTGGCGCTCGTGAACGGGCTCGCCCCGGTGCTCGCCCCCGTCATCGGATCGTGGCTGCTGCTCGTGATGCCGTGGCGCGGCATCTTCGTCGTGCTCGCGTTCTACGGGCTCTTCGTCATCGTGTGCGTCTCGCTCTGGATCGTCGAGACCCTCCCGAAGGCGCGTCGCCACGACGCCGGACACTCGACCGTCCGCCAGCGGTACAAGGCCGTGCTCTCCGACCGGGTGTTCGTCGGCATCGCGATCGTCGGCGCTGCGAACTTCACGGGTCTGTTCGCCTACCTGTCGTCGAGCTCGTTCATCTTCCAGGAGATCTACAAGTTCAACGCCCAGGAGTACGGCCTCCTCTTCGCGGTCAACTCCATCGGCATCATCATCGGAGTCCAGTCGTCGGCGCGGCTCACGAAGTACGTCGGCCCGCAGTGGATCCTCGCCGTCTCCACCGTCGTCATGTTCGTCGCGTCCGTCGTGATCGTGGTGCTCGATCAGGCGCACGTCGGCCTCTGGGGCACGGCCATCCCGCTGTGGTTCTTCATCGCGGCCTGCGGATTCGGCTTCCCGTGCGTGCAGGTGCTGGCGCTCAACAATCACGGCCACGAGGCCGGCACCGCGGCGAGCCTCCTGGGTGCGCTCAACTTCGGCATCGCGGGCATCGTCTCGCCGATCGTGGGCATTCTGGGCGTCGGCAGCGCGGCGCCGATGGGCTACGTGATGGCGGCCTGCGCCCTGGTGTCCATCTCCGCCCTCTGGCTGATCGTGCGCCCGCGCACGGTCCCCGCCCTCGCGCACTAGCCTCCCCGTTCCGCGAGACGTGACTCGCTGCGGGTGCGGAGGCGCCCGCACCCGCAACCACTCACGTCTCGTGTCAGGTTTCGCGGGTACGGTGGGGCGATGGATGCGGACGACCAGCCAGACGCCCCGGCCACCCAGCACGAGCAGTTGCGGCAGGCCGCCCGGATCAGCCGCTTCTGGCCGGTGATCTCGGCCTCTGTCGCCGTGCTCCTCGTGCTCGGTCTCGGCGCGATCATCGCGTTCCGCCCCACCGAGCCGTTCTCCCTCGACCTCGAGTGGATGCAGGAGATCGTCGAGCACCGCTCGCCCTTCTGGCTCGGCCCGGCCCTCTTCTTCAACTACGCCGGGGGAGGGATCGTCGGCTCGGCGGTGATCCCCGTGGTGATCGTGCTGCTGCTGCTCGCGTTCCGTCGGCCGTGGGGTGCCCTGTTCTTCGCGTCGGCCAGCATCCTGTCGGTCGTCCTCGTCCAAGTGCTGAAGCACACGGTCGGGCGGGCGCGGCCGACTGAGATCCTGGTGAACGCCGACGCGGGTTCATTCCCGTCCGGGCATACGGCGAACGCGGCCACGATGGTGGTCGTGCTCGCCATCCTCTTTCCGCGCGTCTGGGTCTGGTGCCTGGGCGTCGCGTGGGCGCTGCTCATGGCGGTCAGCCGCACGTATCTCGGCGCCCACTGGATGAGCGACACGGTCGGCGGCCTGCTGCTCGGGGCGGCCGTCGCCGTCATCGTGTGGGCGCCGCTCGCCTACCGCCTCGCCCGTGAGCGCACCCTTCCGCACCCCTTCCTGCGCTCGCGCGCGCCCGGCACCCCCTCCTCCACCTCTCCGACGCCATAGCCCGAGGTTCACGACGTGGCGGCCATTCGCGCCCGAATGGCCGCCACGTCGTGAACTTCGCAGGCCCGAGGAGGCGCAGCGGGCAGTACTGTGGCGGCCATGAGGATTCTGCTGGTCGGCGCGGGCGGCGTGGGCGACGCCATCGCCAAGATCGCCGCGCGCCGCACGTTCTACGACACCATCACCGTGAGCGACTACGACGTCGCGCGCGCCGAGCGGACCGTCGGGTGGATCCGCGCCCGGCACGGTGAGGAGGCGGCGTCCCGCTTCCGCACCGCCGCGATCGACGCCTCCGACCCCGACTCGGTGGAGGCCGTGGCGCGCGAGCACCGCGCGACCCACGTCATGAACGCGGTCGAGCCGAAGTTCGTGCCGACCATCTTCGCCGGCGCCTTCGCGGCGGGAGCCGACTACCTCGACATGGCGATGAGCCTGTCGGAGCCGCATCCGACCGACCCCTACGAGAAGACGGGCGTGAAGCTCGGCGACGACCAGTTCGCCCTGCGCGGCGACTGGGAGGCAGCCGGCCGGCTCGCCCTGGTCGGCATGGGGGTCGAGCCCGGGCTCTCGGACGTCTTCGCGCGCTTCGCCGCTGACGAGCTGTTCTCATCCATCGACGAGCTCGGCACCCGGGACGGCGCGAATCTCGTGGTGCGCGACGAGGCCGGCAACGAGATCTTCGCGCCGTCGTTCTCGATCTGGACCACCATCGAGGAGTGCCTGAACCCGCCCGTGATCTTCGAGAAGGACACCGGATGGTTCACCACCCCGCCCTTCAGCGAGCCGGAGGTCTTCGACTTCCCCGAGGGAATCGGCCCAGTGGAGTGCGTGAACGTCGAGCACGAGGAGGTGCTGCTCATGCCGCGCTGGCTCGACGCCAAGCGCGTGACGTTCAAGTACGGGCTGGGGGAGGAGTTCATCGGCGTGCTGAAGACCCTCCACCTGCTGGGCCTCGACTCAACGACGCCGGTCCGCGTGCGCAGCGCCGGCGGCCCGGTGGAGGTCGCGCCGCGTGATGTCGTCGCCGCTGCCCTGCCCGACCCGGCGACGATCGGGCCGCTGATGACGGGGAAGACCTGTGCCGGTGTGAACGTGACCGGCATCGGAGTGGACGGCGCCCCGCGCGAGGTCTACCTGTACCACGTCAGCGACAACGAGTGGACGATGCGCGAGTACGAGTGCCAGTGCGTCGTCTGGCAGACCGCGCTCAACCCCGTCATCGCACTCGAGCTGCTGGCGAAGGGCGCCTGGCGCGGGACGGGCGTGCTCGGGCCGGAGGCGTTCCCCGCGCGGCCGTTCCTCGAGCTCATGGAACGGCCCGAGCGCGAGGGCGGCTACGGGCAGGCGTGGGGGATGCGCGAAGCACGCTAGGCGGCGCACCGGCCCGTCAGTAGGCTGAGCCGCATGAGCGACGCTGAAGCGCTGGCGGAGACCGCCGCGAAGCTGCAGGCCGAGGCGGAGGAGGCGCTGCGCAAGGCGCAGGAGGCGGCGGCTGCGGCCGCTGCCGCGCAGGAGGCGGCGCAGGCGGCACCGGCGGCACCGCCCGCATCCACTGCCTCCGCCGAACCCGCGGCCGGCCCGCTCTCCGCCGACGCCGTCGCCGCCGTCCGCGCCGGCTACGCCTTCGACGCACCCGCCCTCGAGATCGGCGCGCTCGTCAACGGCGACCCGCTCGCCGACGTTCCCGTGCGCATCCCGCTCGCCATGACCAACCGGCACGGGCTGGTCGCCGGCGCGACCGGGACGGGCAAGACCAAGACGCTGCAGGTGCTCGCCGAGCAGCTGGCCGCGGCGGGCGTCCCGGTGTTCGCCGCCGACATCAAGGGCGACCTCTCGGGCATCGCGGTCCCCGGCGAGTCCAGCGACAAGCTGCTGGAGCGCACCCGCGGCATCGGCCAGGACTGGACCCCGCGCGCGGCCACGACCGAGTTCTTCTCGCTCGGCGGCGTCGGCCGCGGCGTGCCCATCCGGGCGACCGTCGCCGGGTTCGGCCCGCTGCTGCTCTCGAAGGTGCTCGGACTCAACGACACCCAGGAGTCGAGCCTGGGCCTCGTCTTCCACTACGCCGACCAGGCCGGCCTCCCGCTGCTCGACCTCGCCGACCTCCGCGCCGTGCTCACCTACCTGACGGGCGATGACGGCAAGGCCGAGCTCGCCGGGCTGGGCGGCCTGTCGAGCGCGACCGTGGGCGTCATCCTGCGCGAGCTGATCGCGTTCGCCGACCAGGGCGCCGAGGCGTTCTTCGGCGAGCCGGAGATCGACACCGCCGAGTTCCTGCGGGTCGCGCCGGACGGGACGGGCGTGGTCAGCCTCCTGGAGGTGCCCGGCGTGCAGGACAAGCCCGCCGTCTTCTCGACGTTCCTGATGTGGCTCCTCGCCGACCTGTTCAACGATCTGCCGGAGGTCGGGGATCTGGACAAGCCGAAGCTGGTCTTCTTCTTCGACGAGGCGCACCTGCTGTTCAAGGGAGCCTCCAAGGACTTCATCGCCTCGATCACCCAGACCGTGCGCCTCATCCGGTCGAAGGGCGTCGGCATCTTCTTCGTCACGCAGACGCCGAAGGATGTGCCGAGCGACGTGCTCGCGCAGCTCGGCTCGCGCGTGCAGCACCAGCTGCGCGCCTTCACGCCCGACGACGCGAAGGCGCTCAAGGCGACGGTGTCGACCTACCCGAAGTCGGGCTACGACCTGGCCGAGGTGCTGCAGTCCCTCGGCACCGGGGAGGCCATCGTCACCGTCATGAACGAGAAGGGCGCGCCCAGCCCGGTCGCCTGGACCCGGCTGCGCGCACCGCAGGGGTCCATGTCACCGGCCCCGGAGGCGCAGATGGAGGCCACGGTCGCCGCCTCCCCGCTGCAGGCGAAATACGGCACCCCCGTCGATCGCGACTCGGCGCGGGAGCAGCTCGCCCGCAAGCTCGACGCCGCCGCGGCCGCAGCCGACGCCGCAGCGCAGGCCCAGGCGCAGGCGGAGGCTGCCGCTGCCGCGGAGAAGGCGGCAGCAGCGCAGGCGAAGGCCGACGCGAAGGCCCAGGCCGCCGCGCAGAAGGAGTACGAGCGCATCCTCAAGAGCACCTCGCCCACCCGGACCACCCGCCGGACGACCCCCAAGCCCGCCCCCAACGTGCTGGAGCAGGTGCTCGGCTCGAAGGCGACCCGTGACATCCTCACGGGCGTGGTGGAGGGGATCTTCGGTACGCGCAAGCGGCGCTAGCCGCCGCTCCTCGCAGCCTCTGGACCTCGTCTCAGACGACGATGATCTCGTATCCGCGTTCGATGAACGCAGCGCGCTGCTCGTCGGTGATGCCGGTGTCGGTGATGAGTGTGGTGAGACTCGTGGGTCCGGTCACAGTGGCGAAGGCCGTCCGGCCCATCTTCGACGAGTCGGCGACGAACACGGCGCGCGTCGCTCGCCGGGCCATGAGGGAGTTGACGCTCGCCTCGCCCTCGTCGTGCACCGTCGGCCCGATGACGGGGTCGATGGCGTCCACGGCGATGAACGCGACGTCCATGGTGATCTTCTCCAGGACCGCGTCGGTGTAGGGGCCGACCAGCTCGTACGAACGCGAGTGGACGACGCCCCCGGTGACGACGATCTTGATCTGCGGGCGGATGACGAGCTGCGCCGCGATGTTGATCGCATTGGTGACGACGGTGAGGTTCGGGTAGGGCGACGGCTCCAGCAGGTCGGAGCGGGAGGCCAGTGCGGTCGCGATCGCCGTGCTCGTGGTGCCCCCGGAGAGGCCGACGACGGCGCCGCGCGGGACGAGGGCGCTCGCCGCCTGCGCGATGCGCAGCTTCTGCTGGGCGTGCTGATCGTGCTTGTAGCGGAGTGGCAGGTCGTAGGCCACGGACTGGCCGATCGCTCCGCCGCGGGTGCGCGTGAGCATCTGCTGCGAGGCGAGCGCGTCCAGGTCGCGGCGGGCGGTCGCCGCGGAGACGTTGAGCGTCGTGACGATGTCCTCCACCTCGACCTGGCCGGTCTCGGCCAAGAGGTCGAGGACGGCGCCGAGCCGCTGGGCTCTGCTCATCGCCGTGCGTTCGCGGTTCCGCTCGCCCGGTCGCGCCGGGCCGGACAGCGCGAGCGCGCCGTCGTCGTCGTGTGCCCCGGCGGTGGATGAGCGTGTCACGGGCCGCTCCTGTCCTGTGCCGTCGGGCGGTTGCGCGAATGTCTCTGGCAATGATTCCGCATGATCGAAGCCCTTGTCTAGTGATCACATTCGATCACTTCTATTTCGGGCTCGATGCTTGACGTCCTGCCCCCGAAAGGGGCATGATCGCCAGCATCCATTGAGTGAAAGTGCTTGTTTCCCACGGGAACACGTCAATAAACATCAACGGCTCCGCATTGACGCGCAGGCACCTCAGCAGTATCGGCACGTGTTTCTTCGAGAAGTGGGGAAGTCAATGAAGAAGTCACTCCGGTGGGGAGCGGCGGTCGCGACCGTCGCCGTCACCACCATGACACTCGCCTCCTGCGGCTTCAGCGGCGGGTCGGGAGGCTCGTCCGGCGGCGCGCAGACGCTCGACCTGATGGTGGCGAGCTATTCGGACAATACGAAGGCCGAATGGCAGCAGATCATCAAAGACTTCGAGGCCAAGAACAGCGACATCACGGTCAATCTCGACGTGGAGTCCTGGACGGACATCAACAACGTCATCAAGACGCGCATCCAGGCGCAGAAGCAGCCCGACATCCTGAACATCGACGCGTTCGCGGGATTCGCGGCGGACGACCTGCTCTACCCCGCCAAGGACATCGTCTCGGCCTCGACGTTCGACGACTTCCAGGACGCGTTCAAGAAGAACGCGAGCATCGACGGCACGCAGTACGGCCTCCCGTTCATCGCCTCCGCGCGCGCCCTGTTCTACAACAAGGACGACTTCGCGAAGGCCGGCATCTCGGCGCCGCCGAAGACGTGGGCCGAGTTCGAGGAGGACGCGGGCAAGCTCAAGGCGGCCGGGGTCACGGCGTACGGGATGCCGCTCGGAAGTGAGGAGGCGCAGGCGGAGACGGCGATCTGGTTCTACGGAGCAGGCGGCGGCTACGGCGACGCCAAGAAGCTCACGATCGACAGCTCGCAGAACGTCGAGGGTGCCACCGAGATGAAGAAGATCATCGACCAGGGCTACACCGAGCCGAACCCGGGTTCGACCAACCGCACTCCGCTGCTCAACGTCTTCATCCAGGGGCAGCTGGGCATGCAGATCGGCCTCCCGCCGACGGTCGGGCAGATCAAGGACAAGAACCCGTCGCTCAACTACGGGGTCGCGCCGATCCCGACCAAGGACGGCTCCTCCTTCACCCTGGGCGTCGCCGACCACCTGATGGCCTTCAAGAACAAGACCGACAAGAAGGCCGCGATCACGAAGTTCCTCGACTACTTCTACTCGCCCGCCGTCTACACCAAGTGGGTGGGCGCGGAGGGCTTCCTGCCGACGACCAAGTCGGGCGCGAAGGAGATGGCCTCGGACGAGACCATCAAGCCGTTCCTCGACCTGCTGCCGGACGCGAAGTTCTACCCGTCCACCAACCCGGACTGGTCGGCCGCGCAGGGCGCGATCCAGAGCCAGATCGGACAGCTCGGCCAGGGCGCGGTCCCGGCCGACCTGCTGAAGTCCATCCAGGCCAAGGCCGACGGCCAGTAATCCCGGATGACCAGCACCGCTGAGTCGACGCGCGCGGGGGCGGCTTCCGGCCGCCCCCGTCGCGGGTCCCCACCGAGGCGCTCCGGCGCGTCCGACCTGCTCCACGCCGTGCCGTGGACGCTGCCCGCCCTCCTCCTGATCTTCGGGATCGTGCTGTTCCCGGCCGGCTACATGATCTTCAACTCGACGCGGAAGATCTCCATCGCCGGCGTCGACCACGGTTCCGTGGGGCTGCAGAACTATCTGACGGTGCTCTCCCGCCCGGAGCTTCCCGGCATCCTGCTGAACACTCTCGTGTGGGTCGTCGCCGTCGTCGCCATCACCGTGGTGATCGGGCTCGCGCTCGCCCAGTTCCTCGACAAGAACTTCCCGGGCCGCCGCTGGGTGCGGATGGCGATCATCGTCCCGTGGGCGGCGAGCGTCGTGATGACGACGACCGTGTTCGTGTACGGTCTCGACCCGTTCTACGGGATCATCAACAAGTTCCTCGTCGACATCCACCTGCTCGCGGAGCCGTTCGGCTTCACGAAGGAGCCGGTGCCGGCGTTCATCTCCTCGATCGCTATCGCGGTGTTCGTGTCGCTGCCGTTCACGACCTACACGATCCTGGCGGGGCTCGCCGGCATCCCGGGCGACATGCTGGAGGCGGCGAAGGTGGATGGGGCGAGCGCCGCCCGCTCCTACTTCGGCGTGACACTCCCGAACCTGCGGAACGCGATCGCCCTGGCGGCGCTCATCAACATCATCAACGTGTTCAACTCGCTCCCGATCCTCAAGCTGATGACGGGCTCGATCCCCGGCTACAAGGCCGATACGACGACGACCTACGTCTTCAAGCTGCTGCAGAACGAGCAGCGCATCGACCTGTCGAGCGCGCTCAGCGTGATCAACTTCCTGATCGTCCTGGTCGTCGTCGCGCTGTACCTGTGGATCGTGAAGCCGATGAGGGAGGTCGCATGACCGCGCCGGCCCCGACTCTGGTGGCGGGGGCTCCGCAGGTGCGCCGTCGTCGTTCCCGCCTCTCGGGCTCCCCGGGGCGCGTCGTCGGCAAGACGCTCGCCGGAGTGGTCATCGCCCTCGTCTTCATCGCGCCGTACCTGATCATGCTGGTCGGCTCGTTCAAGTCGCGGAACAACATCCTCCAGGTGCCGCCGACCTATCTGCCCGACCAGTGGCATCCCGAGAACTACCTCACGATGTGGTCGACGCCGGAGACGCCGCTCCCGCTCAACCTCATCTCGACCATCGTGATCTCGGTGTTCGCGACGCTGCTGGTACTCGTGGTCTGCGTGCCCGCCGCGTACTACACGGCGCGGTTCCGGTTCCCGGGTCGCGGAGTGTTCCTCTTCCTGGTGATCGTGACGCAGATGCTGCAGCCCACGGTCCTCGCGACGGGCCTGTTCAAGGAGATGGTCGCGCTCGGGATCAACGACACCTGGCTGGCCATGATCCTCATCAACGCGGCGTTCAACCTCGCGTTCGCCATCTGGATCATGCACACCTTCTTCGCCGGAGTGCCCAAGGAGGTGGACGAGGCCGCGCAGCTCGACGGGGCCGGCAAGTGGACGGTGCTCTTCCGCGTCCAGCTCCCGCTGGTGTGGCCCGGCATCGTGACGGCGATCATCTACACCTTCGTCGCCTCGTGGAACGAGTTCGCCGCGAGCCTGGTGATCCTGTCCACGGACGCGAACCAGCCGCTGTCGGTGGCGCTGACCAAGTTCGTCGGTCAGTACGACGCCGCGTGGCAGTACGTGTTCGCGGTCTCGGTCGTGGCCGTGATCCCCGTCGTGGTGCTCTTCGCGCTGATCGAGAAGCGCCTGGTCGGCGGACTCACCGCCGGCAGCGTCAAGTGAGGGGCCGGACTCCGAGGAGGGTGCGGACGCGCTGACCGACTCCGATCGCGATGGGTGCGTCCTCCCCGCTCCGCTCGCTCCAGGCTGCGGAGAGTGCGGTCCAGGCGAGCGCCCAGCGCAGCAGGGCGCGCTCGTCGAGGCCCGACTCCGCCGCGATCACCCCGGCCGTGCGCTCCAGGCGGCCAGGGCGGAGCGCGACGGCGGCGTCGGGGTTGCACAGGATGTTGAGCAGGTCGAAAGCGGGGTCGCCGTGCAGCGGCTTCGAGTCGATCGCGAGCCAGCCGCGCTCGCCGAAGTCGAGCACATTGCCGTGGTGCAGGTCGCCGTGAAGGACGACGTCGGCGGTGGGATGCGCGAGCAGCGCCCGCGCCTCGGCGGCGGCCGCCGGGTAGAGCCCGTCGTGGTCGTCCGGCCGGTCGGCGGCCTGCTCGAACAGCTCGCCGAACCACTCGTCGAGCGGATGCAGCCCGGCCGGCCGCGCGCCGGCACCCACGGTGTGGAGGCGGCGGCCGGCGCGGCACAGGATGCGCGTGGCGTCGTCGTCGCCCGCCGGACCCGAACGCGCGAGCTCGATCAGCGACCGCGGTCCCTCCGCGCGCTCCAGCAGCACGGCTCGCCCGTCGTCCCCGAACTCCAGCACCTCCGCCGCGCCCGCACCGGACCACCAGCGCAGCACGTGCGCGCCGGCGGCCTCCTCGTCGACGAGGGCGCACTTGAGGAACGCCGGCCGGCCATCCCGGCGCACCGGCTGCAGGGCGCTCGACGGGGTGACGAACGGGTCGCCGTCCGGGGTCAGCGCCCAGCGCTCGCGCCAGCCGGCGAGCAGCGAGTCGCTCATCGCCCTCCTTCGCGCGCGGCGTACGCGCCCGGCGGTGCACCGATCACGGCCCGGAACTCCCGACTGAAATGCGCCTGGTCCGCGTATCCGAGGTCGAGCGCGAGTGTGGCGAGCGCGGGAGGTTCGGTCGAGCGCAGAGCCGCCGCGGCCTCCTGCAGCCGGTAGCGCTGGATGAGCCATTTTGGGCCGAAGCCGATGTGCCCGGCGACCAGGCGCTGGAGGTGTCGGACGCCGAGGCCGAACCGCGCGGCGAGATCCTCGACGCGGCGCAGTTCGCGGTCCTCCTCGACGGTTGCGACGATCTCGTCGACGAGCCGGGCCTCCTCGCCCGGCACCGGGAGGCCGCCCAGCCAGCTCTCGACGACGGTGACCGCGGCCGCGTCGTCGCCGTCGGCCATCGCGACGCGGACCACGGGCAGCAGGTCATCCAGCCCGTCGAGGGCGAGCTCGCTCGCGGGAAGGGCGGCGGGCAGCGAACGGAGGGAGGCGCCGGTCCAGCCGCGCGCGACACCCGGGCGCAGCAGCATCCCGAACGCCCATCCCGATCCGCGCAGGGTGCGGCCGCTCACGCCCCGGCTCGCCCGGTGCAGCAGGGCGGAGTCGGGCTCGATCACGAGGTTCGCCGCCGGGTACTCGAGCACCTGCGGGCGCAGGGTCCGCCCCTCCGGCAGGGTCCAGCGCGGCAGCCAGTAGTGCCGGACGAACGCGCTCGCCGCGTCGCCGGGGAAGACCCGGCCGATCCGCACGGGCTCGTCGCCGGTGCGCGTGAGCAGGCCGTTGCTGCGTGGCACGGCGGCGGTGTGCGGACTCACGCTGCCATACTTTCACGGTGAGCTCGATCCGTCCCTTCCAGCCGGCCGACCGCGACGATGTCTACGCGATCTGCGTCCGGACCGGGGCGAGCGGTCAGGACGCGACCGGTGCGTACTCCAGCGACGACCTGCTGCCCGACGTCTTCGCCGGGCCGTACATCGCCTACCAGCCCGATCTCGCCTTCGTCGTCGACACCGGCGATCACGTGGCGGGCTATGTGATCGCCGTCGCCGACAGCCTCGCCTTCGCCGACTGGTACGAGGCGGAATGGCTCCCGGCGTTCCGCGCGAAGTACCCGCTGGAGCGGGCCAGGGACGACGCCGAACGCCAGGCGATCGGCTTCGGACTCGACGTGCGCGAGGCGATCGTGCCCGAGGTCGACCGGTTCCCGGCGCACCTCCACATCGACCTGCTCCCCGAACTGCAGGGCCAGGGCTTCGGGCGCGCGCTCATCCGCACCCTGCTCGCTGCGCTGCGGGAACGCGGCGTGCCCGGCGTCTACCTCACGATGTCGCCCTCGAACCACGGCGCCCGGGCGTTCTACGAGCGGCTCGGCTTCACCGAGCTGCCGTCGAGCACACCGGACGCTCCGGCCCTCGGGATCGCGACCGACGCGACGCTCTGACGCCCGGGTTCAGCGCCCGACGAGCGCCGGGACCCGCTCGAACCAGTAGAGCAGTTCGGGGGAGGTGCGCCGCAGCTGGGCCAGCGTCATCGAGTCCTGCGGGCGCGTCACGGGGATGTCGAGCTCCTCGGCCACGCGCTCCATGTCCTCGAGGGACCAGAACTGCCCGCGCATCCGGATCAGGAGGCGGCCGTCCAGCCCGGTGATGAAGAGCTGGGGCAGGGTGTCGAGTGTGCTGCTCTCGTAGAGCTGCACCAGGAGGACAGATCCGACCTCCGCCGGACGCACGGCGACCACGCGGCCGAAGAAGCCGCGCTCCCGCACCCCGTCGGTGCCCACGGTGATCGTGACGCTCAGGAACGAGTAGACGCAGAGCACGGTGGCCGCGACGACCAGCAGGTGCGCGATCAGCACGAGCGGCCAGCCGCCGGTCGGGATCGACAGCCAGTAGAGCACGGCGAACACGGGGGTCGTCAGCGCCAGGATGGCGATCACGCCGCGCGTGAACAGGTACCGGAAGGGGCGCAGCACTGTTTCGCGCGTCACGCCTGTCTCCCGTCCGAGTTCCCGTTGCTCTGTCATCGAACCGAGCCTGACTTATCGGTCGGTGTCTCCGGTAGCGGCATTTTGGGGGACACGGGCCGCTTTCGCGGCGAGTTCGCGGGCCCGGATGCTGCGCACGCGGAACGCGCTCAGGATGGTCGCGAGCACCCCGACGGCGAAAAGGATGACGGTGCCGGCGTCGTGCATCGAGCGCCCGATGAGCAGCGTGATCACCGCGATGACCGCGGTGGCGCACAGCTGGGAGAACATCTTCTTGCTCATCGTCCCCATCTAACAGGAACCGGGTTCGCGGTGCCGACCCGTGAGGTGTGAATAGGATGTCTCCAGATCGAGGAGGGGTGAGAGGTGGCGACGCTCCGGGATGTCGCGGCCTTGGCGGGGGTTTCCGTCAAGACCGTTTCTAACGTTGTGAACGATTTCGAGTTCGTGCGCCCGTCGACCCGTGCGAAGGTCCAGGCCGCGATCGCCGAACTCGGTTACCAGCCGAACCTCGCCGCCCGCCAGCTGCGCGCCGGCCGCACGGGTGTGATCGGCCTCGCCGTCCCCGAGCTCCGCTTCAGCTACTTCGCCGAGCTGGCCGACGCCGTGCTGGAGGCGGCACGCGCCCGCGACTACGTGGTGCTCATCGAGCAGACCGGAGGGGCGCGAGAGGCTGAGATCGCCCTGCTCACCGGCTCGCGGACGGCCATGATGGACGGTCTCTTGTTCTCGCCCCTCGGCCTCTCCATCGACGACGCGGAGGTGCTCGACGTCTCGTACCCGCTGGTGCTGCTCGGAGAGCGGATCTTCGACGGACCCACCGATCACGTCGTCATCCAGAACGTGGAGGGCGCCGCCCTGGCCACCCGCCATCTGCTCGACGGCGGCCGGCGGCGCATCGCGGTGCTCGGCGCGCACGAGGGGGAGCGGGTCGGGTCGGCTGCGCTGCGCCTCCGCGGCCACCGCAACGCCCTCGATCAGGCCGGGATCGCGTTCGACCCGGCGCTCGTGGTCGCGCGGGAGGGGTGGCACCGCCGGGACGGCGCGGAGGCGATGCAGGAGCTGCTGGACAGGGGAGTCCCGTTCGACGCGGTCTTCGCGCTCAACGACGAGCTGGCCCTCGGTGCCCTGCGCACCCTGGCCCAGCACCACGTGGCCGTTCCGGAGGAGGTCGCCGTCATCGGCTACGACAACGTGACCGAGTCGCAGTTCGCGATGCCGAGCCTGTCGACCGTGGACCCGAATCGTGCTCGCGTCGCCGAGATCGCGGTGGAGGCACTGGTCGAGCGGATCGCCGGCCGTGTTCCGGCCGGGACGGGCCCCCGCCTGTTCGACGTGCCCGCGACCCTGGTGAAGCGGGAGTCCGCTCCCGCGCTCGCTGAAGCCGGCGCCGGGACGCCGGTCTCCGCCTCGGTCTGAGGCGTCGGGGAACCGACGTTGACGGAGCCCGGCGACGTTTGTACAATCGCTTCTACAACGTTGGAATTGCATCGTTGTAAACCCGACCCGATCCACGACGCGATCGGGCACACGAGAGGCATTCAATGAAGAAACTGCTTGCGACGCTCGCCGCCGCGGCCGGCGTCTCCCTGGCGCTCGCGGGCTGCTCCGGCTCGTCGGGCACGGACTCGTCCGGCCCCGTCACGCTCACCTTCTGGCACGGCTACACGGAGGCCGACGGCAAGGTGCTCGACCAGATCGTCGACGACTTCAACAAGTCGCAGGACAAGATCACCATCAAGACCACCACCAAGACCTGGGCCGTCATCGGCGACACCCTCCTCCCGGCGCTGTCGGCCAAGAAGGGGCCGGACATCGTCGCCATGCCGGCGGAGAATCTCCCGGTCTACGCCTCCAAGGGCGCCTTCGCG
>NZ_JACHVP010000004.1 GCF_014190775.1 Leifsonia aquatica
TCTTCGCGGCGTTGACGAAGACGCGAGCTTGATCGTCCGGTTTCGTGATCATCGAGATGGTGGCGCACACGCACAGGATGATGTCGTAGTCGACGCCGTAGTGGTCGTAGACGATGTCACCGCGCGTGCCAGTGACGCGGCCGGCGGTGTCGGCGTCCTCGAGTTGGGCGAGCATCTCGGTGCTGATGTCGATGCCGTGATACTCGACGGGTTGGCCGCCTTCTGCAAGTCGTTCCGCCAAGGGCAGGGCGACGCGGCCGGTACCCACGCCCAGCTCGAGCACGCGTTTCCCGCCGCCGACGTGTCCAGAGAGCCAGGCGAGTTCGCCTGGACCGATCGTCGTCCGGGGGAAGATCGTGTCGTAGATGTCGGCGAAGTCGGCGCCGTAGTGGAGGTACGAGGGCGTGGTGCTTGCGGTCATGAGTCTCCAATTTGAAGATAGAAGGAATTGAGTTGAATTCGGGGGTTACCGTCCGCGCGGCCCGCGGCACGTCGCTCCTGCGTACTTGCCCGAGGCTGATGGTGAGCGTTTGGCTCGATGTTTCTGGCATGCTCGAACGATCGCGCCTGCCGTGTATCCGACCAGCGCGGCGAGTCCCTCGCGCCATAGCGGGCCCGGCCATCCGATCAGGATCGAAGCGGTTATGGTGAGCAGACTGGCGGCGATGAAGGCAGCGAAGGGGTACTTGATACTTGCTGGGGTTCGAGCCCATTCGTCGCGTCGAATGAGGTCAGAGAAGTAGCCCATCGCGCCCCCTTTCGCTCGCCGGAGACTCGCCGGCAGTGGGAGGAGGCGTTGGCGATGTCTTATCCAGCTGATGAGCCTTCGAGATGAACAGAATCTCGGGATCGACCGACTCGTCGTAGCCGCCGTGGAGGGTCACGAGGAACTGGACGGCAGCGATTTCGGGGTCCTCTCGTTCGCGGGCCAACCGTAGGACATAGTCGCGTAGACCGGTGTAGGCGGGCACTGTTTCGATCGCATCGACGTCCCGCTCCTGGATGAGCGGGAGGAGGTCGCTGGTCATGTCGAAGATGGACTTCCTGAGTCTGCGCTGAGGAGCCCAGATGTTGTCGAGGAGGCCGCGCTTCTGTGGCTCGATCGTGTGCATCCAGGGTGTAGGTTGACCGTCGCAGCGGATGAATCGATGAAGCGGTTCGTAGTCGTGTATGGCCGGTCGTGGTGCGAAGAAGCTCCACATGGGTATCAAGGCTGCGGAGTCTTTTGCCCGGATCCGCGCGTATGCCCCTCCGGGCATTTGCTGGAGCACGGTGATGGTCAGCATGGATGCGGCAACCCCGACGACGGTCGCTAGCGTGATGCCCTTATGCCGCACCATGTACCGGCCTGCCCTTCAAGAAGTCGATGGTGATGTTGGCCAGGTCAGCTGCGAGGTGCGGCATGGCGATCATCGAGTCGTGCTTGCCGTCGACGACGACGAGATCCAGGTCCGCGTGAGAGGGATCGCGCGTGGCCTCGACGAGCTCCTCCTGGTGCTTTCGTTGATCGTCGAGTTCGACCGTCGCCTTGGACGCGACGACGAGGCAGGGGATCGGGGTCGTGAAGAGTGGGATCGGCTGGTCGGGCAGCGATCGGAGCAGCGCCGCGTACTCCCGCTGTGCGGCCCGCCACATGCGGTGGTTGCGCTCCTGAGCTACCGCTCTTTTCCTTGAGTGAGCGGGGAGGTAGCGGGTGGGGGGAGTGCCCGGATTGAGCGGGCCGATCCCGAACGACGTGATCCTTCGCTGTGTGGCGAACGCGTCAAGGAGCTTTCGTTGCTCCTTCATGGACAGTGAGCCGTCGGTGAACTGGTTAATGTTCGTGCTGTCAATGAAGACCAACGCATCGACGAAGCCGGGATACCGGTTTACGAGGAGGCGTGCGATTTCCCCGCCCATCGAGTGGGCGGCGATGACCAGGCGCTGGTCTGGTAGTCGCAGATGGTCGATGAGCGATTTGAGGTCGTCGACCGCGGCGTCTAAGGTCCACTCGGCTTCACGTTGTGGAGAGAGTGTGCTTGCGCCGTAGCCAGCGCGCTCATACGCGACGACGCTGAAGTCCGTCTTCTGCGTGAGCGAGTCGGCGTACCACTGGTACATCTCGATCGACGCGGCCAATCCTCCTTCGAAGACGACGAGCGTGTCACCGACGCCGGAGCGGCCCTGGTAGGCGAGGGTGTTGCCCGAAGAAGCGGTGATCTGTTCCCAGCCGAGAGGAAGCTCACGTAGCGAAAGTGATCGAGCGACGTTTGCCACCGCTAGCCCACCGATCGCTACTGCGCTCGTTGCGACCGCAGCGCGCGGGACGTCTCCCGCCGGCCTGTGGACCTGGAGGCCAGGGTGAGCAACGTAGTTGATGGCCGGGTGCACACCGGCGAATGCCCATGCGAACCGGCCCAGTCCCATCGCGTAGCCGTTCACCAGGTGGAAGGCGATTGCTGAGGCGGAGTAAAGACGCGTGATCGCGGGCGCCGGAAGGAGCGCGAGCGGATAGCTCACCTCCCAGGCAACGGTGCCCCATGTCGCGGATTTTGCGAGTTTCGGGTGTCGGTCGAAGAATTTCCAGAGTCGTTCATGGCCGTATCCCTGCGTGCGGAGGACGCCCGTGATGGCGGTTCCTTCGCGCCACTCCTTCCCGAAGAGCTTGGCCACGCCGGCGACTGCGTAGGAGAGGGTTCCCTGCAACGCCGTGTACCATAACGCGGCATCTTGAACGCGTGGGTTGGTCGAGAGACGCGCTATCGCGGCAGGAGCAAGGATCTGCGTTGTCGCTTGATCCGCCCCATCGGAGCCGTAGCGGTTGTAGAAGGCCAGAAGGCCCTCGGAGACCGCTAACTGCGCGCCCGCTATGCCTCGGATGATGTGGGCTGCGCGAGATTTTGGGGTGGGGGAGACGGTTAGGAGAGTTCCGGCCAGGACTCGGCTGGAGTGCAGGGCGACTAATGCCCACTTGCGATCGAGCGCCCGGAAGATCGCGCGCCCGATCACGGTCTTGCCGGGGTCCTGGCGGTTGATCTTTGACGCGCGTCGGACACCATCATCGTTGAGTTCTCGATGGTCGGCTAACGCCTCCAGGCTACTCACGGCACAGCTGAAGCCGGCGAACCGCTCACCAGTGGTGAGGGCTCGCCGGCGACGTACACCGGAGCTCATGTCGGCAGAATTACGGAAATACAACACGACTCCGATGCTCAGTGTTCAGCCACCGCGAATGACGTTCTTGACCATCTCGCCCACGAACCATCCTCCTTGGAGGGCGCCAAAGGCCATGGCAAGAGTCGGGGTAGCCAGGACCGCCGCGTCAGGCTTCCGCGTGATCGTCATTCGCTCCAGGGAGACACCCGCGCGCGACGTCTGGTCTTCGATTGCTTGTAGCAGCATGTCAGTCGTGTCCTAGCCGAAGCACTTGTTGAAGACCGTGTACATGCCGAAGCCGATCGCGGCAAACGCCACAACCGGACATGCGAGAACGGGGGCGCTTTCGCTGGGCATGACCTGAACTCGAGACCCTCCCGCGGTGCTTTTCGCGTTGGCGTTGACGTATCCGAGTACGTTGCTCATCTTGTAGCTCCTTTCATTCCGGTGCCGATCAGGCGGACGGCACCGGTTCGTATGACTTCGTTGTGATTCGTGGATGAAGGGCTAGCCATGGCCGAGGCGGACCACGGGGGCTGCCATCTGAGGTTGTGGCGGACACCGAATTCCTTTCGCTGTGGTCTACGCGGGGCGGGAGATGAGGTCTTTGACGCGGAGTCTTTGGTCGTACTGGATGACGCCGAGTTGGAACGCGGCGATCGCCAGTCGCAGGATCAGCGCGCCGATCACGAACAAGCCGATCGCGATAAGGGCCCCGGCCCAGGGGTTGAGCGCTCCGGTCGCGTTCAGGAGCAATGCGGTCATGGGTGCAGTGAACGGGAAATAGGTCAGGATCGCCACGACGGGGCTGTCAGGTGTCATGAGGATGGTGGTGATGAAGTAGAGCGGCGCGATGGTGACGATCACGACGGCGCTGTAGAACGGCGCGGCATCTTTGGCCGACGGCATGGCTGCCCCGATCAGGACCAAGACAGCGGCAAGGGTGAGCAGACCGCCCATGAGGAGTGCGAGCCCAAGCCCGACGCGCACGGGGTCCACGACGATCGTGTCGATCCCGAGGAAGCTGAGGTCTACGGTCGGTGCGGCGGCAGCGTAGAGCAGCACCCCGGTGATGACGAAGATCCCGATCTGTACCAGACCCAGCAGGGCGAGGGCGAGGATCTTGCCCTGGATGAGGGCGCGGGCGGGGAGGGAGACGAGGATCATCTCGCTGATCCGGTTTTCCTTCTCCTCAACGGCGGAGTTCAGCATCTGGTTGCCCAGCAGTGAGACGATCAGGATCAGCAGTACGGCGAGCAAGGCGGGCAGGATCATTGCGGAGATCCCTCCGGAGGGGGCACCGTCTGTGTAGGCGTGGATCGTCGTTGCCGGCGTCGTTCGAACCAGTTCTGCGGTGCTCGGGTCGAGGGTGCTGTCGATGCTGAGGGTGAATAGTTCACGGGCGAGGGTCGTGTAATCACTGTTGCCGAATGGGCCGCGGTCAGCCGCGTGGATCTCGACGAGCTCCGTGCTGGGGTTGGTTGGATAGTGGAGGTATGCGGTGAGCTTCCCGTCCTTCGTGCGCTGTTCCGCGTCGGAGCCCGCCGGGCGCCCTCCCAGACGCGCCGCTGCGGCCTCGGAGATGATTCCCGAGTCGTCTGAGTATTCGAAGCTGACGGGCTCCGACGTCTCGGGGGTGGAGGTGCCCGCCCAGGTCATCACGGCGATCATTGCCGCCATCAGAGCGGGAAGAAGGAGGGCGGCGATCCAGAACTGTGGCCGGCGGATTGTCCTGGTGAGTTCGAACCGGGTGACGATACGGACCTGATTGGCGCTCATGCGTAGACCTCCTCGTTGGCAGCGCCATAGAGGCTGACGAACACCTGATCCATCGACACTCGTTTCGGTTCGTAGGAGACCGGGCGTGCATCGCCGGCGACCAGGGCAGCAAGGATGTCCTCATCCGTCGCGCCAGCGGTCGGAAGCAGCTCGACGACATCGCCGACGCGGCGTGCCACGGTGTAGAGCGGCGATACTGGCAGTTCTCCCAGCAGGCGAGTCGCGATCGTTCGGGCGCCGTGGACGTCCTGGATCTCCTGGATCGTCCCGTACGCGGCGGCGTGCCCGTCCCGCAGCAGGAGTGCACGGTCACACAGCCGCTCGACTTCGTCCATGTTGTGGGTGACGAGGATCACGGTCGCTCCCGCCGCCTTGCGTTCGGCGATCAGATCCATCAGTAGCTGCCGATTGACCGGGTCCAACCCCTTCGCCGGCTCATCGAGGATCAGCAGGCCCGGGTCCCCCATAATGGCTACGCCCAGCTGGACCTTCTGTTGCTGACCGCCGGAGAGCTTCTCGAGTCGCATCCGTGCCCGGTCAGCGAGCCCGACGCGCTCCAGGTAGGTTTCCGACCAGGCGCGGGCCTCCTTGCGACCCAATCCCTTGATCTCGGCGAAGTACGCCATCACATCGAGAACGGTGTCCTTGCGATACAGACCGCGCTCCTCCGGGAGGTAACCCACCCGCGCGCGATCTCCTGGACGGAACGTCTGGCCATCGATGAGCAACTGGCCCCCGGTGGGCTGCAGCATTCCGAGTAGTGCGCGCAGCGTCGTGGTCTTGCCGGAGCCGTTGCTGCCGAGAAATCCGAAGGTTTCCCCGGACGCGACCGAGAACGAGAGATCATCTATGAGCACTCGGTCCCCGAAAACCATCCGGAAATTCGAGACGTCTACTCGCATACAGCCCCTCGCCTTTGATTGCCGTTCCACAGTCCAGACCGCGATCGTGTCGCGTGTGCCAGCATGTCCGGATCGCTTTTCGAGCGTATGAGCCTTCGGATCTCACACGGGGGCAGACTGGCGATTCTGCAGTACCGGTCAGCGTCCGGTTAAGCAGTTGAGGCACGGCCTGCGTAGTCACGGCCATGGTTTACGCGTCCCGCACATGGAAGGTGGAGCACAGCCTGGACCGAGCTCAGATGTGAGGTGACGCCGGCTTCAGGTCCGCGTCGATCCGAGTGCCGGCGCGGCCAGATTGAAGTGGGTGCGGAGCGCGTCGAGGGCGGCGAGGTGGCCGACCATGCCGTGGACACCGGGGCCTGGGGCTACGGCACTGGAGCAGTGGTAAACACCGCGGACGGGTGTGCGCCAGGGCGCGGGGTGGAGAGTAGGGCGCCTGGCGAACGCAAGCCCCCGGGTGGTGCCGGCGAGGATGTCTCCACCGATCAGGCTCGGGTTGAGCGCTTCGAGTTCGGCGGGGCGAGTGGCTGTGATGGACAGGATCACGTCGCGGGCACCAGGTGCGAACTCTTCGATCCGGTCGAGGATCTGCTCCGTCATGTCGAGGGGGCAACCCGCGGGGACGCGAGTGTACGCCCAGGCCGTGTGGCGGCCGCGTCCGCGGGACGGGTCTACGACGGTGGGTTGTGTGAGCATTACAAAGGGATTTGCGGGCAGGCGGCCGGCGGCCACCTCGCGTTCCGCGTGCCGGAGCTCAGCTGCTGGGCCGCCGAGGTGCACGGTCGGGGACTGCCTCACCTCCGGGTTCAACCACGGCAGCGGCTCCGACAGAAGCAGGTCGAGCTTGAACACGCCAGGTCCAGGGAAGAGCGTCCTGCGAGCTCGCGTTCGTCGACGGGGGCCTGTGGCGACTATTCGCTCGGCGTCTCGGGCGGAAGTCGCAAGGAGGACGACGTCCGCTGGCGGCAGATCGTCCCAGTGGCGGACGGGCCGCTGGAGGTGCAAGACGCCTCCGTGTGCGCGAAGGTCAGCGACGAGAGCATCGGCCAGGCGCCCCGCCCCACCGATCGGGAGCGGCCATCCGCTCGTGTGCGCGAGGACGCCGAGCACCAGACCTACGCTGGCGGAGCTCGCCCCGCCGAGTGGCGCACCGGAATGAGCGGCGACGCCGGCGAACAGTGCTGCCGCGCGACCATTCGATGGGCGGGGATGACCGAGCAGGGCCTGCACGATTCCCTGCGCCATGGGCAGCGCAGTCCACGGCTTGAGGGCGGTGCGTAGGACGGGCTGGGTTGCAACGGCACTGACTTGGATGGGGTGGTCGACAGCGATCGAGAAGAGTCGCCGCCACGCGTCTCCGTCAGCGCCGAGCGAGTCGATCGTGCGTTCAAGGTCGCGGTAGGCGATGGTGGCGGCGCCGCGCGGGAGCGGGTGGGCGTAGGAGATATCCGGTGTCACGTATGGGACCCGTTCGAGGGCCGCCCATTCTGTGAAGAAGGGCGAAGCGGCAACGAAAGGATGCACGGCAGACCCCAGGTCGATCACTGCTCCGGTCTCGCCGAACTCCGTCGACCGCAGAGCACCGCCGTAGTCGGCGGTCGCCTCGAATACCTCGACCGGGACTCCTGCTCGAGCGAGCGTCACGGCCGCAGCCAAACCATTCGGGCCGCTTCCAACCACCACAGCATTCATATCGTGCAGAGGTTACATTGAACATCTGCTCATACGATATGAGAATTACCGCTGGCACCTGCGCTTGCCCGCTGGGTCGACGGGCACTCGAGGACCTGGAAACGCTGATCCCCGCGATCGGCCTCACGTCGGTCGATGATGTCGAGGCCCTCTACGAGTCCTTCTACCCCGGCGACGAGCTGACAGCGCGGACGGCTGCCATCATCCAGGCCGTCCTCGACCAGGGCGCCCCGAAGCCGACTGCCCCGGCGCGCCCCGATCTCGGATAGCGGCGCCGGGGCAGCCCGGTGGAGCTACTTCTGCAGCACCGGCTTCCACGCGCCCGTCGCGACAGCGTCGTCCTGTGCGTCCGCGCCGAACCGGTCGAGGCGGAACGTCTCCAGGACGGGCGACGGTGTTCCGGTGAGGATCTCCTCCGCGGCGAGCTCGCCCAGCGCGAGGCCGAGGGTCGCGCCCGAGTGGGTGAACAGGGCGTACAGGCCCGGGATCGACGGCACCGGGCCGGCCACCGGCTCGCCGTCGCCGGGGATCGGCTTCAGACCGGCGCCGATGCGTGCAGCGCTGAGGGTCGGGTGCCCGGCAAGGACCTTCGACGCCTCCCGGAGCAGGCCCGCGACCGACTCCTCCGGCACG
This sequence comes from Leifsonia aquatica, assembly GCF_014190775.1. GTDB lineage: Bacteria > Actinomycetota > Actinomycetes > Actinomycetales > Microbacteriaceae > Leifsonia > Leifsonia aquatica. Next base: position 8,142 of record NZ_JACHVP010000004.1, read on the forward strand.
GTGATCGTGCCGTCGTCCGCGACGGAGGTCGACTGCTCGGCCCAGTCCGCGTCGAGCACGAGACGCCCATCCGGGGTCGGCCGCACGGCGACGCGCGGGGTGTTGAGCACCGTGGTCACCCCGGCATCCACGGGCTCGGTGAACACCACGAAGGCGGTCGGGGTCGCATCCGGGACGGTCACGCCCAGAGCGGCGAGCTGCGCGGGGACGCCCGGCCCCGTCGCGAGCACGACGTGGTCCGCGGCCAGCCGGGTGCCGTCCGCCAGGATCACTCCGGCCGCGGCTCCGTCGACGACATCGACCCGTGCCTGGCCGGCGCGCTCGACGACCGTCGCGCCGTCCGCCACGGCCTCCGCGATGAGGGCGGCGATGAGGTCGGGCAGGCTCACCCAGCCCTCCCCCGCGTTGAAGATGGCGCCCTCCTCGGCGACGGACGCGGGGTCGACATCCGGCGCGAACCGCGCGATCTCGCTGCGGTCGACCCAGATCGAGTCGTAGCCGTTGGCCCGCTCGAAGGCGAAGGTGTCGCGGAAGCTCTCGCCTTCCCCGGCCCACTTGAGCGCGCCGTCGAACCGGAGGTACCCCCGGCTGTCGGGGTGCTGCTCGCGCCAGGTGCGGTAGCGGTCGAGCGCGATCAGCCGCAGGTAGTGGTACTCGGGGGTGCGATCGCCGGAGGAGTTCAGCCACGCGATCGAACGACCGGAGGCGCCGTCGGCGAGGGACCCCGCCGTGACGAGCGTCACGTCGGCGCCGCCCCTGGCCAGCTGGGCGCACGTCGAGGCGCCGAGGATCCCGCCGCCGATGACGACGACGCGGGGACGGATGGAGGGGGTGGTCATGGTGCTCACTTTCGGTTCCAGGTGTGGATGGTGTCGATCAGTTCGAGGACGGCGAGGCTGTCCCGTGGGTCGACGGGGAGCGGCGAGCCGCCACGCAGCGACTCCGCGAGCCGGCGGTAGAAATCGGCGTAGTCGCCCGGTTCGAGCGGCAGGCCGTCGTGGTGGGCGTCCGTGCCGAGACGGGCGGTCGTGCCGGCGACGCCGAGCCGCGGGTCGCCCGGCTGCATCCCGGCGCCGAGCTGATCCTCCTGCGGGTCGAGCCCCCACGAGAGGAATCCGCCGAGGGATCCCAGGGTGCGGAAACGCGGGCCCGAGAGCGGGGCCACCGCGCTCATCCAGAGATGACTCGTGGTCCCGCAGACGTGGTCGAGCACGACGAAGACGTCGTCCTCGGCCGCACCACCGCGGCGGTTCCGGACCTCGGCGTGCGCGACGGCGGCCGGCCCGAACAGCAGGAGGGCCTGGTCGATCAGGTGGGCGCCGAGGTCGAGCAGCACGCCACCGCCGTCCCCCGCCGCGGTGGTCGCCTTCCAGGAGTCGCCGGCGGAGGGCATCCACCACTCGAACCGCGACTCGAAGCGCCGGACGTCGCCCAGCGCACCCTCCGCGACCAGGCGGCGCAGCGTCACGAAGTCGCCGTCCCAGCGGCGGTTCTGGAAGACGGTGAACGGGACTCCGGCCGCGTCGGCCCGCTCGATCAGGGCCCGGCCGGACGCGGCGTCGGGGCTGAACGGCTTGTCGACCACCGTCGCGATCCCGGCGTCGATCGCCGCGGTCGCGTGGGCGACGTGGAGCGGTGTCGGCGAGGCCACGACCACGAGGTCGAGTCCGGGATGCGCGAGCAGCGCCTCCACGTCGGCGACGGCGATCGCGCCCGGGTGGTCGGCCGCGAGGCGGTCGGCCTGCGACGTCACGACGGCCGCCAGCTCGAAGGCGGGGTCCGCCGCGAGGAACGGGGCGTGGAACACCCGGCCGGCGACACCGTAGCCGATCAGCCCGACGCGGATCGCGTGCCCGTCGCTCACAGCACCTCCGACAGGAAGCGCTGGAGCCGGGGGCTCTGCGGCCGGTCGAACAGGTCGTCGGGGCGGCCGGCCTCCACGACGCGTCCCTCGTCCATGAAGACCACCTGGTCGGCGACCTTGCGGGCGAAGTTCATCTCGTGGGTGACGACGACCATAGTCATGCCGCGGCGGCCGAGGTCGGCCATGAGGTTGAGGACACCCTTCACGAGCTCGGGGTCGAGCGCGCTGGTGACCTCGTCGAACAGCATGACCTCCGGCTCCATCGCGAGCGCGCGGGCGATGGCGACGCGCTGCTGCTGGCCGCCGGAGAGGTCGCGGGGCCGGTGGTCCATCCGCTCGCCGAGTCCGACCTCGGTCAGACGCTCCTCCGCGACGCGCTGGGCCTGCTCCCGGGGGAGCTTCTTGACCGATCGCAGGGCCAGAGTGACGTTCTGGAGGGCGGTGTGATCGGGGAAGAGGTTGAAGTGCTGGAAGACCAGTCCGATCCGGCGCCGCAGGGTGTCCGGCTTGGTCGCCAGGATGCTCTCGCCCCCGAGCAGCACGTCGCCGCTCTTCGGCTCGTGCAGCCGGTTGACGCCGCGGAGCATGGTCGACTTGCCCGAGCCCGACGGGCCGATGACGCAGGTCGTGGTGCCGGGGGCGACGGCGATGGAGACGCCGCGGAGCACCTCGATGTCGCCGTACGCCATGGTCAGGTCGACGAGCTCGAGCGACGAGCCGCGCAGGTCCGCGCGGGTCTGCGCGGGCAGAGGAGAGGTGTAGGTCATGTGTTGCTCCCGAGGGTGATCGGCGCAGGGGTCTGCACCTCGTCCAGCTCATCCAGTCCGCTCTTGGGCGGGGCCGGCCGGCGGCGCCCGGTGCGGAACCGGTTGTCGAAGTGGTTCACGACATGGGTCAGTGGAACCGTGATGACCAGGTAGAACAGGCCGGCCAGCACCAGTGGGGAGAGGTTGCCCGTCAGCACGGCGGCATCCTGTCCGACACGGAAGAGCTCGCGCTCCCCGACCAGCAGGCCGAGGAAGTAGACGAGGCTGGAGTCCTTGACGATGGCGATGAACTGGTTGACCAGGGCAGGCAGCACGCGGCGGATGCCCTGGGGCACCACCACGAGGCGCATCGCCTTGCCGTAGCTCAGGCCGAGGGCCCGGCAGGCCTCCAGCTGGCCGCGCTCCACGCTCTGGATGCCGGCGCGGAAGATCTCGCCGATATACGCGGCGGCGATCAGCGAGAGCGCCAGGATCCCCAGCGGGTAGGGCGACGGTCCGAAGATCGACTGCGAGAAGCGCGCGAAGCCCTGCCCGATCAGCAGGATGGTGAGGATCGCGGGCAGCCCGCGGAACACATCGGTGTAGATGCGCGCCGGGATGCGCAGCCAGCGCGACGTGGAGATCCCCATGACCGCGAGGACCATGCCGAGCACGACGCCGAGGACGGTCGCCGCGGCGGAGATGATCAGCGTGTTCACCAATCCGACGGTCAGCAGCTGCGGGAAGACCTGCAGCATCGACGGGATGTCGAAGAAGGTGTGCGAGATGGTGTTGAGCCAGTCCATGGGGATTCTCCCTGTCGGCCTACTTGGTGGGGGTGGGGGTCGAGGTCTGCTCGGCCGTCGGCAGGTACTGCTCGGGCATCGGCGAGCCCGGGAACCACTTCTGGTAGAGCGTCTTCCAGGTGCCGTCCTCCATCGCCGCGTGCAGGGCGGTGTCGAGCGCCTTCTTCAGCGCCGGGTTGCCCTTGGCGATGGCGAAGCCGGCGGGGGCGTCGAACGACGGGATGTCCTCCGCGTCCTTCAGGTCGGGGTACTGGGCGATGTAGCTCTTCAGCGCCTCGTAGTCGAGGAAGTGCGCGTCGATCGAGCCGCTGTTGAGCGCCGAGACGGCCGCGTTGTTGTCCGGGAAACGCACCAGGTCGGCCTTCGGGAAGTGCTTGACCGCGTACGACTCCTGCAGGGTCCCCTGCACGACGCCGAGGCGCTTGCCCGCGAGGTCGGCGGACGAGTCGATGCCCGAGCTCTTCGTGGTGAGGACGCTGAGGTAGCCGGCGAGGTAGCCGTCGGAGAAGTCGACCGTCTTCTTGCGCTCGTCGGTGATGCCGATGGCGGCGACGCCGACGTCGAACTGGTGGTTGGCGACGGCGGAGAGGAGGCCGGAGAAGTCCTGGCCCGTGAAGACCGCCTTCCCGAGGTGGGCGCGCTTGGCGACGTCGGTGAACAGCTCGACGTCGAAGCCGGTGAAGTTGCCACTGGCGTCGGTGAACGTGTACGGCTTGGCGTCGCCGAGGCTGGCGACCCTGACCGTTCCCGCCTCGATCAATCCGTACGGGTTGTCCTTCGTGGCGGTGCCCGAGGCCCCGCCCGAACTGCAGGCGGCGAGGACGAGGGCGGCGGTGGCGGCGGCCGCCAGGAGTCCGGCGGGCCGGAGGAGAGTGCGTCGTTTCACTGCGGGGTCCAATCGTGCGTTGGGCGGTTCGGCGGGGACGCGAAAGGAGCGATCCTCATCGATCTGTGTGGTTGCAGAGACCGGTCTCAGTAACTTACGCTGAGACCGGTCTCAGTTGGTTTTCTGGGACTGTACCCGACACTTCGCGGGTTCGTCAATACGATGATGTTTGCGATACGCGGCGAGATGGAAACGGAAGGCGGCGTCGATGAGCCCCCAGCACCCGGCGAGACGTGCGGCGACAGTGGCGGACATCGCCCGGGTCGCGAAGGTGTCCAAGGCGACGGCGGCGAGAGCGCTCGGTGAGTACGGCCAGGTGAGCCAGGCGGTCCGCGACCGCGTGCTGGCGGCCGCAGAGGAACTCGACTACCGCCCGAACGCGCTCGCGAAGTCGATGAACACCGGCCGCTCGAACACCATCGGGGTCGTCGTGGGCGACATCGAGAACCCGTTCTTCGCCGTGGCGATGCGCGGTATCTCCGACGTGGCCAGCGAGGCCGGTTACTCCGTCATCCTCATCAACTCCGACGAGACGGTGGAGGCCGAGGAGGCTGCGCTGGACGTCCTGCTCGACAACCAGGTCGACGCGGTCATCGTGGCTCCCGCCTCCTCCGCGCACGTCGAGCACCTCGGCAACGCCGCCCGGGCCGGGCGCCCCCTGGTGCTGCTGGACCGCCGGGCGAACGGCGAGGGCTACGACTCCGTCACCGTCGACAACCGGTCGGCCGCACGTGCCGCGACCGAGGAGCTCCTGCGTCACGGCCACCGGCGGATCGCGTTCGTCTCGACCCACGAGTACCCGCAGCCGACCTACCAGCGGGGCCACGAGATCACGATGTCCTCGGTCGCCGACCGCGTCACCGGCTTCCTGGAGACGCTCGACGCCGCTGGGATCGATGACCCGGAGCGCTACATTCAGCTGGATGCCCGGAGGCGCGGCGTGGACGTCGTGACCCGCGAGCTCCTCCAGGAGGATCCCCCCGTCACCGCCATCATCGCCTCCGACAGCCTCATCGCCATGTCCGTCTTCAGCACCGTGCGCTCGGACGGTCTCCGCATCCCGGATGACGTCTCACTGATCGCGTTCGACAACCCCGCGTGGACGGCCATCACCACCCCGCCGCTGACGGTGGTGGAGCAGCCCATCTACGAGCTCGGCGCCGCAGCGGCCCGGCGCGCCCTGCAGCGCGTGCGCGACGAACGCGTCGCCGACGCCGCCCTCGTCTTCGAGACCCGGCTTCTCAGCAGGGAGTCGGTGGGGGCGGCGCCGGCGTAGGAGATGCCGTGCGTCCTAGACGCTGGTGCTCAGACTGCGGCGGCGGAGGAAGACCGCACCGGCTGCGGCCACGGCCAGGGCGAGGGCTCCGCCCGCGATGGCCGGATCGACCAGCGGAGAGGACTCCGTCTCCGCGGCGATCACGAAGTCGACATCGATGGTCTTGGCGCCCTGGGTGAACGTGACGTCCAGCGGACCCTGGGCGACATCGGTCATGGTCAGCGTCCACGTGCCGTCGTCCGCCACCACGGCGCTGCCGAGCGGCTTGCCGTTGTCGTCCATGGCGTTCACCGTGGAGCCGGGGCTACCGACTCCGGAGACGGTCGCATCGTCGACACGGAGGGTGTTCCCGTCGGCGGGCGCGGTCAAGGTGAACGGGTTGTCGAGCGTGAGGATTCCGGGTGACGCGTTGCCCGTGTCGGTGCAGACCACGGGGACGACCTTGCCATCCCGGACGGTCTTTTCCATCGTGATCGCGAACGAGCCGTCCGATCCCACACGGGAGCTGCCGACCACCGACTCGGGAGCGCAGGCCTCCTCCGTCGGGCTCGACATCGGGAAGACGTGCAGCCGGATCTCGTCGCCCGGCTGGGCCGCCGGCGGGAGGGCCTTGCCCGTGAACACCTGGCCGGGAGCGATCGTGGCACCGGCGCCGGGAGAGGTCAGAGTGAGCCCTTCGTTGCCGGCGGCCTGGGCGGCGGAGGGGACCGCGAGAGCCGCGGTGATGGCGACAGCGGCCGCGACGAGGGAGATGCGCAGGGCGCGGGACATGTGTGTTCCAATCGGGAGGGCGCAGTGCGCCTGAGCGGCGCGGGCGGGTCGGGAAACGGGATCGGGATCCGGTGAAGGGGTGGGCCTCCGGAACGAGGGGTACGTATGTGGATGGCCCGCGTTCCCACCGGACTAACTAAAATGTTGGGCCGCGCGCACCCCATCTCAGCAGCCGAGGGATGGACCTCCGTAGTCACGGCGAACGTTTCCGAAATCGTGCTCGGCTCATGACCGTGGTCGGCCCGGCTCGATTACGCAATTCCTCGGCGACAACGAACCGTCGATTGAAAAGCAAGCGCCATTCGGTTTATGGTCGACCCATGGCACGACGGGGTTCATACGCGAAGGGCGTCGCCAAGCGCGAAGAGATCCTCTCGACGGCGCTCGAGGTGATCGCCCGGGAGGGATACCGCGGCGCGTCCGTCAAGGAGCTCGCCGACGCCGCCGGGCTGAGCCAGGCCGGTCTGCTGCACTACTTCGACAGCAAGGACGAGCTCTTCACCGAGATCCTGCGCAAGCGCGACGACCTCGATCTCGAGACGTACCGCTCCGCGTCCGGCGACCCGTTCCGCGTCTTCCTGCGCGTGATGCGCCACAACGCCGAGGTCCCCGGACTCGTCGAGCTGTACACCCGCCTCGCCGCCGAGGCGAGCGACCACGCCCATCCCGCGCACCGCTTCTTCGTCGCACGACGCGCCGCGATGCACGCCCTCTTCGATGGGATGGTCGACGACGGCAAACGCGCGGGGCGGTACCCCGCCGACCTCGACACGGCGGCGTTCGGCACCATCCTGAACGCCACAGCCGACGGCCTGCAGACGATGTGGCTGCAGGATCCCACCATCGACATGGCGTCGGAGCTCGAGCGACTGCTCGTGGCCCTCGGCGTCCTCACCCCGGAACGGAGCACCACCCCATGAGCGATCCCGCCATCGACGTCGACGCGACCGATCCCGCAACGACAGGTCCGGTCGTCCGGATCGACGCCGGCGATGTCCGGGGCGTGTGGCGCGAGTCGTCCGCCGCGTTCCTCGGCATCCCGTTCGCCGAGCCGCCCGTCGGCCCGCTGCGGTTCGAGGCACCTGTCCCGGTCGCCCCGTGGGAGGGCGTTCGGGAGGCGACGCGGCTCGGCGCGACGCCGCAACGCAAGCAGCTCGCCGAGATCACCCTCATCCCCGAGCCCTCCATCCCGGGCGACTCGACGCTGAACGTCAATGTGTCCACGCCTGCACCCGGGGAGCCCGGGGCGTCGCTGCCCGTGCTCGTCTACATCCACGGCGGCGGCTACACGGCCGGCTCGCCCGCGAGCCCCTGGTACGACGGACGGGCGTTCAACCGCGACGGCGTCGTCACCGTCTCCCTCTCCTACCGGCTCGGCTTCGACGGCTTCGGCTACATCGAGGGCGCCCCCAGCAACCGCGGGGTCCGCGACTGGCTGCTCGCCCTCGACTGGGTGCAGCGCAACATCGCGGCGTTCGGCGGCGACCCGGCGCAGGTCACGATCGCCGGGCAGTCCGCCGGCGGGGGCGCCGTGCTGACGCTGCTCGGGATGCCCGCCGCGCAGCATCTCTTCCGGGCCGTGTGGAGCCTCTCCGGCGCCCTCGGCGACGTCACCGAGGCACGGGCGAAGGGTATCGCGCAGAACCTCGCGCGCCTCGCCGGCGTCGAGGCGGACCGGGGCGGCTTCGCCACGGTGCCCGAGGCGCGCATCCTCGAGCTCCAGGACAAGGCGACCAATCCCGACGACCTGGATCCCATGGCCGGCGTCAACGCGATGCTCTCGGAGGGGCTGCCCTGGGGTCCGATGATCGACGGCGACCTGCTCGCGCAGTCCACCCTCGACTCCCTCCGCAGTGGGGTCGGCAGCGACAAGCCCCTGGTGCTCGGTTCCAACGACGACGAGTTCACGATGGCCACCGACTCCGCGAAGAACAAGCTCCGCTTCGTCCCGGCCGGGATCGCCCTCGCCAAGCTGCTCGCCGACAAGGCGCGCCGCAAGGCCTACCTCGCCGCCAACGCGCCGCAGCGCCGCAAGGGCACCGCGGCCGTGCTCGGCCGGTTCGTGACCGACAGCGTGTTCCGGGCGCCGGTCGTCCGCATCGCCGATGCCCGCGCGGCGCACCCGACCTGGGTCTACCGCTTCTCATGGGTGTCGCCCAAGCTCGGCTGGGCGGCCCACTGCCTCGACGTGCCGTTCTGGTTCGACTGCCTCGACGCGGAGAAGGTCGACTTCATCGCCGGTGACAACCCGCCGCAGTCACTCGCGACCGCCCTGCACGCGGCGGCGGTCGCCTTCGTCCGGGAGGGTGCACCGGGATGGCGGCCCTGGTCGGAGGCCGAGGGCGCGACGCGCGTGTTCGGCGGGGACCCGGCCTCCCCCGACCTCCTGCCCGACGGCTACGCCTCGGTGCGCGCGCTGGTCTGAGCGATGCGGCGCGGGCGTTCAGTCCCGCGTCGCGCCCGGCCAGAGGTAGGGGAGGTCGTCCGGCACCTCCGGGAAGAACGGCCGGTAGAACTCCGGGTCCTTCCGCACGAGGTTCGACTGGTGGCTGCGGTGGAAGCCGGCGTCGCCGATCCACGGCGGCAGCTCGAGATCGTCCTGGGCGAGGTCGGCGACCTCCGGGGCGAACGCGAGCACCTGCGGGCGCACCGTGTCCGCATGCCCCTGCTCGATCCAGGCGTCCGCCGACTCGAGCGCGTATTTCGTCAGCGCTGGGAGGTATCCCCGCCACATCAGTGCGACCGGGTGGTGGCGCCATCCATACCCGGGCACGGTGATCGCCCGCAGCACCTGCAACGCCTCCACGCGCTGCTTGCCCATCCGGGCGCGGTCGAGGACGCGCACGCTCTCGGCGAAGGACGGATACGGGAGGAAGGTCTGCACGCGGCACACGGTACGCCGGGCCGCGCCGTCGCCCTCAGGGCGCGGCGTGCCGTTCGGCGGCCTCCAGGATGGACTCGACGCCGAACAGGAAGATCTCCCGGTCCCGCAACGCTACGAGCTCGCTCGCGTTGGCGGCGACGTGGGGATGCTCGGTCGGGTCGACGCGCAGCGGACCCTCCAGCCACAGGCCGTCGCTGCTGCGCGCGCGTGCGATCCCGGCCGCGCCGGAGAGGACGAGCGACGAGAACAGCGCGTAGTGGCGGACCATCGGCGCACTGTCGAGCCCCGCCTCGGCGAACGCGGCGAGGATGAGCTCGATCGTCCGCGTCTCCGCCGGCCCGTTGGTCGTCAGGACGGTGGCCTCCACTGCGATCGCGGGATACAGCGTGAAGACGTCGAGGGTGGCGACGGCCACGGAGCGGAGCCGCGAGCGCCAGTCGGCCGCGAGGTCGACGCGGGCGAGCACCCGCGTCAGCAGCTCGTCGAGGAGCGCCTGCATGAGCGCGTGCTTGTTCGGGAAGTGGCGGTACGCGGCGGTGGGATCCACGCCGAGCGCCGAGCCGATGCTCCGCACCGAGATCGCGGACGCGTCGGCACCCTGCGCGAGCATCATCCCGGCCTCGATGATGCGCTCGCGGGACAAGCGCGCACGGGGAGCTCCGAGCGTCTCGCGCGCGTGCGCCATCGATTCTCACCCTCCTCGGCGGCCCGGGATGGCCGCCGCTCACCCCACGATAGATCCTGAGGTAACCATGTCAACACTGTTGACACCGGTGTTGCGCGGCCCGTAGCATCCCGCTCATCCCGCGTTCGATGAAGACAGGAGCGATCGAGTGGCAGCAGCAGACGTCATCTTCACCGGAGGTCCCGTCTTCACCGGGGCCGGGGCTCCCGTGACCGGACTCGCCGTCGTCGTGAGCGGCGGCCGCATCGCCGCCGTCGTTCCCGAGGCCGAGGCGGAGTCGCACCGCGGCGGCGGCACCCGGTTCGTCCAGCTCGACGGGGCGCTGCTCTCGCCGGGGTTCCAGGACGCGCACATCCATCCCGTCGGCGGCGGCCTGGAACTGCTGCTGTGCAACCTCGCCGAGTCCGAGGACGCCGCGGACGCGCTGCGCCTCGTCGCTGGATACGCGGACGCCCACCCGGAGGGCTGGATCCTGGGCGGCGGCTGGGCCATGGACCACTTCCCCGGGGGAGCTCCGACGCGGCAGGCACTCGATGCCGTCGTCGGCGATCGGCCGGTGCTGCTGAGCAGCCGCGACCACCACAGCACGTGGGCGAGCACGGCGGCGATCCGGCTCGCCGGGCTGGACGCGTCGACCCCCGACCCGGCGGACGGCCGGATCGAACGGGAGGCGGACGGCTTCCCGGCCGGCACCTTCCACGAGGGCGCCGGCGACGCGTTCGACCCGGTGCTGCCGCCCGTCGACGAGGAGCTCGTCTATGCGGGCCTGCTCCGCGCCCAGTCCGAGCTGCTCGCACTCGGTGTCACCGGCTGGCAGGACGCCCTCATCGGCAGCGCCGCCGGCATCCCGGAGAACCTCGCCGTCTACCGTCGAGCGGTCGACGAGGGCGCGCTCGTCGCCCACGTCGTGGGCGCTCAGTGGTGGTCGCGCAGCGGAGGGGCCGAGCAGGTGGCCGAGATGGTCGCGCGCCGCGACGAGATCGCGGCCGTCGACCCCGACCGGTTCCAGCTGGGAACGGTGAAGATCATGGTCGACGGCGTGGCCGAGAACCACACCGCCGCCATGAAGACCCCGTACCGCGATGGCCACGGTCACGACACCGACAACGCGGGGCTCTCGTTCATCGACCCGGAGCTGCTGCGCGACTACGTCACCGCCCTCGACCGCGAGGGCTTCCAGGTGCATTTCCACGCCCTCGGCGACCGGGCGGTCCAGGAGGCGCTCGACGCGGTCGAAGCGGCTCGCGCGGCCAACGGCGCGACCGACGGCCGCCACCACCTCGCGCACCTGCAGGTGGTCGCCGAGGAGGACGCACCGCGGTTCGCCGAGCTGGACGCGATCGCCAACCTCCAGGCCCTCTGGGCATGCCACGAACCGCAGCTCGACGAGCTCACGCTGCCCTTCCTCCAAGAGGAGGCGGAGGCCCGGCAGTATCCGTTCGGCGACCTCCACCGCTATGGCGCACGCCTCGCCGCGGGGAGCGACTGGCCTGTGTCGAGCGCGAACCCGATCGAGGCCATCCACATCGCGGTGAACCGGGTCTCACCGGGCCGCGACGACGAGCCGCTCGGCGGCCCGCACCAGCGCCTCGACCTCGAGACGGCCTTCGCGGCGTACACCTCGGGCTCCGCCTACGCGAACCACCGCGACCACGACACGGGGAGCATCGCCCCCGGCTACCTGGCCAACCTCGTCGTCATCGAGCCGAACCCGTTCGACGCCCCGGCGGACGCCATCCACCTCTCCGGAGTGACGTCCACCTGGGTCGAAGGGCGGGTCGTCCACACGCAGGTCGACTGACCGTTTCGGGAGGCTCCGCGTCGCGAGCGGATAGCCTGGGGCGTCCCCCAGGCGAAGGAGAACCCGTGAACGACGTGGTGCCTGTCGACGACGCCGCCGTCCTCTGGTCCGCGCCGGAGGGGCGACGAGCCGGGCGTCCGCTCATCGTGCTCCTGCACGGCTTCGGCCACGACGAGACCGACTGGGCCCAGCACTTCAGTGCGCTGCCGCCGGGGACCGTCGGCGCGTCCCTGCGCGGTCCGGCCGCCGCAGGCCGGGGCTGGGCGTGGGTGAACTTCAGCGGCCAGAAACTGCGCATGGCCCAGGGCAACAGCGCGATGTCCGCCGTGGCGCGCGGCGTCGCCGAGTGGATCGACCGGCAAGAGGCGAGCGAGGTCTCCCTGGTCGGGTGGTCGCAAGGTGCCGCGATGGCCCTCCACCTCCTGCGGAAGCGCCCGGCCGCGTACGTGTCGTGCGCGGTCGTCGCCGGATACGTGTGGGACCGGAGGCCTCATCCCGGTGTCAGGCGAGCGCGCCCCGAGGTCTGGTACGGGCTCGGTGACCGCGACGATGTGATCACCCCTCGCCTGGCGGCCTCATCGCGACGGTGGCTGACCGAGCACACCACTGCCGTAACGGTCGACCTGGAGGGCGAGGACCACGGATTATCGGCCACGTTCGCTCAGCAGGCACTCCTCTACACGGGCGAGCGCCTCCGCAGATCGCCCGCATAGGCGGCTCGCCTACACGCTCTCGGCGCGCCACTCGCTGTCGATCGCCTCGCCGCGGTCGAAGGCGGCCTCCTCCCGCTCGCGCAGTTCGACGCGGCGGATCTTGCCGGAGATCGTCTTGGGCAGCTCGAAGAACTCGATGCGGCGCACGCGCTCGAAAGCCGAGAGCTCCGTGCGGGCGTGCGCGAAGATCGCTGCAGCGGTCTCGGCGTCGGGCGCCCATCCTTCGGCGAGCGCGACGTACGCCTTCACGACGCTGTGCCGAGTCGCATCCGGGGCCGGCACGACGGCCGATTCGGCGACCGCCGGGTGCCGCAGCAACACGCTCTCGACCTCGAACGGCGAGATCTTGTAGTCCGAGGACTTGAAGATGTCGTCCGTACGGCCGACGAAGGTGATCGTGCCGTCGTCGGCCTGCTCGGCCACGTCACCGGTGTGGAAGTAGCCGTCGGCGCGTGCCGCCGCCGTCTTCTCGTCGTCGCCGAGGTAGCCCGACATCAGGTTGACGGGCTCCACGGTCAGGTCGAGGCAGATCTCCCCGACGTTCGCCCGTTCGCCGGTGAGCGGGTCCACGATCGCGATCGCGACTCCCGGCAGCGCCCGCCCCATCGAGCCGGGGACGAGCGCGGCTCCGGGCGGGTTCGCGATCAGGGCCGTTGTCTCGGTCTGGCCGTAACCGTCCCGGATGGTCAGCCCCCAGGCCTGCTCGACGGCGGCGATCACGCCGGGGTTGAGCGGTTCGCCGGCCGACAGGATCTCGCGGAGCGCGCGCGGCTTCGGGCCGAGAGCGGACTGGATGAGCATCCGCCACACGGTGGGCGGCGCGCAGAAGGTCGAGACCTCGGCCTCGTCCAGGCGGGCGAGCAACGCCGCGGGGTCGAACCGGCGGTAGTTGTACACGTACACCGTCGCCTCGGCGATCCACGGTGCGAAGAAGCAGCTCCAGGCGTGCTTGCCCCAGCCGGGCGAGCTGATGGCCAGGTGGATGTCGCCGGGCTCGACGCCGAGCCAGTACATGGTCGAGAGATGCCCGACCGGGTACGAGGAGTGCGTGTGCACCACCATCTTCGGCTTGGAGGTCGTGCCCGAGGTGAAGTAGACGAGGCACGGGTCGTCGGTGCTCACGGTGACCTGGGGCCGCGCGTCGCGCTCGGCGTACGACTCGGCGTAGTCCCGCCAACCCGCTCCCCCGTCGACCGCGATGCGCCCGAAGTCGCCCTGGATACCGTCGAACTTGTCGAGTTCCGCCGCGTCGGCGATGACGTGGCGCACCTGACCCCGCTCGAGCCGATCGGCGAGGTCGGTGCTCGACAGGAGCGTCGTGGTCGGCAGGATCACTGCGCCCAGCTTCATGATCGCCAGCATCGACTCCCACAGCTCGACGCGGTTGCCGAGCATGAGCATCACGTGATCGCCCTGCCGGACGCCGGTGGAGGCGAGCCAGGCGGCGACCTGGTCGGAGCGCTGCCGCATCGCGTCGTAGGTGACCGTCGTCTCGCGGCCGTCCTCCTCCACGATCCAGAGGGCGAGCCGCTCGTTGCCGAGGGCGATCGTGTCGAACCAGTCGACGGCCCAGTTGAAGTGGGGGCCGACATCCGGCCACTCGAAGGTGGCGGCTGCGGCGCGTTCGTCGGTGCGGTGCTCGAGCAGGGTGTCGCGAGCCGCCCCGAAGCTCTCCATGGAGGTCATCACCACAGTGTGCCGCATGTCGCGGGGCGGGAGGCTACGGGAGCGTCGTGTAAGCGCCGGTCACGCCGGCGCCCCCGCGAATCGCTGGGTGCCGGTCACCCGGAGCAGGTCGAGTTTCGCGGCGTCCTCACTGCCCGGCACGGCCGTGTAGACGACGATGCGAAGGTCGCCGTCGGGGACGGTCAGCACGTCGCAGTCGACGGTGATCGGGCCGGCCGCCGTGCGCGTCAGCGTCTTCCTGCTCGACTTGTGCACCGCGATCCCGGCCTCGCTCCAGAGCCCGGCGAACTCCGGCGATCCCGCTCCTCCTCCGTCAGGCGCAGGGCCCGCGCCAGCGCGCCGAGCAGCTGCGGCGACGGGTTCGCGGCCCGGCCCTGCTCGAGCCGGACGATGTAGTCGACGCTCACTCCGGCGAGCGCCGCGAGCTCCTCCCGTCGCAGCCCGGGTGTGCGGCGGCCCGGACCGGCGGGGAGGCCGGCCTCGACCGGGTCGACGCGGTCGCGCCACGATCGCAGGACCTGCGCGAATTCGCTCACGTCGTCCAGGCTACGTCTGGTCGCGACGTGCTGGGTGGTACTCACGGTCCCACCGACGACCGGAGCCTGGGGGATGCGCGCGGTGCGGCGGAGGATCGTCAGTATGACCACCACATTGATCACCGGAGCCAACCGCAGCCTCGGACTCGAGACCACCCGCCGCCTCCTCGAGGCCGGCCACACCGTCTACGCCGGGATGCGCGACCTCGCCTCCGCCACCGAGGTGCGCGACCTCGGCGCCAGCCCCGTCCAGCTCGACGTCACCGACCAGGCGAGCGTCGACGCCGCGATCGCCTCCCTCCCCCGGCTCGACGTCCTCGTCAACAACGCCGGCATCCTCGGCCGCTCGTTCGGCGTCGACGACCTCGACGCCGCCGCGATCCGGGAGGTGCTGGAGACCAACGTCGTCGGCCTCGTCCGCGTGACCCAGGCCGCCCTCCCGCTGCTGCGGGACTCGGAGCAGCCCGTCATCGTCAACGTCGCCTCCGGCGTCGGCTGGCCGCGCTGGCTCTCCACGGACGGCCACGACGAGTTCCCGGTCACCGCGATCCCCTACGCCGCCTCCAAGGCCGCGGTCATCGCCCTCACCGTGCAGTACGCGAAGAACCTGCCCGGCTTCCGCGTGAACGCGAGCGACCCGGGCTACACCGCCACCGACTTCAACCGCCACAACGGTCACCAGACCGTCACCGAGGGCACCGATGCGACCGTGGCGCTCGCGACCATCGACGCCGACGGGCCCACCGGGGAGTTCCACAACAGGGAGGGGCGGATCGACTACTAGGGGCGACGCGCGGGAGGCCGATACCGCACGCCGCGGCGGTCCCCGTGTCAGACGTGGTGCGGAACGGCCGTGATGAGTCCGAGACCGACGCTGATCCTGTCCGCCGTCTCGATGAGCTGCTCGACGAGCGCGCTCCGATCCCGGTCGCGCATCACCGAGACCCGGCCGGAGACGGAGATCGCTGCGACCACGTCACCGGTCGCATCCCGGATCGGCGCGGCGAGACCCGATCGGCCGAGAGCCAGCTCCTGGTCCTCGACGCAGTACCCGCGGATCCCCGCGGCAGCGAGGTCGGCCGCGAGCGCCCCATGGTCGGTGATCGTGTTCGCCGTGTAAGCGGCCAAGTCGTCGCCGAGCTGCGCGCGACGCTCATCCAGCGTGAGATCGAGGAGCAGGCATTTGCCCAGGGCCGACGCGTGCAGGGGCTGGCGCATCCCGATCATCGTGTGCGACTTGGGCGCGAGCGCCCCCTCGAAGTGGCACAGGTACACGACGCTCGCCCCGTCCCGCACGCCGACGTTCACGCTGAGTCCGATGCGTTGCGCCAGCTCCTGGGCGGCCGCGCGGGACTCCCTGTGCACGGCGTTCTGGTTGAGGCCGTGGCTGGCGAGTTCCAGGATGGCCGTGCCGATCGAATAGAAGCCCGTCGCCGGGTCGCGGCGCACGTAACCGAGTTCCTCCAGAGAGGCGAGGAGGCGTGCCGTCGTCGAAGCGCCCAGGCCGATCGCTCGGGCGACGTCCGACGCGCGGACCGTCTCCGATGTGGAGTCGCCGATCGCCGTCAGCGCCGCGGCAGCGCGTCCGATGCCCTGTTGGATTTCGGCAGGCACGGGCGGTTCCTCTCTGTCGGTCCGGTCGTCACGTCCACGGGTGCACCCGACCGCTCGGTTCAGAATATGCCTTGATCGCCGAGACGGTGACCTCCCGAGAGCCCGCGGTGGCGAGGGCCGACAAGCGCACGGCGGATGCCATCAGCGGTGCGATGTCGTGGATCCGGTGGCGGTGCCTGTTTCCCGTCACCTCGGCGACCGGAACCCAGACGCCGTCGACCAGCGCGTCGATCCGGTAGTCGGTCACCAGTTCGGGGACGACGTCGAAGTCGGTGCGGTGGTGATGCAGGTTCACGAGATCCTCGTCCACGTCGTCGTTGAAGACGACCCGTACGGAACCGAGACGCACGGGCTCCGGCCAGTCCAAGCGGATGCGCTCCGGATCGTCGCGCAGGTCTCTGCCCTCCGCGACTGTGGCGGACGACCAGAGGTGCGGGCCGCCGAACGGGCGCTGATAGCCGTCGGTGACGAGCTCTGCGCGGTAGGCGGCCGTCGCGGGCGACGCCGAGAAGGCGAAGCTCCTCCGGCGGAGCTTGCGGGCGACCCAATCGGTCACGGGCTGGTCGCTCTCCTCGGCGATGTGGTGATCGAACGCAGCATCCGCCGCCAGGCGGCGCTCCAGCGCGAGCACGCCGTAGGGCCGGTCGGCAGTGAGCAGGAGGCTCGCGTCCGCGGCCGCCCGGACCACGATCACCGCATTGCAGGGGCCCGCAGGCACCCAATCGAACTGCGCCTCGGCCGTCAGCGACCCGTCCGCAGCGGCGGCGACGAGAGCCGTCGTGCTGGCGACGTGAGCGATGGGCGCGTAGTTCTGGGGCTTGCCGGTGGTCCACAGTTCGACCGCGAGCTCGGTGCCGACCGGCGCGTCGACCAGGAAGGTGATCGAATCCAGCCGGGGGTCGACGGGGAGCACGACGGCGACATCCCGGTCGAGGGGATAGCGCTCACCGGTCACCGAAGCCCGCGTGGTCAGCGTGTCGAGCGTGCTCGTCGCCGAGACCGCCGCACGTGTCGCGAGGTCCTCCGGGTCCGCAGCGTGCAACCCCACCACGGGCGCGTCCTCCCGGGACAGCGTGGCGAGCAGCATATCCAGGTGATCGCGACCGAGGTCCCGCGGGGTGATGCCGAGCCGTGAGACGAGCGACGCCGCCGTGCCGGCCGCCTGCCCCTGGGTCGAGCAGGTGGCCATCACCCTCGTCGAACCGAAGGCGACGTGGGATGCCGAGATGTCGCGGCCGGCGAACAGCAGGTTGTCGACGTTGCGCGAGTAG
The DNA here is from genome assembly GCF_014190775.1 of Leifsonia aquatica. Classification (GTDB taxonomy): domain Bacteria; phylum Actinomycetota; class Actinomycetes; order Actinomycetales; family Microbacteriaceae; genus Leifsonia; species Leifsonia aquatica. The sequence goes on from NZ_JACHVP010000004.1 coordinate 25,681, forward strand.
AGGCTGCGGAACGGGATGTCGTAGGTGCCCGCGCTGTAGCGCTGCTGCGCACCGGCGCGATCGGCATAGACGCCTTCGACGGGGTGCAGGTCGATCGACCAGCCTCCGAACGCCACGGCGTCGTCGAACGCCACCTGGTCGAGGATGTCGTTCTGCGTCAGGGTGTGGTCACCGACGAACCGGCGGTACTCGCGCTTGCCCGGCAGGGAACCGACCCATTCGAGGGTGAGGTTCTCCGCCTCGAACGCTCCCGAGTTCTTGATGTGGTCCCAGATGCCGAAGACGACGCCCCAGAGTTCGTCCCGGATCCGCTCGTTCTCGGTCACGGTGTCGAGTTCGCCGCCCCACTCGATCCACCAGTAGTCGCAGCCGTTGTCGCCGGTGCGGATGATGCGGTTGGCGAGGATGGGCGTCCCGCCGATGTCCTTCGCGATGCTCGGGGGGACGAAGCGGGACGGTCGCCCCGCGTCCTTCGTGTAGAAGAAGAGGGAGCTGCCGAGCAGTTCGTCGTCCGGCTCCTCCGGTGCCCACTCCTCGCCGTACTCCGCGCGCGACTCGCGCCCGATGCGGTACTCGGCACCGGCGAGGTGACCGATCAGTCCGTCTCCCGTGCAGTCGAGGAAAACCGGGGCCACGAACGTCGTCAGCAACTCGCTGCCCATCGTCCATCCCGTCACCGAGCGGATCGCGGTGCCCCCCTCGTGCATGTCGACCGCGCGCACATCCGTGTTGAGGTGGAGTGTCAGGTTCGGCTCGGCTCGGACGAGGTCGAGGACGACCTGGTCCCAGTAGTGCGGATTCCCTTCCGCGTTGCGGTACTGGTTCTCGAGGAACAATTCGCCCATGATCCCGGTCTCACGGGAGAACCGCTGGGTTCCGTGCGCCGTGGCGCCGACCACCCAGACGCGCACCTCGCTCGAGGAGTTGCCGCCGAGCACCGGCCGGTTGGTGATCAGGGCGACCGAGGACCCCAGGCGGGCGGCCGCGACCGCCGCCGAGACTCCGGCGAGCCCGCCTCCGACGACGACGACGTCTGTGGAACTGGTGCGCTCATGCATGGCCCCACCGTATCATTCAGCGGTACTTGATTATCATTCAGTGGAAATTGAGTACCGCGCGATGGTACATTTGCGCCACCCGTCCGACAATGATGTAGGAGCCCCCATGATTCCGCACCCGCAGAACATCGAATCGCCCACCGACGCCGCCGCCGCGGCGTCGGCCGCGACCCCACTCGACGACGCCGCCCGATCCCAGCGGATTCGGAAGGTGATCTTCGCCGCCGGTGCCGGCCATTTCGTCGAGTGGTTCGACTTCGGCCTGTACGGCACGCTCGCCACCGTCATCAGTGTCAACTTCTTCCAGCAGGGCAACGCGCAGGCCGCACTCCTCTCCGCCTTCGCCGTCTTCGGCGCCGGCTTCATCATGCGACCGCTCGGCGGCCTGTTCTGGGGATCGCTGGGAGACCGGATCGGACGCCGCACGACGCTTGCGACCGTCATCCTGGTCACCTCGGGTGCGACCGTGGTGATGGGCCTGCTCCCCACCTACGACATGGTCGGCTTGTGGGCTCCCCTCCTGCTCGTGATCGTGCGCCTGGTGCAAGGGTTCGCCGCCGGCGGAGAGAGCTCGGGAGCGACGACGCTGCTCGCCGAGTACGCGCCGTCCAACAGGCGAGGGTTCGTCTCCAGTTTCGTGGACGTGTTCGGCTTCGCCGCGTTCGTGGTCGGCGCCGGGCTCGTGCTCGTGTTCACCTCCACGCTGGGCGCGGACGCGCTGAACGCCTGGGGCTGGCGCGTGCTGTTCATCCTCGCCCTCCCCCTCGGCGTCGCGGGACTCTACCTGCGCAGGCGGCTCGAAGACACCCCGGAGTTCCGTGCCGTGCAGGCGAAAGGGGATGTCAGCGCCTCCCCGCTGCGCACCTCGCTGAAGACCTCCTGGCGCGCGCTGCTGTTCTGCGTCGGCTTCGTCGTGATCAAGGCCGTCGGGCACTGGATCCTGCAGACCTTCATGCCCTCGTATCTGCAGACCGACCTGCACTACTCCCAGCCGCTCAGCTACGGCGTCACCGTGATCGGGCTTCTCGCGATCGCGATCCTGGTGCCCTTCATGGGTCTGCTCAGCGACAAGATCGGCCGCAAACCCGTGATGATCGCCGGCTGTCTCGGGTTCCTGGTGCTCACCTATCCCACGCTCATGCTGATGAGCGTCGGCAACTTCTTCGCGGCGACCATCGCGATGATCCTCTTGGGCGTGTTCATGGCAGCGTTCGACGGAGCCTCCAGCGCCGCGATGGCGGAGTTGTTCCCCACCAACATCCGCTACGGCAGCATGGCGATCGCCTACAACTTCTCCGTCGCGATCTTCGGCGGGATCACGCCCTATTTCGCCACCTGGCTCATCGCGTCCACCGGAAACACGTTCGCGCCGGCCTTCTACGTCATGGCGGCGGCCCTGATCACTCTCATCACGGTGCTCCGGGCACGGGAGACGTTCAAGACGCCGCTGCAAGCCTGACCGGCCCCCACCCGCCTCACCCCCACAGGAGCATTCCATGCAGATCGCCGTCACCGGCGCCTCCGGCCGCGTCGGCCGCGCCGTCACCGCTCAGCTCGTCGAACGCGGGCACCACGTCATCGGCCTCGATCTCGTCGCGCCACGCGACCCGGTCTCCGGCGCCGACTACCTCGTCGGCGACCTCGTCGACCTCCCCCGGCTCGATCCACGCCTCGCGGAGGTGGAGGCGGTCGCTCACCTCGGCGCGTACATGTCGTGGAACCCGGCGGAGGCGGAGAAGGTGTTCGCCGCCAACGTGACGGCCACGCAACGGCTGATCCGCGCGCTCGGCCCGTCCACGAGGCGGTTCGTGCTCGCATCCACCGGTGAGGTCTACCCGGAGAACGCGCCCGCCTACCAGCCGCTCGACGAGGACCACCCGCGCAGTCCCACGACGTGGTACGGGGTCAGCAAGGTGCTCGCCGAGGAGCTCGTGGCCTTCGCGGGCCGCGACAACCACTGGGATACCGTCGTTCTCCGCTTCTCGCACACGCAGGACCCCGCGGAGATCCTCGACCCCGACTCCTTCTTCTCCGGACCGCGGTTCTTCGCGAGCCGCCGCATCGAGCGGGAGGGGGCGGCGGGCAACAGCGACGTCGTCGCCACCCTGGAGCCGTACGCGGGTGACGACGAAACGTTGCTCGTCGCCTCGCGAGCCGACGGCGCCCCGGTGCAGATGGGCATCCTGGCGACGCCGGACCTGGCCGCGGGGGTGGTCCTCGCGCTCGAAGTCAGCACGAAGGGTCATCAGGTGATCGGGCTCGGTCCCGACGAGTCCACCGATCTGGGCCTCTTCGCGCGCGAACTCGCCGAAGCCGCCGGCCTCCGGACGGTCGAGGTGACCCTGCCCGTCACCGCGCCGAGCTACACAACCTCGAACGCCCGCGCCCGAGAGCTCCTCGGCTTCCGTCCGGCGATCGACCGGGCCGAGTTCGTCCGTCGAGCCGTCGAAGCGCGTCGTTCCCTTCGACCGCGATGAGGGCGAGGATGGCACCGACGGGCGCGCGGCCCGCATCCGCTGAGAGGAGCACACGATGAGACTCACCGTCAGCCTGCAGGTCACCCTCGACGGGGTCGCCCAAGCCAACGGCGGCAACAACGAGGAGATGGATCCGGGGTTCACCCGAGGCGGCTGGGCGATCCCGCACAACGACGGCGACGCCGTCCAGTACATCCTCGAGACCTGGCAGCGACCGGACGCCTTCCTCCTGGGCCGCAAGACGTTCGGCCTCTTCGAGACGTTCTGGGGCGCCCGCAGCACCGACGGCAGCTTCGGCGAGGCCATCAGCTCGAAGCCGAAGTACTTGGTCTCCACCACCACGACCGAGCCGACGTGGGAGGGGACCACGGTCATCGCCGAGGATGTCGCCGACCGCATCCGCGAGCTCAAAGCCGGGCCGGACGGCGAGCTGCTCGTGGTCGGCAGCGTCTCGCTCGCCCGATGGCTACTCGAGAACGAGTTGGTGGACGAACTGAACCTGGTCCAGTTCCCCGTGATCGTCGGCGAGGGCGAGCGCGTCTTCCCTCAGCGGGGCCTCGACTTCGCTCTCGACCTGGTCGACTCCCGCGTGTTCGGCACCGGGATCGTCGCCCTCACCTACCGGGTGGGCGGCCGTCCCGCGTACGCCTGATCGCGCCCACCGGCGTTGCTTCCGGCCGCCAGCGCTGCCTCGTCGAGAGCTGTCGCCAGATACGGGGCGGAGGCGCTGCCGGCCGCACGAGCGACCTCCTGGGGTGTTCCCGCGGCGACGACCGTCCCGCCTTTCTCGCCGGCGCCGGGGCCGAGGTCGACGACGTAGTCGGCGGTGGCGACGACCCGCATGTCGAGTTCGACCACGACGACGGTGTTTCCGGCATCCACCAGGCTCTGCAGGTGTTCGATGAGGCGGTCGGCGTCGGCGCAGTGGAGCCCGGAGGTCGGTTCGTCCAGCACGTACAGGGTGTCGGCGCGTTGGGCGCGCTGCAGTTCGGAGGCGAGCTTCACCCGTTGCGCCTCACCGCCGGACAGTTCGGTCGCCGGCTGGCCGAGCCTCAGGTATCCGAGTCCGACATCCATGAGCGCGGTCAGGGAGCGCATGATCTCGTTCTCGCCGCCGAAGAAGGCCTGAGCCTCCTCGACGGACATCGCGAGGATCTCGGCGATGTTCCGGTCGCGCCAGCTGATCTCGAGCGTGTCGTCGTTGTACCGGGTGCCGTGGCATTCGGGGCAGACGGTGTAGACCGACGGCAGGAACAACAGCTCGACCATGACGGCGCCCTCGCCCTCGCAGGTGGGGCAGCGGCCGCCGGCCACATTGAAGGAGAAGCGGCCGGGCCGGTATCCGCGCGACCGCGCCTCCGGAGTCTCCGCGAAGCGCCGTCGGACATGATCGAACAGGCCCGTGTAGGTGGCGACGTTGGAGCGCGGGGTGCGGCCGATGGGCTTCTGGTCGATGTTGACCACCCGGCGGACGCCGCCGAGATCTCCGGAGATGGTCCCCTCGAGCTGCTCCGGCCCGTCCGCGAGGAGCAGGTCGTCGGTCTCCGGAGCGTCGTCGTCCAGGTCGACCGGTCGGCCGAGATGGTCCCCGAGCAGCGCGGGAAGCACCTGGCTGACCAGGCTCGATTTTCCCGCGCCGGATACTCCGGTCACCGCCGTGAAGGCGCCGAGCGGGAAGGAGACGGACGCGTCGCGCAGGTTGTTGCGGGTGATCTGCTCGAGCCTCAGCCATCCCGTCGGCTCGCGCGGAGTCCGCGCATCGAGTCCGCGTCGGCCGAACAGGTAGTCCCTGGTGACCGACTCCTGCACGTCGGCGAGACCGTCCGGCACTCCGCTGTAGACGACGCGACCGCCCCGTTCACCGGCTCCGGGCCCGATGTCCACCAGCCAGTCCGCGTGCCGCATCACCTCCACCGAGTGCTCGACGACGAACAGGCTGTTGCCCCTCTTCTTGAGCCCCTCCAGGATGCTCAGGAGGGCGTTCACGTCCTGCGGGTGCAGGCCCGCCGACGGTTCGTCGAGCACGTAGACGACGCCGAACAGCTCGGAACTCAGCTGGGTGGCGAGCCGCAGCCGCTGCAGCTCACCTCCGGACAGCGTCGGTGTCGTGCGGTGCAGGGACAGGTACCCCAGCCCGAGATCGATGATGGGGCGCAGGCGTTCCAGCAGCTCGGCGGCCAGGCGGGCGGCCGCTGCGCGCTTCTCCGCCGACTGGTTCGGGGTCCGCCGCACGTCCGGAGCGGCGGCGTGCGACGCTCCACCCGCGGCGACCCTCTGCTGCGTCGCCTCGCGGCGGGCTCCCTCGTCGAGTGCCATTCCGGAGGTCGCGAGCTCCTCCCTGGCCGCGTCCACCAGCGCTGCGAGCCGTCCGGAGAGCTCGCGGAGCGGGAGTCGCGAGAATTCGGCGATGTCGATCCCCTCGAAGGTCACCGAGAGCGCCTCCGGCTTGAGACGCTTCCCGTGGCACACCGGACACACGGCGGAGGTGAGGAACTCCGCGACCCGCCGCTTCATCGACGCACTCTTGGTCGTCGCGAAGGTGTCGAGCACGTAGCGGCGGGCACCCACGAACGTCCCCTGATAGCTCGGCTCCATCCCCGTGGAGATCGCACGTCGCGTCTGCGCCGGCGTGAACCCCGCGTATACCGGGGCGGTCGGCCGTTCCTCGGTGAAGAGGATCCAGTCGCGGTCCGCGCGCGGCAGGTCCTGCCAGGGCGTGTCGACGTCGTAGCCCAGGGACACCAGGATGTCCCGCTGGTTCTGCCCGTGCCACGCCGTCGGCCACGATGCGATCGCCCGCTCCCGGATCGTGAGCGAGGGGTCGGGGACCATCTGCCGCTCGGTGACCTCGTACACCCGGCCGATGCCGTGGCATTCCGGGCACGCGCCCTGCACCGTGTTGGCCGAGAAGTCCTCCGCGTAGAGCATGGGCTGACCGTCGGGATAGTCCCCAGCCCGGGAGTACAGCATCCGCACCAGGCTCGACAGTGTCGTGATGCTGCCCACCGTCGAGCGTGCGCTGCGCCCGCCGCGCTGCTGCTGCAGCGCCACCGCCGGCGGCATCCCGGTGATCGAGTCGACGTCGGGGACCCCGGCCTGGTCGATCAAACGCCGGGCATACGGGGCGACCGACTCCAGATACCTGCGCTGCGACTCCGCGAAGAGTGTCCCGAACGCGAGCGACGACTTCCCCGAGCCGGACACCCCGGTGAACACCACCATGGCGTCGCGGGGGACGGTGAGGTCCACGTTCCGCAGGTTGTGCTCCCGCGCCCCTCGCACCTGGACATCCGGCTGGATCGCAGGTGGGGTTTCGTTCGTCATGGCTTCGCGCCCTCTTTCATCGCCGGATGCCGACAGTCTCGATGACGGGGCACGGTACGTCACACCCTTACACCCGTCTCCGGCGAAACAACGGTGCACGCCTCGACGGCGATCCGGGCGAGGATCACCAGGAAGCGAGCGGACGAGTCAGTATCACCGCGGCCACGAGCAGGGCGACCACCGTGACGACGACCCCGGCGAGCACGACCAACCACACTCGTTGATGGGCCGCTCGTGCTGCGAACCCGGCGCCGATCGATGCGCCGGTCAGGACGATGAGCATCAGGATGCCCCAGAACGTGGCTTTCCAGATCGTCTCGTCGGCGTTCCACTCGGCGATGTCACTTCGGTAGGGTCCAGGCCAACCGTAACGCAGGGCGTTCTGCCAGTCGCCGTACACCGACGCGGCCGGAATGACGAGGACGATCGCCGCAGCGATGAAGATGATCGCGGCGGCGTGAGCGCGGTTCCGTTCCGCGGTCGAGTGGCTTCCCTTGTCTCTCACGACCACAGGGCAGCAGCCGCCCTCTCGGCGTCGCTGGCGGCCGTGTTCGCCGCTTGGAGTGCGCCGATGGCCTGCTCGAGGATCTCGGCCATGGCGGTGATCTCGTTCCGCCACTGGGCATGTGCGCGGTCGAAGGCGCGTTGGGCGTCGCCGGACCACCGATCGCGGAGCAGCCCTGCAGCGTCAGCGAGATATTCGAGCTCGTGTTCGATCGCCGCCTGCGCGTGCCGCAGCTGCTGCGCGGAGGCGTCGATGACGGCACCATCGCCGGAGATCGTCATTCGTACGCCGAGAAGTCGAGCCGGCGCAGCGGGTACTCATCGGGAACGCGGTCGTTCTGGAAGTAGCCGTAGAAGACGTCGGTGGCCTCGTCGGCGGTGAAGACCTCGTTCGGGTAGACGTGGAACTCTCGGCCACCGGTCCAGCTGACAGTCTCGCTCGGTTCACCGAGGTAGTCGCCGCCGGGGCGGCCGACGACGTACTGTCGCTGCGCTCCGTCATCTTCGATGTAGCGGACTTCGAGCATCATGCGGTCGGCGGCGCCGCCGGACTGCAGGAACGATTTCGGCCACTGGCTGTGGTCGATGTCCCAGAAGTCCACGTCGAGTGGGGCACGCCAGAGGGCGTAGCTCCAGCGCTTCTGACCGTCGAGGAGCCCGAGGTCGCGCTGAATCTGATCGTGGTGTGACCGGACAGCGTCGACCAGGGGCATGTGGCTCGCCCAGTTTATCGACGTGATGTGAGTGTCGCGGGTCATCAAGGCACTTCCTTCGGTATGACTCTGGTGATCTCGATCAGCTTGCCATGAAGCATCGCCCGGGCGGGGTTGTCCGCCGAGACCAAGCCGTCGAACTCACGTTGCGATGCGGTAGGGGAGGCCCCACCGCTCTTGACTTCAATGGCGGTGTAGGTTCCGTCGGCGTTCTTGAACAGGCCGTCGTAGAACCGGCCCTTGTCGGTGCCGTCTACGCTCGCCCGGACCTTGTCCCGAATGACTTCGACGCCGAAACGATCCTCGACGTCTTTGAGCCCGATCTCTTCCTTGTTGGCGGCGATGCGGTCGCCACCGTTACCGCTGGCGTACTTGCCGTAGTCGTCGCGTCCGTCGCCGCGGTCGATGCCTTCCTGCTTTTGGACCGGGTTGACGGCGCTGTCGCCGGACGCAGCCGCGACGGCGCGGAAGATGCCGTGTCCGACGGCGGTGGTGCCGGCGCCGATCGCTCCGGCCGCGGCGATGTTCAGCGGGACGCCGCCGAGCGCGCCGACGCCGGTGGCGTCGAGGGCGAAGCCGCCGGCCTCGCCGCCGGTACCGATGGAGATCAGCCCGATGCCGCCGAGGATCTCCCACAGGATGTCGGGATGCTGGGCGAGCGCGTTGAAGAACGACGCGGTGGAGTTGGCGGCGATGGCGAAGGTGTTCTGCGCCTGCAGTGCCTGGAGGTCCCAGGCGAGGCTGATCGCTTCGCCCGCGAGCGCCCAGAAGTCAGGCTGGGCAGGGGCGGCGTCGGCGGCCGTGTCGAGCGCTGCGGCGCTTCGCTCGGCAGCGGCCCCGAGTTGCCCGCGCGCGTCCGAGAGCACCGCTCGTGCTTGGGCACGGAGCGCGTCGCCGGGGTCGACGAACGGGATCTCGGGCGAGTATGCGTTCGCGGTGCTCGGCAGCTGGTATGCCCGGGCGAACTCCGTACGGGCGGCCGCGATGTCGGCGGCGTGCTGCTGCTTCGCCGCGGCTGTGGCCGCGACGGCCTGGTCCCAGAGCGCGATCGCTTCGCCTGCTTGGGCTTGCGCCCATTCGAGGTAGTCGGCGAACGTGTCCAGCGCGTTCGCCGCCGCGCTGAGGTGCTTCGACGCGTCCGACCACTTCGTGGGGATCCCGGAGTACTTCTCGCGGAACGCGTCTGCCGCCGAGCCGCTCCAGGCGTCGTCGACGTTCACCCGAGCGAGCGCCGTGGCGACCTCACCGCTTTCGACGGACTTCTGGCGCCAGTCGGTCGCGGCAGCCCGGGCACTGCTGACCGATCCGGGGATCAGCGCGACCGGGTCACGGGTCTGTCCGAGCTCCGTCACCTACTCGGCATCCCGCCACCGACTTTGTCCGCAGCGTCCTTGCCCTCGGTGTCGCCCTCCTCGTACACCTTCGCTGTCGCCTTCAGTCGCGCGACGACCTCACCGATGTCGGTGTGCAGGTGATCGAGACCGTTCGACCAGTTCGACACGACCCGGGCCGCCGCCTGCTCGACCAAACCGTCGCCCAGGCCAGTGGCCGACTTCAGGCTGCCCCGCGACGCAGACGCAGCCCCTCTGCTCGCAACGCCGGCCGCGGTACGCAGCAGCTCAGGATCCACCCTGAAACGGTGTGACATCCTCTACCCCCAACATCCATTCCCCTGCCCGAGAAGACGTCGCGAACGTCGTTCTCCGACGCGGGATTCGCCTGACGGGCTTTTCAGTATCTCCGGGAGAGCGCGCCTCGCGCAGTGCCGGGGAGCGAGATGTGTCTTCGGTCGTAGGCGCGGTCGTCAGCAGGGCTCGAGGTGTGGCCGCCCGCATCGCACGCCCGACCCGCGACACGACAAAACCCCCGGATCCCTGAGGATCGCGGGGGCTTGCACGTGGCGGTACCGGTGGGATTTGAACCCACGGTGGGCTTTCACCCACACAACTTTTCGAGAGTTGCACCTTCGGCCGCTCGGACACGGTACCGCGGACAATCTTAGGCGAAGATTCCACGGCCCGCCAATCAGCGTCCGTCCAGCGAGCGCACAGCCTCCACCGATCCGTCCCTCACGGTCCGCGGAGTACGCTGCACGCATGAACACCACGGGTCGCGTCGTCACGACGGTCGGAGTCGCGGGCGCCATCGCCGGCGGCGCCGCCTATGCCTGGAGCCGCGTGCAGCAGAAACGGGCTGCCGTCGCCGCGGGCAAGGTGAAGCTGAACGAGTCGCTCCCGGTGAACTCCAAATGGTGGCGGGATGCGGCGAAGGTGGAGGGCGAGATCCTCTACGTCGCGATCGGGGACAGTGCCGCACAGGGCATCGGGGCGTCCCAGCCGAAGAACAGCTACGTGGGCGTGATCGCCGACCACCTCCGCTCCGCGACGGGCCGCACCGTGCGCACCGTGAACCTCAGCGTGTCGGGCGCGACGGTCGCCCTCGCGGTGGCCGATCAGCTGCCGCGGTTCGAGACGCTGCAGCCCGACATCGTGACGGTGTCGATCGGGGCGAACGACATCGGGGCGTTCGACCCGGCGACGTTCCGGGAGGGCATCCGCCGCGTGTTCGCGGCGCTGCCCCGGGATGCGGTGGTCGCCGATCTGCCGTACTTCTACCTCCCGTGGAACGAGAAGAAGGTCGCGGTCGCCAACGCCATCCTGCGCGAGGAGGCGGCCGACGCCGGGCTCACCGTCGCCTCCCTGCACCGCGCGATGAAGCAGGAGGGGCTGCGCGGCGCGTTCACGCAGTTCGCCGAGGACCTCTTCCACCCCAACGACCACGGCTACCGGGTGTGGGCGTCGGCGTTCCTGCCCGCCGTGACGCGGCTGGCGGTGACGAAGTTCCCGCGGCGACCGGCGACGACAGCGACCTCCGCCTCCGTCACCGCGTCGAGTTCGGCGCCAGATGCGCCAGCACCCTCCCCCACGCCGGCACGATGACGAGGTGCCCGACGCCCGGGACCATCTCCATCCGGGAGTCCGGCACGGCCTTCTGATACCAGGCTGCGTGCGCGTTGCCGGCGATCGCGTCGCCCTGCCCGCCCACGATGAGCGTCTTGGCCTGCACGTCGCCGGGGTCGAAACCCCACGGCCGCGCCGTGTACGAGAGGATGTCGGCCGCGGTCCCGGCCGCCCCCTGACGGAACGCATCCTGCAACATCCGGCCGAGCCGATCCCGCACGCCGGGCTGCGCCAAGACGGTGGCATCGACGGCGGTGGCGCCGACCGCTTCCGGGGGTACATCGCCCGGGTCAGAGGCCGAGAGAACGGCGTCGGCCTGCGACCCCAATTGCTCGCTGAGCTGCTGGACGGCCTCCGCCGGGGCGAGGGTGCCCAGGCGGTCGGACTCGGCCTGCAGCTGCGGCGGGATCCACGGAACGGCCTCGTTCGGAGCGGGCGTGGCGACGATCGCGACCCGCTCGGTGAGATCGGGATGCCGCGCGGCGAACGCGAGCGCGACCCGGCCCCCAGCCGACCAGCCGGCGATGCCGACGGTGCGCACCCTCCTCACCCCCATCGAGCGCTCGGCCAGCACGACCGACCGCAGATACTCGGCGATGTCGTCGGCGGCGCGCACGATGCTCGGCCACTCGCCGTACGGCACGGGGTCGCTCGAGCCGTACCCGGGGCGGTCGATCGCGACGATGTGGACATTGCGGGTGGCGGAGGCGTCGGGATCCGGATCGAAGACGGAGGTGCCCGGCGCCGGGTGGCAGAAGACGACGATGCGTTCCGCATCCGCGTCGCCGAGGGTGGTGACGCCGACGCGCCGGCCGGACCGCAGGGTGTACGTGAGGTTCGCCATGGGGCCCATTGTGCTCCGGGGGCGCCGGGCACATAACCCTCTACGGCGGAGCACCCTCTTGGTGCACGGCACCCTCCACAGGTCCCGCACTCCGTGAGCTTCTCCCCCGATCGCCGCGATCCTCCCTCCAGTGACGGTGGCCGCCCGTAGTGTGGGTCCCGGATCGAGGAGGTGTCGTGGCGAAGGCTCACGTCAACTACCGCTGCACGGAGTGCGGCTGGACGGCGGCCAAGTGGGTCGGCCGCTGCGGCGAGTGCCAGGCCTGGGGCACCGTGGAGGAGTCGGCGGCGCCCACGGGCGTGCTGCGGGCACTCACTCCCGTGACCATCGGCGCCGCGCGCACCGCCCGGGCGATCACCGACATCGAGACGGAGGCCGCCGGGCGACGACCGAGCGGCATCGGCGAGTTCGACCGGGTTCTCGGCGGCGGCATCGTGCCGGGCGCGGCCATCCTGCTGAGCGGCGAGCCCGGCGTCGGCAAGTCCACCCTCCTGCTGGAGGTCGCCTCCCGGGCAGCGGCGCGGAACGCGCGCGTCCTCTATGTGAGCGCCGAGGAGTCGGTCGGGCAGGTGCGGATGCGCGCCGAACGCACCGGCGCCGTCCACGACGAGCTGTACCTCGCATCGGAGACCGACCTCGCGACCATCATCGGCCAGATCGACGCGGTGAAGCCTTCGCTCGTGATCATCGACTCCGTGCAGACGGTCTCCAGCGGCAGCATCGACGGCATCGCCGGCGGCCCGAGCCAGGTGCGGGAGGTCGCGAGCACGCTCGTGCGCATCGCCAAGGAGCGCGAGCTGCCCATCCTGATCGTCGGGCACGTCACGAAGGACGGCTCGATCGCCGGCCCGCGCCTCCTCGAGCACCTGGTCGACGTGGTGTGCCAGTTCGAGGGCGACCGGCAGACGGCGCTCCGCTTCGTGCGCGCGCTGAAGAACCGCTTCGGCCCGACCGACGAGGTCGGCTGCTTCGAGATGACCGGAGACGGCATCGCCGAGGTCCCCGACCCGAGCGGTCTGTTCCTCAGCCGCACCTCCACCCCCGTCTCCGGCACCTGCGTGACGGTGGCGATGGAGGGCCGGCGCCCGCTGCCGGTGGAGGTGCAGGCGCTCGTCGTGAGCACCGCCGCCCCCAACCCGCGCCGCGTCACCAACGGCGTCGACAGCTCCCGCGTCGCCATGCTGCTCGCGGTCCTCGAACGCCGGGCCGGCATCAAGCTCGGCGACAAGGACGTCTACGTCTCGACCGTCGGCGGCGTGCGGCTCACCGAGCCCGGGGCCGACCTGGCCATCGCCCTGGCCGTCGCGTCCGCGGCCTCCGACCGCGCCATCCCCCACAACCTGGTCGCCTTCGGCGAGATCAGCCTCGCCGGGGAGATTCGCCCGGTCAGCAGCGGCAAGCAGCGCACGGCCGAAGCGTCACGCCTCGGCTTCGCCACGCGCATCGACGACCGCAGCGCCTCCATCCGCGAAGCCCTGCGGCTCGCGTTCACCGCAGCTTCCACCCCGCGCGAACGAGAACTCGACGCGGCATTCTGACCCGCACTACCGCACCCACTGCACCCGCCGAGTACGCAAAATCTCGGCCCGAAACCGCTGAGTACGCAGAGAATCCGCGTACTCGGCGACGCGGCGGTCAGGAGGCCAAGGACCGCGCGACCTCCGCGCCGACGTCGTCCGCCTCGCTGATCTCGGCCCACACCGCATCCAGCGACAACCCGAGCACCGCCGCGATGGCCGCGATCGTCGGGAACGCGGGCGTCGCCACCCGGCCCGACTCGATCTTGCGCAGCGTCTCCGGCGACACCCCCGCGTCGAGCGCGACGGTCAGCATCGAACGCTCCCCGCGCGCCCGGCGCATCAGCGCACCGAGACGCTGACCGCGTTCGATCTCGTCCGGGGTGAGAGGGAGCCTGACCATGGCCCCATACTAATACCGGGATAGTCATACCGGTATAGTTATCCGAATGATCGAGATCCTGAACCCCGACGAACTGAACCGGGCCCGAGCGACCGGCGCCCTCGTCGGCCGCATCCTGCAGACGCTGAAGGACCGCGTGGCCGTCGGCACCAACCTCCTCGACATCGACCGCTGGACCGCCGCCCTCATCACGGAGGCCGGTGCCGAGTCCTGCTACGTCGACTACGCGCCCTCCTTCGGGCGCGGCCCGTTCGGCCACTACATCTGCACGGCGGTCAACGACGCCGTGCTGCACGGGATGCCGCACGACTACGCCCTCGCCGACGGCGACCTCCTCACCCTCGACCTCGCCGTCTCGCTGGACGGCATCGCCGCCGACTCCGCGGTCAGCTTCATCGTCGGCGAGACGCAGCGGCCGGAGGACGTCGCCATGATCGAGGCGACCGAGCGCGCACTGCGAGCCGGCATCGCCGCCGCCCGCCCGGGCGCCCGCACCGGCGACCTCGCGCACGCGATCGGCACCGTGCTGGACGAGGCGGGGTACCCGATCAACCTCGAGTTCGGCGGCCACGGCATCGGATCGACGATGCACCAGGACCCCCACATCTCGAACGACGGCCGTCCCGGCCGCGGCTACAAGCTGCGCCCCGGCCTCCTCCTCGCGCTGGAACCGTGGGTGATGGCCGACACCGACGAGCTCGTCACCGACGCCGACGGCTGGACTCTGCGCAGCGCGACCGGCGCCCGCACGGCGCACAGCGAGCACACGATCGCCATCACGGCCGACGGCGCCGAGATCCTCACCCTCCGCGCGCCCTGATCACCCCATCGAAGCGGCGAATTCTTCGCCGTCTCGGCGGATTCGCGTGCACTTCGTGCCGCCTCGGCGGGCTACTGCAGGATGAACTGCTTGGTCTCGGGGGACTCGATCCCCGCGACGGTCGTCGTCAGGTGGTACGACGCTCCCGCCGCCGGGACCTGCTCGCGGCTCGCCTGGCAGGTGGAGGGGTCGGAGCGGGTGCGGTCCCAGGTGATCGGCGTCTGCGACGAGATCGTCTTGCCGGGCTGGAGCAGGACCTCCGCGTCGACCTTGTCGGTCTGGCAGTCGGTCGACTTCCAGTAGACCTCGGCGCCGCTGGTGATGGTGAACAGTTGCTGCGCCGTCCCGGCGTCGATCTTGCACGCGGCCGAGCCGGTGTTGGTGATCGCGACCGACAGCTGCGGCAGCTCGCCGGCGGCGTAGGTTGCCTTGTCCGTGACCGCCTCGACGCGGACGTTCGCCGTGTCGCACGCGGCGCCGCTGGCCGAGGCGCTGGACGTCGGGATGCTGGTCGCGGGAGGCGTCGTCGTCTTCGGCGCGCTCGTGGTGGAGGCGGGAGCGGGGGCACCGTCCGACGCGCCGGGGCGCACGATGATCAGCACGACGACGAGGATGACGGCGAGCAGGCCGATCCCGAGGATGAGCCGGCGTCGCCAATAGACCTTGCTCGGCTGGGGGCCGACAGGATGCTTGAACGTCGACATGCCCGCAGCATAACCGCGCGCCGCCCGATTGCCGGTCGCAACGCGCTCAGAGGAGCTTCAACATCCTTGTATTTCCCAGGGTGTTGGGCTTCACGCGCGCCAGATCGAGGAACTCGGCGACGCCCTCGTCGTTGGAGCGGACGAGCTCGGCGTAGAGGGCCGGGTCGACCGACTCCTCCCCCATGTCCTCGAAGCCGTTGCGCTCGAAGAAGCCGACCTCGAACGTCAGGCAGAACAGGCGGCTGAGCCCGAGCTCGCGGGCGTCCGTCTCGAGCCGCTCCAGCAGCGCACGGCCGACGCCGCGCCCGAGCCACTCCTCCGAGACCGCGAGAGTGCGCACCTCGCCGAGGTCGCTCCACATCACGTGGAGGGCGCCGCAGCCGATCAGGTTGCCGTCCGCGTCCTCCGCGACCCGGAACTCCTGCACGGCCTCGTAGAACGTCACCGTCTCTTTGCCGAGCAGGATGCGTCGTCGGACCAGCGGCTCCACCAGTTGCTGGATGCGCGCCACGTCTCCCGTGCGCGCGCGCCGAACACTGATCCCGGAGGTGCGCGCTGAGTCCACCAGACAAGCCTACTGTCGCGCCCGCCCGGCATCGAAAGAAGAGGCACATGTTAGCTTTGACTGCCCGTCCCGACGCGTCGCGGGAGGGGTCTGACGCCCGAGAACGAAGGAAACGTGAGAACGCAGTGGGTCCATTCAAGGCAGCGGTCGACTGGATCAACCGCAACCGGGCCGACGTCCTCGTCTGGCTGATCGCCGCCGTGACCTGGGTGCTCGGCTATCTCTCGTACATCCGCAACCTGGGCCTCTACTTCTACGACTCGCGCTACTACATGGCGTACGCCTTCTGGTTCAGCGGCGACTCCCAGCAGGTCGCGCGTGACAAGACCGCCGCGTTCTTCGCCGCGCACAACATCGTGATGCCGAGCACCGACGTGACCTTCGGCTGGGGGCTCGTGCAGCCGCGCGTCGTGCTCCCGTTGCTCTCCGCGCCGTTCATGGGCCTCGGCCCGTACGGTCTGGCGGTGATCCCTGCGCTCGCGTCGATCGCATTCACCATCGTCGCGCTCATCCTGATGAAGCGGCGATACGGGAACCTGGCGGCGATCGCCACGATCGTCCTCGCTCTCGCGAGCTTCCACATCATGATCTACATGACCGCGATGCTGACCGAGTCCCTGTCCGCCCTGTGGAGCGCCCTCGCGCTCCTGGTCGCGTGGCGGTACATGCGCACGAGGCAGTGGTGGCTCCTCGTCATCGTCGGCGGAATCACCCTGTTGTCCGCGTTCACCCGCCAAGCGACGCTGATCATGGCGGGTGCTTTCGTCGCTGCCTGGCTGCTCGGGATGCTCGTCTCGCTGCGCTGGCGCTCGCCCTGGATGTGGCCCGCGATCGTCGTCGGTGCGACGGCCGTCGGAGCCCAGATCGTCCAAACGCTCGTCTTCCCGTTCTCGCAGGCGAGCCAGTTCATGCGCATCACCGGGAGTTCCACACTCACCGAAGCGATCGGACACGTGCCGGGTCTCGCGAAACTCCTGCTCGTCACCGACATCAAGGACTTCATGCAGAACGACAAGCCGCTGCTGTTCATCCTCTTCTTGAGCGTCGGCGCGATGATCCTGTTCTGGCGGCACGAAGAGGCCCACCTGCTTTTCGGAGCGATCCTCGCGGTCGCGCTCTACAACATCACCAACGGCACCTCAACGACGTTCCGCTATGCGATCCCCGGCGTCATCTTCTACCTGCTCCCCCTCGCACTGATGCTGCAGGCGACCGTCAAGCGACGACAGCCAGGGACGGCTCCGGAACTGACCGCTCCGCCTCAGCGCCTGTAGCGCGCCAGCACCGACGCGCCGAGGTAGCGCACAGGCGCGTCGCGGCGCACGCTGTCCAGGATCCCGGGCGTCACCAGACCGCCGACGGAGAGGTGCCGGGATGCCCGAGACGCCAGCCGCGTGATGCGGCTTTCGTCCCTCGCACCCGTTAGGACCTCCCGGAACAACGTCGCCTCGTCGCGCGAGAGAACGCGACCCACGCGGGGAGCGAGTGCGACGAGAGCGCGCGCAGCGGTCCCTGCGAACGCGACCTCCGACGCGGTCAGGTGCCGGTCGGCACGCCCGGCGAGGGCGCCGATCACCTGCACCCGCAGCAGCTTGGCGACGATCCCGACGCGTGCGTCCTGATCGAGACGCGCCCAGAACGGCTCGCGCACCAGGGGCTCGACGAACGCGAGGTCGTCGGCGAGCGGCCTCTGCTCCAGAGTGACCCGATCGCCGGCGTCGGGGGCGACCATATAGGCGTACCGGGGGTCGGCCGCGACGATCCGGGCGTCAGAGAACCACAAGCGCAGTCCGGGCGCGAGGTCTTCGGCCGTCCGCAGCCCGGGCTCGGGATAGGCGTCGCGGGCGAGCTCCGCGCGGATGAGACCCATCGTGCTCGTCCGGTAGGCGAGCCGGTCTCGCACGGGGTCGAGCCGCGTGCGGAAGGGGCGGCGCGGCGGAGTCGGGAAGTCACGGCGGGTCCCGACCATCCGCATCGACGGCAGCACGATGTCCGCGTCGTATCGGCGCTGCGTCCGCATCCAGGATTCGATCGCCCCGTCCGCGAGGAAGTCGTCGGAGTCGATCTTCATGAAGAACGGCGATTCGAGCCGTTCCAGAGCGAATCGGAGAGGCCCCGCGGGCGACCGCACTCCGTCCTGGAACGCGAGGACCTGCACGCGCGGGTCCTCCGCGTGCTCGCCCAGGGCAGTCCGGATGTCGGAGGCGTCGACGTCGTGCGCCACGACCACCAGCCGGATCGGCACGGACGTTCCGAGCACCGACGCCGCCAGGCGCGCGATCGGGCGCTGCGCCGAATGGACGGGGACGAGGACGTCGACCGAGCTCGTCATCTCACGGGTCCTGGCGCAGCGATCCGTGCGATCGCGTCACCCCAGACGGGGGTCTGCGTCTCGGCGGAGAGCAGCGGGGCGGCGACATCGGAGCGCGCCTTCCAGGTGGCCACCGTTTCGCGGTCGAGTCCGCGCAGCACGTCCGCCAGGGCCTCGGCGGTGAAGTCCGTCGTCACGGCACCGAAGCCCTTCTCCTCGAGGATCCGCTTCATCTCGGGCGACGGCCCGATGATGAGCCCCAGTCGGGCCTGCACGTACTCGAAGAACTTGTTGGGCAACGCGAAGGCGTTGTTGAAGTTGGTCGGAGCGAGGATGTGCAGGCCGACGTCGTAGCCGTTCAGCGTCGAGACGAGCTCGTCGAAGGGGACCGGGTCGTGGAACGCGATGTTCGCGTTGCCCGCCGCTCGCGCCTTCAAGGAGTCGAGGTAGCCAGGATCGTTCGGCGCGAGATAGAAGTCGAGCGAGACGGCGGCGTCCGACTGCGCGACGGCGTCGATGAGGATCTCGAGCCGCCGGTTGCGCAGCGCCGCGCCTGCGTGCACCAGGCGCACGGGGTCGGCGACTTCGATCGGCGAGAACGCCGCGTAGGGAGGTGCGTTCATGACCACCGAGGGCTGGAGGCCGAACGTCTCGTGGTACTTGTCGGCGAGGCTCTGACACACCGTCGAGGTGGATGCCGCCTGGCTGACGAACGTCCGGATCTGCCACGACAGGAACGGGGCGACGAAGAGCCGGAAGCGGAGGAGCTCGGAGTTCTGCAGCGGGGCGTACTCGTGCAGGTCCGCATGGAATCCCAAGCGCGGCCGCAATCCGACCGCGACACCCGCCGCGTCGACGTCATTGGCGATGATCACATCCATGCTCCCCGGCTGGATGTGCTCGAGCGCCCAGGTGACGGCACGGTTCTGGCGATACGCACGCCGGTACTGGCGCAGGACGACGGCCAGTCGCGGGTACTGCCAGTAGACGTGGTCGTCGGGCACCTGGAAGTGCTCGACGGCACCCTCGGGCGCCGGCCCGTAGCCGCAGGTGATGAGGTCGTAGTCCGGCGCGAACAGTGCGATCTGCTTCTGGACCCGCGGATCCGAGACGAGGGTCGAGAACGACAGGAGCAGAAGTCGTGGGCGGGTCGTCATAGCGCACACAGCATATCGAACGCACCTCTCCGAACACGTGAGAGTGCGCCGACCCCGGAGGATCGGCGCACTCGTCGCGGACGCGCCTTGCGGCGGTGTGGATCAGCCGTTGGCGGCGAGGTCCGGCGTGGCCGGGCCGGTGCCGATGGCGGCCGCAGCGTTGACGCCGGCGCCGATCGAGTCGGCACGCGCCGTCGTGGTGAACACGAACTCCCCGTCGCGGAAGTCGACGTGGACGTGGTCGCCCGCGTTCAGCTCGCCGTGCAGGATCTTCTCGCTCAGCCGGTCCTCGATCTCGTGCTGCACAGCGCGGCGCAGCGGGCGGGCACCGAGTGTCGGGTCGAACCCGACCTCGATCAGCCGCTCCTTGGCCGGCACCTCCAGCTCGATCGTCATGTCGCGGTCGAGCAGGCGGTCGGACAGGCGCTTGATGAACAGGTCGACGATCTGCAGCAGCTCGGCCTTGTTCAGCTGCGGGAAGACGATGATCTCGTCGACTCGGTTCAGGAACTCGGGCTTGAAGTTCTTCTTCAGCTCCTCGTAGACCTTGCCGCGCATCCGCTCGTAGCCGGTGGTCGGGTCGCCCTCGATCTGGAAGCCGACGGGGCCGCCGGAGATGTCCTTCGTGCCGAGGTTGGTCGTCATGATGATGACCGTGTTCTTGAAGTCGACGACACGACCCTGACCGTCCGTCAGACGTCCCTCTTCCAGGATCTGGAGGAGCGAGTTGAAGATGTCGGGGTGCGCCTTCTCGATCTCGTCGAAGAGCACGACGCTGAACGGCTTGCGGCGGACCTTCTCGGTGAGCTGGCCACCCTCTTCGAAGCCGACGAATCCGGGAGGGGCGCCGAACAGTCGCGAGACCGTGTGCTTCTCGCCGTACTCCGACATGTCGAGGGAGATCATGGCCGACTCGTCGTCGAACAGGAACTCGGCGAGCGCCTTGGCGAGCTCGGTCTTACCGACACCGGTGG
Organism: Leifsonia aquatica; assembly: GCF_014190775.1. Classification (GTDB taxonomy): domain Bacteria; phylum Actinomycetota; class Actinomycetes; order Actinomycetales; family Microbacteriaceae; genus Leifsonia; species Leifsonia aquatica. The sequence continues at coordinate 46,012 of NZ_JACHVP010000004.1, forward strand.
GGCCGGCGAAGATGAACGAGCCGGAGGGGCGCTTCGGGTCCTTGAGGCCGGCACGCGTGCGTCGGATGGTCTTGGAGAGCGCCGCGATGGCCTCCTCCTGACCGATGACGCGCTGGTGCAGCGCCTTCTCCATGAACACGAGGCGAGCGGACTCCTCCTCGGTGAGCTTGAACACCGGGATGCCCGTGGCCTGCGCCAGCACCTCGGCGATCAGGCCCTCGTCGACCTCGGCGGTGGTCTTCACGTCGCCGGAGCGCCACTGCTTCTCGAGGCGCAGCCGCTCGCCGAGGAGGTTCTTCTCCTCGTCGCGCAGGCCGGCGGCCTTCTCGAAGTCCTGCTCCTCGATCGCGGCTTCCTTCTGCGAGCGCACGGCCGAGATCTTGTCGTCGAACTCGCGCAGCTCCGGCGGGGCCGAGAGGATCGACAGGCGCAGGCGGGCGCCGGCCTCGTCGATCAGGTCGATGGCCTTGTCGGGGAGGAAGCGGTCCTGGATGTAGCGGTCCGCCAGGTTCGCGGCCGAGACGATCGCGCCGTCGGTGATGGACACCTTGTGGTGCGCCTCGTAGCGGTCGCGGAGGCCCTTGAGGATGTTGATCGTGTGGGGCAGCGACGGCTCGTTGACCTGGATGGGCTGGAAGCGGCGCTCGAGCGCGGCGTCCTTCTCGAAGTGCTTGCGGTACTCGTCGAGCGTGGTCGCGCCGATGGTCTGCAGCTCGCCGCGGGCCAGCAGCGGCTTCAGGATGCTGGCGGCGTCGATCGCGCCCTCGGCGGCACCCGCACCCACCAGGGTGTGGATCTCGTCGATGAAGGTGATGATGTCGCCGCGCGTGCGGATCTCCTTGGTGACCTTCTTCAGGCGCTCCTCGAAGTCGCCGCGGTAGCGGGAGCCGGCGATGAGCGAGCCGAGGTCGAGCGTGTAGAGCTGCTTGTCCTTCAGCGTCTCGGGCACGTCGCCGCGCACGATCGCCTGGGCCAGGCCCTCGACGACGGCGGTCTTGCCGACGCCGGGCTCACCGATGAGGACGGGGTTGTTCTTGGAGCGGCGCGACAGGATCTGCATGACGCGCTCGATCTCCTTCTCGCGTCCGATCACCGGGTCGAGCTTGTTGTCGCGAGCGGCCTGCGTGAGGTTGCGGCCGAACTGGTCGAGGATCTGGCTACCGGCCTGCGCGGTGTTCTGATCGTTGCCCCCGACCTGGACCTGCTCCTTGCCCTGGTATCCCGAGAGGAGCTGGATGACCTGCTGGCGCACGCGGTTGAGGTCGGCGCCGAGCTTCACGAGCACCTGGGCGGCGACGCCCTCGCCCTCGCGGATCAGGCCGAGGAGGATGTGCTCCGTGCCGATGTAGTTGTGGCCGAGCTGGAGCGCCTCGCGGAGGCTGAGCTCGAGCACCTTCTTGGCGCGCGGGGTGAAGGGGATGTGGCCGGTCGGCTGCTGCTGGCCCTGGCCGATGATGTCCTGGACCTGCTCGCGGACGGCGTCCAGCGAGATGCCGAGCGACTCGAGCGCCTTGGCGGCGACTCCCTCACCCTCGTGGATCAGGCCGAGCAGGATGTGCTCCGTCCCGATGTAGTTGTGGTTGAGCATCTTGGCCTCTTCTTGGGCCAGGACGACGACGCGGCGGGCGCGGTCGGTGAATCTCTCGAACATGTCTACTCCTCGCGACGCCTTGCAGGGTCGGCATCGATACAAAGAGAGTAACCACCGCACCCGGCATCCCGGGCCCCTGTTCGCCGTGGGCGTGACGGGGCTTGCGTCCGACGACGGGCTGTGCAATCGTATCGATAGTCGTTATTAACGAATGTCGATATGTGGAGGAGAGCATGAGCACCGTCGAGGGTTACCGCCAGTCGAAGGGCGATCGGGCGTCGATCGTGGCGTTCATCGTGGCGGGCGTCGTGCTCGCGGGGTGGTCGATCGTCCAGGCCGTCCGCACGATCGTGGAGGCCGCATCCAATCGCGATGTGCGCGTCCTCGCCGACTTCGCGGGCACGACCGCCCAGGCGCCGATCGGTCCGGGCGGGTCCATGCGCGAGGTCGAGCTCGCCACCGCCTATGTGACGGCTCCGCAGCTGCCGGCCGCATCCTTCGTTGCGCTGATCCTGCGGGAGATCCTGACGGCGGCCACCGTCGTCGGCGTCATCGTCTGCCTCGTCTGGCTCGCGATCAACGTGCTCCGCGGGCGCATCTTCTCCCGGGCGAACACCGCGCTCGTCGCGATCGCGAGCGTCTACGGCCTGGTCGCCTGGGCCGGGATCGCCTTGCTGAACACGATGGTCGCGAACGGCGCGATCGCCCGCATCAGCGATCGGGACTTCGACAATCCGGTCATGTCGATCCCCCTCCAGCCGCTGCTGCTCCTGGCCTTCGCCGCTGCCATCGTCGCCACCGCGTTCACCGTCGGCGACCGGATGCGGCGCGACACCGAAGGCCTCGTCTGATGGGAGACGAGGAGTCCGGGGTCCACTGCCGGCTCGACGAGCTCCTCGCCGAGCGCGGGATGACCGTCGTGCGGCTCTCGGAACTGGTCGGGGTCAGCGTGGTCAACCTCTCCATCCTGAAGAACGACCGCGCCAAGGCGATCCGCTACTCCACCCTCGTGGCGATCTGCCGCGCGCTGGACTGCGAGATCGGCGACCTGCTCGTCCTGACGGCGCCGCCGGTTGCCTGAGCGGTGGGGCTAGCATGCAGCGCATGAGCATCGCACTGGAGAACGTGGGCATCGCCGTCCGCGATCTGGATGAGACCATCGCCTTCTTCACCGACCTCGGCCTGACCGTGGTCGGGCGAGACGAAGTAAGCGGCGAGTGGGCCGACACCGCGGTCGGGCTCGACGGCAACCACGCCAGGATCGCGATGCTCCAGACGCCGGACGGCCACGGCCGCCTCGAGCTCTTCGAGTACATCCACCCCGACGCGATCGAGACCGAGCCGACCCTCCCGAACGAGATCGGCATGCACCGCGTCGCGTTCTCGGTCGACGACATCGACGAGGCGCTCGCGATCGCCGCGAAGCACGGCGTCCACCCCCTGCGGGGCGTCGCGAACTACCAGGATGTCTACAAGCTGTCGTATCTGCGCGGGCCCAGCGGGATCATCGTGATGCTCGCGCAGGACCTGACCAAGGGCTGAGCCCGGGTCTCAGCCCTGCAGGCCCGGGATGGTGAGCGTGCCGTCGGGGACGGTGATCGTCACGTCCGACGTGGTCGTGACGCCCTTCGGGGTCGCGAAGACCGTCGTGTGCGGCACGTAGTCGCGGGTGCAGACGCCGCCCGGAGCGGGCGAGAGCGTCGCCTTCAGCTGGTTGTCGCCGGTGACGCTGATGGAGGCGACGGTCGGCGGGCAGGTCGAGCTGCCGTAGAGCACGATGCCGAACTGGCGGCCGTCGTCGAGCCACGCGGCCCAGGAGGCTCCCCCGGCGCTGCTGGCCGGCGCCTCCACGCCCGTCGGCTCGCCGGCGTAGTCCTTCACGGGCTGCTGCTGGGACTTGATCCCGCAGCCCGCGAGCGCGACCAGCACGAGCACCCCTCCGGCGAGGGAGGTCAGGGGGCGGGTCGCGGTCCGGGGCACGGGTCCATTCTAGGAACGGGAGGCTGGGAAGCGGCGCCGCTCCGCCGTCGGAAGCCTAGGATGCCGCTATGAGCAACCTGGAGCGCGACCCGGCCGAGGTGCTCGCGGTCGGCACGGCGCTGGCGGAGCCGGCCCCCGCGACCGGCGGCGAAGTGGAGATCCTGGAGCCGCGGGACGTGCCGCTCGGCGGCCCGCGCGCCATGAACGTGCGCCGCACCCTTCCCCAGCGCCGCCGCTCGCTCATCGGCGGCTGGTGCTTCATCGACCACTACGGGCCGGATGACGTGTCCGCGACGGGCGGGATGCGGGTGCCGCCGCACCCGCACACCGGACTCCAGACGGTCAGCTGGCTCTTCGAGGGCGAGATCGAGCACCGCGACAGCGTGGGCAGTCACGCGCTCGTGCGACCCGGCGAGCTCAACCTGATGACCGCCGGGCACGGGATCAGCCACTCCGAGGTGTCGACGCCGGAGGCTCGGGTGCTGCACGGCGTCCAGCTCTGGGTCGCCCTGCCCGCGGCCTCCCGTGACGTCGCCCCGTTCTTCGAGCACCACGTTCCCGTACCGTCGGCGCTGGGCGATGCCACGGTGCGCACGTTCGTCGGCTCGCTCGCCGGGAGCGGTACCGCGGCGACCGTCTTCTCCCCGCTCGTCGGCGCCGAGATCACGGCGCCCGCCGGTGCGACCGTACGCATCCCGCTCGACACTGCGTTCGAGCACGGCATCCTCGTCGACGCCGGATCGGTCTCCGTCGCCGGTACCGCCGTCCCGGTCGCGCATCTGGGGTACCTCGCTCCCGGACGCGACGCGGTGGAGGTCGTCGTCGGCGCCGACGGACCGGCCCGGCTCGTGCTCCTCGGCGGCGAGCCGCTCGGCGAGCAGATCGTCATGTGGTGGAACTTCATCGGCCGCACCCACGACGACGTCGTCGCGGCGCGCGGCCAGTGGCAGGGCGAGGTGATCGCCGGCGAGCAGCCGCACGGCCGGTTCGGCACGGTCGCGGGCTACGACGGCGCTCCCCTCCCGGCCCCCGAGCTCCCCACCGTCCGCCTCAAGCCCCGCGGCTGACCCGGGCGTCCGCACAGGCGGGCGCGGTACGATGAGCGCGTTATGAACGACATCATCGGCGGTATCGTGTGGTCGCTGGCTCCGACCGTCCTGGTCGGGCTGCTCTTCTGGCTCATCATGCGCAAGATCGTGCACGCCGACCGCACGGAGCGGAAGGTCTACGCCCGCATGGAGGCCGAAGAGCGCGCACGCCGCGGCCTCGCCCCCAAGCCGTAGCCTCCACCGCCCCGACACATTCGGCACGAATGTACGTTGAGGGGCGCGCTTTCACGACATTCGGCACGAATGTCGCCGCGGTACGACGGCGCCGCTCCCGCTACTGCAGCGCCGAGGTCAGCCGCGCGAGGTTGTCGAGCACCGTCGAGCGCAGCGGCTGCTTCATCCACTCCTCGAGCGTGAGCTCGCGGCTCTCGCGCCGGTAGCCGTCTTCGACCTTGCGCATCTCCTCCACGAACGAGCGGCCGCGCACCATGAGCGAGACCTCCATGTTCAGCAGGAACGAGCGCATGTCCATGTTGCTCGAGCCGATCACGGCGACGTCGTCGTCGATGGTGAAGTGCTTGGCGTGGAGGATGTACGGAGCCTTGTACATCCAGATCTTCACGCCCGCACGCAGCAGCGCCTCGTAGTACGACCGCTGCGCGTGGTACACCAGCGCCTGGTCGCCGATCTCGGAGACGAACAGCTCCACCGAGATGCCGCGCTGAGTGGCGGTGGTGATCGCGGTGAGCATCGACTCGTCTGGCACGAAGTACGGCGACGTGATGACGATGCGCTCCTGCGCGTAGTAGAGCAGCGCCAGGAAGAGCCGGAGGTTGTTCTCGCCCGCGAATCCCGGTCCGGAGGGGACGACCTGGGCATCCAACTCCTCGGGCTGGATGTCGTCGGTGATCGGCTCCGTCTCGCGGCGGAGCAGCTCGTCGGTCTCGCTGTACCAGTCGGTGATGAAGATGGCGTTGAGACCGGCGACGATCGGCCCCTCCAGCCGCACGATGAGCTCTTTCCATTTGAGCCCGCGGCGGATATTGGACTTCTTGTTGTAGCTGCGGTCGATGATGTTCTGAGAACCCATGAAGGCGACGCGGCCGTCGACGATGAGCAGCTTGCGGTGGTTGCGCAGGTCGGGCCGCTGGTACTTGCCCTTGAAGGGCTGGACCGGCAGCATCAGCTGCCAGCGCGCCCCCATCTCGGTGAGCCGCTTGATGGTCCGCTTGTAGTCGCGCGTTCGCACGGAGGCGATGTGGTCGAGCAGCACCCGGACCATGACGCCGCGCTTCACCGCGTCGGCGAGCGCGTCGAAGAACGGCTCCGTGGTGTCGTCGAGCGACAGGATGTAGAACTCGACGTGCACGTACTTGCGGGCGGCCTTGATCTCGGTCGTCATCGCGTCGAGGGAGCCCTGGTAGTCCCCGTTCAGGCTGGCCCGGTTGCCGCCCACGAGCGGCATCGCCCCCAGGTTGCGGTTGAGTTCCACGACCGACTCGAGCCACGGCGGCCACGGGTGATCGCGGCGCACGCGCTCGATGCCCTCGGTCGACTCGATGATGAAGTTGTTGATCTCGATCTGCTTGTCACGGCGCCGCTTCGGCAGCTTGTAGCTGCCGATCAGCAGGAAGAACAGCACGCCGATGTACGGGATGAGGAAGATCGCGAGCAGCCACGCGGTCGCCGACGTCGGCTTGCGGTTGCGCGGGACGACGATGATCGCGATCACGCGGATGATGAAGTCGATGAGCAGCGCCACTACGACGATGACGGTGCTCAGGAAGCCTGCGTCCATCCGGTCCTCTCGGTCGCAGGCGCGCTCGGAGCGATGCACCTACAGGGATACCGTAGCGAAGCGGAGGGACAATGGTGCGCCACCACCCGTGAATGGAGCCCGACACGCCTCCCGTCAACGTCTTCCTGACCACCTGGTCGTTCGACCCGGCCGCCGCCGTGCTGCTCGTCGCGGCCACGGCGCTGTACGTCGGAGGGGTGCTCCGGCTGCGCCGCCACGGTCACCGCTGGCCGGCGCGTCTCACGCTGTGGTTCCTGCTGCTCGGCCTCGGGTCGTACGCGTGGATCTCCTTCGGCTTCCTGGGCGCGTACAGCAGCGAGCTGCGCTGGGCGTTCACGACCCGGATCGCCCTGCTGCTGTTCGTCGTGCCCGCGCTGATGAGCCTCGGCCGGCCGATCGCGCTCGCACGGGTCGCGCTGTCCACGACCGGACGGCGGCGCGCCGACCGCGTCCTGCGGTCCCGTCCGGTGCGGGTGCTCGGCAACGCGATGTTCGCGCCCGTGTTCGCGTGCGCCGTGTTCCTGGTGTTCCTCACCCCGGTGGCCGCCGTACTGCGCGACTCGGTGTGGTCGGAGTGGACGATCTCGGTGCTCGTCCCGCTGGCCGGGATGCTGCTGGTGCTGCCGATCGCGGCGCACTCGATCGTCCGCACCGGCTTCTTCATCACGGTCGAGTTCCTGCTGGCGTTCGTCGAGCTGCTGCTGGACGCCGTCCCGGGCCTGCTGCTGCGCCTGAACGACAGCGTGCTCGACGGCGCGGCGCGGATCACGGGGAGGCTGCCGCTCTGGTTCCCGAACGCGCTGCACGATCAGCACCTGTCGGGCGACTTCCTGTGGTTCATCGCCGAGTTCGCCGACGTGCCGATCCTCGTCATCCTGTTCGTGCGATGGATGCGGCTGGACCGCCGCGAGGCGAAGAAGGTCGACGACCTGACCGACGAGCAGCTGGAGGAGCTCACCCGCGCCCACCTGCAGCGGCGCGGCTGAGCCCCCCGGCGGCTACTTGACCAGGGGGAAGAGGATGGTCTCGCGGATGCCGAGGCCGGTGATCGCCATGAGCAGGCGGTCGATGCCCATGCCCATGCCACCGGTCGGCGGCATCCCGAACTCGAGCGCCCGCAGGAACTCCTCGTCGAGGCGCATGGCCTCGTTGTCGCCGGCCGCGGCGAGCTTGGCCTGCTCGACGAAGCGCTCACGCTGCACGACGGGGTCGATCAGCTCGGAGTAGCCGGTGGCCAGCTCGAAGCCGCGGGTGTAGAGGTCCCACTTCTCGACGACGCCCTCGCGCGAGCGGTGCGCGCGCACGAGCGGGCTGGTGTCGACGGGGAAGTCCATCACGAACGTCGGGCGCACGAGGTCGCCCTTCACGTGGTGCTCCCACAGCTCCTCGACGTACTTGCCGGCGAGCGGGTGCTCGATCTCGATCCCGGCGTCGGCCGCCAGCTCGCGCAGGCGGGCGATCGGGGTCTCGGGCGTGATCTCCTCGCCGATCGCCTCGGAGAGGCTGTCGTACATCCGGATGCGCTCCCACTGGCCGCCGAGGTCGTACTCGGTGCCGTCGGCCCAGGTGACGACGTGCGAGCCGGAGACGGCCTGCGCGGCGTTCTGGATGAGCGTCTGCGTGAGGTCGGCGATCGAGTTGTAGTCGCCGTACGCCTGGTAGGCCTCGAGCATCGCGAACTCGGGCGAGTGCGTGGAGTCGGCGCCCTCGTTGCGGAAGTTGCGGTTGATCTCGAAGACGTGGTCGATGCCGCCGACGACCGCGCGCTTGAGGTAGAGCTCCGGCGCGATGCGCAAGTAGAGATCGGTGTCGAACGCGTTGGAGTGGGTCACGAACGGGCGCGCGGAGGCGCCGCCGTGGATGACCTGCAGCATCGGGGTCTCGACCTCGACGAAGCCGCGGTCGGCGAACGTCGAGCGCAGGCTCGCCATGGTCGCCGCGCGGTCGAGGACGGTCTGGCGGGCCTGGTCGCGCGCGATGAGGTCGAGGTAGCGCGAGCGCACCCGCGTCTCCTCGCTGAGCTCGTTGTGGAGGTTCGGGAGGGGCAGCAGCGCCTTGGACGCGATCTCCCACGCCGTCACCATGATCGACAGCTCGCCGCGGCGGCTGGAGGCCACCTCGCCCGAGACGAACACGTGGTCGCCGAGGTCGACGAGCTCCTTCCAGGCGATCAGCGACTCCTCGCCGACGGCCGCGAGCGACACCATGGCCTGGATGCGCGAGCCGTCGCCCGACTGGAGCACGGCGAAGCACAGCTTGCCCGTGTTGCGCAGGTGCACGACGCGGCCGGCGACGCCGACCGTCTCGCCCGAGGCCTCGTCGGCGGCCAGGTGCCCCCAGGCCGCGCGGACCTCCGGGATGGTCGTGGTGACCGGCACCTGCACCGGGTACGCCCCGCCCGCGGCCGTCTCGGCCTGGGCGATGAGGCGCTCGCGCTTGCCGAGCCGGACGGCCTTCTGCTCGCTGATCTCGTCGTCCGTGAGGTCGGCCTGGGGGGTGGGCGCGTCGGTCATCGGTGTGTCTTCCGTTCGGCGGTGGTCGTCGTGTCGTCGGTGCGTGCTCAGGGGATCGTGATGCGCCGGTTGTCGATGAGGCGCGTCGTGCCCACGCGGGCCGCGACGAGCATCAGCGCCGGACCGTGCTGCCCGGGAGCCGCCTCGCGGAACGAGGGCTGGTCGACGATCACGAGATAGTCCAGCTTAACGGCTGGGTCGGCCTCGATGCGCGTCCGGGCGGCGGCGAGCGCAGCCTCCACGCCCCCGTCTGCGGCCTGGGCGCCGGCGGCCAGGGCCCGCGACAGCGTCACGGCGGCGACACGGTCGTCGGCGGAGAGGTACTGGTTGCGGCTGGAGAGGGCCAAGCCGTCGTCCTCGCGCACCGTGTCGACGACGGCGAGGCTCAGCGGCAGATTCAGGTCGTCGATCATCCGGCCGACGAGGTGCACCTGCTGCGCATCCTTCTGGCCGAAGACCGCGACGTCGGGCTGGACGATGCCGAACAGCTTGGCGACGACGGTGAGCATCCCGTCGAAGTGGCCGGGGCGCGAGGCACCCTCGAAGAGCGAGCCGACCTCCCCCGCGGTGACGCGCGTCGAGGACTCCCCCTGCGGGTACATCTCTGCGGCGCTCGGGGCGAACACGATGTCGGCGAGGCCCTCCAGCGCGGCGACGTCGGCGTCGAGGGTGCGCGGGTACCGGTCGAGGTCCTCCCCCGGTCCGAACTGCAGCGGGTTCACGAAGATCGACACGACGACGACGCCGGCGAGCTCGCGGGCCTGGCTCACGAGGCGCAGGTGGCCGTCGTGGAGGGCGCCCATCGTCGGCACGAGCGCGACGAGCCCCGCGGGGTCGCCGGCCGGGTCGGCGAGCAGGGCCTCGCGGCGGGCGCTCGCGATGAGCGCACGCAGTTCGGCGATGGTGGTCACGACGTGCGGCATTCTCTCCCCTTCGGCCGCGGCGCCCGTACGGGTGGCGACGAGCGCCGGCCGCAGACCAGGCTACTCGCCGCGGAGGTACCAGCCGCGCCCGTCGTCTCCGGGATCGCCGTCACCGGGGCCGGGGAGGTCGTCGTCGCGGAGCGCCTGGAGCACGTCCTCCACGTCGATCGCGGGGCCGGCACCCGCCTGGGTCAGCGCGTTGTCGACGGCCGAGCGCACGAGCGAGCTGAGGAACGAACCCGGGTTCTCGACGCCGATGCCGCGCAGGATGCCGGTGGACTGCTCCACGATCGAGCGCGAGAACGCCGTGGCCGTGGCGATGGCCTCCGCGTAGGCGGGGCGGTCCTGCTCGGCGACGACGACGGGCTCGCCGCCCATCTCGACGACGAGCGCCTGCGCGATCGGAAGCACGGGGGCGGCCGCGGTGACCGCGAACCACGACTCCGCCAGCCGGGCGAGGTCGAGGCTGGTGCCGGTGAAGTCGAGCGCGGGATGCACGGCGAGCGGGATGGCGCCGGCCGCGGCTGCCGGGCGCAGCACGTCGACCCCGTAGCCCGGCGCGGTGTGGAGCACGATCTGTCCCGGCTGCCAGGTGCCGGTCGCGGCGAGCCCGGCGACCAGTCCGGGCAGCTCGCTGTCGGGGACGGCCAGGATGACGAGTTCGCTCCGCTCGACCAGCACGGGGACCTCCAGCACCGGCGCCTGGGGCAGCATCGCCTCGGCACGTTCGCGGCTCGCCGCCGACACCGCGGAGATGCCGACGACGGCGTGACCGGCGCCGGCGAGAGCGGCACCGAACACCGGGCCGACGCGTCCTGCGCCCACGATGCCGAGACCGAGCCGGCCCGAGCGTTCCACGGGACTCATGCGGACTCCCCCCAGCGGTGGCTGCGGTCGGAGCGGCCGGCGACGATCGCGTCCGCCGACGCCCGCTCGAAGAGCCGGATGCCCTCGGCCGCGTCCATCGCCGCGAGCCGCGGGCTGACCGGCCCGCTCACGGTGTGGAAGTCCACCTCGGCGAGGCCGAGCATCCTGTCGATCGGCCCCTGCTCGAGCTTGATGCTCTGGAGGCGGGCGAGCGGGACGATCACCAGCTGCCGCCAGACGAACCCGTGCCGGAGGAGCACGGCGCCGTCGACGCTCGTGTACCCGGTGCGCTGCCACGAGAACGGCCGCAGCCAGGCGGCGCGCCGCGGGCTTCCGGTCCAGTCGTCGCGGCCGCGGGAGGTCATCCCGGCGCGGATGAGGTCGCGGTGCTCCTCGGTCGCGAGGCCCGGCAGGATGAGCGCGAGCACCCGCTCGACATCGGTCGCGTCGCCCACCGGGAGCGTCGTGGTGTTCGCCTGCCCGGCGGCCCCCTTCTCGCGCGAGTGGCCCGCCGTGTTGATGCGGATCTGCCACCAGCCGAACGGCCGCCACAGCAGCGGCTGGAGCACCTGCACCGCGTGGATGCGCCCGGGTGGCAGCGTCTCGTTGCTCGTGCTGAGCAGACCGAACCCGACGCGCACGCCGTCCGGCGTGCCGGCGATGGAGTAGCGCAGCGACTTGGTGAAGCGGTTGATGTAGAAGCTGGCCGAGCCGATCAGGCCGGGCAGCACGATCAGGGCGAGCCAGAGCCATCCCGTCGCCGCGCCGACCGCCGTCAGGATGACGACGACGATCACGAACACGGTGAAGCCGCTCATCAGCAGCGAGCCGAGCAGCCGCATCGGCGGGATCTTCACGACCGACTCCGGCGGGGCGGCGTTCGGGTCGAGCTCGGGGGCGAGGAACTCGTTCACGCGGCGGTTCACGAGGTCGCCGACCGCGGCGGTGCGGGAGGCGGGAACGCCCGCAGCGCCATCGGGCGCACCGTCCGTTGCGGTGGCGGCGGCCTCCTCCGCCCGCGCCTGCGCCTCCGCGGCGCGCACGCCCGAGGCGAGCCGCAGCACGTCGGAGCGCAGTCCGTCGGCGAGCGACGAGCCGAGGTAGGCGAGCTGGAGGTTGGCGTCGTGCCCCGCGGCGGTGATGTCGAGCTTCGCCGCGCCGAAGAGGCGGGCGATCAGGGGCCGCACCACGTTGATGCCCTGGATGCGGTCGAGGCGCGCTTTGCGCTGCGTGCGGAACAGGATCCCGCTGCGCACCTCCACGGTGTCGCCCGTAATGCGGAACGTGTGCATCCGCCACGACAGGTAGAACGCACCGAGGCAGACCAGGATCACGACGGCGACGCCGAGGAGTGCCCAGCCCTCCCAGCCGCGGTTGTAGATCTCGTCGAGCGGGTCGCCGCCGTAGTCGGGGGCGCCGACGAAGAGGCCGACCAGTCGCTCCCGCAGGTTCGACAGCACGAACCCGAGCACGGCGATGAACACGATCCCGCCGCGCAGCAGGGGCGTCGCCGGGTGCAGACGGTGCCACTCCCCGTCCGTGAACCGCTCGGCCGCGCGCTCCACGGTGGAGAGCGGTCCTCCGGGCAGCGGCTCGGTCACAGTCCGGCCCGTCTGCTCTCGGCCAGATCGACCAGGCGGTCGCGCAGCGCGGCGGCGTCCGCGTCAGGCAGGCCCGGGATCACGACGCCGGTCGAGGCGGCCGCGGTCACGAACTTCAGGTCGGCGAGGCCGAGCATCCGTCCGACCGGCCCGCGGTTGATGTCGATGAGCTGCATGCGCCCGTACGGCACCGAGACGAAGCGCTGGTACATGATCCCGCGACGGAAGAGCAGGTCGTCCTGCCGCTCCAGGTAGCCGATCGACCGGGCGCGGCGCGGCGCGATGATCAGCGCGACGAGCGTGATGACGACGATCGCGATCAGCGCGATCCACGCGAGCGTCCAGCCGGCGACGAGCCAGAGGAAGGTCGCGACGGCGGACGCGACCACGCCGCTGATCAGGGTGCCGACGATCACGACGACCACGTACTTCGGCGAGACGCGGCGCCAGTCGCCGACGTTCAGGTCGATGCGGGCGCGCGCCGGCTCAGCGGGGGTCGACATGGGCGGTCTCCGGGTCGTCGTCATCGTCGTGGTCGGGCGGGAGGCTGCAGAAGCTCTCGGCGACCAGTCCGGCGACCATGAGCACGACGGCCCCGACGGTCGCGAGCACGGTGAGCAGGATCGCGCTGCCGCCCGGGAGCACGTCCCGGCTCAGCAGGTACGCGAGGAGGCCGATGCCCGCTCCGGTCAGGAGCGCGCCGCTCAGCCCGCAGGCCTTCGCGAGGACCACGATGCGGGTGGCCTGGAACGGGTCGATCCGGCGCGCGCTCCGACCGCGGACGGCACGGCGGATCGGCACGGCGAACGCCACGATGATCACGGCGACCGCCACGAGCGTGATGGGCAGCGTCAACGGAGGGATGAACACGGCCATGCCCGTCGCGGACGCGCCGAGCTCGCCGAGGAACCCGACGACCAGTCCGACGACGCCGAGACCGAGCAGAGAGGTGGGGCGGGTGCGGTTCACCGGTCGCCTCCGTCCGCGTCGAGCGACTCGGCGGAGTACGGCGTCACCGGGTCCGTCGCCTGCGCGGCGAGCTCGGCGACGCGGCCGTACCCGGTCAGGACCGCCTCCGGGTCGACGTCGAGCCACGGCACCAGCACGAACGCGCGCTCGTGCGCCCGGGGATGCGGGAGGGTGACCCGCTCGTCGTCCGAGACGATGCCGTCGTAGTCGACGATGTCGATGTCGATGGTGCGGTCGCCCCAGCGCTCCGTGCGCAGCCGCCCGAGGGCGTCCTCCACGCGGTTCACCAGGGCGAGCAGCGCGAGCGGGTCGAGCACCGTGTCGATGCGGGCGACGGCGTTGAGGTAGGCGGGCGCCTCCTCGTCGATGCCGTCGAGCTTTAGGGCCGGTGTCTCGTAAAGGCGCGACACGGCCTCCACCCGCAGGCCGGGCTCGGCACGGAGGGAGTCGAGAGCCGTGCGGATGGTCGCGGCGCGGTCGCCGAGGTTGCTGCCGAACGCCAGCACCGCCGGTGCGCCGACGCGCATCCGCTGCGGCCGGGCCATACCGGGGGTCACGAGCGCCTCCGCACGACGCGCACGGCGACGTCGCCGAACGGCACGGTGATCGGGGCGTCGGGCTTGTGCACGGTGACCTCGACCGTCTCGACCGGTTGATGCGCGAGCACGACGCCCGCCACCCGCTCGGCGACGGTCTCGATCAGGTCGACGGGATCGCGCTCCACGGCGGCGACGATCTCCTCCGCGAGCACGCCGTAGTGGACCGTCTGCTCCAGATCGTCCGACGCGGCCGAGCGCGCCAGGTCGATACGCGCGGTCACGTCGACCACGAAGTCCTGGCCGTTCTCGCGCTCGAAGTCGAACACCCCGTGGTGGGCGCGCACGCGCAGCCCCGTCAGGATGATCGCGTCGGCCGCCTCGGTGCTAGTCATCGCGTCCAGCTTGCCATGCCCGCACGACATCGAGGGCGACTCGCGTGGAAACGACGTCGTGCACCCGCACGGCCCAGGCTCCGGCCTGCGCGGCGAGGGCCGAGATCACGGCCGTCGGTGCATCCCGATCCGCCACCGGCGCGCCCTCGGGCAGCAGGGCGCCCAGGAAGCGCTTGCGGGAGGCGCCGATGAGAACGGGGTAGCCGAGGGTCTCGATCTCGTGCAGCCCGGCGAGCACCTGCCAGTTGTGCTCCCCGGTCTTCGAGAAGCCGAGGCCGGGGTCGAGGATGAGCTTCGCGGGGTCGATGCCGCGGTCGAGCAGCGAGGTGATGCGGGCCGAGAGTTCGCTGCGCACCTCCTGCACCGTGTGCGTGTAGACGGCGAGCGAGTCGGCGGAGTCGAGGCGGCCGCGCCAGTGCATGAGCACGTACTGCAGCCCGGTGTCGAGCACGGCGTCCGGCATCCCCGGATCGGCGAGGCCGCCGGAGACGTCGTTGATGATCGCCGCACCCGCGTCGGCGGCGGCACGGGCGGTGGACGCGTTGAGGGTGTCGACGCTCACGGTCACGCCGCGGGACGCGAGCGCGCTGATCACCGGTACGACGCGGGCGCGCTCCTCCTCCGGCTCGACCCGCAGGGCTCCCGGACGGGTGGACTCGCCGCCGACATCGATGATGTCGGCACCCTGCTCGACCAGCTCGAGCGCGTGCTCGACGGCCGCGGCGGGCTCGAGCCAGAGGCCGCCGTCGCTGAACGAGTCCGGAGTCACGTTGAGGACGCCCATGATGAGCGTCACGCCGCACCGCTTCCGATGAGGGCCATCAGCTCGGCGCGCGCCACCGGGTCGGTGTACGCGCCGCGGGTGGCGACGGTGACCGTGGTGGCGGCGGTCTGCCGCGGGCCGCGAGTGGTGACGCAGGCGTGGGAGGCGTCGAGCACGACGAGCACGCCGCGCGCACCGGCCCCGCTCTCGACCGCATCGGCGATCTGCTCGGTCAGCCGCTCCTGGAGCTGCGGGCGGGCCGCCAGCGCGTCGATCACGCGCGGGATGCGGCCCAGGCCGACCACCGACTCCCCCGGCAGGTACGCCACGTGGGCGACGCCGACGAAGGGCAGCAGGTGATGCTCGCAGACGGAGCGGAACGCGATGTCGCGCAGGATGACGGTGTCGGCGTGGTCCGACTCCAGGGGCACGGGCTCGCCCAGCAGCGCCGACGCGTCGACGCCCACGCCCGAGAAGAACTCGGCGTAGGCGTCGGCGACGCGGGACGGCGTGGAGGCGAGGCCCGGACGCGACGGATCCTCGCCGATGGCGGCGAGGATCTCGGCGACGGCCGCCTCGATGCGTGCGCGATCGAAACCGGTCATGCGGTGACGCGACCTATGCGGTCGCGGGCCGCGGCTTGATCGCGGGTGCGCGCTTCGGCTTCGACGACGGCGGCTCGGAGTCCACTCCGCCATCCACGGCCCCGGCGTCGATCGGCGCCTTGGCCTTCGGGAAGTCGATCGGCGGCACGTCCGAGATCGGGCGCTTGTCGCTCGACAGCCACTGCGGACGCTCCGGGAGCTTCACCACATCGGTGAAGATCTCGGCGATCTCGTTGTGGTCGAGGGTCTCCTGCTCGAGCAGCGACGCGGCCAGGCGGTCGAGGATGGCCCGGTTGTTGTTGAGCACCTCCCACGCCTCGTCGTGCGCCTTCTCGATGAGCTCGCGCACCTCGGCGTCCACCCGCTCGGCGATGCGCTCGGAGTAGTCGCGCTGGTGGCCCATGTCGCGGCCGAGGAACATCTCGCCGTTCGCCTGGCCCAGCTTGACCGAGCCGATGTCGGCGCTCATGCCGTACTCCGTGACCATCTTGCGAGCGATGGAGGTCGCCTTCTCGATGTCGTTCGAGGCGCCGGTGGTCGGGTCGTGGAAGACGATCTCCTCCGCGACGCGGCCGCCCATGGCGTACGTGAGCTGGTCGAGCAGCTCGTTGCGGGTGACGGAGTACTTGTCCTCCAGCGGCATCACCATCGTGTAACCGAGGGCGCGACCGCGCGGGAGGATCGTGATCTTCGTCACGGGGTCGGTGTGACGCATCGCCGCGGCGGCGAGAGCGTGGCCGCCCTCGTGGTACGCGGTGATGAGCTTCTCCTGGTCCTTCATGACGCGGGTGCGCTTCTGCGGTCCGGCGATCACGCGGTCCACGGCCTCGTCGAGGGCGCGGTTGTCGATCAGCTGCGCGTTCGACCGGGCGGTGAGCAGGGCGGCCTCGTTGAGGACGTTCGCCAGGTCGGCGCCGGTGAAGCCCGGCGTCTTGCGGGCGAGCACTTCGAGGTCGACCGATGCCGCGAGCGGCTTGCCGCGGCCGTGGACCTCGAGGATCTTCTTGCGGCCGAGCATGTCGGGCGCGTCCACGCCGATCTGACGGTCGAAGCGGCCCGGGCGCAGCAGGGCGGGGTCGAGGATGTCGGGACGGTTGGTCGCCGCGATCAGGATGACGTTGGTCTTCGGGTCGAAGCCGTCCATCTCGACGAGCAGCTGGTTGAGGGTCTGCTCGCGCTCGTCGTGCCCGCCGCCGAGTCCGGCGCCGCGGTGACGGCCGACCGCGTCGATCTCGTCGATGAAGATGATGGCCGGCGAGTTCTCCTTCGCCTGCTGGAACAGGTCGCGCACGCGGCTCGCGCCGACGCCCACGAACATCTCGACGAAGTCCGAACCCGAGATCGAGTAGAACGGCACGCCCGCCTCACCCGCGACGGCGCGGGCCAGCAGGGTCTTGCCGGTTCCGGGAGGGCCATACAGGAGCACGCCCTTCGGAATGCGGGCGCCGACGGCCTGGAACTTGGCCGGCTCCTTGAGGAAGTCCTTGATCTCCTCGAGCTCCTCGATTGCTTCGTCCGACCCGGCGACGTCGTCGAAGGTGACCTTCGGCGTCTCCTTGGTGACCATCTTCGCCCGGGACTTGCCGAACTGCATGACCTTGTTGCCGCCGCCCTGCATGCCCGAGATCATGATCCAGAAGAACACGCCGATCAGCAGCGCCGGGATCAGGAAGCCGAGGATGTTGACCAGCCAGTTCGGCTGGGGCACCTCGTCGTCGTAGCCCTTGGGCAGGTTCGCGTCGTCGACCGCCTTCACCACATCGGCGCCGCGGGGCGTGACGTAGTAGAACTGCACCTGCGTGCCGAGCGACCCGTCGGCCTCCTTGAGCGTCAGGTCGACACGGTTCTCACCGTCCACGATCTTCGCGCTGGACACCTTGTCGTCCGAGAGCAGCTTCAGACCCTCCTGGGTCGAGACGCCCTTGAAACCCGACATCGTGATCAGGCTCGAGCCGATCCACACTGCGATGATCGCAAGCACGACGTAGAGAATCGGGCCGCGGAAGATCTTCTTGACGTTCATGGTGCGACCACAGTACCGCTTCGGCTCTGTGGGTCGGCTGCGTGTTCGCTCTGGGCGCGCAGTACGCGGCCCGCTGCGACACGCCCGGGACTGCAGGTACTCCACGCAGCGGAACGCCGAGTGGGCGAATAGTCCGCCCACTCGGCGTTCTCACGTGCACATCCCGCCCACTCGGCGGCCGCCGGGCGAGCCGGGGTCGCTCAGCTGTAGACGGAGGGGGCGAGGATGCCCACGCCGCGCAGCGTGCGGTAGCGCTCGGCGTAGTCGAGGCCGTAGCCCACGACGAACTTGTTCGGGATGTCGAAGCCGACGTACTTCACGTCGATGTCGACGCGCGCCGCCTCCGGCTTGCGGAGGAGCGTGAAGATCTCGATCGACTCCGGGCCGCGGCTGCGCAGGTTCGCGATCAGCCAGGAGAGCGTGAGGCCGGAGTCGATGATGTCCTCGACGATGAGCACGGTCTTGCCGCTCAGGTCGGTGTCGAGGTCTTTCAGGATGCGGACGACGCCGCTCGACTGGGTGCCGCTGCCGTACGAGCTCACGGCCATCCAGTCCATGGTGACCGAGAGCTTCAGCTCGCGCGAGAGGTCGGCCATGACCATGACCGCGCCCTTGAGGACGCCGACCAGCAGGACGTCCTTGCCCGCGTAATCGCGTTCGACCTCCCGTGCCAGCTCGGCGAGGCGGGAGCGGATCTGCTCCTCGGTGATCAGAATCTCGGTCAGGTCGTTCGCGACGTCCGTGAGTTCCATGGGGGAGGTGCTGTCCTTAGCTGTTGGGGTGAAACGTGAGCAGCCCGTTCTGCCTCTCAACTCTAATGCCTGGCAGGCTGAGCGGACCCTGGCCGTGCCAGTCGGTGATGAGCTCGGCGACGGCGAGCGTGTGGGTGCGCGTGAGCGAGACGCCGAACTCGGCCGAGACGACGAGCCGGATGATGCGCTGGCGCAGCGCAGGCGGGTCGGCGGCCAGCCCGCGCACGTCGAGCGCGACGGCGCCGTCGTCGGTCTGGCTGACGAGCTCCAGCGCCCATTCGAGCGCGAGACCGTCGAGCGCCTCGTCGTCCTCGCGCAACTGCTCGGCGGTTCGGGCGAGCGCCTCGGCGACGCCCGGTCCGAGTTCACGCTCGAGCACCGGGAGCACCTCGTGACGCACGCGCACGCGGGTGAAGGACGGGTCGTCGTTGTGCGGGTCGTCCCATGGCTCCAGCCCGGAGTCGGCGCAGAAGGCCCGCGTCGCCTCCCGCCGCAGGGCGAGGAACGGGCGCAGCAGGGTCCCCGTGTCCGTCAGCATCCCCTGCAGGCTTCCGGGGCCGGAGCCGCGGGCGAGGCCGAGCAGCACCGTCTCGGCCTGGTCGTCGAGGGTGTGGGCGACCAGGATGCGCTCCGCCCCCGTCGCGGCGCGTGCCCGGTCGAAGGCGGCGTGGCGGGCGGCGCGCGCGGCGCCCTCCGGGCCGCCGGCTCTGTCGACGGTCACGCGCTCGATCAGCACCGGGTCGAGGCCGAGCTCGCGCGCCTGCGCAGCGGCCCGCTCGGCGACGGCCGCGCTGCCCTCCTGGAGGCCGTGGTCGACGATGAGGGCGCCCGCCCGGTAGCCGGCACGCGGCGCCTCGAAGGCCGTCGCCGCCGCAAGGGCCAGGGAGTCCGCTCCCCCGCTCAGTCCGACGAGCACGAGCGCGCCCGGAGCGAGGGGATGCGGACGGCGCGGGCCGTGGTCGTCGTGCGGGTCCGGTGCGGGCAGGGCGGCGGCCGCGGAGAGCGCGTCACGGACCGCGCGGCGGGCGTCCGCGATCGGGGGCGTGAGGCGGGGGCGACGCTCAGGGGAACCGTTGACGTGCATCCAGTAACGTTATTGCAGTCTTTCCGAGAGCTAAGGAGAACGGCACATGGCCGCATACGACGTCGTCATCGAGATCCCCAAGGGGAGCCGCAACAAGTACGAGGTGGACCACGAGACGGGACGCGTCTACCTGGACCGCGTGCTCTTCACGAGCTTCGTCTACCCGACCGACTACGGCTACTTCGAGAACACCCTGGGTCTGGACGGCGACCCCGTGGACGCCCTCGTGCTCCTCGAGTACCCGGCGTTCCCCGGCGTGGGCGTCAAGGTCCGCCCGGTCGGCGTGCTCAACATGAGCGACGAGGCGGGCAGCGACGCGAAGGTCGTCGTCGTGCCGGCGAAGGACCCGCGCTGGACGCACATCCAGGACATCACCGACGTCCCGGAGCAGACCCGCAAGGAGATCGAGCACTTCTTCGCCCGCTACAAGGACCTCGAGCCGAACAAGTTCGTCAACATCGAGGGCTGGGGCGACGCCGCCGAGGCCGAGAAGATCGTCGAGGCCGGCTTCGAGAAGCTGAAGGCCGAAGGCCACTGAGCCCGGCGGGCCCGTCGCCCGCGAGCACAGCGAAAACGCTCCCGATCGAGTCGATCGGGAGCGTTATTCCTGTGCTCGGTCAGGCCGACGGGCGCGCCACCTGGGACCAGGGGGAGCCCCACACGGACTGGACCTTGACGACGTCGCCCTCGGTGGGAGCGGCGATCATCTGGCCGTTCCCGATGTAGATGCCGACGTGGTAGAAATCGCCCGGGCCGCTGCCCCAGAAGATCAGGTCGCCGGCCTGCTTCGCCCCGTAGGAGACGAGCTGGCCCTTGTTGCGGGCGGTGTAGTACTGGTCGTTGACCGAGTGGGCGCCGATGTAGACGCCCGCGTAGGCGTAGGCCTTCATGGTGAGGCCGGAGCAGTCCCAGGTGTTCGGGCCCGCGCCGCCGAGCACGTATGGCTTGCCGAGCTGCGAGCGCGCGAAGGCGATCGCGGTCTGCACGACGTTGCCGTTCGGCGGGGCGACCACTCCGCCACCGCCACCGGAGGACGAACCGCCGCCGGAGGACGAACCGCCACCGCCGCCTCCCGAGCTCGCCGGGGGGTTGGCGGCCGCAGCAGCAGCCGCCTCCGCCGCCTTGCGCTGCGCCTCCTGCGCCGCCTTGACCTGCTCGCCCTGGAGGTACGCGGCCTCCACCTGGGCCGATGTGTTCTTCAGGGTCGCCAGCTGGGCGACCAGCTCCGTCGACTTGCTCTGCTGCTGCGAGAGGGCCGATTCGGCGGCGCTCTGAGCAGACTGTGCCGCCGCCAGCGCGGTGTCGGCCTGGGTCGCGAGGTCCTGTCGCGCGGTCTTCGCCGACGTGGCCTGCGCCTTCAGCGACTCGGCGGCGTTCTTGTCCTTCGTGGCCTGGTCGTAGACAGCCTTGGACTGCTCGGTGAGCTTGCTCATCGTGCCGAGCTGGAACAGGAGCTTGTCGGCCTCGGAGCCGGAGCCTCCGCCGTTCAGCATGAGCTGACTCGTCACGTCGCCGCCACCTCCGGACTTCGCCAGGTGGGATGCGAGGAGCCCGGCGCGCATCTGAGAGGTCTTCGCCTTGTCGGCCGCGGCGGTCGCCTGCTTCTGCAGGTCGGCCTCCTTCTCGGTGGCGCGGTCCAGGGCGAGCTTGGCCTGCAGGTAGGTCTCGGCCGCCTTGGCGGAGGCGATGTTCGCGGCGTCGACGCTCGACTGCAGCGTGCCGATCAGTGCCGTGATGTTCGCCACCATCGCCTGCTGGTTCGCGACGCTCGACTTGGCCTGCTGCACGTCGTTCCACGACGGGTAGTCGACCGCCTGCGCGGGTGTGACGATGCCGATCGACGCGGTGACGGCGCCCATGACTCCGGCGCCGATCGCCAGTCCGGTGCGGGTGCGCGACGACCGGTCGGGGGTCGCGGTCTTGTCGTTCTCAGCCAAGAGGTGCCTGCCTGTCTCTCATGAACGGGATGCCGTCGATCTTGTTGCCGTTGACCCGCACCTCGTAGTGCAGGTGGCATCCGGTGGATGCGCCGGTGGTCCCGACGCGGGCGATCGGCTGGCCGGCGCTGACGGACTGGCCGATGCCGACCAGGATGCCGCCGTCGCGGATGTGGGCGTACCCGGTGTTGATACCGCCGCCGTTGTCGATCAGGACGAAGTTGCCGTAGGAGCCGTTGGGTCCCGCGTAGATCACGGTGCCGCCGTACGCCGCGTAGATGGGCGAGTTGCAGGAGGCGCCGATGTCGATGCCCATGTGGTACGTGCTGCCGACGCCGCCGGGCGACGGGCGGGAGCCGAAGCCGTCCGTGATGGGGCCGGCGGCGGGGACCGCCCAGCCCTGCGGGCCGACGTAGCCGCCCGGGAGGCCGCCCGAGCCGCGGGCCGCTGCCGCCGCCGCTGCCGCCGCGACGCCGGCCTCGTAGCCGGCGACGGTCTTGGCGGTGGCGTCGGTCAGCGCAGCGAGCTGCGCCTGCATCACGACGATCTGCTTCTGCTGCTCCGCGAGCTTGTCCTGCGCGGCCTTGGCCGCCTCGATCGCCGCCTGCATCGCGGCCTGGGCGGCGACCTGCAGTTTGGAGCGCTCGGCCTTGGCCACGTCGGCCTGGTCGGAGAGGGCGTTGGCCGTGTTCTGCGCGGCCTTCGCGTCGGTGTAGACGCGGTTGGACTGCTCGGCCAGCTTCGACATGCTGCCGAGGTCGGAGAGGAGCTTGTCGGGGTTCGTGCCGGAGGCGCCGTTGCCGCTCAGGAAGAGGTTGGCGGTGAGGTTGCGCCCGCCGGTGCGGTAGAGCTGCGCGGCGACCTTTCCGGCCTGCGTGCTGGCGTCGTCCGCCTTCTTCTGGCTGGCGGCGGCCTGCTTCTCGAGCTCCTGGGCCTTCATGTTCGCTTCGTCGAACTTGGCCTCGGCGACCTGGAGCTCGGCGCCGCGCTTCACGGCCTCGGCCTGCGTGGAGGCGACCTCGCTCTTCAGCTGCGAGATGAGGCCGTTGATCTTGTCGACCTGGGCGGACGCGGTGGCCTGGTTGGCCTTCGCGTTCTGCACGTCCTGCCAGCTGGGGTAGTTGTCCGCGTAGGCGGGGGCGACGGATCCGACCGCGGCCAGCACCGCGATGGCGACGGCGGCGATCCCGGCGCGCACAGACATCCGGCGCTTCCTGGGGACCTTCTCCCCGAATCCACTCGTCTCGCGTCTCATCGCCACCTCGAACCCGCTTCGCTCACGTATCGTTTTCATCTCGTTTGTCACACCAGTCGCACGGGTATCGCTAGTCAACTCGTGCAACTTTACCAACATGCGCGCGCGAAGCCCAGGGTCGGTGGGTGGCGGCAGGGGTCGGCGGCGCGTGACTCACGCGGACGGCGGGGGGAGCCGTCGGTCGCAATCTACCCACGGAGACCCGCCGAACCGGGGCATTTCCGTGGGGCGTCGCCCGATCGGCCCGCCCTCCCGGAGCGCGCGTATAGGCCTGACCCGCCCGGGATGCAACCCCGATTGGCGTTCGGCCACCATCTTCCGTATGCTTATGCGTCGGTGGTCGTCGAGAAACGAAAGTGGATCGAGACAACCCGGCCCCATCGTTTAGCGGCCTAGGACACCGCCCTTTCACGGCGGCAGCACGGGTTCGAATCCCGTTGGGGTCACCCGTCCTCGCGAGCGGTGGACGTCACGTAGTATGGAACACGAAAAATCGAATAACAGTTTGGCCCTGTAGCGCAGTTGGTTAGCGTGCCGCCCTGTCACGGCGGAGGTCGCGGGTTCAAGTCCCGTCAGGGTCGCCATGGCGACAAGCCCTTCCCTCGGAAGGGCTTTCGTCTATCACCGCCTCGGCGGTGAGGCTCTGTAGCTCAGTTGGTAGAGCGTTCGACTGAAAATCGAAAGGTCACCGGATCGATGCCGGTCGGAGCCACAGCAGAATAGAGAACCCCCGGATCCTTTGCGGATGCCGGGGGTCTTTCGTTGGCCCGTCAAAGCAGTCGGATCGCCGTTTGACTCCATCTTGACTACACCTGACTTCGCCGCTTGGGCATCGAGAGCGTTCGCAACCTCGTCAAGGTCATCGTCGAAGAGATCGGCGTCGAGAGTTCCCCCACCCGCGATCGGACGTCGCCGTGCCGAACGTCCACTAGCCGGATGTTGCCCCAACGAGGAAGCACGTATTTGTCGAGGTGAAGCGGTAACCCGAGCGAGTCGTCGACTTCACATGCACCTGCGCTCGAAACCACTCCTTAGCCACGTGAGAGACCGGGTTCTCGCCTTCGTTGGGTCGACCCGCTCGTCCTTGGCTTGCGAGACGTTGACCGACGAGAGGAAGAGTTCCGCCGCGTGCTTCGTGGTGAACCCGCGCTTCATCGTGTTGCGATGGTCGGGCGTCCGGTACTGGACCCGATATCGCTTGCCCGCTGCGGTCTCGTAGGACGCCCTTCACACCGCTGCCGAAATCGCGCATGATCAACACAACGACCGTGTCCGGGAAAGCGGGTCAGGCTCCTTCAGCCCGTTCCACAGCAGCTAATCACCACGCTCAAGCAACACCGCCGATGCGAGCTCGCGCAGTTTGGTCCACTCGTCAGAACGCGCAATCGCCTCGGCAGTCCACAGCGACGGATCACTCCTATTACGCAGGGACGCCAACCAGTCATCCAGATCGGCAAGCCTGAGCATGTAAGCCCTGTCACGAGGTGAACTGGAGAGAAGTGCAACCGCAGGCCGAAATAGCCGGTCGAACTCGATTGTGAGTTCGTCTCCGCCCGCACCAGGTCCCATCGATGCCAGACTTTCAAGCTGAACTGTCGGGTTCGCAGCGAGTGCCCGGACAGATGCCATGAGCCTGACCAAGAGCTCGTCTGCGGGTTCAACATCCTCCGGCCTCACCGAAAGA
The DNA here is from genome assembly GCF_014190775.1 of Leifsonia aquatica. Classification (GTDB taxonomy): domain Bacteria; phylum Actinomycetota; class Actinomycetes; order Actinomycetales; family Microbacteriaceae; genus Leifsonia; species Leifsonia aquatica. The sequence continues at coordinate 70,337 of NZ_JACHVP010000004.1, forward strand.
AGCGCCCGAGTCACCCCACTCGCGGGGTCGGAAACCTCAACTTCAAGCCCACCATCCAGATACACCTCAAGCACATAACCAATCGTGTCTATTGGCGCACCGCTCGACCGATATCGATCGGTAATCAAACGCACTCGGTCGTAGGGGTTGACCGGCGTCATTTGGCGAACCCGCTGAACGGAGTGTTCAAGGTGATCGAACCGTCTCCCCGAATCATCCATCCCGAAACGAGTTCAGTAGATCGCCCAGCGGCAGCCCCTTGACCTCTGAGCGTGATGTTGATGTTGATCCGCTGACCATACTGATCCGACCTTCCGAGTGTGTAATCCCCAGCGGCGAACTTGGTCACGGCTAGCTGCACGGCTCCCCCATTTTCTCGCTTCGCGAGTGGTGCCCCCGAATAGTGTCCCAGCTGCGCAGCAATCGAAACTCAAGCGGTAACCAAACCGGGCAACAAGCATGTGCCGCTGAGAGGCTTTACAGAATGCGACTATTTGACTACCCCAAAATGGGCCTCAACACGACACTCCGACCTCAGGGCCAGCCGCCGCATCCGCTGGCCTGAGCGCCAGACATGAGCAACCCGTCGCCGAACATCACCAGAACAGTGATCGCCGGCTGCGGTGATGCTCTTCCAGCCCATCCACGCGCCCGCAGTACCACGGCGGCGGCACCGTCCATGCCCTCGTCGGTGTTCGTCATCTGTCTAGGGATCGTGACACATTTGGGACCGGCCGGCGACGACACTCGCATTCGCGCCGGTGGCATAGCTGCTCCGAGGGACAACGGTCCCCATCGGGGCAATTGCGAGGACCTTGCGCAAACCCCTCGTGACTACATTTGACTACAAACGCCTGAGATCTATCGCAATCTCAGATGATCTCAAAGCATCTACTTCCGCGGGAAATTGACGATCTGTCACCATACGAGAGCCTATGTCACGTCCTAACTTCGACTGAAAATCGAAAGGTCACCGGATCGATGCCGGTCGGAGCCACAGCGGAATAGAGAACCCCCGGATCCCTTGCGGATGCCGGGGGTTTTTCGTTCGCTTTCGGGGCTCGATGGAAGCCTGCTTCAGGCGTCGAACCCGTGTTCCCGGTAGAGGTCGATGCTCTCCTTCAGGGCCTTGAGCACGTACGGGGGAAACTGCATGCCGCTCTGCTCCGCCCAGAGCAGCTGCGCTTCGATCCGGCCGACCTCGCGTGCGTACTTCTCGAGATCGTCGGCGAAGCCGAGCACGCTCGCCACACCGCCCATCTGGGCGCGATAGCGGTCCTGGCCGTTCGTGCCGACGAGGTTGTACGTCTTCTCTCGCAGGATGCGCGCCAGGTAGAGCTGCCACGGTTTGAGCTCGCCGCTCTGCACGAGCTGGGTCGCGCTCATCCGGTAGAACGCGAAGTGACCCGGCTCCTGCCTGCGGATCGGGCTGATGATCGTCTCGGCGATCGCGGCCTCGCCGAGGTCCAGCATCCCGTCGTAGAGGACGTTGTACGCCAGCACCGCCTGCCGTTCGGTGCTCGCGCCGGTCAGGTAGTAGAGCAGCCGCGCGATGTCCTGGATCGACGAGAAGTGCGCGAGGGCGCCCATGATCTTGATCTTGAACGAGACGGCGAGCTCGGGTTGAGCGGCCGGCCGGCCGAGATCCTGCTGCAGACGGTCGAGGATCAGTCCGTGCTGGATCTCCTGCGGCTGCCACACGTCGGCGTAGAACAGGCGGTCGACTTCGTGCACGTCCGGCAGAAGCACGAGCAGTTCGAGCACGTTCCGGTCGACTTCGAGCTCCACCCGCGCGAGGTAGTCGATGACGTGACCGTAACGATCGGCGACAGCCCCCGGTGCGCGGACGTCACGGTCGACCGCGTCGAGAGCGATCGGCGGATGCTGCTCGCCGAGCCGCTGGACGTGCTCGAGGATCCTCTGTGGAGAGACGCGATCTGCCATCACGTCCATCATGGACCGTGTCTGCCGCGAGGTGAACCCGTCACCGCTCTGGCGCCGTCCGGCCCGTATGCCTCACCATGGCTGTCATGGCAGAGGTGATGCTCGCGGTCATGCCGTTCGCCGGCCACGTCGCGCCCATGCGCGCAGTCGTGCGCGCCTTCGTTGCGGCAGGGCATCGGGTGCGCGTGTACACGGGCTCGGCCCACGCCGACGTCTTCCGCACAGACGGGGCGGAACCGGTGCTGTGGGAGAGGGCGCCGGACTTCGATGAGAACGATCTGCCGGCGACATTCCCGCGGCTGCGTGGCCGGAAGGGCCCGCTGCAGATGATCGTCAACGTCGAGGACTTGTTCGTCCGAACGGGAGCAGCGCAGTGCGCCGACCTGACGGCGTCGTTCGACGCGCGGCCCTGGGATGTCCTCGTCGCCGACGGCCTCTCCCTCGGCGCGCACCTGGCCGCCGAAAAGACCGGCACACCGCGGGTCACGGTCGCGCTCGTCCCTCTCGCGACGCCGTCCCCGGGTGCGCCGCCGCCCGGCTTGGGCCTGCAACCGGCGACCTCGGCACTCGGCCGCCTGCGGGACCGCCCGCCCGATTCAGAGCGCGTTCCACGAGCAGCGCGCCCTCGCCGGCCTTCCGCCCACCGCACTCACCTTCCAGGAGGCGCTGTACTCGCGCGAGCTGGTGTGCGCCAGCGGCGTCGAGCAGCTGGAGTACCCCCGCCCGCAGTGGCCCGGTCGGATCGTCTGGGTCGGCGAACTCGCGGACCATACCGGCAGCGGAATCCCGGAGCCCGCGTGGTGGCCGGAATCGCTCGCGGACCCGCGTCCTGTGGTGCACGTGACCCAAGGCACGCAGAATGTTGATCCCGCCGACCTCATCCGGCCGACATTCGCAGCCCTCGGACGTCAGCGGGTGCAGCTCGCCGTCGCGACGGGAGTGCGCGGGAACAGCGCGTTGCCGTTCCCTGCGCCGCCGAACGCCCGCGTCGCCGACCTGCTTCCGTACGATCGACTGCTGCCCCGCGTCGACGTGATGGTGACCAACGGCGGGTGGGGCGGCGTGCTGGCGGCGCTGCACAACGGCGTGCCCCTGGTGGTCGCCGGCGGAGACCTGGACAAGCCGGAAGTCGCAGCCCGCGTCGCCTGGGCCGGCGCCGGGGTGAATCTGCACACGGGAACACCGTCTCCCCGCGCGATCCTGCGCGCATGGCGGCGGGTCTCCGGCGCCTCCGCGTACCGGACGGCCGCCGAACGCATCGGCGAGGCGCTCCGCCGGCATGACGGCCCCCGAGAGGTCGTCGAGCACACGGAAGCCCTCCTCGCGTCACTCCCCTAGGAGACCCCGCTCACCCCTCCGCACTCCTCTCCTCGATGTAGACGAGCCCGTTGCCGAACGGGTCGTCGAAGAAGAACATCGGGGTGCCGTCGCCGATGGTGATGGGCTCGTGGTTGTGGAGGGCGACGCCTGTCTCCTGGACGCGCGCGAACGCGGCGTGGGCGTCGGGCGTCTCGAGCCGCAGCGCCACGGGGATCTCGCTGTCGGCCGGGAGGAGCACGATGCCGACCGAGGATCCGGGCGGGACGACCTCGATCATCCGGGCGCCCGGCCAGGGCTCGCCGTCGTACCGCACCTCGCAGCCCAGCACGTCGCGGTAGAACGCCAGTGCCGCATCCTGATCCGGGACGGGGACCGTCACGCTCAGCACCCGCGTCGTGAGCGTCATCGCGCACCCTCGCTGAGGAACGCGTCGAGGGCCTCGAGCTGCAGCGCGATGCCCTGCCTGCGATACTCGGGCTGGTCCAGGCCGTCGAGGTAGACGCCGTGCTCGGTGAGGACCAGTCGCGTCCCGGCGGGGTCGGGCAGGAACTCGACCGAGGTCAGGGAGACGGAGATGCGGTCGGCGTTCCGCAGCATGTGGTTCGTGTAGACGAGACGCCGGCCGGGGACGATGTCCTGGTAGACGGCGTCGTAGGTGTAGACGTCTCCTCCGCCCTCCAGGGCGGCGCGGGAGAGCTCGCGACCGCCTACGCGGAAGTCGAGGGAGTACTCGCCGCCGCCATCCCCTCCCGAGAACCAGACGCGCTTGGCGTCGGGATGGGACCACGCGGCGAAGACGCGCGTGACGTCCGCGGCGTAGACGCGCTCGAGGACCATCGTGTCGTGCACGGTGCTGCTGCTGTTCACTGCTGATCTCCTATTCGTCGTCGGAGGAGTCGAGGAACTCCCCCAGCCGGTCCAGTCGCGCCTCCCAGTGCCGACGCTGCGCGCCGAACCAGGAAGCGGCGTCGTCGAACACGTCGCGGTCGAGGCGGCACGTCCGCACGCGTCCGGTCTTGCTGCTGCGGACGAGGCCGCTGTCCTGCAGGATCCGGAGGTGCCGGACGACCGCCGGCAGCGACATCGGCAGCGGGCGCGCGAGTTCACTGACGGTCGCCGGCCCCTCGGCCAGGCGCTCTACCATCAGCCGCCTGGTCGGATCGGCGAGCGCGTGGAAGACGGCGTCCGCATACTTAACCATGTGCTTAAGTATCCGCTATGGAAGTGTCGTGTCAAGACTGTTTGCACCGTGGACGGGGTTGCTAATGTCGAGCCATGATGAGGTGGGGGGCCGGCCGCGTCGCCGCGGCCGTTGTCGTAGCGTGCGTTGCGGGACTGATGACCGGATGCGCGCTGATCGATCCTCCCGTCCACTCGACGCCGACCCCGACGCGGGAAGCGAAGGAGTCGGACACCGAGCCGGTCGCGGCGCAGCTCCCCAACCTCCTGGTCGCCGGTCAGACGATCGGCACGGGCGAGCTCCGCGTCGTCGACCACGAGCCGATCTCTGCTCCCGTCGCCGAGCATCCGGTGACGGGCAGCCTGCGTGTCGTGGTCCGTCCCGACCGCGGCATCGAGGTTCGCATCCGCCCGGACGACCCCGCCAGCGCCGACCTGACCGGGATCGACCTCCTGTTGACCGGACAGCGATACGACGGCAAGCCGGAGAACATCCAATATGAAGCCTTCTTCGGCCTGATCGCAGAGCCGAAGCCCACCGACGCCGACGGTGAGCTGGTGCTGAGGCTGGCCTTGGACTCACCGGCCGCCGGCGATCCGACCTTCTTGCACTCGCTGGTGGAACGCCCCGCGGGCGACGGACGCGTGATGGCCGCGGCAACGATCACCTGGAACCTCCCGTCCTCGTTCCCGAGCCTGCGCGCCGTCGACGGCGGCTCAGAGACGTATGCGCGCGGTCGTACTGTCGTCGACGGTGGCACCCTCGCCTACTACGTCCCGAGCTCGAATGACACGGTGTACCAGGTCTCGCGCCGCTTCGGCCTGACCGAGGCCGAACTGGTCTGGCTGAACCCGGAACTGCTGATGGACTCCTTCGAACCGCAGCTGACGACCGGCATCGGCGTCAACCTCGACCCGGCTCGTCGCTGACCAACGAGCAGTTTTGGAGAAGCGCGCTCCGTTGCCCCGGTCGTAGATTGATCGTCAGATCGACCGACGAAGGAGACACCATGGCGACGACGTTCACTGCAGAGGAGAAGGCCGCGATGAAGGCGGCCGTCGCGGAGAAGAAGGCTGCGCAAGCGGGCGCGGATGCTGCTGCCGCGTGCGAGGCCGCGATCGCGGCGCTCACCGGGAACGACAAGGAACTCGCCGAGACCTTCCACCAGCTCGTCGCCGAGAACACGTCCCTGGCGCCGAAGACCTGGTACGGGATGCCGGCGTACGCCGACGCCGACGGCAAGACCGTCGTCGCCTTCAAGCCGGGCTCGAAGTTCAAGATGCGCTACGCCACGATCGAGTTCCAGCCCGCCGCGCAGCTCGATGACGGCGACCTGTGGCCGGTCGGCTATGCGGTCGCGAAGCTGGGCGACGCCGACAAGAAGCGGATCGCCGCCGTGCTGCGGAGCGCGGTCGGCCGCTGAGACGCCGCGCGCCGCTCATCCCTTCTTCTGCAGCACCTGCCGGAAGCCGTAGTGCGCGTTCGCGAACACGGCGTAGAGGAGGAGGCCGGGGGCGAGCATCCCGAGCACGGGCTGCGCGAGCAGCGCCGCGACGCTCAGGCCGACCAGCACCAGGGCGAGCGCGCTGAAGTACCAGCGGCGCACCGCGACGTAGAGGGCGGCCTTCGCGATCGCCCGCACGGACGCCCGCTCGAAGACGGTGAGGCCGGCGATGGCCGTCAGCGTCGTGGCCACCGCCACGAGGGCGACAACGAGCAGCGTCGGCCCGAGGAGGACGGCCCAGACGGTGCCCGCGATGATGGCGCCGTCGTAGAGCACGAACCCGACGACGGCGGCCGCGGCCAGACCGAGCACCGCGGCGGCCGCACCGCGCCGCCGATACCCGCGCCAGAACGCCGCGAACGGACGCGGACTCCCGTCGCCGAGGGACCGGTAGACCTCGAACGCCCCCGCGAGCGACGGCGAGACGGTCAGCGACAGCACGAGGACGACCGGCCACGCCTGCAGCGCGTCGCGGGCGACGAGCAGCATCCCCACGAGGGGGAGGTTCGCGACGACGAGCAGCAGGTCCACCATGAGGATGGCGTAGACGTACCCGAAGATCGTGTCCAGGGTCTCGTGGCGCAAGCGGGCGAGGCCGCGCGGTGCGCGCGCCGTCGTGCCGCTCATCCCTTCATCCCGCTCGTCGCGATGCCGGCGATGAAGTAGCGCTGGCCGGCCAGGAAGATCGCCAGGATGGGGACGATCGAGATCACCGAGCCGGTCATGATCATCGCGTACTGCGCCGAGTACTGGCCGATGAACGACCGCAACCCGATCTGCACGGTCCAGAGCTCGTTGCTCGACAGATAGATGAACGGCCCCATGTAGTCGTTCCACGTGTTCACGAACGTGAGCAGCGCGAGGGAAGCGAGCGCCGGCTTCGACAGGGGCAGGATGATCCGCGCCCAGATGCCGTAGTCGCTCAGGCCGTCGATGCGCGCGGCCTCGTTGAGCTCGTCCGGAATGGTCATGTAGTACTGGCGCATCAGGAAGACGCCGAACGCGCTGAAGGCCTGGAGCAGGATCAGAGCGGTGAACGTGTTCGTGAGCCCCGCCTTCTGCATCATGATGTACTGCGGGATCATGTACGCCTGCCAGGGCACCGCGATCGTCGCGATGTAGGCCAGGAAGAGCGCGTCGCGCCCCGGGAAGCGGACCTTCGAGAAGCCGTACGCGGCGAAGCTGCCGGTGAGCACCTGCAGCACCGTGATGACGACCGCGAGCAGCGCCGAGTTCGCGAGGTACCCGGCCATCGGGATGGCCGACCAGATATCCGCGTAGTTGCTCCACACGAACTCCTTCGGGATCCACTGGATGGGCACCGTGAGCACGTCGGCGTCGTTCTTGAGCGACGACGAGAGCATCCAGATGAAGGGCAGCAGCACGACGCCGAGGAGCACGACCAGCACGACGTACATGGCGGCCTGCCCCAGCCGGGTCTTGACCCGGCGCCGGCGCGGCTTCGGGAGCGGGGCGTCCGGCTGGAACCGGCCCGTCTCGAGCTCCTGGGCGAGGTCGGAGGTGAGGGTGGACATCAGCGCTCCCGTCTCTGCTGGATGCGGAACTGGAAGACCGTCACGACGAGGACGATCACGAAGAGGACGAGCGAGATGGCCGAGGAGTAGCCGAACTCGCCATTCAGGATGCCGTCCTGGTAGATGAGCTGCGAGAGCACGAGGGTCGCCCGGCCCGGGCCTCCCTGGGTCATCACGAAGACGAGGTCGAACACCTTGAAGCTCGAGACGCTGAGCAGCACGAGCACGAGGAAGGTCGTGGGCCGCAGCGAGGGCAGCGTGACGTTCCAGAACGAGCGCCAGCGGCCCGCCCCGTCCATCTGCGCCGCCTCGTAGTACTCGCGCGGGATCGCCTGGAGCCCGGCGAGGAACAGGACCATGTAGTAGCCCATGTCGCGCCAGACGCTGGTGATGATCACCGCGGGAAGCGCCCACGCCGTACTCGCCGTCCAGCCCGGGGCGTTCGCGATGCCGATGGCGTGGAGGAACTGGTTGATCGGCCCGCTGGTGGGGTCGAAGAGCATGTTCCAGACGATCGCGATCGCCACGAGCGAGGTGATGTAGGGGAAGAAGATCGCGACGCGGAAGAACGCGATCCCGCGCAGCTTCTGGTTCAGCAGGAGGGCGAGGCCGAGCGAGAGCGCCAGGGTGAGCGGCACGTGGCCGAGCGCGTAGAGCACCGTGTTCGTCAGCGCGACACGGAAGTCGTCGTCGCGGAACAGCCGCACGAAGTTGTCGATCCCGGCCCAGGTCGGCGGGTTGTACGAGTCCCAGTTCATGAACGCGAGCACGAAGGCCGCGATCACGGGCACGAGGGTGAACAGCGCGAAGCCGAGGAAGTTCGGGAGGATGAAGCTCCAGCCGATGAGGGTGCTGCGGCGCAGACCCCGCCGGTCCCGCCGGTCCCGCCGGGGAGTCTCCTCCCCGGCGGGTGCGCGTCGTTGCGTGATGGTGGTCATGGCGTCACTGGTGGAGCACGTCGGACTTCACGCGCGAGGCCATCTCGGCCGTCGCGTCGGCGACGGAGGAGCTGCCGGTCATGATGAGCTGGTGCTCCTGGTTCAGGATGGTCCCGATCGCCGCGGCGTTCGTGCCCGTGGGGCCGTCGGGGCGGATCACGTCGGGGTCGAACGCCGTCTTCGAGAGCGCGTCCGACGGCATCCCGTCGAGCCCGAAGTACTGCTTGGTGATCTCGTCGCTGTGGTACGCGGGCACGATGCCGACGGCGGCGACCGCCTTGGCGCCCTCCGGCCCCGCCGCGAATGCCAGGAACTTCTCGGCGGCGGCGGTGTTCTTCGAGTTCTTGTTGATGCCGAAGCCGGTCGGGCCGCCCATGGTGGTGATCTTCGTGCCGGACTTCAGCTGCGGGATCGGCGCGATGCCCCAGTCCACATCCGTCGTGCCGGCCTTGGTGTCGGCCAGCAGCGGGGCGATGAGCCAGGTGCCCATCGGGACCATCGCGGCCTTGCCCTTCTCGAACATGTCCTTGTACTGCACCTGCTGGCTGTTGGCGGTCGCCCAGTCCATGATGGTGCCGGCCTTCTGCATGCCGAGCGTCAGCTTGTACTGGTCGGCCATCCAGGAGTAGTCGGGCTTGTCGTAGCTCTCGTCCTGCTGCGCCGCGGCGTAGCCCTGCACCATCGAGTTCCAGGTGTGGATGTAGGCGCCGTACACCTTGTCGGCGCCGTCGCCCGTGGTGAGCTTCGCGGCATCGGCGGCGAACTCGTCCCAGGTGAGGTTCTCGGGATCCGCGACGCCGGCGTCGGCGAACATCTTCTTGTTGTAGTAGAGCACCGAGAAGTCCTGGCGGTAGGGCACCGCGTAGTAGGCGCTGCCCGTCTTGTAGCTCTCGGTCGCCGGGATGTCCGCCGTCGGGAGGCCCTTGACGACGTCCGCCACGTCGACCAGCTGCTTCTTCTGCGCGTAGCCGGCGTAGTCGGTCAGGTTCTTGACCGTGATGATGTCGGTGGTGTCGCCGCCGGCCAGCATCGTCGTGATCTTGTCCTCGTAGTTGGCGGCGAGGATGTCGACGGGCTGGATGGTGATCGACGGGTTGGCCTTCTCGAAGGCGCTGAACAGCGCGCCGAACTCCGGCGTCTGCTGCAGGTTCCAGACGGCGACGCGTAGGGTCGTCGACCCGGCCGTGCCCGAACCCGAGCTCGACGAGCCGGTGCCCGCGCAGCCGGCGAGGCCGAGCGCGAGCGCGGCGGCCGCGGCGCCGGCCGCGATCAGTGATCTCTTCATACGGAATAACTCCTTTGTCATCGGTGGAAGGGGAGGGTCGAGTCAGGCACTCAGCCGGAGCGCCTCGCTCGTGACCTCGTCGAGCAGGGGCTCGCCGGCGGCGTAGCGCTCCAGTTCGTCGAGGGCGGCATCGGTCATCCGATGCAGCTCCGAACCGAGCGACCCGGCCAGATGCGGGGTCACCATCACGTTCGGGAGGCGATAGAGCACCGAGTCCACGGGCAGGGGCTCGGGATCGGTGACGTCGAGGATGGCGTTGAGCCGCCCCGACGCGCACTCGCGCTCGAGGGCGGCGGTGTCGACCAGGCTGCCGCGCGCGGTGTTGACCAGGGTGGCGTGGTCCGGCAAGGCCGCCAACTGCGGCGCTGCGATCATGTGCCGGGTGGAGGGGAGCGCCGGCGCGTGCAGCGAGAGCACGTCCACCCGGGGCAGGAGGTCGTCGAGCGCGGTCGGGATGCCGCCCGCCCGCACGATCTCGGCCGGGTCCGCGTACGGGTCCGCCACCAGGCAGACGACGCCCTCGAGCTGCTGGACGAGGTCGACCACACGGCGCCCGACCCGGCTGAAGCCGACGACGCCGATGGTGCGTCCCAGGTTGGAGAGCTCGCCGAATCGGCTGATCTGGAGGCCGTGATCGCGCCGCACCTGAGGGTCGGCCGCGATGAACGGGGCCTTCTTGCCCGCGAAGATGATGGCGGCCAGCGTGTACTCGGCGACCGGGACGGCATTGGCCTCCGCGACGGACGACGCCCGGATGCCGCGCTCCCAGAAGTCGGGCGTCACCTGCGGCCGGACGGTGCCCGCGCAGTGGAGCATCGCCCGCAGCCGCGGCATGCGGTCGAGGCGTCCGGCGTCGAGCTGAGGCGCGCCCCATCCGGTGAGGAGCACCTCGACGGTCGCCAGCCGTGCGTCCAGCGCCGGGTCGTCCAGGTCGTCGGTGAAAAGCGGCTCGGGCAGTCGGACGAGCCGCCGCAGCCGCGCCAGCCGCGGCGCGTCGAACTGGCGCTCGAACACGTCGCGGTCCATCACCACGAGCGCTTCGGGGGAGTTGATGTCGGTCATCGCCGCGAGGTCCAGCCTTTCCGTCGGGCGACGATCGCTGGTCATTGCGTCGTCGCGAGACTCAGTACATACTCAGACCCGTCACAAACAAACCAATCATTCACGATCGAACACAAACAGACACAATCGCAGCTCAGGAGGCAACGGTGCCGCACCTCTCGCAACCGCAGACGTCGGAGGACGATCACGCCGAAGACGCCGCGTTCTCGCGGGTGAGCGCCCACACCGCACCCCCCGCCGGCACGCAGGCGAGCGCCCGGCCGTTCGAGGGGCCGCTGTTCTCGCACTGGGGCGAACGGATGCGCTCCCGGTCGCTCGAGGAGCTGTTCGCGACCGCCGGCACGGCCGAGCTGCGTCGCCGGAGCGGCATCCCGAGCGCCGAGGACCGCGACGTGTGGGACCGCATCGACGCACCGACGCTCGCCGGGTTGCGCGCCGACGCCGAGGCGGAGCTCGCACTCCCCTGGCCCGGTGTCCCCGCGTCGCTGTTCGCGCGGTACTCCCGCGACGGCGACCGGCGCGGCTACGAGGCGGCCGTCGACGCCCGGCAGCTCCGGCTGAGCCGCGCGGTCGTGCTGGCGGCCGCGACGCGCTCGCCCGAGTGGGTCGACGAGGCCGCTGACGGCGCCATCGTGCTCTGCGAGCAGAGCACGTGGTCGCTCTCCGCCCACGACGACGCCGGCACCCGACGCGGCTTCGTCGTGCCGGACGCCGCCTCGCCCTACCTCGACCTGGTCGCCGGGGAGATCGTCGCACAGCTGGCCGTCGCCGACCGGGTGCTCGGCACCGAGTGGGATGCCACCTGGCCCGGTGTGCGCGAGCGCATCCGGCACGAGGCGGAGACGCGGGTGTTCACGCCGTTCGAGACGCGCGACGACCTGTGGTGGCTCGGCTACTGGCGCGACGTCAACAACTGGAACCCGTGGATCCTGGGCAACGTGCTCCTCGCGGGCGTGCTGCTGCTGGACGACCCCGCGCGCGTCGCCGCGATGACCGCCCGCGCGCTGGACAGCCTGGACCGCTACGTCGCCACCCTCCCGGCGGACGGCGCGATCGACGAGGGCGTCGCCTACTGGTGGAACGGCGCCGGCCGGATGCTGGAGCTGCTGGAGCTCGTCTCACAGCTGACCGAGGGAGCCCTCGACGCGGGCTCGATGCCGCTCATCGCGGAGGTCCTGCGCTTCCCGATGCGCATGCAACTCGGCGCGGACTGGTACGTCAACGTCGCGGACGGCTGGGCTCGGAGCCACCACGACGAGCCGTGGCACGTGCCGTTCCGGTGGGGCCTGCGCCTTGGCGACGACCGGGTCGTGGACTGGGCGCGCGGCGCACGGCAGCCGGGTCGGCCGGTCGCGCCGGTCTCGGGCGGACTGCCGCGATTCGTCCGGGCGGCGACGGATGCGCGCTGGCGGGACGCCGCTCCCGCGCCCGCACCTCTCCCCGGGTCCGTCTGGCTGCCCTCGGTCCAGGTGCTCGTGTGCCGGGGCCGCGCGGGCGATCCGACGGGCCTCGCGCTCGCCGCGAAGGGCGGCACGAACGACGAGAACCACAACCACAAGGACCTCGGATCGTTCATCGTCACCGCGGGCGGGCGCCCCCTGCTGATCGACATCGGCAAGCCGACCTACACGCGGGCGACCTTCAGCGCCGAGCGGTACCGCATCCGCGCGATGCAGAGCGGCTGGCACAACGCGCCCGCGCCACGGGGGCTCGAGCAGGGCGAAGGGCCGGCCTTCGTCGCCCAGGTGCTCGATGCCCCGCACGGGGAACCGGGCGACGCGTCGACGCCGCCCGGTGCGCCGGACCTCCCGAACAGCCTGGAGCTCGACCTCAGCCGCGCATACCCGTTGGACGCGGACGAGCACTGGCGGCGGCGCGTGAGCCTGGTCTCCCCCACCCGGGACGAGGTCCACGACGACTGGCACGTGGCCGGAGGCGCGGTCGTCCACCTGATCGCCGCGGGCGACGTGCGGCGCGACGGAGCTCGCGTGATCGTCGCCGCCGACGGCCACGCGATCGCCATCGACGCCGGCGGCATCGCACCGGAGGTCGAGGAGTGGCCGCTCGACGATCCCGAGCTCACACGCGTGTGGGGAGCGAGCCTCACCCGGCTGAGCTACCCGCTCGGCAGCGCCGCCGGGACGTTGACCACGACCATCGAGGAGATCCGATGACCAACCGCGAGCCCCTCTACTCGGTGCAGCGCCGAGAGCGCATCATGGACCAGCTCCGCGAGCGCGGCGCGGTCAGCGTGAGCGTGCTCGCGAGTGAGCTGGGCGTCAGCGAGCTGACGGTCCGCCGCGACATCAACACCCTCGCGCAGCAGGGGCTGGTGACCCGCGTCCACGGCGGGGCCACGCTCCGCAGCTCGCTCGATACCGGCACCCGGTCGTCCGCCGCCCCGATGGCGACGAAGTACACGATCGGCATGGTCGTGCCGTCGCTGGAGTACTACTGGCCGCCGATCGTGCACGGCGCGCGGGCGCAGGCCGCCCAGCTCCGCGCGTCGCTGCTGCTGCGCGCCTCCACCTACGACTCGCGGGACAACCGGCGGCAGGTGGAGGCACTGCTCAAGGTGCCGGGCCTGCACGGACTCATCGTGGCGCCGGACACTCTCGGCGACGATGCGATCGAGACGCTGCGCTGGCTGGACTCCCTTCCCGTCCCGGTCGTGCTGGCCGAACGGCGCGTGCGCACCGCGGCGGCCGCCCGCCGCCTGGATTCGGTCGTCTCCGACCACACGGCGGGAGCCTCCCTCGCCGTCCACCACCTGCACGAGGTGGGCCACACGCGCATCGGCCTCTTCATCGAGAGCGAGAGCCCGACGGGCCGGTACGTGCGGCGCGGCTGGCAGTCCGCTCTCGCCTCCCTCGACCTGCCGACGGACGTGGCCATGCTGCAGGGCATCCGCTTCGACTCCCCCGGCCGCGAGGAGGCGATGGACGAGGCCCTCGACCTCTGCCGCCGCACCGGCACCACGGCGGTCATCGTCCTCCCTGACCCGCACGCCATCGCGCTCGAGCAGCACGCGCTGGACCGCGGGGTCCGGGTGCCGCACGACCTCGCCATCGTCGCGTACGACGACGACGTCGCCCGGTTCGGGGATCCCGCCATCACCGCCGTCCGGCCGCCGAAGGAGTTCGTGGGCCGGGAGGCCGTCAACCTGCTGATCGCGCGGCTGGAGGGCGGCAGCGGGCGTCCCGCGTACCGCGTGAAGCTCAGCCCCGAACTGCACGTCCGCCAGTCGACGCTGCCCGTGTCCATCGCCGACGCCACCGTCCTCGACACCACCCTCGACACCGCCCTCGACGAAGGAGACGAGACCGCATGACCGCGTTCGACCCCGCCCGCATCGACCTGCCGCCCGAGGACCGCACGCTCTCACCGATCACCGGCTGGACGAGGAACCACTGGGCCGCCGTCGCGGATCACCTGCTGCTCTCGCTGCGCCCGTACTTCTCGTCCAGCCGCAGCCGCGTGCAGCTGCCCGGGATCGTCAGCTCGCACGGCACGGCGAGCGACGGTCTCGAGGGGTTCGCACGCTCCTTCATGCTTTATGCCTTCCGCCTGCACGGAGATGGAGGCGACGACCCGTACGACTTCACCGAGTGGTACCGGAGCGGTCTCGCCGCGGGATGCGACCCGGCGAACCCCGAGCGCTGGCCGCGGCCGAGCGATGTCGGCCAGGCCAAGGTGGAGGCGGCCTCCATCGCGCTCGGCCTGCAGCTCACCCGGCCCTGGCTGTGGGACCGCCTGGGCGAGTCGGAGCAGCGGAACGTGATCGCGTGGCTGGCCGATGCGCCCGACGGCTGGTACCCCGACAACAACTGGCTGTGGTTCCGCATCACCGTCGAGACGTTCCTCGCCTCGGTCGGCGGCCCGCACGACCCCGAGCGGATCCGGCAGGACCTCGCGACCATCGAGTCGTACTACCGCACCGACGGCTGGTACGCGGACGGACCCCTCCGCGCCTTCGACTACTACTGCGGCTGGGCGATGCACCTGTATCCCCTGCTCTGGACGGACTCCGCCGGTGCCGACGCCTTCGGGGCCCGGGCCCTGGAGCCGGTCTTCCGCTCCCGCCTCACCGACTTCCTCGACGACCATGCCGCACTGATCGGCGCCGACGGCATGCCCGTGCTGCAGGGGCGGAGCCTCATCTACCGGTTCGCGGCGGCGGCCCCACTGTGGATGGGTGCCGTCACCGGCGCGACGCGGCTCCCGGCCGGCACGCTGCGGCGGGGCGCGTCGGGCATGCTGCGGGCCTTCCTGGAGCGCGGCGCCGTCGATGAGCACGGCCTCCTGTCGGTCGGGCTCTTCGGCGAATGGCCCGCGATGGCCCAGTCCTATTCGGGCGCCGGGTCGCCCTACTGGGCGGCGAAGGGATTCCTGGGGCTCGCCCTGCCGGCCGACCACGAGGTCTGGACCGCGGTGGAGGAGCCGCTTCCCGTCGAGCGCGCGGACGTGCGCCGCGTGATCCGGGCCGCCGGGTGGATCGTCAGCGGGACGGTCGCCGACGGCGTGGTCCGCGTCGTCAACCACGGTACCGACCACGGGCTGTCGGGCGACCGCACCGCGGACTCCCCGCTGTACGCACGCCTCGGGTACTCGTCGGCCACCCTCCCGCCGCTGGTCGGCCCGACCGTGGAGGCGCCCGTCGACAACACGGTCGGCGCCGTGGACGATGCGGGGCGTTCGACGAACCGGTCGGGATTCGCGCGCGGAGTCATCGGCGACGACGGCACGGCGGCCTTCGCGACGTCGTCCGGCCGCACGCAGTGGGTCGAGCAGGATGAAGACGCTGGTCCCGACCACGGGTCGGGACGGCAGGGTCGGATCACGGACGGGCCCCGACTCCTGGTCGGCTCGCTCGTCCGCGGCCCGTGGGAGGTGCGGGTCGTCCGGCGACTCGCGGACGAGGGCGCCGCTGCTCCGGTCCGCCTCCGGGTGAGCGGCTGGCCGGTCGCCGCGGGGCAGGAGGCGGTCGCCGCGCTCGTGCCGCTGCTCGGGGACGCGACGGTCTCGACGCACTCGGAGGACGGGACGTCGCCGCTCGGCACCACGGCCGTGGAGTGGGCGGAGTTCGACGGCGTCGCCGTCGACGACGTGATCGGCGTCGCGCTCTCGCTGAGCCGCGCGGCTGACACCCTGCCGGCGCCGGGCCTGCAGCTGCTCCGACCGCCGGCCGGTCCCGTGACGGCCGAGGTGACCTGGCCGGACGGGGCCGTCAGCGTCCTCCCCCTCGCCGACTGAGCGGTCGGCGGCCGCCGATCAGCCGGCGCGCAGCGAGGTGACGATGCTCTGCAGGAGGTGGAAGGCGCCGGCCTGCTCGTCGGGCGTCAGGCCGCCGAGCATCCTGACCTCGACCGAGCGGACGGCGACGGTCGCCTTCTCGAGGCTGCGTCGGCCGCGCGGCGTGAGCCGTGCAGGAAGCGCCTTGCCGACCGGAGCCTCGGCCGGCCGGGTGACGTAGCCGTCCCGTTCGAGCGCCTGCAGCAGCACGTTCATCGACTGCCGCGTGACGAACGCCCCTCGCGCGAGCTCGGAGTTCGACAGGCCGGGACGCTGCGCGAGCAGTTCGAGGCAGGAGTAGTGGGTCACCGTCATGCCGAGCGGGCGGAGCACATCCTCCATGGCGGCCCGGAGCGCGCTCGACGCCTCCTTCAGCAGGTAACCGAGGGACGTGTCCAGATCAATGCCGTCTTGACTCATGTCAGTATTCTGACATAGAGTGGCGCGTGTCAGAAAACTGACACACGACGAAGGAGCACATCATGCCCGCCACCGGCCCCGACTTCCTCTCCCTGCAGGTCCGCGATCTGGACGCGTCGCAGGCGTTCTACGAGCAGTACCTCGGCCTCGTCCGCTCGCAGGCCGGCCCGCCGCACGCCGTCGTCTTCGAGACGACCCCGATCGCGTTCGCACTGCGCGACCTCATCCCGGGCACCGACCTGGATGCCGTCACCCAGCCGGGCATCGGCGCAGCGATCTGGCTGCACGCCACCGATGTCCAGGAGATCCACGACCGCCTGGTGGCCGACGGCCGAACGATCGTCGCGGCCCCGATCGACGGCCCCTTCGGCCGCACCTTCACCTTCGCCGACCCGGACGGCTACCAGATCACACTGCACGACCGCGCCTGAGGAGGCCGCCTCGTCAGCGTGGCGACCCTTCGCCACCCGCTCCGCCTACAGTGAGGGGGAGCAGAAGGAGGGCGCGATGTCTCAGGGTCGCAACGAACGGTCGTTCACGCGCCGAGCGGATTTCCTGCGCCGGAGGTCCGCGACCGTGACCGTGCCCGTTGCGGATGAGGCGCAGCGCCTGACCCGGTACGTGACCGATGGCGATCCCGTCGCGGCGCCGGCCGATGCCTCGGTGGCCGACGGCCTCCGATTCGCCGAGGACGGCCCCGGCCGGATGGCGATGTTCCTCTACCCCGCGCCGACCGCCAACCAGATCGACGAACTCGCGGACGCGTGGGACCTGCATCCCCTGCTGGTCGAGGATCTGCTCCACGCGCACCAGCGTCCCAAGCTGGACCGCTACGGGGACGTCCTCTTCCTGGTCGTGCGGTCCGCGCGCTACATCGACGAGAGCGAAGAGGTCGACTTCTCAGAGTTCCACATGCTGGTGCGCCCCGGCGCAGTCGCGGTGCTGTGCCAGGACAAGCGATGGATCGACGGGACGGACGGCACGGAGTTCGACGAGGAGGAGCTCCTGCGGTCCGACCGCCGCGAGCGCACCCTCCTCGCCGACGAGCACCTCCTGGCCCTCGGCCCGGAGGCCGTCGTCTACCGGCTGCTGGACGCGATCGTCGACGGGTACACCCCGGTGCTGCAGGGGGTGGCGATCGACAAGGAGCAGATCGAGCGCCAGGTCTTCAGCGGCGACGCCGCGGCGGCGGAACGGATCTACCGCTTGAGCCAGGAGATCATCGACCTGCAGCACGCGACCGCCCCGCTGGGCGAGGTGCTCGGCGCGTTGATCGCCGGCTTCGGCAAGTACGACATCCCGGACGAGCTCCAGGCGTACCTCAACGACGTCTCGGACCACCTCACCCGGGTGAACACCCGCGTGACCGAGTATCGGGACGCGCTCTCGCAGATCCTCGAGGTCAACTCGACCCTCGTCGGCCAGCGGCAGAACGAGCAGATGAAGAAGATCTCGGGCTGGGCGGCCATCCTCTTCGCCCCGACCCTGATCGCCGCCGTCTATGGCATGAACTTCGACCACATGCCGGAACTGCACTGGGCGCTCGGCTACCCCATGTCCATCCTGCTGATGGTCGCGTTCGCGGCGATCCTCTACTGGATCTTTAAGCGCAGCAAGTGGATGTAGTCCGAGCTCGGTAGTCCGGGCTCGCGGCTAGCGCTCGGCCGCTGCTCGGCGGATCCAGGTGCGGAACTCGACGGCGAAGTGCTCGAGGTGCTGGTCGACGACCTCGGGTGCGCACGTGGCCGGCAACGTGACGGAGAGCCGCGCGGTGAAGCCGTCCGGCTCCTCGTCGAACGCGTTGGCGATCGAGCCGACCACCGTCCCGTCGGCGAGCAGCATGTGCGACCGGCGGACGGCCGTACCCCGCGATGCGACCGGGAGCTCCTGGGCGACGATGACACTGTCGTCCCACGGGCGCATGAAGAAGGAGCAGACGTACTCGTCCAGGGTCTCGACGATGTTGACGTTCTGCCCCGGCTCGGCGTGGATCGAGTAGTGCTCCGGGTGCCCGGCGAGCATCACGTCGTCGCGGGCGAACGCCGCGCCGAGCCACGCCCCGAACTCGGCGGCGGGGATGCCACGCGCGCGCAGCCTCGTCGTCCCGGTCGCCTCCTCACCGTCCGAGCGGTCCAGGTGGTCGCGGAGGAACGCATCGCCGGCGGCGATCTCCTCCTCGAGCAGCTCCAGGAGCCGCTCACGGCCGAGCTTTCGCTTCAGCAGTTCGAGGGCCCGGCGTGCGGAGAACAGTTCGAAGCCGTCGATCGTCGAGTCGCTGTCGTCACCGCTCAGCCGCACGGTGGCGGTGGTCTCGGGTGTCGTCGTCATGTCACGCCTCACTTCGCCTGGACGGGGAGCTGCAGGTAGGAGGCGTGCTCGCCTCCCGTGTGGACGACGTGGGTTCCGCTGTTCGCGCCGATGTACTCGCGGATGCCCGGCATCAGGGTCCCGAGCAGGTTGCGGGAGCTCACGATGAACCGCAGCTGCTCGCCGGGGTGGAACGCGAGACCGATCGGGAACAGGTCGATCTCGATCTCGGCGACTTGTCCGGGCGAGAGCTTCTCGACGCGATCGAAGCTGTGCGCCGGGACGTCGTCGGTCGTGAGCGTCTCGTCGAGGTGGCGGAGGGACACCCGAAGACGTCCGTCGGACCCCTTGTAGCGGAGGATCGTCGCTCCGTGATCGGTGAGGTCGTGCGCCATCGCGGACTGGTTGGGGACCGTGAACGCCTGCAGCGGAGTGCCGAAGCGGTCGAGCTTCTGCACGAGGACGAACAGGTCGAGGTCGTCGGCATCCCGGGCCTCGACGAACAGGTGCGCCTTCGGGTAGCCGACGAGGACCGTCTCCTCCTCGAACCGGGTGAGGAACGACACGGCGTTCGGATTCGCCTCGACCGCGTACGATGCCTCCGCCGCGGCCTCCGGTGCAGCTGCCGAGAGCGTGCGGGTGCGCGCGTCGAGGTAGAACCTCGTCGACGTCACGTCCTCCGGCGGGAACGACTCCGCCGGGACGTTCACCTCGTCACCGCCCTCGAGATCCAGGATCGAGTAGCGCACCCGCGGGGTGGTCTCCCATCCGTTCTCGACGCCGAGCAGGTAGTGGTCGAAGAAGCGGCGCAGGTCCTCGACGTTGGCCGGGTCGTAGTAGTCGGGCCATTCCTGGCCGTTGTGGATGCGCAGCCACTTATCCTGCGAGGCCATCCGGCGCCAGGCGCGGAACGTGCCCGCCGTGTGCAGGGTGTTCGAGTAGCTGGCGACGACGTAGGCCGGGACCGCGATCTTCTCGAACGCGGGGATCTTGTTCTCCCAGAGCTCGTTCATCAGCGGGTACCTCTCCACCTCGGAGAGGATGTCCTCCTTGCGGTACCTGCCGAAGAAGCTGCCGTACTGCAACTGCTGGGCGAACCCGGTGTCGGGCATCCCGCCGCGCATCACGAGGTCGCGGTACACGTCGCTGACGCCCTCCCACGGGTTGATCGCCACCAGGTGCGGCGGCTGCTCCGCCGCCGTGAACCACTGCGACACGGCCAGGTAGGAGGTGCCGCTCATGCCGACCTTGCCCGAGCACCACTCCTGCTCGGCGAGCCACTCGATCACGTCGTAGCAGTCCCGGCCCTCCTGCCAGTCCCAGAGCACGCTGTCGCCCTCGGAGTCGACGACGCCACGGATGTCGACGTTGCAGATCGCGTACCCGTTGGCGCACCAGTAGGCCGGGTCGGGCGCCTCGAACTTCTCGAGGCCCGACACGGTTGCGTTGGACAGGCCGACCAGCCCGAAGACACCCATCACACTGAGCGAGGTGCCCTGAGCCTTTCCGTACGGGCTCCAGGCCACGATGACCGGCACCGGCTCCGTGCCGACCGGGCGGAACACATCCACGTGGATTGTCGTCCCGTCCCGCAGCTGCACCGCGGTGTCCTTCTCGAACACGATGTCCACCGGCAACGGCGCGAACGGCGGAGCGACCTGGAATCCGGCCTCGAGCGTGCGGGTACCGGGGTCGAAGGGGGTCAGGATGCCGGTCCGCGCTGCGGGCAGCGGCGTCGACGGGACGTAGATCTTCTGGGCGGTGGCCATCGTGCTCTCCTTCGGATCGGAGTCCTTCCGGGCTCGTCCCGAGGAGCATACGTTCATCGTCGAATTAACTCAACACTTGTTGAGAAAATGGGGAGACCCGATAGATTGGGCTCATGACAGCGGACGCCCCGACCGGCCGGACAGCACGCGTCGGCCGCCGGCCGGGCAACGCCAGCACCCGCGCGGCCGTCCTCGCCGCCGCCAGCTCGCGGTTCGCGAGCGACGGCTTCGCCGCGACGACCATCCGCCGGGTAGCGGCCGACGCCGGAGTGGACCCGTCCCAGGTGATGCAGTTCTTCGGCTCGAAGGACGACCTCTTCGCGGCGGCGATGTCCGTTCCCTCGTCTGCGCTCCGGCGATTCGACACGGCGTTCGAGGGCCCCGACGAGCACCTCGGGGAACGCGTCGTGCGCGCGTTCCTCGAAGCGTGGGAAGGACCGGCCGACGAGTCGGAACCGCTGATGGCCATGCTCCGCGGGGCGATCGTCAACGAGCAGGCGAGCACGCAGCTCCGCGACTTCATCCAGGCCCGACTCGTCCACGGCGCCCGGCACGGTCGCGACGGCGTGGCCCTGCGGGCGGGCCTCGCGGCAGCCATGCTCGTCGGCATCATCACCAGCCGGCGCATCATCGGTGTCCCCACGGTGGCCGACGCCGATCACGAGCAGCTGGTCGCGACCGTCGGGCCGGCCATCCAGCTGATCCTCATGCCCGGACCGTCGGCGGGCCCGGCTCACCCACCGGCTTAGGCGGATCGCCGACCTTCGTCGAGGCGCTCGTTCAGGATCATCGCGGCGTCGATGAGCGCCAGGTGGGTGAAGGCCTGCGGGAAGTTGCCGAGCTGTTCGCCGGTGGGGGCGATCTCCTCGGCGAAGAGCCCCAGGTGGTTGGCGTAGGTGAGCATCTGCTCGAACGTCAGCCGGGCCTCGTCGAGCCGCCCCTCGCGCGCGAGCGCATCCACGTACAAGAAGGTGCAGAGGGAGAAGGTGCCCTCCGAGCCGCGCAGGCCATCCGGAGAGGCGGCAGGGTCGTAGCGGTAGACGAGGCTGTCGGAGACGAGCTCGGCGCCCATCGCCGCCATGGTGTCGTGCCACATCGGGTCGTGGGCGGAGATGAATCCCACCTGCACCATCTTGAGCAGGGAGGCGTCGAGGGTCGGCTCTCCGTACTGCTGGACGAACGCCCGCCGCTCGGCGTTCCAGCCGTGCTCCATGATCTGGTCGTAGATCGCATCCCGCTCGGTGCGCCAGCGGTCGACCGGAGCCGGACGCCCCCAGCGCGCGGCCAGCCGGATCGCCCGGTCGAACGCGACCCAGCACATCAGACGACCGTAGGTGAACGCCTTGCGGCCGCCCCGGGTCTCCCAGATGCCCTCCTCGGGCTGGTCCCAGTTGTCGACGAGCCAGTCCAGGATGCGGCAGATCGCGAGCCAGCCCTGCTGACCGACCTCGATTCCCGCGAGATCGGCGTGGTACAGCGCATCCAGGGCCTCGCCGTAGATGTCGAGCTGCAGCTGGCCGGCCGCACCGTTCCCGATCCGGACGGGATACGAGCCGCGGTACCCCTCCCACCCCTCGACGATCTCTTCCGACAGGTTCGGGTCGCCGTCGATGCGGTACATGATGTTGAGCGGCCCGGTGGGCCCGCCGTCGGCCTCCATCACCCGGTCGCGAAGCCAGCGGCCGAACGCGACGGCCTCGTCGCGGAAGCCCAGCTTCACCAGGGTGTTGACGGAGAAGGAGGAATCCCGCACCCAGGTGTAGCGGTAGTCCCAGTTGCGCTCGCCACCGACCTGCTCGGGCAGGCCTGCGGTCGGCGCCGCGACGAGACCTCCGGTCGGGGCGTAGGTCATCAGCTTCAGGGTGATCGCCGACCGCTCCACCTCTTCGCGCCAGCGGCCGCTGTAGGCGGACTGCGAGATCCACTCCTGCCAGAATCGCGCGGTGCCGTCGAACAGCGCGCGGGCCTCCGCGACCCCGACCGCGCGCGGCGGCTCGCGCGTGCCCGTCTCCAGCACGACACCGCGCTCCTGCCCCTGGGTCAGGACGACGGATGCTCTCACGTCGCCGTCCCCCGTCTGCTCGGCGCGTGCCAGACGCTCGTCGCCGGGGTCGCGGATGAGGCTCATCGTGAGCGTCGTGTCTCCCGCGTCGAACGTCGCGCCGTCGTCCGTCACCGTCAGGATGTGTGGCGTGCGCCCGTAGTCGAACCGAGGCGCCACCTCGATGTCGAACTCGATCCGGCCCCGCACGCACCGGATCAGCCGGACCAGGCGGTGCGTCTCGTGGGCTTCGCCGTGGGCCACCGGCATGAAGTCGACGAGCTCGCCGACGCCCTCCTCCGTCAGGAACCGGGTGACGAGGATCGCCGTGTCGGGGAAGTAGAGCTGCTTCGCGTCGAACGCGTCGGCTCGGGGCCGCGCGCTGAAATGGCCTCCGCGCTCCTCGTCGAGCAGGGAGCCGAAGATGCTCGGCGAGTCGAACCGCGGGCTGCAGAACCAGTCGATCGTGCCATCGGTCGAAACCAGGGCCGAGGTCTGCAGATCGCCGATCAGACCGTGATCCGCGATCAACGGGTATTCGCTCATGATGACCCCTCACGTCGACGGCCTCTGCTGAGCGGATCGTAAGCCCCGGGAAGGCGCCGCGGGGAGGGGCGGATACTGGGCGCATGACGTCCATCCGCATCCGGCGCTGGTCCGAGCCCGACGCGCCGCTCCTGGTCGCGGCGAACACCCCGAACATGACGGCCCACATCGCAGGACCCGAGACGGACGAGCAGGTCGCCCAGCGGCACCGCAACTACCTGCGGTTCTGGGAGGAGGATACGGCGCACATGTTCGCCGTGCTCGACGGCGACGAACCGGTCGGCGGCATCGGCTGGTGGCGCATCGACCGGGGCGGCGTCGCCGCGGCCGAGACGGGATGGTTCGTGCTGCCGCGCGCGCAGGGGCGGGGTGTCGCTCATGCGGCTGTGCTGCTGACGATCGAGGACGCAGCCGCTTCACTGGCGCGCGGGACCGATCTGTTCGCGTTCCCCTCGGTCAGCAACGGGCCGTCGAACGCGCTGTGCGCGGGAGCCGGATTCGAGCTGCGGGGCGAGGAGGACTTCCCGTTCCGCGGGCAGGTGCTCCACGTGAACGTGTGGGCGAGGCCCCTCGGTCGGTGAGAGGTGCCGGGCGGCTACGAGGTGCCGCGCCCCTCCTCCTGATCGCCGAAGGTCGGGAGGGCGAAGTCCGGGAGGGCGGTGAGGCCCGCCGTCAGGTCGTCGAGGTGCGCGACCGTCTCGGGGCTGAGGATCTCGGGCCACTCGATGTCGACGTCTTCGGAGACCATCTGACTGGCGGGTCCGAGCAGGAGCCTCAGCTCGCGCAGCTCCCCGCTCGCGTCGCGGCCGGGGAAGTCGATGACGTCGGCCTGGCTCGCGCCGGCCAATGCGGCGCCGTAGTCGAGGATGGCGTCGGCGATCCGGTCGCCCGTGAAGATCGAGGTCCCGCCGTAGATGATCTTGCGCATGGCACGAATGTCCCCCGGTGCGGCCCCACATTCAAGGGGGTCGCGGGTCTCAGTGCGCGGCCCTGCGGTCTAGCGTCGTCGCAGGTCGCCGGCGGCCGGGCAGTCGAACGGGTCGCGGGCGGCGAGGCCGACCCGGTTCAGGTACTCGATGACGATGGCGTACGAACGCACCAGGCTCGTCTCGGTGTACGGGATGCCGTGGGTCGCGCAGTGCACGCGGGTCAGCTCCCGGGCCCGTGCCAGGGACGGGCGCGGCATGGACGGGAACAGGTGGTGCTCGACCTGGTGGTTGAGGCCGCCCATCAGCGCGTTCATCCACCAGCCGCCCTTGATGTTGCGGGAGGTCAGGACCTGCTTGCTGAGGAAGTCGACGCGGGACCCGGTCGGCAGCAGCGGCATGCCCTTGTGGTTCGGGGCGAACGACGCACCCATGTAGACGCCGAAGACGGCGAGCTGCACGCCGAGGAAGGCGAACGCCATCCCGAGCGGGAGGAAGAGGAAGACCAGGCCGAGGTACACGGTGAGGCGGACGGCGATGGCGGTGAGCTCCTGCGAGCGGCCGACGGTGGGCCGGCGCTCCATCAGCGAGCGGACCGAGGTGACGTGGAGGTTGACGCCCTCGAGCATCAGCAGCGGGAAGAAGAAGTACCCCTGGCGGCGCGTCATGGCGGCCATCAGGCCCTTCTGCTTGGCCGCGTCCTCCTCGGTGAAGGAGATCGTGTCGAACTCGATGTCGGGGTCTTTGCCGACGGTGTTCGGGTTGGCATGGTGACGGGTGTGCTTCGTCATCCACCATTGGTAGCTCATCCCGACCATCCAGGTGGCGAGGAAGCGGCCCACGCGGTCGTTGACCGGGCCGGACGCGAAGATCTGGCGGTGCGAGGCCTCGTGGGCGAGGAACGCGAACTGCGTGAAGATGATGCCCAGCGCGCCGGCGATCAGGAGCTGGAACCAGGAGTCGCCCAGCAGGACGAAACCGGCGATCGCTCCGCCGAGGCCCGCGGTGAGGAGGGCGAAGATCAGAATGTAGAAGCCGCGGCGGCGCTCGAGGAGCCCCTGCGAACGGATCTGCCCGAGCAGTTCGTTGTACGTGCTCGTGACGGGCTGCCGGCCCTCGGGTCGGACCTTGGTGCGTTGCACCGGTCCGAGAGTGGATACGGTCATCGTCTGCCTCCGCTGGTGTCGATGCGACTTCTCAGCCGAGGTATGGACGGAACGCCCTAGATATTCATAACGCTACGCGGCGTAGCTGGAGATTGGCGGCGAAGACGCCCCGTGTTCCACGGGGCGTCTTCGACCGATCAAGCGGGTCGGATGTTCGACGCCTGCGGGCCCTTGGCGCCCTGCTCGACGTCGTACTCGACCTTCTGGTTCTCGTCGAGGTTGCGGTATCCGCCGGTCGCGGCGATCGCGCTGTAGTGGGCGAAGACGTCGGCGCTCCCGTCATCCGGGGCGATGAAGCCGAAGCCCTTTTCCGAGTTGAACCATTTGACGGTGCCTGTAGCCATCGTCTCTCTCTTTCGTGATGGTGAACCGTGTGAACGATTCCGTGCCCCGCGCCGAATGTGGAGCGGGCGAATGTGGGTGCTCGGGATCGAGCACGCGTCGGTGGGGATGAAGTGCAATGTGGTGGGGAGGAACAGGAGCTCCTGCGCGGCCTCGACCGTGGCGGCGACGCCGACGGCCCGGGACTGCTCGTCGAGGACGGCGAACCCGTCGAGGACGCGGTGGGCCATTCCGGCGTATTCGCCGGATCGAGTGGCCACCCAGACGTCGTCGTCGGCTTGTCGCCAGGAGGTCGCGGCGGGTGCCGCGTGTTCGAGAATGCTTGTGATGGTGTTCCTTCGGCGCCTGGTCGGCGCACTGTGTGCGGATGGTGACGGCCGGCTCAGCAGAGGGGCTGCGTCACGTCGGGGATGAGTAGAGGGGCTGCTTCGGAGAGAGTCAGCGCGAGGAGGGCGGGTTTCGGCGCGATTCGCCGGCACCGCTGGTCGAGCGGCCGGAATGTCCCGGCTCGAGGTACTACCAGTGGGAGCACATCGCTGTGCGGACATGAGTCAGCATACACGGATGGGCTGGGAGCTCCGCTCAGAGCCGTCGGATGGTGAGGGATTGCTCCGCGAAACCGACCGCGCCGTCGCGGTCGTGGAGCACGGAGCGGGTGACGCCGAGACCGGTCGAGCCGAAGACGACCTCCGTGTCCAGCCCGAGCCAGCCGCCGGCCGGTTCGCGGTGCAGGTGGACGGTGAGGTCGACGTTGGGGAACATCCACTCGGTCGGATGCCGCCGGACCGCGACCCCGTTCGCCGTGTCGACGAGCGCGAGCCAGGAGGCGACCGGTTCGACCGGGACGCCGGCGACGAGCTCGCGCGTCGTCGACAGCCAGACGGTCGCACGCCCGGGCTCCGGTGGACGGATGGCGCGGGCATCGAGCGAGGCGACATAACCGCCGCGCCACACATCGGTCATCGGCCAGCTCGGCGCCGACTCGGGTGCCGGGAGGCTCTCCGGTGCACCGCCCGCCACCTCGGAGGTGTCGAACGCCGAGAGCAGCCAGGCCCGGGCCTTGACGGCGGCCCGCCCGCGGATGACGGCGGTCGCCTCCACCAGCTCGATCGTGCGGCCCGGCCGGATCGTCTCAACGTGCACCTCCACCGGCTCCAGGGCGAGGAAGCCGAGGATGTCATAGCTGATCCGCCCGAGCTGCAGCGCCGACCCTGACCGCTCGGGGGCATGCCGCAGGATCTCGTGAGCGATCAGGCCACCCAGCGGGCTGAAGTGGATCTCGTCGTCGGCCCACGCGCCGCCCGCCTCGGAGGTCGGGGTGAAGGTGTGCTCGCCCGCCTGGTGGAAGTATGCCGTCGTCGCCATGTCCCCAGACTATGTCGAGAGCACGGAAGCCCGGCACGAGGCCGGGCTTCCGCTGCTAGGTGGCGTTTTCACACCGGGGCGAGGGTACGACACCGGGGTGCGGGTGCGCACGGGGTTGACAGTGCGCTCACGACGGTGTCGTCGGGAGAGGCTGCCGGCATCCCTCCCGCGCTCAGAGCACGTCGTACATCAGGTGGGTCGCGGTCGACGAGACGGTCACGGACCGCTGGACGAGGGCTCGCGTCGGGCCGGGGGTGAAGAGCGGCGTGCCCGCCCCCAGGATCAACGGCGAGAGATGCAGCGAGAGGATGTCGACCAGCCCCGCGGCGAGCGCCGACCCGATGAGGGCGCCGCCGCCCATCAGGACCACGTCGAGGTCCGCGTCGCGGGAGGCGGAGGCCGCCTCGGCCCGTTCGCGGGCGGCGGCGATCGCGTCGACGAGGCCGGTCGTGACGAACGTCCAGTCCAGCCCGGTCAGCCGCACCGACGCGGGGCGCTCGGAGGTGACGACGACGAATGGAGGTTTGCCGACCTCCCCCGCGCCGTAGCCCACCTCGTCGTTCCAGCCGCCGGGGCCGTCGACGACGTCGAAGAGGTTGCGCCCCATCACGACCGCGCCCGAGCGCACCATCCCCTCCTGGAGCTGGCGCTGATCGTCGGGGTCGTCGGAGAACGCCCAGTTGTGCAGAGGCTTTCCGCCGGTGCCGAGGCCGTTCTCCGGGCCGGCGTCCGGTCCGGTCACGAAGCCGTCCAGGGAGATGGTGATGTCTGCGACGACGCGGGTCATGACGCCGCCCCCCGGGCCAGCAGTTCGTCGAGCTTCTCGTAGCCCTCGGTCACGCCGTACTCCATGCCCTCGGCGATCATCCCCTCCAGCGCCTCCTTCGAGGTGAAGACGGACCGGCTGACGAGGCGGGAACCGCCTCCCGGGAGGGATTCGAAGCGCATGCGGTCGAGGCTCACCTCAGCGGGTGCGCCCAGGTACTCGAACGTCTGGATGATCAGCTCGTTCTCGACCACGGTGTGGATGACGCCGCGGAACCCGTAGGTGTTGCCGTCCGGGTCGGTCTGCTCGAACCCGTAGGCGCCGCCCGTGCGGAAGTCCCAGTCGGTGATGACGCTGTCGAGCGCGCGCGGGCCGACCCACTGCACGTACAGCTCGGGGTCCGCGTGGGCGCGGAAGAGGGCTTCGACGGGTGCGTCGAACTCGCGGGTGAGATCGGCGTACGACGTGCCCGGGACGACGTCGATGACGACGGGGTTGCTCATGACTCCTTCTCCTTCGTTCGGTGTTGCAGTGCGTTCGAGTGCTCGGCCGGTTGCGGCGCGAGCACGGCGTCGAGGCGGCGGTAGCGGGCCTCGGCTTCGAGCCGGTAGCGGTCGATCCACGAGGTGAGGCGCTCCAGCGCTGCGGCGTCGAGGTGGACCGGGCGGCGCTGCGCGTCACGCGTGCGCCACACCAGCCCGGCCGACTCCAGCACGCCGATGTGCTTCGACACCGCCTGCAGGGTGATGTCGAACGGCTCGGCCAGCTCGCCGACCGTGGCGGGTCCGCGGCTCAGGCGCGCGATCATCGCGCGCCGCACCGGATCCGCGAGTGCGGCGAAGGCCGCGTCGAGCGCAGCGTCTTCATTGTGATCAACCATTTGCTTTATCAACCTTTCGGTTGAGTAAAGAGTACGGCTCGACCGAGGCCGCGTCAAGAGTCACGCCGCGAGTGCCCCGTCAGACCCGCCCGAGCCATTCCAGCAGCCCGCGGTTGAAGGCCTTCGGCTGCTCGATGTTGGCGGCGTGGCCGTCCTTGCGGATGACTGCAGAGCTGCCGCGCGGCGTGAGGGCCGCGGCCGCGGCAGCGTGCGCGCTCGGCCAGAATTCGCTCTCGGCGCCGGCGACGAAGAGCACGGGGACGGTCGTCGCCGCGATGGCCGGCCGCCAGTCGGCCGTCGCATGGTCGTGCAGCAGGGTCAGCTCGCCGGGTGTGAGCGTGCGGTCGCCGCCGCCCTTCATCGCGCTGAGGAGGCGGACCAGCCGCATCCCGCGCCGGGCCAACGGAGTGCCACGCCCGGTGTCCGGGATGCGCTCGGCGAAGTACGTGTCGCGGTTGGTGTCGTCGTAGCCGTAGAAGCCGTACGGCCAGTCGGCGGAGTTGAGCATCTTCGCCGTCTGGTCCACGATCGCGACCGCGCGCACGCGCCCCTCCCCGTGCTGCGACAGATACGACCAGATGGTGTTGCCGCCCATCGACCCGCCGACGAGCGCGACGTCGTGAAGGTCGAGTGCGTCGAGGACGTTCGCCACGTCCTGTCCGCGCCGCGCCATGTCCACCCCGGCGGCCGGGCGCTCGGCGAGGCCGTGCCCGCGCAGGTCGACTGTGAAGACGCGGTAGCCGGCCCCGGCGAGCGCCGGCACCTGGTAGAGCCAGCTGACGGCGGACGCCTTGAAGCCGGCGAGGAGGAGGACGGGGCGCCCGGCCGGGTCGCCGTGCTCGGTGTAGTCGAGGCGGACGCCGTCGTCGGCGGTCAGGGACGTCATGGGGTCACCTCTCGGCAGTGGCGGGCTCGGTGGCGGACTCGGTGGCGGGCACGGTGGCGGGGAACGCCTTGCCCGGGTTCAGGATGCCGTGCGGATCGAGCGCGTCCTTGACGGCGCGGTGCATCCGCAGCACGGTCGGGCTCAACTCGGCCGCGGCGCCGGGGAGCTTGAGCAGGCCGACGCCGTGCTCGCCGGTGACGGTGCCGCCGAGCTCACGGCACGCGTCGACGATGCGGGTGAAGGCGGCCTCGGCACGGTCCTTGGCGGCCGCATCCCCCTCCGGCGCGATGATCAGGGGGTGGAGGTTGCCGTCGCCGGCGTGGGCGATGTTCGCGATCACGACGTCGGCCTCGGCGGCGATCCGCTCGATGCGGGCGAGCATCTCCGGGACGGCGGAGCGCGGGACGCAGACGTCCTCCGTGAGAACCGGCCCGAGGCGTTCGAGCGAGGGATACGCGAGCCGACGGGCGAGGAACAGGCGCGCCACGTCGTCCGGATCGGTGGCGCGCTCCACTCCGGTGCCGCCGGCGTCGGCGAAGAGCCCGGCGATGCGGCCGGCCAGCTCCTCCCCCGCCGCGCCGACCTCGTCGACGGCGGCGAGCAGGAGGACGTCCGCCTGCTCGGGCAGCGTCCACCCCTGCCACTCGGCGACCGTGTGCAGGCACATCCGGTCGATGAGCTCCAAGGCGGACGGGACGATGCCTGCCGCCGAGACCGCGGCGACCGCCCGTCCGGCGTCGGTCAGCGACGGGAAGTAGCCGATGATGGCGCGCTCTTCGCGGCCGCCGAGAGGCCGCAGCTTCACCGTGACGTCGACCACGATGCTGAGCGTGCCCTCCGACCCGACCATCAGGGCCGTGAGGTCGTAGCCGGTGACGCCCTTGGCCGTCGTGCGGCCGAGCTTCGCGACGCTGCCGTCGGCCAGCACGACCGTGAGCCCGAGCACGTAGTCGCGGGTGACGCCGTACTTGACGCAGCAGAGGCCGCCCGCGTTGGTGGCGACGTTGCCGCCGATCGTACTGATCGACATGCTGGCCGGATCCGGCGGGTACCAGAGCCCGTGCCCGGCGACGTGCTGCCGCAGGTCGTCGTTGATCACACCGGCCTCCACGACGGCGTAGCGCTCGTCGGCGTTCACCTCCAGGATGGCGGTCATCCGCTCCAGGGAGAGCACGATGCAGCCCGCGGTCGCGTTCGCGCCTCCCGAGAGCCCGCTGCCCGCGCCCCGCGGCACGACCGGCACGCCCAGCCGCGCGGCGACCCGCACGGCCGCGACCACGTCGTCCACCGAACCCGCCAGCACGACCGCGGCCGGCTCGCCGAACGCGGCCCACTCGGCGTCATCGTGGCTGTACCGGCGCAGCGCCTCCGCGTCGGTGAACAGGGCTTCGGGAGGGAGGACCTCGCGGAGGGCGGAGACGACGTCGTTCATATGTCCGCATGGTATCCCGCGCACCTTCACGCCATACTGACCCCATGAGTCAGACCGGGTCCCGCACGGGAGAGAACTCCTTCGTCACCTTCCTGAAGCGCCGATGGCTCGCCATCGTGCTCGTCGTGCTGCTCGTCGTCGTCGCGATCCAGAACGCGGTCGGCGCCGACACCGCGACGATCTTCCTGCTCTGGGGTCAGCTGAAGATGCCCACCTGGGCCCTCGTCCTCATCGTCTTCGTCGTCGGGGCGATCGCGGGCTGGATCATGGCGCGCAACCGCGCGGCGCGCAAGCGGCGCTGACGCACTAGCCCGCGCCGGTTGACGCGCACCCGGGCGGGGGGTTCGGTGGGGGCATGGTCGCACTCATCATCATCCTGCTCGTCATCTGGGCCGTGCTCGCGGTGCTCGGCTTCGCCATCAAGGGTCTGCTCTGGCTCGCCATCCTGGGTCTGGTGCTCTTCGTGATCACCGCGATCATCGGCTGGCTGCGGCGGACCGCCAACCGCTCCTGACGAACCGGCACCGCCACGCGCCGCCGGATTGAGATCCGGCGGTGCTGAATCGCATCGCGCTGCGCTGTTGGACATCCCTCCGCCGACCCACGAATCTGGAACCATGGCCTACGAACCCGCCCCGAACCGTTACGACAGCATGCTCTACCGCCGCACCGGCCGCAGTGGACTCGACCTGCCCGCCCTGTCGCTGGGGCTCTGGCAGAACTTCGGCGACGACCGGCCGATCGAGACGCAGCGCGCGATCGTGCGCCGTGCGTTCGACCTCGGCATCACGCACTTCGACCTGGCGAACAACTACGGGCCGCCCTATGGCGCCGCCGAGATCAACTTCGGCCGCATCCTGCGCGAAGACCTGGCGCCCTTCCGAGACGAGCTGATCGTCTCGTCGAAGGCCGGCTGGGACATGTGGCCCGGCCCGTACGGTCAGGGCGGCGGGAGCCGCAAGTACGTGCTCGCGAGCCTCGACCAGTCGCTGACCCGGCTCGGGCTGGACTACGTCGACATCTTCTACTCGCACCGGCCCGACCCCTCCACGCCGCTCGAGGAGACGATGCAGGCCCTCGACACCGCGGTGCGCAGCGGCAAGGCGCTGTACGTCGGCATCTCGTCGTACGGCGCCGAGGAGACCCGTCGTGCCGCCGAGATCCTGCGCGAGCTCGGCACGCCGCTGCTCATCCACCAGCCGTCGTACTCGATGCTCAACCGCTGGATCGAGACGGAGGGACTGCTCGACGCGACCGCCGATCTCGGCGTCGGCGTCATCGGCTTCACCGCTCTCGCCCAGGGGATGCTGACCGACAAGTACCTGAACGGCGTGCCGGAGGGCTCCCGCGCCGCGGCGGGCGGCTCGTTCGACGAGAGCTGGCTCACCGATGAGGCCGTCGGCCACCTCCGCGCCCTGAACGACATCGCCGGCGCCCGCGGCCAGACGCTCGCCCAGCTCGCCCTCGCCTGGGCACTGCGCGACGAGCGCGTCACCTCCCTCGTGACCGGCGCGAGCAGCGTCCACCAGCTGGAGCAGAACGTCGCCGCTCTCGACCGTCTCGACTTCAGCGCCGAGGAGCTCGCCGCGATCGACGAGCACGCGGTCGACGCGGGCGTCGACCTCTGGGCGGGAGCCCGGCGCGGGGAGGCCTGAGCCACCACCCCATATCGCACGCCGGAGCGGCTCCGTACCGGAACCACTCAGGCGGCCATGTGCAGAATGTCACGTGTGAGTACGCGCATCCTGTTCCCGGCCGATACTCGACGTTCTCTGCTTGTCTGCCTGCAGTTCTCTTACGAGCGTTAGAGTCCGGGGGCTGTGGACATGACCGCGATCATCGAGACCGAACGGCGCACGGGCGCCGCGCCACTGGCCGCGGTGCGCCCGTGGACCATCGCGATCGCGTTCGGCCTGGTCGCCACCGCGGTGAGCGCCACCGGAAGCTGGATCCCGTCCCTCTGGGGCGACGAGGCGGCCAGCGTGATGTCGGCCCAGCGACCGGTCGGCAGCCTCCTGAACATGCTCCTCCACGTGGATGCGGTGCACGGGTTCTACTACCTCGGCCTGCACGGCTGGATCCGGCTGGTCGGCGAGAGCGCCTTCGCCATCCGCTTCCCGAGCGCCGTCGCGATCGGCTTCGCCGTGGCGGCGATCACCCTGCTGGCCGGCCGCCGCGGCGGCCCGACCGCGGCGATCGCGGCCGGGATCGTCGGGAGCGTGCTCCCGCGCATGACCTACGCGGGCGAGGAGGCGCGATCATTCGCGTTCAGCGCCGCCGCGGCCGCGTGGCTCACCCTCCTCTTCGTCTGGCTGGTGGACGGGCGCGGTCGCACGGTCCCGGCGAACGTGCGCCGCACCTGCTGGCTGCTGTACGGGGCGGGGATGGCCGTCGCGTCGTACATGTTCCTCTACATGATCGCGCTGGCGCTCGGCCACCTGGCCGTCCTCCTGCTGACCCGCGCGTCGCGGCGGACCCTCGTCTCGTGGGCGCTCGCGATGGCGGGAACCGCGCTGGCGATCACACCGATCGCGCTGCTGGCCTTCTTCGAGCGCCGCCAGATCGGCTACCTCGGCGCGCAGACCCTCGACCCGAGCACGCTCCTCTACGCCCCGTGGTTCAGCACGCCGTGGGTGGCGGCCGTCGCGTGGGCGCTCATCCTCCTCGCCGTCGGGGGCAGCATCGCCGCCTGGCGCCGGGCAGGCCTCCACCTGCGCACCGGCGTCCCGATGACGGCGACGACCGTCGCGTTCTGCTGGCTGATCGTGCCGACCGGCGCGCTGCTGCTCGCGAACCTGGTCTTCCCGCTCTACACCGCGCGCTATTCCACCTTCGCGGCGCCCGCCGCGGCGCTGCTCGTCGCCGAGGGGATCCTCGTGCTCGGGCGCTGGATCGGGCGCGGGGACGCCCGACGCACCGTCATCGTGAGCGGCGTCGGCCTCCTCGGCTTCGTCGCCGTGTGCGCCCCGGTCTACCAGCTGCAGCGCGGGCCGTACGCGAAGAACAACAGCGACTGGTCCGAGGTGAGCGCGGCGATGGGAGCCGTCGCGAAGCCGGGCGACGCGGTCGTCTTCGACGAGTCGACGCGCCCCTCCCAACGGCCCCGCCTCGCCATGCACACCTACCCCGCCGGTTTCGTGAACGTCCGCGACGTGACGCTCGAGACGCCCTACTCCGAGAACGTCGGCTGGGCCGACCGCGCCTACGGGGTGAGGGATGCCGCCGAGCACGGTCGCTTCGACGACGTCGATCGGGTGTGGCTGATCGAGAACGACGTCGACGGCAACCTCCGCGACTACGGCCGGGAGGCTCTGACCGAGCTGGGCTTCGAGCCCACCGGGCGCATCGTGACCACCCACCGCACCGCCATCATCGAACTCACGCGCTGACGCCCCTTCGGGGCGATGCCCGCCAGCCCTATGCTCGGTGACATGCGGGCATCCGAGGCGGACGAGGACACCACTTCCACGGCGGGCATCGCGACAGGGCGGGGCACGCTCCTACGCGCCTCCTCCGTCGAATCCGTCGCCCTCGGCGTCGGCACGCTGGCCTTCGTCGCCGTCGGCGTCGTCGCCCTGTTCGTGTTCCTCGGCCGCCACCTGACGATCTCCGGGCCCGGTTCGATCGGCGAGTTCGCGGCCGTCGCCGGCGGGGTCGTCGCCCTCCTGGCCTACGGCGGCGGGCGCTGGGCGTCGTGGCGGGTCGCCTGGTTCGGCGCCGCCCGCACTGGCCGGAGCTCGCGCATGGGCGTCGCCGTCGAGGTGTTCGACACGGTCGCGATCGCCGTCGCCCACGCCATCGTGGTCCTCCTGCTCTGGGCCGTGCTCGGTTTCGTCCTCGCCCGCAGCTTCCAGGACGCCTTCGTCTTCTCCTTCCCCGGCGCACTGCTGGTCGCCACGGCCGCGGCCGTCAGCGCCTACTACGTGTTCCTCTCCGCCGCGAAGATGAATCCCCTGCTCCTCTCCACCGTGCTCGCGGTCTTCCTCGTGCTGGGCGCGCTGACGAGCATGATCACCGCGTCCGACCCGCACTGGTGGAAGGAGAACCTGAGCGCGCTCGGGATGACGGACGACCTCTCCGGGATGACGTTCAACCTCACGGTCATCGTGGCGGGGGTGCTCGTGACCGCCATCGCCCGCTACGCCACCGGCTCCTCCGGGCCGGACGATCGCACGCCGTCCCGTGGCGCCCTGCGCGTGCGCACGGCCCTGATCGTGATCGGCGTCCTGCTCACCTGCGTCGGGCTGTTCCCGGTGAATCAGTTCCTCCTCGTCCACAACACCGTCGCCACCGGAATG
Source organism: Leifsonia aquatica (assembly GCF_014190775.1). Lineage (GTDB taxonomy): Bacteria > Actinomycetota > Actinomycetes > Actinomycetales > Microbacteriaceae > Leifsonia > Leifsonia aquatica. The sequence goes on from NZ_JACHVP010000004.1 coordinate 105,541, forward strand.
GCCCTGGTGTTCTGCGCCCTCGTGATCGGGCTGCGCTGGCTGCTGCCCGAGCTGCCCCGCGCCTTCATCGCGCTCGGCTGGGCGTTCCTCGCGGTGATCGCGCTCGTCGCCGTACTGTTCGCGATCGGGGACTACAACCTGACCGCCGTGGAGCTGGTGGCGGCGGTGCTGATCTTCAGCTGGATCATCGTCTTCCTGCGCATCACGACGGCCACGACCGCGGACGCCGCGGCGTGGAGCCTCGCGAACTGATCGTCGCACCGCGTTCGTCGGCGGTCGCGGGTACGCTTGCCCGCATGTGCGGCAGGTTCGCGATGGACGACAGGGTCAACGCCGAGATCACCGAGTTCGTGGAGCGCACCGGGAGGCGGCCGGAGGACTGGCGCGCCGACTGGGAGGAGGCGTACAACATCGCGCCCACCGAAGACGTCCCGGTGCTGATCGACTCCGCGAAAGACCGGGAGCTGCGGTTCGAGCGGGCCCACTGGTCTCTCGTGCCGGGCTGGTCGAAGGAGCTCAAGCTGAAGTTCCCGACCTTCAACGCCCGCGCCGAGGGGATCGTGGAGAAGTCGACCTGGCGCAAGCCGGTGCAGTCGCACCGTGCGATCGTGCTCGCGCGCGGTTACTACGAGTGGCAGGGCGAGAAGGGGCACAAGACCCCCTACTTCATCCGCTACCCCGACGACCAGCTGATGGGCTTCGCCGGCCTCTACTCCTGGTGGCGCGACCACACCAAGGCCGACGACGACCCCGACCGCTGGGTGCTCACCGCCACGATCCTGACCTCCGACGCCGTGCAGACGCTGGCCGACATCCATGACCGCAACCCGGTGATCCTGCCCGAGGACATGTGGCTGCACTGGATCGACCCGTCGATCGTCGGCGACCAGGCGCTCGTCGACGATGCCGTCGCCGCGGGGGTCGCGGAGGCGCAGACGCTGCGTTTCGACCGGATCGCGTCGTTCTCGACGAAGGACGACGGGCCGCAGCTGATCGAGCCGCTAGCGGATCAGCAGAGCTGACACGGGGCCGGCCACGGCCCCCGAACGAGGGCGTCTACCCTTCTGAGAATTGATGTATTCTCAGTTTATTCATGGTGACAGATTCTCATTTTGGTTCCGTCCTCCATGTACGAGAGACACCCGAAATGCAGTACCCGACAACGCATCAGCTCTCGTGACAGCTTCCCGGCCGTCCGTCGCCCTGGACCACCCCCCTGGACGGACGGCCGGGAGCACAACGACCCGGAGGGGGACCCGAATGAAGAAGCGGGCATTGATCACCGGAATCACCGGACAGGATGGTTCCTACCTCGCCGAGCTCCTGCTCGACAAGGGGTACGAGGTCCACGGCATCAAGCGCCGCGCCTCCTCGTTCAACACGAGCCGGATCGACCACATCTACCAGGATCCGCACCACGACCGCCCGAACCTCTTCCTCCACTACGGCGACCTGACCGACTCCTCCAACCTCACCCGGATCATGCACGACGTGCAGCCCGACGAGGTCTACAACCTCGGCGCCCAGTCGCACGTGGCGGTCAGCTTCGAAGAGCCGGAGTACACCACCGACGTCGACGCGCTCGGGCCGCTGCGCCTGCTGGAGTCGATCCGGCTGCTCGGGATGACCGACACCGTGCGCTTCTACCAGGCCTCCAGCTCCGAGATGTTCGGGCTGGTGCAGGAGGTGCCGCAGCGCGAGCGCACGCCCTTCTATCCGCGGTCGCCGTATGCGGCCGCCAAGCTCTACGCGTACTGGATCACGGTCAACTACCGCGAGTCGTACGGGATGTACGCGTGCAATGGCATCCTGTTCAACCACGAGTCCCCGCGCCGCGGCGAGACCTTCGTGACGCGCAAGATCACCCGCGCCGTCGCCAACATCGCCCACGGCATCGAGCCGTGCCTCTACATCGGCAACCTGAACTCGCTTCGCGACTGGGGGCACGCCCGGGACTACGTGCGGGCGCAGTGGATGATGCTGCAGCAGGACGCGCCGGCGGACTACGTCATCGCGACGGGACAGCAGTTCTCCGTCCGCGACTTCATCACCATGGCCGCCGCGGAGGCGGGCATCACCCTCGCCTTCGAGGGCGACGGCGTCGACGAGGTCGCCCGGGCGCTCTCGGTCGACGCCGAACGCGCACCGGCGGTCCGGGAGGGCGATGTGATCGCGCGCGTCGACCCGCGCTACTTCCGCCCCGCCGAGGTCGACACCCTGCTCGGCGACGCCGAGCTCGCCCACCAGCAGCTGGGCTGGCTGCCCGAGATCGGCATCCAGCGGCTCTGCGCCGAGATGGTCGCGGAGGACCTGTTCGCGGCGAAGCAGACCTCGCTCCTCCGCTCGCACGGCTACCCCGTGCTCGTCCCGGCCGAGTGACATGCGCGACACCACACGAACGGTCTACGTCGCGGGCCATCGCGGGATGGTCGGCTCCGCCCTGGTCCGCCGCCTCCAGGCGCTCGGCTACCGGGACATCCTGACCGCGACGCACGACGAACTCGATCTGACCGATCCCGCCGCCGTCCGCCGGTTCTTCGACGCGCACACGATCGACGAGGTCTACCTGGCCGCGGCCAAGGTCGGCGGCATCGTCGCGAACGACACCCGCCCGGCCGAGTTCATCCACGAGAACCTGATGATCCAGGCGAACGTCGTCGACGCCGCGCACCGGGCCGGGATCGAGAAGCTGCTCCTACTCGGCTCCTCCTGCATCTACCCCAGGGACGCCGCCCAGCCGATGTCGGAGGAGGCGCTGCTCACCGGCACGCTCGAAGCGACCAACGAGCCGTACGCCATCGCCAAGATCGCCGGCATCAAGCTCTGCGAGAGCTACAACCGGCAGTACGGGCGCGACTACCGCAGCGTCATGCCGACCAACCTGTACGGGCCGGGCGACAACTTCGACCCGGTCGGGAGCCATGTCATCCCCGGCCTCCTCCGCCGCTTCCACGAGGCCGCGCAGGGTGGGGCCGAGGAGGTCGTCGTGTGGGGGTCCGGCGAGCCGTTGCGGGAGTTCCTGCACGTCGACGACATGGCGGCGGCCAGCGTGCACGTCATGGAGCTCGACCCCGGGACCCTGCATGCGCACACCCGCCCGATGCTGTCGCACATCAACGTGGGCACGGGCGTGGACTGCTCGATCCGCGAGCTCGCGGAGAGCGTCGCGGCCGTGACCGGGTACCGGGGCTCGATCCGGTTCGACCGGACGAAGCCCGACGGCACCCCGCGCAAGCTGCTGGACGTGTCGCTGCTCTCCTCCCTCGGCTGGTCGGCGGGCATCCCGCTCCAGGAGGGGCTCCGCACGACCTACGAGTGGTTCATCGAGCAGCACGACGGGTACCGGGGCCGCATGGGGGCCGCCGCGTGAAGATCACGTTCGTCGGCCTCAACTACGCGCCGGAGACGACCGGGATCGCCGTGTACACGACCGATGCCGCCGAGCGGCTGGCCGGCCGCGGCCATGTCGTCTCGGCGATCGTGGGCTACCCGCACTACCCCGCCTGGACCATCACACCGGGTTACACGGGGTCCACCCGCTTCGAGGGGATCAACGGCGTGCGGGTGACCAGGAAGCGGCATCCCGTCCCGCGCCGCCCCGCTCTGATCAACCGTGCCGTGATGGAGGTCGTGTTCGGCGTGCGCGCCGCATTCAGCGACTGGAACCACCCGGACGTCGTCGTGCTGGTCACCCCGGCCTTGTTCTCCTCCGTCGTCGCCCGCTTCCGGGCGCGCCTCAGCGGCGTGCCGGTCGTGACGTGGGTGCAGGACATCTACAGTCTGGGCGTCGCCGAGAGCGGTGTCGGGGGAGGCCGGGCCGGCCGGATCGCCCGCGCCGTCGAGGGCCGCCTCGTGCGCTCGAGCGACGGCGTGATCGCCATCCACGACCGGTTCAAGCGGTACCTGGTGGACACGCTGGGCGCCGCCGCGAGCCGCGTGTCCGTCGTGCGCAACTGGACGCACGTGCGCGCCGCCGACGGCGCCGGTCGGGAGGCCACCCGCGCCGCGCTGGGCTGGGCGCCGGAGGACGTCGTGGTGCTCCACGCCGGCAACATGGGCGCCAAGCAGGCGCTCGAGTCGGTGGTCGAGGCATCCCGGCTCGCAGCCGACCGACGGTCGCGCGTGCGCTTCGTGCTGCTCGGCGACGGCAACAGACGCGAGGAGCTGGAGGTGCTCGACCCGAACGACCACCTCCAGTTCCTGCGGCCACTGCCCGACGGCGCTTTCGAGGCGGCGCTGGCGGCGGCGGACATCCTGCTGGTCAACGAGCGCGCCGGCCTCACCGAGATGTCGGTGCCGAGCAAGCTCACGTCGTACTTCAGCACCGGCCGCCCCGTCCTGGCGGCGACCGATGGGACGAGCATCACGGGCGAAGAGATCGAGGGCACCGGTACCGGGCTCCGCGTGGACGCGCAGGACTCGGAGGCCCTCCTCGCCGGCGCCGAGCGGCTCGCCGACTCCCCGGCGCTGGCGGCGCAGTTCGCGGCCGCCGGCGAGCGGTTCATGACGGAGGAACTCGGCGCCGACCCCTGCGTCGACGCGATCGAGGCGACCCTCGCCGCTCACGCCCGCGTCAGCCGCCGGTACGCCACCGAGCCGGCTCCGCGCTCCTTGCAGAGCCAGAAGTAGGGGCCGCTGTAGTCGGTGTCGGCGGCGGCCGCCGTCCACTGCTTCTTGCGGTCCCGCGTCACGGCGACTCCTGTCGCGCTCACGACGACGCGGAGCGCGACCCACTCGCCGACGCTCGGGGGCGTCGTCGCGACCGAGGCGATGGCCGTCCCGTCCGATTCCCCCACCGCCCGCTTGACGATCTCGAGCCGTCCGTCGGCGTGCAGCAGGGCGTGGTAGCCGCCCGTCGGTCCCGGGACGCCGAGGCGGTACACGTCGTCGTCCTTCTGTCCGAAGGCGATGCCGGCACCGCCCTCCGTCCCTGCACCCCACTGCAGCTCGGCCTCGATCGTGGCGGGCCCGGCCTTCTCCCCCGCCATCGACCCCATCAGATAGCTCTGGGCGGCGTCGTCGGCGAGGGTCACGGTCGCGCCGCGCTCGGAGATCGCGGGCTGCGCCCCCCAGCCCTCGTCGACCGTCCAGGGCAGGTCGCCGGCGGCCCGCAGACCGGTGCCGAAGGCATCGCTCTTCGCGGGGGCGGCGAGATGGGTCACATAGGGGATGTTCGACGTCATCATGCCGACGACGCCGAGACGCTTCAACCGGTCGACCGTGGAACGGTAGTGCACCTCCCACACGATCACCGGCTTGCCGGCCGCGACGATGGCCGCGATCTCGTCGTCGCTGAACGTGTGCATCGCTCCGAGGTAGTCGAAGTCCGCCGCGATGTCCGCGGCGTTCGGGATGAGCTCCGGACTGAAGTATCCCCACGTCGCGTATCCGCGCTCGCGCGCCGCCTTCACCTGCGCCGCGCCGGCCCACTGCTTCCACACGAAGTGCGCCTTCGACTCGGGATACGTGTCCATCAGGTCCAGCATCGCGGCGGTGTTGGTCCCCTGCTTGTCCTCGATGAAGATCACGTGGGTGCGCGCGAAGCGGTCGAGCACGTCCTTCAGTTCCGGGATCGGCTGCGGACGGGCGGCGGGGCCCAGCCAGCGGCTCGCGTCGATGTGGAGGGCCTGCAGCTGCGCCCAGGTCGCGTCGGCGATCTTCACGTTGGCGCCGCTCGTGTGCGCCATGTCGGTGTCGTGGTGGCAGATCAGGACGCCGTCCTTGGTCGCGTTGACCGACACCTCGATCGCCTGCACGCCGGCCGCGATCGACCCGGCGTAGGCCTCCATCGTGTGCTCCGGCCAGTTGTCGCCCGAGCCGCGGTGCGCGATGTAGAAGGGCGTCGTCGCGGTGAGCGTGGCGACCGTGTGCACCGCGTCGGTGCTCGGGGTCGGGGTGAAGGACGGCGCGGCCGTCGTCGCGCGTCCGGGAGGGGCCGAGGTGCACCCGGCCAGGAGCAGCACCGAGCCGCCGAGGACGAGGAAGTCCCGGCGGCTCAGTGCTCTCGGAGTCGTGGCGGCCGGCGGCCGCCCACCCGTCTTCATCCGACGATCTTAATCAGGACTTGGTGAACGTCAACTGCAGGACGGGCCGGAGCGAGGCCGAATTGTCGTACGAGTAGATCCGGAGATTGTCGGTGTCGGCCGCCGCCATCGTCATCGCGATCGATGTCGAGGTGCCGAGCAGAGGTGCGAGCTGCGACGCGTCCAGAGTCGCCGTGTACGGCGTGTTGACCGCTGTCGCGCCGGTCAGCGTGCCGAGCGCCGCTCCGATCCCGGTGGGCCGCGTGTTCCAGTTCACGGTCGACTGGTCCCACGCTCCGGAGAGGAGGTTGAACAGCACCGCGTTCGTCGTCCCCGCCGTCGCGTCGCCCGAGGTCCGCACCTGGAGCGTCGCGCCGGTGAGCGTGTACCCGGCCGGTGCGGCCGGGAGGGCGAACGTGAGGAACGACTGGATGGGCGAGGCGCCGGATCCGCCGCGGGCCGACAACTGGTTGTAGGTCCCGTAGTTGGTCGTCGGCACGGAGGCGGCGACCATCGCGTCCTGCGTCGAGTTCACCGACGAGGTCACCGTCACCGCGGTCACGGCGACGGTCGCGGAGGCCTGGGCGGACGGGCCGCTGGTGTTCGTCCCGTCCGTCGCGGTCACGACGTAGTAGTACGTACCGTTGGCCACTCCGCTGTCCGTGTAGGAGGCGCCCGCCGTCGTCCCGATCTGCGTGGCGGCGCTCGGGGCGAACCCGGACGTCGTGCTGCGGTAGACGGTGTAGCCGGTCACCCCGACGTTGTCGGTGGAGGCCGTCCACGAGAGCGCCACGGTCGACCCGCTCGCCGTGGCGCTCAGGCCGGAGGGCACGCTGGGCGGCGTGGTGTCGCCCAGCGTCGCCGTCGCCTGGTCGGACGGGGCGCCGGAGTTGCCCGCCGCGTCGACCGCGACGATCCGGTAGTAGTACGTCCCCATGCCCGGGAGGGTGTCGGTCGCCGAGGTGCTCGACACGGTCCCGATCAGCGTGGACCCGTCAGGGGTGAACCCGGAGGTCGTGCTGCGGTGCACCTGGTAGGCGGTGACGCCCACGTTGTCCGTCGCCGCGGTCCAGCTCAGGGAGACGGTGCTCCCGCTGAGGGAGGCTGCGACTCCGGTGGGCGCCGTCGGCGGCGTCGTGTCGCTGAGCGTGATCGACGCCGCGGACGACGGTGCGCTCGCGTTGCCGGCTCCGTCGAGCGCGACGACCTTGTAGTAGTAGGTGCCGACGAGGCCGGCGGCGTCCGTGTACGAGGTCGTGGTCACGCCGGTGGCGACCTGGTTGCCCGCGCCGGGCGTGAACCCGGCGGTGGTGCCGCGGTAGACGGAGTAGCTCGCCACTCCCACGTTGTCCGTGCTGGCGGTCCAGGAGACCTGGGGCGCTCCGCCGGCGTTCGCCACGGCGACGCCGGAGGGCACGGTGGGCGGCGTCGTGTCGGACGTCCCGAGACCGTAGTGGGCGCTCACCTGCGCGGCGCTCAGCTGCGTCGGGTAGATGGCCGCTTCGTCGATCGACCCCGTGAAGTAGAAGTTCGACGGTGACGACGGCCAGCCTCCGATGTTTCCTCCGCCCAGGCGCCAGTAGCCGGTGAAGCTCTGGTTCGACGTCTCGCCGTTGGACCCGACGAGGGCCCCATCGACGTAGAGCGCCATGCCCGCGGCTCCCTGGGTGGCGACCAGCTGGTGCCAGTTGCCGTCGTTGTATGACGCCGGCGAGGTGACCGAGGCCACGTAGCCGACCCAGACGCCGAACAGCAGCTGGCCGGAGTCGGTCATGTAGACCTGCTTGTCGTAGTTCGAACCGTTGCCGGTCTGCGTGTCCTCGAAGCCCACCAGCTTGCCGCCGGTGGTCGACGTGGTGCGGAACCAGAGCTCGGAGCTGAACGCGCCGGTCGAGCCCTGCGGCTGCGCCTCGGAGATCGTGCCGTTCGAGGTCCCGGGGAGCGTCACCGCCGTGTGGCCCGCGAGTACTCCGGGCTGCCCGAGCTGGACGTCCGGGCTGTAGGTCGCCGGGTGCTGGGCGTACAGGGACGAGTCCGCCGCGGTGGTGCCGGACGATTCGTCCAGCCGCCAGTACATGTCCGGGTTGTCGTTGTAGACGGCCTTCCCGTAGTTGTCGGCGGGCGCGGCCTGCACGTTGGGCGTGTAGCCGGCCGTCGTGTAGTGGTTGATCACCTGGGTGGGGCTGAGGACCGACGGGTAGACGGCCGTGTCATCGATCGAACCCGTGAAGTAGTTCGCCGAGGGCTGCGACGGCCAGCCGTTCAGGCTGTCGTAGCCGACCCGCCAGGTGCCGACGTAGTCCTGGTTGCCCGAGACCGTGTTCTGGCCGACCTTGACACCGTCGACGTAGAACGTCATGCCGCCCGGTCCCTGCGTCCCGACCGCCTGGTGCCACTGGCCGTCGTTGTACGCGCTGCTGGACTGGATGGTGGCGGTGCCTCCGTTGTAGGCGCCGAACACCAGCTGGCCGCCGTTGGTCATGTAGATCTGACGGTCGTAGTTGCTGCTGAGGTTGGGCGCATCGCTGTTGGTCTCCGGGCGGCCGTTGCCGAATCCGACGATCTTGCCGCCGGTCGTCGTGGTCGTCTTGAACCAGGTCTCGACGCTGTAGACCTTCGGGCCCTGGATCATCTCGTCGCTCCAGGCGTACTGGGAGGACGATCCGTTGAAGGTGGCCGCGGTGCTCGGGTCGTTCTTGATCGCGCCGGCGGCTCCGCCGATGGCGCCGTTCTCGTACGTCCCGTTGAGGCCGGCGGTCGTGTTGCCGGACTTGTCCTGCAACCACGTGCCCGAGGTCTCGTCGTAGCGCCAGAACAGGTTCGGGCTGTCACCCAGCACGGCCGCCGCGTACGCGGATCCCGTGCCGGTGGCCTTCGCCGAGGCGGCCGCCGAGAGCGGGCTCGTGTTGGTTCCGTCGTTCGCGGTCACCCGATAGGTGTAGGTGGTTCCCGGCGTCACATTGGTGTCGGTCCAGGTGACCTGCGGGCGGGTCCACCACAGGGAGCTCGCCTGACCGGTCCAGACCGGGGTCGTGCCGCCGTTGCGGTAGATGCTGTAGGTCAGGAGGCTGTCGTCCGGATCGACGACCGTGCGGAGCCGCACCTGGATGGCGTTGGGCGTCAACGCTTCGGCGCTGGCCGATGGCGTCGGCGGCGTGGTCGTGTCGTCCGGCCCGAAGCGGGTCAGGCCCTGCTGGGCGTGCCCGTTGATCTGAGTGAACTCGCCGCCGTACCAGAGGTAGTCCTTGCCGGTCGTCGCACCGGTGGCGACGACGTTGGCACGCGGGCCGATGCCCTCGTTGATGCCGTCGTTGCCGCGCGGGTTCCAGCCGAGGAGGTACGGGGTGTCGGTGGACGAGGCGTTGAAGTACATGCGCGTGCCGTCCTGCTGCTGGTTCATGCTGCTGCAGTCGTGGTGGTGCGTGGCCTCGTAGAGGGTGCTCTTGTAGACGAGCAGGGCCTGGGTGGCGCCGAGGCATGTGTCCCGCCAGCGTTGCTGCAGCGTGTTCCAGTCGACGGCGAACACGCCGTCGAAGACGCCGCCGCCGGTGCCTTCGTTGCCGCCGTAGAAGGAGGTCCCGTCGCTCGTGAGCGCCTTGGTGACCGATGTCTGCGCGATGAACGGCATCGGGTAGTTCGCGAGGTTCGCGCCCGTGGTGGCGTCCACGACCCCGATGGAGTGCGAGTCGGCGCCGTTGACCGTGAAGAAGTCACCGCCGATGGCCACCTTGGTGCCGTCGGGCGAGACCGTGATCGCACGGCCCGTGAGGTCTGTGTCCGCGACCCAGGGGAGCAGGGCGCCCGTCGTCGCATTCAGCGCGGCGAAGTGCTGGCGGGTCGAGGTCCCGACCGCGGTCATCGCGCCGCCGATGTAGACCGTGTTCGCCTTGACCGCGATCGCGTAGACCGCTCCGTTGATCGCTCCGCCGAGGGGGTGGAACGGGAGCACCTTGCAGGTGCTCAGGTCGAGCTGGGCGATGCGGTTGACGTTCACGCCGCCGATCGTCGAGAACGAGCCGCCGACGAAGAGTGTGTTGCCGTCCGCGGCGGGGGTGATCGCGCGGATGGTCGGCGTGCCGCCCGAGAGGGTCACGGGGAACTGGCAGCTGTCGGGGTTGCCCGTCTCGGCGTTGAGAACGCCCAGCCCGGTCACCGTCAGCGGTGTCCCGCTGGCGCCCGTGGGGGGCGAGAGCCTCGTGAAGCTGCCGCCGACGAGCACCTTGCCCTTCGATTGCCCGAGGGCGTACACCTCGTTGTTCACCTGCCACGTGGGGAGGTCCGCCGCGCTGAACGAGACGCCCGGCGACAGTGCCGAGGCGGCTTGGGTGAACGGTGCGGCGACCACCAATGCCAGTGTGACTGCGGCAGCTGCCGCGATGCCGATAGATTTGCGCATAGCCCTCGTCCCCTCGGGTCGGATCGACGGTGATGGGGCTGTCATCGTCGGGACTGGAGCGAGGTTCCCGCAAGTTGGGAAATCCTCACCTTTATAGAACACTGAGACTGTTTCATCTTTTTGCTGGGAAAGCACGCCCCCCGATCGGGGGCGGGGACGGATGGTGACCATGAAGGCGGAGCTCAGCTTCGGAGAGGCCGTCGCCCGTCTGAGCCAGGCGCAGAAGAGCAAGCGCGGTGTCTCGCTGTACTCCCGGTTCGTCAACCGTCCGCTGGGCCGCGTGCTGGCCGCCGCCGCCTACCGCCTCGGAGCGACCCCGAATCAGGTGACCGCCGCCTCCGCGATCGTGACGGCGATCGGCCTGGCGGTCGTCATCGTGGCCGGTCCCGGCCCCCTCGCGGGCATCCTGGGAGCCGCATTTCTCGTCCTCGGATTCGCCCTGGACTCCGCAGACGGGCAGGTCGCGCGCCTCACCGGCCGCAGCTCCCCCGCCGGCGAATGGCTGGATCACGTGGTCGACGCCGGCAAGATCGTCGCCGTCCACGCCACCGTGCTCGTCGTCGCCTTCCGGTTCGGCGTCGCCGGTGCGGGATGGCTCTGGGTGCCCCTCGCCTTCCAGGTCGTCGCCATCGTGACCTTCGCCGGGGGCGTGCTCATCGACCTCCTGAAGCGGGCGTCGTCGACCGTGGATGCGCCCCGGGCTCCGTCCACTCTGCGCGCGCTGGCTCTGCTACCGGCCGACTACGGGATCCTGGCGCTCTCGTTCCTGCTGTGGTGGTGGGCGCCGCTGTTCCTGACCGTGTACACCCTGCTCTTCGCCGCGAACACGGTGATCGCCGTGCTGCTCGTCGTCAAATGGTTCCGGGAGCTGAGTCGTCCGGCAGCCCTCTGACCGGACTGTCGGCCTCCGAGAGCTCGACCTCCTCCTGCGCCGCCTCGGCCGCCGCGGGCCCGAGCTCGGACAGCTCGCCGCGCCGGTGCCGCCGGTAGAGCACGGTCGCGGGCACGATGAAGGCGATGGGCGCGACGACGGCGGCCGTCAGGAAGCCGGCGGCGAGGCTCGCATCCACTCCGCCCAGCAGATAGCCGATGGTGAACGCGCTCAGGCTCGCGAAGACGAGGCAGGCGCGGCCGACGGTCACGATCGCCTGATGGCCGAGCAGGCGCATGACGATCGCGTGGATGCCCGCCCATCCCGAGCTCAGCGTCGCGGCCCCGACGATCGTGAGGCCGATCACGAGCGGTCCGTTCGCGACGCCGCGCAGCTCGAAACCGCTCGCCGCCACCACGCCGACGAGCACACCGACGCCCCCGACGGCGACGAGACCGAGAGTCCGGGCCAGCCGTGTCCCCTGGTGGATGAGACTCTCGGTGCTCGCGTACGTTCCGCGCGTCGCGCCGTCCGCGATCAGGTTGGTCGTGCTCGCGGCGAAGACGAGGTTCAGCGGGCCGAGGAGGGTCTGCGCGAAGCGCACGCCGCCGATCAGTGCGGACGATCCGAGGGCGCCGAGCACCAGCAGGGGCAGCGTCGAGTTGAACTGGCCGATGGCGAAGTCGGCGAGCTGAAGGGACGCCGGCCCGATGTACTCGCGCAGCGGCGTCACCTTCCGCGGGCGCGGAAGGCGGATGAGCATGAGCACGACCGGGACGGCGAGCGCCAGACCGAGGTACGACTGGTAGATCACCGCGTCCGGGCGGGTGATCAGGATGAGCGGGGAGAGAGCGACCGACACGAGACGGATCCCGTCGCTGAGCGCGACGTCCCAGCGCCGGTCGAACGACATCGCCCGGTAGCGCAGCCAGTCCTGGAGGATCGGGAAGAGCGCGCCGACGAAGAGCACGGCGCTCTCCCACCACGGACCGACCCCGAGGATGACCGCTCCACCCGCGACCACCGCGCCCGCGAGGACCGCGCCCACGATCGCCGTCGAGAACGGAGCGTGCGCGGCCTTGTCGTGCCGGAACCGGATCAGCGCCGGCTGGAAGAGGAACGACCGGACGAGCCCGACGGTGGTGACCGAGAGCAGGTTGACGAGCGCGAACCGGGTGAACTCCTGGGAGTCCATGAAGGCGGCGGCGAAGATCGTCGCGAGCGCACCCGCGGCGCTCGTGAGCACCTGGGAGAGGACGAGCGGCTTGCCGGCGATCGCCACCGCCGCCCGGAGCACGCGCCTCATGCGCGGCTCAAGGCGATCGACACCGCGCGTTCGAGGTTCTCGCCCACCCGATCCACGGTGAAGTCCTCGGGCACGGCGGCCGCCCGCCTCTTGGCCGCGGCGAGCGCCTCCGGCTCGAGCGTCTCGGCGAGCGCACGGGTGAGGCTCGCGACGTCGCGCGGGTCGATGACGCGCACCGCGGGTGCTGCGGCGAGGATCTCGGCATGGGCGCCGTCGTAGGTCGAGATGAGCACGGGCTTGCCCGCGTTGACGGCCTCGAACCCGTTCAGGGAGCGGTAGTCCGCCAGGGTCGGGCACACCACGACGTCGGCCGCCGCGTAGTGGGGTCCCGTCGCGGAGTAGGGCACGCGCCCGTGGAAGGCGACCTGCTCCGCGATCCCCAGCTCGTCGACCCGCTGCCGCACGGCCTCCAGCTCGGCGCCGCTTCCCACCACATCGAGCACCCACCGGCCGCGTGCGCCGTCGCCCAGCCCGGCGAGCGCCTCCACCAACTGGAGGATGCCCTTGCGGCGGGTCACGGAGTTGAGGAACAGGAGCCGGGCAGGATCCGCCGGTTCGACCTCCCATCCCGCGTCGCCCGGTGCCGCGGGCGCGGAGGTCAGGTACGGGCCGACGACCACCCGGTCGTGCCGCACGCCGAGCGTCTCGCGCACGAAGCGCTCTCCGGCCGCGTTGCTGACGACGACCGCGTCGGCCCGCCGCGCGACGAACCGCTTCACGGCCAGCGCCGCCCGGCTGCCCGGGGCTCCGCGGAACGCCGGATCGGACTCGATCAGGAGCACGACGCGGCGCCGGGTCAGCCGCGCCGCGACGAAACCCGTGAGCGAGGTCGGGCTGAACTCGATCAGGATGTGCGCGGCCGCGCGCTCGCGCAGCAGGCGCACGAAGGTGCCGGGCGTGGGGATGCGGTAGACCCCCAGGTACTCGACGTCGCCGACGCGGCGGCGCGACCGCCCCAGCCGGATGAACCGCAGCAGGGGGCGCAGGGGCAGTTCGGGGTAGCGCTCCACCGGGAAGTCGCGCCGGACCGGGATCTCGCCGCCCGGGAACCGGCGGACGAACTCGGCGAACACGTCGCGGAAGTAGATGAGGTCGCCGTCGTACCCGTACGCGCCGGAGACCCAGACGATGCGAGGAGGCTCGCCCGCCTCCGTTCGGTCCTTCCGCGCCATCGGGCATCCTTTCGGGTTGTGTGGGAGTCTAACCACGTCAGCCCTACACTGAGAAAATGTCACAGTTTTCGACGCGTCGCCTCGCCGGCTTCACCGGCGCCGGATACGACAAGGGGCGGGGGCCCGCCGTCCAAGTGCTCTGGCTGCTCGTCTCCGGGCTCGTGGTCGTGCGATGGTGGTGCCCGGTCCCGGTGCGCAACGCCATCCTGCGCGCCTTCGGAGCCCGCATCGGGCACGGCGTGCTGATCCGGCACGGCGTGAAGATCCACTGGCCCTGGAAGCTCACCGTGGGCGACGACTGCTGGATCGGCGAGGGGGCCTGGATCCTGAACCTCGAGCCCGTCACACTCGGCCACGACGTGTGCATCTCGCAGGGGGTGCTGCTGTGCACCGGCAGCCACGACCGGCGCTCTCCGACCTTCGAGTTCGACAACGCGCCGATCACGGTCGACGACGGCGCGTGGATCGCGGCGCGCGCGACGGTGCTGCGCGGCAGCCGGATCGGACGCAACGCCGTCGTCGGCGCGACCGCCCTGGTCGCCGGCGACGTGCCCGAGGACGCTCTCATCACCGCGCCGCTCGGCGCTCCGGCCAACGGCCGCCGACCCCGAACTCCGGTCACGGGAGACTGACCATGCGGATCCTCTCGGTGGTCACTCTCGTCAGCCCGACCGGCGAGTACGGCGGCCCGGTGCGGGTCGCGGTCAACCAGGCCCGCGCGTTGCGCGAGCAGGGGCACGAGGTGACGATCGCCGGGGCGGCACGCGGCTTCGACGGCCCGTTGCCGACCGAGCTCGACGGAGTCCCGGCGGCCCTCTTCCCGGCACGGACGGTGCTCCCGGGCGTCGGCTTCGCCGGACTCGCCGCGCCGCGGCTGCGGTCGTGGATCGCCACCGCCGCGCGCGAGGCCGACGTGGTGCACGTGCACCTGGCCCGCGACCTCGTCACGCTGCCCGCGGCCCGGGCGGTCCAGGCGGCCGGCGTCCCGCTCGTCGTGCAGACCCACGGGATGATCGACCCCTCCGGCAACCCGCTCGCGCGTCCGCTCGACGCCCTCTGGACGAAGCCGGTGCTGCGGAAGGCGGCGGCCGTGCTGTTCCTGACGCCCGTGGAGAACGAGGGGCTCCGCGCCGTGGCCGGCGACTCCCTGCGGCTCGTCCCGCTCGGCAACGGGGTGCCGGCCTCCCGAGCCCGGAAGGACGATGACGGCCTCGAGGTGCTGTACCTGGCCCGGCTCGCTCCGCGCAAACGCCCGGAGGTCTTCGTCGCCGCGGCCGAGCGCGTGGCGGAGCGATTCCCGGACGTGCGCTTCCGGCTCGTCGGCCCGGACGAGGGACGCGGCGACGAGGTGAACCGTCTCATCGGCTCGGCGACCGCCGACATCCGCTGGGAGGGGCCGATCGACCCCGCCTCCACCGACGAACGGATGGCGCGCGCCTCGGTCTACGTCCTGCCCGCGGTGGACGAGCCCTACCCGATGAGCGTGCTCGAGGCGATGGCTGCGGGAGTGCCGGTGATCGTGACCGACACCTGCGGGCTCGCGCCGGCGGTCTCCGAGAGCGGCTCCGGGATCGTGGTCGACGCCCGCCTCGACACGCTGACCGACGCGATCACGACCCTCCTGGACGACCCCGAGCGTCGTCGCCGGATGGGTGAGACGGCGCGCCGGACGGCGGAAGAGCGCTTCTCGATGTCGGCGATCGCGAGGGATCTCCTCGCGGTCTATCGGCGAGCCGCGGGCGGGGAGCCGGCAGGCGCAGCGCCAGCCGACGTCCCGCGTCCGCTGCCGTAGCATCGCGACCGGCCCGCGCGCTCTGGGCGACGAAGAGGATGCAGGCGACCGCGATCGTGACGGTGCCGGACGCCTGGAGCAGCGAGCCGCGGAGCAGGATCAGCATGTAGACGGGGAAGATCGCGCCCACGATCGCCCACAGCCCGTTGTCGGCGAAAGCCGGCACCAGCCGCGTGTCGAAGCGGCGCAGCAGGTAGCCGAGGGCGAGGAACGCCACGGCCACGACGATCACGCCGCCGTTGACGAGCGCCTCGGCCCAGAGCGGCGCCGACAGGTTGGTGAACGGGTAGCCCCGGTAGTTGGCGAGCAGGATGCCGGTGTCGACCGGCTTGTCCGCCCAGATCGCGCGCGGCACCCAGAAGAACAGCATCCCGAGCGCCTGCTGCCCGGGGACGACGAGTCCGTCGTGGACGAACGAGTAGGCGTTGGCGATCTGCCAGAAGGCGTCGTAGTCGGGGCTGCCTTTGTACTCGCCGAAGAAGCCGTCCCAGGTCACGTCCACGGTCACCCGCCGGAACGCGTCCGCGATCGGGAAGACGAAGATCAGCCCGGCGATGGCGGCGCCCATGACGATGCGCCGCCTGCGCGCGGTCAGCATCGCACCCGCGTAGACGATCAGCGCGAACCACACGGTCCCCAGGCTGTACCGGGCGCTGCTCACCGGGTTGACCACGACCAGCAGCAGCACGGTCGCGGCGAGCAGGATCACGAGGTAGAGCGCGCGATGCCGGTCGGCACGGCGCCGCACGGCGGCCAGGGCTCCCACGCCGACGAGCAACGGGTAGATCGCGAGCGCGTACATGACCGAACGCGTCGCGGGGTCGGGCCACGCGGCCTGCCGTGCGGCGAACGCCGTGTCGCGGCTGCTCAGCAGGGTGCCGACGCCGATCTTGAGGACGAAGTAGGCCGAGAACACGACGCCGAGGGCGAGCAGGATCAGGGTGCGCGCGCGACTCACCCCCGTGACCCGGTGGCCGGCGCGCTCCGCCCTGAGCGTCCCGCCCTGGTGGGCGCGCAGGGTGCGCTCGCGCAGCATCGCCGCCAGCCGGCCGAGCTCGTAGCAGAGCAGGCCGATCCAGACGATCACGGCCGTCGGCACGTCGAGGTCGGGATTCATCCCGGGTGTCGTCGTCGAGAGCAGGCCGCTCCGCATCTGCACGGTGGGGGCGAGCCCCATGAAGATGTACACGAAGAGCCAGAAGAAGAAGTCGAACAGGCGCGCCTCCCCCGCGACGATGAGCAGCGAGAGCCGTACGCCCGCCCACACGGCGACCCCGATGGTGAGCGTCCACGCCCAGCTGCGGCCGACGTCCGGCACGTCGACCACGAGCAGCAGCGGGATCACGCCCGCGAAGAACGCGACGAGCACGACACCGCCGATGGCGGCGGCGTGCGCCCGCCCGGAGTGGCCGTTCCGCTCGGCCATCCGGCCGTCGCGCAGCGGGAACCCGGTGCTCACGCGCGCGTCACCTGACCGCTGCGGCCACCCGGGCGGCGATCGCGGCCTGCCCGGCGTCGTTGAGCCGGCCGTCGGAGAACATGCTCGCGTTCAGTGCAGGGGGGTCGAGGAGGCTGACGTAGCTCAGTCCGAGAGTGGTCGCGGCGGTCTTCACCGCGTTATCCGTGTTGAGAACACTCGCAGACGGGGTGGCGTCGGCGGTGGCGGGGCCGACGGCGATGATCGTCGCGTCCGGGAGCCCCTGATGCAGGGCCTGGAACGTGTTCGCCACCTGCACGCTCACGTCCGTGTCGCTCGCGGTCTCGTTCCACCCTCCCGAGACCACGACGATCGAGGGCGCCAGCGCGACGACCTCGGGCACGGCCTCCAGGAAATTCGGGCACGGTGCTGCTCCGCAGGTCCCGGCCGTGAGATACCCGGTGTCCGGGTGGGACAGGTTGACCTGCTGCCAGCCGCGCGCCTGCGACACGAGCGAGGGCCACGACGCGTGGCCGGCCTCGGCCACCGACTCGGACCCACCCAGGAAGACCGCGATCGGCTGATGGTCGACCGCCTGCAGCACCGGCCACGTGGTGCCCTCCTCGTGCACGGTGTGCGACGAGCGGATGGCGAAACCCGACAGGACGACGGTCACGACGGTGAGCACGCACAGCCCCACGACCCCGAGCACGCGGGCGACCGAGAGGCGTGGCAGTGAGCGCATGCCTCGATGATCGCACACTATAATACGGAGACGCACCCGACCCGTGCCTGCCTCGAACCACCGCCGAACAGCGACCCGGGAGCGGATCAGATCGGATCCTGCGCTGGTTCTGCGTTGATTCTGAGGAGGGCAGATGGACGGTCGTCGGCTGTTCCGGCTGCTTCTCACACGGTGGATGATCATCGTCGCCGTCGTCGAGCTCGGTGCGCTGGGCGGAGCCGCGTTCACCCTCCTCGCCACCCCGAAGTACACCGCGGAGTCCGAGCTGCTCGTGTCGGCGCTCGGCGGGGAGAGCACCACCGACCTCGCTCAGGGCAACAGCTACTCGCAGTCGCAGGCGCGCAACTTCAGCCTGATCGCGACCCGGAACTCGGTGCTCGACCCCGTCATCTCGACCCTCGGCCTGCACACCACCACGGGGGCGCTCTCCCAGCAGATCTCGGTCTCCGTACCGCTCAACACCTCGCTGATCAGCGTGTCCGTGGAGGACACGTCGCCGTCGCGTGCCGCGGCGATCGCCAACGCCGTGGGCGCGAGCCTGAGCAACGTCGTGTCGAACGTGACGCCGCGCCGTAGCGACGGGACCCTCCCGGTGAGCCTGCAGACCGTGCAGCAGGCGACGGTGCCGCGCGCGCAGTCCTCGCCCAACGCCTCCGTCTCGATCCTCCTCGGCGCGCTCCTCGGCTTCGTCGTCGCCGTCGCGGTGCTCGTCGGACGCGAACTGGTCGGCGCGAAGGTCCGCAGCACGGACCAGCTGCGTCAGCTCGGCGACCTCACCATCCTCGGCTCCGTCGCCCAGGACCGGTCGATCACCGGCAACTTCGTCGCACTGGGGAGCAGCGCGTACTCGCGGCGGGCGGAGGAGTTCCGTCAGCTGCGCACGAGCCTGCGGTTCCTGCAGACCGGCAAGGACCGCAAGGTGTTCGTGGTGACCTCGTCCGTGCCCGGCGAGGGCAAGAGCGTGACCGCCGCCAACCTGGCCGCGGTACTGGCGGCCTCCGGTTCGTCGGTGTGCCTCGTCGAGGCGGACCTGCGGAGGCCGTCGCTCGGCGCCTACCTCGACCTCGAGGACAGCGTGGGGCTGACCAGTGTGCTCGCGGGCGACGTCGGCGTCGACGACGCGATGCAGACCTGGGGGTCCGACGGGCTGCGCGTGCTGCTCGCCGGCCAGATCCCGCCGAACCCGAGCGAGCTCCTCAGCTCGCTCGCGGCCGAAGAGCTCTTCGTCGTGCTGAGCGACCGCTTCGACACCGTGATCGTCGACTGCCCGCCACTGCTGCCCGTGACCGACGCCGCGATCATCGCCCGATACTTCGACGGCGCCATCATGGTCGTCGGGTGCGGGACGGTCCAGGTGCGGGAGTTCCGCCGCTCGCTGGAGATGCTGGATGCGGCGGGCGTGCCGCTGCTCGGGGTCATCGCCAACCGCACGCCGGCGGACGCCGAGTCGAAGTACCAGCGCGCCTACACCAGCACCGAGCGCTCGACGACTCCGGAGAGCGCACCGGAGCCCACCGGCGAGCCGGAGAGCCGCCTCCGCCGGGAGCCCAGCGACGCCGATGCCCGACGCTGACAGCGCGACGATCCTCGTCGTCTGCACCGGCAACATCTGCCGCTCCCCGTACCTGGAGTTCGTGCTGCGCGAGGCGCTGGCGGAGGTCGGAGCAGACGACGTCGCCGTGCATTCGGCCGGGACCCGCGCCGTCGTCGGCAGCCCCATCGCCGACGAGATGGGCGAGCTGCTCGCCGGGGACGGCATCGATGCGGGCTCCTTCCGGGCCCGCCAGCTGACCCGCGACCTGATCGAGGGCGCCGACCTCGTCCTGACGGCCGACCGTGGTCACCGCAAGGACGTGCTGCAGCTCGATCCCCGTGCGCTGAACCGCACGTTCACCATCCGTCAGTTCGCCCGGCTCGTCCCGATCGCCGCCGGCCTCCCCGATCCGCGGCACCGAGCCGACGGCTCCGCCCGCGACCGTCTCGATCGCCTGATCGAGCGATGCAGCGCAGCCCGAGCGCACACCCCGCCGGTCGGGCAGGACGACGATGTGGCGGACCCGTGGGGTCTGACACAGGACGACTACGAGCGCGCCGCCGGGCAGCTCGGGCCGGCCGCCCGCGTGGTCGCCGACGCACTGAGGGCGCGCGCCGCCCGGCCTCAGCCGTAGCGACGCGCGCCCTCAGGTTCGCAGCGGGACTACTTCTTCGTGAGCGTCACTCCGAAGTACTCCATGTCGTTCACGAGCGGCTTCGCCGTGACCGTGTAGGGCGAGGTACCGGCGAGCACCGTCTGGCCTCCCCGCACGATCGTCGCCGACACGGTCCCGGTGGTCAGCGGCACCGTGGTGGCGGTGACGCCGGCCGGCACGTCGACCGTCTTGACGGTGCTGCCGACGGTGATCTTGACCGTCGCCGGAGCGGTGAGCATCGTCAGCACCTCGACCGTGTTGCGCGGCGCGGTGCCCGTCCCGTCCAGGTTGGGCGTCTGCACCCGGCCGATCTGCGGCACCGCGGTGGTGAGCTGATCGCGATGCGTGATGTACGCCGAGTCGGAGGTGATCTTCGGCGCGGACCCGGTCTTGAACTGCGCGAGGTAGTAGGCCGAGACATCCAGGAAGGTCACACCCTGGTTGTCCGACGGCGCCACGTCCGTGTTCTCGCTGTAGTCGTTCCACGTGGCGATCTGGACGAAGTCCGCGCCGTCCGAGATGGCCTTGTTCCAGGAGGCCCGGAGGGTCTCGGTGTTGCCCGCTTCGGCGTACTTGCCACCGTTCGGGCGCGAGTCCTGGACCGCGACCGGCTGCATCCACTTGTCACCGAGCGCGTGCGCCCGGGCGGCGAGGTCCGGCGTGGCCTGGATGGTCGCCGCCGTTCGGGCGCCCCACTGGCTGAGGCCGTAGCTGATCGGCGAGAAGGCCGCCAGGTTGGCGTCGCTGGCGTTCTGCAGCACGGCGATGAACGCGACCGAGATGCCGTAGGTGTTCTTGAGATCACCGATGACGCTCGACCACCAGGCCGGCGACTTGTCCTCGGCGGCGAAGGAGCTCAGCACGTAGCGGCCGTCGCTCAGCT
Source organism: Leifsonia aquatica (assembly GCF_014190775.1). Lineage (GTDB taxonomy): Bacteria > Actinomycetota > Actinomycetes > Actinomycetales > Microbacteriaceae > Leifsonia > Leifsonia aquatica. The sequence goes on from NZ_JACHVP010000004.1 coordinate 126,335, forward strand.
TGTAGGCCGACGAGTACGAGTACAGCTTGGCGAGGGAGGCGGCGATCGCCGCCGGCGACGCGTTGACCGCGCCGGAGCTGGCGTCGACGTTCGGGACGACCGTGAAGCCGCGCTTCGCGTCGGCCGCGGCCTGCATGAGCCGGACGGTGGTGTCCCAGTTCTGGCCGGACCAGCTCATCACGTCGACCGTGAAGCCGTCGATGCCCGCGTCCGCGGCCTGGTCGACCTCGGTCCCGAGGTCGGTCGTGCGCCAGTCGCCCGAGAGCGGGGCGCGGCCGATGGGACGGTCGCGGAGCAGTCCGCCGTAGGCGGCGTGCTTGCCGCCCTCACCCTCGGGGTCGATGTAGTTGCGGGCGTAGTAGTCCGAGGCCGGCGATGCGTTGTCGATCGAGACCGGGTAGGGCGGGAAGTAGTGCGCGAAGACCTTCTTGGCGGAGCTGCCGGGAGCCGGGATGGCGAACGAGCCGCCGATGCCGGTGGCCGTGGGCGGGGTCACGACCGGGTCCTCGGTGGGGCTGGGCGCCGGGGTGGGCGTCGCGGTCGGCTTCGGCGCGCTGGTGGGCGTCTCGGTCGGCGTCGGCGTCGCGGTCGGCGTCGCCGTCGGAGTGGGGGCCGGTGTGGCCGCGTCCGCGTAGCGGATCGACAGCGTCGGCGAAGTGAAGGTCGTCCCGACGTAGCGCTGCGCGTAGCCGATCTCGAACGACGTCTCCGCCGCTCCGGCGACGATCGCCGACGGGTTCAGCGGGATGCTGACCGTCGTCCCGCGCACGGCCTTCGTGAGCGCCGTGTTCACGGGTGTGCTCCCGGAGGCCGGACGGTTCGCAGCCGTCAGCGTCGCCGCCTTCCAGGACGACGAGGTCGGGTAGACCTGGAATCCGGCGGCGGTCGCGGCCGTCGACTGGACGCGCACGGTGAGGGTGGCGGAGCCGATCTTCTTCTTCGCGTCGAGGGTTCCGGTCGGGAAGGCCACGAACGCCCGGTCCGCGCTCGCGGTCGCGCTGAGGTACGGGTACTGGTTGTGCGGGGACGTCGGCTGCCGGGAGGTGATCCATGTCGACCGCGACGCGTTGAGCGACACGGACGGCGCGTCGGCGGCGGCGGTCGCCGCGCCGATCGGGATGGCCGCCGTGACCGCGAGGGCGGCGGCGGAGACCGCCACCACGGCGGTCATCAGCCGTCGCCGAAGGGTGGAAGAGGTCTGATGGCGGTTCTCGGAGAGGCGGTGCTTTCCGGGGAGGGTCATGTTCGGGTTCCAATGTGGGGTCGATTGGCCGGTGCCCGCGCGGGGGACGCAGGCTCCGGGACCGGGTGCCTGGAGCATGGCAGGGGTGCTCACTGCTCGGCGACACCCAAAGGGGGGGTCTCGAATTGCAGACCAAGCTATGTCGGGAATCCGCCTGCGTCAAATCCCTGATCACGCCCCGATCCCCCGAACAGGGGTCGTGGCCAATGGCCCAGAGCTATCTACACTCATTACATGAGATTTCTTCGACTTGCTTTCGCGGCGGCGCTGATCGCCGCGCTCGCGGGATGCACGTCGCAGCCCACGCCGAACGCGCAGGCGTGCCAAGGCTGGGAGAAGGCGAACAATGCCTGGGTCGCCGCCGAGGGATCCGACGCCACCTCCGCCGCCTCGATCGCCGCGCACCGCGCGTCCCTCCGCGACAATCTCGCGAGCGCCGCGAGCACCGCATCGGGGGGCATCGCCACCGCGATGAAGCGGACACTGCAGGCCATGCCCGAGAACGCCCTCCACATCATCGAACCCGGCTCGACCGCGCGACCCGAGTACACCGCCAACAGCACGCGCGTGGCAGAGGCCTGCGCGAAGGGCGGCGACCAGGTCGAGCTCCAGGCGCCTCCCGCCACTCCGTGACGCAGGATGCCCCCCGAACGGGGTTCGCTCCGTTCTAAGAACTGATGTAACCTCATCTTTATGAACGGTTGAGGAACTCTCAGTTTATTCTCGGCCGTTCCGCACTCACTGCAACCCGAATGCACCCGTGCGAACGACGCGATCCTGTGCTGGCCGCATCGCGGTGCTCCCGCACGTTCGGGAACAGAAACGACTGCACCGAGCGGCCCACGCACACGACACCGTCCGGGGGAGGACAAACCCATGACCGTCATCAAGCCCAGGATCGCGTTCGCCGATGCTCGACGGGCCCAGGTCCCGACAGCGTCGTCGGAGCGCACCTGGGCCCGCCGATACCGCCAGCACCTGATGCTCACCGACACGGCCATCGTCCTGGCCTCGACGATCGGTGCGATGTTCCTGCGCTTCGGCTTCGACGACACCGCGACCCCGGTGGCCGGCTTCCCCACCGACTACCTCACGCTCTCGCTCTTCATCGCCCTGACGTGGCTCGGGATGCTCTCCCTGTTCCACACCCGGGACCCGCGCGTCATCGGGGTCGGCCTCGGCGAGTACAAGCGGGTCGTCAACGCCACCGCACTCACGTTCGGGCTGCTCGCCATCCTGTTCCTCATCGCCAAGATCGACATCGCGCGCGGCTACTTCGTCGTGGCCCTCCCGGCCGGCATGGTGTGCGTGCTCACGTCGCGCTGGCTGTGGCGGCAATGGCTCACCCGCCAGCGGCTCCACGACCACTACCTGTCGCGCGCGCTCGTCGTCGGCGGCATCCGGGATGTCGACTACGTCGTGAAGCAGATCGACCAGGCGTCGGGCGCGGCCTACAAGGTCGTCGGCGTCTCCCTCGACACGGGCAAGCGCACCGGGGCCAAGAAAGAGGCGGCGCTCAGCGGCAGCATCGCCACCACGACGCGCGAGGTCCCCATCGTCTCGGACCTCGACGGCGTGGCCCAGGCGGCCTCCCGGCTCGGCGCGGACACGGTCATCGTCGCCGGGAGCGCCCTGGGCGGCGCCGAGTACGTACGCCGGCTCTCCTGGAAGCTGGAGGGCACCGCGACCGATCTCGTGCTCGCCTCGCCGCTCACCGACGTTGCCGGTCCGCGCATCCGGTTCCGCCCCGTCGAGGGGCTGCCGCTCATCCAGGTGGAGATCCCGCAGTTCGAGGGCGGCAAGCACCTGATGAAGCGTGCGTTCGACATCTGCTCGTCGGCATTCGGCCTCCTGCTGATCTCGCCCCTCCTTCTCATCATCGCCGCGCTCATCAAGCTGGACGACGGCGGCCCGGTCTTCTTCAGCCAGGAGCGCGTGGGGCGCCGCGGCGAGACGTTCCGGATGTACAAGTTCCGGTCGATGGTGGTGGATGCGGAGGCACGGCGGGCGGAGCTCGCCTCCCTCGACGAGGGCAACGGCGTGCTGTTCAAGATGAAGAACGACCCCCGCATCACCCGGCTCGGCGCGGTGCTGCGCAAGTTCTCGCTCGACGAGCTCCCGCAGCTGTTCAACGTGCTCCTCGGCGACATGAGCCTGGTCGGGCCTCGTCCGCCCCTGGAGTCGGAGGTCAAGGGGTACGCCAACCACGTGCACCGCCGCCTCTTCATCAAGCCCGGCCTGACCGGCATGTGGCAGGTCAACGGCCGCTCCGATCTCTCGTGGGACGAGAGCGTGCGCCTGGACCTCTACTACGTCGAGAACTGGTCGCTGCTCGGCGACCTCGTCATCATCTGGCGGACCATCCGCGTGATCGCCCACCCGGCGGGAGCGTACTGACCGTGGCCGCCGCAGCAGACCGGATGAACGGAGAGACCATGCCACGACGAGTCGGGTACGCAGCGGGCGCCTTCGACCTGTTCCACATCGGGCACCTCAACATCCTGAAGCACGCCAAGAGCCAGTGCGATCATCTGATCGCGGGCGTGGTGTCCGACGAGATGCTGCGGCTGACGAAGGGCATCGACCCGGTCGTCCCGCTGGCGGAGCGGCTCGAGATCGTGCGGCACATCTCGTTCGTGGACGAGGTGCACGCCGAGACCGTCCCCGACAAGCTGGACACCTGGCGCGAACTCCACTTTGACGTGTTCTTCAAGGGCGACGACTGGCGCGGGACCGCCAAGGGGCTCCGCCTCGAGCGCGAGTTCGCCGAGGTGGGGGTGGAGGTCGTCTACTTCCCGTATACCGTGTCGACGTCCTCGACCCAGCTGCGCGCCGCGCTCGCGGCCCTCACGGGCTGAGTCGCTCAGACCCGAACGCTCGGACCCGGACGCTCAGACCACCCGCACCCCGCCCGCCAGCACCAGCTCGCGGGTCGGGGCCAGCACCAGGGCCTCCGGCACGTTCTGCGCGTCCACCAGCACGACGTCGGCGGGGGCTCCCGCGACCAGGTCGTGCACCGGGCGCCCGACGAAGCCCGCGGCGTCGCTCGTCGCGAGGCGGACGACGTCGGTCAGCTCCTCGTCGCGCCGCGCGCCGGAGAGCTGGGCCAGGCGGGTCGCGAGGCGCAGCAGGTCGCCGTCTCCGTACGGGCCCCAGAGGTCGCGGATGCCGTCGGTGCCGAGCCCGACCGGCACGCCGGCGGCGCGCAGATCGGCGAGCGGGAGCCGGGACGCGTTGATCGGCGCGACGGTCGTGATCGAGACGCCGGCCTCCCGCAGCTCCTCGACGAGGGCGCGCTGGCGGGCGGGCGGCAGGTCGGCGATGGCGAAGCCGTGCGCCACGTTGACCCGGCCGGCGAGGCCGAGGGCACGCGTGCGCTCCAGGATGAGGTCGTACTCGAAGGCGCCGAGCTCGCCGCCCTCGTGCAGGTGGATGTCGAGGCCGACGCCGCGCCGGTCGGCGATCTCAAACAGCGCGTCCAGCTGGCCCACCGGGTCGCGGTCGATCAGCGCGGGGTCGAGCCCGCCGACGTGATCGGCGCCCTCGGCCGCGGCGCGGTCGAGCAGCTCCAGCACGCCGGGCCGGCGCAGCACGCCGTCCTGCGGGAAGGCCACGATCTCCAGGACCACCGGTACGCCGAGGGCCGCCACGGCCTCCCGCACCACCGCGATGCCGCGGAGCCCGACGCCCAGGTCGACGTCGACGTGCGACCGGAACGCGGTGGTCCCCTGCGCGACGAGCGCCCGCAGCAGCTGCAGCGTGCTGTCCGGGCTCGGGATGCCGAGCTCGTCGCGGTGCGCGCGCTCGTGCGCGATGCGCCCCTGCGTCGTCGCCTCGCCGCCGTATGGCACCCACTCGCGACCCCACCAGCTCTTGTCGAGGTGCGCGTGCGCGTTCACGAGTCCGGGGAGGGCGAGCAGCCCGCGGCCGTCGATCGTCTCGCCGCCGGCCGGCTCCGGGCGTGCGGGGTCGTGGGGTTCGACCGCAGCGATCGCGCCTTGCTCGATCAGGATGTCGGAGGCCGCACCGCCCCACGGCCGGACGTTCGTCAGCAGCACGGTCGCCTCCTGCGCGTCGCTCATCGGTCCGCGAACCGATCGGTCGCCTCGATCAGGGCGTCGAGGATGCCGGGCTCGTCGAACGCGTGCCCCGCGTCCGGGATCATGCGCAGCTCGGCCTCCGGCCACGCCCGGTGCAGGTCCCACGCCGTCATCGGCGGGGTGCAGGTGTCGTAGCGGCCCTGCACGATCACGCCGGGGATGTCGGCGAGCGTGTGCGCATCCCGGATCAGCTGCCCGTCCTCGAACCAGCCGCCGTGGGTGAAGTAGTGGTTCTCGATGCGGGCGAACGCGACCGCGTACTCCGGCTCGGTGAAGGTCGCGACCAGCTCGGGCCGCGGCAGCAGTGTGATGGTCGACGACTCCCAGCGCGACCACGCGACCGCGGCCGGACCGTGCACGGCGGGGTCGGGATCGGCGAGCAGTCGACTGTAGGCGCGGATGAGGTGGCCGCGCTCCTCGACGGGCACCGGCTCCAGGAATCCCTCCCACAGGTCGGGGAACAGCGCCGCCGCCCCGCCCTCGTAGAACCAGTCGAGCTCCTGGGCGCGCAGCGTGAAGATGCCGCGCAGCACCAGCTCGGTCACGCGGTCGGGATGCGTCTGCGCGTAGGCGAGGGCGAGGGTGCTCCCCCACGACCCGCCGAAGACCTGCCACCTCTCGACGCCGAGGTGCTCGCGCAGCCGCTCGATGTCGGCGACGAGGTGCCACGTCGTGTTGAGCGACAGATCGGCCTCGGGCTCGCTCGCGTGCGGGAGGCTCTTGCCGCAGCCGCGCTGGTCGAACAGCACGATGCGGTACTTCGCCGGGTCGAAGAGGCGCCGGTGCGTCGGCGTCGTGCCGCCTCCCGGGCCGCCGTGCAGGAACACGACCGGCTTGCCCTCGGGGTTGCCGCTCGCCTCCCAGTACAGCTGCTGGCCGTCGCCGACGTCCAGCATTCCGGTCTCGTACGGCTCGATCTCGGGGTACAGGCTGCGCATGCTGTCGAGGCTACCGGTCGGTCAGAGGCGCGACGCGGTCACCGCGAACGTGTCGCACGCCTGCGCGCCCTGCTGGTAGCCGGTGGTGAACCAGCGCTGCCGCTGCTCGGCCGAGCCGTGCGTCCAGCCCTCCGGGTCGACCCGGCCCGTGGAGGCCTCCTGGATGCGGTCGTCGCCGACCGCGGCCGCCGCGCTCAGCGCATCCTGGATCTGCGCCGTCGTGATCGGCTGCAGGAACGCGACGCCGTTCTCGTCGGTGGTCGTCGACGCGGCGGCCGCCCAGGATCCCGCGAAGCAGTCGGCCTGTAGCTCGAGCCGGACACTGTCGGACGCCGCACCCGTCTGCCGGCTGGTGTGCTGCGCCATGATCCCGCCGATGTTCTGGATGTGGTGCCCCCACTCGTGCGCCACGACGTACATCTCGGCGAGCGGTCCGCCGCTCGACCCGAACCGCGAGCGCAGCTCGTCGTAGAAGCCGGTGTCGACGTAGATGGTCCGGTCGGAGGGGCAGTAGAACGGTCCCGTCGCGCTCGAGGCCGAACCGCATCCCGTGCTCGTCCCTCCGGTGAAGAGGATGAACTCGGGAGACGTGTACCGCCCGCCGAGCGCCGGCAGCTCCGTTGCCCAGTACGCCTCGAGCGACGCGGCCGCACCCTTCATCCGGCAGTCGACGCTGGCGTTGGCGTCCGCGCCGGTGGTGCACTCCTGCAAATCGGTGCCGGTGCCGATCTGCTCGGTGCCTGTGGTCCCGCCGCCCAGGAGGCCGCTGACATCCACCCCGAGCAGCTGCGCGATCAGGAAGATCGCGACCGCGCCGATCCCCACACCGCCCGCAGCGATCCCCGCGGTCCGCCCCCGGCGCTTGACCTTGCCCCCACTGATGTCCGCATCCGGATTGAACGTCATGCCGCACACGGTACCGCGGAGGGAGGCGGGCGGGTATCGGTCGATCCTTCGTCGCGCCGACCGCCTGCTCCTCCGCTCCGGGTGCAGACTGTGCGCGTGCAGTCGATCCGCGCCACCATCCGGCTCCTCCCCGGAGGCCGCCGCTCGCCCGTCAGCCTCGATCGCGGGTACCGCCCGCATCTGGTGGTCGCGGACGGCGACCCTCTCGGTGTGGTGATTCGCGGCGTCAGCAGAGCTCGCCTGGAACCCGGCGGCGTCGAGGTCGAGGTTCTGGTCGAGCTCCCGTACGACATCGACTACGGCACGCTCGTGGCGGGCGCGACCTTCAGCCTCCTCGAGGGACCGAACGTGGTCGGGACGGGGATCGTCCTCTGACGTCGACCGTCGGAACGCTGACGATGCCCTCCCGTCAGGGCCCCTCGGATCCGGCATCCCCGCCGCACACCCCGCGGGCTAGGCTCGCAGCATGAGCACCTCCCCCGTCACTGTGACCATCACCGGGGCCGGCGGGCAGATCGGGTACGCCCTGCTGTTCCGCATCGCCTCCGGCCAGCTCCTCGGGCCGGACGTGCCCGTGCGTGTGCGCCTCCTCGAGATCCCGGCCGGGCGCTCGGCCGCGGAGGGCACGGCACTGGAGCTGCAGGACGGCGCCTTCCCGCTGCTGCACTCGGTCGACGTGACCGAGGACGCGAACGCTGCCTTCGACGGCGCCAACGTCGCCCTGCTGGTCGGCGCCCGCCCGCGCGGCGCCGGGATGGAGCGGGCCGATCTGCTGGAGGCCAACGGTGCGATCTTCGGGCCGCAGGGAGCGGCGATCAACGCGGGCGCGGCGGACGACATCCGCGTGCTCGTCGTCGGCAACCCGGCCAACACCAACGCGCTCATCGCGAGCGCGCACGCACCGGATGTGCCGGCCGAGCGCTTCACGGCGATGACCCGCCTCGACCACAACCGGGCGGTGGCCCAGCTGGCCGCGAAGCTCGACGTGCCGGTCACCTCCATCGAGCGCGTGATCGTCTGGGGAAACCACTCCGCCAGCCAATACCCGGACCTCAGCCATGCGACCGTCGACGGCCGTCCCGCCACCGAGCTGGTGGACGAGCGCTGGCTCGCCGACGAGTACATCCCGCGGGTGGCGAAGCGCGGCGCCGAGATCATCCAAGTGCGCGGCTCCTCCAGCGCGGCCTCCGCGGCGAGCGCCGCCATCGACCACGTGCACGACTGGGTGAACGGGACCGGCGACCGCTGGACCTCCGCCGCCATCGTCTCCGACGGCAGCTACGGCGTGCCCGCCGGGCTGATCTCGTCCTTCCCGGTGCGCGCCGTCGACGGCGAGTGGCGCATCGTGGATGGCCTCACGATCGACGACTTCTCCCGGCAGCGCATCGACGCCTCCGTCGCCGAGCTCGTGGAGGAGCGCGACGCCGTGCGGGCGCTGGGGCTGCTCTAGCCGGCAGGCTGATCCCTCCGCACCCACGGAGCCCAGACGCCGCCCGCGGGCAGCGCCTCCTTCGCGGCCGCCAGGCGCTCCGGCGGCAGGTCGTCGCGCAAGACCCCGCCCGTGCCCGATCGGTCACCCCACCGGAGCCCGCTCGTCACCCATCCCGGAGAGGGCACGTCCACGCTCTCGGTGAACTCGCCGTGCACGATCGCGGCGACGACCCATTCGAGCTCTTCCGTCACACTCACGACGTCCTCGTCGCACGCGTCGCATCCGCACCGCGGGAAGACATGGTCCTGCAGAGCACCGGCATGCACGAAGACACCGGGATAGTCGGTGAGGACGACGGTGAGAGGTGCGGCGCCCGGAGCCACTGGCGTCAGACGAACCGCGCGCACCGCGGGAGGCGTGAACGACACATCGCTCTCGACGGCCGGGTCGTCGACGACGGTCACGTCGTACTCCTCCGTCAGCCAGCGGATGAGCGCCTCCGCCACGGCGTGCAGCGGCGCGTACCGCTCGGGATGGCTCACGCGCGAGTACGCCTCCTCCGGCACCTCGCCCATGCCCCAGCGGTGACCGTACGGGATCGGCTCGCCGCTCTCATCGAGGAACTCGACGACCGGCCACTCGGGCCGCACATACTTGCTCATCCGTTCACGGTATCCACGGGAGGCGGCGCGCGCACGGACCGACCCATCCAGATGACGCAACACGCCGCCTCTCCTGGTGGAGAGACGGCGCGTTGTGACGGCTCGTCGGCGCGGGGGCTGGGTCAGCGCTTCTTCTGGCTCTTCTCCTGCGCCGGGAGCGTGCCCGCGGCGCGGTGCTCGGCGAAGTAGGCGCGGGCCTCGGCCTGGCGCTCGCCCTCGGCGCCGGTCGCGATCTTCGCGCGTACCAGCTCCGGTCCGTAGCCGAACGCGTCGACCAGGTCGACGGCGTGCGGGCGGATGCGCGTGAGCAGCCGGTCGATGTAAGCGGTGACGGCCTGTGCGCGCTGGGGCGAGAGGCGGCCGTGGATGAGGTACCAGGCGAGGTGCTTCTCGATCAGCCCGAAGCCGAAGAGGTCGCGCAGCCACGTGAGCACCTGCTTTGTCCCGGCGTCGGGAGCCTGCTCCAGCGCCTCGGTGAACGCCTCCCACTGCAGCAGCTCGCCGTGGGCGCGGGCGGCCTCGATGAGCTCGTTCTGCTGCGCGTTGAACAGCTCGGCGGCGGCCTTCTTGTTCAGCTTGGAGGCGGGGCGCAGCCGGCCGGCGATCTCGCCGACCATCGTCTCGACCCGGTCGGTGAGCAGCTCGCGCTGCGTCTGCGACTCCTGCAGCCAGTTGACCGAGCGCGCGGTCGAGCCGAAGTCGCGCACGGTCTGGGCGACGGTCCGCAGGCCGCTGCCGTGGTACGCGCGGCCGGCGGCGTGGGTCACGACGTAGCGGGCGAGGGCGCCGGCGTCCGCCTTGGCGAACTTGCGGCTGTAATCGGTCAGCAGACGCTTCGCGACCAGCTGCAGCAGCACGTTGTTGTCGCCCTCGAAGGTGACCCAGATGTCGAGGTCCTGGCGGAGGGAGGTGACGCGGTTCTCGGTGAGGAAGCCGGAGCCGCCGCACGCCTCCCGCGCCTCCTGCAGCGTGTCGAGCGCGTGCCAGGTGCTGAGCGGCTTGAGCGCCGCGGCGATGGTCTCGAGGTCCTGCCGGTCGTCGTCGGAGTCGGCCTTTCCGCTGAAGACGTCGTCGAACTTGTGCAGGAACACCTCGTGGGCGAAGCTCGCCGCGTACGTGGTCGCGAGCAGCGGGAGCAGCCGGCGCTGGTGCCGCTGGTAGTCGAGCAGCACCTCCTCGTCGGTGTCGCTGCCGGCCGTGAACTGACGGCGCTCGGCCGCGTAGGTCAGCGCGATCTTCAGGCCGATCTTCGACGCGATGGTCGCGGAGCCGTCGAGCGAGACCCGGCCCTGCACGAGCGTACCGAGCATCGTGAAGAAGCGGCGGCCGGGGCTCTGGATGGGGGAGGTGTAGGTGCCGTCCTCGGCGACGTCGCCGTAGCGGTTGAGCAGATCGGTGCGCGGGATGCGGACGCCGGTGAAGTGCAGACGGCCGTTGTCGATGCCGTTGAGGCCGCCCTTCTGGCCGTCGTCCTCGCCGCCGACGCCGGGCAGGAACGCACCGTCCGCATCCCGGATCGGGACGTAGAAGGCGTGCACGCCGTGGTTGACGTTCTTCGTGACGAGCTGCGCGAACACGACGGCCGCGGTCGCGTCGACCGCCGCGTTGCCGAGGTAGTCCTTCCATGCGCCGCGGAACGGGGTGTCGAGCACGAACTCCTGCGACTCGGGGTCGTAGGTCGCCGTGGTCGCGATGCTCGCGACATCGGAGCCGTGCCCGGTCTCGGTCATCGCGAAGGCACCGGGCACGTCGAGCGACATGATCGCCGGCAGGTACTTCTCGTGGTGCGGCGCGGTGCCGAGGTGCAGCACCGCCGCGCCGAAGAGGCCCCACTGCACGCCCGACTTGATCTGCAGCGACGGGTCGGCCGTCACCAGCTCCTCGAACGCGGCGATGTTGCCGCCGTGGTCGTCCTCGCCGCCGACCGACTTCGGGAAGGCGCGGTGCACCTGGCCGTTCTCGACCAGCAGGCCGAGCTGCTCGAAGACACGCTTGCGGTGATCGGCGACCGAGAGGCCCTCGATCTTCTGCATCTCGGGCCGGCTGGACAGCTCCCGCGACGCCAGTCGCGCCTCGGCCCAGTCGCCGAGCAGCTGACGGCCCAGCGCCTCGACGTCGACGCGCGGCGAAGCGCCCGCGGCGGAAGCCGGAGTGGGGCGGGATGCGGCGGCAGGGGTGGCGGGGACGCGCTCGGCGGTATCAACCATGAGTTCCTCTTCGATTCTCTCGGGGTCTCTGCCACGGTACGACCGCATCTCACAGAGCGGAAACGCGCGGTGCGCCGCCTACAAAACGCGGCGGCGACGTCCGCGACGCGATTGGTGGGATCCTCCAAAACAGACTGCGCCGGCTTGGAGGATCCGCAACCTCAGGCCGCTCGGCGAGCCTGCCGCGGGGCTGCGCGCAGAGCGTCGCGGGCGGGGGCGGCATCCCGGCCGGTGACCACGCTGCCGGGGTTCAGCTGGGCGTCGCGCTCGATGCGCGCGCCGTTGCCGATCATCGCGTCGGCCCCGATCTTGGCGTTGCTGCCGATCTTCACGTTGCTGCCGACCACACTGCCCGCCCCGATGTGGACGTTCGCACCCACGAAGGTGCGGTCGCCGATCGTGGTGCCGCGGTCGATCCAGCTGCCGGCGCCGACGTAGGCGTCGAGCCCGACGCGTGCGTCAGCCTCCACATACGCTGTCGGCTCGATGTACGCCGACTCGGCCACCCGCGCGGTGGGAGCGACCAGCCCCCGGCCGTTGGCGTGCCGCCGATACCTGATCACTGCGCCGGTCTCGTCCTCGAGCTCTTCGATCATCCGTGCCATCGTTCTCCTCCTTCGAGATCGTCGCGTATCCGAACATCTGTACAACACCGGAGGACGCACGAAGATTCCCTGATCGCCCCGGAGAACGGCCACCGTACGCCCGGGAGCGCTCGGAGACCAGGGGTTCGGATGGGAGAGGGCTGAGGAGTCGGTGGAAGTCGGCCGAGGAGCGGCCCGCGAGGTTAGCCCTGCGCCGCCACCACGTCGATGAGCGCCTGGCCGTAGGCCTCGCGCTTCTTGGCGCCGATCCCGCTGATGCCGTCGAGGTCGCCCAGGCTCGCCGGGCGGGCGGAGGCGACGGCGCGCAGGGTGGCGTCGCCGAACACGATGTAGGCGGGGACCCCCTGCGATTTCGCCTCGCCGGCCCGCCACGACCGCAGCGCTTCGAACAGGGGGAGGTCGGTCGGCGCGACGTCGGACGGGGCGGCACTGCGGGAGGACCGGCTGGCGCGCTCCGGGCGTTCGGGCTCGCGGCGCAGGATGACCTGTCGCTTCCCGGCGAGCACCTCGGCGCTCCCGGGCGTGAGCACGAGCACCCCGTATTCGCCTTCGGGCTTGAGCAGCTCCTGCGCGATGAGCTGCCGCACGACTCCGCGCCACTGGCTCTCGGAGAGGTCGGCGCCGATGCCCCAGGTGGAGAGGGCGTCGTGGCCGTGCTGGTCTACGCGGGGCGTGCGCTTGCCGCGCACGATGTCGACGAGGTGGCCGGCGCCGAAGCGCTGGTTGCGCTCGCGGGCCAGCCGCACGACGGTCGAGAGGAGCTTCTGGGCCGGCACCGTGCCGTCCCAGCTCTCGGGCGGTGTGAGGCAGGTGTCGCAGTTGCCGCAGGGCTCGGAGCGCTGGCCGAAGTAGCCGAGCAGGTTCACCCGGCGGCACTGCACCGTCTCGCAGAGGGCGAGCATGGCGTCCAGGTGCTGGGTCAGCCGCCGGCGGTGCGCGAGGTCGCCCGGGGAGTCGTCGATCATGCGGCGCTGCTGCACGACATCCTGCAGCCCGTAGGCGAGCCACGCGGTCGACGGGAGGCCGTCGCGCCCGGCGCGCCCCGTCTCCTGGTAGTAGCCCTCGACGGACTTGGGGAGGTCGATGTGGGCGACGAACCGCACGTCCGGCTTGTCGATGCCCATGCCGAAGGCGATGGTCGCGACGACGATCACGCCCTCCTCGCGGAGGAACCGAGCCTGCGTCCGCGCGCGCAGCCCGGCGTCGAGGCCGGCGTGGTAGGGCAGGGCGGTGAGGCCGCGGGCGGAGAGGAACTCCGCCGTGCGCTCGACCGAGTTGCGCGACAGGGCGTAGACGATGCCGGCCTCGCCGGGGTGCTCGACCGTGATGAAGTCGAGCAGCTGCTTGCGCACCTCCACCTTCGGCACGATGCGGTACTGGATGTTCGGCCGGTCGAAGTCGGCGACGAAGTGCTCGGCACCCTCCAGTCGCAGGCGCGACGTGATCTCGCGGTGCGTCGCGTCGGTCGCGGTCGCCGTGAGGGCGATGCGAGGGACGTCGGGCCAGCGGTCCGCGAGCTCGGAGAGCGCCAGGTAGTCCGGCCGGAAGTCGTGGCCCCACTGCGACACGCAGTGCGCCTCGTCGATCGCGAAGAGGGCGATGCGTCCGCGCTCCAGGAACCGCTTGGTCGCCTCCGACGACAGGCGCTCGGGCGCGACATAGAGGATGTCGAGCTCGCCGGAGAGGTACGCGCTCTCGACGGCGGCCCGCTGCTGCGGATCCTGAGTGGAGTTGAGGAACGCCGCCCGGACGCCGACGGCGGTGAGGGCGTCCACCTGGTCCTGCATGAGGGCGATGAGCGGCGACACGACGACGCCCGTTCCCTCCCGCACCAGCGACGGGATCTGGTAGCAGAGGCTCTTGCCGCCTCCGGTGGGCATGAGCACGACCGCGTCGCCGCCGGAGACCACCTGGTCGATGATCTGCGCCTGCTCGCCGCGGAAGCTGTCGTACCCGAAGACCGTCTTGAGCGCTTCCGCGGGGGTCGCGAAGCGAGGAGCGGTGATCGCGGGGGCGCGGGTCGCGGCGGCCACGGCGGGCGCGGATCCGCCGGCGAGCGGGGCACCGGCGGGCGGCACGTCGTCGAACGGCACGCCCGCGTACGGGTCGTCGCCGAAGTCGGGCATCGGCGGCTCGTCCTCCAGCGGCGGCGCGTCGCGATCGTCCGGCACCCAGGCGTTCCAACTCATCCCTCGATCGTAACGAGGACGGCTGACCGTCGGCCCCGCCCTCCGCGGATCTGTGGATGCTCGCCGCACTCCACAGCCCTCCGATACGATCACGGCATGCGTCGGCTCATCGTCACCGAGTTCATGTCGCTCGACGGCGTCGTCGAGGCACCCGGCGGCGAGCGCAGCCACCGTCACGGGGGCTGGACCTTCCCCTATGCGACGGATGCGCTGCAGGCCGCGAAGCTGCAGGAGATCCAGGAGGCCGGCTCCCTTCTGCTGGGTCGTCACACGTACGAGCAGTTCGCCGAGGCCTGGCCGCCGCGCGAGGGCGAGTTCGCCGACCGGATGAACGACCTCCCGAAGACCGTGGTCGCCTCCGGTCACGAGCCGCTCGACTGGAACGCGTCCCGGCTGGACACGGCGGCCTCCGGCACCGTGCGCGCTGCCGTCGCCGCACTCAAGGAGGGCGAGGGCGGCCCGATCCTCGTCGCGGGCAGCGCGACCCTGGTCCGTTCCCTCGTCGTCTGGGGTCTCGTCGACGAGCTCCGGCTCCTCGTCTACCCCGTGCTGCTCGGCGGCGGTCGGCGGATCTTCCCCGACGACCGGGAGAAGTGGACCTTCGAGCTCGCCGAGCTCGAGCGCTACGACAGCGGCGCCGTGCTCCACGTCTACCGCTTGGCCGGGAGCTGATGCCGGCCGTCGCGCTCGGCCTCCTCAGCGCCATCGTCTACGGTTCCGCCGATTTCGTCGGCGGCGTGGCGGCGAGGCGCATCGGGGCCCTCCGGGTGACCGCGGTCGGGGCGGTCAGCGGGCTGGTTCTGCTGTTCCTCTCCCTCCCCCTGGTCGGCGGAGCGTGGACGCCCGCCGCCATCGGCTGGGGTGCGCTCTCCGGCGTGATCGGCTCCGTCGCGGTGTTCCTCCTCTATGCCTGCCTCGCGATCGGGCCGATGAGCATCCTCTCGCCGCTCACCGCGGTGATCTCGGCGATCGTCCCGCTGACCTGGGGACTGATCGGCGGCGACCGCTTCGCCCCGATCGGCTACGTCGCCCTCGGCGTCGCGCTGATCGCGGTCGTGCTCGTGGGCTTCGTGCCGGAGCGCGGCGCCGTGCGTCCCAGCGGCCGCGCGCTGCTCATGGCCGTCGGGGCGGGCGTCTTCATCGGCGCCTTCCTCATCCTGCTCGACCAGACCCCGGCCGACTCCGGTGTCGTGCCGTTGATCGCGAACCGCGCCGTCAACGGGGCGATCATGTGGACGGTTGTCGGCCTCGTGCTGCTGCGTGCGCGCACCCGGGCGCCGGGCGGAGACCGGTTCACCGCTCCCGGCGCCGGGCTCGCCGCCGCGAGCGGGGTGCTCGACGCCTCGGCCAACGTCCTCATCCTGATCGGGCTGCGCGCCGGCGACCTGTCGACGATGTCGGTGCTGGTCGCGCTGTACCCGGCCGGCACCATCCTGCTCGCGGCGATCGTGCTGCGGGAGCGCATCGCCCCTGTCCAGTGGATCGGGCTGGCGCTCGCGATCGGCGCCGCGGGGATGCTCGCCGCGGCCTGAGGCGCGCACGCATTCGGCACGAATGCGCACTTTGGCGGCGCCAAAGCCGCGATTCGTGCCGAATGTGCGTCGCCGCAGCCGCGGGACCCGCCCGCGGGTATCGTGGGTCGCCGAGCAGCCGCGGAGCCGACTAGCCGCGCAGCCGAGCAGGGAGGGCCCCGATGAGCACACCGCACGATCCGGCGGACGAGCTGGAGAACGGCCGCGAGCACCTCGGCGACGTCAGCCAGGCGGTCCAGGACTTCGCGAGCGAGCAGGAGGGCTACCACAAGGGCCTCTCGGCACGGCAGCTGCAGATGATCGCCATCGGCGGCGCGATCGGCACCGGCCTCTTCCTCGGCGCCGGCGGACGGCTCGAGCAGGGCGGCCCGCTCCTGGTGTTCGTGTACGCGATCTGCGGCTTCTTCGCGTTCTTGGTGCTGCGGGCACTCGGCGAGCTGGTGCTGCACCGGCCGTCGTCGGGCTCGTTCGTGTCGTACGCGCGCGAGTTCTACGGCGAGAAGATGGCGTACGTCGCCGGATGGATGTACTTCCTCAACTGGGCCATGACCGCGATCGTCGACTCCACGGCGATCGCCCTCTACGTGAAGTACTGGACGCTCTTCACCTCCGTGCCGCAGTGGCTGCTCGCCCTGATCGCGCTCGTGGTGGTCGTCAGCCTGAACCTGATCTCGGTGAAGGTCTTCGGCGAGATGGAGTTCTGGTTCGCGCTGATCAAGGTCGGCGCGCTCGTGGCGTTCCTGGTCGTGGGCATCGTGGTGCTGGCGGCGGGATGGCCGACCGACCTGGGCCCGACGGGCGTCGCGATGCTCGCCGAGAACGGCGGGTTCCTGCCGCACGGCGTCGCCACTATCGCGATGGCGATCGTGCTCGTGCAGGGCGTGGTGTTCGCCTACGCCGGGGTGGAGCTGGTCGGCATCGCAGCGGGCGAGACGGCGAACCCCGAGAAGATCATGCCGCGCGCGATCAACAGCGTAGTGTTCCGGATCGCGGTGTTCTACTGCGGCTCGGTGCTGCTGCTGGCGCTACTCCTCCCGTCCAGCGCGTACAGCGCGAGCGAGAGCCCGTTCGTGACGTTCTTCAGCCACCTCGGCGGCCCGCAGCTCAGCGCCATCGTGGGCTCGGTGATGAACTTCGTCGTGCTGACCGCCGCCCTCTCCAGCCTGAACGCGGGGATGTACTCCACCGGCCGCATCCTGCACTCGATGGCGCAGACCGGCGCCGCCCCCGCCTTCACCGGCCGCATGAACACCCGCGGCGTGCCGTACGGCGGCATCCTGCTCACGGCTGCGATCGGCGTGCTCGGCGTGTTCCTCAACCTGGTGGTGCCCAAGCAGGCGTTCGACATCGTCCTGAATGTCGCGGCGCTGGGCATCATCACGAGCTGGGCGATGATCATCCTCTGCCAGATGCAGCTGCGGCGCTGGTCGTTGCAGGGGCGGATGGCGCGCCCGTCGTTCCGCCTCTTCGGAGCGCCGTTCACCGCGTATCTGACGCTCGCGTTCCTCGTGCTCGTGCTGGTGCTGATGGCGTTCGACTATCCGACGGGGACGTGGACGGTCGCCTCGCTCGTGGTCATCATCCCGCTGCTGATCATCGGCTGGTACGCGCAGCGCGGCCGCATCCTCGAGATCGCGCAGAAGCGCGAGGGGTACACGGGCGCCCACCCGGTCGTCGCGTCGCGGCGGCGCCCGCGCCCGCCGCGCCGTCCCTGAGCCGAGGGCCGGGAGACGCTCCCGCCAGGTTGTAAGGCTAGCCTTGCCTCTCTAGGCTGAGGGCGACATGAAGAACATCAGCACGCGACTGCTCCTGACCTGCGCCGCCATCGGCGTGGCCGGCGGCATCGTCTTCTCGATCTCCGCCTACATCTCGGGCACCGTCGCCGCGGCGGCCCCGATGTTCTACGGCGCGGTGATCGGCGTGTATTTCCTGCCGGGCGTGATCGCCCAGGCGCTCCTGCGCCGCGGCGGGGTCGCCCTGATCACGTCGGTGATCGCGGGGCTGGTCTCCGTGCCGTTCCAGCCGATCGGGTTCGCGGCCGTCATGGCGGCCGGCTCGATCGGGCTGCTGCAGGAGGTGCCGTTCGCGATCACGCTGTACCGCTACTGGAGGGCGTGGCTGTTCTACGTGGCCGTCACCATCGCGGGGCTGATCTTCGGGTTCGGCGTCTTCATCGCGCAGGGCGCCGACCTGGCGGAGCCGTGGGTGCAGGTCGTCCACATCGGGCTGTTCGTGGTCAGCCCCATCCTCTTCACCTGGCTCGGGCGCGTCGTCGCCGCCGGGCTCGACCGCACCGGAGCCGGTCGCGGGCTGCAGCTGCCGATCGTGCGCCCGCGCCGCCGCGACTCCGAGCCGCTGCCGATGATGGCCGCCTGACCGCCGTGGCGGCGGGACCCGCTCCCCTGCGGGTGCAGGGCGTGCGCATCCGGCACGAGGGCGCCGCGTCGTGGACGCCGGACGGGGTGGAGGTCGCGGTCGCGCCGAGCGAGGTGCTGCTGGTCCTCGGGCCGAGCGGCTGCGGCAAGTCGACGCT
The DNA here is from genome assembly GCF_014190775.1 of Leifsonia aquatica. Classification (GTDB taxonomy): domain Bacteria; phylum Actinomycetota; class Actinomycetes; order Actinomycetales; family Microbacteriaceae; genus Leifsonia; species Leifsonia aquatica. The sequence continues at coordinate 144,682 of NZ_JACHVP010000004.1, forward strand.
CGCGCTCGCCCTGAACGGGCTCGTGCCGCACGCGGTCCCGGCGACGATGGAGGGCACGGTCGTCGTCGGCGGTGTGGACACGGCGGCCGCCCGCGTCGCCGATCTCAGCGAGCACGTAGGGATGGTGTTCCAGGATCCGGACGCGCAGCTGGTGACCGCGACCGTGCTGGACGAGGTGTGCTTCGGCCCCGAGAACCGGCTGGTGCCCGCCGCCGAGGTGCTCGCGCGCGCTGAAGGTGCATTGCGCGCGGTCGGGCTCTGGGAGCGCCGGGCCGACGACCCGGACACCCTCTCGGGCGGCGGCAAGCAGCGGCTGGCGATCGCGTGCGCCCTGGCGCTGGACGCCCCGCTCCTAGTGCTGGACGAGCCGACCGCCAACCTCGATCCCGCGGGTGCGGAGGAGGTGTACCGGCTGCTCGGCGACCTGGTCGCGGACGGCTCCGGGCGCGCGGTCGTATTGGTCGAGCACAATCTCGACGCCGCGATGGGCATCGTGGACACGGTGCTGGTGCTGGATGCCGACGGTCGGCCGGTCGTGCATGGCCCGGCATCGACGGTCCTCCGTGAGCGCGCGGAGGAGCTGGCCGCCCTGGGCGTCTGGCTGCCGACCGCGACGCTCGCCGGGCTGCGGCTGCGCCGGGCGGGGCTCGCGATCGACCCGCTGCCGCTGACACCCCAGGAGCTCACGGCCGGTCTGGCGCTGCTGCCCGAACCGCTCGACGCGGCGGTCTCCGGCCGGCCCGACGACGCATCCGCCACCGGCCCGACGCCCGCGCCCGCTGCCACCTCCGCGCCCGCTGCCATCGCCGTCTCCCACCTCACCCTCCGCCGCGGACGCCGGGAGGTGCTGCACGACGTCTCCCTCCGGGTCGCGCAGGGCGACTTCGTCGCGGTGGTCGGTCCCAACGGCGCAGGCAAGAGCACGCTCGTCCAGGCGATCGCGGGCGTGCTGCGGCCTCCCCGCGGCACGGTCGCGCTCGGCCGTCCCGATGGCTCAGGCGACCCCGCCGCCCTCGATCCCGCCCTCGATCCCGCGCGCGCTTCCGCGGCCGACCTCGCCGCCACCGTCGGCTTCGTCTTCCAGAACCCCGAGCATCAGTTCGTGGTGCACACCGTCGTCGACGAGCTCGCCTACGGCTTCCGCCAGCAGCACCTCCCCGCCGCGGAGGTCGACGAGCGCGTCGAGCGGATGCTCGCGACCCTCGGCCTCGGCGCCCAGCGCGACGCGCATCCCTTCCTCCTCTCCGGCGGCCAGAAGCGGCGGCTCTCGGTCGGCACGGCGCTGATCGCGGGCGCCCCGCTGCTCGTGCTCGACGAACCGACGTTCGGGCAGGACCGGGCGCGCGCCGCCGAACTGCTGGAGCTGCTGGCCGCTCTCAACGCCGCGGGCACGACGGTCGTCATCGTGACGCATGACCTGGGGCTCGCGGCCGAATACGCCTCGCACGTCGCCGTGGTCGATGGCGGTCGCGTCGCCGCCTTCGGTGCCACGGCGGACATCCTGCGCGACACCGAGCTGCTGGAGGGCGCGGGCCTGCGCCGGCCTCCCCTGGTGCGCGCCCTGGCCGATCCGCGGGTGCCGGCACCGTTGCGCGGGCTCACCCGACTGCGCGATCTGCCGGGAGGCGCACCGTGAGCTTCCTCTCCGCCGACCCCTACGGCACCGGCACCCCGGTCACCGGCCGGTTCCTGCACCACCTCAACCCGCTCGCCAAGGTCGCCGCCGTCGTGCCGGCCTGGGTCGCGCTGCTGTTCACGCGGGACGTGCTCACGCCGCTCGTGCTCCTGCTGCTCGGGATGCTGCTCCTGCTCGTCGGCGCGCGACTGCGGCCGACACTGCTGGTCGCACTGCTCGTCGGGGTGCCGGTCGTGGTGCTCGTGATGGCGGTGAGCTTCGGCTTCTGGACGGACGCGTCGCGCGTCGCCGACCGCACGGTGCTCTTCTCCATCGGCGCGTTCGGCTACACGGCCGGCGCCCTCGCCGTCGGCTTCGCGACCTCCCTGCGCCTGACCGCTCTGGTCGTGCTCGCCCTGGTCGGCGGCCTCACGACGACGGGACCGGATCTCGCGCGCGCCCTCGTGGCGCAGCTGCGCATCCCGTACCGGATCGGCTACACGGCCGTCGCCGCGTACCGGTTCGTGCCGCGCTTCGGTGCCGAGCTGACGCTGATCCGACAGGCGCAGCGGGTGCGCGGCGTGGCTCCCGGGCGCGGGCCGATCGCCGCGTTCCGCCGCGCGTTCGCGGCCGTCGTGCCGCTGCTGGCGTCGAGCATCCGGCACGCCGACCGGATGGCGCTGGCGATGGAGTCGCGCGCGTTCGGCGCGCACGCCACCCGCACCGAGCGGACGCCGTCGCGCTGGCGGGTGCGCGACACGGTGTTCACGCTCGCCGGCTGGGCTGCGACCGCAGCGGTCTACGTGCTCGTCCCCCGCTGACGCCCGATCAGCGGCATCGGCTCGCGGCGGCGGTCAGGAGCCGGAGGGGCCCTCGTTGCCGGCCGACTCGTCCGTGATGACGAGCCCGGAGGCGCGGCCGGCCGCGACGATCATCGACTCGATCCAGTCGCGGTTGATGCTGATGGCGCGGGAGCCGCTGTAGTAGATGTGGATCGGCACGCCGTTGTCCACCCAGATGGCGTGGCGTCCGCTGCCGCGCTCGACCGGGAGCGGCCAGGAGAGGAAGAAGTTCTCCCCGCGCCGGAGCTTCGTGCTGATCACGATCTGCAGGTGCGTCAGCACCCGGTCGTCGATCTCGAAGCTCTCACCGTTGTACGCGAGTGTTCCCACAGCCAAGCCTTTCAGCGGCGCCGGGACGGGTGAGGCGCCTCCTGGCAGGATACCTGCACCGGGCGACGCTCGGCACGAGGCGCGGTACAGTCGGAGGTGCTAACCGTACTCAGGCCCCGGAGGTTCTCCCGCACATGATCGTCAACCGGCTCACCGTGGATGGAAAAGACTACTTCCTGCCGGAGCCGGTGACGGAGTTGCGCACGAAGATCCTCGAGGCGGTCAAGGCCGGCGGCGGCTACGTCAACATCCCGCCGCTGCGCGGGGGCCCGGGCGTCGACATCCTCTTCTCCCCGGGCATGCCGGTGGTGTGGACCCAGATCGACGTGGGCGGCGACGGGTCGGTCGACTCCGGCATCGTCGAGCCCGACGCGGACCTCGACAGCCTCTAGTCGGGCCGAGCCCCGTGAAAGCGTGGGCCTAGGCCCGGGCGTACTCGCGCAGCCACTCGCCGAACTGCTGCTCGCCGGCGGGCTTGGCGATGAGGTAGCCCTGCGCGCGGTCGCAGCCGAGGACGCGCAGACGTTCGAGCTGGGCCCGCGTCTCCACGCCTTCGCCGACCGTGCGGATACCGCGCTCGTGCGCGAAGTCGATGACGGTGGCGATGGAGCGCTCGGCGTCGTCCGGCGCGACCAGGCGGCGGTCCAGCTTCAACTCGGAGGCACGCAGGTCGATCACCCGGCTCTGCGACGAGTGTCCGGCGCCGAAGTCGTCGATGGAGACGACCACCCCGATGTCGCGCAGCCGGTCGAGTCGTTCTGCGACGAGCGCGGGATCGGCGATCACCGTCTCCTCCGTCACCTCCAGGGTGAGGCGGGTCGGGTCGATCCCCGAGCTGTCGAGCTCCTCGCGGACGCTCACATAGAACTCCTCGGTCGCCAGCTGCGACGGCGCCACGTTCACGGCGACGTCGAGCGGGCGCCCCTTGCGCTGCCACGACACGGCGGCACGGCAGCCGGCTCGGAGCATCTGACGGCCGAGCTGGTGGATGGCGCGGGTGCTCTCGGCGATCGGGATGAAGACGGCGGGGGGAACGAAGCCCAACTCGGGATGCCGCCAGCGGCCGAGCAGCTCGGCCGCGACGACGCGTCCGGTGGGCACCGAGATCTGGGGCTGGAAGAACGGGACGATCTGCTCGTCCTCCACCGCGGCGGGCAGCTCGGCGACGAGGCGCTCGATGCTGCTCGACTCACGGATCAACGACATATATGCGATCGTTCCTGATCTGCATCCGAGAGTCAACGGGGGTTGCAATCGGCTTAAAGGGGTGTATACACCGATCCTGCTTTCGTCTCTATCCCTCCCGCCCGCGGATTCCCCACCGGATAATAGAGATCGTCCGACCCGAATCGCCCCGTAGTGCCGGGCCGCCCACCGAGGAGCTGCATGACCTTCGTCGCCTCCGACGAGATCGACGCCACACCCGTTCTGCGTCGCAACAACGTCCGCGTGAGCGGTGCCGCGACCGGCCGGCCGCTGATGTTCGCGCACGGCTTCGGCTGCAGCCAAGAGATGTGGCGCCTCGTCGCGCCCGCCTTCGAGGCCGACCACCCGGTCGTGCTGTTCGACCTCGTCGGCTCGGGCGGATCGGACCTCGCCGCCTACGACGCGGGCAAATACGACTCCCTCCACGGCTATGCCGACGACGCGATCGAGATCGCGGAGGAGCTCGGCCTGACCGACGTCGTCTTCGTCGGGCACTCGGTCAGCTCGATGATCGGCGTGCTGGCAGCCATCCGCCGTCCGGACCTCTTCGGCGCACTCGCGCTGGTCTCCCCGTCGCCGCGCTACGTCGATGACGAGGGCTATCGTGGCGGCTTCAGCCAGGAGGACATCGACGGACTGCTCGACGCCCTGGACCGCAACTACCTCAACTGGTCGGCGACGCTCGCGCCGCAGATCATGGGCAACCCCGGCTTCCCGGAGCTCGGCGACGAGCTCACCGAGAGCTTCTGCCGCACCGACCCGGAGATCGCCCGGCAGTTCGCCCAGGTGACCTTCCTGTCGGACAACCGGCGCGACCTCCCGAAGGTGACCGTGCCGACGCTGGTCCTCCAGTGCGCCGAGGACATCATCGCGCCTGTCGCGGTGGGGCGGCACGTGCACGAGAACATCGCGGGCAGCACCTTCGTGCAGCTCGACGCCACGGGACATTGCCCGCACCTGTCCGCGCCGCAGGAGGTCGTCTCCGCCCTCCGGGAGTTCGTCGAGGACACCGCGACACGATGACGACCGACGACCTGGCCGCGCTCTACGACGCGGCGCCCTGCGGCCTGCTCACCACCGACCCCGAGGGGCGCATCACCCGCGCGAACGCGGCGTTCGCCGCCTGGACGGGGTACGCGCGCGACGCCCTCGCGGGCCGCACCTTCGCCGACCTCCTGGACCCGGGGAGCCGCATCTTCTACGAGACGCGGCAGCTGCCGGTGCTCCTGCTCGACGGCGAGGTGCACGAGGTCTCGGTGAACGTGATCGCCGCCGACGGCACGCGGCTGCCTGCGCTGATGAACTCCACGACCGTGACGGATGCCGACGGCGCCCTCGAGCGGATCGACGTCGCCGTCTTCGACGCCAGCCGGCGGGAGGACTGGGAGCGGCAGCTGCTCGCCGCCCGCCGCGCCGCCGAGGAGTCGGAGGCACGCACGCGCGCGCTGCAGGAGGCGTCGGCCGCCTTCGCCGGCTGCGACACCGAGGACGAGCTCGCCGTGATGCTCGCGGCGGGTGCCCGGCACGCGTTCTCGGCGGCGGACTCCGCGGTCCATTTCGCGACCGCGGGCGGCTTCGTCCTGGCGGGAGGCACGGAGCCCGTCGACCTGCACGCCCTGCTCGGCGACCGCGAGCTCGACGAGCACATCCTCGTGCTGCGCACGCACGAGGAGGAGGACGAGCAGCTCGTCGCGACCCTCGAAGACGCGCGCGTGGCCGAGATCACCGTGACGCCGCTGCTCGACGGTGAACAGGTGATCGGCGCGATCACCTGCTTCTTCGGCCGGGCGCGGGGCATCGACGACCTGCAGACCGATCTGCACTACGCGCTCGCGCGTCAGGCGGCGCAGGTGCTCCGCCGCATCCGGCTCCAAGCGCAGCTCGAGGCGTACGCCCTGCACGACCCGCTGACCGGTCTGGCGAACCGCACCGCGCTGCGCAGCAGCCTCAGCGACGCGCTCGCGACGGCCACCGAGGCCCGGACTCCCATCGCCCTGATCTTCGTGGACCTCGACGGCTTCAAGGAGATCAACGACGTCTTCGATCACGGTGTCGGCGACACGGTGCTCCGGGAGGTGGCGAGCCGGCTCAACGGCAACATCCGGCAGGGCGACCTGGTCGGCCGGTTCGGCGGCGACGAGTTCCTGATCGTGTGCGAGGGCGCGGACGAGCCGGCGGCCGAGGCCATCGCCGAACGCATCCGCGTGGCGATCCGCGCTCCCCTGCTCGGCATCGCCGACGAGCGCGCGATCAGCGCGAGCATCGGTGTGGCCGTCTACCGTCCGGCCGGGCGCGATCCGCTCTCGACGGCCGACATCTTCCGCTTCGCCGATAAGGCGATGTACGCGTCGAAGGACGCCGGCAAGGACCGCGTCAGCGTCACGACGATCTGAGCCACTCGTCCCGGCGACGCAGGAGGTCTGCGGCATCGTCGAAGACGAGCGACGCGCCCGCCGCGGTCAGCTCCTCGGCCCCGCTCCCGCCGGAGCGCACTCCGATCGAGCGCACGCCCGCCCGCTGGGCCGCGCGCGCATCCCACACCGCATCCCCGATCATCAGCGCCTCGTCGGCGGTCGCGCCGACCCGGTCGAGGGCGACCTGCAGGATCCCCGGGTCGGGCTTGGCGTCGTCCACGTCGTCGGACGAGGTCGTGGCGGTCACCGCGTCGCCGGCGTCGAGCGCCTCCAGCAGCAGGTCGAGCTCGTCCTCGGGGGCCGAGGTGGCCAGCACCGTCCGGACGCCGGCATCACGCAGCGCCCGCAGCAGATCGGCGGCTCCTTCGAATGCGGCGAGACGGGAGGCCATGTCGCGGTAGTTGCGGGAGTGCAGCTCCTTCGCGCGGTCGACCCAGTCGTCATCCCGCTCGCCCACCAGCGAGTGGAGCAGCCGAGCGGAGTCCTGGCCGATCGCACGGTGGATGCGCCAGGCGTTCACGTGCACGCCGCATTCGTCGAAGGCGCGCTGCCAGGCGTCCACGTGCAGGTAGTTGGAGTCGACCAGCGTGCCGTCGACGTCGAAGAGAACCGCGGAAACCGTCATACCCCTGCTTACACCCCTTGACAGATCTGTCCACTCCCGTACGTTGGTTAGCGCACTAACCGGATGGCAGGCCGGACCGGATGAGCCGGGCGGCAGTACTGCATCCCCGGTTACGGCGGCGGCCCGAAGACGGGGGTCTCAGCGGGCCGCCGCCGCGCCTCCCCGGTGTGGTCGCGGGCGTTCGACGCCCCTCTCGTCGCGGATGAGCGCGTGGGACGAGGTGCTGCCGACGGGCGCGCCGCGCTCGGGACGCGAGGCGCGCATCCCGAGCAGCCGGAGGAGGTCGTGCTCGACTCCGCGGGGCACCGGCACGAAGCACAGGCGCTCCGCATCGAGGCCGGTGAGCGCGACGACGGTGAGCCGCCAGTCCGAACCGCCGCCCCGGCCCGGTCGGGCCAGGGGCGCGTCCGTGATCCGCACGGCGACGAATCCCCCCGGTCGACGGCCGAGAGCGAGGAGCTCCGTCGCCGTCGTGAGAGATGACGGCGTCTCCACCGGCCGGTGCAGCACGGCGCGGAGCCGGTCGAGCTGCGCGCGGAGGCGCGCGTCGTCAGGCAGGTCGGTACCCATGGCGTCTCCTGGGGTCGGCGGCGAGACGCTGCGCGGGACGGGGATGCGGCGCCTCACTCCAGAGACGGGGGAACCGTCGCAGCGTGACGGGAAAAGGGCCGGATCGGTCGGGTCAGCGCGCCGACGGGGCGTCCGGGCGCGCGATGCTCGCCGCCTCCTCCAGGGCGGGAAGAGCGGCGCGCAGAGCGGCCACCTGAGCCGGGTCGAGCCCGTCCAGGATCCGCGTGACGGCGCGCGCCCGGTCGGAGCGCGCCTCCAGCAGCAGCTCGATGCCGGCGTCGGTGCCCGAGACGAAGAAGGAGCGGCCGTCGTCGGGATCGGGCGTGCGCTCGACCAGCCCGCGCGCCTCCAACTCGGTGACCAGCCGGGTGACGGTGGGCGCGGCGACCTGCTCGATGGCAGCGACCTCGCTGGGGCGCAGCGGTCCCGTGCGGACGATCGTCGAGAGGGCGGAGAGCTGGCCATGGCTCAGCCCGCCGGTCCCCGAGCGGATGCGGCGGTTCAGCCGCCCCACGGCGAGCGCGAGCCGTCCGGCCACGTCGTCGCGGTCGGGGCCGTTCGTCTCGTCATGCTCGGGCTGCACCCACGTCCTCACCTTCGTCGCTGGTGGACCGCTCGGGTGCGGCCCCCTCACCATGAACATACTTGGCTCCGCCCGCGAAGGAGGCGATGGCGCCGATGATGCTCATGATCGCCGCGGCGAGGAAGACGATCACGAGGCCGTCGTGGAACGGCCCGGAGATCAGCTGGGGGAAGAACTCCTTGCCCGTCAGCGTGGCCGCATCCACCTTGGCGCTGGAGAGCAGACCGGTCGGCGCGAGCAGGCTCTGGATGGGGTTGTAGCCGAGGAAGGCGGCGAACAGGCTGCCGACCGGTGGGGTGTTGCCGATCTGCGAGGCCACCGTCTGTGGCACGCCGTGAGACGTGAGCCCCTGCGTGAGGGCGGTCGGCAGCGCGACCGACAGGCCCGCGATCATCAGCGAGAAGAAGATGCCGATGGAGAGCGAGCTGCCCGCGTTGAGGGCGACGCCCGCCATGCCCGACGCGGCACCGCGCTCGTTCGGCGGCACGCTGTTCATGATCGCCGTGCGGTTGGGCGACGAGAAGAGGCCGGAGCCGATGCCGTTGAGGCCGGTGAGGAGGGCGAACTGCCAGTACTCGAAGTTCACCGGGATGAGCAGGAGGCCGATAAAGGTGGCGGCGACCAGCACGAGCCCGACCGTGGCGAAGCCGCGCGAGCCGAAGCGGTCGGAGAGCGCTCCGGAGATCGGGCCGGCGATGAGGAAGCCGATCGTGATCGGGAGCATGTAGATGCCGGCCCACAGCGGGGTCGACTCGTAGCTGTAGCCGTGCAGCGGCAGCCAGATGCCCTGCAGCCAGATGATCAGCATGAACTGGAGGCCGCCTCGCCCGATCGCGGCGAGGAACCCGGCGAAGATGCCGGCCGAGAACGGTCTGATCCGGAACAGCCGCATGTCGAACATCGGCGACGGCACCTTCAGCTCGACGAACACGAAGGCCACGAGCAGCAGGATGCCGCCGATGATCGAGCCGAGCACCCACGGGTTGCCCCAGCCCTGACTGCTGTCGCCGTAGGGCTGGATGCCGTAGGTGATGCCCGTCAGCAGGGCGACCAGCCCGATCCCGAACGTCAGGTTGCCGAGCCAGTCGATGCGGCCCGGGTTCTTCTGGCCGACCTCGTGCAGCGACTTGATCGACCAGATCGTGCCGATCACGCCGAACGGCACCGACACGAAGAACACCATGCGCCAGTCGATCTCGGCCAGCACGCCGCCGAGGATGAGGCCGATGAACGATCCCGCGATCGCCGCCACCTGGTTGAGGCCCAGCGCGAAGCCGCGCTTGTTGGCCGGGAAGGCGTCCGTCAGGATCGCCGTCGAGTTCGCGAACAGCATCGCGCCGCCCACGCCCTGCACGAATCGCCAGCCGATCAGCCACATCGCCGCCGGTCCGCCGGTGAACGGGTCGAGGCAGAGCAGGATGGCCGCGATCGTGAAGATCACGAAGCCCAGGTTGTAGATGCGCACGCGCCCGTACTGGTCACCCATCCGCCCGAACATCACGACGAGGACCGCGGTGACGAGCATGTAGCCCATCAGCATCCAGAGCAGGTACGAGACGTTGCCCGGCTCCAGCGGGTTCAGCTTGATGCCGGTGAAGATCGCGGGCAGCGAGATGATGACGATCGACGAGTTGATCGTCGCCATGAGCATGCCGAGCGTGGTGTTCGAGAGCGCCACCCAGCGGTAGTGCGGGTGGTCTTTGGTGAAGATGCCGGTGCGGGCCACGGGAGTTTCCTGACTTGGGACGTGCGGGTACGTGGAGTCGTTGATTTATATGCATTAACTATATAGCCGGGAAATACGATCGGGCATCGTCCGGTTGTCTTCGGGGTGAACATCTTCAGCCCCGCCGACCTCGGCTCCCTCAGCCTCCGCAACCGTCTCGTCATGGCGCCGCTCACGCGCATCCGGGCGGGCGAGGACGGCACCCCGGGCGATCTGCTCGTCACCTATTACGAGCAGCGCGCCTCCTTCGGCCTGATCCTCACCGAGGGGACCTGGCCGGTGCAGGAGGGCCGCACGTGGATCGGGCAGCCCGGGCTGGAGACCGAGGAGCATGTCGCCGGGTGGAAGCGCGTGACTGACGCGGTGCACGCGGCCGGCGGGACGATCGTGACGCAGCTCATGCACGGCGGCCGCATCTCACACGCGGCGATCACCGGGACGGGTCGCGTCGTCTCGGCGAGCGCCCTCGCGGCCCCCGGGACCATCCGCATCCCCGACGGGAAGACCCACCTCCCGGTCGCGCACGCGCTCACGGAGGCGGAGGTGCAGGAGGCCGTCGCCGGCTTCGTCGCCGCCGCCCGCAACGCGATCCGCGCGGGCTTCGACGGCATCGAGGTGCACGGGGCCAACGGCTACCTCGTCCACCAGTTCCTGTCGCCGGCGAGCAACCAGCGCACGGACGGCTACGGCGGCACCGCCGAGAACCGCGCCCGGTTCGCGATCGAGGTCGTGTCGGCGGTGGCCGACGCGATCGGGGCCGACCGGGTCGGCATCCGCCTCTCCCCCGAGCACAACATCCAGGGCGCCCTCGAGGAGGACGCCGTCGAGACGGCCGCGACCTACGCCGCCGTCGCCCGCGGTCTCGCGCCGCTCGGCATCGCGTTCGTCGACATCCTGCACGCCGACCCGGCCGGCGGGCTCGTCCAGGGCATCCGCCGCGAGCTCGGCGCCCCCCTGATCGCCAACACCGGCTTCGGCACGGTCACGACCCGCGAGGAGGCCGTCCACCTGGTGGAGTCGGGCGTCGCGGATGCGGTCGCCGTCGGCCGCGCGGCCATCGCCAACCCCGACCTCGCCGAGCGGTGGGCCGCGAGCCACGACCTCAACGACCACGACGCCTCCACGTTCTACGTCGGCGGGCCGCGCGGCTACATCGACTACCCGACCGTCGCGGAGGCGGCCGGCGCGCGGTAGCCCCGCCGAGGTTCACGTTGTGGTCCCCATTCCGCCCGGAATGAGCGCAACGTCGTGAACCTCGGCAGAGGGGCGGCCGCTCCTCAGCTCGGGAGGAGTGCGCTGCCCCGGCGCCAGACCTGACGGATGCCGAGGGTGTCCGAGATCCGCGTCGTGGGGTCGCCGTCGACGAGCACGAGATCGGCCCGGAGCGACTCGCGGATCCGCCCCCGATCGTCGAGACCGAACCGGCGTGAAGGGGTCGCGGTCGCGGCACGCAGCGCCTCGGTGGGCGTCAGACCGGCGCGGACGAGGAGCTGCAGCTCGTGGTGGACGCTCGCCCCGTGCGCCATGCCGCCCAGCGCCGGCAGCGGGAACGACACGTCGGTGCCGACGAGGATGTCGACCCCGGCCGCGTGAAGGGCGCGGACCGATGCGAGCACGTCATCCAGATCGCCCTGCGGGTACCGGTCGTAGCTGCTCTCCAGGGTCGCGATCCAGGCGTCGTCGAGCTTGGAGCGGACACGCGGATCAGCGGCGAACGCGGTGGCGGGGATCCCCATCATCGAGGCGTTCAGCACGACGCAGGGCACGACGAACGCGCCGGACGCGGCGACGGCCTCGATGATCTGCGGGGTGTGGGGCCGGTCCATGAAGAGGTGCACGAGCCCGTCGATGCCTCCGGCGATCGCCGAGGCCGTCGCGTCGACGGTGAGCGTGTGCGCGACGGTCAGAAGTCCGCGGCGATGCGCCTCCGCGACGCCCGCCGCGATCGTCGCGTCGTCGAGGAGAGGGAGGCCGGGCGCTCCCTCCACGGTCCCGTCGTCGATCATGAACTTGATGTAGTCCGACCCGGTCGCCTCGAGCCGGGGGATGAACGCGACCGCCTCCTCCGGGGTGGTCGCGAACGGCATCACGATGTCGGCCCACTGGTCGGCGGCCGCGCCCTCCGCTTTCCAGGGGGCCTCGTCGCCGTCGTCGTGCCCGCCATCGCCCATCAACTCGCTCGGGTGGCCGCCGGGCGGCGTGATCCCGAAACCCGCGGAGCGGACGTCGGCGACACGATCGTTCTCGGTCACCTGGGTGCGTGCGACGCGCGTGAACATCCCCTGCATCTCCAGCTCGGTGGTCACTCCGAACGTGAGCGCCAATTCGAGCCCCTCGAGGGACGTGTGGACGTGCGCGTCGATCAGCCCGGGCATCAGCGTCCCGCCACGACCGTCCACGACGACCGCTCCGTCGGGGACCTCACCCCCGATCGACACGATCCGGGTTCCCTCGATCACCACCGACGTCTCGGGGATGACCTCCTCGCCGTCGAAAATCCGTGCGCCGACGATCGCCGTCCTGGTCATCCGCTTCTCCTTGCGTCCGTGTCGAAATCTAATTCTGTAGCGACTACAGAAAACTAGTAATACCATAATTGCATCCACTTGCAATGATCTTCTAGGATGGCTGAATGGCAGCAGGTACCGGACTCCGCGAGCGCAAGAGGGTGCAGACCCGCCGCGCGCTCCACCAGGCCGCCGTCCGGATGTTCCTGGAGCGCGGGTTCGACGAGGTGACGGTCGCCGAGATCGCCGACGAGGCCAATGTCGCGCTGACCACGCTCTTCACGTACTACCCCGCCGGGAAGGTCGGGCTGGTCTTCGAGCAGGAGGAGGACCGCGCGACGGCACTCGTCCACGCGATCCGCGAGCGCGCGCCCGGGACCGACCCCCTGAGCGCCATCGAGAGCTTCATGGGCAGCCGGCTCCCGTTCGACGGTGACGACCGACGCTCGCGGGAGCTCCTCGACCTCATCTTCTCCACGCCGCAACTGCGCGCCTACGTGCGGACGAAATGGACCGACTGCGAAGACGCACTGGTCTCGGCGCTCGCCGACGAGTGGCAGACGGGTGACGGCGTCGGCCTCCGCTCACTCGCTCGGTTCATCCTCGAAACGCCCGACCTCGCGGCGCGCGAACCCTCCCCTGCCGATGCACTGCGGATCGTGTTCGAGAACGTGCGGCGGGGCTGGAGGCTCGATCGCGCGTGAACGCACGCCGAGGTTCACCTTGTGGCCCCCATCCCGCCCGGAATGAGCGCCACGTCGTGAACTTCGGCGGCGGAGGGCTCAGGAGTCGCGGCCGACCGCGGGCTCTCCGACGAACTGGTGCGCCTCGGAGGCGAGCTCCGGCCAGTCGTCCTCCGCGGTGATCGCGGTCCAGGCGCCGGTCGCGGCGGTGCTGCCGGTGGCCGGCTGTGCGACGCCGCGCTCGATCAGATCCGCCGACCGCGGTGCCGGGAGGTCGACGACCAGCGCCGATCCGTCGAGGTAGGCGAACAGCCTCCCCTTGACCAGGAGCCGGTCGCCGTCGAGCGTCACGTCGTCGTCCGGGTCGCTCTGGAGTGCGAACGCCACGTCGGCGAACGCCTGGTTGAATCCCTCTGCCATGGGCACAGCCTAGGGGCGGGGGCCCCGGGCGCGACAGGGCTTGACGCCGTGACACGTCGTGACGGAGCGACCGGGGCGGCGTCGCGTTCGGCGACGCAGCCCCGGCCTCCCTCATCACGCGGCGCGGAACCCGCCGCGCGCGCAGCCTCCGCCGTGACCGCCAGCGGGCGTGCCGTGGCCGGGATGCGCGCCGACCGGCGTCCCGCCATGGCCGCCCGCACCGCCGTGCCCGTGCCCGGCCGACGTGCTCCCGCTCACGACGGTGGTCGTGCCGAGCGTGAGCCAGCCGGACTTCGTCGTGTCCTGCGCGGCGTTGGCGAACCGGATCGGGAGGCCGCCCGCGAGCGGGTTGGTGACCTGCGCGACGAGCGTGTACGTCCCGGGCGCGACGCCGGTCAGGTCGATGCTGCCCGTGAACTGTGTGCTCGCTCCGCTGGCGATGTCGCTGACGTGCCAGGAGGTCGTGACCGTCTTGACGGCCGCTCCGGAGGGGTTCACGTAGCTCAGCGTGATCGGCCAGTCGTAATAGAAGGGAGCACGACCGACGTTCGCGACGGACAGCCCGACGGAGACGGTGGTCGGCGCCGTCGACGACGGCACGAGCGCCTGGGTGGCGCGGAACGAATAGCCGAGCGACTTCGACGCGGCGAGAGCGGCCGGCTTGTCCGCGGCCGAGTAGCCGGTCTCGAAGGCGTAGTGGTCCATGAGCCAGCTGGCGTGGGTCTGGTCGGCGCTGCCCGCGAAGTCGTTGTCGCCTCCGTCCTCCAGCACCGGGCATCCGGCCGCCGAGAAGAGGCACGGCTGCAGCTCGGGGCGCAGCTCGCCGGCGATCGGCTCGGTCTTCCACTTGTCGGTGGCGCCGGCCGCGACCATGTTGTCCATGAAGTGCCAGCCGAGCGAGCTCGTCTTGGTCTCGAGGGCGAACGAGTCGTCGTGATAGCCGATCGGCAGGCCCGCGTTCATGGTGGAGGGGTTGCGCACCATGAGCTTCGTGGTGTGGAAGGCGTCGGTGAAGTCGGTCAGCACCTCCAGCTGGGTGGCGTCGGAGGGCATCCAGTTCGGCTGACCGCCGTCGCCGTTGTACGGGTAGGTGTGCCATTCGCCCCAGAAGCCGATCAGCCCGGCCTGCACGAACCCGACGCGGGCGTCGCCGTCGTAGCGCTGCCCGAGCGCGGCGACGAAGTGGTCGATCGCGGTGCGCAGGTTCGGGTCGTCGTAATCCGGCGAGACGCTGACGCCGTTGTTGCCGTAGTCGCTGTAGGAGTGGGTGGCCAAGCCGCCGTCGAGCAGATACTGCGGCACGCCGCTGGGCTGACCGGGATAGTCGAGGTAGAAGCGGAAGGCGGTCTGGTGGCCGCGCGCCGCGATCGTGTCCAGGGCGGTGTCGAGCGTCGACCAGTCGAAGGTGTCGGGCCCGGTCATCACGGCATTCACCGGGAAGTACGCCCACTCCATCGAGTAGGGGAACGCGGTGTACGAGCCGGCGAAGGGGATGAAGCCCTTCAGCGGATTGACGTCCGGTTCGCCGGCGGCGGCGAGGGAGGTCCAGGAGGCCTGCCCGGACGTGCCGGTCGGGTGGTTCGTGCCCGCCGTGGCCGGGGCCGCGAACAGGGCGGGTATCGCGAGTGCGGCCGCGGCGGCCACCCCCACGATCGTGTTCCGTACGGTTCTGCGCATTCTGGTGCACCTTTCTGACGGCGTCGTCGCCGTCTGGTCGTCGAGCGGTGAATGTGCGTACTGCGGTCGGATTCGGGTTCCGGGAGCGTGGGGCGCGACCTCGGGCGGACGCCGCGCCCCACGCGTCTAGCCGACGACGGAGGCAGCCTCGACGGCGGCCTCCCCCGTCACGATGGGGGTGAAGTCGACCTCGCGCCCGCTGATGCGGAAGGCGTAGCGGCCGGTCTGCTCGATCAGCGCGGTCTCCTCCATGTAGTCCCGCAGCTCCCCCCGCTCCGCCGGCGTGAGCCAGGCGAGCGGGTCGGAGGTGGAGCGGAACTCGAGCACGGCGGCGGTGTCGCGCAGCGCCTGCCGCTCGCCGTCGGAGAGCAGGCTGCGGGCGCTGCGGAAGTAGATCGCATCGGGGTCGACCTCGTAGAGCCGCTTCATCCAGGCGCGGTTGATGGAGGAGACGATGGAGTTGCGCGCGCCGACTCCCGACGGGTCGCCGACGCGCTCCGCGTTGTCCCAGAAGGCCGCGACGTCCGGTCCGACCCGCGCGCCGTCGAACACGCCGACGGACGGGATCATCGGGACGCCGCACCCGAGCAGGTACACGTCGTCGCCGACGACCGAGCGGATGTGCTCCACGGCCTCCCGGTACGCGGTCTCCCGGTGCACGCCCGTGCTGCGGTTGCCGGTGATGGCGCCCGCGTACATGAAGTCGAGCTTGAGGTAGCGGTATCCCCAGCCGGTCACACGCTCGAAGACCTCGCGCAGGTGGTCCTTCACCTCGGCCTGCGTCGTGTCGAGCGAGTAGTAGTGGGAGTCCCAGTTGTACCCGCTGACCAGGGGCCGGCCGTCGTCGTCCTGCACGAGCAGGTCGGGGCGGGTGCGGGCGATGTCGGAGTCGGGCAGGGCGATCATCGGCGCGAGCCACAGCCCGGGCCGGAACCCGGCGTCGGCGATCGTGCGCGCCGTCGCGGCCATGCCTGAGGGGAACTTCGCGTTGGCCGTCCAGTCGCCGACGATCGGCTCCCAGCCGTCGTCGAGCTGGAAGACGTCGAACGGGTAGCCGGCGAGATCGCGCACCGTCCGCGCGATGGTGTCCTCGTCGATGTCCTCGAAGAAGGAGTACCAGCTGCTCCACACCGCGCCCGCCCGCAGCGAGCGCCTCCCGAGCCGCGCGGCGACGAGGTCGGCGTAGGCGGCGAACACCTCGACCTCGGGGCCGTAGCCGACGAACCACTCGGCCGAGGCCTCCTCCGCACGGCCCCAGAGCACGTTGCCGTCGGCGCCCACCCGGGGCGTCCCGAGGCCGAGGGCGCCGAGCAGGAGGACGTTGCCGTCCTCCCCGACGACGGCACCGACCGCGCTGCCCGAGTGGAGGTGCGGCGTCTCGTTCGCGGCATCGTCGGCGGTGAGGAGGCGCCGGGGGCTGTCCTTGATGCCGATGGTCTCACCGTCGGTGCGCGCCCAGCCGGACGGGCTCCACGAGTTCCAGCCGTGCCGGTAGAACTCGGTGTCGCCGAAGGGGTGCAGGAGGGCGACGGGCCCGGCGGGCACGATGTGGCCTCCCGGCACCGCGATCGGCGCTCCGGTGACGTTGGCGGGGATCCGCACGGATCCGAAGTCGAAGGTGTGCAGCATGGTGGGCTTTCTGTGTGGTGCGCGGGGGCGGCCGGTCGCCGCCCCCGCGGTTGTCGCTACTTGAAGAGGGCGTTGACCTGTTTGTTCGCCTCGGTCAGCGACGCCTTCGCGTCCTTCTGGCCGAGCGCGACGCTCTGGATGGCGTCCTGCACGATCTGGCTGATCTCGGTGCCGTGGTAGCTGATCGGGAGGATGAACGTGCCGTCCTTCGCCTGCTGCTCGTCGAGGAACACCTGGGCGTTCAGGCCCTCCTGCTCCCGCACCTGGGCGGACTTCTCCGAGGCCTCCTTGATGGCCGGGAAGACGATGCCGGTCGCGGCCACGGTGTTCTGGCAGTCGGCGGAGGCCAGGTACTTGACCCACTCCCATGCCTGGTCCTTGTGCTTGGAGCCGGCGTAGATCGCGTCCGACAGGCCGTTGATCGCGGTCTTGCGTCCCTCGGGTCCGATGGGCAGCGGGGCGAATCCGAACTGGTCGGTCTTGCCCTTGTAGGAGGCGAGGTTGAACGAGCCGAGCGTGGTCAGCGCTCCGCCGCCGTTGTCGAGCACCTCGGAGCGGGCGAGCGTCGACTGCACGTCGAGCTTGGGCGCGTAGCCCTTCTGCGAGAGGTCGGCGAGCCACTGGACGGTGTCGGTGAGCTTCGACTGGTCGTAGTTGAATTTCGTGCCGAACGGGTTCTTGTCGGCGTAGTACCAGCCGTTGGAGACGGCGAGGTTGCCCCAACCGTTCTGACCCTGCGAGCCGTCGGCCCACTCCGGGAGGAAGCCGTAGGTCTTCACGTTGTTCTTGTCGAACGCGGGGTCGAGGCCGTTGTGGCCGTTCTTGTCGACCGTCAGCTTCGCGATCAGCTGCTCGAACGTCCCGCCGTCCTTCGCGTTCCAGGTCAGGTCCGAGAGCGACTTCTCGTCGACGCCGGCGGCGGCGAGGTCGGCCTTGTTGTAGACCAGGCCCATGGTGTCCCAGTCCTTCGGGAGGCCGTAGCGCGCGTCGTCGACCTTCCACAGGTCGGCGAGGCCGTCGACGTACTGCGAGAGGTCGACCTTGTCCTTCTTCACGTACGGCTCGATGTCGACGATCTGCTTGTCCTGCACGAACTGCGGGTAGTACGACACCTGGTCGACCCAGACGTCGGGCGCGCTGCCCGCGGCGATCTGCGTGGAGAGGTTGGTCCAGT
The DNA here is from genome assembly GCF_014190775.1 of Leifsonia aquatica. GTDB lineage: Bacteria > Actinomycetota > Actinomycetes > Actinomycetales > Microbacteriaceae > Leifsonia > Leifsonia aquatica. The sequence goes on from NZ_JACHVP010000004.1 coordinate 162,683, forward strand.
ACTGGCCCCAGGCGCTCTGGCTGATCTTGATCGTGATGTTCGGGTTGGCCTTCTCGAAGTCGGCGGCGCACTGCTGGTAGGCGGGCACCTGGGTGTCGTCCCACATCCAGTAGTTCAGGGTCACCTTCTCGTCGGATCCCGATCCCGAGCCCGAGGACGAGCAGGCCGAGACGCCGACCAGGAGTGCGGCGGCGGCGGCGATGGCGGCGACGCGACGTACCTTTGTCATTGTTTTCTCTCTCTGTGTTGGGTGGTGCATTGGGGGAGGTGCCTGGTCACTTGATGCCGGTGAAGTTGAGGGACTCCACGATCCGGCGGCCCAGGAAGATCAGCAGGATGAGCACGGGGATGACCGACAGGGTCGATCCGGCCATCAGGCCGGTCCAGTCGGGCTGGGTGTTCGGCGACTGCTGGAGGTAGACGCCGAGGGCGACGGTCATGGTGCGGACGCTCTCGTCGCGGCCGATGAGCAGCGGCCAGAGGTAGTCCTTCCACGCCCAGACCACCGTGATGAGGCCGATCGTGATCAGCGGCCCACGGCTCATCGGCAGGGCGATCCGCCAGAACACGCGAGCCTTGCCCGCCCCGTCGAGCATCGCGGCCTCCTCCACGTCCACCGGGATGTTGAGGAAGAACTGGCGCAGGAAGAACAGCGCGAACGGGGTCATCAGCAGGCTCGGCGCGACCATGCCCCACACCGTGTTCAGGAGGCCGAGGTCGCGGACGAGCACGAAGTTGGGCAGCAGCGTGAAGATGCCGGGGACCATCAGGGCGGCGATCAGGATCGAGAAGAGCACGTTGCGCCCCGGGAAGCGCAGACGGGCGAACGCATAGCCCGCCATCGCGCAGAACACGGTCTGGAAGAAGCCGATCAGAGCGCAGTACACGATCGAGTTCCACAGGTAGAGCAGGAAGTTGATCGAGGCGCCGGACCCGCCGGCGGCCTGGTCCTCGGCGGGGCTGAGGAAGCCGAGCACCCGGGCGAAGTTGATCAGGGTCGGGCTGCCCGGGAAGAGCGAGCCGGAGTCCTTGATCACGTCCGCGGCGGGCGTCAGCGCGGTCTTCAGCATCCAGTAGAAGGGGAAGAGCGTCAGGATCAGGGAGACGATCAGGACGATCCAGCCCAGGGTGCGCCCGATCGAGAACGGGCGGCGTTCGCGGCGGGCGGCGATGGCGCGGGCGGGTGCGGGAGGCTCGGCCGCCGGGTTCACGGTCGGCACGGTCGGCTGCGTTGTCGTCATGGCGGTGTCCTAGGCGAGCTGGGATTCGGAGGCGCGGAGGAGGCGGAGCTGCACGGCCGTCAGCACGCCGAGGATGATCACGAGGACGATGGCCATCGTGGCCGCGTAGCCCATGTGGAAGAAGGTGAACGCCTGTTGGTAGATGTAGTAGTAGATGACCCTCGTTGCGTTGACCGGACCTCCCTTGGTCGTCACCGCGACCGTGTCGAAGATCTGGAACGAGCCGATCAGCGACACCACGAGCACCAGCGCCATCACCGGCTTCAGCAGCGGGAGGGTGATGCGGGTGAACAGCCTCCACTCCCCCGCCCCGTCGAGCGACGCGCTCTCGTAGAGGTCGCCCGGGATCTGCAGCATCCCCGCATAGAAGAGGAGCGCCGTGTATCCGGTGAAGGCCCAGGTGTTGACGACCGAGATGGTCGGGATCGCGAGGGCCGGGCTGGTGAAGAAGCCGACCGCGGGGAGTCCCATCGCCGTGATGAGGTGGTTCACGAAGCCGAGGTTGGTGTCGAGCAGCCACAGCCAGATCAGCCCGACCGTCACGTTCGGGACGAGCCAGGGCAGCAGGAGCGTCGTCCGCAGCACGACCGACCGGGTGAGGCGGTGCATCAGCGCGGCGAGGAGGAGCGCCAGCGCCGTCTGCGTGGTGACGTTGACGACCACGTAGTAGAGCGTGACGCCCATGGAGTTCCAGAACTCCTTGTCCTGCAGCACGGCCACGTAGTTGTCGACACCGACGAACGACGGGTCGCCCAGGAGGCTGTAGTCGGTGAACGACCACCAGAACCCGCGGATCGTCGGGTACAGGTAGAAGACTGCGAAGCCGATGAGCACGGGGGCGATGAAGAGCCAGGCGACGCGGCGGTCGTCCCGCAGCCGGCGCCGCGGGGGTCGCGGGGCGCGGCCGCGGGTCGCGGCTCTCGGGAGGAGGGCTGTCATAGGTACCTCTCCGCGACCGGGACGAGCTGCTCGCCGTCGGCGCAGGGTCGAATTCGTCGGATCCACGAGCGATTCGCCGATCCGGAGGGCGCTCATCCGCGGTAAAGTCGGGTGAGCGAGTTAATTATGCAACTTGGCGTTAATAATGGCAAGGGCAAGGAGCGAGATGGCACGAGAGGCCGTGGTGCAGAGCGTCGAAGGGTCCGTCGGGAGCCGGTCGTTGCTGCGCCGGATGAACTCCTGGGGCATCCTGCGCGCCGTCATGGAGCGCCCGCAGACCATGCGCGACCTCGCCGCCGAGTCGGGCCTCTCGCGCACCGCCGTCGACGCGATCGTCACCGACCTGGTCGACCTCGGCTGGCTCGTGCCGTGGGACGGCTCCCCCGCCGGGCGGCTCGGCCGGCCCGCCGCCTCCTACCGCCTGGCGCCGGGGCTCGGCACGTTCCTCTCCCTCGACATCGGCGCCAACCACATCTACGCCGTCGTCACGGACCTCACCGGGCAGGTGCGCGGGCATCTCACCGTCCCGACCGAGGAGGAGGTGCCCGCAGAAGAGCGCGTCATCGCCGCCCTCGCCGTCGCCGACGACCTGCTCGGGAGCCTCGGCCTCGACCGCAGCGCGGCCTGGGCCATCGCCATCGGCTCGCCCGGTGCGATCAGCACCGCCGGCGAGGTCCTCCACTTCGGCGGCACCGGCATGCCCGGCTGGATCGGCCTCGACCTGCGCGAGCGTTTCCGCCGCGAGTTCGAGGCGGCGGTGCTGGTGGAGGGCGACGTCGCCCTCGGCGCGCACGCCGAGCTCGCGATCGGTGCGGCCCGCGACCGCAGCGACGTCGTCTACATCCTCTGCGGCGCCCGCACGAGCGGCGCCTCCATCGTCGGCGGCAAGGTGCACCGCGGCGTGCACGGCGCCGCGGGCATCGTCGGCGAGATGCGCGAGCTGCGCTGGCAGGAGCTCAACGAGCAGTACGGCAGCTCGGTGCTCGCCACTCCGCGCCCCAGCCGCCAGGAGATCTTCGAGGCCGCCCGCACCGGCGATCCCGCGGCCGTCGCCGCCGTCGACGAGTTCGCCGACGACCTCGCCACCGGCGCCGCCGCGCTCACGCTCGCCATCGATCCCGAGCTGCTCGTCATCGGCGGCGGCAGCTCCCCCAGCGCCGACGTCTTCCTCCCCCGCTTCGAGGAGACGCTGCGCGGGATCGTTCCGCTGCCGCCCGCGGTCATCGCCTCCACGCTCGGCTCGGAGGCCGTCGCCATGGGCGGCATCAGCCTCGCCGGCAACCACCTCCACTCGGTGCTCGAGGGAGCCGTCGTGGCGCGGGATGCGTTCCCCAGCCCGGCGGAGTCGGTGGAGCTGCTGCGCGCGGCGGGGTGACCGCCTACCGGCACTGCCCCGCGACGGCGATCTGCTCGTCGCTGGGACGCCCGTAAGCCTCGATGCCAGAGCCGCCGGTGTCGAAGCCCATGGCGATCGCCCAGGCTGTCGCCCACATCTCATCGTCCTCATTGAAGGTGGAGCTCCGGAAGAGCGCGTCGCACTCGGGTCGCACGACCTGAGCGTGGCCGACCTCGTGGGTGACGAGCGCTCGCGCGTCGACGTCGCCGCTCGACCAGCCGTCCTGCAGGGGGAAGTTGAGGTCGATGGTCGCCCAGCCGCCGTCCTCCCTGTGGTAACTCGTCGTGCCCGAATACCATCCCTCGCCGAGCCCGCTGACCTGGGCGTGCCACTCGAAGTCGAGGGTGACGCCGTGCGCGATGGACCGCGCGTATTCCTCGATCTGCGCTCGCACGGGGTAGGCCGGGTCCTGCCTTGCCGCCAGCCCCGCGGTGTTCGCGGCATCCACTCCATCGATCGCCGCGATGACCTGCACGAGGCCGGCGCCGCCGAACGTCGAGGTCGTCACCCCGGCCCCGCCGGCATCGATCGCGTGCCGCAGCCCGATCTTGCTGGCGTAGGTGGCGGCGTCGTCGGCGGTCATGACCTGCTCGCCGTGGGCCTTCAGCTCCGCGTAGACCGCGTCCGCGCTCGCGTTCAGAGCCTTCTGCGCCGCGTCGAGCGATGCCAGGTCGGCGGCGCGTGTGCGGCGGTCGGCATTCTCGTCCCGTGTCAGCGTCCGTTTGGCCGCGACGTCGGCGATGACCGTCCAGGGCATCAGATCGGCGCTCGGCGACGACACCGTCGGCGGATCGAACCGCACGGGATCGAGTCCGGCGGTCGCCGCCTCCAGCTTCGTCCGGGCATCGGCGAGTGCGGCCGCCGTCGCCTCTCCGAGGTAGGCCGGCCGGGCGTGGTCGGTGAACTCCTTCATCGAGGTGACCGAGTACTTCGCCTTGCTCAGCGCGGTCCCGCGCGCATCGGTCACCTCCGCCAGCGCCTTCGAAGCGGCCGTGGCCTCCTGATAGGCGACGGCCGTCCGGGAGGTCGCATACGCGTGCCACCCCCACCCGACTCCGGCGATCGCTCCGGCCGAGAGCAGTACCGACGCGACGATCCCGAGCACGAGGCCGTGCCGACGACGCTTCGCAGGTACCGCAGAAGGATCGCCCGGACCGTCGCTGTCGCTCTCGCTCGCGACCACGGCCTCGGGTATCGGCGTCTCCTCGTCGATCCCGTCGATCGCCGCGCGGCCGCCCGCGTCCACCTCGTCCATGTGCTCCCCCGTCACGCGCACCGCCTCCTCGGCGGTGCGGCATACCGTCATCAAAGATAGGACACCGTTGCGCTCCCACCCCGCCGCGGCTCCACCCCTTTCCGAGGGTCCGCCGCACGCGGTGATCGCCCGCGGTACGCAGATGGATCTCGCCCTCGCGGATGAAGCACGTCAACCGCTCGGATGACGATCCCGGCCCCGAAACCCGGAACGCTGAAGCCATGGGAAACGGGATGGTGCGACGGGGCGTCGATCGTGAGCGGGTCGGTTGATGGCCTGGACATCGGAGCTGGTCGTGCACGACGAGGCGATCCGGGCGAACACGGCGTACTTCGCGTCCGCCACGGGCGGTCGGCTGATGGCGGTGCTGAAGGCCGACGCGTTCGGGCACGGGGCGATCGCGCACTCGGTCCTGGAGGCCGGCGCCACCTCCATCGGCGTCACCTCCATCGACGAGGCGCTCGCCCTGCGTGCCGACGGGGTGAGCGCGCCCATCCTGAGCTGGCTCAACCCGGTCGACGCCGACTTCGCCGCCGCGGTGCTCGCGGATGTCGACCTCGCGGTGTCGAGCCCCGTGCTGCTGCACGCGGTCGCGCAGACGGCGGCACGGCTCGGGCGGCGCGCTCGCGTGCACCTGAACATCGATGTCGGCATGGCCAGGGAGGGCGCGCCCGTCGAAGCGTGGCCGGCGCTGTGCGCGATGGCCCGCGAGCTGGAGCACCTGGGCTCGCTCCACGTGGTCGGGGTCATGGCGCACATGTCGTGCGCAGACCGGCCCGGCCATCCCCAGAACCGACGCGAACGACTGCTCTTCGAAAACGCCGTCCGAACGGCGCGGCGTCGCGGGCTCGCGCCGTCGGTCACGCACCTCGCCGCGACCGCCGCCACGCTGACCGGAGTCGCGGAGGGCTTCGAGTTGCACCGCATCGGGGCGGGGCTGTTCGGAATCGACCCGTCGGGCACCTCCCGCGAGCTCCTGCCGGCGCTCTCCCTGACCACGCACGTCGTCACGTCGCGGGAGGTCGGGCCGGGGACCGGCATCGGCTACGGGCTCGACCATGTCGCCGAGCGGCGCACGCACCTCGCTCTGCTCCCGCTCGGATACGGCGATGGACTGCCCCGTGCGGCGTCCGAGCGCGCCGACGTGCTCGTGCGCGGCCGCCGCAGGCCCCTGGTCGGCCGGTTCTCGATGGACATGGTCGTCGTGGACACCGGGGAGGAGGAGGTCGCACCCGGCGAACCGGTCACGGTGTTCGGTCCCGGCGCGCACGGCGAGCCCACGGTCGCCGAGTGGGCCGGCTGGGCGGACACGATCGAGCACGAGATCGTCACGCGAGTGGGGAGCCGGGTGGCGCGCGTCCATCGCACCTCGACCACCGAGACGACAGAGACGGGCCGGACGACCCAGACGCCCGCGTCGACCCGTCAGGAGGCGGTCGATGCGTGAGCGGGAGGCGCTGCGGGTGGCGGTCATCGGCGGCGGGGCGAACGACGAGCACGACGTCTCGCTGGCATCGGCCGCGGCCGTCACGCGGGCCCTGCGCGCGCTCGGCCACGACGCGGTCCCGGTGACCATCGACCGATTCGGAGCATGGCTCGATCCCGACGGCGTCACCACGTCGGCGGTGGAGGCCATCGCGCTCCTCACCGCCTGCGATGTCGCCTTCCCGGTGCTGCACGGGGAGAACGGGGAGGACGGCTCGATCGCCGGCCTCCTGAGCATGACCGGCGTGCCGTTCGCCGGCTCGCCGGTGGGCGCCGGGGCGGTCGCCATGGACAAGTGGGTCACGAAGCTTGTCGCGGAGGCGATCGGGGTGCGCACCGCTCCCGCGGTTCTCGTCCGAGGGTCGGGCGATACCGCGCCCCTCACGCTGGACCCGCCGCTCGTGGTCAAGCCGACGACGGGTGGGTCGAGCAACGGGGTCGCGGTGGTCCGGGAGGCCGCTGATCTGGGCGCGGCGGTCGGTCTGGCCCTCGCGGCGGGTCGTGCCGCCCTGGTCGAGACCTTCGTCGTGGGCCGTGAGATCGACATCGCCCTCTTCCGCGACGCCGGCGGAATCCTCCGCGCCGGCGCCACGCTCGAGATCGGCGTCGCCGACGGCGCTGTGTTCGACCGCGAGCAGAAGTACGACGGCACCGCCTCCTTCACCCTGCCCGCGCGGATCACGGCGGACGAGCACGCCGAGATCGAGAGGGCCGCACGCGCCCTCTACGACACCCTCGGCTGCGCCGGAGTCGCCCGGTTCGACTTCTTCGTGACCGCGACGGGCGTGGTGCTCAACGAGGTGAACACGACGCCCGGATTCACCGAGGCATCGCAGGTGCCGCGGATGTACGCCGCCCTCGGACTCGGCTACGAACAGCTGGTCGAGGCGCTGCTCGACGCGGCCCTCACCGAGAGCCCCACGTCGGTGGAGATCGCTCGATGACGGATGCCACGTCGACCCCGGCCGCACGCGAGGGCTGGGGCGACGCGCTCAAGGGAGTGCTCATCGCGCTCGTCGTGCTGTGGCACGTGATCATGAAGAGCTATCTGAACATCGATTGGCAGCTCGGGGTGCCGGTCCCCGGCGGGTGGGGACTGTTCGGCGACCTGATCTGGCCGTTCCTGATGCCCCTCTTCCTGCTCGTCTCGGGATACTTCGCCGCGAACGCCTTCACCCGCCCGTGGGCGGTCGTCGCCCGCACGCGCGTCGTCCGGTTCCTCTACCTCTACCTGCTGTGGTCGCTCATCCACATGGCGGCGATGTGGGCATTCCCCGACTTCCCCACACTGGTCCCCCGCGGCGTCGCGGAGTTCGTCGAGTCCGTCACGATCAGCCCGCCGAACACCTGGTACCTCTACGCACTCGCGCTGTACTTCCTGGTCGCCAAGGCTCTCTCGCGTCTCCCCGCGTGGATACCCATCGCCGCAGCCGGCATCCTGTCGATCGTCGTCGCGGCCGGTTACGTGGAGGTCGTCAGCAATCGCGGTTCCCTGCTCTACAACTTCACGTTCTTCCTGCTCGGGCTGCACCTCGCGCCGCAGATCCGCCGGCTGGTCGACCGCCTGCGGCTCTCGATCGCCCTTCTGCTCGTCGCCGCCTACCTGGCCGTCTTCGCCGCGATGCGGCTCACCGGCACCGAGACCGTGCCCGGGGTGTGGCCGCTCGTCTCGGTCGTCGGCGTGACGGCCGGGCTCGCCGTCGCGCCGATCATCGCGCGGATGCGGCTCGTCGGGCCGGGGCTGGCCTGGCTGGGGCGCCGCAGCCTCCCGATCTACCTGATCCACATGCCGCTGCTCGCCCTGGCCGACTTCCTGCTGGCGGGCTGGCTGTCGGACTCCCGGGTCGCCGTGCAGCTGGTGGCGGCCGTGGTGCTGCCCGTGATCCTCACGGCCGTCCTGATCGCCGGGAGCCTCCTGCTGTACCGCCTGCTGCTGCGGGATGGGGCGACCTGGCTGTTCGACCTCCCGCGCTGGGCGACGAGGACCGCTCCGGGCGCCGGCCGGAGGTGGCGCGCGCCGTGGCGGACCGCGATGGCCGTCGTCCTGCTCGTGGCGTGCGGTCTCGTGACCGCCGGAGCGACGGCGATCCCCGGCTGCGGGCCGACCCCGCCCACGCAAGCCGCCGCGCGCCCGGGAGAGGTCACCATCGGCGCCACCGGGGATCTGCTCATCCACGACATCGGTCACGGGGTGCCGGAGGACGGCGGGGCGCACCACTTCGACGCGGTCCGCCCCTGGTTCACCGGCGACCTCGTGACGGGGAACCTGGAGCAGGTGATCTCCGACGACACCGGATACGACAAGTGCGGCACCGACGCGGACTGTCTCGCCTTCCGCAGCGACCCCGCGACCGCACAGTACTTCGCCGGGTTCGATCTCCTGAACATGGCGAACAACCACACCAAGGACTTCGGCGACGAGGGCTACGCGAACACCCGGGAGAACCTCGCCGCGAACGGCATCCGCGCCGTGGGCGACCGCGACGAGATCGTGTGCACCCGGATCGGCGACACCACCGTCGCCATGATCGGCTTCGCCCCGTACCAGGGCTTCAACCGGGTGACCGATCTGCGGCACGTCCGGAAGGTGGTGGCCGCGGCCGCGGCATCGGCGGATGTGGTGGTGGTGCAGGCGCACATGGGCGCCGAGGGTCCGAACGCGAACGCCGTCACCCCCGGCGTCGAGCGGATGTACGGCGAGAATCGGGGCGACCCCGTCGCGTTCGCCCACGCCGCGGTCGACGCGGGAGCGGACCTCGTGCTCGGGCACGGGCCGCACACGCTGCGCGGCGCGGAGTTCTACAAGGGACGGCTGATCGCGTACAGCCTCGGCAACTTCGGGGGCGGCGGCGTCTTCGGCGCCGAGCAGGCGACCCGCTACGGGGTCTACCTCGATGTGAGCCTCCACCCCGACGGCACCTTCGCGCGCGGCCGGATGCGCTCCATCCACTTCGCTTTCGAGGGCGGCGCACCCCTCCCGGACCCGGACGGCCGGGCCGCCGCGCTGGTGGACGACTTCAGCCGCCGCGACTTCCCTATGACGGCACCCCGCATCGGCGAGGACGGCACGCTCTCGCCACCGGGCCCGCGCTGATCAGCCGCCGAGGTTCACGTTGTGGCGCTCATTCCGGGCGGAATGAGCGCCACAACGTGAACGTCAGGCGAAGAGCACGGGCGCGTCGAAGACCGCGGCGCCCGGCACCTGCGCGTTGGCCGCACCGATCTCGGCTGCGACGGTGAGCGCGCGCCCGAGGTCGGCGCCGGCGTCGAGCGACCCGACCAGGCCGGCGAGGTAGCAGTCCCCGCTCCCCACGGCGAAGAGCCCGGGGCGGTCGACGGGCGGCACCGCGATGAACTCCCCGGCAGCGGTCGCGGCGACAGAGCCCGCCTCCCCGTCGGTGACGACGGCGATCCCCGCGCCGCGCTCGACGAGCTGGCGGGCGGAGAGTTCCCGATCGGAGGCGCCGGTCAGGTCGGCCGCCTCGTGGCGGTTCACCTTGACGAGCCGCGGGCGGGCCCGGTCGATGATCTCGCCCAGCGCGGGGCCGTGCACGTCGATCGCGAGCAGCACGCCGCGGTCGGCCTCGGCGGCCAGGATGGCGGCGAACTCGGCCGCATCCGTGCCGACGGGCATGGCGCCCGAGACGGTGAGCCACTCCCCGGGCGCAACGGCTCCCAGCCGCTCCGCGACGGCCTCGAGCGGCACGTCGAACTCGGTGACCGGCTCGTAGAACTCCGTCAGGCGCCGCGCACCGGTGTCGCACGCGGTGATGCACAGCCGCGTCTCGACGGCGGTCGGGATGCGGTCGACCTCCACATCGCTGCCGGTCAGCAGGTCGGCGACCAGGTCGCCGATCCGCCCGCCGAGCGGTGCGACGGCGCGGGTCCGCGCCCCGAGCAGAGCGAGCGCCCGGGCGACGTTGAGCGATTTGCCTCCGGCCGAGCGGATGACGACGGGAGGGCGGTGGATGCCGCCGAGCTGCACCTCGTCGAGCACGTAGACGACGTCGAGGGCCGGGGTCAGCCCGAACGTGTGGATGGTCATACTCTCGCCTCCGCGAGCTCGTCGCGGGTGGCCTGCGCGCCGGTCCCGCCGGTCCCGCGCACGGAGAGGGATCCTGCGACCGCGGCCCAGCGCAGCCGGTCGGCCTCCTCCTCCACGCCCTCCAGGACGGCCGCGAGATAGCCCGCGTCGAAGCTGTCGCCCGCGCCGGTCGTGTCGACCACGTCGAGCACCAGCCCGGGAGCCTCGCCGCTGCGCCGGCCGCCCTCGAAGGCGACGCCGCCGTCGGCACCCGCCTTGACGACGACACGGCAGCCCAGAGCGGAGAGCGCGGCGGCGGCCTCGTCGAGGTCGTCGTGGGCTCGCCCGTCGACCGCCGTGGCGATGGCCAGCGCCTCCTCACGGTTGGGCAGGAACACATCCACGCGCGGCAGCACCTCGTGCAGGCCCGCCCAGCGTTCGGCCGGATCCCAGTTGGTGTCCAGGCTGATCGTGGCCCCCGTCGCTGAGATCTCGTCGAGCAGCGCGGGCAGCTCGGCGGCGAGGCCCGGGAGCAGGAAGTACGAGGCGACGTGCACGTGCCGCGGCCGCAACCGGGCGAGCGTCGCGCGCACCGCCTCCGCCGTCAGCACGGGGATGGTGCCGGGCAGCGTCAGGATGGCGCGGTCGCCCGGCTCGGAGAGCACGACCGAGAGCCCGGTGGGCCGCTCCGCGTCGATCTCCACGGCCGACACATCCACGCCGCCGTCGCGCAGGCGGTCCAGCACGACCGAGCCGAACTGGTCCGCACCGACGACCGCCGCGAGCGCCGTGCGCACGCCCAGCCGGGCCAGACCGCACGCGACGATCGCGGCGCTGCCGCCGAGCAGCAGCTCCGCCGAGTCGAGCAGCTGCTCCGCCTGGCCGAACCGCGGCACCGTGTCGCCGGTGAGCAGGAGGTCGGGGTTGGCGTCGCCGACGACCAGCACGTCCACAGCAGCATCCGTCACGCCGGTCATCCCTTGAGTCCCGAGAAGGTCATCGTCGCGATGAACTGCCGCTGCGCGAACAGGAAGAACAGGATGAGGGGAAGCGTGGCGATCACGTTGCCCGCCATGATGAGGCTCCAATCGGTCTGGTGCGCGCCCTGGAAGTTCGCGATGCCCAGCTGCAGCGTGAACGACGACGGGTCGTTGATCGCGATCAGGGGCCAGACGAGGTCGTTCCACGCGCCGAGCAGCGTGAAGATCGCGAGCGTGGCGAGCGCGGGCCGGGCGAGCGGCAGCACGATGCGGAAGAACACCTGCCAGCGGTTGCAGCCGTCGATCGCACCGGCCTCCTCCAGCTCCGCGGGGAGGGAGAGGAAGAATTGGCGCATCAGGAAGATCCCGAAGGCTGTGGCCAGCCAGGGCACGATCGCCGCGCCGAGCCCGTTCAGCAGGCCGAGCTTGGCGAACAGGATGTAGGTCGGGATCATCAGCAGCTGGGTCGGGATCATGATCGTCGCGAGGATCATGAGGAACCCGAAGTTGCGCCCGGCGAACCGCAACCGGGCGAACCCGTAGCCGGCCAGCGAGCACAGGATGATGTTCGACACGATCGCGGTCGCCGACACGACGACGGTGTTGCCGAGCCAGAGCAGGATGTCCGTCTGACCGAACAGCTTCGCGTAGCCGTCCAGCGTGAAGTGCGACGGGATGAACGGCGGCGGGAACGCCACCAGTTCCTTCGCCGGCGAGAACGACGCCAGCGCCATCTGCGCGAACGGCACCAGGAACAGGATCGCGATCGGGAACAGCACGAAGTGCCACCCGCTGAGCTTGCGCTTCCGCGAGCGCGGCTGCGGCTCGTCCGCGACCTGGCGGGCGGCCTGCGAGACCTCGTCGAGAACCGTCGTCATCAGAACGCCTCCGAACCGCGGCGACGCTGGACGACCACGACGCCGATGGTGATGAGCAGCGTCACCGCGAAGAGCACGTAGGCCGCGGCCGAGCCGTAGCCGAACTCCAGCGCGTGGAACGCCTTGTCGTACAGGAAGTAGACGATCGTCTTCGTCGCGTCGAGGGGCCCGCCGCGGGTCGTCGTGTAGACGAGGTCGAAGAGCTGGATCGCCTGGATGGTCTGCCAGACCGCCACGAACGCGGTCACCGGAGCGAGCTGCGGCCAGACGATCCTCCAGAACGTCTGCCACCGGTTCGCGCCGTCGATGCGGGCGGCCTCGATCAGGTCGCCGGGCACATCCTGCAGCGCCGCCAGGTAGATGACGGTCGTGAAGGCCGCGGACCCCCAGAGCGACATGATCGCGATGACGAGCATGGCCTGCTTCGGGTCGTCGAGCCAGCCCTGCTGCGGCAGGTGCAGCACGCGCAGCACGTTGTTCACGAGACCGAACTGCGGGCTGAACAGGTAGGTCGAGAGGATGCCGGTGGAGGCCGCCGACGCGACGAACGGGACGAAGATCGCGGTGCGGTAGAAGCCCATCCACCGGATGCGCCGGTTGAGCGCGACGGCGAGGAAGAGGCCAAGCAGCACCGACGCCGGCACGAACAGGAGGGTGAAGCCCACGGTGTTGAGCACGGCGTTGCCGAACTCCGCGTCGCCGATCAGCTGCGCGTAGTTGTCGCCGCCGACCCAGGTCGCCTCACTGAACCCGTCCCAGTCCTGGAACGAGAGCACGAACGCCCAGACCGCGGGGAAGATCGAGAGGCCGAGGATGATGATGGTCGCCGGGGCGACGAAGCCCCAGCCGGTGAGCGCCGAGGTGAGCCCGCGGCGCCGACGCGCCTTCCGCGCCCCGGCGGCGTCCGAAGACGCGCCGGGCCGCGGGAGCGCATGGGCGGTGGTGTCTGCCATTCGCGTGTCCCCGCCGCTCCTACTTGTCCTTGGCCAGGGCCGCGTCCGCCGTCTTCGCGGCCTGTTCGAGGGCCGCCTTCGGCTCACCCTCGCCCTGGAGCACCTGCGAGATCGACTTGCCGACGGCGACAGACAGGGCCGCGTATCCCTTCGTCGTCGGGCGGGTCTGCTTCACGTTCGCCGAGTTGGCGACGAACACCTCGTAGCCGGGGTACTCCGCGGCCTCCTTGGCGACCGCCTCGGACGACGCCTCCGACGAGCGCAGCGGGAGGTTGCCGATCGCGACGTTGAAGCGCTCGTCCTGCTCGGCCGAGGTCAGCCACTGGGCGAACTGGGTGGCCCAGTACGCGCGGTTCTTGTCGTGGTGATCGAAGAGCGCCCAGATGTCGGGGCCCGACACGGTCTGGTGGTCGCCGTTCGTGCCCGGGAGCGGGACGACGCCGTACTTCGTGCCGCCGGTCTTGAGGTCCGAGAGCTGCCACGGACCGGAGGTGATCATCCCGATGCGGTCGTTGACGAACAGCTGTCCGAACTTCACATCCGTCTGGTCGAGGTAGACGCTTTTGTCGTCGACGGCCATCGAGCGGAGGAACGACAGGGCGTCGTCACCGGCCGGGGAGGCGAACTCCGCCTTGGTGGCGTCGTCGTTCAGGATGGCGCCGCCGTTCTGCCAGAGGTGCGGCCAGTACTGCCAGGTGGTCTCCTCGCTGCCCGACACGGAGTAGCCGTAGCCGTAGATGTGGTTGGCCTCGTCGGTCAGCTTCTTCGCCGCCGTGCGGAAGTCGTCCCACGTCCAGTCGGCCGTCGGGTACGCCAGGCCGGCCTTGTCGAAGAGGGTCTTGTTGTAGAGCAGGCCGATGTTGTCGACGACCGCGGGGAAGCCGATGACCTTCTTGCCCGTCGGCTGCGCGGTGCCGCGGGCGGCCGCGGTGAACTCGTCCCACTTCACCTCCGGCTTCTTCACGTCGGCCGAGATGTCGAGCGTGCGTCCCGAGTCCTCCAGCTGCCCGGCCCACGAGCCGAACGCGTAGGACATGTCGGGGTACTGGTCGCCTGCGAAGCCGGCGGACAGCTTCTGCAGCAGCTGGTCGGTCGAGGAGGCTCCCGGGGAGAGGTTGATCGTGACGTTCGGGTGCTCCTTCTCGAACTCCTTCGCGAGCCCCACGATGACCTTCTGAGCGGCGTCGGCCTGTCCCGACCACACCTCGATCTCGACCTTGGCCTTCGTGTCGAGCGTGGTCGCGCCCTGCGAGCCGCTGCACCCGGCGAGTGCGGCGACGCCCACGGTGGCGGCGAGGACGGCGGTGGCGCGGAGCGCCCTCCGGCGGAATGGGGTCAGCATCTTCGGTTCTCCCTTGTGATTCTGCTGGTGTCGGATTCTGTCCTGCCCGGCTGCGGGTCAGTCGGGCACGACGGAGCGGGCTGCGGGGTCAGCCCAGCACGATGGAACGGGTCAGGTGGCGCGGAGCATCGGGGTTCAGGCCGGCGCGCTCGGCGACGGCGACGGCGAGACGCTGCGCCTGGGCGAGCTCGATCAGCGGGTCGGAGGCGCTCACGCGGACCGTGGCGCCGGTGCGCTCGATGTCGGCGACGAGGCTCTGCTCGGAGGGTCCGATGATCCAGACGAGCGAGCGCTCGTCGGCCACGGCGAGCGGGCCGTGCCGGTAGTCGAGCGCCGGGTACGACTCGGCCCAGGCCTGCGCGGCCTCGCGGATCTTGAGGGCGGCCTCCTGGGCCAGGCCGTAGGTCCAGCCGCTGCCGAGGTAGACGAAGTGCGTGCGGCCGTCGAGGTCGACGTCGAGCGGACGGCCGAGCACGGCGGCGGCCTCGTCGGGGAGAGCGCTGACGTCCTGACCCACGGCGTGGCGGGCGAGGAGGAGGAAGGTGGTCGGGAAGCGGGTCTGCACGACCGACTCCTCGTCGGCGAAGTCGAGCAGCAGCACGTCGTCGGCGCGCTGGGCGACCGGCGAGTCCGCCACACCCGTGACGGCGATGGTGCGCACGCCGGCCGGGATGACGTCGAGCGCATCCAGGACCTCGGTCGTGGTGCCCGAGCGGCTGAGCAGGAGCACGGCGTCGTAGTCGCGCCACGTCCAGGGCTCCGACGCGTAGGCCGCATCGGTGATGCCGAGGCCGGCGCCCTCGCGGAGGTAGGCGAACGACTCGGCGACGAATGCGGAGGTGCCGCAGCCGAGCACGAGCATGCTCTCGCCGGGACGAGCGAGCAGCGCGGTCGCGATGTCGGCGCGGGTGGTGAGCGCTTCGCGCCAGATGTCCGGCTGGCTGGCGATTTCGCTGGAGGTGAGTGTCACGAGGTGCTCCTGTGGGTCGGTGGCGGTGCTGCGCACTCCGTTGCGCGTTGGACTTATCATTGGCGGACATTGAGCGTTTGACAACGAAACTGTGCAGATCGCTCACTATGCCTGATCGTTTGTTACAGAGAGGTTTCGCATGCCCCACAACGACCCGCTCGAGGCCGGCCGCGCGCCGCTCGCCGACCTGCGACTCGCCGACTGGGCGCCCCGCAGCCAGTTGCGTGCCCGGGCGACCGCCGTGCCCCGGCCCGCGCATCCCGTGGTCGACATCCACAACCACCTCGGCCGGTGGCTGACCGACGGCGGATGGATGATCGACGACGTGCCCGCGCTGGTCGCGCTCATGGACGAATGCGGCGTCGAGACGATCGTCAACCTCGACGGGCTCTGGGGCGAGGAGGTCACGGCGAACGTCGAGCGGTACGACCGGGCGTACGACGGCCGGTTCGTCACGTTCTGCCAGCTGGAGTGGGAGCTCCTCGCCGAGCCCGGCGGGGTGGCGCGACTGATCGCGTCGCTCGACGACAGCGCGGCTCGCGGCGCCCGGGGCGTCAAGGTGTGGAAGAGCCTCGGCCTGACCGTGCGCGACGCCGACGGCTCGCTGATCCTCCCGGACGACCCGCGCGTGATCGAGGTGCCGGCGCACGCGGGCGGGCTCGGCCTCCCGGTGCTCATTCACACGGCCGACCCGATCGCCTTCTTCGAGCCGCTCGACCGGCACAACGAGCGGCTCGACGAGCTCGCCGGCGTCCCGGAATGGTGGTTCGGCGATGCGTCGCTGCACCCGACGTTCGACCGCCTGCTGGCGGCGCATGCCGCGCTCGTGCTGGCCTGCCCGGGGACGACCTTCATCGGTGCGCACGCCGGCTGCGCCGCCGAGGATCTCGACCGCGTCGAGCGCCTCCTCGTCGCCGCGCCGAACTACACGATCGACACCGCCGGGCGCATGGCGGAGCTCGGGCGGCAGCCGCGGCGCTTCGCGCGGCTCGTCGCCGACCATCCCGACCGCGTGCTCTTCGGCACCGACATCTACCCGGTGACGGCGGACCAGTACCGCCTGCACTACCGGTTCTTCGAGAGCGCCGACGAGGGCTTCGGCTACGACCCCGACAGCGAGGTGCCGGGCCAGGGCCGCTGGGACGTCTCCGCCCTCGCGCTCGACCCGAGCCTCCTGGAGGCGGTGTACCGCGGCAACGCGCGCCGCGTCCTCGGCCTCTGACCCCGCGCTCTAACCCCCGCGAGATTTGTGCTCGCCGCGTTGCGCATTCGTGCCGAATCGCGGGAAAGCGCATCGCTTTCCCGCGATTCGGCACGAATGTCGCGCGCTAAGAGGCGGGGAGGCGGGAGTCGACGACGCGGCAGAAGCGCGCGACGAGGTCCGCCATGGCGGCGCGCGCGTCGCGCGTGTACTTGCGTGGGTCCACGGCGTCGGGCTGCGCAGCCAGCGCCTCCCGCAGCGATGCCGTGAAGGCGATGTTGAGCGCCGTTCCGACGTTGACCTTGCGGATGCCGGCGGCGACCGCATCCGCGATGATCGCGTCGGCGACGCCCGACGAGCCGTGCAGCACGAGCGGCACCGGGACGGCCACGGCGAGCCGCGCGATCAGCTCGAGGTCGAGCTGCGCCGAGCGGTCGCGCATGGCGTGCGAGCTGCCGACCGCGACGGCCAGGCCGTCCACGCCGGTGGCGGCGACGAAGGCCGCCGCCTCGTCCGGGTCGGTGCGCACTCCGGGCGCGTGCGCGCCGTCCTTGCCGCCGATCTCGCCGAGCTCGGCCTCCACCCAGACCCCCACGTCATGGGCGCGCGCCACGACCTCGCGCGTCGCCGCCACGTTGTCGGCGTAGGGGAGGCGGGAGGCGTCGAACATGATCGACCCGACGCCGAACTCCTGCGCGCGGTCGAGCACGCGCGCGACGAGAGCGCGATCCTCGATGTGGTCGAGGTGGATGCCGAGCGGCGACCCGGAGGCCTCCGCGGCCTCCCGGCACGCGGCCAGCAGCGGCTCCGGAGCACCGCGGAACGCGATGGCGTTCTCGCTGAGCTGCAGGAGCGCGGCCGAGCCGGCCTCCGCCGCCCCGGCCGCCACGGCCTCCACGTGATCGAGCGAGAGCACGTTGAACGCCGCTACGGCGCTGCCGCTGGCACCCGCCGCCGCGACGAGCTCTCGCGTCGGCGCGAGCGTCACCGGGCCGCCTCGAGCGTGCCGCCGAGGGCGACCGGCAGGAGCGCCGCGTGGCGAGCGGTCAGCTCGTCACACAGCGCCCAGATCTGCTCCGGGGTGAGGGACGACGACGCGTTCGGGTCGGTCAGCACGGCGCGGCGCACGAGCTCGGGGTCGCCCGTGCGGGCGGCCTCGATCGCGAGCTCGGCGACCGACAGGTAGGTGCGGTTGAGCGCAGCGCCCTGCACCGGGATGGAGCCGAACGGCAGCGGGTGCACGCCGCTCGCGTCGACCCGGCTGGGCACCTCGACGACCGCCCCCTGCGGGAGGTTGTCGATCAGCCCGTCGTTGACCACGTTGGCGTGGATGATCCGCTCGGTGCCGGTGAGGATCGAGTGGATGACCTGGGGCGCGTACTCGGCGGCGCCCTCCTCCAGCTCCAGCGGCTCCCCCGCGGCGAGTGCGGCCCGGGCGTGCTCGAACTCGGCGACGTTCTCCTCCGAGATGCCGATGTACTCGAGCGGTCGCAGGCGGAACCGCTCGATCTGCTCGGGCGAGCGCAGGAACCAGTCCAGGTACTCGGACGAGTGCTCGCTGGTCTCGGTCGGGTAGTAGCCGATGCGCGTGAAGATCTCGACGCGCACGCGGCGGCGCAGCTCGGGATCGCGCTCGATGGCCTCCCGGAGGCGGGGGTAGAGGTCCTCGCCGTCGCGCGACCACTCGACGAGCCACGCCTGGTGGTTGACGCCCGCGGCGCGGTAGTGGGTCCCCTCCATCGGCACGCCGATCAGCGCGCAGAGGTCGTGGACCGTCCAGTAGACGCTGTGGCAGAGGCCGACAGTCTTGATGGAGGGCGCCACGACCGACATCCACCACACGTTCATCGCCATCGGGTTCGTGTAGTTGAGGAACCAGGCGTCGGGGCAGAGGTCGAGCATGTCGGCGGCGATGCCGGAGAGCACGGGGAAGGTGCGCAGTGCGCGGAACACGCCGCCGACACCGGTCGTGTCGCCGATCGTCTGCAGCAGGCCGGCCGCGGCCGGGACCTCCAGGTCGACCCGGGTGGCGTCGATGCCGCCGACCTGGATCATGTTGACCACGAAGTCCGCGCCCGTCAGGGCCTCCCGGCGGTCGAGCGTCGCCACGATCTCCGCGGTGCGCCCGAAGCGCGCGGCCACCTGCTCGGCGGTGCCCTGGGCGACGTGGAGGCGCTCGGCGTCGATGTCGTGCAGCACGATGCGCAGCGGCGGCAGGTCGTCGAAACGGAACAGGTCGGCGAGGAGCTGGCGGGTGAAGACGACGCTCCCGGCTCCGAGGAAGACAATCTGAGGCATGCTGCGATCCTGCGATAGTGTGTCTACTCCGCGCAACAGATTGAGCGATTCGCAGGTAAAGTGATCATATCGAGTGATCGATTCGCTCCCTCGGTGCCGGACCGACTCTCCGCACCACCCACTCCTCGAAAGGACGGGCCCATGGTCGCACCCGCCGCCGAATCACTGATCGCCCGCGTCACCTCCGGCCGGCGCGCCCAGCGGATGGTCGCCATCCTCGATCTGATCTCCGAGCGCGGCACGATCAGCCTCGCCGAGCTCTCCGAGACCCTCGACATCTCCGCGGCCACCGCGCGCCGCGACCTCTCCGACCTCGCCGATCAGAACCTCATCCTGCGCACCCACGGCGGGGCCTCCGCCCTGGAGCGCGGCCGCGAGATCCCCGTCGCCCTGCGCGACACCCGGTTCCAGGATGCGAAGCGCGCGATCGCTAAGGCGATGGTCAGGAGGCTGCCCGCCGAGCGCCACGTCGTCGCACTGAGCGGCGGCACCACCACCGCGGGTGTCGCCCGCGCGCTCGCCAACCACCGCGACATCGCGGTCGTGACCAACTCCCTCAGCATCGCGGGACTGCTCTCCGGCTATCCCGGGGTGCGCGTCGTGATGACCGGCGGCTTCCTGCGGCCGCAGTCGCTGGAGCTGGTGGGGGCACTCGCCGAGAGCACGTTCAACGCGGTCAACGTCGGCACCGCCATCCTCGGCGCCGACGGCATCAGCGCGACCAGCGGCGTGACGACGCACGACGAGACCGAGGCGCGGACCAACCGCGCGATGGTCGCGAAGGCGCAGCGCACCGTGGTCGTCGCCGACGGCTCGAAGATCGGCGGCGTCGCGCTCGCGCAGATGGCCGACATCGAGCAGGTCGAGATGCTCATCACGGACAGCTCGGCCGACCCCGACGAGCTCGAGCGGCTGCGCGCCGCGGGCGTGCAGGTCGTCCTCGCCGACGAGGAGTGACGCGACTGCTGCGTCGCGGTACGTCTGCGGTCGCTCGCGCCGCCGCCGATGTCCCCGGGAGCAGCAGTCGCTCCTCGGTCAGCGCTCAGGCGGTGGCGAGGCGGGTGTTGATCACGTCCGAGTACGAGTCGATGTAGGAGTGCACGCTCTCGTGGATGTGGAACTGCGTGTGCGCGAGCCGCGCCTCCTGCGACCGGAGCAGCGCACGGGCCGCCGCGCGACGGGAGCGCACCCGCGCGAGCGAGATCGCCGCGCCGGTGAGCACACCTGCTGCAGCGACTCCTGCAGCGATGCCGACCACGAGCGACCACGGCTCGGTGAGCGACGCGGCCGCCGCGGCCCACAGGCCCGCGCCGATCGCGACCAGCAGCACGACATCCACCACGATCGCCGTGCGGACGAGCGCGAACCGGCTCGTCGCGAGCAGGGCCCTCGCCTCGGCGATCTCGCGCTCCTGCTGGCGGCGGCGCTCCTTCGCCCAGTGGAGGTCGCGCTCGTGGCGGCGGTTGAGACGCTGAGCGGCGTCGTGGGCGCGGTCGTAGGCATGCGTGTGCACAGTGTGTCCTTCGGGTAGACGTGACTGCTGTCGGGTATCGGGTGTCGCCGGTGGTGCCGTGGTGCCTGTGGTGCCGTGGTGCCTGGTGCGTGTGCCGGGTGAAGCGGGGGCGTGCGCGGATCGGGTACCGCGCACGATGGCGGCGGGCTCGGCCGGGTTTCGGGTCCGGCGTCGCTCGCGCCAGACCGAGCATAGCTAGACGGACAGGTCTGTGGGCTGTTTGGAGGACACGAATTTGTACCCCAAATCGGGCGACACGCGTGCGGCGCATCATCCTCTGGGCTGACCTCCCCCACCGAGGGTTCGTCCCACCGGGCGACGCGGCGCGACCCGTCCGCGCGATGGACTGGGACCATGAAGACAGCCACCTCTCCCGGCCAGGTCGCCCGCATCATCGCACTCGCCCTTCCGCTCGCCGCTCTCGCCGCCCTCACCGCGTCGAACAGCGGCAGCGTCGTCGCCGTCGTGGTCGCCGTCACCGCAGCCGTCGTCACCCCGATCGCCCTGCATCTGCTGACCCGGGTCGCCACACGGCGGATCGGCTCGGCCTCCCTCCCGCGTGGCGTGTGGATCGCCGTGACCGCCGCGCTGTGGTTCGGGATCGCCGGGGCGCTCGCGATGGGCCAGCACTTCCTGAGCGTGGAGGCCGGCCCCGGCGAGCTGCTGTTCCTCCGGCTCGCGGGTGCGGCCTGGCTCGGCGCGACCGTCGCGCTGCTGCTCTCGCTGGTCTTCGCCGTGGCGATGACCGTGCGCCTGATCGCCGGGCCGCGTCCGGCGCTCGCCTAGCCGCCCTCCTTCCCCACCTCCCGAGGTTGCCGTCGTTGCGGTCATTCCGGCCGGTTTGACCGCCACATCGTGAACTTCGATGGTCAGAGGCGGAGGATCGAGGGACGCGGGAGACCGAGGTCCTCCAGCAGGTCGCCCAGCAGCCGGTCGAGCTCGAAGCCGGCCTGCGTGATCTTGTTGTTGCCGAAGGCCTTCAGCGCCGAGCTGGGCTGGTCGAACGCCACGACGGTGCGCGAACCGCGGGCGTGCAGCTCCAGCCGCACGGGCGTGTACAGCGTGGTGCCGGGATCGTGACGGAACATCCGCGCGGCCGTCACGTAGTCGCCGAGCAGGTACCCGGCGGCCGCCAGGTCGGCACCGCCGACGCGCATCACCGGCGTGGGGTCGTACGTCCAGAACCGCACGAGCGCGCCGGGGCCCGAGACCTCCCGGGTCAGCTGGGCCCAGGAGGCTCCCGACCGCAGCAGCGTGGCCAGCCGCCGCTCGTCGAGGGGCGGGACCTCCCGCTCCAGCGCGGCACGCAGCGCGACGAACGGCGTCTCCGCCTCGAGCTCGACGCGGTTCACGGTCACGGGGACGATGCGCTCGGTCGAGGGAGTGGTCACCCCTCCATCCTCGTCCCCACCTCCCGAGTACGCGAAAAGTGCGCCGAGAACCGCCGAGTACGCAGAGAATTCGCGTACTCGACGGCGTGCGGGCCGCCTACCGCTTCACGTTCGCGGGCTCGGGGATCTCGCCCGGGCGGTACTTCGGCAACCGCGCGGCGGGCACGATCGCGAGCGCCGAGATGCCGGCCAGGATGAGCAGCCCGAGCTTGAGCGCGCTCAGCCGGGCGTCCTCGTTCACCGCGACCGCCGCATCCACCTGGGCCGGCGTCGCGTCCGTGCGCGAGAGCGCCTCGCGCAGGTCGTCGTTGCTGATGAAGTTGACGTTGTCGAGGTCGACCTGCGCGACGATCGAGGGCGGCAGCTCGGAGTGGTCGGCGACGGCCTGCCCGACGTTCAGGCCCAGGATGGTGACGAGCATCGCCCCGGCAAGCGCCGTCCCGACCGCGGAGGCGAGGTTCTGCGTGGTCCCGCGCACCGAGCCGACGTCGCCCGCGAGCTTCTTCGGCGCGGCCGTGACGAGCACGTTGAAGACGAGCGTGACGAGGGCGCCCTGCCCGACGCCGAAGACGATCAGGCCCAGGATGGTCGGCAGCGTCTCCCAGTTGTTGGTCACGACGAACGCGAGCCAGGCGAGGGCGACCGTCGTGAGCAGGAAGCCGAAGACACCGATCGTGCGCGGGGCGAACCTCCCGTAGAAGCGGACGATGAGCGTCGCGACGACGAACACGGTCAGGTTGAACGGCATCATCGCGAGGGAGGTGTCGAGCGGGGTGCGCCCCTGCACGATCTGGATGTAGAGCGGCACGGAGAAGTTGAGCGCGGCCTCCAGCGCCACCACGATGAACATCGCGTAGACCGCCGCGCGCTCACGGGACGAGCCGAGCACCGACAGGCTCACGAGCGGAACCTTGCCGAGCCGGGTGCGCCGGCGCGTCCAGAAGAAGAACGCCTGCCCGAGGATCAACCCGACCACGATGAACACCGGCGCCGGGGACAGGCCCAGGATGTCGAACGGCGCGCTCTCCCGCGCCACCAGCACGCCCCAGGCGTTGAGGTTGTTGAAGCCGAGGGTGAGCAGCACGATCGCCGCGCCGATGAAGAGGGCGGCGACGACGTCGATCTTCACCGCGCGGTCGGCTCCGTCGCTGCGCAGCCGGACGCTGAAGATCAGCACGAGGACGGCGAGGATCAGCACGATGCCGAAGACCGGCCGCCAGCCGACGAACGTGCCGAGCGCGCCGCCGATAAGGAAGGCGCTCACGCCCGAGAGCGCCCGCGCCGACCCGAGCGAGCCGACCGCGGTGGCCTGCTGGGTGCCGTGGTAGTTCTCGGCGATCAGGGCGACGAGGGAGGGGACGATGATCGCCGCGGACGCCCCGGCGAGCGCCTGCGCCGCGATCGCCCAGCCGACCGTCGGCGACAGGATCATCATGAGCGCCGAGACGGCGAAGATGCCGACGACGATGCGGAAGATGAGCACCCAGCCGACCCGCTGGCCGAGCTTCGCGCCGACCATCACCAGCGCCGCGACCGAGAGGCCGTAGGTCACGATCGCCGTGCTGACCGAGGTGGGCGGCACGCCGAAGTCCTGCACCATCCCGCCCAGCGAGACGGGCAGCGCGGCGACGTTGAACGACATCAGCACCTGCGCGAGGAAGAGCCCGACCATCGGCGCCCAGGAGGCGCGGGCGACGGGCTGCTCGGTGGTGGTCGCGGTCATGGTGTGCTCCTGGCGTCGAGGGGGGTGGAGGTGCGGGAGGTCGAGCCAGGCCCGGAGGGGCCGGGCTCGGGCGACGCGAACAGGTTGAGGCCGAGCGTGAGCGACAGGTACGCGGTCGCCCGCTCGCCCCGCACGCTGTTGCCGGCCGCATCGAGGGGTGGCGAGAACGTCCCGATCGCCCCCTTGCCCGGCGCGATCGCGACGATGCCGCCGGAGACGCCGGACTTCGCCGGCAGTCCGATCTGGAACAGCCACTCCCCCGACCGCTCGTAGAGGCCGTTCGCGGCGAGCACGGCGAGGGTGTCGCGGCTGACGTCGGCCGACACGACCCGATCGCCGGTGACCGGGTTCACGCCGCCGTCGGCGAGGGTCGCGCCCATCACCGCGAGGTCGTGGGCGGTGACCAGCAGGGAGCACTGGCGCGTGTACACGTCGACGATCTCGCCGGGGTCGGCGTCGAGCCTCCCGTAGCTCTGCAGCAGGCGGGCGATGGCCTGGTTGCGGGAGTTCGTCTCCGACTCCGACGTGTAGACCCGCTCGTCGACCGCGAGCTCGCGCCCGGCGAACCGTGAGAGGCCGTCGTGCACCGCCCGCCATTTCTCGGCAGCGGTGTCGCCCGCCATCAGCGCCGTGGAGGCGATCGCCCCCGCGTTGACCATCGGGTTCATCGGGTGGCCGCCGTTCAGCTCCAGCGCGATCACCGAGTTGAACGGGAGGCCGGTGTTGTCCACCCCGACCAGCTCACCGATCCGCTCGTGCCCGAACTCCTCGCACACCAGCGCGTAGACGAAGGCCTTCGAGATGGACTGGATGGAGAACGGCACGGCCGCATCGCCCACGTCGTGCAGTCCCCCGGCCGTGTCGGCGACGCAGATCCCGAACCAGTCGGGGTCCGCCTCGGCGAGCGCCGGGATGTAGTCGGCCACCGTGCCGTCGTCGGTGTCGCGGTAGCGGTCGTGGGCGGCCTGCACCAGCTGCTCCACCCGCTCCCATCCGGGGAGCGCGCCGGTGGCCGCCTCCTGGTGGATCCCGTCGGTGTCGGTCTCGAACATCATGCGCCTCCCGGCCCGACGCTAGTGACCCGCGGGCCTCCTCCGCCAGACCCGGCAACAGCCGAGTACGCAGAAAATGGGGGCGGATCCGTCGAGTACGCGGACAATTCGCGTACTCGGGCGCCTCAGGAGGCGGGGGCGGCTCAGGAGGCTGCGGCGGCCTTGGCCTCGAGCACGGCCCGCTCGGCGGCGTTCGCGCAGAGGGAGGCCGCGAGGCGGTACTGCCCGGCAGCCTCGGCTCCGCGCCCCATCCGCGCGAGCAGCTCGGCCCGCACCGCCGGAACGAGGTGGGAGCCCGGCAGCTCGCCGCGCCCGATCAGCTCGTCGACGACGGCGAGCCCGTCCGCCGGCCCGGTCGCCATCGCGACGGCGACGGCCCGGTTGAGGTCGACCACCGGCGACGGCGCCAGCCGCCCGAGCGCCTCGTAGAGCAGCACGATGCGGTCCCAGTCCGTCTCCGCCACGGACGGCGCGACCGCGTGGCACTCGGCGATCGCCGCCTGCAGGCCGTAGGACCCGAGCCCGCGGCCGGCCGTGGCGGACATCGCCAGCGCCGCGCGCCCGCGCCGGATCGCGGAGTGGTCCCAGCGGTGCCGGTCCTGATCCTCCAGCAGCACCGGCCGGCCCTCGGCGTCGAGTCGGGCCGGGAACCGCGCAGAGGTCAGCTCCAGCAGCGCCAGGAGGCCGTACACCTCCGGCTCCGGGGCGAGCCTGGTGAGCACGCGGGCCAGCCGCAGCGCCTCGGCCGCGAGGTCGGTGCGCATCCACGAGTCGCCGCCGGTCGCCGACGACCCCTCGGTGAAGATCAGGTAGATGACGCTCAGCACCGAGCCGAGCCGCTCCCCGCGCTCCTGCGGCTCCGGCACGGCGAAGGGGATGTGCGCGGCCGCGATGGTCTTCTTGGCCCGGGTGATCCGCGCCTGCACGGTGGCGACCGGCACGAAGAACGCCTTGGCGATCTCGTCGGTCGTGAGGCCGCCCACGACCCGCAGGGTCAGCGCGACCCGCGCCTCCTTCGAGACGACCGGGTGGCACGCGGTGAACATGAGCGCGAGCACATCGTCGTCGATCGCGTCCGGGTCGAACAGGGCGTCGACGCCGGGCGCTTCCTCGTCCAGATCGCGGGCGAGGAGCGCGTACCGCTCGTCCCGCCCCGACCGGCGCCGGAAGGCGTCGATCGCGCGGCGCCGGCCCACCGCCAGCAGCCAATTCACCGGCTGCGTGGGCACGCCGCCCGTCTCCCAGCCGACGATGGCCTCGGCGAGCGCCTCCTGCGCCACATCTTCGGCGAGCGCGAAGTCGCCGGTGTAGCGCGCGAGCGCGCCGACGATGCGGGCGGACTCCATCCGCCACACCGCCTCGACGGCGCGTCTCGCCTCAGTCATCACCGGCCGCCTCCACCGCCGCGCCGTCCAGGGCCGCCTCGACGGCGCGTCTCGCTTCAGTCACCGGCCGCCTCCACCGCCGCGCCGTCCAGGGCCGCCTCGACGGCGCGTCTCGCTTCAGTCACCGGCCGCCTCCTCCGCCGCGCCGTCCAGGGCCGCCTCGACGGCGCGTCTCGCCTCGCTCACCCGACCGGGCCCGCCGGGCTCAGAGCTGGCCGGTGGACTCGCGCCAGGCGCGCTCCTTGGCGACCCACTCGTTGTCCTGCGGGAACTCGTCGATCGTGGTCACGCGGCGGATCTCGGCCTTCGAACCGCTCATGTAGGGCATCCGCTTCGCCCACTCCGCGGCCTCCTCGGCCGACGCGACGTCGAGCACGTAGTAGCCGTTGAACAGCTCCTTCGTCTCGCCGTAGGGGCCGTCGGTGACGACGGGCTCGTCACCCGTGAAGTCGACGACGATCCCGGGCGCCGGGTCGAGGCCCTCGGCGGCGAGCAGCACGCCGGCGCGGATGAGCTCGTCGTTGAACCGGCCCATCGCGTCCAGGATGTCGGCGAAGTCGAGGTTCGCGAAGTCGGCGAACGCCTCGTCGGTCGATCGCATGATCAGCATGTACTTGGCCATCGTGTGCTCCTTGTGTCGGGGAAGGCCTCTTCGCGCCTTCCACACCGAGGTCGAACGGCGGGCCCGCGGATCGACACGGTCGCGCCCCGAACCCGATCTTAGGGAGCGGGGTGCGGGATGGCGTCGTGATCCGGATCCGGGATGGTGGCGGGATCCGGCGCGGGATCGGCGCGCCGGGTCGCGCAGATCGCGAGCACCAGCCCACCCCAACCGAGGGCGATCAGGAAGAGCAGGAACGCCGGCCCGATCGGGTCGCCGGCCGTGTTCGCCGCGGCGGTGAGTTGACCGACGGGCCACAGGAGCGTCGCCGCACAGCCGACCGCGGCGAGAGCACCGAACCCCGCCGCGCTCCCCCACCGGCCACTGTCGCTGCGGACGAACGCGGCACAGAAGGCGGCGATCACGACGCACACGAGCGACAGCGCGAGCCCGCTCCAGAAGACCGTCGTCGCGTCCATGTAATTGTCGGCGTGGGAGGTCGTCCAGTGCACCGGGATGCTCGGGGCGGGATGCGTCCACCTCGACACCGTGACGATCGCCGCCGCGACCGGCAGCAGGGTGAGCACGGCAGCGACCACGAACTGCGGGACGACACGACCGGGAGCTTTCACGACTCTGCCACCCTCGCACAGTGGGCCACGCGGTTCAAGGCGAATCCCGGCCGCGGGCGGCTCCACCCCGCCGATAGCATGGCCGGAGAGTTGCGACCCGCGAGAGGAACACGAATGACCACCTGGGGAATCCTCGGCACCGGCGGCATCGCCGCCTCCATGACCTCCGACCTGCAGCTGCACGGCCACGAGGTCGTCGCCGTCGGCTCGCGCACGTCGTCGTCGGCCGCGCGCTTCGCGGCCGCCCACGGCATCCCGCGCTCGCACGGCAGCTACGAGGAGCTGGTCGCCGATCCGCAGGTCGACGTCGTCTACGTCGCGACCCCGCACCCGCAGCACGCGCCGAACGCGTTGCTCGCGCTCGAGGCCGGCAAGCACGTGCTCGTCGAGAAGCCGTTCACGATGGACCGCGCCGAGGCGGAGGCGATCGCCGAGGCGGCTCGCAGCCGCGGACTCGTCGCGCTCGAGGCCATGTGGACGCGCTGGCTCCCCCACATGCAGCGCCTGCACGAGGTGATCGCCGACGGCACGATCGGCGAGGTGCGCGCGGTCATCGCCCACCACTCCCAGAAGGCCAGCGCCGACCCGGCCGGCCGCATGCTGAACCCGGAGCTGGGCGGCGGCGCCCTGCTCGACCTCGGCATCTACCCGGTCTCGTTCGCGTGGGATGTGCTCGGCGCTCCCTTGGGCGTGCAGGCCATCTCCACGCCGACGGCGACCGGCGTCGACCGGCAGACGGCCATCCTGTTCTCCTACGAGAGCGGCGCGCAGGCGGTGCTCACCACCGAGCTGGATGCCCGCGGCAGCAACAACGCCATCGTCATCGGCACCGACGGCCGCATCGAGCTCGACCCGTTCTTCTACTCCCCCACCTCCTTCCGGGTGCTCGACCCCGAGGACAACGTCATCGAGCGGTTCGAGGCGACCATCACCGGGCGCGGGATGCAGTACCAGGCGCAGGCGATCGAGCGGCTCATCGCGGCGGGCGGCGGCGAGGACCCGCG
Organism: Leifsonia aquatica; assembly: GCF_014190775.1. Classification (GTDB taxonomy): domain Bacteria; phylum Actinomycetota; class Actinomycetes; order Actinomycetales; family Microbacteriaceae; genus Leifsonia; species Leifsonia aquatica. The sequence goes on from NZ_JACHVP010000004.1 coordinate 190,946, forward strand.
CATGCCGCTCTCGCAGTCCGTCGAGATCATGGGCAGCATGGACGACATCCGGGAGCGCATCGGGCTGCGGTACGCGTAGCGGTTCCGCACACGGTCGGGCATTCGCTTCCGCGACCGCCCGTGCCAGGATGCTGCCGTGCCCCATCTGGTCTTCACGAGCGCGAGCGACTGGCTCGGTGCCGTCGAGCGCCGCGTGAACGATCCCGAGATCGCGGACGCCCTCCGGAGCCGCGACCTGCCGGCCGACACTGTCCTCGCGGTCGCGCGCGCGGAAGCCGAGAACGCCGGGCCGACCGGGCGCGTCACTCTCGACGCGGAGGAGCTCGCGCGCGCCGCCGGCGTGACACCCCGGGATGCCAAGCGAGCGCGCATCGCCCTGATCACCGTGGGCGCCCAGGTCTTCGTCGCGATGCCCGGCTCCACGGGTCGCCCCGTCCGGCAGCTGCAGATGCCGCACCGCCCGTAGGTCGAGCGCGTGCCCTTCCGCTCGCGCCGCCCCCGGCGTTAGAGTGCGGCCAGGGCCGTGCGCGCCCGCCGGGAGGAGCATCGTCGTGACCGATCTCTCGGGCCGCAGGGCCCTCGTCACCGGCGGTGCCAGCGGCATCGGCCTGGCCTGCGCGGAAGCGTTCGCCGCGGCGGGCGCCCACGTCACCATCGCCGATCTGAACGGGGAGGCCGCCCGCTCGGTGGCCGAGCGCATCGGCGGCGACGCGTGGGAGGTCGACCTCTCGCAGACGGACGCGCTCGGCGACCTCCACCTCGACGTCGACATCCTCGTGAACAACGCCGGCATCCAGCACGTGCGTCCGATCGAGGAGTTCGAGCCGGAGAAGTTCCGGCTGCTGCTGACGATCATGCTGGAGGCGCCGTTCCTGCTCGTGCGCGCCGCGCTGCCCGGGATGTACGAGCGCGGCTTCGGGCGCGTGATCAACATCTCGAGCGTGCACGGCCTCCGCGCCTCCGAGTACAAGTCGGCCTACGTCGCCGCCAAGCACGGCCTCGAGGGCCTCTCGAAGGTGACAGCCTTGGAGGGCGGACCGCACGGTGTCACCTCCAACTGCATCAACCCGGGCTACGTGCGCACGCCGCTGGTCGAGAAGCAGGTCGCCGACCAGGCGCGGCTGCACGGCATCCCGGAGGCGGAGGTCGTCGAGAAGGTCATGCTGACCGAGTCGGCGATCAAGCAGCTGGTCGAGCCGACGGAGGTCGCGAGCCTGGCGCTGTGGCTCGCGGGCGAGGACTCGCGCATGGTCACCGGCGCGAGCTACACGATGGACGGCGGATGGAGCGCCCGGTGAGCGGGTACCGCATGTTCGCAGCTCCCGTCGCGGGCGGCGAGCTGGCCGGCGGCATCTGGAACCCGGAGGGGGCGGCCTCGACACTGGTCGGCATCCACGGGATCACCGCCAGTCACCGCGCCTGGGAGCTGGTCGCCGCAGCTCTCCCCGGCACGCGGCTGATCGCGCCGGATCTACGCGGCCGGGGCCGCAGCTCCGGCCTCCCCGGGCCGTACGGGCTCACGGCCCACGCCGACGACGTCGCCCGGGCGCTGGACGCGCTCGGCGTCGACCGCGCACCGGTCGCCGGCCACTCGATGGGCGCGTTCGTGGCGGTGCGGTTCGCCGAGCGGCATCCCGACCGCATCGAGCGGCTCGTCTTGCTCGACGGCGGCCTCCCGCTCGCCCTGCCCGCGGGCATCGCCCCGGAGGACCTGCCCGCGATCGTGCTCGGCCCGGCGCTCCAGCGGCTTCGGATGCGGTTCGCCTCGACGGAGGAGTACCGCGCCTTCTGGCGCGCGCATCCCGCGATCGGCCCGTGGTGGAACGACGCCATCGAGCGTTACGTCGACTACGACTTGGCCGGAGAGCCGCCCGCGCTGCGGTCGAGCGCGAGCGAGGACGCTGTCGCCGTGAACGCCCTGGAGATGGACGGCGGTGCCGGATACGCGGAGGCGCTGGCCGGGCTGACACTGCCGATCTCGTTCATCCGCGCCCCGCGCGGCCTGCTCGACGCCGACCCGCTCTACGACTCGACGGTCGTCGCGGAATGGTCGGGGAGGCTGCCGCAGCTGCGCGTGCACGAGGCCGTCGACGTCAACCACTACACGATCGTCATGACCGAGGAGGGGGTGCGCCAGGTGCTCCCCCTGCTCGCGCCTCCACGCTGAACGCCACCGACTCCCTCCCACACCCGAACCGAGGAGAACCCATGACCGGAACCCTGCTCGCGGGCATCGCCGCCCGCCGCGTGCCCACCGACCGCCTCTCCGCCAATGTGCTCGAACGCCCGTCGTCGGGTGCGGCGGAGGCGACCGTGCTGTTCGTGCACGGCAACGTCTCGTCGTCGCTCTTCTGGCAGCCGCTGATGCTCGCCCTCCCGCACGGCGTGCGCGCCCTGGCGGTGGACCTGCGCGGCTTCGGCGATTCCGAGACGCTGCCCGTGGATGCGACCCGCGGCGTGCGGGACTTCTCCGACGATGTCGCGGCCGTCGCCGACGCGCTCGCCCTTGGTCCCGTGCACCTGGTGGGCTGGAGCATGGGAGGCGGGGTCGCGATGCAGCTGCTGCTCGATCGCCCCGACCTCGTGCGCAGCCTCACCCTCGTCTCCACCGTCTCCCCCTACGGCTTCGGCGGCACCGGCGCCGACGGGAGCCTGCTCAACGCCGACGCGTCGGGCACGGGAGGCGGCGGCGCGAACCCCGACTTCGTCGCACGGCTCGCCGCAGGCGACACCGGCGAGGAGGCCCCGACCTCCCCGCGCGCCGTCTACCGGTCGTCATACGTGGCGCCCGGCTTCGAGAGCGAGCACGAGGACCTCTGGGTGGAGTCGATGCTCAGCACCGCCACCGGCGAGGACAACTACCCCGGTGACGCCACCGGCTCGGAGAACTGGCCGGGCTTCGCTCCCGGCACCCGCGGCGTACTGAACACCATGGCCCCCACGTACTTCGACACCTCCGGGATCGTCGACCTGCCCGAGAAGCCTCCGGTGCTGTGGATCCACGGCGCGCTCGACGCGATCGTCGGCGACGCCTCCTTCTTCGACCTCAACCAGCTCGGCGTGGCCGGCATCATCCCGGGCTGGCCGGGGGAGGCGGTGGCGCCGCCGCAGCCGATGCTCGCGCAGATCCGCTCCGTGCTCGACCGCTACGCGGCGAACGGTGGCAGCGCCCGCGAGGTCGTCTTCGACGAGTGCGGCCACTCCCCGCACATCGAGAAGCCGGACGAGTTCCTGGCCGAGCTGCTCGCGCACCTGGGCTGATCGCGCCCGCGAGATGTGAGTTGTTGCGGGTATCCGGTGCCTGTCACCCGCAACTACTCACACCTCGGCGGTAGTGGAGGTGGCGGGCGCGGGCGCGGCCAGGGCTCCGCGGGGCAGGCCGAGCATCCCCTCGGCCGCGTGGGCGAGCAGCGGGTAGCGGTCGCCGGCGGCGCCCCAGCGCACGAGGCCCTGCGCGTTGAGCCCGTCGATCGCGCCGAGCAGCTGCCACGCCACCGCGGCGGGGTCGGCGACGGTGAAGGCTCCGGAGTCGGCACCCTCCGCCACGACCTCCTGGATGAGGTTCTGCCAGGCATCCATCTGACCGCGGACCGTCTCGGCCAGCCGGTCGTTGCGGCGGCCGAGCGCGAACGCCTCGACCCACACGGTGGTCACGTCGTCGCGCGAGCCGTCGAGCAGGGTGCGCAGCAGGGCGGCCACGCGCGCGACCGGTCCGCGCTGCGCCTCGACCAGGGCGCGCACCTCCGCCACCTCGGGCGAGACCGCCGCGGCGAACGTCGCGGCGACCAGCTCATCCATCACCGGGTGGTAGTGGGCCACGAGCGCGGGCGTGACGCCGGCGCGGGAGGCGACCCCGCGCAGGGTGACCGCCGCGAGCCCGTCGTCGAGCGCCAATTCCCGCGCGGCCTCGGCGATCTCAGCGCGGCGCTCGGCGGGCGGTTTGCGGGGTGCTCTTGACATGGTGGGTTCAGTATAGGTACTTTCGGGACATCTATTGATCAACTGATCAACATGATCGCCGACGACCCATGGAGGTTCGCATGAGCTGGCGCATGCCCGCCGAGACCGCCCCGCACGAGCGCACCTGGATGGCCTTCCCGCGCGCCGGCATCACCCTCGGCGACGACGCCGCGTCGGCCGAGGAGGCCTACGCCGCCTGGACCGCGGTCGCGCACGCGACCGCCGAGTTCGAGCCGGTCACGATGGTCGTCGACCCGAGCGAGCGCGAGCGGGCGGCACGCATGCTCGGCTCGCACATCGAGCAGGTGGAGGCGCCGCTCGACGAGTTCTGGATGCGCGACTTCGGCCCGACCTTCGTCGTCGACGACGAGCGACCCGGTGTGCTCGGCGCGGTCGACTGGGTCTTCAACGGCTGGGGCGACCCGGAGTGGTCGGAGTGGGAGAAGTCGGCCGAGATCGCGCGCTTCGTCGCCGAGCGCACCGGTGCCGAGCTCATCAGCTCGCTGCTGGTGAACGAGGGCGGCGGCATCCACGTCGACGGCGACGGGACCGTGCTGGTCACCGAGACCGTGCAGCTCGACCCGCGCCGCAACAAGTACGCCGACAAGGCGCGCGTGGAGGCGGAGCTCGCCCGCACCATCGGGGCCACCCACGTCATCTGGCTGCCCCAGGGGCTCACCCGCGACTACGACGACTTCGGGACGAACGGCCACGTCGACATCGTGGCGACCATCCCCTCCTCCGGCCGCCTGCTGCTGCACACGCAGCGCGACCCCGAGCACCCGGACTTCGCCGTCTCGCGCGAGCTGCGCGCCCTGCTCGCCGACACCACGGACGCCGCCGGCCGCTCCTGGGACATCGTGGAGCTGCCCGCCCCGGCGACCCTGCGCGACGAGGAGGGCTTCGTCGACTGGAGCTACGTGAACCACCTCGTCGTCAACGACGGCGTCGTCGCGTGCGGATTCGGCGAGGAGCGCGCCGACGCGGAGGCGACCGAGATCCTCGAGGCCGCCTACCCTGGCCGGCGCGTGTCGATGGTCGACGCGCGGCCGATCTTCGAGCGCGGCGGCGGCATCCACTGCATCACGCAGCAGCAGCCCGCCCTGCCCGGCGCGGCGGGGACCGACTCTGCGGAGACCGGCCGATGAGCATCGACGTCGTCGAAGCGGGCATCGCCCGGCTGCGGGAGGCGCTCGAGCGGGGCGAGACCACCTCCGTCCAACTCGTGGAGGCGTACCTCGCCCGCATGGAGGCGTACGACGCCTCCGGCCCGCGCCTCAACGCGGTCGTCGTGCGCGACCCGGACGCTCTCGCCGCGGCCCGCGCCTCGGACGAGCGGCGCGCCCGCGGCGAGACGCTCGGACCGCTCGACGGTATCCCGTACACCGCCAAGGACAGTTACCTCGCGCGCGGCCTGACCGCCGCCGCCGGTTCGCCTGCCTTCGAGCGGCTCGTCGCCCAGCGCGACGCGTTCACGATCGAGCGGCTGCGCGCGGGCGGGGCGGTGCTGCTCGGCCTGACCAACATGCCCCCGATGGCGAACGGCGGCATGCAGCGCGGGGTCTACGGCCGCGCCGAGAGCCCTTACAACGCCGACTTCCTGCCCGCCGCGTTCGGCTCCGGCTCGTCCAACGGGTCGGGCGCCGCGACCGCCGCGAGCTTCGCCGCCTTCGGTCTCGGCGAGGAGACGTGGTCGTCGGGCCGCGCCCCCGCCTCCAACAACGCCCTCTGCGCCTACACCCCGTCCCGCGGCGTCATCTCGGTGCGCGGCAACTGGCCGCTCGTGCCGACGATGGATGTCGTCGTGCCGCACACCCGCAGCATGGCCGACCTGCTCGAGGTGCTCGACGTGATCGTCGCCGACGACGCCGAGACGCGCGGCGACTTCTGGCGCGTGCAGCCGTGGGTCGCCATCCCGCCGGCGTCGGAGCTGCGCCCGGCGTCGTATCCCGCGCTCGCCTCCGACGCCTCGCTCGCGGGCAAGCGGCTCGGCGTCCCGCGCATGTACATCGACGCGGACCCCGAGGCGGGCACCGGGACGGGCGGGCCCTCCGGCCACGGCGGCATCGGCGGCGCGACCGGGCAGCCCATCCGCACGCGCCCCTCGGTGCTGTCGCTCTGGGAGGACGCGCGGCGTGCTCTGGAGGATGCCGGAGCCGAGGTCGTCGAGGTCGACTTCCCGGTCGTCTCCAACTACGAGGGGGACCGTCCCGGCGCGCCCACCGTCTTCACCCGCGGCCTGGTCTCGCCGGAGTACCTGCAGAGCGAGATCGTCGACCTCTCCGCCTGGGGATGGGAGGACTTCCTGCAGGCCAACGGCGACCCCGCCCTCCACACGCTCGCCGACGTCGACGGCGCCACGATCTTCCCGCAGCCGGCCGGCGCGCTGCCCGACCGCTACGACGGCTTCGACGACGACATCGCCGAGTACCCCGGCTGGGTGCGCGCGCATCCCGGAGCGACGCTGGAGAGCATCCCGCACCTGGCCGACGGCCTGCGCGGCCTCGAGGAGACCCGCCGTGTCGACCTCGAGCAGTGGATGGACGGGCTCGGCCTCGACGCCGTGATCTTCCCGGCCGTCGCCGATGTCGGCCCGGCCGACATGGACGTGAACCCCGCCTCGGCCGACCTCGGCTGGCGCAACGGCGTCTGGGTCGCGAACGGCAACCTCGTGCCGCGGCACCTCGGCATCCCCACCGTCACCGTGCCGATGGGCACCATGGCCGACGTCGGGATGCCCGTGGGGCTCACGTTCGCCGGCCGCGCGTGGGACGACGCGGCCCTGCTCGCCCTCGGCGCCGCCTTCGAGGCGACGCACCCGGCGCGCACGACGCCGCCGCGGACGCCCGCGCTCTGAGCGCGCTCGCACACTCGTGCCGAATGTGGACTATGACGGCGCCATAGTCCACATTCGGCACGAATCGCAGCGGCGGTCAGGGGCTCGGGGCGTCACGCCGTGATCCCGCACCCCTCCGCGGTGATGCGGTCGCCGGTGCCGACCTGGATGGTGGCGATCGCCGGATCGGTGCGCCAGGCGCCGAAGACGATCGAGCGGCCGGAGGCGTCGGTCACGGCGTACGTGATGAGGGCCTCCCCCATGCCGGAGGTCTTGCGCGCGTCGGGGTAGGCCGTCACCAGGTCGTCGATGGTGGAGCCGATCCCGATGCCGTTCGCCGTGCGGGGTCCCGTGCCCGCCTCGGCCGGGACCTCGGCGTTGAGGACGATCGACGTGACCCCACCTGCCGCCGACTCGCCGGTCCCGACGCGCAGGCCTGTCGGGGTCGAGACGAAGTCGAGGCCGCAGCCGTCGCCGGCCACCTCGGGCTCGAACGCGGCGAGCACGTCGTGCTGCTCGGTCGACGGCGTTCCGAGGACGATCGGGCCGACGGCGTCGAAGCCGATGGTCCAGGTGGACGGCTGCGCCGGGTCGGCGACAGCGCCCTCGACGTCAGCGTTCGGCGCGGCCGAGGCCGGCGCCGAGCCCGACGAACCCGACGAGCCCGGCGTGCCTTCGACGAAGCCGGGCGTCGACGGCGCCGGCACGCAGCCGGTCAGTGCGAGCGCCCCCGCAGCGAGCCCGACGGCGACGGCGACAACGGCGACGGAAAGTGGACGGTGTTCCCCCATGGTGATCCCCCCTCGTGGATCCCCCGTTTCTATCAGATCCCTCGCTCGACGGACACGGATGCGCCCAGCGGCGGATGACCGGGCCCTCGGCCGCTGCGACGCTGGAATCATGCCCGTACCCCGTCGACGTCTGCTCTGCACCGCCCTCACCCTGTCCGCCCTCCTCACCCTCACCGGATGCGCCGCCTCCACCGCCGAACCGTCTCCTGACGCGGAGCGCGCGACGCAGACCGGGCCGCTGGGCGACGACGACGGGTACATCCCCGAGGGCTCGTCCCTCCCGCTCGACAGCGGCAAGCCCGCCGTGCAGCGCCTCGACCCGGCCCTGCTCGACGCCCTCCGCGCGGCGCAGGAGTCGGCGGCGCGGCGCGGCACCGAGATCACGATCGCGGACGGCTGGCGGTCGGAGCGCTACCAGGAGACCCTGTTCGCGCAGGCCGTGCAGCAGTACGGCAGCGAGGAGGAGGCTTCCCGCTGGGTCAAGCGCGGCACCGATTCCGCCCACGTCGCGGGAGACGCCGTCGACATCGCGACAGCGGATGCCATGGACTTCCTCAACCGCTTCGGGGCGGAGTGGGGGATCTGCCAGGCGTACGCCAACGAGCTGTGGCACTTCGAGCTGCTCACGGCGCCGGGCGACGAGTGCCCGGCACCCGCGGCGGACGGCCGGGGATAGCGCGCGAGTCCCGCCGGGAGGCGGTGCGGCCGCGCTCACCCGGCGATGCCGACCGCCTGCCGGATCGTCTCGGGCCGGTCGAGGCACGCCAGCATCCCGGCGGCCAGGTCGGCCCGCGACACCGTGAAGCCGCGCGGGACGCTGCCGCCGATGCGCGTGCGGTAGCGCCCCGTCGCGGCGCGGTCGGTCAGCATCGGCGGCCGCAGGGCGGTCCAGGCCGTGGAGGATGCACGGAGCGCAGCCTCCATCTCGCGCAGGTCGTCGTAGACGGGGCGCAGGATGCGGCCGATCAGCGGCAGGGCGATGCGACGACTGAGGAAGCCGTCGTCGGCCGGAGGAGGCTCGACAGGCGCGGCGCTGATGACGACCAGACGGGCGGGCTCGGCGGCCAGGATGTGCCGCGTCGCCGGTGCGGCGACCGGTGCGTCCTTCCGCGACCGCGGCCCGATCGCCGACAGCACCGCGTCGGCGCCCTCGATCGCCGCACGCAGGGCAGCGGTGTCGGAGAAGTCCGGGATGACGCGGACCGCGACGCGCCGATCCGTATCGGGAGTCGGGCGGCGCAGCACGGCTGTGACAGCGTCGCCGCGCTCGAGGGCCTGTGCGACCAGGAGGCGTCCCGTGCGGCCTCCGGCACCGAAGATGGTGAGTCTCATGTCGTCATAGTAAGTGATGATCACAACACCGTGCAATCACTGATTGGTACGATGTCGGGATGCCGCCCGCCGACATCCCCGCGCTCGAGACGCGCGCCAGCTTCCTGCTCTCGCAGCTCGGCCTCCAGAGCGCCCAGCGCTTCACCGCCGCGCTCGCGCCGCTCGGGATCACGCCCAACCGCTTCGGGGTCCTCGCCCACCTCTCCCACCAGGAGGGTCGCACGCAGCAGGAGCTCGCCACCGCACTCGGGCTGCACCGCAACTCCATGGTCGGGATGATCGACGACCTGGAGGCGCGGGGGCTGGTCGAGCGGCGGCGGCACCCGGACGACCGCCGCGCCTACGCCATCCACCTGACGCCCGCGGCTCGCGAGGTGCTCGTGGCCGGCGACGCGCTCGCCGACGAGCTGGAGCGGACCACGCTCGCCGCGCTCGACGAGGCCGAGCGCACCACCCTGATCGCCACCCTCACGAAGCTGGCGGCGACGTCCGGATACCCCGCGGGCGTCCACCCCGGACTCGACGCCCCCGGCCGCAGCACGCCCCACTAAACTGGAGCGCGTGTCCAAAGTCTTGAGCAGTCTCCCGGTCGGTGAACGAGTCGGCATCGCGTTCTCGGGAGGTCTCGACACCTCCTGCGCGGTCGCCTGGATGCGCGAGAAGGGTGCGATCCCCTGCACCTACACCGCCGACATCGGGCAGTACGACGAGCCGAACATCGGCGAGGTCCCGGGCCGCGCCCACGAGTACGGCGCGGAGATCGCGCGCCTGGTCGACGCGAAGGCCGCGCTCGTCGAGGAGGGCCTGATCGCCCTCCAGTGCGGCGCGTTCCACATCCGCTCCGGCGGCAAGACGTACTTCAACACCACCCCCCTCGGTCGCGCGGTCACCGGCATCATGCTGGTGCGCGCGATGATGGAGGACGGTGTCGAGATCTGGGGCGACGGCTCCACCTACAAGGGCAACGACATCGAGCGGTTCTACCGCTACGGGCTCGTCGCCAACCCGCGCCTGCGCATCTACAAGCCGTGGCTCGACTCCGCGTTCGTCGAGGAGCTCGGCGGCCGCAAGGAGATGAGCGAGTGGCTCGTCGCCCGCGGCTTCCCGTACCGCGACGCCACCGAGAAGGCGTACTCGACCGACGCGAACATCTGGGGTGCGACCCACGAGGCCAAGCGCCTCGAGGAGCTCGATGCCGGTCTCGACATCGTCGACCCGATCATGGGCGTCGCCGCCTGGCGCGAAGACGTCGAGGTCGTGCCCGAGACGGTGTCCGTGCGCTTCGACGGCGGCCGCCCGGTCGCCCTCAACGGCGTCGAGTTCAGCGACGCCGTCGCCCTCGTGCTCGAGGCGAACGCGATCGGCGGCCGTCACGGCCTCGGCGCGTCCGACCAGATCGAGAACCGCATCATCGAGGCCAAGAGCCGCGGCATCTACGAGGCGCCGGGCATGGCCCTCCTGCACATCGCCTACGAGCGCCTCCTCAACGCCATCCACAACGAGGACACGGTCGCCAACTACCACAACGAGGGCCGCCGCCTCGGCCGCCTGATGTACGAGGGCCGCTGGCTCGACCCGCAGTCGCTCATGCTGCGCGAGTCCCTGCAGCGCTGGGTCGGCTCCGCGATCACGGGCGAGGTCACCCTCCGCCTGCGCCGCGGCGACGACTACACGATCCTCGACACCACGGGCCCGGCGCTCAGCTACCACCCGGACAAGCTGTCGATGGAGCGCGTCGGCAACGCCGCGTTCGGCCCGGCCGACCGCATCGGCCAGCTCACCATGCGCAACCTCGACATCGCCGACTCGCGCTCGCGCCTCGAACAGTACGCGGCCTCCGGTCTCATCGGCGGCCCGACCGCCGAGCTCGTCGGGACCCTGGAGGCCGGCAGCGCCCGCGCCATCCTGGAGCTCGACGTCGACGAGACCGACGACGCCCTCTCGCGCGAGATCGACGCCAGCTCCGAGGGCGCCGCCTTCGACTCCGGCACCGACTGAGCGGAGCTCCCGCATCTCGCGAGGTGAGAGTAGTTGCGGGTATTCGGGGTGCTATACCCGCAACAACTCACCCCTCGCAGGAGCTCATCCACACGCACGCCTCCCGGATCTCGCGAGGTGAGAGTAGTTGCGGGTATTCGGGGTGCTTTACCCGCAACAACTCACCCCTCGCGGAAGCGCGAGCGCGAGCGCGCCCACTCGTGCCCAGCCGCAGCTCGCGAGGTGAGAGTAGTGGCGGGTACTCGGGGTGGTTTACCCGCAACAACTCACCCCTCGCGGAAGCGCGCGGGCGGGCGCGCTCACCCACGCGCGCGCCCCGAGATAGTCAGCTAGCTGAGCATCCGGCGTAGGGTGGGGGCATGGGAAAGCGGATCGGGATCATCGTGAGCTGGGTCGCGGCCGTGCTGGTGCTCGTCGTGATCGGGTTCCTCGGCTGGGCGAACACGCCGATGATGGGCGAGCGACCGGCGGCCATCGCGGCGTGGACGGATCCGGCGGTGCAGATCCGGGATGCGGGCGACGCGGTGGTCATGGCGCCGACGGGCGAGGCGTCCGGCGAGGGCCTGGTGTTCATTCCGGGCGCGCGCGTCGATCCGTACGCCTACCTCTACAAGCTCTCGGGCGCAGTGGCCGAGACGGGGCTGACGGTCGTCATCACCAAGCCGACGCTCAACCTCGCCTTCTTCGACACGCGCCCGCTGAGCACCTTCACGAGCCTCGCGCCGGGCGTGACCGATTGGGCGGTCGGCGGCCACTCGCTCGGCGGCGTGCGCGCCTGCCAGCTGGCCGACGACAAAGCGGTCAGCCGGCTCATCCTGTTCGGCAGCTACTGCGCGAACGACCTCTCGACGACCGACCTCGAGGTGCTCTCGATCGGCGGCGGGAACGACGGCCTCAGCACTCCCGCGAAGATCACGGATGCGGCGCATCTGCTGCCCTCGGACGCCACCTTCGTGGAGGTGCCGGGGATGACGCACGGCCAGTTCGGCGACTACGGCCTCCAGCCGGGCGACGGCACGGCCACGATCAGCGACGACCAGGCCCGTGACGCGATCACCGAGGCGCTCGCCTCAGTATTCTGAGGCGATGGACGCACGCGCCGAGGAGGATCAGCAGCGACCCGAGAACTGGCCGCTCGGCCGGCTGCTCGGCGCCGCCTCCCGTGCCGTCGAACGGGCCTGGGCCGAGGCGCTCGACGCGCGCGGCCTGACCCACGCGGGGCTGATCGTGCTGCACATGCTGGAGCTCGGGGTCGTCTCGCAGGCCGACCTCGCCCGCATCGCCCAGGTGGAGGCGCAGACCATGTCGCGCACCGTCGACCGGCTCGAACGCGAGGGACTCGTCACGCGCGAGCCCGACGCATCGGACCGGCGGCGTCACGTGCTCGCGATCACGCCTGCCGGCCGCGCCGCCTTCGAGCAGGTGCGCGGACTGGAGGACGAGGTCTTCCCGGAGGTCGACGACCCGGCCGCGCTCCGCGCCGCGCTCGTCCGGATCGTCACCGCGCCGCAGGCTCCCGGTCCGACGGCACCCTGACGACCAGGCTTAGCGGGTCGATCCGCGTGCGCATGGCGGTCACCTCGCCGAACAGGTCACCGTCGAGGTCGACGGGCTCGGGTCGGTCGAGGCGGAGGACGAGCTCCTTGCCCTTCAGGTAGTTCATCGCCTGGATCTCGTGACCGGAGCCCATCAGGCGCCGGCCCGCGCTGGTGCGGCGCAGGACGCCGTTCTCCCAGAACACCTTCGCGACGATCTGCACCCAGCCGAAGAACCCCTCGGGACGCAGCACGACGATGTCGAACTGCCCGTCGTCCACCGCCGCGTCGGGCAGCAGGAGGATGTTGGCGGGCAGCGAGCCGCAGTTCCCGACGATCACCGTGTGCGCACGCACGGAATGCACGCGGCCGCCATCGAGGCTGTAGCGCAGCCGCAGCTCGTTCTTGTCGCGCAGCACGGTTCCGATCGCCTTTACGTAGGCGAGCCAGCCGGCCTTGGCCTTGAGGTCGTCGTCGGTCGCCGCGATCATCTGGGCGTCGATCCCGAAGCCGGCCATGACGAGGTAGGCGTGCTCGCTCCTCTTCCCGGCGGCGTCGCGCAGCTCGGCGACGCCGACGTCGATCGGGCGGTCGTCGCCGCCGAAGGCGCTGTCGAGCGCGTTCTCCACGTCGTCGAGGGTGAGGCCGAGGTTGCGGGCCAGGAGGTTGCCGGTGCCGGAGGGCAGCAGGGCCAGCGGGGTGCCGTGCCCGCGGAGCGCCTCGGCGACCGTGCGAACGGTGCCGTCACCGCCGGCCGCGATCACCACATCCACCCCGCGCTCGAGCGCCTCCCGGGTCTGGCCGGCGCCGGGGTCCTCCTCGGTCGTCTCCAGCCAGAGGGTCGGCTCCCAGCCCCAGCGCTCCTCGGCGGCGCTCAGCGCGGCTCGGAGGGCGGGCTCGTCGACCTTCACAGGGTTGACGACGATCGCGGCGATGCTCATTCAGGTCCTCTCGTTGCCTCGACCGTACCCGGTGGACTAGCGGTCGGCGACATCCCGCAGCACGACCTCCACCAGCACGACCAGGCACACGGCCACGATCGCCCAGGCGAGGAGAGTGAGAACCATCACGCTCCCTTCCTACCGGAGCGGTGGCGGCCGGGTGCCGAAACGCGGCAACTCGTAACATGCGGGACGGAAACGTCACACGCCGGAAACGCGGGAGGCCGCGCGGCGAGCGGGCGGGTCAGCCCTTGCCCTTCCCCTTGTTGCCGTTGTTCCCGTTCCCGTTGTTGCCGTTGCCGTTGTTCCCGTTGCCCTTGCCGTTCCCGTTGTTCCCGTTCCCGTTGCCCGTGTTCCCGTCGTCCGGGGCGGTCGTCTCCTGCGCGGGAGCAGGCGCGGGAGTCGGGACGACAGCCGGGGCGACGTTCTGCGGCGGAGTCTGCACGCTCGGCGTGGGCCGCGGCGTCGGGCCGGTGTCGGCCGTCTCCCCTCCGGGTGCCAGGAGCGCGCCGAGAGCGAGCGCGCCCGCCACGACGACGGCGGCACCCGCCGCGACGAGGACGGTCGCGAGACGGCGGCGCCGGCGCGGAGGAGCGGCAGCCGGCTGCGTCGGCGCGGTCGCGCCGGGTCCGCCGGGCTCAGCGTTCCCGGCGGGCATCGCCACGGTCGGCACGTCCTCCACCACCGGCGCCGCCTCCACCGCCGGCACCCACCCGGCCAGCTCCGGCCCCATCACCGCCGCCATCGTGGCGACCTCGGCGGCGGTCGGCCGGAGGTCCGGGTCCGCGCTGGTCATCGCCAGCAGCATCCCGCGCCATCCGTCGGGGAGGTCGGCCGGCACGGACGGATCGTGCGCCGCACGGGCGGCGACGGCCTCCACCGGCGTCCCCGGATACTGCCGCACGCCCGTGAGGGCTTCCAGCACGACGAGCCCGAAGGCGTACACGTCGGCCGCCGGGCCGGGGTCGGCTCCGCGCAACTGTTCGGGGCTGAGGTAGCCCGCGGTGCCGATGACGGTCCCGGCTGTCGTCACGCGGTCGGCTCCGAGGAGGTGCGCGATGCCGAAGTCGGCGAGCTTCACGATCGGCGCACGCCCCGGCACGCTCGAGGTCGCCAGGAGGATGTTGGCCGGCTTGAGGTCGCGGTGCACCATCCCGGCGCCGTGCACGACGGCGAGCGCCTCCGCCACGTCCGCGGTCAGGGTCGCGACCTGCTCCGGCGGGAGCGGGCCCTCGTCGAGCCGCGACCGGAGGTCCTGCCCGTCGACCAGCTCCATCACCAGGAAGCTCGGGGTCGTCTCGCCGTCGCCCGCGAGGTGCGCATCGAACAGCGTGACGAGATGGGGGTGCGACAGGCGCGCGAGCGCGGTCGCCTCCCCGCGGCGCCGGGTGTCGTCGGCGGCCGTCCCCGCGGGGAAGAGCTTGATCGCGACGAACCGGCCGAGCTGCCGGTCGTAGGCGCGATAGACGGTCGCCATGCCGCCGCGACCGAGCCGGTCGCGCAGCTCGTACCGGTCGAGTAGCGGATCCACCGTGCGAGCATACGCGCAGCCGAGACTCCAGGCAGCGGGAGGGGTCGATCGCATTCCCCACCGTGAATACGCTCAGAATCGCGACCGGGGCCCTTGAACCGGCGGCGGATGAGGGCCTGGCTGGGGAGAGTGGGAGATCGGGAGCAGCAGGTGGCAGGCGTCGGGGGCGAGACACCCCGGCCCGACACCGGTGTGCTCGAGGCGCTGCAGGTGTACCGCGCGGCGGAGGCGGCGATGCGGCGCCGCACGGGTGCCGCGATGGGCATGGGCGACAACGACCTCCTGGCCCTGCGGCTCATCCTCGACAACACGGCCGCGGGCCGCCCGACCGCGGCGAAGGACCTGAGCCGGTATCTCGGGATCTCCAGCGCCTCGACCACGGCGCTCATCGACCGGTTGGAGGGGGGCGGTTTCGTCGAGCGACGCCGCAGCGTGACGGACGGCCGCTCGATCACCCTCCTGCCCACGCGCGCCGCCCTCGGCGAGACGGGACCGCTGCTGGCCGAGGCCAACGCGCAGCTTGCCGCCGCCTCCGCCGAGCTGAGTCCCGACGAGGCCGAGACGGTCACGCGGTTCCTGACGCGGATGCGCGAGACCGTCGATCGCATCTCGGCCGATCGCGCGAGGGTTAGACCCGAAAGACGTCGCAGTCAAGGGGATTACTAGGCAACCGAAACAGTTGTTCGATGGTGTGCGTCAAGGAAAGGACACTCTCCATGAACATCCTGCTCATCATCATCGCGATCATCGCGATCGTCCTGCTGCTCACCGGAGGCTTCGTCCAGTCGCTGAACTTCCTGCTGTGGGTCGGCATCATCCTGCTCGTGCTGGCGGTGATCGTCTGGCTCGTGCGCATGCTGACCGGCAGTCGCCGGGTCTGATCGGAGACGTCGCATGAGCCTCGGTACAGGTATCGTCCTGCTCGTCATCGGTGCGATCCTGGCGTTCGCCCTGAACGTCCAGGTCGACTGGATCGATCTGCACCTCGTGGGCTACATCCTGATGATCGCCGGCGCCGTCGGCATCATCCTCGGGATCGTGCTGCTGTCGCGCCGCCGCCGAAGCGTGGCGACGACGCGCACGGCTGTAGACCCCACGACGGGCGAGCGTGTGACCCGCCGGACCGGCGAGTCGGACCAGCTCTGACGTCACCCCCGAAACGACAGGAGCCCCGCACCATTCCGGTGCGGGGCTCCTTCGCGTTCGGGCGGCGGAAGGCCGGCTGCCTCACATGGTGTCGAGGATGGCGACCAGGTCCTCGAAGGTCGTCAGCGGGTTCAGGATGGCGAACCGGGTGTTCGGGCGCCCCGCGTGCGAGCTCGGGGTGACGAACGCGCGCTGCTCCTCCAGCAGGCGAGCCGACCACAGGGCGTAATCCTCGCGGGTCCAGCCGTCGCGCTCGAACACGACGACGGAGAGCTGCGGCTTGCGGACGAGCCGGAAGCCGTCGCGCCGTTCGATCTCGGCCGCGATCCTCTCCGCGAGGCGCAGGGAGGCCGTGACGGCATCCCGGTACGCCGCTGCGCCGTGGCTCGCGAGCGAGAACCAGAACGGGAGTCCGCGCGCGCGGCGGGTGAGGTGGATCGCGTAGTCGGACGGGCTCCACTCGGCGGCGTCCGTCAGGGTGTCGAGGTATTCGGCGTGCTGCGTGTGCGCGCGGCGGCCGGCCTGCGGGTCGCGGTAGATCAGGGCGCAGGCGTCGAACGGCGCAAAGAGCCACTTGTGCGGGTCGACGATCACCGAGTCGGCGTGCTCGACGCCGGCGAACAGGGGACGCGCGAGCGGGGACAGCATCCCGGCCAGGCCGTAGGCGCCGTCGATGTGCAGCCAGAAGGGGAACTCGCCCTTGAGCGCGGCGATGGAGGCGATGTCGTCGACGATGCCGAAGTTCGTGGAGCCGCCGGTCGCGACCACGGCGAAGACCGCGTCCCCGTACTCCTCCAGCGCGGCACGGACGGCCTCGCCGGTCAGGACGCCGGACTCGCCGGGCGAGACGGGGACGACGTCCACATCCATCACCCGCGCCGCCGAGGCGACGGAGGAGTGTGCCTCCGCGCTGCAGACGATCACCCAGCGGTCCGACGGGGAGTGGCCCTCGGCCCGGGCGTGGTCGCGCGCCGCGACGAGCGCGGACAAGTTGCCCAGCGTCCCGCCCTGCACGAACACGCCGCCCGCGGTCGCCGGGAGGCCGAACTCGGCAGCCAGCCACGAGAGCACCTGGTTCTCGGCGTACACCGCGCCCGACCCCTCCAGCCACGATCCGCCGTAGACGGCGCTGGCCGAGACGACGAGGTCGAACGCGGTCGCGGCCTTGGTCGGCGCGGTCGGGATGAACGACAGGTACTGCGGGTGGTCGGTGGTGATGCAGGCCGGGGCGAGCACATGCTCGAAGACGGCGAGCGCGCGCTCGGCGCCCATCCCGCTCTCGGAGACGGTCTGGCCGGCGAGGCGGCGCAGCTCGTGCTCGGGCAGCGGCTTGTCGAGCGGGGTGTCGGTGCTCAGGATGCGGCGGCGCGAGTAGTCGAGCACGAGGTCGACGAGGTCGCGGGTCTCGGGGGTGACGGCGTGCATCCGGTCGGCGGACAGTGGGGACTGGGTGTTCATGGGACCTCCGCGGACCATGCTTTCACACGGAATGAGCAGGAGTGCGGCATTGGACGCAGGATTCGTGCGCCGTATTCCGGCGGAGCGCATCGATCCTGTGCGAACTCTCGCCAGGGCGGCGATACCGATCCCCGTCGCGCTATCC
This sequence comes from Leifsonia aquatica, assembly GCF_014190775.1. Classification (GTDB taxonomy): domain Bacteria; phylum Actinomycetota; class Actinomycetes; order Actinomycetales; family Microbacteriaceae; genus Leifsonia; species Leifsonia aquatica. The sequence goes on from NZ_JACHVP010000004.1 coordinate 208,619, forward strand.
GGCGACGGATTCCTCGACGGCGGCCTCGTCCGCTCCTCCGGCCGCGCCGGCGGCGAGCCCCGAGGGGTCGATCGGGTCGCGCCGGTCGCGCAGGAAGAGGGACGCGACGAAAGCCACGACCAGCGCCGCGGCGATCACGACGAAGACGATCGTGATCGACGACCCGTCCGCGATCGCCCCGAGAGCGGGAGCGAGGAATCCGCCGAGAGTCGTCGAGAGCCCGAGGGTGATCCCGCTCGCCGTGCCGATGTGCCGGGGCAGGTACGCGTGCGAGAGCGTGACGTGCAGGGCGAACGGCACGAACAGGGCGACGCCCAGCAGCGCCGTCGCCACGATCGCGACACCCGCGGACGGCGCCGCGACGATGGCGCCCGCCGCGAGAGCCGCCACCGCGTAGCCGAGGGGGATGACGATCCGGCGCCCGAAGCGATCGGCGAGGAACCCGCCCAGCAGCGTCCCGATCGCGCCGGCCGCGGGGAACACGGCGAGCGCGACCGCCCCCACACCGGCTCCTGCCTGGAAGCGCTCGGCCACGTAGAGCGCGATGAAAGACGTGGTGCCGATGTACGCGAGCGACCAGAACGAGATGACGACGAGCAGCCAGGCGAAGCGACCCCAAGCATCCGCCGCGGCGGCGGGGAGGGCGGCCGTGACCGTCGTGGAGGGAGCGACCTCTTCGTGCGCCTCCTGCACGGGATGAGCGGGCGCCACCTCCCTCGCGCGGTGGCGACGGACGGCGAGGTAGACGACGATGACGGCCGCCGTGGGCACGAGGAGCAGCGGCGTCGAGCCGAGTCCGAGCGTGCCCGCCGTCAGCCCGACGAGGAGCGGCGCCAGAGCGACGCCGACGTTGCCACCGACGGAGAAGATGCTCATGGACCGGTTGGTGCCGCCTCCGGTCGCTCGGGCCTCGACGGTCGCGGGCGGGTGATAGGCCGCGACGCCGACGCCGGACAGCGCGACGATGACCCAGGTCAGCCAGTAGCTCCCCGAGGTGAGGCCGGCGGCGGCGACGCAGAGCGCGGCGAAGGCGAGGCCCGCCGGCACCATCCACCGCAGGTCGAGCCGGTCGCTGAGCCAGCCGAAGACCGGCTGGGTGATGCTCGAGAGCGCGGTGGAGGCGAGCACGATCCCGGCGGCGGCCGCGTAGTCGTAGTGCTGCTGCGCGATCAGGGAGGGCAGCATCGCGGCGACGGCTCCGGTCTGGAAGTCGTTCATGGTGTGCGTCGACACCAGCGACCAGAAGCGGGCGCGGCGGCGCGGTATGAGGGTCGGGGTGGGCACGGCATCCTCCACGGTTCGAGCGGGCAGGATGCGACCGTATTCGATGCGCAACTCCTCAGACAAGCTGAGGAGTTGATTCGCGACACGACATGGCGGATCCGCGCTATCGGCGCCCCTCAGGAGACGACGAGCCGCACGAATCGCGCGGTCTCCGCCCCGACTGCGGCATACGAGTACCGCTGGGCGCTGGAGTAGATCGCGTGCTCTCCGACACCGAGTTCGGAGACCCCGTCCTCGCGCTCGATGCGCAGCCTCCCGGCGGTGACGAAGACGATCTCGTGCCAGCCGGCCGGGTCGGGCTCGGCGTCGTAGCGTTCGCCCGCGGCCAGCGCCCACGTCCAGAGCTGGGCGTCCGTCCGGGCGGGGACCGCGCCCACGAGCGCGGCGACGCTCTCCGCCGAGGCGCCGCGCCAGGCGACCGCGTTCACGGCGGTCGGCAGCGCGGACGGCTCCGCGACGAGCGTGACGAAGTCGGTGTCGAGTGCCTCGGCGACCCGGTCGAGGCCCGAGAGGCTGATGTTGGCCTCCCCCGCCTCCAGGTTGATGATCGTGCGACGGCTGATCCCGGACCGCTCGGCGAGCGCGGCCTGGCTGAGGCCGCGCTCCTGGCGCAGGCGGCGGAGGTTCCCGGCGACCTGGGCGAGGACGTCGGCGCCGTGTTCTGGCATGTGCATCATTCTGCACCATAGGATGTGCAGGATGCTGCACACACCGGATCGGACCCGCGACCCCGCGCGGCGGCGCTTCGCCGTCAGCCGGCAGGAGGGCGCGCTCCTCGCGATCACGGCCCTCTGGGGGTCGACGTTCCTCATCGTGCACCTGGCGATGGAGCACAGCGGTCCGTGGTTCTTCGTCGGGCTGCGCTTCGGGGTCGCCGGGCTGCTCGGCCTCGTGATCTTCCACCGATCGGTGCGCGGGATGCGCTGGCGCGACGTCGGCGCGGGCGCGGCGATCGGCGTCTCCATCGCGCTCGGCTACGGGCTGCAGACGATGGGCCTGCAGACGATCAGCAGCAGCACCTCCGCCTTCATCACCGCCCTGTACGTGCCGCTCGTCCCCCTGCTCCAATGGCTGGTGTTCCGCCGGGCGCCGCGGCCGCTCACCCTCGTCGGCGTCGGGCTCGCCTTCGTCGGACTGCTGCTGCTCGCCGGACCGGACGCGCTGACCGTCGGGCTCGGCCCCGGCGAGATCGCCACCCTGGTGAGCACGCTGCCGATCGCGGCCGAGATCCTCCTGATCGGGCTGTTCGCGAAATCGGTCGACGTGGGCCGCGTCACGATCGTGCAGCTGCTGGTGGCGGGAGGCGCCGGGTTCCTCGCCATGCCGATCGTCGGGGAGGCCGCACCCGCGTTCTCCTGGGCGTGGCTGCTGCCCGGCGTCGGGCTGGGCGTCGCGAGCTGCGTCATCCAGCTCACGATGAACTGGGCCCAGCGCTCGGTCTCCCCCACCAGGGCGACCATCATCTACGCGGGCGAGCCGGTCTGGGCCGGTGTCATCGGCCGCATCGCCGGCGACCGGCTGCCCCCGATCGCGATCGCCGGGGCCGGGCTCATCGTGGCCGGCGTGATCGTCAGCGAGCTGCGACCGGCGAAGCGCCGTGAGACCCCACCCGGCCTCGGCTAGACTCCGGCGCGCGGGCGTCTCCTCGAGCCCGCGGAAGGAGCTCCGATGACCGCCCGGGACCACCGCGTCGCCGTCCTCGTGCTGGAGGGCGCGAAGCCGCTCGACGTCGGCATCCCGTCGCAGGTGTTCGCGCACCGGCCGAGCATGCCGTACGAGGTGCGCGTCTGCGGCGCGGAGCCGGGGCTCGTCACCGGAGGCGACGGGCTCTCGTACCACGTGGCCGAAGGGCTGGACGCGCTCGAGCGCGCCGACACGGTCTTCGTCCCGGGATACCGCGAACCGGCGAGTACGGAGCCTCCCGCCGCCGTCGTCGCAGCCCTCCGCCGCGCGCACGAGCGCGGTGCCCGCCTGGCCGCGATCTCCACCGGCGCCTTCGCCCTCGCGGCCACCGGACTGCTCGACGGCCGCCGGGCGACCACGCACTGGCACTACACGCGGGCCCTCGCCGAACGGCATCCCCTCATCCGCGTGGACGAGAACGTGCTGTTCGTCGACGAGGGCGACGTGCTGACGTCGGCGGGCGCCGCCTCCGGGATCGACCTCTGCCTGCACCTGGTGCGCCGGGACCACGGGGTCGGCCTGTCCAACCACGTCGCGCGGCGGCTCGTCGCCGCGCCGTACCGCAGCGGCGGCCAGGCGCAGTACGTGCCGCGCAGTGTGCCGGAGCCACTCGGCGACCTGTTCGCCGAGACGCGCGAGTGGGCGCTGGGACGACTCGGGGGACCGCTCACCCTGGCCGAGCTCGCGCGCAACGCGAACGTCTCGGAGCGCACCTTCTCGCGGCGCTTCGTCGAGGACACCGGCTACACGCCGATGCAGTGGGTGCTCCGCGCGCGCGTCGACCTGGCACGGGAGCTGCTGGAGCGCAGCGACCTCGGCGTCGAGCAGATCGCGCACCGGGTCGGGCTCGGGACGGGATCGAACCTGCGCCTGCACTTCCACCGCATCCTGGGCACCTCCCCGACGGAGTACCGCCACACCTTCTCGGCCTGACGCCGACCGCCGAGTACGCAAATTGTCTGCGTACTCGGCGGTTTCTGCCCGACTTTCTGCGTACTCGAGGGTTTGGGCGGGTCGCGCGGCGCTGGCGGGATCCTCGCGAGGGGTGGCACACACACTGGCGCGATGCTTGCGTGCGCTGTCGTGGGAGCCACTTTCGGGTCTGTGCGGGGCGACGGAGCATGGATGGCGGACCGGGAACGAAAGGAACCACCCCATGACCCGCATCGCCATCAACGGCTTCGGCCGCATCGGCCGCAACACCCTCCGCGCCCTCCTCGAGCGCGACACCGACCTCGAGGTCGTCGCCGTCAACGATCTGACCGCGCCCGACGCCCTCGCCCAGCTGCTCCGCTTCGACAGCTCCCTCGGCCGCCTCGGCCGCACGGTCGAGGTCGACGGCAGCACCCTCGTCGTCGACGGGCAGCGCATCGAGGTGCTCGCCGAGCGCGACCCCGAGAACCTGCCGTGGGCCGACCTCGGCGTCGAGATCGTGCTGGAGGCCACCGGCCGCTTCACCTCCGCCGACGCGGCCCGCGCGCACCTCCGCGCCGGCGCGAAGCGCGTGCTCGTGAGCGCCCCCTCCGACGGCGCCGACGTGACGCTCGCCTACGGCGTGAACACCGACGAGTACGACCCGGCGTCGCACACCATCGTCTCCAACGCCTCCTGCACCACGAACGCCCTCGCGCCGCTCGCCAAGGTGCTCGACGACCTCGCCGGCATCGAGCACGGCTTCATGACCACCGTGCACGCCTACACGCAGGAGCAGAACCTGCAGGACGGCCCGCACCGCGACCCGCGCCGTGCCCGTGCCGCCGGCGTGAACATCGTGCCGACCACGACCGGCGCCGCCAAGGCGATCGGCCTCGTGCTCCCCGGCCTCGACGGCAAGCTGTCGGGCGACTCCATCCGCGTGCCCGTGCCGGTCGGCTCCATCGTCGAGCTCAACACGACCGTCGCGCGCGAGGTCACCCGCGACGAGGTGCTCGCCGCCTACCGCGCCGCTGCCGAGGGGCCGCTCGCCGGCATCCTCGAGTACTCGGAGGACCCGCTGGTGTCGAGCGACATCACCGGCCAGCCGGCGTCGTCGATCTTCGACTCGGCGCTCACCCGCGTCGACGGAAAGCACGTGAAGGTCGTCGCCTGGTACGACAACGAGTGGGGCTTCTCCAACCGCGTGGTGGACACCCTCACCCTGCTCGCCCGGTCCTGAGCCCGGGTTCGCCCGCGAGAGGAGAGCGGCACCTCCCCTCTCGCGGGCGTGTCTGTTAGCGTCGAGCGCGTGAATCAGAGCTCGACCCCTGTTGCGGACATCTCCGCCGACGCCGACCTGGTCGGCCGGATGATCGCCGAGCAGCACCCGGATCTCGCCGGGCCGCTCCGGCTCGTCTCCGACGGCTGGGACAACCGCATCTTCCGCCTCGGCGACGACTTCGCGGTCCGCGTGCCGCGCCGGGAGGTGGCGGCGCACCTGATCGAGCACGAGCAGCAGGTGCTCGGCGCGATCGCCGAGCGGGTCGCGGTGCCCGTCCCCGCGCCCGTCCGCGTCGGAGTGCCGAGCGCGATCTTCCCGTGGCCCTGGAGCATCATCCGGTGGCTGGAGGGCATCGACGGCGCCTCGGTCGACGCACCCGCCCGGGCCGTGATCGCCGAGCCGCTCGCGGCCTTCGTGCGCGCTCTGCACATCCCCGCGCCCGCCGATGCCCCGGTCAACCCCGTGCGCGGCGTCCCGCTCGCCACGCGCGACGCGGCCGTCCGCGAGCGCATCGCCCTGCTCGCCGCCCGCCGCGACACGACCGCGCTCACCGCGGCGTGGGAGGACGCGCTGGCCGCACCCGTCTGGGACGGCCCGGCGCTCTGGCTGCACGGCGACCTCCACCCCGGCAACCTCGTGCTCCACTCACCCGACGGCACGGCGGAGGGCGTGGACGGACTCGCCGCTGTCATCGACTTCGGCGACGTGACGGCCGGCGATCCCGCGACCGACCTGGCGACGGCCTGGCTCACCTTCGACGGCCCGGCGCGGGAGGCGTTCCGCGCCGCGTTCGACGACTCCGTCGACGACGCGACCTGGCGGCGCGCCCGCGGTTGGGCGGTCACCATGGGCACGGCCCTCGCCGCCCACTCGGACGACAACCCCCGCATGGGCGGGATCGGCCGGCACGCGCTCGCGCAGCTGGCCGGCTGAGACCGCGTCCGGTTCCGCGCACGCAGAAGCCCCCGCCCGCTGTGCAGCGGACGGGGGCTTCGTGGTGCGAGCGGTCGCTTACGCCTCGGCGGCGGCGAGCGCGCCAGCCTGCGCGAGGTCGGTGAGCAGCTGGTCGCCCGGGATCGCGGGGACGAAGTCCGCCTCGATCTCGGCGCGGTCGAGCAGCTCGTTCATGCGGCGCTGACGCTGGCGCGGGATGAGCGTGACGACCGTGCCCTGCTTGCCGGCGCGGCCGGTGCGGCCCGAGCGGTGCAGATAGGTCTTGTACTCGTCCGGGGCGTCGGCCTGGATGACCAGGTCGATGTCGTCGACGTGGATGCCGCGGGCGGCGACGTCGGTCGCGACCAGCACGTTCACGCGGCCGCTGGTGAGCTGCGCGAGGTTGCGGGTGCGGCGGGACTGGTTGAGGTCGCCGTGCAGGCTGACGGCGGGGATCCCGGCGTCGTCGAGCTGGTCGGCGAGCATCTCGGCGAACGCGCGGGTGCGGGCGAAGATCAGCGTCTTGCCCTCGCGGTCGGCGAGCTGCTCGATGATGGCGGGCTTGTCGCGGTGCTCGATGACGAGCACGCGGTGGTCGATCGTCGAGGACGCCTGGTCCTCGCCGGCGACCTCGTGCACGGCGGGCTCGACGAGGAACTCGTCGACGAGCTGGGCGACGCCCTTGTCGAGGGTCGCCGAGAAGAGCAGCTTCTGGCCACCTTCCGACGTCTCGCGCAGGATGCGCTGCACCGGCTCCAGGAAGCCGAGGTCGCACATGTGGTCGGCCTCGTCGAGGACGGTGATGACGACCTCGCTGAGGTCGAGACGACCCTGCTCGAGGAGGTCCTCGATGCGGCCCGGGGTGCCGATCACGATGTCGACGCCGCGCTGCAGCGCGCCGACCTGACGGCCCTGGGGCACGCCGCCGTAGATCTGCGTGGTGAAGAGGCCGACGCTGCGGGCGATGGGCTGCACGGTGCGATCGATCTGGAGGGCGAGCTCGCGGGTCGGGGCCAGGATCAGCGCGCGCGGGGCACGGCCGATCTGACGCTTGCCGCCGGCCTTGCCCGACTCGGCCCAGAGCGCCATGAGGCGCTCGACCATGGGGGCGCCGAACGCGATGGTCTTGCCGGAGCCGGTGCGGCCTCGGCCGAGCACGTCCTTGCCGGAGAGCACATCGGGCGCGGTCGCGGCCTGGATCGGGAACGGCTTGTCGGCGCCCAGCTCGGCGAGCGCACGCACGACGTTACCGCCGAAGCCCAGGTCGGCGAAGGTCACGCCGTCGACGTCCGCGGCCTGGATGGCCTCGGCCTCGAGGCGCTCGAGCACGACGTCGTCCTGCGCGTTGAACGACGGCTTGTCGTCGCGCGACGGGTAGAAGGAGGAGTCGCGGCGCGGGCGGTCGTCGTGGTCGCGACGCGGGGCACGGTCGCCACGGTCGTCGAACGAACGACGGGGACGGTCGTCGCTGTCGCGACGGGGAGCGCGGTCGCCACGGTCCTCGATGGAGCGGCGGGGACGGTCGGAGAAGTCGCGGCGCGGGCGGTCGTCGTTGTCGCGACGCGGGGCACGGTCGCCACGGTCGTCGAACGAACGACGCGGACGGTCGTCGGCGTCACGGCGCGGACGCTCGGGACGGCTGCCACGGTCGTCGAAGGAGCGACGCGGACGGTCGTCGCTGTCACGACGCGGGGCACGATCGCCACGGTCGTCGAACGAACGACGGGGACGGTCATCGTCGCGACGCGGGGCGCGGTCGCCACGGTCGTCGAACGAACGGCGCGGGCGATCGTCGTTGTCACGACGCGGAGCGCGGTCGTCGAAGGAGCGACGCGGGCGGTCGTCGTAGTCACGACGCGGGGCACGATCGCCACGGTCGTCGAACGAACGACGGGGACGGTCGTCGTCGCGACGCGGACGGTCGGCGCGGTCGTCGAACGAGCGGCGGGGGCGCTCGTCGGCGTCGCGACGGGGGCGCTCATCGCGACCGGCGCGGCCGCGGCTGTCCCACTCGCGCTCGGTGCGGCGCGCGTCCTTGCCGCGGGGCTCCCAGTTCGGGCGCTCGCTGCGGCCGCGGCCGGCGGCGTCGGAGCTGCCGCCACGGGTGCCGTAGACGGCACGGCCGCGCTCGGCGCTGCCGCCACGGGTGGCGCGGTCCTCGGCGGTCCAGCGGGCCTTCTTGCCGGCGGTCTGCTCCTCGGCGCGGTAGCCGCGGTGCTTGGGGCTCTTGCTGCCGACCTGCTTGGGTCGGTCGTTCTTCTTGTACGGGGGCATGCGTGATTCTTCCTGGGTTATCTCAGGTGCGCGGCGGCACGCAGAAGCGCACCGGGGAATCCCCGTCGAACATCGTCCGGGGCCGTTCACATCGTGATTGTCCGCACCGCTGATCGGGTGCAGAACCGGCCCGCTTGACTTACAAACCCATCCGCGCGACATGCGCGGTGTCAAGAGCCGACCTCCCAACGATACAGGACGCAGGCTGTGAAGCGGCTGCCGATCCCGGAACCCGTTTGGAGGGCACGGGGTATACAGGAGGTATGCCCTCCGCCTCCTCGCTCGACGCCGTCGTGATCGGCTCCGGCCCCAACGGGCTGTCGGCCGCCGTCACCCTCGCCCGCGCGGGCCTGTCGGTGCGGGTGTACGAGCGGAACGCCACCGCCGGCGGCGGGATGCGCACGGAGGAGATCACGCTCCCCGGCTTCCGGCACGACATCTGCTCGGCGGTGCACCCGCTGGCGTTCGCGTCCGGCTTCTTCCGCCGGTTCGAGCTGGAGAAGCGGGTGCGGTTCGTCACCCCGACCGCGTCGTACGCCCATCCCCTGGACGGCGGCCGCGCCGCGGTGGCGTACCGCGACATCGAGCGCACGGCCGACGCACTCGGCCGCGACGGAGCGGCCTGGCGCGCACTCATCGGACCGCTGGCCCGGCACGCGGACGAGGTGGCGCAGTTCACCGGTTCGGCGATCGTCGGCCTCCCGCGCCATCCCCTCGTCGCCGCCCGGCTCGGGGCGACCGCGCTGCTCCAGGGCGGTCCCTGGTGGAACCTGCCCTTCCGCACCGAGGAGCCGGGGGCGCTGCTGACGGGCGCGTTCGCGCACACGACCCTCGCGCTCCCGAGCGTGGCAGGTGCCGCCGCGGGCCTGACGCTCGCCGCCTACGGCCACGCACGCGGCTGGCCCGTGCCCATCGGCGGTTCGCAGAGCATCGCCGACGCCCTGGTCGCGGATCTGGAGGCGCACGGCGGCGAGCTCGTCACCGGCACCGAGGTCACGAGCCTGGCCGACCTCCCGGAGTCGCGCATCGTCGTCTTCGACACGCACGTGCGTGCGGCCGCCCGGCTCGGCGAAGACCGGCTCGCGCCCTCCTACCAGCGCAGCGTCTCCCGCTTCCGCAGCGGGAATGGCGTCTGCAAGGTCGATTTCGCGCTCTCGGGGCCGGTGCCGTGGGCGAACCCCGAGCTCAACGAGACCGCGACGGTGCACGTGGGTGGCACCCGCGCCGCCGTCGCCCGCTCCGAGCGCGAGGTGGCGCGCGGCGCGATCGGCGACGACCCGTACGTGCTCGTCTCGCAGCCGTCGCTCTTCGACGACACCCGCGCCCCCGCGGGCAAGCATGTCCTCTGGGCGTACACGCACGTCCCGCACGGCTCCGCTGCTGACCGGACCGAGGCCGTCATCCGACAGCTCGAGCGCTTCGCGCCGGGCTTCCGCGACCTCATCCTGGCCAGCACCTCCCGGACCGCCGATCAGATGGAGTTGTACAACCCCAACTACCTCGGCGGCGACATCTCCACCGGGATGCCCGACCTGCGCCAGCTGATCGTCCGGCCCGTCCTCTCCCCCGACCCGTGGCGCATGCCCGGTCGCGGGCTCTATCTCGCGTCGGCGTCCGCCGCCCCCGGACCGGGTGTGCACGGACTCGGCGGGTACTACGCGGCGCGCAGTGCGCTGCGCCACGAATTCGGTGTGACCCACATGCCGTCTCTCGCCCCCGAGGAGTGACGACATGTCCGTGACCGTCCGACGATTCCGCTGCACGCCCGACCAGGTCTTCGCCGTGCTCGCCGACCCCTGGGTGTACCCGAGCTGGGTGGTCGGAGCGTCGCGCATGCGCGCGGCCGACGACACCTACCCGGCGGCCGGCTCCAAGCTGCACCACTCCATCGGGGTCTGGCCGTTCGTGCTGAACGACGAGACCCGCGTGGACGAGTGGGATCCGCCGCGCCGGATGGTCCTGCAGGCCAAGACGCGCCCGGTCGGCGAGGAGCGGGTCGTGATCGACGTGCGCCCGCACCGCGACGGCTGCCTCGTGCGCATGGAGGAGCATCCCGTCGCCGGCCCGGCCCGGCTGATCCCCGCGCCCCTCGCGGACGTCGCGCTGCACGTGCGCAACCGCGAGTCGCTGCGCCGGCTGGAGTGGGCGGCGCGGGGATGGCGGAGCGCGGGACCGGGCATACTGGCCTGAACAGCGGTCGGGGGATCGGGGGATGGGATGCGTCGGATCGTCGGCGCCGTGCTGCTGAGCACGGCACTCGTCACGGGACTGTCGGGATGCGTCGGGCCTCTCGGCTCGACGAACGGGGATGCCCGTGCCCACGACGCCGCACGGCACGAAGCCGACCGCGTCGCCGCCGCCATCGACGACGCACGTCCACGCAACGTCCTGGCCTCCGACTTCGCCTACAGCTACTCTGACGCGTCGGATTCCTGGAGCTCGTCTCGCGTGGGCGAGTTCACCTCCGACCTCACGAGCGAGGCGATCGCATGGGACGGCATGACCAGGGATCCCGGCGGTGCGCGGTTCGTCCTCCGGATCTCGGCGCACGTGCCCGCGCACTCCTCCTCGAGCTTCGGCGGCGCGAGCTGGTCGGAGGGCGTGTGGTCGGGATGCTACGCGTTCCAGGTCTTCGCGTTCTTCGAGTGGCGGCCGACCGGGGTCGACGAGGTCGGCTGCCTCCCGTCACCGCCGTCGCCGCCTCCCTCCCCCGCCCCCGTCCCCGCGTTGCCCGACGACACCGAGACGCGCCTCACGGCGGTCCTCTCCGCGGCGACGCGGGCCGGCCTCGCGAACGACCTCGAGAAGGCGTTCCCCGACGGGTCCGTCCGGTCGGACGAGGTCACGGGTGCGCGGCTGACCCGCGACTCCGGAGCGGAAGGGGACGTACTCGGCGCCGCAGTCGGCATCGCGGGCACGAAGGACTGCCTCGTGGGCACGCGGGATGCTGACGGCACCGTCCACGTCCGGCATCCGCAGAACGTGACCCTGGAGCCCGGCGAGGCGGGTTGCACGCTGTCTAACGCGCTGCATCCCGTCACCACGCACTGAGCGCCGCTGTGGGCGTCGGTCCCAGGCGCTAGCGTGGGTGGCGCCGGACCGAGGGAGAGATCGATGAGCACGCCCACCACGCCTGTCGGAGACACGCGCATCGCCGACACGCACGTCGCCGACTCGCACGACCTGCTGCGGGTGCAGGGCGCCCGCGAGAACAACCTCAAGGACATCAGCGTCGACCTGCCGAAGCGGCGGCTCACCGTCTTCACGGGCGTCTCCGGCTCGGGCAAGAGCTCGCTGGTGTTCGGGACGATCGCGGCCGAGTCGCAGCGGATGATCAACGAGACCTACAGCGCGTTCGTGCAGGGGTTCATGCCGTCGCTGGCCCGGCCCGACGTGGATGTGCTGGAGGGGCTGACGACCGCGATCATCGTCGACCAGGAGCGGCTGGGCGCCAACGCGCGCTCGACGGTCGGCACGGTGACGGACGTCAACGCGATGCTGCGCATCCTGTTCAGCCGCCTGGGGCAGCCGCACGTCGGGTCGCCGCAGGCCTTCTCGTTCAACGTCGCGTCGGTGCACGGCGATCGCGCGGTCACGATCGAGCGCGGCACCGGCAAGGAGGCGGCGGGCAGCTTCACCCTCACCGGCGGGATGTGCCCGCGCTGCGAGGGGATGGGGACGGTCAACGAGATCGACCTCGCGGAGCTGTTCGACGAGACGAAGTCGCTCGCCGAGGGCGCCATCACCATCCCCGGCTACACGGCCGACGGCTGGGCGGTGCGGCAGTACGCCGAGTCCGGGTTCCTGGACGCGTCCAAGCCGATCCGCGACTACACCGAGACCGAGCGCAACGACTTCCTCTACAAGGAGCCGACGAAGGTCAAGATCTCGGGCATCAACCTGACCTTCGAGGGCCTGGTGCCCAAGATCCAGAAGTCGTTCCTCTCCAAGGACCGCGACGCGCTGCAGCCGCACATCCGCGCCTTCGTCGACCGGGCCGTGGCCTTCACCGTCTGCCCGGACTGCGGCGGCACCCGGCTGAACGAGGGCGCCCGCTCCTCCCGCATCGATGGCGTGAACATCGCCGACGCGTGCGCCATGCAGATCAGCGATCTGGCGGAGTGGGTGCGGGGCATCCAGGATCCGACGGTGGCGCCGCTGCTGGCGAACCTGCGGCACACGCTCGACTCGTTCGTCGAGATCGGCCTCGGCTACCTGTCGCTCGATCGGCCCTCCGGCACGCTCTCGGGCGGGGAGGCCCAGAGAACCAAGATGATCCGGCACCTGGGGTCGTCCCTCACCGACGTCACGTACGTCTTCGACGAGCCGACGATCGGGCTGCATCCGCACGACATCCAGAAGATGAACGAACTGCTGCTTCGCCTGCGCGACAAGGGCAACACCGTGCTCGTGGTGGAGCACAAGCCCGAGGCGATCGCGATCGCCGACCACGTGGTCGATCTCGGACCGCGCGCCGGCACCGCGGGCGGAACGATCTGCTTCGAGGGCACCGTCGAGGGGCTGCGCGCGAGCGGCACCCTCACCGGCCGCCACCTCGACGACCGTGCCGCGGTCAAGGAGGCGGTGCGCACGCCGTCGGGTGCGCTCGCGGTGCGCGGCGCGACCGCGAACAACCTGCACGACGTGGATGTGGACATCCCCCTCGGCGTCCTGGTCGTCGTGACCGGGGTCGCGGGGTCGGGCAAGAGCTCGCTCATCCACGGGTCGGTGTCGTCGCAGGAGGACGTCGTCTCGATCGACCAGGGCGCGATCCGCGGGTCGCGGCGCAGCAACCCGGCGACCTACACCGGGCTGCTCGAGCCGATCCGCAAGGCGTTCGCCAAGGCGAACGGCGTGAAGCCGGCGCTGTTCAGCGCGAACTCCGAGGGCGCATGCCCCACCTGCAACGGCGCCGGGATGATCTACACCGACCTCGGCGTGATGGCGAGCGTCGCCACCGTCTGCGAGGAGTGCGGCGGCAAGCGGTTCCAGGCGTCGGTGCTCGAGTACACGCTGGGCGGCAAGGACATCAGCGAGGTGCTCGCCATGCCGGTCACCGAGGCCCGCGAGTTCTTCGGTGCCGGGGAGGCGCGCACCCCCGCGGCCAGCGCCATCCTGGACCGGCTGGAGGATGTCGGCCTCGGCTACCTGAGCCTCGGCCAGCCGCTCACCACCCTCTCCGGCGGCGAGCGCCAGCGCCTCAAGCTGGCCACCCACCTGGGCGAGAAGGGCGGCGTGTACGTGCTCGACGAGCCGACCACCGGTCTGCACCTGGCCGACGTCGAGCAGCTCCTCGGCCTCCTGGACCGGCTGGTCGACTCCGGCAAGTCGGTGATCGTGATCGAGCACCACCAGGCTGTCATGGCGCACGCCGACTGGATCGTCGACCTCGGGCCGGGCGCCGGCCACGACGGCGGGCACGTCGTCTTCGAGGGCACCCCTGCCGATCTGATCGCCGCGCGCTCCACGCTGACCGGCGAGCACCTCGCCCGCTACGTCGGCGCGTGAGGGCGGCGGTCGCAACTAGTGGTCATGACATGCCGTCCGCGCACGTGCGCGCGCGGCATGTCGTGACCACCGGCTGCGTTTCGGGACAGTGAGCTGACGAACGCCGACGGCCCGGACACCATCGGGTGTCCGGGCCGTCGTGCGTGAGGCGCGGCTAGCGGGTCAGGTGCCGGCGCCGGCGGCGGACCGCGAGTGCCGTTCCGAGCGCGAGCGCGAGCAGGGCGCCCAGAGCCGCCAGGCTCAAGTCGGCCGCACCGGTGTCGGCGAGGTCGCCGCTGCCGGAGCCCGCGATCGAGCCGCTTCCGTTGCCGGCCGGGGTCGTGCCCGATCCGCCGCCCGTGCCGGGGGTGGTGCCCGGGTCCGTCCCACCGTTGCCGGGATCGGTGCCCCCGCCGGTGCCCGGGTCGACGACCCCGCCCGGCAGGTGCGCGTCTGCGGTGATCCAGAACGCCACCGTGTAGGTCCGGCTCGTGTTGCCGTCGGCCGAGGTGACCGTGACGGTGCGCGACCGGGCCGAGGCGTCGTCGACCGCCGCGAGCGAGCGGAAGCCGGCCGTGAGCGGCTCGGCCACCGCGACCGTCGCGCCGTCGGCCGAGGCCGTCGCCGTGACCGCCGGGAGGGCGCGACCTGCGGGCCAGTCCACCACGTACGTGCGGGTGGCCGGGTCGAAGCCGTCGAGCGCGGTTCCGGCGACGCTGATCGCCGAGGCGGTCGCGACGCTGCGCTGGGTGGCGTCGGCGTAGTTGGTCACCGTGACGGTGCCGTCGGCGTTGAGCTTCACCTGCGCGGTCAGCGCCTTGGCGAGGTTGAGGCGCTCCCAGCTGGCGTCGCCCTGGGCGGTCAGGTCGAGCGGGTCGCCCGAGTCGAGCGCCGTCTGCTCCAGGATCTGCGTGCGCTGCGCGTCCGTCAGGTCCGGGAAGGCGGTGGTGAGCAGGCTCGCCGCCTCCGCCGGCACGGTGACCTTCACGCCCGCCGCCGCGACCTTGGTGAAGCCGTAGTCGAGACGCTGGGTGTAGAGATCGGTCGCCGCGGCGTCGTCGAGGCCGGCGTACGGCGTGCCCGAGCAGGCGGCGAGGGTGTCGCCGTACCCGTTCGCCTGGCACTCCTGCACCAGCACCTGCTCCAGCTCGTCGTGCGCCTGGAGCATCAGGTCGGCGAAGGCCGGGTCGGCCCAGCGGTGCGCGACCGTCGCCTGCGCGTCCATCCGGCCGCCCATGACGTCGAGCGGGTAGTGGAAGCCCAGGATGATGCGGTTGTTGCCGTACTCGGAGGCCCGGGCGAGCAGCTGGGGAGCGAGCTCCGGCAGCAGGGTCGCCATGGTCGTGCCGAACGTGTACCCGCCGAACGTGTGACCGCTCGGGTAGGAACCGCTCCCCGCCAGACCGTCGTAACCGCCGGTCTTGTTGTCGTAGATCAGGCCGCCCTGGCTGGCCAGGCCCATGCGCACGTACGGGCGCAGGTACTGGAAGTAGGGCTTCGCGGCATCGGCACCGCCGAGTCCCGAGGCCACCCGGTCGAGGATGGCCTGCGTCTTCGGCAGCTTGCCCGCGCCGATGGCCGCCGCGTAGAGCGTGCCGAGGCGCGATCCGAGGGCGTCGGTCATCGTCGTCGCCGGCGAGTTGTCGGCGTCGCGCTGGGCGCGGTCGACCTGCGCGCTGGTGGCGGCGTGGTTGATCGCGATGACCTTCTTGTCGTTCTCCGCGGAGATCGTGCTCAGGTCGGCGACCTTCTCGTTGGCGCCGAGGGTGCCGGTGCCGAGGGCGGAGAAGCCGCGCAGGATGTACACGTTGTAGTCCACGCCGGTCGGGGTCGCCGGCCAGGAGTCGGACGGGTACGACGCGGTGATCGTGCCGCTCGGGAAGGGCGTGGACGCGAGGGCCGCGAACGTCTCCGCGACGGCCGGGGCCGCCTCCGGGGTCGCCGGTGCCGCGGTCGAGGGAGCGGAGGCTCCCGTCGCGTTCAGCGCGCTGACCTGCGCGGTGTAGGCCTGCCCCGCCTTCAGCCAGGTGAAGACGGCCGAGAGCTGGGTCGGGTCGCTGATCGTGATCGTGTGGCCGTCGTCGAGGGTGACGAGGTAGCCGGTGAGCGGCGATCCGCCGTCCTCCGCCGGGGCGGTCCAGCGCACGGCGACGCTCGATCCGCTGACGGTGGCGGTCACCGACATCGGCACGGCCGGAGCCACGAGGGGCTTGGCCGCGAGGCCGTCCTGCGCGGAGGAGAGCGCGGCGGCCGCGGCCTGGAGTGCCTCATCCGTCGCCCCGGAGTCCGCCAGAACGGCCTTGCCGGCGTCGAGAGCGGACTGGAAGGCCGCCCACGATTCGTCGGTGTACCGCTCGTTCGTCACGGCCGACGCCACGCTCACGAGGTGGGCGAGGGTGAGCCGCGAGACCGGGGTCAGCTGGCTGGCGGCCAGGCTCAGGCTGCGCGCCTGGGCGTCGACCGCACTCTGGGTGGCGGTGTCGGAGGCGAGCAGCTTCTTGGCCGCGGCGAGCTCGCGGAGGAAGACCGCGAAGTCGATCGAGCCGTAGACGCCGGTCTTGTCGGCCAGCGGCGCGGTCGTGTCGATCGCGTTGCGCAGCGCGGTCTTGTCGACGCCCGTGGTGAAGGTCAGCTTGTCGATGTTGGCGACGTACGGGTGGTTCGCATCCGCCGTCGTGTGCAGCACCAGGTAAACCCGGTGGCTGCCCGTGATCGACTTCGACAGGGCAAGCTGCGCGGTGCCGGACTTGACCCAGTCGGCGCCGGTGGAAGCGAGTGGGAGGGTCGCGTACGGCGTGCCGGGGGCAGCCGGATCGAAGGCGTCCAGGTAGAGGTCGATGCGCGAGTTCGTCCCGCAGCGGGCCGAGTTGTTCACGTAGTGCGTCGCGACCTGCGTGACCGCGGTGCCGCCGAAGTCGATGGTGCCGTAGTCGAGCCAGGCGCCGTCGTACGTGCCGCCCAGGTCGACGACGGTGCCGTCGCTCCACGTCGAGGTCTCGCTCTTCAGGGCGCCGCCGCTGTTGGTCTTCCACGCCTCGGCCTCGAGCACCGTCGTGGTGTTCTTGGTCGGCACGAAAGTGACGTTGTCGATGTTGGCGACGTACGGGTGGCTCGCATCCGGCGTGGTGTGGAGCACCAGGTAGAGGCGGTGGCTGCCCGTGATCGTCTTCGGCAGGGTGATGGAGGCCGTGCCCGCCTTCACCCAGTCGGAGCCGGTCACCGCGAGCGGGACGTTGGCGTACGGCGTGCCCGGGTTCGCCGGGTCGTAGCCGTCGAGGTACACGTCGACGCTGGAGTTCGCGCCGCAGCGGGACGAGTTGTTGACGTAGTGGATGGCCACCTCCGAGATCGGCGTGGTGCCGAAGTCGATGGTGCCGTAGTCCAGCCACGCCTTGTCGTAGGTGGCGCCGAGGTCGGTGACCGCACCGTCGCTCCAGGTGGACTGCTCCGACTTGAGGCCGCCGCCGCTGTTCGTCTTCCAGGCCTCCGCCTCGACGACGACCGGTGCCGCGCCGTCCGATGCGGTCGCCGAGAACTGGAACCAGTCGAAGTTGGACACCCAGGCCTGGCCGTCCGGCGCCGTGAAGGTGAAGGTCACGCGCTTGGCCGCGGCGAGCGCGACCGGGTCGGTGACTGCCGCCGACACCGTGACGTAGTTGCCCCAGCTGCCGGTGCCCGGGAGGCTGACGGTGCCGACGACCGGACCGTTCTCGTCCCCGGCGTGCACGGTCGCGGTCGAGGGCGCCGCGTTGGTCGCCTGCGAGTTCGCGTAGCGGATCGCGATCCGCTTGGGCGTCGAGCCCGCGAAGTCGAGGTTGTTGTAGCGCACCCACGAGCCGGTGGTCACGCCGCCGAGGTCGCCGGTGGACTGGTACGCCTCGTTCTTGAGCGAGCCTCCCGACCACTCGTCCGACTGCTCGGCCTGCAGCACCCGGTAGGCGCCCTGGTCGAGACCGAGGCCGTCGATCGCGGCCTGCAGCACGCTGGTCGCGCTGCGCAGCTTGGAGCTGGTCGCGGACGCGTCGGCGAGCACCTTCTGGGCCGAGGTCAGCGCCTTGGTCAGCGCGCTGTACGAGGCGAACGAGTAGTTGCCCGGCTGCACCAGCGCGGCCTGGTCGACCAGCTTCTGCAGGGCGACGCGGTCGGCGTTGGAGACGGTCAGCTCGAGCGCCGACAGGTCGGAGACGCCTTGCCCGGTCAGAGCCGCCGCGGTGGCTCCGCCGCCGAGGGCCGCGTCAGCGAAGTTCACGTGGAAGCGCGCGTTCTTCGTGAGCGTGCCGGAGAGGCGGAGGGTCGCGGTCGTCGCCGTGGTGACGCGCAGGTCGGCGGTGACCGAGGCGGGCAGGCCGCTCACGGTCGCCCCTCCTGCACCCGTGATGCTGGAGCCGACGGCGCCGGTGAAGGTGGCGCCGCCCCCGAGGGTCAGGACGATCGAACCCGAGACGGTTCCGTCCGCCGCCGCCGCGAGGGAGGTCGCGGACGCGGTGACCGGGTAGGTCTTCGCGCTGCCGCCGTCGCCGCCGCCCGGGTTGCCCGGGGTGCCGGTGGAGCCGGTGCTCATCGAGTACGCGGGCTTGGTGTCCGCGCCCCACGAGGTCGCCTTCGCGCCCATGTCGAAGGCGAGCGTGCCGCCGCCGACGATGGAGGAGTAGTCCACCCACGTGTTGTTGTACGCCGCGCCGCCCAAAGTGGCCGACTGGATGTAGAAGTCGTCGGACGAGACATTGCCCGCCGAGACCGTGAACGACCGGCCGGTGTCGTAGGTGATCTTCGTCGAGTCGAAGAACGGCGAGCCGATCTGGTACTGCGACGACCCCGCGGTCACCGGGAAGAGGCCGATCGCCGCGGCGACGAACATGGTCGACATGGTGCCGGCGTCGTTGTCCATCGTCGGCAGGAAGCCGGCCGGGTCGAGCTTGTAGACGTTCGTCTTGACCGGCGGCGTGAACTCGCCGTTGCCGCTCGGCGCCTCGTTGGTGCTGCCGGTCGCGATGTACCGGTTCCAGGTCGGCTTCGTGTAGATCGCGCGCGCCCACTTCTGGGTCAGGCTCGGCTCGCCCACGTAGTTGAACAGGTAGGGCGCCTGCAGGTCGATCTCGTTGGCGTTGGAGTGCAGCATCCCCTTGCCGTCGTCGGTCGCCGAGTCCTCGCCGAACATGTGCTCGACGGCCAGCTTGGCCGCCTTCGAGCCGCCCATGGCCTGGATGGTGCCGGCCATGTCATAGGCGCCGTACCAGTTGTACTGCCACGGGGTGCCCTGGTAGAGGTTCGCCGTCTCGAAGCGCTCGTAGTCGACGCTCGTCCAGTCGCCCGCCGCGTTGCGCGGGGTCAGGAGGCCGACCTGCGTGCCGTCGGCGGCCGTCCACGCGCCCGCCTTGAAGACGTTCTGGAACGGGAGCGCCGCCTGGGCGCGCAGGTCTTTCGCCTCGTCGGTCTTGCCCAGGGCGTCGGCGATGATCGCGAGCGCCCACTGGTCGTAGCCGCGCTCGAGCGACGAGCCCGGTCGGTCGGCGATGTAGCCCTGGCGCAGCTCCTGGCCGGAGTAGTACCCGACGAGGTTGTGCAGGGTCGGGTACGCCTCGTCGAGGCGGGTGAAGCCGGTGTAGCCCTTCGACAGCGCGTCGGCGACGATCACGGCGGAGCGCTCCCAGCGGACCGTCGGCACGCCCTGCACGAGGCTGGCGAGGTTGGCCGCACCGGACGCGTTCTGGTCGGCGAAGAGGGTGATCAGCGACTGGATCATGTCGCGGTAGAGGGTCGGGTCGACGTAGGCGATCACCGAGTACTTGCGGAAGTCGTCCCACGATGACCAGCCGTCGTAGTACGTGTAGTCGTCGACCTGGTGCACGGCGCCGTCGACGCCGCGGTAGGTGCCGGAGGTGCTGGTGGCGTTGGTCGGCACCGCGAACATCCGGTACAGGTGCGTGTAGAAGAGCTTCTTGAGCGTGCCGTCGGGGTCGCTCTTCGTCGAGGCGGTCACGTCGACGGCGCCCAGGCGGGCGTTCCACGCGGCGGCCGTCTCGGCGCGCACCTGGTCGAAGGTCTTGCCGCCGACCTCGTTGGCCTGGTCGATCTGGGCCTGGGCGGCGCTGATCGGCGAGAGCGTGATGCGCAGTTCGACCTGCGAGCCGGCGGCCGGGTCGAAGGTGATCACCGCGCCGGTGTCGGTGCCGGTGCGGTTCGCGGTCGTGTCGAGCGCCGAGCCGTCTGCCCAGGTGCGCACCGAGGCGACCTTCTGCGCGGTCTCCGCGTAGTACGCCATCGCGTACGAGGCGCCGTTGAAGTTGCCGGCGAAGGTGCCCGAGAGCGCGATGCGGCCGTCGGCGAGCGTCGTCGTGGTGATGGACGACCCCGTGCGACTGGTGAAGTTGTTGTTCAGGTCGAAGACCAGCGAGGGGGTCTTGCCCGCCGGGAACGTGTAACGGTGCATGGCGGTCCGGGTCGCGGCGGCGACCTCGGCGTTGATCGTGCCGCCCGGCGCGGTCACGGCGCCGTCGGTGCCGGCGATCTCGCCGAGGCCCACGCGGTAGTAGCCCGGCGTCGCGGCCTCGTCGCTGTGCGAGTACGGGTGCGCGTACGAACCGGTGGAGGGGCGGGCCGAGTAGCCGACCTCGGTCGGGACGACGAGGATGTCGCCGCCGCCTCCCGAACCGCCCACGCCGTCGAGGTTGGTCTGGGTGAAGCCGGCGATCTTCTTCTCGTTGTAGTCGTAGCCGGTGTGGTTGCGGTTCGGCGTGGTGAGGGGGTTCACCTTCGCGAGACCGTTCGGCGCCTGCGCGCCAGGGAGGTCGTTGCCGTCGTCGCCCGCCGTGCTCACGAACGGGTCGACGAACGACGTGTAGGCGGTGGCCGCCGGTGCCGCGTCCGGTGCGGCCATCGCGGGCAGTGCCGTGAGGCCGGTCCCGGAGGCCACCAGCGCGACAGCGGAGGCGACGGCGGCGAGCCGGCCCGCGAACGCGCGGCTCCTCGGATGCGCCGAGGGCGCAAGTGACGTGCGGGGCATGGATGAGCTCCTGGTTCTGGTGAAGGTGTGACCGGATGACCCCGCGTGTGACAGCGCTGTCATGGCAGAGAGCTAACCCTACCGGCGCCGTCTTCGTCAAGCGCCTGCGAGAACCGATAGGGAGGCTATCGATGCCGGATGGAACGAAAGGAGCCCTCCCGGTGTCCGGGAGGCTGCGCGAAAGTGTCCGAAAAGTGAACTCGCCCGCGCCGCCGTCCGCCCCTCCGCCCGCCCCGCCTGGTGCCACGCCCGGGCCTCTCCCGCGCGCACCTCCCCCCTCCCGCCTCTCCGCAACATTCGGCACGAATGTCGTGAATGGCGCCGCCTTTCCCGACATTCGGCACGAATGTCGGGGGCGCGAATGGGCGTAGCGGGGCGCGCATCCCGGCCACTAGCCTGGCGCCACACCCTCCAGGAGGCGCCATGACGGACCAGCAACCGACTCCCGATCCGTCCGCGGCCGAGAGCGCCGCCGCCTCACCAGTGCGCGATCCGGCCGCCGCACCTGTCGATGCTGCCGCCGCGCCCGAGGCACCCGCCGACGATCCCGGCACGCCGACCCGCGCCGGCTGGGCCACCGCCCTGCTCGTGACGGGAGCCGCCCTCACCCTCATCGCGGGCGGCTTCATCGCGGGGACCATCGCGACCACCGCCGTCACCGCGGGCACCAGCGGATCCTGCGACGCCGCATCCGTCGCGAACGGCGTCCTGCCCACCATCGTCACCATCTCCGTCACCTC
Source organism: Leifsonia aquatica (assembly GCF_014190775.1). Classification (GTDB taxonomy): domain Bacteria; phylum Actinomycetota; class Actinomycetes; order Actinomycetales; family Microbacteriaceae; genus Leifsonia; species Leifsonia aquatica. The sequence goes on from NZ_JACHVP010000004.1 coordinate 230,220, forward strand.
GTCCTCGGGCGGCAGGAGCAACGGCAGCGGGCAGATCATCACCGACGACGGCTACATCCTCACCAACAACCACGTCATCTCCCCCGCCGCATTGGGAGGGACGTTGTCGGTTCGGTTCAGCGACGGCCACGACCTCGATGCCCGGCTGATCGGCCGCGACCCGAAGACCGACCTCGCCGTCGTGAAGGTCGACGACGACGAGCCGCTCCCGGTGATCTCCATCGGGGACTCCGGAGGACTCTCCGTCGGCCAGCCGGTGGTCGCGCTCGGCGCCCCGCTCGGCCTCTCGAGCACCGTCACGGCCGGCATCGTCAGCGCGCTCGGCCGCACCGTCCCCGTCCCGAGCGAGGACGATCGCAACGCGGTGCTCGTCGGGGCCATCCAGACCGACGCCTCCATCAACCCCGGCAACTCCGGCGGAGCACTGGTCGACTGCCGCGGTCAGCTGATCGGCGTCAACACCGCGATCGCGACCGTGCCGGGCAGTGGAGGCCAGAGCAGCACGGGCAGCGTCGGCATCGGCTTCGCAGTGCCCGAGTCGTCGGCGATGAGCATCGCGCACGAGCTCATCGAGACCGGGAAGGTCTCGTACCCCACCGCCGGGCTCGAGGTGCTCCCCATCCCGCCCGGCGTCGCCGCGGCCTACGGGATCACCGACGGTCTGTTCGTCCAGTCGGTCGAGGCCGGAGGCCCGGCGGCGAGCGCCGGCCTGCGCGCCGGCGATGTCGTCACCACTCTGAACGGCACTCCCGCGAGCAGCGTCGACGTGCTGACCGCCGTGCAGATCACCTCCGACCCAGGCGACGAGGTCGCGATCGGCTACGTTCGCAGCGGCCGGGAACGGGAGGCGACGCTCACGCTGGCCGCGGGGTGAGTTGGCGGGTGCGAGGCCGCTCTCACGCCCCGCGGATGCGCCGCGACAGCTCGGCGGCCGCCTCCCGCACGCGGGCGGCGAGCGCCTCCCACTCCTCCGGCGGCACGTTCTCACGCGGGAAGGTCACGGCGATTCCCGCCGCGGGCCACCCGGCGTGATCCCGCACCGACACCGCCACGGACGCGAAGCCCGGTGTGACCTCGCCGTCCTCCGTCGCGAAGCCCCGCACGCGCACGTCGGCGAGCACCCGGCGCAGTTCGCCGTAGGAGTGGGGGCCGGCGCCGGCGCGCTCCTCGAAGGCGTCGCGGTCCGGGTAGAGGGCGCGCAGCTGCCCGGCCGGCAATGTCGCCAGCAGCGCGCGGCCGCTCGCCGTCAGATGAGCCGGGAGGCGGACGCCGACATCGGTGACGAGGCGCGGCCGGCGCGGGGCGCGCTCCTCGACGATGTAGACGACGTCGCGGCCGTGCAGCACGGCGACGTGCCCGGATTCGCCGATCGCGTCCACGAGCCCGGCGACGATCGGGCGGCCGAGCCGGCTGAGCGGCTGCTGCCGCGAGAACGCGCTCGACAGCTCGTACGCGGCGACGCCCAGCCCGTAGCGCCGTGCCTCCGGGAAGTGCAGGACGAACCCGTGATCGCCGAGCACCGAGAGCAGGTGGTAGACCGTCGAGCGCGGGAGGCCGAGTGCGGTCGCGATGCTCGCGGCGGGTACGGGCCCGCGCTGCGTGGCGAGGTGACCGAGGATGAGCAGCGTGTTCTCGGCGGCGGGCACCTTGCTCATCGGGCCTCCTCGCACGGTCGCTGTCTGGTATCCCGGACAGAGTCGAGTCTACAACCGGCCCGCCGCGGCGGCCCCGCGGCGAGGATCGGAGCATGCTCCTCACCACCGCCCCCGTCATCGTCGGCGCCGCGCCGCTCACCGTCGCGGACGTCGTCGCCGTCGCCCGCCACGGCGCCCGCATCGAGCTCGACCCGAACGCGCTCGACGCGGTCCGCGCTTCCCGCGCCATCGTCGAGGGGCTCGCCGACGACGTGGAGCCGCACTATGGCATCTCGACCGGCTTCGGCGCCCTCGCGACCACGTTCATCCCGGCCGAGCGTCGCGCGCAGCTGCAGGCCAGCCTCGTGCGCTCGCACGCCGCGGGCAGCGGCCCGGAGGTGGAGCGGGAGGTCGTCCGCGCCCTCATGCTGCTGCGTCTCGCGACCCTCGCGACCGGCCGCACCGGCGCCACTGCGCGCACGGTCGAGACCTACGCCGCCGTGCTCAACGCGGGTATCACGCCGATCGTGCGCGAGTACGGATCGCTCGGCTGCTCCGGCGACCTCGCCCCGCTCGCTCACTGCGCCCTCGCGGCGATGGGTGAGGGCCAGGTGCGCGTCGACGGCGAGCTGCTGGATGCCGCGGACGCCCTGGCCGCCGCCGGCATCGAGCCGCTCGTGCTCGCCGAGAAGGAGGGTCTGGCGCTCATCAACGGCACCGACGGGATGCTCGGGATGCTGTCGCTCGCGCTGCACGATCTCCAGCGTCTCCTCACCACGGCCGACATCGCCGCCGCCCTCAGCGTCGAGGCGCTGCTCGGCACCGACGCCGTGTTCGCCGACGACCTGCAGCGACTGCGCCCCCAGGCCGGCCAGGCGGTCTCGGCGGGCAACCTGCGCGCCCTGCTCGCCGGCTCCCCCCTCGTCGCGAGCCACAAAGGTCCCGAGTGCACGCGGGTGCAGGATGCGTACTCCCTCCGCTGCTCGCCCCAGGTGCACGGCGGCGCGCGCGACACGGTCGCCCACGCGACGGTGGTCGCCGAGCGCGAGCTGGCCTCCGCGGTCGACAACCCGGTGCTGACGCTCGACGGCCGGGTGGAGTCGAACGGCAACTTCCACGGCGCGCCCGTCGCGTACGTGCTCGACTTCCTGGCGATCGTGGTGGCGGATGTGGCGAGCATGTCCGAACGCCGCACCGACCGCTTCCTCGACCCGGCCCGCAACCAGGGGCTGCCGCCGTTCCTCGCCCACGAGGTGGGGGTCGACTCCGGGCTGATGATCGCGCAGTACACCGCCGCGGGCATCGTCTCCGAGCTCAAGCGCCTGGCGGCTCCGGCGTCGGTCGATTCCATCCCGTCGTCCGCCATGCAGGAGGACCACGTGTCGATGGGCTGGGCCGCGGGTCGCAAGCTCCGCCGCGCGGTGGACGGCCTCACCCGGGTGCTCGCGATCGAGGTGCTGACCGCCTCCCGCGGCGCCGACCTGCGCGCGCCGCTAACGCAGGGCCCGGCGACCGGAGCCGTGACCGCCGCGCTGCGGGAGCAGGTCGCGGGCCCGGGCCCCGACCGCTACCTGTCCCCCGAGATCGAGGCCGCGGTCGCGCTCGTCGCATCCGGTGCCCTCCGCGACGCCGCCGACGCCGCCCTCCCCACCCCCCTCACCTGACCACATCCCGCTCACCTGACCACATCCCGCTCACCGAGCGGGCAGAAACTGCACAGAAATCCGCCGAGAAGGCGAACAATCCGCCTTCTCGGCGGGAGACGGAAGGAGTCGAGACACATGGACGGAGCGAGACCAGTGCGCGCGGCACGCGGCACGGAGCTGAGCGCCAAGAGCTGGCAGACGGAGGCCCCGCTGCGGATGCTCATGAACAACCTCGACCCCGACGTGGCCGAGCGCCCCGACGACCTCGTCGTCTACGGCGGCACCGGCCGGGCAGCCCGCAGCTGGGAGGCGTTCGACGCGATCGTCGAGACCCTCCGCGACCTCGAAGCGGACGAGACCCTGCTCGTGCAGTCGGGCAAGCCGGTCGGCGTGTTCCGCACCCACGAGTGGGCGCCGCGCGTGCTGATCGCCAACTCGAATCTCGTCGGCGACTGGGCGACGTGGCCCGAGTTCCGCCGCCTGGAGGCGCTCGGCCTCACGATGTACGGCCAGATGACCGCCGGCTCGTGGATCTACATCGGCTCGCAGGGCATCCTGCAGGGCACCTACGAGACGTTCGGCGCGGTTGCCCGCAAGCTCGCCGCCCAGCGGGGCGGCCACGACGAGCAGAGCGGCGGCACGCTCGCCGGAACCCTGACGCTGACCGGTGGATGCGGCGGGATGGGCGGCGCGCAGCCCCTCGCCGTCACGCTGAACGGCGGCGCCGTGCTGATCGTCGACGTCGACCGCGCCCGCCTGCAGCGCCGTGTCGACCACGGCTACCTCGACGAGCTCGCCGACGACATCGACGACGCCGTCACCCGTGCCGTCGCGGCGAAGGACGAGGGTCGCGCCCTCTCCGTCGGCCTCGTGGGCAACGCCGCCGAGGTGTTCCCGGAGCTGCTGCGCCGCGGCGTCCCGATCGACATCGTGACCGACCAGACCAGCGCCCACGACCCGCTCAGCTACCTGCCTGTGGGCGTCACCGTCGAGGAGTGGCACGATCGCGCCGCCGCGGATCCCGAGGCGTTCACCGACGCGGCCCGCGCCTCCATGGCGGCCCAGGTGGAGGCCATGGTCGGCTTCCTCGACGCCGGTGCCGAAGTCTTCGACTACGGCAACTCGATCCGCACCGAAGCCCAGCTGGGCGGCTACGACCGGGCGTTCGCCTTCCCCGGGTTCGTCCCGGCCTACATCCGCCCGCTCTTCGCCGAGGGCAAGGGCCCGTTCCGCTGGGCGGCGCTTTCGGGCGATCCGGCAGACATCGCGGCGACCGACCGCGCCGTGCTGGAACTCTTCCCGGAGGACGAGCACTTGCGCCGCTGGATCACGCAGGCCGGCGAGAAGGTACCGTTCGAGGGCCTCCCGGCGCGGATCTGCTGGCTCGGCTACAAGGAGCGGCACCTCGCCGGCCTCAAGTTCAACGAGATGGTCGCCTCCGGCGAGCTGAGCGCCCCGGTCGTGATCGGCCGCGACCACCTCGACTCGGGGTCGGTCGCGTCCCCGTACCGGGAGACCGAGTCGATGGCCGACGGCTCCGACGCGATCGCCGACTGGCCGCTCCTGAACGCCCTGCTCAACACCGCTTCTGGCGCGACCTGGGTCTCGCTGCACCACGGCGGCGGCGTCGGGATCGGCCGCAGCATCCACGCCGGCCAGGTGATCGTCGCCGACGGCACCGCGCTGGCGGCCGAGAAGATCGAGCGCGTGCTGACCAACGACCCCGGCACCGGAGTCATGCGCCACGTGGATGCGGGCTACGAGCGGGCGGTGGAGGTCGCCGACGAGCGCGGTCTGCGCGTCCCGATGCGCGAGCACGCCGCCCGCGAGCACGCCGCCCGGGAGCGCGAGGCGAACTGATGCCACGCGCGACGCTCCTCACGGGTATCGGCGAACTCGTCACATTCGACCCGGCGCATGACGGGCCCCTCGGCCTGGTGCGCGACGCCGCGATCCTCAGCGTGGACGGGCGCGTCGAATGGACCGGGCCGGCCGGGAGCGCTCCCCTCGGCGATGCCGACGAGGTACACGATGCGCGCGGCGCAGCGGTGATCCCGGGCTTCGTCGACAGCCACACGCACCTCGTGTTCGCCGGAGATCGCGCGGCGGAGTTCGAGGCGCGGATGGCCGGGCAACCGTATTCCGCTGGTGGCATACGCAGCACCGTCGCGGCGACACGAGCCGCCTCCGACGGCGAGCTGCGTAACCAGCTCAGCCGGTTCGCGAGCGAGTTGCGCGCCCAGGGCACCACGACCTTCGAGGTGAAGAGCGGCTACGGCCTCACAGTCGGCGACGAGGAGCGCTCCCTGCGTCTGGCGCGGGAAGTCACCGCCGAGACCACATTCCTCGGAGCGCATGTGGTCCCGCCCGAGTACGCCGATCGTCCCGATGAGTACGTCGACCTGGTCGTCGGCCCGATGCTCGACGCCTGCGCCCCCCACGCCCGCTGGATCGACGTCTTCTGCGAGACCGGCGCGTTCGACCCCGACCAGACGCGCCGCATCCTCACCGCCGGAGCGGAGCGCGGGCTCGGCCTGCGCGTGCACGCGAGCCAGCTGGGCCCCGGCGCGGGCATCGCCCTCGCTGTGGAACTGGGCGCCGCCGCCGTCGACCACTGCACGTACCTCGCCAATCGCGATGTGGAGGCCCTGTCCGGCTCGACCACGGTCGTCGGCCTCCTCCCGGGCGTCGAGTTCTCGACCCGGCACCCGTATCCCGATGCCCGCCGCCTGCTCGATGCGGGCGTGCGCGTGGCGCTCGCGAGCGATTGCAACCCGGGCTCGTCCTTCACGTCATCGATGGCGTTCTGCATCGCGGTCGCCGTGCGCGACATGGAGATGACCGTGCCGGAGGCGTTGCGAGCCGCGACCCTCGGTGGTGCGGAGTCGCTGCGCCGGGACGACGTCGGTCACCTGCGTGCCGGCGCCCGCGCCGATTTCGTGGTGCTCGACGCGCCCTCGTACGTGCACCTCGCCTACCGCCCCGGCGTGCCGCTTGTGGCGCGGACGGTCATCGGCGGCGCGTAAGCCGCCCATCGACCGGCCGGCTCAGGAGGCGCGCGACGCCACTCCCGCAGCGGCCTCGAGCACCAGCAGCGCCGCGAGCCGCACGGTCCGCTCGTCCGCGGCGTCGGCCGTGGCATCCACCTCGGCGATATCGAGCGACCGCACGAGCGGGGAACCCGCGGCCAGGCGGGCGACCCGGCGCAACTCCCACGCGGCGAGGCCACCGGGCACGGAGGCCGGGCACCCGGGAGCCACCGAGCGATCGCACACGTCCACGTCGAGATCCACGTGCACCGGACCTCTCGCCGCCCCCGCGATCTCGAGCGCCTCCGCCATCACGTCCTCCCACGGCCGTCCGTGCAGGGCATCGCGCGTCACGACCGTGATGCCGAGGTCGGCCGCACGCCGCGTGTATGCGGCGGAGTTGGCGAAGTCCGCGATGCCGATCTGGACGATGCGCTCACCGGCGAGCCCGGCCTCCACGAGCCGCCGCACCGGCGACCCGTTCGAGATGCCGTCACGCAGATCGTGGTGGGCGTCGAGCGTGATCAGCCCGGCCGTGCCGAGGTCGGAGCCGTACGCGCCCAGCGCCGCGGGAACGGTCAGCGCGTTGTCCCCACCGACCGCGACGGTCACGATCGACCGCGCGGCGACTGCGCGCATGGCGGCGGTCGCGCGCGCCTCCCCCTCCTCGCCGTCCGGCTCGGAGACGTCTCCGGCGTCGGTCAGCCGGAGCCCCTCGACGGCGAGCCCCGCGGCGTGCTCCGAGTAGCGGCGCAGAGCGGCCCGTAGGGCGGCCGGCGTCGCGTGTGCTCCCGTCGCCGACAGCGAGGTGCGCCAGGTCGGGATGCCGAGCAGCGTCAGGTCCGCGCGCTCCCCCTCCGGCAGCGCGTCGAACGCCGGCCAGTCACCGGCCCGGGGCCACAGGGGGTCGACGGACAACGCGCTGGTGCTCATAGCGCGACGATACCGAGCGGGGGATGCGCGGGCCGATGAGCCCGCGCATCCCCCGTCTGGGATCCCGGACGACGTGTCGATCGCCCGGGACGCTCTCAGAGCTGCTGGCCGCCCGCGGGCGGGGTGAACACCGGCGGCTGCGGACCCGTGACGGTCACGGCGGCCCCGGCCGCTCCCGGGCCTCCGGTGACGGGCTCGCCCGCGCCGGGTCCACCCGCCGAGCCGTTGCCGCCACCGTCGCCGCGCTTCGCCGCCCGCCTCGCCTCGCGGCGCTCCAGCCATCCCATCACCAGGTTGTAGAGGGTCGGCAGCACGACCAGCGTCAGCACCGTGGAGGAGATCAGACCGCCGATCACGACGATCGCCAGCGGCTGCGAGATGAAGCCGCCGTGCCCGGTGAGGCCGATCGCCATCGGGGTGAGCGCCGCGATGGTCGCGAGCGCCGTCATCAGGATGGGGCGCAGACGGCGGGAGGCGCCGTGCACGACGGCCTCCGCGACCGAAAGCCCTCGCCTGCGGTACTGGTTCACCAGGTCGATGAGCACGATCGCGTTGGTCACCACGATGCCGATCAGCATCAGCACGCCGATGAGGGAGGCGACGCCGAGCGGGATGCCCGAGACGATCTGCAGCAGGATGGCGCCGGTCGCCGCGAACGGCACCGAGACCAGCAGGAGGACCGGCTGGAGGAGCGAGCGGAATGTCGCCACCATCACGATGTAGACGATCAGGATGGCCGCCAGCAGCGCGAGGCCGAGCTGCGCGAACGCGTCGGTCTGGCTCGACGAGACGCCGCCGATCTTCGCCGTCGCACCCTCCGGCAGGTCCGCCTTGGCGAGGGACTTGGTCACGTCACCGCTCGCGACGGAGAGGTTGTCGGTCGCGGGAGTGGCGGTGACGGTGGAGGTGCGCAGGCCGCGCTCCGAGGTGACGGTCGCCGGCCCCTTCGCCTCTTCGACGGTCGCCAGCGTGCTGAGCGGCACGACACCCGTCGCGGTCGGGATCTGCAGGTCCGCGAGCGCGGCGACGGTCGTCGGCGCGTCCGAGTTCTGGATGTAGATCGTCAGCGTCGTGTTGTCGATCGCGACCGTTCCGGCCTGGGTCGGCTGCATCGCCTGCGAGACGATGGTGCCGACGGCGACCTCGCTGAGGCCCGCCTCCGCCGCCTTGGTGCGGTCGACGGTCACCGCGATGTACGGCAGCGACGCGCTCAGGTTGTCGGTGACCTGCTTGAGCGACGAGTGCTTCTTCAGCTCGGCGACGACCGAGTCGGTCGCCGTCTGCAGCTCCTCGCTCGTGCTGGCGGTGATGTCCACCTCGATGTCGCTGGAGGCGCCGAACCCGCTCTGCGACGACACCTGGATGGTGCCCTGGTCCTTGATGGAGCCGAGCTCGCTCTCGATGGTGTTCTGCAGCTTCTCCTGATCGGCGTCCGGGTCGGTCGTGATCGAGAAGGTCGTGCCGCCTCCACCGCCCCCGGCGAACGCGTCGCGGAGGGAGGAGCCGCTGGAGCCGATCGACACCTGCACGGTCTCGACGCCCTTCGTGTCGAGCAGCTTCTGCTCGACGGACTTCGCGGCGTCGTCCTTCGCCTGCAGGCTCGCGCCGGGCTCCAGGGTCTGCGTGATCGTGAGCGAGTTCTGGCCGCTCGCGCCGAGGAAGTTCGTCTTCATCAGCGGGGCGAGGAAGCCGGTCCCGATCAGGACGACGAGCGCGATGATCATCGTGATCGCAGAGTGCTTCAGCGTCCAGCGGATGATCGGCAGGTAGCCCTTCTGCAGGCGCGACGGGTGCTCGAGCTCGTCGTGACCGGAGGCCGCTGCCTCCTCGACGGTCAGGTGCGCCGCCTCGTCGTCGGCCGCGCCGCCCTCGTGCTTGCGAGCCTTCGGGGCACGCAGGAACCAGTAGGCGAGCACCGGCACGATGGTCAGCGCCACGAGCAGCGACGAGAGCAGCGCGATCGTCACGGTGAGCGCGAACGGGCGGAACAGCTCGCCCGTCACATCGCCGACGAACGCCAGCGGCAGGAACACCGCCACGGTCGTGATGGTGGAGGCGGTGATCGCGCCCGCGACCTCCCGGACCGCGCGGACGATCGTGACCGCCCGGTCGGCGCCGGGCACCAGCTGTCTCTTGATGTTCTCGATGACGACGATGGAGTCGTCGACCACGCGGCCGATCGCGATCGTCAGCGCACCGAGCGTGATGATGTTGAGCGTGTAGCCCGTCGCCCACATCACGACGAACGTGATGAGCACGCTGGTCGGGATGGAGATCGCCGTCACCAGCGTGGAGCGCACCGACAGCAGGAACACCAGGATGACGATGACCGCCATCAGGAGGCCGAGCAGGCCCTCCTCGGTGAGCGAGTTGATCGACTGCGTGATGAAGGGGGCCTGGTCGAACACGACGGTGATCTTCGCGTCGGAGCCGAGCTTCTTCTGGAGGTCGGGGATGAGCTCCGTCACGCCGTGCGAGACCTCGACGGTGTTGGCGGAGGGGAGCTTCGTGACCGCGATCGTGAGCGCCGGCTTGCCGTCGACGCGCGAGATGGAGGTGATCGGGTCGTCGGTCTCGGCGACCGTGGCGACGTCGCCGATGGTCGGCGGGGTGGTCGGCTCGGCGGCGGCGGCGGCTGCTTCAGCGGCGGCCGATCCCGTGGCGCCGGAGGCACCCGTCGCTCCGGAGGCCCCGGAGGCCCCGGAGGCCCCGGATCCGGACGCTCCCGCACCCGCCGTCGCGCTCCGCACGAGCGGCAGTGCCGCGATGTCGTCGACCGAGGTGAGCTGCTTGCCCGACTGGATGGAGAGGGTCTTGCCGTCCTCGGTGATCGAGCCGCCCGGGAGCAGCACGCCGTTCTGCTGCAGGGCGTCCTTCACGGCCGAGCTGCTCACTCCCGCCGCCGCGAGCTTCGCCGCGTCCGGGGTGATGGTGATGCGCTGGCCGACCTCGCCGACGAGCTGCGCGTCGTTGACGCCCGTGACGTCCTTGAGGTCCGGGAGGGCGAGCTTCGTGATGTCGTCGGAGAGCGTCCGCTGGTCGCCGTTGCTGCTGACCGCGAGCTGGATCACCGGGAGGTCGTCGATGCTGCCCGAGACCACCTGCGGCTCGACGCCCGAGGGGAGGTTCGACTTGATCTGGTTGATCGCGCGGTCGATCTTCTGCTCGGCGGTCGCCAGGTCGGTGCCGTAGGTGAACTTCGCCGTGATGATCGACTGGTTCGTGCTGCTCACCGAGGAGGTGCTCTCGAGGTCCGGCACGCCCTGGATGGCGGCCTCGACCGGGGTGCTCACGTCGTTGTTCACGACCTCCGGGGACGCGCCGGGGTAGGTCGACACGACGGCGAGCTGCGGGAAGGAGATCGACGGGATCAGTTCCTGCTTGAGATTGGCCAGCGCGAGACCGCCGAACACGGCCGCCACGATGGTGACGAGCGCGATCAGCGCGCGGTTCTTCATGCTGAGCACAGCGAGAAAGTGCACGGATGTTCCCCTCAGCGGGTGTGGATGCGGACGTGCGGCATCGATGACGCAGGTCCAGCATCTCATTGCAGAAGGTGCAAGTTCCTCATGCCGTGGTACTACTTCGCGGCGGAGCCTCCACCCGCGCCCACCCGGCCGGCGCGCAGCCCGCGGATCACGACCGCGACGCCCGTCCGGAGGCTGGACGCGAAGTCGAGCCGGTACCGGGCGAGCTCCGGGTCGAGCGCGTAGGCCTCTGCCATCCCGGGCGACACCCGGCAGCTCGACCAGACGCCGCCGATGGCGAGCGTGACCGCCCCGACGAACACGAGGGCGTCGGACTCGTCGCTGCCGATCCAGGGCGCTGCCAGCGCGGCCAGCCGCGCCGCCGAGGTGAGCATCCCCCGCTTGTAGGCCCGGGCGACCTCCCCCGAGATGTTGTGCTCCAGGATGCCCGGAGCGCTCGCGCAGAGCTCGGCCAGCACCGGCCGCTCGGCGACCGTCTCGGCCACCGCGGCGGCGAGGGAGCCGGCCGAGCGCTCGGGCGTCGCCGCGAGACGCTCCTCCAGGGCATCGAGCCACTCGCGGAACTCGCGGTCGTAGAGGTCGAGCAGCACGGCCTCGCGCGACTCGAAGTAGCGCAGCACGTTCGACTTGGCGAGACCGACGCGCCTCGCCAGCTCGTTGAGGCTCAGGTCGGCGACGCGGGTGTCGCCGAGCATCGCGCGGGCGGCGCTCAGGATGTCCTCCCGGCGCTGCGCGCGCTGCTCGACGCTGCGCGCCCGGCTGAACGTCGCCTGTGACACCGGGAACCCCCTTGCTAACAGACCATCGGTCTATTACTGTCCGTAACAGACCACCGGTTCATTATTTCACGATCAGCCGGACATCCACGGCACGACGGAGGATCTCATGTACACCGTTCCCGACCAGACCGGACGCAACATCGTCGTGACCGGTGCCAACAGCGGCACGGGAAAGGAGGCGACGACCCGGCTCGCCGCGGCCGGCGCGCGCGTCACGATGGCCGTGCGCTCGCTCGACAAGGGCGAGTCCGCGCGCCGTGACATCCTGGCTCGCGTGCCCGGCGCTCAGCTGGAACTGCGCCGCATCGACCTGGCCGATTTCGCGAGCGTCCGCGCCTTCGCCGAGGGGATGCTGGCCGACGGCGAACGCATCGACACCCTGGTCAACAACGCCGGCGTCATGGTCCCGCCGAAGCGGACGGTGACCGTCGACGGGCACGAACTGCAATGGCAGAGCAACTTCCTCGGCCCGTTCCTGCTGACGAACCTGCTACTGCCGCGCATCCTGGAATCGCCGTCGCCGCGCGTCGCGACGATGTCGAGCGGCACGGCGAACTTCGGCGGCATCCATTTCGACGACCTCGACTCCGAGCGGCGCTACCGCGCCGGCCGCGCGTACGCGCAATCCAAGCTCGCCGACCTGCTGATGGCCCTCCACCTCGCCGCGCTCTCGGAGGAGCACGGCTGGGGTCTCCTCAGCACCGCAGCGCACCCCGGCTACACCCGGACGAACCTGCAGACGGCAGGACGCAATCTCGCGCGGAGCGAGGACAAGGCCCTGCAGCCCTCGCGGCGCACCCTCCTCCCCTCGCAGGGGGTCGAGCAGGGAGCAGAACCCCTGCTCTTCGCCGCCGCCGACCCCGCCGCCGCGCAGGGCGCGTACTACGGACCCGACCGCTGGGCCCTGACCGGCCCGACCCACCGGGCCGCCCTGCCCCGCAGCGCCCGCGGGCGCGACCTGCCCGCTTCACTCTGGGCGGTCGCCGCGAGCCAGACCGGCGCAGACGCTCAGACGACGTTGGGCAGCGCCGCCGCGTCGTAATACGGTGCCGGCTCGTTCGCCGCGACGGCCCACGCCCGCTTCAGTGCGGCGAACGCGCGCTCGGTCTCCTCCACCGAATAGGTGATCGGGATGCGCAGGGACCGCTCGAACGCGCCGTCGAGCCCGAACCGGGGGCCGGCCGCGATCAGCAGTCCGTGGTTGCGCGCGGCGAGCGCGAGCGCGGAGCTGACGGGGGCGCCGATCCCGACCCAGGCGGCGAGACCGCCGTGCTGGGTGGGCATCGTCCAGTCGGGGAAGGTCGAGGCGATCAGCCGCCGCACGGTGTCACGCCCCTCCCGCAGCTGCGTGCGTCGCTCCTCCACGATCTCCGGGATCTGCGGCAGCATCCGTGCGACGACCAGCTGCTCGATCATCGGCGTGCCGAGATCGGTGGAGGGTTTAGCGGCGATCAAGCGCTGCACGAGCGGGCGGTCGGCGCGGATCCAGCCGATCCGCAGGCCGCCCCAGAGGCTCTTGCTCGCCGAGCCGATGAGCAGCACGGGCGCTCCGCCGGCCGCGCGCTCCGCGTAGACGGGCATCGGGAGGTGCTCGCCCCGGCGGTCGATGTCCAGGTCGCCGGTGGTCTCGTCCGCGACGACGATCGTGCCCTGCGCCGCCGCCGCCGCGAGCACGCGCTCCCGGGTGGCGGGCGACATGGAGGCGCCGGTGGGGTTGTGGAAGTCGGGGATGAGGTACGCCAGCGCCGGATTCGCGCGCCGGATCGTCTGCTCGATCGCGTCCGCATCCCACCCGTCGTCCTCGGTGCCCAGCGCGTGCGGGCCCTCCTCCGGCGGCGTCACCGTGATGGGGACGAGGCGGGCTCCCGCGAGCCGCAGCGCTTCGGTGGCGTGCGGGTAGGTCGGCATCTCGACCAGCGCGCGGTCGCCGCGGCCGAGGAAGGTGCGGGCGATCAGGGCGATCGCCTGCTGCGCGCCGACGGTCACGAGCACCTGGTCCGGGTCGGTCGGGAGGCCGCGCTCGGTGTAGCGGGCGGCGATGGCGGCGCGCAGGTGCGGGAGGCCGACGGGGTCGTACCCGGAGTCGGGGAGGAAGTGCGGCAGCTCCTCGGCGGCGGCGCGCGCCGCGGCCGGGAGGGCGGTGGCCGCGGGCAGGGCGGCCTTCGTGAAGTCGAGCATCCCATCCCCGCCACCGGTGGGCAGCGCCAGTGCCGGGCCGGGGAGCCGCGCGACGCTGCCGGAGCCGCGGATGCTGTCGACGAAGCGGCCTTCGCGCAACTGCCGGTAGGCGGCCGCGACCGTGGTGCGGCTGAGGCCGAGGCGGCCCGCCAGATCGCGCTCGGCCGGCAGGCGGGTGCCGATCGGGATGCGGCCGTCGAGCACGAGCAGGCGCACGCGGTCGGCCAGCTCCTGATACTGCGAGCCGGTTCCGCGCCACTGACCGAGCAGGGTCTCCAGCGAGCGGGCGGTGAGCTGTGGATCCGACATGCATGCCACCTTAACCGAATTGGCATCTTGATGGAAGGCCAATCGAGCGATTGGATTGTGAAGGTGACCACTCGACTCCTCCTGACCCGGCGCCTCGTCCAGCTGCTGATCGGCCTCTTCCTCTACGGGATGGCCATCGCGCTGATGGTGCGCGCCGCGATCGGGGTGTCGCCGTGGGACGTGCTCGCGCAGGGCCTCTCGATCCACAGCGGCTGGGCGTTCGGACTGATCACCAACGTGGTCGGCCTCGCCGTGCTGCTGCTCTGGATCCCGCTGCGCCAGCGCCCGGGACTCGGGACGGTGCTCAATGTGCTGCTCGTCGGGCCGAGCGCGCAGTTCGGATTGTGGGTCATCCCGCAGCAGACCGAGCTGTGGGCCCAGATCCTGGTGTTCGTCGCCGGCCTCGCCCTGCTCGCGGTGGCGACCGGCCTCTACATCGGAGCCCAGCTCGGGCCGGGCCCGCGCGACGGCCTGATGACCGGCCTGCACGCCCGCACCGGCTGGCCGATCTGGGCCGTGCGGACGGGCATCGAGATCGTGGTGCTCATCATCGGCTGGTTCCTCGGCGGAAACGTCGGCATCGGAACGCTCGCCGAGGCGCTGCTGATCGGACCGCTCTGCGCCATCACCATCCCGTTCTTCGCCATCCGGCTGCCGCGGCTCGCTGCAACGGCCGCGCCGCTGGAGGGCGAACTCGAAGGCACGGCCGTGCAAGGGGCCGGCCTTCGGGACGAGCAGGATGCCGCGCGTGTCGACGTGCGCGACGGCATCCTGCTCGAGTCCGACGCCGCGGCCCGCAGCCGGTTCGCCGACCACGCCGACGGCCCGCTCGTCCGGCGGGTGCAGCCGGATCGCGCGCCCGCCGAGCGTGGGGAGGCAGGCGCAGCGCCGGAGGAGGCGCGCCCCTCCCGCATCATCGCCGCGCACTGGCTCGACGACCGCCTGAACGGGCGCACGCGCCGCGCCTAGCTCGCGCCGCGCCCAGCTCGCCCCACCGACCGCCCGAGTTCTCCACAGCTCCTCCGCCGAGGCGGCGAGATCTCACGCTCAAAGCGCCGAGACGGCGAAGAGTTCGCCGCCTCGACACCGCGACGGGAGTACGGTGCATCGAGTGCGGGGGAGGCGGAGCGGACTGGCGGTCTACGTCGCCGCGGCGTGCCTCCTGCGCGGCGCCGACGCAGCGGCGGTCATCGGCGTCGTACTGCTCGCGCAGCAGCACCGCCTCGGCGCCGGAACCGGCCTGCTCGCGGCGTGCATCACCCTGCCGCATCTGCTCGGTCCGGTCGCCGCGCAGCTGCTGGACCGGACGCACGCCAAACGCGCCGTGCTCGCCGGGGCTGGCGCCCTCTACGGGCTGGCGCTGGCCGTCGCCGTCCCCGCGATCGGAACCGCGCCGTGGCTCGGCGCGATCGCCCTGCTCGTCGCCGGCGCGGCCGGTCCGCTCCTGACCGGAGGGATGAGCAGCCAGCTCGCCGGGATCGTCGGCGGCGACGCCGTCGCCCAGCGCCGGGCACAGAGCGTCGACGCCGCCACCTACGGCATCGCGGGCACGGCCGGCCCCGCAGCCATCGGGGCCGTCGCTGCGACGGCCGGTCCTGCCGTCGCCGTGGTCTGCGCGGCCGCGGCCGCGCTCGTCGGAGCCGCGCTGGTGCTGCTGCTCCCCCGGCCCGACCGGGAGGGACGCGACCGCCCGGCCCCCGCCGTCAACATCCTGCAGGCCATCGGGATGCTGGTGCGCGTGCCCGGCCTCCGGCGCACCACGGTGGCGACAGCCGTCACCGCGATCCCGCTCGGAGCCGTCCCGTTGATCGCGGTGGCGACGGCCGCCTCGCTGGCGCAGCCGCCCGCGCAGTCCGCGACGCTGACGGCGGCGTACGGCTTCGGCAACCTCGCCGTCTCCCTCGTGCTGATCGCCGTCCCCCTCCGCGGCGAGGCCGACCGGCTCGTGCTGCGCGGGACGCTCGGGGTGCTCGGGATGCTGGCGGCCGGCCTCCTGGCCCTCACCTTCCCGCTCGCCATCGTGGTGTACGCCGCGCTCGGCGCGGCGACCGGGGTGCTGTTCACGGCCAGTCTCGCGGCGCGCACCGCGTACGCGCCGCACGGCGCTGAAGCCCAGGTGTTCGTCACGATGGCCGGCATCAAGGTCGGCTTCTCGTCGCTGGGCGCCGCGCTCGTCGGCGTGCTGCTGCCGCTCGGCTCGACCGCACTCTTCGCCGGGTCCGCGCTGCTCGTGCTCGCGACCGCCGCCGCCTTCGTGCTCGATCGCCGCCTCTCGCGCTGAGCCGCGCGCGCCTCAGCGCCACCGAGACGGCACGAGTTCGCGCGAAAAGCGCCGAGGAGGCGGACAATTCGCCTCCTCGGCGCTCGCCGGACGCCTACGCGAGGTGGGCGGCGGCGTACACGCGGAGGGCGTCGCGGACGAACTCCGCCCCCTCCGCTCCTCCGTAGTTCGCGCCGAAGCGCGGGTCAGCGACGTACATGTCGGCGAGGCCGGTCAGGTAGGCGGCCGGCGGTCCGCCCGCTCCGTGGCCGGGGGTGCCGGGCACGTCGGCCAGCCATTCGGCGTGCCGCCGGGCGAGCACCTGCGCCTCCTCCGACTCCGGCGCGATGCCGCTCGACGCGGCGGAGATCCAGTCGGCGGCGAGCCGCTCCTGGCGCTCCTTCCACCCTTGGCGCTCCTCCGGCGTCATCCCGCGCCACCACCGGTCGGACGCCGCGTACGCCTCGCGTCCCCAGCGCTGTTCGACCTCCTCCTTGTACTGGGTGTGGTCGAACCCGTCGAACATCTCTTCAGCCATGATCTCCGCTCCTCTCTCCACGGCGTGGATGGTCGTCTCGACCGACGCGATCTGCCGCGCCAGCCGCTCCTGCTCGCCGCGCAGCCAGCCGAGGTGGTCGCGCAGCGCGGGCACCGCATCCTCCCGGTCCGCGAGCACCCGGGCGATGGCCGGCAGGCCGAGTCCCAGGTCGCGCAGCAGCAGGATGCGTTGCAGCCGCACGAGGGAGTCCCGGTCGTAGTACCGGTAGCCGTTGGCCCCGACGCGGCTCGGCCGCAGCAGGCCGATGTCGTCGTAGTGCCGCAGCGTCCGGCTCGTCGTGCCGGCCATGCGGGCGATGTCCTGGATGGACCAGTCCATGCGCGGCTCCTCTCTCGTGCGTACGGAGATCACGCTAGATCTTGACGTTACGTCAAGGTCAAGCGGGCGGGGCAGACCCGGAGCAGGATGTCGGTGCCCGCCCGGATGCGCCGTCGCACCGTTCTGTTAGCGTGGCCCACGGGGGCGATCGCGTCTCCGTGGGCAAACCGTGGAAAGGCGTGCGACCGTGACGACACCTGGCATCCGGAACAGTGCGATCGGCGGGTGGGCCCCGCGCGTGCTCATCGGGGCGGTGATCCTCGCAGCGCTCCTCTCGATCGGCTTCGTGCTCTTCGGCGTGAGCGGCGAGACCCTCGGCCGCGTGATCGCGACCAACATCACCCTGGTCGTCTTCGCCCTGTTGGTCTGGGTCGACTCCCTCATCGGCCGGTTCCGCCCCTCCTGGTTCGAGCTGTCCTCGCTCGCGGCCGACGCCTACCTGCTCCTGCTCTGGATCGGGATCATCTGGCTCAGCCCGTTCACGGTCGGCGACCAGTTCGGCGCCTTCTTCCTCGGCATCGGCACCCTGCTGTGGGTGCGCGCGATGCTCGGGCTCGGCGACCTCCTGCGCCTGATCTGGAACCGCTGGCGCAGCCGCCCGACCGACATCTTCGCGGTCGTCGCCCTGGTCGCGCTCGCCCTCATCGCGGTGCTCGTCACCCTCCCCGCCCCCCACTCGCTGAACACCCTGTGGGACTACGAGTTCTACGGCCGCGTCATCGGCGCGATCAGCATCGTCGCCGGCGTCTGCTTCGTGCTGGTGCCGCTGTGGGGCCTGCTCGGCTCGCGCGAGCAGCGTGCGGCCGGGCACGCCACGCCTGGCTACGCGGCGGCGGGCTACGCTCCCGCCGGGTACCCGCAGGCCGGCTACGGGCAGCCGATCCCGGCTGCTCCCGCGTTCGCGGCGCAGGCTCCGGGAGGCTACGCGCAGGCTCCGGGAGGCTTCCCGCCCGCTCCGCAGGCGGCTCCGGCCCCGGCGGCGCCCGCCGAGGCCGCCGCTCCCGCCGCACCGGCTGCACCCGCTCCCGCCGCTCCGTCGCCCGCTCCGGTCGCCGAGGCCCCCGCGCAGGCGGCACCGCCGGCCCCGGCCCCCGCGACTCCGTCCGCCCCGCAGCGGCCGCTCGCCTGGCCCCACTTCACCGACGGCACGCCGCTGCCCGCCGGCCCGGACGGCCGCCCCGACTTCGCCGCGGTGCCCGCCGGCAAGCAGCTCGGCTGGCCCCTGCACGTCGACGGCACCCCCGTCCCCGCCGCGCCGGACGGCACTCCGCTCTACCGCTGACGCCCCCGAGAGGTGAGTCGTTGCGGGTGCGCACCCCTGCGGACCCGCAACGACTCACCTTTCGCGTGTCCGGGAAGAGGTGCGGGGTGTTGGCGTTGCGGTTCAGGCAACCACTTGGAACAACACGAGGAGAGCGGATGAGCGCCACGGAGACGGCACCGACCACGACACCGGATGACGGACTCGTCATCCGCCTGGCCGACCCGGCGGAGTACGCGGCCATCGGCGAGCTCAGCTACGCGGCCTACCGCAACGACTACACGATCAGCGACGGCTACCGCGCCCAACTGCTCGACACGGCCGGTCGCACCGACGAGTACGAGATCTGGGTCGCGGCGGATGCCGACGGCACCCTCGTCGGCACCGTCTCCATCCTGCGCGACGGCTACGACCTGGGCGGCGCGCTGCGCGACGGCGAACTCTACTTCCGGCTGCTCGCCGTGAGCCCCGACGCCCGGCGCCGCGGGATCGGCGCACGCCTCACCGCATTCACGCTCGACGAGGCCCGTCGCCGCGGCTACCGGGCCGTGGCCCTCAACAGCGGCGAGCACATGACCGGCGCCCACGCCCTGTACACCAGCCTGGGCTTCGTCGCCGATCCCGAGCGTGACATCCACATCCACGACGATGGCCAGGCGATCACCGTCCACCTGTTCACGCGCTCGGTCTGAGCCCGGGAGCCCGCGCTCCCGGGCCCGCACGCTCGCGGTTTACGGGTACAGGCCCCGCAGCCGGTGCGCTTCGGCGACCCGCTCCACGGCGAGCGCCGTCGCGGCCGCGCGCAGCGTGAGGTCGCGCGAGCGGGCGGAGGCGAGCACGTCGCGCCAGGTGGCGAGCATGCGCTCCTCGAGCTTCGCCTCCACCTCGTCGACGCGCCACCAGTACGCCTGATTGGCCTGCACCCACTCGAAGTACGAGACGATCACACCGCCGGAGTTGGCGAGGATGTCGGGGACGACGAGCTGACCGTTCGCGGCGAACACCGCGTCGGCGCCGGCCGTGGTCGGTCCGTTGGCGCCCTCGACGATGACGCGGGCGGTCACGCGGGGCGCGTTCTCCTCGGTGAGCACGCCTTCGACGGCGGCGGGGATGAGGAGGTCGACGTCGAGCTCGAGCACCTGGGCGCTGTCGGCCGCGTCGGCGCCGATGTAGCCGACGACGGAGCCGGTGGCGTCGACGTGGGCGGCGAGCCGCTCGGGGTCGATGCCCGCGGGGTTGTGCACCGCGCCGTACTGGTCCGCGATGCCGACGACGCGCACGCCCGCCTCGTGGAGGAAGAAGACCGCGTCGCGGCCGACCTTGCCGAAGCCCTGCACGACGGCCGAGGCGCCCGCCGGGGTGATCCCGCGGTGGCGCAGCGCCGCCAGGGCGATGTGCACGACGCCGCGGGAGGTGGCGCTCGCCCGGCCGAGCGAGCCGCCCAGGCTGAGCGGCTTGCCCGTGACGACGCCGGGGACGGTGTAGCCCGAGACCACCGAGTAGGTGTCCATGATCCAGGCCATGGTCTTCTCGGACGTGCCGATGTCGGGCGCCGGGATGTCGCGCTCCGGGC
Organism: Leifsonia aquatica; assembly: GCF_014190775.1. Lineage (GTDB taxonomy): Bacteria > Actinomycetota > Actinomycetes > Actinomycetales > Microbacteriaceae > Leifsonia > Leifsonia aquatica. Next base: position 250,187 of record NZ_JACHVP010000004.1, read on the forward strand.
CGAGGATGGGCAGGATCTCACTGGTGTAGCGACGGGTCACGCGCTCCAGCTCCGCCTCGGAGTGCAGGCGCGGGTCGATGCGCACCCCGCCCTTGGCGCCGCCGTACGGGATGTCGACGAGCGCGCACTTCCACGTCATCCACATCGCGAGGGCCCGAACCTCCTCGAGCGTGACGTGCGGGCTGTACCGCAGGCCGCCCTTGGCGGGACCGCGGGAGAAGTTGTGCTGCACGCGGTGGCCGGTGAAGACGGTGACCGTCCCGTCGTCCCCCCGCAGGGGCACGGCCACGGTCATCTCGCGACGCGGGGTGGCGAGCATGTCGCGTATCCCCGCGTCGTATCCGAGCGTCGCGATGGCGCCGTCCAATTGGGCGATCGCCTCATCCAGCGGGTTCGCTTCCGTCCGATCCAACGTCAGGGCCACGGCTCCTCCTCAAGCACTTGTGTGAGGCCCACGGTACGTATCCCGCGTCGCCGATGCGTTCGACGCCCTGTCGATTCCGGGCAGCGCGGATAGACGTCGTGGCGAACGTCGCCGTGGTCACTGGGAGGCGGCGCCGTGCTTTCGACGCCGCACAACGAGGATGCCGCCGGCGATCACGAGCATCCCTCCGCCGAAACCGGCGAGGAGCGGTGCCGTCCCGCTCGATCCGCTCTCGGCCAGGACGTGCGTGCGACCGTCGCGGTGGTCGCCGTGATCGCCGTCGCCGGGGGCATGGTCCGGTCGCGGCTCGAAGTTCAGGATCAGCGAGAGCAGCTCGATGCCGGGCTCGCTGTCGACGTCCTGCGGACGCCCCTGGTTCCACATCGTGGTGACGCCGACTCCGCGGCTCGGGGCGAGCGTGGTGTCGGTGCTGAACCCGGCCGTGCCGCCGTTCTTGAACGCCCAGTCCGCACCCATGCCGTTCGAGGTCGCGGGGTACAGCTGCCAGCCGAGTCCCATCTGGAAATCCGTGACCGGCTGACACGACGCGGGATCCGGCTCCGAGCACATGGTGGTGATGGTGCTGACGGGACGGAGGGTGTCCGCCATCGTCCGCACGCCGAGCGGCGCGCCCGCAGAACGATAGCCGAGGTGCGCCTCGACCCAGGTCGCCATGTCGTCAGCGTTGGAGACGAGCCCGCCTTCTCCGGCGAGGGCGTTGGTGTCGTCCCAGTAGAAGGTGGGGGTGTTGTCGGACGCGTACGGCGTCGCGATGGTCGGGCCGGTCCCCAGCAAGGTGGAGGACATCCCCAGGTCGTCGAGGAACGCGCCCTGCAGCGCGGGCAGGTACGCGGGCGGGTCGGTCTCCGGTGTCGGCGCGATCACGTTCGCGAGGATCGTGCCGAGCAGACCGAACCCGAAGTTCGAATAGAGCCAGTTGGTGCCGGGCTGCCACAGCAGGGGGTTGTCCGCCAGGCCCCGCCACAGCATCCTCTGCGTGTAGTCCGGCTGGGGATTGATGCAGGCGGGGTCGTTGTGGCACGGCTCCCAGTAGTTCTCGGGCGAGTCGGGAAGGCCCGCCTGATGCGTCGCCAGATTGCGGAGGGTGATCTCTGTCGTGGCGCCGGACTGCGGGTCGGTCCACACCGGCACGGTGATCCCGGCCGGGGCGTACTTCTGCACCGGGTCGTCGAGCGACACCCGCCCGGCGGCGACGAGGGAGGTCAGGAGGTCGGTGGTGAAGATCTTCGTCTCGGACCCGATCTCGAACTGCGTCGACGAATCCACCGGCGTCGCGGACCCCAGCGTCGGAACCCCGACGGCGAATCGGGTGACCACCGGTTCGGCACCTCCGGCGGCCGGCGTCACGACGGCGACGGACATCCCGGCGATGCCGTACTTCGCCTGGAAGGACGCGATCTTCTCCTGGATGCGGTCGTGCAGCTCGGGCGTCATCTCCACCGCCCGGTCGGCCGTGAGAGTCGCTGCCTGAGCGGGCGCGGTGCCGACGGCGACGACCGCGCCGATCGCGACCGCCGCCGCACCGATCATCGTCCGGAATCGGCGCCCACGCCGACGCGAGCTGCTCCTGATCACGTTCCGCCCCTCCCCCGGGTGACTTCAGCGATCTCATACTGCCCGATATGAGTCGTCGCCCGGAAGGGGATCGACGCAGAACGGCCGCCCCGGATGTCCGGGACGGCCGTCGTGCGCAGCGGGATCAGCCGATGCGGATGAGCTTCTTGTTGACGAACTCGTCGGCGCCGAAGCGGCCGAGCTCACGGCCGGAGCCGGAGCGCTTCACGCCACCGAAGGGCAGTTCGGCGCCGTCGGCGAGGACGAGGTTCACGAAGACCATGCCGGCCTCGATCTGGTCGGCGACGCGGTGCGCCTGCTCCTCGTCGGTCGTGAAAAGGTACGAGCCCAGCCCGAACGGGGTGTCGTTGGCGATGCGGACCGCGTCGGCCTCGTCCTTCGCGCGGAACACCTGCGCGACCGGCCCGAAGAACTCCTCCTGCGAGGCCGGGTTCTCCGGGGTGACGTCGGTCAGCACGGTGGTCTCGAAGAAGGCGCCGTTGCGGCCGCCTCCGCGCACCAGGATGGCGCCGTTCTCGACCGCACGGTTGACCTGGTCCTCGAGGTTCTCCGCCGCGCGCAGCGACGAGAGGGGGCCGAGGGCCGACTCCTCGCTGGTCGGGTCGGTGGCCTCCACCTCGGCGAGCTTGGCGGTGAACTTCTCGAGGAACGACTCGTACAGGTCGTCGGCGACGATGAAGCGCTTGGCCGCGTTGCAGGACTGGCCGCTGTTGTCGAGACGGGCGTCGACCGCGTTCTGCACGGTCCCGTCGAGGTCGTCGGTGGACAGCAGGATGAACGGGTCGGACCCACCGAGCTCCAGGACGACCTTCTTCAGGTTGCGGCCGGCGATCTCGGCGACCGCCGCGCCCGCGCGCTCCGAGCCCGTGAGGGAAACGCCCTGCACGCGGCGGTCGGCGATAACCTTCTCGATCTGGTCGTGGCCGGCGTAGATGTTCACGTACGCGCCGACGGGGAAGCCCGCGTCGAGGAAGATCTTCTCGATCGCCGCGGCCGACTCCGGGCACTGCTCCGCGTGCTTGAGCAGGATGGTGTTGCCGATCACCAGGTTCGGTCCGGCGAAGCGGGCCACCTGGTAGTACGGGAAGTTCCACGGCATGATGCCGAGCAGCACGCCCAGCGCCGAGCGCCGCACGACCGCGGTGCCCTCGCCGTCGAGCAGCGTGATCGGCTCGTCCTCCAGGAACTCCGACGCGTGGTCGGCGTAGTACTCGTAGATCGCACCGGCGAAGTCCACCTCGCCGAGCGCCTGCTCGACCGGCTTGCCCATCTCGCGGACGATGATGTCGGCCAGCTCCTGGCGGCGCTCCACGTGCAGCTCTCCGACGCGGCGGATGAGGGCGGCGCGCTCCTCGACGGTGGACGACTTCGACCAGCCGCGGTAGGCGTCGCTGGCGGCGGTGATCGCGGCCTCGAGCTCGGCGTCGCCGATGGGCTCGAAAGTCTTCACGGTCTCGCCGGTGGCGGGATTGGTCACGGCGTAGCTCATGGCACTCCTCTTCTGCGATGAATGGCGTCAGGCCCTCTTGCGACCCTACGCGCCATCCGCGCGGATCGCCTCGACACGACGTCCGAGTTCTCAGACCGGGACCGACACAGTGTACAGAGCGCGGGTGGCTCAGCGCTTGGTGGGCGCGGGGGTCTCCGGAGGCGTCGGCAGCGTCTCGCCCGTCGTCTCGCCCACGACCTCGGGCACATCCGGGACGGAGTTGTCGGGCTGGCCGACGGCGAGCGGCGTGGAGTGGATGTGGATGCGCGCGTGCGGCTTCGACGCCGGCACCAGCGGCCGGCGGGCGATGGCGCGCACCGGCTCGCCGCGGCGGTCCTGGCCGGGCAGCGGGCGCGACCGGCGGCCGTAGATGAGCGACGAGGAGTCGAGCAGCCACGGGACGAGCGCGACCGTGACACCGTGGCAGAGCATCAGCTGCTTGGCGAGGCGCCGGGCGCGGTGGTTGTGGAGGATGCCCTCCCACCAGTGGCCGACGATGTACTGCGGCAGATAGACCGTCGTGACCTCGGAGCCGTGCTCCTCGCGCCGGTGCTTGAGGTACTTGATGAGCGGCACGCCGAATTCGCGGTAGGGCGACTCGATGATCGTGAGCGGGACGTGGATGTTCTGCTCGATCCACTGCTTCTGCAGCTCCTCGGTCGCCTCCTCCTCGATGGAGACGTGGATGGCCTCGATCGAGTCGTGCCGCGCGGCGATCGCGTAGTCGAGGGCTTTGAGGGCCGGCTTCTGCATCTTGCCGACCAGCACGATGGCGTGGTCTCCGACCGAGCCGAAGGTCGTGATCGGGTCGACCTCGATCTCCTTCTCGACGTCGCGGTAGTACCGGTTCACACCGAGCATCAGGAACCACAGGATCGGCATGAAGATGAAGACGAGGTACGCGCCGTGGGTGAACTTCGTGATCGTCACGACGATGAGCACGATCGCGGTCAGGCAGGCGCCGAAGGCGTTGATGCAGAGGGAGCGCACGATGCTGCTGCGCTCGCGACCGGTCTGCCCGCCCTCTTTGAGCAGCGTGATCCAGTGCTTCACCATCCCGGACTGGCCGAGCGTGAACGACACGAAGACGCCGATGATGTAGAGCTGGATGAGCTGGGTGAGGTTCGCCTGGTAGACGAGCAGCAGGGCCGTCGCCGCGAGGGCGAGGACGATCATGCCGTTCGAGTAGACGAGGCGGTCGCCGCGGGTGTTGAGCGCCTTGGGGGCGTAGGAGTCGCGCGCGAGCACCGAGCCGAGCAGCGGGAACCCGTTGAAGGCGGTGTTCGCCGCAAGCAGCAGGACGATCGCGGTCGCGGCCTGGATGAGGAAGAAGAAGAACGTGTTGTTGCCGAAGGTGGCGGCGGCGATCTGCGCGATGAGGCTGCGCTGCGGCGAGGTCGCGCACTGGGCCCAGCCCTGGAGGTCGCAGGGGTTCTCGGCGTAGTGCACGCCGCTGATCAGCGCGGTGGCGGTCAGTCCGGCGAACAGGACGATCGCGATGCCGCCCATGAGACCGAGCGTGACGCGGGCGTTGCGGATCTTCGGGGTGCGGAACGCGGGGACGCCGTTGGCGACGGCCTCCACACCGGTCAGGGCAGAGCAGCCGCTGGAGAACGCGCGGAGCAGCAGCAGCACCATCGCGGCCTGCGTGAGGCTGCTGGCGTGGACCTGGTAGCCGGCCGACTCGGCGACGGGCGCATCGCCGAAGACGGTGCGGATCAGCGCCGTCACGATCATCAGGAAGACGCTGCCGATGAAGATGTAGGTCGGCAGGGCGAACGCCTTGCTCGACTCGCGCACACCGCGCAGGTTGACCGCGGCGATGAGGATGACGCAGAGCACCGCGAGTTCGACCCGCCACGGCGCGAGGAACGGGAGGGCCGAGATCACGTTGTCCACGCCGGACGCGACCGACACGGCCACGGTGAGCACGTAGTCCACCAGCAGCGCAGAGGCGACGATGAGGCCGGCCTTCTCGCCGAGGTTCTTGTGGGCGACCTCGTAGTCACCGCCGCCGGAGGGGTACGCCTTGACCAGTTGGCGGTAGCTGAGGACGACCGTGACCAGCAGGACGACGACGGCCGCCGCGACCCACGGGGCGAAGCTCAGGAAGGCGAGCCCGCCGAGCAGCAGGATCATCAGCAGCTCCTGCGGGGCGTAGGCCACGCTCGACAGGGCGTCGGAGGCGAAGATGGGTAGGGCGAGGTGCTTCGGGAGCAGCTGTCCTTCGAGCTTTTCACTCGGAAGCGGGTCGCCGATCAACCAGCGCTTCGGGGATCTCCCCTCATTTGTCACGAGGGACGACACTACTCGCTGCCAATACCCTGTCAAGTCGGCGCGTCGAGGGGGTGGCCAGTTGCGTTTCTGCAAGGCTCGGCCTTCGCATCCACAACCCCTCCACATCCGCGGAATCACGCGGCGGAACGGGGGTCGGAGTCTCTCTCTGAAGACTCTCAGAACGTTCGCCGGGAGTTGCTGTGCATCCCGTCCGGGGCGCCGTCTCCGCGGGCGGCGCCGTACGCAGGTAGAACCGCAGCGACGACATGGCGCATCCCGTCAGCGTCGCCCGAGCGCCTCCAGGACGGAGCGGCGCACGCGCACCAGCTCGTCCTTCAGGAGCGTCACGACGTCCTCCGGCAGGGTTCCGCGCGACGCCTGCAGCCGCAGCTCCGTGCGGAGCTGCTGACGGAAGTCGTTGATCGCGACATCGGCCTCGCGGATCGCCGACGAGGCCGCCGCCCGAGCGTCGCGAGACGCCTCCCGGGCCGCGTCGCGCGCCTCCCGCCGGGGGTCCAGGCGCGTGGCGTCCCGCCGGCTCTCGCGCGCGGCCGAGGCCAGCTCGGCCCGCAGCGTGCGCATGGCGTCGTCGACGCCGGCGCGCACCTCGTCGGCGAGCCGGCGCACCGAATCGGTCACCTCGTCCTCGATCGCGTCGAGCTCGTGCTGGCGCTCCGCGAGCTCACGGCGGCCGGCCTCGGTGATGGCGTAGACCGTCTTGCGGCCGTCCGCCTGCTTGGTGACGAGGCCCTCCTCCTCGAGCTTGGCGAGCCGCGGGTAGATCGTGCCCGCGCTGGGCGTGTACGTGCCCCCGAAGCGGTCGCTCAGTGCCTGGATCAGCTCGTAGCCGTGCTTGGGGGACTCGTCGAGCAGGCTGAGGAGGTACAGCCGGAGGCTGCCGTGGGCGAAGACGGGGGTCACGCCGACGCCCCCTCGCCGCCCTGGCGAGCGCTCTCCTGCGAGGCGCTCGGGCCGCGCAGCACCGAGACGGCGCCCGAGACGGAGTTCACGTTGATGTCGACCCAGGAGCCGTCGAGCGAGCCGGCCGTGCCGGTGTACCCCTTTCCGACGGACCCGACGATCACCACGTTGTCGAGCTGCACGCGTCCCGAGACGGTGTTCGCCCGGTAGCGGGCGCCGATGGCCTCCGGGATGCGGATGGTCGAGTCGCCCGAGACCGTATTGATCGCGATCTCGTCCGGAGTGCCGGAGATGTCGGCCATCACGTCGCCCGAGACGCCGTCCACCGCGAGCTTGCGGATCGAACCGCTCACGGTCACATCACCTGAGACGGTGTGCGCATTGATGCGGCCGGAGTGGTCGCGCACCGACAGCTCGCCGCTGACCGAGTTGAGCTCGATGTCCCCCACCAGCCCGTCGGCGACGACATCGCCGGAGACCGTGCTGAGGCGGGCATCCGTGTGCAGGCCCGAGATCAGCGCCGTCGCCGAGACGACCCCGAACTTGAGGGCGACGTCGCGCGGCACCAGCACGCTCACGTCCGCTTTGGCGTTGGACCGCATGGACTTGAAGACCTCGATGAAGTTGTCCCAGCGCAGCTGTGGGTGATCGATCTCCAGCCGGTCGCCGTCGATCGTGATCTTCAGATCCCGGCCCTGCACCGAGTGCACCTCGACACGCGCGCCGGGCTCGTCGTGCGCGATGACGTCGATCTGCCCGCCGATGAAACCGATCTTGAGGGTGCGGACCAGCTCCACGTCGATCGTGCGGCTCTCGCCGGGCTGGACCAGCCACTTCTCCTGTGCCATGTTCCTGACCTCTCCTGTACGCCGCTGCCACGCGACGATGATGTTTCGGTGACTCGCGATATATCGCGATGTTGACAGAGTCACGATATATCGCGAGTTGCGACCACCGCAACCCCTGCGCCGAGGAATCAGGGTGCACTCAGGGTCGGGTCGGGGTTCGAGTCGGGGAGGGCCGGGGTACCGGCCTTCCGTACACGCGGAAGGGGCGGTACGTGTGTCGACGTACCGCCCCTTCGGCCTATCGCGCCGCTCGGGCGGCGAGCCGCAGGCGAGTGGCTCTCTTGAGCTCCGTCCACCGCTCGCGCGTCACGCGGCGCCGTCTCCGGATCGACGCTGAACCGATCCCTCCCGTGCTACACCGCCGACGCGGTCGCGGTGCTGCGGCGGCGCGGGGCGATGAGCCAGATGGCGCAGCCCAGCAGCGCGATGATCACGCCCGCCCCCATGGCGAAGGCCGCCACGCCGAACGAGACCACCGACGTGAACAGCGAGGCCCGGAGGAAGGATGCGTTCATCACCATCGGACGCAGCGGGTCGTCCTGCTCGAGCTCGGCGTAGGTCTTGCCGCCCGACAGCTTCTCCGCGTGCGTGTTGATGGTGTCGGCCTGCGCGAGAGCAGTGAACGGCCCGGCGACGGTCTGCCCGCCGAACGCGGCCGCATCCTCGCTCACGGTGATCTTCTGCGCCTGGAGCTGGCTGCTGACCACGCCCCAGACCACTCCGCCCGCGATCACCATGACCAGTCCGGCGATGACGGCGAGGATCCCCACCGGCCGCACGAGCCGGGTGGCCCAGGTCGAAGTTGCCGATCGCGTCTCTGTTGCCACGGTCACGATGAATCCTTCCGGCAGCGGCCATCCCGCCGCGTCGTCGCGTGCGGTGGTTACCGCACGCTTGAATTCTACAGACTGTAGAAGTTCGATATGCGACATGCTTTCGCCACGGTCCGCAAGGATCCGGACAACTCCCGGGAGGCGGCGATCAGCGACGGAGCCAGGGCTGCAGCGTCCGGGTGACGAAGGGCAGCAGCAGGTATGTCATCGTCGGCGTGAGGCAGAGCGTGCTGATGAGCACGGTCGCCAGCGGCCACAGCGAGTGCCAGCCCGGCACGAACGTGACGGCCAGCCAGGTGAAGAGCAGGGACAGCGGGAAGAACCCCAGCCAGATGGTCACCGCCTGCTTCCAGCGTGGCGGCGCGGCCGGGACGCCCGGCTGCGGCGCGTCGAACCAGCCCTCGATGCCGGTGCGCCGCTCCACCCGCGAGACCTCGACCAGCTCGCGGCCGTCGTAGAGCCAGGTCGCGCGGTCGTCGGAGGCCTCCCAGGCCTCGAGCGTCCCCGCGTCGGCGAAGCGGTAGAGCATGTGCCACTCGTCGGAGTCGGCGTGAGCGCGCACCCAGCCCGAGCCGAGGAAGCCCTCGTAGGTGTTCGCGAGGTTGACGCCGGACTGGACCCAGCGGGTGACCTCGGGCAGGCGGCTGCCGTCGACGCGGCGCGTGATGGAAACGGTGATCGGGAGGCGGAGCGCTTGTGGCGCATTCTGCAACGACTCTTGTGGAGACATGACTCCATTGTCGCCGCCGTTCGTTACGCCGGTGTTTCAGCAGGGTGCTGCTTCAGCGGGGTGCTGCTTCAGCGCGGTGCTGTTTCAGCGCGGGGCGATGAGGGCGGGTCCCCCGCGCACGACCAGGCGCGGAGCGACGAGCCGGTGCCGCGGATCGGTCACGCCGTCGTCCGCACGGACGCGACCGCCGTGGGCTCCGGTGAGCAGTTCGAGCACGCCGGCGGCGACGGCATCGAGCGGCTGCTCCACGCTCGAGTAGCCGAGGGAGGCGGCCACCGGGGTGTTGTCGTAGCCGATCACGGGGATGCGGCTCCCGACGACCGTCAGAGCGCCGAGGGCCAGCGAGTCGGAGGTGCACACGACCGCATCGATGCCGTCCGGCCCGGCCGCGGCCTGCAGCCGGCGCATGGCCTCGGCTCCGAAGGTGACGCCGTCCTCCGCGACCGCCTGCAGCCCCGGGAGGTCGGACTCGGGCACCTGGCCGGCCGCGCGCATGGCCTCGAGCCATCCCTCGCGGCGGTCGTCGCCGGTGCCCGATCCGCTGGGCCAGCCGAGGAAGGCGATCCGGCGGGCGCCGGCGTGGAGCAGATGGGCGGTCGCATCCCGCAGGCCCGAGCGCCCGTCGACATCCACCCAGAGGTGCTGCGGGTCGGTCATGTCGTCGATCCCCCACGGCCGGCCGAAGGTCACGAACGACTGACCGTGCTCGATCAGCCACTCGGTGCGCGGATCGCCGTGGAAGGTGGAGGTGAGCACGAAGCCATCGACGTCGGCCGCGTCCGAGAGGCGGCGGAACTGCGCGATCTCGTCGTCCGGGCCATCCGCCGTGAAGAGCAGCACGCGCAGGCCCTTGCGGTCGGCCTGCTCGGTGAACGAATGCAGGAAGCGGTCGAGGATGCTGCCCGAGATGCCGTCCTGTGTGATGGGGTCGAGCCGGATGCCGATCGTCGAGCTCTTCTGCGTGCGCAGCCGGCGGGCCGACGCGTGGGGACGGTAGCCGAGGCGCCCGATCGCGTCCTGCACGCGCTCCCGCGTGGCCGGGCGGACCAGCTCGGGCGCGTTCAGCACATTGGAGACGGTCTGGCGGGAGACGCCGGCGGCGTCGGCGACATCGCTGACGGTGGGCTGTGCGCCCATGGCGGCCTCCTCCCGGCTCGATCGCGGCTGAACCGACCCTACCGTCCGGCCGCTTGACAGGCCGGGAAGCCCATGGTTATGGTGACTGCAATCCGATTTGATCGTTCAAAAGTGACGCTAGCACGTCGCGATTTGATCGTTCAAGATCACGGATCGATCCATGAACCGCAGCACGACGGACCAGAGGAGGTCGGATGCCCGCATCGAGGCGCAGCGTCCCTTCACCCCTCCGTCGTCGTCTCCCGGCGGCCTCCTCATCGGCCCGCTGGTCTACTGTCGTCGAGGCCGCCCGGGCGTGCACAGCTCGCTCCACAGCGTCCGCCCCGACCTGATCCCTCCACACTTTCCCGACCCCACCCTCTGCGTGCCCACCGTTCGGGCACGCTCACACCAAGGAGAGAAACACATGCGCAAGAACACCAACAGGTGGATCGCGAGCGGCGCCGTCGCCGTCGCGACCGCCCTGGCGCTGACGGCCTGCGGCTCCGGCTTCAGCGGGAGCAGCAGCAGCGACTCGGGCAAGCTCACGTCGTCCGACAAGGCCCTCACGGTCATGATCGGCTCGTCGGGCGACTCCGAGACCAACGCGGTGAAGTCGGCCGTCTCCGACTGGTCGAAGAGCTCGGGCACCAAGGCCTCCGTCGTCGCCGCCACCGACCTCAACCAGCAGCTCTCGCAGGGCTTCGCGGCGAAGAAGCCGGCCGACGTGTTCTACCTGTCGACCGACGCCCTGGCCGGCTACGCGTCCAACGGCTCGCTCCTCGCCTACGGCGACCAGCTCAGCAACAAGGACGACTTCTACCCCAGCCTGGTCAAGTCGTTCACCTACGACGGCAAGTTCTACTGCGCCCCGAAGGACTTCTCGACCCTGCAGCTCATCATCAACAACGACATGTGGAGCGCGGCCGGCCTGACCGACGCCGACATCCCGAAGACCTGGGACCAGCTCGAGTCCGTCAGCAAGAAGCTGACCACCGCCGACCACGTCGGCCTCGGCATCTCCGGTGAGTACGCCCGCATCGGCTCCTTCATGGTCCAGGCCGGCGGCAACCTGATGAACGACGACTCCACCAAGGCGACCGCGAACAGCGACGCCAACGTGAAGGCGCTCGACTACGTGAAGACCCTCCTGAACGGCGGCGAGCTCAAGTACGCCAAGGACCTCGGCGCGGGCTGGGGCGGCGAGGCGTTCGGCAAGGGCCTCGCGGCCATGACCATCGAGGGCAACTGGATCACGGGTGGCCTGAAGGCCGACTACCCGGACGTCAAGTACACCGTCGCGGAGCTCCCGGCCGGCCCCGCCGGCCAGGGCACCCTGCAGTTCACCAACTGCTGGGGCATCGCCGCCGACAGCCCCAACCAGGCCGCCGCGCTCAAGCTCGTCGAGAAGCTGACCAGCAAGGACGACCAGCTCGCCTTCTCCGAGGCCTTCGGCCCCATGCCGTCGATCAAGTCGGCCGCCGACGAGTGGAAGTCGGCCAACCCGGCGCTCGTCCCGTTCCTCTCCGCCGCCGACTACGCCAAGGGCGTGCCGACCGCGAAGGGCTCGGCCGACGTCGTCACCGACCTCAACAGCAAGCTGGAATCGCTGGCCACGGGTGACCCGAAGGCCATCCTGGACGCGACCCAGAAGAACCTCGAAGCACTGCTGAAGTAGGAGCGAACCCTCCCATGTCGCAAACCACGAGTCGGTCTCGCCGTTCCGGAATCCGGCGCGGCGAGGCCGCCTCGGGGTGGTTGTTCACCGCCCCGGTCATCATCCTGCTCGGCGTGTTCCTCGTCGTCCCGGTGCTCATGGCACTGTGGGTGAGCTTCTCCGACTGGGGAGGCCGGGGCAGCCCCTTCTCCTCCGACGTCAACTTCATCGGACTCAAGAACTACACGTCGATCCTCGCGGGCGGCGGCCTGGCCGAACAGGACTTCGGCATCTCGCTGAAGAACAACGCCTGGTACGTGGTCCTCGTCGTGCCGATCCAGACCGCCGTCGCCCTCGGCCTCGCGGTCCTCGTCAACCGGGCGGTGCTCCGCGGACGCGGGTTCTTCCGCACCGCCTTCTACTTCCCCTCCGTCACCAGCTCGGTGGCAATCACCGTGCTGTGGCTCTTCCTCTTCAGCACCACCGGTGCGGTCAACCAGATGCTCTCCTGGATCGGGATCAACGGGCCCAACTGGTTCAACGACCCCGACGGCATCGTCCACAACTTCCTCGGCATCTTCGGCGTGACCCAGGGCCCGGGCGCCCTCACGCAGAACACCCTGCTCGGCGTCTCCTGGTGGGACTGGCTGGGCGGCCCGTCGGTCGCCATGACGGCGTACATCATCATGGCCGTCTTCACCACGAGCGGCACGTTCATGCTCCTCTTCATCGCGGCCCTCCAGAACCTGGGCGGCGACATCACCGAGGCCGCCATGATGGACGGCGCGAACGGCTGGCAGCGCTTCTGGCGCATCACCCTCCCGCAGCTGCGCCCGACCCTCTTCACCGTGCTGACCCTCGGTCTCATCGGCTGCTGGCAGGTCTTCGACCAGATCTACACCGGCACCAAGGGCGCTCCCGGCAAGACCACGCTGACCCCGGCCTACCAGTCGTACAAGACCTCGTTCGTCGATCAGAACTGGGGACAGGGCGCGGCGATCGCGTTCATCCTGTTCGTCATCATCGTGCTGTTCACGATCTTCCAGCGCTGGGTGCTGCGCGAGCGCGCGGTCTCGAAGCGCCGGATGCGCCTCTACCAGCCCGCCATCACGGCGAGCACCGCCGTGCCCGCCGCAGCGACCGCCGCAGCAGCGGAGAAGGAGCCGAAGCGATGACCGCGACACTGTCCTCCGCGCCGTCCGGCGCCGAGAAGGCGACCGCCGCGCCCGCGGCGCGCCCGCCCCGTCGCCGGTCCAACGGCACGATCGCCGCGACGTCGGTCAGCTACGCGATCCTCGTCATCCTCGCGGTCGTGTACATCCTGCCGTTCCTCATCCAGCTCGCGACGTCGTTCAAGACCGACGCCGACGCCACGGCCCATCCCGTCTCCCTCATCCCGCAGGTGTGGACGACCGCGGCGTACACGAAGCTCTTCCTCAGCTCCGACTTCCCCACCTGGTTCACCAACTCGGCGATCGTGACGATCTTCGTGACCCTCGGGCGAGTGTTCTTCAACTCGCTGGCGGGGTACGCCCTCGCCCGGCTGCACTTCCGCGGACGCGGCGTCATCTTCGCGGCCCTGGTCGCGGTCATGTCGGTGCCGATGGTCGTCCTGCTGATCCCGAAGTTCCTCGTGATCAACCAGCTCGGCATCTACGACTCCTACGCCGGCATGATCCTGCCGCTGCTGACGGACGCGGCCGGTGTCTTCATCATGAAGAACTTCTTCGAGTCCATCCCTGCCAGCGTGGAGGAGCAGGCCCGCATCGACGGCGCCAGCACCTTCCGGGTGTTCTGGTCGATCGTTCTGCCGATGGCGCGGCCCGCGCTCATCACGATCATCATCCTGTCGTTCCAGGGCTCGTGGAACGAGCTGGCGCACTTCATCGTCTCCACGCAGGATCCGGCGCTCACCACGCTGACCAAGGGCGTCGCCGGCCTCGCCAGTGGCCAGCTCAGCCAGGGCAACCAGTTCCCACTCAAGCTCGCAGCCGCCGCACTCATGACCATCCCCGTGGCCATCATGTTCTTCATCTTCCAGCGCCGCATCATGAACTCGAGCGAGGGGGCGGTGAAGGAGTGACCGCCGCTGGACCCACGATCGTCGCGACCTGCGGCGGCCTCAACGGCGGCGACTGGACCGACTCCGTCTACGGTCCGCTCCTGCACCACGCCATCGAGCTCGCCCAGGTGAGCGGCCGCGCGCCGCGCGTCACTCACATCAACACCGCAGGCGGCGACCAGAGGCACATCGAGGGCGCCGAGCTCGAGGCTGCCCGCGTCGCGGGAGTCGAGGCGAGCCACGTGCGGTTCTTTCCGCACCCGAACACACCCGACCTCCGCGAGCACCTGCTCAGCCAGGACGTCGTGTGGGTCAGCGGGGGCAGCCTCGTCAATCTGCTCGCCGTCTGGCGCGCGCACGGCCTCGACCGCCTCCTCGCGGAGGCGTGGGAGGCGGGCGTGGTGCTCGCCGGAGGATCCGCCGGCGCCTTGTGCTGGCACGAGGGCGGCACCACCGCCTCGTACGGCCCGGACATCAGCGCGGTGCCCGACGGCCTGGCTCTGCTGCCCGGCTCGCTCGGCGTGCACTGGGACTCCGATCCGAAGCGCCGGCCCGCGCACCTCGCGGCCATCGCCGACGGCGCCCTCTCCGACGGCTACGCCCTCGAGGAGGGCGTCGGCCTCGTCTATCGCGGCCGAGAGCTCGTCGAGGTCGTCGCCGAGCGCGAAGACGCCGCAGCCTGGCGTCTGGTCCGCGACGGTGACTCCATCGCCGAGACGCGACTGACGCCGCGCATTCTGCCCCACCACCCCACCGACCAGACCGACCGATCCACATTCACACCCCCTATCGAGGAGGCGCGACAGCCACGATGACCCACCCGCTCCAACCCCTGCTGCATGACAGCGTCGTGGTCCTGACCGCGCCCAGCCAGGCCTGGTCCACCGCCGACGGCGACGTGGACGGCGTCGGCATCCACGGGTTCTTCCACTCCGACCTGCGCGTCCTCGACCGCATCGGTCTCACGGTCGCCGGTTCGACGCTCGAGCACATCGCGACCGCCGGCCCCGACGCCGCGACGGCCGTCTTCACCTCCCTCGCTCGCGGTCTCGACGACGCGACGGCCGACCCCCGTGTCCGCGTCGAGCGCACCCGCGAGGTGCGTGCCGGCGTGCTGCGCGAGACCATCGTGGTCCGCAACGCGCTCCGCGAGCCGATCTCCACCACCGTGTCCGTCGCCGTCCACGGCGACTTCAGCCCGATGCAGGTGGTCAAGGCCGGTCTCGCCGGCGCCGAGCACCCGGTCGAGACCTCCGTCGACGGCTCCACGGTCACCTTCACGTCCGGCCCCGTCACGGCCGTCCTCCGCGCCGAGGGAGCCCGGGTCGAGTCCGACGCGGCCGCGGCGACGCTGTCGTGGGATCTCGACATCGCCGGCAACGGCGCCGCGACCCTCACCTGGGAGATCGCCGTCGACGACCCGACCGCCGTGGTCGCGGGCGCCGGTCCCTCCGCCGAGTGGACGGCCTTCACCGCCTCCACCGGCGACTCGCGCCTGGCCTCCTGGCTGGAGCGCGCCCTCGCCGACCTGCAGTCGCTGCGGATGACGACCACCGCCCGTCCGGACGACGTGTTCCTCGCCGCCGGCGCCCCGTGGTTCTTCACCCTCTTCGGCCGCGACTCCCTCTGGGCCGCGCGGATGCTCCTCCCGCTCGGCACCGATCTCGCTGCCTCGACGCTCCGCGTGCTCGCCGCCCTCCAGGGCACCGAGACTGTCGGTGCAACGGCCGAGCAGCCGGGCAAGATCATGCACGAGCTGCGTCCGTCGGCGCTGACCATCCCGGGCGAGGGCGTCGTGCTGCCCCCGCTCTACTACGGCACAGTCGACGCGACCGCGCTCTGGATCTCGCTGCTCCACGACGCGTGGCGCTGGGGCATGCCTGCCGACGAGGTCGAGGCGCTCCTCCCCGCGCTCGAAGCCGCGCTGCTCTGGATGCGCGACCACGGAGACAGCGACGGCGACGGGTTCCTCGAGTACGTCGACACCACCGGCCACGGCCTCGCGAACCAGGGCTGGAAGGACTCGGGCGACTCGATCCAGTGGAACGACGGCACCCTCGCCGACGGTCCGATCGCGCTCTGCGAGGTGCAGGGCTACGCCTACGAGGCCGCGGTTGGCGGCGCCGCCCTGCTGGAGGCGTTCGGTCGCGACGGCGCCGAGGAGTGGCGCGACTGGGCCGCCGCCCTCAAGGCACGCTTCGCCGCCTCCTTCTGGATCGACGACCCAGCCGGCGCCTACCCGGCGATCGCGCTCGACGCGTCGAAGCGGGCGGTCGACTCCGTGACCAGCAACATCGGCCACCTGCTCGGCACCGGCATCCTGGAGCCCGGCCAGGCCGAGCTGATCGCCCGCCGTCTGGCGTCGCCCGAGCTCTCCTCCGGCTACGGGCTCCGCACGATGTCCAGCGCGGCCGGCGGCTACTGGCCGCTGAGCTACCACGGCGGCAGCGTCTGGGCCCACGACACCGCGATCGTCATCACCGGCCTCGCCCGCGAAGGCTTCGCCGCCGAGGCGGAGCAGCTCTCCGACGGCCTGCTCGCCGCCGCCGACGGGTTCGGCTACCGCATGCCCGAGCTGCACTCCGGTGACAGCACGGAGCAGACGGCCGCGCCCATCCCGTACCCGGCCGCCTGCCGTCCGCAGGCGTGGTCCGCCGCCGCTGCCGTCGCCGTGCTCAGCGCCCGCCTCGGGCTGCGCGCGGACGCACCCGCCGGACGTTTCGACGTCGACCCGGCTCCCGCTGCGGCCAACACCCACGTGCGCGGCCTGCGCTTCGCCGGCGAGACGCGCGACGTCGACGTGCCCTGACCGGACCTGACGCCAGAAGAGGCCGGACGCACCCCGCGTCCGGCCTCTTCTGCGTGCGCCGGCCGGCCTCCCGGGATGCGCACGTCGCGAGATGTGACTAGTTGCGGGTATCCACGCGAAACACCCGCAACAACTCACACCTCGCGAGCGCGGCACGCGCTCGGAGGCTAGAGCTGGGCCATGATCTGGCGGGCGATGACGCGGCCGGCGCGGTTGGCGCCGATGGTGCTCGCCTGGGGGCCGTAGCCGGCGAGGAAGATGCGGCTGTCCTGCCAGGATGCGCCCGAAGCGACGGTCAGGCCGCCCGCCTTCTCGCGCAGCTTGAGCGGCGCGAGGTGGCGCAGCTCGGGACGGAACCCGGTCGCCCAGACGATGGCGTCCGCGTGGGTGAACGACCCGTCGCTCCAGCGAACGCCGTCCGGCTCGATGGCGGTGAACATCGGACGCTCGACGAGGAGCCCCCGCTCGATGCCGGCGGCGATGCGGCGGGTGCGGGGCACACCGGTCCCGCTCACGATGCTCGGCAGCGCCGCACCGGCGCGGGCTGCGGCATCCTGCTGCTGCACGGCGGCGACACCGCCCTCGATCGTGAGCTCGGATTCGTCACGGAAGTCGACCGGGCGCCGGGTCGCCCACGCCAGCTCACCGGCGACGCCCTCCAGCTCGAGCAGGAAGCCGATCGCGCTCGTGCCGCCGCCGACGACGACGACCGACTGCCCGGCGAACTCCTCGGCCGACACGTAGTTCGAGGTGTGCACATGCCGTCCGGAGAATGTGTTCATGCCGGGGTACCAGGGGATGAAGGGTGCGCCCCAGGTCCCGGAGGCGTTGACGACGACGCGCGTGACGGTCTCGCCCTGCGAATGCCCCACCACGAGGTCCGCTCCCCGGTTGAAGACGCTGGAGACGGCGACCGGTCGCTCCACCCGGAGGCCGAAGTGCTCCTCGTAGCGGCGGTAGTAACCCGCAACGATGTCCTTGGCAGGAAGCGAGCGGTCGGCGGTCTCGAAGCTGAGCCCGACCTCCGCCATCCCGGGCAGATCGTTGACGTGATGGGCGCTGCCGAGCTTCAGCGCATCCCAGCGGTGCTGCCACGCGCCGCCCGTGTACGGACCCCGGTCGAACAGGACGAAATCCTCGCCGGGGACGAGCTCGAACCGCCGCAGATAGTAGGCCACCGCGAGCCCCGCCTGGCCCGCACCGATCACGACGACCTGGGTCTCGGTCCTGCTCGTGGTCACGCTGTCATCCCATCATGTCCGGCTGTGCGCATACTCCGGGTCCATAGGGACCTGCATGCTAAACTCGATGCTAGTTTTTATTGTTTCTGTTCGGATCCCCGGGAGCCCAGCCCCCGGGCTGGGACCAAAAGGGGGTCACGCATGGGGCGCGGCCGTCAAAAGGCAAAGCACACCAAGATCGCTCGTGAGTTGAAGTCGTTCAGTCCGACGGTCAACTACGACGCGCTCGAGCGCGAGCTGACCGGACATTCACACCACGAGGACGACCAATACGCCGCGTGGGCGGACTACGAGCCGGAGGAATCCGGCGACGGCTACGAGGACGAAGAGACCGAGACGCCGAAGCGCGCCTGACGAGTCCCGTCCCTACAACCACCCCTGTCGGGTGGCGATCAGAACCGCGTCCGAGCGGTTGCGCGCCGCGGTCTTTCCGATCGCGCTCGACAGGTGATTGCGCACCGTCCCCTCGCTGAGGTGCAGTCGGCGCGCGATGTCGGAGATCGTGCCGCCGTCCCCCGCCAGGGCCAGCACCTCCGCCTCACGCGAGGTCAGCGGTGAGACACCGGACGCGAGCGATTCGGCTGCGAGCGTCGGATCGACGACACGCAGACCCGAGGCGACCCGGCGCACGGCATCAGCGAGTTGCCCCGACGGCGTGTCCTTGACGATGAAGCCGGAGGCTCCCGCCTCCATCGCCCGGCGCAGATAGCCGGGACGCCCGAACGTCGTGACGATGAGAGACCGGCACGCGGGCACAGCGGTGCGCAGCGCGGAGGCCGCCTGGATGCCGTCGAGCCCGGGCATCTCCACGTCGAGCAGGGCGACGTCGGCGGCGGACTCCCGGGCCGCGTCGACGACCTCGTCCCCACGGCCGACCTGGGCCACCACCTCCAGATCCGGCTCGAGGTCGAGCAGGGCGGCGAGCGCCCCGCGCACGAGCGCCTGGTCGTCGGCGAGAAGCAGGCGGATGGTCATGCGGTCCTCCGGACGGTCAGCAGTGTTCCGCCGCGCGTCCCCGCCGCGATCTCGACCGTCGCCCCCGACGTGCGGGCGCGCTCGGCGAGCCCGGCCAGGCCGGAACCGCGCACCGCGGCGGCGGCGGGCACCGAACCGACCGGCGCCGGACCGAGTCCGTCGTCCTCGATCGCGAGGGCGTCGCTCCCGACGGTCACCCAGCAGTTGCGGGAGCCGGAGTGGCGGATCACGTTGGTCACGCCCTCCCGCAGCACCCAGCCGAAGAGCTCCCGGAGGTCGGGCGCGACCTCCTCGCCGTTGCGCGGCAGGTGCGCGGTGATGTCGGCGGCAGCCAGGCTGGCCTGTGCGGCGGCGAGCTCGGTGGAGATGCTCATCTCGCGGTAGCCGGCCACGGCCGCCCGCAGATCGGCGAGCGCGGACCGGGTGAGGCGTTCGATGTCCGCGAGTTCGGCCTCCGCCCGCGCCGGGTCGACGGGGACGAGCCGCCGGGCGAGCTCGGACTTCACCGTGACGACGGTGAGGGAGTGGCCCAGCACGTCGTGCATGTCGCGCGAGAACCGCGACCGCTCCTCGATCACCGCAAGCCGGGCGATCTCGCCCTGCGCGCTGCGCAGCTTGCGGAGCGCATCGATCTGGCGGGCGAACGCGCTCATCATGATGCCGATCGAGACGGTGACGAGGGCGATGAACCAGTAGTCCTCGAAGCTGCCCGCCAGGAGGAACACCACCAGCTGGACCGCGCCCAGCGCCACGATGAGAGCGGTCGAGAGCACGGGCCGCGCCACGACCATCCCGATCACGCAGGCGACGTAGACCCACGTCCAGCAGGTGATCTCGCCGAGCGAGGGGATGAGGAGGAGCGTCAGGGCGAAGTAGCCGGCGATCGCGAGCATCCGCGTGCGCTCGCCCTCCCACCAGAGCAGCGGAGGGAGGGCGAGGAAGCCCGCGTAGACGAGCACGAGGAGGAACGTCGTGATGATCTTCTCGGCGAGGGATCCGTCGGACGTCCAGAGGCCGGCCAGGACCGAGATCTGGTAGACCAGGCCGATCAGCGCGCCCGGATACCAGCGCCGTGCGGCCTGATGGGTCAGCCGGGCGCGGAACCCTGCCGGCCGGCGCTCCTCGACCTCGTTGCTGAACACGTCCCTACCCTAATCAGCGGCCGGTCAGCCGCGCGCGGCGTCGCGGCGGTAGCGCCAGACGATCAGGGCGCCGAGGGCGACGGTCCAGGCGGCGAGCACCAGCGCCGGGGTCAGGGCGTCCCCGCTCTGCAGGGCACCGAGCTGACCGACGCGGTTGAGCCAGTACGACGGGACCGCCTTCGCCACGTTCGCGACCCACACCGGGAAGATCTGGAGGGGGATCCAGAGCCCGCCGAGCACGGCCATCCCCATGAACACCGCCATGAAGAGCGGCTGCGCGAACTCGGGCTTGGCGAACTGGCCGATCAGGATGCCGAGCAGCGCGAACGGGATGACGCCGCACCAGATGCCGAGGGCGGCGAGCACCCAGCTCCCGGCCGACAGCTCCGGGTGGTACAGCGCGAGCGACACCCCGATGATGACGACGATGCTCACCAGCGCGAGGGCGAGCGCCGCGACCAGCTTCGAGACGAGGTAGCCGGTGCCCGAGAGCGGGGTGACCCGCAGCTGGCGGTTCCAGCCGATCGAGCGCTCGGTGACGATCCCGAACGCCTGCGAGAGGGCCGCCATCATGCCGCCGTACGCGGCGACCTGGATGGTGGTGACGACGATCCACGGCAGGTGCGTCACCGCATCCACCTGGCCGCGTCCGCCGAAGGTGCCGCCGAACGCGATCAGCATCACGAGCGGGACCGCGAGGGTGAACACCATCGAGCGCATGTTCTTCAGCTGACGGAGCGACTCGCGCCCCAGATAGGCGATGCTCATCGCGTCGCTCCTTCGGTCTCGTGCGCCTCGGTGAGGGCGAGGAAGGCCTCGTCCATCGTGTGCGCGGTCACTTCGATGTCATGGATGTCGTCGTGCGCGGCGAGGAGCGCCCGCAGCGTCGCGTCGGAGTCGTCGCTGACGAGGGCGAGCTGGCCGGCCCGGTGCTCGACGCTCCGCACGCCGGGCAGGGCGGCGAGCGCGGCCTCCATCGCCGGGCTCCAGGCGAAGTCGGCGGAGGCCCGGATGCGGCGGCCCGAGACGACCGCCTTGACCTCGGCGGGCGTGCCGTCGGCGACGACGCGGCCACGGGCGAGCATCACGATCCGGTCGGCGTAGGTGTCGGCCTCGTCGAGGTAGTGCGTGGCGAAGACGACCGTGCGGCCCTCCTCCGTGAACTCGCGCATCGACTGCCAGAAGGTGCGCCTGGCCTCCACGTCCATCGCGGCGGTGGGCTCGTCGAGGAAAAGCAGGTCGGGGTCGGAGACGACGGCGACCGCGAACCGGGCGCGCTGCATCTGGCCGCCGGAGAGCTTGGCGACGCGCTGCTTGGCGATCTCGGTGCAGCGCGCCCGCTCGAGCGCCTCGGCGACGCTGAGCGGGTGCCGGTGCGCGGCGGCGACGAGCGCGACGCACTCGGCGACGGTGAGGGTGGGGAGCAGGGCGCCGCCCTGCAGCATGGCGCCGACCCGGCCCTCCCGGATGGCGCGGATCGGCTCGGCGCCGAACAGCTCGGCGCTGCCCGCGGAGGGCCGCGCGAGGCCGAGGGCGAGGTCGATGGTCGTCGACTTGCCTGCCCCGTTCGGGCCGAGCAGGGCGACCACCTCGCCGGGGCGGATGGTGAGGTCGACGCCGTCGACGGCGGTGAGCGAGCCGAAGGACTTGCGCAGGCCGGCGAGGCGGATGGCGGGTGTCTGATTCACGCTCTCAGCCTCCCGCCGCGGCCGGCCCGGCGCGCAGGGCGGGTGTCAGGAGGTGGGGGTGATGAATGTCATGGGTGAGGCACCATTCGCAGCATTCAGAAGTAGTTCTGAACTATGATCGAGGGATGCTAACCGCTGCCCGCCCACAACAGGTCTTCCAGTCCTCCGAACTCAGCCGCAACTCGACCCGGGTCTTCGCCGCTGCCGAGGATCAGCCGGTCGAGGTCACGCGCCGCGACGGAGAAGATCTCGTCCTCATGTCCAAGAGCGAGGCGGACGCACGCGAAGGACTGCTTCAGCTCGCCGCGACTCTCATCGGCGTGGCCACCGACACCCGAGGAACGCTGGCGGAGCGCATGTCCGAGGCGCTGCCGTGGATGCTCGCCCTCAGCCCCGAGGACCGCGAGACCTGCGCGAGCGATCTCATCCGGGCGGCTCGTGCTTCATTCTCCACCGGACAGGCGCACCTCGCGGTGGCCGAGCTGAACTCCTGGCTCGAGACCGCTACCGCGATCGCTGCAGGGCTCTCCACGGCATCGGTCGACTGGCTCGACGCCGACCTCCCCGTCGAGCGGCCGTAGGTGGCGCGAGAGAAGAAGGTCGCCCGGCCGACCAAACGCAGCGAGTACGGAATCGAGTTCGCCAGCAGGCAGGCACAGGTCGGCTGGACCGACCTGTGCGCCACGATCCGCGGACCGCTGGCCGACGCGTGGGACTTTCTGACCCGCACCCCGCTGGCGGAGACGCCGACGAACTACCCGCTCAAGGGTGCGCTGGGGACCATCACGCGCGACGGCGCCGTCCACCAACGCTGGCAGCACAAGCCGACCCTCAAAGGCGACGCACGCATCTGGTTCTACGTGGACGGTCAGGTCGTGCACCTGGAGCAGGTTCACACTCACCACCCGAACGCGACGAAGTAGAGGCGGTGGGAGCCCCTTCCTCGACCGGATGCGGAGATCGATCAGACGGCGGCCCCGTACCCGCGCAGGAACGCATCCACCGTCGCCGCGATGTGCGCCTCTAGGTCGGCATCCGTGAACGTGTGGCCGGGGTCGAGGAGCAGGCGGTCCTGCAGCGGGCCGACCAGCGCGTAGGCGAACTGCGTGGCGGCGCGGACGGGGTCCGATGCGGCGAGCACGCCCTCGTCCGCCAGCGACCGGATCCGCTCGGCGAGGAGCTCGATCGTCGCGGCCGGGCCGGCCCGCCAGTATCCGGCAGCCGCCTCCGGGAACCGGACGGCCTGCGAGATCGCCAGGCGCCGCAGGCTGACGACCTCCGACCGGAGCACTCCCCGCACGAGGACCCCGGCGACGGCCAGGAAGCGTTCGCGGAGGGGTTCGTCCCCCTCCAGGCCCGCCGTCGCCGACCGCAGGATGCCGCCGGCCTCGGCGGTGACGACCTCGAGCAACTCGACGAAGAGGGCGTCCTTGTCGGCGAAGTTGCTGTAGACCGTCGCCTTGGAGACTCCGGCGGAGGCCGCGATCGCCTCGATCGTCGTGCCCGCGAAGCCGTCACGCAGGAACAGCTCGCGCGCGGCCGTCAGGATCTCCGCCGTCTTCCGCTCGCGCACGGTGCGCTCCTCCCTTGACCCGGTCGTCGACGCCAGCCTATCCTGATCAAACTAAACGGTTCAGTTCAGATTGGATGACCATGTCGCGCACCGTGCCGGGCGAATCGTCCACCTCCCGCATCGACTGCACACCCGAAGCCCGGGTCACCAAATCCCTGCTCGGCTACGGCGTCATCGCCGGGCCCTTCTACGTCGTCTGCTCGGTCGTGCAGGGCCTGCTGACGCCCGGCTTCTCGTTCGCGACGGACAGCTGGAGCCTGCTCTCCCTCGGCGGCGCGGGCTGGGTGCACATCACCGTCTTCGTCCTCACCGGGCTGATGACCGCGGCGGCCGCGATCGGTTACCGCCGCCACCTCCCGAGCGGGCCGGGGCGCACCGCCTGGGTCTTCCTCCTGGTCTACGGGATCCTGCTCATCGCGGCGGGGGCAGCCCTCCCCGATGCGACGGGGGCGGGCTTCTCGGTGCACGGGATGCTGCACCTGCTGGCCGGAGGGCTCGGGTTCGTGGCCTTCGCCGTCTGGTCGTTCGCCCTGGCGCGGCGCCTGCGCAGGACGTCGGTGCCGGCCTCCGCGACGAGCATCATCGTGGGCGCGCTGCTCCTCGTCGGCTTCGTGGCGATCGCGGTGTCGGGAGGCTCGGCCGTCGCCACGATCGCACTGACGGTCGTCGTCATCCTCGCCTGGGCCTGGCTGGCCGTGGTCTCCGTCTGGATGTACCGCGAGGCCGCCGAGGCGGGGCGCATCGTCGTACCGGCCGCCGGCTGACCAGGGCCGTCAGATCCAGCCGCGCTCCTCGGCGATGAGGACGGCCTGCTGTCGGGTGCTGACCGACAGCTTGCCGATCACGGCGGAGACATGGTTGCGTACCGTGCCCGGCGCCAGTGAGAGCGCACGGGCGATCTGACCGGTCGTCTCGCCGCGCCGGCCCGCGCGCAGGACGTCCAGTTCCCGGTCGGTGAGCGGGGAGCGCTCGTCGCTCAGGGCGTCGGCCGCGACCTCCGGATCCACATACCGCCGGCCCGACGCGACCGTGCGGATGACCGCCGCGACCTCCGCCGCATCACGCGACTTGGGCACGAAGCCCGAGACACCCGCCGCCAGCGCGCGCCGGAGCACCCCCGGGCGGGCGTGGCGCGTGATGACGATGCACCGGGTCGGGAGGGCGCGCGTCAGCCGAGCGGCGACCTCCACCCCGTCGAGACCCGGCATCTCGAGGTCGAGCAGGCAGACATCGGGCGCGACGCGCAGCGCTTCGGCGACGGCCTGCTCGCCGTCGGAGCACTCCGCGACGACCTCGATGTCGGCCTCCAGCCGGAGCAGCGCCGCGAGCGCGGAGCGGATCATCCCCTCGTCGTCGGCGATCAGGACGCGGATCATGCCCGGCCCTCCTCGGCCGGGACGGTCACGACCAGCCGGAACGACTGCGCTCGGTGCTCGACCACCAGCGCGCCGCCTGCGTCGGAGACACGGCGGGCGATCCCCGGCAGTCCCGACCCTCCGCCGTCGCCGGAGGACTCCCGATCCGTGGCGTCGTTCTCGATCACGAGTCGCCACGCATCCACGTCGCGGGTCAGCGAGAGGAGCGCCCACCGTCCGCCGCCGTGACGCAGCGCGTTGGTGGTCGCCTCGCGGATGACCGGTCCGAGGACGGCGGCCGGCGCGAGATCGGCGTCGCGGTCGACCGTCGCCTCGGCGGCGACACCCGCCGCCCGCAGCAGGTCGACGGCGTTCGCGAGCTCGTCACGCAGGGGGACGGAGCGGAAGCGCAGCGCGAGGTCCCTCGTCCCCTGCCGCGCCTCGTCGACGCTCGACCTCGCCGCACGCACCTGAGCGAGCGACGCCTCCGGGTCGCTCGTCATCAGCCGCTCCGCGAGCTCCAGCTGGAGGGCGATGACCTGCAGATGGTGCCCCTGGAGATCGTGGACGTCGGTCGCGACCCGCAACCGCTCCTGGGTGGCGGCCAAGCGCGCCTCCGCGGCCCGAGCGCGATCGAGGGTGAGGACCACGTCCCACCACCACAGCGACAGGATGGTGACCGCCGGCAGGGAGGCCGCGTAGAAGCCGAGCAGGAACCAGGTCGAACCGCCGTCGGCCGGGATGCCGAACCGCGCGTCGATCGCCCAGAGCGCGGCGAGCAGGACCGTCACCACCAGCACGACCCGCAGGCGGATGCCCGGCCCCCAGTTCAGCAGGACGATCGCCTCGACGAGCGGGACAGCAGCGATGACCCAGATCCCCGTGGCGTATCCCAGCACGAGCGAGCACGCGAGCGCGACGAGGAGCGGAACGAACGCGCGCCGCCGGCGCACCGGCACCGCGTCCTCGTCCCTGCGCCGGTAGTCGAGCAGCATCGGGACGGTGGCGGCGATCCACACCACCCCCGCGAGACCCGCGGCGAGCACGGACCCCGCGTCGAAACCCGCGCCGACGAGGGCGGCCTCCCAGAACAGCACGAGCATGACGACGAAGAAGACGACCGTGCCGAAGGTGTACCACCAGGTCGCGGACACCCCTCGGCTGAGCCGCGGTGCGATCCGTGCCGTGGCGGCAGCACCGGCGGCCTCCGCTGCCTCTGCCCCGTATCCCACCCGTTCATCGTAGGTGCGTGACGAATGTCACGGATCGCCCGAGCGGAACGCCCGGGAAGCGGTGACGGTCGCACACTACCGGCCCGCACCCGCGACCGGTGGACTCGGAAGGAGCACGCATGACCGACCGATCGGAGCAACCACCATGAACCTCGTCGACGCCCTCCAAGACCTCGTCGGGCACGTGCCCGACCTCGTCCAGCCGCTGATCGTCGCCGCGGCCGGCGCCATCCCCTTCGTCGAGGGCGAGGGAGCCGCGACGATCGGGATCATCGGCGGCATAACTCCCGCGATCGCGATCATCGCCGCGATCGTCGGCAACTTCGCCTGCGTCGCCGTGCTCGTGCTCCTCGGCTCGGGAGCGCGCCGCGCCGTCGTGACGCGCAGCCGTGCGCGGAAGCAGGCCGCCGCGGTCGCCGCCGGCCACGGCGTCGGCGCCGAGCCGGACCTCGAGACCGACCCCGCGCCGGCCAGCTCACCGCGGAAGGCGAAGTTCCAGCGCGCATTCGAGCGCTACGGCGTTCCCGGTGTGAGCCTGCTCGGGCCGCTCCTGCTGCCCACGCAGTTCACCGCGACGATGCTCGCCGCGGCCGGCGTCGGCCGGGCGCGCATCCTGATCTGGCAGGGCGTCGCGATCGTCGGCTGGACGGTCGCCGTCTCGCTGGTGATCGGCGGCGTGGTGACCACGCTGAGCTGACTCCGACGCGCCGTCAGGGCCGTCAGGCGTCGGCGTTCTTGAGGGTGACGCCGCGCAGGACGCTCACCACTCCCGCGATCCCGCCGACGGAGAGGATGGCGCCGACGATCAGGAGCAGCAGGTCCTGTCCGGTCGTGCCGCTGGGCCGGGCGGTCGGGTCGGCGACGGGGAGTGCCGATGCGGGTCCGTCCGCGTCGTGCGACCCCGCGACGGCGAGGGAGGCGGTCGAGGAGTCGTCCGGTCCGGCCGCCACGGCAGCGGCCGTCGTCGCCACGGCCGGAAGCAGGACCGTCGCCGAGGCGGCCCCGACCGACGTGGACGCCCGCTGCAGGAGCACGAAGAACGTCGCGGACGGCGAGCCGACCGCCCGCGCTGCCAGAGGGATGCGGACCTTCGCCTCGCGCACCCCGTCGGCGAGCACGACGGTCCCGGAGGTCGCGGTGTAATCGGCGCCGGCGCGTGCGGTCCCGTCGGCGGTCGTGTAGTCGACGGTCGCCTCGCCGTTCGCCGTGGCGCGCGTCACCACGATGACGGCGGAGGTGCTGCCCGCGACGACGCTGTTGGCCGCGACCGAGAGCGGCCCGCTCGCGACGGCGGTCGTCAGGACGGTGGAGGCCGTCGCCGGCTTCAGCCCGGAGCCGTCGGCGGGGAGGTAACGGGCGACCAGGGTGTGGGTGCCGGCGGCGGGAGCCGTGAGCTCGGCGCGCGCGGAGCCTCCCGCAACCGGGACGACCGTCTCGGCGCCGCCATCGATCGAGAAGCCCACCGATCCGCCGTCGGCGGCGCCCAGCAGGAGCCGGGAGACGGCAGCGGTCGTGACGAAGGGCCGGCCGGCCTCGGGGCTCGCCGGAGCGTTCAGCGTCACGACGGTCGCGTCCGTGCAGGCCGGTGCGGAGGCGTCGATGGCGGCGACAGCACCCTGCACCCGCCAGCCGAGGGCCGGCTCCGCCTGCGCATCGAGGGTCACCAGGGCGACGCCGTGGTGCTCGCCGGGGAGGAACGTGCTCGGTTGGCCGCGGTCCGCGGCGCCGGAGGTCAGCTCGTTGTCCCCGCCGCCCGCGGGCACCGACACCGGCTCGGCGGCGGTCGAGCGGTAGCCCAGCACGACCGTGCGCGCCGTGACGGCGCCGAGCGGAGCATCCTGGACGCAGTCGATGAGCGGGGTGACGGTGCCGGCCGCGGGAGAACCCGGATCGGGCTGGGCGAGCGCCGCCGGTGCCACGCCGAGCAGTGCGGCCACCGCTGCGATGCCCGCCGCGCTCGCCACGCGAAGGTGGGCAGACAGGCGGGTCACCCCGTCACTCTATCCAGAGACGCCCGCGCCCCGCTCCGACCAGAACAGGGCACGTCGGCCGAAGACTACGAGACCTGAGACTCCGGCCCCTGCTCGGTGAGGTCGTCGCTCACGAAGGCTCGCGTGCTCCCGATGCCGAAGATCTCGGGGAGGCGCCACGCGCTCGGGCGGCCCGCGATCAGCAGTCGAGCGCGCGCCATCAGGTCGGCCGCGGCAATCGTCCTCGAGTACTCCTCGACGTCGCGGGGAAATCCGACATTGTCGCCGAGCCATGTCGAGACCGCCGCCCACGAGTAGAGCGACCAGCCCTCGCCTGAGAGCGGGGCAGGGAAGCCGCCGGGGCCGCGCTTGCCGGCGGCGAGGAGCCGCAGGCTCTCGTAGCTGCGACCACACCGCTCGGCGATCGTCTTCAACGGGACGAGGTCGTCCTGCTTCAGGCCCGTCACTTCGAAGCCGGCACGTTCCACATCGCGGACGACACTGAGGATCGCATCATCGAGAGTCGCCGCCTCGCGGTCGACATGCAGCAGCCCGGTGCCGTTGCCGACCTCCACGGCCGAGTCATCCAGGCCGGCCTCGAAGAGCGCGTCCTGCTCGTCATCCGTCGGCGGCCGATTCAGAATCGCGGTGAAGGTGTGAGTGCTCATGCTTCTCCCTCCATGTGCTCGTGCTTCGCTGCGAAGCGCTCGATCTGCTTCGCGTGGTTGTCGGCGTTCTTCGGGGTGCTCCACACACTGAACGAGGCCGTGCATTCCCGACAGACGACCGAAGCCCACCGGTGGCCGTTGCGAACGGGGTCGATGTCGAATCGCCCAGAGGGAAGGGCGTCGAGTGCCTTCGCCACCGCGCTCTTCGAGTGTCGTCCTTTGCTAACCATCCCATCCTATCCGAATTGTTGTGAGTATACAACGCCCATGGAATCGCGGACGCTCTCACGCTTCGGAACGCCAATTACAACATGTTAGATTATGCATGCTGTCAGCGAAGATGGGAGACTGCGTATGAACGGCCTGCGCCGAGCCTTGGCGGTCGTCACCCTGTGGCTACCCGCCGCGACGATCCTCTGGACGTGGATGCTGTGGGAGGGCCGCTTGCCCGACCTGC
Source organism: Leifsonia aquatica (assembly GCF_014190775.1). Classification (GTDB taxonomy): domain Bacteria; phylum Actinomycetota; class Actinomycetes; order Actinomycetales; family Microbacteriaceae; genus Leifsonia; species Leifsonia aquatica. Next base: position 279,250 of record NZ_JACHVP010000004.1, read on the forward strand.
CCACGCACTGGGGCGTCGGCGGCCCCGCGGACGGGGTGACGAGCGCTCCGGTCTTCCTCGGGTGGCTGCTCGGAGTGAGCGCCGCAGCCGCTCTGATCGGGTCGATCGTGGTGCTCGCCGGGAGGTCGGGCGCACGGGGGCCGCGGGCGGCCGGCGGGTTCACCGGCGGCGCCGCTGCGCTCGTTCTGGGCATGTGGCTCGGGAGCACCGTCCCGTCCCTGGATGTGACCGACCCGTTCACGGTCCACATCGGAGCGTGGGTCCTGGTGACGCTCGTGGCCCCGTGCTACGGCCTCCTCCAGCTCGCACTCCTGCCCCGCGGGGCGACCCCGCCGGTCGAGGTGGAGGCCGATGCCGGCCACCGGCCCGCGGCCGCCTCCCTTCCCGCCCGCGCGTGGAGCCGCACGGTGTCCTCCCGGATGTTCATCGGGGCGACGCTTCTGCTCCTGGTCCTCGGGATCGTGCTGTTCGCGCCGCCCCTCGCGCGCGACGGCGTGGCCTCGCTGGAGTGGACGGCGGTCGTCTATCTCGCCGTGCTGCTCCTCGTCGCCGTCTTCTGCGTGTTCCGGGTGACCGTCGACGAGCGGGGCCTCCGCATCACGTCCGGCCTGCTGGGCATCCCGCTGAAACGCATCGCTCCCGCGAAGATCGCATCGATCGAGGTCACGACGCTCGAACCGATGCAGTGGGGCGGGTGGGGGTACCGGATCATGCCGAGCCGGTCGGCGATCATCCTCCGGCGGGGCCCGGGCCTCGTGATCACCCAGCACGACGACCGCCAGTTCGCGATCACGCTCGACGAACCGGAAGAGCCGGCGAGCACCCTCCTCGCGATTGCGACCGCCGAGGACGCCTCCGCGGCATGAGACCGCGCGGCGGGACGCCTATCCGGCGTACGCGCCGGTCAGGCGCACCGCGCCGCCGTCGACGCCCTTCGCACCCTGCTCGAACCCGGCGAGGTCGCGGGCCGAGGTCGAGACGGTGCCCACCGGCCAGGTCGGGATGCCGTCGGCCGTGATCGCCGCGGCGACCGCGTCGGCGGCCTCCGGTGCAACGATGGCGAACATCCCGACGCCGAGGTTCCAGGTGCCCTCGGACGACTCGAGCGTGCTGCCCGCGAGGTCGCTCAGGATGCGGAAGACCGGGCTCGGCGACCACGTCGAGCGCTCCACCTCGACCCACGAGCCGACCGGGAGCACGCGGGCGAGGTTCGCCGCGATACCGCCGCCGGTCACGTGGCTGAGCGAGTGCACGGCACCGCGCAGCGACGGCTCCTGCAGCACGCGCAGCAGTGGGGAGGTGTAGAGGCGGGTCGGCTCCAGGAGGGCCTCGCCCACCTGGCCGTCGAAGTCGTCGGAGTGGTCCGTGAAGCCGATGCCGCGCTGGGCCAGGATGTGGCGCACGAGCGAGTAGCCGTTGGAGTGCAGGCCGGAGGAGGCCATCGCGAGCACGACATCCCCGTCGCGCACGCGCTCGGCGCCGAGCAGGTCGTCGGCCTCGACCGCACCCACGGCGGCACCTGCGACGTCGTAGTCGTCCGGGCCGAGCAGACCGGGGTGCTCGGCGGTCTCGCCGCCGACCAGGGCCGTGCCGGTCGCCTCGCAGGCACCCGCGATGCCGGCGACGATCGCCGCGATGCGCTCGGGCACGACCTTGCCGCAGGCGATGTAGTCGGTCATGAACAGCGGGCGCGCGCCCACCACGATGATGTCGTCGACCACCATGCCGACCAGGTCCTGGCCGATGGTGTCGTGCTTGTCGATCGCCTGGGCGATGGCGACCTTGGTGCCGACGCCGTCGGTGGAGGTCGCCAGCAGCGGCCGGCGGAAGTCCTTCAGGAACGAGACGTCGAAGAGCCCGGCGAAGCCGCCCACTCCCCCGAAGACCTCGGGGCCCTGGGTGCGGGCGACGGCGGCCTTCATGAGCTCGACCGCGCGGTCCCCGGCGGCCGTGTCGACGCCGGCGGCGGCGTAGGAGGAGGACGAGGATGCGCTGGGTTCGGTCACCCGCCAATCGTACCGGGCGACGGGGCCGCCCCTCCCCCTGGCCTACTCCTGGCGGCCCGGGTCCCCGAAGGAGAGCAGGCGCTCGTACTCGGAGTCCGGTCCCGGCTCGCAGCCGTCGGACGCGGCATCCGCACCGGTGTCGGTGTCGGCGACGGTCTCCTGCGGGCGCTCCAGCAGGTTCTTGCCCAGGTGGTGCGCATCCGGCAGCTCGATCGGGTACTTGCCCGTGAAACAGGCCGTGCAGAGCAGCTCGCGCGGCTGCTCGGTGGCGCCGATCATGCCGTCCTCCGACAGGTAGCCGAGGCTGTCCGCGCCGATGGACTGGCGCACCTCCTCGACCCCGAGGCCGGTCGCGATGAGCTCGGCCCGCGAGGCGAAGTCGATGCCGTAGAAGCACGGCCAGGTGATGGGCGGGCTGGAGATGCGCACGTGCACCTCGGCCGCTCCGGCCTCCCGCAGCATCGAGACGAGCGCGCGCTGCGTGTTGCCGCGCACGATCGAGTCGTCGACCACCACGAGGCGCTTACCCTTGATGACCTCCTTGAGCGGGTTCAGCTTGAGCTTGATGCCGCGCTGGCGGATGGTCTGCGAGGGCTGGATGAAGGTGCGGCCCACGTAGGAGTTCTTGACCAGGCCCTGGCCGAACGGGATGCCGGACGCCTGCGCGTAGCCGATGGCCGCGGGGGTGCCGGACTCCGGCGTCGGGATGACCAGGTCGGCTTCGACGGCGTGCTCGCGGGCCAGCTGGCGACCCATCTCGACGCGGGCCTCGTGAACACCGCGACCGGAGATGGTCGTGTCGGGACGCGCGAGGTAGACGTACTCGAAGACGCAGCCGGCACGCTTCTCGGGGGCGAAGCGGGTGGTGCGCAGGCCGTTCTCGTCGACGGCGATCAGCTCGCCCGGCTCGACCTCGCGCACGAAGCTCGCACCGACGATGTCGAGCGCCGCGGTCTCGGACGCGACGACCCAGCCGCGCTCGAGCCGGCCGAGGACCAGCGGGCGAACGCCCTGCGGGTCGCGGGCGGCGTAGAGAGTGTGCTCGTCCATGAAGACGAGGCAGAAAGCGCCGCGCAGACGCGGGAGCACCTCCAGGGCCGTCGCCTCGAGCGTGTGGTCGAGGTCGCCGGTGAGGAGCGCGGTGACGACCGCGGTGTCGGTCGTGTTGCCGCGGGTCAGCTCGCCGTCGAGCTCGGGGTACCGCTCGTGCACGAGCTGCATGAGCTGCGCGGTGTTGGTCAGGTTGCCGTTGTGGCCGAGCGCGACGGTCCCGCTCGCGGTGCGGCCGAGGGTCGGCTGCGCGTTCTGCCAGCTGGAGGCGCCGGTCGTCGAGTAGCGCGTGTGGCCGACGGCGATGTGGCCGGTCAGCGAGTTGAGCGCGTTCTCGTTGAAGACCTGCGAGACGAGACCCATGTCTTTGTAGATGAGGATCTTGTCGCCGTCGCTGGTCGCGATGCCGGCCGACTCCTGCCCGCGGTGCTGCAGGGCGTAGAGGCCGAAGTAGCTGAGTTTCGCGACCTCTTCACCGGGAGCCCAGACGCCGAAGACGCCGCACGCGTCCTGGGGTCCTTTCTCACCGGGCAGCAGATCGTGGGTGAGAAGACCGTCGCCTCCGGCCACAGCGGACCCCTTTCTCAAGGTGTGTCGTGATGTTCAGCTCTCGGGGGTCGCGGGCCGGTCGCTCTGCGGCTCGTCGCTCTGCAGCTCGTCGCCGGGCTCCTCCGCGGGGATGTGCACGTCGATTCTATCGGCCTGAACGCTGCGCGCGCGCCGGGAGGTCGCACGGTCGATCAGCAGCGCGACGAGGGCTCCGAGGGCGACGCCCACGACGACGCAGATCGCGAGCAGGAAGCCGAAGACCGTGCCGCGGTCGTACGTCGGGTTCTCCGGGAAGGCGAAGGTCAGCACCAGGGCGACGATCGCGAACAGGATGGCGCCGGTGAGCATGAACCGGAAGTAGCGCGGCGAACGGTGCACCCGCACCTCCGCCTCGGTGACGGACGCCTGCTCCTCCGGATTATCGGTCATGCGTCCATTCTCCCTTACGCCGCCTGGGTGGACGCCCACCCCGGTGCGGTCCTCCCCCGTCAGTAGCGGAGGGGCAGCAGGCCGTCGAGGGAGGCGCGCTGGCCGGAGGCGTGCACGGAGCCGGAGGCGAGGCCGTCGCCCCAGGAGAGAGCGCCGGAGGCGAGCGCGAGCCAGGTCTTCGGGTCGGTCTCGATGACGTTGGGCGGGGTGCCGCGGGTGTGGCGGGGGCCCGGGATGCACTGGGTCGCGCCGAACGGCGGGACGCGCACCTCGACGGTGTTGCCCGGCGCGCGCTCCGCCAGCAGCTGCAGGAGGTAGCGCACGGCGGTCGCGGTCGTGTTGCGGTCCGCGCCGTCGGCGAGCGCCGCGCGCACCGCGGGGCCGCCCTCGGAGTCGGGGATCTTCGCTCGGGCCATGCGTCCATCCTCCCACCGGGGCGGCGGGCACTCACCGCGGACCTCTAGCATGGTCGCGTGAAGATTCTCGTCCTCGGTTCCGGTGCCCGCGAGCACGCCATCATCACCGCGCTCCTCGCGGAGGAGGCGGGTCACGAGATCGTCGCCGCCCCCGGCAACGCGGGGATCGCGGCCGACGTCGCGGTCGACACCGCGCTCGACCCGCTCGACGGCGCCGCCGTCGCCGAGTACGCGATCGAGAACGGCATCGAGCTCGTCGTCATCGGTCCCGAGGCCCCGCTGGTGGCGGGGGTCGCCGATCCCCTGCGCACCCGTGGCATCCCCGTCTTCGGTCCGGGCAAGGCCGCGGCGCAGCTGGAGGGCTCCAAGACCTTCGCGAAGCGCGTCATGGAGGCCGCGGGCGTGCCCACCGGCCGAGCCGTGCGCGCCGGGACCCTCGCCGAGGTCGAGAAGGCCCTGGACGACCTCGGCGCCCCCTACGTCATCAAGGCCGACGGGCTGGCCGCGGGCAAGGGAGTGCTCGTCACCGAGGACCGCGCCGCCGCACTCGCCCACGCCGAGCACTACCTCACCCAGGGCGGGGTGCTGATCGAGGAGTTCCTCGACGGCCAGGAGGTCTCCCTCTTCCTCGTCAGCGACGGCCACACCGTCCTCCCCCTCAGCCCGGCCCAGGACTACAAGCGCCTCCTCGACGGCGACGCCGGCCCCAACACCGGCGGCATGGGCGCGTACTCGCCGCTGCCGTGGCTGCCGGAGACGTTCGTCGACGAGGTCATCGACACCGTCGCGCTGCCGACCGTGCGCCAGCTCGCCGCCGAGCAGACACCGTTCATCGGCCTCCTCTACTGCGGCCTCATCATGACCGAGCGCGGCATCCGCGTCATCGAGTTCAACGCCCGCTTCGGCGACCCGGAGACCCAGGTCGTGCTCCCGCGGCTCGTCACCCCGCTGTCGTCGCTGCTGTTCGCGGCCGCGACCGGCGCGCTCGCCGGGATGCCGCGCCCCGAGTTCGCCCTCGACACGGCCGTGACCGTCGTGGTCGCGAGCGAGGGCTACCCGGAGGCACCGCTGACCGGCCGCCCGATCACGGGGCTGGAGGAGGCCGCGGGGGTTCCCGAGGTCACCATCGCCCACGCCGCGACGGCCCGCGACGAGTCGGGGGCCCTCGTGGCGACCGGCGGCCGGGTGCTCTCCGTCGTCGCCCGCGGCACGACCTTCGCCGAGGCGCGCGAGCGCGCCTACGAGGCCGTCGGCCGCATCCACCTCGAGGGCTCGCAGTACCGCACCGACATCGCGGCTCGCGTCTCCTGAGCGCCCCCACCTGCCCAGCCGCCGAGTACGCAGAAAGTAGGGCGAAAAGGGTCGAGTACGCGGATAATCTGCGTACTCGAGAGGGGCTCAGCCGAGCAGGCGGGTGAGGAAGGGGTTGCGGAAGCGGCCTGCGGGGTCGAAGCGCTCGGTCAGGGCGCGGAAGTCGTCGAGACGCGGGTAGAGCGTCGGGACGACGCCGGCCTGGTCGAGGGAGAGCTTGCCCCAGTGCGGGCGGGCGCCGAGGGGCAGCAGCGCGTCCTCCAGCGCCGGCAGCACCGCCTCCACGCCCTCCTGGTCGCGGAACCAGGTGAAGTGGAGGCCGACCACGTCGGTTCCGTAGGCGCTCGACAGCCAGAGGTCGTCCGCCGCCGCGGTCCGGATCTCGCTGATCTGCAGCAGCGGCGCGATCAGCGGGGCGAGCGAGCGGACCGCGTTGATCGCCGTCACCGCGTTGGCGCGCGGCACGAGGTACTCGGACTGGATCTCCTCGCCGTTCGACGGCGTGAACTCGAACCGGAAGTGCGCGAGCCGCTCGCTCCACGGTCCGGGCACGCCGAGCTGCTCGGTCGTGTTGCGCACGTCCATCGTCGCGATCATGTGCCGCGCCTCGGTGAGCGCGGGGGCGCCGAAGAAGTCGTCGCCGACCGGGGTCGGGGTGTCGGCGAGCTCCTTGATCCACCCGAGGCTCACGGCATCCTCGTCCCAGGTGGTGAAGAGCGAGACGCTGTAGGCCGCCGACGTGACCTCGTCGAACCGGCTCGTGACCGCCTCCCACGGCACACCGCCGAAGAGCCGCTGCCGCACGGTGAACGTCGGCCGGATGTCGAGGGTGACCTCGAGCACGACGCCGAGCGCGCCGAGGGACACGACCGCTCCGGCGAAGTCGTCGTCGCCGCGACGCAGCTCGACGACCTCGCCGTCGGCCCGCAGGATGCGGAGCCCGGCCACCGCCGTCGCGAGCGTCCCGTTGCGGTCGCCGGAGCCGTGGGTGGAGGTCGCGATCGCGCCGGCCACCGAGATGTGCGGGAGCGAGGCGAGGTTGTGCAGAGCCCACCCCGCGGCCTCCAGCTCACGGGCGAGGTCGCCGTAGCGCACGCCGCCGCCGACGGTCGCCGTGCGCGCCTCCGCGTCGATCCGGACACCGCCGGGCAGGCCGGCTGTGCTGACGAGGAGGTCGTCGGTGTCGGCGAGGTCGTTGAACGAGTGGCGGCTGCCGAGCGCGCGCACCGAGCGGGCGCCCGCGATCAGCTGGCGCAGCTCATCCACGCTGCGCGGCGTCACGATGCGGCTCGCGGCGTAGCGGTGGTTGCCGGCCCAGTTCCATTCGTCCACGTGGTCCTCCTTCGCACCGGGATGCGGCTCCCGCGTCCCTCGACCGCCCTCAGTCTAGGGATGTGAACGTGCGCATCGCCGACGGGACCTTACCTCGTCCACGTCGGTCATTGCCTCGCCGCACCGGGCACGGGTAGCGTCGGCCCCAGGAGCGGCGTCCGCCGCAGGAGGAGGACCACGGTGGCCGAATTCGAGTACGGACCCGCGGAGTTCATCGTCGCCCAGTTCGACACCGACCTGCCCTCACCCGGCGTCGTCCAGGCCATCCTGGACCTCGTGGCGAGCGGCACGGTGCGGCTGCTCGACCTGCTGATCATCCGGCGGAGCGTCGACGGGAGCGTCGAGCTCCTGGAGCTGGAGGAGATCGGCGACCAGATCGGGATGACCGATGTGCAGCTCGAGGCGAGCGGCCTCGCGGGCGACGACGACGTGAGCGACATCGCCGACCTCATCGAGCCGGGCCGCGCCGGCGCCGTGCTCGTGATCGAGCACCGCTGGGCGACCGAACTGGCCAGCCGCTTCTTCGCGGCCGGGGGCACCGTCGTGCACACCGAGCGCATCCCCGCGCCGGTGGTCAATGCGATCGTCGCGGGAGATTTCGACGAGAGCGCGCCCGCGGGCGCGGAAGGCTGAGGAGGACACCATGCCGTTCATCGGACGAATGGGACGCCCGGGACTACTCGGGCTCGCGGCGCGCACCGCCGTCGTCGCCGGGACCGCGACCGCGGTCTCCGGAGGCATGGCCCGCCGCCAGCAGCAGAAGGCGCAGGACAGCTACGAGCAGCAGCAGTACGAGGCCCAGCAGCAGCAGGCGCAGATGCAGGCGGCGGCTCAGCAGGCCGTCGCCCAGCAGCAGCCGCAACAAGCCGTGGCGGCTCCCGCCTCCGCCGCCGACGACCTCATGGCGCAGCTGCAGCAGCTGGCGACGATGCACACGCAGGGGCTGCTCGACGACTCCGAGTTCGCCGCGGCGAAGGCGAAGCTGCTGGGCTGAGCGCGCGGTCGGGCGTCAGCCCCGGTAGCCGGGGTGGCCGTCGGGCGTGAGGCCCGTTCCGGCGGACAGCTTCTGGAGCAGCGCAGCGAGAGCGACGCGCTCCTCCGGTTCGAGCGCTGCGAGCACCTCGGCCTGGTGCTCCTCGGCCACGGCGCGCAGGCGGCCCAGCATCGCGCGCCCCTCGGCGGTCAGGGACAACGCGTTGTTGCGGCGGTCGGCCTCGTTGCGTTCGCGGTCGACCAGCCCGCCCGACGAGAGCTCGTCGAGCAGGGCGACGATCCGGCTCGGCGGCGCACCGAGGGCGTGGGCGACCTCCCGCTGGCTGATCCCCGGCCGCTGGCCGATGATCCGGATCGCTCCGGCCTCGCGTGCACTGAGTCCGAGCTCGGCGACGCGGGCCTGGAAGCGGTCGGCGGCGGACGCGCCGACCTGCGCCAGCAGAAAGGCGGTGCGTGGCGGCACGGCGTCGGAGGAAGGGCTCACCCGACCAGAATAGCTGTTGCGCGTAACGATTACACTGTGTAACGATTACGAACATGAACGATTCATCCACGACGAGGCGTCCCGGAGGTCCGCCGCTGGGCGGGCTCGCCGTCGTGCACGCCGCGCTCGTCCTCCTCGCCCTCGTCGTCGGGTTCGCCGCCGCAGGGCCGGACGCGTTCGCCTCTCCCTACGCGGGAGCCGCGGCCGTCGCCGCTCACGCTCAGCAGGATCCCGTGGCCATCCGGGTCGTCGCGCTCCTCCAGTTCGGCTCGGCCGTCCCGCTCGGCATCCTCGCGGCCACCGCCTTCGCGCGCCTCCACCGGCTCGGCGTCCGGGTGCCGGGGCCGTCGATCGGGTTCGCGGGCGGGCTGACGGCGTCCATCCTCCTCATGGTCTCGGCCTTCTGCACCTTCCTGCTCTCCCGCCCCGAGCTGACGACCGACCCGCGGCTCGCGCTCGCGTTCTCGTTCGCGGCGTTCGTCACAGGCGGTGTCGGCTATGCGACCGGCCTCGGTCTCCTCATCGCCGGGATGGCCGTCCCCGCGCTCATCCTCCGGCTGGTGCCGCGCTGGCTGGCGTGGGCGGGACTCGTGATCGCGGCGCTGGCGGAGCTGACCTTCCTCTCGCTCGCGATCGAGCCGCTGCAGTTCCTGCTGCCGATCGCCCGCTTCGGCGGGATCGCGTGGCTCATCGTCGCCGGCTTCCTCTTCCCGACGGACCGCCGGGATGTGCGCGAGCGGAACGGGGCGGCAGCGTGAGCGCCGCGCTCGTCGTCGGCGCGAATGGCCTCATCGGCCGGGAGATCTGTCGCGCGCTAGCGGCCGACGGCCACACGATCCTGCCCGTCGCCCGGGACGCGACCGCACTCGACGAGCTGGTCGTCGCGCTGCGCGCCGAGGGGATCGACTGCGGGACGCCGATCGCAGTGGATGCCACGGACGACGCAGCCCTCACCGACGCGATCGAGCGGCTGGCCCGCGAGCGAGCGTTCACCGTCTGCGTCAACAACGTCGGACGCGGGCACCGGCCCATCCCGCTCGCCGACCAGGATCCGGCCGAGTTCGACGCGATCGTCGCCGTCACCTTCCGCAGCGTGGCCGTGGCGATGCGCGCCGAACTGCGGGCGCTTCGGGCCATCGACGGGCCGCGCGGGATCGTCAATGTCGCCTCGAGCGCCGGCACGGCAGCGGCTCCCGGGATGTCGGCGTACGTCGCCGCCAAGCACGCGGTGGTCGGGCTGACCCGCACGGCCGCCCTCGACGAGGCCCGGGCCGGCATCCGGGTGAACGCCGTGGCGCCTGGCCCCATCGAATCGGGTCCGATCCTCGCGCAGAGCGCGGAGACGCGCGCCCACGTCGGCGCGCAGATGCCCGTCGGGCGGATGGGTCGCGCCGAAGAGGTCGCCGCCGCTGTCGCATGGCTCGCCTCCCCCGCCGCCTCGTATGTGACGGGCGTCGTCCTGCCCGTGGACGGCGGCAAGTCGGCCTGACGCCAGCCTCTACGATGGACGGGTGAGCGAACTGGCGGGATGGGTCCACAGCTATTCGGGCAAGGTCCGAGACCTCTACGTGCCCGAGGGCGCGACCGGTCTCGACGACGCGGACGCCGTGCTGGTCGTCGCCAGCGACCGCGTGAGCGCGTTCGACCATGTGCTCTCCCCCGGCATCCCGGGCAAGGGCGAGCTGCTGACCGCGCTCAGCCTGTGGTGGTTCGACCAGCTCGCCGGCGTGCCCAACCACCTGGTCCCTGACCACGAGCTGCGCCGCGAGGGCACCGACGACCGGGTCGTCGAGCGCATCCCGGCGGAGGTCTCCGGGCGCGCGATGCTGGTGAAGCCGCTCGACATGTTCCCGATCGAGTGCGTGGTGCGCGGCTACCTCACCGGCAGCGGCTGGGCGGAGTACCAGGCGAGCCGCAGCGTGTGCGGCATCCCGCTGCCCGACGGCCTGAGCAACGGAGACCGCCTGCCCGAGCCGCTCTACACCCCCGCGTGGAAGGCGCCGCTCGGCGAGCACGACGAGAACATCAGCTTCGAGCGCACCGTCGAGCTCGTCGGTCCCGAGATCGCGGAGGAGCTGCGCCGCCTCTCGCTGCAGGTCTACTCGCGCGCGTCGGCCATCGCCGAGCAGCGCGGAGTGATCATCGCGGACACCAAGTTCGAGTTCGGCGCCGACCGCGCGACCGGCGAGATCACACTGGCCGACGAGGTGCTCACGAGCGACTCCAGCCGGTACTGGGATGCGCAGGTCTACGCGACCGCGGCGACCGCCGAGGAGCGCATGGCGAGCTTCGACAAGCAGATCGTGCGCGACTGGCTCGCAGCGAACTGGGACAAGACCGGCACCCCTCCCGAGCTGCCCGCCGAGATCGTCGAGCGCACCACGGCCCGCTACCGCGAACTGCTGGAGCGACTGACCGGCGCCTGACGCGTCGCCGCCGCGACAGCTCCCCGAGCACGACGAAGCCCTCCCGCCGATCGGCGGGAGGGCTTCGTGCTGTCGGAACGTCCGGGCGTCAGTCCGTGACGGGCGCGGCGTGGAGGCCGTGCGGCGGCTCCTCGCCCTCGGACAGGTCCGTCGCGGGCGGGACGTCGGCGGCGTGCGAGCCGTGGACCACGGCGTCGACCGGGACAGGCGCGGCGTGCGCACCGTGGCCTCCCGCAGCCCCTGCGGAGGCACCGGCGGCATCCGCGGCGGCCGCGTCGCGGGCGGCGTCCGCGCGGGGACCCCACGCCGGCGGCTTGGGCTTCGCCCACCAGATCACGATCAGCGCGCCGAGGAAGGCGACCGCGGCGGGCAGCAGCAGGGCCTCCGACATCGCCTGGGTGAATCCGGCGTGGAGGAACTGCGGCAGCTCCGTTCCCGCCGTGGCCTCGCTGACGTTCCCACCGCCGGGGACCTTCGGCAGGTCGACGGCGAGTCGGCTCGAGATCAGGGCGGCGATGGACGCGCTGCCGAGCACCGCACCGATCTGACGCGTGGTGTTGAAGACGCCCGAGCCGGCCCCCGCCTGGTTCATCGGGAGGTTGCGGGTGGCGGTCGCCGAGATCGGCCCCCAGACGCCCGACATCGCGATGCCCATGAGGGCGCTCGGGATGAGCAGCCACCAGATGGTCACATCCGGGGTCAGCATCCGCGAGTAGAGGAACAGCGCCATCGCGAAGAGCAGGAGGCCCGGCGCGGCGATGTACTTCGGGTTGATCTTGTCGATCAGGCGACCCATCAGCGGCGCGAGCACGCCGGAGAACACGGCGGTCGGCGCGAGCATCAGGGCCGACTCGGTCGGCGTGAGACCGCGGACGGTCTGGAAGTAGAACACGAGCGGCAGCGCCATGCAGGTGACCGCGAAGCCGACGGTCGTGATCGCGCCGTTCGAGAGCGAGAAGTTGCGGTCGCGGAACAGGGGGAGCGGCAGCAGCGGCTCCTTCTTGTTCATCGCCTGCCAGATCACGAACGCGATCAGCACGACGATGCCCGAGATGATGAGCCCCCAGACGCTGATCGGGCCCCAGATGACGCCCCAGTCGTAGGTGCCGCCCTCCTGGATGCCGAAGACGAGGAGGAACATGCCGACGGCCGACAGGATGACGCCCAGGATGTCGAAGCTGTGCGAGTGCGTCGGGAGCTTCGGCACGAGACGCATCGCGAGGATGAACGCGACGACGCCGACGGGCACGTTGATGAAGAAGATCCACTCCCAGCCGAGAGTGTCGACCAGGATGCCGCCGAGCAGCGGGCCGATCAGGGTCGCGACGCCGGCCACGGCGCCCCACAGGCCCATGGCCGCACCGCGGCGGTCGGGCGGGAAGATGCGGGTGATGACCGCCATCGTCTGCGGGGTCATCAGCGCGGCGCCGAGGCCCTGCACGACGCGGGCGGTGATCAGCATCCCGATGCCGCCGCCGGGCATGTCGCCGGCGAACCCGCACCAGGCGGAGGCCAGCGTGAAGATCACGAGGCCGATCAGGTAGATGTTCTTCGGTCCGAACCGGTCGCCGAGGCGGCCGGTGATGAGCAGCGGCACCGCGTAGGCGAGCAGGTACGCGCTGGTCACCCAGATGACCGCGTTGTAGTCGGTGCCGAGGTCGAGCCCCTTCATGATGGAGGGGTTGGCCACCGACACGATGGTGGTGTCGATGAGGATCATGAAGAACCCGACGACCAGGGCCCAGAGGGCCGGCCAGGGCTTCAGTTCTCGTTCCATGGGTGTCTTTCTCTCAGTGCTGCTTCTGGTCGTCCCAGGGGATCTCTCCCGAGACGAGGTCGTCGATGAGGGCCTCGAGCGTGGCCACGTCGGCCTCCGCCATCGCGCGCAGGTAACGCACGTCCATCCAGTACCGGGCGGGGAGGCCTTTGTCCATGAGCTTGCGGATCGCCTCGTCGAGTGTCCCGATGTCCTCGCGGATGTGGGAGACGCGCTGGCGCAGCAGGGCGACGACGGTCTCGGCGGAGAGGTTGTTGGATTCCCCCAGCCCGACCGGGAACTCCGGATACTCGTTGACGGGTGTGCCGATGATGTCGGCGATCCGCTCGCGAAGGGCCTGCGTGCCCTCGGCGGTGATCTCGTAGGTGGTGCGCTCGGGACGGTTGCCCTCGCGCTCGGTGCCGGTCGCCCGGACGAGGCCGTTGCCGGCCATCCGATCGACCGTGTGGTAGAGCGAGCCGGGGCGCACCTTGACGAGCCGGTCCTCCGAGCGCTGCACGAGGGTCTGGTACATCTCGTACGGATGCGTCGGCCCCTCGGCGAGCAGCGCGAGCGCCGCCACGGCGAGCGGGGTGAGGGGGGTTGGTGTCATGGGTGTTGTTCCGGATCGATTGTTCCGCGGTGATTATTCCACGTGGAATAGTACGTCGTGAAGGATTCGTAAGTCAACCCTCAGCCGCGCATGCCCGCATTCACGGCCAGCAGCTGCTCGGTGAACTGTCGCGCGCCGCCCTGGGCGGGGTGCCGGATGGCGGGCGCGTCGACGCCGGCGACCGCGAGGGCCCCTTGGGCTTTGCGTCCCACGGCGACCACCGTCTCCACGCCGAGCGCGCGGATCAGCTCCAGCGCGACCGGGGCGCCGGCGCGCACCTCGGCAGGGCGCGGGGTGCGATTCGTGCGCGGGTCGCCCGGCACGAACGGGTGGTGCGGGTAGATCGGCCAGGAGAGCGGGAGCGGCCCCTCCCACGATCGGAAGGCCGCCCACACGTCGCGGCTGGACGCCTCCCACGGGGCCTGCGGCTCGGGAGGCAGTTCCAGCGCGGCGAGCTCGGGCGTGACCGCGGCCTCCACCTCGCGCACCGACGTGAACGGGACGCCGGTGATCGTCATCCCCCGCCATCCCGGAGCCTCGCCGAGCAGCAGCACCGGGGCGTGCGGCATCGCGAGGTAGCGGCGCAGGTTGCGCTCCCGGCGACGACCCTCGGGGTCCCTCCCGTACAGCGCCTCGGCGTCGGGCGGCACCGGCACCTCGGCGAGGAGGCGGAAGAAGGTCGCGAAGGGGTCGTCGCTCATGCCTCCACGATGCCACCCGGCACCGACGGCGTCAGTGGCCGGCGTCGGACTTCTTCGACATCCTGTCGATCGCGGCGAGCGCCACGGCGGAGAGGATGAAGACGCAGTGGATGAGGACCTGCCAGAACACGCCCTGGGACGTGTACGTGTCGCCGGTCACGTTCTCGGCGCCCGGAGCCCCGAGGTCGCCGACCTCGATGAACGTCTTGAGCAGGTGGATGGACGAGATGCCGATGATCGCCATCGCCAGCTTCACCTTGAGCACGTTCGCGTTGACGTGCGACAGCCATTCAGGCTGGTCGGGGTGCCCGTCGGTGTTGACGCGCGAGACGAAGGTCTCGTAGCCGCCGATGATCACCATGATCAGGAGGTTGGCGATCATCACGACATCGATCAGGCCGAGCACGGCGAGCATCACCGCGGCCTCGTCGATGTGGCCGCTGACGATCACGTCTTCGGCGAGATGCCACAGCTCGACGATGAACACCCAGACGTAGATCGCCTGCGCGACGATCAGCCCCAGGTAGAGGGGGGCCTGCAGCCAGCGGCTGAAGAAGATCAGCGAGCCGATGGCGCGGCTCGCCGGTCCGGGCTGCCGGTGCTGCAGCGACGGGGCGGGCGGGCTCGGGGGCACGGGCGGCTGCGCCTCGGAATCGGTGGTGCGGGGACGGGTGGTCGGGTCGACGGTCTCGATCACGGGGGTTCCTCACGGGGTTCGGGAGCTCGATCCTAGAGAACCGAACATGTGAGAACGCTCAGGAAAGGCTACGGGCGCACGCCCACCCGCGGGTGCCCGGTCGCGGCGAGCGCCGCATCCACCTCCTCCAGCGGGAAGACGACGCCCACCTGCTCGGCGAAGGGATAGCGGCGGCCCCCGTCGGCGAGGAAGCGGACCGCCTGCTCCAGGTGCCGCGGGGCGTAGTTGTGCACGCCGCGGATGGTGAGGAGGCGGCGAACGAGCTGCTCCGGCGAGACGGCGAGGTCGGGACCGGGGAAGACCGAGCCGACGAGCACCAGCACGCCACCGACGTCGACCGTGGCGAGGAGCGAGCGGACGGCGGCGGCGGTGCCGGAGAGCTCCAGGGCGACCGTCGGCGCTGCGGCACGGCCGCCGGCCTTGCCCAGCGCCGTCGCGAGCCCCGTGGCCGAGTCCGCGGGGGCGCGTGGATCGACGATGGCGGCTGCGCCGAACGCGAGGGCCGCCTGGCGTCGCTCGGGGACGGGGTCGCTGACGACGACGCGAGCGCCGGCCTCCGTCGCCATGGCGGCCGCGGTGAGGCCGAGCATCCCGGCCCCGGCGATGAGGACGAGGGCGCCGTCCAGCGGCACGATCTCGGAGGCCGCCTCGAGCGCGGCGGCGACCGTCGCGGTCGAGCACGACGCGGGGGCGAGCACGGCGGCGGGGAGGTCGTCCGGAACCGGGACGATCGGGGTGCCGTCGAGGATGTGGGTGTGCGTGGCGAACCCGCCCGAGAGCTCCCAGCCGCGGCGCATCCGCTCGTGGCCGTACTTCTGCAGGTTCAGGCACCGCTGCGGGAGGCCGCGACGGCAGCGCGCGCACCGTCCGCAGGGCACGGCGACGGACCAGACGACCCGCTCGCCGAGCGACACCCGGTGACCGTCGGTCGTCTTGGCGCCGCCGCGGCCGAGCGCGACGACGCGGCCGACCTGCTCGTGGCCGAGCACCAGCGGGGTGGGCGCCGAACGGTGCCCGAGCACGGTGTGCACGTCGGAGCCGCACACGGTGGCGAGCTCCACCTCCACCAGCACATCACCCGGCGCGAGACGCACGCCCGGCACGGCGACCGCCTCGTGGCGGTGACCCTCGCCCGGCCACACCATCGCGGTCGCGGACGGGTACACGCTGACCCCCATCCCCAGGCTCGCCGGCGGCGCGACGACGCGAGGGGTCACGGCTTTGATCGTCACCGGCCGGCCGGCCCGTCCGCGCGGGCGAGCGCTGCGTCGTCGTCGAGCTCGACGTCGTCGTCGAGGGCGTCCTCGTCGTCGAGCGCGTCCTCGTCATCGACGTCGGCGAGGTCGTCCTCCTCGTCGTCGTACTCGGCGTCCTCGTCCGCGAAGCCCAGCAGCTCGGCGAGGTCGGCGACGCTGTCCACGACGGCGTCGGCTCCCGCATCGAGCAGGGTGCGCTCGTCGTGCGACCCGCTCAGCACACCGACGACGAGCCCGGCGCCCGCGGCGATGCCGGATGCGATGTCGCTCGCGGTGTCGCCCACGACCACCATGCCGTCGACCGCGGTCGTCCCCGTGCGCAGCACGGCCGTGAGCGGGAGGTCGGGGTACGGTCGGCCGCGCCCCGCCTCGTCGGCGCTCAGCGTCACGTCGGCCAGGTCGGCCCAGCCGAGGGCGGCGAGCACGACATCGAGGGTCGCGCGGGAGAACCCGGTGGTGAGCACCACGGCGACCCCCGACTCCCGCAGCAGGCCGATGAGCTCCTCCGCACCCGGGACGGCGCGCACGCCCGCCGCGGCGACGAGCTCCGCGTACGTGGACTCGAAGACGGCGTTGGCGTGCTCGGCCTGGTCGTCGTCGCCGGTGAGGGCGCGGAAGACGGCCGCCTTCGACTGCCCCATGGTGCGGTGCACGTACGCGAGCGCGGCGGTGCGCTCCTCCTCAGTGGAGGTCAGGCCCGCGGCATCGGCCGCGCGCGCGAACGCACGCTCCACGAGACCGTCGTCGACGACGGTCGTGCCGGCCAGATCGAGCACGACGAGCTCCAGATCGGCGAGCTCCTCGTCCTCCTCGGGCTCGATGATGGCGGTGTCGTCGAACTCGCTGGTGATGCGGCCGTCAGGGGTCACGGTGGTGCCTTTCTCGTGTCTCGTGCAGACGTGTCAGTGGGCGCGTGCGCCGGCGGTCGCCAGCACGCCGGGGGCGGAGGCGAACAGCTCGTCGACGACGCGGTCGGCGAGCCCCAGCCCGGTGGTCATCCCGATGCCGGTCATCACCGACACGACGCGCACGTCGGGCTGCGGCGCGGCGACGAGGAACTCGTCGGGGGCGGACGCGTACACGCCCTGCCAGCGCTCGCGCACGCGGAGGCGGTCGGTGCCGAAGAGGGCGCGGGCGCGCTCCAGCAGCAGTTCGAAGGCCTCCTCCGATTGGAAGGGCGGGACGTCCGAGCCGAGTCGGTGGGTGTCGCCGACGAGGAGCGAGCCGTCGGGCCGCTGCGTGTACATCTGATTCACGTCGAGAGCCGCGAGCGCGGGATGCTCCGCGGCCAGCCGCTCGCGCAGGGCGTCGGCGCTCGGCGTGCGGGCGAAGCCGGGGTAGCGCACCAGCGACCAGCCGGTGAGGAGCGGGGCGGCGAGCGGGTGGTCCAGCTCGGCCTCCACGAGCATCATGTCGAGGCTGCAGCGCACCATCCCGTGCGCTTCCGCGACCCCCGGGAAGAGCTGCTCGACGTCGTGATTGACCGCGACGACGACCGCGTCGGCGGCGAGGCGTCCGCGGGAGGTGTGGACCGTGCCGGTCTGCACCCCGCCGACGGCGGTCTGCCAGTAGAAGTCGACGCCGTGCGCCTCGAGCCAGCGGACGATCGCGGGCGCCGCCTCGCGCGGGTCGACCTGCAGATCGGCGGGCAGGAAGGCGCCGCCCATCGCGACGCCGTCGGCGACGGGGATGCGCTCGCGCACCTCCGCCGGCGTGAGCATGCGCACCTGCCGGCCGCCGCGCTGTTCGCGGAACTCCTCGAGCACCGCCAGCTCGTCTGGCGCCTGCGCGACGACGACGGTGCCCGACTCCCGCAGCCAGAACCCGGCCTCCGGAGCAAGCGTCAGCCACAGCTCGCGGGCCAGTTCTGCGTAGGCCCTGGCCTCCCCGTCCTGCCCCGTCACGCACAGGTGGCCGAAGTTGCGCACGGACGCGCCGTAGGGTCCGGAGGCGCGGTCGAGGACGGCGACGGTCAGCCCACGGCGCAGCGCCGCCACCGCGTGACCGAGGCCGACGATGCCGCTGCCGACGATCGCCAGATCGTAGTGCCTGCCCATAGCGCCCCTCCTGTAGGGCACACGCTAGGCGCCGGGGACGACGGCGGCGCGACGGCCGGGTAACCGGGAGGTGAACGGCGAGCGGCGTCGGCGACGGAGGAGCCGGGGCTCAGGGTCGGCTGACGTGGACGCTCTGGTCGACCAGCACCCCGTGCCGGTCGCCGGACACGACGACGATCCCGATCCGGTAGTCGCCGGGCTCCATCCCGAACAGGGAGTAGGCGTTGCCGTTGTCGTCGAGCGGGAGGACCCGGCCGGAGGGCTGGCCGTCGATCCACACCTCTGCCGTCGCGCCCGGTGCACCGTGAACCGCGAGGATCACGGAGAGCGGCGCTCCGATGGCGAGCACGCCGGGAACGCTCGACGTGCCCGTAACCGGAACCGACGGCTCGGAGACGTTGGCCGCCACGTCGGTCTGACGCGCGGTCAGGGAGGAGTTCGGTGAGGCGAGGATCAGCTCGCCCGTGCTCCAGCCTCCCGTCGCGTCGGCGGTCACCGTCGCGAGGGGGCGGTCGCCGTCGGAGACGACCACGGTCGCGCCGGGCTCGGCCGTCCCGGAGACGATCGGCGCCATCCAGCCGGCCAGGTCGCCGGAACCGGTGTCGACGCCCGTGATCACGGGCGGGAGCGCCGTGCGGTCGACGAGGAGGTCGAGCGTGGTGGGCGCCGAGGAGGCTCCAGCCGCCGTCTGGACGATGACAAGGGTCCACGCACCGTCGGTCAGCGCAGAGAGGTCTGCCGTGAGAGTCCAGGCCCCGGAGGGGTCGACGGTCGCGGAGGCAAGCGGGGCCGCAGCGGACGCCAGCCGTACGGGTCCTGTGCCTGCACGCTCGGCGACCACCGAGACGACAGCGCCCGGGAGGCCGGTTCCCGCGAGGTCGGCGGAGGTGGCGGAGGTCGGCCGTGCCGCATCCCACGGCGAGGTGACGACGGGAGCGAGCGGCGGCTGGGGGAGGGTGGGGTTCGTCGGCGCCGTGGGGTCGGTCGGGGTGGTGGGGTCGGTCGGGGTCCTGGGGCCGGTCGGGGTGGTCGGGGCCGCGGGTACCGCCGGGGCCCCGGGGCGCGCCGGAGCGGTCGGTACCTCGGGAGCCGGGTCGGCGGGTGCGTCCTGCGTGGGCGGAGCCGCTGGCGGTGCGGCCACGGGCACCTCGGGGAGGGCCTTCGCCGCACCTCCCGGTGCCCCCTCGGCGGACGGCGGGGCGGCCGCGACGACCGGCGTCGAGGGTCCGTGGTCGCCACCGGGGAACAACTGCGGTCCGAGCACGAGGGTCCCGGCGACGGCCGCCGCGGCGAGGAGCGCGCCTCCTGTCGTCCAGCCGGCGATCGCCATCCCGCTCGCCGCACCGCCCGCGCCGCCCGCGCCGGCACCACCGGTCGATCCCGCCGACGAGACCGCGTGCGACACCGACGGCGGCATCGGAGTCGCGGAGCCCGCCGTGGCGGCGACGGCGTTGTGACCGGCCTGGATCCAGGCCGCATACGCGGCGGCGGCACCGACCCCCACGGTCAGCGGGAGCACGATCAGCGCGAAGCGGGAGCCGACCTCCTCGGCCTCGCCGAGCACGATGGTGCAGCGGGCGCAGGAGAAGAGGTGCTTCTCGAAGCGGACGGTGTCACGGGTCGCGAGTTTGCCACGCGTGTACGCACCCATCCGGTCTGTCACCCAACGACACTCCGAGTCCTCGTCGAGGGACTGGAGGTGCGCCTGGATCCACGCCTGGCGGAGCCCCTCCCGCGCCCGGTAGGCGAGAGCGGAGACGCTGTTGGGCGTCAGCCCGAGCAGCGGGGCGACCGTGGCCGGGCTCAGCTGCTCGACATCGCAGTACCAGAGCACCTCCTGCCAGCGGTCGGGCAGCGATCGGAAGGCCTGCGCAGTGAGGGAGCGGTCGAGCGCCTTCATGGTCGTCGACTCGGTGGTCTCCGGATCGGGGATGCTCTCGGCGTCCTCGAGCGGGTTCTCCTTGCGGTCGCGGCCCCACGACGCGGCGAGGTTGCGGATCGTGGTGAAGAGGTACGGGCGGAAACCGACCTGCGGCCCCTTGCCGCGCTGGACCGCCTGGAAGATCTTCGTGAACGCCTCGGCGACCAGGTCCTCCGGGTCGATGCTCGAACTCGCCGACCGCGCGACGGCCAGGCCCGCACGGGAGTGCCGGCGCCACAGCTCTGCGTAGGCGAGCTCGTCGCCGGCTCGGGACCGCTCCACCAGCTCGTCGTCGGAGAGCTCGTCGACGGGTTCGGGCCGGGGCGCGCGACGGAGCAGCGTCAGCCGCTTGCGCTCGGCGCGCTGCTGGTCGCGAGGGGTCATCGGGGAGCTCATTCGGGTGGGGATCGCGGACGGGGCGGGCAGTGCCGCATCCAAGAGACGCTGGAGGGGGTGGATCATGACGCGACTCGGCGGATCTCGATGAATCCGCGCGAACCGCGTCACGATCGGCGCCCTCAACCGTCCCTTCTCCGAGCGCGCACCCGAGCGCGCTCCGAGCGGTCCGCCACCCGAAGGCGCGACCCGGGGAGACCCGAAACCCCGTCCGCCCGATCAGCGTCCGCCGGCCACCGGCAGGCGCCGTCCGGCGTGCGCAGGACCGTCCGAACCCGAACGAAGGACCGTCATGCATCGCACCGTCGCGCGCGACCCGAACGCGCGCACCCGTTCCACCTCCCGTCCCGCCCGCCTCGTCGCCGCGCTCGTCGCCGGCCTCCTCGCGGTCAGCGGCCTGCTCGTCGCGACGGCTCCGGCCGGCGCGGCCGAGATCCCCGGCGCCATCTCGAACGTCACGACGGACAAGTCGTCGTACGGCTACAGCGAGAAGCTCGTCCTGAGCTTCGACTGGGCGGTTCCGGACGGCAGCGCGCCCGGCGACACGTTCTCGCTGACCCTGCCGCCCGAGCTCGCCGCCGCGAGCCTCGCCCGGTTCACCCTCGACGCCCCGGACGGCACGCCGATCGCGACCGCTGCCTGGAACGGCCGCACCGCCGTCTTCACCCTCACCGACTACGCGGCGACCCACGACGACGTCGCCGGCACCGGGCACTTCACGGCGCAGTGGGACCACACCACCGTGACGGAGACCGGCGGCCCGGTCGAGCTGACCTTCGGCTCGACGCTGACGACCGTCACGATCGCGCCGAAGCCGACGCCCACGCCCTGCACCACGAACTGCGGGCCGCCGACCGTGCCGACCTCGCGCGGAGCGTGGAAGGGGTCGGGCTGGACGGACGGCTCGTACGAGGGCACGCGGGACCCGTCGAGCAACATCTCGTGGATCGTTCAGCTGCCGGGCGACCAGACCGGATACTCCGGACCGGTCGACGTCGTCGACACGATCGGCGCCGGGAGCGCGATCGACTGCCCGTCGCTCTCCGTCACCGCCCGCGCCAGCCTGGCGGGAGGGACGCCCAGCTCCCCGGTCGACCCGTCGCGCTACACGGTCTCGTGCACGGCCTCCGGCCTCCATGTCGTGCTCGATGCGGTGCACGCGAGCGAGTTCATCGACCTCCGCTACACGGGCACCATCACCGACCAGCGTCTCGGCACGTACTCGAACGCGGTCACGATCAGCTACCCCGGCACGACCGTGACGAAGAACTCCACGATCAAGCGGACCTCGGCCGGCGGATCGGGTGACGGCGACCAGAGCGTCTCCGTCGGCGACCTCGTCTGGCTCGACACGAACCGCGACGGCCTGCAGAGCGCCGGCGAGCAGGGGATCCCCGGCGTCGTGCTCGTGCTCACCGGCCCGGACGGCGGACCCGTGACGAACGTGGGAGGTGCGCCGGTCGGCCCCGCGACGACCGACGCCGACGGCCGCTACCTCTTCCCGGGGCTGCCCGTGCTCCCGGCGGGGCAGCACTACACGGTCACGCTCGACCGTGCGGCATCGGCCGCCGCCCTGGCGGGACTCACGCCCACCACCGCGGGCGCGGGCGCCGACCGCGCCATCGACAGCTCGACCTGGCTGGCCGAGTCGGGCGATCTCACCACGAACCGCGCAGCGGACCTGACGCTGGACTTCGGCTTCGTGCGCCCGGTCGTGACGCCGACGGAACCGGCCGAGCCGAACGCCGGTGGCACGACCCCGGGCACTCCCGCGACCCCGGCCCCGGGTTCGCGAGGCGCCACTCCGGTCGCCGCCGCTCCGGTCGCGTCGCTGGCGCACACCGGCTCCGACGTGGTGACCCCCCTCGCGGCCGCGGCGGCCCTCATCGCGCTGGGACTGGCGCTCGCCGCCACCGTCTCATGGCGACGCCGCCGGGCCGAGCGGAGCTGATCACCGTCACCGGGGGACGGCGCACCGACGCCGTTCCCCGGCGACGCTCGCGCCCGCCTGACTTAGCTGTTGCGCATTCGTGACGATCGGCGCAAACTTGCAGCATGAGCGTGGATGGGAACACCCGGGACATCGAACCCGACATCGTCACCGACTTCCGCGAGCGGATGTCGTACGGCTCCTACCTGGACCTCGACACGCTCCTGGGCGCGCAGCACCCGGTGAGCCGGCCGGAGCACCACGACGAGCTGCTGTTCATCGTGCAGCACCAGACGACCGAGCTCTGGCTGAAGCTGGTGCTGCACGAGCTCGAGTCCGCCCGCGACCTGCTGCGTGCCGACGAGCTGGCGCCGGCGCTCAAGCGCATCGCGCGCGTCAAGCACATCCAGAAGACCCTCACGGAGCAGTGGTCCGTGCTCGCGACGCTGACGCCGACCGAGTACGCGCAGTTCCGCGGATTCCTCGGCAACTCGTCCGGATTTCAGTCGTACCAGTACCGCGCCGTCGAGTTCGTCCTCGGCAACAAGAACGCCCGCATGCTGAGCGTGTTCGCGAGCGACCCCGCCGCGCACGCCCTGCTCGCGGAGTTGCTGGAGCAGCCGAGCGTCTACGACGAGTTCCTCCGCTACCTCGCCCGCGCCGGTCATCCCGTACCGCAGGCCGTGCTGGAACGCGACGTCACCCAGGCCCACGTCTTCACTCCGGAGCTCGTACCCGTCTTCCGGGACATCTACGAGAACGCGGATGCGCACTGGGCGGAGTACGAGGCGTGCGAGGAGTTCGTCGACCTGGAGGACAACTTCCAGCTCTGGCGGTTCCGGCATCTCAAGACGGTGCAGCGCACCATCGGCATGAAGATCGGCACCGGCGGCTCCTCGGGCGTGAACTTCTTGCAGAAGGCGCTCGAGCTGACCTTCTTCCCCGAGCTGTACGCCGTCCGCACCGAGATCGGCACACCCCGGTGAGCCCGGACGCGCCCACGTTCAACGCGGCCTCGTTCGACGCGGTCTGGACCGGCGACGGCTTCCGCGGTCCGACCACCTTCCGCATTCGCGACGGCCACCTCCTTCCGAGCGACCCCGCCCCGCGCGACGCCGGCCACGGCACCGCCACCGCGACCCACCACCTGGGCGGCACCCTCTTCCCCCGCCTGACCGACCACCACGTGCACCTCGGGCTCGTCGATCCCGTCGCCCTGTTCTCGGGCGGGATCACGCACGTCGTCGACCTCGGCTGGGACCCGGCGATCGCGACCACCTGGCTGCGCGACGACCCGCGCGGCCCCAGCGTGGCGATCGCCGGCGCCCTCCTCACCGCTCCCGGCGGCTATCCCGTGCGGTCCGGCTGGGCTCCCCCCGCCGCGGCGCGCGAAGTGGGCGGCCCGCGGGAGGCTCGGCGAGCGGTGCGTGAACAGGTCATGGCAGGAGCCTCCCGCATCAAGGTCGCCCTCAACAGCGAGGCGGGCGAAACGGTGGATGACGCCACTCTCGACGCGATTGTGGAGGAAGCTGTGACCTCCGGGCTGCCGGTCGTCGCCCACGCCCAGGGCACCGGGCAGACCGCCCGCGCCGTCCGCGCCGGCGTCACCCAGCTCGCCCACACCCCGTTCAGCGAACGCGTCCCCGCCACCGTCATCGACGACGCCGTCGCAGGCGGCGTGAGCTGGATCTCCACCCTCGACATCCACGGCTGGGGCGCCCAGACCCGGGATCACGACACCGCCGTCGACAACCTGCGCCGCTTCCACGCCGCCGGCGGACGCGTGCTCTACGGGACCGATCTCGGCAACGGCCCCCTCCCCCTCGGTGTGAACGCCCGCGAGCTGACGGCGCTCCTCTCCGCGGGCCTCGATGCGACGACCGTGCTCCGCTCGATCGCCGGCGACCCCGGAGACGACCACCTCGCCGACGAGGCCGCGATCGGCTCCCGCCTCGCCTGGATCCCCGCCGCGCCTCCTCGCGACACGGCCCAGCTGCCCGCGTGGCTCGCGACCGCTCGCGGGCTCCATGCCGTCGACCTCACCGCAACCGACCTCCCCACCCCCTCCTCCACTCCCATCACGAGCACCGAAGGACCGCTCCCATGACCGACGACACCGCCACCACCGACCTCCTCGCGCCCGACCCGCTCACGGTCGCCCGCGCTCTCGACGGCGCAGACCAGCTGGCCACCTACCGCGAGCGCTTCGTCGGGGTGCCCGACGGCACGGGGGTCACCGCCTACTTCGACGGCAACTCGCTCGGCCGGCCCACCCTCGCGAGCGTCGAGCGCGTACAGCGCTTCCTGGTCGACGGCTGGGGCGGCCGCCTCATCCGGGGCTGGGACGAGGAGTGGATGGAGCTGCCGTTCACGATCGGCGACGCGCTCGGCGACGCCGCACTCGGCGCCGGGGCCGGTCAGACCTTCATCGGCGACTCGACCACCGTCGTCCTCTACAAGCTGGCGCGCGCCGCCGTCGACGCCCGGCCGGGGCGCACGCAGATCGTCCTCGACACCGACAACTTCCCGACCGACCGCTACCTGCTCGACGGCATCGCGCGCGAGCGCAGCCTCGACCTGGTCTGGATCGAGGCCGACACGGAGGCGGGCGTCACTCCCGAGCAGGTCGCGGCGGTCGTCGGCCCGCAGACGGCGCTCGTCGTGCTGAGCCAGGTCGCATACCGGTCCGGGTTCCTCGCCGATGTGCCGGCGATCACGCGGATCGCCCACGACGCGGGCGCGCTCGTGCTGTGGGACCTCTGCCACTCGGCCGGCTCCGTCCCGGTGGAGCTGGACGCGTGGGGCGTCGACCTCGCCGCGGGCTGCACCTACAAGTACCTCAACGGCGGACCGGGATCCCCCGCGTTCGGCTACGTCGCCGCGAGCCTCCAGAGCGAACTCACGCAGCCGATCCAGGGGTGGATGGGCGCCCGCGACGTGTTCACGATGGGTCCGGAGTACCGGCCCGCCGACGGCATCCGCCGGTTCATCAGCGGCACCCCTCCGGTCGTGGGGATGCTCGCCATGCAGGACACGATCGCGATGATCGCGGAGGCCGGGATCGACGCGGTGCGCGCCAAGTCCGTCGCGCTCACCGAGTATGCGGTCGCGCTCGCCGACGAATGGCTCGCCCCGCTCGGCGCGACGCTCGCCAGCCCGCGGGAAACGGAGCGGCGCGGCGGACACGTCACGGTCAACCACCCGGCGATGCGCGAGGTGACCGCCGCCCTCTGGGAGCAGGACGTCATCCCCGACTACCGCGACCCGAACGGGCTGCGCATCGGGCTGTCGCCGCTGAGCACGAGCTTCGAGGAGGTGTGGCGGGGGATGTCCGCCGTGCGCGACGTGCTCGGCGAGCTGACGCATGACTGAACCCGCACTCCGCGAGGATCTCGAGGCCACCTCCGGCAGCGCGACGGCCCTGCTGCGGACGCTCGTCGGGAGCATGTTGCGCCCGCTCGGCGGGTGGATGTCGGCCGCTGGCACGGTGCGCCTGCTCGGTTCGCTGGGCATCCCGCCCGCCACGGCACGGTCGAGCATCGCGCGGCTCGTCGCCCGCGGTGTGCTGCGACGAGCGCCCGGCGACGGCGGAGCGCCCGGCTACTCCCTCGACCCGGCCGCGGTCCCGATGCTGGAGCGCGGCGACGCCCGCATCTTCGGCGAGCGCCGCCCCGCGACGGCGTGGTGCCTCGTGTCGTTCTCCTTCCCGGAGCGGCAGAGATCGCTGCGGCACCAGCTGCGCCGGCGGCTCGCCGCCATCGGCTGCGGCACGGTCGCGGACGGCCTGTGGATCGGCCCTGCCGCGCTCGAGCGGGAGCTGGCGGAGGTCGTGGCCGAGTTCGACGCCGTCCTGTTCGTGGACGCGGCTGTCCGCAGCGACCTCTCCGCGGGACTCGCGTCCTGGTACGACCTCCCCGCCATCCGGCGCGTGCACGAGACCTTCGTCGACCGGTTCGGCGCGGTCGACGTCTCACCGGCGATCGGTGACGAGGAGGCATTCGCGCTCTGGGTGCGCGCGCTCGACGAGTGGCGCGTGGTCCCGTACCGCGACCCCGGCCTCCCTCCCGCCGCGCTGCCGGCCGACTGGCCCGGCGACGTCTCCGACTCTCTGTTCAGGAGCCTGCGCGACGCGCTCGAGCAGCGGGCCATCGGCCACGCCTCCCGCATCGCCGGCCCGGACCGCGTGCCCGCCGTCGCACGGTAGAATTGCTGGCGAACCCCCCGACCGCGAGCGAGCAGGAGCGCACCTTTGTCGACGATCGTTGTGGAAGTCATGCCCAAGGCCGAACTGCTCGACCCGCAGGGCAAGGCCGTCGCCGGCGCCCTCTCGCGCATCGGCAAGGGTCAGTTCAGCGGCGTCCGCGTGGGCAAGCGCTTCGAGCTGACCGTCGACGGCCCGATCGACGACGCCACGCGCGCCGCGGTCCGCGAGATCGCCGACGAGATCCTCTCCAACTCCGTGATCGAGGACGTCGTGGGCATCCACTACCCGGACGAGGCCGGCGCCTGATGCGCATCGGCGTCATCACCTTCCCCGGCTCGCTCGACGATCGCGACGCCCTCCGCGCCGTGCGCCTCGCCGGCGCCGAACCGGTCGCGCTCTGGCACGGCGAGCACGACCTCCAGGGCGTCGACGCGCTGGTCCTCCCGGGCGGCTTCAGCTACGGCGACTACCTGCGCTGCGGCGCGATCGCCAGCCTCTCGCCGATCATGACCGAGGTCGTGGACGCGGCCGCCAAGGGCGTGCCCGTGCTCGGCATCTGCAACGGCTTCCAGATGCTCGCCGAGGCGCACCTCGTGTCGGGCGGCCTGATCCGCAACGACCACGGCAACTTCATCCGCCGCGACCAGTCGCTGACCGTGGAGAACACGGACACCCCGTGGACGAACGGCTTCGAGCAGGGCCAGGAGATCGTCATCCCGCTCAAGAACGGCGAGGGCGGCTTCATCGCCTCGGCCGAGGAGCTCAAGCGCCTCGAGGGCGAGGGCCTGGTGGCGTTCCGCTACCAGGGCGTCAACCCGAACGGCTCGCTCAACGACATCGCGGGCGTGCGCAACGAGCGCGGCAACGTGGTCGGCCTCATGCCCCACCCGGAGCACGCGGTCGAGCCCGGCTTCGGTCCCGACACCTCCGACGCCATGCGCTCGGGCGTCGACGGCCTCACCTTCTTCACCTCCGTCATCCGCTCGGCGCTCGTCGAGGCGTAACCCCGACTCCGGAGGCAACAGCCGAGTACGCAGAAAGTGCGCCGAATCCACTCGATCCGGCGCACTTTCTGCGTACTCGGGAGTTACCCCAGCGGCGTGTAGACGACCAGCCGGAGCTCCGGGTGGTCCGTCGGCGTCAGCTGGTGGTGCTCGAAGCGCGCGGTGACGCCGCCCGGGAGGCGGAAGAGCCGCTCGCGGGAGGCGAACCCGCTGATGTCGTAGTGCTCCCAGGCCGCACGGAACTCCGGGCTCGCCGCGCGCAACCGCTCCACGAGCGCGCGCACACCCGGGTCGCCCGCTCGCGCGCCGGTCTCGGCGCGGAATTCGGCGAGGAACCGCGCGCTGGTCACATCCCAGTCCGGGAGCAGCTCCCGCACGGCATGGTCGGTGTAGACGAGCCAGAGCAGGTTGCGGTCCTCGGGAGGCACGTCCCCGACCCGCGGGTACAGCCGGGTGTACGCCTCGTTCCAGCCCGCGATGCCCCAGTCGGGTGCGAGGGCGAACGCCGGGTTGGGGTCGATCGCGTCGAGCAGCCGCTGGAGCTGGGGAGGCGCATCCTCGACTGCCCGGGCGGCGACCGTCGGCGCGAGGCCGAACCCGGCGAGGGAGAGCACGTACTCCTGCTCCGGCAGCGGGAGACGCAGGGTGCGGGCGACGGCGTCGAGCACCGAGCGCGACGGATTGATCGGGCGCCCCTGCTCCAGCCACGTGTACCAGGTGACGCTGACGCCGGAGAGGTAGGCGACCTCCTCGCGGCGCAGGCCGAGATCCCGGGTGCGGCCGACCGGCGGGAGTCCGTAGTCGGCGCGCGGAGCCTGCTCGCGGCGGGAGCGCAGGAAGCGCCCGAGCTCGCGGCGGCGGTCCTCGGTGTCTGGCACGACGTCGATACTAGTGCTCTCACTACTAGTATCAACGCTGACTTCCGCTCCCGCGCGCGCGACCGAAGGATGGAATCATGCCTCCACTCCGTTCACGCACCGTCACGCACGGCCGCAACATGGCCGGCGCCCGCGCACTGCTGCGCGCCGCCGGCGTCGCCCGCGAAGACTTCGGCAAGCCGATCATCGCGGTCGCGAACAGCTTCACCGAGTTCGTCCCCGGCCACACGCACCTGCAGCCGGTCGGCCGCATCGTCTCGCAGGCCATCCACGATGCCGGCGGCATCGCCCGCGAGTTCAACACGATCGCGGTCGACGACGGCATCGCCATGGGCCACGGCGGGATGCTCTACTCGCTGCCCTCCCGCGAGCTGATCGCCGATTCCGTCGAGTACATGGTCAACGCGCACTGCGCCGACGCGATCGTCTGCGTCTCCAACTGCGACAAGATCACGCCCGGGATGCTGCTCGCGGCGCTGCGCCTCAACATCCCCGTCGTCTTCGTCTCGGGCGGCCCGATGGAGGGCGGCCGCACCACGCTCGTCGACGGCACCGTGCGCAAGCTCGACCTCATCTCGGCGATCGCCGACTCGGCGAACGACAGCGTGAGCGACACGGACCTGTTCCGCATCGAGGAGAACGCCTGCCCGACGTGTGGCTCCTGCTCCGGGATGTTCACCGCCAACTCGATGAACTTTCTCACCGAGGCGCTCGGGCTGGCCCTGCCGGGCAACGGCTCGACCCTGGCGACGCACACCGCCCGCCGCGCCCTCTACGAGAAGGCCGGCGCGACCGCCGTCGAGCTGGCGCACCGCTACTACGACCAGGACGACGAGTCCGTGCTGCCCCGTTCGATCGCGACCAGCGCGGCCTTCGGGAACGCGATGGCGCTCGACATCGCGATGGGCGGGTCGACCAACACCATCCTGCATCTGCTCGCCGCGGCGCGTGAGGGCGGGATCGACTACGACCTGACCGATATCGACGCCCTGTCGCGCCGCGTGCCGTGCCTCTCGAAGGTCGCGCCCAACGGCGCCGCGCTCGTCGAGGACGTGCACCGCGCCGGCGGTGTGCCCGCGCTGCTGGGCGAGCTCGACCGCGCGGGCCTGCTCGACCGCGGCGTCCACACCGTGCACGCCGCGACGCTGGACGCGTGGCTCTCGGACTGGGACATCCGCGGCGGCTCGGCGACGCCCGAGGCGATCGAGCTCTTCCACGCGGCGCCCGGCGGGGTGCGCTCGTCGTCGGCGTTCTCGCAGTCGGAGCGCTGGCACGACCTCGACCTCGACGCCGAGACCGGCGTGATCCGGGATGTCGCCCACGCGTACTCGAAGGACGGCGGCCTCGCGATCCTCCGCGGCAACCTCGCCCCCGACGGCGCCGTGGTGAAGACCGCGGGCGTCGACGAGAGCATCCTCACCTTCAGCGGGCCGGCCGTCGTCGTCGACTCGCAGGAGGCCGCGGTCGAAGCGATCCTCGGCAAGCGCGTGAACGAGGGCGACGTCGTCGTCATCCGCTACGAGGGACCGCGCGGCGGGCCCGGGATGCAGGAGATGCTGTACCCGACGTCGTTCCTGAAGGGCCGCGGGCTCGGCGCGAAGTGCGCGCTCATCACCGACGGCCGCTTCTCCGGCGGCACCTCCGGCCTCTCGATCGGGCACGTCTCGCCCGAGGCGGCGGCCGGCGGCCTGATCGCGCTCGTCGAGGACGGCGACATCATCAGCATCGACGTGCACACCCGCGCGCTGCGCCTGGACGTCCCGGACGCCGTGCTCGACGCCCGCCGCGAGGCGCTGGAGTCCGGGCGCGGATACCGCCCGCTCGACCGCGACCGCCCGGTGTCGGCCGCGCTGCGCGCCTACGCCGCGATGGCGCTGTCCGCGGACAAGGGTGCGGCCCGCGACGTCGACCAGCTCGAGGAGCGCGTTCGTACTTTCGGGTGATTCGCCGGCGGCGGCGATCCGACAGGCTGGAGGCATGACCCCCCGCCTGCTCTACCGCATCCTCGCCGTCGCCGAGGCGATCACCTGGACCCTCCTCATCGCGGGGATGGTGCTCAAGTACGCCGTCGGGGTGGGCGACTGGCCCGTGGCGGTGGCGGGCCCGATCCACGGCTTCGTGTTCATCGCGTACGCGATCACGGCCGCCCTGATCGGGGTCAACCAGCGCTGGCGCCTGCCGCTCATCGTGCTCGCGGTCGCGACGGCCGTCGTCCCGTACGCGACGGTCCCGTTCGACCTCTGGGCCGACCGCACGGGACGCCTCGACGGCCGCTGGCGCACGACCGCGACGGACGACCCCCGCGACCACACCGGTTTCGGGCGGCTGTTCCGCTGGATGCTGACCCACGTCGCGGTGCTCGCCACCTCCCTGGCCGTCCTCGCGGTCGCGATCATGGCGGCGCTGCTGGTGCTGGGGCCGCCGAAGCTCTCGTGAGACGGGACTCCCCGTCGCCGCCTGCGCCCACTACTGTGTCGCGTGTTCGCACCACGTCACGAGTACGGAGGGCACCATGGCAGGGAAGTTCGAGCTCTACAAGGACACGTCGGGCGAGTACCGCTTCCGGCTGAAGGCCGCCAATGGCGAGACCATCGCGACGTCGGAGGGCTACGCCAGCAAGTCCGGCGCGAAGAGCGGCATCGAGTCGGTGCAGAAGAACGCCCCGACCGCCGAGGTCGTCGAACTCGACACCTGAGCCGCGCGCCGCGCTCTCCTTCGCCCCTCCAGCCGGGAACCGCACCTCGAGCTGCGGACACTATAGAGATGTGAGGGGATTCCTGCTCGACGAGCCCGCTGTGCTCGATCGCATCCATGACGGCGACGCCGACGCGTTCGGCGCGCTCTTCGATCTGCACCACGACCGCGTCTTCCGGCAGGCACTGCGGCTGACGTCGTCGGTGCACGACGCCGAGGACGTCACCGCGGTCGTCTTCCTGGAGGCGTGGCGGCGACGTGACGCGATGCGCGTGGTGAACGGGTCGGTGATCGGCTGGCTGCTTTTGACCGCGAACAACGTGCACCGCAACCATCTGCGCTCGTCGCGGCGCTACCGGGAGGCGCTCGGCAACCTCCCCGCTCCCGAGTACGCTCCCGACCATTCCGGGGTCGTTGACGACCGGCTCGACACCGACGCACGCCGCACCGCCGTGCGCGCCGCGCTCGCCCGGCTCCCGAAGCGCGACCAGGACATCATCACCCTGTGCGTATTCGAGGAGCTGAGCACGGCGGACGCCGCCGAAGCCCTCGGAGTCGCACCGGGGACCGTGAAGTCGCGCCTCTCGCGTGCCAAGGCCCGTCTCGCCGAGCTGCTCGGCGAGGACGGCGCCGCCGATACCAACGACCGGAAGAACGGAGGAGAGCGATGACCGAGCCCACCTTCGACCCGCGCCGTAAGGCGGCGATCCGCGACCTGGTGGTGCAGAACGCCGCCAGCCGCGGCCGCGTGCTCGGCCGCAAGCGCACGGCGTTCGTGGTGACCCTCGTACTGCTGGCCGTGGGTATCTCCGGCGGCGGCGTGGCCTACGCCCTCGGCACCGGACTGATCGACCCGGCACCCGTGGCGAGCCCCACCCCGACGCCGACACCCACGCCGACACCCACCGAGACGCCGACCCCCACCCCGACGCCGACTCCCACCCCCACGTCGACTGTGGACCCGGCCGACCCCGCCACCTGGACGATCGGCTTCGACGGTGTCGGGCCGGTGACGCTCGGCTCGACGCTGCCCGAGCAGAGCGGCGCACTCCCCGCCTTCGCGGACGAGACCGCCTCGATCTGCGTCGGGGGACTCTCCGTCTTGACCTCGCCCGGCGGGATGCGATTCACCTTCGCCGCCGCCGCCGACGGGTCGGGACGCACCGCGGCGATCCAGTTCGGCAACTTCGGCGGGGGATCGGACGACCATGCGATCACTCCGCGCACGGCCGAGGGGATCGGGATCAGCTCCACCCTCGACGAACTCCTCGCGGCCTATCCGGGCATCCCGCAGACGTACACCTACAACGACATCACCACCGGGTACGGGCTGACCGACGGATCGGACGGATGGATCGTGTTCGCGGTGATGAACGGCGTGGTCTCCGACATCCAGATCGCGAACGCGTCGGTCCTCCCGATCGGCCAGGGCCGAGCGGACGCCATCCCCTCGGAGCGCTGTCCCGCCTGAGCCCCGGTAGACTGGGGTCGATCCCCCCGCTTCCGCCTGCAGCCTGGAGTGCCCGCGTGACCGACACCACCGCCCAGCACGTCGTCGACACCGTCGCGAACGCGATCGAGACTCCCGAGAAGGAGCAGCCGTTCGCGGCGCTCGGCCTCAAGGAGGACGAGTACGCGCAGATCCGCGAGATCCTCGGCCGCCGCCCCACCAGCGGCGAGCTGGCGATGTACTCGGTGATGTGGTCGGAGCACTGCTCCTACAAGTCGTCGAAGATCTACCTGCGCCAGTTCGGGCAGAAGGTCACCCCCGCCATGAAGAAGAACCTCATGGTCGGCATGGGCGAGAACGCGGGCGTCGTCGACGTCGGCGAGGGCTGGGCGGTCACCTTCAAGGTGGAGTCGCACAACCACCCCTCCTACATCGAGCCGTTCCAGGGCGCCGCGACCGGCGTCGGCGGCATCGTGCGCGACATCATCTCGATGGGCGCCCGCCCGGTGGCCGTGATGGACCAGCTGCGCTTCGGCGCCATCGACGAGCCGGACACGGCGCGCGTCGTGCACGGCGTCGTCTCCGGCATCTCGTTCTACGGCAACTGCCTCGGCCTGCCGAACATCGGCGGCGAGACCTACTTCGACCCGATCTACCAGGGCAACCCGCTGGTCAACGCGCTGTCGGTCGGCGTGCTGCGCCACGAGGACCTCCACCTGGCCAATGCCTCCGGCGCCGGCAACAAGGTCGTGCTCTTCGGCGCCCGCACCGGCGGCGACGGCATCGGCGGCGCGAGCATCCTCGCCTCCGACACGTTCTCGGCCGGCGGCCCGACCAAGCGCCCGGCGGTCCAGGTCGGCGACCCGTTCGCCGAGAAGGTGCTCATCGAGTGCTGCCTGGAGCTGTTCCGCGACAAGCTCGTCGAGGGCATCCAGGACCTCGGCGCGGCCGGCATCTCCTGCGCCACGAGCGAGCTCGCCTCCAACGGCGACGGCGGCATGTACGTCGAGCTCGACAAGGTGCTGCTGCGCGACCCGTCGCTCACCGCTGAGGAGATCCTCATGTCGGAGAGCCAGGAGCGCATGATGGCGGTCGTCAAGCCCGAGCTGCTCGACGCCTTCCTCGCCGTCACCGCCAAGTGGGATGTCGAGACCAGCGTGCTGGGCGAGGTCACCGAGACCGGCCGCCTCGTCATCAACTGGAAGGGCGAGGAGATCGTCAACGTCGACCCGCGCACCGTCGCGGTCGACGGTCCGGTCTACGAGCGCCCGGTCGCCTACCCGACCTGGATCGACGCGCTGCAGGCCGACTCGGCCTCCCGCCTCCCCCGCCCCGAGGGCGGCGACGCCCTGCGCGAGCAGGTGCTGGCGCTGCTCGGCTCGGCCAACCTGGCCGACAAGGGCTGGATCACCGACCAGTACGACTACTTCGTCGGCGGCAACACGGCCCTCGCGTTCCCCGACGACGCCGGCATGGTCCGCGTCGACGAGGAGAGCGGGCTCGGCTTCGCCATCGCCACCGACGCGAACGGCCGCTACTGCCAGCTCGACCCGAAGGAGGGCGCGAAGCTCGCCCTCGCCGAGGCCTACCGCAACGTCGCCGCCTCCGGCGCTGTGCCGGCCGCGGTCACCGACTGCCTCAACTTCGGCAGCCCGGAGAACCCCGAGGTCATGTGGCAGTTCTCGCAGGCCGTCGAGGGTCTCTCGGACGCCTGCCTGGAGCTCGAGATCCCGGTCACCGGCGGCAACGTCTCCTTCTACAACCAGACCGGCGACGTGCCGATCTTCCCGACGCCCGTCGTCGGCGTGCTCGGCGTGATCGACGACGTCGCCCGCCGCATCCCGGCCGGCTGGCAGGACGAGGGCGAGAACATCTACCTCCTCGGCGTCACCCGCGAGGAGCTCGACGGCTCCGCCTGGGCCGGCACCATCCACGGCCACCTCGGCGGACGCCCGCCGGCGGTCGACCTGACCGCCGAGCGCACGCTCGCCGAGACGCTGCACGCCGCTTCGGTCGAGGGCCTCGTCTCCTCCGCCCACGACCTCGCCGACGGCGGCCTCGCGCAGGCCCTCGCCGAGAGCGTGATGCGGTTCGGCGTCGGCGCCCGCGTCTGGCTGGGCGAGATCGTCGAGCGCGACGGCGTGGATGCGGCGACCGCGCTGTTCAGCGAGTCGACCGCCCGCGTGATCGTCTCGGTTCCCCGCGAGGACGACGTGAAGTTCCGCGGCCTCTGCGAGGGCCGCGGCGTCCCGATCCTGCGCATCGGCGTCACCGACGCCGAGGTCGGCACCCAGCCGGTGCTCGAGGTGCAGGACCAGTTCACCGTCGGCCTGGAGGAGCTGCGCGCGACGCACCGCTCCACCCTCCCGGAGCGCTTCGGCCCGGTCGTCGCCTGACGTCCCATCCCGGCTCTGCACGACACGAGCGGTCACACGATTCCGTGACGGCCGGCCGGCCTGACAGGCTGGGAGCACCATGACCCAGCACAGCATCGATCGTCTCGCCGGCCGTTCCGTCGTCCTGATCGGGGGCGGCTCCGGCATCGGGCTCGCCGTCGCGCGCCAGGCCGTCGCCGCCGGTGCGCACGTGCACCTCGGCGGACGCACCGAGACGACCCTGCAGCGCGCTGCCGCCGAGCTGGGCGACGCCGCGTCCTGGGGCGTGGTCGACACCTCCGACGACGCCTCCGTCGCGCGCTTCTTCGAGCGGGTGGAGGCGGTCGACGCGCTCTTGACGACGGCTGCCAGCTACACGACGGGCCCGTTCACGACCTCCACGATCGAGGAGGCCCGGAGCCCGTTCGAGTCGAAGTTCTGGGGCCAGTACCGCGTCGTCCACGCCGCCCTCCCCCTCCTGACCCCCGACGCCTCCGTCGTCCTGATGTCGGGTGCGGCGAGCGTGCGTCCCGCGGGGCCCGCCGCGGCGTACGTCGCCGCGAACGCCGCCATCGAGGGCCTGGCCCGCGGCCTCGCCGTCGAGCTGGCGCCGGTGCGCGTCAACGCCATCGCGCCGGGCACGATCGACGGCAACCTCTGGGCGCAGCGCTCCGCCGAGGTGCGGGAGGCGGCCTTCAGCGGCTTCAGCGCCACCACGGTCCTCGGCCGGCCCGGTACCGAGGAGGAGATCGCGGACGCGGTCATCCACCTCTTCACGAGCACGTACACGACGGGATCGACGCTCTACGTCGACGGCGGCTACGCGCTGCGCTGACCCACCAGCTCGGCCTGACGGCGCGAGAAGATCCGCACCCGCTGCTGCGTGAGCAGGATGCCGGCGATCACGATGAGAGCCCCGACGGGCTCGTTCCAGCTGAGGTGCTCGCCCAGCACGAGGATGCCGAGCGCGACGCCGACGACCGGGGTCACGTAGGTCACCCCGGAGGTCGCCGTGGGGCCCCAGGCGCGCAGCACGTTCATGTTCCAGATGTAGACGACGCCCGTCCCGAGCATCCCGAGCGCCAGGAGGCTGAGCAGCACGGGCCAGCTGAAAGTGATCGGGCCCAGCGCGACGAACGGGGTCAGCACCAGCATGATGACCGCGGCGATGCCGATGTTCAGGAACGCCGTGGTGGTCGCCGGGATGGCGCGGTGGCTGATGAAACGGCGGATGTAGCCGAAGCTGAACCCGTAACAGGTCACGGCGCCGAGGCAGGCGAGCTGGCCCCACAGGCTGCCGGTCAGGGCGGCGACGCTCCACGGGCCGACCACGACGACGACGCCGACCACGCCGATCAGCACGCCGAGCACCTGATCGCGGTTGAGCTTCTCGACCCGGAACGCGACCGTCACGAGGATCGCGGTCGTGATCGGCGTGACCGCGTTGTAGATGCTGGCCAGGCTCGACGACACGTACTGCTCAGCCCACGCGAAGAGCAGGAAGGGCACGACGCAGTAGGTGATCGCGACCACGGTGAAGTGCAGCCAGACGATCGGCTCGCGCGGCAGCCGGCTGCGCATGACCAGGACGATGACGCCGAGCGTGATC
This sequence comes from Leifsonia aquatica, assembly GCF_014190775.1. Classification (GTDB taxonomy): domain Bacteria; phylum Actinomycetota; class Actinomycetes; order Actinomycetales; family Microbacteriaceae; genus Leifsonia; species Leifsonia aquatica. The sequence continues at coordinate 315,787 of NZ_JACHVP010000004.1, forward strand.
GCGCCGAAGACGAGGCGCGCCCAGGCGACCTGACCGAAGGACACCCCGTCGAGGGCGATCTTCATGAACAGGAAGCTGGCTCCCCAGATGAGCCCCATGGCGACGAACTGCAGCGCGACCTTCACTCTGCGAGGCTAGCGGCTGCCACCGTCACCGGCTGGCGGGATTCGGACGCGGCGCAGCACTCTGTCCGGACCTTTGCGATGGCTGGCCGGATCTCCCTTCCGGAGGCCAGACTGGAGGCCGGGAATACTCCGGCCGCGCGTGCGTTATATGCGTTTGCATAGAAACGGCGAGACGAAAACCACAAGGAGCCAGCCATGCAGTACGGAATCTTCTCCGTCAGCGACATCACCCGCGACCCGGTCTCGGGTCACACCCCCAGCGAGGCGGAGCGCATCGAGGGGATCGTCACGATCGCCAAGCACGCGGAGGAGGTCGGCCTCGACGTCTTCGCCATCGGCGAGCACCACAACCCGCCCTTCTTCTCCTCGTCGCCCACGACGCTGCTCTCGCACATCGCGGCCCTGACGAAGACCCTCACGGTCACGACCTCCACGACCCTCATCACCACGAACGACCCGGTGCGCATCGCCGAGGAGTACGCGATGCTCCAGCACCTCTCCAAGGGGCGCATGGATCTGATGCTCGGCCGCGGCAACACCGGCCCGGTCTACCCGTGGTTCGGCAAGGACATCCGCCAGAGCCTGCCGCTCGCCCTCGAGAACTACAACCTCCTCAACCGCCTGTGGCGCGAGGACGTCGTGGACTGGGAGGGGCGCTTCCGCACCCCGCTGCAGGGCTTCACCTCCACCCCGCGCCCGCTCGACGACGTGCCGCCCTTCGTGTGGCACGGCAGCATCCGCACGCCCGAGATCGCCGAGCAGGCCGCCTACTACGGCGACGGCTTCTTCGCGAACAACATCTTCTGGCCCAAGGAGCACTACCAGCGCCTGATCGCCTTCTACCGCGAGCGCTTCGAGCACTACGGCCACGGCACCGCCAAGCAGGCCATCGTCGGGCTCGGCGGCCAGGCGTACATCGCCAAGAACTCGCAGGACGCGAAGAACGAGTTCCGCCCGTACTTCAACGAGGCCCCCGTCTACGGCAACGGCCCGACGATGGAGGAGTTCACCGAGGCGACCCCGCTCACCGTCGGCAGCCCGCAGGAGGTCATCGACAAGACGCTGACGTTCCGCGAGTGGGCGGGCGACTACCAGCGCCAGCTGTTCCTGATGGACCACGCCGGCCTGCCGCTCAGCACCGTGCTCAAGCAGCTCGACCTGCTGGGCGAGGAGGTCATCCCCGTGCTCCGCAAGGAGACCGAGGCCCGCAAGGACCCGGAGGCGCCCGACGCCCCCACGCACGCCTCGCTCGTCGCCGCCAAGTACGGCGACGCGGAGCCCCGCCAGCCGCGCCCCAACGCCAACCGCGGCGACAACGTGACCGGCGCCTCCCCCTACCAGGACACCGAGGAGCAGTTCCAGGCCAGCTACCCGTCGCTCTGAGCGAGGCGGCCTGAGATCGAGAGAAGGACATGATGACGAACACCGATCAGCGCCCGTTCCGCGTGGTGGTGGTGAACGCCGGCGTCAGCGACCCGTCGTCCACCAAGATGCTGGCCGACCGGCTGGCGCTGCGCGTGGAGGCCGCCGCCCAGCGCGACGGACGCACCGTCGAGACGCAGCACCTCGACCTGCGCGAGCTGCTGCCGGAGCTCTCCGGCGCGCTCGCCTCCGGGCACCTCGGGCCGAAGTTCACGAAGGCGATCGACGCGCTGAAGGCGGCGGACGGCATCATCGCGACCGCGCCGGTCTACAAGGCCGGGCCGAGCGGACTGTTCACGTCGTTCTTCCAGGTGATCGACAACGACCTCCTCATCGCCAAGCCGGTCGTGCTCGGCGCGACCGCCGGCACCGCCCGGCACGCGCTCGTGGTCGACGAGCAGATGCGCTCGATGTTCGCCTTCCTGCGCACGATGACCACCCCGACGTCGGTGTTCGCGTCGACCGAGGACTGGCAGGACAAGTCGTTGGGCAAGCGGATCGACCGGGCCGCGCGCGAGCTGGTCGTTCTCATGGAGAGCGAGGTGGAGGCCAAGATCACGGACGCCTCCTGGGACCACTACCAGCACGAGTTCGGTTCGGCGGGCGGCGACGAGTTCGGCATCGACCTGAGCTCGGACCTCATGAAGCTGGCCGCGGGCGGCTCCCTCGGAGCACCCCGCTCATAGCGCCCTGTGCACAAGCGGGTCCCGTCCACCGACGGGGCCCGCTTTCCGCTGTCCGGGGGCGCTCCCGCTGTAGGGTTGCGGGTAGACGAGGGGAGTTTCCTGGTGGATGTCGTGGGCGTTCTGCAATGGATCGGCGTGATCGTGTGCCTGGTCCTCGCCCTGACCGGTTTCATCCCGGTGATCGCCGCAGCGGCGACCTTCTTCGTGATCCCGTTCCACGCCTGGATCAACCACTACAAGAAGGCGGCGCCGTACCTCCCGCGCGTGGCGATCGTCGTCCCGGCCTGGAACGAAGGCGCCGTGATCGGCGCCTCCGTGGACCGGCTGATGAAGCTCGACTACCCCAAGGAGGCGCTGCGCATCTATGTCGTCGACGACGCCTCCACCGACGACACCCCGGATGTGGTCCGCAGCCGCGCCGAGCAGTACCCCGGCAACGTCTTCCTGCTCCGGCGGGAGCAGGGCGGCCAGGGCAAGGCGCACACCCTCAACCACGGCATCAGCCGCATCCTGGAGGAGGACTGGATGGAGGCGCTCCTCGTCATGGACGCCGACGTCATCTACCTGCCCGACTCCCTCCGGCGCATGACGCGGCACCTGGCCGACCCCGAGGTGGGCGCCGTCTCGGCGTACATCCGCGAGGGCAGCAGCGTCGGGCGCAACTACCTCACCAAGTTCATCGGCGTGGAGTACGTGCTCTCACAGCCCGCCGCCCGCCGCGCGCAGAACGTGCTCGGAGCGCAAGCGTGTCTCGCCGGCGGCGCCCAGCTGCACACCCGCGAGAACCTCGTCGCCATCGGCGGCCGCATCGACACCTCGTCCCTCGCCGAGGACACCATCACCACCTTCGAGACGCAGCTGAACGGCCGCAAGGTCGTCTTCGAGCCGCACGCGCACGTGCTGGCCGAGGAGCCGAGCCGGGTCGACGCCCTCTGGAAGCAGCGGCTGCGCTGGGCCCGGGGCAATGTGACGGTCACGGCCCGCTACTCGAAGGTCTGGTTCCGGCCGTCGAAGCAGCACCACCTGGGTGCGTGGACCTTCGGCATCGTCTGGTTCAGCCTGTGGCTGCTGCCGCTGATCATGGTGCTCTCCGCCATCGGCCTGACCGGACTGCTCTTCCTGCAGTCACCCTTCGCGACGGGGGTGTTCCGCGCGCTGTGGATCAGTGCAGCGCTCGCCTATCTGTTCGTGCTCATCCTCGGCTCGCTGACGGACAGCAGGACCACGGGGCGGGCGCTCGGCCATGTGATCCTGTTCCCCGGCATCATCAACATGCTCGTGATGGTCACCGCGCTCTTCCCCACCTTGATGCTCGTCCGGCTGCCCGGCCTCTTCGGCGTCACTCTGAGCGAATCGACCCTCTTCGTCCTGACCCTGCTGATCTACATCTGGATCCCGTTCTCGATGCTCGTCGCCTGGCTCGCTCGGGTGGTCGGGAAGCGGAAAGGCCTCCGCTGGCTGGCGCCGGTCTTCATCTACCTGGCCGGGTACGGATCGCTGCTCTGCGCGATCACGCTCGACTCCTACTTCAAGGAGCTCGCCGGGGCCGAGGCCCGGTGGGACAAGACCGAGAAGGTCGGTCGCGTCGCGGTCTGAGCCGACGCGCGAGAGGTGAGTTGTTGCGGGTCCCGGGCTGCCGGAACCCGCAACGACTCACCTCTCGCGGGGTATCGCCTCGTCAGTCGACGATGGTGATCTTCACCGGGATGTTGCCACGCGTCGCGTTCGAATACGGGCACACCTGGTGAGCCTTCTCGCCGAGCTCCTCGGCGACCTCGCGGCTGACGTTGGGCACGTAGACGTCGAGCTCGACCTCCAGGGCGAAGCCGCCCTCGCCGTTCGGGCCGATGCCGACGCTGGCGGAGACCCCGGCGTCGGTGGTGTTCTGCTTCTCGGCGCGACCCACGGCGTGCAGGGCGCTCAGGAAGCAGGCGGCGTATCCGGCGGCGAAGAGCTGCTCCGGGTTCGTGCCCTCGCCGGAGCCGCCGAGCTCCTTCGGCGGACGGGTGTCGAGATCGATCAGGTCGTCCTCACTGCGGACGTGCCCGTCGCGGCCTCCACCGGAGGCGTGGGCGATGGCGGTGTATGCGATTTCCATGGGCTCAGCCCACTCCAGCGGTCTGAACGCCGACTGGGAGACGCGTCAACAGTGCGGGTGTATAAGGCGATAGCGTGGAGGCATGAAGGTCCGCGGAATGGTGCAGAGCAGCGAGACGAGCGAGCTGGTCGCCGAGGCGGACGACGCCGAGACGGCGCGGGCCCTGGTCGACGAGCAGGTGCCCGAGGGCTTCGAACTGCTCCGGGTGCACAACGCCATGCCGCGCGGCGGCCGCGTGATCGCGACGGGCGTCATGCGCCCCGCGGCGGTGACCGAGATCGAGGCCGCGGGCGCCGACTACGCCTCCGCCCGCGACGCCCTCCGCGCCGCGGTGCCCGAGGGTCAGCGACTGCTCTCCATCACCGTCGTCCCGGAATAGCGCGCCGCCTGCGCAGGTCGGCGCCCCCGCCGGCGCCCACGCTCCGCGCGCGCGTCAGCCGATGCGCAGCTCGACGCCCGCGGCCTCCTCGAGCAACGGCCACAGCCGCTCGCCCACGCGAGGTGAACGCGACGCCCGGGTGGGGTGCAGGTGCGTCGGGATGCCCTTGGTACGGCCAACCGGGCCGATGTAGTCCTCGCCGGTGAGTTCCGGGTCGAGCACGGCGCGCACTGGAGCCCAGGCGCCGTGGTCCTTGCCCTGCGTCCACCCGGCCTGCAGGTTGTCCACGAACCGCTTGACCCGCGTCGGCTGGTTGACGCCGCGGATCCCGGGCGTGCGCCCCGAGGTGGAGTAGCCGGGATGCACGACGATGCTGCTGATGCCGCTGCCGGCCGCCTGCAGCCGCCGGTCGAGCTCGAAGCCGAAGGCCTGCGCGGCGATCTTCGACCGCGAGTAGGCCCGCCACGACGTGTAGGAGTGCTCGAGCTGGAGGTCGTCGATCCGCAGACTCCCGAGCCGGGTCGCCAGCGAGCCGAGCGACACGATGCGCGAGCCCGGAGTGCGCTCCAGCACCGACAGCAGCCCGGCGACGAGCCGCACGTGACCAAGCACGTTGGTCGAGAGCACCAGCTCGTTGCCGACCGCGTCGGTCTCGCGCTCCCGAGGCGGGTGCACGATGCCCGCGTTCAGCACGACGGCATCCACCCGCTCCCGCTCGCGGAGGTGCTCGGCCGCGGCGTCGATCGACGCGCGATCCGTGACGTCGAGGGGCATGGCCTCCACCCGGGAGCCGGGGACGCGGCGGCGGATCGCCGTGACGGCCGCCTCCGCCCGCTCGGGGTCGCGGCAGGCGAGCACGACGCGGGCGCCGGCCCGCGCCAGCTGCTCGCCCGTGAAGTAGCCGACGCCGGCGTTGCCGCCGGTGATGACGACGGTGCGGCCGATGGCGTCCGGCAGCGCTGTCGGATCCCACACCACGGCGTTACTTGCCGCTCTCGGTGGCGATGCGCTCGTGGTGGTGGATGACCTCGGCGATGATGAAGTTCAGGAACTTCTCCGCGAACGCCGGGTCGAGATGGCTCTCCTCGGCGAGCGCGCGCAGTCGCTGGATCTGCTCGCGCTCCCGCTCGGGATCGGCCGGGGGGAGGCCGTACTCGGCCTTCAGCGCGCCGACCTGCTGGGTGAACTTGAAGCGTTCCGCCAGCATGTGGATGACCGCGGCGTCGATGTTGTCGATGCTCTGCCGGATGCTGTGCAGCCGCTCAACGGCGGCGTCGTCTGACTCGGTGTCACCCATGCTCCGACCCTATCGGGTCAGAGGCTGGGGGACGGCTCCGCGAGCACCCGCGTCAGCACCGGACGGGTCGCGAGCAGAGCGAGCCAGACCAGCCCGATGCCGGCGGCCAGGCAGCCGACGATCACCGCGACGCTCGCCGGGGCGAGGATGAGGCTGAGCCCGGCGAGCGGGAACACCACCACACCGGCGACCAGCGCCGAGCCGACCGTGGTGATGCGCAGCGGCGAGAGCACGGCCCGGCCGCGGGCGGCGTTCATCTCGCTCACCGGCATCCCGAGCCGGTCCAGGCTGACGTAGAGGTCGCGGCGGTCCAGGATGGCGGCCGCCTGGTTGACGCCCGCCGAGCAGGCGACCATGAGGAACGACGCGATCACGGTGATCAGAACGCCGGTGCGGATGTCGGCGACGAGCTGGGCGCTTTGCGGGTCGGTGTCCCCTACCGCGCCGAGGAGCGCGATGCCGACACCGGCGAAGACGGCCATGAAGCTGGTCATCGCGACGCCGGAGACCTGCCGCCACGCCGCCTTGGGCGACTCGAGGATCGTGCGGGCGGCGAGAAGGCGGCGCGGTGTCTGCGCGCGGCGCGCCTGACGCGAGGCGAGCATCCGGAGCACCCACGGCCCGACGAGGTTCAGCACGGCGACGGCTCCGCCGAAGCCGGCGCCCAGCACGCCGAGGATGATCGCCACTCCGCCGAAGCTGCCGAGCGCGCTCATCGCGCCGTACACGACTCCGATCACGACGACCGCGACGACGACCCGGACCCAGTGGGTGCGCGGCGCGTCCTGGCGCGTGCGGACTCCCAGCGGCGAGAGGACCACCCGGCGCAGACCGATGACGGCGCTGAGGGCCGCGAGCGCTCCGACGCCGAGCACGACGAGCGCGATCCAGCCGGGGCCGAGCAGGATGGACATCCCCAGCGGCTCGCCGCGGAACGGGATGAGCCCCACCAGCGGCGCGAGGGCGAGCGAGAGCACGACGCCGACGAGGGCGCCGGCCACGGCGAGCATCGTCGACTCGATCACCGTGAGGGCGGTGACCGTTCCGGGTGTCGCCCCGAGCAGACGCAGTCCGGCGAGACGGTCGTCGCGCCGTCGCGCCGAGAGGCGGGCGGCCGATCCTCCGAGGGCGATCAGCGGGACGACGAGCAGAGCGAGCGCGATGACCGCGAGGCCCTGGTAGACCGGGGCGAAATCGTCGGTCCACGAGAAGAAGGCCTGGGCGCCGCCCGCGACGATGAGCAGCAGGGCTGTGACGATCGCGAACGCGACCACGGGGAGCGCGATGGTGGAGCGGTCCGCGGCCCCGCGGCGCGCGAACAGCCAGGCCAGGCGGAGGGTCGTCATCGCGACTCCTCCGTCCGCGTGCGTGCCTCGTCGACGATGCGCCCGTCCGCCAGGCGGAGGACGCGGGAGCAGCGGGCGGCCACACCGTCGTCGTGGGTGACGACGACGAGGCTGCGACCGCGACCGGTGGTGGAGGCGATGAGCGCATCCATCACCTCGGCGGAGGTCCGCGAGTCGAGGGCGCCGGTCGGCTCGTCCGCGAAGACCACGGATGCGCCCCCGACCTGCGCACGCGCGATGGCGACGCGCTGCGCCTGTCCACCGGAGAGCTGGCCGATGCGCCGCTGCTCCATCCCGGCGAGACCGAGCGCCGCCAGCCAGGTGGCGGCGTCCTGCTCGGCGGCCGCGCGCGGCGCCCCGGCCAGCATGAGCGGCAGTGCGACGTTCTCGACGGCGGTGAGCTCGGGCAGCAGCAGGCCCTGCTGGAAGACGAAGCCGAACGCCTCCCGGCGCAGGCGCGACCGCTCGGCCTCCCCGAGCGCGGTCACCTCCACCGAACCGTGCGCGGTCGCCAGCACGACGGATCCCGTGTCGGGGCGGACGATGCCGGCCAGGCAGTGCAGGAGGGTGGTCTTGCCCGAGCCGGATGCGCCCATGATTGCGACGGACTCGCCCGGGGCGATGGCGACATCCACCCCGGCGAGCGCCGCGGCGGAGCCGTAGGTCTTGGTGAGCCCGGAGGCGCTGAGCACCGGAGGGGCGGGGACGAATGCGTTCATGCCTCCATGCTCGCCGCGACCGGCGCGCCGCACATCGGACGACGGCGTCATCCTCGCCGCCCGGCGTCATCCTTCCGACGGATCGACCCTCGGGTAATGTCATATTTCATGACGAGACCCACCGCACGTGTATACGTCGATGGATTCAATCTGTACCGCCGCTGTCTGTCGTCTCATCCCGAGCACAAATGGCTCGCATCCAGTTCGATCCGCAGACTCCGGTGCGGCAGCAGATGTATCTCCGAGCGCTGCGGACGCGTCGGGAGCAGATCTCGCTTCATTTCGGGAGTTTCCGCAACGACAAACGGGACATGCCCGTTCACCCCGTCGAGCTCGATCCGGCCACAGGCAAGTGGCGGACGACGGCCGTCAAGAAGCTCGAAGAGAAGGGCTCGGACGTGAACCTTGCCTCACGGATGGTGGCCGATGCCTTTCTGCGAAAAGCCGACATCTTCGTGCTGCTCTCGAACGATTCAGATCAGGCGGGCCCGTTACGGATGCTGAAACACGAACTCGGCTTCTCCACCGGCATCATCTTTCCGATGGAGTCGTCGCGAGGCTCCAAGGAACTGATGCAGACGTCCCCGGATTTCGTGTCGCATGTGACTCCGGAGGCGCTCGCGTCGAGCCAGTTCCCCCGCGTTCTCAAGGACGAGACTGGGCGATTCCATCGACCGGCGGCATGGGATTAAGTTCCGAAGGCCCCAGTCTCCTGGGGCCTTCTAACCGGTAACCGAAGTATCCGGGGGTGTGTGTCCAGTCTATTCGAACGCCCGGGTTGCGCCAAGCTCCACCCACGTCCTCGCGGCGGAGGAGGGCCGGTGGGTACGGTGGAGAGGTGAACCAGAGCTACGAGAACGCGCCCGTCGACGAGCAGTCCGCCCACGAGATCGAGGAGGCGGGCCTGCGGCTCGCGCTGGTCGACACGACCGATGCGGAAGCGTTCGACACGTGGTTGCGGGCCGATCAGCGCGGATTCCACAGCGGCGCGCCGTCGAAGGAGGCGCTGCAGGAGGCGCGGGAGAACCTCGCCGACCGCCGCACGACCGCCGTGTACGACGACGACCTCCCGTCGCGGGAGCCGGTCGGCACCGTGAACTCGTGGGTCGCACCGCTGACCGTCCCGGGCGGCACCCTCGCCGACAGCTGGGCGATCAGCTCGGTGACCGTCGCTCCGACGCATCGGCGCCGCGGTATCGCGCGTGCCCTGCTCGGCGGCGAACTGCGCACCGCGCACGCGCTCGGGTTGCCCCTTGCCATCCTCACGGTCTCGGAGTCGGTCATCTACGGACGCTGGGGATTCGGCCCGGCGACCTTCGTCAGCGAATGGCGCGTGGACACCAAGCGGGTGCGCTGGGCGGGTGCTCCGACGGGCGGCCGGCTGTCCTTCACCGAGCCGGACGAGTACCGGGAGACCGGGCGTGCCGTGCTCGATGCCGTCATGGCCGCTCGCGCGGGCGAGATCGGGCTCACCCCGTACCTGTCCGATCGTCTGATCGGGCCCACGAAGAGCAGCGAGAACCCGGAGCGCTACCGGCTCGTGCGCTACGACTCGCCGGCCGGTGAGCCCGAGGGCTTCGTGAGCTTCGTCGTGAAGGAGCACGACGACTTCACCCGGCACACCGTGGAGGTCAACCACCTCGCCGCCACGACCGATGAGGCCCTCACCGCGCTCTGGCGATTCCTGCTGGAGCTCGACCTCGTCGCCGAGGTGCACGCGTGGACCCGCGGCATCGACGAGCCGCTGCCCGCTCTCGTGTCCGACGTCCGCGGTGCGGCCGTCGCGGGCATCCAGGACCACCTGTGGGTGCGCATCCTGGACGTCCCCGCCGCGCTCGCGGCTCGCAGCTACGAACGCGACGGCGAGCTGGTGCTCGACGTGACCGACGACCTCGGCCTGGCCGGCGGCCGCTTCCGGCTGTCCGTGACGGACGGGGTCGCGACCGTGACGCCGACCGAGGACGCGCCAGACGTGACCCTGCCGGTCGCCTCGCTCGGCAGCGTCTACCTGGGCAACGATTTCGCGCGCGCCCTCGGCGTCGCCGGCAAGATCCAGGGCGACGTGACCGCGCTCGACGGGCTGTTCCGCACGGCCGTGCCGCCGCGCCTCAGCACCTGGTTCTGACGGCGAAGTTCACGTCGTGGCGGCTATTCGTACAGCGATGACCGCCACGACGTGAACCTCGGGCCGGCTCGGCTCAGTCGACGAGGTCGTGGCGCACGACGATCTCGTCGCGGGCCGGGCCCACGCCGATCGCCGAGATGCGCGCACCGGACATGCGCTCGAGAGTGAGCACGTAGTCCTGGGCGTTCTTGGGCAGGTCGTCGAACGTGCGCGCGCCGCTGATGTCCTCGGTCCAGCCGGGGAACTCCTCGTAGATCGGCACGGCGTGGTGGAAGTCGCTCTGCGACGCCGGGACCTCGTCCATCCGCACGCCGTCCACGTCGTAGGCGACGCAGACCGGGATGCGCTCGATGCCCGTGAGGGTGTCGAGCTTGGTCAGCACGAAGTCGGTGACGCCGTTGATGCGCGCCGTGTATCGGGCGACGGGGGCGTCGTACCAGCCGGTGCGGCGCGGACGGCCCGTGGTGGTGCCGAACTCGAAGCCACGCTCGCGCAGGAACTCGCCCCACTCGTCGAACAGTTCGGTCGGGAACGGGCCGGCGCCGACACGGGTCGTGTACGCCTTGACGATGCCGATGACGCGGTCGATGCGGTTCGGGCCGATGCCGGAGCCGATGGCCGCACCTCCCGACGTCGAGCTGGAGGAGGTGACGAAGGGGTACGTGCCGTGGTCCACGTCGAGCATGGTCGCCTGGCCACCCTCGAAGAGCACGTACTTGCCTTCCTCGAGGGCGCGGTGCAGCAGCAGCGAGGAGTCGACGACCATCGGGCGCAGGCGCTCCGCGTAGCTCAGCAGCTGCTCGACGATCTCGTCGACCGAGATCGCGCGGCGGTTGTAGACCTTCACCAGCAAGTGGTTCTTCTGGTCGAGGGCGCCCTCGACCTTCTGGCGCAGGATGTTCTCGTCGAAGAGGTCCTGGATGCGGATGCCGACGCGGTTGATCTTGTCGGCGTAGGTCGGGCCGATGCCGCGACCGGTGGTGCCGATCTGGCGCTTGCCCAGGAAGCGCTCGGTCACCTTGTCGATGGTGCGGTGGTACTGCGTGATCACGTGCGCGTTGGACGAGACCTTGAGGCGCGAGACATCCACACCGCGGGCGATCAGGCCGTCCAGCTCCTCGAAGAGCACCTCGATGTCGACGACGACGCCGTTGGCGATGACCGGGGTCACACCCTCGGTCAGGATCCCCGACGGAAGCAGGTGGAGCGCGTACTTCTCGTTGCCGACGACGACCGTGTGCCCGGCGTTGTTGCCGCCGTTGAACTTGACCACGTAGTCGATGCGGCTGCCGAGGAGGTCGGTCGCTTTGCCTTTGCCTTCGTCGCCCCACTGGGCTCCGATGATCACGATCGCGGGCACTGTCCACGTCCTCTCGATGGATGGGCGCACCGGTGCGTCACACGGACGACCGCTGCACTCGATCCTATCGCGACCCGTGTGCGGGGCCGGTCCGGGGGGTTCCTGGCCGCAGTCGCTACTTGATCGCTCCCGCCGACAGGCCCTTCTCGAAGAACTTCTGCAGGCTCAGGTAGGCGATCACGATGGGCAGGCAGATCAGCACGAGAGCGGCGAAGATCTTGGGCTGATCCGACCCGTACGTGCTCGTGAAGTAGAGCGGGATCGTCGTCACGGTCTGCATGGACGGATCCGGCAGGAAGAGCAGTGGGAGGAAGAACTCGTTCCACGCCTGCAGGAAGGTCCACACGATCAGGACCGCCGTGATGGGCTTCGCAAGGGGGAGCACGATCCGGACGAGCGCACTGAAGCTGTTGCAGCCGTCGATGCGGGCGGCCTCCAGCACCTCCTCGGGGATCCCGGCGATGTAGTTCCGGGTCAGCAGCAGGGTGAACGGCACGATGGTCGTCGCCAACGGGATGATCACGGCGAGGTAGTTGTTGAACAGGTCCAGCCGCTGGACCATCACGAACAGAGGCACGATCAACGCGATCGTCGGCAGCACGAGCCCGACCAGGATGGCGTTGAAGACGAGCTTCTTGGCCGGGAACTCCATCTTTCCGAAGGCATACGCGGCGAGCATCGTGAAGACGTAGACCAGCACGATGACACCGGCCGAGATGATCAGGCTGTTGCCCATCGATTGCAGGAACGGCGTCTTGGTCAGCACGGCCAGGTAGTTCGCCGCCGCCCCCTCCCCTTCGAACGATTTGGCGACGATGGCCACGAGCGGCAGGAGGAACGGGAGGGCGATGAGGGTCGCCGCCAGCTGGCAGACGATGCGGGACAGGGTCGTCGGTCGTCCGAACATGTCAGTCCTCTCCGAAGCGGTAGGCGCGGATCTGGATCGAGGTGAAGATGAGGGCGATCACCAGCAGCACGATCGAGAGCGCCGCCGAGTAGCCCGCGTGATACTGCTCGACGACCTGCTTGTAGATGTAGGTGGTGAGGAACTCGGTACTGCGCCCGGGGCCTCCCCCGGTCGTCAGGTACACCAGGTCGAAGGTCTTCAGCGCGCCGATGCATCCCGTGAGCGCCAGGGTGGCGTGCGTGCCCTTGAGCTGGGGAAGCAGGATGCGCCGGACGATCTGGAGACCGCCGGCACCGTCGATCGCCGCCGCCTCGAAGAGGCTCTGGTCGAGCTGCGAGATCGCGGCCTGGTAGAGCAGGAAGCTGAAGCCCGTCCACTGCCAGATGTTGATGGCGGCGATCGAGTAGAGCGCGATGTTGGGGTCGGCCAGCCAGGCGGTGTGCGCGTCGATGCCGACCGACCGGAGAAGCTGGTTGAGCGCGCCGTCCGGGCTCATGATCTCGCGGAACGCGGTCGCGACGGCCGCGGGGGCGAGCACCACGGGGAGGAACATGACGATCTTGTAGATCGCCCGGCCCCGCACCGAGTCGCTGGCGAGCAGCACGGCCATCACGAGTCCCAGCACCATCTGGATGACGACGGTGATGACGCCGAAGACCGCGACGTGCCCGACGGCGGTCCAGAACACCGGATCCTGCGCGATGGCGATGTAGTTGCCGAAGCCGATCGGCTTCTGGCTGTCGTCGATGCCGTTCCAGTCGAGGGTGGAGACCCATCCCGTGTAGCCGATGCCGACGTAGATGATCCCGACCACCAGGAGGAGGGCGGGGAGGATGTACAGCCACGGGGTGAGCGGTCTCTGTCCGATGGTACGGAGCGCGGGCCGGCGGCGCCTCGGCGCCCGCGACCCGCCGGGAGGCGCCGGATCGACGCGGTGCGGACGTTCAGTGACGGTCGTTGTCATGTGCGTTTCCGAGGGGTGCCCGCGTGCGCGGGCACCCCGTCCTTCCTGGTCCGGTGACGACTACTTCGCGATGGCGTCGATGGCCTTCTGCACACTGGCCGCAGCGTCCTCCGAGCTCATCTGCCCGCTCGCGACGGAGGAGAGCGCCTGGCCGAGCGCGGTCTGCACGTCCGCGTCCTGGATCTGGCGAGCGCCGATCAGGTCGGTGATCTGCTTCGCCTGATCCTCCAGAGCGGGCTTCTGCACGTCGGGCGCTGCCAGCTCGCTCGCGTCGACGGGCACCGACTTGAGCGCCGGTGTCTGCAGGGTCTTCCCGATCATCGTCTGGGCCGTCTTGCTGGAGGTCAGCCACTGCACGAGGGTGAAGGCCGCGTCCTTGACCTTGCTCTTGGCCGAGATGGCCCAACCGACGTCCGGTCCGCCGAAGAGCCGCCCGGTCTCTTTCGCTCCGCCGACGACGTCGGGGAAGGCCACGGGAACGAACACCTGGGAGGTGATCTGATCGCCGTAGGTCGGGGCGAGGGAGGCGAGGGTCGGCTTCGTCATGTGGTCGTCGTTCCAGGTGCCCAGGGCGATCATCGCCGCGTCGCCCTTGCTGAAGATGTCGCTGACGTCCGGGTACTCCGTCTGCCCGAGGGCGCCGGGCTGCACGATGCCGTCGTCGAAGAGCTGCTTCCAGACATCGAACGCCTTGACGAAGTCGGCGCTGTCGAACTTCGCCTTGCCCAGAACGGCCTTGTAGAACGTACCGGGCGTGATCTGGTTGACGATGGACTGGTAGACGTCGATGTTGACCCAGTCGTCCTTCGCGCCCTGCACGAAGCAGGTCTTGCCGAGGGCTGTGATCTTCGCGCAGGCGTCCTTCCATTCGGCGAGTGTGGTGGGCGGCTGCACCCCGGCCTGGTCGAGGATGTTCTTGTTGTACCAGAGCAGGCCGCCTCCGGTGATCATCCAGGGGAGGCCGACCTGCTTGCCGTCGACGGCGAGCTGCTGGGTCTCGAGGAGCTGGTCCTTCCAGTCGGCGCCGATGTTCTTCGCGGCGAGCGGAGCGAGGTCGACGGCCAGCGGAGCGAACTGCGTGGTCAGCGCCCCGACCTGCAGACCGAACACGTCGGGGCCGGAGTTGCTGGTCGCGGCCAGTCGCACCGCGTTGACGTAGTCGCTGTACTGGATGAAGCGGTGCTTGATCGTGATGTCCGGATGCTCCTTCTCGAACGCCGTGATCCACTGCTTGTCCTGCGTGTCGTCCGGGTTCCACGACCACCAGTTGACGGTCGTCTTGCCGCTGGAGGTGTCGGACGAGCCGCTCGACGAGCAGGCGGTCATGCCGCCGATCGCGACGGTCGCGGCCGCGGCGGCCGCGATCGCCCTGGTGAGCCACTTGCGGGTGCGGGATTCCATGCTGTCTCCATTACTTCGTTGTAGGGGATGGTGCGGGAGGGGTCAGGGGCGGAGGGCGTTCTCGATCCAGAGCATGCTCGGGCGCTCGACCAGGGCGACGACCCACTCGGCCGTCTCCCGATGCTGCGGTGGGCGCTTAAACGCGATCGACAGCGTGTGCGAGCCTTCGGCGAGTCCGAAGTCGACGTACTGGCCGACGGGGGCCATGTGCGGTGCGGGGAAGAACAGGGCGCTGCCCTGCGCACCGTGCAGGAACTCGCCGTCCAGCCAGACGCGGTAGTCCTCGCTGCTGTTGACCATCAGCCGGACGTCGGGCCGGCCGCGGCCGTCGAGCGTGTACTCGACCATGAGCAGGCGGTCCTCGAACTCGGAGCGCGGCGTGCGCACCCAGGTGCCAGGCAGGTGCGCGTCTGCATAGTCGAGCTCAGGGAGCGGGCCGCCGATCTGCGGCAGCTCTGACTGGTCGCGCTGCTCCCACCGTTCCGCCGAGAAGACGGTGTTGAAGTGGGCGATGCGCACCGGGATGCGCCGGGTCGCCGGGTCGAACGGCTCGCTCGTCGCAATAGGGGCGGCGCCGCCGAGCCGCCTGCCGAGGCTCAGCACGAGGTCGGTGAACTCGTCGAGGGTGGCGGGGTGCTCGAGGTCGACGATCTCGGAGTTCAGGACGAGGTCGTTCCCGATCGGCGCCAGCCAGCGGTCCTCGATCCCGCTCGGGTCGAGGATGCCGAGCAGCGCGCCGACGGAAGCGGTCGAGCTGTCGCAGTCCTCTCCGCAGTTGTTGGTGATGAGGATGGCCTCCGAGAAGTCCCGGCCGTGCAGCCACCCGAGGATCACGAACCCGGTGTTCTGACGGACATCCGTGAAGTCCTGGCTTCCGTACTTCTCGACGATGAGTGCTCGGACGTCGCGCCAGTCGTCATGATCCCGCGCCCAGTGACGAGTGTCCACGACGACGGAGGCGATGCCGCTGTCTGCCGGGATGCCGGCGAGAGCGCCGTCGATGAGCGTGTCGACGTCGGACTCCACGAAGGCGAGCGACTGGAGGCGGGCGAGGAACTGCGCTGCGTACACGCCGTCGCCGTCGTGGTCGAAGCAGGCGTCCTCGTAGGCGTAGGCCGCGGCGAGGTCGGGGTCGCCCGGCGCGAGGCATGCCCAGATCTCCGAACGGATCGCTGCGCCTTCTCCGCAGGTGAACCAGTTGTCGTACGAGCCGGTGTAGGGCGGTTCGAGCCCCTCGGCGAGGTTGCGCACGGCGACGCCGTACTCGTTCCAGGGGAAGAGCACGTGCTTCCGCCAGGCGTCGGCGAGGATGTGCCGGTCGACGCGAGGCGCCTCCAGCGCGTCCAGCACCGCCGCGTAGACGACTTGCAGGTCGAGGTCGTCGTTCGGCACCATCTCGTCGGGCACCGGGAAGTAGAAGTCGGCGTCGAGCGGGCCGGAGAGTCCCTCGAAGGTCTGGCCGAGCGTCCCTCCTACGGCCTTGCCGAGCCAGCATCCCTGTATGCGATCGCGCACCGAAGGGTTGAGATCGGTCGGGGCGAGTGTCGTCATGGTTCTCCTTCGAACGGACTGCGGGCGACGCGGTGAACCATTTCACCGTCGATGTGGTGAATCATTTCACCGATGCCGCTATCCTGTCAACGTACGGATGCGCCGACCGGCTCTCCGCGAGAGAGGAGGGGCAGCGGTGGCAGCACGATCGAGCATCCGCGACGTCGCCGAACGGGCGGCCGTCTCCGTCGGGACGGTGTCGAACTTCCTCAACGACACCAAGCCGATCGCACCCGCGACCGCGGAGCGCATCCGCGCCGCCATCGACGAGCTCGGCTTCATCCCGAACGCGGCCGTGCGCGTGATGCAGGGAGCCCGCAGCCCGGCTCTGGCGTTCCTCGTCCCCGATCTCTCCAACCCGTTCCTCGCCGAAGTGAGCCGGGGCATCGAGGATGTGGCCCTCGAGCGCGGCCACATCGTGATCACCTGCAACACCGACGGCGACCTCGACCGCGAGCAGCGGTTCGCCCAGGTGCTCGCCGAAATGCGAGTGGCCGGCGCGATCACGATGGCGATGACGGCGGAGGGGGAGCCCCTGCAGCTGGTGAAGGACAGCGGAGCGCGCGTCGTGCTCGTGGGCGCACACTCGGACGAGTACATCTCGGTGAACATCGACAACCCGCTCGCCGGCTATCTCGCGATGCAGCATCTCCTCGAGCGCGGGCACCGACGCTGCGTCTTCTTCGGAGGCCCGGGCGCCGCACCCCAGATCGCCGAACGCCTCGACGGCATCCAGGAGGCCATCCGGGTCGCCGGCGCGTCGGTCGAGATCACCCGCTTCGATGCCGCCGGCAACGACATGGCGTCCCGACTCCGTGCGGCCGAGACGCTGCTCGACGACCTCGACGGCGCGACGGCCGCGATCTGCGCCAACGATCTCCTGGCCCTCGCCCTCGAGACCGCGGCCCTCCGTCGCGGGCTCCGCATCCCGCAGGATCTCGCGATCATCGGCTACGACGACATCGACGACTCCATCTCGGCCGTCGTCCCCCTCACGTCCGTGCACCACTCGGGCCGGGAGCTCGGCGCCCACGCCGCTGCCCTCGCCCTCGGGCTCGACGAGGACCTGCGGCCGGTGTCGCCCCCACGGCTGGTGGTGCGCGAGTCCACGTGACGTCGAGGCCGGGCGCGGTGCGCGGGCCATTGCCGCGGAACTGAGGAAAGTTCTACATTGGCGCCGTGGCGTCCTTCCTGTACGCGCTGGGCCGGATGGCCTTCCGGCGGCGCCGGAGGGTCCTCGCGCTGTGGCTGCTGGTCGCGGTGCTGATCGGCGCGGGCGGCGCGCTGCTGAGCCACGGGACGGACAACACGTTCAGCATCCCGGGGACCGAATCGCAGGAGGCGCTCGACGCGCTCGCCCGCACCTTCCCGGAAGTGAGCGGCGCGTCGGCCCAGCTGATCGCCGTCGCTCCACCGGGCGGGAGTGTCGACGACTCCGCGTTCCAGTCCGCGGTCGAGCAGTCGGTGACCGCGATCGCGCGGATCCCGCAGGTCACGAGCGCCTCCTCCCCCTACTCGGGACCGTCGAGCGGGAACCTCAGCTCCGACGGGTCGGCGGCGCTCGTGCCCATCCAGCTCGCGGTCGCGCAGACGGCGGTCGCGCCGTCGACGATGGATGCGCTGCAGCAGGCCGGGAAGGACCTCCTGAAGCAGCTGCCGTCGGGCTCGCAGGTCGCGGTCGGCGGTCAGGTGTTCTCGCAGTCGGCGGCGGGGATCAGCGTGACCGAGCTGGTCGGCATCCTGATCGCCTTCGTGGTGCTGCTGTTCACGTTCGCGTCGGTGGTCGCGGCAGGGATGCCGCTCGTCACGGCCCTGCTCGGCTCGCTCATCTCGCTCTCGCTGATCTTCGCGGCCACGCACTGGCTCACCATCGCCTCCACCACGCCGCTGCTGGCGCTCATGCTCGGCCTGGCAGTGGGGATCGACTACGCGCTGTTCATCATCTCCCGGCACCAGGAGCAGGTGAAGCACGGGATGCCGCCGGAGGAGTCCGCCGCGCGCGCCGTCGCCACGGCCGGCTCCGCGGTCGTGTTCGCGGCGGTCACGGTGATCATCGCGCTTCTCGGACTCGCGGTGGCCGGCATCCCGTTCCTGACGACGATGGGCGTGGCGGCAGCCCTCGGTGTCGCGATCGCCGTGTTGCTGTCGACGACCCTCACGCCGGCGCTGCTCGGGTTCGGCGGGATGAGGGTGGTGGCGCGGCGGTACCGCCGGGAGCCGGTGCGGCCGTCGAAGCGGGTCGCGAGTCGAGAGGCGAAGCGCGCGGCCAAACGCGCGGCCGCACCGCGACGCCCGCGGTCCGAGCACCCCGTCGCCCTCGGCTGGGTGCGCGCGGTCACCCGATGGCCGCTCGTCACGGTACTCGGCGTCGTCGTGCTGCTCGGGTTGGCGACCCTCCCCGCCGCGTCGCTGCGGCTCTCCCTCCCCGATGCCGGGTCACTCGACGAGCAGGAGCCCGCCCGCATCACCTACGACCTGGTCGCCGACCACTTCGGCCCGGGCTACAACGGACCCTTGATCGTCACGGGCTCCGTCATCGGCAGCTCCGACCCGGTCGGCCTGATGAACGACCTCGCTGCCGAGCTGCGCACGGTGCCGGGGGTCGCGGCCGTCCCGCTCGCCACCCCGAACCCCGACGGCGACACCGGCATCGCCCAGGTGGTGCCGACGGGCGCACCGGACTCGGAGCAGACACAAGCCCTGGTGGCTTCTCTCCGCTCGATGCACGACCACTTCGAGCGCGAGTACGGGATCGATCTCGCCGTCACCGGCTACACCGCAGCCGGCATCGACATCTCGGCACAGCTCGCCGGCGCGCTCCTGCCGTTCGCGCTCCTCGTGGTCGGGCTCTCGCTCGTGCTGCTGGCGATGGTGTTCCGCTCGATCGTGGTGCCGGTGACGGCCGCGCTCGGCTACCTGCTCAGCATCGGCGCCGCCTTCGGGGTGTCGAGCCTGATCTTCATGACCGGCTGGCTGGCCGGCCCGCTGCACATCGCCCACGTCGGCTCGGTGATCAGCTTCATGCCGATCATCCTGATGGGCGTGCTCTTCGGGCTCGCGATGGACTACGAGGTGTTCCTCGCCAGCCGGATGCGGGAGGAGCACGTGCGCGGGGCGGCGCCGCGCGAGGCGGTGCACGGCGGGTTCGCCGGTTCGGCGCGCGTCGTGACGGCGGCCGCCGCGATCATGTTCGCCGTCTTCGCCGCATTCATCCCGGAAGGCGACGCGTCGATCCAGCCCATCGCCGTGGGTCTCGCGGTCGGCGTGGTGGTCGACGCCTTCATCGTGCGCATGACGCTCATCCCGGCCGTGCTCGTGCTGTTCGGGCGCGCGGCCTGGTGGATGCCGCTCTGGCTGGACCGCGCCCTCCCGCACTTCGACATCGAGGGGGAGGCGCTGCAGCGCGAGCTCGACGCCGCCGACTGGCCGGAGCCCGGCGACCGCATCGCCATCGCGGCGGAAGGTGCGCAGATGGGCGGCCACGAACACACGCTCGCAACGGTGGATGCGATGGTGCCGGCCGGGGACGTGCTGGTGATCCGGGAGGCCGATGCCACCGCGGTCGGCGCCGCCCTCTACGGTCTCGCCGGCCGCGGACCGGTGTCCGGCGGACGGCTCAAGGTCGCCGGGATGCTGCTCCCCGTCCGTCGGAGTGCGGTTCGTGCTCGGGTCGGCGTGGCCCGGGTCGGCGATGGTGCCGATCCGATCGCGGCGGTGCGCGTCGCGCTGCGCGGCGACCCGCGCATCCTGGTCGTCGACGGCGCCGACCGGACCGCGGGCGCGCAGGCGCGCGCTGAACTCGCCGTCGCCCTCGACCGCGCGTGGACGGACGCGCGCGACGCCGGGGAACCGCTCACCATCGTGCTCGGCGGCGGCCTCGATGCCGACCTCGACGGGCTGGTCCCGCTCGGCGCGGTGCGGCACGTCACCACCTCCACCCTCCTCACGGAACCGGAGCCCCAGCCATGAGACGCACCCCCTTCTCGGCCCGAGCGGGCACCGAACGGCTCGCGCCGCTCACGCTCACCGGCCTCGCCCTGGTGCCCCTGATCGTCGCGGGCGTGCTGGCCTGGGCCCTCTGGGCGCCCGGGCAGAACCTGGACCGTGTCACCGCCGCCATCGTCAACGACGACACCCCCGTCACTGTGAACGGGCAGACCGTCCCACTCGGACGGCAGTTCGCCGCGGCGCTGATGAGCGGAGGATCAGCGACGGTCTCGGGAGACGGGCCGACGTCGACGGGGACGCCCGCACCGACCGGCACACCCGCGCCCAGCGGCACGCCGAACTCCAGCCCGGCGCCCGTCCCGGCCGAGGCGCCGCCCGCCGCGGATCCGCAGAACTTCGACTGGGTGCTCACGAACGATGCGGAAGCCGGAGAGGGCCTGGCCAGCGGGAACTACGCCGCGGTCGTGACGATCCCCTACTCCTTCTCGGCGAACGCCCTCTCGTTCTCGGGACCGGCTGCGGAGGCAAAACAGGCGTCGATCACGGTCCGGACCGGGGCCGCCGTCGCCCTGCTCGACCCGGCACTCACGGCCGCGATCACGCAGACGGCGACCGCCGCGCTCGGCCGGCAGCTCACCGTGCAGTACCTCGGCAACGTCTACCAGGGGTTCAACACGATCAACACGCAGATCGGCGGCGCGGCCTCCGGGGCGACGAGCCTGGCGAGCGGAGCCGACACGCTGGCACAGGGCACGCAGCAACTCGCCGCGGGGGCCGCCAGCCTCGCGACCGGCGCGCAGTCGGTCGATGCCGGCGCGCAGTCCCTCGCCTCCGGGCTCTCGCTCTTGAGCGATCAGACGGCGCCGCTGCCTGCGCAGTCCGCGCAGCTCGCACGCGGCGCGACCGCTGTCGCCGGGGCGACGGATGCCGCGGCCGCGAAGGTGTCGGCCGCCACGGCCTCCCTCGCCCAGGCGCAGGCACAGGTGTGCCCCGGGCCCGGATGCGCGGCGGTGACCGACGCGCTCACCACGCTGCAGCAGGCGAACGCCGACGTCGGGACGCTCGCCACCGTCGCCGACGGCGTCGCCACGGGCAACCAGCAGCTCGCCGCAGCCCTGCCCCAGGTCGTCGACGGCATCGATCAGTCCGCCACCGGGGCCGCGCAGCTGGCGTCCGGGACGGCGCAGACCAGCAGCGGAGCGGCCTCCCTCAGCAGCGGCGCC
Source organism: Leifsonia aquatica (assembly GCF_014190775.1). Taxonomy (GTDB): domain Bacteria; phylum Actinomycetota; class Actinomycetes; order Actinomycetales; family Microbacteriaceae; genus Leifsonia; species Leifsonia aquatica. Next base: position 337,338 of record NZ_JACHVP010000004.1, read on the forward strand.
GCATCCTCGGCAGCGGGCGCCGCTCAGGTGGACGCGGGCGCGCAGCAGCTGAGCAGCGGTCTCACCACGGCGGTGACCGACATCCCGACCTACTCGCCCTCGGACATCGCCACGCTGACGGCGGTCGTCGCCCAGCCCGTCGCCGCGACGCAGAAGGCGCCGCCGGCGGGGGTCGCAACCGTGCCGCTGTTCCTGGTGCTGGCGCTCTGGGTCGGCGCCATGGCCACCGCGTACGCACGGCGAGCGGTGCCCGACCGGGAGCTGATGACCACGACGCCCTCGCTGACGATCACGCTCCGGGCGGCCGGGGTCACGGCGCTCGTCGGCGCCGGGGAGGGTGTGCTCGCCGCCGCGCTCGCGCAGCTGTGGCTCGGCCTCCGGCCCGACCTGTGGCTCGAACTCGCCCTCGTCGGCGCGCTCGTCGGCGCGGTCTTCTGCCTCATCAACCAGGCGCTGGCCGCGGCGTTCGGCGGCGTCGGCCGGCTGCTCGCGCTCGTCGTCGGCCTGTTGGCTCTGGTGTCCGGGATGTCGTCCACGGTGCCGCCGGCGGTGGCCTCCCTCGCCGCGGCCATGCCGACCGCCCCCGCGCTGTCGGGGCTGCGCGCGATTGCGTCCGGCGACGCCGGAGGCGCGTGGGGAGACGTCGGGCTGCTGCTCCTGTGCGCGGTGGGTGCGCTCGCGCTGCTGTTCGCCGCGGTCGCCGCGCGTCGGTCGGTCCGCCTCGCCGATCTCGCGCCACGGTCGCACCCGCGCGCTCCGCTTGCGCCACCGCCCCCTCCGACTCCGCCGCCCGCGCACTCCCGCGCGGCCTGAGGCTGTCGGTCCGCCGAAGTTCACGAAGTGGCGCTCATTCCACCGGAATGGGCGCCACTTCGTGAACCTCGGGCGCGGGCGCCGCACTAAGTTGCACAGCGGTGTGCAAGAAGCGTAAGATCGTCGCATGACCGCCTCCCCCGCCCGTGCTCCGCGACGCGATGCCGCCGCGAACCGGGAGGCCCTCCTCGTCGCCGCCGCGGCGGCCCTGAACGAGGACATCGACGCCTCCCTCGAGACCATCGCCGCGCGCGCCGGCCTCAGCCGCCGCGCCCTGTACGGCCACTTCGCCAACCGCGACGACCTGCTCGTCGACGTCTTCACGCGCGGCGCCGCCCGGCTGGCCGCCCTACTCGACCCGGTGTCGCATCCCGACGCCCGCGTCGAGATCGCGCTCTTCGGCGCGACGCTCTGGGCCGAGGTCGAGCACATCCGGGTCAGCGCCGCCCTCGCCGTGCGCGGCCCGCACCGCCAGATGGTGGCCACCGCCCTCGACCCGGCTCGCGAGCGCCTGCGTTCCACGGTCGAGCGCGGGATGGCCGCGGGCCAGGTGCGCACGGACCTCGACCGCGAGACCGTCACCCGCCTGATCGAGAACGCGGCCGTCGCCGTCCTCGACGAGGCCACGCGCGCCGGATTCTCCCGCGCGGCCGGGCACCGGCTGGTCATGCTGGCCGGCCTCGGCGCGGCGGGCCTCGGCTGGCAGGAGGCCGACGCGCTGATCGACAGCACGCCCGAACTCGCCTTCACCCCCGAACCCGCACTCCCATCCACACCCGCACCCGTATCCACCCCGGAGAAGAACCGATGAAGATCGCCCTCGACTCGGTCGCGAAGGGCCCGCGCAACGCCGCCCTGCCGCCGACCAGCGTCGCCTTCGCCAACGGTCAGGCCGTGCTCGCGCGCGCCGAGACCGAGCAGCGCCCGACCGTGCTCGGCCTGATCGCCTCGGGCCGGATGCGCCCGGACGCCGGGGTCGTCACGATCGACGGCGCCACCGACTACCGCGCCATGCGCCGGCGCATCGCCCTCATCGACGCGCCCGACGTGTGCGAGCCCGCCGCCGATGTGACGGTCGCCGGGATCGTGGCGGAGGAGCTCATGTTCGCCGGCCGCGCCTCCCACCCGATCGCGGTCAACAAGCGCCTCAGCGAGCTGGACGCGTCGGAGTACGCGCGCTGGGACATCGGCACGGTGCCGCCGACCGTGCGCATCCGGCTGCTCGCCGAACTCGCCTTGATGCGGAAGGGCGTCGACGGTCTCGTCATCGTCTCCCCCGACCGCCACGGCGGCGACCCGAGCGAATGGTGGACGTTCGCCCGCGAGCTAGCAGGCCGCGGCATCGCCGTGCTCGTCGTGGCCGGCGACGCCTCCGCCGCGGCGATCGCCGCCGCCTCCCTCGTCTCGCGGCTCGACGAGACCGCTTCCGCACCCGCGACCTTCGACGAGGACCCGGGCCGCGACGACACCGATGACCTTCCCGACCTGATCGTGGAGAACGCATGAAGATCCCGCAGATGATCGCGGCGGAGTTCCGCCGCCTGACCGCCAACCCGATGGCCATCGTGGCGCTCATCGCCCTCATGGCCGTGCCCGTGCTCTACGGCGGCCTGTACCTGTGGGCGAACCAGAACCCGTACGCGAACCTCGACAAGATCCCGGCCGCGATCGTGGTCGACGACACCGGCACCACGGTCGACGGCAAGGACATCAACTACGGCGACCAGGTGGCCGACCAGCTGATCGAGGACGGCTCGTTCGACTGGCACCGGGTGAAGTCGGGGTCCGCGGCGAGCGGCGTCGACGACTCGAAGTACGACTTCAGCATCACCTTCCCGTCCGACTTCTCGTCGGCGCTCGCGTCGGCGTCGGGCGACAGCCCGCACCGCGCGATCGTGACGCTCACGACCAACGACACCAACAGCTACCTGGCCTCGACGATCGGCACCCAGGCGGCGGAGAAGATCCGCACCTCCATCGTCAAGCAGGTCAACCAGGAGGCCGCGGCGCAGTTCCTCCTCGGGCTCTCCGACATCCGCTCCAATCTGGTGAAGGCCGCGGACGGCGCGAACCAGCTGGTCGACGGCAGCGCGACGGCCCAGTCGGGGGCGTCCTCCCTCGCCGACGGAACGGCCCAGCTCGCGAGCGGATCGCAGACCCTGGCCAACTCGCTGGGACAGCTCGCCTCGGGCGCCCAGCAGGTGAGCGACGGCGCTGCCCAGGTCGCCTCCGGCAACAAGGAGCTCGCGGGCAAGGCGAATGAGGCGGGGCAGGTCGCGGCCGACCTCGCGACCGCCGCACCCCAAGCGCAGCAGGACCTGCTGGCCCGGCTCGCCGCGGCCGGTGCGACCCAGGAGCAGCTCGACCAGGTGAAGGCCGTCCTCGGCGACCTCGACACCAAGGTTCAAAACGGCAACGACCAGATCCAGGCAGCCGTCGGCAAGATCAACCAGCTCTCCGCGGGCGCGGACCAGGTCGCGGGAGGCGCGGCGCAGGTCGCCAGCGGATCGGCGCAGGCCCAGGCCGGTGCGACCCAGCTCGCCAGCGGTGCGGGCACCGCGGCCAGCGGTGCAGCACAGCTGCGCGACGGACTCACCACGCTCCACGACGGCACCACCACCCTGAGCAACGGCCTCCAGGACGGCGTGAAGCAGATCCCGGACAACTCCCCCGAGCTGCAGAAGAAGCAGGCGTCGACGATCTCCGACCCGGTCAACCTGAAGAACGACAGCATCACCTCCGCCGGCACGTACGGCGCGGGACTCGCTCCGTTCTTCGTCGCCCTGGCCGGCTGGATCGGCATCTACGCGCTGTTCCTCATCGTGAAGCCCGTCTCGCGCCGCGCGATCACGGCGCTGCACTCGCCCGTCAAGATCACCCTCGCGGGCTGGCTCACGCCGGGTCTGCTCGGCGCCATCCAGATGGTCGGGCTGTTCGCGATCGTGGCCGGCGCCCTGGGCTTCCGCATCGAGAACCCGGTCGGGATGTACGGACTCATGGCGTTGGCGTCGCTGACGTTCGCCGCCATCATCCTGGCGCTGAACGTGTGGCTGGGCAGTGTCGGGCAGTTCCTCGGCCTGGTCCTGATGGTGCTCCAGCTCGTGACCGCGGGAGGCACCTTCCCCTGGCAGACATTGCCAGGCCCGTTGGCCGCCCTGCACCATGTGCTGCCGATGTCGTACGCGGTCGACGGGATCCGCCAGCTCATGTACGGCGGCAACCCCGCCACCGCCTGGGCGGACGCGGGCGTGCTCGGGCTGTGGCTGCTGATCGCGCTGCTGGTCTCGGCGATCGGGGTGACGCGGATGACGCACTTCCGCACCCTGCGCGACCTGCGGCCATCGCTGATCGGCTAGACCCGGTGGGGTGGGAGGCGCCGTCACCCGTGCGCGCTAGGCTCGGCGCGTGACCGCCTCCCACCGCATCCTGCACCTCAGCGACACCCACCTGTTCGGCGACGGCCGACGCCACTACGACCTCGTCGACACCCGCGCGGCGCTGGAGCGCGTGCTGGAGCGGGCCTCCTCGCTCGGCACCCTGGATGCAGTCGTCGCGTCGGGCGACCTGTCGGAGGACGGCTCGGCGGAGTCGTACCGCATCCTCTCCGGACTGCTGGAGCCGTGGGCGGCCGAGCGCGGGGCGCAGGTCGTCTACGCGATGGGCAACCACGACCTCCCGGAGCCGTTCGAGGAGGTCCTCGGCGAGCGCGAACGCGTCGTCGAGGTGCGCGGCCTGCGGATCGTGACCGTCGACTCCACCGTCGCCGGCGCCGGATACGGCGAGGTCGGCGAGGAGCGCCTCGACCGGCTGCGGGAGATCCTCTCCGAGTCGGCCGACCACGGCACCGTCGTCGTGCTGCACCATCCCCCGACGCCTCCCACGACCGGGCTCTTCGAGTCGCTGCGGCTGGTCGACCCCGAGCCGCTGCTCGAGGCGTGCCGGGAGGGCGACGTGCGCGCCATCCTCGCCGGGCACTACCACCACGCGCTTGTCACCGAGACGGACCCCGGGTACATCCCGCTGGTCGTCGCTCCCGCGGTGGCGAACACCACCGACGTGCTCTGGCCGGCGCCGGGCGAGCGGGCCGTGCGCGGTTCCGGCTTCGCGCTGATCGACCTCCCGGACGACGAGCCCGTGCGCGCGCTCATCGTCAGCGTGCCGGCGCCCGACGACGGCGAGACCGTCTACGAGCTCGACGCGGCGGACGTGACGCGCATCGCCGAGACGTCGGGCTGGCGCGGAGAGCAGTGACCACTCCGGCCGGGTACTCCGGCACGCCGCTGTGGAAGAAGCTCGGGCTGAAGCCCGGGATGCGCGCGCAGCTGCTGCACGCCGACCCCGGCTGGCGCATCCCGCTCGACGAGCCCGGTGCTCCCGACCCGATCGATTGGCTCGAGCCCGGCGACGACGGCCCGGCCGCCCTGGTGCTGGCGTTCTACCGTGAGGCGGCCGACTACCTGGGCGAGCTCGACGCGATCGGTGCCCGCATCCGGCCCGACGGGATGCTGTGGGCGGCCTGGCCGCGCAGAGCCGCCGGCCACGTGAGCGACATCGACGAGAACCTCCTGCGCGACGCCGCCCTCGACCGCGGGCTCGTGGATGTGAAGGTCGCCGCGCTCTCGACGGACTGGTCCGGCCTCAAGATCGTCTGGCGCCGCGAGAACCGCTGACCCGGTGGCGCGATTTGTACCAAATGTCCGGGGGGGGTGGGGACGGTCAGAAGCGCACGTGCTGGAGGACCCACGCGTGCATGGCGACCGCGGCAGCGGCGGAGGCGTTGATCGAGCGCGTCGAGCCGAACTGCGAGATCTCGATCACGGCGTCGGCGGCGTCGATCGCAGGCTGCGAGAGCCCCGGTCCCTCCTGCCCGAACAGCAGCACGCACTCCCGCGGGAGGGCGAAGGTCTCGATGAGCACCGACCCGGGGACGTTGTCCACCGCGATGATCGGGAGGCCGGCCTCCCGAGACCACGCGACGAACGCCTCCACGTCGTCGTGGTGCACGACGTGCTGATAGCGGTCGGTCACCATCGCGCCGCGCTTGTTCCACCGGCGCCGGCCGATGATGTGCACGGTGTCGGCGGCGAACGCGTTCGCGCTGCGCACGATCGACCCGATGTTCATGTCGTGCTGCCAGTTCTCGATGGCGACGTGGAACGGGTGCCGGTGCTCGTCGAGGTCGGCGACGATCGCCTCCATCCGCCAGTAGCGGTAGCGGTCGATCACGTTGCGGGTGTCGCCCTGGCGCAGCAGCTCGGGGTCGTAGTGGTCGCCCTCCGGCCACTCGCCCGGCCAGGGCCCGACGCCGTGGGTGGTGAGCTCGTGCGACGGTCCCGGGTGATCCACCCAGCCAGCGTAGCCGCCCGCCCTCTAAGCTGGTGGCGTCCAGTCTCCATCGGAAGGGGTTTGCGTGGCGCGACGCGACGAGATCGAATGCTGGCTCACCGACATGGACGGCGTGCTCGTCCATGAGAACCAGGCGCTGCCCGGCGCCTCGGATCTGATCCAGCAGTGGCGCGACAACGGCACCCCGTTCCTCGTGCTGACGAACAACTCCATCTACACCCCGCGCGACCTCGCCGCCCGGCTCCGCGCCTCGGGCCTGGACGTGCCGGAGGAGTCGATCTGGACCTCCGCCCTCGCCACCGCCGACTTCCTCAAGTCGCAGAAGCCCGGCGGCAGCGCCTACGTCATCGGCGAGGCCGGACTCACCACCGCGCTGCACGAGGCCGGCTTCATCATGACCGACACGAACCCCGACTACGTCGTGGTCGGCGAGACCCGCAGCTACTCGTTCGACGCGATCACGAAGGCCGTGCGCCTCATCGGCGCCGGCGCCCGGTTCATCTCGACCAACCCCGACGCGACCGGCCCGAGCGCGGAGGGCCCGCTCCCGGCCACGGGCGCCGTGACCGCCATGATCACCAAGGCGACCGGCGGCATGGAGCCCTACGTCGTCGGCAAGCCCAACCCGATGATGTTCCGCTCGGCGCTCAACCGCATCGGCGCCCACTCCGAGAACACGGCGATGATCGGCGACCGGATGGACACCGACGTCGTCGCGGGCATCGAGGCGGGCCTGCACACCATCCTGGTGCTCACCGGCATCAGCGACCAGGCCGAGATCGACCGCTACCCGTTCCGCCCCGACGAGATCCTCAGCGGCGTGCGGGAGCTGCTCGCGCCCGAGCCCGTGGAATCGGACCTCTGACGGCGTGACCCTCGAGCACCACCCTGCGTCGTATGGCCGCGTTCGCGCCGCCATCCGGGAGGCCGCTCGCGCAGCGTGGACGGATCTGCGCCGCGAGCATCCCGAGTCGTTCTACTACTTCGGGCTGTGGACGACGCCGCTCGCCCACCGGCCGGCGCCGACCGCGATCTCGCTGGAGGGGCAGGCGCGCGTCGTCACCCACTACCGCGCGCAGGGGATGCCCGTGACCGCGGAGGAGCTGCGCTGGGCCGAGAACGACTCGCCGTTCGACCTCTTCGGCGACGAGGGCTTCGCCGAGGTGGAGCGCCTGTTCGACGCGTTCGGCAACCCGTACGACCGCCCGCGCGCCGTCAACGAGGCCCTGTTCGAGACGATCACGGGCGCGCTCGCCGATCTCGACGCGGAGGGATTCTTCGGCACGGGCGTCGAGCGCGACGCGGTCGTGGTCAACGTGACCATGCCCGGCCACGACGAGGCGGACGACCTGCTCGCGTCGGCGCGCGCGCTCAACCCGGCCTCGGCGCTCACGCGCTACGAGGCCGACTGGTCAGCGTAGGTCAGCCCGTCGGGCCGGGACCGGCGACGGACGACGTCATCGGCTCACCCGTCGAGCGGGTGGCGAAGCAGTAGTACGAGCGCTGCCCGGACTTCCACTGCTCCTCGGTCGCCGGGAAGGTCCCCTGCACCTGGAGGCCGGTGTACGCCGCGGCCGCGTTCAGGTCGATCACACCGGGCGCGGTGCACAGGCCGTTGATCTGCTGGCCGAGCGCGTCGGCTCCCGGGTAGGCGGCCGCGATGTCCGGGTTGAGGATGCCGGTGTAGACCATCTGCGCGGTGTGCGGCACCGCGCAATCGACCACGGTGAACGACTCGGCCCAGGGCGTGGTGTACGGCTCGATGCACTCGCCGCCGCCCAGCGCATCCCACGCGGCGACCCCGGCCGCGGCCGGAGCCCCCGGCTTCGGAGTGACCGTCGGGGTCGGCGTGGGGGTCGGCGTCGGCGTCGCGGACGGGGTGGACGATCCGGAGGCCTTCGGGGTCGACGCCGTCGCGCCGAAGAGGGACGGCAGACGCGTCCCGAGCGCGAAGAGGCCGATCAGGACGAGGACCACCGCGAGCGCGCCCGCCACGATGAAGAGGATGCGATTGTTGCGTGGATTGCGCGGGCGCTCCGGCGGAGTGGCGCCCGTGGTGTCGCCGGGTCCGCCTCCCGAGACGCCCGGCGCCGCGGGTCCGCCCACCTGTGCGACCGGTGCGGGTGCGATCGGCGGGGTCTCGGCGGACGGGATCACTACGGTGGGGTCCGCGGCGAAGACGGGTGCCGGGAGCGTCTCCTCCGGGACGGTCAGCGGGCCGGTCAGAGGGGCGGTGAAGGGCTCGGTGAACTGCGGGCCCTCCATCGCCGCGCTGGGCTCCGCGGCCGCCAGGTCGGGGAAGAGGATGGTGTCGACGTCGGAGGGCCGATCACCGGCGGCGGGTTCCTCCGCGAGGGCGGCGTCCGGCTCCGGCTCGAGGTTGGGCTCGGGTTCGGGCTCGGCGACATCGCCGAAGAGCGCGGCGATGCCGTCGTCGGGCTCGGGCTCCGTTTCGAGTGGATCGGCGGCAGGGACCTCGGCTTCGAGGAGCTCGGGCTCGGCCTCGGCCGGCGCCGACTCGACGACCGGCAGCACCGTGGTCGGCTCGGGCGCGACGGCGACGGGCGCCACCTCGACGGGCTCGACGGGAGCGAGCGGATCCGGGTCTCCGACGCGCGCCGCGAGCAGCGCCGCCATCTCGGCGGTGTCGAGCTTGGTCGTCGGCACCCCGGCGCTGTCGGGCTCGGGCGCGGGCGCCTGCTCGGCCGCGGGCTCGAACAGCTCGGCCGCGTGCGGAGGCGGAAGCACCGGTTCGGCCGGCGGCGTCGGCGCCGCGAACGCGGGCGGCACCACCGGTGGCGGGGCGACCGGGGGCTGCTTGGTGAGAGGAGGCTGCGCGGCGACGGGAGGCGGGGTTGCCGCGGGCAGCACCGTCGCGGGCGGGAGCACGGTCGGCGCGGGCGGCGTGAGCGATCCGGGGACGATAGGGATGATCCCGGTCGTGTCGCCGATCACCGACCGGGAGGCCGGAGCGTCCGGGCTGGGCGCGCCGTAGCCGAGGAGAGCGGCGAGTCCGTGACTCTGCGGCTCCTCCGGCGCGGCGGTGGCCTCGGCCGCAGCACCGGCCTCCCGCTCGTCGTCGGTGCGCTGCGAGTCGGGGACGGCCGGCGTGGCCGTCTCCGGGGACTGGACGGGCTCGTCCCACTCGGGAGGCTTGGGCATCCGCAGCGAGGCGAGGAAGCTCGGCGGCTCGGCGAGCGCCGGCGACGGCGCGGCCGGTTCGGGAGCAACGGGCGCTTCGGGAGCAACGGGTTCGGGAGCAACGGTGGATTCCGGCTCGACGGGCGCCGCAGCGACCGGCGGCGTCACGGTCGGCGGCTCGGGGAGCACGGGCACCACCGGTGCTGCCGGTTCCGGTGCCGTGTACCGCGGGGGCTCGGGCAGGGACGGCTCCGGCTCGACCGCCGCGGGCTCCACGGGAGCAACAGGCTCCACGGGAGCAACCGGCTCCACGGGAGCAACCGGCTCCGCAGCCTCCACCGGCACCGCGGGCACCAGCGGGACGCCGGGCTCGACGGGCGCGGCCGTCGTGTTCACCACGAGCGGGTCTTCGCCGGCTCCGGGGGTCAGGTTCCAGGTGAAGGGCGTCGGTCCTGAGGCGGTCGGCTCCGGCTGGGGACCGGTCCCTTCGGCGTCCTCGTCCGATCCGACGGGCTCCACCGGATCGGCGGCGGCGCTGCGACGCGCACGACGCGACAGGGGCGCGGGCTCCGGTTCGTCCGGCTCGACGACCTCCGGCTGCGTGCCCAGCTCGCGGAACAACCACTCGGGGCTGCCGAACTCGGGCTCATCCGCTCCGGGCGCGGCGGCGTCCGGCGACGCGTCGGCGTCGCCGTCTCCGTTCGCCGGGTCGCGGTGGTCGGCCACTAGGCCAGCCCCAGATCCTTCAGGCCGATCGCAGCGTAGTACGGGTATCCGGCGGCCTCGATGACCTCGCGTGCGCCGGTGTCGCGGTCGACGACGACGGCGACGGCGGCGATCTCGGCGCCCACCTTCTTCAGCGCCTCGACGGCTTTGAGCGGCGAGCCGCCGGTGGTCGAGGTGTCCTCGAGCACGATGACGCGCTTGCCGGCCAGGTCGGGGCCTTCGACCTGCTTGCCGCGGCCGTGGTCCTTCGGCTCCTTGCGCACGACGAACGCGTCGTAGCCCGCGCCGCGCGCAGCGCCCTGGTGCAGGATGGCTGCGGCGACCGGGTCGGCGCCCATCGTCATCCCGCCCACCGCGGAGACGTCGGGGATGTCGGCGATGAGGTCGAGCATGACCTGGCCGATCAGCGGGGCGACCCGGTGGTCGAGGCTGACCTTGCGCAGGTCGACGTAGTAGGTGGCCTTCTTTCCGCTCGTGAGCGTGAAGTCCCCGTGGAAGACGGCGTCGGCCGAGATGTAGTCGATGAGCTGCTGTCGTGCGTCGGTCACGTCCCGATTCTATGGGGGCGGGACCCCCGATACGATCGGTGCATGCGTGTCGCCACCTGGAACGTGAACTCCATCCGCACCCGAGTCGGCCGAGTGGTGGACTGGCTGGTCCGCGAAGACGTGGATGTGCTGGCCATGCAGGAGATCAAGTGCAAGCCCGAGCAGTTCCCCTACGGACCGTTCGAGGACGCCGGCTACGAGGTCGTGCTGCACGGTCTCAACCAGTGGAACGGCGTCGCCATCGCGAGCCGGCTGCCGATCGAGGACGTGCAGATCGGCTTCCCGGACATGCCCGGATTCCTCAAGGGTCACGAGGGCCCGGACCTGCCGAAGGAGGCGCGCGCGATCGGGGCGACCGTGGACGGCGTGCGGCTCTGGAGCCTGTACGTGCCGAACGGCCGCGCGCTGGACGACCCGCACTACCACTACAAGCTCGACTGGCTGGCGACGCTGGCGGAGGACACCCGCCGGTGGCTCGCCGAGAACCCGCACCTCCCGCTCGCGCTGATGGGCGACTGGAACGTGGCTCCGCTCGACTCCGACGTCGGCGACCCGAGCCTCATCCCGGGCGTCTCCACGCACATCTCTCCCCCGGAGCGCACGGCGTTCTCGGCGTTCGAGGCGGCGGGACTCACCGACGTCGTGCGGCCGCTCGTGCCCGAAGGTTACACGTACTGGGACTACAAGCAGCTGCGGTTCCCGCGTAACGAGGGTCTGCGGATCGACTTCATCATGGGGTCGGAGGCGTTCGCCGACCGGGTCGCGGGAGCCTCCATCCACCGCAACGAGCGCAAGGGCGACGCCCCGAGCGATCACGTGCCGGTGCTGGTCGACCTCACGGACGCCCCGAGCGATGACGAGGACGAAGACCGGCCGATGATCTTCGGCTGACGCCGCACGGCTCGCCCGCAGAGACTCCACGGTCCGGCGGGCAAGCTTTCGTTACGCCACGTTTCGTCGCGCGGGCGCGCCGACGGGGGCTTCGGTAGCGTCGGAGCACCATGTCCGAGACATCGTCCGCCTACCCCGTCGAGTTCGCCGGAGTCGGTCGCGCCTTCGCGGCCCCTCAGCGCCGCGGCCACGCGGGCGACGTGCGGCCCGTACTGCGCGATGTCTCCCTCCGGGTCGAGGCCGGCGAGGTCGTCGCCATCCTCGGTGCGAGCGGCTGCGGCAAGTCCACGTTGCTGCGCATCGCCGGTGGTCTGGACCAGCCCACCGCGGGTGCGGCGCTGATCGACGGTTCGCCGGTCGCCGGCGTCGACCCCCGCTGCGCCGTCGGCTTCCAGGAGCCGCGGCTGCTGCCCTGGCGCTCCCTGGCCGACAACGTCGCCCTCGGGCTCCCGCGCGGTCTCGATCGGGCCGCCGGTCGCGAGCGCGTCGCCCGGCTGCTCGACCTCGTCGGGCTCTCCGCCTCCGCCACCCTGCGTCCGCGCGAGGTCTCCGGCGGCATGGCGCAGCGCGCCTCCCTCGCTCGTGCCCTGGCCCGCAACCCGGGCGTCCTGCTGCTCGACGAGCCGTTCGGCGCCCTCGACGCGCTGACCCGCCTGAAGATGCAGGACCTGCTCGTGGACGTGCACGCCGCCGCCCCGACGACGATCCTGCTCGTCACCCACGACGTGGACGAGGCACTGCAGCTCGCCGACCGCATCATCCTGCTCGGCGCCGAGGAGGGACGCGTCGGCGCGACCATCCGCAGCGTCACGACCGTGCCCGGCGCACGGCCGCGCGACCGCGCCTCGGCGGAGCTCGCGGCGCTGCGCGCCGACCTCCTCGACGGGCTCGGCATCGACCGGCACGGGAACGCGCACGCGGGCTCGGTGACGGCCGGCGGCCGAATGTCGTCCACAGCCGAGGCCTCCCTGGTCTGATTCCACCGATCGGGCGATCCCACCCCGCGGAACAGCACAGCACGGGAGGCTCGACTCAGCTCCACCCGCACCACCGGCACCACAGCACGCACCGCACCGACAGCACCGCACCCACACAGCACGGCTCGACAGAGCCACGGACCAGGAGGCCCCATGCGCCGCACACCCACCATCGTCACCGCCCTCGCGGCCGCCGCCGCAGCGGCGACCCTGCTGCTCACGGGCTGCGTCGCCGGAGAGGGCTCGGCTTCGGGCGCCGCCGCGAGCAGCACCCCGGGCACCGTCACGAAGGGCGGAACGCTCAACATCGACTTCGCCACCTACAACCCGCTGAGCCTGGTGATCAAGAAGGAGGGCTGGCTCGAGAAGGCCCTCGCCAAGCAGGACATCACGGTCAACTGGGTGCAGTCGGCCGGCTCCAACAAGGCCAACGAGGCGCTGCGCTCCGGCGCGATCGACGTCGGCTCGACCGCCGGCTCGGCAGCGCTGCTCGCGCGCTCGAACGGCTCCGAGATCAAGACGATCGACATCTTCTCGCAGCCCGAGTGGTCCGCCCTCGTGGTCGGGCCGAACTCCACCATCACCGACGTGAAGGAGCTCAAGGGCAAGCAGGTCGCCGCGACGAAGGGCACCGACCCCTACTTCTTCCTCCTGCAGGCGCTGGAGGCCAACGGACTCTCGGCCGACGACGTCACCATCCAGAACCTCCAGCACGCCGACGGCTGGGCCGCGCTGCAGAACGGCTCGGTCGACGCCTGGGCCGGTCTCGACCCGATCATGGCGAACGCGCAGGCCTCCGGCGCCAAGCTGATCTACCGCAACGTCGCCTTCAACACCTACGGGTTCCTCAACGCGACGGAGTCCTTCGTCTCGAGCAAGCCCGATGTGGCGCAGACCGTCGTGAACACCTACGAGTACGCCCGCGCCTGGACGCTGAAGCACCCGGACGAGACCTCGCAGATCCTCGCCGACGCCGCCAGCATCTCCCTCCCGGTCGCGACCACCGTCATCACCGAGCGCACCAACCTCGACGTCTCGCCGATCCCCGGCGACGCGCAGCTGAAGGTGCTCAAGAAGGTCGGCCCGATCTTCGTCCAGACCGGCGACGTCGCCTCGCAGTCGAACATCGACGCGGCGCTCAAGAGCCTGCTCGACCCGACCTTCGCGAAGAAGGCGGACCCGAGCGCCATCGGAGGCTGACGCGGCCATGTCGTATCAGAACGCACCGGAGGGCGACGGCCCGCTGATCGTCGTCGGCGGTTCGGGAGGCGAGGTCGGAAGCGCGACCTCCGTCGCCCGGGAGACGCCCCGGCCGCCGGCCGGTCCGCGCATCGTGGCGAAGGATGGCGCGCTCGCAGCACGCACGCCCTTCCTCTCCCGGCGCTGGGTGCGGATCACGGGCGGACTCGTCCTGCCGGCGATCATCCTGGTGGTCTGGCAGGTCGCCAGCACCTCCGGTGCGTTCACGTCCGCGCAGCTGCCGTCCCCGGCCATGGTCTGGAACGCGGCGATCGACCTCGCCCAGCGCGGGCTGCTCGGGCTCTACATCGCGATCTCGACGCAGCGCGTCCTGATCGGCTTCGCCTGCGGCGCGGCGCTCGGCCTGGTGCTGGGCGCCGTGGTCGGGCTCTCACGCCTCGCGGACATCCTGTTCAGCTCCACCCTCGCGGCCGTGCGCGCCGTCCCCTCGCTCGCCTGGGTGCCGCTGCTGATCCTCTGGTTCAAGATCGGCGAGGACTCCAAGATCATCCTGATCGCGATCGGCGCCTTCTTCCCCGTCTACACGACGGTCGCGGCCTCCCTCAAGCACGTCGACCGGCACCTCGTGGAGGCCGGTCGCGCCTTCGGGCTGAACGGCGTGCGCCTGTTCACGACGATCCAGCTGCCCGCCGTGCTGCCCTCGGTGATCTCCGGCCTGCGACTCGCGCTCGCCCAGGCGTGGCTGTTCCTGGTGGCGGCCGAGCTCATCGCCTCCTCGATGGGCCTCGGCTTCCTGCTGAGCGACTCGCAGAACAACGGCCGCACCGACCGGCTCTTCCTGGCGATCATCCTGCTCGCCCTGCTCGGTAAGGCGACGGACTCCCTCGTCGGCCTGTTCGAGCGCTGGGCGAACCGCCGCTGGGCCTGAGCCTGCGCGCGGCGTCGCGTCGCACCAACCACCTGTGAAGTCCAGGCCCTGTACCTGACCGCTGCCCGGCCTACCGTTCGACGGGAAACCAGAAGGCAGCGAAAGGAGCAGCAATGGCTGCAGTGACCAAGTCCATCGACGTGAACGTCCCGGTCTCGACCGCATACAACCAGTGGACCCAGTTCGAGTCCTTCCCGCACTTCCTCGACGAGGTCGAGGAGATCCGCCAGGTGGACGACACCACCAACCACTGGCGCGTGAAGATCGGCGGCGCGGAGCGTCAGTTCGACACCGTCATCACCGAGCAGCTCCCGGACGAGCGCGTGGCGTGGAAGTCCGTCGCCGGCGACACCGAGCACGCGGGCGTCGTCACGTTCCACCGGCTGTCCGACACCGAGACCAAGGTGACCGTCCAGCTGGAGTGGGCGCCGTCCGATGCGCTGGAGAAGATCGGTGCCGTGTTCGGCCTCGACGACCACGCCGTCAAGAAGGACCTCGAGAACTTCAAGGAGTTCATCGAGTCGCAGGGCACCGAGTCCGGTTCCTGGCGCGGCGAGGTCGACCGCGGCAAGACGGTCTGACCGCCCTCGACCCAGAACGTCGGAACGGCGCCGGTGCGACTTCGCACCGGCGCCGTTCTGCGCGTCAGCGCTCCGAGTCGACCCGTTCCTGGACAGCCCTGCGCTTCGCCATCCGGGAGTAGATCCGCTCGACGATCCACAGCAGGATCCCGATCGCGAGCAGCCCGAGGGCGATCGTGTACTGGCCGACCGGGCGCCCGGACGTCCACGGGAACACCAGGTAGAGACAGGTCAGGCCGCCGATGATCGGCAGCACCGTCGGCGAGCGGAAGTGCTTGTGGTCGACGGGTTGTTTGCGCAGAACGAGGACCGCCGCGTTGACGACCGCGAACACGGCGAGCAGCAGCAGGGAGGTCGTCCCGCCGAGCAGCGCCACGATCGAGCCTTTCGGGTCGAGCGAGACGTAGATGATGAGCGCCACCGCCAGCGCCGACGTGAAGAGGATGGCGGTCCACGGCGTGCGCCGCTTCTGCGAGACCTTCGCCAGGAACGGCGGCAGCACGCCCTGCTTCGCCATCCCGTAGAGCAGGCGGCTCGCCATCATCATGTTGATGAGCGCCGTGTTGGCGACGGCGAACATCGAGATGAACGGCAGCAGGTCGTTGATCGGGAAGCCCGGGGCGGCCGCCTCGACCGCCGTGACGAGCGGCGTCTCGCTGCCGGCGAGCTGGCCGATCGGGACGAGCGCAACCACCGTGATCGACACCAGCACGTAGATGACGGCGGCGATGCCCAGCCCGCTCAGCATCATCTTCGGGAAGATACGGCTCGGCTCCTTGGTCTCCTCCGCCATGTTCACCGAGTCCTCGAAGCCGACCATGGCGAAGAACGCCAGCGAGGTCGCCGTGCTCACCGCCAGCAGCACGCCTTTGTCCTCCGGCGTCTCGAACGCCACGACGCGCGACCAGTCCGCGTTGCCGCCGGCGATCGCCCACATGCCGATGAAGATCACGAGCAGCAGACCGGAGAGCTCCACGAGGGTGAGGACCACGTTCAGCCACACGCTCTCCGTCACCCCGCGCAGGTTGACCAGCATGATGAGCACGATGAAGGCGAGCGCGATCAGCAGTGTCGTGAGGTTCTCGTCCGGGATGCCGAAGCCCACGGTGAGGTTCACCGCGAAGGCGCGCGACGCCGTCGACGCCGAGGTGATGCCCGACGTCATGACGATGAAGCACACGATGAAGGTGAAGAAGTGGATGCCGAACGCCTTGTGCGTGTAGAGCGCGGCGCCCGCGGCCTGCGGGTACTTGGTCACCAGTTCCAGATACGAGAAGGCGGTCACGGTGGCGACCGCGAACGCCAGCAGGAAGGGCAGCCAGGCCGCGCCTCCCACCTCCGCCGCCACCTGTCCGGTGAGGGCATAGACGCCGGTGCCGAGGATATCGCCGACGATGAACAGCAGCAGCAGACCGGGCCCGAGCGCCCGCTTGAGCTCGGGCTGCTCAGGCTCGACGGTCTTGACCACCTGGGTCCAGGATGGATCGCTCACGATTGCTCCCTTCGACACGACCGCGGTGACGTGCGTAGTGCGACTGTATGTGAGTTCTCTCAGATTTGCGACCCGTTCGGGGGTGGAACGGGTCGGCACGGCGCGGATCCCGACCCGAGCGGGACGCACCTGGCAGGCTGCCAGCATGATCGCACTCGTCTCGGCGCCGACGAACCTGGGCCTGCGCCCGCCGCAGCCCGGGAGCGTTCCCGGTTCCGCCAAGGCGCCAGAGGCGTTGCGGGAGGCCGGACTCCACGAGCGGCTACTGGCGAGCGGGGCGCGCGATGCCGGGGTGGTCATCCCGGGCCGCTACGTGGACGATGACGCGGCGCGCGCGCCCGGCCGCGTCCGCAACGAGGCCGCACTCGTCGAGCACGCCCGGCGCCTCGCCGACCGGGTGACCTCGATCCTCGACGCCGGGGACGCCCCGATCGTCGTCGGCGGCGACTGCAGCGTGCTCGTCGGGATCGGTGTCGCCCTGGCGCGCCGAGGCGGTGCCGGCCTGCTCCACCTCGACGGCCACACCGACTTCCGGCACCCCGGCAACAGCGCCGTGTGCGCCAGCGTCGCCGGTGAGGACCTCGCGGCCGCGGTCGGGCTGCACTGGCCGGCGATCTCCGACATCGACCGGCTCGGACCGTACGTCGACCCCGCCCGCGCGGCTCACCTGGGCCACCGGGACGACGACGAGCATGCGGCAGAGGCGCGCGGCGTGCTCGGCGCGGTCGTCTCCGCACGCGAGGCCCGGGAGACCGCACCGGCCGCGCTGGCCGCCCGCCTCCGCGCGGTCGCGGGCACCGGATACTGGCTGCAGCTCGACGTGGACATCCTCGACCCGGGCGTGATGCCCGCGGTGGACAGCCCCGACCCCGGCGGCCTCGGCGCCGACGAGCTGAGCGGACTGCTGCGGGAGCTCGCCCCTCACTCGATCGGAGTCTCCATCACGGTCTTCGACCCGGACCTCGACCCGGACGGACGCTACGCACGCCTGCTCACCGAGCTCCTCGTCGGACCGCTCGCCGCAGTCGGGAGTGCCCTAGGCCGCTGACGACGGCGCGCCGGGGTGCGCCTACGGCCGTCGCCCCGTGAACAGGTCCATCGAGTGGTACACGCCGAGCCGGTCGGCGACCGCATCCCATGCCCGCGTCGGGAGGACGCCCTTGAGCAGGCGGGCGAAGCCGACCGACCAGGGGAGCATGAGCATCGGGCGGCCGGCGAGCATCGCCTTCCAGACCTTGTCGACGACGTACTCGGGGGTCAGCACCGGGGTGAGGAGCGGCCCGCGGGCGCCCTCGAACATGCCGGTGTCGATGTAGCTGGGGGCGACGGTGGTCACCTTGACGTGGCCGAAGCCCTGCTGCTCGAGCTCGAGGCGCACGCTGTCACTCCAGCCGATGACGGCCCACTTGCTCGCGGCGTACACGCTCATGCGCGGGTTGGAGAGGGTGCCGGCCGCGGAGGCGATGTTGACGATGCGCGCCTCGCGGTCGCTCTCGATCATCCCGGGCAGGAACTCGCGGGTCACGTACATGGGGGCGAGTGCGTTCACCTGCATGGTGGGGCGGGTGTCGTCGCCGTTGTCGTGCTCCCAGAAGTACTTGCCGCGCACGATGCCGGCGTTGTTGATGAGCACGTCGATGCCGCCGAGTTCGCGGCGGACCGCCTGGGCGCTCTGCGCGATGGCGCCGAGTTCGCCGAGGTCGAGGAAGTACGGGTGGACGCTCGTGACCGGAGTTCCGGCGGCGGACGACGGCGAACGCGGAGGCGCGCCCCAGGCGGCGGCGGTGCGACCGGCGAGGATCTCGGCGCGGAGTGCGTCGGTCAGTGCAGTGAGGGCCGCGGCGTCACGGTCCCACAGGACGACCGCGCGGGCGCCCTCGCGCACCGCGCGCTCCGCGTAGAGCCGCCCCATCCCGGACGCGGCTCCGGTGATGAGCACACGTGCACCCCGAACCGTTCTCGCCATCCGTCCATCATCGCAGGCGAGCGCGTCGCGTGCGGCGTGTACGATCGACGGGAACACCGATCACTGGTCGGTTTTCCGCCCGTGTCCGTCCCATCCGATCCGAGGTCCCTGTGATGACGCAGACCGCTCTCGACCGCCGCGCGCTCGTGCGCTGGCGCAACGCGATCACCGCCGCGTTCGGCCTCGGCGGGGTGACCATCGCGACCTGGGGGCCGCGCCTCCCGGAGCTGATGCGCGAGCTCAACATCGACACCCCCACGGTCGGCATCCTGATCGCCTGCTCCACGGTCGGCTCGATCGCGGGTCTCGGCATCTCGACGCCGCTGCTCGGCCGCCTCGGCGGACGCTGGGCGGTCTCGACGGCGCTGCTCACGATCGCCGGATCGCTCGTGCTGATGGGCGGCGCGCTGCTGGCCCAGTCGGTCCCGCTCGTCGCGCTCGGCTTCGTGACGGTCGGTCTCGGGATCGGGACGCTCGACGTCCTCATCAACGTGGAGGGCGCCGCGATCGAGCAGGCGGCCGCCAAGACGCTCATGCCGCTGATGCACGCGGCCTGGTCGGTGGGCGCCGCGGTGGGGTCCGGGATCGGGGCAGCCTGCGCCGCGTTGGGCATCGCGCCCTCGGCCCAGTTCATGGCGCTGGGCGTCGTCGTCGTGGTCGTCACGCTCGCGATGGCTCGCGCCATCCCCACGGCAGCTCCGGAGGCCGTCGCCGACGACGCACCGCGACCTCCCGTCGCCGCCCGCGTGCGGCAGTGGCTGCGCGGCTGGATGGACGTGCGGCTGCTGGTGATCGGCGTCGTCATGCTGGGCGTGGAGCTGGGCGAGGGGTCCGCGAACACGTGGCTCACGCTCTCGGTGAAGGACGACCACGGCCAGACCGCCGCGATCGCCGCCCTCTTCTTCACGATCTTCGCGGCCAGCGAGGCGGCTACCCGCATCTTCGGCGGGCCGGTGGTTGACCGGCTGGGGCGCGTGGCGACCATCCGCTGGACGACGGCGCTGGGCATCGCCGGGCTGCTCCTCTTCATCCTCGGCGGCGAGCTGTGGATGGTGCTCGTCGGCGTCGTCCTGTGGGCCGTCGGCGTCTCGATGGGCTTCCCGCTCGGGATGTCGGCCGCAGCGGAGGGCGGCGGCAACGCGGCGGCCCGGGTGAGCGTCGTCGCCTCCATCGGCTACATCGCGAACCTCGCCGGGCCTCCCGTGCTCGGGCTCGTCGCCCACGCGACCGGGCTGCTCGGGGCGCTCTGGCTGGTCGTCGCGCTGATGGCGGCCGCGTTCATCAGCGCGCCGGCGCTGCGACCGCGGGGCGCGCGCGGAGCGCCGGCGTCGGCTCCGGCTCCGGCTAACTCCGGAGAGTAGGTGCGACGCGCCGCTCAGCGTGCTGCGCGGTACTGCGCCCGGGTCGCCGGGGCGAGGTGCTCGGTGGCGTACGAGAGCATGGTGCGCGGCATCCGGGCGGCGTGCTCGTCGAGGAAGCCGAGCAGGAGCGCGCGATCGACCCGCTTGCCGACCTCCCGCAGCATCCACCCGACGGCCTTGTGCATGAGGTCCTCGCGATCGGTGAGCAACCGCTCGGCCAGCGCCAGGGTCGTGGAGGCGTCGCCGCGCCGGATGAAGGCGTAGGTCGCGAGCACCGCGACCCGCCGCTCCCACAGCACGTCGCTCGCGGCCAGCTCGTCGAGCAGCTCGCGCGGTCGGTCCCACAGCCACGCTCCGAGCACGAACTCGGCGGACGAGTCGACGAGGTCCCAGTTGTTCACGCGCCCGCGCTGCACGGCCGCGAGGTAGAAGTCGGCCAGGCGCTCGCGCGCCGCATCGTCCCGGTCGCGGGGGCGGCTCGCGCGCTCGAAGGCGCGGTTCAGGATGATCAACCCGGCGAGGCGGTGCTCGTGCACGTCGCTGTCGAGGAGAACGTCGATCTGCTCCAGCGGCATCCCCTCGAACCGCTTCGCGACGGCGCGCGTCTGCGGAACGCGCACGCCGATGAAGACGTCGCCCTCGCCGTACTCACCGGGCCCGGTCTTGAAGAAGCGCTGCAGGAAGACGGCGTCGGCGGGATCGGCGACCGCGGCGAGCGCCTCCTGCACCTCTGCCGCATCGATCGTCACGCTGCCGAGATTACCGAACGGCGCGGGAGGCGACATCGCGTTGACGAATCCTGCGCGTTCCGTCGATTTCACGCACGATTCCGCCGAAACGGGCAAAGAAACGTCCGCGATCCCCGGATAGGCTCGACCGAGGGCGCGATTTCCCGCGCCCGCGCTGCCGCGAGCCTGCGGCCGACCGATGACGGGAGGTTCGTCAATGTCTCAGTCCCTTTCCAGCTTCACGCAGAACGCGATTGTCGGAGAACCCGAGGTCGTCGAGGACGCCCGCCCGGTGCGCGAGGTCGCGACGCATCCCGCGTGGCTTCGGCTCAAGGACGCCGCCGTCGCCCTGCAGGCGCTGCAGATCAAGGACGGCTCGGTCGAGCAGGAGTCCGACCGCCCGGCCGCCGCGAACCACGTCACCGCGATCATCGAGTCGATCGACGAGCTGGCGCCGTTCTTCCCGCACGACGCGTCGTACCTCGCAGCGCTGCAGCGGGACTTCACCCGCTGGGCCGACGAGGGCTTCGGCGTCCCCGACTTCCTTGACGCCCTCAACGAGTTCCAGCCGCAGCAGCACCGCGTCGACGGGCTCGGCCACCTGGTCGTCTTCCCGATGTACACGCAGAACGGCAGCGCGAACCGCCTCGTGGAGGCCGTGCTGGTCGAGGTGATCTGGCCGGAGTTCGTGGCGGAGCTGGAGGCCGGCGAGTACGGCAACAAGCTCTTCGTCGCCCTGCGCTTCGTCGACTTCACCCCGGGCTACGACACCAACTCGGCCGTCCTCTTCCCCGAGACGGTCGCGATGCGCGAGATCCCGCAGTTCACCTGGGGCGCGATCTTCCAGGACCGCGAGGCCGCCCGGTACCGCCGGGTGGTGCGCGCCGCCGCGGAGATCACCAAGCTGGAGCTGCCGGCCGACGCGGCCGCGATGCTGGACGACCAGCACCTCACGGAGGACACCTTCGTGATGTGGGACATCATCCACGACCGCAGCCACATGCGCGGCGACCTGCCGTTCGACCCGTTCATGATCAAGCAGCGGATGCCGTTCTTCCTCTACTCCCTGGAGGAGCTGCGCTGCGACCTGACGGCGTTCCGCGAGTCGGTGCGCCTCGAGCGGACGCTCTCGGCCATCCCGGACGCGGAGCTGTCGGAGGCGCAGCGCGCCATCCGCGACCACGCCCACCTCGTGCAGTACGCGGTGATCTTCGACCGCATCTTCCGCTTCGCGATCACCGGCAGCCGCGTGCGCAACTACGACGGGCTCGGCGGCCAGCTGCTGTTCGCGTGGATGCACCAGCACGACGTGCTGCACTGGACCGACACCCAGCTCACCATCGACTGGGAGTCCGTGCCGGACGTGGTCGTCGCCCTCAGCGACCAGATCAACGAGCTCTACTGGCGGTCGATCGACCGGCCGAAGGTCTCGCACTGGCTGGCCGCGTACGAGATGCTGACGCAGACGCTCACCCCGCACCCCGCCTCCAACTGGGCGCGCGGACTCTCCGACGAGATCCTCGCCGGCGCTCCGAAGGGCTACACCGACGCGGTGCTGGACGACGAGTTCCCGCTCTCGATGTTCTACGAGGCGCTGAACAAGAAGATGGCGGCGGTCATCGAGTCCACGGCCGGGATCACCGGTACGACGGACGCCGCGTGACGGACGCCCTGCCTCTGCACGGCCGGCTGGTGCTGATCGCGGGAGCGACCAGCACCAGCGGCGAGGCCGTCGCGCGCGCGCTGGTGACGGCGGGCGCGACGGTCCTCGCCGTCGGCACGCGGGAGGAGGCGCTCGACGCCCTCGCCGCCGCGGTCCCGGGCGTCGACACCCGCGTCTGCGATCTCGCCGACCGTGACGCCGTCGCCGAGCTGGCGATGCGCATCCACCTCAAGTTCGGCGCGGTCGACGGCCTGATCCACCTGGTCGGTGGCTGGCGAGGCGGCGGCGGTCTCGCCGGTCAGACCGACGAGGACTGGGACTTCCTGGAGCGCGCGTTCCGCACCCTGCGCAACACGACCCGGGTGTTCTACGACGACCTGGTCGCCTCCCCCGCCGGCCGGCTCGCGATCGTCTCGTCGACGGCCGTCGACTCCCCCTACGCGGGCGGTGCGAACTACGCGGCCGCGAAGGCGGCAGCCGACGCGTGGACCCGCGCCGTCGCCCAGGGCTTCCGCAAGGAGGCCCCGAACGCCGCGGCCGTCGTCTTCGTCGTGAAGACGCTGTCGGGCCTGGAGGAGCAGCTCGCCGACGAGGTCGTCCAGCTCTGGAAGAGCGCGCCCGCCGACCTGAACGGCACGCGCATCGCGCTCGCCGCGAATCCTGCGAGGATGGACGGGTGACGCTACAACTCCATGATCTGAACCTGCGCGGCTTCGCCTCCGACAACTACGCGGGAGTGCACCCCGAGATCCTCGACGCGATCGCCGCGGCCAATCAGGGCCACCAGATCGCCTACGGCGAGGACGTCTACACCGAGCGCCTCCACGAGGTCTTCGCCGAGCACTTCGGCGCGGACGTGCAGGTGTTCCCGGTGTTCAACGGCACGGGTGCCAACGTCGTCGGCCTGCAGTCGATGGTGCCGCGCTGGGGCGCCGTCGTGTGCGCCAAGACCGCCCACATCAACACCGACGAGGCGGGCGCCCCCGAGCGCGTCGGCGGCCTCAAGCTGCTGCCGGTCGAGACCCCCGACGGCAAGCTCACCCCCGAGCTCATCGACCGCGAGGCCTGGGGCTGGGGCGACGAGCACCGTGCACAGCCGCTGGTCGTGTCGATCACCCAGACGACCGAGCTCGGCACCGCCTACACGGTCGAGGAGATCCGCGCGATCGCCGACCACGTCCACGGTCTCGGCATGAAGCTCCACATGGACGGCGCCCGCATCTCGAACGCGGCCGCCACCCTCGGCGTCCCGCTGCGGGCGTTCACGACCGACGCCGGAGTGGATGTGCTCAGCTTCGGCGGCACGAAGAACGGCATGCTCTACGGCGAGGCCGTGGTCGTGCTGAACCCGGAGGCATCCGACGGCCTGATCTATCTGCGCAAGCTGAACATGCAGCTGGCGTCGAAGATGCGGTTCATCTCGGCGCAGCTCATCGCCCTGCTCTCCGACGACCTCTACCTGCGCTCGGCCGGCCACGCGAACGCGATGGCCACGCGCTTGCGGACCGCGCTGGAGCGCGGCGTCGCCGACGGCAGCATCCAGGGCGTCGGCTTCAGCCAGGAGACCCAGGCGAACGGCGTCTTCGCGACGCTGCCCGCCGGCGTCGCCGACCGGCTGCGCGAGCACTTCCGTTTCTACGACTGGGATGCGGCCCGCAACGAGGTGCGCTGGATGTGCTCGTTCGACACCTCCGAACAGGACATCGACGACTTCGTCGCTGCCCTCGTGCAGGAGCTCGGCGCCGCCTGACCGGAGCATGTCCCCCGGATGCCCCTCGATCTGGGGCCGTATCGGGGTACAAACGTGTCCTCCATTTAGCCGACAGATCCGTTATTCTTGGATGACGGCCGGGGGAACCCGAATTTCCACCGGCCGTCACCCCGAACGAATGCCGGGCAGCGTGGATCGAACCCTAGCCTCCACGCCGCCCGGCATCGTGGGTTAAGCGGCCGGAACCGTGGCACACTCCCCCGAATTGGGGTGGTGGGGTACAAGTTTTGTCCTCCATTTGACCCACACGGAGGACGAGGTTTCGGTTAGTCTTCAAGAGCGGTCGAGGGAAACCCGAATATCCACCGGCCGTAACCCCGAAACGATGTCGGGCAGTGTGGACTAACCCTAGTGTCCATACCGCCCGACATCGTGGGTTAACCGGCCTGCGGAGGCTCCTCCCAGTACTCGTAACGCGAGGCGGGGACGAAGCCGAGGCTCTCGTAGAGCGCGATCGCCGCCGAGTTGTCGGCGACCACCTGCAGCCAGAGCCGGTCCACGCCGTGCGCTGCAGCCTCCCGAGCGAGCGCCGTCGTCAGCGCTCGCGCGAGGCCGCGCCGCCGTGCGGAGGGGAGGGTCGCCACGGCGTACAGACCGCCCCATCCGCCGACCAGCGCCAGGCGGGCGACCGCGTCGGGCTGCTCCGCTCGCCCCGCCCACGCGTACAAGGCCGGACCGCCCGCGAGGATCCGCTCCACCGTGCGGCGCTCGGCGTCGCCGCCGCGCCCATCCACCGCCCACCAGGTGTCCAGCCAGCCGGAGGAGGGGGAGGTCGCGACGGCGATGTCGCCAGCGGCGTCCCGAGCGGCAGGCCTAGAGACTACGGTGGCGCGGTCGGCCACGCGGATGTCGGTGGCGGAGTGCCGCCGGTATCCGCGCCGCTCGAGTTCGGGAGCGAGGGCGGGAGGCGCGGCCGGGCTCAGCTGGAACACGGCAGGGAGGCCGCGCGATGCGTACCAGCGCTCGGCAGCATCCACCGCCTCCCGGATGTCGCGATCCTCCCCCAGGGCGAGCGCGGAGTTCGCCCGGTTCGTCACGCCATCGGCCGCCCGCAGCGTCCACGGTCCGAGGGCTTCGCGCTCGAGTGCGGGCCAGCCCCGGTCGGCGAGTCGGTCGAGCACGTCGGGGGCGGGGAGGTCCATCCACCCACGCTAACGGGTGCCGGTCGACCGCTCGCCAGCGGCCCTCCTCCGGCGTACCGTCCACGGCATGACCGACACCCAGCACGCCGACCCGTTACCCGACAGCGAGATCGCGGGCCTCGGCGCCAAGACCGTCGCCCACGTCATCCACTACCGTCGCAAGACGTACGTGACGAAGCCCTCCGAGGGGTACGCCCTGCTGAAGCGCATCCGCACGCTGCTGCGGGACGGGACCACCGATCTGGTGCCCGTCGTGCACCGCGACGGATTCGTCTGGCTCGCCGTCGGCCCGAACATCCCGATCGCCGTCGACGAGATCGAGACCGACGCCGGGCACAGCGAGAAGCACACGCTGAAGCGGCTGGGGCTGGACTGATCGGCGGCGGGCGCTACCGCTGCTCGAGGTGCTCCTTGAGCACGCGGAGCGTCCGCCGGTTCTCGGAGGCGATCGCGGCGGCGGCCAGTGGACGCACGATGCCGATCAAGCCGCGCGCCGACACGGCGCCCCTGCGGACGACGCGGGTCCCGCCGTCGATCGGGGTCAGCTCGTAACGGATGGTGATGGCGAGCCTGCTGCCGCCGGAGCGCCGGGGTGCCGCGGCCTGCTCGAAGACGAGGAGCCGGTCGGGCTCGTACTCGCGGACGGTGCCCTGCGCCGTGCCGATCAGGCTCGCGTCCGTGTAGGCGGTCCCCTTCGCGCTCGAGGCTCCCCCGGCGGAGGTGCGGGTGCGGGGCAACCAGGCCGGGTACCCGTCGAGGTCGGCGAGCGTCGCGAAGACCCGCTCAGGGCTCGCGCCGATGTCGATCGTCAGCACCGTCTCGTTCGTCGCCATGCAGATGACCGTACGCCAGCGAGTGCGGCGACGCGGTACGTCTGCGCATCGGCGCCGCGCCGCATTCGTTCCGAGGAACCGCAGTCGTCGGCGGCAGACGAGTCCGCCGCCGTCACATCCATGCGTCGAGGAGCATCCACAGCGACGCGTAGACCGCGGCGCCCGCGAGATACGCGACGACGACGGCCGCAGATGGGCGGAGAGCGAGGTGCCGGCGCCAGATGGCGGCGGTCACGAACCCGACGGAGAGGGCGATCTCCACGCTCCAGTAGACGGGGCTCGTCGTGTCGGAGATGCGAGCCAGCGCCCACACGCCTTCGCCGAGGAGCACGGCCGACAGCGGCACGACCGCGAGAGCGGACAAGAGGCGCGAACCGTGGCGGACGATCGCGGCCGACGCCCCGAGCACCGGGCCGGCCACGAGGGCGACTCCGGTCCAGATCGAGGAGAAGGGGGCGGCGTAGAAGAGGCCCCGCCAGGCCGAGACCACTCCGTATCCCTCCACCATCAGGAGGAAGGCGACCGCTCCGAGGACGGCCCCCGGCACCGGTCGCGCACGGCTGAGCCACACGAGAGCGAACGCGAGCATCGCCCATCCCCCGGCCGAGTTCGCGAACGAGGTGAGCCACTCTGGGAGGTACTGCTGACCGAGGCTCGTCAGTCCACCGACCGCGAGGGCGCCCACGATGACGAGGACGAACGATGCCGCGAGCGCCACCCACGGCGCGCGAGCGGACGGCCCGCCTGTGGTGGACACGGTCCCGTCGGTCGTCATGATTCGACGTTAGGCGGGACGGGGTCGCGAGCGCGTCATCCCGAAGTCGTAATCACCGGGTGGGGTCAGCCGCCCGGGTGCTCGACCGCGGCGAGCTCGCGCGGGAGGCGGTCGACGATCTCGCTCGCGAGGAACCCGAGCGGCGCGATGTCGCGAGCGAGCGAGACACCCGTCGCCATGTGCAGGTAGGTCCCCCACACGGCTGCCTGCGCAGGCGTGCAGCCGCGCGCGGCGAGGCCGGCGATCGCGCCGGCGAGCGCATCCCCGCTCCCGGAGGTCCCCAGGCCGGGGCCGCCGTCGTCGAGGAGGTAGAGGCTGCCGTCGGGGTCGGCCACGACGCCGTGGCACGAGACCACGGCGCGGTAGCGGCGGGCGATCTCGAGGAGGTCGGCGCGCTCGTCCCGCAGCCGGCGGCCCAGCAGCACCGCAGCCTCCTCTGAGTTGGGCGTGAGGATGCGCCGCCCCGACCGGCCACGGTTCGGGCTCCCGGCGAGTGCGCCCAGGGCATAGGCGTCCAGCACGACGGTCGTGTCGCGCCCCGCGACGGAGCGGAGGCGGCGCAGCATGGAGGTCGTCTCGCGGATGTCATCGAGACCGGGACCGAGCAGCACGGCATCCGCGGACCGCAGATCGGCGGCCGCCGCCCCGATCGAGCGACCGCGCACACTGCCGCCGCGGCCCTCGTCCAGCGGGACAACGCCACACTCGGGGAGGGCGACGGCCACCTCGACGGCGGTGGACTCCCCCACGGCGAGGGTGAGGCGCCCGGCGCCCACGCGCAGCGCGGCCCGCCCGGCGAGTAGCGCGGCACCCGGTGAACGGCCGGCGCCGCCGACCACGACCACCTCCCCGCGGGACCGCTTCGACCCTCCCGGCTCGGGTAGGGGCCAGGCGCGCAGCAGGGAGAGGTCGACCTTCACAGGGTCGCGGTCAGTCGATGACACGGGCGGCTCCCGGGTGCTCGGTCGCCGGGAGGCCGGCGGCGGTGAGGTGGGCGTCGTCGGAGAACGCCTCCACCCGCCAGGCCGGGCCGTCCGCGACGAGGGTGGTCACGGTCGCGTTGCCGACGACGCGGTCCACGAGGAAGGCGTTCAGCTGCTCCTCGGTCCAGCCGAGGAGCACGTAGAGGAACAGGCTCACCACGGCGTCGTGCGTGAACAGGAGCACCGTCCGGCCGTCGGCGTGGCCGAGCTCGCCGGTGAAGGAGCGCAGTCGCAGCGCGACGTCGGTCCACGCCTCGCCCCCCGGCGGCCGGTAGTAGAACTTGCCGAGCCAGCGGCGGCGGGCAGCCTCCTCGGGCAGTCGGGCATCCACCCCGCGGGAGGTCAGCGCGTCGAGGATGCCGAGCTCGCGGTCGCGGAGGCGCTCATCGATGGCGAATGCACGGTCGCCCAGCGCCAGCTGAGCGGTGTTCACCGCACGCCGGTAGGGCGAGCTCCAGACGAGCGCCCGGTCCCACTCGGCGCCGAGCTCGTCCCGCAGGCGCGGTCGCAGGGAGGCGGCCTGTCGCTCGCCGAGCGCGGACAGCGGCACGTCGGCGTCGCGCGCCGTGACGTCGATCGTCTCCGCCCCAGCGGCCTCTGCGGCGGTCGCGGCGACGTTGGCGACGCTCTCGCCGTGGCGGATGAGGAGGATCTTCGCGGCGGTCATGGCGCGGAGTGTACGCCGGGGTGGACCGCCGCGCCCTCGGTCGTGCCCGCACCCAGGAACGCCGCGAGTGCGTCGGTCAGCTCGCCCGGCGCCTCCTCCGCCATATGGTGGCCGGAGTCGATCCCGTGCCCTCGCGCGTCGTCCGCCCAGTCGCGCCAGATGAGCAGCGGGTCGCCGAACAGCTGCTCGAGGTCATCCCGTGTCGACCAGAGGACGAGAAGCGGCTGGGTCAGCCGACGTCCCGCAGCGCGGTCGGCCTCCTCGTCCGCGCGGTCCACGGTGAGGCCGGCCCGGTAGTCCTCCAGCATGGCGCGGACGACGCGCGGCGAGCGCATCGCCTCCCGCCACTCCGCGTGGTTCTGCGCTCCCATCGCCTCGGGATCGCCCCGGTACCAGCCGTCGGGGTCGGCGAGGATGACGCGCTCCGGCGTCTCGGGCTGCGCGAAGAAGAACCAGTGCCACCACTGCGCGGCGAACTCCGGGGTGATGCGCTCCAGGTGCTCGACGATCGGGATGCAGTCGAGCAGGGCCACGCGCGAGACGGTCTCGGGATGGTCCATCGCCATCCGGAAGGCGACGTAGCTGCCGCGGTCGTGGCCCACCACCGCGAACCGCTCGTGGCCGAGGGCGTGCATCGCCGCGAGCAGCCGCTCGGAGCTCGCGCGCTTCGAGTGGGGCGCGTGGTCGGGGGTGGGATCCGGCGCGAGGGATGCGCCGTACCCCGGCAGGTCAGGCACGACGACCGTGAAACCGAGCGCGGCCAGCCGTGGCGCCGCGCGGTGCCAGGTCGACCCGGTCCGTGGGTGACCGTGGAGGAGCAGCACGACCGGGCCGGAGCCGGCGCGCCGGAGGTGCACGGTCCCTCCGGGCACCGCGATGTCCTCGACGACGAACCCGTCGAAGATCGGCGCCCCATCTTCCCCGCTGTCGTCGACTCCCATCCGTCCCCCTCTCCGCCGAACACGGTGGGCGCAGAACCGCTCCGCGTCAAGCCGTTGTGCGGTAGCGTCCTGGCCCTGTCTACTGGCGGGGACGACGAGCGGAGGATGATGTGCGGACGACCATCGGGGCGGAGGAGGAGTTCGTCCTCCTCGATCCGCCCACGCTGACGCCCGTCGATCGCGCGGCCGACGCCATCGCTGCTCTCAGCGGCCGGCGAGCGGACGGCGGCGCGGTGACGCCCGAGTTCTTCCCGTCCCAGCTCGAGTACGCGACACCGGTGTGCCGGACCGCCGCGGACGTCTCGACCGCACTGGAGGGGTTCCGTGCGGAGCTACGCGAGTGGGCGGCGTCCGCCGGACTACTGGCCGCAGGGGTCGGCCTGCCGTACCGCACGGCGCACGACGCGCGCGTGACGGACCACGAGCGCTACCGCGACATCGCGTCCCGATTCGGGCTCGT
Source organism: Leifsonia aquatica (assembly GCF_014190775.1). GTDB lineage: Bacteria > Actinomycetota > Actinomycetes > Actinomycetales > Microbacteriaceae > Leifsonia > Leifsonia aquatica. The sequence goes on from NZ_JACHVP010000004.1 coordinate 367,271, forward strand.
CGTTCCCGACCACCAGCTCAACGGACTGCACGTGCACGTCGGGGTCGGCGACCGCGAGGAGGCGATCGTCGCCCTCAACCGGCTCCGGCCGTGGGTGCCCGCTCTGCTGGCCCTCTCGGCGAATTCGCCGTTCTGGCAGGGCGCCGACACCGGGTTCGACAGCTGGCGCGCGATCCACAGCCGACGCTGGACGACGCACGGCGTCCCTCCCGCATTCGTCGACGCCGCCGACTACGACCGCCGAGCCGCCGCGCTGGGCGGTGTCGGCGGCACCAGCGATGCCGGGACGCTCAACTGGGTCGTGCGCCCGTCGGAGCGGTACCCGACGATCGAGGTGCGGGCTTTCGACGCGCAGCTCGACGGCACGACGAGCTCGGCGCTCGCCGCCCTGGTCCGCGGGCTCGTGGTGTCGCCGGCCGACGGACGAGAGGGCGAGGCCCTCGCGCCCGAGTTGCTGGACGCCGCCCACTGGCACGCTGCCCGGGACGGTCTCGGCGAAGACCTGCTCGACCCGCGGGACGGTCGGTTGCATCCCGCCACCGAGGTCGTCGCAGGGTTGCTCGCCGCGGCCGGACCGGGCCTCGCGGAGCACGACGAGACCGACCTGGTGCACGACGCCGTCGCCCTGCTGCTCGCCGACGGCAACGGCGCGACCCGCCAGCGGCGCGCGCTCGCTCAGGGCGGGACGGCGGGCCTGGCCGCGCTGATCTCCTGACGCACGCCGGCCATGCACGGAAGCGAGGACGTGGCAAGCACTTGATCGCCCCACCGCCTCGCGGCACCGTCGATGGCATGACACCACGCATCACGCCCCGCGGCCCCATCAGCGCGGCGCTCCTGCAGACGTTGCCCCAGGCACCGCAGCACTCCCGCACCGCCGCGGAGGGCATCGTCGAGGAGGTCCGCGCCGCCCTCTCCGCCGGGCCCGATCTGATCACCGACGACGACCTCCAGCTCAGCCTCTACCTGATCTACGGCCTCTCCTACGGCGGCACCGTCGACGCCGACGACGAATGGGAGTGGGACCCGGACATCGTCGTCGCCCGGCGACTCATCGAGCGCCGGTTCGAGGAGCAGCTGCGCGAGCGCGTCCCGGTCGGCGAGCTGCCGGAGCCCGAGGCCGAAGCAGTCGCCTCGTACCTCTTCTCCCTCACCGCCGAGGACGGCGGCCCGAGCCTCTCCCGCTACATCGCCAAGAAGGCCGGCGACGAGCAGCTGCGGGAGTTCGTCATCCAGCGCTCGATCTACACCCGCAAGGAGGCGGACCCGCACTCCTGGGCCATCCCGCGCCTCACCGGGCGCGCGAAGGCCGCGCTCGTGGAGGTGCAGTCGGACGAATACGGCGGCGGCCGCCCCCACCGCATCCACGCGGAGATCTTCGCCAGGACCATGCGCGGCCTCGGACTGGACGACACGTACGGGGCGTACGTCGACGACGTCCCGGCCATCACCCTGGCCTCGTTCACGATGATGTCGATGTTCGGGATGAACCGCCGCCTCCGCGGAGCCATCGCCGGCCACCTCGCCGCCTTCGAGATGACCTCGTCCATCCCGAACCGCTTCTACGGCAACGGATTCCGCCGCTTGGGCTACGGCGTGGATGTCACGGAGTACTACGACGAGCACGTGGAGGCCGACGCCGTGCACGAGCAGATCGCCGGCCGCGACCTCGCCGGCGGACTGGCCGAGGACGAGCCGGAGCTGCTCGCCGACATCATCTTCGGCGCCACCGCGTGCCTCTACGTCGACGGGCTGGCCGGCCAGCACATCCTCGACAGCTGGGAGGCCGGCCGCAGCTCGCTGCGCGCCCGCGAGGCGGTCACGGCGTGACGAGCGAAGAACCACCGGAGATCGTCGTGTGCCCGAACGGGCCGCTCCTGGTGCGCGGTCACGTCGACCTCACGACGCCGGACGGCGAACCCGTCGAGCAGAAGCGCCGCACGGTCGCGCTCTGCCGGTGCGGGGTCTCCACCATCAAGCCGTTCTGCGACGGGACGCACAAGGCCATCCACTTCACGACCGACGCGCCCGCGCCCTGAGAACGGGCGCTGCGCGGGCGCGAGTGCGGTGCGGCGGTACGACTGCGTCGTGTCGCCACGCCGCAAACGTCCCGTCGCGCCGCAGTCGCTGGAACTGCGGCGCGACGGGACACGCGGCGGCGGTGCGGGGCTAGGCGCCCGCGACGGGCAGGAGCTCGCGCTCGCGCGCGCTCTCGCGCTTCGCGGCGGCCGGCTTCGCGGCCTTCGCAGCCTTGGCGGCGGGCAGCACCGGCACCGCGGGCGCGGGGGCGGAGGGTGCAGCCGGCTCCACCGGTGCGGCGGGCGCGATCGAGTCCGCGAACTCCCGCAGCCACGGCACGAGTCCGGGGCCGAGGTCGTCGCGGGCCGAGGCGAGCTGCACGATGGCCTTGATGTAGTCGAGGCGGTCGCCGGTGTCGTAGCGGCGGCCGCGGAAGATGACGCCGTGCACGCCGCCGGTCCAGGCCGGCGCGGTGGCGAGGCCCTCCAGAGCGTCCGTCAGCTGGATCTCCCCGCCCTTGCCGGGCTCCGTCTTCTCCAGGATGTCGAAGATCTCCGGACGCAGCACGTAGCGCCCGATCACGGCGTAGTTCGAGGGCGCGTTCTCACGGCTGGGCTTCTCGACCAGGCCGGTGATCCGCACGACGTCGTCCTCGTCGGTCTCGACGACCGCCGCCGCACCGTAGAGGTGGATGGACTCCGGCGGCACCTCCATCAGCGCGACCACCGTCGTGTTGAGCGCGTGCTGCACCTCCAGCATCCGGGCGAGCAGAGGGTCGCGCTCGTCGATGATGTCGTCACCCAGCAGCACCGCGAACGGCTCGTGACCGATGTGCATCTTGGCGCGCAGCACGGCGTGTCCGAGACCCTTCGGGTCGCCCTGGCGCACGTAGTGCATGTCGGCCAGGGAGGTGGAGTGGCTGACCTTCTGCAGCTTGTCGGTGTCGCCCTTGCGGACGAGCGTGTCCTCCAGCTCGGTGTTGCGGTCGAAGTGGTTCTCGAGCGCGTTCTTGTTGCGGCCGGTGATGAGGAGGACGTCGTGGAGGCCGCTGGAGACGGCCTCCTCGACGACGTACTGGATGGCCGGCTTGTCGACGACCGGGAGCATCTCCTTGGGCATCGCCTTGGTGGCGGGGAGGAAGCGGGTGCCGAGCCCGGCGGCGGGGATCACGGCCTTGGTGACGTAACTGGTCATGTCGGTTCCTTCGATCGGAGGAGCGTGCGTGGAGGGATGGACGGGCTAGCGGACGGAGGCGAGAGCGGCGAGATCGCGCTCGAGCGGGGCGACCGTGGGCACGGTCCCCATCGCGAGCACATCCCAGCCGGCGGCGGACCACGCGGCGGGGTCGAGGCAGTTGCGGGCATCGATCACGGTGCGGCCCGCAGCCAGGGCGCGCAGGGCCGCCGGGTCGGCCGAGGTGAACTCGTCCCACTCGGTGAGCACGACCAGCAGGTCGGCCCCGGCCACGGCGTCGTCCATCGACTCCGCGTAGCCGAGCGTCGGGTACAGCCGCTGGGCGGTCCCACGGGCCTGCGGGTCGTACACGACGACCTGCGCGCCGCGGAGGTGCAGGGCGGCGGCGACGTTCAGCGCCGGCGAGTCGCGGACGTCGTCGGTCTCCGGCTTGAACGCCGCGCCGAGCACACCGATGCGGCGGTTGAGCACCGAACCGCCGAGCGACTTCAGCGCCAGGTCGATCACGCGCTGGCGGCGGCCCATGTTGATCTCGTCCACCTGCTGCAGGAGGCCGACGGCCGCGTGCGCGCCCAGCTCGTTCGAGCGGTGCATGAGCGCCCGGATGTCCTTCGGGAGGCAGCCGCCGCCGAAGCCGAGGCCGGCGTTCAGGAACTGGCGCCCGATGCGCTTGTCGTGCCCGAGCGCGTCGGCCAGCAGCGAGACGTCTGCACCGGCGGCGTCGCACACCTCGGCGATCGCGTTGATGAACGAGATCTTGGTCGCGAGGAACGCGTTGGCGCTCACCTTGACGAGCTCTGCGGTCGGGAGGTCGGCGACCAGGACGGGCGTCCCTTCCGCGATCGGCGTGGCGTAGACCCGGCGGAGGAGCGCCTCCGAGGCCGCCGTCGTGCCGCCGAAGACCAGGCGGTCGGGGTGGAGGGTGTCGTCGACCGCCTTGCCCTCGCGCAGGAACTCGGGGTTCCAGACCAGCTCGACGTTCACACCGGCGGGCGCGGCCTCGGCGACGATCGCCCGGAGGCGGGCGCCGGTGCCGACCGGGACCGTCGACTTGCCCACGATCAGGGCGTCGTGCGTGAGGTTCTCCGCGATGCCGCGCGCCGCCGCCTCCACGTACGCCAGGTTGGCGGCGAAGGAGCCGGACTGCTGCGGGGTGCCCACGCAGATGAAGTGCACGTCGGCGGTGGCGACCGCCTCGGCGATGTCGGTCGTGAAGGCGAGCCGGCCCGCGGCCACGTTCGACCGGATGAGCTCGGGCAGGCCGGGCTCGAAGAAGGGCGCGCGCCCCTCCCGCAGCTCCTCGACCTTGTGCGGGTCGGTGTCGACGCCGACGACGTCGAAGCCGAGCTCGGCCATGGCCGCCGCGTGCGTGGCGCCCAGGTACCCGGTGCCGATGACGCTGAGACGGGGAGCGGGCTGCTCCTTGGGGGACTTCTTGGTGGTGGTCATGTCGTGTCCTTCCGGTCGGTGGAGCAGATCAGGGAGCCGGGGTGAGGGTGAAGCGGTCTTCCGGTCTCGTGAGGCCGGCGATGAAGGCCGAGAGCGTGTCGGCCCGGGAGTCGATGCGCCAGTCGTTGGTGGCGCGCACCCCCTCGACGTAGGTGGTGATGGCGAGGTTGAACCAGGAGAAGCCGATGATGTCGTCGTTCTCGGGCCGCCCGAGCGCCTCGAAGAACGAGGTCACCCATTGCGGTTTGCCGCCGCCCGTCTCGGACGCGCCGACCTCCGCCAGGATGATGGGCTTCTTCGTGATCGATCGCAGCTTGTCCAGGCTGGGCTTGAACGTGTAGTCGAAGCTGAAGTCGTTGTCGGACTTGTACGGCGGACGCAGGTAGCCCGAGAGGCCGACCCAGTCGACGTAGTCGTCGCCGGGGTACAGGCCCTCGAGGTAGCCGTCGACCTTGTGGGTGGCGGGGAGGTTGTTCACGATGTTCGGCGCCCACACCCAGATCACGAGGTTGTTGGCCCCCTCCTGCTGGAAGATGTCGTGGACGTGCCGCCACATCTTCACGTAGTCGCCCGCACTGTTGCCGTTGATCGACTTGCCCTGACCGTCGGTCTCGGACCACGGGTACCAGATGCCGTTCATCTCGTGGTCGAGGCGGATGGCGAGGGGGAGGCCGGTCGCGACGATGTCCTTCGCGTACTGGTGCAGGTAGGCGTCGAAGTCGCCGCCGATGATCTTCGGCAGGGAGTACTCCGGCGCCACGTTGGAGTCGTTGCCCGCGTTGATCGGGCGCGACTCCCACGTCATCATCGGCATGCGGCCCTGCGCCCAGGCACGGGTGACCGCGTTGGCGCGGAACGTCTCGTCCCAGCCGCTGAAGTAGCCGACGAGGTTGGGCGCGACGCCGACCTTGGCGCTGGTGGCGTCGAAGGTCGCCCAGTTGAACGGAGCCTGCTCGGTGTACATGCCGTAGTACCGGCTGGTCGGGGCGACGAGGTCGGCACGGGCCGGAGCCGTGATGGGGGTGGTGGTGCCGCCTCCCGAACCGGACGAGCCGGAACCCGAGCCGGACGCGCTGCTCCCCGAGCTCTTCGACCCGGCGGACGCCTTCGCGTTGGCCGCGGCGAGCTGCGCCTTGACGCTGTTGAGCTGGTTCTGGGCGGCCGTCGCCTTCTGCTGGGCGGCGGCGAGCTGCTTGGCCGTCGACGCCTGGGCGGCGAGCGCCTGCTTCTCCATCGCCGTCATTTTTCCCTTCTGGGAGGCGATGGTCTGCGTCGCGCGCTGGAGGTTGCGGCGCAGTTCGGTGTTCTGGGCCGCGTAGGGGGTGATCGCCTCCGTCGCGTCGGCCACGGCCTGACGGAGCGGGGCGCCGGTGGGAGAGGCCCAGACGAAGGCGGAGATGCCGACGAGGGTCCCGGTGAGGAGGATGGCCGCCGCGGCGGTCGCCTGGGCGCGCGAGCGGGACTGGGACCACCAGGCCGCGGTCTTGGTGGAGATCGAGGGGCTAGACAAGGAACAGAGCCTCCAGGGTCAGGATCGCGATGCCGATCAGGTACGGGATGGCGGCGAGCGGGTTGAGGCGGCGCCGCTTCGAGGTCTTCTTCGCGGAGGTGGCCGTGGCGGCCTTCGCCGCCTTGGCCTCCGCACGGGTGGCGGTGCCGGCCGGGACGACGACGGGACGTGCCGCGACCGCGGTGACGCTGCCCGTCGCGGGGCGGCTGGCAGTCTGCAGTGCCGTGGCGGTCGTCACGCCGCCGACCGCATCCGGGAGCGCGGGACCGGACGGAGTCTCGGACGAGGGCGCGTTGTCGAGCGCGGCGATCTCGTCGTCGGAACTGATCTCCGCCGGACCGCCGGCGTAGGCGCCGGCGCGGGTGCCCCAGCCGCTGGCGTGCGCCATGCGGAAGAACCCGATGAGCCGGATCGGCATGAGGAAGAACGTCGAGACGATGATGAAGATCGGCAGGCGGAAGAAGTCGCTCGGCTTCTCGGAGAGGTGCCGGATCTGGCGGATCGACATGCTGATCACCGACGAGGCGACCATCAGCGCGACCACGGTCAGGACGCCCGCCTGGACGCCGTACTCGTGCAGGAAGCCCGCGTAGAAGTTGTAGCCCTGGCCGGTGATCGACCGGTAGACCCAGCCGCCGAGCACGCCGGCGAGCACGAACGGCAGGATGATGTCCATCACGAAGAAGAACGCCAGCAGGGGCGCGTGCCCGAGCATCCACGGCAGCATCCGGAGCGTGTTGTACTGGCTGCCGCGCGCCCAGCGGAGCTGCTGCTTGAAGAGCTTCTTCACCTTCAGCGGGGCGTCCGTGTAGCAGAGGCTGGTGTGCTGGTAGACGGTGCGGTAGCCCTCTTTGAGCGTGAGGTTCGTGAGCGTGCGGTCGTCGGAGACCTCGAGGAACACGCCGAGGAACTTCTCGGTCATGAACTTGTCCATGACGCGCATCAGGATCGACCGGCGGAAGGCGATCGTGCGGCCCGGAAGGCAGCCGATCTGCCCGACGACGCTCTGGGCGGGCATCGAGTAGAGCGCCCGCGAGTTCTCGAGCCAGTCGGCCCAGCGGGTGATCCAGCTGCGCTCCGGCTCGAGGATGCGCTGCTTGGTGGTCACGCCGCCGACGCGGTCGTCGGCGAACGGCTTGACCAGCTCGCTGAGCGTGTCCTGCGTCCACACGGTGTCGGAGTCGACCAGGACCGTGATCTCGCCGGTGGACATCCGGGTGCCGATCATGACCGCGTTGCGCTTGCCGGGAATCGGCGTGTGCACCCAGCGGACGAGCGGGGCGAACTCCTCGCACACCTCGGCGAGGTCGGGGTTGGGGGCACCGTTGATGACGACGATGATCTCGCCGGGGCGCTGCTCGACCATGCGGCCGAGCACGTCGCGGAACAGGTCGAGCGGCTCGTCGACGACCGGAACGACCACGCTCGTGGTGCCGTGGAACTCGCCGGTGTACGGCCGGTAGCGGCGGGACATCAGGACCTTGACGATCCAGATGACCCAGATGAGGGCGGAGTAGACGGCGAAGAGATAGATCTCCGGATGGCCGCCCAGCATGTGCCGGATCTGCAGCAGGAAGATGAACACGAGCGGACCTCTCACGGGGGGAATGGGGTTGGCATCCACGACGGCGGGGATCTGGTCTGTTCGGGTGGCTCAAGTTGTATTGGTTCTCAGGCATGGCCCGCAAGTAGGGGTGGACAGGGCGGGTCGGCGCGTCGGACGACCCCCTCCACGACCCCTGTCCGCAGACACGCGGACAGCACTTCTCGGGCGTGTCGACCTGGCGCATCCCGGGCGCGGCGGTAGAAGAAGGCCTGATCGGATGCTGAAATCCCGAGAAGATTCCGACAACTGACGGCCACTCGGGTTTTGTACCCCATACTCCTCTTCGTGTACCCCGCAAAGTCCTCCGGCGATACGGGCCCGAATGTGACGAATTGTTACGTGCGCGTCATATTGCGTTCACACCGGCGACGCGGGATCGGTCGGGAGTACGGGTCCGAGGGAGGGCGTCCCGGCCCCTTCTCCCTCCCCTTTGAGCTCGACGATGATCGTGCGGGTGGGGGTCTCGCCGATGTTGCTTCCGGCGTGCGATTGCTCGGGGATCCACACGGCGACCCCCTCGGGCAGCTCCACCTCCGCGCTCTGATCGCCGGACTCGAGCCGTCGGCGGAATGCGGTCAGCGTGACCATCACGGAGTCGGGATGGTGGTGCACGGTGGTGCTCTCGCCGGGCTCGTCGGAGTACGCGAGCACGCGCACGCGCTCGTTCTCCCAGAGCACCCGGTAGTGATCGGGGTTGCTGACCGTCGGGTCGTCGTCGACCATGAGCGCAGGCTACTGCTCCTGCGCACCCCGGGGCTATGCTGTGGCCCGTGGGCACGGACGACCGCATCTCCCCCCGTCGCTTCCACGACGCCGACGGCGTCGAGGACTGGTCGGTGCTGTACGACGGAGCCGTCGCGCGATACGCCACCGGGACCTTCGAACGCGGTGCGGCCCTCGTCGCCGAGATCGCGCGGCTGGCCGAGGAGGCCGGCCACCATCCCGACCTCGACCTGCGCTACGGCAGCCTCGTCGTGCGCCTCGTCAGCCACGACGTGGGAGACATCAGCGCGCGCGACCAAGCGCTCGCCGCACGCATCTCGCGGGCTGCGCGCGAGCTCGGGATCGAGTCCGCCGCCACCCGCGCTCAGACCGTGCAGATCAGCATCCACGCGCTCGACATCCCCACCGTGCTCGCCTTCTGGCAGGCCGCCCTCGCCTACGACCGGGTGGGCGACGCGGACCTCGTCGACCCGCTGGGCCGCGGCCCCGCCGTCGCGTTCCAGCCGCTCGACCACCCGATGACGCACCGCAACCGCATCCACATCGACATCTCCCTGCCGCGTGCCGAGGCCGTGGAGCGGGTGGATGCGGTGCTCGCCGCCGGTGGCCGGCTCACCGAGCACACCCGCGAGCCGCACTGGTGGTCGCTGGCCGACCCCGAGGGCAACGTGGCGGACATCGCCGCGTGGCGCGACGACTCCGAGGAGGGGGATCTGTGATGTCGACGACACGGACGAAGGCGCGCGTGCGCGCGCGAGCCGGTGCAGCCGCGGGACTCACGGTCGCCGTACTGCTGTTGCTGACCGGCTGCGACCTGTTCGCACCGCAGGACACCATCGACATCCACGAGACGAGCGACGGCGTGAGCGGCACCGTCGGCGACGTCTTCGTAGCCAACGCCGTGCTCCTCACGGCCCCCGACGGAGACGGCCCCGCGGGGCTGGTCGCCAGCCTCGTGAACCAGGGCACCTCGTCGCGCGACGTGAGCGTGCACACCACTGCCGGCAGCGAATCCGTCGCGCTGGAGCCGTCCGGCGTCGTGCAGCTCGGCGTGCCGGAGGGCGAGACCGTCGAGTTCGACGGGCTCGACGCGAAGCCAGGATCGCTGACGGACGTGACCTTCGAGACCGGCGCGGAGACGCTGACGCTGCAGGTGCCCGTGCTCGACGGCGCCCTGCCGCAGTACCGCGACCTGGTGCCGACGGCGCCGCCGCTCCCGACGCCCACTCCGACCTCCACGTCGAAGTAACGGATCGCAACGCTCGCGGAATACTCCCGGAGTTGATGTGTTTACATCGATATAGCCGGGCAATGGAGCCTCGAGGCCATCCATCCACACTTCGAGGAGATCCACCCATGTCGCTCACCGACGTCGCGCCCCGCACCGCCGAGACCGCCGCGCCCCTGCTCCCCGCGCTCGCCGAGCGCTGGAGCCCGCGCGCGTTCGACACCGCCGCCGTCATCGACGAGACCAAACTGACCGCCGCCCTCGAGGCCGCGCGCTGGTCGCCGTCGGCCAACAACTCCCAGCCCTGGCGCTTCATCGTCGCCCGCCGCGGCACCCCCGAGTTCGACAGCATCGCCGCCAACCTGATGGGCTTCAACCAGGCGTGGGCCGGCGCCGCCAGCGTGCTGATCGTCGCCGTGGCCGAGGTCGTCGACGCCGAGGGCGCCGAGCGCCGCTGGGCCACCTACGACGTCGGCCAGGCGGTCGCGCACCTCACCATCCAGGCCCACCACGACGGCCTGCACACCCACCAGATGGGCGGCTTCCAGGCCGACGGCCTGCGTGAGGCGTTCGGCCTCGAGGAGCGCTTCGTGCCCGTCTCGGTGACCGCCCTCGGCATCGTCGGCGACGCCGACGCGCTGCCCGAGCCGCTGCGCGAGCGCGAGGTCGCCCCGCGCGTGCGCCGCCCCCTCGACGAGGTCGTCATCGTCCGCGCCTGACGCGCGCGCCGGCGGGCCACTGCCCGCCGCCGAAGTTCACGAAAGGGCCCCCATTCCGTGCGGAATGAGGGCCCTTTCTCGCACCTCGTGGGAGTGGAGGGCGCTACTGGACTTTGCAGCGGCGCTACTCGACTGGCCACCGGAAGTACGCTCCCCCCGCCTGGGTCTGATAGTTCTGTCACAAGACTCGACGAAGGAGTGAGTGATGGAATCCCCACGACTGCAACCGAAGCGCGTTCTCGGCTGGGGCGTCGCGCTGACGATCGCCGGGTCGGTGCTGACGATCTTCATCCCCGACATCGCGTGGTTCTTCACGAGCGCGACAACCGCGGCAACAGGGGTCGATCAGGGGATCCTCACCCTCCTGGACCTCGTCTCCCGCATCGTCGGCGGTGTCGTGACGCCGCTTGGAGTCGTGCTGATCGGTGCCGCCGTCGTCATGACCTATCTGCGCGGCCTCCTGCAGCCCCGCCAGCCCGAGTGAGGTTCACGAAAGCGGCGCGACGCGGCGGAGCAGGCGGCTACGGGCGCACGAGCGTCTTGATGGCGCGGCGCTCGTCCATGGCGGCATACGCCTCGGCGATCTCGCTCAGCGGCAGCTCGAGGTCGAAGACCTTGCCGGGCTGGATGGCGCCCGACCAGACGTCCTGCAGCAGTTCCTCGACGTAGTTGCGCACAGGGGCGACGCCGCCGTTGACGCCGATGTTGCCGTTGAAGAGGGGGCGGACCGGGAGCTCGGGGCCGCCGTTGGGCACGCCGACGTAGCCGACCATGCCGCCGGGACGGGCCGAGCGGATGGCCTGGTCCATGGACTCCTTGGTGCCGACGGCCTCCAGGACGCAGTCCGCGCCGATGCCGTCGAGCAGGGCCTTCACGGCCACGACGCCCTCGTCGCCGCGCTCGGCGATGATGTCGGTCGCTCCGAACTCCCGGGCGAGCGCCTGCCGGGACTCGTGCCGCGACATCGCGACGATGCGGGAGGCACCGAGGCGCGCGGAGGCGAGGACGGCGCACAGACCGACCGCCCCATCGCCGACCACAACGACGGTGCTGCCCTCGGTCACGCCCGCGGACACGGCGGCGTGGTGACCGGTGCCCATGACGTCCGAGAGGGTCAGGAGGCTCGGGATGAGCTCCTCGGCGGGGAACGAGGGGGTCGCGACGAGGGTGCCGTCGGCGTGCGGCACGCGCACCCGCTCGCCCTGGCCGCCGTCGGCGAACCCGCCGACCTGATCGTTGCCGCCCCACCAGCCGCCGTGCAGGCACGACGTGCTCACGCCGTTGCGGCAGTTGATGCAGGTCATGTCGCAGTCGTAGAACGGCGCGATGACGAAGTCGCCGGGCTTGATCGTGTGCACGTCGGGACCGACGGCCTCCACGACGCCGACGAACTCGTGGCCGATGCGGCGGGGCTTCGGGGTCGGGGTGACGCCGCGGTAGCCCCAGAGATCGGAGCCGCAGACGCAGGCCGCGACGACCCGGACGATGGCGTCTCCGCCGGTGGACAGGACAGGATCGGGGACCTCTTCGAGACGGATGTCTCGCTCCCCGTGCAGGACGGTTGCACGCATGGTGCGAGCCTACGCCCGGCTCCCTTGCCCCTGCCTGTCAGCGCCCGCGTCAGGCGCGCACGCGACGCCGCACCAGCATCGCTGCGCCGAGACCGAGCAGCCCGAGGGCGAGCAGCAGCAGCGGGGTCGCGTCGAGGCCGGTGTCGGCGAGCCCGGAGCCTCCCGAGCCCGACGTCGACCCCGCACCGCCCTGCGCGGAGCCGCTGCCAGAGCCGCCCGAGCCGCCCGAGCCGCCGCCGTTCGCCGTCGGCAGGACGATGCCCGTGCGCAGCACGCGCTCACTGCCGTCCGGTGCGGTGCCCAACGCGACCAGGGTGTGCGCCCCCTCGTACCCGGCGGGGATCACGATGGTCAGGCGCGCCGTGCCCTGCGCGTCGGCGTCGACCACGCCCAGCGTGACCGGCACCGAGTACAGGCCGAACGTCACCGGCGAGTCCGGTGCGAAGCCGTCCGCGACGAGGGTGATCGTCTGCCCGGGCTGCACGCCGGAGGGAACGCCCGCGAGCGGGCCGTCCGCGGTCGGAGGCACGAGCGGAAGGGTGTACGTCGGCGCGTCGGCGACGACGATGGTCAGCGTGCGCGTGACGTCCGCGCTCCCGGGCGCGACGGCGGTGAGCGTCACGGTGGAGGTCGCGGCGGCATCCGTCGTGCTCCCCGTGATGCGGGCGGTGCCGTCCGGGCCGGCGGTGAACGTCAGGCCGGCCGGAAGGGCGCCGGTCAGGGTCACGGTGGAGACCGCCGGGTAGGCGGGGCCGGTCGCGATCCCGAAGTCGACGTCCACGCCGCGCGTGACGTCGAGCGTGGACGGACCGGTGAACACCGCGGCCTCGGCCACGACGATGGTCAGCGTCTGCGTCGTGGCGGGGGCCACGCCGTTGTCGGCGGTGACCTGGACGCTGTACGCGCCGCCCGACCCCGCCGCCGGCGTCCCGCTCAGCACGGCGGTGCCGTCGCCCGCGTCGGTGAAGCGCACCCCCTGCGGGAGCGACCCGGCCGCGGTCAGCGTGACCGCGGCGGGGAAGCCGCCGCTCGTGGTCACGGTGAAGGAGCCGGCCGCCCCGGCAGTGAACGGGGCGGAAGCCGCGCTGGTGATGGCCGGCGACTCCGCGACGGTCAGCGCGAAGCTCTGGGTCGCATCCGGCTGGTAGCTGTTGGAGGCGGTGAGCGTGAACGTGTGGACTCCCGCAGAACCGGCCGGGGGCGTGCCCGCGAGCGTGCCGGTCTTGTCGCCGTTGTCGGTCATCGTGAGCCAGGCCGGGAGGCCGGAGGCGCTGAGTGCGGCGTTCGGGAAGCCGGTGGTGGTGACCGCGAAGGTGTGCGCGGCGCCGTCGAGCAGGAAGGTCGTGCCGGCCGCGCTGCTGAACGTCGGCGCCGTGCCGACGGAGAGCGTCGCATCGGCCGAGACCGAGCCCGCCGAGTTCTCGAAGGTGACACGGTACCGGTTGCCGTCGTCTCCCGCCGCCGCCGTGAATCCGTAGCTGGTGGCCGTCGCCCCCGTGATCGGGGCGTACGACGCGCCGCCGTCGGTCGAGACGGACCACTGGGCGGTCGGTGCCGGGAAGCCCGAGGCGGCCGCCGTGAAGACCACGGGCGCGCCGGCGACGACCTTCTGGTCGGCCGGCGCCGTCGTGACGGCCGGCGCCGTCCTGACCGTCAGGGTGAGGTCGCCGGAGGCCGCGGGAGCGACGCCGTTGGAGGCGGTGACGCCGAGGGCCGCGACACCTCCCGAGCCGGTCGGGGTGCCGGAGATCGTGCCGGAGCCGTCGCCGTTGTCGACGAAACCGAGACCGGTCGGCAGCGTGCCGGTCAGCGCGAGCGCCGGGACGGGATAGCCGCGATCGGTGGTGACGGTGAAGCTGAAGCCCTGGCCCACGGTCGCCGTCGCGACCGCGCTGCTGGTGAGAACGGGCGCCTCCTGCACCGTCAGGGTCAGCGTCTGCGCGGCCGCCGCTCCGACGCCGTTGCCGGCCGTGAGCGAGAGCGTGCGGACGCCGCCGGTCTTCGCGGCCGGGGTGCCGGCGATGGTCGCCGTGCCGTCGTGGTTGTCGGTGAAGGTCAAACCGGAGGGCAGCGTGCCGACGAGCGTGATCGGGTCCGGCGTCGGCCGGCCGGTCGTGGTCACGGTGAACGAACCGGCGGAGCCCGCCGTGAAGGAGGCCGCATTCGGGCTTGTGATCGCTGACGTCTGGTTCAGGACGTAGGTGAGGGCCTGATCCACTGTGCCCCCGGCGTTGGAGGCGCGCACGGTCACGGGATAGTCCTTCGCGGCGTCCATCGGCGTGCCCGAGACGGTCGCGGTCCCGTCGCCGTTGTCCACGAAAACGACGCCGGTCGGGAGGCCGCCGATCAGGGAGAGAGCCGGAGTCGGGTAGCCCGTTGTGGACACGGTGAAGGTGCCTGCCGTCCCGATGACGCCGGTCGCGGTGCTGCCGGTGGTGAACGCCGGCGGCGCGGACAGCACCACCGTGGTGACGGCGGAGGCCGCGCCCAGCGTGGCGGAGGCGGTGGCCAACCCGGGCTGCATCAGACCGAGGGCCGCCGTGGCGACGCCGCCGGACATGGTGGCGCTCAGGGGCGAGACCGTGCCGGCGGTCCCCGTCCGGCCGAATGCGACGCTCGTGCCCTCGAACGCGGTCAGGTCCGACGGTGTGACGGAGGCGCCGGCCGAGTCGGTGAGCAGGCTGGCCGTGAGCGTGGTGGTGGTCTGCGGGGCGACGAGCGTCGCCGGCGACGCCGTGAGCCTGAGGGTCAGGTACGGGGCTGCCGTGACCGCGCCCGCGGCGGTGTCGCAGCCGCTCGCCCCCGGGGCGCCGCCGCAGCCCCACCAGTTGCGGGCGAGATCGGCCGTGCCACCGGACTGCTTCACGGCGGGGGCGGAGTTGCCCGCGATCCGGTTGTAGCGGGCCGAGAGCGTGCCGCCCGTCACCGCGATCGCCGAGCCGGCGTTGGCGGGATTCGTGTTCGCCGCGAAGGTGGATCCGGTCACCGACAGGGACCCGCCGTCGAGCCAGAGCCCCGCGCCCGGGAACGAGGCGCTGCCGACGGGCGCATTGCTCGTGAAGGTGCTCGAGGTGATCGACATCGCGGCGCCGCCGTGCGGATCGCTGACGGCGACCGCCGCGCCCCCGTTCACTCCGGACGCCGTCGCCCGGTTGTTCGCGAAGGTGCTGCCCTGGATGTTCAGCCGCTCGCCCGAGGTCGTCCCGGTCGCCTGGTAGTAGAGCGCGCCGCCCGAGGCGATGCCGGAGGAGTTGAAGCTGAAGCTCGTCGACCGCACGTCCAGCGACCCGCCGATGAACTGGACGGCGCCGCCCGGGTTGGCCGTCGAGCCCGCCGCCGTCGTGTTCGCCGAGTTGTCGGTGAAGAGGGAGGCCGAGATCACCAGCGAGTCGGCGGCAGCGGCGTTGCCGGAACCGCCGATGATCGCGCCGCCCCCGTAGACGTTGTCCACGCCGCCGCGCAGGGTGACCTTGTCGATCGTGACCGCGATGCCCCCGACCTGCAGCGGGTCGAGGGTGAGCAGCTGCTGCGTGCCCGACCCCACCAGGACCGTGCCGGTCGTCGACGCTCCCTGGATGGTGATGTCGGTCCCGGCCGTTGTCCCCACGCCGATCGCGCCGTCCGAGAGGGTGTAGATGCCGTACGGGACGGCGACGATGGTGGAGCCGCCGAGGTTCGAGGCGACGCAGAGCGCGGCGCGCAGCGTGACCGGGCTGCCGGGGTCGACCACGGACGGCGTCGTGCACGCGCTGTTGGGGTCGGTGTCGGCGGTGCTCGTCACGGCGATGGTCCGGTCGGCCGCCTGGGCAGGCGCGGCGATGCCGACTCCGAGGAGGGCGGCGACGAGGGCGGTGACGGTCGCGGTCGCGACGAGGGCCAGGTCACGAGCGGACGGGCGTCGAGCAAGCGGGCGATGCATCGGTTGTCTGGCTCCTCGCCGGGCTCGGGAATTCCGGCTTTCTCGATGCTAGTGGCGACGGCATACCGGCCGTTGTCCCCTCTCTAAGGGCCAGAGACGCCGAACGGGGATGCCCTAAGCTCGCATCCAGGCTGCGCGCCTCCCGACCGGCGCACAGCACCCAGAGAGGACAACCGTGCCCGAGGTCTCGCGCCGTGCCGTGATGGCCACCGCTCTGGGCGGCCTCGGCCTCGCCGTTCTGGTACCCGCCGCGCCGGCCTTCGCCCGCACCGCTGCCGGTGCCGGCTCCTCCACCCCGGTCGCGGCGCCCGCCTCCGGTCTCGCGGATCCCGTCCGCTCGCTCTTCACACCCGCGATCGGTCGTGCGTTCACCGCCGTCGACGGCGAGCGCACCCTCCACATCGTCCTCACCGCCGTCGAGGACCTCTCGCCCGATGCCGCGGGCGACGAGCACCGCTTCCTGCTGCTCTTCACCGCGGACGGCTACTCCCCCGCCGACGGGATCTTCACGCTCAGCCGTGCGGGCGCGCCGGATGTCGCCCTCTTCATCAGCCCGATCGGGCGCGGCGGCCTGACCCGCACGCTGCAGGCCGTCGTCAACCGGACGGCGTGATGGCGCTGCTGACGGCCGGGCTGCGCGCGGCGACCCCTGCCGACGACGCATTCCTGCGCCGGGTGTTCCTCGACAGCCGCCGCTCCGAGTTCGCGGGCGTGCCGGCCGATCAGGTCGACCCGCTCCTCGCCCTGCAGTACCGGGCACACGCCGCCGACCGCCGCGCCCGTCACCCGCACGCGGAGACCGCGATCATCGTCGTCGACGACGACCCCGTCGGCTCCGTGACGGTGGACCGCGACGGCGGCCGGATGCACCTGGTCGACATCGCCGTCCTCGCCTCTCATCGCGGCCGCGGCATCGCCTCGGAGATCCTCGGCGAGCTCGTCCGGACCACGGAGCACGCGACGCTCACCGTGTGGAGCCTGAACGCGGGGGCGCGCCGGTTGTACGAGCGGTTCGGATTCCAGGTGGTCTCCGAACAGTTCGGCTACGTCCTGATGGCGACGGAGGTCGACGGATGACCGCGACCCACGCCGACTGGCAGGCGGCGTCCGGCAGCGAGGTGCGCGCGATGGCGCCCGACGGCACGGGATACGACCTGCGCCTGGTCGCCGTCTCCCCCGCCCGCGTCGACAACGGCTGGGTGGCGTACACGCTCCGCTTCGAGAGCGGGGCCGACCTGCCCGCCGAACAGCAGACCTACGAGCTCGTCGTCGGCCCGATCGCCGAACCGGTGTTCCTCGTCCCGACCGGCCGCACCGCCGACGGACTCGCGCTCGAGGCCGTCTTCGCCCAGGCGGCGGGAACACAGGCGGCGCCGACCCCGCAGAAGGAGAGCTGATGTCCCAGCCCTACGTCGGAGAGATCCGCATGTTCGCGGGCAACTTCGCCCCGTCCGGCTGGTTGTTCTGCCGCGGCCAGGTGATCTCGATCTCCGAGAACGAGACGCTCTTCCAACTGATCGGGACGACGTACGGCGGCGATGGGCAAGAGACCTTCGGCCTCCCGGACCTGGGCGCCCGGTTCCCTGTGCACCAGGGCACGCAGCCGGGGGGCGGGTCGTTCACGATCGGCCAGATGGCTGGGACGGATGCGGTGACCGTGAGCCTCCCGCAGCTGCCGAGTCACGCGCACGCCCCGGCCGCGGCGACCACGCCGACGACGTCGAGCGCGTCGGGCGCGTACATCGCCGCGCGGGCGGACGCGCCGTTCTCGTCGGCGACCCCGTCGACGGCGCTCGCCCTGCAGCAGCTCGCACCGGCCGGCGGCTCGCAGCCCCACGAGAACCGCCAGCCCTACGTCACGGTGAGCTTCATTATCAGCCTCTACGGCATCTTCCCCTCCCCGACCTGAGCCAGGAGTCACCGATGTCCGAACCCTTCCTCGGCGAGATCCGCATCGCCGCGTTCTCCTTCCCGCCCAAAGGCTGGTCGCTGTGCAACGGGCAGCTGCTGCCGATCAATCAGAACCAGGCCCTGTTCTCGCTCCTCGGCACCCAGTTCGGCGGCAACGGGCAGACGACGTTCGGGCTGCCCGACCTGCGCGGCCGCGTCCCGGTCGGGTTCAGCTCGGACAACCCGCTCGGAAAGCTGTTCGGCGAGGCATCCCACGTGCTCAAAGTCTCCGAGCTGGCACCGCACGCCCATGCCGCCTCCGTCGCCTCGTCGGCGACCGTGACCACGCCGACGGGCACCGCCTACCTGGCGCAGCCGGGCAAGGCCGCCTACGCGGCGAGCGCGTCCACGGCCATGTCCGCCGGCTCCGTCGCGCCGGTCGGACAGAACCAGCCGCACGAGAACATGGCGCCGTACACCGTGGTGTCGTACATCATCGCCCTCACGGGCATCTTCCCCTCCCAGAACTGAGGCCAGCATGTCCAACCCGTTCGTCGGCGAGATCCGTCTCGTCGGGTTCAACTTCGCCCCGACCGGCTGGGCGTTCTGCCAGGGACAGCTGCTGTCGATCGCGCAGAACACGGCGCTGTTCTCGCTCCTGGGCACCTCCTACGGCGGGGACGGCCGCTCGACGTTCGCACTGCCCAACCTCCAGGACGCCACCGCGATGGGCACCGACCAGTCGGGCCTGTTCCCGTACGTCGGGGAGTCGGGAGGAGCGGCCGCCGTCGGTCTGACGCAGAGCCAGATCCCGTCGCACACGCACGGCGTGCTCGCCTCACCCACGCCGGGGACGACGAGCGACCCGACCAACGCGTCGTTCGCCATCCCCCGCGTCGGCCGGGTGACCGAGGCGGCGTACGGCGCTCCGGCCTCCGTCCCGCTGGCGCCCGACGCCTTCGGGGTGACCGGCGGCGGTCAGCCGCACAACAACGTCCAGCCGTCCCTCGCGCTGAACTACATCATCGCCCTGCAGGGCGTCTTCCCCCCGCGCCCCTAAGCGACGTCCCGAGCGGCCGCGACCGTCAGCCGATCGCCCTCGGGGGCGAGGTCGACGCGTACCAGGTCGCCGTCGCGGATCTCTCCGGCCAGCAAGGCCGTCGCGAGCCGGTCGTCGATCTCCCGCTGCATCAGCCGGCGCAGCGGCCGGGCCCCGTAGATCGGGTCGAAGCCGCGCTCGGCCAGCCAGGCCCGGGCGTCCGGCGTGACCGCCAGCTCCAGTCGACGCTCCGTCAGCCGCTTGACCAGGCGGTCGATGTTGAGCTCGACGATCTCGCCCAGCTCGTCCTTGCTCAGCGTCGAGAACACCACGATGTCGTCGAGACGGTTCACGAACTCCGGCTTGAACGCCTGGCGGACCTGCTGCAGCACGGCCTCCTCGCGCTCCGTCTCGTTCAGCGTCGGGTCGACCAGGTACTGGCTGCCGAGGTTGGACGTCAGGATGAGGATCGTGTTGCGGAAGTCGACCGTGCGGCCCTGACCGTCGGTCAGACGCCCGTCGTCGAGCACCTGCAGGAGGATGTCGAAGACCTCCGGGTGCGCCTTCTCGACCTCGTCGAGCAGGATGACCGAGTACGGCCGGCGGCGGACCACCTCCGTGAGCTGACCGCCCTGCTCGTAGCCGACGTAGCCGGGAGGCGCGCCGACCAGCCGCGAGACGGCGAACTTCTCGCTGTACTCGCTCATGTCGATGCGGATCATGGCCTTCTCGTCGTCGAACAGGAACGCAGCGAGCGCCTTGGCCAGCTCGGTCTTGCCGACGCCGGTCGGGCCGAGGAACAGGAACGACCCGGTCGGCCGGTCGGGGTCGGAGATGCCGGCGCGCGTGCGGCGCACCGCGTCGGCGACCGCTCGCACGGCCGTCTTCTGGCCGATGATGCGCCGGCCGAGCTCGGACTCCAGGTGGAGCAGCTTCTCGGTCTCGCCCTGGGTGAGGCGGTCGACGGGGATGCCCGTCCACGCCGCAACCACGGCCGCGATGTCGTCGGCCGTGACCTGCTCGTTCACCATGCGCGGGTGGTCGTGCTCGGCCTGCTCGGCCTCCGCCAGTTCGCGCTCGATGCTCGGGATGGTCTCGTACTCGATCCGGGAGGCCTCCTGGTAGCGGCCGTCGCGCAGGGCGACGTCGCGGCTGGTCTTGGCCTCGTCGAGCTGCGAGCGCAGTGCGCCGACCCGGTTGAGCGCGGCCTTCTCGGCGCGCCACCGGCCCTGCAGCTCCTCGAGCTCGGCCTCCTGCACCCGCAGGCGCTCCTGGAGCGCGGCGAGGCGCTCCTTGCTGGCCTCGTCCTTCTCCTTCTTGAGGGCGAACTCCTCCAGCTTCATCCGCTCGACGACGCGCTGGAGCGTGTCGATCTCGACCGGGGCCGAGTCGATCTCCATCTTGAGCCGGGAGGCCGCCTCGTCGATGAGGTCGATCGCCTTGTCGGGCAGCTGCCGCGCGGTGATGTAGCGGTTGGAGAGGGAGGCCGCGGCGACCAGCGCCGAGTCCTCGATGGTGACGCCGTGGTGCGCCTCGTAGCGACCCTTCAGCCCGCGCAGGATCGCGACCGTGTCCTCCACGCTCGGCTCGCCCACGTATACCTGCTGGAACCGGCGCTCGAGCGCGGCGTCCTTCTCGATGAACTCACGGTACTCGTCGAGCGTGGTCGCGCCGATGAGCCGCAGCTCGCCGCGTGCCAGCATCGGCTTGAGCATGTTGGACGCCGCGACGGAGCCTTCTCCGCCGCCCGCGCCCATGAGGATGTGGAGCTCGTCGACGAAGGTGATGATCTCGCCCTCGGCGTCGTTGATCTCTTTGAGGACGGCCTTCAGCCGCTCCTCGAACTGGCCGCGATACATCGCGCCGGCGACCAGCGCCGACAGGTCGAGCGAGACCAGCTGCTTGCCCTTGAGCGAGTCGGCCACGTCGCCCGCGACGATGCGCTGGGCGAGGCCCTCGACCACGGCGGTCTTGCCGACGCCGGGCTCGCCGATGAGCACGGGGTTGTTCTTGGTGCGCCGGGTCAGCACCTGGCTGACGCGGCGGATCTCGGCGTCCCGCCCGATGACCGGGTCGAGCTTGCCGCTCTTGGCGATCTCCGTGAGGTTGACGCCGTACTGCTCCAGCGCGCTCTTGGACTCCTCCTGGGTGGAGGGCGCGCCCTGCATGTTCGCCATTCGTGTCCTTTCCCGAGTGGTGGCAAAGTTGAGTCTACTTAGCTCAACTTTCATTGGCCAGGGGGTATTCCGTTTTTGCGCGGACGAAATCGCGCTCTCGCGGCATCGGTGGTCGCCCGTACGATCCTCACGTGATCACCACCGTCGCCGTCGCCGGCTACCGCTCGCTGCGCGACCTCGTGCTGCCGCTCGACCAGCTCACGGTCGTGACCGGCGCGAACGGGGTCGGCAAGTCGTCCCTCTACCGGTCGCTGCGGCTGCTCGCCGGCTGCGGTCGCGACGAGGTCGTGGTCGCGGTGGCGCGGGAGGGCGGACTCGACTCGACGCTCTGGGCCGGTCCCGAGCAGATCGGCCGGGCGGTGCGGGAGGGGCGGTCGCCGGTGCAGGGCACGGTGCGCAGCGGCCCCATCTCGCTCCGACTCGGCGTGCAGCTCGACGACGACGGCGACGGACTCGGCTACGCGCTCGACCTCGGGCTGCCCAACACGCGCAAGTCGGCTTTCGGGCGCGACCCGGAGCTCAAGGCGGAGACGCTCTGGACGGGCAGCGGCCCCCGACCGTCGAGCGTCGCCGCCGAGCGTCGTGGCGGTCACGTGCGCGTGCGCGACGACGACGGCGCCTGGACCGAACTCGGCCGCTCCCTCCGGCCGTTCGAGAGCCTGCTCACGGAGGTCGTCGATCCCATGCGCGCGCCCGAGGTCCTTCGGATGCGCGAGAACCTGCGGTCGTGGCGGTTCTACGACCACTTCCGCACCGACGCGACCGCACCCTCCCGCCTCCCGCAGCTCGGCACCCGCACCCCCGTGCTCGCGGCAGACGGCGCCGACGTCGCGGCCGCCGTGCAGACCATCCGCGAACTCGGCGGCGGGGATGCGTTCGACGCCGCGATCGAGGACGCCTTCCCGGGCAGCCGGGTGGAGGTCGTCGTCGACGGCACGCAGTTCACGCTCGCCGTGCACCAGCACGGACTGCTGCGTCCGCTCGCCGGGCCCGAGCTCTCGGACGGCACGCTGCGGTACCTGCTCTGGGCCACCGCGCTGCTGTCGCCGCGGCCCCCGCAGCTGCTCGTGGTCAACGAGCCGGAGACGAGCCTGCACCCCGATCTCCTGCCGGCGCTCGGCTCCCTCATCGTCGCGGCCTCGTCGAACGCGCAGACCCTCGTCGTGACCCACTCGCAGGTGCTGCTCGACGCGATCGAGGGCGCCGCCGCCGACCGCGACGGTGTGCGACGCGTCGAGCTCGAGAAGCGCTTCGGCGAGACGGTGGTGCTGGGCCAGGAGGGCCTACTCGACCGGCCGTCCTGGCACTGGCCGAACCGGTGACGCACGACGCCCCGGTCACCGCGGTCTCCCGCGGCGCCGGGGCGTCGGATGTGCGATCGATCAGAGGGTCAGGCGCAGACCTTGCCGACCTCGGTGAAGGACTCGGTGATCGCGGTCGCCTTCGCGCCGACCGAGCTGGCGTCGACGGAGGCCGGGTTCTGCACGGCGTCGTGGAGGAAGGTCGCGTAGTCGTCGATGGCGGCGGCGGCCTTGTCGACCGGAGCCTTGACCTCGGGGTTGCCGACCTTGTCCTTGATGGACGTCATGGTGTCGTTCATCTGGTCGAACAGGGCGAGCGCCTTCTGCGGGTCGGACATGGCGGCGCTGGCCTCGCTCTGCATGCTCTGCAGCTTCTCCAGACCCGACTTGACGACGGCGCAAGCGTCGGCCTTGGACTGGTCGGTCGAGGCCTTCGCGGCGGCGGACGGCTTCGACGAGGCGGACGAGGACGACGACGAGTCGCCCGACCCTCCGGCCGAACAACCGGTGAGGGCGGCGGTGACGGTGGCGATGGTGACGGCGGCGAGCGCGAGACGCGCTCCGAAAGTCTTCTTCATGGTTCCCCTGTGTTGGAGCGGCGGCGGCCGCAACGTTCCCCCTGCGGTTGAGAGGCCGCTGGCCACGATAGCAAACCCATAGGAACGGCAATGCGGCGCGTGCGCCTCCCGCGCTTGTACGCTGACGATGATGATCGACCCGATGGACCTCCACATCGTCCTCATGGACAGCGCCTCGGCGGCCGCCCTGGCGCAGATCCTGCCCCTCCTGCTGCTGACCCTCATGGTCGAGTTCCGCCGGGTGGAGCTGCACCACCGCGGCCGGGTGCGGGTGACGCGCCTCCTGCTGGGCGTCTTCTTCCTGGTGTTCGGCTTCATCGAGACGGTGCTGGTGCTGTCGATCGACGGGTCGTTCATCCCGTTCCAGTGGAGCGACCTGGCCGCCGCGCTGGTGATCTTCGGCCTGCTTGCGCTGCTCTTCTGGCTGTCGATGCTCGACAGCCCGAGCCGTCGCAAAGCACGGGCTGCTCAGGACGAGGACTTTGACTAGCGCAGAGTCCGCGCCCTACTCGTCGGCGTCGAGCCGCTTGCCGCGCATGACGATCAGCGGATCGGGACGCTTCACGACCGACGTGTCCTTGCCGTCGTAGTCGAACTGGCTCAGGAAGTAGCGCATCGCGTTCACCCGGGCACGCTTCTTGTCGTTGGAGCGCACGATCGTCCAGGGGGCGTGCCGCTTGTCCGTGCGGCGGAACATCTCCTCCTTGGCGGCCGTGTACTCGTCCCACCGGTCGAGGGAGGCGATGTCCATCGGCGACAGCTTCCACCGGCGCACCGGGTCGAGCTGCCGCATGGCGAAGCGGGTGCGCTGCTCGGTGCGCGACACGGAGAACCAGAACTTGGTGAGGTGGATGCCCGAGTCGACGAGCATCTTCTCGAACGCGGGCGCCTGCGCCATGAAGGTCTCGTACTCCTCGTCGGTGCAGAAGCCCATGACCCGCTCGACATTCGCCCGGTTGTACCAGGAGCGGTCGAACATGACGATCTCGCCGGCGGTCGGGAGGTGCTGCACGTACCGCTGGAAGTACCACTGGCCGCGCTCCCGGTCGCTCGGCTTCGACAGTGCCACGACCCGGGAGGTGCGGGGATTGAGGTGCTCGGTGAACCGCTTGATCGTGCCGCCCTTGCCCGCCGCGTCCCGGCCTTCGAAGACGATGACGGCCCGGCGGTCGTTGTCCTCCAGCCAGTACTGGAACTTCAGGAGCTCCACCTGCAGCTGGTACTTCTCGAGCTCGTACTGCTCGCGCGTCATCCGCTCGGAGTACGGATACCCCTCCTGCCAGGTGTAGACCGGGTTGCCCTCCGGGTCGATCAGATCGGGGTCGGGGGTGTGCCCGCCCTGCACGGTGTATCCGGTCGCACGCAGGTGCTCGATGTACTCGCGCAGGTCGGTCGCAGGGGTGTCGTCGGCCATAAGTTCCTCCTGGTCGCCGGTCGTCTGTGCGCGCGAGTGTACGCGGGTGAGGTGTACGCGCGGTGCCCGGGAGCGCACTGCTCTCGTCAGTGCGCGGAGAGCATCCGCTCCAGCTCGCGCGTGAGCGCGGCCCGGCCGGTGCCGTCGACCGTGCTCAGGAGGGGCTGGAGGGCGCGGCCGACCTGCTCGGCGCCGTCGCGCGCGAGGGCGAGGCCGTCGGCCGTGGCCTCGACCTCCACCGCCCGGGCGTCGTCCGCGCTCGGCACGCGCCGGACCAGGCCACGGCGCTCGGCGCGCTCGATCAGGCCGGAGACCGTGGACTTGTCGAGGCCGAGCAGGGCCGCGAGCTGTGCCATGCGCGGGCGGCGGTCGCGCAGCACGCCGAGCATCCGGAGCTGGGTGAGGGAGAGGTCGCGCTCGGCGGCCACGCGGGTGAGCACGCCCGTGACGACGAACGAGGTCTGCACGAGGGCGTCCACGAGCGCGTCGTCGGGGGTGTCTGTCATGTTCCGAGCGTACTTGACAAAAGTTGGCATTACCAACCATCATTGAATAGTTCGTAATACCAACCAATTGGAGGAGCCATGCGCGCAGCAGTCGTCACATCGTTCGGCACGGTGCCGGAGTACGGCGAGTGGCCCGACCCGGTCGCGGGCGACGGCGCGCTCGTGGTCGACGTCGTCGCGGCCGCCCTCCACCCGCGCGTGCGCTCGCAGGCCGACGGCAGCCACTACACGAGCACCGGCGATCTGCCGCTCGTCCCGGGCATCGACGCCGTCGTCCGCGACGCCGACGGCCGCCTGCGGTACGCGCTCGTGCACGAGAGCGAGCTGGGCACCTTCGCGGAACGGACCGTCGTGCCGCGGAACGCGACCGTCCCGCTCCCCGACGGGATCGACGCGGTGCGCGTCGCCGCCGCCATGAACCCGGTGATGTCGTCGTGGGTGGCGCTGCGCCGCCGGACCACCCTCCGGCCGGGCGCGCGCGTCCTCGTGCTCGGCGCGACCGGGAACGCCGGCCGCCTCGCCCTGCAGGTCGCCCGCACGCTCGGGGCCGCGGAGGTGGTCGCGGCCGGACGCGACCACGACCGCGCGGCGGCGTTGCTCGGGCACGGCGCGGATCGCGCACTCGGGTTCGACGAGCTGTCGCAGGCGGCGGACGTCGACGTGGTGCTCGACTACGTCTGGGGCGCGCCCACCGCGCAGGCGATGGCCGACATCGTGACCGCCCGCTCCGACCGCGGCGCGCCGCTGACCTGGATCGAGATCGGGTCGGTCGCCGGCGCGACGGCCGCCATCCCGTCGGCCGCGTTCCGCGCCGCGCGGCTCGACCTGGTCGGCAGCGGGATCGGCTCGGTCTCGCCCGAGGAGTTCGGCGCCGAGCTGCCCGCCATCGCCGAGGCCGTCTCGCGGGGCGAGTTCGACATCGACGTGCGCGCGGTCCCGCTCAGCGACGTCGCCGCCGTGTGGCGCGACGACCCGGGCGCGACCGAGCGCGTGGTCTTCGTCCCCTGAGCGGGCGACTGCAGCCTCCCGGTACATCTGCCGCGGCGCGACCCGGCGCAAACGTACCGCGGGACCGCAGCGGTCGGCGGAGACTGGCCGGGAGCCCGTCTGGGTCAGCGCTACTGGGGAAACCGTCGCCGATCGCCGATCCGGCCACTGAATCCGGCGATCGGTTCGGGATGCTCCGCCCGCGCCAGCAGCCAGGTCGTGTGCGAGGCCGTCCCGCCCGCGAGCCGGAAGCCGAGCCGCCCGGCCAGCCGCGCCGACCGCTCGTTGGTGCGGTCGACCACGGCGGTCACGATCACGGCCCCCAGCCTCCCGAACGCCAGGTCGAGCGCCGCCTCCGCCGCCTCCGTGGCGTAGCCCTGCCCGCAGCGATCCGACCGCTGCAGCCAGCCGATCTCGACGCTCCGCGTCTCCACCGCGAGGGTGCGCAAGTGCAGGGAAACGTCTCCGATCACGTGATCGTCGAGCTCCACGGCGAGCGCGAGGAAGTCGCCCGCCTGACTGAGCACGGTGTGACGCATGCGCGCCCGGAAGTGGTCGAGCGCCTGCCGCTCGGTGCGCTCCGGCCACCCGAGTCCCGAGCGCACACCGTCGTCGGCCTCGATCGCGAGCCAGTCGACCGCATCCCCCGCCCGGTACGGACGCAGCAGGAGGCGGTCGGTGCCGAGCACCGGTGCGACCAGCGGCTCGTCGAGGGCGGGGCCGCGCAGCACGCGCGGCCGGTGAATCGCCAGTGCCATCTCGTTCCCGTCCTGTCCCGCTCCCCCGGTCTCAGGTCGAGGCTATGGCCGCACGCGTAGCAATCGGCTGCCAGATCGGTGCCGGCGGTGTGAAGGCTCGAAGCCGGCCATAGGCGGCATGCAGGGGCGTGCAGTGCCGGCGGGCAGCGGCATGCAGGCTACGGCCGGCGGGACGCCGTGACCGTGAACTTGTTGCTGCGCGCGATCTGCCGGGTCGGTCCGACGACCCGCTCGAGGGCCGGCCGGTAGCCGAGGTGGGAGTTCCACACGGTCCACAGCTCGCCGCCAGGGGCGAGCACGCGGGCGGCGTCGGCGAACATCCGGTGGGCCACGCCCGTGTGCACGGCTCCACCGATGTGAAACGGCGGGTTGAGCACCACGAGCTCGGTCGAGGCGTCGGGCTGGGAGGCGAGGCCGTCATCCCGGACGACGGTCACACGCTCGGCGACGTGGTTCGCGGTGGCGGTCGCCCGAGCCGAGGCGACGGCGGCGGCCGACTGATCCGTCGCGACGACCCGCAGGCCGGGGCGCGCGGAGGCGAGGGCGGAGGCGAGCACTCCGGTCCCGCAGCCGAGGTCGATGGCCGTGCGCGCCTCCGGGACCGCTTGCGGCAGCACGGTCAGGAGGAAGCGGGTCCCGATGTCGACGGAGGCGCCCGCGAAGGCCGCCCCGTGCGCGCAGACCCAGAGGCCGGTGTCATCGTCGAACGCCCGCTCCGGCCAGCGGTCGAGCACGGTCGCGGCAGCGGGATGCGGTTCCGTCGCGGTCAGGACGCGGGCCTTCTGCCGCGCGAGCGACACCTGCACCGAGCCGAACACCTCGCCGAGCACGCCGTTCATCGCGACGCTCATGTGCTTGAGCATCCCGCCGGCGAACACCTGGACCTCGGGCCGGGCGTGCTCGGCGATGAGGGCCGCGATCTCGGCGAGCGCTTCGAGACTGCGCGGCAGCCGCAGCAGCACCGTGGTCGCGCCGCGGACGAGCGACTCGTCGAGCGGGTGGTGGGTGAAGACGCCGTCGCCCGGGAGGCCCAGGGTGCCGGCGAGGTCGGCCGCGTTGGCGTCGAGGGCGCGTTCGCCGGTCAGCGGGTCCTGGTGCACGCGGATGCCGCGCGCCCCGCGCTCGGCTGCGGCCAGGGTGAGCGCGCCGTAGGCGTCGCCGATCACGACGAGCCCGGGCTGGAGCACCGCGTCGCCGGCCGTGTCGGCGAGGAGCCGATCCGCCGCGTCGGCGGCGAACAGGTTCGGCGCCTCTACATCGGGCCGGCGGCGCAGCTGCTCGTACGGGAACATGCCTCCCAGTCAAGCAGACCGGCTACCTGCCCTGCGGCGCACCGGAGTTCCGGATATCCGCCGTGATCGCCGCCATCCGGAAATCCGGTGATCCAGTTCGGCGCGCCGCTCACTTCGCCGTAACTCCGGCGATTCGGGACGCAGGAGCGGGAATCGCCGGCGTTCCGGCGGCGACCACGGGGCCGGGTCAGGCTTCCGCGGCCACGGCCTCCTTCTCGGAGAAGTCCATCATCGGCGGCTTGCGACGGAAGCCGCGGGTCAGCACGGCGAGGTAGATCACGCCGAGCGCGACCCACGAGAGGCCGACGATGAAGGTGGTGACGGTCAGCGACGTCCAGAGCCAGACGGTGAGCAGGAAGCCGATCGCCGGGAGAAGCCCGTACCGGATCCACTCGCCCGCCGACGGCTTCTCGCGGCCGCCCTTCGGGAACAGGTGGTGCCGGATGACGGAGAGGTTCACCATCGAGAACGCGGCGAGCGCGCCGAACGAGATCATCGTGGCGGCGACGTCGAGGGTGAGCACGAGCGACAGCAGCGAGACGATCGAGACGGCGATCGCGGCGACCCAGGGGGTGTGGAAGCGCGAGTGCAGCTTCCCGAAGATCCCGGGCAGCACCCTGTCCCGGCCCATCGAGTAGATGATGCGCGAGACGCTGACCTGGGTCGTCATGCCGGAGCCGAACGCGCCGACGACGTACACGGCGACGAAGAAGGAGGTCAGGAACGTGCCGCCGACCTTCGCCATCAGGTCGACGCCCGCAGAGTCGACGTTCGCGAAGTCACGCCAGTCGGGGAAGACGAGGGCGCCCAGCCACGAGACGACGATGAAGATCGCGCCGCCGATGAGCGTGGTGAGCATGATGGCGCGCGGGATGTCGCGCTTCGGGTTCTTGGCCTCCTCCGACAGCGTCGACACCGCGTCGAAGCCGAGGAACGAGAGGGCGAGCACCGCGGCGCCGGCGAACACCGGGCCGAGACCGCCGGAGCCGGGGAGGAACGGCTCGATGAGGCTCGGAGTGTCGGCGGACGGGTTGGTCGCGAGTTCCTTGATCGCCAGCACGGCGAAGACGACGACGAGCAGGACCGACAGCGCGACGATGGCGACGTTGAGCTTGTTGACCAGCGTGATGCCGAGCACGTTGAACACCAGGACGAGCAGCAGCGAGGCGAGCGCGAACACCCACTGCGGCACCTCGGGGAACTGCGTGTTCAGGTACAGGCCGATGAGCAGGAAGTTGATCATCGGGAGGAAGAGGTAGTCGAGCATCAGCGTCCACCCGGTGAGGAAGCCGACATGGCCGCCGAACGACTGCTGCGTGTAGGTGTACGCCGAGCCGGAGACCGGGAACGCCCGCGCCATCGCGCCGTAGCTGAGCGCGGTGAAGAGCATCGCGACCAGGGCGACGACGTAGGCGGACGGCAGGTGGTTGTCGGTGGACTCCGTGACGATGCCGTACGTCGTGAAGACCGTGACGGGCGCCAGGTAGGTGAGCCCGAACAGGATGAGGGCGGTCGGCCCGAGCGCCCGCTTCAGGCGGGGCTGGACGGGCAGGTCTGTCGTGGTCATGTGGTGCGTGCCTCTCTACGTCGAGTGGTGCATTCGGGTTCGTGCTGGGGTCGGAGGGACGGAACGGGACGGTACGGGATGGGGTTCAGGCGCGGCGCACGCCGGCGACCCAGGCGCCGAGCACGCGCACGGAGCGCAGCTCGTGCGGGTCGACCGCGCGGGGATCGCGGTCGAGCCAGACCAGGTCGGGTGCGGTGCCGACGACGAGCTCGCCGCGGGCCGCCTCGGCGAAGGCCTGGCGGGCGACGCCGGAGGAGTAGGCCTCCAGGGCGTCGGGCAGTGCGATGCGCTCGGCGGGGGTCCATCCCGCTTCGGGCACGCGTGCCGGGGTCTGCCGGGTGACCGCGGTGGCGATCCCGGGCCGCCAGTCGTTGTCGCTGACCGGCCAGTCGCTGCCGAAGGAGATGTGGGCGCTCTCCTGCAGCGTGCGGATGGGGTACTGGAGCTGCTCGCGCTCGGGCCCGAGGCGCGGGAGCGTGAGGTCGAGCATCATCGGGTCGAGCTGCGCCCACAGCGGCTCGAAGTTCGCGGTGACGCCGAGCGCGGCGAAGCGCGGCAGGTCGGCGGGGTCGGCGAGCTGCACGTGCGCGATGACGGGGCGCCGGTCGCGCGGGCCGTTCGTGCGCTCGACGTGCTCGAAGACGTCGAGCGCGGTGCGGCAGGCGGCGTCGCCGATCGCGTGCAGGTGCAGCTGGAAGCCGAGCCGGTCGAAGGTTGCGGCGGCCTCGGCCAGCTGGGCGGCATCCCAGTTCGGGAGGCCGCGGTCGCCGGGGGTGTCGGTGTAGTCGGCGAGCATCGCGGCGGTGTGGTTCTCCACCACGCCGTCGACGAAGACCTTGACCGTCGCGGCGGTGAGGAGCGGGTCGCCCAACTCCTCGACGCGGCGGCGGGCCTCCACGAATCCGGGCACCTGGTCGCGCCAGCGGAACGGGTCGGCGCGCAGAGCCAGGTTCACGCGGGTGGAGAGCAGCCCGCGCTCGGCGGCGGTGAGGTAGGCCTCCACCTCGGCCGGCTCGACCCAGGCGTCCTGGATCCAGGCGATGCCGAGGCCCGCGTACTCGGCGGTGGCCAGGCGCAGCGCCTCCACCCGGTCCTCGTGCGAGCGGCCGGGCTCGACGGGCAGCAGCAGGTCGACCGCGCCGGGCTCCTGCAGGATGCCGAGCGGGGTGCCGTCCGGGCGGCGCGGGATCCGGCCGAGCGGAGGCTCCGGGGTGTCGGCGTCGATGTGCGCACGGCGCAGGGCTTCCGAGTTGACCCACACCGTGTGGTAGTCCCAGGCGCGCAGCACGACCGGGCGGTCGGGCACGGCCTCGTCGAGCCAGCGGGCGTCGAACATCCCCTCGGGAGCGAGGGTCGCGTCGTAGCTTCCGCCGTAGATCCACTCCTGCTCGGGATGCGCGTCCGCCCATTCCTTCACGCAGGCGACGATCTCGGCGACGCTCCCGCACGTCCGCACCTGCGGGCCGAGCTTCTCGAGGCCGCCCTGGAGGGGATGGGCGTGCCCGTCACCGAAGGCCGGGGCCAGCACGCCGCCGGCCAGATCGACCACCTCGTCCGCGGTGCTCCGCAGGGCCAGGGCCTCGGCACCGGTCGCGACGACCGCGCCGTCGACCACCGCCGCGGCCTCCGACGCCCGTGCGTCCGCACGGTAGCCGGAGAGGATCGTCCCGTTGACGAAGACGGTCGCGCCCATCGCACCTCCGAAGTCCAGTACCGCTAAATGAACGGCGTTCTTTTATTTCGTCAGAGACTAGGGCACGATCCCCGCGAGCGGAAGAGCAACCGGAGAATTCGTCGACGGACCGGGCGTTAGGGTGTGAACGTGCCCGAGGCTCAGAACGACACCCGGGCCGACCGGCCGGCCCGTCGCGTCGGCCGGCCGACCACCACCGTGCTCACGCGCGACCTGATCGCGGAGGCGGCGCTCCGGCTGCTCGACGAGAGCGGCTCGGAGGGCTTCACGATGGCGCGCCTCGCCCAGGCCCTGCGCGTGCGGCCCAGCGCCCTCTACAACCACGTGGACGGCAAGGAGGACGTGATCGCGGGCATCCGCGAGCTGATCAGCGACCGGATCGACGTGAGCGCCTTCGCGACCGAGCCGTGGGACCGCGCGATGCTCCACTGGGCGTACTCGTACCGCGTCGCGTTCGCTGGGCATCCCCCGACCATCGCCATGCTCGCGACGATGCCGCTGCGCGGGGCGATGCGCACGATGCGGATGTACGACGCGGTGGTATCCGCGATGATCGCGGCGGGCTGGCCCGCGGAGGAGGTGCTGCCGACGATCGTCGCCGTCGAGTCGTTCATCCTCGGCTCTGCCCTCGACGCGGTGGCACCGGGCGACATGTTCGACCCGGCGGGCGCGGAGGACGAGGTGCCGGCGTTCGCCGCCGCCTACCGGGCGCGCGCCGAGGCGGTCAGGGACGCGCCTCCCGCCGACGGCGCCTTCGCGATCGGGCTGCACGCCGTGCTCGACGGCCTGCGGGCGCGGTTCGCGCAGCTCGGCAGTGAGCCTGGGTTCAACTGATCTCGGGCGGCCGCGCCAAGCTCGAGTACGGCTCCATCGCGCCGCGGACCCAGCGCCAGAGAAGCTCTTTGATGTCGGGACTAATTTCGTCCCACGTGACTATGTAAGCCAGGTTTGCCCGCAAGTAGGGCGCTTTAGACCCCGCCTTCTCGGATGCTTTGCCGTCCCCGCCCTTTGAACCCATCCGCGCCATGAGCTTGTCGCGAGATTCGACCTCAAGCCCATGCGTTTTGGCGAACTCCCGCGACCTGCGGTCATTCAACGCCTCCAGAATTGCGTACTCGAGGTCGACGCGATTGAAGTGCAACGGCACATTGGACGACGCTGCGAGCCTATTGGCTGCACTCGTTCGCTCGGCGATGACAAGGGCATCAGCCGGTGAAACATTCGACATGTCGATCCCGTTGGCGAGATTTGCGATCTCGGACGCGAGCGCTGCTGGAACAACCACGCTTGACTCCCGCAGAGCACGCACTACGTCCGTACCGGCATCGATCGAATCGGCGCAGACGATAACCTCAAACGCTTGATCTCCATTGTTCGCGAAGCGCCGGAGCAGTCGAAGCCAAGGACCAAATCCAGCTTTCCCACCAACCGCGCACACGCGCATGCGATTAAGGAGTGGGAGCGGGATGATGTTGCGCATTTCGCGTCGAAGCATTTCAAAGTATGCAACCTCGCCAGGGCCCTCGACTAAAAGCAGGCTGCGATCAAACATCGTGTTGCTCGCCAGTGAGGAAAGCAGATACGCGTCCTTTTGCTCCTGGGTCGTCGAGACCGAGGCTGCAGGGTAGGCAACATGATCCCGCATGACGACTATGTCTTCAGGCGCAGCCTCCGCCAGTACTAACGCGCTGTGCGTGGTCGCAATGGTCTGAATCCCAGGGAGATGGAAGGTTTGCTGAGCAATCGTCCTTTGAGCGCTGGGGTGCAAGAAGGCCTCGGGCTCTTCTAGCAGAAGCAACCTGTACATCTTTTCTGACCGCGGGCGTTGTGCGACTGCAATGGCAAGCGCACTTTGCAACCCGGCGCCGAGCGATTCGATCGCCACCGTCTTCGCGTCGTGATCGCCCGTCGAGAATCGAGCTTCCATGCGATCAAGCACCAACTCGACCAAATCCTCAGCCGACACTGACGCGCTGAACAACCCTTTAGGATCGAAGCCTCCTCGAAGGTTTTCTTTCGTCTCCTTCCAGACTTTAGACGCGAACGTGTTGGCGTGCGTGCTGAGAGTTGCTGCTGCGTCGGATGTTGCTTTCGGAGCACCGGCGGGCCGGCCCACCCCGTCATAGATCATCGCACCCGAGAGTTCTTGTCTAAGGGCGTCTCGAAGAATACGCGAGAAGATCTCGGAGCTGCCGTCTCGCGAGGCAGGGACGTAAAGGCAGGAATAACAACCTTGTAGCCGATCGAGCAGCACTGCCGCGTTGGGTTCCGTTTCAGCTTCCTCGTTGCGCGTCGGTGAGCCGAGGCGAGCGTAGTACTTTGAGGCTCTGAATTGCACTCGAACTTCAGCAACATTGTCGGCTTTGGCCGCGAACTTGGTAGCTGATCGCCCATCGCTGAGCCGAACGCGAAGGAAAATACGTCGTGCCTTGTTCTGCGTGGCACGCGCTGGTAGAAGGAGCGCCTCCT
This sequence comes from Leifsonia aquatica, assembly GCF_014190775.1. GTDB lineage: Bacteria > Actinomycetota > Actinomycetes > Actinomycetales > Microbacteriaceae > Leifsonia > Leifsonia aquatica. Next base: position 400,880 of record NZ_JACHVP010000004.1, read on the forward strand.
CCACCTCATTCAACTCACGCCGTCCTCGTAAGAGATCGGAATCGAGCGAGTTGAATAGCCAATCAAGTATTCGCAGCACAGACGTCTTGCCCGAATTGTTTTCACCGATTAGGAGGACGTCTCCGTCAAGCGGAAATTCGGCGGTCTTGAAGCCTCCAACGTTTTCCAATCGGACACTAAGTAGTCGCACCTTGCTCCCCCAAAACGAATGCTCCAACGTGGACATTCACACGCCAACGTATGTGAATGGGCGAAGCGCCCGGTATCCCCCTTCCGGACGACAGGTATCCGTCCGAGAGCGATTGTCTCGAGCATCCACGTGACGCAACACGCCGCCTCCGCAGGTGCGGAGACGGCGTGTTGCGACGACCTGATCGGCGCTAGACGGTGAACTCCACCGGAGCGCCGAGCGCGGCGACCGAGGTGCCGAGCGTCAGCGCATAGGTGCCCGGCTCGGTGCGCCAGGCGTGGTCGTCGATCGACCAGTGCTGCAGGCTGCGCGGCTCGACCGTGATCGTCGCCGTCACGGTCTCGCCCGGCTGCGCGTGCACGACGGCGTAGCCGGCGAGCCACAGGACGGGGCGCTCGACCTCCGACGCGGAGACGCGCGACAGGTAGGCCTGCACGACCTGCTTGCCCGCGCGCTCGCCCGTGTTCGTCACCGGGATGCCGGCCGTCAGACCGTCGACGGCGGCCTCCCCGAGCTCCCACTCGGTGTAGCCGAGACCGTGGCCGAACGGGATGGCCGGGGCCGGGCCGCCGAGCTGCTCGCGGCGCACCCACTCGCGGTAGCCGACGTTCAGCTTCTCGTCGTAGAACAGCTTGCCGTCGACGGGCTCGACCTGCCAGACCGGCACGTCGTCCTCGCTCGCCGCCCAGGTGGTGGGGATGCGGCCACCGGGCTCGCGGGTGCCGGTGAGCACGTCCGCCAGGGCGCCTCCCATCTCCTGCCCCGGGAACCAGGTGAGCAGCACCGCGGGCGCCTCGCTCAGCCACGGCAGGATCACGGGGCCGCCCGAGTTGACGACCACGACGGTGCGCGGGTTGACGGCGAGCACGCGCCGGACGAGCTCGTCCTGGCCGTCCGGGAGGCTGAGGCCGGCGCGGTCGAAGCCCTCCGACTCCAGCGTCTCGGTCGTGCCCACGACGACGATGGCAGTCTCGGACTCCGCGGCGAGCGCGACCGCCCGCTCCAGCTCGGCCTCCGGGTCAGCGAAGGGCTCCTCGTAGCCGAAGGTGAACATGACGGCCGCGAGCCCGGCCTGCATCTGCGGGCGGTGCTCGAGCCGCAGCTCCACCGTCTGCCCGGCCGTGAGCTGCACCGGGAACGACTGCTTGGGCGGGTTGAGGAACGCCATGAACGGGTCCGTGCCGTCGGGGAAGAACAGGCCGTCGCTCTTCAGCTCGCCGTCGACCTCGAACCGGAACAGGCCAAGGCCGGCGAAGCCGACCGCGTACTCGCCGTCCTCCGGGGCGGTGAAGGTCGCGGTCGCCTCGACCACGGCGGTCTCGCCCAGCACGGGGTCGCCGAGCCAGGTCAGGCGGCCGGAGAGGCGGTGCTCGTCGAGCACGACGCCGCCGTCGGCGTCCAGGAACCGCACGTGCACGCCCGGCTCGCCGGTGACGGGGTCGACCGCGACGCGGGCGTCGAGGGGGAGGACGCTCTCGGTCGACTTCGCTCCCGGCGCGAACCGCACGCGGTCGGCGCCGAACGCCTCCTCGATCCCGTCGAGCGGAGTGACGACGTGCTGCGGGAAGACGGTGGCCGAGCCGCCGCCCTGGCTGCGCGCGACGCGGGCGTGCTGCCCGATCACCGCCACCGATCCGTCCGCCGCGAGCGGCAGCAGGCCGCCCTCGTTGCGCACCAGCACCATCCCGTCGGCCGCGGCCTCACGCAGAAGCGCGTCCACGCTCTCCTGCGGCCACGGCTCGGCGAGCGGCGTCGCGGCCTCCACGCCGTCGAGTGCACCGAGACGGCCGGCGAGGCGCAGGATGCGGCGCACCTTCTCGTCCACGTCGCTCTCGGCGACCGAGCCGGCGCGGACGGCCTCGACCAGCGCGTCGCCCCACACGCCCTGCGGGCCGGGCATCGCGAGGTCCTGCGACGAGACGGCGGCGGCGATCGTGTCGCGCACGCCCATCCAGTCGGAGACGACGACGCCGTCGAAGCCCCACTCGTCCTTCAGCGGCGAGCGCAGCAGCTCGTTCTCGGTCATGGTGACGCCGTTGACCGAGTTGTACGACGACATGACGAGCCAGGCGCCGCCCTCGACGACCATCCGCTCGAACGGGGCGAGGTACACCTCCCGCAGCGTGCGCTCGTCGACCTGCACGTCGACGGTCATGCGGTCGGTCTCGCTGTCGTTGGCGACGAAGTGCTTCGGCGTCGCGCCGACCCCGCCCGACTGCACGCCCTGGACGTAGGCCGTGCCGACGACGCCGGAGAGCCACGGGTCTTCGCTGAACGCCTCGAAGTGGCGGCCGCCGCGGGGCGAGCGCTGGATGTTCACGGTCGGGCCGAGCGCGACGCCGACGCCCTTGCGACGCGCCTCGGCTGCGATTAGCTGGCCCAGCCGGTAGACCCGCTCGACGTCCCAGGAGGCGGCGAGCGCGGTCGGCGACGGGAGGTTGGCGGACGCGTCGCGCTCGTCCCAGACCTGGCCGCGGATGCCCGCGGGGCCATCGGAGACCACGATCGTGTCGAGTCCGATCTGCGGCTCGTCGTGCAGCGTCCAGAACGAGGCGCCGGTGAGCAGGCGCACCTTCTGCTCGAGGGAGAGGGAGCCGAGGAGGCCCGCGATGACGTCCTCGGTGGTGATGGTGTCGGTCATGGTTGCGGAGCTCCTAGCGGACGGACTTGATCGGCAGGACGGCGAAGGCGCCCAGCAGCGCGATCACGATACCGATGGGGAAGAGGGCGGTATAGGTGTTGCCGAAGGCGACGATGATCGCACCGGCGATTCCCGGGGCGAGCGTCTGCGGCAGGGTGGCGGCGATGTTCAGGACGCCGAGGTCCTTGGCGAAGTCGTCCTTCGACGGCAGCACCTCGCTCATCAGCGCGGTGTCGACGGCCTGATACGCGCCGAAGCCGAGGCCCGAGATGAAGGAGAACAGGAACATGCCCGTGAGGGTCGGCATGATCAGCGGGAACAGCAGCGAGATCGCGAGGACGATGCCCGCAACGATGACGACCGGCTTGCGGCGCCCGAGCTTGTCGGAGAGCGGTCCGCCGACGAGCGTGGTGATGATGATGCCGACCAGGCTGACGAGGCTCAGCAGCGGCATCATGGCGACCGCGCCGTCGCCCAGCCCGATGTAGGACTGGAGGATGAAGAGCTGGTAGCCGGTGACCATGAAGTAGCCGGCGTAGAGCAGGAGGCGGCCGGTGAAGCCCCAGAAGAAGTCGGGGTGCTTGCGCGGGCTGACCCAGAAGGTCTGCAGGAACGCCGCGAGGTTGAACGGCGGCTTGGGCTCGCCCTTGTTGGAGCGGTCCGGGTTGATGATGACGAAAAGCACGATCACGATGAGCGCGATGCCCGCGAACGTGAGGTAGCCGGCCGGGATCGCCTTCGCGAACTGCGCGGCCACGATCGAGCCGCCCAGCGACCCCAGCATCAGCCCGAGCCCGGAGAGCGAGGCGAAGGTGCCGCGCGCGCCGCTCGGGACGCGGTCCGGGAGGATCGCGGAGAGCGGACCCTGCGCGAAGTTGTAGCAGATCTGGACCATGACCCAGGCGATCGCCAGCTGGACGACGCCGTTGGCGGTGCTCATGAAGAGCAGCGACAGACCGCCGAGGAGCACGCCGACGACCATCCACGGAGCGCGACGCCCGAAGCGGCTGCGCGTCCGGTCGGACACCAGGCCGGCGATCGGTTGCGCGACCATCGCGGCGAACGCGCCGATCGTGGCGACGATGGCGAGCGTGCCGTTCTGCGCCTTCTCGCCGACGAGGGCCTGGATCTGCAGCGGGAGGAGGATGCCCGGCACCGCGCCCCAGATCGCGAAGATGGCGACGTTCGCGACGAGCATCGACAGCATCAGCTTGAGCAGCCTCCCGCGCACCTTCACCTTGTCGGGGCGCTGGGCCGAGGTGGCGGTCGTCGGTGCGGCGGAGAACGGGGATCCGGCGGTGGTGAGCGTCGAGCCGAGCGCGGCGCTGTCCGGCACGCCGGAGAGGTTGGAGGGGACGGTCGGCTGGACCGGGCGGGGACCTTCGGGGAGATCGTCAGACGTCGGTGTCACGGGTGGAGTCCTTTCAGGAGCAGGCGTCGTTGCGTGCTAACACGCGTAACCATAAACCACCCCCGCGGCCGAATACAAGCCATCGGTCGGTTTTTGATTACACGCGTAACCTCCCGGGGGCTCCGACCTAGACTGAACCCAGCATGTTCACACCCCAGGTCGTCAAAGCCCCGACGAGCGCCGACGTGGCTCTCGCGGCGGGGGTCTCGCGCGCGACCGTCTCGTTCGTGCTCAACGACAAGCCGAACTCGCGCGTCTCCGACGACACCCGGCATCGCGTGCTCGAGGCCGCACGACTGCTCGGCTACACGCCGAACACCGCGGCCCGGTCGCTGGCGAGCGGGGAGGCCGTGGCCGGCCTGGTGGTCGCCGCTTCCGCCGCCGACCACGGCGCGACGGTCGAGCGCACCCTCCAGGCGCTGCTGGCGCGCACCGTCGACGACGGGACGGACGCCCTCCGGCACGCCGACGTCTCCGCCACCGGCGCCGAGGCCGCGCAACTGTGGGCGAAGCTGCGCCCGGAGGCCGTGCTCGCCGAGGCCGCGCGCTGCGACGCCGCCGCGACCGAGGTCCTGCGGCTCGCGGGCGTGCGCGCACTGATCGTGCACGGTGAGGCACCGGTCTCCTACGCGCCGACCCTCGTCATCCCCCAGCGGCCGTTCGGCCATGCCGCGGCCGAGCACCTGATCGCGCTGGGCCACCGCCGGCTCGTCTTCCTGATGCCGACCGCGACCTCCACCATGGCCGACGAGCGGCTGGCCGGTGCGCGGGAGGCTGCCGACGCGGCGGGTGCGCGGCTCACGGTCACTCACGCCGCCAGCTCGGCGGCGACGCTCCGCGACTGGACGCGGGGGCTGCGCTACGACGAGCAGGCGCCGACCGGTGTCGTGGCCGCACACGACGGGCTCGCCATCGCCGCGATGCGCGCCCTCACCGACGCGGGACTGCGCGTCCCTGACGACCTGTCCGTCATCGGCGCCGACGACCATGCGGCGTCGGCCGACTTCATCCCGCGCCTGAGCACGGTCGCGTTCGACGCCGACGAGCTCGCCGCCGACCTCGTCGAGGCGTATGCGACCATGCGTTCGGGCGGCCGTGTCGAGCGGGTGGATGCGCCTCCCGTGCGGGTGCGGGCGCGCGAGTCGACCGCACCCGCCTGAGAGGCGCGCGTCGCGCTAGGGGTCGAGACGGTAGATCGCGGACGCGGCCGCGCCGACGGGGTTCCCGTTCGTCGACGGATCCGATCCGAGCCGGACCGCGTAACGCATCGCGGTCCCCTGGGCGGGGATGGTCAGCGTGACGTACCCGTCCGCGTCGGTCATGGCGCTCTCGCCGATCTCGTACGCGTTCGAGCCGACCGGGTAGATCTGCGTGCGTACGGCACGCCCCACGATCGGATCACCGGCGGCCGAGGTCGCGCGTGCGCGCACCGTGATCGCCTCACCGTTCGCCACCGACACCGGGGCCTCGATCGTGACGATCGTCGGGGACACCGTGACCCACCGGCTCGCGACGGCCGGGACGGTCTCGTCACCCGCGAACCGGAGCGCGAAGTCGGCACGCGGCTTCGGCGGGCTCACCTCGACCTGCACGCGACCCCACATGTCCGTCGTCCCCGAACCCACGGGCGTGCCGCTGCCGGCCTGCAGGACGTCCACCTTCCGACCGGTCAGGACGGAACCGTCCGCGTCACGCAGCATCCCCGTGAGCGTGACCGTGCCGCCCGGGGTCGGATAGTAGGTCGAGGGGTCGATGGTGAGGAACGGCCGGGCCAGCGCGGGATCGGTGGCGGGGGTCACGTTCAGGCCCGACGCGATTCGCCACGCCGGGACGGCGTAGAGCATGGATCCGGTGGGCGAACCGTTGAGCGACGGCCCGTCGAGCACGCCGCTGCGGATCATCCCGAGATACATGAATGCGCCGCCTTCGGTCACCTTCCACACCGCTCCCCCGGAGTCGCCGTTGCCGACGATCAGACCATCGGGGCGATCGCTCTGCCCGACCACCAGGGTGTCACCCGTCGCGATGATCCGGCCGCAGATGACGCCGCTCGCTGCGCCGGGTATGTCGGGGGCGGGGATCACGTTCGCGACCCGCTGCCCGTCCGCCCCTCGGCTGAGCGGGCTCCACCCGGTCCGGCACACCCGGTCGCCCGGACGGGTGTCGGCCGGGCCTTTGGCCGCCGACTGGAACATCGACCGGTAATCGTCGCTCAGCGCCACCGCGGGGTTGCCACCCCACTCGGATCCGACGGGGCGCAGCAGAGCGACGTCGATCGCGGACGAACTGTGCCCCGGGATGACGGAGACCTTCGACGACGCTCCCGTCGCGTCGCTGAGGGACCACGCGGTCGTGCTGCTGTCCCCGACGCCGTGGCGAGCCGTGACGAGACCGACGGCCCCCTCCGCCGTGGAGTACGGCACCCCCGCGGTCTGCCCCTGCAGTTTGAAGACACCGGACGCCGTCGCGAGCGGATCTGCCGCCCGCGATCCGGCCTCGTCCGCCTGCGCGGGGCTCGCGCCGATGACGCACGCCACCGCCAGCAACCCCGCCGCCCCTATCCATCGCCTACGTCGCATCGATTCCTCGTCTCCGATTCCCGATGGCCCGCTGTCGCTCCGACAGCATGGTGACCACCGAAGGAATACGATATCGGCAATATATACATGCAAAACTATGCATGGGAGAGCCGTGACCGGGCGCCGCCGGCCTGAGCCGACTCTCACCCGCTTCGGGCGACTTTTCACCTGCCCCCTCCTGTCGTCACCGGGACGCGCGGCGCCGTGCGCATAGGGTGGAGACGTGGGGATCCTCGCCTGGCTGAGCCTGGCGCTCGCGATCGTCTGCGCCTATCCGGCCTGGCGATTCGCTCGACGCGCCTGGCACTTCCGCGCGCGCCCGACCGTCATCGCCGTGATCGTGACGCAGGTGCTGGCCCTCGTCGTATTGACGCTGCTCGCCCTCCTCACCCCGCGGCCCGACCTCGGCGGCCTCGGCTGGTTCGCGATCGGGCTCGCCGCCCTGCTCTTCCCGCTCGCGCTGGGCGACGCGCTCCAGACCACGCGCCTGCGCGCGGTCGCCGTCGTGCTCGCCGCGGTCGCCGGCCTGCTGACGGCCGGGATCTCGGTGGTGGCCGCCGCTCCCGCGTTCGCCACCGCGACGGTCGCCGGACGGCACATCCCGGCGACCGAGACGACACTCGCCGAGGGCTACCAGCTGGCCGTGCACATCCCGCCGACGGCCTCCGGCTTCTCCTCCCGTGACGCGCACCTGTTCGTGCCGTCCGGGTGGATCCGCGACCCGTCGAGCACCCGCCCGATCGTCATCATGATGATGGGCCAGCCGGGCAACCCGACCCTCGGGGCGACGCTCGACGCCCTGCACTCGCTCGGCACGGAACGCCTCGACGACGCTCCGTTCGTGCTCGTCGTCGACCAGCTCGGCGCCAACGACAAGAACCCGCCCTGCAGCAACACCTCCGCCGGGCAGCTCGAGACGTTCCTGACGGAGGACGTGCCGAACTGGGTGACGGCCGAGCTCCCCGTCTCGCACGACCGCGCCGACTGGGCGATCGCCGGCTTCTCCCACGGCGGGGAGTGCGCCGCCTACCTCGGTGCGAAGCATCCCGACCTCTGGGCGAACGTCATCGACGTCTCCGGCCCCGACAAGCCCGGCGAGTACCGTTCCGACCGCACCCGCGCGAAGTACTACGACGACAGCGAGGCCGAGTACGAGAAGTACTGGCCCGCGAAGGTGATGGCCTCGACCAGCTACGCCGACCACCCCATGCGCGGCATCTTCGTCGCCGGCGCCGAGGACGACCACTTCCGGCCGCAGGTCGAGGACACCGCGACCGCCGCCGAGAACGCCGGCTGGAAGGTCACGTACTGGGCCGTGCCGGGCGAGGGCCACTCCGGGCCGACCCTCACCAAGGGCCTGGCCACGGCGTACAACCAGCTCATCCCGCTCTGGCTGGAGTCGGGCGCGATCACCACCGGCGATCGCCTCCTCTGCCAGCCCGACCAGCCCAACCGCTCCTGCGGGGTGACGCAGGTGACGGCCGTGGCCGGCACGATCGCCATCGTCGACCTGGGGATGCTCGCCGTCTTCCTCAGCGCCCAGCTGCTGCTCTTCTTCGGCAACCGCGGCCGTCGAGTGGTCGAATAGTCCGCCTTCTCGGCCCTTTTCCCGCGACATATCGCCTTCTCGCACCTCCTGAAGGGACGCTCAGGAAGCGCATAGGCGGGTGAACGGGCGCGCATAAGACCCCTTCCTACGCTCGGTTTCTGCCCCGACGGGCGGGCGCATGGAAGGAACACCCGAATGAAGCGGACTCTCGCGCGGATCAGACCGCGCACCTGGATCATCACGGCGGCCGTCGTGGTCGCGGTCGTCGGGGGTGGGGCTGTCTACTGGTTCGGCTTCGCCCTCCCGGCCCAGGCCACCTCCTCGCAGCCGGCCACCCGGACGGTGCAGGCCAGCACCCAGACCCTGCAGAAGACGGTCAGCGCGACCGGCACGCTGTCGCCGACGGTGTCGGAGGACGTGAACTTCCTCCCCTCCGGCACGGTCACCGCGGTGAACGTCGCCGCCGGGGCGACGGTCACGGCGGGTGAGGTGCTCGCGACGGTCGACACCGTCTCGGCCAACGCGACCCTCCTGCAGGCCAAGGCGGATCTCGCCTCGGCGCAGGCGAAGCTCTCGGACGCGCAGGACGCCTCGACCGGCAGCACCGCCGACGTGGCGGCGGTCGCCGCGGCGCAGGCGCAGGTCACCTCGGCCCAGTCGTCCGTCGACACCGCGCAGACCGCGCTCGACGGCACCACCCTGGTCGCCCCGGTCGCGGGACTCGTCACCGCGGTGAACGTCGCGGTCGGCGACGCGGTCACCGGCACGTCCGGCAGCACGAGCAGTTCGAGCAGTTCGGGGTCCGGCGCATCCAGCGGGTCCGGCGGGTCCACGGGCGGCGGCGCGACCGGCGGCACGGGCACGACCGGCAGCGGGACCGGCTCCTCCACCTCCACCTCCACCGCGCAGTTCACGATCGTCGGCACCGGGTCGTGGGAGGTCGACCTCACCGTGAGCGCCTCCGACCTGAAGTCGATCGCCAAGAACGACCAGGTCGAGCTCTCCACGTCTGACAACGACTCCTTCTTCGGCACCGTGACCTCCATCGGCCAGCTGCCGTCGACCACGTCCGGGAGCGCCGCCTACCCTGTCGTCGTCTCGGTGACCGGGTCGCCCGAGAACCTCTACGACGGTGTGAGCGTGACGGCCGCGATCGTCTACGAGCGCCGCACCGACGTGCTCACCGTCCCGAGCGCCGCGATCACGACGGCGAACGGGAAGTCCACGGTGACGAAGGTCGTCGACGGCAAGAACGTCACCACCGACGTCACCGTGGGTGAGACCTCCGGCACCGTGACCGAGATCACGAAGGGCCTGAGCTCCGGGGATTCGGTGCTCGTCACGGTCTTCACGCCCGGCTCGGGCGCCGGCACCGGCGGCTCGACCGGCCAGACCGGGCAGACCGGGCAGCAGGGGCAGTTCCCCGGCGGCGGCGAAGGCTTCACGGGAGGCGGCGAAGGCGGCCAGTTCCCGGGCGGCGGCCAGGGCGGCCAGACCGGGAACGGGGGCACCCGCAATGGCTGAGCCCTCGCCCGCCGTCTCGCCCGTCATCGAGCTCACCGGCGCGCGCAAGATGTACCGCAGCGGCAGCATCGAGTTCGAGGCACTGCGCGGCATCGACCTGCTCATCCACGAAGGCGAGTACGTCGCCGTGATGGGGCCCTCCGGCTCCGGCAAGTCCACGATCATGAACGTGCTCGGCTGCCTCGACGTGCTCTCCGAGGGCGCCTACCGCCTCGGCGGCCAGGATGTGGAGGATCTGGACGAGACCGAGCTCGCGGCCATCCGCAACCAGCGCATCGGCTTCGTGTTCCAGCAGTTCAACCTCCTCCCCTCCCTCTCGGCCCAGAAGAACGTCGAGCTGCCGCTCGTCTACGCCGGGGTCCCGGTGGAGGAGCGCCGCGAGCGCTCCCGGGCCTCCCTCGAACGCGTCGGTCTCGGCGACCGCCTGCAGAACCGGCCGGGCGAGCTCTCGGGAGGCCAGCAGCAGCGCGTCGCCGTCGCCCGCGCCCTCGTCGGCGAGCCGACCCTGATCCTGGCGGACGAGCCGACGGGAAACCTCGACTCGGTCTCGACGGAGGACGTGCTCGCGCTCTTCGACGAGCTGCACGAGGCCGGCCGCACGATCGTGCTGATCACCCACGAGCTGGAGGTCGCCGAGCGCGCCCGCCGCATCGTGCGGGTGCGCGACGGGCAGATCCTCCGCGACGAGGTGAATGCGGCATGAACTGGAACGAGACCCTCCACACCAGCTGGTCGGCCATCCGCGCGCACACCCTGCGCTCGGTGCTGACCGTGCTGGGGATCCTGATCGGGATCGCCGCCGTCATCCTCACCGTCGGCCTCGGCCTCGGCACCCAGAAGGACGTGAGCGCGCAGATCAGCGCGCTCGGAAGCAACCGGCTCATCGTCTCGCCGGGCAGCAGCACCGACTCGAGCGGGGTGCGCGGCGGCTTCGGCTCGGGCACCACGCTGACCCTCTCGGACGCCGACGCTCTCGCGTCGAAGGTGAACGCCCCGGACATCGCGGGCGTCGCGGCCGAGAAGTCGACCCAGACCTCCCTCGTCTACGGCGACACGAACTGGACCACGACGGTGACCGGCGTGACGAGCTCGTGGCTGGACGTGCGGTCGCGGACGGTCGCGCGCGGCGCGTTCTTCACGGCAGCGCAGCAGTCGTCGGGCGCCCGGGTCGTCGTACTCGGCTCCGAGACGGCGCAGGAGCTCTTCGGCTCCGAGAACGTCGTGGGCCAGTCGGTGACCATCGGCAACACCACCTACAGCGTGATCGGCGTGCTGGCGTCGGCCGGCTCCGACACGTCGAGCAACCTCGACGACGTCGCGATCGTGCCGATGACGACGGCCGCGGACGACGTGATCGGCGGGACGAACACCTCCAGCGTCTCGACGATCTACATCCAGGCCGCCGACGCCGACCGGCTCAGCGCGGCCTACCAGGAGGCGCAATCGGTGCTGCTCAACGCGCACTCCATCACCAGCACCGACGACGCCGACTTCACGATCAGCAGTCAGGACGCCCTGGTCAGCACCGCGACCTCCGTCTACCAGACGCTGACCGTGCTGCTCACCGGCATCGCGGCGCTCTCCCTGCTGGTGGGCGGCATCGGGGTGATGAACATCATGCTCGTCTCCGTCACCGAGCGCACCCGCGAGATCGGGTTGCGCAAGGCGATCGGGGCGCCGCCCGCGGCGATCCGCACGCAGTTCCTGGTGGAGGCCGCCATCCTCGGCCTGACCGGCGGCGTGCTCGGCTCGGTGCTGGGCGTGGCCGCGGCACTCGTACTGCCCGCGCTGATCGGCAGCTCGGTGGTCATCTCGCCCGTCGCGCTCGGCCTCTCCATCGCCGTCTCCCTCGCCATCGGCCTGGTGTTCGGCGTCTATCCGGCAGCGCGCGCCGCGCGCCTGGCCCCCATCGACGCGCTCCGCTCCGAGTGAGCGCCCCCTCTCGTCCCGACCCGCAAGGAGAACCACGATGAAGACATCCACCCGCCGAGCCGCCGCGGTGATCGCCGCCCTCGGCTTCGGCGCCCTCGCCCTCACCGGATGCGCCGCCGCCACGGCGAGCAGCCCCTCCACCACCGCGGCCCCGCAGCAGCAGGGCCAGCAGGGCGGCGGAGGCGTCACCGGCGAGATCGCCGCCGTCGACGGCACCACGCTCCAGGTGCAGTCCACGACCGAGCAGACCGCCGTGACCTACACCGACTCCACCACCATCACGCAGCGGGTGACCGCCGCACTCACCGACGTGACGAACGGATCGTGCATCAGCGCGTTCACCGGCGGCACGGGGTCGTCGACCTCCACGTCGTCGTCCGCCTCGACGGCCGCGACGACGGTCTCCATCAGCGCGGCCGTCGACGGCGCGTGCACGGCAGGCGGGTTCGGCGGGATGGGAGGCGGCGGCACCCCGCCGACCGGCGCACCCAGCGGATCGGGCGAGGGTGGCACCGGCCAGCGGCCCACGGACGCCCCCACCGGTGCGCCCGGCGGCGCGGGCGGCGGTGGCGCGGGCGGCTTCGGCGGCATGACCTCCGGTCTCGTCACCGCGGTCGACGGCTCGACCATCACCGTCACCTCGACGGCGCAGGACGGCACGACCTCCACGAAGACCGTCACGGTCGACGACAGCACCACCTACACGACGACACAGGCGGCCACCGCGGACGCCCTCACCGCCGGTCGCTGCGTCATGGCCAGCGGCACGGCCGACTCCTCGGGAGGATATGCCGCGACCGCGCTCGTCGTCTCGGACAAGGGTGCCGACGGCTGCACCCAGGCCGGACCCGGCGGCGGCCGGCCGGGCGGCACGGGAAGCGACTCCGGCACCGGGACCGGCACGAACGGCGGCGGAGCATGAGCCCCGCGACCAAGCGCCCCGCCGCGCGCCGGCGGCGCCGCACCGTCGTGATCGCCTCGGTGGCGACCCTCGCGCTCTGCGCGGTCGGCGGCGGCGTCGCCTGGGCGGCGAGCGGCAACGGCGGCGCGAACTACCGCACCGCCACCGCCGCGAAGGCGTCGGTCACGCAGACCACCACGCTCACCGGCACCGTCGCCTCGGCGACCCGCCGCGACCTGGCCTTCCAGGTCGGCGGCACGGTCAGCGCCGTCCCGGTCGCGATCGGGGACACCGTCACTGCGGGGCAGACCCTGGCGACGCTCGACACGACCGACCTGGAGGCGGCGGTCACCTCGGCGCAGCAGGCGGTGTCGGACGCCGAGGAGACCCTCGCGACCGACCTCGCGTCCCAGTCGGGGACGAGCACGAGCTCGAGCGCCGGCTCGGCCGGCTCGTCCGGTTCCTCCGGGTCGTCCGCGTCGGGATCCACCGCCTCGTCGGGCGGATCCGGCACCACCACGGCCTCCACCGGCGCAACCGCGGCCGTGCCGAGCACCGGAACCGGGACGGGCACCGGCTCGGGCACCGGGACCGCCGGCGGCTCCTCGTCCGGCGGCACCTCGTCCGGCGTCTCTGCCGAGACCACCGCCGCCATCGCCGCCGTCACCGACGCGCAGACGAAGCTGCTCGCACAGCTGACGGCCGCCTCCACCGCGCTGACGGACACCAACACCCTCGTCGCCACCAGTTCGACCACCTGCCAGCCGTTCCTGGAGGCCGCACTCGACGACACGACGGACGGCACGGGGACGGGCACGGGGACGGGCACGGGGACGGGCACCGACGGTTCCGGCTCCACGACCGACGGCAGCGGCACCTCCGGAACCGACACGTCGGGAACCGACACCTCGGGAACCGACACCTCGGGAACCGACACCTCGGGTACCGACACGTCCGGCACGTCGACGGACGGCAGCGGCACCGCGACCTCCGGAAGCTCCGGGACCTCCGCAGCCGACCAGCTCCAGGCGGCGAAGGACGCGCTGGCCTCCTGCCAGACCGCGATCACCGCCGCCCTGGCCAGCCAGCAGACCACCACCGACGCGCAGAACGCCGTCACGCCGCTGGCCACGAAACTGGACGACGCCGTCGCCGCGCTGCAGAAGGTGCTCGCGAGCGGTACGACCGGGTCGGGTTCGACCGTGGGTTCGACGGGCTCCGGCTCGACAGGCTCCGGCTCGACCGGTTCCGGATCAACAGGCTCCGGATCGACAGGCGCCGGCTCCACCGGCAGCGGATCGGCCGGGACGGGCGCTTCCGGCGGCAGCACCTCCGGCACGGGCACGGGCGGCAGCTCCGGTACGGCAGCGACCGGCTCCGGCACCGGCACCACGCAGGTCGCGTCGGCGGCGACCATCGTGGCCGACAACGCCGCGATCGACGCCGCGAAGGCCGCCCTCACTCTCGCGCAGAGCAAGGTCGCCCTCGCGACGCTCACCAGCCCGGTCTCGGGCACCGTCGCGGCCGTCTCCCTCGCCGCCGGCGACGCCGTCTCGGCCGGCTCCACCACGGCGGTCATCTCGGTGATCGGCACCAACGGTTTCGTCGTCGACTCGTCCGTCGGCCTCAGCACCGTCGCCACCCTGAAGGTCGGGCAGAGCGTCGCCGTCACGGTCTCCGGATCGACGAAGGCGCTCGCCGGCACGGTCAGCTCCATCGGCGTCGTCGACACGGCCACCGACTCCTCGACCCCGAGCTACACGGTGACCACGGCCATCACGGACACGAAGGCCGACCTCCTCAACGGCGCCAGCGCCAGCGCGGTCGTCACCATCGCGAAGACGGCCGACGTGCTCACGGTCCCGACATCCGCCCTCCACCGCGACGGCACGAAGTACACCGTCGACGTGCTGAAGGACGGTAAATCGGTCGCCACCACCGTCACCGTCGGCGCGAAGGGCACCGACCGCACCGAGATCACGAAGGGCCTGAGCACCGGCTCCGAGGTGATCCTGGCGGACCTCACCTCGACGACGACGGGCGACAGCTCGAACTCGTCCACCACCTCCGGAGGGCTCAGTGGCTTGGGCGGCCAGTCCAGCACCTCCGGCGGCCCGGGCGGACAGGGCGGCCCTCCGGCCGGCTTCACCGGAGGCGCCCCCAGCCGCGGCTGACCGGGAGCGAACACGGGGCGGACGCGAGGAGGGCTCGCGTCCGCCCCGTGCACGTCCCCGCGGGACGTCGGCGGCCGCGAGTGCCGCGCGGCGGTACGTCGGCGGCCGCGAGTGCCGCGCGGCGGTACGTTTGCGGTCGCGCGAGAGGCCGCAAACGTACCGGGAGGGCGCAGTCGCGCCGGCGTGCCGGCGGGCGGGGCGGCCGGCCGGGCGGCCGGGCGGGCGGCCGCCGGCGCGGTCGCGAGTGCCGCACCGCGGTACGTCGGCGGTCGCGAGTGCCGCGCGGCGGTACGTTTGCGGTCGCGCGAGAGGCCGCAAACGTACCGGGAGGGCGCAGTCGCGCCGGGCGGGCGGCCGGGCGGGCGGGCGGCCGGGCGGCCGGCCGAGCGGGCGGGCGGCCGCCCGCCGCGCGCACCGTCAGGCGGCGGCGACGGCCTCCCGCGCCGCGGCGAACGCGGCCACGCAACGCCGGATCTCGTCCTCGGTGTGGGCCGCCGACAGCTGCACGCGGATGCGTGCCTCGCCGCGCGGGACCACCGGGAACGAGAACGCGGTGACGTACACGCCGTGCTTCTGCATCTCGTCGGCGATCCGGCCGGTGAGCGCCGCGTCGTGGAACATGACCGGGACGATGGGATGCTCGCCCGGCAGGAGGTCGAAGCCCGCCTCGGTCATCAGCTCGCGGAAAAGCCGCGCGTTGGCGACGAGCTGTGCCCGGAGGTCGTCCGAGCTCTCCAGCAGGTCGAGCGCGGCCAGCGTGCCCGCGACGATCGAGGGCGCCAGCGTGTTCGAGAACAGGTACGGGCGGGAGCGCTGGCGCAGCAGGTCGACGATCTCCTTCCGGGAGGAGACGTAGCCTCCGGAGGCCCCGCCGAGCGCCTTGCCGAAGGTGCCGGTGTAGATGTCGACGCGGTCGGCCACCCCGCAGAACTCGGGCGTTCCGCGGCCGTGCTCGCCGACGAACCCGACGGCGTGCGAGTCGTCGACGAAGACCAGCGCGCCGAACTCGTCGGCCAGGTCGCAGATCTCGCGCAGTGGGGCGATGTACCCGTCCATCGAGAACACGCCGTCCGTGACGATGACGGTGAACCGGGCGCCGGCCTCCAGCGCGGCCTCGAGCTGCGCGCGCAGGTCGTCCATGTCCCGGTTGCGGTAGCGGAACCGCTGCGCCTTCGAGAGCCGGATGCCGTCGATGATCGAGGCATGGTTGAGCGCATCGGAGACGATCGCGTCCTCCGGGCCGAACAGCGTCTCGAAGACCCCGCCGTTGGCGTCGAAGCATGAGGAGTAGAGGATGGTCGCCTCGGTCCCGAGGAACCGCGACACGCGCCGCTCCAGCTCCAGGTGCTGCTCCTGCGTGCCGCAGATGAAGCGCACGCTGGCCATCCCGTAGCCCCAGTCGTCCAGGGCTGTCTTGGCCGCATCCCGCAGCGCAGGATGATCGGCGAGGCCCAGGTAGTTGTTGGCGCAGAAGTTGAGCACCTCGGCGCCGTCGGCGGTGATCTGCGCCGACTGCGGACCGTGGATGCTGCGCTCGCGCTTGGTGAGGCCCGCGGCCTCGATCTCGTCCAGCTGCGCGGCCAGGTGGTCGCGGAATGTGCCGTACATCAGAGCTCCGTCCAGTCGAGGATGACCTTGCCGCCGCCGGCCGACGCGGCCGCGGCGAACCCCTTCTCCCAATCCCGGGCGGGGAACCGGTCCGAGACGATCGAGGCGATCGCGTCGTGCAGAGTGGTCGAGGTCTGCAGCATCGCGCCCATCGCGTTCCACGTCTCGAACATCTCGCGCCCGTAGATGCCCTTCAGCGTGAGCATGTGGGTGACGACGATGCCCCAGTCGACCGCGATCTGCTGCGACGGGAGACCGAGCATCGCGATGCGGCCGCCGTGGTTCATGTTCTCGATCATCTGCGGCAGCGCGGTCGGCGCTCCGCTCATCTCGAAGCCGACGTCGAAGCCCTCGCGCATCCCGAGCGCCGTCTGCGCCTCGCGGATCTCGGAGCGGGAGACGTCGACGGTGTAGTCGGCGCCCATCCCCTGCGCCAGGGCGAGCCGCTGCGCGCTGACGTCGGTGCCGACGATGAAGCGGGCGCCCACGTGCCGGGCGACGGCGATCGCCATCAGCCCGATGGGTCCGCAGCCGGTGACGAGCACGTCCTCGCCGACGACCGGGAAGGCGAGCGCGGTGTGCACGGCGTTGCCGAGCGGGTCGAACAGCGCGCCGACCTCGGGCTCGATCGCGCTGTGGTGCACCCACACGTTCGTGGCCGGCAGCACGAGGAACTCGGCGAAAGCGCCGTCCCGCTGCACCCCGACGCCCTGGGTGCGGATGCACATCTGGCGGCGCCCGGCACGGCAGTTGCGGCACGTGCCGCAGACGATGTGCCCCTCGCCCGACACCAGGTCGCCGACCGCGACGTCGCGGACGAGCGGCCCGACCTCGACGACCTCGCCGAAGAATTCGTGGCCCGGCACCAGCGGGGCGGCCACCGCGGAGGCGGCCCAGTCGTCCCAGCGCTGGATGTGCAGGTCGGTGCCGCAGATCCCGGTGCGCAGGATGCGGATCTTCACGTCCTCCGGCCCGGCCTCGGGCTCGGGGAGGTCGCGGAACTCGAGACCCGGTCCGGCCTCGCTCTTGAACAGGGCTTTCATAGCCACCTTCCTCGTCGACGTCCTTCGTGGGGCGCGTCAAGCGGAGTCGAACACCCGTCCCCGGCCTCGTGAGCGTGGAGGGACGAGCGTTTCGCCGCTGACAGCCTAGACCACCTCATCCTGCGCAGCTCCGTCCCTCCGCACCTGCCCGCCGTCGAAGTAGGCGCGGAGTTCCGGCCGCAGTTCCGGCACCGCCAGCAGGCCCCCGTCGCCGCGGAGGGAGGCCGTCGCGACCACTCCCGCGGCGACCGCATTGCGGGCGGCGACCGGGGAGGTGACGGTCGCGCCTCCCTCGCGCACGAAGGTCACGAACTCGTCGATCAGCAGCCGGTCGGCACCGCCGTGGCCGCCCTCCGCCTCCGGGACGATGAACGTCTCGTCGCCCGGGGCCGCACCCTCGTGCCGTCGGTTCCACAGGCGCACTTCGGCGCCCGGCTCGTCCCCGAAATTCTCCAGCCGCCCCTCCGTCCCGATGACGGTGTAGTTGCGCCAGTAGTCGGGCGTGAAATGGCACTGCTGGTAGGAGGCGAGCGCGCCGCCCTCGAGGACGAGGTTGACCTGCGAGATGTCCTCGACATCGACCACCGGGTTGAGCCCTTCCGCCGCGGCCGGCGGCCAGTTGTCGAGGCTGAACCAGTCGTGCATGCGCTCGCCCGACCGATCCCGCCGGTCCTGGATGCCGCCGTAGACGCTCAGCGAACCGATCGCCTGCACCCGGCGCGAGTAGCCCCCGCCGAGCCAGTGGATGACGTCGATGTCGTGGGCGCCCTTCTGCAGCAGCAGTCCCACCGACTTCGAGCGGTCTGCGTGCCAGTCCTTGAAGTAGTAGTCGCCGCCGTTGCCGACGAAGTGGCGGCACCAGACGGCCTTGACCTCCCCGATCCGTCCCTCGTCGATGAGCCGCCGCATCAGCGTGATCACCGGCATGTGCCGCATGTTGTGGCCGACGTAGAGCCGCGAGCCCGTGCGGTACGCCGCCTCCAGGATGCGGTCGCAGTCGTCGATCGAGATCGCGAGCGGCTTCTCGCAGAACACGGCGACGCCGGCCTCCAGGGCGGGGACCGCCACCTCCGTGTGACGGTCGTCCGGGGTGAGGACCATCACAGCGTCCACCCCGGCGTCGAGCAGTTCACTCAGGCTCGCGGTGACGAGCGCGTCGGGGAAGGCCTCCGCCGCCTCCGCCCGCGATCGTGCGCTGAGATCGCAGACCGCGACGACGCGCGATCCGCCTCCCGGCCGATGGGCCTCCCGAGCGAGATGACCCCGCAACCCGAAGCCGACGACACCGATTCTGACGTCCACGAACACTCCTCACGTGACAAAGGGAAAGAAAGTACTGAAGGAAAAGAAGGGAGGGCGCGGCGCCGACTCAGCCGGCCGTCGACGCGCGCACGAACAGGTCCCACTCGAAGGTGTGCAGCTCGCCACCACCCGGTTCGGCGGCCGCACCGAGCGCGCGGTCCACGATGATCCGCGCCTGCCGCCGGTAGAAGTCCGCCGGCCCGACGGTGGAGAGCCCCGGCTCGACCAGCTCGGCGTCGGGGGTGTTCCCGACCCCGATCACGGCCACGTCCTCCGGGACCCGCAGGCCCAGCCGGTGCGCCGCGATCTCGACGGCGATCGCCGCGAAGTCCGTCGTCGCGTAGATCGCCGTGGGACGGTCGTCCCGCGAGAGCAGATCCACGGCCGCGCTGAAGGCGCTGGCCTGGGTGTCCTCGAAGAAGGCGACCCGGTCCTCGCGGATCGGGAGGCCGCGCCGCAGCAGGGCGTCGCGGTACACCGAGTAGCGCGACTCCCCCGTCGACTCGTAGGACGGTCTCGTGGTGAGGCAGCCGATCTCGGTGTGCCGCTCCAGCAGGTGCGCGACCGCCAGCCGGCAACCCGGGATGGCGTCCGAGCGGATGACGTCGAAGCCGTCCGGCTCCAGCCGCTCGTCGAAGACCACGAGCCGCTGCCCGCTCTCGACCAGCGCCGCCAGCCTGCGCTGCGACTCCACCCGGTCGGCACCGAGACCGTCGATGTAGACCACATCCGCCCGTTGCGCCTCCGACGCTGCGAACCAGTCGCCGTCGGCCAGGATCATGGTCGTGAGCCGATGCTCGTTCGCCGCCTCGTTGACCGCCGCCGCGACCGCCAGCGACCAGGGGTCGCTCAGCATGTGCAGCGAGAGGTGGACCAGCCCGGTGCGGCCCGTGCGCACGGCACGCGCCGAGGTGTTCGGCCGATAGCCGAGCCGCTCGACCGCGTCGCGCACCCGCTCGACCGTCGCCTCGCTGACCCCGGGCCCTCCGCCGGAGCGACCGGAGAGCACGTACGACACCGTCGCCGTCGAGACCCCGGCCTCCTGGGCGACCGCCTTCATCGTGGGACGCCCGGGCTCCCGCTTCGCCTGCTCCGCCATACCGAGAACTCATCCCTTCGATCCCGAGAAGGCTATCCCCTGGATGAACTGCTTCTGGAGGAAGAGGAAGGTGACCAGCATCGGCAGGGCGGCGAGCAGCGCACCCGCCATCAGCACGGGATAGTCGGTGCCGTGCAGGCCGACCAGCTGGGACAGCCCGACGGACAGCGGCATCCTGCTCGGATCGGTCGTCACCACGAGCGGCCAGAGCAGATCGTTCCACGACCACAGCACCGTGAAGACGGTCAGCGCGATGATGCCCGGCTTCGCGAGCGGGAGCATGATCCGCCAGAAGATCTGCCAGACGTTCGCGCCGTCGATGCGCGCCGCCTCCTCCAGCTCGGCCGGCATCGACAGGAAGAACTGCCGCATCAGGAAGGTGCCGAACGCGCTGAACAGGCCGGGGAGGATGAGGCCCTGCAACGAGTTGAGCCAGCCCAGGGACTGGATGATCTCGTACTGCGGCAGCAGGTACAGCTGCGACGGCACCATCAGCACCGAGAGGAACAGCACGAACAGCGCGTTCCTGCCCCGGAACGGGATGCGCGCGAACCCGTACCCGGCCATCGTGCACAGCACGACCTGGCCGAGCGTCCTCCCGAGCGTGAGCACCACCGAGTTGACGAACATCAGCACGAACGGCATCGAGTCGAAGATCTTCGCGAAGTTGCCGAACTCCCACGGGCTCGGCAGCAGCTGCGGCGGCACCTGCACCGAGCCGGTGAAGGTCTTGAACGCGGTCAGCACCTGCCACACGAACGGAAAGACCATCACGACGGCGCCGAGCACGAGCAGCCCGTGCACCAGCCACGGCTGACGCCGCTTGACGTCATTCATAGTGCACCCACTTCTTCTGGAGCCGGAACTGCACGATTGTCAGCCCCAGGATGATGATCAGCAGCAGGAACGCGATCGCCGCCGCGTAGCCACGGTCGTTGTCGATGAACCCGGCCTGGTAGAAGAGGTAGACGATCGTGCGGGTGTCCGGCAGGGCCGGGTTCGTGCGCCCGATCATCAGGTACACGAGGTCGAAGACCTGCAGCGACCCGATCACGTTGATAACGCTCACGAAGAAGATGCTCGGGCTGAGCATCGGCACCGTGATCGAGAAGAACTTCCGGATCGGTCCGGCGCCGTCGAGCGACGCCGCCTCCATCAGCGTGTCCGGGATGCCCTGCAGACCGGCGAGGAAGATCACGATGTTCGTGCCCAGCCCCGCCCAGATGCCCACCAGCGCCACCGCGTACAGGGCGGTCGCGGGGTTGGTCAGCCAGCTGCCGCCCTGGATGCCGACCACGTGCAGCGCCTGGTTGAGGATGCCGTAGTCGCCGTTGTAGAGCATCTTCCATACCAGGGCGATCGCCGCCGGCATCGTGACCACCGGCAGGAAGTACAGCATCCGGTAGACGCTCCTCCCCTTCAGCCCCGCCGTGTTGAGCAGGGCGGCGATGGCCACGGCCAGCGGGATGCCGACCAGCGCGATCAGCATGTAGATCGCGGTGTTGATCAGGGCCCGGCCGAGTGCCGGGTCCTCCGCGAGTCGTGCGTAGTTCTCCAGGCCGGCGAACGCCGACCCGCCGAACGGCCCCGACTGGGTGAACGAGAGGATGAACGTGCGGACCGTCGGCCAGAGGTAGAAGACCAGGAGCCCGAGCGCGGTCGGCCCGATGAAGAGCAGCGCCCACCACGGCGAGGCGAAGGGTCCGCGCCGGCGACGGAGAGCGGTCGTCGCGGTCACCGGCTACTTCTTTTCCTTGTCGAGCGAGGCCTGCATCTTCTCGGCCAGCGTCGCGAGCCCTTCCTCGGGCGTGATGCTCAGCGCCCACACCTGCGACAGCGTCTGGTCCTGGACGGTCACCCACGCCGCGGTGTTGATGGAGGCGGGGTACGGCACGGCCGTGTCGAGCGCGTCCGTGAAGACGCTGAGGTCGAACGACGGGTACGAGTCGATCCAGTCCTGCTGGGTCCCCTCGTAGGCGGGGATGACGGCGCCGCTGCTCGCCTGGATCCCGGCGGCCTCCTTGCCGGACGCGAAGGCGGCGAACTTCTTCGCGGCGTCCAGGTGCGGCGACTTCGCGTTCGCGACGTTCGCCAGGCCGTGCACCACCGACTGGTCGCCCGTCGGGCCGGTCGGGAGCGGTGCGACGCCCACGTGGTCCTTGATCGAGGCGTCCTGCCCGAACTTGTTGGCGCTCCACGAGCCGGACCAGTACATCGCGACCTTGCCCGAGAGGAAGGCGTCCTCCGGCGGGGTGTCGGTCATCTGCTGCTGGGTGGGCGAGACGCCGTCCGTGATCTGGTCGACCCAGAATCGGATGCCCTCGAGGGCCTCGGGCTCGCCGTAGCCGGTCTTCGTCCCGTCGTCGTCGATCACATATCCACCGGCCTGCGCGATGGTGTTGTAGTAGTTCTGCTGGTCGTTGAGCGCTGCGGCCGAACCCCAGACACCGGCCTCGGGGTTCGTGAGCGCCTTCGCGGTGGCCAGGTAGTCGTCCCAGGTCCAGCCCGCCTTCGGGTACGCGACGCCGGCCGCGTCGAAGAGGGCCTTGTCGTACCAGACCCCGATCGTGTCGAAGTCCTTGGGGACGCCGTAGAGCTTTCCCCCGTAGGTGTAGATGTCGGTCAGCCCCTCCGAGTACTTCGACGTGTCGACGCCGTCGAGCGGAGCGAGCACGCCGTTCGACGCGTAGAGCTTGCTGTTGGGACCGTTCATCCAGAACACGTCCGGGGCGCTGCCGCCGGTGACGGCCGTCTGCAGCTTCGTCCAGTACTGCGAGAACGGCGTGACCTGGATCTTCACCGAGACCCCGGGGTTCTCCTTCTCGAACGCGTCCGCGATCTTCTGCATCGCGGGCTTCTGCACCTGATCCCAGATGCCGTACTGGAGGGTGACGTCGCCGCCTCCTCCTCCCTCCGACGAGCAGGCCGCCAGGCCCGTCACGGCGAGGGCGGCCGCCGCCAGCAGGGCGGCGAGGCGTGAGCGGTTGTGGTGTCGAGGCATCCGTCTTCTCCTTTGAACAGCGGGTCCCGCCTCGGGCGTTACAGTGTTGTTAACCGATTAACCCGAATCGATTAACAAGACCATATTGCTCGGGCTTAAACGCGTCAAGCATTCGATCACTCCGGGTGCGCGACCGCGCTGCCGGGGATAGAGTCCCCTCATGAAGCGCGCACTGATCGTGATCGACGTGCAGAACGAATACGTCGACGGCAACCTCCCCATCTGCCACCCGGATCTGATGACCTCCATCCCGAACATCGAGGTCGCCATGGATGCGGCCGCCGACCACGGCGCCGCCCTCGTGATCGTGCAGCACATCGAGGACGAGGGCGCACCGGTCTTCGCCCGTGGCTCGCACGGCGCGGCCCTGCACGAGTCCGTCGCCGACCGCACGCCGGACCACCTCGTCACCAAGACCGACGTGTCCGCCTTCCGCGGCACCGACCTCGAGGAGTGGCTGCGCGCCGGCGGCTACGACACGGTCACGATCGCGGGATTCATGACGCAGCACTGCTGCGCCGGCACCGCCCGGGATGCGCACGCGCTCGGCTTCACCGTGGAGTTCCTCTCCGACGCCACCGGCACCCTCGACCTCGTCAACGCGGCGGGCTCCATCTCGGCGGACGCCCTGCACGTCAGCGTGCTGGTCACCATGGACTCCGAGTTCGCCGCAGTCGCCACCACCGAGGAGTGGACGCTCGCGGTCGAGGCCGGCGACAGCCTCCCTGTCTCGAACCTCTGGGACAGCACCGGCCACGCGCGGGTGCCGGGCAAGCACTCCGAGCTGCACAAGCTCATGCGCGAGGTGCGCGCCGGAATCGACCGCGACATCGCCGCGGAGGAGTCGCACGAGCTCCGCAACACGCTGTACGTGGGCCAGGGCGGGTCGGCATCGCTCTGACCCTCCCGACATTCGTGCCGAATGTCGTGAAAGCGCCGCCTAAAGTCGACATTCGGTCCAAATGTGCGGAGGGTGTCAGCCCGAGAACGACATGACGGCGTTGACGAGCAGGCTCCCGAGCACGGAGATCAGGCCTGAGCCGCTCACTCCGAGCGCGATCGCCGCCGGGATCGTCCCGCGCCGCCCGACCAGCGCGACGACCGCGATCGCGATGACCACCAGGTCGAGCACGACGCCGAACGTGACGGAGACTCCGGAGAACAGCGCGAAGGACGCGCTGGAGTAGTGGGTCTGCAGCAGGAACTGTCGCTGCAGCACCTGCGCAAGGAGGCCGGCGAGCAGGCCGAACGCCGCGATGCCGAGCGCGACCGAGCCGAGGACGGGGGAGCGGCGCTGGGGAGGGGCCGACGGCGGCGGCGCGTACGTCACCTGCGGCTGCGGCGACTGCGGCGACTGCTGCTGCTGCGGCGGCGTCGGGAACATCGGCTGGAACGGCGACTGCTCGGACATGATCTGGATCCCCCCGGTCGAGACTCTGCGTGGTCAGGCCTCGACTCTATCCCCGCCTCCGGAGGGCCCTACGCCTCGTCGAGCTGCCCGACCTCGTAGGAGCCGCCCGGCATCTTGATCATCACGTTCATGCGGTTGAACGCGTTGATGAGGGCGATCTGCGCGACGAGTGCCGCGAGCTGCTCGGTGTCGAAGTGGGAGGCGGCCGCCTCCCACACCGCGTCGTCCACACCGTTGCCGTCGGCCAGGCGCGTGCCCTGCTCGGTGAGCTCCAGGGCGGCGCGCTCGGCGTCGGTGAACACGGTCGTCTCGCGCCACGCGGCGATCAGACTGAGCCGCAGCGGGGTCTCCCCCGCCTGGACGGCCTCCTTGACGTGCATGTCGAGGCAGGCGCCGCAGCCGTTGATCTGGCTGGCGCGGATGTCGACCAGGCCCTCGATCGTCGGCGGCAGCGTCGACTGGCGCACCACACGGTTGGCCGAGACGATGTATTTGACGAACTTCGGCGTGATCGTTGCGGCGTACATGTCGAATCTGGGTCCCATGGTGATCTCCTTTTCAATCGGACTCACCAGGTAGACGGATCCGCGGGCTCAGATGTAACAGCCGGGGGCGCAACCGCTATCGTTGCCTGCCGCTCGGGCCGGAGGAGCGAGTCGACCTGCACGATCCGGTCGTCGACGACGACGCACGCCATGACGGCCAGGGGCGTGCCGTCCTCCCGCCACGCCATCACGCCCGGCATGCCGTCGACGTCGACGCGGCGGGCGACGGTCTTGGTCCGCCGGCCGAGCGCCGCGTGCCGGGCGAGCTCATCCGCTCCGAGCCGCACCGTCACCCCGCGCGGCGTGTGCACTCGCCACACCACGTCCGGGTCGAGCACGCGCAGCAGGGCGTCGAAGTCACCCTCGCGCGCCGCCGCGAGGAACGCATCCACGACCTCCCGTTGCCGGCGGCGATCGCTGGGGGGCTCCGCACCCCGCACTTTGCGTCGTGCACGACTGCCGAGCATCCTCGCCGCGTCGGGCGACTTGCCCAGGATGCGGGCGATCTCGTCGAACGGCACCGCGAAGGTGTCGTGGAGGATGAACGCCAGCCGCTCGTCCGGGGTCAGGGACTCCAACACCATCAGCAGGGCGACACCGATCGTGTCGCTGAGCTCGGCGCGGTCTTCGGGATCGTCGACATCGTCGGAGACCAGCCACTCGCGGCCCGGCTCCTCCCACGGGGTCTCGCCCTTGGCGCGACGGGAGCGCAGCATGTCGAGGCAGACCCGGCCGACGACCGTGCTCAACCAGCCGGAGAGGTTGTCGATGGAGTCCGGGTCCTGCCGGGAGAGGCGGAGCCACGCCTCCTGCACCGCATCCTCGGCGTCCGTGCGCGACCCCAGCACGCGTGCGGCCAGCCCGGTCAGGCGGCCGCGCTGCGCTTCGAAGGCCTCGCTCGTCGCGCTCTCGTCCATCGTGTGCCCCTCTCGTCCGCACTCTACGAGAGGGGGACGATCCGGCGCACGAAAACGTAACAGCGCCTGCGAGATTTGGACCAAATGTCGTGAAAGTGCGCGCCAAAGCCGACATTTGGCACAAATGTCGGCGGGGTCGCCGCCCCACGGAGCGCGCCATCGCGGAAGCAGCTCCCGCGAGTCGGATTTCAGGCTTCGATCTTCTTCGCGGCCAGGCTTGCCGCGTATGCAGCTGCGCCTGTCCCACAAAAGGTCAGCGCAACGCCTGCAGCAAGCAGGATCATCGACGATGCCTCCGAATCCACACTGAGCGCAATGATCTCGAGAGGGAGCACCAGCAGCACCGTGATACGCGATGGCCACACGGCAGCTTCGTGCCCTCGCTTCCAGGACGCGGCGTTCTTTCGAACTTCGTGAGTTCTGATGCCCACCACCGAATTCCGCCGCAGCTTCCCTCTGGCAGCGAGCTCGACGACCACATCGGCAGCGATGACTACGACAATGATCACGGGCGCCATCAATATCATGAGAGTTCTCCCGCGCTCGCAGAGGCTACCGCCCTCGCGGACGGGGTCCTGCGGGAATTGCAAGCGGCAGCTATCTTTCGCCAATCACGTGCCGCGACAACGCGCTCGCTCCGCGTCTGTGGGCCCGCCGCGATTGCTGTGGTGCCGATCATGATCAGCGCGAAACTCCACAGCCCGATCGACAGGATGATGAAGACGTGGAGCATCACGTCGAGCGTCAATGCCCATCGCCGCCAGCGGTAGTGACCGAGGATGCTCACCCCGATGGCGAGCTCTATTACGATCGCTCCCCACGAGAGTGCAGCAACTAGCATGGGAACGCTGGTGATGTTCTCGAGCACGTCACGGACCACGCCTGAGGCGCCGAACATCGAACTTCGCGCGTAGTAGTACTCGGCGGAACCATTCAGCCAGGCCTCCGTGCCGAACTTCGCGATCGCACTGTTCAGATAGACCACGGCGACCTGAATTCGGATCGCGAGCAAGAAGGCCGCGGATACTCCCGCCGCGAACGGATGCAGTGGCTCCGGGCTTCGTGACCAGATGGATCTGCGACCATCGGACAGGCAGAGTGGGACAAGAAGCAGGCAGACGATACGCGCTACCTGGTCACCGCCGTCCGGCAGCGAGATGCTCAGGCCAATCGAGAGACTCACCCAGGCGTGGGGAATCGCTGTCCATCTCGGTCGCCATCCGCTCACGACGAGGAGCAAGACCGCAATCATGATCCATCGGCGCCAATCCTGCGATACAGCTTCACCGCCGACGCAATACAGCGTGACTACTCTCACGCTTTCACAGGCAGGTCCATCTCCTTGCCCGGCTACTGGCTGGAGAAGTGCCGCAGGAGATGTGAACGCCAGTATGGTCAACTGCGCAATGGCGATTACGGTTCGGCCGACCGCAAACCATCGGGTTCGAAAGTCGAAGGTGGAGAGGCGTCTAATCAGGCGCGTCGTCATCACGGTTTCCTCTTCGGCTCCGCGCAACTGACGTGTACGCGCGCGATCTGTTGGATCTGCGATCGCTGCACACCGTCGAAGTCTCGATACGCCCACGGTGTCGGTTTTTCGCCTGTCACAAACGCCGCACCGCAAATCGTTCGCACGAATGCATCGTTTTCGACGCTCTGGGTCTCGGCGCCCGACGCTTCGCTAAAACAAATCTCGCGATCCATCGGACACTCGTGCCAATCAGTGATCTGCGATGCGATCAACGCCAACTCCGGACCTTGAGCTCGCTGATTGCGCGACAGCCCGAATGCGTTCTCTACTCGTGTCTGCGGAGTCACTAGGAGGGTCTCGCCTGTTCGAGCGTCGTAGACACCGATCTCGGACTCCTCCGGAGACTTGGTGAAGAACGCCCAGCCCTGCGGAACGGTCATCGCTACATATTCACGAACTTTGTCCCGGCCTTCCGGATTGAGGACGTTGCTCGGCCAACCGGCGTAGGCCGACACGAGGAACGCCGGCGCGAGGAGACAAGTTGCTAGGCCGAACCCGAGAAGTCGGCTTCGGTCGGCCCGTGTAACCATGATTCAGAGCGTTCGAGCTATCGTCGCCGCGAATGCCTGGAGGTCGAAGTCTTTTGCGTCCTTGTCGGGCATGTAGTAGACCGCATAGACAGGAACTGCTACAGCTCCGACCACAGCTGCAACCACGACCGCCACAGCGCTTCCGATGAAGAACCAGATCCCCACTACGCAGCGTCCGACCGCGGCTCCAGTGTCTTGAGCAGGAGCGAAAGATTCTATGTCGGCCCGAAACTGGACAATTGCAGCTTCGACAGCGAAGGGATCCCCGGACTGAAGTGGGATCGTCACCAAATCGTGGAACCCCGGGTCCGCTTCGTAAAGCGCCTCGAGGACCGACTCATAGGCGGCTTGAGGCTGTTCCGGTGCCTTGACAGGCACGAGCTTCTCGGCGAGACCGGGATGTGCATCGGCAATACGCCCTCGTCCTGCAAGGAAAAGCATGACGATGTCCAGATCGTTGTACGTCGAGGCGGCGGTCTGGATCTCACTTCCCGAGGCGACCGGCGCCGGGTGTAGCACCGTGTTCGCTGATCCTTCCGCAGCAACGGCCGGTCCGCCCGACATCGTCATCGCGAATCCGACAGCCGTCACCATCGCAGCGCCCATCGAAGCGAGGCGGCGTGGTCGGCGGCCGCGTCTCATTTTGTTGGTGGCCATGAAATCCCTCACTCCATTGTGTGTAGTACGGATATTTATGACCATACGGTAAATTTTAGATTCGGACAACGGTCTTGACGCCCTAGGGGCAGCGAAAGGCCGGCACCCTCAACGGATACCGGCCGAAAAATCGAAAGCCGCCTACTGCTCCAGCGGCCGCCACACGACCAGCTGCGTGCTGCGGCGCACGCGGGTGCCGGCGCGCAGCGAGACGACCTCGCCCTCGGAGCCGGCGGCGAAGACGCGGCGGCCCGGACGGTTGAGCAGTTCGTCGGCGAGTGCCGACTCCAGCTCGCGCACGCGGGCGCTGAGCGAGCCCACCTGGTCTTCGAGCTCGATGATGCGGCGGATGCCCTCGAGGCTGACGCCCTCGGCGCCGAGCCGCGCGATCTCCTGCAGCTTCTCCACGTCGCGCATGGAGTACCGGCGCGACTTGCCGGCCGTCCGGCTGGGGCTGACGAGCCCCAGCCGGTCGTACTGGCGGAGGGTCTGCGGGTGCATCCCGGCGAGCTCGGCCGCGATCGAGATGACGAAGACCGGGGTGTTCTCGTCCATGGTCAGCCTCTGGCCTTCGCGAGAAGGTCCTCTCGCGGGTTCTCGTCGGGGAGCTTCGCGGCGAACGCCTCCAGGGCCTCCTTGGCCTCGGCGGAGAGGTGCGACGGGACGGCG
The DNA here is from genome assembly GCF_014190775.1 of Leifsonia aquatica. Taxonomy (GTDB): domain Bacteria; phylum Actinomycetota; class Actinomycetes; order Actinomycetales; family Microbacteriaceae; genus Leifsonia; species Leifsonia aquatica. The sequence continues at coordinate 430,094 of NZ_JACHVP010000004.1, forward strand.
ACCTGGACGACGGCGAGCAGATCGCCGGTGCCCTTCGGCGTCTCCACGCCGCGGCCCTTCACGCGCAGCACGCGGCCGCTCGGGGTACCGGGTGCGACACGGAGCTTGACCGGGTCGCCACCGAGAGTCGGGACCTCGATGGTGGCGCCGAGGGCCGCCTCCGCGAAGGTGACCGGGACGGTCACGCGCAGGTTGAGGCCGTCGCGCTCGAAGACGGGGTGCTTGCGCACGGTGACGGTGAGGACGATGTCGCCGGGCTCGCCGCCGTCCGGGCTGGGCTGCCCTTTGCCGCGCAGCTTGATCTTCTGGCCGTCGGAGACGCCGGCCGGAATCTTCACCTTGAAGGGCTTGCCGTCGGCCGACTGGAGGCTGATGGTCTCGCCGCGCGTGGCGGTGAGGAAGTCGATGGTGGTGTGCGCGGTGACGTCGCGGCCGCGGGTCGGTCCTCCGTATCCGCGGTATCCGCCGGACGAGCTGCCGAAGCGCCCGTTGCCGAAGAGGCCGCCGAACACGTCGTCGAAGCCGCCATTCTGGCCGCCGCCCTGCTGGAACGTGTAGCCGCGCTGCTGGCCGCCGGCGCCGCCGAACATGCCGCCGAAGACGTCGTCGAAGCCGCCCTGCCCGGCCGAGCCGGGAGCCGTGAAGCGGGCTCCGCCTCCCATGGCGCGGATCTGGTCGTACTCCTTGCGCTCCTCGGCGTCGCTGAGCACCGAGTAGGCCTCGCTGACCTCCTTGAACTTCGCCTCGGCAGCGGCATCACCGGGGTTGGAGTCCGGGTGGTACTTGCGGGCGAGCTTGCGGTAGGTCTTCTTGAGGTCCGCTTCGCTGACGTCCTTGGAGACGCCGAGGACCTTGTAGAAGTCCTTGTCGAACCAGTCCTGGCTAGCCACGGCGCCTCCTTTCGATCGTGATGGTCGTGGATGAAGTCTGCATGATGTCCGCACGGCGGGCGGCCGGAACGGCGGGACCGTGGCCCCGCCGCTCCGCCGTGCCGTGCATCCGGTCGATCAGGCCGGGACCGCGACGACGACCTTCGCCACCCGGACGGTGGTCGAGCCCAGGCGGTAGCCGGTCTCGACGACGTCCGCGACGGTGTCGACCGTCACGCCCGGGGTGGGCTGCTGGAAGATCGCCTCGTGGATCTGCGGGTCGAAGGGCTCGCCCTTCTCGCCGTAGGGGGTGAGGCCGAGCCGCTCGACGTTGGTGCGCAGCTTGGCCGCGATGGTCGCGAACGCGCTGCCCTCGGTGAGGTCGCCGTGCTTCTCGGCGCGCTCCAGGTCGTCGAGCACCGGGATGAGGCCCTTGACGGCCTCGCTCACGGCGCGCTCGCGCTCGACCTCGCGGTTGGCCTCCGTGCGCTTGCGGTAGTTCGCGTACTCCGCGGTGACCCGCTGGAGGTCGGCGAGCCGCTCCGCCGCGAGCGCGTCGGACGTGGTCTGGCCGGAGAGGACGTCCAGGTCGTCGTCCGACAGGACGGGACCCTCCTCGGCGGCCGGGCCGACGTCGACGAGCTCCTCGTGCGACAGGTCGTGCTCGGACTGCTCCTCGCGCTCGGGGTCGGGCTCGCCCGATCCCGGAGCGCCGGGGTTCTGGTCCGACATGATTACTTCTTCTCCTCGTCCTCGACGACCTCGGCGTCGATGACGTCCTCGTCGGAGGACTCACCCGCCTGCTCGCCCTGAGGGGCGTCCGCCTCGGGAGCCGCGGCGTCGGCCTGGCTGGAGGAGTAGATGGCCTCGCCGAGCTTCTGCTGGCTCGCGCTCAGCTTCTCGAACGCGGTCTTGACGGCCTCGTCGTCCTCGCCGGCAAGTGCCGTCTTCAGCGCGTCGACGTCGCCCTGGACCTCGTTCTTGACGTCCTCGGGGAGCTTGTCCTCGTTGTCCTTGATGAGCTTCTCGATCTGGTAGACGAGCTGCTCGGCCTGGTTGCGGGTCTCGGCGGACTCGCGGCGCTTCTTGTCCTCCGCCGCGTGCTCCTCGGCCTCGCGCACCATGCGCTCGATGTCGTCCTTCGGCAGGCTCGAGCCGCCGGTGATCGTCATCGACTGCTCCTTGCCGGTGCCCTTGTCCTTGGCGGACACGTGCACGATGCCGTTGGCGTCGATGTCGAAGGTGACCTCGACCTGCGGGATGCCGCGGGGGGCCGGGGCGATGCCGGTGAGCTCGAAGGTGCCGAGCGGCTTGTTGTCGCGCGTGAACTCGCGCTCGCCCTGGAAGACCTGGATCGCGACGGACGGCTGGTTGTCGTCGGCCGTGGTGAAGGTCTCGCTGCGCTTGGTGGGGATGGCCGTGTTGCGCTCGATGAGCTTGGTCATGATCCCGCCCTTGGTCTCGATGCCGAGGGACAGCGGGGTGACGTCGATGAGGAGGACGTCCTTGCGCTCGCCCTTGAGGACACCGGCCTGCAGCGCGGCGCCGACGGCGACGACCTCGTCCGGGTTGACGCCCTTGTTGGGCTCCTTGCCGGTCTCCTGCTTCACGAGCTCGGAGACGGCCGGCATACGGGTCGAACCGCCGACGAGCACGACGTGCGCGATGTCGCCGACCTTGATGCCGGCCTCACGGATGACGTCCTGGAACGGCTTCTTGGTGCGGTCGAGGAGGTCGCTGGTCATCTGCTCGAACTGGGCGCGGGTGAGCGTCTCGTCGAGGTTGGCCGGACCGTTCTCGGTGAGCGAGAGGTAGGGCAGCTGGATGCTGGTCGACATGCTCGACGACAGCTCCTTCTTGGCCTGCTCGGCAGCCTCCTTGAGGCGCTGCTTCGCGATCTTGTCGCCCGAGACGTCGACACCGGTGGTGTCCTTGAACTTCTTGATCAGCCAGTCCACGACGCGCTGGTCCCAGTCGTCGCCGCCGAGGCGGTTGTCGCCGGCGGTCGAGCGGACCTGGATGGTCGAGAAATCGTCGTCCTTGCCCACCTCGAGGAGGGAGACGTCGAAGGTTCCACCACCGAGGTCGAAGACGAGGATGAGCTCGTCCTCCTTGCCCTTGTCGAGGCCGTACGCGAGTGCGGCGGCGGTGGGCTCGTTGATGATGCGGAGCACGTTGAGGCCCGCGATCTCACCGGCCTCCTTGGTGGCCTGACGCTCGGCGTCGTTGAAGTAGGCCGGGACCGTGATGACCGCGTCGGTGACGGTGTCGCCGAGGTACTGCTCCGCGTCGCGCTTCAGCTTCTGCAGGATGCGGGCCGAGATCTCCTGGGCGGTGTACTTCTTGCCGTCGATCTCCTGGGTCCAGGTGGTGCCCATGTGGCGCTTGACGGACGAGATGGTGCGGTCGACGTTGGTGACCGCCTGGCGCTTCGCGGTCTCGCCGACGAGCACCTCGCCGTCCTTGGTGAACGCCACGACGGACGGGGTGGTGCGGAAGCCTTCCGCGTTGGCGATGACCGTGGGCTCGCCGCCCTCGAGCACCGAGACGACGGAGTTGGTGGTTCCGAGGTCGATACCTACTGCACGTGACATATGTGCTTTCTCTCCTTTGTTGCTGGTCTGCGTATTCGCTGGCCGGTGAAAATCTTGGGTCGAGAGTTGAGCCCCGACGACTCAACACTGCCACCCGGGGTGGAACGGTGTCAAGCGGGAGACCCAAAACTTGAGTACACATGACTCAACTTTCAGGAGGGTCACAGTATTCCGGTTTCGGAGGATTCGTTGGACGGTTTCGGATCGGGCAGCCGCCGCATCCGCAGAGCATTGGCGACCCCGAGCAGCCCGGCCACGAGCGGCACGAGCAGGGCGATCTGCAGGGCGAGGGGACGCGCCTCGGTGTTGATGCGGACGACCTCCTCCCGCACCGATTCCGGCTCGCCCGCGAGCAGCTCGGCGAGGCTCGTGTTCGACATCAGCTGGGCGTCCTCCTCGAGCACGGCGGCGATCTGCTGCTTGTCGTCCGACGGGAGGATGGTGCTCGCCTGCGTCATCGACCCGAAGGTCGCGGCCAGCGTCGAGAGCATGATCGCCCCCGCGAACGCCAGGCCGAACGACAGCCCGAAGGAGCCGGCGGCGGAGTTGACCCCGGCGGCCTCGCTGACGCGCTCGTCCGAGATCGGCGAGAGCGTGTAGTTGTTGAGCTGCGAGACCAGCAGCCCCAGCCCGCAGCCGGAGACGATGAGCGGCAGCGTGAGGTACCAGCCCGAGGTGGCGATCGGCACGAGCAGGATGACGACGGCGATCCCGACGACGACCAGCGCGAACCCCCAGAGGATGAGCGTCGCCGGTCGTCGCTTCAGCCCGCGCCCGGCCAGGAGCGCGACGGCGAACATGCTCAGGGAGAGCGGCGCGATCGAGAGGCCCGCCCAGAGCGCGTTGTACTCGAGCACCATCTGCAAGTAGATCGGCAGCGCGATCATGGTGCCGCCGAGGGCGATCTGCTGCAGCAGCTGCCCGGACGCTCCGGCCTGGAACAGCCTCGACCGGAACAGCGCGGGGTCCAGGAGGACGGCCTTCTCGCGCCTGCTGCGCCAGCGCAGCCAGAAGACCAGCCCGGCGAGCGCCGCCGCACCGAGCAGGATGAGCGCCAGCACCCGGTCGCCGCCCTCCTGCCAGACCAGGATCCCGGTGACGATGCCGCCCATCCCGATCACGGAGAGCAGCGCCCCGAACAGGTCGATCGACCGCGACCCCGCGTACGGGACGTCCTTCACCAGCCCGATTCCGGCGAGCACCACCGCGATGATCACGGCTTCGAGCAGGAACCCGACCCGCCAGGAGAGGAAGGTCGTGATGAACCCGCCGAGCAGCGGCCCGACCGCGGCGGCGATCGCCGCGGACGCCCCGACCAGCGCGTAGACCCGCTTCTGGTGATCGCCGGCGAAGTTGCCGTGGATGAGCGATTGCATGGCGGGCAGGAGGAGTGAGGCGCCGATCCCGCCGATGATCGCCCAGAAGATGATGACGGCGGTGAGGTCGCGCGCGAGGGTCATCGCGATCGCGCCCGCCGCGTAGCCGAGCAGCCCGAGGACGTACGCGAGCTTGCGCCCGATCAGGTCGCCCGTCTTGCCGCCGATCAGGATGAACGCGGCCGAAACCAGTGCCTCCAGCGCGATCGCGCCCTGCACCCCGCTGACCGTCGTCCCGAGATCGCGCACCACGGCGGAGATGGACACGTTCATCAGGGAGGTGTCCACCACGAGCACGAACATCGCCATCGCGAGCAGGATGGCGAGCCGAGCATTGAAAGGCGCCGAGGCGTCGGAGCCGCCGGTCATGCGCACATGAGAGCACAGGGCGCGCGGGTTTGGGTAGCCCGGGGGCCTCCGCCGCCCTCCCCGATTCACACTTTTCGCACAACCACCGTCGATAGCGTGGAGGCATGGACCCAGCCCCTGCCGACGCCGACACCCCTGCTCTCGCCGGGGAGCACGGAGGGCCGCTGCTGTCGTCGCGCGCCATCGAGGCGCTGCAGAGCATCGACCCCGCGACACTGAGCGAAGTGCAGGCGTTCCGAGACGATTTCGCGCGGTTCATCATGCCGTACAAGTTCGGCATCGATGAGATCTCGACCAAGGTGTCCATCCTGCGCGAGGAGTTCGCGGAGCTGCACGAGTACAACCCGATCGAGCACATCTCGAGCCGGCTGAAGTCGGCCGAGAGCATCGAGCAGAAGGTCGTGCGCAAGAACTGCGAGCCGTCGTTCGAGGCGATCCGCGACGCGATCACCGACATCGCCGGGGTGCGCATCGTGTGCTCGTTCGTCTCCGACGTGTACAGCGTGTTCGAGCTGCTCGTCGCCCAGGAGGACGTGCGCGTGCTCCGCGTGAAGGACTACATCGCGCACCCCAAGCCCAACGGCTACAAGAGCCTGCACGTGATCGTGGAGGTCCCCGTCTTCCTCAGCGCCGGCCCGGTGCACGTGCCGGTCGAGATCCAGCTCCGCACGGTCGCGATGGACTTCTGGGCGAGCCTCGAGCACAAGATCTACTACAAGTACGACGGCGAGATCCCGGAGCACCTGCTGCGCGACCTCACCGCCGCCGCCGGCACCGCAGGTCAGCTCGACGTGACGATGGAGGACATCCACCGCCAGGTGCGCGGCGACGGCGGCGGGATGCAGCAGTACACCCTGCCGATCCAGGTCTAGCGCGATCCCGGTCTAGGGCGATCCCGGCCTAGCGCGCCTCCAGCCACTCGGCGAAGGTCTGCCGGCCGAGGCGCGCGTCCGGGCCGCCGAGGATGGTGCCATCGCGGAGCGCACGGCCCCAGCGACCGGGCAGCGGCACGGTGATCACCCGGCCGCCCCGCCCGGTCGCGGCGAGGTAGCGGCGGACGAGGTCGGGCATGTCCTCGACCAGCGGCCCCGCCAGATCGCGGTCGAGCCCGCGCGGCTCTCCGACCGCGATCGCGGCGAGCGCCTCACCGACCTCGGCCGCGGCGATCGGCTGCGAGCGCATCGCGGGCACGAGGTGGAACCGCTTCTCACCGTCGCCGAGGAGCTGCGCGGCGAACTCGTGGAACTGCGTCGCGCGCAGGATGCTCCATCCCGTGCCGGACTCCTGGACCAGCTGCTCCTGCAGCGCCTTCCCCGCGTAATAGGCGGACGGCGCCGCCACCGCCCCCACGATCGACAGCGCGACGTGGTGCGGCACGCCCGCGCTGCGTTCGGCGGCGAGCAGGGAGCGGGTGACCCCGCCGAAGAACTCCCGCGACACGCGACCCGAGGTGGTCTGCACGCTCGTCACGTCGACCAGCGCCGCGCATCCTTCGATCGCGGCGGCGACCCCGTCCGCGTCGCGCACGTCCACGCCGCGCGAGCGGCTGAGCACGACGGCCTCGTGGCCGCCCGCCTCGAGGGCGGCCACCACGTGCCGGCCGACCACGCCCGTCCCTCCCGCGACGGCGACCCTCATCGCGTCACCGCCTCGGCGCGGCCGCGCAGCGGGAGGATCAGCACGAGGCCCAGCAGTGCGCTCAGGCCGAGCGAGACCAGCGCGAGGATCTGGTCCCCTGTCGACCCTTCGGGGTGCAGCGCGTGGTAGCCGAAGTGCAGCACGCCGAACGCGGCCCACGCGAGCCCCACGACCCGGCCGGGCGCTGCCGACCGGCTGAGCGCCGCCGCGATGCTCGCGACGCCGAGGCCCAGGTAGAGGGCGCCGACGTCGCGGATCAGGTGTTCGTTGTACGGGCCGTCGATGTCGATCCAGTGCAGCCCGAAACCGGGGAACGAACGGTAGAAGGCGTCGGGCGCGGCGAACGCCCACCCGCCGACGTACGCGGCGAGCGCGGCGCCGACACCGAGCAGGGTGCGGCGCAGAGGTGTGTTGTCCATACCGTCCAGGACGACGCAGCGTGCGTGGATGTGAGGTGCGGCCTCACATCCGCACCTCCCGATCCGTCTTAATAGACGTAGAGGAGGCGCGCATGGACGTGGACGCGGAGGTGATCGCCGAGCGGCGGCACCTGCTGGCACTCGGGTACCGGATGCTCGGCACGGTGGCGGAGGCGGAGGACGCGGTGCAGGAGACGTACGCGCGCTGGTACCGGCTCACCCCCGACGAGCGCGATGCGATCGAGTCGCCGCGCGCGTGGCTGACCCGGGTGGCGAGCCGGATCTGCCTCGACGTGCTCGGATCGGCACGGGTGCGACGCGAGAGCTACGTCGGCCCGTGGCTGCCGGAGCCGGTGCCGACGTCGACCTTCGGGACGCTCGGGGATGCGCACGCCTCCGCCGACCCGCTCGACCGTGTGACGCTCGACGAGTCGGTGAGCACCGCGTTGCTCGTCGTGCTCGAGGCCATGACGCCCGCGGAGCGCGTGGCGTTCGTGCTGCACGACGTGTTCGCGCTCCCCTTCGACGAGATCGCCGGGATCGTGGGCCGCTCCCCCGCGGCCTGCCGCCAGCTGGCGACCTCCGCCCGGCGCCGGGTGCAGGAGCGCCGGGAGCGGGCGGTCCCGCGCGCCGAGCACGACCGGGTCGTGCAGGCCTTCGGTGCCGCGGCGGCGGGAGGCGACCTCGCCGCGCTCGTGGCGGTGCTCGATCCCGCGGTCGTGCTGGTGGCGGACGGCGGCGGCCGGGTGAGCTCGGCCCGCCGGCCCGTCCAGGGCGCCGAGAACGCGGCGCGCTTCCTCCTCGGCCTGGCCGCCAAGTTCACGGACGCCGTGATCCGACCGATCGAGACGACCGACGGGCTCGGCTTCGAGGTGCGGCAGGAGGGCGCCGTGACCGGCATCCTCACCCTGAGCGTCCACGACGGTCTCATCACGGACATCCGCATGATGCGCAACCCGGACAAGCTGACGCTCTGGGCGTGAGGGACCCGGGAGTGAGCGCGCCGCGCCAGTTCACCGCCTGTTCCCCGCCAGCCCCTACGCTGTGGGCATGACACGCGACCTCCCGGGAGGCGGCGGTGCGAGCGGCGACGGCGACGCGAACACCAAACGCCCCACCACGTCGACTGATGCCCTGCTGACGTCGGCGAGCCCGCTCTTCTCCGACAGCTCGACCGAGCGCCGCATCCCGCGCCGCTGGGTTGTGTCGTGGGCGCTCTGGGACTGGGGCGGAGCCGCCTTCAACGCGGTCATCACGACCTTCGTGTTCACGGTGTACCTGACCGGCAGTCTCTTCGTCGACCCCGCCCTGGTCGCGGCGCGCGACGCCGAGACCGACCTGAAGGGTCCCGCCCACGCCGCCGTGACCGCCGCCGAAGCACCGCTCTCCAGCGGGCTCGGCTGGGGCCTCGCCATCGCGGGCATCGTCGTCGCGCTCCTCGCGCCGGTGCTGGGCCAGCGGACCGACGGCTCGGGCCGCCGCAAGCTGTGGCTCGGGATCAACACCGGCGTCGTGGTGGTCGTGACGGCGCTCATGTTCCTCGTCGTCGGCGAGCCGTCGTACTTCCTGCTCGGCGTCGCCCTCGTCGCGATCGGGACGGTCTTCTACGAGATCGCCACCGTCAACTACAACGCGATGCTGGTGCAGGTCTCGACGCCGAAGACCGTCGGCCGGGTGAGCGGCTTCGGGTGGGGAGCGGGTTACCTCGGCGGCATCGTGCTGCTCCTCATCGTGTACTTCGGCCTGGTGACCGACAACCCGGACGGCACCGGCGGCTTCCTGCACGCCAGCCAGGACGCCGGGCTGAACATCCGCATCATCGCGCTCATCGCCGCGCTGTGGACGCTCGTCTTCTCGCTCCCCGTGCTGATCTCGGTGCCCGAGATGGCGAAGAACGCCCGCACCCCGCGGGTCGGCTTCTTCGCCTCCTACGCCGTGCTCGTGCGCGACATCGGGAGGCTGTGGAAGGAGAGCCGCAACACCGTCCTGTTCCTGATCGCCTCGGCCCTCTTCCGGGACGGGCTCGTCGGCGTGTTCACCTTCGGGGGCATCCTGGCCCAGGGCACCTTCGGCTTCTCCAGCGGCCAGGTGATCATCTTCGCGATCGCCGCCAACGTCGTCGCCGGCGTCAGCACCCTCATCTCCGGGCGCTTCGACGACCGGTACGGGCCGAAGCCGGTCATCGTCACCGCGCTGGTCGGCCTCGTGGTCGCCGGGCTCGCCGTGTTCTTCCTGCACGACGGCGGCGCGACCGCGTTCTGGGTCGGCGGCCTCGTGCTCTGCCTCTTCGTCGGGCCCGCGCAGTCGGCCAGCCGCACGTTCCTCACCCGGGTCACCCCGGTCGGCCGCGAAGGGGAGGTCTTCGGCCTCTACGCGACGACCGGCCGCGCGGTGTCGTTCCTGGCGCCGCTGCTGTTCGCGACCTTCGTCGCCGTCGGCGGCGCGCAGTACTGGGGCATCCTCGGCATCGTGCTGGTGCTCGCGATCGGGCTCGGGCTGCTGATCCCGGTCAAGGCGCCGCGCACGGCGCACCCCGGCTGAGCCGGCGAAATCGACCATTCGGCCCGGAGGCGCGAGCGCATAGCCTGAGCCCATGGCGGAGGTCGCAACATACCCGCTCGGAGTGGTGGTGCTCGTCGGCGTGATCGCGCTGGCGGTCGGGATCCTGATCGGCACGCTCGTGCGCGGCTCGGCGCGCACGGAGACCGTGCTCGCCGCGCGGCGCGCGTGGGCGGCGGCCAATCTGCGGACGATCTTCGGGATCGGGCGCGACGCCGCCGACGCCGGCCGGCCCTTCGACGGGATCGTCCCTCCCGACGGCGCGACACCGCGCGGCTACGGCGTGCGCGCGGTCGACGGCACGGCGGACGGGTCGGCCGAGCTGATGCTGCTGCAGCCGCTCCGGACCGGCTGGGCGCGCAACTGGCTGTTCAACTCGCAGGTGTTCCTGCAGGCGCAGGCCGACATCCTCCACGGCTGGCTGCACACGCTCGGCAGGGAGGCCGCGCTCGTCGACCCGGCCTGGGTGGAGGCCGACCAGGAGTACGTCCGGCGCGTGCACCGCGTCGAGAACACGCTGACCCACTGGGCGGCCGGACGCTGGCTCACGCACTCGAGCCTCCGCCTGCGCATCACGAGCCGGAAGCCGTTCTGGAACCGCCGACTGCAACGCTCGCTGCTGATCCCGTCGGCTCCGGAGGCCGTGCTGCGCGGCGAGTACCCGCCGTGCGATTGCGAGACGGGTCAGGCGCCGGCCGGGTGATCGCCTTCCCGACTCAGGGGCGGGGCCACGCGCGGACGAAGCGGTCGAACAGCTCGGCGAAGGTGCGCGCCTCCTCCGGCGTGAACTCCGCGAGCGCCGACTCGACGGCGCTGCGCCGATGCGTGCGCACCTCGTCGAGCTGGGCGCGTCCGGCCGCGGTGAGCTGGATGAGCGCCCGGCGCGCGTCCGACGGGTCGGGCACCCGGCGCACATGCCCGCGCTCGACGCCCTCCTGGACCAGCCGGCTCGCGCGCGGCTGATCGACGCCGATCGCCTGCGCGAGCGAGCTGATCGACAACGGGCTGCCCGCGGCCTCCGCCGTCTCGAGCGCCTCCAGCATCCGGATGCGCGCGATGCGGCCGAGGCTGCCGTCGCGGCCGCGACGACCGGGGCCGGGGCGGGCGGAGTCGCCGAACGGCGGGTGGTCGTGGTCGTGCGCGAGGTGCTCGTGGGCGCCATGTTCGTGGGACCCATGATCGTGCTCGGCGTGACCGTGGCCGGCCTGCCCGTGCCCGCCGTCGCCTCCCCCCGCACCCCAGGGGCCGCGGGGACCCCACGCGTGTGGACCGCCGCGGCCGAAGGGAGCGTCACCCCACGGCCCGGGAGGCCGGCGGCGCGACTGATCGCGACGTACCGCCACCAGCGCGCTCTCGATCAGCGCCACCACGTCCGCTGACGGCGAACCCTGCTCAGCTTGACTCTCGTCATCCATGTATGTAACTATACATTTACTTGTCAAGATACATGCAAATAGGAAGGGGTCCCCGATGACGAACATCGACGACTCGAACAACACCCCTGCCTCGACCCCGCCCGGATACTGGTTCGGCGAGATCGAGAGCCGGCTGCGCGATCGCATGCGCGACGCGCTGGCCGAGCAGGGCCTCCGCCGCGGCGGCTGGCGCCTGCTCCACTCCCTGTCCGAGGGCCCGGCGACCGCCGCCGAGCTCGCGGACCGCCTCCCCCGCGGCCGTCGTGGCCACGGGCACGGACGCGGCCACGGACATGGACGCGGCGCCTTCGGCCGCGACCACGACCACACCGGCGGCCCCGAGCGCGGTGGGAACGGTGAGCGCCCCGAGCGCGGCGAGCGCGGTCATGACCGCGCGGGCTTCGGTCGCGGCGGCTTCGACCCGCGTGAGCGCGGCGGTCGCCACCCGTACCCGTCCCCGCGCTCGCAGGGCGCCTGGACCTACAGCCGTGAGACCTGGCACGCCGAGCGGCCGTTCGGCCCGGGAGGCGGTCATCCCGACCGCCACCACGCCGACGCTCACGTGGAGGCCCAGGGGCACCACGGTCACGACGGCGACGCCGGCCACCACGGGCACGACCACCACGACCACCACGACCGTGAGGCCGCCTTCGAGCGCGGCTTCGAGCGTGGTTTCCAGCGCGGAGCCGCGGCGGCACCCGCGTTCGGCGGCCCGTTCGCCGGACCCTTCGGCGGTCACGCCGGCTTCCGCGGCGGGCGCGGCTTCGGTCCGCACCACGGACACCACGGCCACGGCGGCCCTCACGGCCGCTGCGACGGCGACCGCCGCACGGGGCGCATCGAGCGCATCCTCGCCGACTTCACCGAGCGCGGCTGGGTCTGGTTCGACGGCGACCGCGCCACACTGACCGACGAAGGCCGCGCCGCCCACGACGCCGCGTTCGCGCGGGTCCAGGAGGTGCGCGGCGCTCTGGCCGACGGCATCTCGCCCGAGGACTACGCCACCACCCTGGCCACCCTCGAGACGATGGCCCGCAACCTGGGCTGGGAGCCGCGGGAGCAGGGCCAGGAGGGCGAGCCGGCTGAGTCCGGGGAGCCGGGTCAGGCCGAGCAGGGCTGACCAGCACCCGTTCCACCGATCATCTTCGGTGGAACGACGAGAGGCCGGGGCGCACGAGCGCTCCGGCCTCCGTCATGTGCGGCACCGGGCCGCGATCGTCATGCCGCGCGACGTCGCCTCCGCACCATCGCGAGCGCGGTGATCCCGGCGCCGGCGAGCAGCACGGCGAACGCGGATGCGATCGCGGCGCCGCCTCCCGCGTCCGAGCCGGTCGCGGCGAGTTCGCCGGTCGCGATGCCCGCAACCGCGGTGCCGCCGCCTCCGGCGCCTCCCGCAGCTCCGCCGTCCTCCGCGCGCGGAGCCCACGACGCGGAGAACGTCTGCGCCGCCATGAGCGGCTGGAGCGCATCCCGCACCGCGTCGTCGGCGAAGAGAGTGCGCATCGCGCCGTCGTCCAGGCCGTTCGCGACCGCGGCCATGATCATCGACTGGTCGAGCGAGAGGTAGCGCTCGGCGATGCGTCCGCTGTGCACGGCCACCGCGTCGTAGAACCCGCCGGGGCCGTAGGCGCCGAGGTTCTGCTCGATGCCGCGCAAGTTCTCGACGGCACCGCGGGCGTCGTAACCCAGCGCGAGGAACGACGCGTGCGGCGTCACCACTCCGTCGCCAAAGGTGGGCGCCGGGTTGGTGCCGCGCTCCGCGGTCGGGCAGCCGGCGAAGGGGAGGTCGACGTCGGTGTTCTCCTGGTCGGAGAAGTAGCCGTCGGCGCGCATCCCCGCCGCGTCCACCCCGTACTCGCGGTAGCCGCCGTCGGGGTTGCTCGCGGGCGAGAAGCCCCAGTATCCGTAGCCGGCATCCTGACCGTGCTTCTCCTGCACGGCGACGGTCACGGGATGGTTGAGGCCCCACGAGGTCGGACCCCACGTCTCCTCCGGCACCAGGAGGTCGGGCATCAGCGCCTCGAACATGCTGCCGCCCCAGCTCGGCACGAACTGCATGCCGTCAGAGCTGTAGGCGCCCTCGAAGACGGTGAGACCGTCGTACACCCGGTTCTCGCCGACGGGGCTCTGCTCCTGCCAGGAGTAGTCGCAGCCGGCGGGCATCGTGCGGAAGGTGCCGTACAGCCCGGACGGCGGGATCTGCCCGTTGACGATGCCGAGGTAGGTCGCGATGCGGCTCTCGCTCACCGTGGTGTCGTACCAGTGGCACGTGTAGAAGACGTTCGGCCCAGATCCCGAGAACGGCGCCTGCTCGCTCGCGCAGGTGTCGCCCGGCTGCGCCTCCCAGAAGCCGCCCTTGTTCGTGCCGGCCGGGAGCGCCGGATTGTACGGGGTCGGATCGAAGAAGACGCCGAAGTCCATCGAGTCGTAGAGCGCGCGGGCGCGGTCGGTCAGCGTCGGCTCGCCGTTCGCCACCATGCGCAGCGCGGCGGCGAGCCAGCCGTTGTCGACCGTGCTGAGGAAGGGATGGACGACCGAGCCGTCCTCCGGCCACGTGGTGAGCTTCTGACCGTCGGCGGGCGAGTACCAGTTGTAGAACATCCCGCTCGCGGCGTTCCGCTCGAGGTGCTCGAGCGTGCCGACAGTGGTGGTGAGCCGGTCACGGGCCTCGTCCGCCGAGATGATCCCGAGCCCGCGCGCGGCGAGCGTCGACCAGAGATAGCCGCCGATGTTCGTCGGGGAGGTGTGGCCGCTGGCGGAGGCGGGATCGAGGCTGTCGTCGATGTTGTCGGCGGGGAGGCCGACGGCAGGGTCGGTCATCGCGTCGAGGGAGTGCCAGGTGTCGGCCGCCCAGCGGTGCAGCTCGGCCGAGTAGGGGGTGGCGTCGCCGGAGGCGGGGCCGTGGGTGTCCACGGAGATCGCGGCGGGAGCGGCGGGAGCGGCGGCGGGAGCGGCGGCGGGAGCAGCGGCGCGCGACTGGCCCGGAGGCGCGGCGGCCGCAGGAACCGCCAGAGCGACAGCGCCGGCGAGCGCGGCGGCGAGAGCTGTTCCGCCGGCACGCAGGGCGCGGCGGGAGAGGTGAAGGGGCATCATCGTCCTTTCGCCGCCATCCTGACGCCAGGGTGCGAGGTGGCGGGCGGTCGCGGTTTCGAGCGAGTGTATGCGCATACATGGCGAGACGCAAGCTCCCCGCCCCGGTCGCATCCCGCGCTGCGCGGTTAGGGTGGACGCACCGGACCAAGGGGGAGGACCGATGCAACCGACCGACGATCAGGTCGCCGCGATCGACGCCGCAGCCGAGGCGCTGCGGAACGCACCGGACAGCTTCGAGGCAATGGACGGCCTCTGGCGCGCGGTCTACGCGCTGCCGAGCTGGGCGTTCATCGCGCGCGGGACGGACGACGCCCCGACCCCGTTCGTGGGCGAGCTGGACGCGGGGCCGATGGTCTTCGCCTTCACGACCCTCGGGCGCGCGCGGGAGGGTGCATTGAGCGCGGGGCTGGACGAGGACGCCGCCTCGAAGGTGCTCTCGGTCCCGCTTCCCGGCGCGATCGAGTGGCTCGCCTCCCTCGCCCAATCAGGCGTGCGGGGAGTGGTGTTCGACCTGCCGCGGTTCGGGTACTTCGCGCCGCTGCAGAACCTCGTGCCGATGCGCGACCACCTGGCGGCCACCCCGCCGGCGTGAGGCGGGCCTCCGCCCGGTTCACCGGTTCGCTCGCGGCTCCCTCCCGGTTCCCCTCGCCGCACCCGCGCCTAGGATGGACGCATGACGCCACCCCGTGAAGAGGTCGTACTGCTGGCCGAGGACGGGACGCCGATCGGGACGGCCGACAAGGCCACCGTGCACACCACCGAGACGCCGCTGCACCTGGCGTTCTCCTGCCACCTCTTCGACGGCGAGGGCCGCATACTCGTCACCCGTCGCGCACTCGGCAAGGCCACCTGGCCCGGCGTCTGGACCAACTCATTCTGCGGGCATCCCGGCCCCGGCGAGACGATGGAGGATGCCGTCGCCCGCCGCGCCGCCGACGAGCTCGGCACGACGATCGAGAACGTGATCGTCGCGCTCCCCGACTTCCGCTACCGAGCGGTCGACGCCTCCGGCATCGTCGAGTACGAGATCTGCCCCGTCTACACCGCCACCGTGGCCTCGCCGCTCTCCCCGGCGGCCGACGAAGTCGCCGAGTGGGAATGGGTCGACCCGCGCACGCTGCTCTCGGCCGTGGAGGCGACGCCGTGGGCGTTCAGCCCCTGGCTCACCCTCCAGTTGCCGGCCCTGTACGCCGATCCGGATGGCGAACCTTCGGGTCAGCTGTGAGAACGGCTCATATTTTCCACTTGTGAAATTCCCTGTGGATAACTCACGTCTGGGGTATGCCCGCGACCGAATACCTTCGTGCGCACAGCGTCCAGGCGGGAGACCGCCCACGGTTTGACTTCGAGCGCACTTCAAGGAGCATGCTGAGACCATGAACTCCTCCTCCAGCACTCGCGTCGCCCTCGTCACCGGCACCTCCACCGGCATCGGACTCGAGACGGCGGTCGCCCTCGCCCGCGGCGGCTGGGATGTCGTCGCCACCGTCCGCGACGTCTCCCGGGCGGACCGGCTCCGCGACGCCTCGACCGCCGCCGGGGTGTCCCTGGACATCCGGGCGCTGGATGTGACCGACGGGGCGGCGTCGACGGCACTCGTCGAGCAGGTGGTGGCGGAGCGCGGTCGCCTCGACGCCCTGGTCAACAACGCCGGCGCCGCCGCTCTCGGCACCGCCGAGACGATGGGCATCGACCGCGTCCGCGCCGCGATGGAGGTCAACTTCTTCGGAGTCGTGCAGCTCACGCAGGCGGCGCTGCCCGCGCTGCGGGCCTCCGGCGGGCGCGTGGTGACGGTGTCGAGCGTCGGCGGCATCATCGGACAGCCGTTCAACGACGCGTACTGTGCGGCCAAGTTCGCCGTCGAAGGCTTCTTGGAGAGCCTCCACCCGGTCGCCGCCGCCCAGGGCGTCGCGGTGATCGTCGTCGAGCCGGGCGCCGTCGCGAGCGAGTTCGTCGCCAACGCGACCGAGGGCCGGGATGCCGCCCTCGCGGACGCCGGACCCTACGCCCCGCAGCTCGCCGCCTACCTGGAGCGCACCGCCGGCGCCTTCGCCGCGGCGCAGCAGCCCGCCGAGGTCGCCGCCGTCATCGAGCGGGTGCTGACGGAGGCGGAGCCGCCGTTCCGTGTGCAGACCTCCGACGCCGCGCGTGCCTTCGTCGGCATCAAGCTGGCCGACCTCGACGGCTCGGCCGTCACCGGGGCGACCGCGGGGTGGGTGGCGTAGGGAGCAGCCGCTGCATCTAGTGGTCGCAACACGCCGTGCGGACGCCTGCGCGGCGGCGTGTTGTGACAGGTGGATGGGAGGGGCGATCCAGTGGTCGCGACATGCCGCGAGCGCGCCTGCGCCGGCGGCGTGTTGTGACAAGTGGATGAGATGATTCGCGGGCGCGGCAGCACCCGCACGCCGCTCCTACCCGGTGCGCGTGGCGGTGATGTGCTGCTCCAGCCACCAGGTGCGGCCCTCGTCGTCGGAGACCCAACCGTCCCACTCGAACGAGTCGGCGGTGATGGCGGAGAAGTTCCAGCGGATCGGGCGGCCGTCGGTCTGCGTGCCGTCCTGGCGGATCCCGTCGCGGTGGCCGGAGGCGACGAGGGTGCAGAAGTCACCGGCGACGGCGCCGAACCAGCTCACCCGCCACGCGCCCAGCACCGGGTCGTATACGCGGATGGTGGTGCCCTTGGACTCCATGCGGGAGGGGTCGGCAGCCGTCGGCGCGACCAGCACATCCTGAACGGCGCGGCCGCCCAGCGTGTAGGCGAACAGCCAGTCGGTGGTGAACTCGCTCCAGGCTCCGGACTCCTCGTCGAGGAACCGGCACTCGGCGCGCCAGCTGCCGACCAGTTGCCCGAAGAGGTGCATCCGCTGCGGCCGCACGGGAGTCGGCCCCGTCGCGATCAGCGCGCTCGCGAACTCGGCGTCGGTCGTCTCGCTCATGGGGCGCCTCTCGGGTCGTGGGTCAGCTGGACGGACGCCCGGCCTCGGTGGCGGACACGTCGGTCCGGTGGAAGTTGAGGAACGAGCGCGAGGCCGTCGGCCCGCGCTGGCCCTGGTAGCGGGAGCTGTACTCACTCGATCCGTACGGCTTCTCGGCCGGCGAGGTGAGCCGGAAGAAGCACATCTGGCCGATCTTCATGCCCGGCCAGAGCTTGATCGGGAGGGTGGCGACGTTGCTGAGCTCGAGCGTCACGTGACCGGAGAACCCGGGATCGATGAACCCCGCGGTCGAGTGCGTCAGCAGGCCGAGGCGACCGAGCGAGCTCTTGCCCTCCAGCCGCGCGGCGACGTCGTCGGGCAGGGACACCAGCTCGTACGTCGACCCGAGCACGAACTCGCCGGGGTGCAGGATGAACGGCTGGTCCGCCTCCACCTCGACGAAGCGCGTCAGCTCGGGCTGATCTTCCGACGGGTCGATGAACGGGTACTTGTGGTTGTCGAACAACCGGAAGAACCGGTCCAGCCGCACGTCGATGCTCGACGGCTGCACCATCGAGGCGTCGAACGGCTCCAGGCCGATCCGTCCGGCGCCGAGCTCGGCCTTGATGTCGCGATCGGAGAGAAGCACGAGGTCAGCTTATCGGGATGCCGCTCACCGCACCTCGAATCCTGCAGCCAGCAGATCCTCGGCGCGCGACGACGAGCCGACGAGCAGCTCGAATGCACCGGGCTCCACGCGGCGGATGGCAGCCGCATCCACGATCGTGCAGTCGGCGACGGGAAGCGTCAGCACCACACGCGCGGACTCCCCCGGCGCGAGGTCGACCTGACGGTACACCTTCAGTTCCCGGTCGGCCCAGCTCACGCTGGTGACCGCGTCGCGCACGTAGACCTGCACGGTCTCGCGCACCGGACGATCACCGGTGTTGCTCACCGTGACCTCGGCGACGATGTCGTCTCCGGCGCCGAGCTCGGTGCGCGCGAGCGCGAGATCGGCGTACTCGACGGTCGTGTACGAGAGCCCCTGGCCGAACGCCCAGGCGGGCGCCTGGGTGAGGTCGGCGTAGCGGTCGCCGTGCTGGCCGCGGATCTGGTTGTAGTACGTCGGCTGCTGGCCGACGTGGCGGGCGAAGGAGATCGGCAGGCGCCCCGACGGCTCGATGCGGCCGGTGAGGAGCTCGGCCAGCGCCTGGCCGCCGAGCATGCCCGGGTTCGCGGCCCAGATCACGGCCGCCGCCTGCGCGGTCGAGGGAGGCAGGACGAGCGGCTTCGACGCGAGCAGGATCACGACGACGGGCTTCCCGGTCGCGATCAGGGCGTCGAGCAGCGCGTTCTGGCCGCCGATCAGTTCGAGCGTCGCCGTGGAGCGGCCCTCGCCGACGAGCTCGATCCGGTCGCCGACCACGGCGACGACGACATCCGACTGCTCGGCCGCAGCCACGGCCTCCGCGATCAACTGCTGATCGGGCGCACAGGGCACCACGACCGGCGGTCGCGGCTGGCCGTCCGGGAACGTGCGGCCGTTGGGGTCGTCCTCGAGGGTCAGGATGTCGGCGCCGCGGGCGTACTGCACGCTGACGCCCTCCGTCGCGCGGAGCCCGTCGAGCACCGTCGTGATCATCTCGCGCGGCTGGCCGTCCAGCCAGCCGGCCTGGCCGGATCCGCCGGCCCAGTCGCCGAGCTGCGTCTGCGCGTCGTCGGCGAGCGGGCCGACCAGCGCGACGCGCACGGGAGCGGGCGCCGACGCGGATGCCGCCAGCGGCAGCGTCCCGTCGTTCTCGAGCAGCACGAGCGAGCGCCGCGCGACCTCGAGGTTGAGGGCGGCGTGCTCCGCGCTGCCGACCACGGTGTCGAGGTCGTCGGCCGGGAGGCGCGGGTCCTCGAAGAGGCCGAGGTCGAACTTGAGCGTCAGGATGCGCCCGACCGCGGCGTCGAAATCGTCGTCGGCGAGCAGCCCCTGGGCGACGGCCTCCAGCGCTCCCTCATAGAAGAGAGGAGTGGTCATCACCATGTCGTTGCCGGCCTTCACGGCCGCGGCGGCCGCGTGCGCGTAGTCGGGCTGGACCTTCTGCTCCCACACCATGCGGCCCACGTTGTCCCAGTCGGTGATGAGGGTGCCGGTGTACCCCCACTCGCCGCGCAGCACCTCGCTGAGCAGCCAGTCGTTGACCGTGATCGGCACGCCGTCGGTGCTCTGGTAGCCGAGCATGAAGGTGCGGCAGCCCTCGCGGGCCACGCGCTCGAACGGCGGCAGGAACCAGCTGCGGAGCTTGCGCCGGGAGATGTCGGCCTCGCTCGCATCGCGGCCACCCTGCGTCTCGGAGTACCCGGCGAAGTGCTTCGCGGTCGCGAGGATCGCGGTCGGGTCGTCGAGGCCGTCGCCCTGGTAGCCGCGGACCATGCCGCTCGCGAGCTCGCCGATGAGGAACGGGTCTTCGCCGAACGTCTCGCTGACCCGGCCCCAGCGCAGGTCGCGGGCGATGCACAGCACGGGCGAGAACGTCCAGTGCACACCGGTCACGGCGACCTCTTCGGCCGTGGCGCGGGCGACGCGCTCGATCAGTTCCGCATCCCACGACGCGGCGAGGCCGAGCTGGGTCGGGTAGATCGTGGCGCCGGGCCAGAAGGAGTGCCCGTGGATGCAGTCCTCGCCGACGAGCAGCGGGATCCGCAGGCGCGTCTCGGCCGTGAGCCGGTTCGCCTCCAGGATGCGCTCGGGCGACGTGTGCAGGATCGACCCGACGTGACGACGCAGGATGTGGTCCTGCAGGTCGTCCCGCGCGTCGAGCTGGAGCATCTGCCCCACCTTCTCCTCCACGGTCATGCGGCCGAGCAGGTCCCGGACGCGCTCAGCCGTCGTGAGCGACGGGTCCTGGTAGGGGAGGGTGCCGGTCCGCGTGGCGTCCGTGATGGGCAGTGTGGATGTCATTCAGTGGCGCCTTCCGCCGCGGGCCCGTTCGACGGGGAGGTGGTGGAGGTGGAGCCGGAGGACGACGGAGCCGACGACCCCGTGCGCACCTGCGTGACGGTCGCGTTGATGTTGAGACCCTTCTTCTTCATCGCGCGGGCGCGCTCGCCGGCGGAGCGCAGGCGCGGGTTGACGTACTCGTCGATGCCGAAGTTGACGAGCGAGAGCGCCACGCCCAGGATCGCGATGCAGAGACCGGCGGGGACGTACCACCACCAGTAGTCCGGGAACGCGTTGTTCTGCTGCGCCCAGAACAGGACCGTGCCCCAGTTGAGGTTCGACACCGGGATGACGCCGATGAACGCCAGGGTCGTCAGACCCAGGACCGCGGCCGTCATCGTGCCGACGAAGCTGGAGGCGATGAGCGCCATGAGGTTCGGCAGCATCTCCACCAGGATGATGCGGTAGAGCGGCTCGCCGTTGGCGCGGGCGGCCTGGATGAAGTCCCGGTTGCGCAACGACATGGTCTGCGCACGCAGGACGCGCGCTCCCCACGCCCAGCCGGTGAGACCGAGCACGGCGGCGATGACGACCAGCGGCGGGTCCTCGAACTGCGACGCGATGATGATCATCAGCGGGAGGCCGGGGATGACGAGGAACACGTTGGACAGGGCCGACAGCGCCTCGCTCTTCCAGCCGCGCAGGTAGCCGGCGGTCACACCGACGGCGATCGCGACGATGGTCGCCATGATCGTCGCCAGGAAGCCGACGACGAGCACGCCGCGGGTGCCGTAGACGAGCTGGCTGAAGACGTCCTGGCCGATGTGGGTCGTGCCCAGGAGGTGCTGGAACGACGGCGGCTGCAGGGTCTCGTCGAGGTTCTGCGCCTGGGGGTCGTACGGGGCGATCAGCGGCGCGAAGATCGCGACGAGGATGAACACCCCGAGGATGATGAGGCCCGTGGCGGACTTCGGGTTGCTGAACATCGCGAGCGAGACCTTCAGCTGCGACCAGAAGGTCTTCCGCTCCGGAGCGTGCTCGGGAGTGTTCTGCGGCCGACCGGCCAGCACTGCTGCGGTCTCGGGGGCGCCGACGCCCACGTGGTGCGCGAGCGCCGGTGCGCTCTCGGCGGGGACGGTCTTCTCGGCGGGGGTAGTCATGATCAGGCCTCCGTCTGACGGGTGCGCGGGTCGAGGATGGCGTAGGCGATGTCGGCGATGATGTTCGCGACCAGCACGGCCAGGACGAGGACGAGGAAGATGCCCTGCATCAGCGCGTAGTCCTTCGCGTTGGTCGCGTTGAGCAGCAACAGGCCGATGCCGGGGTAGGAGAAGACCATCTCCATCACGAGCGTGCCGCCGACGATGAAGCCGAGGGCGAGCGCGAAGCTCTGGATCTGCGGGAGCACCGCGTTGCGGGCGGCGTAGCGCCACAGCACGCGGCGGTTCGGCATGCCCTTGGCCTGCGCAACCGTGATGTAGTCCTCGTCGAGCACGGTCAGCATCATGTTGCGCATGCCGAGCACCCACCCGCCGAGCGAGACGACCACGATGGTCAGCACCGGGAGGACGGCGTGCGAGACGACCTCGGAGATGAACTCTGCGTTCCAGCCCGGGTCGACGCCGACCTCGTAGGCGTGGCCGGCGGGGAACCAGCCGAGCGTCGTCGAGAAGATCGCGATGAAGATCAGGCCGAGCCAGAAGTACGGGATGGTGCCGAGGAAGGTTGTGACCGGCACGAACAGGTCGAGGCGGCTCCCGCGCTTCCAGCCGATGATGGCGCCGAGGCCGGTGCCGATGACGAACGAGATGATGGTGGCGACGCCGACGAGCCCGAGGGTCCAGGGCAGCGCCGAGGCGATCGCGTCGCCCACCGGCGCCATGCCGGTGGAGATCGAGATGCCCAGGTTGCCGTGCAGGAGCATGTTCCAGTAGTTGATGTACTGATCCCAGAGCGGCACCGACTTGTCCAGGCCGAAGAGCGCGCGCAGCGCCTTCTCGGCGTCCGGCGTCAGCTGACCCTGGCTCCGCGCCATGAACGAGTCGACCGCGTCGCCCTTCATCAGGCGGGGCAGGAAGAAGTTCACGGTGATGGCGGCCCACAGGGTGAACAGGTAGAAGGCCACCCGACCGCCGATGAAGCGCCACGGGACGCGCGTGCGGCGACGCTCCGTGCCGGTGGCGGTCGTGCCGACGAGGGTCGGATCGACGGGGGCCTGCGATTCGGCGCTCACAGCGCACCTCCCGAGGTCTGTGCCGACAGTTCCCGGAAGTGCTTCTCGGGGTCGGGCGAAGCGGCGCGCAGCTCGCGCGTGTATGGATCCTGCGGGCGCAGGATGACGTCGTCGGCCGTGCCGCGCTCGACGACCTTGCCCTGGTTGAGCACCATGATCTCGTCGCTGAAGTGCCGGGCCGTGGCCAGGTCGTGGGTGATGTAGAGCACGCCGAGTCCTTCCTCCCGCTGGAGGTCGGCGAGCAGGTTGAGCACGCCGAGGCGGATCGACACGTCGAGCATCGAGACGGGCTCGTCGGCGACCAGCAGCGCCGGACGCGAGGCGAGCGCGCGGGCGATGGCCACGCGCTGGCGCTGGCCTCCCGAGAGCTCGTGCGGGCGGCGGTCGATGACGGCGTCGGCGTCGAGGCGCACGCGGAGCAGCAGGCGCCGCACCTCGTCGTCGACCTCGCGCTTGGGGACGACGTTGTCCAGCCGCAGCGGGCGCTCGATGTGGTGGCGGATCGAGTGGGACGGGTTCAGCGACGCGAACGGGTCCTGGAACACCATCCGCAGCTGCTGGCGGTACCGCCGCAGGCCTCGTCCGCCGCGCGGGATGGGGGCGCCGTCGAGCAGGATCTCGCCGCGCGTCGGCGTCTCCAGCTGGGTCAGGATCTTCGCGATCGTCGACTTGCCGCTGCCCGACTGCCCGACGAGGCCGAGCGTCTGGTGCGAGCCGAGGGTGAAGCTCACGTCGTCGAGGGCCTTGAGCTGCCCGGAACCGCGGACGTTGTAGATCTTGGTGACGTTCTTGAATTCGAGGGTCGTCATCGCGCGACCACTCCTCTCTCTCCGGTCAGGCGCGGGAAGGAGGCGAGCAGCTTGCGCGTGTACTCGTGCTGCGGGTCGTTCCAGATCCGCTCGGCCGTGGCCAGCTCGATGATCTCGCCCTCGCGCATGATCGCGATGCGGTCGCTGATCTCCAGCAGCAGCGGGAGGTCGTGGGTGATGAAGACGACGGAGAAGCCGAACTCGTGGCGGAGCTGCGAGATCTGGCGCAGGATCTCGCGCTGCACGAGCACGTCGAGCGCGGTCGTGGGCTCGTCCATCACCATCAGCTGCGGGCGGAGCGCGAGCGCCATGGCGATCATGACGCGCTGGCGCATGCCGCCGGACAGCTCGTGGGGATAGGAGCGGAGGCGCTGGCCGCCGACCTTCACGATCTCCAGGAGCTCGACGACCGCCTTGCGGCGTTCGGTGCGGTTCATGTCGGGCCGGTGCACTTCGAAGACATCCTCGAGCTGCGAGCCGATGGTCGCCACCGGGTTGAGAGCGTTCATCGCGCCCTGGAAGACCATGGAGATCTTGTCCCAGCGGAACCGGCGCATCTGCTCGACGCCGAGGGCGTTGATGTCGACGTCGTCGCCGCTCTTGTCGTGGAAGACGACGCTGCCGTCGGTGATGACCGCCGGGGGACGGAGGAGGCGCTGCACCCCGTAGGCGAGGGTGGTCTTGCCGCATCCGCTCTCGCCGGCGAGACCGACGATCTCGCCGCGCTTGATGTCGAGGGTGACGTTCTTGACCGCCCGGACCGGGGGATCCACGTCGTACACGACCGAGAAGTCGCGCACCGAGAGAAGGGTGTCTGTCATGAGTTCGTCGCTTTCCTGCTGACCGCGAAACGTCCGGGGCGGAAGGGGGTCGAAACCGTCTTCCGCCCCGGACGCTGGTGGGGGGTTACTTGCTCGCGGGCTTCAGGTTCATGATCACCTGCACGGCAGAGGGCTGGGTCGGGTCGGCGGTCGCGTACTGGTCGCTCTCGCTCGGCCACCCGGTGAACTTGCGCGTGTTGTACTCGGCGAGCTGCGGGTGGGTGCCGATCGCGATGGCCGGGACGTCCTCGACGAAGATCTTCTGGATCTTGTCGAGAGCGGCCTTGCGGGACGCGTCGTCGGACGCCTGCGCGTACTCCTTGAGGAGGGCGGTCGCCTCCGGGTTGTTGTAGCGCCCGAAGTTGTCGGCGACCTTGCCGTCGGCGGCCTGGTCGAGGTAGGCGCCGTTCATGACGTCGTCGTAGATGTGCCACGGGTTCGAGCCGGAGCCGGTCCAGTGCAGCACGGCGTCGAAGTTGCCCGTCGCCACGTTGGTGGTCCAGGTGTCGGCGTCGGGGGTGGCGACCTTCGCGTCGGCGCCGAGCGTGTTCTTCACCTGCGTGGCGACCAGCTGGATGCCGGTGACGTAGTCGTTCCAGCCCTGCGGGTCCTGGAGGGTGAAGGAGACCGGGTTGCCGGACGGGTCGATCAGGGCGCCGTCCTTCCAGGTGTAGCCGGCGTCGGTGAGGACCTTCTTGGCGCCGTCGACGTCGATCTTGAAGTTCTGGTCCTTGTACTCCGAAGCGATGTACTGGTCACCGGTCGGCTGCGGGATGCCCGTCACGTTCTTGAGCTCGGGACCGGCATTGCTGCGCGCCTTCTCGGCGTGCGCCTTGCGGTCGACGACCATGTTGACGGCCTTGCGGAACGCCACGTTGTCGAACGGGGCCTTGGTCGTGTTGACCAGGATCATGTCCGGGCTCAGCACGTTGGCGCCCCAGAAGACGTTGTGCTTCGGGTCCTTGTCGACGTAGTTCTTCTGGTAGTCCGTGATGAAGATCTGCGCCCAGTCGGTCTCGCCGTTCTGCAGACCGCGGAGGAGGCCGGTGTTGTCGTTGTACTCGAGGTACTTGAGCTCGCCCACCGGGACCTTGCCGCCCCAGTAGTCGGTGCGGGCCTTCAGCACGACGCCCTGCGAGGAGAAGGTCTTGATCGTGTACGGGCCGGTGCCGACCGCGTCCTTGACCGCGTCCTTCGTCGGGTCGGAGATGTTCTTCCACTGGTGCTCGGGCACGATGGCGGTCTGCAGCACGTCGCCCTGCTTGACGAACTTCGACTCCGTGAAGCTGAGGACCACGTTGCCGCCGTCCTTCTTGACGTCGGCGAGCTTCAGCCCGGCCAGGTCGAGGGCGGGGGTGCTCTTGATGAGGTTGAAGGTGAAGACGATGTCGTCGGCCGTGAACGGCTTGCCGTCGCTCCACTTGACGCCCTCGCGGGGCGTGACCGTGAGCTGCGTGTAGTCGGAGTTCCACTCGACCTTCGACGCGAGCCACGGGGTGGTCTCGTTCTTGCCGACCGGGTTGACCATGGCCAGCGGCTCGAAGATCATCCGGTTGTAGCCGAGCGACTGGCCGGAGCCGGTCGCGATGAACGGGTTGTTGATCTGCGTCGCCAGCACGGCCGCGCCGTCCGGCTTCGCGACGGTGATCGATCCGCCCGATCCGCTCGATGCGGTCGATCCGCTGCTCGAGCATCCCGTGAGGGCCATCGCACTGATGGCGACGACCGCGGAGCCCGCGATCAAGAACTTCCTAAGCCTCATTGCTTCTCCTTCGTGACGGCACAGTCCTTGTGCCAGGTGGTGCAGGGTGTGTGGTGAACATAACTTGCTTACTGGTCAGAAAGCAAGTTAGCGTGAGGTTACTGGGTGGTAAGCTGCCACGCAACAACGAGCGAAAGAAGATGCGGGATGGCCACCACCGCCGGCACGGCCAATCCGCGCCCTGAGACCGAGCGCAAGCGCAAGGAGATCCTGCGAGCCGCGGTCGAGGTCTTCGGCACCAAGGGCTCCACGAACGGCACCCTCGCCGACATCGCCGAGCAGGTCGGGATGACCCACGCCGGCGTGTTGCACCACTTCGGCTCCAAGCAGAACCTGCTCCTCGAGGTCATCGAGTTCCGCGATCAGGACGACGTCGCCCACCTGGCCGACCGCCACATCCCGGGCGGCCCGGACCTCTTCATGCACCTGGTCGGCACGGCCCTCCGCAATGCGCAGCGCCCCGGCATCGTGCAGGTCTACACCGTGCTCTCCGCCGAGTCGGTCACCGACGAGCACCCCGCCCGGAGCTACTTCGAGGACCGCTACCGGACGCTCCGGCGCGAGATCGACGACGCCTTCCGGGAGCTGTGCGTGCAGGAGGGTGTCGTCGACCCCCAGTCGGTCGACAAGGCCGCGGCCTCCATCCTCGCCGTCATGGACGGACTCCAGCTCCAGTGGCTCCTCGAGCCCTCCGATGTCGACCTCGCCGGCGCCAGCGAGTTCGCCATCCGGGCGATCGTGAACGGCGTCCTCTACCCGGGCCCCGAGCTGACGTCGTACGTGCGCGAGGCCTGAGACCCGCTGGCCCATGGACCGCGGAACCGACGTGCCGGATGACGCAGCGACGGGGATCCCGTTGTCGCGCGCGTTCTTCGACGACGTGGTCGCACCCCTCCTCTCGGCGTCGCTCCCCCGTCTCCGCTTCGGCGCCGGGCGGCTCGGGACCGGCTCGGACGTCCTCGGCTTCGACGACGACGTCTCCCGCGACCACGACTGGGGCCTCCGGCTGAGCCTCTTCGTGCCCGCCGATGCGGTCGGTGACGTCTCTGCGCTGCTCGACGACGACCTCCCGGACACCTTCCGCGGGCTCCCCACCCGGTTCGCCTTCACCGGCGAGAGTCTCGTGCGCCATCACGTCGAGGTGACATCGGTGAGGGAGTTCGCCGTCGCCCGGCTGGGATTCGACCCGCGCGACGGCATCGACGTGCACGACTGGCTGTCGGTGTCCGGCCAGGCCGCGCTCGAGGTGACGGCCGGCGCGGTCTTCGCGGACCCGACCGGCGAGCTCGGAGCCGTTCGCCGAGCGCTGGCCTGGTACCCGGACGACCTGTGGCGGTATGTCCTGGCCAGCGACTGGGAGCGGATCGCGCAGGAACTGCCGCTGATGGCCCGGGCGGCAGAGGTCGGCGACGACATCGGCGCACGCATCATCGCGGCCCGGCTGTCCCAGATCGCGATGCACCTGGCGTTCCTGCTCGAGCGCACCTGGCCGCCGTACGCGAAGTGGTTCGGCTCGGCATTCGCGTGCCTGCCGAACGCGGGCCCCGTCGGCGGATCGATCGCCGCGGTGCTGGACGCGCGCAATCTCGCGACGAGACATCGCGGACTCGACGACGCCCTCCAGTTCCTCCTCGACCGACAGAACGCGCTCGGCCTGACCTCCGTGGAGACCGCGCTCGTCCCGTTCTGGGATCGCCCGCACCTGCACCCGGATCCGGCGATCGCGACCCGGCTCCTCGAGGGCATCGCCGACCCGGAGGTGCGACGCCTTCCCCGTGGGCGCGGCTCGATCGAGCAGCGCACCGACAACGTGGCCGTTCTCACGGACCCGGCGGCGCGGCGGGCCTCCGTCCGGGATCCGGATTGAACATGAGAATTTCTCAGAAACTCTTCCCCTGACCTCCTCCGCGCCGCTAAACTGCGGCCGCAAGCGTACTGGCATGTTGCACCCGACGATGTGGCCGAAGCGCAGCTGACAGCACGAGCGCCCGTGGGACATCCGCGTGCGCCCGGTGACCCACGAGGCAGTGCGGCCGCCGGTCGGAGATCTCGACGATCGGGGTTCACGTGCGTACTCGACTCATCGCCTGCCTCGCCGCCGTGGCGACGCTCGCGATCGGAAGCATCGCCCTCCAGGCACCGCAGAAGGCCGAGGCACTGTCGCCGGACCTGCCCTTCAGCGCCGACGCCCTGCCCACCTGGCAGACCAATGGAACCGTGTGGCAGGTGGCGATCTCCCACGGCAAGGCGGTCGTCGGCGGGACCTTCACCCAGATCCGCCCGGGCGCGGGCCAGTCGGGGTCCGCCCGGGATCTGCAGAGCCTCGCCATCCTGAACGCGGCGACGGGAGAACCCGACGGGTGCCAGCTGCCCGTCTCCTTCGGCAGCAGTGCCGCATCGGTGTACGCGGTCAAGGCCTCCCCCGACGGCGACACCGTCTTCATCGGCGGACAGTTCACCAGCGTCGGCGGTGTGTCCGTGAACCGTCTCGCGGAGATCAACGTCCAGACGTGCACCGTGCTGCCGTTCCGGGTGAGCGGCATCTCCAGCTACGTGCTCGAGATCGAGCCCTCCGCCACCGCCGTGTACTTCGGCGGCGTGTTCCAGACCGTCGCGGGTCAGACCCGGCGCAGCTTCGCGAAGGTCGACCGCGCCGGAGCGCTGCAGACCGCCTTCGTGGCCAACGCCTCCGGCGCGACACAGGATCTGTACAGCACCACCATCGTGCCCGGCAAGAACGCGCGCGGGGACGCGCTCCAGCTCTCGCCCGACGGCACCCGACTCGCCATCGGCGGCGACTGGTTCGACGTCAACGGCTCGGCGACCCACAGCTTCGCCGTCGTGGACTCCACGACCGGCGCTGTGCTGCGCACCTGGCCGGCGAGCACCGTCGGGCCCACCTCGCGGACCAAGACGATCAGCTCCGACGGCACGCGGTTCTACGTCGCCCAAGAAGGTTTCAACGGCTACGACGGCGCCCTCGCCTACAACTGGTCCGACTACAGCCAGGCATGGCGCGACAACTGCGCCGGCGCGACGCAGACGATCGTCCCCTATCAGGGCCTACTGATCGAGGCGCACCACCACCACGACTGCTCCGCGCAGGGGATGTATCCGGACGGCCGCCGCATCTACCTGACCATGACGCACGCGACCGATCCGCTGCAGACGCACATCGGCTGGGTGCCGGAGCTGAACGACGGCACCGGTGAAGGCATCGGCCCGCGCACCATCGCGGTCGGGACCGGGACGGATGCGACGCCGTACCTCTGGGTCGGCGGCGAGTTCACGCGGGTCAACGGCGCGAGCCAGCAGGGCCTGACCCGGTTCAACTCGACCGACACGGGTGCGCCGCCCGCACCCACCATCGCGGCGCGGGCGATCACGCCCGGCGCCGTGCAGGTGAACATCCGCGGCGTCTACGATCCGGACGACTCCGACCTCACGTACGCCGTCTACCGCGGGACCGACACGACCACCCCCGTCTGGACGGGTGTCGCCGAGTCGAAGCACTGGTACCGCTACCAGGCGACCTTCGTCGACGCGAACGTGACGCCGGGGACGACCTACAGCTACCGCGTGCGGGCGATCGATCGCGCGAACAACCAGAGCGGACTCTCCGCCGCGGCGACGGCCACCGCCTCCTCGACGGGCTCTGCCTACGCATCGACCGTGATCGCCGACCAGCCGCGGCTGTTCTACCGCTACGACGACACGGCGAGCGCGCAGTGGGTCGTGGACAGTGCCGGCCAGACCGTCGTGGGCTTGAACGGCCTCGCCCAGAACGGCGTGACCAGGACGGCCACCGGCGCGATCTCCGGTGACCCAAGCGGGAGTGCGACCTTCAGCGACACCCAGGCGAGCGGGCTGCCGCAGTACATCTGGAACGACGTCATCGCGAACGGGCCGACCGTCTACTCCGTCGAGACCTGGTTCCGGACGACCTCCACGACGGGCGGCGCTCTCGTCAACTACGGCTCGTCGAACGGGCGGCCGCGCACGGACGACGGCACGGATCGCCTCAGCACGACGGTCGACCGCGTCGTCTACATGGAGAACGGGACGGGCTTCCTCCGCTTCGGCGTGAGGGCCGGCGCCGGCACGACCACGCTCCGCAGCACGGCCGCGCTGAACAACGGCCAGTGGCACCACGTCGTCGCCACCCAGGGACCAGGCGGCATGCGCCTGTACGTCGACGGCGCGCTCCAGTCGCAGAACTCCACGACGGGCAACGCCACCTATTACGGTACGTGGCACGTCGGCGGCGACAGCCTCAGCGGCTACCCGTCGACGGGCAACGCGCAGACGAACCGGTACTTCGACGGGCAGCTGGACGAGACGGCGGTCTACTACCGGGCCCTCTCGGCGCAGCAGGCCCTGAACCACTACCGCGTCGGGACGGGCTACGTCGACACCACGGCCCCGAGCGTGCCGCAGGGAGTCGCGGCCGCCTTCGACGGCGCCAACGTGGACGTCTCGTGGAGCGCCGCGTCGGACGACATCGGCGTCGCGGGCTATCGCGTCTATCGCGGCACGACGGCCGGGTTCACTCCGGCTGCCGACACGCTGCGCGCGACCGTCACCACGACGACGTTCGAGGACGTCGCGCCGGCACCGGGCACGTACTACTACAAGGTCATCGCGTTCGACGGGGCCGGCAACGCCAGTGCCGCCTCCGCGGCATCGGGCGCGGCCACGGTCGTCGACGTGGCGGCGCCGTCCGTTCCGGCGGGCGTCACCGCGACGGCGAACGGGCTCGCCGCGGACGTCTCCTGGACCGCCTCCACCGACAACGTCGGCGTCACCGGCTACGCGCTCTACCGCGGGCAGAACGCCGATTTCGCACCCAGCGCGGACACCCTCATCCAGCCGAGCATCGCCGGCACCGCGTACCACGACGCTCCCCTCTCCGAGGGCACCTGGTATTACAAGGTGACCGCACGGGATGCCGCCGGCAACGTCTCCGGCGCGTCGAGCGCGGCGTCGGTGACCACCGTGGCCCCGGACACGGCCGCGCCGAGCGTGCCGACCGGGCTGACCGCGACCGTCGATGCGGGGAACAACGTCGGGCTGAGCTGGAGCGCCTCCACCGACAACGTGGGCGTCACGGGCTATCTCGTCTACCGGGGCACGACCCCCGGCTTCACGGCGGACGACGCCTCCCGGATCGGCAACACAACGGGCACGACCTTCACCGACTCGGCCCGCCCCCAGGGCACCTGGTACTACGCGGTGGCCGCGACGGATGCCGCGTCGAATGTGAGTGGCGCCTCGGCCACCGCGGCCGCGACGGTCTCCGGCCCGGCCGCGCCTCCCACGACGCAGACCATCGTGACGAGCGCCGACACGATGGCGGCCGCCGTGAACCCGACCTTCGCCTACGGGACCACGAACCAGCTCTCGTCGCGCTTCAACACCGCGATCGAGTCCTTCCTGCGATTCGACCTCCCGGCGGCACCCCCCGGGCAGGTGCTCACCTCGGCGACCATCTCGCTCCGAACATCCACCGACCCCACGGCCGGATCGGCCGACACCCACGAGTTCCGTCTCGTCACCGGCGCCTGGGACGAGGCGACCCTCACCTGGAACAACCGGCCGACGGCCGCGGGACCGACCGTGCTCGGCCAGCTCGCCGGAGCCACCGCGGTGAACACGGCCTACACCGCCACCCTGTCCGCCGCCGACCTCGCCCCGCTCGCCGGCAGCTCCATCACCCTCCGACTCGCGAGCACCGCCGGTAGCGACAACGTGCGGCTGTGGTCGCGCGAGGCGACCGTGGCGGGCTTCCAGCCGACGCTGACACTCGTCTACACGACGCCGTGAGTGGATGACGGGTTTGGCCGACAACGCGGGACCGGGTAGTCTGGGCGGCAGTCCCGCACCCCAGTGGATCACTGGGATCGAGGGCCACGCGAGTGTAGTTCAATGGTAGAACTTCAGCTTCCCAAGCTGATAGCGCGGGTTCGATTCCCGTCACTCGCTCCAATTTTCCGCTCCGTCGATGAGTGTGTCAGGCGTCGGCTGGCGGCCTTCTCACAGCTCTAGTCCTCGAGTGGAGCGAATGCCCGCCGGTACTGCTGCGGGCTGATCCCCAGGGCGTTGCGGAAGGCCGGGCGTAGCGCGGTCGCGCTGCTGAACCCGGTCCGGTGGGCGACTTGCTCGACGGTCAGGGTCGTCGTCTCCAGCAGCTCCTGGGCTGTCAGGACGCGTTGGCGGAGTATCCACTGCATGGCGGACTGGCCCACGGTCGCAGTGAAGTCCCGGTCGAGGGTGCGCCGGCTGGTGCCGTACCACCGCGCGAGGTCGTCCACTGTGAGCGCCCGCGGGAGGTTGGCGATGACTCGCTCCTGGATGGCCGCGATCGTGGGTGAAGCCGACCGGAGCGGTTCGGGTTGCGCGAACTGATTCTGGCTTCCGTGACGGTGTGGTGCGGTGACCATCCGGCGCGCGATCGCGTTCGCCGCGGCCGAGCCCCATTCGCGTCGGACGTAATGCAGGCACGCGTCCAGGCCGGCAGCTGTGCCTGCGGAGGTGATGACGTTGCCCTCATCGACGTACAGCCCGCTGTCATCGACGACCGTGTTCGGGAAGCGGTTCGCGAAGTCGTGCACCCATCGCCAGTGAGTGATCGCCCGGTGCCCGTCGAGGAGGCCGGCGTACGCCAGAGCGTAAGCGCCGGAGCAGAGGCCCATGACGGTGGCCCCGTCATCCACCGCTCGCTTCAAGACGCCCACCAGCGCGTCGGACGGTCGACTCTCCGGGTCCGGCCAGTTCGGGACGATCACGACACCGGCGTCATCGGCTGCACCCAGCCCGCTCAATCCCGTCAGCGAGAGGCCACCGGTGGTCGCAGACGTGTCGGCCTCTGAGACCGCTACGACACGCAGCGGCGGAGCGCCCGTCACCGTCCGGTCGACGCCGAACACGCTGATCGGGACGGCCGTCTCGAACAGCAGCGCCGTGTCCGGCACGATGACGGCGGCGAGATGACGATCACGGTCCATGACCGGATCTTATCGACAACGTGCTGATCGGCCACTGGTGGTGGCTCTGCCGGATCGGAAGGGTGGGTTCATGCACGTCTCCGCTGAACACGCCCGGCCCCGCCTCGCCGTCATCGGCTCGGGCCGCATGGGCGACGCCCTCGTCCGACTCCTGGCCGCTCACGGCGGGGAGGTGGTGTGGGCGGGCAGAGCCCCCGAGCGACTGCAGCGCACGATCGACGAGCTCGGACTGGTGCGCGTTCGGCCGCTCGGGGTCCGCGAGGCCATCGACGTCAGCGACGTCATCGTCCTCGCGCTCTGGCATCAGCACGCGCTCGAGTTCGTGTCGGAGCACCAGCGCCGTCTGCAGGGAAAGATCATCGTCGACATCGCCAACCCGTTCACCGAGGACTTCACGGATTTCACCCTGCCGGAGACCACGTCAGCGGCCGAAGAGCTGGCCGAGGCCGTACCGGGAGCTGCGGTCGTCGGGGCGTTGAAGAACACGTTCTGGGTGGTCTTCGACGACCCGCAGTTTCCGGAGGGAGAATCCGACATTCTCGTCACCGGCGACGACCAGCACGCGAAAGAGCGAGTCATGAGCGTCTTCAGCGACCTCCCGTTCCGCGTCCTGGACGCGGGACGGCTGCGCAACAACCGCACGATCGAACGGATGACCCTGCTCTCGCGTGAGATCGCCATCCGTTACGACCACTACCCGCGGACCACCTGGCGCCTCCTCGGCCAAGCCTGAGCGATCCCGGCCTACCCGTCGCCCAGCGTGAGCGTGACCGTCCGCCCCGCCGCGACCTTCGCCCCTCCTTCCGGCTTCTGCGACACGATGAGCCGCGTGGGCGAGGCCGTCGCGGGTTCGCCGTGCTCGCCCAGCACCGCCACGCGGTAGCCGGCGTTGCGGAGCAGTTCGACGCCCTTGTCGGCGGGCTTGCCGACCACGTCGAGCAGGGCGGGAGCAGCACTGTCCGACGACGACGGGGGCACGGTCTCGCACGCCGTGAGACCGCCGAGGGTCAGCGCGACGGCGGCGCATGCCCCGAGCGCGCGGAGACGGCCGCGAGCGATCATGCCTGCATGGAACGTCGGGAACCCCCGAGGGTCAACCCGTCACCCGCCGTGTCAGGATGGGAGGCGTGCTGCCGGGCGGGCCGGCGGCCGAGACGAACCGTCCGGCGAGGGCGGAGGACGGCGGGGCAGGTGGGAGTCCGCGTTCGAGACCGGCGGCTGCGTGGGTGGGCCGGGCGGCTGGCCGCGACGGCCGTCGCCGTCGCGCTGGGCTCGCTGATCGCGGCGGGAGGCGCCCCGATCGCAAGCGCTGCGACCGCGTCGGCGCCCGCGCCTGCTCCGGCCGCCGTCCCCTCCGGCGTCGACGACTTCTCGTTCGCGAGCTTCGACGGGGACTACCGGCTCGGCCGCGACGCCGAGGGGCACTCCACCCTTACCACCGTCGAGACCCTGGTGGCGCGCTTCCCGGAGACCGACCAGAACCACGGCATCCGGCGCGAGCTGGTCGAGGAGTACGACGGGCAGCCGACGGACCTGACGGTCGTGTCGGTGACCGACGAGAACGGCACCCCGCGCGCATACACGAGCGACTCCGACGACGGGATCCTCTCGCTGACGATCGCCGCGAAGGGCTACGTGCACGGCGACCAGACCTACGTCATCACCTACCGGCAGACGAACGTCACGCGCTACTTCTCCAACACGGACGACGACGAGTTCTACTGGGATGCGAACGGCACCGCCTGGGCGCAGCCCTTCGACCGGGTGACGGCGACCGTGCACCTCGGCTCCGGCCTGGCTGCGGCGCTGCAGGGCACCCCGTCCGCGTATCGCGGCGTCCAGGGCTCCACGCAGCCCGCGACGATCGAGCGGACGGACGACGGCTTCCGCTTCAGCGCCGACCGGCTCGGCGCGGGCGAGAACCTGACCTTCGCGATCGGCTTCGCCCCCGGCACCTTCACGGCGCGCGCCGACGGACTGTTCGACACCGGATGGGGCTACGCGGCCCTCGCCGGCCTCCTGCTCGGCATCCTGACCCTGATCGCCGCCATCGTCGTCCGCGTGCGCGTGCTGCGCGACGCCCCCGGGCGCGTCACGATCATCCCCGAGTACGTCCCACCGAAGGAGGGTCTGCTGCTCGCGGCGGACATCACGCGGCGGACGCAGAAGGCGGTCGCCGCCCAGACGCTGGACCTCGCGGTGTCGGGCCGGGTGCGAGTGCTGCAGACCACGGGATTCCTCGGTCGCCCCACCTACACGCTGGAGTTCGTCTCGACCGAGGCGACCGGTCGCCAGGCCCTGCGCGATCCGAATCCGACGGCCTACGAGCTGTCGTTCCTGCAGGCCCTGTTCGGTGACGAGCTCGATCCCGGCACGACGCTCGAACTCGGCTCGCCCGATGCGGGCGTCGCGAGCGCGATCTCCTCGCTGCTGAAGGGCGTGCATTCGGATGCGACCGCTCACGGCTATCGCAGTGCCGGTCCGCGGGGGCCGGTCCGCGCGGTGTTCCTCACCGCACTGGGAGCGACCGTGCTCGCCGTGCTCGGCTCTGTGATGTGCATCGTCGGCGTCTACGGAGGCGGGCTGACCATCCCGATCCTCGTGGGTTCGGTCGTGCTGTTCGCCGTCACCGCCGTCCTGCTGTCGCGCTCACCGCTGACCGCGACCGGCACCGCCCTCCGCGAATACGTGGACGGCCTGCGGATGTACGTGCACCTCGCCGAGGCCGACCGCATCCGCTACCTGCAGTCGCCGCAGGGGGCGGAGCGCGTGCCTGTCGCCGTGGGAGACCCGCGCGAGATGCTGAACCTCACCGAACGCCTCCTCCCCTGGGCCGTGCTGTTCGGGGACGAGAAGAAGTGGCTGGCCGAGCTCGGACGGTTCTACGAGCAGACCGGGCAGTCGCCGACCTGGTACGCCGGCCAGACCGCCTTCAACGTCGCGGTGCTCTCCCAGGTGGTCAGCGGCATCTCCTCCAGCACGACCATCGCCAGCAGCTCGTCCTCCGCTAGCACCGGAGGCACGGGAGGCGGCGGGTTCTCCGGCGGCGGAGGGGGCGGCGGAGGCGGCGGGGGCGTCTAGACCGAACGCACGAATGGCCGGTCTGCTGATCGGCACTCACGGGAGCCACGGGCACTGACCGTGTGTGACGAAGGCCACTCCGAGCGCGTAGAGAACCCCGGCGACGATCGCCAGAATGACCCTGGCGGACCGGACGGTGGGCCACGGCACGATCAGCAACGGCAGCATGAAGACCACCGCGGCGCCGGTGCACCCGACGAGCGCCAAGCCGAGATGTTCGGGATCGACGCCGAGGAACGAGGGGCTGCACCCTCCGATCGCTCCCCAGGCGAGCCCGGAGAGGGCGGCGAACGGGACGGAGACCAGGATGGCGACCGGCACGGCCCAGAGCAGATGCAGGGCGGGACGACGCAACCCTCCCCACCCGTGCGATTCGCTTGCCGCTGACTGCATGATGTCCCCACGCCGCATGGCCGATGCCGTGACATCTCGAACGATAGAGAGTCCGTTCACTGTCCGCCGCCCCGAGTTCAGGGCACGCGGCGGCGCCGTCTACGCCGCGTCGCCGTCCGCGGGGACGTGCTCCAGGCCGAGCCCGGGCTGCCCGTAGGTGCCGATCACCTCGCCGATCACGATGCGATAGGCGCCGATCCAGCGTTCGTGCAGGCGCTTGGCCTGCCGGTGGGTGTCCATGCCGATGAGCTGCTGGAGGGCCTCCCGGCTGTCCCAGTAGTACACCTCGGAGTGGAGGCCGGACTCGTCGTTGGTCCACGACTCCTCACCCAGGAATCCGGGGATGGCGCGGGCCCGCTCGGCGATCTCGTCGTTGAGACGATGGAACTCGTCGTCGTACGGCTTGGCCTCGAAGATGAAGGTGGAGGTGAACATCAGGCCGGGTTTTCCTGCAGCCAGGTGAGGACCTGCTGGGCGTGGGTGTTCGGCGGGAAGATCGGGTAGAAGGCGTGCTCGATGACGCCGTCGCGGATGACGAGCGTCAGCCGCGCGTACAGGCGGTCGTGGCCCTCGGCCGCGAACGTCGGCAGGCCGAGCGCGTCTCCGAGCCGGAAGTCCTCGTCCGAGAGCATCGTGAACGGGAGCCGCAGGCGGTCGACGACCTCGGCCTGATAGTCGGTGGGCTGACTGGAGAATCCATAGACCGCGCTGACGCCGGCCGCGGTGAGCTCGTCGTGATGGTCGCGGAAGTCGCACGCCTCGGTGGAGCAGCCCCGCGCGCCGGGGATGGCATCCCAGCCGTCGGGGAGGTCGACGCCCGGGCGCCCGGTGAGGGGGTACAGGTAGATCACAGTGCGGCCGCTGCCGAGCCCGGCGAGATCGACGACCCGGCCGTCGGTGGCGGTGAAGGCGATCGCCGGCGCCGGCGTGCCGGGGAGGTGGTCGGCCGCACCGTCGTCCTCGGGGACGGGAAGTCCGGTGGGAAGCGTGGTGTAGTCGGTCATCGTGGTCTCCTTCTCGAAAGTCCGGGATGCGCCCTCGTCCAGCCTGCGGACGAGTTCGGCGCGGCGCGTCTGGAGGGTGGCGACGATGCGATCGATCTCTGCGATGCTGTCGCGGTAGGCGGCGAGCGAGGACACGCACTCGTCGCCGTGCTCGTGCCCGAGCTCCAGGCACTCCAGGAACGGGACCGTCTTCCTGGCCGTGATCCCGGTCGACGCCAGCTCGCGGATCTCCACGACCGCCCGGAGGTGGCCGTCGTCGTACTCGCGATAGCCGTTCGCCGCGCGCGCCGGCTCCACCAGCCCCAAGCGCTCGTAGTAGCGCACCGCCTTGGTCGAGACCCCGGCCCGCTGCGCCAGTTCGCCGATCCTCATCCCGCACCTCCGAGAAGAACGGTAGACCTTGTCCCACCGGGCAAGGTCAAGCCGTCGGCACCGCGTCAGGCCCCGGAGTCGTATCTCGCGGTGCTGTCACGCACCTTCAGCTCGGGCTGGATCAGCGGGATCGTGGTCGAGGCCTCGCCGCGCAGGGCACGGAGCACGCTGCCGACCGCGCGACGGCCGACCTCGGTGAAGTCGAGCCGCACGGTCGTCAGAGCCGGCTGAAAATACGCCGACTCGTCGCGGTCGTCGAACCCGACCACGCTGACGTCACCGGGGACGCTGACACCCCGGTCGTCGAGCGCCTTCATGACCCCCAACGCCATCACGTCGTTGATCGCCAGCACAGCCGTCACGGACCGGTCGGCCGCGATCGCGACGCCGGCCCGATAGCCGGACTCCGCCGACCAGTCGGGGGACGGGAACTCGGCGGGGATCGCACGTCCGGCGAGGGCCAGCTCGGTCCGCCAACCGCGCCGTCGCGCCTCCGACGCCATCCACCCGTCCGGACCTCCGACGAAATGGACGGTCTCGTGCCCCAACTCGAGCAGGTGCCGCGTGGCGAGCTGGGCGCCCAGGGCCTCATCGATCGAGATCGTCGCCGAGCCGGCGGGCGAGCCCTGCTCGAAGCGCACCACGGGCACGTCCGTGTCGAGCCGCTGCAGCACCTCGGTCGCGGCGGTCATCGGGGCCAGGACGACGATGGCGTCGACCCCGTCGTCGACGAGCGAGTCGAGCCCGGCCCTGATACTCGCCCGGTCGACGTCG
This sequence comes from Leifsonia aquatica, assembly GCF_014190775.1. GTDB lineage: Bacteria > Actinomycetota > Actinomycetes > Actinomycetales > Microbacteriaceae > Leifsonia > Leifsonia aquatica. Next base: position 468,523 of record NZ_JACHVP010000004.1, read on the forward strand.
GCGATGCTCACGAGACTCGTCGAATAGCCGTTCCGGCGGGCCTCTTCCGCGATACCGAACAACGCGAGGGCGGGTCCGTGCACCGACAGCGCGTAACTGAGCACGCCGAGGTTCATCGAGCGGCTCGTCGCCAGGCTCCGCGCGGCGGAGTTGCGCCGGTACCGCAGCTGCGCGATCGCCTGGTCCACCCGCTCCCGGATCTCGGGAGCGACATTCGTGTGCCCGTTGACCACCCGGGAGACGGTCTGCTGAGACACTCCGGCGAGCCGGGCGACGTCCACCATCCGGGCGGCGCGGGGCGCGGCGCCGTTCGTCTCGGTCACCGGCTCGATTCCGGGTCGATCGGGTGGCACACGCAGGGGAGGATCATCCCCCAATTATGGTCGTGCCCGGCCGGGCGCCCGTGGAGCGCCCGGCCGGTGCCTCCCGTTGCGCCGGGCTCAGCGGTTCCCGTAGCGCAGCACGGCGGGGTGCTGCTCATACGGCCACTCGGCCTCCGGGATCATGTACTCGCGCGTCGTGTAGCTGCCGTCCATCGTCGAGGCGAGCGAGGGAGGCCCGGGGAACCCGATGACGCGCCAGCCGAGGCGGTTGTCGTTCCCGCCGTAGACCGGATCGCCGTAGAAGCCCTGTCGCGTGTTCAGGACGAGGAGGGGGAAGAACTCCAGGAAGTCCTCGTTGACCGGCTGGTTGCCGGCCGGCGCTCCCCCGCTGCCCTGCCCGTCGGACTCGGCGAAGACGAACCGGGCCGGCTTCTCCTTCTTCGAGATGATCTCCAGGACCGCATCCTGCTGATCATCGTCGAGGTCGACGAAGTCGGCGCCGTACCGCTCGCCGGCGATCCCGTCCAGCTCGACGATCCCCTCCCGGTAGAACGTCTGACGGCTCTCGATGCGCTCCTGCCAGGCCTTCTCCTCCAGCCCCTCCATCCGGAGGAACCCGTTGCCGTCAGCGGCGGGGAAGACGAACTGCGTCCCCGCCAGCATCCGGTCGATGAACCGAACCACCCCCGCCTCCTTCGCTCCCGGGTGGTGGTCCGTCGGAATGATGCGCGCAGTGGCGGCCTCGACAGTCGCCCACTCGTGCTCCGTGAAGAAGAGCGGCCCATCCGTGTCCCGCGTCGAGATCGGTACGGTGACCCATTCTGCCTGTCCCATTGTCTTCGTCTTCTCCTCTGAGGTCGTCGTCGATGTCAGTCGGTCCAGCCGTGGCGGTCCACGGCGATGATGCGGTCGGCGCAGCGCCAGGCGTTCGCCATGATCGTCAGCGCGGGGTTGATGCCGGTCGCCGTGGGGAAGAAGCTCGCGTCGAACACGTAGAGGTTGGGCACCTCGTGCGAGCGGCACCACTTGTCGACCACCGAGGTCGCGGGATCGTTGCCCATCCGGACCGTGCCGAGCTCGTGCGACGTGTTGCCGGTGATGCGCTCCATGTTGACGGGCACCACCTTGGAGGCGCCCGCCGCCTCGAGGATCTCCCCGTTCTTCTTGACCTGCCACTTCTCCTGCGCGAAGTCGTTCGCGTGCGGCGTGTGGGTGATGCGGGCGACCGGGAGGCCCCAGGCGTCCTTCACCGTCGGGTCGAGGTCGACGCGGTTGGACTCGACCGGCAGATCGTGGAGCAGGATCCCGATCTTCATGCTGTAGTTGAACAGGTCGCGGTCGGCGTCCTTCGCGGCCTGGCCCCACGTGGGGCGGCCCGGGAAGCTCCAGTTCACGGGGTGGCCGAGCATCGACGGGAAGATCAGCGAGCCGAGGATGTGCCCTCGCGACTCGTCCGTCTCGTAGAAGTCGAACGAGCACAGGTTCATGTAGTGGCCCGACCAACCGTAGAGCGGGTCGTGCAGCTCCTTGTCGAACAGGCCGACCGAGAACGAGTACTGGTGGAACGTCGCGTTCTTGCCCACCTGCCCGCTCCCGTTGCCGAGGCCGTCGGGGAACAGGGCCGACTTCGACATGAGCAGCAGACGCGGGGTCTCGATGCCGCCGCCGCAGACGATCACGGCCTTGGCGTTCTGGACGAACTCGTTGCCGTTCTCGTCCTGGTATCGCACACCGGTCGCCTTGCCCGTCTTGTCGACCAGGATCTCGCTGACGTAGCAGTCGGAACGGAGGTCGTAGAGGCCGGTGTTCACGGCATCCGGGATGAAGCTGATCAGCGTCGAGGATTTGCCGGTGCCCGGGTCGGGGTACTGCTGCCAGAAGCCGTTCTCGCTGAACGGCTCGCGCCCGCGGTAGGGCTCCGTCACCATCCCCTGCGGCATGGGGAATGTGCTGTGCCCCATCGAGTTCATGGCCGTGGCGAACTTGCGCCCGATCTGGCTGAGCGGGGCCGGCTTGGTCGGGTAGTCGCGGGTGCGACGCCCCTCCCATCGGTTGGCGCCACCGAGGCCCGAGGTGCCGAACTCCCACTCCACGCGGGTGTAATACGGCTCCAGATCGTCGTAGCTGATCGGCCAGTCGACGAGGCTCGCGCCCTCGACGTCGCCGTGCAGGGACCGCAGACGGAAATCGTTCACCGTCATCCGGGGCACCATGCCGCCCCAGTGCGTGGTCCCGCCCCCGACGACCTGCGGGGTCGCCGAGAAGTTCGTGATGACAA
>NZ_JACHVP010000005.1 GCF_014190775.1 Leifsonia aquatica
AATTTCCGGATGGTTTTCGGGGACCGAGTGCTCATAGATGATCTCTCGTTCTCGGTCGCGTACGGGGAAACCTTCGGATTTCTCGGCAGCAACGGCTCCGGCAAGACCACGACGCTGCGCGCACTACTCGGAATGCTGCAGCCCACCGGGGGCCAGTTGCTCATCGATGGCCAGACGTTCCGTCCAGGAGATCGCGCGCGGGTGGGTTACCTCCCGGAGGAGCGCGGTCTGTATCGCAAGGACACCGTTCTCGATGTGATGGCGTACTTCGCCGAGATCAAGGGATTGGGTCGCAAGGAGGCCCGCGCCTGGTCGGAAACCTACCTGGAGCGCGTCGGGCTCGCTGACCGGGCACGGATGCGACTCGAGAAGCTCTCCGGCGGTCAGCAACAGAAGGTCCAGCTGGGCGTAGCCATTATGGGGGACCCGGGCCTGCTGATCCTCGATGAGCCGGCGAAGGGGTTGGACCCGGTCAATCGGCAGCTACTGATGGATCTGATCGCCGAACGCAAGGCGGCGGGAGCGACCGTGATCCTCGTCACCCACAACATGGACGAAGTCGAGCGGCTGTGTGACCGTGCACTCCTGCTGCGGGACGGGCACGCCGCCGCGTACGGGACGATCCAGGAGATCCAGGACGTCCACGGCGCCCGAACGATCGCGACTCGCCTGCTGGGAGAACTGCCAGTATCGCCGCTCTACACCGTGGCACGCCGCGTCGGCGATGTCGTCGAGCTGCTTCCGACCGCTGGCGCGACGGATGAGGACATCCTTGCTGCCCTGGTCGCCGGCGATGCACGCCCGGTCTCCTACGAACCGAAACGAGTGTCGATGGATCAGGTGTTCGTCAGCCTCTATGGCGCTGCCAACGAGGAGGTCTACGCATGAGCGCCAATCAGGTCCGTATCGTCACCCGGTTCGAACTCACCAGGACAATCCGCCGGCCACAGTTCTGGATCGCCGCCCTCCTTCTTCCCGCTCTGATGGCGGCAATGATCGCCGTGATGACCTGGGCGGGCACCTCCACCCCCGAGACGTCGGAGCCCGTCAGCTTCGAATACTCAGACGACTCGGGAATCATCTCCGAGGCCGCAGCGGCGCGTCTGGGAGGGCGCCCGGCGGGCTCCGACGCGGAACAGCGCACGAAGGACGGGAAGCTCACCGCATACCTCCACTATCCAACCAACCCCAGCACGGAGCTCGTCGAGATCCACGCGGCTGACCGCGGCCCATTCGGCAACAGTGATTACACGACCCTCGCCCGTGAACTATTCACCCTCAGCATCGACAGCACCCTCGACCCGAGCACCGCAGAACTGGTTCGAACGACGCCGGCAACGACGATCCACGCCTACACAGACGGTGCCCCCTCCGGAGGGATCTCCGCAATGATCCTGCCCGCCTTGCTCGCCGTACTGCTGATCCTGATCGTCTCACTGCTGGGCAACCAGATGCTGAACTCCGCCGTTGAGGAGAAGGAAAACCGGATCAGCGAGATGATCCTCGTCTCCCTCCCCGCCCGCGCCCTCATCCAGGGCAAGATCCTCGCCCTCGCCCTGCTGGGTCTGGTACAGATCGGGATCTTCGTCATCACCGGGGTGCTGCTCTACGCTGCCGCCGCACCGACCGTAGACCTCAGCTTCCTCGGGATCGACACGATCGTCGTGGACCCCGTGCGCGTCGGGCTTGGGCTCGCACTCCTCATGGGCGGTCTGCTCACCCTTGCCGCTGTCTTGGTCCTGATCGGGGCAGCCATGCCGTCGGCCAAAGATGCCGCGCCGTTCTACAGCGCCGTCGTGATCGTCACCATCGCGCCGCTCTACTTCATCACCACCATCCTCATGACACCTGACAGCCCCGTCGTGGCGATCCTGACCTATTTCCCGTTCACTGCACCCATGACCGCATTGCTCCTGAACGCGACCGGAGCGCTCAACCCCTGGGCCGGGGCCCTTATCGCGATCGGCTTGTTCGTGATCGGCGCGCTGATCCTGCGACTGGCGATCGCCGCGTTCCAACTCGGCGTCATCCAGTACGACCAAAGACTCCGCGTCAAAGACCTCATCTCCCGCCCCGCGTAGACCACAGCGAAAGGAATTCGGTGTCCGCCACAACCTCAGATGGCAGCCCCCGTGGTCCGCCTCGGCCATGGCTAGCCCTTCATCCACGAATCACAACGAAGTCATACGAACCGGTGCCGTCCGCCTGATCGGCACCGGAATGAAAGGAGCTACAAGATGAGCAACGTACTCGGATACGTCAACGCCAACGCGAAAAGCACCGCGGGAGGGTCTCGAGTTCAGGTCATGCCCAGCGAAAGCGCCCCCGTTCTCGCATGTCCGGTTGTGGCGTTTGCCGCGATCGGCTTCGGCATGTACACGGTCTTCAACAAGTGCTTCGGCTAGGACACGACTGACATGCTGCTACAAGCAATCGAAGACCAGACGTCGCGCGCGGGTGTCTCCCTGGAGCGAATGACGATCACGCGGAAGCCTGACGCGGCGGTCCTGGCTACCCCGACTCTTGCCATGGCCTTTGGCGCCCTCCAAGGAGGATGGTTCGTGGGCGAGATGGTCAAGAACGTCATTCGCGGTGGCTGAACACTGAGCATCGGAGTCGTGTTGTATTTCCGTAATTCTGCCGACATGAGCTCCGGTGTACGTCGCCGGCGAGCCCTCACCACTGGTGAGCGGTTCGCCGGCTTCAGCTGTGCCGTGAGTAGCCTGGAGGCGTTAGCCGACCATCGAGAACTCAACGATGATGGTGTCCGACGCGCGTCAAAGATCAACCGCCAGGACCCCGGCAAGACCGTGATCGGGCGCGCGATCTTCCGGGCGCTCGATCGCAAGTGGGCATTAGTCGCCCTGCACTCCAGCCGAGTCCTGGCCGGAACTCTCCTAACCGTCTCCCCCACCCCAAAATCTCGCGCAGCCCACATCATCCGAGGCATAGCGGGCGCGCAGTTAGCGGTCTCCGAGGGCCTTCTGGCCTTCTACAACCGCTACGGCTCCGATGGGGCGGATCAAGCGACAACGCAGATCCTTGCTCCTGCCGCGATAGCGCGTCTCTCGACCAACCCACGCGTTCAAGATGCCGCGTTATGGTACACGGCGTTGCAGGGAACCCTCTCCTACGCAGTCGCCGGCGTGGCCAAGCTCTTCGGGAAGGAGTGGCGCGAAGGAACCGCCATCACGGGCGTCCTCCGCACGCAGGGATACGGCCATGAACGACTCTGGAAATTCTTCGACCGACACCCGAAACTCGCAAAATCCGCGACATGGGGCACCGTTGCCTGGGAGGTGAGCTATCCGCTCGCGCTCCTTCCGGCGCCCGCGATCACGCGTCTTTACTCCGCCTCAGCAATCGCCTTCCACCTGGTGAACGGCTACGCGATGGGACTGGGCCGGTTCGCATGGGCATTCGCCGGTGTGCACCCGGCCATCAACTACGTTGCTCACCCTGGCCTCCAGGTCCACAGGCCGGCGGGAGACGTCCCGCGCGCTGCGGTCGCAACGAGCGCAGTAGCGATCGGTGGGCTAGCGGTGGCAAACGTCGCTCGATCACTTTCGCTACGTGAGCTTCCTCTCGGCTGGGAACAGATCACCGCTTCTTCGGGCAACACCCTCGCCTACCAGGGCCGCTCCGGCGTCGGTGACACGCTCGTCGTCTTCGAAGGAGGATTGGCCGCGTCGATCGAGATGTACCAGTGGTACGCCGACTCGCTCACGCAGAAGACGGACTTCAGCGTCGTCGCGTATGAGCGCGCTGGCTACGGCGCAAGCACACTCTCTCCACAACGTGAAGCCGAGTGGACCTTAGACGCCGCGGTCGACGACCTCAAATCGCTCATCGACCATCTGCGACTACCAGACCAGCGCCTGGTCATCGCCGCCCACTCGATGGGCGGGGAAATCGCACGCCTCCTCGTAAACCGGTATCCCGGCTTCGTCGATGCGTTGGTCTTCATTGACAGCACGAACATTAACCAGTTCACCGACGGCTCACTGTCCATGAAGGAGCAACGAAAGCTCCTTGACGCGTTCGCCACACAGCGAAGGATCACGTCGTTCGGGATCGGCCCGCTCAATCCGGGCACTCCCCCCACCCGCTACCTCCCCGCTCACTCAAGGAAAAGAGCGGTAGCTCAGGAGCGCAACCACCGCATGTGGCGGGCCGCACAGCGGGAGTACGCGGCGCTGCTCCGATCGCTGCCCGACCAGCCGATCCCACTCTTCACGACCCCGATCCCCTGCCTCGTCGTCGCGTCCAAGGCGACGGTCGAACTCGACGATCAACGAAAGCACCAGGAGGAGCTCGTCGAGGCCACGCGCGATCCCTCTCACGCGGACCTGGATCTCGTCGTCGTCGACGGCAAGCACGACTCGATGATCGCCATGCCGCACCTCGCAGCTGACCTGGCCAACATCACCATCGACTTCTTGAAGGGCAGGCCGGTACATGGTGCGGCATAAGGGCATCACGCTAGCGACCGTCGTCGGGGTTGCCGCATCCATGCTGACCATCACCGTGCTCCAGCAAATGCCCGGAGGGGCATACGCGCGGATCCGGGCAAAAGACTCCGCAGCCTTGATACCCATGTGGAGCTTCTTCGCACCACGACCGGCCATACACGACTACGAACCGCTTCATCGATTCATCCGCTGCGACGGTCAACCTACACCCTGGATGCACACGATCGAGCCACAGAAGCGCGGCCTCCTCGACAACATCTGGGCTCCTCAGCGCAGACTCAGGAAGTCCATCTTCGACATGACCAGCGACCTCCTCCCGCTCATCCAGGAGCGGGACGTCGATGCGATCGAAACAGTGCCCGCCTACACCGGTCTACGCGACTATGTCCTACGGTTGGCCCGCGAACGAGAGGACCCCGAAATCGCTGCCGTCCAGTTCCTCGTGACCCTCCACGGCGGCTACGACGAGTCGGTCGATCCCGAGATTCTGTTCATCTCGAAGGCTCATCAGCTGGATAAGACATCGCCAACGCCTCCTCCCACTGCCGGCGAGTCTCCGGCGAGCGAAAGGGGGCGCGATGGGCTACTTCTCTGACCTCATTCGACGCGACGAATGGGCTCGAACCCCAGCAAGTATCAAGTACCCCTTCGCTGCCTTCATCGCCGCCAGTCTGCTCACCATAACCGCTTCGATCCTGATCGGATGGCCGGGCCCGCTATGGCGCGAGGGACTCGCCGCGCTGGTCGGATACACGGCAGGCGCGATCGTTCGAGCATGCCAGAAACATCGAGCCAAACGCTCACCATCAGCCTCGGGCAAGTACGCAGGAGCGACGTGCCGCGGGCCGCGCGGACGGTAACCCCCGAATTCAACTCAATTCCTTCTATCTTCAAATTGGAGACTCATGACCGCAAGCACCACGCCCTCGTACCTCCACTACGGCGCCGACTTCGCCGACATCTACGACACGATCTTCCCCCGGACGACGATCGGTCCAGGCGAACTCGCCTGGCTCTCTGGACACGTCGGCGGCGGGAAACGCGTGCTCGAGCTGGGCGTGGGTACCGGCCGCGTCGCCCTGCCCTTGGCGGAACGACTTGCAGAAGGCGGCCAACCCGTCGAGTATCACGGCATCGACATCAGCACCGAGATGCTCGCCCAACTCGAGGACGCCGACACCGCCGGCCGCGTCACTGGCACGCGCGGTGACATCGTCTACGACCACTACGGCGTCGACTACGACATCATCCTGTGCGTGTGCGCCACCATCTCGATGATCACGAAACCGGACGATCAAGCTCGCGTCTTCGTCAACGCCGCGAAGGCGCTGAGGCCCGGCGGAACGCTCATTGTGGAAACCCACAACGCTGAATTCGTGCAATCGATACACGGTCCCCGCACGGACATCACCTACGCGGTGCCCTACCCCGACGGCAAACGAGCCCTCGTCAGCTTCTCCACCCTGGACCACGAAGCCTGGACCATCGACCACTGCTGGATCGACAACGGCACGACCCGATTTGTCAGCGAAACCAGCCGAGTCACCACCCTCCGAGAACTCGACACCTACGCCACCAACGCCGGCCTCACCCCAGGGGCCCGCACGTCCGGCCTCAACGGCGCGCCCATTAGCCGGACTAGCGGCACAATCACGGTGGAGTACAGCAAACCCTCTGAGAACGCACAGCAGTCTCAAGCCGCCTCTTAGCGGTGGCCCCATAGGCGCCGGGGGACCGATCTTCGCCCCCTCGGACCGGATGCTCCCACAGTCGTCGCGGTCAGCGCCGCGCTGGGAGTCGCGACCATCGTCTGCGGCCGCGGATTCGCACGGCTTGTAACCGGGGTCCAGTTGGCGTATCCCAGGCCCACTCACGTTCGTCGCACTCTCGAGCCGAGAGTTGTCTCACTCCGTGCGCGGGCGCCAAGCGTAGCGAGGACGAACGTAGGAGGCCACGCCTTGCTTCCACCTCCCATCCATGCCACCATTGAGACACATTGATACCGGTACCAATAAGTGGGTCGGTGGAGGGAGACAGATGCTGGGCTTCAATGAAGAGGAATTCCTGGAGCAGGTCAGGAGCACCGTGGCGCTCCGGCCGCAGATCGAGGAGCTGGTCGCGCGCATCCAGGCCGGCCACTGGAAGAACATCTATTTCATCGGCGCCGGCGGCACCTACGCCGCGGCCCTGCCGTACGAGCGCTTCTTCCAGACGCGCTCCGCGTTCCCGGTGCGCACGGTCATCGGCAAGGAGTTCGTCCTCGCGCCGGACCCGCAGTTCGGACCGGACTCGGTGGCGATCTTCGCCTCCGTCTCGGGCACGACCGAGGACATCCTCGACTGCGTCGAGTTCGCCCGCGAGAAGGGCGCCCTGACCATCGGCTTCACCGGCTATCCGGAGAGCCCGATCGCCACCGCCGTCGACGAGGTGCTGCTCTCGGCTCCGAAGGCGTGGCCCTTCGACGTGCAGTTCCTGCTGTTCGGCGCCGCGTTCCTCGCCGCCCGCGGTGAGTTCGAGGGCTACGACCGCCTGGTGCAGGACCTCGACTACATCCCGGAGGCGCTGGTCGCGGTCACCAAGCAGGCCGACGCCGTCGGCCAGGCGTTCGCGCAGAAGCACGCGGAGACCGACTACCACTTCCTCGTCGGCTCGGGGAACCTGTGGGGGTTCACCTACCTCTACTCGATGTGCATCCTCGAGGAGATGCAGTGGCTGCGCACCACCCGCGTGCACGCCGCCGAGTTCTTCCACGGCTCGCTGGAGCTGATCGAGAAGGACACCAGCATGCTGCTCTTCGTGGGCGAGGACGAGACCCGGCCGCTGATGGACCGCGTCCACTCGTTCGCGACGACCTACAGCGACGACGTGACGGTTATCGACACCAAGGACTACGCGCTGCCGGGAGTGAGCGACGAGTTCCGCGGACTGCTCTCGCCGATGGTCGCGGACGCCGTCGTCGACCGCTTCAGCAAGCACCTCGCCCAGGCGCGCGACCACTCGCTCGACCTGCGCCGTTACTACCGCGTCGTCGAGTACTGAGCGGGATGCGATGAGCGACCTGCGCGTCCTCGGCTTCGGGGACAACATCGTCGACCGGTTCGTCGACCGCGGCATCGAGTACCCGGGCGGCAACGCGGTGAACGTCGCCGTTTTCGCCCGGCAGCTCGGCGCCGAGGCGGCGTACCTGGGGGTGTTCGGCGATGACGAGCGCGGCCGTTTCGTCCGGGGCGCCATCGAGGACTGCGGGGTCGACACCTCGCGCTCCCCGGTGCGCCCCGGGCCGAACGGGGTGACCGAGATCGAGACGGTGGAGGGGGAGCGGAGGTTCCTCGGCTGGAACCAGGGCGGCGTCACGATCAGCGATCCGTTGCGGCTGGATGCGGAGGACGTGCGGTACGCCGCCGGCTTCTCACTCGTGCACTCGAGCGCGTACTCGGCGTCCGTCGCCGAGTTGCCGAAGCTGGCGCCGACGCGGGTGCTGCGGTCGTACGACTTCTCGACGGAGCCGGAGTTCCGCACGACCGAGTACCTCGACGCCGTCGGCCCCTGGGTGGACCTGGCGCTCGTCTCGTGCGGCGACCTCACGCGCACCGAGGTCTGGGCGGAACTGCGGCGCATCGCCTCCCACGGCCCGAAACTCGTACTGGGGACGCAGGGGGCGGCGGGAGCGGTGCTGTTCGACGGCGACGCCTACTACTACTCCGACTCGGCGCCCGTGCCGGGGCCCTTCGTCGACACGATGGGCTGCGGCGACGCCTACCTCGCGGCGTTCGTGGTTGAATTGCTGCGATCCGGCTGGCGCAGGAACGAGCGGCCCAGTGGCGTGGCCCTGCACCGGTCCATGCGCCGGGCCGCGCAGTTCGCGGCGCGGCAGTGCACCGTCGAGGGAGCGTTCGGCCACGGACGCGACAGCGAGGGCGCCGTCGAGGCCGTCGGCCCGATCGGAGGGGTGGCGGCCGTCGAGCTCGGATGACGCGGACGCCGCCCCGCGACAAGGAAGGGGTGGCGATGTCCACGGAGCGCGAGCGGACGCCGTCGCCGACGATCTCGGAGGTGGCGGAGGCCGCCGGAGTCGGTCGTGCGACCGTCGCCCGGACCCTCGGCGGCTACGGCTCGGTGAGCCCGAAGACCCGGGACCGCATCCTGGCCGTCGCGAAGGAGCTGGGCTACCGGCCCAACTCGATCGCCCGGAGCATGACCACCGGCGAGACCCGCACGCTCGGCCTGGTGCTGGCGGACGTCGGCAACCCGTTCTTCGCCGGCGTGCTGCGCGGCTTCAGCGACGCCGCCCGCACGGCCGGCTACGACGTCATCGTGCTGAGCACGGACGAGAACCTGCAGCTCGAGGAGGCCGCGATCGAGGTGCTCGTCGACAAGCAGGTCGACGGCATCGCGCTCGCGCCGGCGGCGGGCCGCACCGATCCACTGCCCCACCTCGACATCGTCGCCAAGCGCGAGATCCCGCTCGTGCTCCTCGACCGTCTGGTCGACGCGGTGGACGCGGACGCCGTCGTCATCAACAACCGCGAGGCGTCGCGGGAGGCCGTGGCCTCGCTGATCGACCAGGGCCACCGCCGCATCGGGTTCGTGTGGGGCCCGGTGACCACCGAGCCCGCGGCCGACGCCGACGATCTGCGGCGCATCATCGACAACGCGCTGTGGAGCGACGGCGAGCGGCTGCTCGGCTACCTCGACGCACTGGAGCGCGCGGGCATCCCCTTCGACACCTCCCTCGTGACCCACGTGCTCAAGAACGAGCCGCAGGCGACGCGCGCGGTGCTCGGGATGCTGTCCCTCTCGGATCCGCCGACTGCGATCTTCGCCACGGAGACGGACGCGCTCACCGGCTCGCTGCGCGCGCTGCGGCAGCGCGGGCTGCGCTGCCCGGAGGACGTGTCGCTGATCGGCTTCGACGACAGCTCCTGGGCGAGCGTGATGACGCCGCCGATGTCGGTGGTGGCGCAGCCGATGCACCAGCTCGGCGCGCTGACCGCCGAGTGCCTGCTGGCGCGGGTCGGCGGAAGCGAGGCGCCGACGGCGACGCACGTGCTCGAGGCCGACTTCGTCGCTCGCGAGAGCGTCGCCCCTCCCGCCTCCTGAGTTCACCGGCCGGGCCGGGATCCCCGAATCCTGATCCAATGTTGATACCGGTACCAATTTCCCGTATAGTCATCGCAACCGGTCCGGAGCGACCGGTCCAACCGATCCAAAGACGGGTCCGGCGGCAGGCACCCTCCGCACGACCCGGACGACGGGAGATGAGCGTGAAGAAGACCAGAACCATCACGGTGGCGGCTATGGGCGTCCTGGCGCTCGCGCTGACGGCGTGCTCGTCCGGCGGAGGCGGCACCGCGGCCGCCGACATCGCGGCCAAGCCCGACTACTCGGGCAGCCTGAGCATCCTGACCGCCGGAGCGGGCGACCCCATGAGCTCGTACTTCGAGGGCGTCGTGGCCGCATACAAGGCCGAGCACCCCCAGGTGAAGATCACCCTGGCGCAGGAGACGGACGACAACGCGATCAAGGACAAGGAGAAGGTCCTGATCGGGTCGCAGTCGCTGCCCGACATCTACTTCAGCTACGCCGGCAACTGGGGTGAGAACTTCGCCCTCAACGGACTCGCCGCCGACCTCAGCTCGGTGATCGCGCCCGGCACGACCTGGGGCGACACCTTCGGCGAGGGATCGCTGAACGCCTTCAAGTACGACGGCAAGTACTACGGCGTCCCGCTCTACAACGACGCGAAGTTCATGGGATACAACACGAAGATCTTCGCGGACCTCGGCCTGAGCGTCCCGACCAGCTTCGACGAGCTGATCTCGGACTGCTCGACCATCAAGGCCGCCGGCTACGTGCCCATCGCCTTCGGCAACAAGGACGGCTGGCCCGGCCTGCACTACCTCGGCCAGCTCTTCGCCTACGACGTGCCGCGCTCGACCCTCGACGCCGACCTCACGCCGAAGACCGCGAAGTACACCGACCCGGGCTACGCGGAGGGCATGAAGCAGTTCCAGCAGCTCGTGACCGAGTGCACCGGCGACGCCTCCAACTCCAACGGTGTGACCTACACGACCGCGCAGCAGCAGCAGGCGACGGGCAAGGCCGCGATGTACTACCAGGAGCTCATCGAGTTCGACTCGGTGAACACCGCCGACAGCCAGCTGCACGCCGACGGCTTCGGGATCTTCCCGTTGCCCGCACCGGCGTCGGCCAAGGGCGACGCGGGGACGCTGGAGGCCGCTCCCGAGGGCTACATGATCAACCAGCGCAGCAAGAACGCCGCCCTCGCGCTCGACTTCATGAAGTTCGCGACGAACCTGAAGAACGCCACGACCCTCTCCTCGCCGCCGTACGGCCAGCCGAGCGCCGTGAAGGGGGCGGTCACCGACCAGAACGCCACGGCGGCGGTCGCCGAGGGCACGAAGCTCGTCAACGACGCGAAGACCACCTTCGTCTGGCTCGACATGGCCAACGTGCCCGACGTCGCCGACGCGTGGGTGGCGGCGTCCGAGGGCCTCGTCTCGGGCAGCCTCACTCCGGATGCGGCGCTGAAGGCCGTGCGTCAGGCCGCCGAGAAGGCGAAATGACCACCACCCAGGCCCCGCCCGCTCCCGTGCGGCCGCGTCTCGAGCGCGGCCGCACGGCCCCCGCGACCGGCGCCCCCGGCTCCGGTCGCCGGCGCGCGCCGAGCTGGCGCGGCCTGGTGTGGCTGATCCCCGCCCTCGCCGTGCTGGCGGTGTTCGTCTACTGGCCGCTGCTGCAGAACATCCTCTTCAGCTTCCTGAAGTGGAACATCTACAGCGGCGAGCAGACCTTCGTCGGCATCGAGAACTACACGAACCTCGCGGGCGACCCGGTCTTCTGGCGGGCGCTCGGCAACAACGCCTGGTACGCGGGGCTCTCGATCGTCTTCCAGGTCTTCGGCGCGCTGGTCCTCGCCGCCATCGTGGAGAGCGTGCGCAGCGAGCGCTGGCGCAAGGCGTTCCGGGCGATCTACTTCATCCCGTCGGCGATCTCGTTGACGGTCGCCGGCCTCCTGTTCTACTTCGTCTACCAGCCGCAGACCGGACTGCTCAACGTCTTCCTCGACAACGTCGGCCTCGGCCAGTTCTCGCAGGCGTGGCTCGGGCACGAGGGCACGGCGATCTTCGCGATCATCGCGATGAGCCAGTGGCAGGGGTTCGGCTACAGCGTGCTGCTGTTCTCGGTGGCGCTGCAGCGCATCCCGCAGGAGCTGTACGAGGCGGCCCAGCTCGACGGCGTCGGGCCGGTGCGCCGCTTCTTCGACGTCTCCCTGCCGCTCGTGCGCGAGATGACCGGCCTGATGATGATCGTCACGATCTCCGGGGCCTTCCAGGTCTTCAACGAGGTGATGGTGATGACGAGCGGAGGGCCGAACAACTCGAGCCAGGTGCTCGGCACGTGGCTCTATCACGCGGGTTTCGTCACGAACGACTTCGGCTCGGCCGCGGCCATCGGCGTCGCGATCTTCGTCATCACGCTGGTGCTCGCCGTCGCGCAGCTCGCGTACTCGCGCAAGAGGAGAGTGGAATGGTAGTCCTGGCCCGGTTCGGCCGCGGCGTGCGCGTCGCGGCGATGTGGACCCTCCTGATCGTGCTCGCCGTGGTGGTGCTCTACCCGCTGCTGTGGATGGTGACGAACGCGCTCAAGACGAACGCCGAGCTGTTCACCAACCCGTTCGCGCTGCCGGCGTCGCCGATCTGGCAGAACTTCGCGACGGCGTGGCGGCAGGGCGTCGGCGACTTCGTGTTCACGAGCGTCTCGCTCACCGTGCTCGCGACGCTCATCACCGAGCTGATCAGCGCGTGGGCGGCGTACGGCCTGACCCGGGTGAGCATCCCGCTCAACCGCACCTTCACCGTGCTGGTGCTCGCCGGCCTGATGCTGGCGCCGACGGTCGCGCTCATCCCCCTCGTCAAGATGTTCCAGGGGATGGGGCTGTACGACTCGTTCCTCGGCCTGCTCATCCTCTACACGGCGTTCCGCATCCCGTTCACGGTGTTCCTGATGCGCGCGTACATGCTCGACCTGCCGCGCGAGGTCGACGAGGCCGCCTCGATCGACGGCGCCTCGCGGGCGGCCACGTTCTGGCGCATCATCCTGCCGATGAGCATGCCCATCGTCATCACGACCATCGTGCTCAACGTGCTGCAGAACTGGAACGAGTACCTCTTCGCGATGGTGTTCACCTCCGGCACGGGCGTGCAGACGCTGCCCGTCGGCCTGGCGGACCTCATGTCGAAGAACGGCACGCAGTACCCCGTGGTCTTCGCCGGGATGGTGATGGCCGCGCTCCCGATGGTGATCCTGTTCTTCGTCTGCCAGCGCTACTTCGTCCGCGGCCTCGCGGGCGGCGTGGGCAAGTGAGTGGGTGAGCGCGTACCTCGACCTCGTCCGTCTGCCCGGTATCGCCCGCATCACCGCGGCGCAGCTGCTCGCGCGGTTCCCGCTCGGGATGCTGTCCCTCGCCGTGCTGCTGCACGTCGAGCGGCTGACCGGCTCGTACGCCATCGCCGGAGTGGCGGTCGCCTGCCTGAGCGTCGGGCAGGCGGTCGCCATGCCGCTGACCAGCCGGCTGGCCGCGCGGCTCGGCGTCCGGGCGACGGTCGCCGCGCTCGCCGCGGTGAACGCGGCGGCGATGCTGGTGCTCGCGCTCGGCGGCCCGCAGCCTCCACTGCTCATCGCGCTCGGCCTCGTGATCGGCGTGACGGTGCCTCCGCTCATGCCCGTCGTCCGGGCGCTCTACCCGCGGCTGGCGCCGGAGGAGAGCGTGCCCGCGCTCTTCGCGCTGGACACGTCGGCGCAGGAGCTGATCTGGATCCTCGGGCCGGTGGCGGCGACGCTCCTGGCGACCACGGTGTCCACCGCCTTCCCGCTGCTCCTCGCGGCGGGCGTCGCGATCGTCGGGACCCTGTGGTTCCTGCTCAGCCCGCACCTCGGCGGGCTGCGGCTCGAGCGCAACCGCGCTCCGTTCGGCCGTGTGCTCGCCGTGCGGTCGATGCGGCTGGCGGTCGCCGCGAGCTTCGGGCTGGTCGCGTCCTTCGGGGCGCTGGAGATCGCGCTCGTGACCCGGTTCTCCGACGAAGGGCCGCTGGTCGGCGTCGCGATCGCGATCGCGAGCCTCGGCTCGCTGGTCGGCGGGTTCGCGCTCGGCCACCGGCGCCTGGGGCCGCGGACCCTCGCGCTGATCCTGGCCGGGATGGCCGCCGCCACGGCCGCGGCCGGGCTCATCACGGCGCTGCTGCCGCTGTTCGCCGTGATGTTCCTCTCGGGCCTGGGCTACGCTCCCTCGCTCGCCACGCTGTACGCGATGGTCTCGGAGTCGCTCGGCGAGGGCGAGTCCGCCGAGGCGTTCGGCTGGCTCAACACGGCCGGGCTCGTGGGCGGGGCGGCGGGAACCGCCGTCGCGGGATTCGCGGGCCAGAGCGGAGGATCGTTCGGGCCGTTCCTGGTCGCGACCGCGTTCGTCGCTCTCGCGGCCGTGCTGCCGCTGGTGCCGGGGGTGCGGCCGCGCTGAGGCGGTCGTGCGCGGGCAGCTCAGCGCGCGCCGTACGTGACGTGCCCGGCCCCGCAGGCTGCGACGGGGTCGCCCTGCCAGCCGGGCGGCACTGGATAGAGGGCGTCGCAGACGCCCGTCCCCACGTAGACGCTGGCGTAGTCCGCGTCGGCCGCGGTCGGCTCGACATCCATCACCGTCAGACGGCCCGGAACGGCCTCGGTCGCTTCCTTCCCACCCGTCAGGACCGTCATCGTCAGCTGGATGGCGCAGGCGCGGACGGTGCCGGGATCGGCCGGGTCGCTGTCCAGGCGCCCGGGGGAGACATCCACGTCGACCACGACCTGCTCGCCGTGCTTCAGCACGATGGTCCGGGCGGGGAAGTAGTCCTTCTTCAGGCCCGCTGCGGTGAACTCGAACGGGCCGGGGTCGCTCTCCTCCGGATAGAAGGTCATGCTCTCCGAGTCGACCCCGGCGCCGCGGCCGGTCACCTGGCGCACCAGCGTCCCGCGGGAGGGAGCCCGGCAGTCGCTGGCGAGGGACATCCCGACGATCCGCACCGGATCCTGCCGGTTGCCTGTCACCGCGAGGGACTCCACCACGTCGCTGGTGACGATGCCGTGCTTGTGGGCGACCAGCCAGGCGTCTGCGTGCCGCACATCCATCGCCGACAGGGTCTTGCGCTCCGCCGCCGACAGGGACTGGCCGACGGGCAGGCTCACGTCGTCCTGCGCCGGCTGCCTGTCCGTGCGCACGGCGACCGGCGGGCCGGAGGTCGTCGCTCCGGCGAACCAGTGCTCGCCCGACTGGACGACTCCGGTGACGACCAGACCGATCACGGCCGCGCCCGCGGTCGCAGCGACCCACACGGCCACGCGCCGCCACGGATGCGGCGTCGCGGCCTGCTCGCGCGGAGGCGCCTTACGCGCCATCTCGTCCCACGGGAACAGGATGCGCCGAAACGCCGCGCGCGGCAAGCGCCGTGCAGAGGACGGACGGGCGGCGTCTGCGGTCCTGCGGTACGTTCGCGGTCGGGCGAGCGGGCGCGGACGTACCGCAGGACCGCAGTCGTGGGGCGAGGACAGACCGCGGTCGCTAGCCTGGGGCGATGTATCTCGAGAAGCTCTTCGGGCTGGACGGCCGGACCGCGCTTGTCACCGGGGGGAGTTCGGGGATCGGCAGAGCCATCGCCGCTGCTCTCGCCGGCGCCGGAGCTCACGTGCTGGTCGCTGCGCGAACCGAGTCCGCCCTCGAGTCGACGGTGGCGGAGATCCGATCCGACGGCGGTTCCGCAGCTGCCATCCGCGCCGACCTCTCCACCCGTGGCGGAGCCCACGCTCTGGCCGATGCCGTCGGCGACGTCGACGTGCTCGTGAACTCCGCCGGCATCAACCTGCGCCCTCCTCTGCCCGAGCTGGACGAGGGGACCTGGGATGCCGTCATGACGGTGAACCTCGACGCCCCGTTCATCCTCGGCCAACGGCTCGCCCCGGGCATGGCGTCGCGCGGGTACGGCCGCTTCATCCACATCAGCTCGCAGCAGGCGCACCGTCCTTTCGCGGCGAGCGGCGCCTACGGCGTCTCCAAGGCGGCCGTGGAAGCGCTGGCGCGATCGCAGGCGGAGGCGTGGTCGGCGCGGGGGATCACGGCGAACGCCCTCATCCCCGGATTCGTGCAGACCCCGTTGAACCGGCGGCTCAGTTCGGATCCCGCGACCGTCGAGGCGCTGGCCGCGCGCACCCTGGTCGGACGGAACGGAATCCCGGAGGACTTCGCGGGTGCAGCGGTGTTCCTCGCCGGCCCCGCCTCCGGGTACGTCACCGGGCAGTCGATCGCCGTCGACGGCGGGTTCTCCGTCCACTAGAGCGGGCGAGATCCTCGCCTGGGAATTTTGTTAGTCAGTATTGACCATCAATCGCGCTGTCCATAGAGTCGTCAGCAGAGCCGGTGCCGCCGGCGGAGACGAAGGAGACAGCGTGAGCCTCGAGCCCTGGGAGATGTCCGCCGGCGAGATCGCGGAGGCGGTGCGGACGGGGTCTCTGACGGCGACCGCGGTGGTCGAAGCGCACCTGCGCAGGATCGACGAGATCAACCCGCGTGTGAACGCGCTCACGGTCGTCTTCGCGGAGCGGGCACTCGCGCTCGCCGCGGACCTCGACCGCCGGATCGCTGCGGGGGAGGACCCGGGTCCGCTCGCCGGCGTCCCCTTCTCCGTCAAGGAGAACATCGACATGACGTGGTCGCCCACGACCGAGGGCGCGACCTTCCTCCAGGGCAACCAGCCGGCGGACGACGCCACGGCCGTCCGGCGCATGCTGGCGGCCGGCGCCATCCCGATCGGCCGGGGGAACATGCCCGACTTCGGTCTGCGCTGGGACACCGACAACGACCTGTTCGGCCGCACCCTCAATCCCTGGGTGCGCTCGCTCGTGCCCGAAGGGTCGAGCGGAGGCGACGCCGTGGCGGTCGCGACCGGGATGGCCGCGATCGGCCTCGGCAACGACTACGGCGGCTCGCTGCGCCTCCCGGCCAACGCCGCGGGCGTGACGGCCCTGCGCACGAGTGCATGGCGCATCCCGGCCCCGGTCGTCGCGCCGGCTCCGGTCCCGCTCTCCCTGCAGCACTTCGCGGTCAACGGACCGATCGCCCGCTCGGCCGCCGACCTCGATCTGGCGTTCGCCGTCGTGCACGGCGCCGACGAGCGCGACCCGCTCTCGATCACGGTGGAGCACCCGCGCTCGTACGACGGGCCGCGCCGGGTCGCGGTGGTCCGCGATCCGCTCGGCTGGGGCGTCGCGCCCTCGGTCGCCGATGCCGTGGAGGCCGCGGCCAGCGCCCTCACGGACGCGGGCTGGCAGGTCGACGAGGTGGAGCCGCCGATGCTGGAGGAGGCGGCGGTGCTCTGGCGGCGCCTCTCGGCGTACGAGATGAAGGGCCTGTTCGCCCCGGGTGCGCTCCCGGCGCCGCTGAGCGACGGAGCCGTCCAGTACTTCCAGGACAACGTGGTCGGCGCCGAGCCGTTCGCGTCGGTCGACGACTACGCCGACGCCTGGGCGAAGCGGGTGCTCATCGCCGCCCTGTGGCACGAGTTCTTCGCCGAGCACCCGATCATCCTCGGCCCCGTCGCGACGGCCGAGCCGTTCCCGATCGGGTACGACCTCGACGGGCCGGAGGCGGCCGATGAGCTGTGGCGACGCCACCGCCTGGTCGTGGCCGTCAACTTCCTCGGTCTGCCGTCCGCCGCCGTGCCCACTCACGTCGCCGACTCCGGCTCGCCCGTCGGCGTGCAGCTGATCGCCGACCGAAACGCCGACCACGTCGCGCTGGCGGCGGCCGCCGACGTCGAGCGCGCGCTCGGTCGCCTGACCCCCACCGCACCGCGATGGTGACGGGGCTCCTGGAGCCGCACCTCGAGTTCGCCTTCGAACTGCGCGTCGAGGTGGGTGAGCCCGTCCGGATCGGCGGCGAGGGAGGCGAGGACCGCAACTTCACGCCGATCACCGGCGGTGTCGTCGAGGGGCCTCGGCTGCGGGGCCGGGTCGTCCCAGGCGGCGGCGACTGGTGGATCACCCGGGGCGAGACCACCTTCCTCGACGCCCGCTATCTGCTGGAGGCCGACGACGGAGCCACGATCGACATCGTCAACCGGGGATACTTCTGGCTCGCCGATCCGGGATACGCGGCGGCGTTCGAGGCGCGCGAGCACATCCCGGAGGAGGCCCTCTACTACCGGACGGCCCCGGTGTTCTCGACGGCGGCGCCGGAGCACGCGTGGCTCGGCCGGCACCAGTTCGTCGGGATGGCGCGGCCCGGACCCGATCGCGTCGACATCCGCGTCTTCGTCCTGAGCTGACCGGGCGACCGCCGCGGGGCGGACCTCCCGGGTCAGTGCTCGAGCAGCCGCTCGCCGTTCTGCCGCACGATGGCGTCGAAGTTCGTCGCGGGGTCGAGGTCGCTCATGGCGGCGTTGCCGATGGCCAGGGCCAGGAGGGCGTACGCCCGCTTCCAGAGCTCGTCCGTGTCGGCGTCCGGGTAGTTCGCGACGAGCACCGCGTGGATCTCGCGGCGCAGGGCGGTGTAGCCGTCGAGCATGGCGCCGCGGATGTCGTCGTTCGTCCGTGCCGCGTTCAGCAGCTCCAGGATGACCGAGTTGTCGTCGGTCGGCGCCGAGAACGGCGCGCCGTACAGGTAGTCGAGCATGGTCGGGACGCTGTCCGGCTCGTTCTCGGCGCCGGCGAGCTCGTCGTCCTTGCCGATCTCCCACTGGACGAGGGCGAGGACGAGGTCCTCGCGGTTGCCGACGTAGTGGCGGATGTGGCCGCGGCTCATGCCCGACTCCGCCGACACCTTCTCGAGGGTGAGCCCCGCCAGTCCGACGCGGGCGACGCAGCGCGCGGTCGCCGCCAGGATCTGTTCGCGGCGCTCGGCCTTCACGCTCGGTCTGCCCATGACTCCCCAATCTAGCCGGACGGCATTTCCGGCGGCGACACAAAATCTTTTGTTAGTCAGTATTGACCAAAAACGGTTCTGGCGCTTAGTCTCGGCACAATCCACCACGGCGGTGGTCCCCGGATCCCGTCGTCCGCCGGAACGTCCTCGGCGATTCACCCCCGTTGCGAAACGAAAGGCAGCCCGATGAAACGAGTCCTTGCCATCGCCGGATCCGTCGCCCTGGTGACGACACTGGCCGCGTGTACGACCTCCCCGTCGTCCACCTCCACCCGCTCCGACGGCCTCTACCCGGCCTCCAAGCTGGTCACCACCACGACGGCCGCCACGAAGACGGCCGACAAGGTCACCTGGGCGCTGTCGGCGGGCGAGCCGCCGACGCTCAACCCGATCCAGTCCGGAACGGACTCGTCGTACCTCGTCAACGCGAACCTCTGCGAGAACCTGCTCTCGCTCACCCCCGACTTCGCCGTCGCCCCTGGCCTCGCGACCTCGGCCGACTGGACGGACCCCACGACCTTCACGATCGAGCTGCGGGACGACGTCACCTTCTGGGACGGCGCCCCGATGACCGCCGACGACGTGCTCTACAGCCTGCAGCAGAGCGCGTCGCCCACGACCGGCTCGGTGAACGTCGGCCTGTTCGCCGGCGTCACGTCGATGGCCGCCACCGGAGCGCACGAGGTCACGCTGCACTTCGCGGCGCCGGACTCGCAGTTCCGCAACGCGCTGGCGACGACCGCGGGCGTGGTCTTCGAGAAGGCGTACGCCGAGAAGGCCGGGCAGGCACTCGGCACCTCCTCCGGCGGCCTCATGTGCACCGGCCCGTTCGAGCTGAAGAGCTGGACGCCGGGCAAGAGCATCGTCACCACGGCCAACCCCCACTACTGGAACGGCGCGCCCAAGACCAAGGAGCTCGACTACGTCTTCATCGCCGACAACTCGACGCTGACCAGCGCCCTCCTCTCGGGCGAGGTCGACGGCGCCTACGACGTGCCGACCTCGAGCGCGAAGACCCTGTCGTCCTCGAAGTCCGGCGCCCTGTACTTCGGGCCGAGCACCGGCTCGCTGAGCTTCGGACCCGTCGCCGACAGCGGCCCGGCCGCCGACCCGCGCGTCCGTCAGGCGCTGAACCTCGCCATCGACAAGACGGCGTACGTGAAGACCGTGCTCGGCGGCTACGGCGCCGTGGCCAAGACCTTCAGCCTCCCGCTCACCTTCTCCGGCCTCCCGGACGCGGCGATCTACCAGAAGGGCTACGACGCGCTGCCCGACTACCCGGTCGACCTCGCCAAGGCGAAGAAGCTGATCGCCGAGGCGAAGCCGGAAGCGAAGGACCTCGTCTTCGCCATCCCGGCGGGCAACCAGGAGCTGCTGCAGTCGGCGACCATCGTGCAGGCCGCGGGCAAGAAGCTCGGCCTCACGATCACGATCAAGCAGCTGCAGGCGACCGACTTCGCCGGTCTCTTCTACGACGCCTCCGCCCGGAAGGGCATCGACTTCATCGGGACCATGGGCTACCTCAACGCACCGGGCCCGATCACCAACGCCGCGTTCTTCACGATGCCGCAGCCGCTCGGCCTGTTCAACTGGTCGGGCTACAGCGACCCGGAAGTCACGAAGCACCTGACCGCCGCCATCCAGACGACCGACGCGACGACCGCCGCGAACGAGTTCGTGAAGGCCCAGGCGATCTACGACGAGTCCCAGCCGCTCGTGACCCTCGGCGCGAAGTACTCCTCCGTGTATCTGAGCTCGAAGCTCACCGGCGCCACCGTCTCGTTCGCCTACATCGGCTCGCCGTGGGCGCTCCACCTCGGCGCCGAGTGACGGCCCGATGAACGTCCTCCTCTTCACCGGCAAGCGGCTGCTGGCGCTCGCCGTCACGCTGATCATCGCCAGCGTGCTCATCTTCCTGGCGTTCGCGCTCACCCCGGGCGACCCGGCGGCGGTCCTCGCCGGCGGGTCCCGGCCCGACGCGCAGACGCTGGCGGAGATCCGCCACCAGTTCCACCTGGACGCGCCGCTCTGGCAGCGCTACCTGATCTGGGTGGGCGGCCTGCTCACCGGTGACCTGGGGGAGTCGTTCGTCTATCGCACTCCGGTCGCGGACCTCATCGGTCCGCGGCTGGAGACGACGCTGGTCCTCACGTCGTACGCCGCCCTGCTGATCCTCGTGTTCGGCGTGGGCAGCGGCATCGTCGCCGCCCTCTCAGGGCGCATCGCGGACCGCACGGTCACCATCGCCGGCTCGATCCTGATGGGAGCCCCCACCTTCGTGGTGGCGATGTTCCTCATCTGGCTGTTCTCGCAGCAGCTCGACTGGTTCCCGGTCTACGGATCCGGGACAGGGCTGGCCGACATGCTCTGGCACCTGACGCTGCCCGCCGTCGCGATGAGCTGCGCGTATCTGGCGTTCCTCTCCCGGATCACGCGCAGCGCCATCCGCGGGCAGCTCTACTCGGAGCACGTCGAGACGGCGACGAGCCGGGGCGTCCGCCGGAGCGCGGTGGTGATCCGCCACGTGCTGCGCAACGCGTCGCCCGAGATCCTCGCCGTCTCCGGGATCACGCTGGCCGGGCTGATCGCCTCGACCGCGGTCGCCGAGACGGCCTTCGGGGTCAGCGGGATCGGCTCCCTGCTCGTCCAGGCCGCCGGGCGCAAAGACCTTCCGGTGGTGCTGGTCGTCTCGCTGATCATGGTCGTCGCCTTCGTGGTCATCAACACGGTGGTCGATCTGGTCAACGTGGCCATCGATCCCCGGCTCGCCCAGAGGAGGACCGCATGAGTCTCGCCCAGCTCGCCGGCTCGCGGCGCCTCCCCTTCGTCCGCCGGGCGTCGAGCATCGGCTGGCTCACGATCGCCGCGATCGTGTTCCTCGCCCTGCTCGTGCTCGTGGCGGTGCTCGGTCCGCTGATCGCGCCCTACGACCCGGACGCGGTGGACGTGATGAACGCGCTCGCCGGGCCCTCCGCCGCGCACTGGTTCGGGGTCGACGACACCGGCCGCGACATCTTCTCGCGCGTGCTGGTCGGAGCGCGCCCGACCCTGGTCGGCCCCGCCTGCGTCGTGCTCATCGCGACCGTCGTCGGGACGGCCCTGGCCGTCACCGCCGCGTGGTTCGGCGGCCTGTACGACACGATCGTCTCCCGCGCGATGGACATCGTGTTCGCCTTCCCCGGCATCATCATCGCCATCATCGCGGTCACGATGTTCGGCCCCGGGCTGGTCGCGCCGGTCGTCGCCCTGTCGATCACCTACATCCCGATGATCGCCCGGGTGCTGCGGTCCGCGGCCCTGCGGGAGCGCAACCTGCCCTATGTGGCGGCGCTCCGCGTGCAGGGGATGCCGGCCCGCGCGATCATCGTGCGCCACATCGTCCCGAACCTGATGCCGCTCCTCTTCGTGCAGGCGACGATCGGCTTCGGCTACGCGCTGCTCGATCTCGCCGCGATCTCGTACCTCGGGCTCGGCCTCCAGCCTCCCGCGGCCGACTGGGGCCTCCTCATCGCCCAGGGCCAGCCGGCGATCATCCAGGGCCACCCGCAGCAGTCGCTGATCACGGCGGCCCTCGTCGTCCTCACGGTCATCTCCGTGAACCTGATCGGCGACCGCCTCGCCCAGCACTACGAGATCGGAGAACGATGATGCCGCCGCTGCTCGACGTCCAGGACCTCCGCCTGCGCATCTCCACCGCCTCCGGCGACCGCGAGATCCTGCGCGGTCTGTCGTTCTCCGTCGCACCGGGGGAGGCCGTCGGCATCGTCGGCGAGTCCGGGTCGGGCAAGTCGCTGACGGTGCGCTCCATCATCCGGCTGCTGCCCCGCACGGCGACCCCGAGCGGCCGCGTGCTGTTCGCCGGGAGGGACGTGCTGGACATGACGCCGGACGAGCTGCGCCGGTACCGGTCGCACGACGTCGCGATGATGTTCCAGGACCCCCGCGCGCACATCAACCCGGTGCGCACCATCGGCAGCTTCCTCACGGAGGCACTGGTGCTGGAGCGCGGGGTGCCGCGCCGGGAAGCCGAGCGCCGGGCGGTCGCCGTGCTCGACGAGGTCGGCGTCTCGTCGCCCCAGCGGCGGATGCGGCAGCGGCCCCACGAGCTCTCCGGCGGCCTCCTGCAGCGCGTCATGATCGCCGCCGCGCTGCTCGCCCAGCCCCGGCTGCTCCTCGCCGACGAGATCTCGACCGCGCTCGACGTGACCACGCAGGAGGAGGTGATGGCGATCCTCGACGAGGAGCGCCGCGACCGCGGCCTCGCGATGGTCTTCATCACCCACGACCTCGATCTGGCCGCCGCCGTCTGCGACCGCCTGCTCGTCGTGAAGGACGGGCTGATCGTCGAGTCGCTGACCCCGGGGCGCGAGCACGAGGCACGCGACCCGTATTCGATCTCCCTCATCCAGGCCCGTTCCTGGTACACCGCGTCGACGGGAGCACCCCATGCCTGAGCCGATCCTCGAGGTCGCGGGACTCGTCAAGGACTTCAGCGTGCGACGCGACGCCGGCTGGGGGCGCGAGGACTTCCGCGCCGTCGACGACGTGTCGTTCGCGCTCGCTCCGGGAGGCTCCCTCGCCGTGGTCGGCGAGTCCGGCTCGGGCAAGTCCACCACCGCCCGCATGATCGTCGGGCTGGAGCTCGCGGACGCGGGCCGCCTGCGCGTCGCGGGGGAGGAGTGGGACCCGACGCGCCGGGTGCGCGGAGCGGTGCGACGGCAGCGCGGGTCGCGCATCCAGATGGTGTTCCAGGACCCGTATCAGTCGCTCGACCGCCGGCAGTCCGTCGGGTCGTGCCTCGACGAGGCGCTGCGGCTGCACACCGGTCTCGACCGCGCCGGGCGCGCGTCGCGCGTCGGAGAGCTGCTCGCGCAGGTACGCCTCGACCCCGGTTGCGCGGCGTCGCTGCCCCGCGCGCTGTCGGGAGGCCAGCGGCAGCGTGTCGCGATCGCCCGCTCGCTGGCGGCGCAGCCCGACATCCTGGTGCTCGACGAGGCGGTCGCGTCGCTCGACGTCTCCATCCAGGCACAGGTCCTCGCCCTCCTCGCCGAGCTGCGCGCGCAGACGGGCGTCGCCCTCCTCTTCATCTCGCACGACCTCCCGGTCGTGAGCCAGGTCTGTGACGAGGTGATCGTGATGAAGGACGGCGCGGTCGTCGAGCGCGGACCGGTCGCCGCGGTGCTCGAACGGCCGGAGCACCCGTACACGAAGCGGCTGATCGCGTCCGTCCCGCGCCCCGGCTGGCGCCCGCGCCGGCTGAGCGCCCGCGGCGAGCCGGACGCCGCGCCCGGAGGCGCCCACTCCGCCACCTCCTCCGCACCCGCATCCGATCCACGACGAGAGGCACCCGCCCAGCCATGAGCATCGACTACGAGCGGATCGACGCCGCACCCATCCCGCCGGCGGCCCGCAGCTTCCGGGTGCGGATGCGCGACGGCGTGCACCTGGCCACCGACGTGTACCTGCCGGAGGGCACGGACGCGCCGGGCCCCACCATCCTCATCCGCCTGCCGTACGACAAGGCAGGCGACTACGCCTTCATCCCGCTGGTCGCGGAGTACATGACCGGCCGCGGCTACCGGGTCGTCGCCCAGGATGTGCGCGGCAAGTTCCGCTCGGAGGGGCAGGCGCTGCTGTTCGTCAACGAGGCCGACGACGGCTACGACACCATCGAATGGGTGTCGCGGCAGTCGTGGTCCGACGGGGCCGTGGCGATGTGGGGCGACTCCTACTACGGCTACACCCAGTGGGCCGCCGCTGCGTCCGCGCATCCCGCGCTCAAGGCGATCGCGCCCCGGGTCACCGGCACGCGCCTGGGCGAGTTCCCGACGGCCGAGCCCGGGTCGCGGCGGCGGGATGTGGAGATGGCGATCATCCTGCTCTACCCGCTCACCCACTTCCACTCGCAGGAGACGTACCTCTGGGAGCCGGACTGGTCCGAGCGGCCGTACGTGCGCGACCTCGAGGAGTTCCAGCGCGAGGTGGGCACCCGGTCGGCGTCGTTCGACCTCTGGTACCCGCACCCGGTGATCCTGCCGCGGTTCCGGGACGGGAGCCCGTTCGACGCCCCCGCGGTGCCCGTGCTCAATACCATCGGCTCGTGGGACAACTGCGCGCCGTGGTCGTGGCACGACCACGAGACGATCGCGCGCCGGCCGGCCTGGCGCCAGAACGAGTTCCTGCTGCTCGAGTCGATCGACCACGAGAACTACCCGTTCGGCTACCGCGGAGGCGAGCGCACCCTGGAGGAGACTCGGGAGATGCTCCCGGCCTACCTCGACCCTGCCCTGGAGTTCTTCGACGTGTTCGTGCGCGGCGCGGGTGCGCCGGAGTCGATCCCGCGCGTGCGGTGGAACCTCGCCGGAACGGAGGGCTACCGGCA
This sequence comes from Leifsonia aquatica, assembly GCF_014190775.1. Taxonomy (GTDB): domain Bacteria; phylum Actinomycetota; class Actinomycetes; order Actinomycetales; family Microbacteriaceae; genus Leifsonia; species Leifsonia aquatica. The sequence goes on from NZ_JACHVP010000005.1 coordinate 24,821, forward strand.
CTCGGCGGTGTGGCCGCCGGCCGGAGCGGCGCCGCGCACGCTGTGGGCGCACGGCGACGGGGCGCTCGCCACGGAAGCCGCGGAGCCGTCCGAAGCGCGCTGGCGGCACGACCCGGACGACCTGGTGCCGTCGTCGGCGCCCGATCCCTTCTCCTTCCTCCTCTCCTCGCCCGACGAGCGCGCGCTCGCGGAACGGCCGGACGTGGTCGGCTTCGTCGGCGACGCGACGGCGACCGACACCGACCTCGCGGGGCCGGTCTCGGTCACGGCGACGGTCGTGAGCACCGGACCCCGCACCGATCTGTTCGCCCGCCTCTACGACGTCGCGCCCGACGGCACGCTGTTCCGCATCGCGCGCGGCCAGACGACCATCGAGCGGGCGGAGGAGCCCCTGACCGTGGCGCTCGACCTGGGCCACGTCGGCTACCGGCTCCGGGCCGGGCACCGCCTCCGCCTCCACCTGCAGAGCAGCGACTTCCCGGAGTTCGTCCCGCAGCCGGGCACTCACGAGTCCGGCTGGACGGCGGTGGAGGTGCGCCCCACCGAGCAGACCGTGCTCCTGGGCGGCCCCCACGGCCTCCGGGTCGACCTGCTGGTGCTCGACGACCCGGGACCGGCCCATCCGCTGATCGCGGAGCGCACGACGACCACGAAGGAGACCGGCCATGGCGCCTGACGAGAACGGCCCGCGACTCGAGTTCGTCTTCGAGGTGCGGGTGGATGTGGAGGAGGGCTGGCACGTCGGCCGCGGCGCCGACGAGCGGCTCTGGTTCACGCCGATCACCGGCGGGACCGTGCACGGGCCGCGCCTCGACGGCGTGGTGCTGGCGGGCGGCGGTGACTGGTCCGTGCAGCGGGGCGGCACGACCGAGCTCGACGCCCGCTACCTGCTGCGCGCCGACGACGGCGCCGTGATCGGCATCCACAACCGCGGCTACTACCGGGCGTCTGCGGAGGTGGAGGCGCGGGTCGCCGCGGGGGAGTCCGTCGACGAGTCGCTCTACTACTTCCGCACCGCGCCCCGGTTCCAGACAGACGCCGCGCAGCACCGCTGGCTGGCGGAGAACCAGTTCGTGGGGCTCGCCCGCGACGAGGAGGGGCAGATCAGGATCCGCTTCTTCCTGGTCCTCTAGTCGATGCGGTACGCGGTGTAGCGGATGCTCTCGGCCTCCCGGGCGCACGATGCGACGAACAGGCGCTTCGTGAGCTCGGGCCGCGCGGCCGACTCGAACGACAGGAACGTGCGGAAGTAATAGGAGGCCGGGTCCACGTCCTCCCCGCGGCCGAGCGCCTGCAGCACCGCGTCGTCGCCGGCGCGGACGCCGGTGGCGCGGACGTAGAGCAGCTCGCCGTCCGCGCTCCGGGCCGAGCAGCGCGCGTCGATCTCGATCGTGCCGTCCGGCCGGATGAGCTGCCAGTCGGCGCCGCCCGGGAGGATGCGGCCCGTGAAGCCGCCGTCGACCGTGCTGCCGTCGACCGTGCTGCCGTCGACCGTGCTGCCGTCGACCGTCCCTCCGACGATCGGCACGACGCGGCGCCGGCCCGCCCCGGTGAGCCCGTGGTCCTCGGCGGCGCCGAGTTCGACGCGCACCTCGAAGGCGGCCTGCAGGGTGGGGACAGGGAGGGGGCGGCTCACAGCCGGGCGTCCGTCCGGGCGACGGCCGGGCTGAGCGACGGCCGGGTGTTGAGCGTCGCCGGGTCGAATCCTGCGGCGCGCTTGTAGCCCGTCGCGATCTCGGTCAGCTCGGCCGGCGAGAGGACGTCCTCGATCCGCTCGAAGCCCTGCGGTGCGCGCTCCCGGGCCAGGACCATCACGCGCTCGGGCCCCTGCTGCCGGGTGAGCTCGAGCAGTGCGGCCGTCGCCGGGCGTCGGCGCTCGTCGTAGGCGGCGAGGGCCGCGTCGACGTCACCGGCGGTGGCGAGTTCGTACGCCAGCGTGCGCGCGTCGATGATGGCCTGCGAGGCGCCGTTGGAGCCGTTCGGGTACATCGCGTGGGCGGCGTCGCCCAGCAGGGTCGAGCGCCCCTCCGTCCAGCGGTCGAGGGGGTTGCGGTCGACCATCGGGTACTCGAGGATCTCGTCGGCGCTCGCGATCACCCCCGGCACGTCGAGCCAGTCGAACGTCCAGTCGCGGAACAGCTCCACGATCGGCGCGGCCGCCACCGGTCGGTTCCAGTCCGCGCCTGCCGGCCGTGTGCCGTCGGTGCGGATCTCGGCGATGAAGTTCACGGTGATCAGGCCGTCGGCGTCCGGCGCGCTCAGCGGGTAGGCGACGAACTTCTGCTCGTCGTCGCCCGCCATGATCATGGTGCGCCCGTCGAGGAAGGCGGGGACGCGTGCCGTCCCGCGCCAGAGGATGAGCCCGTTCCACACCGGCTCGCCCTCCTCGGGGTGCCGTCGCCGGCGGACCGCCGAGTTGATGCCGTCCGCGGCCACGAACACGTCGGCGTCGACCTCCACCGGGGAGCCGTCGTGGTGGAAGACCGCGTGCGCGGTCCCGCCGGCGGTCGTGACGGAGCGCACCGAGTGGCCCAGCCGGATCGCGTCCGCACCGAGACGCTCCCGCACCGCGTCGACGAGCAGCATCTGCAGCCGCCCGCGATGCACCGACAGCTGCGGCCAGGAGTATCCCGCCGCCACGCCCCGCGGCTCCGACCAGATCCGCTGACCGAACCGGTTGTGGTAGCTGAGCTCGGCGGGAGCCGTGCCGATCGCGGAGACGGCGTCGGCGAGTCCCAGCTCGGTGAGCTCGCGCATGGCGTGCGGGAGCAGGTTGATCCCGACCCCCAGCGGTCGCAGCTCGGCGACGCGCTCGTACACCTGGATGTCGTCGAACCCCGCCTGCTTCAGGCTGAGCGCGGCGACGAGGCCGCCGATACCGGCTCCGGCGATTGCGATCTTCATCAACGACCTCTCTGTCGGTGGTGGCGCACGGCCACCGGTGATGGCGAGACTAATCAATCCCGCCATTGATAGTCAAGAGCGACTAACAAACCGGCCATGCGAGGATGTCCGCATGCGCACTGGTGAGCTGGATGTCGTGAGCGGTCCCGAACTGCAGTCCCGACCCGCGGTCCCGACGCTGGGCATCCGCGAGACCGTCCCGTTCCGGACGATGCTGTCGAACCGGGACCGCCTGCTCGCCGAGCTGATCGCCTGGCTCGACGAGCACGGTGTGGAGCCGGCGGGTCCCTTCTTCCTGCGGCTCCACGTGGTCGACATGTCCGATCAGATGCAGATCGAGGTCGGTGTCGCGGGCTCGTCCGACGCGACCGACGACCGGGTCCAGGCCGGGGTGCTCCCCGCGGGCGACTACGCCGTGCTGGCCTATCGCGCGAAGTCCATGGCGGCGAACCGTGCGCTGCACGCCTGGGTCCAGGAGCAGGGTCTCCAGTTGGACACCCGGCCGGATCCCGGCGGGGAGGCCTTCGCCTCCCGCTGCGAGATCTACCTGACCGACCCGCGCACCGAGCCGCGGAAGACCCGATGGGTGGTCGAGCTCGCGTTCCTCACGCGCTCGTAGCCGCGCGCGCCGCGCACCGCGCCCCGCTCCCTCGCCGCACCCCGCGACTGCGGTCCCGCGGTACGACCGCGCCCGCTCGCGCAGGCGCAGTCGTACCTCCGCACCGCAGTCGTGGCCGCGCGTCACCCGCGTCCGCTATCGTCTGACAGGACGAAAGCCCGGAGGACCCCGACTGCCCGCGCCCGCGGCGGCTCGAAAGGGCTGGCCGAAAGGACGTGCGCATGCGCATCCGCCCCCGCCTCTGGATCGGCTTCGCGATCTGGGCCGGTTACGTCGTCGTGATCTACCTGGTCACGAAACTCATGGGCGTCCCCTACACCCGCATCGGCGCTTCGGCCGAGGAGACCTGGAAGGGCGCGGTCGTCGATCTCGCGGTCGCGGCGGTGCTGCTGGCGATCACCACGTCGATCCTCGGGTGGTGGCGGCCCGCGCTGTTCGAGCGGAAGCGCTCGCACCACAAGTGGCCGATCTTCGTGCCGATCGTCATGTTCCTCGTGGCGCTCGCGAACATCTTCACGACCGACTGGTCGACGGTCGACGCCTCATTCGTCCTCGCGCTCGTCGCGCTCGGCGTCCTGGTCGGGTTCAACGAGGAGCTCATGGCGCGCGGTCTGGTGCTCACCGCCTTCCGCTCGCGGCTGAACGAGGGCTGGGCGTGGTTCCTCTCGGGCGCGCTCTTCGGTCTCATGCACCTGGTCAACGCCGCGCTGGGGGCGCCGCTCGGCAGCACGCTCGTGCAGGTGCTGATGGCGTTCGCCTCCGGCACCGCGTTCTACATCGTTCGCCGGGTGACCGGCTCCCTGATCTGGGCGATGCTGCTGCACGGCTTGTGGGACGTCTCGGTGTTCGCGGTCGGCCACGCGCCGCTCGGCGTCGCGTACGCCAGCTTCCTCGCACCGGTGGTCGGCGTCCTCGCGCTGGCGGTCGTCTACTGGGTGATCAAGGGGGCGGACGAGAAGACGACGGAGGCGGCGGCGCCGGCCGTGCGGGTGGCCGCGTAACCGATCTGCCCTCTCGACGGGCCTCTCGGCGGACGAGAGGATGGACGCACACCGACGAAGGGACAGCCATGCCGGGATTGCCGGGACGACTTGCGAACGTTCGGATGGACGGCGAGCTGCCGGCCCGGGAGGACGTCGGCACGGTCTTCGACGAACTCGACTATCAGCTGGCGTGCCAGGTCTACCTGTGGGCGCTCCCCGCCGTCTCGTACGCGCAGTGGAAGACGCAGCACTACGACGTGTTCGGTGCGACCAGCAGCGATCTCGTGCGGTATCTCAGCTACCGGGACCGGCTGGGTCTCATCACCGCGAACGCGACGACCCCCTACATCCTGAACTTCTTCGACCTGGCGAGACCGGCCCGCTGGTGATCGAGCTGCCTGCCGGTCCGACAGCGGGCGGCGTCTCCGACTTCTGGCAACGCGAGACGGGCGCCCTCGGCGAGATGGGGCCCGACAAGGGGGAGGGCGGACGCACGCTCGTGCTCGCCCCGGGCGTCGATGTGCCCGACGGTGTCGACCCTGACATCCGGGTGATGCACTCCAGCGGAGTGAACATCATGTTCGGGTTCCGCACCCTGGACCCGGACCCGGCGCGCTCGGAGGCTCTCGTCGATGCCGTGCGGATCTACCCGTACGCGGAACGCGACGATCCGCGCCCGACGCGCATCGTGTCGCCGAACGGACGCGCGTGGACCGGCGATCAGCCCGGGGGCCTCGACTACTGGCGACTCCTGCACGCCTTCTACCAGTCCGAGGTCGTGGACGAGCGCGACCGCTTCTACCTGGCGATGCTGAAGCAGCTGGGGATCGAGAAGGGCAAGCCGTTCGCTCCCGATGCCCGGCTGCAGGGCATCCTCACCGAGGCCTCCGCCGCGGGTGAGCTGATGGCGAAGGCGAACACTTTCGCCAAGCGCTTCGACCAGGGGCCGTACTGGCCGGACCGCCGCTGGGAGCAGGCGATCGTGCTGGACAACTCGGCACAGCGCGGCGATGGATACGACGAACTGCTGGAGCGCGCCTCCTGGTTCTACGAGGCCGTGAGCTTCTCGGAGGCGATGAAGAGCCGCACGCCGGGCGTCGGCCAGGCCTACCTCGGCGCGTACACCGACGGCGCGGGCGACTGGCTCGACGGCGGCGCGGACTACACGCTCCACGTCCCGGCGGACGTGCCGGCGAAGCTCTTCTGGTCGGCGACCGTCTACGACGCCGCCACGCGGTGCCTCATCGACACGGACCAGCAGCGAGGCGACCGCGGGTCGCGCGACGCCGATCTGCAGGTGAACGACGACGGCTCGGTGGACCTGTACTTCGGACCCACCCCGCCGCCGTCGGGGGAGAGCAACTGGGTGAAGACCATCCCCGGCCGGCACTGGTTCTCGTACTTCCGCTTCTACGGGCCGCTCGAGGGGTACTTCGACCGCTCGTGGACGCTCGGCGACATCACCGCGGTCGGTCGTTAAAGGAGGCCCACGAGTCCTGCGCGGGTCCGGCGACCTCCAGCTGCAGCTCGTCGAGATTGCGGAGGTGCGCGGTCGCGTGTGTCCGCGCGGCCTCTGCGATGTGCTGAGCGTCCGCGAGGGAGGTCGCGCCGACGACGAGCTGCGCCGAGCCGTGCAGGCGGTGGCCGACCCAGCGCAGCTGGACGCGGGGCACCGCGGTGACTCCCGCAGTGTCCTCCAGGGCGTGTTCCAGGCGGTCGACGAGGTCGGGCTCGATGCCGTCGAGGAGGCGCCGGCCGATGCTGCGCACGGTGCCCCACAGCAGGACGATGATCGCCGCCGAGATGAGCAGTCCGACGATCGGGTCTGCCAGGGGGAAGCCGAGCATGACGCCGAGCGCGCCCAGGACCACGGCGAGGGAGGTGAAGCCGTCGATGCGCGCGTGCACACCGTCGGCGACGAGGGCGGCCGAGCCGATGCGCTGACCCACGCGGATGCGGTAGATCGCCACGGCCTCGTTGCCCGCGAAGCCGATGACGCCGGCGGCGATCACCCAGCCCAGGTTCTCCAACGGGTGCGGGTGGATGAAGCGGTCGATCGACTGCCAGGCCGCGACGACCGCGGAGAAGGCGACGACGGCGATGATGAACAGCCCGGCCAGGTCTTCGGCCCTGCCGTACCCGTAGGTGTAGCGGCGGGAGGCGGCGCGGCGGCCGAGCACGAACGCCACCCACAGCGGGATGGCTGTCAGGGCATCGGAGAAGTTGTGGACGGTGTCGGCCAGCAGCGCGACGGACCCGCTGATCGCGACGACGACGGCCTGCAGGACGGTGGTGCCGAGCAGTAGGAAGAGGCTGATCTTGAGGGCGCGGACACCCTCGGTGCTCGCCTCGAGCGCGTCGTCGATCGAGTCGGCGGCGTCATGGGAGTGCGGCACGAACAGTTCATGGAGGAAGCCCCGCACCCCGGTCGGGTGGCCGTGGCCGTGGTCGTGCCCGTGGTCGTGCCCGTGGTCGTGGTGGTCGTCGCGGTCGTGCTCGTGGTGCTCGTGCGGGTGCGGATGGCTCACGCCGAGTCCTCGGCGCCGGCGGCCTCTGCGTGGTGGTGCCGCGGGGTGCCGCCGAGCGAGTGCTCCGCCTGGAAGATCGCATCCGTCACCAGTCGACTGGCGTGCTCGTTGCCGAGTCGGTAGAAGACGCGCTGGCCCTCCTGCCGGGTCGCGACAATGCGGGCCAGCCGCAGCTTGGCGAGGTGCTGCGAGACCGCGGCGGGCTGCTTGTCCAGGATGTCGGCGAGATGGTTCACCGACAGCTCGCCGGCGTCCCGCAGGGCGAGGACGATGCGCACGCGCGTCGCGTCGGCGAGCATCCCGAACACCTCGACAGCGAGCTCCACGTATTGGCTGTCCGGAAGACGTCCGCATATCGGCTTATCTGCATCCATACGCAGATTAAACACGGAGAGACGCAGCAACGCAAACGGGTGAGGGCCGCCCCGGCTTCTTGTCACTGGATGCCCGCCTGTGCCTAGGCTGTGCCCATGACCGACGAGATCCGCACGGGGCAGCATCCGGGAGAACCGCACCGCGAGGGGCTCGCACAGCGTCTGAACTGGTTGCGGGCCGGCGTGCTCGGCGCCAACGACGGCATCGTGTCCGTCGCGGCGGTCGTCGTCGGTGTGGCGGGTGCGACGCCGACGGTCCCGGCCATCCTGACCGCCGGTCTCGCCGCCCTCGTCGGGGGCGCGATCTCGATGGCGCTCGGCGAGTACGTCTCGGTCAGCAGCCAGCGGGACAGCGAGCATGCCCTCATCGCGAAGGAGCGCCGCGAGCTCGCCGAGATGCCCGAGGCGGAGTTTGAGGAGCTGACCGGGTTGTGGGAGGCCAAGGGCCTGCGCCCCGAGACCGCGCGCCAAGTCGCGATCGAGCTGACCGAGCGGGACGCCCTCGCGGCGCACCTGTCGGTGGAGCTCGGGATCGACCAGGACGACGTGGTGAGCCCCTGGCACGCGGCGCTCGCCTCCGCCGTCGCCTTCACGATCGGCGGCATCCTCCCGCTGCTGACGATTCTGCTTCCCGCGGAGGTCCGCATCCCGGTCACTTTCGTCGTCGTGCTGGTCGCGCTGGCCGTCACCGGCTACGTCGCCGCGTGGATCGGCGGCAGCTCGCGCGGCAAGGCGATGCTGCGGGTGGTCGTGGGCGGCGCGCTCGCCCTCGCGGCGACCTTCACGATCGGCGCGCTGCTGGGCACCACCGGCGTCGTCTGAGCGGCCCGGCGGTGGCGTCGGTCACGCCCGCGGTGGGTCCGAGGCCGGCAGCCGCACGGTCACACGACCGCCGCCGTCCAGGCCGTCGTTCGCGGCGGTCACCGTTCCGCCGTGGCGGGTGACGACCTCCGACACGAGGGCGAGACCGAGTCCGTAGTGACGCCGGCCACCGGCGTCCGCGCCGGCATCGGCCGGCTGAGCGCGCCCCGAGGCGAACCGCTCGAACACGCGCGTGCCGGAGTCGAGGGCGAAGCCGGGGCCGTCGTCGCTCACCCGCAGCACGACGTCCGCTCCGTCGCGCGCGCACTCGAGGAGGACCCGCGATCCGGCGTGGTCGACGGCGTTGTCGACGATGGCCACGATCATCCGCCGCAGCGACACCGCCGCCCCCGCGACCGTCACGTCGCCGGTCGACGTCGAGGCGACATCCACACCCCGCCCCTGCGCCCGTGCCTGTGCCGCGGCGGCCACGGCTGCCGCCACCGCGGCGAGATCGACCGGGTCCTTCGCCGCATCCTGCCGGGGGTCGGCGGCGGTCAGCAGGTCCTCGACGATCTCGGCCAGCGCCTTGCTGTCGTCGACGAGCTCGTCGACGCCGGTGCTCACCGGAGCCGGGACGGGCGTGTCCGCATCCCGGATGCGGCGGCGCAACAGCTGCGCCCGCATGCTGAGCAGGGTCAGCGGCGTGCGCAGCTCGTGACTCGCATCGGCGACGAACCGGCGCTGGATCGCCAGCGATTCCGCAAGCGGGCGCATCGCCCGGCGCGCGATGAAGACGCCGACGAGAGAGGCGGCGATGGCGGCGATCACCCCGGAGATGACGAGCGCGACGATGAGCCGGGTGAGCTCCTCCCGTTGCTCCCCGAGGCCGTACGAGATCTGCACGACCTTGCCGCGGCGCACGTTCGTCTGGGTCAGGTAGTCCTGTCCGCCCGCCGTGATGGTCTCGGTCTCGGCCGCGCCGCCTGCGGCGACGCGCTCGATGGCGGCCTCGTCGGGCAGCCCGTCCGGCAGTCCGTCGGAGCTCTGCGTGCCCTGGTCGCCACCGGGGCCGCCGCCCGTCGCCCCCGGCAACGGCACGACGGTGATCAGGAGGTCGCGGGGCGCATCGTGCACCGAGTCGACCATGGAGGCGTCGGCCAGCGTGCGCTTCGCGGCCTCCGCCTGCCCGGCCGAGACGACGGCGACGATCACCACGCCGAGCAGCGCGAACAGCACGAGGATGATCGCCGCGAATTGGATCGCCAGGCGCCTCGACGCAGACCGCACCTCCCGGTCGTCGGCCGTCGTCACAGGGCGCCCATGCGGTAGCCGAGCCCGCGCACGGTCTCGATCAGGGTCCGGCCGAACTTGCGGCGCAGGTGATGGACGTAGGTGTCGACCACGCCAGGGTCGTCGGCGTCGGCGAACACCGTCTCCAGCAGCATCGCGCGCGAGAACACCTGCGTGGGCCGGCGGGCGAGCTGCTCGAGCAGCGCGGACTCCCGCTCCGAGAGGACGGTGCGCTCGCCGCCGTCGAGGATGACGGTCCGGTTGTTCGCGTCGAGCACGCCGCCGGTGAAGCGGATGGTCGGCGCGCTCGACGTGCCGCGCCGGCGCAGCACCCGCAGCCGGGCGAGCAGCTCGTCGATGTCGAACGGCTTCGCGAGGTAGTCCTCGGCGCCGCCGTCGAGTCCCTCCACCCGGTCGGCGGCGTTGCCGAGGGCCGAGAGCACGAGGACCGGCACGGTGAGCCCGCTCTGCCGGATGCGGCGCAGCACGTCCATGCCGTCGAGAACGGGGAGGCCGCGGTCCAGGATGAAGACGTCGAACGGCTGTGTGAGGCTCAGGTGCAGGGCGCGCTGCCCGTCCGCCGCGACGGACACGTCGTAGCCCTCGGACTCGAGCAGCTCGGTGAGCATCCCCGCGAGCCGGGAGTCGTCTTCGGCGACCAGAACCTGCGGCTTCTCCGTCACGCTCACAGCATAGGCGGGCGCCTCGCTCACTCCGCGCCCCGGGCGAAGGGGAGGTCGCCGGCGCCGACGAGCGCGCCGTCGTCCGTGAGCCCGAGCACGCCGCGGGCGCCGTGCGCGAGCGCCCATTCGACGCCGTCCCGGCCGAGCGCGAAGACCGCGGTCGCCAGCACATCGGCCGTGGTCAGGTCGGCGGCCACGACGGTCGCACTGACCAGCCCGGAGGCGGGGCGCCCGGTGCGGCCGTCCACGATGTGCTCTCCGCGTTCGTAGGCGCCGGAGGTCGCGACCGCTCCGTCGGTGAGGGTCAGCACCGTGAGCATCGTCGACGGGTGGGCGGGGGACCGGATGCCGACGTTCCAGCCCGCGGCTCCCTCCGGCGCGCCGGAGACGACGACGTCGCCGCCGGCGTTCAGGCAGAAGTCGTGCAGGCCGTCCGCGGCCAGCACGGCGGCGGCGTTCGCGGCTGCCCAGCCCTTGACGACGCCATCGAGGTCGAGGAGCCCCTCGGCGGTCCGGATGCGGAACGCACCGGCGGAGGCGTCGGCCGCGCGCTGCCCGATGCCGATGACCTCCCGCAGCGGCGCGCTGAAGCCCTCCGGACCGAATTCTCCGCGGTTCGCGGCGCTCACCTCGCTGTCGGCCCGGTACGTGCTGAACCGGCGGTCCGCCTGTCGCAGCACCTCGAACGCCCGGTCGGCGACGTCGCGGTGGTCCCCGGCGTCCCGGATGTCGATCGACATCGGGATGCCCATGACCGTCTCGACGACCCTCACAGCTGGTCGATCGCCGACTGGAGGGACTGCATGTAGCTCTCCGACGTGTAGGTGGCGCCGGAGACGGTGTCGATGCTCGCGGACTGCGCCGCGATGGCCTCCTGCTCCAGGATCGGCGTCGCCTGCTGGTTGATCTCCTGGCTGCGTCGGTCGCCCGGCGACTGCAGCACCTGCACGGCGGTGATCGTGGAGCCGCTGAAGGTCACCTGCACCTGGAAGGACCCGTAACGGTTCTGCTCGACCGCGCCCGTGATCGTCTTCGTGGCCGACGCGGCGGCCGTCGACGGGGTGGCGCTCGGCGTCGCCGTCGCGCTCGGGGACGTCGCCGTGGCATCCCCGGTCGTGGTCGACCCCGTCGACGTGTTCGAGGAGGTCCCGCCGCTGGTCGTCGTGGTCGTGCTCGATGCGGAGGCGGTCGTCTGGGTCTCGCCGAGGTCGTACAGCCGCAGCCCGACAGTTGCCCCCATCACGACCATGATCACCGCGAACAGGATCGTCCCGCGCCATTTGCGTCTCATGACATGCTCAATTCTTCTCGGTGGATGAAGCGGCGCGGCATCCCGAGGGACCGGAGCGTTGACTCGGCCGTGTCGGCCATGCCTTCGGGGCCGCAGAGGAAGGCCTCCCAGTCGTGGAGGTCGGGGATGAACCTGCTCATCGCGCCGACGCCGAGCGGATCGTAGCCAAGCTCGGCACGGCGCCCGACGACCGGCACCACGGTGAGGCCGGGCATCGCCTGCAGCTCGGCGAGCAGCGCCAGATGGGCCGCCGAGTGCGCGCGGTAGATCAGGACGGGTCGCAACCCGCGCGCGACCAACTCCTCCGCGAGCGCGCGGATCGGCCCGATCCCGGCGCCTCCGGCGATGAGCAGCACGTGCTGGCGGCTGGCGTGGTCCGCGGTGAACTGGCCGAACGGCCCCTCGGCGAACGCCAGCGTTCCCGGTTTCAGGTTCCGAAGGCGGGACGAGTGGTCACCCAGCTCACCGACCGTGATGCGCAGGTACCCGTCGGCCGGCACGCGGGAGATCGAGTAGGGGTGGGCGGTGCCGAGGTGGCCCCAGGCGAGGAAGCGGAAGCTCATGAAGTTGCCGGCCCGCACGCCTCGCGTGTGGAGGTGCGTGCCCGAGAACCAGACGCTGAGCGTCCCCTCGCTCTCCGGCACCACCGCGACCACGCGCATCCGGTGCCGCCACGCGTCCGCCGTCGGCAGGATGAACCGCCATGTGAGCACGGCGGCCGCGGTGCCGAGGTACAGCACGATCCAGAGCACGCGGTTGACCGGGTAACCGACGAAGTGCGCGCCGCCGCTGAGCTGGTGGAAGAAAGTGAGGAAGATCGCGACGTACGTCGTGACGTGCACCCAGTACCAGACCTCGTAGGAGAGCAGCGACCGGATCCACCGCGCGCTGGTCAGACCGACGACGACGAACGCGATCGTGCCGATCAGCGCGGTGAGCATGTCGGGGTAGTCCTGCAGGATCGCGACGAACTCCGACCACGGCGTCTTCTGGTCGAACAGCTCGCCGCCCGCGACCAGCAGCACGACGTGCGCGACGATCAGGAGGATGACGGAGGTCCCGAGCGATCGGTGCCAGGCGACGAGCCGGTCGAGTCCGACCGCGTTCTCGAACCACGGCACCCGGGCGATCAGCAGCAGCTGGGCGCAGACGAGGTAGCCGCCGAGCATCCCCGCGAGTTCGCCCATCGTGGTGACCACGCTCGCGGGCGTGACCACGAAGGTGGCGGGCACGGCCAGCCACCACATCAGCAGCACGCCGACGAGGCCCAGGGCCAGCGCCACGCGCACCGTCGCCGAGCCGCGCCGACTCCGGGTGGCGGTGCCGCGGATGACCATCCTGCGGGGCGCCGTGATCGCGCTCATCGTCCGTTCTCCATGGAATCAACGATCGCGATCGATTCTTGGCGGATTCTTACGCGGGCTGGAGAAACCCTGTGGGTCGGCTATGACATGACGAACGCCCCGGCCCGCTGTGCGGGTGCCGGGGCGTCCCGTCGCCCGCTAGGACTGCTGCTGCACGGCCTGCACGCTCGACTGCGCCTGCTCGCGGACGCCGTCGGCGGCATCCGTCGCCTCGGCGCCGACCGCCTGCACGGCGTCGGTCGCGGTCTCCTTGACCGCGGCGAACGCGTCCTGCGCCGGCTCCTTCAGGTCGCCGGCGACGCCCTTGGCCGTGGAGGCCAGGTCGTCGAGCAGCGGCTGGGCGGCATCCTTCACGGACGAGGTCAGGTGCTTCTCGGTGTCGGTCGCCGGGAAGAGAGAGGCCGCCAGCCAGCCGACGCCCACGGCGATCAGGCCCACCGCTAGCGGGTTGCCTTTCACCGCCGACCCGGCCTTCCCGGCCGCGCCGGACACCGCGTCCTGCGCGTCGTCGACCGATCCCATCACGTGCTCGCGGGCGGAGCGGAACGCGCCCTTGACCTTGTCGGCCTGCCGTTCGGCGATCTTGGAGGGGCTCACCTTGTCGGCGAGGGCATCGACGTTCGAGCCGAGCTCGCGCCGGGTCTCCTCGATGGTGGAGCGGATCTCATCCGGGTCGTTCGTCATCGGTTCTCTTCATTTCGCTTGAGTGTTTCGGGGATCTCTTTGAGGGTGTCGACCGTCTGCGGAGCACCGCGCACGGACTTCATCGCGGACCGTCCCGTGAGGAACAGCACGCCCGCGACGATCAGCCAGACGCCGGCCACGATGAGCCCGGACCAGCCGTTGCCGACCAGGTAGCCGAGCGCCCACCAGGCCGCGATCGAGAGGAACAGGATCGCCATCAGCGCGGCGTAGCCCGCGCCTCCGAGCAACCCGGCGCCCTTGCCGGCGCGACCGGCCGACTGCCGCAGCTCCGCCTTCGCGAGCTCGAGCTCCTGGCGCAGCAGCGTCGACATGTCGCGCGTGACTTCGCCGAGCAGGTCGCCCAGTGACGTGTTCGCCGCCTTCTCCTCCGACGGCGTGGAGGTGTCCGTCATCGGGAGAGGTCCGGGTCGATGCCCTCGCCGGCGTGCGACGACTCCGCGCCGGTCTCCGTGAGGAGCTCGGCATAGAGCGGAGTGGCGACCGGGTCGGCGTCGGCGGCGCCGAAGGACGCGTGCTGCACGCCCGGGGTGCGCTGCTCGGGAGCCGGTACCGGCTCCAGGGTGTCAGGACGCTCGGACGGTCCGCCCTCCGCGTGCGCGCTCTCCGCCTGCGCGTCGGAGTGCTCCGCGGCGAGCGAGCGGGTCAGTCGGCCCGCCACCGCACCGGCCGCGACGGCCATCGCGATGAACGCTCCCGGCCGGCGGGCGGCGTACCGCTTCAGGTCGGAGAGCAGCGTGCCGGGGTCGCGGGCGTCGAGGTAGGCGGCGGCCCCCTGCGTGCGGGCGGCCACGCGGGCCACCAGGTCGGCCGCGAGGCCGTCCGAGGCGCCGCCGGCCATCTCGTCGAGCTGGTCGCCGATGGCCTTGAGCCCGTCCGCGACGCGCTGCTGCTGCACCCCGGCCTGCTCGCGCAGCTCGTCCTGGGTCTGGCGCAGCAGGTCGGTCGCCTGCGACTTCGCCTCGTCGACGACGTCGCCCGCGCCCTCCTTCGCCGTCTCCATCACGCGCTGGCCGCCCTCGACGGCTTCGTCCTTCACGGCCAAGGCCTCGTCGCGCGCGACCTCGGGGGTCGATCGGCCGGGCTCGTCGTCGTGGGGGAGGGCGGCGGGCGCCGCTCCGGGATACGTGTCTGTCATGGCTCTTCCTTCGTGGTGTCGCTGATGGTCCCTGCGTGCCGGGCTCGGCCGCGGGAGGTTCGGGTGGTTCGAGGAGTTCGGGAGGTGCGGCGCGCCGGGTCGGCCGGCGGCCGCCCGGGTCACTTGACGGGACCGAAGAGCGCGTCCACCTCGGCGAGCTCGAGGTCGGCGGTCGCCTGGATGAGCTTCAGCAGCTCCGGGTCGAGCCCGGGCGCGAACTCCTCGAGCCGCTCCTCCGCGATGACGGAGGGGACGCCCACGGGGGCCTGCTCGGTCGACTCGAGGTCGGTGCCGTCCTTCGACGGGGAGAGGCCGCGGAAGATCTTGCCCGCCTCCGACTGGCCGGCGAGGTCGAACGTGTACTGCTTGCTCTGCAGCCCCAGATCGGTGAGCTTCTTCACCTCGGGGAAGCGCTCCGCGTTGGTCTTCGGGATGGGCAGCAGCTTCGCCCAGTCGACGCCGAGCGTCTCCAGGGCCTTGGCGTAGCCGTTCTCGTGGGCCTGGTCGCGCACGATCAGGTAGGCGATCGTCGAGCGGGCGGTCTTGTTGTCCGTCATCTCGTAGATGCGGCACTTCTGCAGCCGCCCGGTGGACTCGAGCATGAGGTTGTAGAGCAGGTCGAGCACCAGGTTGCCGGAGTTGTAGACGTAGCTGCCCGACCACGGGTTGCCGACCGCATCCACCGGGAGCGCGCCCTGCGCGCCGACGAGGTAGTGGTGGATGTTGCTCTCCGAGAGCGCGATGTTCAGCGGTGTCGCGCCTCCCGCGCCCGGCTTGTCGAGCGGGTCGGTGAGCTTGCCCTGGTAGCGCGGGGAGCCGTCCAGGAGGCGGGAGATCGTGGTGCCGATCAGCTCGACGTGGCTGATCTCCTCGGTCCCGATCCCCTGGATCAGGTCGCGGTACGGCTTCGCCGCCGGTCCGCGGAAGTTCATGGCCTGGAACAGGTACTGCATCATGGTGCGCATCTCGCCGAACTGGCCGCCGAGCCCCTCCTGGAGCGCGTTGGCCGCAGCGGGATCGGGCTCGTCCTGAGCGATGTCGTTGATCAGGCTCTGCACGTGGAAGAACATCCGTGACCTCCAAGGGTCTTCGCTGCCGGAGGAGTCCGACGCCCCCCACCGTCCCCGCATCCCCGCCGATACGTACCCATTGACCGAGGCCGATATGAGGGATCGGCCTCGCAGTCGGCGGCCTCACGTAGGCTTGTCGGGTGGTTGTCGAAGATGCGGCTCTGTCGGAGGAGCTCCGGAGGTTGCGGGAATGCGTGCGGGAGCCCATCCGCACTCCAGGACGGATCCAGTCGCACGGGAAGCTGATGGTCATCGACCCCGCCTCGCAGGAGATCGTCGTCGCCAGCGAGAACGCCCAGGAGTGGCTGGGGCGGTCCCTGGCGGACCTGCGGAGCCGCACGATCGAGTGGACCGCGACGTCGTCGCTGCGGGGCGATCCCGTGCGGGTCGACCTCGACGGCGTCTCGTACGACGCGGTCACCCACACGGCCGGCCCGCTCCTCGTGCTCGAGCTCGAACCCCTCACCGATTCGTCGAGCCAGCCCGCCTCGACGGTCGTCGACGCGATCCGCCGCCTGGGCGCCATCGGGACCGTGGACGAGCTCCATCTCGCCGTCGCGGCCGAGGTGAAGCGGATGACGGGCTTCGACCGGGTGATGACGTACCGGTTCTTCGACGACGGACACGGCGAGGTGGCGGGGGAGGCCGCGGAGCCCGACATGGAGTCGTATCAGGGGCTGCGCTTCCCCGCCTCCGACATCCCGGAGCAGGCGCGCGCGCTCTACCTGACCAAGCTCTCGCGGGCGATCGTCAGCACCGAGGACCCGGGCTCGGCCCTGGTCGCGCTCGACCCCGAACTCCCGCCGCTGGACCTGAGCCAGGCGGAGCTGCGCGCCGTGTCGCCGCACCACCTCCAGTTCATGCGGAACATGGGCCAGGCCTCGACGGTCTCCTTCTCGTTGATCCACGACGGGCGCCTGATCGGCATGATCACCTGTGCCCACCGCACGGAGAAGAGGATGCCGCTGCTCCTCCGCCGCGCGATCGAGGTCCTGGCGGCGCACGCGACACTGCAACTGACGGCGCTGGAGTCGATCGCGACGCTGCGACGCGATCTCTCCCTGCAAGCACGACGCACGGCGTTGACGGCGGACCTGCCGTCCTCGGCCGACGCGCTGCTCACCCTCGTCGACCGGGGCGCGGACCTGCTGGCGCTCGTCGAGGCGGACGGCGCCATCGTCTCCATCGACGGGGTCAGCCGCAGCATCGGGCACGTCCCCCTCGCCGATCGCTCCCGGCTGCTGAGCGCGATCGGAACCGAACCGTTCGCGACGAACGAGGTCGCACGCACCCATCCCGAGCTGGCCGACCTCGTGACAGGATTCGCCGGCGTGCTGGTCGTGCCGCTCGGTGCGCACGGCGTGCTCGTACTGTTCCGGGTCGAGGCGACCCGGGTCATCCGCTGGCTCGGCGACCAGAGCGCGAGCAACCGGGACACCCCGCTGTCGCCCCGCCGCTCGTTCTCCGAATGGCAGCAGAGCGTCGAGGGCACGGCGCTGGAGTGGGGCGTCACCGTCGAGGAGGCGCGGGCGCTGGCACAGGAGATCGAGACCTCTCTGGATCGCCGCGGTGAGGCGAGGCTCGCTCAACTCGCGCTGATCGACTACCTCACCGGCCTGCACAACCGGCGGGCCCTCGTCGCCCGCATCGAGGCCGCCCTGGCGGACGGCGAGAGCGGCGCCGTCTTCTTCATCGACCTGGATGGCTTCAAGCAGATCAACGACAGCCGCGGTCATGAGACCGGCGACCACGTGCTCCGGGTCGTCGCCGAGCGCCTGACCGGAGCCTGCCGCGAGTCCGACCTCGTGGCGCGGCTCGCGGGCGACGAGTTCGTGGTCTTCAGCGCACAGCTCTCGGCGGCGGACAGCGTGCGCCTCGCGCACCGGTTCGTCGAACGGATCGACCAGCCCATCGAGACCGAACGCGGTCCGGTCCGCGTCTCCGGCTCCTGCGGATTCGTGGAGCTGCAGCCGGGCCGCACGGCGACGCAGGTGATCGAGGAGGCCGACGCCGCGATGTACCGGGCCAAGCGCGCCGGGAGGAACGGCGTCTCGCGCTGACGGTCGTCGTACGGCGCAACGGTTCATGGACCTGCGCGGTGCCCACGGGCAGGATGGGGCGATGGATGTTCCCTTCGTCTGGATCGACGTCTTCGCCGAGCGCGCCCTCGCCGGCAACCCCCTCCCGCTCGTCCCCGACGCCGACACGCTGAGCGACGAGCAGCTGCGCGCCATCGCCCGCGAGTTCAACCAGTCGGAGACGACGTTCCTCTGCCGCCCCAGCGCGCCGGAGGCCGACGCGCGGTTGCGGTCGCTGACCCCGGCGGGGGTGGAGGTCGAGGGAGCGGGCCACAACGCGATGGGCGCGTGGATCTGGCTTGCCGGGAGCGGCCGGCTGGAACCCGGGCGCGATGCCTTCGTCCAGCAGATCGGCGACGACCTCCTGCCGGTGCGGGTCTCGACGGCGGACGGGATCGTGCGGGTGACGCTGGAGCAGTCGCCGCCGCGCTTCCCCGGAAGGTTCGCGGATCGGGAGGCGCTCGCCGCCTCCCTCGGCCTCCCGGTCGACGGCCTCGCCGCCGACCGGCGACCCGAGGTGGGGGACACGGGCGCCGAGCACCTCCTGGTCCCGGCGACGAACCGGGAGGCGGTCGACGCGGCGGTGCCGGACCAGGCCGCGCTGAAGGCCGTCCTGGCCGGTGCGGGCGCCGAGGGCTGCTACCTCTACACGACCGCCGTCGATCCGTCGTCGGGGACGCACGCGTACGCCCGCTTCTTCAACCCCACGGTCGGGATCGCCGAGGATCCGGCCACGGGCACCGCGGCCGGACCGCTGGCGGCGCTCCTCGTCCGCGACGGCCTCGCTGCCGCCGGCGCACCGGTCGTGATCGAGCAGGGCCGCTCCCTCGGCCGGCCCAGTCGGATCGTCGTGACGGTGGACGGCGACCGCGTCGCCCTCACCGGCTCGGGTGTCGTCGCGGCGGCGGGAACGCTCTTCCTCTGACGCCGACCCACACCTCGTCCAGCAAACTGCCTCTTCGGTGCAGCGGGTCGCGCTGAATACGCTGGCCCCAAGTGGCCACGCGTCGGAGGTGGGATGTCCGGGATCCAGGATCGAGTGCGCGGTGCGCTGGTGGCGCTCATCAAGCCGCCGCCGGAGCGACTGCCGCTCGCGTCCGAGATCGGGGTTCCCGAGATGGTCGGCGCGCTCGGGCCGGCCCTCCTCTCCTCGTCGCAGGCCACGAGCGACGTCCAGGAGACGCTGGAGCGGGTGGCCGCCGCGTACGAGCGTCCCGACCTGCGTGTCTTCGTCCTCCCCACCCTGGTGATCGTGGAGGACCCGGGAGTCGCGCCGTCGCACACCGCCATCTATCCCGCGAACAACCAGCAGCTCCGGCTGGATCAGGCGGGCGCTGTCGATCACGCGGTGCGGCACGCGGCTGCGCACCGCGACGACCCGAGCGCCGTGGTGGCCGAGATCCGGCGCATCGAGGACCGGCCCCCGCGGTTCGGCGTCGCGCTGACGATCGTCGGCCACCTGCTGCTGACGGTCGGCTTCGGGCTGGTGCTCAACCCGACGGTGGCCGCGCTCCCCGTGTATGCCGTACTGGGCGCGATCGTCGGCACGATCGTGACGTTCGGGACGCGGATGCCGACGCTGTCGCTCATCCTGCCGGTGTTCACGGCCTTCGTCGTCACCCTCGTCACCTCGTACGCGGCGGACGCGTTCATCCACGACGACGTGCTCCGGCTCGTCGCGCCCGCGCTGGTCAGCTTCCTCCCGGGTCTCACCCTGACCATCGCGGCGGTCGAGCTGACCAGCGGGCAGGTGATGGCCGGCGCCAGCCGCCTCGTCTACGGGATCGCCCGGCTGGCTCTCCTCGCCTTCGGGGTCTTCGCCGCGATCGTGGTCACGGGCCACCCGGCCCAGGTGGATGTGCACGCCCACCAGCTCGGCGGGTGGGCGGCGTGGGTCGGCATCCTCCTGGTCAGCGTCGGCTACTACTTCTTCTCGGCGGCGCCCCGCCGCTCCCTCGTCTGGATCCTTTACGCGCTGGTCGTCGCGTACGCGGCCCAGCTGCTCGGCAACCTGCTGCTCGGGCCGGAGCTGTCCGGCCTCGTCGGCGCGGCCATCGTCGTCCCCGCGGTCTACCTGGCCGCGCGCATTCCGGCCGCACCACCGGTCGCGATCATGCTGACCTGTGCGTACTGGCTGCTCGTGCCCGGAGCGATGGGGTTCATCGGCCTCAGCGAGGCCGCGGCCGGTGCCGCGGGCGCGACCAACCTGATCCTGCAGACCTTCGGCTCGCTCATCGCGATCGCCACAGGGATGCTCATCGGCGCCGGCGTGAGCCGCGACGCCACAGCCGTCGCCCGCGGGTGGCGGCAGCCGCAACCATGATCGGAGACTGAGCGGTCGGCGACACCGACCATCCCATCAACTGGAATGTCAGTGGCGAGTGTGCTAACCTGTTGACTCGTTCGGTTCCCGTCTTCCGGAGCCGTGCGAAGAGGTCGACGTTCAGATGGTGGGATACCGTCTGTCGGCCACGCGGGTTCGATGCGTGGAAACACGAACCCCGCGCTCATCCCAGGACTGTGATCGCGGCGAAGGCGCTGCTGATCCGTGCTGCGCCGATTCAGGCGGCCGATTACTGGTTTTCGCCTGTGCGCATTGCGTAACAATCGAGGCCGACTCCCGCGGTTTCTTCGGCCCGAACACGGAGTTCTCGGGCATATCCGCTGGTTCGCGTCCCTGGCGACCCTAGCGTCCCAAGTGGCGCAAATTCCGTCTGCCAGGCTCGGCGATCACTCGCCGCGCGGTCGATTCCACGCTCGACCAGCAGTGGCTTCGCGCTGCCTACCCGAATATCCCAGGAAGACAACGTGAAAAAGACATCTCACAAACGAATCGGACGCGCGGCCCTAGCCGGCGCCACCCTCCTCGGCCTCACCGCCACCGGCCTCGCCTTTGCCGCGCCGGCCAGCGCGGACACCGGCACCGACATGGTCCGCGGTCCCATCGCTGGGCTCGCGTTCTATCTGCCCACCAACTCGACGCTTCCCGCTGCCTACTCGGCGGCCGGCGCCGCCGCCAATGCCACCTGGACCTACCCGGGCCCGGGCGGTGTCGGCCCGATCACGTCCGCCGATGGACGATGCCTGCAAGCCAACAAGACGGCCGTCGGGGCGTATCAGACGTCCGTCCTCGTCACCTGCAACGACACGATCCTGGACCAGACGTGGTTCGGAACCGGGGACGCGACCACCTTCAAGCTGCGAGCGAGGAGTGCGACCAGCTCGTACCAGTTCGCGTGGTACACCGACTCGACTGTCAATCCGCCCCGGGGAGTCCAGACGAATGCGAACGGGGCCATTCTTGCGCTCGGGCTCGCCGCCGCGGCTCCGGTCACGATCGCGCCCTCGCTGACCTCGCCGCTCCCGGGCGCGGACATCACTCCCGGCACGGTGTTCACGGGTGAGGCCGAGCAGAACACTGTCATCACGGTCGTGGACATGAACGGCAAGGTCATCGGCACGGCAGAGGCTGGTGCGGACAAGACCTGGTCGCTGGTGCTGATCGACCCGCCCATCAACGGCGACAGCGTCCTGAAGGTCGTCGCGACCGACACCGACGGCCTGGCGACGACCCTCGCCGAGGGCACGTATTCGATGACGGGTTCGGATGAGGCGCGTGGGTTCACCTCGCCCGAGTCCGGCACGACGATCACGCCTGACACCGTGTTCGCCGGGACGGGTGGCAAGGGCGAGAAGGTCGTCATCAAGGACAAGGACGGCAACGTCCTCGGCCGGGCGACCGTGGATGACCAGGGACACTGGTCGACGACCCTGAGCCCGGCGCCGACCAACGGTTCCACCGATCTGGTGATCGAGATCACCGGCGAGGACGGCATCACCGAGCAGCTGGCGGACAACACGTACACGATGGAAGGTTCCGAGGAGCCCAACGCGTACACCGGGCCCAAGACCGGCACGATCACTCCGGACACGGCCTTCACGGGTACCGGTGCCAAGGGTGAGTCGGTCGTCATCACGGACGGCAGCGGCAACGTCGTCGGCACCACCACGGTCGGTCAGGACGGCCAGTGGTCACTGAAGCTGGACCCGGCGCCGATCAACGGCAACCTCGACCTGACCGTCACGATCGGTGACGAGACGGTCGCGAACCCGAAGGTCACGATGACCGGCTCGGACGAGGCGCGCTCCTACACCGGGCCCACGTCCGGCACCATCACTCCGGACACCGCCTTCACGGGTACCGGTGCCAAGGGCGAGACCGTCGTCATCACGGACGGCAGCGGCAACGTCGTCGGCACCACCACGGTCGGTCTGGACGGCCAGTGGTCGCTGAAGCTTGACCCGGCGCCGAAGAACGGGGACGTGAACCTGATCGTCACCATCGGTGGCGAGAAGGTCGCCGACAGCAACCTGGTGATGACGGGTGCGGACGAGGAGCGCGCGCTGACCTCCCCGAAGTCGGGCAGCCAGATCACTCCGGACACGGTGTTCGCCGGGACCGGCAACATCGGTGACGTCGTGAAGATCAAGGACAAGGACGGCAACGTCCTCGGCCAGGCCGAGGTCGGCCAGGACGGCACCTGGTCCACGAAGCTGTCCCCGGCCCCGAACAACGGTGACACCAACCTGATCATCGAGGTCACCGGAAAGGGCGGTGGCGACACGATCCAGCTCGCGGACAACACCTACGAGATGACGGAGTCGACCACGAAGTTCGAGGTCCTCACCCCGGACCTGTCCACGGACAACGGTTCGATCACGAACGGCACCGTGTTCACCGGAAAGGGCGAGCCCGGCACCACCGTCGTCATCACGGACAAGGACGGCACCCCGGTCGGTCAGGCCGAGGTCGACACCGAAGGCAACTGGTCCACCCCGGTCACCGGTCTGCCGCAGGGTCCGAACAACCTCGAGATCACCTACACCGCTCCTGGTGCGGACCCGGTGAGCACCGATCTCGGCGGCATCGTCGTGGTCGACGCGGACGAGGCCAGCCCGATGATGGACCCGGCCATCGCCGGTGGCGCAGCTCTGGCGCTCCTGGCCGCTGCGGGATCGTTCCTGATGATCCGCCGCCGCCGCACCAGCACCAACTAGCAGCACCCCGACCCGGACCAGGGTCACCCCGGTGGGCGGACGCACGCAGCGTCCGCCCGCCACCCCCACACCTCACACACCCGCGGTCGCCGCCTTGTTCTTCCGGCACCGCGCCGCCGACGAGTGAGCGGTCACTCGGAGGCACGGAGCGCCTTCTAGGAATGGGCAGGCTCCAACCGATGGCCGCACCCGCCACAACGCGAGTGCGGTCATCGGCATATCAGCCGCATCCGCATCCGCGCTCGCACCGGCACGCCATTGGAGGATCCCATGCCCGCTCCCCGCAAACTGTCTTCGGTCGCCGGGGAACGTGTGCTCCTCAGAGACATCGTGCGCGATCAGCTGCGCGACGCGATCCTCGATGGCACGTTCGCCCCGGGCGAGCTGCTTCGGGATGCTGAGCTGGCCGAATGGCTGGAAATCTCCCGCACCCCGCTGCGCGAGGCGATCAACGACCTGGCTCGCATCGGCTTGATCGAGACCTCCCCCAACCGTTACACCCGCGTGGCGACCCGGAAGACATCCCGGATCGTGCCGGCGATGCGCACCCTCGCCGTGCTGCACGGCGGCGCCGTCCTGATGGCCGTGCCCCACCTCTCCGCCGAGACGAGCGAGGAACTCCAGCGCAGCTGCACGCACCTGGCCGCCGCCTTTCGTGCCGGCGACGCCGCACGCGTCCGAGACACGTTCATGCCGTTCTTCAGCGCCTTCGCCGACCACACCTCGAACGACGTCTATCGGCATCTGGCGCTGGATGACCTCGACGGCCTCTACTTCCAGGTGCCCATCGAGGAGTTGGTCCGCGCTCTGGATGCGTCCAGCGCTCGTTCCCTCGCCCGTGCGGCGGATGAGCTCGTCGACGCCATCGCACGTGCTGACGCCTCCGCGGCCAGGGACGCCGCCGAAGCGATGCACACCCGGATGGTGCCCGCACTGTGACAGGGGCCGCCGGAGCTGTCCCCCGCCGGAGCCGTCCCCACCGGCGGTAGGGTTTCCCCCATGCCCGCACCCCAGTTCGTCCACCTCGATTGCGACACCGGCATCGACGACGCCCTCACCATCGCCCACCTCCTCGCCCGCCCGCAGGTGCGGCTCGTCGGCGTGAGCACGGTGAGCGGCAACACGACGGCGGAGCAGGCGGCGGCCAACACGCTCGGGCTGCTCGCCCTGGCCGGTGCCGAGGGCATCCCCGTCGCGGTCGGCGAGCACCACCCGCTCGCGGGCGAGTTCCACGGCGGGGCGCCGCACGTCCACGGCGGCAACGGGATCGGCGACATCACCCTCCCGGAGCCCGCGCAGCAGGTCAGCGACCTCACCGGGCCGGAGCTGCTGATCGCGTCGGTGCGCGAGCGGCCCGGCGAGGTGGATGTGCTCGCCATCGGGCCGCTCACCAACCTGGCGAAGGCGCTGGAACTCGAGCCGGAGCTGCCGCGCCTGGTCAAGAGCCTCACCGTCATGGGCGGGGCCGTATGGGTGCCGGGCAACATCACGCCGGCCGCCGAGGCGAACATCCACAACGACCCGGAGGCGGCGGAGGCCGTGTTCGCCGCGGACTGGCGGATCACGCTGGTACCGCTCGACGTCACCTTGCAGCACGGCTTCGACGCGGAGGCCCAGCGGGCACTCGCCGAGGCGGGCACCGACTACCACTCCGCACTCGGGGCGATGCTCGACCGGTACCTCGACTTCTACGCCACGGTCTCGACCGTGCGGCGCGCGGCCCTGCACGATCCGCTCGCGTCGATGATCGTGACCGGCGACAGCATCCCGAGCGAGGTGCGCCCCACGGCCCTCGCCGTGGACACGTCGCGGGAGTCCACCCGGGGCCGCACGACGGCCCTCGACAGCGGCCCGGCGAACATCGACGTCGTCACGGCGGTCGACGGCGACGCGGCTCCGGTGCTCCTGGCGCAGTTGCTCTCGCACGCACCGCGCAGCTGAGATCCGCAGGACCGCTGGTCGGCGGAGCCTGGCGGGCGCATACTCATCAGGGAGCCGGTACTGCTGCCGGCCGGGAGGGACCAACATGCAGACGTCGCGCGACTCGATCCGCCGGATGATCCTCGAGGAGATCGGGGAGTCGGCCCTCGACGGGGTCCCGTCGACGTTCCTCGGCTCGATCGTGACCGGGGTCGCGCTCGCCATCGGCGAGAGCGAGCTCAACTATCTCGGCGCGAGCGCTCAGAAGAAGGGCGAGATCGTGCGGGTGCGTGTCGGCGCCTTCACCAGCGGAACGGTGACGACGATCGATGCGGTCTACTCCCTCCCGACCCGCAACACCGACGTCTCGACGCGCGTGCACCGCCGCGGCGATCTCGAACGGCTCGAGATCTCGGGAGGCGTGCCCTCCCTCGGCAGCGACGACACGGCCGAATGGCCCGGCCGGTTCACGGTGCGGGCGCTCTACCGCGACGGCCTCGAGCTCATCATCCCGATGAGCGAGGCGAACACGCCGCACAAGCGCAGCTCGGTCTGGACGATCTTCACCGCCCTGCGGGAGGACCTCGCCGCACGCTAACCGTCACGGCGACGTGCGGCCCTCGAGCTCCGCGCGGTAGCGGGCGTACTTCGGCGCCCCGACCCGTCGCCAGAAGAACCGGACGGGCGCAGGCAGGTTCTTCTTCTCCCACTCGCCGCCACCGTCGGGCTGCGCGGCGAGGATGGCGCCGAGCATGTTCCAGGACTGGCCCTTGGGCGTGCTGGCGCGGCCGTGCCTGGCGAACCACTCGACCTCGCGCGGCGTGAGCACGCGCTCCATCACGGGAACGATCGTGGCCTCCTCGTCGGGGAGGTGCTCGGCCAGCGCGCCGGTGATCCCGCGGAGCGCCGCGCGGACCGGTTCGGCGGTCGTCGCGGAAGGGGCATCGCGCCACACCGGGAGAGCGGCGTCGAGTGCCGTCAGCTGCACCAGCATCGCGGCATGCTGGCGCCGCATCCGCTCGACGTGCGCCGCGCACGACGGCGCGCGCTCGTCGATGGCCGGCCACAGCCGGGCGTCCTCGCCCTCATGGTGGGCGTGCAGGGACGTGGAGACGAGGGAGAGCTGGGCGGCGACGACCTGCGCGTGCGCGCTGTCGCCGTCGGCCACGCCGTCGACGAGGCCGGTCGCCTCGTCGAAGGAGCGGCGGAACATCCGGTGGATCTCGGCCATGCCACTCGCGTCGCAGGTCGTGGGGCCGTCGAGCGGTGAAGCGCCGGACGACGGCAGAGGGGTCGCTGCCATGGCGGAACTCTACGACTCCGGCGGCCGCCTGCGCGAGGGGATCTTCGCGGTCGCGGGACGGTCAGGGCCGCAGCGGCATCGAGCGGCCGGAGACCACGTTCTTCATGACGAGGGTCGTCTCGAGGCGACCGACGCCCGGGAGGTTGGAGAGGGTCTCGTCGTAGAGCTCCTGGAACGCGGTGAGGTCGCGGCAGACGACGCGCAACAGGTAGTCGGGGTCGCCGAACAGGCGCTGCGCCTGCAGCACCTCGGGCACGTCCGCGACCGCGACCTCGAACGCCTCGATCGTCGCCTTGTCCGTGACGCGCATCGTGGCGAAGAGGAGGGTCTCGAAACCGAAACCGAGCAGCTGCAGGTCGACGTCGGCGTGATAGCCGGAGATGACGCCGTCGGCCTCCAGCGTGCGCAGCCTCCGGTGAGCGGGGGAGGTGCTGAGGTTGACCCGCTCGGCGAGCTCGGTGATGCTGAGGCGCCCGTCCTGCTGCAGCTCGGCAAGAATCTTCCAGTCGATCGCGTCGATCACGATTTTCCTTCCACAGCAGGTCGGTTCAGGTGGGATTTACGGGACCACCTTGCGCGACATCCATCCTAATCTTCCCTCGACACCGTGGTTCGGGAAAGGGGACAGCATGCCGGGATCGGCGATCGTGGCCTTCGGGGGCATCTCGCTCCTCTTCATCCTCACGCCCGGGGCGGACTGGGCGTACGCGATCTCGGGCGGCCTGAAGCGCCGCGTCGTGCCTGCCGTCACCGGCCTCCTCCTCGACCACGTCGTCGTGATCGCGATCGTCGCCGCCGGAGTCGGCGCGGTGATCGCCCGGTTCCCGATGGCCCTCACCGGCCTGACGCTGGTCGGAGCCGCGTACCTGCTGTGGCTGGGCTGGGGCGTCCTGCGCCGGTCGTCGGCTCCGCGCGCCGCGGACGGCGTCGACGACGGCACCGCCCGGAGCTGGCTGGCGCGCGGCTTCGCGGTCAGCGGGCTCAACCCGAAGCTGCTCCTCCTGACTCTCGCCGTGCTCCCGCAGTTCACGTCCGTCGCGGATCCGTGGCCGGTGGGGCTGCAGATCGTCGTGCTCGGGGCGGTGCACGTCGTGAACTGCGCCATCGTCTACTTCGCGGTCGGCTTCGCCGCGAAGCGCGTGCTGTCTGCCCGGCCGGTCGCGGCGCGTGTGGTCGCCCGAGTGTCCGGGTTCGCGATGATCGCCATCGGTGCGTTCCTCGTCGTCGAGCGCGTCGCGCACGTCGTGTCGCCGACGGCGTTCGCCTGACGGCGGTCGCGTGACAGCGGTCGCGTGACGGTCAGGCGCTGACGGCTCCGAGATACTCCTCCCACGTGCCGGTCCCGCGGTCGGCGCCCGGAGCCGCGAGGTTCGCGCCGCTCCGGTAGGCGCGCCCCAGCGCTCCCGGGAGGCCGAACCGCAGATGCGGATGCCTCCGCGCGGGGAGCGAGTCGATCAGGTCCTCCAGCGTGCGCACCTCCGGCCCGGCGAGGTCGGCGACGCGGGCCTGGGGAGGCTGCAGAGCGAGCTCGGCGAGGCGGTGCGCGACGTCCGCGACGGCGACGGGCTCGAGGCGGACGTCCCGCATGACCGGGACGATCGGCAGCCGCGCCATCCCTCCGGCCATCGAGCGCGCGAAGCTGTGGAACTGGGCGGCGCGCAGCACGGTCCACGGCACTCCCGACGCGGCGAGGATGCGTTCCGACGCGGCCTTGCGGCGGAAGTAGCCGATCGGCATGCGGCCGGCGCCGATCACCGAGATGAGGACGACGTGCCCGACGCGCGCGGCGCGGGCGGCCTCCGCGACGTGCCGCGTTCCCTCGTCGTCCCCTTTCGGACCGCCGGCCAGGTGCAGCACGACGTCCGCGCCGGCCATCGCCTCGGCCAGGCCGGTTCCCGCCACGGTGTCGCCGACGAGGTACTGGATGCCGTCGTCCGCCGCGCACGCCCGTTCGGCGGAATCCGCCTCCGGACGCCCGTGGCGGCTCAGGACGCGGATGCGCCGGTCGCCGGCTGCGACCAGCGGGACGACGTGCCGGCCGAGGGTGCCGGTGCCGCCGGTCACGAGGATGGTGCTGGTCATGTTCGCTCCTTCGTCACATCGGGGCAGGATTCCCCGTCTTCTCTCCGAACGGGCGAACGAAGGAGAATGTGACGATGCCGATCGATGAGGATGCCCTGGCCGAGGCCTTCGAACAGCGCCGCCCGCGCCTGCGGGCTGTTGCGACCCGGCTGCTGGGCTCGACGGCGGAGGCCGACGATGTGCTGCAGGACGCCTGGCTGAAGCTCGCCCTCGCCGACACGGACAGCATCCAGAACCTCGACGCCTGGCTGACCACCGTCGTCTCGCGGCTGAGCCTCGACGTGCTCCGCTCCGCCCGCGTCGTGAAGGCCGACCGGTGGAACGTCGAGGCGTGGGAGAGCGTCTCGACGGATGCCGACGCGGACCCCGCCGCGATCGCCGCGGGCAACGAGCGTGTCGCAGTCGCCCTTCTGACTGTGCTCGACCTGCTCTCGCCGACGGAACGGCTCGCGTTCCTGCTGCACGACGTGTTCGGGCAGCCGTTCGACGAGATCGCCCCGCTCGTCGACCGCTCGCCGGCCGCCACCCGGCAGCTGGTGTCGCGGGCGCGGCGGCGCGTGCGTGCCTCCGAACAGGAGCCCCGTGCGGACGGCCGCCGCGGCCGCGCCGTCGTGGACGCCTGGCTGCGCGCGGTGCAGGAGGGCGACCTCGCCGGTCTGCTCGCCCTCCTGGACGAGCACGCCGTCCTCGACGCGGACTACGGCTCGTCGACGGTCCAGCTCGCCGGTGCGGCGGAGATCGCGGACTCGGCACGGACCGCGGCGCACCTGGCGTCGCACTCCCTCCCTGTGCTGATCGGCGGGCGCCCCGGCGTCGCGGCCGTGCTGCACGGCCGTGTCGTCTCGCTGATGGCCTTCGACCTCGGCGCGGACGAGCGGATCGTCGGCCTCGACGTCCTCGCCGACCCGCGCCGCCTCGCCGAGCTGGACCCGGGGGCGCTCGCCGCCGGCCGCTGACCGACCGCTCCCCGAAAGGGGCCCCCTGCCGCTCTTCCACTGGGCGAGCGCGTAGCGTACGCTACCGTCACATCCGGGCCCAGACCCCGCTCGGGAGCACGTCACGATCGCGCAGACCATCGCGCTCGGGTTTCCACCCGCCGAAGGTCACCTCGGCGTGCCCAATCATCAGGCACCAGGGAGCAGAAGGGGTCGAGCATGCGCGCACACGGCGTCCACGTGCTCTGGCAGTACGTCGGCGAGATGCAGATCTCGTACGGCGTGTACGCGTCGCTCGACGAGGCCTCCACGGCCTGGGAGCGCATTCGCGACGACGGCTTCTACATCGGCGGGACGGGGGTCATCAGCGAGTTCCTCTCCGCCGACTTCTCGCCCGGCACGTGGAGCATCGAGTCGTACACCCCGGGCCACGTCCCGCAGGAGACGATGCTCTAGCCCGCATCCAGTCGTCACGACACGCCGTCCGCCACGTCCCTCCGGCGGCGTGTCGTGACAAGTGGATGGGTCAGGCGATCAGCAGCGTCGCCGTGCCGTCCGCGTGGTGCACCTCGACGTCGACGGTGAAGGCGCGCTCGAGCGTCCCGCTCGCGCTCTGCTCCCAGACGGATCCCCACGCGGCGATGAGCGCGTGCGGCATCTCGCCGACGGCCTCGACGGCGACGCGCGGCTCGTCGCCGAGGCGCACGATCGCGAGACCCGCAGGCGCGTCGGCGGGGTCGTCGATGCCGACGCCGCCGACGATCTGCGTGTAGGCGCCATCCTGGTCGGACTCGTAGTCGAAGAGCACGGCGTACAAGGCATCGCCGCGGCGGGCGGCAAGCCCGAGCAGGCCGACGTCGGCGCTCGTCCGCTGCCACACCCCGGGGATGAGCCCCTGGTCGGTGGCCTCGGCGGCGTTGGTGGTGCGGATGGCGTGTCCCGCGACGAAGGCGGGGAGGGGCGACGAACTCACGTGCGAAAGCATAGGGCGACGGTGCCGACTGCCACGTTTGCGAAAGAGATTTCGAAAAGCAAGGGAGCCTGAAGTGCTCATGGGATTGCGCGATCAGCACGGCATTTCCGAAAAGTTCCGAAAAGCATTGCGAAAGCATTCGACGTCCCGCTAGCCTCCTGGAGAATCCATTCCCCCTCTGGAGAGGTCTGTGCAGTGACGCACCCACCTAAGCGATCCCCCATCCGCGGCCTCGTCGCCGCCTCGACCGCCCTCGCGCTCTCTGTGGCCGGCCTACTGTCGGCTCCGGTCGCACAGGCCGCCAACAGCGATCTCGGGTACCCGACCTTCACCGGCTCGGCCAACCCCGTTCCCGACACCGGCGTGACCTACGACCCGCACAACGAGCTCGGCGCCATCTTCGACGCCGACGTCGCGAAGGGAGCGGGCAGCGATCCGTCGAAGGACTTCTGGTTCGACACGATGCTCGCCCGCACCGGGACGACCGGCTCGTTCGGCGACAACAACCAGTGGCTGTTCTCGCGCGGGCGGGCCGTGTTCATGAAGGACCACGACCCGGCCGTGCTCGGCTTCGGCGGCCAGGTCGCCTACTGGGAGTCGATCGACAACCGCGGCGCATACGCGATCACCGCGAACGTCGGCGGCACCCCGGTGACGCTCACGGAGAAGACGGCGCAGCGCAAGCAGACGCCGAGCTACTGGCGCAGCGTGTTCGGCACCAGCGACTCCTCGCTGACCGTGACCGAGACGAAGTTCATCACCGACGCCAACGTGGCGGTGACGGAGGTGGAGCTGAGCAGCACCGCAGGCGCGAAGAACGTCACTCTGACCGCGGCCTCCCCGTACGCCACGACCGCGGAGGGCACCGAGCTCACGGGAGTGGTCAGCGCCTTCAACAACCTGACCACGATCTACCCGCGGTTCTCAGGCGACGGGTTCGCTCCGACCGCTGACGGCAAACTGACGGCGACCATCGCCGTTCCGGCCGGCGGCAGCGCGACGACCAAGGTGCAGCTCGGCTTCGTGACCCCGGAGATCGCGGAGTCGCGCACCGATTACGACGCGTACCGCGCCGCCACCCCGCAGGCGGCCTACACGACCCACGTCACGGCCTACAACAAGTGGTGGGCCGACAACGTGCCGTACCTCGACACCCCCGAAGACAACATCGACAAGACGCTGTTCTACCGGTGGTGGCTGATGCGCTTCAACTACCTCGACGCCAACATGCCGGGCAACACGTTCCAGTTCCCGACCTCCGTGGAGGGAGCGCTGGGCTACAACAACGCCATCGTGCTCACCGCGGGCATGTTCCTCGATGACCTCAAGTACCTCCGCAACCCGGCCTACTCCTACGGCACCTGGGTGTCCGCGGGCGAGACGGCCAAGAGCGCGAAGTACGTCGACAATCCGGGCGACCCGGCCAACTGGTCGAACAGCTACACGCAGTACATCTCCGAGGCGGCCTGGCGCTCCTACGAGCTGCACGGCGGCCCGACCCCGATCGCCGAGAACCTCGGCACCTACGCCGCCAACGACGTGACCGGTCTCATCGCGGCCTACGACACGAACAAGGACGGCCTGATCGACTACAACTGGGCCGCCATGACGGGCAACGACGCCGACGCCGTGTCGTTCGACGAGCGTCCCGGCGCCTCCATGGACCGCACCGAGAACGCGTACCTGTACTCGAACGCCCTCGCCGCCGCCAGCGCCTTCCGCCAGGCGGGCGACACCGCGAACGCCGCGAAGATGGACACCTTCGCCGCGAACATCAAGGCGAAGGTGCTCGACCTGCTGTGGGACCCGGACGACAAGCTCTTCAAGCACCGCTTCACCAGCGACGGGAAGCTGGCGAAGTGGAAGGAGACGAACAACTACTACCCGTTCACCGTCGGCCTGGTGCCCAAGCCGGGCGACGCCGACTACACGCAGGACTACACGGACGCCCTGCGGCTTTTCGCCGATGACGCGCAGTACCCGATCTTCCCGTTCTTCACCGCCAATCAGGCGGACAAGAAGGAGGCGGCCGCGGCCGGCTTCCCGGGCAGCAACAACTTCTCCGTCATCAACTCGACCGTGCTGTTCAGGATGTTCTCGTCCGTGCTGCGCAACTACCCGACCGACGCCATCACGGCCGAGTCGTACAAGAAGCTCCTCTACTGGAACGCCTGGGCGCACTACCAGAACGGCGGCGACAACCGCCTCCCGGACCAGAACGAGTTCTGGGCGGACGGCACGGCCGACCCGCAGAACATCGGCTACCGGTCGTGGATCCACCACACGATCCTGGGCGCGACCAACTTCACGATGATCGAGGACACCATGGGCCTCCGTCAGCGCGACGACGCGAAGATCGAGCTCGACCCGATCGACATCCAGTGGGACCACTTCACCGCGAACAACATCCGGTACCGCGACAAGGACCTCACCATCACGTGGGATCAGCCCGGCGGCACCCGTTACTACGGCTCCGCGGTCCCCGAGGGCTACTCGGTGTTCCTCGACGGCAAGCTGGCCTTCACGGTCGACAAGCTGTCCCACGTCGTCTACGACCCCGCCACGGGGAAGGTGACCGTGCCGAGCGGCGTGAACGTGCTCACTGCCAACACCGATTCGGTGCAGGCCCCCGCCGAGGTGACCTTCGCGGCCACCGACCGCGTCGTCGACCTGTTCGCGAAGGCCGGCGCCAACATCGACCCGGCCAGCCAGAGCTCGGACAACCTCGCGGCCGGCGCCGCGGTCACCGCCTCGTTCTCGGCCGCCGGCCGTGGCCCGGCGGGAGCCGTCGACGGCACGACCATCAACGAGCCCTTCTGGGGCACGGCCGGTTCGCCGAACGCGACGGACTGGATGGAGGTCGACCTCGGCGCGCCGAAGACGATCGACGACGCCCGCGTGTACTTCTACCAGTCGTCGTCCTCCGCGACGGTCGCGGGCTACTCCGAGCCGCAGTCGTTCACGGTGCAGTACCTGGACGGCGCGGACTGGAAGCCGGTGCCGGCGCAGGCGCGCTCGCCGCAGTACCCGCAGGCGAACTACAACAACATCCAGTTCCCGGCGATCACGGCCCAGAAGATCCGGGTGCAGGTGACGCATGCGTCCGGAGCCAAGACCGGCGTCAAGGAGGTGCAGGTCTACGACACGGGTATCGCCGCACCGGCCTCGACCAACGCGGCCCCCTTCGTGGACGCGTACCGGCAGCAGGGCGCGGCGATCCCGGGCCAGGCGACCCTGGTCGGCACGGTCAAGGACGACGGCCTCCCCGGCGCCGGGGTGACTTCGGCCTGGTCGGTCGTGAGCGCCCCGGAGGGAGGCCAGGCGATCTTCGAGAACGCGGCCGCCGCCTCCACCAAGGTGCGGTTCACCGCGGCCGGCGACTACGTGCTCCGGCTCACGGCGAGCGACGGCGAGCTCTCGTCCGCCAAGGATCTGACGGTCACCGGTGACGTCGCCTCGGGCGGCGTGAACATCGCCCCGACCGGCAAGCCGACGGCCTCCTCCACCGCGAGCTGGAACAACGTCAACGCGGTCAACGACGGCGACGTGCTCTACTCCGGAGGCGCCCAGACGCAGCTCTGGGGCACCTGGTCCGGCACCCGCCCGGCCACCCAGTGGCTGCAGTACGACTGGACCAGCCCGGTCCGCGTCGACAAGGCCTCGGTGGCGTTCTGGTACGACACCCCCTCGACCACCGCGGGCGACGGCGTCGCCGTGCCGAAGTCGTGGAAAGTGCAGTACTGGGACGGCTCCGCGTGGGTCGACGTGCCGAACCCGGACGCCTATCCGGTGAAGCGGGATGCCACCAACACGGTGAACTTCGACCCGGTGACGACCACCAAGCTGCGTGCCACCTTCACGGCCGCGACCAACGGCTCCACCAATGCGGCCATCGGTGTGAGCGAGTGGGAGGTGTACGCGGAGGCCCCGGTCTCCATCGACCCGATCGACGCGCGCACCAGCGTCGGCACGCTGCCGGCCCTGCCCGCGACCGTGCAGGCGGTCTACGCGGACGGCTCGCGCCAGGCCCTCCCGGTCAGCTGGTCCCCGGTGACGGCCGATCAGGTCGCCGCCGAGGGCAGCTTCCCGGTCGCCGGCATCGTCGACGGCTCGCCCCTCCCGGCCACGGCCACGGTCTGGGTGCGCGCCACGCCTCCCGGTCAGATCACGACCGTCTCCCCGGTCGCCGTCAGCACGCGGGCCGGCGTGAAGCCGGTGCTCCCGTCGACCGTCACCGTGCAGTACAACGACGGCTCGAAGCAGAGCGGCATCGCCGTGAGCTGGGCCGCCGTCGACGCGTCGCAGTACGCGACGGCGGGCACCTTCACGGTGGCGGGTACGGTCGCTGGCTCTCCGCAGGACGCGGTCGCGACCGTCACGGTCACCGCGGCGCCCACGGAGGACAAGACCAAGCCGACCGTCTCCCTCGCCACCGACCCGGCTGCCCCTGGCTCCGGCTGGTACACGGGGAACGTCTCGGTGACGGTCTCGGCGCAGGACGACACCGATCCCAGCCCGACGGTGGAGGCGAACGTCGACGCCGCCGGGTGGAAGCCCTACACCGCCGCGATCGCCGTCTCGGGCGACGGCTCGCACACGGTGCAGGCACGGGCGACCGACGCCGCGGGCAACGTCTCGATCGTCGCCTCGGCGACCCTCAAGATCGACACCGCGGCGCCGGTCGTCACTCCGGTGGCCAACGCGTCCGAGCGCACGGTCAAGGCCACGGCGAGCGACACCGGATCCGGTGTGAAGAGCGTCGAGTACCGGGTCGGCGACACCGGCGCCTGGCAGCCGTACACCCGGACCGTGGTGGTCGGGCTCGACGCGACGAGCGTGTTCCTGCGGTCGACCGACGTCGCAGGCAACGTCTCGGCCGAGAGCCGGGTCGACGTCCCGAAGGACGACGGCACCGCGCACCGGAACGTCGCGCTGCTGGCGACCCCGTCCGCGTCGTACACGGCGGCGTGGAACGCGGTCGGCGGCCTGAACGACGACGTCGCCCCCACGACGTCGGGCGACGTGACGCCGAGCGACAACGCGAACGTCTGGGGCGCCTGGCCGCAGGTGAGCGCGCAGTGGACCGAGTACGACTGGAGCACTCCGGTCACCGTCGGCGAGGTCCGCGCCTACTTCGTGTCCAACCTGGATGGGAACGGCGTCGGCATCGACCTGCCGAAGGCGTGGGCGCTGCAGTACTGGGACGACCAGGCGAGCGCCTGGGCCGATGTCACCGGCGCCTCCGCGTACGGGACGAAGGCGGACCAGTTCAACTCCGTCACGTTCGCGCCGGTCACCACGACCAAGCTGCGGATGAACCTCACCCCGGTGGGCACGACGGAGACGATCGGCAGCGTCGGCGTCAAGGAGTGGCAGGTGTGGGAGGCGACCGCCGAGGTCCCCGACACGCAGGCTCCCGTCGTGACGACGGGCACCTCCCCGGCGACGCCGGCCTCCGGCTGGCACACCGGTGACGTGACGGTCACCGCCTCCGCTCTCGACGACCACGACGGCGCCCCGGCGCTCGAGTACCGCGTCGGCGACGGAGCCTGGGCGGCCTACACCGCACCGGTCGTCGTGAAGACGGACGGCGCCTCCACCGTGTCGTTCCGGGCGACGGATGCGGCGGGCAACCGGTCCGAGCCGGTCTCCGTCGAGGTCAAGCGCGACAGCGCGGGGCCGGAGGTCTCGGCCAGCGCCGACGCGACGGCCCGCACCGCGACCATCGCCGCGACCGACGTCGCCTCCGGTGTGGCCGCGATCGAGTACCGGATCGACGGGGGAGTGTGGACGCCCTACACGGCCGCCCTCGCGTTCGGTGCCGACAAGGTGACGATCGAGTACCGCGCGACCGACGTCGCCGGCAACGTGAGCGCCGTGGGGAAGACGGAGGTCGGGGCCGCCTCGACCACGCCGCCCACGACGCCCCCGACCGACGGTCCCGGAAGCGGGTCCGGCACGGTCACCGGCAAGGAGGTCGTGCACCTCGGCTCGACCCGCGTGGCGCCCGGCGGCCAGCTCGCCGTCACCGTCACCGGGGGAGCCGCGGGCGCGGTCTTCCAGGTCGAGCTGCACTCCGACCCGATCGTGCTCGGCACCCTGACGATCGGCCAGGACGGCACCGGGACCGCGCTGTTCACCATCCCGGCGTCCGTGCCCTCGGGGACCCACGAGGTGTGGGTCACCCTGAACGGCACGACCTACCGGGCGACGCTGATCGTCGCGGCCCCCGGGGCCACCGTGGACGAGGCGCTCGCCTCGACCGGCAGCACGGCCGTCCCGGTGGCGCCCGGCGCGCTGGGAGCCGCCGCCATCCTGCTCGGAGCGCTGGCGCTGGCCGCGACGGTGATCATCCGCCGCCGCCGTCTCGGAGCCGGCCGCCCGGAGTAGCGCAAGACCGCACGAGGGGTCGCGATCCAGCGCACCGGCCACGCCGGAGCGACGGGTCGCGGCCCCTCTGCGCGTCCCTGTACCGTGACTGTCATGCCGACCCGCACGATCCCCGAGCCCCCGCGCCCGGTCACCCGGCCGGCGTGGCGGCGCGCGCTGCGGCAGCCGCTCGTCTGGGCGGCGGTCGGCGCGGTCGTCGCCGTCCCGTGCTTCATCGCCGGGATCGGCGTCGAGCTCGTGCCCTTCCTCGTCACCCTGGCGACGGGGTGGCTCGTGGGGGTGTCGATCACACGGGCCGCGCGACGGGTGCGGCCGGTCGGCCGATCGCTCGCGGTGCAGGCCGTCGTGGCGGTCGTGCCGTCCCTGGCACTGATCGCCGTCGTCGCGAGCGGCGGCGACCTCCTGTCCGGGACGCCTGCGCCGTTCGGCGACCTGCTCGCTTTCTGCTGGCTGGCCGCGGTCCCTGCACTCGCCTGGACGTGGCTGGACCTGATCGGCCGCGTCGGCGCGACGATCGGCCCGCGCGCCTCCCGCCCGTCGCGCGCTGCGGCCTCCCTCGCCGACTGGGATCACGACGGCGGCCGGTGGACGCTGCGCTTCCGCGCCGTCCCTGCGCGCATGCGGACCCTCGTCTGGGCGATCGTCGGGACCGTGGTCCCGCTCGGGATCCTCACGGCGGTCGTCCTCGTCGTCCTCGATCCGCTCGTCCTGGCGCTCGGAGCCCGCTTCGCGATCGTCTTCGTCGGGGTGCTGCTCGCGCTGCCGGCGTGCGGCGTCCTCTACCGCTCGTTCCGGTCCCGGACGGTCGACTGCATGCTGGAGGTGGACGGACGGGAGCTGCGCGTCGACGCGGGTGAGCGCTCGGTGATCGTCGCTCTCGCGTCGATCCAGCGCCTCCGCTGGCGGACCGACAGCGAGTACGCGCGTGTCGTCGTGGCCACCCGCGACGGGGTGCAGCTGTCCCTCCTGGCCGGGATGGCCTCCTCCGCGCCGGATGCTCCCGTCGGGCTGGCGCCGCTGCCCGGTCCCGTCATCGCCGCAGTGCGCGCGGCCGGCCTGAGTGCAGCGGTGTCGCGCACGCGGCCCGGGACGATCACGCTCACCCGGGAGGGCTGAGTCGGCGCGGCTACACGGCGCCCAGTGTCGACCCGCGCACCACGAGGCGGCAGGCGACCGTGTGCGTACCGCTCGCGGTGCGGCCGTCGATCGCCTCGCCGAGGAGCCGGGCGGCGGTGCGGCCGAGCTCCTGGAGGTTCGAGTCGACCGTGGTGAGCTGCGGCCGGGACTGGGTGACGAGCAGCTCCCAGTTGTCGTGGCCGATCACGGAGATGTCATTCGGGACATGCCGCCCCAGCTCCCGCAACGCATCGAGCACACCGCGCGCGACCTGGTCGGAGCCGCAGACGATGCCGTCGACCTCCGGGTGCCGGGCGAGCAGGGAGCGCGCACCCGCTCGTCCCCAGATCTCGCTCCACTCGCCGTAGAGGGCCTCGCCGCCCACGAGGTCGAGCCCGTGCTCGCGCAGCGCCGCCCGCGCCCCGGCGACGCGCTCGCCGGCGGCCGTGAACGCCGGATCGCCCGAGAGGTAGGCGATGCGCGTGCGGCCGCAGGCCACCAGGTGCTCGGCCGCCATCCGCCCCGCACTCACGTTGTCGTTGACGGCGGACATGTCTCGCGGATCGCTGGAGGGCGCGTAGGCGTAGACCACAGGGACGGGGATGCTGCCGGCGAGCGGAACGCGCGGGTTCGTGGTGTCGCCGACGACGATCAGCCCGTCCACGCGCCGGGAGAGCAGAGCCCGGATGTGGTGCTGCTCCCGGATGGCGTCGCCCCGCGCATCGCACAGGAAGACCGACACGCTGCCGGCGCCGAACGCGTCCTCCGCGCCCATGAGCACCGGGATGGAGAACCGCCCCTCGAGGTCGTTCGTCAGCAGTCCGACGGTGCCGGTGCGCCCGGCGAGCAGCCCCTGCGCGAGGGAGTTCGGCGTGAACTTCAGCCGGTCGGCGGCCTCCTGCACGCGCTGCCTGGTCGCGCGGCTGACGTCCGCGCGTCCGTTCAGGGCCTTCGAGACGGTCGCGATCGAGACGCCCGCGAGCGCGCCGATCTCCTTCAGCGTGGCGGGACGCGCTGGATGCCGGTCGCCGTGCGCGCCGGGTTCGTCGCGGGAGGGCGTGGAGTCGTCGAGCATGGGGCCTCCCCGTCGCGCCGATCCGTCCTCGCGCGGATCCGTCCTCGCCATGATAGGTCGGGAGGAGGCTCGCGCCCCTCACCCCAGGTGCAGCACGATCCCGGTGAGTCCGTGCAGCACGCTCGCGACGCCCGCCGAGACCGCGTCGGATGCGCGGGCAGGCGTGACGGAGGAGGCGAAGCTGTCGCCATCGGTGCTGATGCCGGTGCCGCGGAAGCTGGCGCCGTTCCACACGACCGAGGTCGCGTTGCCGGTCGGCTCGGGCAGCTCGGCGCCCACGACGAGGAACTGCTGGTGCAGACTCTGCGCGGTGATCAGCGAGAACACGTCGACCACCCCGGCCCCGGCGCCGACGATCAGGTCGGGCGACTTCTCGATCGCGCGCAGGAGCTGCGTGTGGACCTCGTCGTCGCCGGTCGCGGTCAGCGTCGTGAGCTCCACCTCCCGCTGCTCGGCCCACCGGGTAACCCCGGTCGCGAGGGTCGAGGTCGCGTCGTCGTCGCCCGCCGTGATGAGCACGACCTCGTAGCCGGCGGGAGGCTCGACCCCGCTCCAGGACCCGGGCTCCGGGTCGATCGTGGCCTCGGGGGTGGGTGTCGCGACGCTCCCCAGGAACCCGGCCCCCAGCGGCCGCAGCGAGGGGTCCGGCGTCGCGCCCGGCGTCCCGGCCGGGGCGGGCACGGCCGGCGCACACCCCGAGAGGGTCAGCGCGGCGACCACGCACAGAGCGGTGGCGAGCAGCGGGACGGAGGGGATCCGGGACACGCTCCGACGCTCGCCGATGCGCGGGGCGACCCGATGACTCCGCAGCGCCGGGCAGGTGAACGGGACGGAAACACTCGGTCCTGCACGGTCGCCGGCGGCCCATCGCGTTCCCGGCCGTTCCCGTCCCGGTCCCGTCGCGTTCACCCGCCTCGGACACCGTGTCGGGGTGATCCGCAGCCGCCGACCCCGCCAGAACCCCGCCCGCCCCCTCCGCCCGCGAGGCCGTTCCGCCTCCCTCGCCGTCGCCGCGCTCGCTGCGGCCGTCGCGGGGGTGCTCCTGCCGGCCACGGCGGCGAGCGCGCACGGTTTCTCGTCGGTGGTCTACGTGGATGCGAAGGCGGCCCCCGACGGCGGGGTGCGAACGACGCTCGACCTCGAGTACGACCTGCTCGTCGTGTCCGCCGCCGAGAAGGAGAAGGACCAGGGCCTCTTCGACCAAGGGATGGACCTCTTCCAGACCGGGGAGGAGGCCACCGCGATGAACGCCCACGCCGACACGGTGGTCGCCTACGTCACCGACCGGTTCACCGTGAGCGCCGCCGGCGAGGCGTGCACGCCCTCCCGCGTGGGCGACATCACCGTGCACGAACGGGACGCGGTGCCATACGCGACGCTCGTACTCGACTTCGCCTGCGCCGACACCGGCCATGCGACGGGCCACGAGCTCCGGAGCGGGTTGTTCCCCGACTCGGAGGACTACGTCAGGGACACCAAGACGATCGTCACCTACGACCTCGACGGGAAGGACGGCAGCGCCGCGCTCGACGCCGCCCACCCGTCGTTCTCGACCGAGCAGACCGGGGGAGAGCGGTTCGGCGAGTTCTTCCTCCTCGGCGCCGAGCACCTCCTCGGCGGTATCGACCACATCCTGTTCCTCCTGGCGCTCATCGTGGGCTCGCGGCGGCTGCGGGATGTCGTGCTCGCCGCGACGACCTTCACCGTCGCGCACTCGATCACCTTCCTGCTCGCCGCCCTCGGTTTCGTCACGGTGCCGGCCGCGGTCGTCGAGCCGGTCATCGCGCTCTCGATCGCCGTCGTCGCGGCCTGGTACCTCTGGACGGTCCGGGGCCGCGTCACGATGTCGCCGGCCGAGCTGGCCATCGACGTGCGGCCGACCTCCTCCGGCCCGCTCGGACTCGACCGCGCCGACTGGCTGCGGCTGGCCGTGGTGTTCCTCTTCGGCCTCGTGCACGGGCTCGGCTTCGCGAGCGCCCTCGGCATCGACGAGCCGTGGTCGTGGACGCTGCTGTGGTCTCTGCTGATCTTCAACGTCGGCATCGAGGCGGTGCAGCTCGGGATCATCGCGGTGGTCTTCCCGCTGCTCGTCCTGCTGCGCAAGCGCGCCCCCCGCGTCGGACTCTGGGTCGGGATCGCGGTCGCGGCGGTGGTCACCGCGGTCGCGCTGTTCTGGTTCGTCGGCCGCGTGCTGGGCCTCGAATGGGGGTGACCTTCCGCTGGCGTCCACCCGTTGAACTCTGTGAATTCACTCAGGATTCACTGACGCCCGAGACGGTGGAAGCCGCGTCCGCGCGTCCGCGGACATCTCACTGAGAAAGGCATCGGACTCCATGTCGAGTGACGACACCAGACGGGCCGCCAAGCCCGGTCACCGCACCACAACCCGCCTCGCCGCCGCAGCCGTCTGCGTCGGCGTGATGCTCGGAGGGGGCGCGATCGCCGCCCCCGCCGCCTTCGCCGCCTCCACCAACCAGACGGACATCGTCCTGGGCGTCGGCGCGGACCAATCGCAGCGCAACTTCTCCTGGTACTCCGCGGCCGACGTCGCCCAGGTCGTGCAGGTCGGCTACGCCTCCGAGGTCGTCGGCGGCGCGTTCCCGCAGGTCGTGAAGAGCATCCCCGCAACGGGCGGCCTCACCACCAGCAACGAGTACAACCGCTTCGCCACCGTGACCGGGCTCAAGGAGAACACCTCCTACGTGTACCGCGTCGGCACCGAGGGCGACTGGTCGGCGACGTACACGTTCCGCACCCAGAAGTTCAGCGGCGACTTCAACTTCCTGTTCTTCGGCGACCCGCAGATCGGTTCGTCGGGCAACGTCACGAACGACGCGGCCGGCTGGGTCGACACCCTCAACGTCGCGACCTCCGCCTACCCGAACGCCGAGATGCTCTTCTCGGCCGGCGACCAGGTGGAGACGGCGAACAACGAGACCCAGTACGAGGCGTTCCTGCAGTCGGACAAGCTGCGCCAGATCCCGTTCGTCGCCACCAACGGCAACCACGACGTCGGCTCCAAGGCGTACGAGCAGCACTTCAACACCCCGAACGTCGACCGCACCGCGGGCGCGGGCACCGGGACCGGCTCGGGCGGCGACTACTGGTTCATCTACAAGGACACGCTGTTCCTCGACATCAACTCGAACAGCCGCGACGCCTCCCACATCGCGTGGATGCAGAAGGTCGTCGCCGAGCAGGGCGCCAAGGCGAAGTGGAAGGTCCTCGCCTTCCACCACTCGATCTACTCGCCCGGCCCGCACGCCACCGACAGCGACGTGCTCGACCGCCGCAACGTCCTCCCCACCGCCATCTCGGACCTGGGCATCGACCTCGTCTTGCAGGGGCACGACCACAGCTACGCCCGCAGCTACCTCATCCACAACGGTGAGAAGGCCAACGCCGACGAGCAGGCCGGCGCCGACCAGGTGGTCGCCGGTCCCGGCGGCGTGCTCTACGTGACGGCCAACTCGGCGTCCGGGTCGAAGTACTACGACCTGCAGAACAAGGGCTTCTGGTGGCTGTCGGTCCAGAACCAGGAGAAGGTCCGCAACTACAGCGCGATCGACATCACCAGCAGCGCGATCACGGTGAAGACCCTCCGCAGCCAGGCCAACGGCACCGACAAGCCGGTGAACAGCATCGTCGACCAGGTCACCCTGACCCGCGAGACGAAGCCCGACACCGACTCGCAGCAGCTGCAGGTCACCGTGCCGCAGGCCGCGCCGGGCGAGTTCGTCTGGAACGTCGACGGAACCAACGGCCTCGTCAACCTCGGCCAGGCCGTCGAGGCGGGCGACCACTACGCCGCGGTCGGCTCGATCAACCCGATCCGCGTGACCGACACCCGCACCGCCGGCCCGCAGTGGTCGCTCTCGGCCCAGGTGAGCGACTTCACCTCCGGCGCGAAGTCCTTCTCGGGCAAGTACCTCGGCTGGACGCCGTCGGTCACCGAGGCAGGAGGCGACGCCAAGGCGGGAGACCGCGTGCAGTCCGGGTTCTCGGGCGGCGACGGCCTCTCGAAGTCGTCCACCCTCGGTTCGGCCGGGGCCGGCCACGCCAAGGGCTCGGCCAAGCTCGGCGCCGCTCTGGACCTCAACATCCCGATCGACGTCACCGACGGCACCTACCAGGCGACCCTGACGCTCACCGCGCTCAGCTAGCCGACCCGCTCCACCGCCCGGGGCGGGTGCGCGTCAGCGCCCGTCCCGGGTCCACCAGACTCCCACCGCTCCCCAGGATGGTCATGAACGCTCGTTCCTCCCGCACCGCGCCCAGAGGCGCGCGGCTCCTCGCCGGCCTGCTGCCGGCCCTCCTCGTCTCCGCCGTCCTCGCCGTCGGCGGGGTGTCCGCTCCCGCTCTGGCCGCGGACGGCGACGTCACCTGGGGCGTGCGCACCGCCTCCAACGCCAACGGCGCCGACCGCCAGAACTTCGCCTACCGCGTC
The DNA here is from genome assembly GCF_014190775.1 of Leifsonia aquatica. Taxonomy (GTDB): domain Bacteria; phylum Actinomycetota; class Actinomycetes; order Actinomycetales; family Microbacteriaceae; genus Leifsonia; species Leifsonia aquatica. The sequence continues at coordinate 67,948 of NZ_JACHVP010000005.1, forward strand.
GAGCCGGGCAAGCAGGTGTCCGACGCCCTGGTCGTGAGCAACCACGCCGCGACCCCGCTCGAGCTCGACGTCTACGCCGCCGACGGCTTCACCACGACGAGCGGCCAGCTCGACCTCGTGACGCAGGACACGAAGTCCGTCGCCGTCGGCGCCTGGACGGCGCTGCCGAGCGGCCGCGTCACGGTCGCGCCCGGCGCCTCGGTCGAGGTTCCCTTCACGGTCAGCATCCCGGCGGACGCCACTCCCGGCGACTACGCCGGAGGCCTCCTGACCTCGCTGCCGCACACCACCCAGGAGAGCGGCATCAGCGTCGACCGCCGCCTGGGCATCCGGATGCACGTGCGCGTCGAGGGTGCTCTCGCCCCGGCGATCGCGGTGGAGAAGATGCACGTCGACTATTCGGGATCGTTCAACCCGTTCGGTGCCGGATCCGCCACGGTCTCGTACACGGTTCACAACACCGGCAACGTGCGGCTCTCGGCCGGGCAGACGGTCGCGCTCGCGGGACCTTTCGGCTGGTTCCCCGTCGACACCGGCGAGGTCGCCGCCGTGCCGGAGCTGCTCCCCGGCGAATCGTGGACGGTGTCCGTGCCGGTCGACGGCGTCGTGCCGGCCTTCTGGCTGACGGCGAAGGCCGCGCTCAGCCCCAAGCTTCCGGCCGTCACGGGGTCCACCCCGGGCGTCGACGGCGTCGCGGCCGAGGCCGGAGCGCTCGCGGTGCCGTGGGCGCTGCTGGTGCTGGTGCTGCTGGTGGCCGCCGCGGTCGTGGCCGCGGTGCTGGTGCTGCGCCGTCGTGGGAAGGCGAGGGCAGAACGCGAGGACGCGCGGGTCAAGAAGGCCGTCGAGGAGGCGCTCCGCGACGCGGATGCGGATGCCTCGGAGCCGGAGCCGGTCGCCTGACAACCTGGTCGACGCAACACGCCGTCCCCACCGGGGTGGGAACGGCGTGTTGCGTCGGATGGATCGCTAGTGCGCGACCACCGGTTCGGGTGCGTCGGGCGCACCGGCCGGGTCGGCCGGGGCCGCGGCGGCCGCAGCGGCGGCAAGCGTGACACTCCGGCGGCGGTAGAGGAACGCGGTGAGCACGGCGCCGAAGGCGAAGAACGCCGCGCCCCACCAGTACGCCGTGGCGTAGCTGTGCACGGCCGCCTCGGCGGCGACGGACGCCGACGGCGGCAGGTGCGACGCGACGTAGTCGGTGGCCGCGGTGGCCGCGAGCGTGTTGAGCAGCGCGGTGCCGATCGACCCGCCCACCTGCTGGCTCGTGTTGACCATCGCCGAGGCGACGCCGGCGAACCGGCGGTCGACGCCGAGCGTCGCGGTCTGGATCGCGGCGGGCATGATCGAGCCCATCCCGACGCCGAGGATCATCAGCGGTGGCAGGAGGTCGGCGGCGTAGTTCGCGGTGACGCCGAGGTGGGTCAGGTAGACCATGCCGGTCGCGGCGATGGTCATGCCGATCGGCACCATGAGCTTCGGTCCGAAGCGCGGCACGAAGATGTTGGTCGAGAGCTGCGCGGCGGTGACGAGCATCACGATCATCGGCAGGAAGGCGAGGCCGGTCTGGATGGGCGTGAACTTCAGGGTGGCCTGCAGGTAGTAGGTCACGAAGAGGAAGATGCCGAACATCCCGGCGCCCGCGATGAGGATCGCGCTGTACGAGGCGCCGCGGTTGCGGTTGATCACGATGGAGAGCGGCAGCAGCGGGTGGGCGGCGCGGCGCTGCCAGAGCACGAACGCGACCAGGAGCACCCCGGCCGCCGCGAGGAAGCCCCACGAGAGGGGCGAGTCCCAGCCGTCGGACTCGGCGTTGGAGAAGCCGTAGACCAGCGAGAACAGGGCGCCGGAGACGAGGATGGTGCCGGGCACGTCGAGCTTCGGGCGCGGGCCGCTGCGGGCGATGGAGGTCACGAAGATCGTGGCCCCGACGACCGCCACGATCGCGATCACGACGTTGATGTAGAGGTTCCAGCGCCAGTCGAACTGCTCGGTGAGCACGCCGCCGAGCAGGAGGCCGACCGCGCCTCCCGCACCCGCGATCGCGCCGAAGATGCCGAACGCGCGCGCCCGCTCCTTCGGCACGGTGAAGGTGGTGGTCAGCACGGCCAGGGCTGTCGGGGCGAGCAGGGCCCCGAACGCGCCCTGCAGGGCGCGGGCGCCGACGAGCATCCCGAAGGAGTCCGCTGCGCCGCCGAGGGCGGACGCACCGGCGAAGCCGATGAGGCCGATGATGAAGGCGCGCTTGCGGCCGATGAGGTCGGAGAGGCGGCCGCCGAAGAGCAGGAGGCTGCCGAAGGCGAGGGAGTAGGCGGTGACGATCCACTGGCGGTCGGCGTTCGAGAAGCCGAGGTCGGCCTGCGCGGAGGGCAGGGCGATGTTCACGACGGTCGAGTCGAGCACGACCATGAGCTGCGCGAGGGCGACGGTGACGAGCGTCCACCAGCGGCGGGTCGAGGGCGCCGCCGCGTCGGGTGCGGCGCTCGAGGGGGAGGGGTTTGTCTGCGGCATGCGGGCCAGCATATACGAAACTATCCAGTTCCGGATCTAATCTGTTCAGAAATTCATCTACACTGGAGGAGATGGACACCTCAGCACCCGCCCCGGCGACGAAGCTCGGGCGCAAACGGGACCACACCCGCGACCCCGAGATCCTCGACGCCGCCCTCGACGTGCTGTCCGAGACCGGATACGACCGCATGACCATCGACATGGTCGCCGCGCGCGCGAAGGCCGGCAAGGCGACCCTCTACCGCCGGTGGGCGTCCAAGGCCGACCTCGTCATCGACGCGGTCGCCTGCATGAAGAAGGGCGACATCGACTTCGACGCGCTGCCCGACACCGGCACCCTCCGCGGCGACCTGGTCGCGATGATGAAGCCGCACACCATCGTCGACGCCGAGAAGAAGCTCCAGATCATGGCGGGCCTGGTCTCGATGCTCGCCAAGGACCCGGGGCTGGCCGACACGGTCAACGCCGCGATCGTCGAGCCCCGCGCCTCCGTCAACCGCATCTTCCTGCGGCGCGCGGTCGAGCGCGGCGAGATCCCCGCCGACGCCGACATCGACAAGCTCGCGCTCCTGGCGCCCGCGATGGCGTCCTACCGGGTGCTCATCCTGCGCAAGCCCGTGGACCGGGAGTTCCTGCTCTCGATCATGGACGACATCCTGCTGCCGGCCGTGGGGATCAGGCGCACGTCCACGCCACGATGAGGCTGAGCGCCCCGAGCACGGTCGTGATCGTCCGTGTCTGGAGCGAGACGGGCGACGTCCAGGTGCCGTAGTTCGCGGTGACGGTCACGGTGCTGGTGCCCAGCAGGGTCAGCGTCGCACCGGTCACACTGCCCGAGGTCGCCGGCGCCGCCACCGTCGTGCTGCCGGAGCCCGCGCTGCCGCTCCACGCGATCGTGTAGCTCTGCGGCGTCAGGGCGTTGCCGCCGGTCGGGGCCGCGGTCCAGGTGATCGGGATGTTCGCGGCGAGCAGGCCGCCCGCCGACCCGCAGGAGACGGTCGGCACCGCGCCGAGCACGCCCGCGTTCGCCGTGCCGGTGACGTAGGCGGAGCGCGACCAGCCCGCCTGCGCGGGCGAGCCTCCGGAGACCCCGAGCACGCCCGCGGCGAGCAGGACGAGCGCGCTCGCGGCGACGGTGCGCAGCACCCCCCTCACGGTGTGCGCTCCGGGTGCCGGTGCCGCCGCGACCCGGCGACGCCGGCGATCGTAGCCCCGGCGACCACGGCGCCACCGGCCAGCAGAGGCGGGAGCAGGGGCGGGGCCGAGCCCGTCGCGGCCAGGGCGACCGGGGGAGCCGATGCCCGGGTGTCGTCGCCCGAGGTCCAGGCCCACACCTCCAGGTCGGCCGAGCCGGCGGAGGCGACGGTGCCGCCGGGCTGCAGCGTCACGTCGACGGCCAGCCAGCGCGGTTCGGCGGAAGGCATCCCCGCGATGCTGACGACGCCGGAGGGAGCAGGAGGCGCGCCCGCCGCGACTCCGGGGCCGGTCAGCAGTCCGGCCAGGGAGGTGGTGGCGATGACCGCCTGCGCCGTTCCGGGGCAGGCGTCGCCCGACCAGCGGACGGTGCACGAGCGCACGGCCACGTCGAGTGCGGAGGTGAGCGGGCCGGTCGACGAGAGCCCGAGGCCCACGGTCACGGGCCGGGGAGTGGAGGCGGCGACGCCGACCTCCCAGCGCACCGGGACGCCCGGACGCAGTTCTGCGAACGCGGCGGGATCGGCGATGGAGGTCAGGGTGAGGGAGCGGCCGGCGGAGACCGTCTCGTCGGCGCGGGCCGGTGCGGGGGAGGCGAGGACGAGGGCGGAGGCGCCACCCGCGGCCACCAGCAGCACGAAAGCGGACCCGCCCGCGCGCGGCGAGACGTGGCCGGCGCGCGCCTCCCTGCGCTCCCCGCGTCCGCGGCGGCCGTCTCGTCGGTCCCGGTCGCCGTCCCGCGGCCAGAAGGCCCACGCCACGAGCACGGTCGCCGCGAGGGTGGCGCTGCCGAGGAACAGCGGATTGGAGAAGAAGGCGATCACCTGCGCGCCGCCGGGCACGCTGGCGATCACCAGGCGCACGTGCGCGACGTCGTAAGGGGCCGGGTCGGTCTCGGCGTTGGCGTCGCCGCGCAGCACGAGCTCGACCCGCCCGTCGGCAAGCGGCTGAGCCGAGACGACGCGGTGCGTGATCGGGAGCGCGCCCGGCCGGTCGACGGTCACGACGTCGCCGACCCGCGCCTCGCTCGCGGGGATCTCGCGCACCAGCGCGACCGCCCCGGCGGGGATGGTCGGACTCATCGACCCGGTGCTGAACAGGATGAGCGTGAGGTGGAGGACGGCTGCGGCGATGGCCCCGAGGATGCAGAGAGCACCGGCGATCGACGCGACCGTGAGCAGCACATCGCCGGCCCGGGAGGCGGCGCGTTTCGCGGTGCGCCGGTCCGGTGCGGCCGCGGCATGGGCGGCGGGAGGCTCGACGGTGTGGCGGCCGGCAGCGACGCCGGTCTCCTCGCGGATGCTCATCCCGCCTCCCTCTGCTCCGGTCGTCAGTTCGACGTGGTGACGAACTGCCAGGTGGCGGTCGTCGTCTTGCCCTGCAACGAGTTGGGGGCGCCTGCCGGGAGGGTGACCTCGAAGCAGAAGCCGGTCGCGGCGCCGGGCGCGGTGCTGGTCGCGGCGGCCAGCGGGTTGGTGACGCCGGTCTCCTGACCGGCGGTGAGGGCGCGGGTGGTCGCCGCGGCGCCGACCACGAACGAGGGGGTGCCGGTGAAGGCCGCGGCGTTGCAGGTGCCGGTGGTGCGCACGACGCGGTAGACGAGTGCGGCGCCCAGCGTCGCGGCGTCCGTGCCGCCGAGCACGGCGCCGTTGAGCACGGCCGTGCCCGCGACGGAGTTGGCGGTCGTCTGGATGAGCACGGGGAAGTACGCGGAGACGCCCGGGGCGAACGGTCCCGCGACGGTGACGGTGGCCCCGGGGGAGACCGAGTTGTCGGCGTACGCGCCGCCGTTGACGCTGGACTGGGCGTTGAACACCGAGGTCTGGAACGAGCCGGTCGCGAACTCCCGGTCGGTCCAGCTGGCGAGGGTCACGGCCGCCCCCACCCCGAGCACGAGGCCCGAGGCGAGCACCGCCCGCAGCCGGAGGGCCCGAACTCCCCGGCTGCGGTACGGCCGCCCCTCACGCATGGGATTACTGGCTCGCCGCCTGGAACTGCCAGGTGGCGGTGCCGGTCTGCCCCTGCGCGAGACCCGCTCCTCCGGTGACCTTGAAGCACAGGAAGACGGGGGCCCCCGCCGCGCCTCCCGTGCCCTGGCTCAGGGGGAACGTGGTCGAACCGGGAACCGTGGTGAGTGCCGTCCCCGCGGGGACGAGGTCGGTGCCCGTCGTGCTCGCCGTGCAGCCGAACGTCGTCGTCTGCAGCAGCTCGTAGGTGAGATTGGTCACGGTCCCCGTCGTCGCCGCGCTCGAGACGGTGACGACGGCGGGGTTGGTGGTGTTCGCCGCCAGCTCGACGGCGAACGGAGCGGCGGTGACCGCCCCCGGCGACAGCGTGGCGGCGTTGACCGTGAAGGCGAGCGCGGCCGGCGAGCCCGCCGTCGCGTGATCCGTGTAGGTCGTGCCGTCGGTGCTGCCGACGAGGTTGAAGGTGCCCGCCGTGAAGGTGCCCCGGGCGAACTCGGAGTCGTTCCAGGCGGCGAGCGTCACGGCGGCCCCGGCGCCGAGCACGAGCCCGGCGGCCAGCACGGCCTTCAGCTTGCGGGCCCGCCTGGGGGCGGGCGCCACGTGTGTCTCAGTCATCGACTTCTCCTTTCTCAGGCCGGGCGTCAGGCTCGGCGGGTGCGTCGAATCAGGATCAGGGCGCCGCACGCGACCAGCAGAGCCGCGAGACCGCCGAGGAGGGCCGCCCCACCGGAGGTGGAGCCCGTGTCGGCGAGACCGCTGCCGGTGCTCGTCGACCCGGTGGTGCCGGTGCCGGGATCGGCCGGCAGCGGCACGTCGTAGCGGTAGCCGCCGGTGAGCACGCCGTTGCCGCACTCCACCCCGCCGGTGACCGTGACATCCACCGTCCCTGTTCCGGCCGGTGCGACCGCGGTGATGGTCGCGTCGTCGACCACGGTGAACGAGGTCGCCGGGGTGGTGCCGAAGAGCACGCCGGTCGCGCCGGTGAAGCAGCCGCCGGTGATGGTCACCGTCGTGCCGCCGGCCTGCGGCCCGTGCCCCGGGTCGACGCCGTCGACGGTGGTGCCCGGGTCGTACGTGAACGTCGCGGAGGGCGACGGTCCGACCGGGGTCGTCACGACGATCGGCACGGCGCCGGCCGTGTGCGGCGGCGTCGTCAGGGTGATCGTGGTGTCGTTCACGACCGTGAACGGCACGTCCACTCCGTCGACCGTCACGCTCGTGGCGCCGGTGAAGCCGGTGCCGGAGACGGTGACGACCGTGCCGCCGAGGAACGGCCCGTGGTCCGGGTCGAGTCCGCTGATGACGGGCGCGTTCGGCACCGGGTCGAAGGTGAAGTCGCCCGGCTGAGAGTCGCCGTTCGGGTGCTGCACGATCACGTCCACGCCGCCCGGAGTGTGGGCCGGTGTCGTCACCGTGATGGTGGTGTCGTTCACGACGGTGAACCCGGTGCCCGGCGTGCCGCCGAAGGTCACCCCGGTGGCGCCGGTGAACCCGGTGCCGGTGATGGTGACCGCGGTGCCGCCGGTCTGCGGACCGTTGGCGGGCGCGACGGAGGTGATCGCCGGGACGGGTAGGAAGGTGAAGTCACCGGGCTGCGAGTCGCCGTTGGGGTGCTGCACGATCACGTCCACGCCGCCGGGCGCGTGCGCCGGGGTCGTCACCGTGATCGTGGTGTCGTTCACGACGGTGAAGGCCGTTCCCGCCGTGCCGCCGAAGGTCACTCCGGTGGCGCCGGTGAACCCGGTGCCCGTGATGGTGACCGCGGTGCCGCCGGTCTGCGGCCCGCTCGTCGGGGCGAGGGAGGTGATGGCCGGCAGCTGCAGGAAGGTGAAGTCACCGGGCTGCGAGTCGCCGTTCGGATGCTGCACGACCACATCCACCGCTCCCGGCAGGTGCGCCGGGGTGGTGACGGTGATGGTGGTGTCGTTCACGACGGTGAAGGCCGTCCCGGCGGTGCCGCCGAAGGTGACTCCGGTCGCGCCGGTGAAGCCGGTTCCCGTGATGGTGACGTCGGTGCCGCCGGTCTCCGGTCCGCTGGCCGGCGCCACCGAGGTGATCGCCGGGACCGCGTCGAAGGTGAAGTCGCCCGGCTCCGAGGGGCCGGCCGGCGTGGTCACGACGACGTCGACCGCACCCGGAGCGTGCGCCGGGGTGGTGGCCGTGATCGTGGTGTCGTCCACCACGGTGACGCCCGTCGCGGGCGTGCCGCCGAAGGTGACGCCCGTCGTGCCGGTGAAGCCGGTGCCGGTGATGGTGACGGCGGTGCCGCCGGTCTCCGGTCCGTTGGCGGGCGCGACTCCGGTGATGACGGGCAGGGGCAGGTAGGTGAACGTCGCCGGAGCGGAGTCCCCGACCGGCGCCTGCACGATCACGTCGACCGGTCCCTCCGCGTGGGCGGGGCTGGCGACGGTGATCGTCGTGTCGTTCACCACGCTGAACCCGACGCCCGGGGTCCCGTCGAAGGTCACGCCGGTCGCTCCGGTGAAGCCGCTGCCGGTGATGGTGACGGGTGTCCCTCCGGTCACCGGTCCGCTGGTCGGGGCGAGGGAGGTGATCGCCGGGAGGGCGATGAAGGTGAACGTGCCCGGTCCGGAGTTCCCGTTGGGGCTCTGCACGACCACGTCCGTCGCGCCCGGCGCGTGCGCCGGGGTGACCACGGTGATGGTGGTGTCGTTCACGACGGCGAAGCCGCTGCCTGCGGTGCCGCTGAAGGTCACTCCCGTGGCCCCGGTGAACCCGGTGCCGGTGATGGTGACGGTCGTGTCGCCGGTCTCCGGCCCGCTGGTCGGGGTGAGGGACAGGATGGCCGCCGCCGGGAGGAAGGTGAAGTCGCCCGGCTGCGAGTCGCCGTTCGGGTGCTGCACCACCACGTCGACCGTCGCCGGCACGTGCGCCGGAGTGGTCACCGTGATGGTGGTGTCGTCCACGACCGTGAAGGCCGTTCCCGTCGTGCCGCCGAACGTGGCTCCCGTGGCCCCGGTGAACCCGGTGCCGGTGATGGTGACGGCCGTGCCTCCCGCTGCCGGACCGCTGGTCGGGGTCAGGGAGGTGATGGCCGGCAGCTGCAGGAAGGTGAAGTCGCCCGGCTGCGAGTCGCCGTTCGGGTGCTGGACGATCACGTCGACGGCCCCCGGCGCGTGCGCCGGAGTGGTGACGGTGATGGTGGTGTCGTTCACGACGGTGAACGCGGTGCCCGCGTCTCCGCCGAACGTCACGCCCGTCGCCCCGGTGAACCCGGTGCCGGTGATGGTGACGTCCGTGCCGCCGGTCTCGGGCCCGCTGGCCGGAGCCAGGGAGGTGATGGCGGGGACCTGGAGGAAGGTGAAGTCCCCGGGCTGCGAGTCGCCGTTCGGGTGCTGCACCACGACATCCACGTCGCCGGGCGCGTGCGCCGGGGTGGTGACGGTGATCGTCGTGTCGTTCACCACGGTGAAGGCGGTGCCCGGGGTGCCGCCGAAGGTCACCCCGGTCGCACCGGTGAAGTTCGTCCCGGTGATCGTGACGTCGGTGCCGCCGGTCTCGGGCCCGCTGGCCGGGGCCACGGACGCGATGGTCGGAATCGGGTCGAACGTGAAGGCGCCGGGGGCGGACTCGCCGTCGGGGCTCTGCACGACCACGTCGGACGGGCCGGCCGCGTGCGCGGGCGTCGTGACGGTGATGGTGTTCGGATCGACGACGGTGAAGGCCGTGCCCGCGATGCCGTCGAACGTCACGCCGGTCGCTCCGGTGAAGCCGCTGCCGGTGATGGTCACGGGCGTGCCGCCGGTCTCCGGGCCGTGGTCGGGCGAGATCGTGCCGATCGCCGGGGGACCGACCACCGGGTTGAACGTGAAGCCGCCCGGAGCGGAGGGGCCGGCAGGAGTCGTCACGATCACGTCGACGGCGCCGGGCGCGTGGCCCGGGGTGGTGACCGTGATCGTCGTGTCGTCCACGACGGTGACGTTCGCGGCGGGGGTGCCGCCGAAGGTGACGCCCGTCGCTCCCGTGAAGCCGGATCCGGTGATCGTGACGGCGGTGCCGCCCGTCTCCGGTCCGCTGCCGGGCGTCACCGAGGTGATGACGGGCAGCGGGAGGTAGGTGAACGTCCCCGGGGCGGAGTCGCCGATCGGGTGCTGGACCACGACGTCCACGGGTCCCTGCGCGTGGGCCGGGGTCGCGACGGTGATGGTGGTGTCGTTCGTCACGCTGAACCCGACGCCGGGCGTCCCGTCGAAGGTCACCCCGGTCGCTCCGGTGAAGCCGGTGCCGGTGATGGTGACGGGCGTGCCGCCGGTCACCGGGCCGCTCGGCGGGGTGATCGACGAGATGGCCGGCAGGGCCACGAAGGTGAAGGTGCCGGGGCCGGAGTCACCGTTGGGGCTCTGGACGACGACATCCGTCGCTCCGGGTGCGTGCGCCGGGCTGCTGGCCGTGATGGTGGTGTCGTTCACGACCGTGACGCCGGTCGCGGGAGTGCCGCCGAACGTCACGCCCGTCGCGCCGGTGAACCCGGTGCCCGTGATCGTGACGGCGGTGCCGCCGGTCTCCGGACCGCTGGTCGGGGTGAGGGAGCCGATGGTGGGTGCAGCCAGGAAGGTGAAGGTGCCGGGGCCCGAATCACCGTTCGGCCCCTGCACGACGGCGTCCGTCGCGCCGGGGGCGTGTGCCGGGGTGGTCACCGTGATGGTGGTGTCGTCCACGACCGTGAAGGCCGTTCCCGCCGTGCCGCCGAAGGTGACGCCCGTGGTCCCGGTGAAGCCGCTGCCGGTGATGGTGACGGGTGTCCCGCCGGTCGCCGGTCCGCTGGTCGGGGTGAGCGAGCCGATGACCGGCGGGACGGCGAGTGCGTTCGGCCCGACGGTCGCGTTCGCGACGTTGAGCGTCAGCGCCTGGGTGCCGGGGAGCACGGAGGCGCGCAGCGCGGTCTCGGTGAAGACGCCGCCGGTGGTGGACTGGTTGTTGGCGGTCAGCGAGACGACGCCGTTGAGCACGGGCGCGATCGCCGGGACGAGCGTGGCCGTCACGGGGGCGAGCACCGAGGTGCCGAGGGTGGTGATCGCGGTGCCGATGCCGCCCAGCGGGCCGAGCACAGCGCTGAGCACGGTGCTGAGGGGCAGACCGATGGCGATGCCGGCGACGCTGATGCCCGTCGTGTTGCCGGCCAGCAGCTGACCGACCGACTCGTTCACGTTGATGACCGGGAGGCCGAGCGCCGTCACCTGCGCGGTGACCGTGAGAGCGTTCGTCGTGTTCGTGAGCACCGTCTGCACGCGCGAGACCAGCGAACCCAGCAGACCGGTGACACTGGTCTCGATGCTGGTGAGCGTGGCGGCGCTGAGCAGGTTGGTGTTCGGCGCCAATCCCTCGAGCGTGGTGATCGCGCCCAGGTCGACGGAGATGTCGCCTGTTCCGAGGTCGATGCTCACCCCCGGGTAGGCCGGGTCGGTGAGCGTCCCGGCCAGCAGCGGTGCGACCGCCGCCTGCAGGTTCGACGCGCTCACCGACGCCGTCGTGCTGAGGACGGGGCCGAGGTTGATCAGGTTCAGGGCCTGCGCGAGCGTGCCGCCCGGTCCGGCGAGGCCGTTGACGACCGTCTGCACGTTCCCGACCTGGGTGTTGATCGCCGAGGTGAGCCCCGCGACCGTCGCGCTGTGGAAGGTGAGGCCCGTCCCGGCGAGGGAGTACGAGCCGGTCGGTGCACCGGGAGCGGTCTGAGTGGCCCGCGCGCCGGTGACGCCGATCGAGAGGTCGAGCTGCGCCAGCTCGTTCAGGGTGGCCGTCGGCAGCCCGAGGGAGGAGACCGCCTGCGCGAGGTTGACGTGCAGCGGTCCGGGGGCGATCCCGGGCTTGGGGGTGATGCCGGTGCCGATGTCGCCGCTCGCCGAGGTCAGGCCGGAGGCGCCGACCGAGGTGCCGGTCTGCAACGCCGACGCGTACTGGGAGACGACTCCCGCGCCGCCGAGGTCCAGCGGGATCTGGATGCCGCCGGGCGCCGCGATGTTCACGACGCCGAGCACGCCGACGTCGAGGTTGTTCGCGTTCGTCTGGTCCGCCGTCCCGTTGCTGGCGGCCGCCTCGCCGCCGAGCGAAGCCACGAGTCCCGCGTTCAGCCCGATGAGCGTGCCGCTGAGGTACTGCCCGGTCGCGTTCGAAGTGTCCCCGGGGGCGGCCTGGGCCGGGATGGCCCACAGCCCGGCGCCCGCGAGCGTCAGCGCGACGGCGGCGCCGGCTGCGGTGGTGCCGAGCAGCCTGCGGCCTCCCCTCCTCCTCTCGCGCGCTCTGCGTGCTCCATTGCCGATATCGAGACGTGTTACCACGGTGCTTACCCCCAGCGAGATTGAGAGACCTTTCACGGACTCTCGCGGGCGGGAGCCGGTCTCTCAATCGCCCGGAGCGGGTGATCTCGGGGTACAGATCGGGGTGACGCCGCGCCTCAGAGCAGGCCGAGGGCGCGCGCGTTGTCGACCGCCTGAGCGCGGTCGCGGGCGTCGAGTTTGGCGTAGATGGAGCGCAGGTGGGTCTTCACCGTGTTGGCGCTCACGCTGTGCTTCGCGGCGATCTGGCCGATGCTCTGGTGCAGGGGGAGCTCCCTCAGCAGTTCTCGCTCCTTCGCGGTCAGCATCGGCGAGTTCTCCGGCCCGTCGACGCGGTGGTCGAGGGCGCCGGCGGCGGCGAGGACCGACCGGGCGAACTCCTCGCACTCGCCGAAGCCGCCCAGCCGATCGGAGACGAGCCGGGCGAAGGTTCCGCCCCGGGCCAGGAAGGGACGGCGGGTGCCGGTGCGCTCGGCGACGCTCAGCGCCTCCATCAGCCGTGCCTGCACGAGATCCTCGCGGTCGCGCTCGGCGGCGTGCGCGGCCAGCAGCAGCCAGCCGAAGACGATGTTGCTGCCGTGCCAGGCCGGCGCGCCGGTGCGCAGCAAGAGCTCCAGGGTGCGGTCGTCCGCATCCTGGGTGACGGTGCCCTCGCGGACGATGGAGCCGCCGAGTGCCGCCTCCAGCGACCGCGCACCGAGCATCTGCTCCAGCTCGTCCACCAGACCGCGGACCGCCGCGCGCCCGCGGTAGTGCATGGTGAGGTCGAGGAAGCGGAAGGCGCCGATGGCGATGGTGCGCGGGTTGCGTCGCACGGAGACGGAGAAGAGGTGCTCCATCTCCTCGAAGATCGCGCGGGTGTCATCCTCTTCGTCCAGCCGGAAGAGCAGGTGGAGAGCGCGGGGGGCGGCGACGTCGCCCGTGTCGAGGCCGCGCCACCGGGCCTGCACGATGTCGGCGACATGCGCCGACCGGAACGGTTCGCAGGACTGGTAGGCGGCGGAGGCGGCGCGCAGCAGAGCGCTCGCCGCCACGATGCTGTCGGTGCGGGGCTCGGCTCCGGCGAGGCCGGCGATCCGACGCTCGAAGAGGTGCACCATCGGCCACGAGCGATGGGAGGCGGCGGCTCCCGCGGCGAGCTCGAGGCAGAGCATCTGCAACCAGGGCAGGCCGGTCTCCTCCGCGCTGGCCGCCGTCGCCTCGGCGACTGCGAGCGCGTCAGCCGCCCGCCCCGACCGCAGGAGGAGCGAGGCCCGCGCCGCCTCGGCGAAGATGCGGGCGTCGAGCACCGCAAGGGCGCCTCCCTCCCCGGCCGGCCGGCGCAGCGAGATCCGGACGGCGTTCTCGATACGGGTGAGGGCGCGGTCGCGCGCCTCTTGTCCCTCGCCGTCGGCGCGGAGCCCGAGGATACCCGCCAGCACGAGCTCGGACTCCGGGGAGCGTGCGGCCTCGTCCTCCGCGAGCGCCAGGAAGTGGTCGGTCCGCACCGAGTCGAACCGGGTGGGGGAGGTGACGAGCGCGGCGAGCAGGCCGGTCGTCCCGGACATCACGCCGCGGTCCTCGAGGGCGGCGAGCGCGTCGCGGACGGGCGCGGTGTCACCGGAGAAGACCATCCCGAGACCGTACCGGCGCAGGATCTCCTCGACGAGGTCGGTGGAGCGGGAGGCCACCGCGAGCGCGAGGCCGCCGTGCACGTCGCCGCTCTCGAGGTGCCAGCGCGCCGCCGTGCGACGCAGATCGTCGAGGCGGCGGGCATCCCGTCGCGACAGCTCGGTGAGGAGGGTGCGGCGGAGCGACTCGTCGAATCGGTACTCGCATCCCTCGTCGCCGCCGTCGATGCGCTGCAGCAGGTCGTTGCCGTCCCGCAGCCGCTCGACCGTCGTGCCCGCGTCGGGGCAGCCCGTGAGCTCTGCGGCGAGGCCGACACTGAACGACGGGACCGCGGAGAGGGAGAGGAGCAGGTCGGCCTCGGCAGGGTCGAGCGTGCCGAGCAGAGCGCCGACGAAGTACTCGTCGGCGCCCGCGGGGGAGTGGGCGAGTCGGTGGATCGCTTCGCGCGGGTCGGCCATGCGGGCGAGCGCCGCGACGGCCAGCGTCAGGGTCATGGCTCGGCCGCCCGTGCGATCGAGGAGCTCGAAGACGTCCTGGGGAGGCAGGAGCACGCCGGCGCCGCGCAGCAGCTCGTCGGCCTCCCGCTGGCCGAAGGCGAGGTCGGCGACACCGACCATGATGAGCGGGCGCTCGGGGGACAGCGCGTCGAGCGCGAGCGGTTGGGTGCGCCCGCTGAGCACGATCGCGCTGCCCGCCGCCGCGACGGCATCCTGGAGCAGTTCGCGATCGCTGTGGCTGTTGATCCGTTCGATGCCGTCGATCACGGTGGTCGCGCGGCCGGTCTGACCGCAGAGTGCGCTGATGCGGTCGCGCCAGTCGCGGTCGCCCACGCTGCCTGCTCGCGGCGGGCCGTCGACCTCGACGAGGATGCGGTCGGCCGGTTCGAGGTCGCACCAGGCGCGCAGCAACGAGGTCTTGCCGGTGCCGCCGGAGGCGACGATGGAGACGACCGCGGCGCGACCCTCGCCCTCGTCGAGGACCCGCCGGAGCCCCCGGCGGTCCACCACGGCCGTACCGCTAGGCGTCATCGCATGTCCCGAATCCGATCATCCGCATCCCCCGACGAAGAACGCCGTGCAAATAGACCACGTGCTATGGATGCTAAGCGCGCTAAACGGATCGGTCTATCACCCCCTCCGGGTGATACGACGAGTACACCCTAAGTTGCATTAGGTTAGCCTTACCTAAATACGCATGCTTTCCCGTGACCCATCTTGGAGGGACAGAGCCATGGCTCGCACCAATATGCAGTCCACCCGCGTCAAGCCCGAGCGCTCGGAGCTGTTGGTGCTGCACGTGCTCCGGCGCGAGCGGATCTCGAGCGGCTTCGTCCGGATCACCCTCGGGGGAGGCGACATCGCCGGCTTCGTCCCGCTCGGCGCCGACCAGTGGTTCCGGCTGTTCCTCCCGGTCGGCGGCGAGGAGGGGGCTCTCAGTCGTCTGCCGGCGAAACTCGACACCCTCGCCTTCGCGCGCTACCTGACCATGTCGAAGACGGTGCGGCCGGTGCTGCGCAACTACTCGGTCCGCGCCTATCGACCCGACGGCGCC
The DNA here is from genome assembly GCF_014190775.1 of Leifsonia aquatica. Classification (GTDB taxonomy): domain Bacteria; phylum Actinomycetota; class Actinomycetes; order Actinomycetales; family Microbacteriaceae; genus Leifsonia; species Leifsonia aquatica. The sequence goes on from NZ_JACHVP010000005.1 coordinate 83,072, forward strand.
GACGGTCCCGAGCTCGACGTCGACTTCGTGCTCCACGGGTCAGCAGCGGACGGTACGAGCGGCCCCGCCGCCGCCTGGGCTGAGACCTGCGCGGTGGGAGACGCCGTCGCGATCATCGACGAAGGCATCTCGTTCACTCCGCCGACCGGCGTCGACCGCGTCCGCCTGGTCGCCGACGAGACCGGGGTGCCGGCCGCCGCGAACATCCTCGCCTCCCTCGACGTGGGCGTCCAGGGCGTCGCCGTCCTGGAGATCCCGCACGCCGACGACGCCCAGGAGCTGGTGACGCCGCCCGGCGTGGAGGTCGAGTGGGTCGTCCGCACGGACCCGCACGCCGTTCCCGGTGTCGCCGCGGGCACCCGCGCACGTCTCCTGCCGTCGACCGGCGAGCGCTTCTACGGCTGGGCCGTCGGCGAGTCCGCCCTCCCGATCGCGATGCGCCGGCACTGGATCGCCGCGGGCGTCGCAAAGAGCGACATCCTCTTCTGCGGGTACTGGAAGGCGGGACGGCGCTAGGCCGCCGCCCCGCGCCTGGTCAGATGACCTCGTACTCCTCGAGCAGTCGCCCGATCTCCGTGCGCTCGACGAAGCGCTTCGCGAATCCCGGGATCGGGAGCTTCTTGCCGTCGCGCAGGTACCGGGTGGACTTGATCAGCTCGCGCACGTCGTAGACCGAGCCGAACACCTCGGGAACGCCGCGTTCCACGTCGAGCAGCTGGTAGACCGCCTCCATCGCCGTACGAACCGAGTACTCGGTGGTGAAGATGCAGTCGCGGGTCGACTCGGCGAACTGGCCGATGAAGGCGAAGTTGGTCACGCCCTCCGGCACGACCGCGGGACGGTCGCCCGCGGTGCGGGGCAGGAAGAACGCGGTGATGAAGGGCATCATGCACGGCCGGGTGATCGCACCGGTCGCCGCGAGCTCATCGATCTCGTCGATCGGGACGCCCAGGTGGTACAGCCACTCCTGGGTGATCTCCTCGCCGGTGCACTCGCGCATCGGCTTCTTCACATAGTCGCCTGGTACGTCCGTGAACAGCCCGTAGAACCACACGACGGTCTGGTCGTCCGGCTGCTTCGAGAAGTGCGGCTGGCGGTTGACCGTCCAGCTGAGCAGCCACGAGGAGTCGCGCGCGGTCACGATGCCGCCGGTCACGACCTTGCCGCTGCGCGTCGGGCGCTTGGCGATCCGCTCGATGTGGGCGGGGATGCGCTCGTCGAGGGTGGTGATCGATGCGGACTCCCACTGCGACTTCTCCGGGAAGGTGCAGAACTTGTCGGGGTGCCCGAACGACGGATCCTGCGCCGCGATGTTGCGCCAGAGGTGCCAGCTGCCACCGTCGTGGACTACCGGATCCCACTCCGCCTTCGTGTGGTGGTCGCCCCAGCGCGAGTTCTCGACGAGGGACCCGTTGGTGACGAACACCAGGTCGTCGTCGCCGAGGTCGACGCCGCCCTCCACGCCCTCGCGGATCCACTCGATGCGGCGGGCGGTCTTCCGGTCGGGGGCGATGTCGAAGCCGACGTCCATCACCCGGGTGTCGAACTGCACGGTGACGCCGTGCTCGCGCAGCCAGTTGATGAGCGGCAGGACCAGCGACTCGTACTGGTTGTACTTCGTGAACTTGAGGGCGCTGAAATCCGGCAGGCCGTCGATGTGGTGGATGAACCGCTGCACGTACAGCTTCATCTCCAGGGCGCTGTGCCACTCCTCGAAGGCGAACATCGTGCGCCAGTACAACCAGAAGTTCGAGGCGAGGAAGTCCGGTCCCATCACCTCGTCGATCCGCTTGTCGTACAACGACTCCGGCAGGGCGAGCACGAGGTCGACGAGGTCCTTCGTGGCCTTCTTGTCGAGCGTGAACGTCATCCCCGTCTTCGCATCCTGTCCTCGGTCGACGGTCGCGCGCTGCAGCGAGTAGTTGGGGTCGTCTTTGTTGAGCCAGTAGAACTCGTCGAGCACCGAGCCGTCGACCTCGAGCGACGGGATGGAGCGGTACAGGTCCCAGAGGCACTCGAAGTGGTCCTCCATCTCGCGGCCGCCGCGGATGAGCCAGCCGGTCTCCGCGTCGCCGGCGCCGTCGAGCGCGCCGCCGCCGACGGCGGACGCCTCCAGGATGGTGATCCGCTCGCCCGGCACCTGGCCGTCGCGGATCAGGAAGGCGGCGGCGGCGAGTGACGCCAGGCCTCCGCCGACCAGATATGCCGACACGCGCTCCGATCGCTCCGGCTTGCGCGGGCGTGCGAACGCCTCGTAGTTCCCCTTCGAGTAGTACATGCGGACCTCCCTCTCCGTTCGAGTACTCCGAATAACTTGCACATTGCAGTGCAAGTTAGTGATCATTCTACCGAGGGCCATCTCGGAGCGACAGGGGTGACCTGACGGGTGGGAGGACGTGCACGCGACCCGTCTCATCCTGTGTAACGTCTCAGAAACACGATCGCGCGCTGCCGGAAACAGCGGTTCCGTAACGTCGGCCGTGTCGATGGCGCCGCTTCCTCAGCCGCTGGCCCACCCCCGGAGCCGGCCCTGGACCGTTCGCAGGTCGTGCTCCCCGGCGCCTCGAGTCTCCCCTTCCTCGCCGCTGACAGCGGTCTCCTCGGCGTCCCCTTTCGCCCCCAGAGGAAGGCTCCACCCGAATGCATCAGAATCCCAGGCGACTCGTGCGCCTCCTCGCCGTCGCCACGGCCGCGCTCGCGGGCCTCGGGCTCGCGGTCGGCGCTGCAGCGCCCGCCGTCGCCGCCCCGGCCGTCTCGAGCGTCTCCGTCTCGGCGCCCGCCACCGCGACCGCCGGCGACACGTTCGACGTGACCGTGACGCTGACCGGAGCGACCGACGTGTACGGCTACGAGTCCGTGCTCGCCTTCGACCCGGCGGTCGTCTCCTACGTGGACGGGAGCGCGGTCGTCACGGCGGGCGGCTTCGACTCGGTCCGCACCGGAGCCGGCTCCGTCGACGTCGTCTACACGCGCCTCGGCACGTCCCCGGCGCTGTCGGGCGACATCAGCTACACGCTGACGTTCGCCGCGACGGCGGAGGGCTCGACGGCGTTCACCGTGCGCTCGCTCTCGCTGGTCGACTCCGCCTCCGCGGTGACGGCCTCCACCGACGCGGCGACCAGCCCGGCCGTCGCGATCGCGCCCGCCGCAGTGACCTCGCCGACGCCCACCCCGTCGACCGGCGTGGCCGGATCCGGCGGGACCGGCACGGGAGGCTCCTCCACCTCGACCGCAGCCGACGACCTCGCCTCCACCGGCTCCAACGCCCTGCCGTACGTGATCGCCGCCCTGGTGCTGCTCGCCCTGGGCGCCGCCGCCGTGCTGTTCACCGTCCGCCGCCGCCGGGCAGGAGACGCCCGATGACCGCCCGCCGATCGACCCCGAGGAGCACGACCGCCATGCACACCCGCACGAAGAGCCGCCGCGCCGCGACCGCCACGGGCGTCGTCGCCGCCCTGGCCGCGCTCGTCGCGACCGGAGCGGTCGTCGCTCCCGCCGCCTCCGCCGCGCCGGCCGCCGCCGCACCCACGGCCGCCTTCCTCGCGCCGTACTACACCGCGCACGACCTGACCGGCGACAAGCAGGTCACCACCGCCGACCTGGATGCGCTGACGACGCACCTCGGCGAGACGTCCGCGTCGGCGGGCTGGTCCGCCGCGGCCGATGTGGACGGCGACGGCACCATCACCGTGAAGGACCTCGTCGGCCTCTCGCAGCGCATGATCTACGACGACGGTCCCTTCCAGCTGGTGGAGGCGTCCGCCCTCGACATGCAGGCCGCGATGAACGCCGGCGTCACCACCTCGGTAAAGATCACGCAGGAGTATCTCGACCGCATCGCCGCCCTCGACCGCACCGTCGTCGACACCGGCACCGGCGGCCGCGCGCTCAACTCGATCATCTCGAAGAACCCGCAGGCGCTGACGATCGCCGCCCAGGCCGACGCCACCCGCGCGCAGAAGGGGATGACGAGCATGCTCCTCGGCGTCCCGATCGCGGTGAAGGACAACTACGACACCGTCGACATGCCCACCACGGGCGGCTGCGGCTGCTGGGACGGCAACCAGACCAGCGACGACGCCACGATGGTGAAGGGGCTCCGCGCGGCGGGCGCCGTCATCCTCGCGAAGGCCAGTCTGGACGAGTTCGCGTACGGCTTCGTGTCCGAGTTCTCCTCGTTCCAGGACCCGGGCAAGAGCCTCCTGGTCGCCAGCCCGCTCAACACCAGCAAGACGGCCGGCGGCTCGAGCGGTGGAACGGGTGCGGCCATCGCCGCGAACCTGGCGGGCATCGGCTTCGGCACCGACACGGGAGGCTCGATCCGCGTCCCGTCGACGTACAACTCGCTCGTCGGCATCCGCCCGACCGTCGGCCTGACCAGCCGGGACGGCATCATCCCGCTCGCGCTCAGCCAGGACACCGGCGGCCCGATCGCCCGCAGCGTCACCGACGCGGCCGTCGCCCTCGACGCCGTGACCGGAGTGGATGCGGCCGACCCGATCACCGCCGAGCAGTCCGGCAAGGTGCCGACGTCGTACACCGCGGCGCTCGACCCGGAGGCCCTGAAGGGCAAGCGGATCGGCATCGTCACCTCGATGCTGGGCACCAACGCGACGGTCACGCGCCTGTGGGCCGCTGCGAAGGCCACGCTCCAGGCTCAGGGTGCGACGGTCGTCGAGCTGAGCACGGTCCCGACCGCGTTCACGGCGACCCTCAACGAGGGCAGCGGCAGCACGAACGAGTTCAAGCACGACCTGGACGTCTACATCCAGAACCACCTCGCGCCGGCCGTGACCGCCCGCTCCATCGCCGACATCCTGGCCACCGGCCGCAACGTCACCTCCCGCAACAGCATCTACACCTCGCGGAACAACGTGACCGACGCCCAGTACCAGGCGTGGGCGGGTCCGACGGGGACGCACACCACGGCCATCGCGACGGGGAACGCCACCGTCACGCAGCTGATGAACGACAACCAGCTCGACTCGCTGGTCTACCCGAGCGGTTCGCCGTACAACACCATCGGCACGAACATGCGCCTCAGCCCGAACACCGGGATGCCGGCCATCACCGTCCCGATGGGGCAGGCCATCGCCTCTGACGGCACCAACCCGGTCGTCGGCGCCAACGTCAACCTCGAGTTCCTCGGGCGCGACTACGACGAGAGCGGCATCATCGGGCTGGCGTACGCCTTCGAGCAGGCGACCCACGCCCGCGCGACCGCGTCGCTGTACGGCCCCCTCAAGTAGCGACACCCCCCCGCGACATTCGGCCCGAATGTCGGGAATCGCTCACGCATTCCCGACATTCGGGCCGAATCGCGTGCTGTGGAATCGACGGGGCGCGCGTAGCGTTCCCCGTGAGAGACAGCAGGAGGCGACGATGGGCAGCACGACCACCGAGCGCGGCGCGTTCTACGACGGCGTCGCGGCGGAGTTCCGGCAGCACTACACGCGCGGACCGCGGTTCGTCGCGGTCACGGGCGTCCCGGAGGCGGATGTCGCGGGAGCGGCGGATGCGCTCGCGGACGCGCTGCGCGCCGCAGGAGAGACCGTCGAGCGCGCGAGCGCAACGGACGGCACCGATGCAGACGCGTTCCGTGCCGAGGTCGTCGCACCCTTCCGGCAGCGGGAGGGCGTCCTCGTCGTCGACGGGCCCGCCCTGCTCACGCCCGCGTTCCGTGGGTTCTGGAACTTCTCGCTCTGGGTCGAGCACGACCCGGAGCGCAGCCCGGACTGGTCGTTCGTGGCCACCGGGCGCAAGGATCCGCTCGGGGCGCCGCGCGAGGTCGCATCCGTCCTGCTGGACGACGCCGACCCCGCGCGGCCACGGCGGCTCTTCGCCGACTCCTGCTGACGCGGAGCGGCTACGGGCGCGGACGGTCGAAGCGCGCGCCCTCGGGCTTCGAGGGCAGCAGCGTGAAGACGAGCACCACGATGCTGCCGAACGGGATGAACGACAGGAAGAAGAACGGACCGGCGAGGTTCGCGTCGTGCAGTCGGCGCCAGATCAGGGCCAGGTGCGGGATGATCGTGCCGAGGAACCAGAGGACGATGAGGATCCCGGCGACCGCGAAGAGCGGACCCGGCGTCGTGGTCCCGTCGGCGTTGGTGGTCGCGCCCGCATAGCCGAGCGCGAGGCCGAGTCCTTCGAGGACGACGCCGACGATGAACACGAACAGCACCCACCACCAGTACTCGCTGCGGCTCGCTCGACCGGTGAAGTCGGCGTACTTCGTGAAGGAGCGCTTGATGGCGGCGCCGAACGACGCTCCGTAGAGCGGCGCCCAGAGGGGCACGGCCTGTCCGGCCGCCGGGGCGGGAGGTGCGGGAGGTGCGGGCTGTTCGTAGCTCATGACGGTTTCCTCTCAGGGGGCAGCGCTCAGGAGGATGTCGGCATCCCCCGCCGCGCGCCCGGCGGGTCGGTGCCGGGCGCGCATAGTCAACCGCATTCCGGGCCCGGGAGGCGGGATGTGTGACGCGGCGTGTCCGACGCTGCCCCCTGTCCCGGGCGGTACAGTTGCCGCCGGGGGGACGCCGCACGTCTCATCGACCGGAGGACCCCCGCCTCATGCCACGACAGGAACGCGCCGAGCGCAGCCGTGCCGAGATCCTCGACGCCGCTGCCGACGAGTTCGACGCCCACGGATACGCCGGCGCCCGGCTCGATCGCATCATCGAGCGCACCCAGCTGACCAAGGGCGCCGTCTACTTCCACTTCCGCTCCAAGCACGATCTCGCCGAGGCGCTCGTCGCCGAGAAGTACGGCAATTGGCCCGCCGTCGCCCAGGAGGTCGAGGAGGCCGGACTCACCGGTATCGCCGCCGCGCGCGAGCTGAGCCGTCGCGTCGCCGTGGTGTTCGCGACCGATGCGCACGTGCGGGCGGCGATGAAACTCACGCAGACGATCCTGCCGCCGGCTCCCGAGGACGATCCGTACGTCCGCTGGGTGGCGCTGATCGGCCGATACCTCGACGAGGCCGTGCGGGCAGGCGAGTTGCCGCCCGGGTCCGACCCGGAGGCCCTCGCGACCGTCGCGGTGCAGGCCTTCTTCGGCGCCTACATGATCGCGGACGAGCGCGGGCGCTTGGACGGCCTGGTGGAGGACGCGTCCCGTCTCTGGGACGTCATCGCCGGCTGAGGTGCCACCGCCTCCCGGTGCGCCGCGTCAGGTGCCCGCTCCGTGGAGCAGACCCGCTTCCCGGTAGACCTCGGTCAGATCCGGCTGGACACGCACGTCCGGCATCCGGTAGGTGCGCAGCGGACGGTTGACGGCGCCGACGACGAGCACGGCCGCGGTCGCGGTGAGGCCGCCGATGGCGAGGGCGATCGGGGCGCCTACGAGTCCGCCGAGCACGCCGCCGCGGAAGTTGCCGATCTGCGGGCACGCGACGCCGATCACGTGCTCCACCGCGGAGACCCGCCCCCGGAACCCGTCCGGCGTCTCCAACTGGACCAGCGCTCCGCGGGTGACGACGGAGACGGTGTCGGCCGCCCCGGCCACGGCCAGGCAGGCGAGCGCGAGCCAGAGCGGCCCGGCGAGCCCGAAGCCGGCGAGGGCGACCCCCCACACCGAGGCGGCGCCGAGCTGCAGCATCCCGGACCGCCGCGCGCGGGTCACGGTGCCGGAGAGCGCCCCGGCCACGATGCCGCCGACCGCGATCGCGGAGAGGAAGAGCCCGAGCGTGCGCGGGTCGCCGCCGAACCGCTCCTCGTTCACGAGCGGGAAGAGGGCGATCGGCATCGCGAGCACGGTCGCGGCGAGGTCGACGGCGAACGCGCCCCAGAGGGTCGGCCGGCGCAGGACGTACATCCAGGCGCCGCGCTCGGCGGCGGGACGCAGGCGTGCGGTCGCCGACCGGGCTGCTCGTGGGTCCGCCGGTGCGCTCTGCGGCGGGATCGCCGGGAGGGCGAGCAGGCACAGCAACGAGAACCCGATCGCGATCGCCTCCGCCGAGTACGCCACCGGGAGCGACCACGCGACGAGCAGGCCGCCCAGAGCAGGACCGGCGAGCATCGACCCCTGGAAGGCCAGGTTCTGCAGCGCGAGCCCGGCCGCGACCTCGCCGGCGGGGAGCAGGCGCGGCGGGAGGGTGCGGCGAGCCGGTGCGCCGAACGCGGCGACGGCCGACTGCACTGCGATCAGGGCGAGCAGGAGGGGCACGGAGTCGAGCCCGAGCGCGGCCTGCGCCGTCAGCGCCAGCGCGGCGACGGCCTGTCCGGCCGTGCTGAGCCGCACGATGGAGCGGCGGTCGAACCGGTCGGCCAGGCTGCCGCCCAGCGGGCCGAAGGCGAGCATCGCGACGCCGCTCGCGAGGCCGAGCGTGCCGGTCCACATCGGGCTCTTCGTCAGGTCCCACACCTGGGCGAGGGCGGCGACCGAGGCGATCTGACCCCCGAACCCGGCGAGGGAGGTGCCGGCCCAGAGCGCGAGGAACGCCGGGCTCGACCGCAGGGGGCGCAGGTCGGTGACGTGGGAGCGCAGGCTCACGCGCGCACCGGCGGGTCCGGCTCGACGAGGTGGGCGTCCAGGCGCTCGGACATCGGCCGCGCATCCACGGCGCGCTGCAGCTCGGCCACCACGGACGAGAGAGTCACGGCGGTCTCGTCGTCGAGCTCGGCGATGGCGGCGTCGGTGGCGCGCCACTCCGCCTCCAGCAGCGGGACGATCTCGCGGCCGCGGTCGGTGAGGCTGATGACGCGCGTGCGCGCGTCGGGGCCGGGCTCGGTCGTCACGAAGCCGGCCTGGCGCATCCCGGCGACCGTCTGACTCACGGCGGAGTGGGTGCGCTCGAGGGAGGCGGCCAGCTCGCGGATCGTCAGCGGCCCCTCGTGGGCGAGGCGCATCATCGGCCGGGCGAAGCGGGAGCGCATCCCGCTCACGCCGCGGCGGGCGTAGAGGCCGTCGATGTCGTCGTCGAGCCGGCGGAGCAGGGCGAAAAGCGCATCCCAGCGTGCGGGGATGCGCGTCGGGTCGCCGGAGGAAGAATTCGTCACAGTGCTGTTATAACAGTGCTGTTGTATTTAAGCAAAGAGCGATCGAGCCCTCCCACTGGGACGATCACTCCAGCGGGCCGAGCTCCTCGCGCACGAAACGCGCGAACTGTGCCGCCGCCGCGGACTCCGACCGCGTGCGGTTGCGGGCGAGCCCGATGACGCGGGTCGCCTCGTCGGTGAGCGGCACGGCCACGAGCCCGGGCTCCGCCGGGGTGTCCGGGATGAGCGCCACGCCGACCCCGTCGCGCACGAGCGCGCGCAGCGTCGCCAGCTCGGTCACCTCGATCACCGGCGCCATGACGACGCCGTGGGCGGAGAAGTACGCGTCCGCGATGTGGCGCAGGCCGGAGCCCGGCCGCAGTGAGACGAGCTCGTAGGGGGCGAGGTCGTCCACGGTCACGTGCTCGCGCTCGGCGAGGGGATGTCCGAGCGGCACGCCCAGCACCAGGCGCTCGGCCGTGAGCGGGTGCCAGTCGATCTCGGGGTCGCGCGGATCGGGGCTCAGGAACGCGACGTCGGCCGAGCCCTCCCGCAGCGCGTCGAGCACGGTGTCGGCGGTGCCGCCGCGCAGCACGAACCGGATGTCGGGGAACAGCGCCCGGTACTCGCTCACGACGCGGGGGATGAGCCAGCCGCCGAACGACGAGACGTACGCGATCGACACGATCCCCGCCGCCGGGTCGCGCAGGGCGGCGATGCGGGCGCGGGCGTTCTCGAGCTCCATCTCGGCGCGCGCCGCGTGCGCGAGCAGGATCTCGCCGTACTGGTTCAGCTCCAGGTGCCCGCGGCGGCGGTCGAGCAGCTCGACGCCGGCCTCGGCCTCCAGCCGCGCCAGCGAGCGCGAGAGGGTCGACTGCGAGACGCCGAGGGACTGCGCCGCGAGCGCCAGGTGCCCTTCGGCGGCCAGCGCCCGGAAGTGGGCGATCTCGTCGATCCGCATGTGACCCATCATGACGTACGCGCGCCGGATCCGGCCCGGCGCGGGCCTTCGGAGGGCCGTCATCCTGGCACGCGAACAGGGTTAGCCGCGCGCGTCTGCTCAAATGAGCGGTCTACCCCCGAACGAGTTTTCTGTACGTTCACACAAGAGACAGAGTCCCGACGATCGCGGTTCCTACTCTGACCGTCGGATCCATCCCACTTCCACCGACCAGGGAGAGCAATGTCAATCAGGAACGGCAGGGTGTGGCGCAGCGCCGCGGCCGCGATCGTCGGGGCCGGGCTCGCAGCCGGCGCCCTCGTCGCGACGCCGGCGTACGCCAGCACCGACGGCACCGGAGTCGTCATCAACGAGGCCTATCTCAGCGGCGGCAGCGCCGGTGCGGCCTACACGAACAAGTTCGTCGAGCTGTACAACCCGAGCGACGCGCCCGTCGCCCTCACCGGCTGGAGCGTGCAGTACCGCTCGGCGACCAGCACCGGTGCGGCGAACGGCGTCGTCCCGCTCACCGGCTCGATCGCCGCCAAGGGCTACTACCTCGTCGCGGGAGGCTCGAACGGCACGAACGGCGCCGCCCTCCCGACGCCCGACGCCGCGAGCAACGCGCTGAACCCCAGCGGCACCACCGGCACCCTCATCCTGTCCAGCTCCGCCTCCGCTCTCACCCTGCCCGCGGGCTCGGTGTCGGGCGCGGCCGGCGTGGTCGACCTCGTCGGCTACGGCACGTCCAACACGTTCGAGAAGGCCAAGGCGCCTGCGCCGTCGGCCAACACGGACGTCAAGTCGCTGAACCGCACCTCGTTCACCGACACGGACGACAACAGCGCCGACATCACCCTGAGCGGCACGATCAGCCCGCAGAACTCGGCGACCACGCCGGGCGGCGGCACGACCGACCCCGGTGAGGGCACCGACCCCGGCACCGGGACCGACCCGGGGCCGCCGGGCGACGCGATCGCCATCTCCGAGATCCAGGGAACCGGTGACACCAGCCCCAAGGCCGGCCAGACCGTCACCACCGTCGGCGTCGTCACAGCGCAGTACGCCACCGGCGGCTTCAACGGGTTCTACATCCAGACCCCCGGCACGGGCGGCGCGGTCGACCTCGCCACCCACACCGCCTCCGACGCCGTCTTCGTCTACGGCTCGTCGTACGCCGCCTCCGTGGCCGCGGGCGACTACGTGCAGGTGACCGGCGCCGTCAGCGAGTTCAACGGCCTCACCGAGCTCACCGCCTCGAAGGTCGACAAGCTCGACGCGAGCACGGTCACCGCTCCGGCCCCCGCCACCGTCGGCCTCCCGGCCACGGACGCCCAGCGCGAGAGCCTCGAGGGGATGCTGATCGCACCGCAGGGCGCGTTCACCGTCACCGACACCTACTCCACCAACCAGTACGGCGAGATCGGCCTCGCGGCCGGCGACACCCCGCTGCTGCAGCCGACCGACGTCGCCCGCCCCGGCACCGCCGAGTACGCGGCCGCCGTCGCCGACGTGAAGGCCCGCGGCGTCATCCTGGACGACGGAGCCTCCACCAACTTCCTCAGCGCGGCAGGCAAGTCCAAGCCGCTGCCGTACGTGTCGCTGACGGATCCCGTGCGCGTCAGCGCGCCGGTGACCTTCACCACGCCGGTCGTCCTCGACTACCGCAACGACGCGTGGAAGTTCCAGCCGACCGCCGAGCTCACCCCGGCGAACGCCGCCGCGGTGCAGCCCGCGACCTTCGCCAACACCCGCACGGCCTCCCCGGCCGACGTCGGCGGCGACCTGAAGCTCGCCACCTTCAACGTCCTGAACTACTTCACGACGACCGGCGACCAGCTCAGCGGCTGCACGTTCTACACCGACCGCGACGGCAACAAGATCACCGTGAACAGCGGATGCGACGCCCGCGGCGCCGCCGACGCCGCCAACCTGAAGCGCCAGCAGGACAAGATCGTCGCCGCGATCAACGGCCTGACCGCCGACGTCGTCTCCCTCGAGGAGATCGAGAACTCGGCCCGCTTCGGACTGGACCGCGACGACGCGCTGAAGACGCTCGTCGGCGCGCTCAACGCCGCGGCCGGCAGCGAGGTCTGGGCGTACGTGAAGTCGCCGTCGACCCTGCCGTCCACCGAGGACGTCATCCGCACCGCCTTCATCTACAAGAAGGCCGTCGCGGAGCCCGTCGGCTCCTCCCGCATCCTCGACGACGCGGCGTTCGCGAACGCCCGCCAGCCGCTCGCCCAGGCCTTCAAGAAGGTCGGCGCGAAGGACGCGAACGCCTTCATCGCCATCGTGAACCACTTCAAGTCGAAGGGCTCGGGAACCGGTGCGGACGCCGACCAGGGCGACGGTCAGGGCGCGTCCAACGCGTCCCGCGTGAAGCAGGCGAAGGCGCTGGTCGCGTTCGCCGACGAGCGCAAGGCCAGCCTCGGCCTCGACAAGGTGCTGCTGATCGGCGACTTCAACGCGTACCTGCAGGAGGACCCGATCACGATCCTCACGGACGCGGGCTACGTCGACCAGGTCAGCACCCGGACGAACAAGCACACCTACTCGTTCGACGGCACGGTCGGCTCCCTCGACCACGTCTTCGCCTCGCCGGCCGCCAACGCGGCGATCACCGGCGCGGACGTGTGGAACATCAACTCGGGCGAGTCCATCGCGCTGGAGTACAGCCGGTACAACTACAACGTCACCAACTTCTACGCCGCCGACCCGTACCGGTCGAGCGACCACGACCCGATCGTGGTGGGCCTCGGCCTGACCGCGAAGCCGGTGACGCTCAACCTGCTGAACATCAACGACTTCCACGGGCGCATCGACGCCAACACCGTGAAGTTCGCCGGCACGATCGAGAAGCTGCGCGCGGAGGGCGGCGAGGGCAACACCCTCTTCCTCTCCGACGGCGACAACATCGGCGCCTCCCTGTTCGCCTCGGCGTCGGCCGGCGACATCCCGACCATCGACGTGCTGAACGCGCTGGGCCTCAAGACCAGCGCCGTGGGCAACCACGAGTTCGACAAGGGCTTCTCCGACCTGACCGGCCGGGTGAAGGATGCGGCGGACTTCAGCTACCTCGGCGCGAACGTCTACACGAAGGGCACCAAGGACCCGGCACTGCCGGAGTACGCGACGTTCGACGTGAACGGCGTGACGGTGGGCGTCATCGGCGCGGTCACGCAGGAGACCCCGACCCTCGTCTCGCCGGGCGGCATCTCGACGCTCGACTTCGGCGACCCGGTGGAGGCCGTCAACCGCGTGGCGGGCGAGCTCACCGACGGCGACCCGTCGAACGGCGAGGCCGACGTGCTCGTGGCCGAGTACCACGAGGGTGCCGGAGCGGGCACGCCCGACGGAGCCACGCTCGAGCAGGAGGTCGCGGCCGGCGGCGCGTTCGCCGACATCGTCACCAAGACGAGCGCGAAGGTCTCTGCGATCTTCACCGGCCACACGCACAAGCAGTACGCGTGGGACGCCCCCGTCCCCGGAGTCGACGGCGCCACCCGCCCGGTCGTGCAGACCGGCAGCTACGGCGAGAACATCGGCCAGGTGACGCTCACGGTCGACCCCGAGACCGACACGGTCACCGCCCACACCCTCCGCAACGTCGCCCGCACCACGGACGCCGACGCGGACCTCGTGGCGGCGTACCCGCGGGTCGCGCAGGTCAAGACGATCGTCGACAAGGCGCTCGCCGCGGCCGACGTCATCGGCAGCCAGAAGATCGGCTCCGTGACGAAGGACATCACCACCGCCTACATCGGCGCCGCGCGCGACGACCGCTCCAGCGAGTCCACCCTCGGCAACCTCGTCGCGGACTCCCTGCTGTCGACCCTGTCGCCGGCCGAACTCGGCGGCGCCGAGATCGGCGTGGTGAACCCGGGCGGCCTGCGCGCCGAGCTGCTGTACGGCACCGACGGCTCCGTCACCTACGCGCAGGCGAACGCCGTCCTGCCGTTCGTGAACAACCTGTGGACGACGAGCCTGACCGGCGCGCAGTTCAAGCAGGCGCTGGAGCAGCAGTGGCAGACGAACGCCGACGGCACCGTGCCGAGCCGGCCGTTCCTCAACCTCGGCCTGTCGAAGAACGTCAGCTACACCTACGACGCGAGCCGCGCGGCGGGCGACCGGATCACGAGCATCCTCGTGAACGGGAAGCCCATCGACCCGGCGAAGTCGTACCGGATCGGCTCGTTCTCGTTCCTGATCCAGGGCGGTGACAACTTCCGCGCCTTCGCGGCCGGGACCGACACCAAGGACTCCGGCCTCATCGACCGGGACGCCTGGATCAGCTACCTGCAGCAGAACAGCCCGGTGTCGCCGAGCTTCGCCCGCCGTGGCGTCGCCGTCAGCGGCGTGCCGACCGGCACCCTGCAGCCCGGCCAGCAGGTCTCCTTCACCGTGTCGAAGCTGAACCTGACCTCCCTCGGCAGCCCGGCGAACACCTCGCTGACGCTCTCGTGGACGGGCAGCGGGACCAGCCTCGGCAGCGTCCCGGTGGACGCCGCCGGCAGCGCGACCGTCGCGTTCACCGTCCCGGCCGACGCGGCCGGCGCGAGCACGCTCGTGCTGACCGCTCCGGAGTCGGGCACCACCGTCACGGTGGCGCTGACCGTCGCGGACCAGCCGGTGGAGAACCCGAAGCCGACGAAGGACCCGAAGGCCGCCAAGGAGTCGGCCCTCACCAAGGCGCTCTTCGGCAAGATCACCCTCGACAAGACCAGCTACAAGGCGGGCGACCCGGTCCAGGTGACCGTGGACACGAAGCTCGCCGGCCAGTGGGTCTCGGTCTGGGTGTACTCCACGCCGAAGAACATCTCGGCCGGATGGGCGAAGGTGCCGGCCGACGGCATCCTGAAGCTCACCCTCCCGCCCAAGCTGGACAAGGGCGACCACAAGCTCTCCGTCCAGAACGCGTCGGACGCCGTGGTCGGCTGGAGCGCCTTCCAGGTGAAGTCCTCCGGCGGCGGCTGGTGGGACTGGATTTGCGACCTCGGCTGGCTGTGGGACTGGTTCCACAAGCTGTTCGGGTGGTGACCGCCCGACCGGCTGACCGCTTGACCAGCTGATCGCTCCGTGACGCGAACGGAGGGGATCCCCACCATCTCGGTAGGAATCCCCTCCGTTCCTCGCGTTTCCGGGGTCGCGCGGTGCGGATCTCCTCCGCTTCCGTCGAGTACGCAGAAAGTGGGGCCCAAACCGCCGAGTACGCAGAGAATCCGCGTACTCGGCGTCGGGGCTCGCGCTCAGTCGAAGTAGAGGTGGCGGTGGAGTTTGCAGCCGGGGTTGAAAGCCGCGCCGCACGCCGGGCATCCCTCCACGCCGAGGTACGCGTCGATCGTCAGCTCCTCGCCGCACACACCGCAGAGCACCGCGCGCTCGGCGCCCGAGCCCTCCGGCCAGGCCTGCGCGGGATGGTCGGCCGCCTCCGCGTGGCACAGGTGGCACGGGTAGTACTCGCCGCAGCAGGCGAAGCGGATGGCGATGACGTCCAGCTCCGTCCGGTAGTGGATGCAGCGGGTCTGGTCGTCGACCGTCGGGCCGAGCACGCGGGGCGTCATCGCACGCCCCGGGCGGTGAGGGCGTCGCCGAGCTGGTCGGCGTGCTTCAGCGCGACCACCAGGAACGGCACCGCGAACAGGCGGAGGCTGGCCCGTCCGCCCCGCGCCCGCTGCGCCTCCCGCACATCGTGGGCGAGCCGTGCGAGCACCGGGAGGGTGCTCAGCGTGACCGTGAGGAGCAGGGCGACGCGCTGCGGGTCGATGCGGATCCGCGCGAGCGGCCCCATCCCGCGCTCGATCGCGTCGAGCAGCGCCGTGACGCGTGTCGTCAGCACGAGCAGCGCGGCGAGCACGATCGCGCCCGTCACGCGCGCGGTGTTGGCGACGGCCGCCTCCGTGCCGAGGAAGATCAGCTGTCCGGCGAGCGTCACGACGACCACCCAGCGCACGGCCACGACCTGACGGCCGAGCTCCGCGATCCCGAGCCCGGAGACGAGGTAGGCGAGCACGCACACCCCCGCCGCGGCCGCCGCGGTCCACCACAGGGAGGGGAGCAGGGAGACCGTCAGCACCAGCGCGAGGAGCAGCAGCGTCTTCGGGCCGGCGGCCATGCGATGCAGGAGGCCGTCGCCCGGCCGGTAGAGCGTCACCACCGCCGAATCACCACCGGAGCGCCGCCTCGTACTCGGCGATGATCTCGGCGGGTGCGCCGACCCCGGCGACCCGGCCGCCGGCGAACAGCACGGCGGCGTCGCAGCGGTCCGCGAGCGCCAGGTCGTGCGTCACGAGCACCAGCCGGTGGCCGTGCTCCTCGGCGAAGAGATGGTCGGCGACGCGGCGGGCGTTGCGGGCGTCGAGGTACGCGGTCGGCTCGTCGGCGATCACCAGCCCCGGGTTGCGGATGAACGCGCCGCACAGCGCGAGCAACTGCTTCTGGCCTCCCGAGAGGTCGTGCGAGGGATACTCGGCCAGCGCGGTCAACCCGAACCGGTCGAGGGCGCGGGCGACCCGGTCGGCCGCTTCGGCCCGCGACGGCTTCTCCGCGCGCAGCGAGAAGGCGACGTCCTCCGCGACGGTCGGCAGCACGATCTGCGCGTCGGGGTTGCTGAACACGACCGCGACCCGTCGCCGCAGTTCGGCCGCCTGCCGCACCGGGTCGAGGCCGAGCACGCGGAGCGAGCCGCCCGTCGGCGGAGTGAGCCCGCCGAGCAACCGGGCGAAGGTCGACTTGCCCGACCCGTTCTCGCCGATGACGGCGATCGTGCGTGCGTCGAGGTCCAGCGTGACGTCGTGCAGGATGTCGGCGTCGCCGAGCCGCACGGAGACGCCGTCGAGCGCGATGCCGTTCATCGGACCACCTCCAGCACCGCCGCCACGCCGAGTCCGCCGCCGACGGAGGCTGCGGCGACGCCGATCGTACCGGCCGGAGCCCCGCCCCGCACGAGTCGGCTGAACAGGCGCACGATGCTGACGGCGCCGCTCGCGCCCCACGGGTGGCCGAGCGCGAGCGCCCCGCCGTCGGCGCAGACGCGCGCGTCGTCGTCGGCGATCCCGAGCCGGTCGAGCACGGCGAGGCTCTGCGCAGCGAACGCCTCGACGATCTCGAAAGCCGCCACGTCGTCCGTCCCGAGCCCTGCGCGTTCGAGCGCGGCGAGCACAGCCGGTGCCGCGCCGATCCCGGGGAGGGCCGGGTCGCAGCCGACGACGGCGTGGGCGCGGATCGCCAGCCCCGGGAGGCCGCGCCCCGGGAGGCCGCGCCCCGGGAGGCCGCGCCCCGGGATGCCGCCGCTCGCGACGCTCCGGTCGCCCGGCACCACCACGACCGCCGCCGCCCCGTCGCCGATCCGCGTCGAGGTCCCCGCGGTGAGCGTCCCGTCCGGGAAGAGCGCCGGCAGTCGCGGCAGCAGCCTTTCGGCGCCGCCGATCGCGTCGTCCGCCGTCATCCCGGCGAGAGGGACGAGCTCGTCCGTGAACCGTCCGGCCACGAGCGCCGCCCGCGCCCGGGCGTGACTGCGTGCCGCGTGAGCGTCCTGCCGCGAGCGGGGGATGCCGTCGTGCCGCGCGAGGTCCTCTGCGGCCCGTGTCATGTCCGGGTCGGGCCAGCCGTCCGGGGCGAACGCCGCGCGGTCGTACGCGATGCCGTCCACCGAGCGGACGGGCGAGGTCGAGGCGCTCTCGACGCCGCCGGCGATCCGCGGGCGCGCATCCCCGGCCCGGATGGCCGTCGCCGCGTCGAGCACCGCCGCCAGCCCGCTGCCGCACTGCCGGTCGACCGTCGCGCCGGGCACGCCGGAACCCAAACCGGCCGCGAGTGCGGCGACCCGCGCGGGATTGCCACCGGGGCCCATGCAGTTGCCGAGCACGACGTCCGCGATCTCGATCGGCGAGCCGGCGTCGGAGTCGGAGCCATCGGAACCGCCGGCCGCATCCCCCAGCGCGGCCCGGATCACGGGAGCCGCCAGCTCCTCCACCCGCAGCCCGGCGAGGGCGCGCCCGCGCGTCCCGATGGGCGTGCGGCGCGCGGCGATGATCACGGGGTCAGCCAAGACGCGGCACCTCCCCGGCGACCGCGCGGCGGGCGGCCTCGGCGCGTGCCGGCTTGCCCGACGCGGTGCGGGGCAGGGGAGCGGCGAACCAGTGCCGCGGCCGATGGGCGGGCGCGAGCTGCTCCTCGGCCGCCGTCCGCAGCGCGGCGAGGCTGGGACCGTCGCCGCCCTCCGGCTCGATCACGGCGGCCACAAACGCGCCAACGCGCTCGCGTGGTAGGGCGAACACGACGGCGTCGCGCACGCCCGGCACCGTACGCAGGACGGCCTCCACCTCCTCCGGCACCACGGTCGCGGAGGCGCTCAGGATGGCGTCGTCCGCCCTCCCGAGCAGCCGCAGCCGGCCGTCGAGCAGCTCCGCCCGGTCGCCGACCGAGGCCCAGTCGCCGTCGCGTCGCAACGGGCCGGCGGTGGATACGCCCGCGGTCGCGCCCAGGTACCCGAGCGCGATGAACGGCGACCGCACCCACAGCTCGCCGTCGCGCACGTCCAGCTCCACTCCCGGGAACGCGCGCAGGCCGTCGCCGGTGTCGATCGCCGCGTACGAGAGCTCGGCGGCGCCGTAGTACGCGGCGACGCGGATGCCCGCAGCCTCGGCACGCCCACGCAATGCGGGGTCGAGGTGCGAGCCGCCGACGAGCGCGGCGCGCAACCGGGGCGGAGCGCCCGCGTCGAGCAGCGCCCGCAGCGCGTGGGGCGTGCCGTGGAAGCAGGTCGCGTCAGCGGCGTCGTCCGCCGTGAGCACGTGGCCGCGCGGCAGGATCGGTCGCGGGCCGCCCGCGAGGGCGTGCGCGAGCGAGAACAGGGTCAGCGACGACGCGGGAGGCGCGGGCAGCGCGACCGCGCCGTCCGGTCCGGCATCGAGGAGCGCGGCGACGGCGGCGAACGAATCGGCCCAGGATGCCGCGGTGCGCTGCACGATGCGGGGCGCCCCGCTGCTGCCGGAGGTGAGCGTCGCCCAGGCCGCGTCGGGATGCGGCTCCGCGCCCTCCGCGACCGCCACCAGCGTCGACCACTGCGCGTCCGGCGCGCGATCGTCGCCGACGAGCGGCACGTCGCCCGCGGCGCGCACCGCTCCGACCTGCTCGAGCAGCGTGCGCGCGGGCCCGCGCAGCGGGACGATCCGGGGGGACGTCACGGCGTGGGCGTCCCCGCAGCGACCGGCTCGGCTGCGACCGGCCGGGGCGCCGCCTTCCACGTCCGGCGGAAGGCCCGCGGGTAGGTCCGCACGAGCGTGGTCACGATCAGCGTCGCGAGCACCGCCTTCACGAGGTCGCCCGGCAGGAACACCAGGCTGGTCAGCGCGGTCTCGCCGAGCGGCAGGCGGGTGACGAGGCTCTGCACCGGGATGCCGACGGCGTAGATCACGAGGATGCCGCCCACGATCATCCCGAGCAGCGTGCGCCACCAGACGGGCTTGCGCCCCGCCGCGTGCACGATCAGCCCGATCACCAGGGCGCCGACGATCCAGCCGAGCGCGTATCCGGCCGACGGCCCGAGGAAGACGCCGATCCCGCCGCGACCACCGGCGAGCAGGGGGAGGCCGGCGGCGACGAGCGCGAGCAGCACCGCCATCGAGAGCGCTCCGAGCCACGGGCCCAGGATGGCGCCGGCAAGCATCACGCCGAGGGTCTGCGCGGTGATCGGCACGCCGCCGAAGAACGTGAAGCCGCCCGGCAGGCCGAGCACGGCGACGATCGCGGCGAACACGGCGACGCGCGCCAGATCGGTCGCGTCGAGACGGCGGCGCGGGGCCGGGGTCGGGGCATCGGTCATGATCGGATCCTCACCTGAACACTGTTCACCTGAACGGTGTTCACTATAGTGGGATCGTGAGCGGGATCGAAAGCGGACGCAGGCACACACGCGACGATGTGGCGCGCACCGCGCTGCGGATCCTCGACGACCACGGCCTCCCCGACCTCACCATGCGCCGCCTGGCCGCCGCGCTCGACGTACAGCCGAGCGCCCTCTACTGGCACTTCCCGAACAAGCAGTCCCTGCTCGCCGAGCTCGCCGACCGCATCGTCGCCGGGCCGTCGCCCTCGGCCGGCCCGTCGCCCTCGGCCGCCCCCGCACCGGACGGCGAATGGATGGATGCCGTGCGCACCGAGGCCGCCGCCCTCCGCGACGCCCTCCTCGCCTATCGCGATGGAGCGGAGGTCGTGGCGAGCACCCTCGCGCTCGGGCTCGGCTCCGGGGTCGCCCTCGACCGGCTGACCCGCGCGGTGGCTCGCGGCGGCTTCGACGAGGCGACCGCCCGTCGCGCGGCGACCGCGCTGCTGCACTTCCTGCTCGGGCACGTCTCGCACGAGCAGCAGCGCCTGCAGTACGACAGCCTCGGGGTCCTGGCCGACCCGGCCGATCCCGTCGCCGCGGGTGCGGGCGCGAGCGGCGAGAGGGCCGACGATCCCGCAACGGACTTCGCCTTCGGCGTCGACCTGTTCGCGGGTGGCCTCGAGCGCCTCCGGGTGGGGGAGCTCAGTCGCCCCCGAAGGTGACCTTCCAGCCGCCGACCACGTTCGTCGCGAGGTTGAACAGTGCGGCGAAGATGGCGCCCAGCGCCGAGACGACGATCAGCTCCAGCAGCGCGACGACCAGGGTGAACGTCATGAAGTTCGGGAAGGTGATGCCCGCGACGAGCTGAGCGCCCTGCGCTCCGGCGACGTCCTCGAGGAAGCTGCGGGCGAGCGCGACCGCGCCGAACTTCTCCAGGGCGGTCCAGAGCAGCAGCGCGACGACGACGGTGATGGCCGCAACGATCAGGCTGACCAGGAACGACATCTTGAGCGCCGACCAGAAGTCGATGTAGACCAGGCGCATGACGGCCCGTTTCGACTGCTTCTTGCGTGCCGACATCCCTGCGCGACCTCCCCTGCCCTGCCGACCCGCAGCGCGAGACGGTCCCCTCGGCACAGTCTAACCGCCCGCCGCGCAACCCCTCGTCAGGGCCGTGGGCGGGGGCGTAGCGTGGAGCACATCGCCCGCCGAACGTGAGGAGCATCCCTATGCCGACCGTCGCCGACACCATCGTGGAGATCATTCGGGACGCGGGGGTGAAGCGCGTCTACGGCATCCCGGGCGACTCCCTCAACGGGTTCACCGACGCCCTCCGGCGCGCGGGCGACGTCGCCTGGGAGCACGTGCGGCACGAGGAGGCGGCGGCCTTCGCGGCGGCGGCGGAGGCGGCACTGACCGGCGAGTTGGCCGTTTGCGCGGGCAGCTGCGGACCGGGCAACCTCCACCTCATCAACGGCCTCTTCGACGCCAACCGCAGCCGCGTGCCCGTGCTCGCGATCGCTGCGCAGATCCCCGGCCCCGAGATCGGCAGCACCTACTTCCAGGAGACCCACCCGCAGGACATGTTCCGGGAGGCGGCCGTCTACACCGAGCTCGTGTCCATCCCGGAGCAGCTGCCGCGCGTGCTGGAGATCGCGATGCGCACCGCGATCGAGCGGCGCGGGGTGGCGGTGGTGGTCGTCCCGGGCGAGATCTTCCTGAAGGAGAGCGCCGGACGCCGCAAGTCCGCGCCCATCCTCTACTCGCCGCGCGTCACGCGCCCGGCCGATGACGAGCTGCGCGCCGCCGCCGACATCCTGAACGGCGCCAAGAAGGTCACCATCCTGGCCGGCGCGGGCGTCGAGGGCGGCCACCCCGAGCTGATCCGACTGGCCGGCGCGCTCAAGGCCCCGGTCGTGCACGCGCTCCGCGGCAAGGAGTTCGTCGAGTACGACAACCCCTACGACGTCGGCATGACCGGGCTGCTCGGCTTCTCGTCCGGCTACCGGGCGATGGAGTCGTGCGACGCGCTGCTGATGCTGGGCACCGACTTCCCGTACCAGCAGTTCTATCCGTCGAA
This sequence comes from Leifsonia aquatica, assembly GCF_014190775.1. Classification (GTDB taxonomy): domain Bacteria; phylum Actinomycetota; class Actinomycetes; order Actinomycetales; family Microbacteriaceae; genus Leifsonia; species Leifsonia aquatica. The sequence continues at coordinate 104,896 of NZ_JACHVP010000005.1, forward strand.
GGCGAAGATCATCCAGGTCGACATCCGCGGCGAGAACCTCGGCCGGCGCACGCCCGTCGACCTCGGACTGGTCGGCAGCGTGAAGGACACCGCGGAGGCGCTGATCCCGCTGCTGAAGGAGCGCTCCGACACCAAGCACCTGGACTCCTCGACCGCCCACTACGCCAAGGCCCGCAAGAGCCTCGACGAGCTGGCCGTCAACGACCACAACCGCACGCCCATCCACCCCCAGTACGTCGCGCGGCTCATCAGCGAACTGGCCACCGACGACGCGGTCTTCATCCCCGACGTCGGGTCGCCGGTCGTCTGGGCCGCCCGCTACCTGCGGATGAACGGCAAGCGGCGCCTCATCGGGTCGTTCTCGCACGGGTCGATGGCCAACGCCGTCCCGCACGCGATCGGTGCGCAGGCCGCCTTCCCCGAGCGCCAGGTGGTCGCGCTCGCCGGAGACGGCGGTCTCGCCATGCTGCTCGGCGAGCTGCTGACGCTGCGGCAGAACAAGCTGCCGGTGAAGATCGTGGTGTTCAACAACTCCTCCCTCAACTTCGTCGAGGTGGAGATGAAGGCGGCCGGATTCGTCAACTTCGGCACCGGGCTCGAGAACCCCGACTTCGCGCAGGTCGCGCAGGCGATCGGCCTGCACGGGCAGCGGGTGGAGAAGCCGGACGAGCTCGAGAGCGCCCTGCGCACGGCGTTCGCGCACGACGGCCCCGCGCTGATCGATGTCGTGACCGCGCGGCAGGAGCTCAGCATCCCGCCGGCGATCACCGCCGAGCAGGTCAAGGGCTTCACGCTCTACGCGCTGCGCACCATCATGTCTGGTCGCGGCGACGAGCTGGTCGACCTCGCGGACACGAACATCTTCCGCCGCCTGTTCGACTGAGGGCGCCCGGACGACTGCGCTCGCCTGGTACTTCTGCGGCGCGGCGACGCCGCAGAAGTACCGCCGTGTGGCAGTCGTCCGCGAGAGGGCCCGGCGTCAGTTGATGCAGACCGTGTCGCTGTAGCTGGTCGCCGGGGACGCCGGGGTCGCTGCGGCAGCGTCCGCCGTGGGTCAGCGGCTCCGGTGCCGGGCCGCGCCGATCGCGACGGCGATCAGGAGCAGCGCCTGCACCGCCACCCCCACGACGAACAGCCACCCGAGGTCGGCGATGGCGACCGCCGGATATAGCAGCGCCAACGGTACGACGATCGCCGCGGTGATCGCGACCAGGATGACGGTCCGCTGTGTCCGGGGAGCGGCCGGCGCGCGGTGATTCAGCGCCGGCACGACCAGGAACGCAGCGAACACGAGGGCGAAAGACGCGGCGGTGAGGCCCACCGGAGGGGATTCCTCTCGCGCGATGAACACGGCCGGCGCGGCGGTAACCACCACCAGGACCCCGAGCAGCAGAATCGCCGACGATGCTGCTGTCGGGACGTAAGGGTGTCGCAGCGTGTCAGTCATGATGGGTCCGTCGCGTCCTGGGTCAGCACTTCTCGATCACGAGATGGGTCGTCGACGTAGGCACGTAGATCAGAGCGCGCATACCGAGACACTTCCCCTGATTGAGGGCGTTCTGGGCCTGCTGACCAACGTACGCGACGGCAAAACCGCACGACAGTCCCCCGATCGGCCCCGCGAGCATGGTGCAGCCACCCGTGATCAGAACTCCCGCCGTACCGCTCGAGGCAGCCAGTTGTTGTGTCTCCGCTTTGTTGTACATCACTGTGCAGAACACTCCATCACACAGGAGCCGTGGATCTGCGACGACCGGGTAAGCCGCACCGCGATGGTCGACGTGCTGAATGACCGTGCCGCCATCGAGCGTGTACCAGCTCGGAAGCTGCTTTCCGGTGGCGTCGACGGCCCACGCGGCGGCGAGGGCGTTCACAGTCTGTCCTTCCGGGTTTTTGACAAGCACGCCGCCGTCGCTCGTCGGCTCTAGTCGTGCGGGTTTGCCAGCCGAGGCAACGTCGAATCGGAAGTCGTTCGGCGCCTCGGCACTATCGATCACGACATAGCCAGCGTCAGCGCGAGCGCCCGCGCCGGTCACCGCGTAGTGGAATCCCGCCTCGGAATAGACCACAGCGCTGCCATCAGCGACGATTGCTCCGGGGGAATCGGTATCGGGTTGGAGTGACACCATCGCATCCCCAGTCCCGACCGTCACCCCGGTCCGAGCCGAGACAGCGCCCGCGGCGGAGACGTCCTCCGAGCCAGTCAATAGGCCACGCTGGTCGAGCGCGCGCAGGGCTTGCACGGTTGGACCTGGTTCAGCCGACGCCGGAGCTACCGATGCGACCGCGAAGGCCGAAGCAGCCGCGAGGACAAATAGAGCTTTGAGTGGAGACATCTTTGTCGCCCTCTTCCTGTACCCGGAAGACGCCCCTGTCGCGTCCGCGGTCCAGGTACATACTCACTCTCGCAGTTAATGCTCAAGAGTTCCAGAGCAAGAACGCTGGATTTAGGATTTTACGCACAGCTCTCATCGCATAGTCGCGAGGACCGGCCCGTCGATCTCGCGTGCACGAAAATCTGCCGCTGCCTTTTCGGCTGATCGGAGGTCGTCAGTTGATGCAGACCGTGTCGCTGTAGCTGGTCGCCGGGGACGACGGCGTCGGCGCGGGCGCCGATCCCGAGCCCGACGATCCCGAACCGGAGGACGAGCCGGAGCCGGACCCGCTGGACGCGCCCCCAGCCCCCGGCATGATGCCGTCGTCGCCCAGCACCACGGTCACACCGGAGACGCTGCTCGTCTCCTGCACGGCGGCGCCCGGGAGGAGGGCCGCCACGGCCTTCGCCTGCGCCTCCTGTCCCGAGGGGTACTGGATGGTGGTCGTCGCGATGGTGTCCGCATCGCCCGGGGTCCCGGTCTTGAAGCCGGCTGCGGCGAACGCCTGCGTGGCGGTCCCGGCGGCGCCGTTCTGGCTTCCGCCGTTCAGCACGGTCACGGTCGTGTCGGCCGGCTTCGCCGCGGTCGCCTTGTCGTAGGCGCTCGGCGTGCCCATCAGGCTCTGGATGAACGCGGGCATCGCGGCCGTGTCCACCTCCACGATCGAGAGGTCCTCGCCGTCGACCGTGATCGTCGGGGTGCCCGAGATCGGGATGGTCGCCGACTGGATCTTGCCGCCCGTGAGTCCCTGCATCTGGGCGCCGAGCTGCAGGAAGTTGAGTCCGGGATCGGTCTCGAGCGAGCCGCTGACCGCATCCAGGACGTTGGTCAGCTTGCCCGGGTTGAGCAGCGTCCCGGCGGAGAGGAACTTGTGCGCCTCCACCGACAGGAAGTACTGCTGACGCACGACGCGGTCGAGGTCGCCGCGAGGGAGGCCGTGGCGCTGGCGCACGAACGAGAGCGCCTGCTTGGCGTCGAGCGTCGAGACCCCCGCCGGGAAGTTCGCGCCCGAGTACGGGTCGTCGACGGCCTCGTTGAGACACACCTGCACCGGTCCGAGCGCCTGGGCGATCGTGTAGAAGCCGAGCAGGGAGACGCGCACGTAGTGGTCGATCGACAGACCCGTGAGGTTCTGGACCGTCTGGATCAGCAGCTTCGCGCCGCTCGTCGGATCGGTGGCGCCGCCGCCGAGGGAGAACGCGGAGTTGAGCTTGTTCATCCCGTGGCCCGGCACCTCCACCCACGAGTCGCGGGGCAGCGAGATGAGCGTCGCCGACTTCCCGTCCGCCGGGATGTGCAGGATCATCATCGTGTCGGTGTTCGTGCCGCCGCCGTCGTCGGTGGTGCTGAGCTGGTCGAGCTCGGCCTGGGTGGCGCCTTCGGGACGGTGGTCGTCCCCGACGAGGAGGATGTTCTGGTCGGTGCCGTCCACATCCGTGCCCGACTTGGAGATCACGTCGACATGGCTCACGCCGTTGACGAAGCGGAAGTAGCTGTAGGCCGCGTAACCGCCGAGCACTACGAGGAGCACGGCCAGGGTGCCGGCCGTCCACGCGACGATCCGCTTGGTGCGGCGGCGCTTGCGCGGGTCGCGCCCGCGCTTGCCCGGGGTGCCGTCGCCGGGCCCGCCGGTGTTGCCGCCGTCGCCGGAGCCGCCGCGTCCGCCGTTCCCGCGACCGCCGCCGCCTCCACCGTTCCCGCGACCGCCGCCGCGTCCGCCGTCGTACGGCTCGTCGGCCCCTGCACCGGTGCCGAACGGGTCGAACCCGCCGCCGGCCGCGGCACCGCCTGCGGCCGCGCCGGAGCGCACCTGGGAGGCGGGGCGCGTCGCCCGCACCGGCCGGCGCGGGTCGGCGGCGGGCGCACGGCCGAAGACCTCGGTCGCCGGCTCGCGGTCATCGCCGCGTCCGTCGGCGCCGGGGGTGTCGGGGAGGTTCGGTCGTCGCACATCAGAACGCTAGAGGGCGCCGCCTGAAGAGGTCCTGGTTTCCGCGGCGTTCCCGACGAATCGCCAGGTTTTCGCCTCCGACCTCCCAGGCCCGGCTCAGGTGGCGGGCGACGGCTCTGCGAGAACGCTCAGTCCGTGGCGCCCGTGGCGCCGCCAGCGTCCGTGGCATCCATCGCGGCCGTCATCCGCTCGGAGATCGCGAGCAGGGCCTCCTGCTGCTCGGGTGTGATCGCGTCGTACAGGATGCGGCGGATCGTCGCCGTGTGCTCCGGCAGCGCGCGCACCACGACCCGGCGCCCCTCGCCGGTGAGCTGGATCCAGCTGGCCCGGCGGTCCTCCGCGCAGTCCTGGCGCTCGACGAGCCCGCGCGCCGCCATGCGGGTCACCTGGTGCGAGACGCGGCTCTTCTCCCAGCCGGTGAGGGCGACGAGATCGCGCACCCGCAGACGCCGCCCGGGGGAGCGGACGAGGGCCATCAGCACCTCCAGCTCGGAGATCGAGATGCCGTTGTCGTGCTGCAGCTGCACGTCGAGCGTGCGGTCGAATCCCCGGCGCATCAGATAGAACGCGTGGAAGAGGCGCTCTTCGTCGTCGCTGAGCTTGCGCGGGTCTGGCTGGGTGCGCGCGGTGGGCATACGTCATCCTCGCACGCGTCGGGCGACGGCGGGCGTGCCCGGGCCGTCAGTGGGCGAGCTGCTCCAGGAACACGACCAGCACTCCGAGCGCGACGATCACGGCGAGCACGAGCAGCTGCTTCCAGCCGGCGAGTCCCGTGCGCGAGACGGCGATCCGCGCCACGACCGCGAGGGAGACGATCAGCGCGATGATCGCGACGGTCATCGCCGTGTGGACCGCCACGACACCGCCGATGGCCAACAGCAGCATGATCACCGGGACGACGAGCACGCCGAGCGCGCGGGAGGCGACCGCGACCATGTGCCGGAACTCGAGGGCGCTGGGCAGTGTGGTGTGCACGATCATGTGCGAGACCAGGTCGGAGGCGAGGCCCGCGAGCAGCACACCGACCACCGAGATCAGCATCGTCCACAGCACGTCTCCCGGGACGAGGTGCTCGCCGTGGCCGTTCAGCGCGACCAGCACGGCGAGGGCGGTGAACGTCGCGTAGATCCGCTCGCGCAGGCGGTCGCCCGCCTGCCGGCGCTGCTCCTCGGTCGCGTCTGCGGGCAGGCGTGTGTCGTCGGGCCGGTCGTCATCCCGCGGAGGCATGCGAGAAGCCTACGGGACGGGAATGCAGGAGGCCGGGCCGAGGTTCGAACTCGGTGACACGTCACCCAAAACGAAGGATGGACAATGACGAAGATCGCGATCATCATCGGCAGCACCCGGCCGGGCCGCAACGGCGAGGCCGTCGCCCGCTGGGTCTACGAGCATGCCGCGAAGCGCGCGGGCGTCGAGTACGAGCTCGTCGACCTCGCCGACTGGAACCTCCCGCACCTCGACGAGGCGATGCCCGCCGCGATGGGGCAGTACGCGAACGACCACACCAAGGCGTGGGCGGCGAAGATCGCCGAGTTCGACGGCTACCTGTTCGTGACTCCCGAGTACAACCACAGCACCTCCGGCGCGCTCAAGAACGCGATCGACTTCGTCGGCGCCGAGTGGGCCAACAAGGCCGCGGGTTTCGTCAGCTACGGCGTCTTCGGCGGTGCGCGTGCCGTCGAGCACCTGCGTCTCGTGCTGTCGCAGCTCCAGGTCGCGACCGTCAGCGCCTTCGTCGGCCTGAGCCTCGCGCACGACTTCGAGAACTGGTCGCTGAAGCCCACCGCGCAGCAGGAGGCGGCCCTCACCCCGCTCTTCGCCCAGCTCGAGTCCTGGTCGGCCGCCCTCGAGAGCGTCCGCACGGCGGCTGCCGCTGCGCCCGCCGAGGACGCCGCCGCCTGACCTGACCCGCGTGGCACCCCGCCGCCGAGAGTGCGAACATTCCGCCCTCTCGGCGGTTTCGCGTGCACTTCGTGCCGCCTCGACGCAGAGCGCGCTCCGCGCTAGGTCTGGCAGACGGGGCAGAAGTATGTCACGCGCTCCTCGAGCTCGGTGCGGCCGAGCTCGGTGCGCCGGATGCGCGTCCCGCAGCGGCGGCAGGGCTGCCCGCCGCGGCCGTACACCCAGGTGTTGCGGCCGCGGCGGGTGTCGCCGGTCGTCACCCGCCGCGGCCGGTCGCGGTTGGCGACGATGAGCCGGTGGCCGAGGTCGACCGCCGCGGGCACATCCACTTCGGCGACGGGACGCGTGGGCAGCATCCCGCGCAGGAAGCACAGCTCGTTCGCGTAGACGTTGCCCAGCCCGGCGAGGTTGCGCTGATCGAGCAGGGCGACGGCGATCGGGGTGTCCGGGTGCGCGGCGATGCGCCGCACGGCCTCCTCCGCGACCCAATCGGGCCCGAGCAGGTCGGGGCCGAGGTGGCCGACGACCTCCTCTTCGCGCGCTCGCGGCAGCACCTCCAGCACGCCGAGCAGGAAGCCGACCGCATCGGCCTCCGCGGTCCGCAGCACGGCGCGCGCCTGGAACGCGGGATGCCGCCACCGCTCGCCCGGCCGGTAGACCTCCCACGAGCCGTCCATCTTCAGGTGCGAGTGGATGGTGTGCTCGCCGACCCGCATCAGCAGGTGCTTGCCCCGGCTCACGACCTCGTCCACGCGCTCGCCGGAGAGGTCGACGGTCGCATACGCCGGGACGCGGAAGTCGCTCGCCGTCAGCACCCGCCCGGCCAGGGCCTCCCGCAGCCGCCGCGCCGCCTGGTAGACGGTGTCACCCTCGGGCACGCGGCCTCCTCGGCCCGGGCGCAGCCCTCACCAGCGCAGCCGCAGCCGTCACGAGCGCAGCCGCAGCCCGCGCGGGATGGCCAGGAAGCCCGCCTCGGCGAGGGCGTCGCCGGTGGGCGTGCCCAGCACGAAGCCGCCGTTCACCGTCTCGACGGCCAGCTTGTCGACGCGACGCCCGGTGACCAGCGCGGCGAGCGCGCGCGAGGCGGCAGCGAGCGTCGGGCCGGCCTCCGCGTCCTCCGGGTCGGAGAAGGAGAGCAGGCTCTTGCCGCCGCGCTCGACGTACAGCGTCAGCTCGCCGTCGACCAGCACGACGAGGGCACCCGCCTTGCGCCCAGGTCGGTGCCCCGTCCCCGCCTCGCCGGGCACGGCCGGCCAGGGGAGGGCGGCGCCGTACGGGTTCGCGGGGTCGGTGGCGGCCAGCGCGATCGCGGAGTGCTCGCGCTCCTGCAGGGGATCGCGGGTGAAGCCGCGCAGCCGGTCGACGGTCGCCCCGGTCGCGAACTGTGCGGCGCCGAGGGTCTCGACGAAGTAGCCGCGGCGGGCGCGGCCCGTCTCCTCGAAGCCGCTGAGCACCTTGTAGGCGAGGGCGAAGCCGCCGGGCGTCCCCTCGTTCATGACCGAGCCGCGGGTCACGACGCCGTAGCGGTCGAGCAGCGTCTCGGCCTGGCCGTGCGCGCGCACCGTGGAGTCGAGGTCGCGTTCCGGCAGCAGGGACCAGCGGCCGGCGACGGTCGGCGGTCCCATCCGGGTCACCATCGCCGAGCGTGCCGCTGCCCGGCCGCGGTACATGCGCGCCCGTGTCGGCTGCCGCGGTCGCTTGTGGGCGCCGGAGCCGCCGCCGGTCAGCGTGCGGAGCGGAGCGAGCGTGTCGTTCGTGACGAGGCCCGCCCACACCAGGTCCCAGAGCGCGGTCACCAGGGCGGCGTCGTCGACGGGCTCGCCGGCGGCGACCCCCATCGCGTCCGACAGCTGCCGGAAGAAGAAGCCGCCGCCGCGCGACAGCGCGTCCAGCACCCCGCGCTGCAACTCGTCCGGTTCGTGCTCGCCGGGAGGCGCGAGGGTGAGCGGCGCGCTGTCGGTGAGGTGGAGGCTCATCCATCCGTCCGAGCCGGGCAGCGAGCCGTCGCCCGCCCAGATGACCTCGCCGGTGGCGGTGAGCTCGTCGAGCATGGTCGGGCTGTAGTCGGCGACGCGGCTCGGCAGGATCAGCGATTCCCACGCGGACGCCGGGATGCGCGCGCCGGCGAGCTGCTCGATGACCGAGGCCACCGCATCCACGCCGCGCAGCGTCGAGCCGACGTGCTGCCAGTCGGGGAGGAACCGCGCGAAGGTCGCGGTGTCGACCGGCTCGACCTCGTGGCGCAGGGCGGCGAGCGACATCCGCCGCAACCGTCGGAGCACCTCGGCGTCGCTCCACTCGCTGCCGTGCGCGTGCGGCCGGAACTCGCCCTCGACCACGCGGCCGTCGTGCGCGAGCCGCCGCAGCGCGTCGTGCACGATGGCGGTGCCGAGGCCGAACCGCGACGCGACGTCCGCGGTCTCGAACGGTCCGTGGGTGCGCGCGAAGCGACTGACGAGGTCCCCGAGCGGGTCGTCGACCGGCTCGATGAAGGCGACCGGGACGCCGATGGGCAGGGGCACGCCCAGCGCGTCCCGCAACCGGCTGGCGTCCTCGATCGCCGAGAAGCGCTCGACGCCGGCGATCGTCACGGCGAGGGCGCGCTTCGCGTCGACCAGCGCGGCGAGGTGGCCCGCCGCCTCGGCGACGTCCTCGTTCTCGGATCGCGCCGCGACCTCCTCCGCGTTGAGCGGTCCGAGCAGGCGCAGCAGATCGGCGACGCCCTCCAGGCCTCGCACGCGGCGCTCGGGGTCGAGTCGCTGCAGTTGCAGCTCGACGCGCTCGATCACCGCGGGGTCGAGCAGTTCCCGCAGCTCGGCGCGTCCGAGCAGCTCGGCGAGCAGACCGGTGTCGAGCGACAGCGCCGCGGCCCGGCGCTCGGCGAGCGGGCTGTCGCCCTCGTACATGAACGCCGCCACGTAGCCGAAGAGCAGGGACCGCGCGAACGGCGAGGCCGTCTCGGTCGCGGCCTCCACGATGCGGATGCTCCGCTGCTCGATCTGCTTGGCGATCTCGTCCAGCGCGGGGAGGTCGTAGACGTCTTGCAGGCACTCGCGGATGGTCTCGAGGATGATCGGGAAGCTCGGATACTTGCGCGCCACATCCAGCAGTTGCGACGCCTTCTGCCGCTGCTGCCAGAGCGGCGACCGCTTGCCCGGGTTGTACTTGGGCAGCAGCAGGGCGCGTGCCGCGCACTCGCGGAACCGCGAGGCGAACAGCGCCGAGCCGCCGACCTCGTTCGTCACCAGCTCGTCCAGCTCCTGCGGCTCGAAGACGAAGAGCTCGCCGCCGGGAGGCTGGGATTCCGTGTCGGGAATACGCACGATGATGCCGTCGTCCGCCGCCATGGCGCCCGCATCGATCCCGTAGCGTTCCCGCACGCGCGCCTGCACCGCCAGCGCCCACGGCGAGTGGATCTGCATGCCGTACGGGGAATGCAGGATGACGCGCCAGTCGCCGAGCTCGTCGCGGAAGCGTTCGACGACCAGCGTGCGATCGGTCGGAACGTATCCCGTCGCGGTCTTCTGCTCGGCGAGGAACGACAGGAGGTTGTTCGTCGCCCACGCGTCGAGCCCCGCCTCCACGCAGCGCAGCTCGGCGTCGGCGGGGGAGGCCGTGCTCAGCTCGCGCTGGAAGGCGCCGACCGCGCGCCCTAGCTCCACCGGGCGACCGAGCCCGTCGCCCTTCCAGAACGGCAGGCGGCCCGGCTCGCCGAAGGCGGGCGTCACCAGCACGCGGTCGTGGGTGATCTCCTGGATGCGCCAGCTTGTCGAGCCGAGCGCGAACACGTCCCCGACGCGCGACTCGTAGACCATCTCCTCGTCGAGCTCGCCGACACGGCTGGCCTTCTCGCCCACCATGTACACGCCGAAGAGGCCGCGGTCCGGGATGGTGCCGCCGCTCGTCACCGCGAGCCGCTGCGCGCCGGGACGTCCGGTGATCGCTCCGGTGTCGCGGTCCCAGACCACGCGCGGCCGCAGCTCGGCGAACTCGTCGGACGGGTAGCGCCCGGCCAGCAGGTCGAGCGTCGCGTCGTAGGCGCTGCGGGGGAGCGTCGCGAACGGTGCGCTCCGGCGGACCATGTCGAACCAGTCGTCCGCGTCGATCGGCTCGAGGGCGCAGGCCGCGACCGTCTGCTGGGCCAGGATGTCGAGCGGGTTCGCCGGCACCCGGAGCGTCTCGATCAGCCCCGCGGTCATCCGCTCGGTGGCGACGGCGGAGTGGATGAGGTCGGCACGGTGCTTCGGGAAGACGACGCCGCGGCTCACCTCGCCCACCTGGTGGCCGGCGCGGCCGACGCGCTGCAGCCCGCTCGCGACCGACGGCGGCGCCTCCACCTGGATGACCAGGTCGACCGCGCCCATGTCGATGCCCAGCTCGAGGCTGGAGGTCGCCACGACGCAGCGCAGGCGTCCGGTCTTGAGGTCGTCCTCGATGAGCGCGCGCTGCTCCTTGCTGACCGAGCCGTGGTGCGCGCGCGCGAGCACGAGGGCGTCGGCGTCGTCCGCCACGGCTTGCGCGCCGCGCGTCTGCCCGGAGCCGCCCATCAGCTCGGCCGGCGGGCGTCGTTGCGCTCCCGCGTCGAGTTCGCCGCCGAGCACGCGCTCCTCGTAGATCTCGTTGAGCCGTGCCGTCAGCCGCTCGGCCAGCCGACGCGAGTTGGTGAAGACGATCGAGGAGCGGTGCTCGACGACCCGGTCGACGATCGCCTCCTCCACGTGCGGCCAGATCGATCCGGCCTGCGGCGGCGAGCCGTCGTCGTTGCCGCTGGCGAAGGTGGAGGTGCCGAGCTCGCTCATGTCCTCGACCGGCACGACCACGCGCAGGTCGAACCGCTTGCCCGACGGCGGCGCCACGACCTCCACTGGGCCGCGGCCGCCGAGGAAGCGCGCGACCTCCTCGGGAGGGCGGACCGTCGCGGAGAGCCCGATGCGCTGCGCCGGCTTCGGCAGCAGTGCATCCAGCCGCTCCAGGGAGAGCGCGAGGTGCGCGCCGCGCTTGGTCGACGCGACGGCGTGCACCTCGTCGACGATCACCGTCTCGACCGAGGTCAGCGTCTCGCGCGCCTGCGACGTGAGCATGAGGAACAGCGACTCGGGCGTCGTGATCAGGATGTCCGGCGGGTTCGTCACGAGCGCGCGCCGGTCGGACGACGGGGTGTCGCCCGAGCGCACGCCGACCGTCACGTGCGGCGGCTCCGCGCCGAGCCGCTTGGCCGTCTGCGTCACGCCGACGAGCGGCGCGCGCAGGTTGCGCTCCACGTCGACGCCCAGCGCCTTCAGCGGCGAGATGTACAGGACCCGCGTGCCCTTCGGGGCGTCGGGAGCGCGCTGCTCGCTCGCGAGCCGGTCGATCGCCCAGAGGAACGACGCCAGGGTCTTGCCCGAACCGGTCGGCGCGATGACGAGGGCGTGCCGTCCGTGCGAGATCGCCTCCCAGGCGCCCTCCTGTGCGGGAGTGGGCGCGGCGAACGCCCCACGGAACCACTCACGGGTCGCGGGGGAGAACCGCTCGAGCACATCGCCCATCCACACCATCCTGCCCCCGACCTCCGACACCCGTAACCGCCCGCCGCGATTCGTGCCGAATGTCGACTTTGGGGTGCCGTATCCCGCGATTCGTGCCGAATGTCGCGGGAGGGGTGAGCCTCAGCGGGGCAGCCGCGCGCGGATGAAGGTGGAGATGTCGCCCAGCTCCAGCGGCGAGATGCCGTGGCCGAGCCCCTCGTAGATGCGCGCGTCGAGCGCCGAATGCCCGGGCAGCCACTCCGCCGTGCGGTCGATGGAGGCGGCCGGGATGGTGTCGTCCATCGTCCCGCGCCCCCAGAACACCGGCACCGGGTCGCGCGTGAGCGCGGCGTCGCCCTCCTGCTCGCCCTGCACGACGAAGCCCGAGAGCTGCACGGCGTAGTCGAAGCGCTCCGGCGCGAGCCGCAGCAGCTGGAGGGCCATCGCGCCGCCCTGGGAGAACCCGAGCAGACCGGTCGGCGCGGCCGGTTGCTCGTCGAGCCACGTGAGCACCGCGCGGGCGGCGGCGTCGGCGTTGCCGGCGAGGGGGTCGCTCGGCACGTTCGTGAAGCGGGAGAACCAGGCGAAGCCCGGCCCTTCGGGGATGGGCGCGCGCAGCGACGCGATCACCGGCTCCAGGGGGAGGTATGCCGCGATCCCGAAGAGGTCCGCCTCGTCCGACCCGTAGCCGTGCAGGAGCACCAGCAGCGGCCGGCCTGCCCGGTCCTTCTCGCCGGCTGACCAGAGCACGGCATCGCGGTCGATGTGGAGGTCGGGTGTGGGGAACGGCACACCGACCATTCTGTCCCCCTGCCGAACCGCTTCACAGCCCCCGATCGCGTGCCGCTTGTCCACAGATCTCCGGGTCCCTGGGGGTCTCGCGGGCGCGCGTTCCGTACTATCGACCCATGAGCGTTCGCACCCCGGATCCCGATCCGACCCCCGACCCGCTGCCCGGCAACGGCGGCCAGCCCGGTCCGGCGTGGCTGAGCGACATCGAGTTGGAGCAGATCCGGCGCCGACTGCCGCTGCTGTACGTGGAGGCGGTCCCGGTGCGCGTCGACGGCCTCGGCCAGGTGACGCAGGTCGGCATCCTGCTCCGCGCCAACGCGGTGGGGGAGATGACGCGCACGCTCGTCTCCGGCCGGGTGATGTACGGCGAGACCCTGCGTGAGGCGCTGTTCCGCCACCTCGAGAAGGATCTCGGCCCCATGGCTTTCCCGCTGCTCCCCGCGAGCCCGGTGCCGTTCCAGGTCGCCGAGTACTTCCCGATGCCGGGCGTCACGGCCTACACCGATGAGCGTCAGCACGCCGTCTCCCTGGCGTACGTGGTCCCCGTCACCGGCACCTGCGAGCCGCGTCAGGATGCGCTGGAGCTCACGTGGATGACGCCGGAGGAGGCCGTCTCCCCGACGGTCGCCGAAGAGATGGAGGGCGGTCGCGGCGCTCTGGTCAAGACCGCCATGGCGTCGGTCGGGTGCGTCGCGCCCTAGCCGTCCTGGCTACTTATCCTCCGCGTCCATCCCCGCCAGCAGGGCCGTGAGCACCCGCGTGAGTCTCGGCCCGACCTCGACGATCGCGTGGCGCAGCCGCGGGTCGCTGCGGTAGACGGCCTCCAGCTCCGGCCCGGGCGTCGCCATCTGCCATTGCGCCCCGGCCATGCTCGTCGCCGTGGCGATCACGTCGATCGCCTGCAGTTCGGTGAGCCCCGGCCGCAGTCGGCGCAGCTCGCCGGCGATCACCTCGACGTGCACGTGCACGTCGAGCTTGAAGCCGCGCACCGTCTCGACCGACACGTTCCGTTCGAGGTTGAGCGGGGTGTGGGCCAGGAGGTCGCAGAACAGCGGCCGCGCCACGAGCGTGTCGCTCAGGGCCGAGGCCAGCCGCAGGGGTGATGCGGTGCGCCACGACGACAGGAGCGGCAGGAGCCAGCCCGCCCACGACCGCCACTCCTCCGCCGTGAGGCGCAGGAAGATCTGCTCCCGCGTCTCGAAATACCGCAGCAGGCCCGACTTGTGCATGCCGACCGCGTCTGCGATGTCGGTGAGGGTGACCTCCCGGGTGCCGCGACGCTCCGCCTCTGCGCGTGCTGCGGCCAGGATCGCCTCCTCGCGCGCCAGCTTGGCGTCGGCGGAGCGCGCTCGTTCGAACGGTGCCGTCGTCATGGGTCCATTCTAGTGCAACGAGGTTGCGTTATTAACGAAACAGTGTTGTACTAACTCGCATGACTGAGTTCACCTGGTTCATCACCGGTTCGTCGCGCGGTTTCGGCCGCGCCCTCGCCGAGGCGGCCCTGCGCCACGGCGACCGCGTCGCCGCCACGGCACGCACCCCCGAGCAACTCGACGACCTGATCGCCGAATACGGCGCGGACCGCGTCGTCGCCCTGCCGCTCGACGTCACCGATCCCGGCGCCGCCGCGTCCGCGCTCGCCGCTGCCCGCGACCGTTTCGGCCGCATCGATGTGCTGGTCAACAACGCCGGCTACGCCAACGTCGCGCCGATCGAGACGGGCTCTCCCAGCGACTTCCGCACACAGTTCGAGACCAACTTCTGGGGTGTGTACACCGTCTCGACCGCGGCCATCCCTCTCCTCCGCGAGCAGGGCGGCGGCCTCATCGTGCAGTTCTCGTCGGTGGGCGGCCGGGTCGGCGGCTCGCCGGGCATCGGCTCCTACCAGGCGGCGAAGTTCGCGGTCGACGGCTTCAGCCGCGTGCTCGCGGCGGAGACGGCGCCGTTCGGCGTGCGGGTGATGGTCGTCGAACCGAGCGGTTTCGCGACCGACTGGGCGGGTTCGTCCATGGGCGTCGGCGACATCCCCGCCGAGTACGAGCAGACCGTGGGAGCGATGGGGGCGATGCGCGGCACGCGGGTCATGGCGGGTGATCCGGCGCGCGCGGCGGAGATCCTGGTGCGTGTCGCGCACGCGGACGAGCAGCCGTCGCATCTCCTGCTCGGCCGCACCGCCCAGGCCATGGCGATCGACTACTCCGAGCGGCAGCTGGAGGAGGCGCGCACCTGGAGCGCCGTCAGCATCTCCGCCGACAGCGGCGAGGAGTACCCCGTCGCGCTCCCGGTCGACGCGGACTGACACTCCGGCGAGGAGTGTGAGAAAAGTCCTTGCGCAAAGAAGCTAATGGTATTAGCTTTACGGCTATGAACACTTCCATCGCCTCGCAGGTCCACTTCCTGCAGCGCCCCGAGGGACGCATCAGCTACACCGTCGAGGGCTCCGGCCCGCTCGTGGTCGCCGTCCCGGGGATGGGCGACCTCCGCTCCAGCTATCGCGAGCTCGTCGGCCCTCTGGTCGACGCCGGGTACTGCGTGGCGGTCACCGACCTCCGCTCCCACGGCGACTCCGACACGGGCTTCACCACCTTCGGCGACATCGCCACGGGGGAAGACCTGATCGCGCTGATCGACGAGCTCGGCGGCCCGGCCGTCGTGCTCGGCAACTCCATGGGCGCGGCGGCAGCCGCCTGGGCCGCGGCCGAGCGACCAGACGCCATCGCCGGGCTGGCGCTCTACGGACCGCTGCTGCGGGATCCCGCTGCGAGCCGCGCGACGGCCGCCTTCCAGAAGGCGCTGTTCGGCGTGGTCCTCGCCCGCCCCTGGGGCGCCGCGTTCTGGGCGGGCTACTACAAGAAGCCGCTCAACAAGGGACACGCGGCACCGTGGCTCGACGAGCACGTCACCGCCATCCGCGCGAATCTGCGTGAGCCCGGCCGGCTGCGCGACTTCCGGCGCCTGGCGCTTCAGCTGACGCACTCCGTCGTGGAGCCGCGGCTGCCCGAGGTGCAGGCGCCGATGATCGCGTTCGTCGGCGAGTTCGACCCCGACTTCCCCGACGCCGCGGCGGAGGCCGACTGGATCGAGTCGCTCGGCGCTCGCGTCGTCCGCGTCTCCGATGCCGCCCACTACCCGCACGCGCAGCGCCCGGACGTCACGGTCCCGGCGACGCTCGAGTTCCTCCAGGAGCGCCGTGCGGCGGGATGGGCGGGTACGCGTGCCTAGGGCGGGCCTCAGCCGGGCGTCGGTCACGGACGTCGCGCTCGAACTCGTCGACGAGGGCGGGGTGAGCGGCTTCGATCGCCTCACCCTCGCCGCCGTCGCAGCGCGCGCCGGCGTCGCCGTCCCGAGCCTCTACAAGCACGTCGCGTCGCTCGTGGATCTGCGCCGCCTGGTCGCCACGGAGGCCGTGGCCGAGCTCACCAGGGCCCTCGCGGCGGCGACCATCGGCCGGTCGGGGGAGGAGGCCGTGCGAGCGGCGGCGGTCGCCCTCCGCGGCTACGCGCACATGCATCCCGGGCGCTACGCGTCCACGCAGGTCGCTCCGCACCTGGCCGAGTCGGCCGACGCTGAGCTGGCGGCACGTGCAGGGGAGACCGTGCAGGTGCTGTCCGCCGCCCTTCGCGCCTTCGGGCTGCCGGACGACGCGAACGTGGACGCCATCCGCATCCTCCGCAGTTCGCTCCACGGCTTCATCAGCCTGGAGCTGGGTGGTGGCTTCGGCCTCCCGGACGACCTCGATCGCACCTTCGACCGCCTGGTCGCCGTGGTCATTGCGGGACTGGAGGCGATGGCGGCGCAGGGCGCGGAAGAGATCCTGGAGTCTCGCCCCGCCTAGGGCCGCTCGCGGCTCGCGATGTCGTCGGAGAGCCGCTGCACCTCGGCGGGATCCGCGTCCCGGGCGAGGGCGACGTAGTGGTCCATGACCGCCGGCCGGTAGCGCACGGGCAGCGTCTGTCCGGGCGAGAGCCGCGTGAGCTCGGTGATGGTGAGGTCTTCGTCAGCGATACCGCGGAACGAGATACCGTCGGCCGTCTCCACGTCGAGCATCAGGACCACACGTGGGCTGCCGTCGCTGCTGACCTCGCGCCAGTCGACGAGGACTCCGAGCGCAAGCGTCCCCGTGCGCAGTTCCGCCTTGCGCTTGCGGGCAGCACTGCTCAGGTACGGGTTCGGGACGACGCCCGGGAAGTCGGGCCCGACGCCCAGCGATTCCCGGCTGAGGTCGGGCCGGAGCTGCTCCACCAGATCGCTGAGACTGCGCTTCTTCTTCGAACCGAACATCCCGATCTCCCCCTCGCATCGGTGCCGGAGTCTGAGTCCGGCGCTTCGCATCACCGCGATCCTATGCGGTGGCCCGCGAAACGAGAGCGGGGCCGCGACGCGCCCCGGCCGTGATGACCGGATGGCGTGTCGCGACCCCGCTCTGCGTGGAGTGCCGGGTGCCGGGCTCAGCCGCGCGCGCGGCGCGAGCCGAGGCCGCGGCTGGTGCTGCCGTTGACCAGGTCGCCCATGCGGATCTGTCCGCCCGAGCGACGGTTGTCACCGCCGCGCGACGGCGACTGCTTCGCCGACGAGCGCTCGGTGCCGTGGCGACCGCCCTCGACCGCGTCGCGTCCGCGACCGCCGTGCGAGCCGCTGCCGGCCTGGCCGCCGCGACCCTGACCGCCCTGGCCGTTCTGGCCCTGGCCGCCCTGGCCGCCCTGGCCGCGGCGACGCCCCTGGCCGTTCTGCTGCTGACCATCGCGCTGCTGACCGTCGCGCTGGCTCGCGCCCGCGCCGTCACCGGCCGAGCCGTTCCCGCGTCCGCGGCGACGGCGTCCGCCGCCGGCCGACTCGCCGGAGGGGGCCTGCGTGCGGCGCTGGCCGCCCGACTTCTGCGCGCCGGAGCGTCCGCCGCCGGCCTGTGCGCCGCCCTGGCGTCCGCCGCCCGATGCCGCGGGGGCGTCGGTGGGGGCGATGCGCTCGGCCGGCTCGCCGACGAGCTCGGTGACGGCCGGGGAGTCGGCGGTGACCTTCTGCGGGGTCACAGTGATGGCGGCGTTGCGCAGGAGGACCTTCACATCGCCGGCCTGCTCGGTGAGCATCACGGTGACCACGTCGCCCGCGCTGCCCGCACGAGCGGTGCGGCCGGAGCGGTGGAGGTACGCCTTGTGCTCCGCCGGCGGATCCACGTGCACGACGAGCTCGACGTCGTCCACGTGCACGCCGCGCGCGGCGACGTCCGTGGCGACGAGCACGCGCACCTCGCCCGAGCCGAACGCGGCCAGGTTGCGGTCGCGGGCGGGCTGGGAGAGGTTGCCGTGCAGGTCGACCGCGGGCACGCCCGACGAGGTGAGCTGCTTGGCGAGGCGCTTGGCCTGGTGCTTGGTGCGGGTGAAGAGGATGCGGCGGCCGCGCCCCGAGGCGAGGGCCGTCACGAGGTCCTTCTTGGCGTCGGCGTCCCGCACCTCGAAGACGTGGTGGGTCATCGCCGCGACGTGGCTGGTGGCCTCGTCGACGGAGTGCATCGCCTCGTTCTGCAGGAACCGCTTCACGAGCTTGTCCACGCCGTTGTCGAGCGTGGCGGAGAACAGCATGCGCTGGCCGCCGGTGGGGGTCTTGTCCATGATGCGCGTGACGACGGGCAGGAAGCCGAGGTCGGCCATGTGGTCGGCCTCGTCGAGCACGGTGATCTCGATCCGGTCGAGCGAGATCTCGCCCTGCTTCATCAGGTCGTCGAGGCGGCCGGGGCAGGCGACGACGATGTCGACGCCGGCACGGAGGGCCGCGACCTGACGGCTCTGCGAGACGCCGCCGAAGATCGTGGTGATGGCGAGGCCGGCCGAGTCGGCGAGCGGCTTCAGGGTCGCGGCGATCTGCGTGGCGAGCTCGCGGGTCGGGGCGAGCACGAGGCCGCGCGGGCGGCTGCTGCGGCCGCGGCTGGGCGCGCCGTCGGAGAGCCGGGCGACGAGGGGGAGGCTGAAGGCGATGGTCTTGCCGGAGCCGGTCTTGCCGCGTCCGAGGACGTCGCGGCCCGACAGGGTGTCGGGCAGGGTGTCGGCCTGGATGGGGAACGCCTCGGTCTTGCCGTCGGCCGCGAGAACGGCGACGAGAGGAGCGGGCACGCCGAGATCGGCGAAGGTCGTGGTGGTCACTGGTGCCTTTCGGGCATAAGGCCCCGGCGCGGGTTTTTCGGACGCACGGGACGTAATGGCGAAGGTGCGGGATGCACGTTTCGTTCGCCGTGAGAAAGTGGCGCAGGCGGGGCGGTGCCCGTCGCTTGCGCGGTGCGTTCTACGACGCAGGAGCCGTCGGATGGCTCGCAGTGACACCATCCTACCGTGTCTGGCTGGGAGCGCAGTCCCGGGTGGAGGTCGTAGACTTTCGGCCCGGAATCGAGAGGCGGTCATCGGGTGCACGAATCGGAGCTCGATCGCGAACGCGCGGTCGTCGAGGGCCTGTACGAGCGTCTGGACGCCCTGCGCGCCGAAACGGCCGAACGCCTGACCCGGGTGCGCCGCGAATCGGTGGGCGGAAACCACCAGGCCCGCAGCGAGCGGGACGCGTTCGCCCGGCTCTATGAGGATCAACTCATCCAGCTGCGCGACGTGGATGCCCGCCTGGTCTTCGGCCGCCTCCTGCTGGAGGAGACCGTCGACGGCTCGGCCCACCGGTACATCGGACGCATCGGCCTGCGCGACGACGACCAGCGCTCGCTGCTGATCGACTGGCGTGCGCAGCAGGCCGGCGCCTTCTATCAGGCGACGGCGAACGAGCGGATGGGCGTGCGCGCCCGCCGCCACCTGACCATGACCGGCCGGGAAGTCGTCCGGATCGACGACGAGGTCTTCGACGAGGCCCTGCTGTCCGGCGACCGGGCCGCGGGCGAGAGCGTGCAGGGCGAGGGCGCGCTCCTCGCCGCGCTCAGCGCGCAGCGCACCGGCCGCATGGGCGACATCGTCGCGACCATCCAGGCCGAGCAGGACCGCATCATCCGCTCCGACCTGCGCGGTGCGCTCGTCGTGCAGGGCGGCCCCGGCACCGGCAAGACCGCCGTCGCGCTGCACCGCGCCGCGTACCTGCTCTACGCGAACCGGCAGCGGCTGGGTTCGTCCGGTGTGCTGGTGGTGGGCCCGTCGACCGCGTTCCTGCGCTATATCGAGGCCGTGCTGCCCTCGCTCGGCGAGACCGGCGTCGTGCTGCAGACGCTCGGCGAGCTGTTCCCCGGGGTGGAGGCGACGACCGACGACGAGGCCGAGGCCGCGCGCCTGAAGGGGTCGGCGCAGATGGCGCGGTTGCTCTCGCGGGCCGTGCGGTCGCGGCAGAAGGCGCCGGATGCGCCGCAGACCGTGGTCGTCGACAACGAGCGCCTCGTGGTGCAGCCCGACCTGGTCCAGCGCGCCATCGCCAAGGCCCAGCGCTCCGGCAAGCCGCACAACGTCGCGCGCGTCACGTTCGTCAAGCACGCCCTCGGCGAGCTGACGGATCAGCTCGCCGCCCAGCTGCGGGCCTCCGGCTCCACGTTGGACGAGGCGGATCTGAAGGTGCTGCGGGAGGACCTGCGCACCTCCTACGACATCCGCGTCCTGCTCAACACGGCCTGGCTGCCGCTCACCCCGCAGAAGCTCCTGCAGGACCTGTACGCGCGTCCCGCCTGGCTCACGGAACTGACCCCGCGGTGGAGCGCCGAGCAGCGCGCCGCCCTGCTGCGTGAGCGCTCCGCGCCGTTCACCGTCTCCGACGTGCCCCTGCTCGACGAGGCCGCCGAACTGCTCGGCGACTTCCCGGGCCGGCCCGATCCCGCCGCCCGCGAGCGCGACCGGCAGCGCAAGCGCGACATCGAGAACGCCAAGGCCGCCATCCGCAACATGGGGGTGGAGGGCCTGGTCAGCGCCGAGCAGCTGGCCGACGGGTTCGCCGAGCAGGAGGACCGCGGCACCACGGCCGAGCGCGCCTCCGCCGACCGGTCGTGGACCTACGGGCACGTGGTGGTCGACGAGGCCCAGGAGCTCTCGCCGATGCAGTGGCGCGTGCTCGTCCGCCGGTGCCCGATGCGGTCGTTCACCATCGTCGGCGATATCGCGCAGGTGTCGTCGCCGGCCGGCGCGACCAGCTGGGCCGCTGCGCTGCAGCCGTACTTCAAGGACTCCTGGCGGCTCGAGGAGCTCACGGTCAACTACCGCACGCCGGCCCAGATCGCCCAGGAGGCGGAGCGCATGGCGCAGAGCGCGGGCCTCCCGATCACCCCGACGCGCTCCGTGCGCGAGGGCGACTGGCCCATCCGTCGCGTGAGCGCGGACGGCGCCACTCTGCCCGACGCGGTGGTGGCGGCGGTCGAGCACGATCGGGGCATCGATACCCAGGGCACGCTCGCGGTGATCGCTCCGGTGCGGGAGGTGGAGGCGGTCGCGGCGGCGATCACGGCGCGCTACGGCGAGCACGCGGGCCGCGGCGCCGCTGGTCTGAACCGCCCGATCGCGGTGCTCAGCGGCTACGAGGCCAAGGGGCTCGAGTTCGACGCCGTCGTGCTCGCCGATCCCGGTGCGCTCGCCGCGGAGACCGCCCGTGGGGCGGCGACCCTGTACGTCGCGATGACCCGGCCGACCCAGCGACTGACGCTCGTCGCGCGCTGACGGGGACCGGCCGGGCTGAGCTACGCGTACGTCCCGGAGTACCGCTCGCCGACCGGCACCTCGGTCGCGAGCGTGTTGCCCGCCTGTGCGAGCGGGCAGGCCCATGCCGGGTCGTACGCGCACGACGGGTTGTACGCGAAGTTGAAGTCGAGCACGATGGTGGCCTCGTCGCCGTCCGCGTCGAGCCCCAGGTCGGCGCCCTTGATCGTGTCGATGAGGTAGCGGCCGCCCCCGTAGGTGCCCCCGGGACGCCCGGCGAGCGCATCCTTCACCGGCACGAAGATCCCGCCGCCGTACGACGAGAGGCGCCAGACGTCGAGCGTGCCGGCGAGCGGGATGCGCACCGTGCCGAGCAGCTCGAACGGCACGACGCCGTCGGTGCCGGTCTCGACATCCATCCGCCGCGGTTCGGCGGGCGCGTGGATCGGCAGCTCGAACCGCCACTCCGGGTCGTAGGCCGCGACCGGCAGCCCGGTGAAGCGCGCGCGGTCCTCTTCGAGCAGCGGGGAGGCCGGATGCGACGAGAACAGGTCGTCGCGGCACGAGATCCAGTGGGCGTGCGCCGCGACCGGATCCGTGCCGGCGAGCCGGCGGACCGAGGCGTACAGGGCGAAGACGCGCCGTCGCCAGTCGGCGGTCTGCACGGCGGTGACCGCGCGGGAGGCGGCGGGTGCCTCGCCGGCTCCGGTGGCCGGGTCGTCTTCGACGGTGCTCATGCTCACTCCTCGGTTCGGCCGGGCTCGTCCGGTTCTTCCGCCACGCTAGCGGCTGGCGGGTCGTAGGCCCAGGTCGGCGCGAGGCGGCGCAGACGGTGCCCGCGCCACTGCCAGAACGCCCACAGCGTGTACCAGGCGACGGGCGTGAGCGCGCCGGCCCGCACGATCAGCTGGTCGCGGTAGAGGGTGCGCAAGCGCCCGTCCGCGTCCGGCCCGGCCGGGTCGGGGGCGATCGCCATGCGGTGGTCCAGGTGCGGGATCGCGGAGAGCACTCCGCCCGTGCCACCCCCGCTGTCGCGCAGGATGCGGGTGGCGTGCTCGGCCGCTCCGGCCGGTCGCAGCGTGTCGAGCCGGATGGCCTGCGTCCCGACGGTGAACGCGCCGAGCGCTCGCACCCGCACGCGGTGCTCGCCATCGCCCCACACCGTGGGGAATGAGGAGTCGCCGTCGGGCCGGAAGTCGAGCCACGGCAGCGCCACCTCCCGGAACGCGGTCGGGCTCTGCAGGGCGCGCCAGGCGGCGTCGGGATCGCAATCGAGGAGGAACTTGAGCAGCACGCGCATCCTCCCAGTGTCGTCCCGTGCGGAGCCGGCCGGGCAGGTTTCCCGGCGCATTCCCGACTCCGCCTGGCGCACGGTGTCGGTGGGATGCGCTAGAACGGGAGCATGGCGATCCGCTACTGGCTGGGCGTGGTGCAGCGCGACCACGTGCTCCGTGGCGTCGCGGGCGGTTTCGCGCAGGTCAACCACGGCGCGCGCGGTCCGCTCGAGTGGATGGGCCCGGCCGACGGGTTCGTCTACTACTCGCCGAAGACCACCTACCCCGACGGTGACCCGCTCAAGGAGTTCACCGCCGTCGGCCGCGTCGCCGACGGGGAGGCGTTCCAGGTCACGCAGGGGGAGTCGATGCGCGGTCCGGCCGGCGACTTCCGCCCGTGGCGGCGGCGGATCGAGTGGGACCACGATGCCATCCCCACCCCGATCCGGCCCTTGCTCCCGTCGCTCGACTTCACCCGCGACAACCGCGACTGGGGCTACCAGCTGCGCCGCGGGGTGATCGAGATCAGCCGGCACGACTTCGAGCTGATCCGCCGCCAGATGAGGCCGTCACCCGGCGAAACACGGCCGTCGCGGCCGGCGCCCCGCATTACGATGGCCCGGTGACCGAGCCGACCACCCTCCCGACCACGACCGCCTCCGACACTCCCGACACCCCCGCCGCGCACCGCCAGGCCAAGTACCAGGTGCGCTTCGACTGGGCCGCCGACGGCGCACGGGCGGTCGCCGGCGACGCCGACATCGTGATCTGGGTCGACACGCTCGGCGACGGCGCGATCGCCGCTGCGGCACCCGACCTCGCGGCCGTCCCCGGCCGGGGCGCCGTCGTGGCCGCCGGTCTCACCAATCCCGCGGCCGTCGCGTCCTGGGCGCTCGCGGAGCAAGTGCGCCTCGGCCGTCGCGCGATGATCGCGGTCGTCGCGGCCGGCGGCTCGACCGCGAGCGGATCGACGCGATTCGCCGTCGAGGACCTCCTCGCCGCCGGTGCCGTGATCGACGCGCTCGCCGCTCTCGGCATCGACTACAGCTCCCCGGAGGCGGCCGCCGCGTGCGCCGCGTTCACGGGCCTGCGCGGAGCCGTCGCGCACCTCCTCACCGCCTCCGTCTCGGGCCAGGAGCTCGTGGCGGCCGGCGTCGCCCCGGCCGACATCGCCCCCGCCGGACGGCTCGGCACGGTCGACGCGGTCGAGGTGCTGCGCGCCCCCGCCGACTGACAGGCGACCTCGCGGCGGAGGGGAGTACCCTCCCGGAATGATCGGTCCGCACGACGCGTTCCGCTCTGCGAGGAGGTTGCATCATGAAAGCAGTCCTGAACGACACTGTCATCGCCGAGGCTCCCGAGGAGGAGCTGATCCGCATCGAGGGCAACTGGTACTTCCCGCCCGCGAGCGTCAACACGGAGTACCTGGTCGAGAGCGCCACTCCGTACACCTGTCCCTGGAAGGGCGAGTGCCAGTACTTCTCCGTGAAGGACGGCGGCGCGCTCCTGCAGGACCGCGCGTGGTCATACCCCACGCCGTACCCGACCGCGTTCGACCGCGTGGGCAAGGACTTCAGCGACTACGTGGCCTTCTGGAAGGAAGTCCAGGTCGTCGAGTGACCTGACCCGCGACGGGACGCGATCGGCATGAGCGGATCTCGGGCAGCGCGAGCGGCGGGCGTCGCGGCGGTCGCCGCGACCGTCCTCGCGGTGCTGGCCGCCTGCGCGCCACCGGCTCCGTCGCCGACCGCGTCCCGCACGGCCACCTCCACTCCACAGCCGCGCCCGACGGGAACGTCCTCGGCGGTGGCGGCCGTGCCGTTGCAGCCCGCGGGGGATGCGACGGTGCTCGAGACCGGGCTCGACGCGCCCTGGTCGATCGTCCCCCTCCCGAGCGGATCGGCGCTGATCAGCGAGCGCGACTCCGGGCTGATCCGCGAACGGCTGCCGCAGGGCGGCCTGCGCGATGTGCGCACCGTCCCCGGCGTCGTGCACGCGGGGGAGGGCGGACTGCTCGGCCTCGCCGTCCCCGCCGGGTCCGAGCCGGCCCGGCTCTACGCCTACGAGACGACCGCGGACGACAACCGGGTCGTCCGCCTCCCGCTCACCGGCGTGCCCGGCAGCTACACGATCGGCGCCCCCGAGACGGTGATCGCAGGCCTCCCGAAAGGCTCGAACCACAACGGCGGCCGCATCGCCTTCGGGCCGGACGGGATGCTCTACGTCACGGTCGGCGACGCCGGCGACACGGATCGCGCCCAGGACCTCTCGTCCCTCGGCGGCAAGATCCTGCGTGTGACGCCCGACGGCCAGGTGCCCGCCGACAACCCGTTCCCGGGCTCGCCGGTGTGGAGCTACGGGCACCGCAACCCGCAGGGCATCGGCTGGGACTCGCGCGGCACGATGTGGGCGAGCGAGTTCGGGCAGGACACCTGGGACGAGCTGAACATCATCCGTCCCGGCGCGGACTACGGCTGGCCGGTCGTCGAGGGCATCGCCGGCGATCCGAAGTACACCGACCCCGTGCAGCAGTGGCGCACGTCCGAGGCGAGCCCGAGCGGGCTGGCCGTGGTCGGCGACACGATCTTCATCGCCGCCCTCCGCGGCGAGCGGCTCTGGACCGTGTGGTCCACCGCGGGCGGCGCGCCGGTGACGGCGGAGGCGTTCTTCGACGGCACGTACGGCCGGCTCCGTGACGTCGTCTCGCGCGGTGACCGCCTCTGGGTGCTGACGAACAACACCGACGGGCGCGGCGATCCCCGATCCGGGGACGATCGGCTACTGGAGGTCGCGCTCGCGCCTGCTGATCCCGCACGGCTCCCGGGCTGAACCGGACCGTCGGAGGGCCGCGGGCGGCGCCGCGACAGGTAGTCTGGATCCCGAACCGCACGATTCGGGAGCAGAACCCTGAACATCATCCTCGGATACGATCCGTCCACCTTGCGCGAGCGCGTCGACCTTCGCGCTGCCGGCGCCCGGTTGGACGAACTCGGCAACCTGCGCAGCATGAGCGCGCTCAACGAGAAGACCGTGCTGCTCCGTCTCCTCGGCCGGCTCGACGAGGCGCTCACGATCGGCACCGAGGCCGTGCGTCAGGCCCGTTTCACCGGCGACCGCGAACAGCTGATCGGCGCCCGCATCCGCCGTGCCCAGGTGCTGCAGTACCTCGGAAAGTACGACGAGGCCGTCGTCGAGCTGAGCGACTGCGTCACCGAGACCCGGGGCCGCGAGTGGACCGCGCTGGAGGCGTTCGCCATCCAGAGCCGCGGCAAGGTCTACTTCGACATGAAGGACTACGACAACGCCCTCTCCGACATGACCGCCGCGGTGTTCCTGCGGGAGAAGCTCGGTGCGTCCCCCGCGGAGATCGAGGGCGCCCTCCTCGCCGTCGCCGTCGTGCAGTCCCTGTCGGAGGCGCAGCGCGATCAGCCGACGCGCGACGAGCAGCGCCACGACGAGCAGGGATGACCCTCGCGCCGATACCTGGAAGGCTCGCCCGGGCCCGCGTAGGATTCCGGGCATGACCGGATGCGCCGCCCACTCCACCGCCGGGGGAGTCGCCCTCGGAGGAGTCGCGCACTGATGGCGGAACTGGACCGCGTGCGCCGGTGGGCAGACGCCCTCATCGCCCTGCACCTCGACCCGGCCGTGTGGAGCTTCGGCTTCGACAACGCGAAGACCCGTGCCGGGCTGTGCAACTACACGACCAAGACGATCACGGTGTCGCGCTACCTGGCGACGCGGTACGACGACGACGAGATCCACCAGGTGCTCCTGCACGAGGTGGCGCACGCGCTCGCCGGGTCGCGCGCCGGGCACGGCCCGCGCTGGCGTGCGATCGCGCTCGACCTCGGCTACGAGGGCAAGCGGCTGCACGGCGGCGCCATCGCCGACGAGCTGGCGCCGTGGGTCGGCACCTGCCCGAACGGGCACACGCACTACCGCTACCGCAAGCCCGCCCGGGCGCTGGCGTGCGGGGCGTGCAGCCGCCGGTTCGACGCGGCGAACCTCATCTCGTGGCAGCACCGGGAGGTCACGCCCGCTCAGCGACGCACGGCGGCAGCGAGCGCGGCCGAGGAGTCGTCCACCCGCGCGCTGCGGTAGGGGACGGCGCGGCTCAGGCCGTCTGGGCGGCCAACCGCTCGTCGAGGCCCGCGCGCACGGCCGGCCACTCTTCGCTGAGGACGGAGTACACGGCGGTATCGCGCCAGCTGCCGTCGGCGCGGGGCTGGGTGTGCCGCAGGACGCCCTCGAACTGCGCGCCGAGGCGCAGGATGGCCGCCCGGGAGCGCTCGTTGAGCACGTCCGCCTGCAGCTTCACCCGCTCGAGCCCGTGGTCGAAGGCGGCGCCGAGGAGCAGGCGCTTGGCCTCCGCGTTGACCCGCGTGCCCCAGACCTCCGGCGCATAGGCGGTCCAGCCGATGTGGGCGGAGCCGTTCGCCAGGTCGAAATCGCCCAGGGTGGTGGTCCCGACGATCCGGTCGCCGTCGCGCAGGGTCACGGCGTAGACGTTGCCCGCGTCCCACGCGAGGTACTCCAGCATGAACGCGCGCCACTCCTCGTAGGTGTCGCGGTACGCGGCGGGGCCGCCTCCCCAGCCGCCGGCGAAGACCTCGGGATGCCCGATGGCGTCGAAGAGGTCGGGCAGGTCGTCGAGCGTGAGCGCGCGGAGACGCACGGTGGTCCCCTCGAGCACGGCGGCGGGATCGGGACGGCGAGCGGTCATCCGGCCAGTATTGCAGGCACCGCGTGCGATAGGGTTTCGGAGGTCTCGCGCCGACGGGCATCGGCGGGAGCCGATGAGCTAACCGACTATATTGGTTACATGGCCACCGACTCGATCCTCCCCCGCGGTACCGGACAGTGGATGGAGGACGCCGAGGGTCCGCGCTGGTGGTTCGACTCCGGCTCCCTCGCCCTCGACTTCGCCTACAGCGGCGGCCTCGACCGCCCCGAGGAGTCCCAGCCCGTCGCCGACGCCGCCGCTCTGAACGACTGGCTGGTCGAGCGCTTCCCGGATGTCGCTCCCACCGCCGGCGAGCGCGAGTTCCGAGACGCGACCGGTCTGCGCTCCGCCATCGGCCGCCTCGCCCGTCAGGCCAGCCGCGGCGAGACCCTCGCGCCCGACGACGTGGACGTCGTCAACCTCTTCGCCGCGACTCCCGACATCCCGCCGGTGCTTCCGGGCGGTGGCCGCCAGGCGGGCCGCACCAACGCGCGCCCGCACCAGGCGCTCGGCACGATCGCCCGCGACGCCGTCCGCCTGTTCGGACCGGAGGCCGACGGCCGCATCCGCGAGTGCTCCGCCGACGACTGCGACCTCGTGTACCTGGACACCTCCCGCAGCGGCAACCGGCGCTGGTGCTCGATGCAGCGGTGCGGCAACCGGGCCAAGGTGCGTGCGCATCGCGCGCGTGCGGGAGCGCGCACGCCACAATAGGGGGATGGCACGCTCCGTCGACCTCAACAGCGACCTCGGCGAGTCGTTCGGCGCCTGGACGATGGGCGATGACGACGCTCTGCTGTCCGTCGTGACCAGCGCGAACGTCGCCTGCGGCTTCCATGCCGGCGATCCCGTGACGATGCTCGCGACGTGCCGCACGGCCGCCGAGCGCGGCGTCGCCGTCGGAGCGCATGTCTCCTATCGTGACCTGGCCGGGTTCGGGCGGCGGTCGATGGAGGTCCCGGCCGACGAACTCCAGGCCGAGACGCTCTATCAGCTGGCCGCCCTCGACGGCATCGCTCGTGTCGCAGGAACCCGCGTGTCCTACGTCAAGCCGCACGGCGCCCTCTACAACCGCATCGTCCGCGACACCGTGCAGGCCCGGGCGGTGGCCGAGGCGGTCGCCGCGTTCGACGCGTCGCTCGCGCTGCTCGGCCTCGCCGGGTCCGAGATCGAGCGCGAAGCCGGTGCGGCCGGACTGCGGTTCGTGCGGGAGGCCTTCGTCGACCGCGCCTACCGCGCCGACGGGACGCTCGTCCCGCGCAGCGAGCCCGGGGCCGTGCTGCACGGCGATGACGACATCGCCGAGCGTGCGCTCCGTCTCGTCACCGAGGGCCGGGTGGTCGCGGACGACGGCACGGACATCCCGGTCGAGGTCGACTCCCTCTGCGTGCACGGGGATTCGCCCGACGCCGTGGTCATGGCGCGGGCGGTGCGCCGACGCCTGGATGCGGCCGGGATCGCGGTGGAGGCGTTCGCGTGAGCCTGCGCATCCTCCCCTCCGGCGATCACGCGCTGCTGGCCGAGCTCGACGGGCTCGACGAGGTGCTGGCCCTCTATCGCGCCCTCGACGCCGAGCGTCCCGCCGGCGTCGTCGACCTCGTCCCCGCGGCGCGCACGATCGGCGTCGTCGTCGATCCCGACGTCCTCCCGCTCAGCGTCGCGCAGGCGTGGGTCGAGCGCACCCAGCCGGTTCTGGCGGCGCCGCCGGACGAACACGCCGTCGAGATCCTCGTGCACTACGACGGGGAGGATCTCGACGCGGTCGCCGGGCTCCTGGGCATCGGCGCGCGCGAGGTGGTCGACCTCCACACGTCCTCGTCGTGGCGCGTCGCGTTCGGCGGGTTCGCTCCCGGCTTCGGCTACCTGGTCACCGACCACGACCGGTTGCGGGTGCCGCGCCGCGCGACGCCGCGCACCGCCGTCCCCGCAGGGTCGGTCGGCCTCGCGGGCGAGTTCAGCGGGGTGTATCCGCGCTCGAGCCCGGGAGGCTGGCAGCTGATCGGCACGACCGATGCGGTGTTGTGGGATGCCGCCGCCGACCCGCCCGCGCTGCTGCGACCCGGCGCGCTCGTGCGGTTCCGGGAGGCGACATGAGCCTCCACGTGCTCGACCCCGGCGCGCTCGCGCTCGTCGAGGATCTCGGCCGCCCGGGATGGGCGGCGCTCGGCGTCAGCCCGTCGGGAGCGCTCGACCGGGCGGCACTGCGGCTCGGCAACCGCCTCCTCGGCAACGACGAGGGGTGCGCCGGGCTGGAGCTGCTGCTCGGCGGGTTCGCCGCGCGCTTCGAGAGCGAGGCCTGGTTCGCGCTGACCGGGGCCGACGGTCCGGCCGACCTCGACGGACATCCGGTCGACATGCACCGTGCCGTGCACGCGCCGAGCGGCGCGGTCCTCCGCATCGGGCGACCCGCGCACGGGATGCGCTCCTACCTGACGATGCGCGGCGGCCTCGCCGTGCCGGCGGTGCTCGGCTCGCGCTCGCGCGACGTGCTCTCCGGTCTCGGACCGGAGCCGCTCCGCGCTGGCGAGGACGTCCCGCTCGGCGACCCGGCCGGACCGGTGCCTCCCGTCGACTTCGTGCCCGTGTCCGCGCCTACCCTCGGCTCCGTCGAGCTGCGCGCCCACCACGGGCCCCGCGCCGACTGGTTCACCGACGCCGCGGTCGAGGCCTTCCACGACACGGAGTGGACCGTCAGCGCCGAGAGCAACCGGGTCGGCGTGCGCCTGGATCCACCGGCCGCCGGCCGCCATGCGGCACCGCTGCTGGAGCGCCGCGTCACGGCCGAACTGCCGAGCGAGCCGATGGTGGCCGGCTCGGTGCAGGTCTCGCCGGACGGGCGCCCGACCGTGCTGCTCGCCGACCATCCCGTGACAGGCGGCTACCCCGTCATCGCGGTCGTCGCCGAGGCGTCGCTCGATCTCCTGGCCCAGGCGCGGCCCGGCCAGCCTGTGACCTTCCGCCGCGCGTAGGCGGCCGGCTCGGCTCGGGAGGGTCAGTCGCGGCGGTTGCCCGTCTGGAAGATGCTCCGCGCGGGGGGAGGGGACGGCACGCTGGTCGCATCCGTCACGATCGGCGCGCTCGCCGCGAACGCGCGCAGCTCGCTGCCCGCGACCGCCTTCGCCGGGTGCGGTCCGCTCGCGAGCAGGCGCGGCAGCCACTCCATCGGCAGCGCGGTGTTCGACCCGACCAGCACCACGTTGCCGAAGCGCCGGCCCTTCAACACCTGCGTCTCCGCCAGTGCGGCGACATGCTCCACCGCCGCTCCCAGCGTCGCGACCTGGCTGCGCGCGAACGCGAGCGGCGGCCCATCGGCGACGTTCACCAGCACGATTCCGCCCGGCTTCAGCAGGGCGACCGCCGACCGGTAGAACTCGATGCTCGTCACGTGCGCGGGGGTCCGCGCGCCGCTGAAGATGTCGATGACCAGCAGGTCCACCTCGCCGCGCAGTCCGGCCGGGAGCTTGCCGACCACCTCGCGGGCGTCGCCGTGCCGGATGCGGATCTGCGCGTAGCGGGGGAGCGGCAGTTCCTCGCGCACCAGCTCCACCAGCTTGCTCTCCAGCTCCACCACCTGCTGGCGCGACCCCGGCCGCGTGTACGCGACGTACCGCGGCAGAGTCAGCGCCCCCGCTCCCAGGTGCACGGCCGTGATGGGCTCGCCGGGCTCGCCGATCAGGTCGATCACGTTGCCCATCCGCTGCACGTACTCGAAGAACAGCTGCGACGGATCGTCGAGGTTCACGTGCGACTGCGGCGTCCCGTCCACCACGAGCTGATAGGCGCCGGGCACGAACCGGTCCGGCTCCACGCTGGCGGTGAAGCCGCTCTCCGACAGGACGACCGACGGGTTCTCTGGCACGCGCTCCAGCGTAGTCGGGGTCCCGGTGCCCGATGCCCGATGCTGCCTAGCGGGCCTTGAAGTAGCGGAAGAGGTGCCGCTCGTGGGTCGTCGCCACGCCGGCGCACGTGCCGGCGAACGCACCGGCGGCCCCGGCCACGAATACTCCCCAGCCGAGGGTGTAGCTCTCGGCCGATCCGCCGAGAGCGTTCGCGGCGATCACCGTGCCAGGGACGACGACGGCACCGCACAGCCCGACCCAGCCGCAGGCCTCGAGCACCGAGATCGCGAGCAGGGCGCGGCGGGAGACCCCGGCGTGGAGGGCGGACGCGAGCTGGAGTCTCCGCAGACGGACGCCCAGGAGGCCGAGCGCCAGCCCGCCCGCGGCAGCGGCGCCGGCGGCGAAGCGCGTCGGCCGCGACGCGAAGGCAGCGGCACCGTCGAAGCTCCGCCCGAGGGTCGAGTTGAGCTGGGCGATCTCCGGCTTCGCTCGATCCTCGGTCGCCGGCCGGGTCGTCGTGAGGAGGGCAGCGGCGATCCCGTCGTCCCGGGGCCACGCGTCGACCCAGCATTCGTCGAAGGAGGCGCTGTCGGCGGTGGGCGCGATCGCCGCGTAGGACAGTCCGCGCCGGCGCCCGTCGTCCGGATAGTCGTAGGTGCCCGCCACGGGCGTCGTGCCGGACGCCGTCACGATCTCGTCTGCCGCGTCGATCCCGAACGCGTCCGCCGCCTCGGGTCCCAGGAGGGCGCCGGATGCTCGTGGCGCCTCCCGCACGATCTCGAGGAAGCCCGCCGTGGATTCGCTCACGGGGATCGGGGCCGTGGGGAGGACCGTGCCGGTGATGCGGTCGGATGTCGCCCGGATCGCTCCAGCGGCACGCACCCCGGGGAGGTCGGCGAGGCGGTCGCATCGGCGGCCGTCCACGAGCCCTTCGGCGATCAGGATGGTGACCGACGCCCCCTTCGAGCGGTAGTCGGCGGCCTGACGGAGCAGGTGGGCGACGGCGCCGATGTCCGCGGCGGCGAGCAGCATCACCAGCACACCCAGCGACAGCGCGAGCGTCAGCGACCTCGCGCTGCCGCTGACGGTGTTGCGCCACGCTTCACGGACGATGGCGCGCGGCTTCACCTCCCCACCTCGCCGCGGGACGGGCCGCTGGGAGCGCCGAGGACGATGTGGCGGGTGCAAGCGTCGCGCGTTCGCGGGTCATGGGTGGCGACGACGGCGATCGTCCCGTCGGCGGCGAGGCTGCTCAGTACAGCATTCACGGTCTCCGCTGTCGCCGGGTCGAGCTGGGCGGTCGGCTCGTCGATGAGGAGCAGACGGGGGCGTGCGGCCAGACCCCTCGCGAGCATGAGTCGTTGGGCCTCCCCGCCCGAGAGATCGCGGAACGACCGATCGGCGAGGTGGGCCAGACCGACGCGCACGAGCATCCGCTCGGCTTCCGCATCCGCGTCCTGCGGCGAGAGACCGCGCGCGGCGATCGGGAGGGCGACGTGGTCCCGCGCGCTTCGGAGGGGCGACCCGTGCGGGTTCTGGAACACCCACGCGACACGACCTCCCTCCGAATGCGAGACGGTGCCTTCGGCAGGCTCGAGCCAGCCGGCAAGCAGCGAGAGGAAGGTGCTCTTGCCCGAGCCGGAGGGGCCGGTCAGCGAGTAGACCTCGCCACCGTCCAGTCCGAGGGTGATGTCGCGGAAAAGCCAATCGCCTCCGGCGAACCGGTGTCCGACGTTCGAGAGCTCTACCCGCATGCGGTTCGGGGTGGTCTGACGTCAACGGCCTCCGGTGGCGGACCGTCCGCGAAGGTGACCATCGTCTGGCCGAGCTGCGAGCCGTGGATGCGCACACGACGGGTGGTCCCGTCCGTCGTGACGCAGCCCTCCTCGCCCGAGACGCCGTAGACCGCGCTCGGCGGTACGACGGCGACCGCGAGGGGAGCCGAGAGGACGAGGCGGGCGTCGATCGGCTGTGGTGCGGTCGCTCCCTCGGTCTTTCCGGCTGCCGTGCGTCCGAGCGCGACGAGGATCGGAGGATCGTGCACGGTCCCCTCCTCGTCGACCGGGATACGGTCGGGGCCGACCACGAGGACCCGCTCACCGGGCACGAGGTTCGTGGGGAGGTCGAGCACCGATGCCGAGGGAGGGACCCCAGTGAAGGTCGCGAGAGGTGTCCCCGGTTGGACGTCCTGGCCGGCCGCTGCCGTGCAGTCCGCGATCGAGGCGTGTGCGCTCGGCAGCCAGATCAGCGAGTCCAGCCGGATCATCGAGCGGTCGGGCACGCCGCCCACGTTCTCGAGTGCGTCCGCGAATGCGGCGATTGTTCGCGGGCCGACGACTCCATCGCTCGCGACGGAGAACCCGAGCCGGTCGAGCTCGTCTTGAAGGGCGCGCACGTCGGCTCCGCGCGTGCGCGGCGCGAGGTCGCGCCACGGGGGCGTCGCCGTGGCGAGCGCCAGACGAGGGCCGTCGTCGATGGCAAGAGGGGAGGTGCCGGATGCGATCTCGGCACCCTCCGTGCAGTCGAATGCCGTGATCCGTCCCGTGGCGGGAGCGCTCAGGGCGTACTCGGTCGAGCTCCGGACCGCGAGCGTGACGGCCCGACCGTCGTCGAATTCCGCGTGCCCCACCGGGATCGATCGGATGGGCGTGGCCGTGCGCAGATCGCTCGGCGCCGATGCGAGTGCGGCCGCCGCGACCGCGGCCCCGCAGCACGCGGCGACGGCCAGCCCGGCCGCCGCCCAGGACAGCAGCGCGCCCCGCGTGATGCTAACCACCGAGGCGACCCATCGGGTCGGAGTTGCAGGAGTCGAAGGTCGCCCTCGCGTCGCCATCCTCGGCGAACGAGAAGTCACCGGCCGCGTAGTCCTTCACCGTGTAGCTCTTCTCGACCAGGCCCTCGCGCTTGAGGCACTCGACGATGTGTGGGACGACGTCCTCGTTGGCGGGGTTCACCCTCATCTGCGTGTAGAAGTACCCGATCGGATATTCACCCGAGCTGGCCGAGCACTCGCGGTCCTTCTGATGAGCGATGTCGGCGGTGACGGGCGGTGCGAAGGTGTACTCGCTCCCTGTCGGGCCGTACGTCACCATGGTGACCCCCGCGGATGCCAGGCAATCGACGTAGCGCGTCTTCATCTCCTCGTACTCCCGGTCGGACACCACACCGTCCTCCAGGGCGCGCCGCACCTCCGGCGACGTCGCCTTGTCGTACTCGCGCTCGATCTCTGCGGCCCACGGCCCGCTGGCGCGGAATCCGGACGCCCGCTGCGGCGGAGCGTCCTGAGTCGCGGAGCAGGCCGTCAGAGCAAGGCAGGCCATGAACGTCGTCCCGACCTCGACCGCGCGAGTTGCACGTGATGGCATTCGATCCTCCTTCTCGGGAGTGCGGTAGCGCCGCGACTGGCTCGCGGCGCTACCGCAGCCTTCTCAGCGGACGTCGTAGTACGAGGTGTTTCCCCACGTGCCGGCTACGCGCCACGGGGCATTCGCCCAGGAGCCGCCGTTGATCCAGCCGGTTGCGTTGCATCCGCCGGTGTTGCAGGCGGATGCCTTGTGACTGCGGGACCCGTGGAAGTAGTCCGAGTACACGAAGTCCGTGCCACCCCCGCCCCACTTGACTCCGTAGTTCCACACCCCGCCCTCCGGGTAGGAGGTCGTCGCGCTCGCGGCCGTCGATCCGACTGCCGCGAACACCGCCGCCAAGCTGATTCCGATGGCGACTTTGATTCGTTTCTTCACGATTACCCCTCTCGTGATTCGCGCAGGCCTCGTTGCCTGCTCTTCCAATATGCAAAAGTCCGCATGCGAAGTCCAGGATCGGGAAGGTTAAATACCAGCATGCAAGGGAGTGCCCTCCACCCTCGCGATCTCCACCCGCTCTCCACCCCAGGGCGGTGCCGCCGCAGGCAGCGCGGCGGCACGCTGGAGGGGTAGGTCGGAGGCTCCGGCCGGGAAGGCTCGTCATGACGGTTCAGACGCTCGGGAACGCGGTGCTCATCCTGCTGCTCATCGGATGGGTGGGATACAAGCAGCTCGTGTGGCGGCCGGTCGTCGTGGCGCGCATGTGGCGAGGGCCCGGCATCCTCGCTGTCGTCGGCGCCGTGCTGCTCGTGCAGCAGGTGAAGCCCACGGAGCTGAGCGCGCTCGATCTGGCCATCGTCGTCGGCGAGCTCCTACTGTCGCTGGGCGTCGGCGCGTGGATGGGCGCGATCGCGCACTTCCGTCCGCTCGCGCAGCCGATGGCGACGGGCAAGGACGGCCGCGACATCGCCGAGTACGAGTCGCGGACCGGTGTGCTGGGCCTCCTGCTGTGGGTGGCGGTCATCGCGGTCCGGGTCGGGGTGGACGTCGTGGCCGCACAGGCGGGCTCGCACCTGGCCGCCGCGACCGGGATGATCCTGCTGGTCTTCGCGGCGAACCGCGCCGCACGGACCGCGGTCTTCGCCGCGCGTCTCGATCGGCACCGGGCGCTCGCAGCATGATGGTGCTGTGACCTCTTCGACCTGGCCCGGCTGGCTGGCGCTCACGCTCAACGTCGTGGGCGCCGGCTTCGTCGCGTACTCGATCGCCGGACCGCACGCGGGTGAGCAGCCGACGTGGGCGCTCGTGGTCGGCCTCCTCGCGGTCGCCGCCTGGGTGGCGCGGAGCGTGTGCGCCGTGCTCGATGCCCGCCGGACCGCCCTGGTGCTCGCTCTGGTCTCCGCGGCTGCAGGTGCGATCGTGACGCCGGCCACCGACGGGATCGCCGTCGTGCCGGTGATCGTCGCGATCCTGGCGCTCGTCGGTGACCTCCGCCGCCCGCTCCTGCTCGGGATCGCGGTGGCCGCCGGCAGCGTGGTGCTGGTCGTCGCGGGGGCGCTCCCCTTCGACACCCCCGTGGCCGCCCTCCTCGGCGAGCTGGCCGGCGTGCTGCTCGCGGTATTCGCCGGGCTCAGCCGCCGGCAATTCCGCCGCTCGGAGGAGCAGGCCTCGCTGCTGCGCGAACGGGACGCCACGATGCGCGAGGAGGCGGCCAGGATCACCCTCGCCCGCGACCTCCACGACGTGCTCGCGCACAGCCTGGGCGGCCTGGTCGTCCAGCTCGACGCGGTGGACGCACTCCTCGAGGCGGGGGAGGTGGACCGGGCCCGCCGCCGGGTGGTGGACGCCCGCGGCCTCGCCGCCGACGGCCTCGCCGACGCACGACGCGCGGTCGCGGCGCTGCGCGATCCGGACTCCGTCGTCGCCGCCCCGGTCGCGCCGGCGGCGTTCGCCGTGGCGCTGGACGATCTGATCGGCGCGCATCGCGCCCTCGGCGGCGCGGCCGAGCTGACCGTCTCGGGTGCACCGAGGCCGCTCTCCGCCGCACAGGCGGCCGCGCTCCGCCGTGCGCTGCAGGAGGCGCTGAGCAACGCCCGCAAACACGCGCCCGGCCAGCCGGTGCGCGCAGACCTCGCCTGGCAGGATGACCGGGTGACCCTCCGTATCTCCAACCCGCTCCCCGCCGCGTCCGGAGGCGCGCTGGCCCGCAGCGGCGGCGGCCACGGCCTCGAGGGGATGCGGGAGCGCTTCGCCGCCCTCCCACTCGGTGGAACGGCCACCGCCGGATCCGACGGCGAGCGGTTCGCCGTGACGGCCGAGGCGAGGCTCGCATGAGCGACCCGCAGCGCATGATCCGGGTGATCGTCGCGGACGACCAGGCGATCATCCGCGACGGCCTCGTCACCGTGCTCGGGCTGCTGCCCGACATCGAGGTGGTGGGGGAGGCCGCGGACGGCGAGCAGGCGGTCGCGCTCGCCGTGGCGCAGCGTCCGGATGTCGCCCTCATGGACCTGCGGATGCCCGGCGTGGACGGCGTCGCGGCCACCGAGCGCATCGCCCGGGACGCTCCGGGCACCGCCGTGCTCGTGCTCACGACGTTCGC
Source organism: Leifsonia aquatica (assembly GCF_014190775.1). Taxonomy (GTDB): domain Bacteria; phylum Actinomycetota; class Actinomycetes; order Actinomycetales; family Microbacteriaceae; genus Leifsonia; species Leifsonia aquatica. The sequence goes on from NZ_JACHVP010000005.1 coordinate 141,754, forward strand.
CGACGACGAGTCCATCCTCTCCGCGCTCCGTGCGGGCGCGCGCGGCTACCTGACGAAGGACGCGGGCCGGGCCGAGCTCGCCGCCGCTGTCCGCGCCGTCGCGAGCGGGCAGTCCACCTTCGCGCCGGAGGTCGGCGCGCGCATCGTCAACTCCCTCACCTCCGCTCCGGCCGCCGCTCCTGCCGCCGTCTCGCCCGCGGCCGCTCTCGTCGCCCGCTTCCCCGCCCTCACCCCGCGGGAGGCGGAGGTCCTCGCGCTCGTCGGCGACGGCAGGAGCAACCCCGAGATCGCGGCGGCCCTTTTCGTCAGCGTGGCGACCGTGAAGACCCACATCAACGCGATCTTCGCGAAGCTCGCGGTCCGCGACCGCGCCCAGGCGATCGCCCTCGTCCGTTCCTGACGCTCCCGCTCCCGCTCCCGGCTCCTCCGCCCGCGTCTACCGCACGCCGCGGCGGGGGAGGAGGATGGGCCCATGGCGGACCGGGTGCTGGTGACGGGCGGGTCGGGCTTCGTCGGCGCCCACTGCACGACGACGCTGCTCGAAGCCGGGTACGACGTCCGCGCCACCGTGCGGTCCCCGGCACGCGCCGCCGACGTGCGCGCGCAGCTCGCCGTCGCGGGCATCGACGAGCCGGACGAGCGCCTGACCTTCGCGATCGCGGACCTGACCGCCGACACCGGCTGGGACGAGGCGGTGGAGGGATGCCGGTACGTGCTCCACGTCGCCTCCCCGTTCCCCACGCGCCAGCCCAAGGATCCGGACGAGCTGATCGTGCCCGCCCGTGACGGCGCCCTGCGGGTGCTGCGCGCCGCACGGGACGCGGGTGTGGAGCGCGTCGTGCAGACGTCATCGTTCGCGGCGATCGGCTACGGCCACCCGCCGACGGAGCGCGCCTTCACCGAGGAGGACTGGACCGAGCTCGACAGCGGCCGGCCGGTCAGCCCCTACGCGCGGTCGAAGACGATCGCCGAGCGCGCGGCCTGGACCTTCGTCGAGCGCGAGGGAGGCGCGCTGCAGCTGGCGACGGTCAATCCCGTGGGGATCCTCGGCCCGGTGCTCGGGCCCGACGTCTCCAGCTCGATCGAGCTGATCCGCCTGGTGCGCGACGGCCGCCTCCCGCGGCTCCCGGACGTCTGGTTCGGGATCGTCGACGTGCGCGACGTCGCGGCCCTCCACGTGCTCGCCATGACCCGGCCCGAAGCGGCCGGGCAGCGCTTCCTCGCCATCGCGGGGGAGGTGATGAGCGCCCCGCAGGTCGCGCGGTTCATCCGGGGCCGCCTCGGGGAGGACGCCGGCCGGCGCGTCCCGACGAAGGTCATGCCCGAGTGGATGCTGCGCGTCGCCGCGCCGCTCAGCCGGACCGTCCGCGACGCGCTGCCCGACATCGGCGTGCGGCGCCGCGCGACCTCCGAAAAGGCGCGGACGCTGCTCGGCTGGGAGCCCCGATCGCGCGAGACGGCGCTCGCCGCGACGGTCGACACCCTCCCGGCGCGGCGCTGAGAAGCCCGGGATTCCGCGGATCCCGGCGGAATAGGAAGGGTCCGCGCGGGGTTATACAGCACATTCCCACTCCCGGTCAAGAAAAGACTGGACACGGCGCGCCCTTTTGACATATAGTTGTTCTTTGCGCTCCCAGTCAGATCTTTCGCCTTCATATTGCGGTCGGCTTCGTCTTTCCCCGCGCGCGTCTGGGCCCCTTCATCCGGGTCAGATACGGCGTCCGCGACTGCTGGGAGTGGTTGTTCATTCAACACTCGTCCTCACACCGACATCATCACTGACCGACAGTAACGGGCCCGGCGGGGTCCACGGAGGTTATTTCCTTGGCTGCTGCGCGCAACGCAACCAACACTGACAAGACACCCAAGAACGGACGAGGCGCATCCCGTCTCTCGTTCGCCAAGATCACGGACACCCTGACGGTTCCCGATCTGCTCGCTTTGCAGACCGAGAGCTTCGACTGGCTGGTCGGCAACGACGCGTGGAAGGCCCGCGTCGCCGAGGCCGATGCCCAGGGTCGCCAGGATCTGCCCGGTAGCACCGGCCTCGAGGAGATCTTCGAGGAGATCTCCCCCATCGAGGACCTCGGCGAGACCATGCAGCTCTCGTTCACCAACCCGTTCCTCGAGGAGAAGAAGTACTCGATCGACGAGTGCAAGGAGAAGGGCAAGACCTACGCCGCCCCGCTCTACGTCGAGGCCGAGTTCATGAACCACCTCACCGGTGAGATCAAGACTCAGACGGTCTTCATGGGCGACTTCCCGCTCATGACGGAGCGAGGCACCTTCATCATCAACGGCACCGAGCGTGTCGTCGTGTCGCAGCTCGTCCGCTCGCCGGGCGTCTACTTCGAGGCCACGGCCGACAAGACCAGCGACAAGGACATCTACTCGGCGCGCGTCATCCCGAGCCGCGGTGCGTGGCTCGAGTTCGAGATCGACAAGCGCGACCAGGTGGGCGTGCGCATCGACCGCAAGCGCAAGCAGTCCGTCACCGTCTTCCTCAAGGCGCTCGGTCTGACCAGCGAGGAGATCCTCTCCGAGTTCGCGGGCTTCCAGTCGATCGAGCTGACCCTCGAGAAGGACGCCATCCTCACCAAGGAGGAGGCGCTCAAGGACATCTACCGCAAGCTGCGTCCGGGTGAGCAGGTCGCCGCCGAGGCCGCGCGTGCGCTCCTCGACAACTTCTACTTCAACCCGAAGCGCTACGACCTCGCGAAGGTCGGCCGGTACAAGATCAACCGCAAGCTGGGCCTCGAGGCTCCGCTGTCGGACTCGGTGCTGACCGTCCAGGACATCATCGCGACGATCAAGTACCTGGTCTCCCTGCACGACGGCCAGACCACGTTCAAGGGTCTCCGCAACGGCCAGCCCGCCGAGATCCGTCTCGACGTCGACGACATCGACCACTTCGGCAACCGTCGTATCCGCGCCGTCGGCGAGCTCATCCAGAACCAGGTCCGCACCGGTCTCTCCCGCATGGAGCGCGTCGTCCGCGAGCGCATGACCACGCAGGACATCGAGGCGATCACGCCGCAGACCCTGATCAACGTGCGTCCCGTCGTCGCAGCGATCAAGGAGTTCTTCGGAACGTCGCAGCTGTCGCAGTTCATGGACCAGAACAACCCGCTCGCGGGTCTGACCCACAAGCGCCGCCTCTCGGCCCTCGGCCCGGGTGGTCTGAGCCGTGAGCGCGCCGGCGTCGAGGTCCGCGACGTCCACCCGTCGCACTACGGCCGCATGTGCCCGATCGAGACCCCGGAAGGCCCGAACATCGGCCTGATCGGCTCGCTCGCGTCGTTCGCGCGCATCAACTCGTTCGGCTTCATCGAGACGCCGTACCGCAAGGTCGTCGAGGGCCGGGTCACCGACCAGATCGACTACCTGACCGCCTCCGAGGAGGACGACTTCGTCGTCGCGCAGGCCAACGCCCCGCTCGACCCGAGCGGCCACTTCACCGAGGAGCGCGTCCTCGCCCGGCAGAAGGGCGGCGAGGTCGACCTCGTCCCCGCCGACGAGATCGGCTACATGGACGTCTCCCCGCGCCAGATGGTGTCGGTGGGTACCTCCCTGATCCCGTTCCTCGAGCACGACGACGCCAACCGAGCCCTCATGGGTGCGAACATGCAGCGCCAGGCGGTGCCGCTGCTCCGCTCGGAGAGCCCGGTCGTCGGTACCGGTATGGAGGGCTTCGCGGCCATCGACGCCGGTGACGTGGTCACGGCCGAGAAGTCCGGTGTCGTCACCGAGGTCTCGGCCGACGCGGTCACCGTCCAGGCGGACGACGGCACGATCAAGACCTACTACCTGCGCAAGTTCGACCGCTCCAACCAGGGCACGTCGTACAACCACCGCGTGATCGTGGACGAGGGCGACCGCATCGAGGTCGGAGAGGTCGTCGCCGACGGCCCCGCGACCGAGAACGGCGAGCTCGCGCTCGGCAAGAACCTGCTCATCGCGTTCATGCCGTGGGAGGGTCACAACTTCGAGGACGCGATCATCCTCAGCCAGAACCTGGTGAAGGACGACACCCTCTCCTCGATCCACATCGAGGAGTACGAGGTCGACGCCCGCGACACCAAGCTCGGCAAGGAGGAGATCACCCGCGACCTCCCGAACGTCAGCCCGGACCTCCTGGCCGACCTCGACGAGCGCGGCATCATCCGCATCGGCGCCGAGGTCCGCCCCGGCGACATCCTCGTCGGCAAGGTCACGCCGAAGGGCGAGACCGAGCTGTCGGCCGAGGAGCGCCTGCTCCGCGCGATCTTCAACGAGAAGAGCCGCGAGGTGCGCGACACCTCGCTCAAGGTTCCCCACGGTGAAGAGGGCACGATCATCGGTGTCAAGGTCTTCGACTCGCAGGACGGCGACGACGAGCTCGGCTCGGGCGTCAACCAGCGCGTCGTGGTCTACATCGCCCAGAAGCGCAAGATCACCGCGGGCGACAAGCTCGCCGGCCGTCACGGCAACAAGGGCGTCATCTCGAAGATCCTGCCCGTCGAGGACATGCCGTTCCTCGCGGACGGCACCCCGGTCGACGTGATCCTCAACCCGCTGGGCGTGCCCGGTCGAATGAACTTCGGCCAGGTGCTCGAGATCCACCTCGGGTGGATCGCCCAGAACGGCTGGGAGGTCAAGGGCAAGCCCAAGTGGGCCGCCGAGCTGCCCGAGGCCGCGTTCAGCGCAGCCCCCGGCACCAAGGTCGCGACCCCGGTGTTCGACGGTGCGAAGGAGGAGGAGATCGCAGGTCTGCTCGACTCGACCTTCCCGACCCGCGACGGCGACCGCCTGATCGGATCCTCCGGCAAGACGCAGCTCTTCGACGGCCGCTCCGGCGAGCCGTACCCGGACCCGATCTCGGTCGGCTACATGTACATCCTGAAGCTGCACCACCTGGTCGACGACAAGATCCACGCCCGTTCGACCGGTCCGTACTCGATGATCACCCAGCAGCCGCTCGGTGGTAAGGCGCAGTTCGGTGGACAGCGATTCGGTGAGATGGAGGTGTGGGCCCTCGAGGCCTACGGTGCCGCGTACGCGCTGCAGGAGCTCCTGACCATCAAGTCGGATGACATCCTCGGCCGCGTCAAGGTCTACGAGGCCATCGTCAAGGGTGAGAACATCCAGGAGCCGGGCATCCCCGAGTCCTTCAAGGTCCTCATCAAGGAGATGCAGTCGCTCTGCCTGAACGTGGAGGTGCTCTCGGCCGACGGCCAGCAGGTCAGCCTGCGGGACGCGGACGACGAGGCCTTCCGCGCAGCGGAAGAGCTCGGCATCAACATCTCCTCCCGCTTCGAGTCCTCGTCCATCGACGAGATCTGACCCGGTAGCCAGACCCACCTGACGAATTCTTTACAGGAGAGAGTGAACATTGCTCGACGCAACAACTTTTGATGAGCTGCGTATCGGACTGGCCACCGCTGACGACATCCGTCGCTGGAGCTACGGCGAGGTCAAGAAGCCGGAGACCATCAACTACCGCACGCTGAAGCCGGAGAAGGACGGTCTCTTCGGAGAGCAGATCTTCGGACCGTCGCGCGACTGGGAGTGCTCGTGCGGCAAGTACAAGCGCGTCCGCTTCAAGGGCATCGTGTGCGAGCGCTGCGGCGTGGAGGTCACCAAGTCCTCCGTCCGTCGTGAGCGCATGGGCCACATCGAGCTCGCGGCCCCGGTCACGCACATCTGGTACTTCAAGGGCGTGCCCAGCCGTCTCGGCTACCTGCTCGACATGGCGCCGAAGGACCTCGAGAAGGTCATCTACTTCGCCGCCTACATGGTGATCGACGTCGACGAGGAGGGCCGTCACTCCGACATGCCCGGACTCGAGAACGAGCTCCGCCTCGAGGTCAAGACGCTGTCCGACCAGCGCGACTCCCGGGTCGCCGAGCGCCTCCAGCGCCTCGAGGTCGACCTCGCAGCGCTCGAGGAGGAGGGCGCCAAGGCCGACCAGAAGCGTCGCGTCAAGGACGCGGCGGAGAAGGAGATGGGCCAGATCCGCAAGTCCTTCGACGAGGACATCGCCCGTCTGGAGCGCGTGTGGGAGTCCTTCCGCACCCTCAAGGTCGGCGACCTCAAGCCCGAGGACGCGGACTTCAACGAGCTCGTCGACCGGTACGGCCTGTACTTCGAGGCCTACATGGGCGCCGAGTCGATCAAGCGCCGTCTGCTGGCCTTCGACCTGGCCGCCGAGGCCGAGCTGCTCCGCGAGCAGATCGCCAACGGCAAGGGCCAGAAGAAGATCCGCGCGATCAAGCGCCTGCGCGTGGTCTCGTCGTTCCTCGCGACCGGCAACTCGCCGGCCGCGATGGTGCTCGACGTCGTCCCGGTCATCCCGCCGGAGCTGCGCCCGATGGTGCAGCTCGACGGTGGCCGCTTCGCGACCAGCGACCTGAACGACCTCTACCGTCGCGTGATCAACCGCAACAACCGTCTGCGCCGTCTGCTCGACCTCGGAGCCCCCGAGATCATCGTGAACAACGAGAAGCGGATGCTGCAGGAGGCCGTCGACGCCCTGTTCGACAACGGCCGTCGTGGTCGCCCCGTCACCGGTACCGGCAACCGCGCCCTCAAGTCCCTCAGCGACATGCTGAAGGGCAAGCAGGGTCGCTTCCGCCAGAACCTGCTCGGAAAGCGCGTCGACTACTCGGGCCGTTCGGTCATCATCGTCGGTCCGCAGCTCAAGCTGCACCAGTGCGGTCTGCCCAAGCAGATGGCGCTGGAGCTGTTCAAGCCGTTCGTGATCAAGCGCCTGATCGACCTGAGCCACGCTCAGAACATCAAGGCCGCCAAGCGCATGGTGGAGCGTTCGCGTCCGCAGGTGTGGGACGTGCTCGAGGAGATCATCCGCGAGCGCCCCGTGCTGCTGAACCGTGCGCCCACGCTGCACCGTCTCGGCATCCAGGCGTTCGAGCCCCAGCTCGTCGAGGGCAAGGCCATCCAGCTGCACCCGCTCGTCTGCGCCGCGTTCAACGCGGACTTCGACGGCGACCAGATGGCTGTCCACCTCCCCCTGTCGGTGGAGGCCCAGGCCGAGGCCCGCATCCTGATGCTCGCCTCGAACAACATCCTGAAGCCGTCCGACGGCCGCCCGGTCACCCTGCCCTCGCAGGACATGATCATCGGTCTGCACCACCTCACCACCGTCCGCGAGGGCGCTGTGGGCGAGGGTCGCGCGTTCTCCTCGGTCTCCGAGGCGATCCTCGCGAAGGACCAGGGCTCGCTGCACCTGAACGCGACCGTGAAGATCCGTCTCGACAACTACGTGCCGTCCGACGCGGCGGACACGGGTGCCGAGCCGATCACCGCGATCGTCGAGACCACGCTGGGCCGCGCCCTCTTCAACGAGACGCTCCCGGCCGACTACCCCTACGTGGAGGCCGTCGCCGACAAGGGCATGATCTCGTCGATCGTGAACGCCCTCGCCGAGCGATACCCGAAGGTGGAGGTCGCCGCGGCGCTCGACCGGATCAAGGACGCCGGCTTCTACTGGGGCACCCGTTCCGGTGTGACCGTCGCGCTGAGCGACATCCTCACGCCGCCGAACAAGCCCCAGATCGTGGCCGGCTACGAGAAGAAGGCCGCCAAGATCACCGCGGAGTTCGAGAAGGGTCTCACGACCGACCTCGAGCGTCGCCAGGAGCTGGTGAAGCTGTGGACCGAGGCGACCAACGAGGTGGCCGAGGCCATGCGCGCCAACTTCCCGGCCGACAACACCATCAACCGCATGGTCACCTCCGGTGCCCGTGGAAACTGGCTGCAGGTGCGCAACATCGCCGGTATGCGTGGTCTGGTGAACAACCCGAAGGGTGAGATCATCCCGCGCCCGATCATCTCCTCGTACCGCGAGGGTCTGTCGGTGGCGGAGTACTTCATCGCGACGCACGGTGCCCGTAAGGGTCTGGCCGACACGGCTCTCCGTACGGCCGACTCGGGTTACCTGACCCGACGTCTGGTGGACGTCTCGCAGGATGTCATCATCCGCGAGGACGACTGCGGCACGACCAAGGGCCTCGACCTCCCGATCGCGACGGTCGGCGAGGACGGTACCCTCACCCGTGACCCGAACGTGGAGAACTCGGTGTTCGCCCGGACGCTGGCCGCTGACGCGGTCTCGCCCGACGGCACCGTGGTCGCCGCTGCCGGTGACGACGTGGGCGACGTGCTCATCGACAAGCTGGTCGCGGCCGGTGTGACCGACATCAAGGTCCGCTCCGTCCTGACCTGCGAGTCCGCGGTCGGCGTCTGCGCCGCCTGCTACGGCCGTTCTCTCGCGACCGGCAAGCTGGTGGACATCGGCGAGGCGGTCGGCATCATCGCCGCCCAGTCGATCGGTGAGCCCGGTACCCAGCTGACCATGCGTACCTTCCACACCGGTGGTTCGGCCTCCGCGGACGACATCACCCAGGGTCTGCCGCGCGTCCAGGAGCTGTTCGAGGCCCGTACCCCCAAGGGTGCGTCCCCGATCGCCGAGGCCGCAGGTCGCATCGTCATCGAGGAGACGGACAAGTCCCGCAAGGTCGTCCTGACCCCCGACAACGGCGACGAGCCGCACATCTACCCGGTGCTGAAGCGTTCGACCCTCCTGGTGGAGGACGGACAGCGCGTCGAGCTCGGGCAGCAGCTGATCGTCGGCACGGTCGACCCGAAGGAGGTCCTCCGGGTCAAGGGCGTCCGCGAGGTGCAGAAGCACCTGGTGGGCGGCGTGCAGGGCGTCTACCGCTCGCAGGGTGTGCCGATCCACGACAAGCACATCGAGGTCATCGTCCGACAGATGCTCCGCAAGGTCACCGTCGTCGACCACGGCGACACCGACCTGCTCCCGGGTGAGCTCGTCGACCGGTCGAAGTACAACGAGATCAACCGTGCGACGCTTCAGGAGGGCAAGAAGACGGCCTCGGCGCGTCAGGAGGTCATGGGTATCACCAAGGCGTCGCTGGCGACCGAGTCGTGGCTGTCGGCCGCGTCCTTCCAGGAGACCACCCGCGTCCTGACGCAGGCGGCCATGGAGGGCAAGTCCGACCCGCTGATCGGTCTCAAGGAGAACGTCATCATCGGTAAGCTCATCCCGGCCGGCACCGGCCTGTCGCGCTACCGGAACGTCACCGTGGAGGCGACGGAGGAGGCCAAGGCGGAGCGGTACCCCAACCGCATCTTCGCCGACGACTCCGCGTTCAGCGAGAACGACCTGAGCTTCGTCGACTTCGACAGCTTCAGCTCGGACGACTACACCCCCGGCACCTACAACTAACGGTTCCGTACGATCGAAGGCCCTCGGCGCATCGCGCCGGGGGCCTTCCTCGTTTCCGGCGTGCGTCACCCCGGCCGCCGCCGGTAGGGGAGAATGGGAGCATGTGGCGTCAGCTCCTCGAGTACACCGATTCGACCGGCCGTGCGATGGTCGGCTGCGCCGGTGTCGTGTTCGTGATCGCCATCGTCAGCTTCGTCCTCGGCATCGTGCAGGCGACCTCCGGCAACGCCGCGGGCTCCCTCCCGTACTGGCTGACGACGATGGGGTGCGCGGTGATCGCCGGCGTGCTCATCTACCTCGCCAGCCGCCGCGGAGACCTGCGCCGCCGCTGAGTCTCCCGGCTCGCGTCTGACCCCCGCGTGCGTGGCACCCCTGCGCGGGGCACCTGTAAGCGGGGCTGTCACCCGCCCGACCGGCGGGAATACGGTGACATCGCTTCGCCGCCTCCGGATCTCGCCCGGTGACGGCGCGGTCCGCCGACGTGCCCGACCCGGTCGACGGTAGCCCCCGCACGAGGAGGTCCCCGTGGCGTCCATGACAGAGATCCTGATCCTCCACGGCCATCTGCCGATCGAGTACCTGGACTCGGTGTCCGGCGAGCCCGCCGCCGACGAGTCGACGGTCCGCGAGCTGCTCGCGCGCGGCGCCATCACGCCTGGCCAGGTCGCGCGGGCGCGCGCCGCACAGTCGGGTCTGCCGTTCGTCGAGCTCGGCGACTACCCCGTCGACCGTGCGGCCGTGGGGCTCATCCCCGGCCCGCTCTGCCGTCGGCACGTGGTGCTGCCGATCGGCGTGCAGGACGGCACCGTGATCCTCGCGATGGCCGACCCCGGCAATGTGTTCGCCATCGACGACGTGCGCGCCGCCTCCCGGATGAGCGTGGCCCCGGCCGTGGCCGACATGCCGGACCTGCTCGCCGCGATCGACCGCTACGTACGCGCGGACGACGAGCTGAGCGACCTGACGACGACGCTCGAGGAGGAGAGCGCGCCCGTCCAGGACACCGCGATCGCCGAGTCCGGGGACGACGACGCCCCGATCGTGCGGTTCGTGAACCTGCTCGTCAGCCAGGCCATCCAGGACCACGCCTCCGACATCCACATCGAGCCGGCCGAGCACGACGTGCGCGTCCGCTACCGCATCGACGGCGTGCTGCACGCGATGCAGAGCGCGCCCAAGGCGATCCAGAACGGCGTGATCTCGCGACTGAAGATCATGAGCGACATCGACATCGCCGAGCGGCGCAAACCGCAGGACGGCCGCATGTCGGTCGTGCACGGCGGCCGCCAGATCGACCTGCGCGTCGCCACGCTGCCGACAGTGTGGGGCGAGAAGGTCGTCATGCGCATCCTGGACAACACGAACACCGGGATGACCCTGCGCGACCTCAACCTCCTGGAGCACAACTTCGAGACCTACCGCGCCTCGTACTCGAAGCCGTACGGGATGATCCTGGTCACCGGCCCGACCGGCTCCGGCAAGTCCACCACCCTGTACACGACGCTCAACGCCGTCGCCCGGCCCGAGATCAACGTGATCACGGTGGAGGACCCGGTCGAGTACCGGATGCCGGGCGTCAACCAGGTGCAGGTGAACCCCAAGGCCGGCCTGACGTTCGCGAGCGCGCTCCGCAGCATCCTGCGCAGCGACCCCGACGTCGTTCTGCTGGGCGAGATCCGCGACCATGAAACTGCTCAGATCGCCATCGAGGCGTCCCTGACCGGCCACCTCGTGCTCTCCACCCTGCACACGAACGACGCTCCCAGCGCCGTCACGCGACTGACCGAGATGGACATCGAGCCGTTCCTCGTCGGGTCCGCCCTCGACTGCGTCGTCGCCCAGCGGCTCGCCCGCCGCCTCTGCGACCGCTGCAAGCAGCCGGCGACCTACAGCGCCGACGACCTGCGTCGCCTGCGCTTCGCCGTCCCGGCCGACGAGCCGGTCCCGTCGGTCTTCATGCCGGTCGGCTGCCCGACCTGCTCGAACACCGGCTACCGCGGCCGCATCGCCGTGCACGAGGTCATGGCCGTCACCGAGGAGATCGAGCGCCTCGCCGTGCAGCGCGCGTCGAGCGCCGAGATCGCCCGCGCCGCGCAGGAGCAGGGCATGCTCACGCTGCGCGCGGACGGCTGGGAGAAGGCCAAGCTCGGCCTCACATCCGTGGAAGAGATCCTGCGAGTGGTCGCCTAGGAGGGCACATGACGATCGACGACAACGCCTGGGGCGGGTACCCCGCGCCGACGGCGAAGCCGCTCTACGAGATCCCGGTGATCCCGCCGGGGTCGACCGCGGACGGCTGGGCGCCGGGAGCGGGGGTGCCGCTGGGGGAAGCCGGGCTGCAGCCACCGACGTTCGCGCCGCCGGTGGCGCCGGTGCCGCAGCCGGTGGCGCCGGTCGAGCCGCCTGTCGTGCCGCCTGTGTACGTCGCACCGCCGGTCGAGCCGCAGCCCCCGGCCGGTCCCGTGTACTCGCTCGACGACGTGCCTCCGGCCGCACCCTCCGTCCCCGTCTACTCCCTCGACGACCTCACGCCCGCCCCGCGTCTCGTCCCCGCCGGGCGGCGTGCGGCGGTGCAGCCGGATCCGACGCCGACCTCCCACAGCGCGCCGCTCCCGCCCACCGACTACGAGGCGGAGGTCGCCACGCTCACCGCCCCGGAGCGGGAGGCGCTCGCCAAAGCGGACCCCGAGCTCGTGGCCGCCCTGCGGGAGGTCGTCCTGCAGCGCGCCTCCGACCTCCATGTCACCGTGGGAGCGCCCCCGATGGTCCGTATCGACGGCGCGCTCACTCCGGCCGGGCCGGCCGAGCCCTGGGGGCACGAGCGGACCCTCGCCGCGCTCAGCAGCCTCCTGACCGAGCGCCAGGCCGAGATCTTCAAGCGCGAGCTGGAGCTGGATTTCGCCTTCACCATCTCGGCGAACTCCCGCTTCCGCGTCAACTTCTACCAGCAGCGCGGTTCCGTCGGCGCCGCGTTCCGTATCATCCCGACCGAGATCAAGCAGCTACGGGAGCTCGGCGTCCCGGAGCAGATCGGCGGGTTCTCCACCCTCCCGCGCGGCCTCGTGCTGGTGACCGGCCCGACCGGTTCCGGCAAGTCGACGACCCTCGCCGCCCTCATCGACCTCGTGAACTCGACGCGCGCCGACCACATCGTGACGGTCGAGGACCCGATCGAGTTCATGCACACCCACAAGCGGTCCATCGTGAACCAGCGCGAGGTCGGCCACGACACCCACAGCTTCAACAACGCGCTCAAGCACGTGCTGCGTCAGGACCCCGACGTCATCCTCATCGGCGAGCTCCGCGACCTCGAGACGATCTCGGTGGCCCTGACGGCCGCCGAGACCGGCCACCTCGTCTTCGCCACCCTGCACACCCAGGACGCCCCGCAGACGATCGACCGCGTCATCGACGTCTTCCCGCCCCACCAGCAGGACCAGGTGCGCGCCCAGCTCGCCGCAACCCTGCAGGGCGTCGTCTGCCAGACCCTCGTCAAACGCGCCTCCGGCCGCGGCCGCGTCGTCGCCACCGAGGTCCTCATGATGACCCCCGCCATCGCCAACCTCATCCGCGAGGGCAAGACCTACCAGATCGCGTCATCCATGCAGGCTGGCCGCGGCGACGGGATGCACACGATGGACCAGCATCTGGCGGAACTGGTCAACGTGGGGGCGATCACGCGCAAGGCAGCCCTGGAGAAGGCGCACGACCTCGAGAGCATCACAAGGCTCATACAACGGGTCGACACTCTGACCGACTCGTCGTCGCAGGCCATCGCCGCCAGCGAACCCGACTTCGGTGACAGCTTCTCCGGGCAGGTGCGCTGATGGCCGGGGCGACCACCTTCGCCTACCGTGGGCGGAACGGCGACGGCAAGGTCGTCAAAGGCCGCATCGACGCGCCAGGCGAGGCGGCCGTGGCGTCGCGTCTGAGGACCATGGGCATCTCGCCGATCTCGATCGAGGAGTCCGCCGAGGCCACGGGCCTCAACCGCGAGATCAACATCGGGTTCGGCAGCGGCGTCAAGCTCAAGGACCTGGCGATCATGAGCCGGCAGATGGCGACCATGATCGGCTCGGGCCTGTCGATCCTCCGGACCTTGAACATCATCGCCGAGCAGACCGAGAACAAGAAGCTCGCCACGATCATGGGCAAGGTCAGCGATGACGTGGAGGCCGGCGTCGCGATCTCCGACGCGATGCGGAAGTACGGCGATGTCTTCCCGCCGCTGATGGTCAACATGATCCGTGCCGGTGAGACCGGTGGATTCCTGGACTCCTCGTTGGAGGCGGTGGCGCTCAACTTCGAGAAGGAGGTGAAGCTCCGCGGCACCATCAAATCGGCGCTCACTTATCCGGTGATCGTGTTGATCATGTCCCTCGTCGCCGTGATCGCGATGCTGCTGTTCATCGTCCCGGTCTTCGAGAACATGTTCAAAGGCCTCGGTGGGCAGCTGCCGCTGCCCACGATGATCCTGGTGGAGCTGTCGCACGCGATGGTGTGGATAGCCCCCGTGCTGCTCGTGGGCGGTGTTGCGGGGGGCATCTGGTGGTCCCGCAACAAGAACACCGAGAAGGTGCGGATGCGGGTCGATCCGGTCAAGCTCAAGATGCCCGTCTTCGGACAGCTGCTGAAGAAGATCGCGGTCGCGCGCTTCAGCCGGAATTTCGCGAACATGATCGGCGCCGGGGTGCCGATCCTGCAGGCGCTCAAGATCGTGGGGGAGACCTCCGGGAACTGGGTGATCGAGAACGCGCTGGTGAAGGTCGCCGAGTCGGTGAGGCAGGGCGAGTCGATCGCCGGGCCGCTGGCCCAGCAGCCGGTCTTCCCCGCCATGGTCACCCAGATGATCGCGGTCGGCGAGGACTCGGGCTCACTGGAGACCATGCTGAACAAGATCGCCGACTTCTACGACCAGGAGGTGGCGTCGGCGACCGAGCAGCTGACGGCGATGATCGAGCCGCTCATGATCGCCTTCCTCGGCGTCGTCATCGGCGGCATGGTGATCGCCCTGTACATGCCCATCTTCCAGATTTCCAGCCTCGTCAAGTGAGCGTTCACACGCTGTACATCCCCTGAACGAGGGCTCCCCATAACTGGGGTGGTTTATCAAAGAAATTGCCCCCTTTTGTGGGATTCTGCCGAGAATTTGCTCGGAAATACCATCAGCGCATCGGACGGGTCTCGCTCCCATCCGCACCCCGCATTCCCCGACCGAATGGACACCGCAATGTACTTCCGTCTCATGGGCAAGCTGAACGCCCGCCGCAAGGGCCTCCTCGAAGAGGGCGAGAAGGGCTTCACCCTGATCGAGCTCCTCGTCGTCGTGATCATCATCGGCATCCTCGCCGCGATCGCGATCCCCGTGTACCTGGGCATCCAGGACAACGCCAAGGACTCGGCCGTGAAGTCCGACCTCACGAACATCAAGACGGCTGTCATCGGCTACATGAACGACAACCCGACGGCGACCTACACGACAGCGACCGCCGCCCTGGTCCCGGCCACGGGCACCACCACCCTCAGCGACGTCCAGAAGAAGTATGGGGTCACCCTCAGCGACAACACGGCGTCGCTGAACACGATCGCGGCTTCCACCAGCACCACCGGCTTCTGCATCGTCGGCGTTAGCAAGAGCTCGGGTGGGTTGAACTTCAACATCACTGACTCGACCGGCACCAAGAAGGGCGCCGCGTGCGGCGCCGACGGAGACACCAAGCTCGGCAGCTGAGTGCTCCAGCCGGGATGGGGCGCAGCGTGTGCGGCGTCCCATCCCGGCTCGTCCCCCGGCTCCACCACCATCCCGAACCCGACCCAGGGGAGGTGAACGCAATGCCAGCACTGCTCGCCCGGCTCCGCAGCATCCGGACCTCCGAATCCGGCGTCAGCCTCATCGAGGTGATCGTCGCGATGATGATCTTCGCCATCATCTCCGTCGGCGTCGCTTACTCCCTGCTGTCCGCGTTCACCATCACTGGCGACTCCCGCGCACGCGCCGTCGCGACCAACCTCGCCGCTCAGGAGATCGACCTCGACCGATCCAGCGGCGACCTCTTCTCGCTCTACAGCACGACCGCCGACAAGCAGGTGCAGGTCCCGGCCGGGACGGGCGCGGTGTACTCGATCAAGCGCACCGTCAGCTGGGTCTACGGCTCCGGCGGCGACGTCGACTGCAACGCCTCGGCCGCGTCCTCGATCCTCTACAAGCGCGTGCGTGTGCAGATCAGCTGGCCGAAGATGATCGGTCAGCCCGTCGTCTCCGACACGGTGCTCGCACCGAGCACCAAGATCAGCGTCGACACCCTCGGCACCATCCTCGTCTCCACGAAGTCGGCCGCAGGGGCGCCCGTCGCCGGCATCGGCGTCACCGTCTCACCGGACCCGGGTTCGGTCCCGTCGGCCACCGACTCGATGGGGTGCAGCTACGTGCTCAAGGTCCCGCCGGGCACCTACACCGTCACCGCGTCCAAGACGGGCTACATCGACCCCTTTCAGAACCAGGCGCCCAGCAAGATCGTCACGGTCAAGGCGGGGCAGAGCACCTCGGCGGGATTCACCTACGACCGCGCGGGCGCCGTCGCCTGGGCGTGGCCGAGCAGCGGCAGCGTCACGGTGCCGAGCACAGCCGCCGTGAGCGTCCTCAGCACCTACGGCGTCTGGACCACCGCGGCGACCTCGCCGACGAGTGCGCTGCTCTTCCCGTCGACCGCCTACAGCGTCGTCGCAGGCGCCTACGCGCCCTACACCGAGGCGAATCCGGGCTGCCGTTCCCCGAATCCGGGCGACTGGCCCCAGTACACCTCCGCGGGCCGGACCTACCTCGCGCCCGCCGCACCCGTGACGTCCGTGAGTCCAGGAGTGACTACACCCGCTGCGAACGTCGGGAAATTGCCGATGGGATCGATCACCGTCACGAACCCGAACAACCAGAGCGCGAACCTCAACCTCCGGGCGGTCAGCACGACGCCGTTCGTCTCGGGGGACCCAGGGTGCACGGGAAAACCGCAGACCATCGACTTCGCCCTCGGGGTTCTCGGCAAGTCCGCGAACAGCAAGGTGACGATCGTCCTTCCCTACGGGGCGTGGACGCTCAAGTACGGGACGTCGACGACACCGTCGACGGCGATGCCGTCGTCGTGGCTCTCCATCCCCACCGGAGCGACCGGCGTGACCATCGGAGCCTCGGGAGCGTTCACCCTCGACCCCCGGGTGGTGCAGCCGTGAGCCGCGGACGACACACCATCCGACTCCGTGACGACGAGAGCGGTATCAGCCTCATCGAGTGGATCGTCGCGATGTTCGTCTTCGGCATCGTCATCACCCTCATCGCGAACCTGTATGTCAGCACCACCCGCGCGATGGACAACGCGCAGAACACGAACCAGAACACCCGGTCGGCATCGAATGCGATGAACGAGACGGCCAGGATGCTGCGCGCAGGGACGGACAACCCGGTGCAGGCGACCGGCTTCGGCACGCCCCCGCCCAACGATCCCGCCTTCGTCTACGCACGCAACGAAGCCGTGCTCTTCTATGCCTTCGTGAACCTGACCGGCACCACGCAGCAGCCGATCCAGGTCCGCATCCGGGTCGACCAGACCACGCGGAAGCTCGTCGAGGACATCTGGCCCTCGACGAGCCTGGGCAACGGCTACTGGTCGTTCCCGGCCGAGACGACGACCCCCCAGCGCACGCGCATCCTGGCCGACGCCATCGCCCCGCGCGCCGGCACCGCTCCCTGGACCTTCACCTACCTGGATTCCACCAACACGGCGATCGCCACGAGCGTCGGCGCCACCGGCGGCGTCGCCAACGTCAAGACCACGCTCGCCACGATCGCCGCCGTCCAGGTCACGCTCACCGTGCTCACCAAGACCGGTGTGACGGACCACTCCGTGACGCTCCAGAACACCGTCGGCCTCCCGAACCTCGGGCAGAACAGGACGATCTCATGATGCTCAGGATCGATGCCTGGTTCCGGGCGATCCGTCGCGGACGTGACGATGGGATGGCGCTGATCACCGTCGTGATCTTCGGGACGGTGCTCGTCATGCTGGTGGCGACGGCTGCGGCGTTCGCTGGGAGCGGCGCCATGAAGTCCCGCACCGACGACGACTGGAACGCGGCGATGGCCGCCGCGTACGCCGGTCTCGAGGACTACAAGGCGCGCCTGGCGAACGACAACACGTACGTGCAGTACCGCAACCCGTCCTCGCCCTTCTCCTCCACGAGCACCGGAGTCCTTCCGCCGACGTCGAACCCTGCCTTCAGCGGGTGGGCACAGGTGCCGTCGGGCGATCCGAGCAGCCCGTCCCGCAGCTACTTCCGGTACGACGTGGACAACTCGCAGTATGCGACGACCGGCGTCGTACGACTGCGCTCGACGGGCAAGGTGGGGACAGAGGTCCGGACGATCGTCGTCAACGTCCGCCAGACCGGTTTCATCGACTTCCTCTACTTCACCGACTTCGAGGTGAAGGACCCCGACCAGTCGAACACCGCGTGCGAGACGTCGAGCGGCAAACCGAACTACGCCTGGTACTACTCGACCAACACGCACGACAGCGACTGCACCGAGATCCAGTTCGGGGCGAACGACACCATCAACGGTCCGCTGCACTCCAACGACACCTTGCTGATCTGCGGTTCGACCTTCAACGGGCCGGTCACGACCTCCAACCCCAAGGCGCCCTTCTACTCCAAAGCCTCGGGATGCTCCAACCCCACGTTCAACAAGGGCACCCCCACGCTGGACGCGACGATCGGGATGCCGCAGACGAACGGTCAGATGAAGCTGGAGACGCGGCTCGACGTCGACTCGGTCAAGCGCCCCGGGTGCCTGTACACCGGGCCGACCGTGATCACCTTCACGTCGAACGGGAAGATGAACGTGAAATCGCCGTTCACGCAGTTCACGCAGATCTCGGGCGACCCGGCGAGCAAGACCTTGTCCACCAAGGACAATCCGATGTGCGGGATCCCGGGCACCGGGGCCGGACAACTCGGCTCGGTGGACGGTGCGACCATCGACGTCATCCCGCAGAACCTGGTCTACGTGCAGGACGTCCCTTCCGGCACGACGGACGCGAACGGGTGGGCGCCGAACACGTGGCCGGCCAACTTCACCTGCACCAACTCGCCGACGACCGGGACCGGATGGAAGATCGGGTCCGTTCAGTATCCGCTGACGAACGAGACCGTCCCCGCGGCGAACCCCTCGCACTACAACTGCCTGAAGGGCGACGTCTACGTGCAGGGCACGGTGCACGGCCAGATCACCGTGGCCGCACAGAACTACATCTACATCACGGGAGACATCACCTACCAGGACGGCACCAAGGACATCCTCGGCCTTGTCGGCAACAACGCCGTCTGGGTCTGGAACCCCTTCAACGGAAACACCCCGATGCTCGCGAAGGACCGCACCATCTACGCCGCGATCCTCTCCGTCGCGCACACCTTCATGGTGCAGAACTACGACAAGGGCACAGCCAAACGCGGCACGCTCAACATCTACGGAGCCATCGCCCAGGAATATCGCGGGACCGTCGGGACGGCCGGGTCGCCCGGCACCGGTTACGACAAGAATTACAGCTACGACCCGCGCTTCAAATACACTGCTCCGCCCAAGTTCCTGTCGCCGGTCTCCACGAGCTACGGCGTGAGCACGCTGGTCGAGGTACCGAAGGCGTTCAACCCTGACGGGAGCGCGGCCGGATGAGCGCGACCGTCACACCGGCACTGCTCGGGTTCCTCGTCGTCCTCGGCGGGGCGCTCGGGCTCGCCGTCGGCTCGTTCCTCAACGTGGTCGCCTATCGGCTGCCCATCGGCGGTTCACTCGTGAGCCCGCCGAGCGCGTGCCCGGGTTGCGGCTCCGCCATCCGGCCGTACGACAACATCCCGCTCCTCTCGTGGTTGGTGCTGCGCGGCCGATGCCGGGACTGCCGCGAACCGATCAGCTGGCGCTACCCGCTGGTCGAAGGGGCGACCGGCGTCCTGTTCGTCGTGGTCGCGGTCGCCTTCCTGCCGGAGTTCTCGACGCACGCCCCTCTTCCGTCGGCCCTCAGGCTGATCGCCTTCCTCTATCTGGCGGCCATCACCGTCGTACTGGCCGTGATCGACATCGACACGCACACGCTCCCGAACCGGATCGTGCTCCCCGCGTACATCATCGGCGGCGTGCTCCTGGGCACGGCGCTCGCGATCGACGGCGAGTGGACACGACTGCTCTCCGCCGCCGTGGGTTGCGCCGGGGCGTTCCTCCTCTATCTGGTGCTCGCGCTCGCGCGTCCCGGGGGGATGGGATTCGGGGACGTCAAGCTCGCGGGCGTGCTCGGCCTCTATCTCGGATCGCTCGGCTGGGCTCAGCTCGCCATCGGCGTGTTCGCGGCCTTCGTGCTCGGCGGCGTGTTCGGCATCGCGCTCACGGTGACCAGGCGTGCGACGCGCACGAGCGGCATCCCCTTCGGTCCATGGATGCTCGCGGGCGCGTGGCTCGGAATTCTCGCAGGCGGGCCGCTCTGGGCGGGCTACCTGCAACTGATCGGACTCGGCTGAGGCCGGGGAGGAGGAGAAGATGGCGACCAGCATCGTTGGTGTGGACATCGGCAACGGGATGCTCCGCGCCGTCGAAGTCGCGGATCCGGCCAAACCGAAGCCCACGATCCTGCGGCACGCGGAGATGCCGCTGCCCGAAGGCGCGGTGAGCCGTGGCGAGGTGATCGAGCCGAACACCGTCGCCGCGTCCCTCCGCGAACTCTGGCGAAAAGGCGGCTTCAAGACGAGGAACGTCGTGCTCGGGATGGGAAACCAGCGGGTGCTCGCCCGCGACCTGAGCATGCCGCTCATGTCGTTGGAGCGCATCCGCGAATCGCTGCCGTTCCACGTCCAAGACATGCTCCCCGTCCCGGTGGCGGAGGCGCTGCTCGACTTCTACCCGGTCTCCTACGGCCAGGGCGACAGCGGGCCGACGGTCAACGGGCTCCTGATCGCCGCGGTGAAGGAGGCGGTGCTCGCCAACGTGCGCGCTGCCGAGCTGGCCGGTCTCACGCCCGTCGACGTCGATCTGATCCCGTTCGCACTCAGCCGTGTGTTCGGAGCCCGGTCTGGCCTCACGGGCTTCTCCGCCGTGATCGACATCGGAGCGAACACGACGACGGTGGTGATCGCGGCCGCCGGGGTCCCGCAATTCGTGCGCATCGTCCCGACGGGTGGTGCCGACATGACGCAGGCGCTGCGAGACGGGCTGGAGATCGCTCCGCATCAGGCCGAGGAGCTGAAACGATCGCTCGGCCTGGCGACACAGGTTTCGACGATCGAGGACCAACGAGCCGTCGAGATCATCTATCAGACGGCCGGCGAACTGCTCTCGAGCCTGCGGAACACGATCAACTACTTCGTGAACACACGGCCGGACGCACGCTTCGAGCGGGTGGTCCTCACCGGCGGAGGCGCCCAGCTCCCCGGCTTCGCGGAGGCTCTGGGCGAGATGACGCGGTTGCCGGTCGCGGTCGGAGATCCGTATCTCGCGGTCGGGCTGTCGCGCACTCTCGACGCGGACGAGCTCAGGGCGAGGCGCACGAGCCTGACGGTGGCTCTCGGACTCGCGATCGGGCGTGCGGCGTGAGCGCCGCAGGAGCGGCCTCGTCGTCCGGCGCCGGAACGCCCGCGCCCAAGTCGAGCTGGCTGACCAGGCCGATCGGTGGATCGGCGAAGCAGAAGCAGAAGCGGACCGCGGGAGCGCCGGACGCGCCTCCGCCTTCGACGGTCGAGCCGGATCAGGCGACGGGAGGCGCGAAGCAGGCCGGTCCGAAGACCCCGGTCTCGCCGATCCTCGTCGGCGGCGAGCCGCGCGTCTCGCTGATGCCGCCGGAGGTTCTCGTCGGGAGGCGCGCCAAGCGCATGCGTCGCTCACTCCTCTGGGGTGTGCTCGGTGTGGTGCTCCTCGTCCTCGCGGCCGTCGGAGGGACGGCGGCGCTCGGCTTCCGGGCGCAGCTGGATCTCGCAGCGGCGCAGGCGCATACGGCTGAGCTGCTCGCGGAACAGACCCGCTTCCGGGAGGTCCGCACCGTCCAGGACCAGGTCACTCTCGTGGAAGCCGCACAACAGGTCGGGGCGTCCACCGAGATCGATTGGAAGGACTACCTGCAGAAGGTGCAGGCCACCCTCCCGGCGGACGTCACACTCGCGACCGTGACCATCGATTCCGCGACCCCGCTCGCGACCTACGCCCAGCCGACCGTCCCGTTGCAAGGGTCCCGCGTCGCCACGTTGACCTTCCAGGCATCGAGTCCGACCCTCCCGGTCGTGCCCACGTGGCTGAAGTCGCTGGCCACGCTCCCGGGCTTCGCCGATGCGACGCCGGGGTCGGTCACGCTCGATCCGACGACCGCGACCTACGCGGTCGACATCACGATGCACATCAACGAGACCGCCTTCGACCGGCGGTTCGACCCCCAGGAGAAGTGATCGTGGACAAGAACCGGCTCTGGATCATCTGCAGCGTCCTCGTCATGGCGCTCGTCGTCGCGGGCGGCTGGTTCCTCGGGGTGCAGCCGCAGCTCGCGGCCATCGCCGACGCCGAGTCCCAGACCGCATCCGTGCAGCAGACCAACGACACGTATGCGCAGGCGCTCGCGAAACTGAAGAAGGACTCCGAGGACCTGCCGGCGCTGAAGGCCAAGCTCGCGTCCCTGGCGGCCTCGGTGCCCGAAGGGTCCGACATCCCCGCCTTCATCGACCAATTGAATGCGCTCTACACGGCGTCGAATGTCGTCTGCGTCGACCAGGCCTTCTCCGACGCCGTCGCCTACTCTCCGGTCGCACCGCCCGCCGCCGCGCCGGCGAGCACGCCGGCACCGACATCGGGCGCGACACCCGCCCCCACTCCGACGACGGCGCCGACGGCAGCCGGGGTGCCCCCGGTCGTGAGCTCGCTGATCACGGCGACGAACTTCGCGGCCCGCCCGGTATCCGTGACGGTGCGTGGTCAGTACGGCGACATCCTGAACTTCGTCAGCGGTCTGCAGTCGGGCGCACGACTCTTCCTCGTCACGTCATTCAGTACCGTTCCTGCCGCCGACACCGCTGCTCCGGCGGGGACACTGGATGCGAAAGTCTCCGGGTACGTCTTCTCGCTCACACCCGAAGGCCAGGACGGCGGGGCGCCGGCGACCCCGGGCACGAGCACGGACGCGCCCGCCCAAGCGTCGAAATGAGCTGACCGAGCCCCGCTCCGCCTCCCTCGACATCCACCGCCCCGTTGCTACAGTGGGCCTCACGACGGGCCCGCCGGGCCTCTGGAGGTGCCATGATGAGCGACACGACACCCGATCCCGCGTCCGCGGTCACGGGCGAGCAGCGGGCCACGCCCGTCGAGCCCGCGACGGGTGCGGCCGCATCGGCCGCCGCAGAGGCGCATGACAGCGACCCCGAGGTCGTCGACCCGCCGTCGAGCCCGGTGTCCGCTCGCGGCCACGTGAACCGCCCGGCCGCCGAGTCCGCGACCGAT
This sequence comes from Leifsonia aquatica, assembly GCF_014190775.1. Classification (GTDB taxonomy): domain Bacteria; phylum Actinomycetota; class Actinomycetes; order Actinomycetales; family Microbacteriaceae; genus Leifsonia; species Leifsonia aquatica. The sequence continues at coordinate 164,511 of NZ_JACHVP010000005.1, forward strand.
GAGTCGGCCCGGAGCGCAGCGCCCGCGCCCGCCGTCACGCCCGCTCCGGCAGCGCAGGCGCCCGCCGCCGTCACCGAGCCGGAGCCCGTCGTCAGCACCGAGGACGACATCGCCGCAGCCGTCGCCCGGACCGCGGCCCAGCCGGGGGAGGCCGGGGCCACCGCAGCCGGCTCCGCCACGGTCGACACCGCGTCGCCGGCGGAGGCCGCCGCACCGATCGTCGCCGCCGCCGCCGCGGCGGAAGCGCAGACCGCTCCGGCCGCGACCGCCGCCTACGGCACCGCGCCGGTGGCCGGGACCGCGTGGGCGCCGGAGCAGACCGGAGCGCCCGTCCCGCTGCAGCCGCAGCCGGTGGCGCCGATCTTCCTGCAGCGTCCCGAGCCGCCGAAGCGCAAGAGCAACCGCGGCACGGGCATCCTGATCGTCCTGGTCGGGACGGTCGCGTTCGCCCTGCTCTGGAGCGTCGCGGTCGTCGTGGTGGGCGCCCTGCTGACGCCCAGCAACGAGTACCTGCAGGCGCTCCTCGAGTACTACACGCAGCAGATCTCGGGCTGGGTGCCGGTCGTCGCGTTCTTCGTTGGCATGGTCGTCCTGGTGCAGATCGTGAACCGCTCGCGCTGGTGGGCGTACATCCTCGGCGGCCTCGTCGTGGCGGTCTTCGTCTACTTCACCTACGTCGGCGCCTACCTGGTCGACGCGCACTACTGGGAGCGCACGCCGGCCGAGTTCGCCATCCTGCTCCGCAGCGCCTGGCTGAACCCGTTCGCCGTTCTCGCCGGCGTCATCGCCCGCGAGATCTCGGTCTGGACGGGCGCCTGGCTCGCCGCGCGCGGCCGCAAGCTGAAGGCCCGCAACGCTGAGGCGCAGGCGGACTACGAGCAGCAGGTCGCCGACGCCCAGAACCAGGCCGTCGCCGCCTACGCCACGCAGCAGGGGTACTGAGCCGGCGGTCATGCGTGACGAACGCGCGTATGCGACCATCGTGGCGTTGTTCGCCGCGGGTCTCTACCTCGCGCTGATCGTCGCGGGCTTCGGCCTGCTCTCCCTCGCGACCAACACCGAGGTCGTCGCCGATCCCGCCATCGGAACGCTCGTCGGGCCGATCATGGTCGGCGCCGCGGTGCTCGCGCTCCTCCTCGCATTGATCGCCCGGGGGACGCGCGTGCCCGCCGATCGCCAGCGCGTCTCCCCGGGGAACGCCCTCCTCATCGGGCTTGTCTGCTACCTCGTCTACGTGGTCGCGGGAGCGGTCGCCGGCATCGCGGGGGACCCGTCGCAGTCCCTGCGCGCCGTGCTCTTCGCCGCGGGCCAGTTCGGCAGCTGGTACGCCGTGCTCGTCGGGATCGCGGCCTTCGTCGTCACCCTGCTCTACCAGCTGGTGCTGGTCGGCCGCTTCGCCCAGCGGGGCAGACCGCGCTGGCCCTGGGAGGGGGATGACGACGAGTGAGCACCCGTCGCCGTTTCGCCCTGCGCGGACGGCGCCCTAGCACAGCCCCGTTCATTTGACCGGGAGGGGCGCGGACGATAACATTTATCGGGTGTGCGCTCTGCTGCGCGCTCGTTCCGTGCCCAGAAATGGGACCAGCGATGGAGGAGCGAGCGAGCTGGCACGTACTCATCCGATGGGCAGGAAGACCGCACGGGATTCCGGCCCCCACGGCATATCGGCGGCGAGATTTCGATCGTCGGTCGATTCCCCAGACGACTGAGACGCCCGGAGACGGGTTGATCGGTCATGGGACAAGCAACAACTGTCACCGTGCAGTCCATAAAAGGAGAAGTTCAGTGCCTACCATTCAGCAGTTGGTTCGAAAGGGCCGGACGCCGAAGGTCACCAAGACCAAGGCTCCCGCCCTGAAGGCCAACCCCCAGCAGCGCGGCGTGTGCACCCGCGTCTACACCACCACCCCGAAGAAGCCGAACTCCGCGCTCCGCAAGGTCGCGCGCGTCAAGCTCTCCAACGGGACCGAGGTCACCGCGTACATCCCCGGTGAGGGCCACAACCTGCAGGAGCACTCGATGGTGCTCGTCCGCGGCGGCCGTGTGAAGGACCTCCCCGGCGTCCGTTACAAGATCGTCCGCGGCGCCCTGGACACCCAGGCCGTCAAGAACCGCAAGCAGGCTCGCAGCCGCTACGGCGCGAAGATGGAGAAGAAGTAATGCCTCGCAAGGGTCCCGCTCCGAAGCGTCCCGTCGTCGCCGACCCGGTCTACGGTTCGCCGGTCGTCAGCCAGCTCGTCAACAAGATCCTCCTCGACGGCAAGAAGGGCCTCGCCGAGCGCATCGTCTACGACGCGCTCGAGGGTGTCTCCTCCAAGTCGGGCAATGACGCGGTCACCACGCTCAAGAAGGCTCTCGACAACATCCGCCCGACCCTCGAGGTCCGCAGCCGCCGCGTCGGTGGCTCGACCTACCAGGTGCCGGTCGAGGTCAAGCCGCACCGCGCGAACACCCTCGCGCTGCGCTGGCTCACCAGCTACGCCAAGGGTCGTCGCGAGAAGACGATGACCGAGCGTCTCACCAACGAGATCCTCGACGCATCGAACGGCCTCGGCGCCGCTGTGAAGCGTCGCGAGGACACGCACAAGATGGCCGAGTCGAACAAGGCCTTCGCGCACTACCGCTGGTAATGATTTCCGTCGGCTGGGCGTTGCACCCTCTGGGGCTGCGCCCGGCCGGCGCCCCTTCCACTCTCTACTCTTTCGGAGGAACCCTGTGGCACAGGACGTGCTCACCGACCTGACAAAGGTCCGCAACATCGGCATCATGGCCCACATCGATGCCGGCAAGACCACCACGACCGAGCGCATCCTGTTCTACACGGGCGTCAACCACAAGATCGGTGAGACGCACGACGGCGCGTCGACCACCGACTGGATGGAGCAGGAGAAGGAGCGCGGCATCACCATCACGTCCGCGGCCGTGACCTGCTTCTGGAACAAGAACCAGATCAACATCATCGACACCCCCGGTCACGTGGACTTCACCGTCGAGGTGGAGCGTTCGCTCCGCGTCCTCGACGGCGCCGTCGCCGTCTTCGACGGCAAGGAGGGCGTCGAGCCCCAGTCCGAGACCGTCTGGCGCCAGGCCGACAAGTACAACGTCCCGCGCATCTGCTTCGTCAACAAGATGGACAAGCTCGGCGCCGACTTCTACTTCACCGTCGACACCATCGTGAAGCGCCTCGGCGCCAAGCCGCTGGTCCTCCAGCTCCCGATCGGCTCCGAGTCGTCCTTCGAGGGCGTCGTCGACCTGGTCGAGATGCGCGCGCTCACCTGGCGTGGAGACGCCAAGGGTGACGTGCAGATGGGCGCGAAGTACGCCATCGAGGAGATCCCCGCCGACCTCGTCGAGAAGGCCGAGGAGTACCGTCAGGCCCTCCTCGAGACCGTCGCCGAGTCCGACGACGCGCTGCTCGAGAAGTTCTTCGGTGGCGAGGAGCTCACGGTCGCCGAGATCAAGGGCGCCATCCGCAAGCTCACCGTCAACAGCGAGATCTACCCGGTCCTCTGCGGCTCGGCGTTCAAGAACCGCGGTGTGCAGCCGATGCTCGACGCCGTGATCGACTACCTCCCGTCGCCGCTCGACGTGCCCGCCATCGAGGCGCACGACCCGCGCGACGAGGAGAAGGTCATCCTCCGTCACGCCGACGCCAGCGAGCCGTTCTCGGCTCTGGCGTTCAAGGTCGCGGTCCACCCGTTCTTCGGTCGTCTGACCTACGTGCGCGTGTACTCGGGCCGTGTCGACTCCGGTGCCGCGGTCGTGAACTCGACCAAGGGCCGCAAGGAGCGCATCGGCAAGATCTTCCAGATGCACGCCAACAAGGAGAACCCGGTCGACTTCGTCACCGCCGGCAACATCTACGCGGTCATCGGCCTCAAGGACACCACCACCGGCGACACCCTGTGCGACCCGGACAACCAGGTCGTCCTCGAGTCGATGACGTTCCCGGAGCCGGTCATCGAGGTCGCCATCGAGCCGAAGACCAAGGCCGACCAGGAGAAGCTGGGCACCGCGATCCAGAAGCTCGCCGAAGAGGACCCGACGTTCCGCACCGAGCAGAACCAGGAGACCGGTCAGACGGTCATCAAGGGCATGGGCGAGCTGCACCTCGACATCCTCGTGGACCGCATGAAGCGCGAGTTCAACGTCGAGGCCAACGTCGGCAAGCCGCAGGTGGCCTACCGCGAGACCCTGCGTCGCCCGGTCGAGAAGTACGACTACACCCACAAGAAGCAGACCGGTGGATCCGGCCAGTTCGCAAAGGTGCAGATCTCCCTCGAGCCGATGGAGGTCACCCCCGAGACGTCCTACGAGTTCGTCAACGCCGTGACGGGTGGTCGCGTTCCGCGCGAGTACATCCCCTCGGTCGACGCGGGCATCCAGGACGCGATGCAGGTCGGCGTGCTCGCCGGCTTCCCGACGGTGGGCGTCAAGGCGACGCTCGTCGACGGTGCCTCGCACGACGTCGACTCCTCGGAGATGGCGTTCAAGATCGCCGGATCGATGGCCTACAAGGAGGCCGCTCGCAAGGCGAACCCCGTGCTCCTCGAGCCGCTCATGGCGGTCGAGGTGCGCACGCCCGAGGAGTACATGGGCGATGTGATCGGTGACCTCAACTCCCGTCGTGGTCAGATCCAGTCGATGGAGGAGGCGAGTGGCGTCAAGGTCATCCGCGCCAACGTCCCCCTGTCGGAGATGTTCGGATACATCGGCGACCTGCGTTCCAAGACGTCGGGCCGCGCGGTGTACTCGATGACCTTCGACAGCTACGCGGAGGTCCCGAAGGCCGTCGCTGACGAGATCGTTCAGAAGAGCAAGGGCGAGTGACCTCGGTCGCTCCCTTTCGGAACATCCCGTAACATAAGAAACCAATCCCGTAGGTCTGCCGGTCGAAATCCATCGACCGGGACATCTACACGAGAGTCCTGAGGAGGACCCAGTGGCTAAGGCCAAGTTCGAGCGGACTAAGCCGCACGTCAACATCGGAACCATCGGTCACGTCGACCACGGCAAGACGACGCTCACCGCGGCGATCTCCAAGGTGCTTGCTGACAAGTACCCGTCGGCGACCAACGTTCAGCGCGACTTCGCGTCGATCGACTCGGCTCCGGAAGAGCGTCAGCGTGGTATCACGATCAACATCTCGCACGTCGAGTACGAGACGCCGAAGCGCCACTACGCGCACGTTGACGCCCCGGGTCACGCCGACTACATCAAGAACATGATCACCGGCGCCGCTCAGATGGACGGTGCGATCCTCGTGGTCGCCGCCACCGACGGTCCGATGGCTCAGACCCGTGAGCACGTTCTGCTCGCCAAGCAGGTCGGCGTGCCGTACCTGCTCGTCGCGCTGAACAAGTCCGACATGGTCGACGACGAGGAGATCCTGGAGCTCGTCGAGCTCGAGGTCCGCGAGCTCCTCTCGAGCCAGGACTTCCCGGGTGACGACGCTCCGGTCGTCCGCGTCTCGGGCCTCAAGGCTCTCGAGGGCGACGAGAAGTGGGTGCAGTCGATCGTCGAGCTCATGGAGGCCGTCGACGAGTCCATCCCGGACCCGGTGCGCGACAAGGACAAGCCGTTCCTGATGCCGATCGAGGACGTCTTCACGATCACCGGTCGTGGAACCGTCGTCACGGGCCGCGCTGAGCGTGGCACGCTGGCCATCAACTCCGAGGTCGAGATCGTCGGCATCCGCCCGACGCAGAAGACCACCGTCACGGGTATCGAGATGTTCCACAAGCAGCTCGACGAGGCCTGGGCCGGCGAGAACTGTGGTCTGCTCCTCCGTGGCACCAAGCGCGAGGACGTCGAGCGCGGTCAGGTCGTCGTGAAGCCGGGTTCGGTCACGCCGCACACCAACTTCGAGGGCACTGCCTACATCCTCTCGAAGGAGGAGGGTGGCCGTCACAACCCCTTCTACACGAACTACCGTCCGCAGTTCTACTTCCGGACCACCGACGTCACCGGCGTCATCTCGCTGCCCGAGGGCACCGAGATGGTCATGCCCGGCGACACCACCGACATGACGGTCGAGCTGATCCAGCCGATCGCCATGGAGGAGGGCCTCGGCTTCGCCATCCGTGAGGGTGGCCGCACCGTGGGCGCCGGTACGGTGACCAAGATCATCAAGTAGTCGATCTCTTCGACTGACTCGGAAGAGGGTCGGGCCTTCGGGCCCGGCCCTTCTTTCGTTAACCCGGGCTTTACCTCGGCGCTCCGGAGGCGCAGTATGGATTCACCGTTCCAACCGGACGGATCCGTCGATGGAGGGAGACGCCTATGGCAATCCAAGACCTCGCAAACCAGCCCAAGCCGCTGACCGGATCACGGACGGAGAGTTCGGACACCGCGTAAGCGGTCTTGAAACCAATGGAGCAGCGGCGCGAGGCGCTGCTCGAGCGGGGCCGGCGATACGCCGGCCCCGCTCCCTCGTTTCCGGGTGAGTGCGCCTCCCCGGTACGTTTGCTCCCGTTCGCCGCCGCGCAAACCTACCGCGGCGCAGCAGATACCGAATCGCTCACAGGGCACTTCGGAGGAGCGCCCCTCCACAGAACGCGCCAGCAGGGCCCGTGCGTCCCCGTCCCCGGGTAGACCGGACCGATGACGATCGACCGTACGCACGCCCCTCTTGTCTTGACCCGCGATCTGCGCGACCTGGCGGACACTCGCCACCAGCACGCGCGGGCCGCCCTCGCGGGCAGCGAGGTCCGAGTCGGGCGCGGCGTGTACGTCCGTCGAGAGGACTGGGACGAGCTCGATGCTCTCGATCGTTACCGCCTGCGGATGGTCGCTTTCGCTCGCACCCGGAAGCGACCGCCAGTGTTCTCTCATCAATCGGCAGCGGTGCTGCACGGCCTTCCGATGATCGGCTCCGTTCCGGAGCGCATTCACGTGAGCGTCGGGAGCACGGCTGGCGGTCGCTCGGCGCGCGCCGTGGTCGCACACTCGCGCGAAGTGGTGCTCGAGGACATCGTGGAGGTGGACGGCCTCCGAACCACTTCGCTCCCGCGCACGGCCATCGACCTCGCTGCCACGGCACCCCGGCCCGATGCGGTCGTCGTGGCCGACGCCGTCGTTCGCAACGGGTCGCCCCGACTCGCCCTGCTCGAGGCGTGGCTCCGCGCCCAGCCGATGCGCGGTCATCGGCGAGCCCAGGAGGTCATCGCCTTCGCCGATGCGCGGGCGGAGTCGCCCCTCGAGTCCGTGAGCCGAGTCAGCATGCACGCCGGGGGAGTGCCGCAGCCCGCCCTTCAGGTGCCGTATTCGGACAGCGCCGGTCTGATCGGCCGCGTCGACTTCGCATGGCCGGCGTTCGGGGTGGTCGGCGAGGCGGACGGTGATGCCAAGTATCTCGACGCCGATCTTCGCGGTGGCCGCTCGGCAGAGCGCGTCGTGCTCGACGAGAAGGTGAGGGAGGACCGGCTGCGGGCGCTCGGACTGCGGGTCGTCCGCTGGCGCTGGACCACCGCGATCGACCCCGAAGCACTCGCGGCCCACCTGGCCGCCGCAGGTCTCCCCATCGACCATCGCACCCTATGGAGTGAGTGCTGCGCCTAGGTACGATTGCGGTGCGGCGAGCGTGCGCAGACGTACCGGAGGGCCGCAATTGCCTCGCCGCGAAGCGCGGCGCGAGGCGCGCCACGCCGTGCGACACGCCCGGGTTGCAGCTTGGGCGGGGATCTGGCAAACTTGTCTAGTTCAACATTCCGGACGGCTGCGCTCACGCGCGTCCCGGCCGGATCACTGCCAGGCAGTGCATAGCCCACCGCGAGGCCTCTCGAGGCCGGCGGGCAGATGGTTAGGCCGCAGGCAGCAGGACACGCTCAAATCGACCACCCTCGGGGACCAGGGGCTTTCTCTGTCCTCGATTCGGGCGACACGCCCGAGCGCGGGGGTCGGAGAGTTGACAGAAGAATAGTGGCGTTCCCCTGCGTTCGTCGCACCGCGTCCAATGCGAATCGGCTCCGAGAGGATCCGACTCGTACGACGCCATAACAAGAGAGAGAGTCAGACATGGCGGGACAGAAGATCCGCATTCGGCTTAAGTCGTACGACCACGAGGTCATCGACACCTCGGCGCGCAAGATCGTCGACACGGTGACCCGTGCCGGCGCGACCGTCGTCGGCCCGGTGCCCCTTCCCACCGAGAAGAACGTGGTGTGCGTCATCCGTTCGCCCCACAAGTACAAGGACAGCCGCGAGCACTTCGAGATGCGCACGCACAAGCGGCTGATCGACATCATCGACCCGACCCCGAAGGCCGTCGACTCGCTCATGCGTCTCGACCTGCCGGCGGACGTCAACATCGAGATCAAGCTCTAAGGGGGAGTGCCATGCCTAACGTCAACAAAGCAGCCGCTGAGCGCACGTCCTCCAAGGGCCTCCTCGGCAAGAAGCTCGGGATGACCCAGGTCTGGGACGAGAACAACAAGCTCATCCCCGTGACCGTCATCGAGATCACGCCGAACGTCGTGACCCAGGTCCGCACCCCCGAGGCCGACGGCTACAACGCCGTCCAGATCGCCTACGGCCAGATCGACCCGCGCAAGGTGAACAAGCCGGCCGCCGGCCACTTCGACAGGGCCGGCGTCACGCCGCGCCGTCACCTCACCGAGGTCCGCACCGCGGACGCGGCCGACTACAGCGCCGGCCAGGAGCTCACCGTCGAGGGCACGTTCGAGGCCGGCCAGCTGGTCGACGTCGTCGGCACCTCGAAGGGCAAGGGCTTCGCCGGTGTCATGAAGCGCCACAACTTCCAGGGCGTCTCCGCTTCGCACGGTGCGCACCGCAACCACCGCAAGCCGGGCTCCATCGGCGCCTCCTCGACCCCGAGCCGTGTCTTCAAGGGCATGCGCATGGCCGGTCGCATGGGTGGCGAGCGCGTCACCGTCCTGAACCTCAAGGTGCAGGCCGTCGACGCCGAGAAGGGCCTGCTGCTGGTCAAGGGCGCCGTTCCCGGTGCTCGTGGCCGCATCGTTTTCGTCCGCAACGCAGTGAAGGGGGCCTAGTTAGATGGCTACCTCGATTGACGTCCTCGACCTCCAGGGCAAGAAGGCCGGCTCCATCGAGCTCCCCGAGGCCCTGTTCGACGTCCAGACCAACATCCCGCTGATCCACCAGGTGGTCACCGCCCAGCTCGCCGCAGCGCGTCAGGGCACCCACAAGGTGAAGAGCCGTGGCGAGGTCTCCGGCGCCGGCCGCAAGCCGTTCAAGCAGAAGGGAACCGGTCGCGCTCGTCAGGGCTCGATCCGCGCCCCTCAGATGACCGGCGGTGGCATCGTCCACGGACCGAACCCGCGCGACTACTCGCAGCGCACCCCGAAGAAGATGATCGCCGCTGCTCTGCTCGGTGCTCTCTCGGACCGCGCCCGCGGCAGCCGCATCCACGCCCTCCAGGCGCTCACCGTCGGCGAGGTCCCCTCGACCAAGGCCGTCGTGGAGCTGCTGAACGGCGTCGCGACCTCGAAGCACGTGCTCATCGTGCTCGAGCGTGACGACCTGAACGGCTTCAAGAGCGTCCGCAACGTGCCGAACGTGCACGTGCTGACCTACGACCAGCTGAACGCCTACGACGTGCTGGTGAGCGACGACATCGTCTTCACCCAGGCCGCGCTCGAGGGCTTCATCGCCGCGAAGACGGCGCCGAAGAAGGAAGAGGTGGACGCGTAATGGCCGCCCTGAACAAGGACCCGCGCGACGTCATCATCGCCCCGGTCGTCTCTGAGAAGAGCTACGGCCTGATCGACGAGGGCAAGTACACCTTCCTCGTCGACCCGCGTTCGAACAAGACCGAGATCAAGCTCGCCATCGAGTCGATCTTCAAGGTCGAGGTCGCGTCGATCAACACCCTGAACCGTCAGGGCAAGACCCGCCGCACCAAGTTCGGTCTCGGCAAGCGCAAGGACACGAAGCGTGCCATCGTCACGCTGAAGTCCGGTTCCATCGACATCTTCACGGCCGTCGGCTGAGCGAAGGACTAGAGGAAAACAGACATGGCTATTCGCAATTACAAGCCCACGACCCCGGGTCGTCGCGGCTCCTCGGTCGCTGACTTCGCCGAGATCACCCGCTCGACGCCGGAGAAGTCCCTTCTCCGTCCGCTGTCGAAGACCGGTGGCCGTAACAACCAGGGCCGCATCACGACCCGTCACATCGGTGGTGGCCACAAGCGCCAGTACCGCGTCATCGACTTCCGTCGCAATGACAAGGACGGCGTGAACGCCAAGGTCGCTCACATCGAGTACGACCCCAACCGCACCGCTCGCATCGCGCTGCTCCACTTCCTCGACGGCACCAAGCGCTACATCCTGGCGCCGCAGGGCCTCAAGCAGGGTGACATCGTCGAGTCGGGCGCCGGTTCGGACATCAAGCCGGGCAACAACATGCCCCTTCGCAACATCCCCACCGGTACGGTCATCCACGCGATCGAGCTGAAGCCGGGCGGCGGCGCGAAGATGGCGCGTTCGGCGGGCGCTTCGGTGCGTCTCGTCGCGAAGGACGGCCCCTACGCCCAGCTGCGCCTCCCCTCGGGCGAGGTCCGCAACGTCGATGCGCGCTGCCGCGCGACCATCGGCGAGGTCGGCAACGCCGAGCAGTCGAACATCAACTGGGGCAAGGCCGGCCGCATGCGCTGGAAGGGCGTCCGCCCGACCGTGCGTGGTGTCGCGATGAACCCGATCGACCACCCGCACGGTGGTGGTGAGGGCAAGACCTCCGGTGGTCGCCACCCGGTCAGCCCGTGGGGCCAGAAGGAAGGCCGCACGCGTCACCCCAACAAGGAGAGCGACAAGCTCATCGTTCGCCGCCGCAACGCCGGCAAGAAGCGCAAGTAGGAGTTCGAGAAGATGCCACGCAGTCTCAAGAAGGGCCCCTTCGTCGACGAGCACCTGTTTCGCAAGGTGGTCGCCGCGAACGAGGCCAACAGCAAGAACGTGATCAAGACCTGGTCGCGCCGCTCGATGATCGTCCCGGCCATGCTGGGTCACACCATCGCGGTGCACGACGGTCGCAAGCACATCCCGGTGTTCGTCACCGAGACCATGGTCGGTCACAAGCTCGGCGAGTTCGCGCCGACCCGTACCTTCCGCGGCCACGTGAAGGACGACAAGAAGGGTCGCCGCCGCTAACGCGGAGGCGAAAAGGAGGAGAGAAATGGTGGAGTCGATCGCACGCGTGCGACACATCCGCGTCACCCCCATGAAGGCCCGCCGCGTCGTCAACCTGATCCGCGGCAAGCAGGCCCAGGAGGCCCTGGCCATCCTGAAGTTCGCGCCGCAGAGCGCGAGCGAGCCCGTGTACAAGCTGGTCGCCTCGGCGATCGCGAACGCGCGGGTCAAGGCCGACCAGTCGAACACCTACCTGGACGAGCAGGACCTCTACGTGAGCCGCGCCTTCGTCGACGAGGGCACCACCCTCAAGCGGTTCCAGCCGCGAGCACAGGGTCGGGCCTTCCGCATCAACAAGCGCACCAGCCACATCACGATCGTCCTCGCGACGCCGGATGAGGTCGAGGACGCCAAGGCTACGAAGAAGGCGAGCAACTAATGGGTCAGAAAGTCAACCCGTACGGCTTCCGTCTGGGAATCACGACCGACCACGTGTCGCGCTGGTTCTCCGACAGCACGAAGAAGGGTCAGCGTTACAGCGACTACCTCGCTGAGGACGTCAAGATCCGCACGCTGCTCAAGACGTCGCTCGACCGCGCGGGCGTGTCCCGCATCGAGATCGAGCGCACCCGCGACCGCGTCCGCGTCGACATCCACACCGCCCGCCCGGGCATCGTGATCGGTCGTCGTGGCGCCGAGGCCGAGCGCATCCGCGCCGACCTCGAGAAGCTCTCGGGCAAGCAGATCCAGCTGAACATCCTCGAGGTCAAGAACCCCGAGGCCGACGCTCAGCTCGTCGCCCAGGGCATCGCCGAGCAGCTCGCCGCACGTGTGGCGTTCCGCCGCGCGATGCGCAAGGGCCTGCAGGGCGCCCAGCGCGCCGGCGCCAAGGGTGTCCGCATCCAGGTGTCCGGCCGTCTCGGCGGCGCTGAGATGAGCCGCTCGGAGTTCTACCGCGAAGGTCGTGTGCCGCTCCACACGCTCCGCGCCAACATCGACTACGGCTTCTACGAGGCCAAGACCACCTTCGGTCGCATCGGTGTCAAGGTGTGGATCTACAAGGGCGACATCACGAACAAGGAACTCGCTCGCGAGCAGGCGAACGCCAAGCCGTCGCGCGAGCGCAACGACCGTCCGCGTCGCGGTGGCCGGGGCAACGCCCCTGCCGCGGAGACCGCGCCGGCCGCAGCAGGAGTTGAGGCATAACCATGTTGATCCCACGTAGAGTCAAGCACCGCAAGCAGCACCACCCCGGCCGTAGCGGCCAGGCGACCGGTGGCACGAAGGTGTCGTTCGGCGAGTTCGGCATCCAGGCCCTGACCCCCGCTTATGTGACCAACCGTCAGATCGAGTCCGCTCGTATCGCCATGACGCGTCACATCAAGCGTGGCGGCAAGGTGTGGATCAACATCTACCCCGACCGTCCGCTCACCAAGAAGCCGGCCGAGACCCGAATGGGTTCCGGTAAGGGTTCGCCCGAGTGGTGGGTCGCCAACGTCAAGCCGGGTCGCGTCCTCTTCGAGGTCTCGGGCGTTTCCGAGGACCTCGCCCGTGAGGCGATGACCCGTGCAATTCACAAGCTGCCCCTCAAGGCACGCATCATCAAGCGCGAGGAGGGCGACGCGTAATGGCGATCGGTTCCAAGGAGCTCGCCTCGAGCGAGCTCGACACTTTCGAAGACGAGCGTCTGGTCGACGAGCTGAAGAAGGCCAAGGAAGAGCTGTTCAACCTGCGCTTCCAGTCGGCCACCGGCCAGCTCGAGAGCCACGGCCGCCTGCGTGCCGTGAAGCGCGACATCGCTCGCATCTACACGGTCATCCGCGAGCGCGAGCTCGGCATCCGCGCCACCCCGGCTCCGGCCGAGGTCGCTGACGCGAAGGCCGCCAAGAAGACGAAGGCGAAGAAGGAGGCCCCCGCGGCCGCCGAGGTCGCCGAGAACGAGACTGAGGAGGCCAAGTAATGGCTGAGTCCACCAAGGCCGCCAAGGCCGAGGAGACGGCGGCCGACGAGGCCCTCGTCCGCGGGTACCGCAAGGCCCGCCGTGGTTACGTGACCAGCGACAAGATGGACAAGACCATCGTCGTCGAGGTCGAGGACCGCGTGAAGCACCCCCTGTACGGCAAGGTCCTCCGCCGCACCTCCAAGGTGAAGGCGCACGACGAGAACAACTCCGCCGGCATCGGCGACCTGGTTCTCATCAACGAGACCCGCCCCCTGAGCGCCAGCAAGCGGTGGCGCCTGGTTGAGATTCTGGAGAAGGCCAAGTGATTCAGCAGGAATCCCGACTCAAGGTCGCCGACAACACGGGTGCCAAGGAGCTCCTCACCATCCGTGTTCTCGGCGGTTCGAGCCGTCGCTACGCCGGCTTGGGTGACGTCATCGTCGCCACGGTCAAGGACGCGATCCCCGGCGGCAACGTCAAGAAGGGCGACGTCGTCAAGGCGGTCGTCGTCCGCGTGCGGAAGAACACCCGCCGCCCGGACGGCTCCTACATCAAGTTCGACGAGAACGCCGCCGTCATTCTGAAGAACGACGGCGACCCCCGTGGAACCCGCATCTTCGGACCGGTCGGTCGCGAGCTCCGCGACAAGAAGTTCATGAAGATCATCTCGCTCGCTCCGGAGGTGCTGTAAGCCATGGCGAACATCAAGAAGGGCGACCTCGTCGAGGTCATCACGGGCCGCTCGCAGGCCCGCGGTGGCGACCGCGGCAAGCAGGGTCGTGTCATCGAGGTCCTGGTCGAGAAGAACCGCGTGATCGTCGAGGGCGTCAACTTCGTCACCAAGCACGTGCGCGTCGGCCAGACGCAGCGTGGCACGAAGACCGGCGGCATCGAGACCCACGAGGCCTCGATCCACGTCTCGAACGTGGCCCTGGTCGACCCCGAGACCAAGAAGCCGACCCGCGTCGGCTTCCGCACCGAGACCGTTACGAAGGACGGCGTCACCAAGACGGTCCGCGTTCGTTACGCCAAGAAGTCTGGTAAGGACCTGTAATGACGGACACTGCAACCGCTGCTGGCAAAATCCAGCCGCGCCTGAAGCAGAAGTACAAGAACGAGATCTCCAAGCAGCTCCAGGGCGACTTCGGTTTCACCAACGTGCACCAGGTGCCCGGACTGGTGAAGATCGTCGTCAACATGGGTGTCGGCGAGGCGGCTCGTGACGGCAAGGTCATCGATGGTGCGGTCGCAGACCTCACCCTCATCACCGGCCAGAAGCCTCAGGTCACCAAGGCCCGCAAGTCCATCGCGCAGTTCAAGCTGCGCGAGGGTCAGCCGATCGGCGCGCACGTCACGCTGCGCGGCGACCGCATGTGGGAGTTCCTCGACCGCCTGCTCTCGCTCGCCCTGCCCCGTATCCGCGACTTCCGCGGTCTCTCGGACAAGCAGTTCGACGGCAACGGCAACTACACGTTCGGTCTCACGGAGCAGTCGATGTTCCACGAGATCAACCAGGACCGGATCGACCGCGTCCGCGGTATGGACATCACGGTCGTGACCACCGCCAAGAACGACGAGGAGGGTCGCGCGCTCCTGAAGCAGCTCGGCTTCCCCTTCCGTTCGGCCGAGACGGCCAACTAGTAAAAACCTAGTAGCCTTGTCTCTTTGTGGGCCGGCCGTCCCGGCCGGCCCACTTCCACCACAGGTCGTCAGTCGTGTAACGGCTGAACGAAACCTGGTGTACGAAGGAAAACCGCAATGACAATGACAGATCCGGTCGCAGACATGCTGACCAGACTGCGCAACGCGAACTCGGCGCACCACGACACCGTGTCGATGCCGCACTCCAAGCTCAAGGCCCACATCGCCGAGATCCTCACCACCGAGGGCTACATCTCCGGCTGGGACATCGCTGACGCCCGCGTCGGCAAGACCCTGACCCTTCAGCTGAAGTTCGGTCCGAACCGCGAGCGTTCCATCGCCGGTATCAAGCGCGTCTCGAAGCCCGGCCTTCGCGTCTACGCGAAGTCCACGGAGCTCCCCAAGGTGCTCGGCGGGCTCGGCGTCGCCATCCTGTCCACCTCCTCCGGTCTTCTGACCGACCGTGAGGCTGAGAAGAAGGGCGTGGGTGGGGAAGTCCTCGCCTACGTGTGGTAACCCGCCATGTCGCGTATTGGAAGACTGCCCATCGACGTCCCCGCGGGCGTTGATGTGAAGATCGACGGCCAGGCCGTCACCGTCAAGGGGCCGAAGGGCGAGCTCAGCCTCACCGTCGCCACCCCGATCGAGGTCAAGCTCGAGGATGGCCAGGTCCTGGTCACCCGTCCGGACGACGAGCGCGCATCGCGTTCGCTCCACGGCCTGACCCGCACCCTGATCAACAACAACATCATCGGCGTCACCGAGGGCTACTCCAAGGGCCTCGAGATCGTCGGCACCGGTTACCGCGTCGCGCAGAAGGGTGCGGCCGTCGAGTTCGCGCTCGGCTTCTCGCACCCGGTGACGGTCGAGCCGCCGACCGGCATCACGTTCACGGTCGAGGGCAACAACAAGCTGACGGTCACCGGCATCGACAAGCAGGCCGTCGGTGAGGTCGCCGCCAACATCCGCAAGATCCGCAAGCCCGAGCCCTACAAGGGCAAGGGTGTGCGCTACGCCGGCGAGGTCGTGCGTCGCAAGGCCGGAAAGGCTGGTAAGTAATCATGGCTCTGGGTACCAGAGGAAAGAGCAAGGCGGCCGCTCGCGACCGCCGTCACACCCGCCTTCGCAAGAAGATCGAGGGCACCGCGGCTCGTCCGCGCCTGGTCGTGACGCGTTCCGCTCGCCACGTCTTCGTCCAGATCGTCGACGACGCGCAGGGTCACACCCTCGCGTCCGCGTCGACCATGGAGCAGGACCTGCGCGGCTTCGACGGTGACAAGACCGCCAAGGCCCGCAAGGTCGGTGAGCTCGTCGCCGAGCGCGCGAAGAGCGCCGGTGTCGAAGCCGTCGTGTTCGACCGTGGTGGCAGCAAGTACGCGGGTCGCGTCGCTGCTGTCGCCGAGGGAGCTCGAGAGGGTGGATTGAACCTGTGAGCGACGAAAACAACAAGGAGCAGACCGTGGCAGAGCAGGCCGTGGAGACCGCGCAGCCGGTCGAGACCGCAGCCTCGACCAAGAACTCGAACGAGCGTGAGCCTCGTCGGGGTGGCCGGGAGCGCAACCCGAACCGCGACCGCGGTAGCCGCGACGCGGACAAGAGCCAGTTCCTCGAGCGCGTCGTGACCATCAACCGCGTGTCGAAGGTCGTCAAGGGTGGTCGTCGCTTCAGCTTCACCGCTCTCGTCGTCGTCGGCGACGGCAACGGTCTGGTGGGCGTCGGCTACGGCAAGGCCCGCGAGGTTCCGCTCGCGATCTCGAAGGGTGTCGAGGAGGCGAAGAAGAACTTCTTCCGCGTCCCGCGCGTCGGCAGCACCATCCCGCACCCCGTGCAGGGTGAGGCGGCCGCCGGTGTGGTCCTCCTCCGTCCGGCCGCCGCCGGTACCGGTGTTATCGCCGGTGGTCCGGTGCGCGCCGTCCTGGAGTGCGCCGGCATCCACGACGTCCTCAGCAAGTCGCTCGGCTCGTCGAACACGATCAACATCGTCCACGCGACGGTGGAGGCCCTCAAGCAGCTCGAAGAGCCGCGTGCGGTCGCCGCCCGTCGTGGTCTGGACTACGACCGTGTGGCCCCCGAGAAGCTGCTGCAGATCGAGGCCCGTGCGGCTGAGGCCGCCGCTACCGCGAAGGCAGGTGCCTGATGGCTGCGCGTCTGAAGATCACGCAGATCAAGTCGAAAGTGAGCGAGAAGCAGTACCAGCGCGACACGCTGCGCAGTCTGGGACTCAAGCGAATCGGTGACGTCGTCGTCCGCGAGGACACCCCGCAGAACCGCGGGTACGTCAACACCGTCGCTCACCTGGTGAAGGTCGAGGAGATTGACTAATGGCTGACGACAAGCCGAAGAACGAGGCTGCCGAGAAGCCGGCCGCCAAGAAGCCCGCCACCAAGGCGGCGACCACCAAGGCTGCCGCCGACAAGCCGGCCGCCGAGAAGAAGGCTCCGGCCAAGAAGGCTCCGGCGAAGGCCGCTGCCGACAAGACCGCTGCTGCCAAGAGCGACGACACCGTCGCCGCCAAGCCCGCCGCGAAGAAGGCTGCGCCCAAGAAGGACGTCGCGGCTCCCCGCGAGCAGGTCCTGAAGGTGCACCACCTCCGTCCGGCCGCCGGTTCCAAGAAGGACAAGACCCGCGTCGGACGCGGTGAGGGTTCCAAGGGTAAGACGGCCGGTCGCGGTACCAAGGGTACGAAGGCCCGCTACTCGGTCCGCCCCGGCTTCCAGGGTGGCCAGCTTCCGTTCCACATGCGGACGCCGAAGCTGCGCGGCTTCAAGAACCCGTTCCGGGTCGAGTACCAGGTCGTGAACCTGGAGAAGCTCGCCGAGCTCTACCCCTCGGGCGGTGACGTCACCGTCGCCGACCTGGTCGCCAAGGGTGCCGTTCGCAAGAACGAGAAGGTCAAGGTTCTCGGTAACGGGGACATTGCGGTTAAGCTGAACGTTGCGGTCGACAAGGTCTCCGGCTCTGCTGAGCAGAAGATCGTCGCCGCTGGTGGATCCATCAAGTAACCACCCGTAAAGCAGCGCAGTCGGGTGGCCGGGGGACCGGCCACCCGACTGACTCTTACAGGAAGCAGGACGCACTTTGTTTAGCGCCGTCGCGCGGATCTTCCGCACCCCGGACCTCCGCCGGAAGATCGCTTTCACCCTGGGCATCATCGCCCTGTTCCGGCTGGGGTCGTTCATCCCCGCGCCGTTCGTCGACTTCGGCAACGTGCAGACCTGCCTGAACGCGAACCAGGACACCTCGGGCCTCTACTCCCTCGTGAACCTGTTCTCGGGCGGTGCCCTGCTCCAACTCTCGGTCTTCGCGCTCGGCATCATGCCGTACATCACCGCGTCGATCATCGTGCAGCTCCTGCGCGTGGTCATCCCGCGCTTCGAGACCCTCTACAAGGAGGGCCAGGCCGGACAGGCCAAGCTGACGCAGTACACGCGCTACCTCACCATCGCACTGGGCGTCCTCCAGTCGACGACCCTCATCACCGTCGCCCGTTCCGGCGCGCTGTTCGGCACGACCTCGGTCTCGCAGTGCACGCAGCTCATCACGGACGACTCGTGGTACGCGATCATGCTCATGGTCATCACCATGACCGCCGGTACCGGCCTCATCATGTGGATGGGCGAGCTCGTCACCGAGCGCGGCATCGGCAACGGCATGTCGCTCCTCATCTTCACCTCGATCGCCGCGCAGTTCCCGAACTCGCTCTGGGCCATCGCCCAGGCGCAGGGCGTCGAGATCCTCATCGTCGTGATCGCGATCGGACTGCTCATCGTGGCGGCCGTCGTGTTCGTCGAGCAGTCGCAGCGCCGCATCCCGGTCCAGTACGCCAAGCGCATGGTGGGCAGGCGGACGTACGGCGGCAACAACACGTACATCCCGATCAAGGTGAACATGGCCGGCGTCGTGCCCGTCATCTTCGCGTCGTCGCTGTTGTACCTGCCCGCGCTGATCGCGCAGTTCAACCAGCCCGCGGCCGGCAAGGCTCCGGCGCCGTGGGTCACCTGGATCACGAACTACCTGACCAAGGGTGACCACCCGCTCTACATGCTCCTGTACTTCCTCCTCATCGTGGGCTTCACGTACTTCTACGTGGCGATCACCTTCAACCCGGAGGAGGTCGCGGACAACATGAAGAAGTACGGCGGCTTCATCCCGGGCATCCGCGCAGGACGCCCGACCGCCGAGTACCTCGACTACGTGCTGACCCGCGTGACCCTGCCCGGCTCGATCTACCTGGGCCTCATCGCCCTGATACCTCTCGC
This sequence comes from Leifsonia aquatica, assembly GCF_014190775.1. GTDB lineage: Bacteria > Actinomycetota > Actinomycetes > Actinomycetales > Microbacteriaceae > Leifsonia > Leifsonia aquatica. The sequence continues at coordinate 183,461 of NZ_JACHVP010000005.1, forward strand.
GGCGTTCGCGTTGATCGGGGCGAGTCAGAACTTCATGTTCGGCGGCACGTCCATCCTGATCATCGTCGGTGTCGGTCTCGAGACGGTCAAGCAGATCGACTCGCAACTCCAGCAGCGACACTACGAAGGGCTTCTGCGTTGACCCGTCTACTGATCGTCGGACCTCCCGGAGCGGGCAAGGGCACTCAGGCCTCCCGCATCACCACCGCGTACGGGATCCCCGACATCTCGACGGGCGACATCTTCCGGGCCAACATCAAGAACGAGACGCCGCTCGGCAAGCAGGTCAAGGCCATCGTCGACGCGGGCGACTACGTTCCGGACAGCCTCACCAACGAGCTGGTCACGGACCGGCTCGCGGAGGATGACGCGGCGAACGGGTTCCTGCTCGACGGGTACCCCCGCACCCTCGCCCAGGTCGACTACCTGGATGAGATGCTCGCGTCCAAGGGTCAGAAGCTCGACGCCGTGATCCAGCTCGTCGCCGACCAGGACGAGATCGTGGCCCGTCTGACGAAGCGTGCTCTCGAGCAGGGCCGCGCGGACGACTCCGAGGAGGCCATCCGGCACCGCCAGGACGTCTACGTGCGCGAGACCTCGCCGCTCGTCGACGTGTACAGCAAGCGTGGTCTGCTCGTGGAGGTCGACGGTCTCGGCGAGATCGACGAGGTCGCGGAGCGCGTGCGCGCCGCCCTGGCCGAGCGCGGCATCGAGCCGGCCGAACGTTCGGCCGACGAGTCGGTCGCGTAGCGGTCCACCGATGGTCTTCAAGCGGTCGCTCTACAAGTCGCCCGCCCAGCTCCGCCTGATGGTGGCGCCGGGCCGGGCGACGTCCGCGTCTCTGGACGCCGTCGCAGCCGCAGTGGCCGCCGGCGTCACCACGCTGGAGCTGGACGCCCTCGCCGAGCAGGCGATCGAGGCCGCCGGCGGAAAGCCGAACTTCAAGCTCGAGCAGGGCTACCACCACACGATCTGCGCCTCGGTCAACGACGAGGTCGTGCACGGCATCCCCGGGGCGCGCGTGCTGCAGCCGGGTGACATCGTGTCGGTCGACAGCGGTGCCATCCTCGACGGTTGGAACGGCGATTCGGCTCGGACGTTCGTCATCCCGGATCCCACCCGCCCGCAGGTCGTGGCCGAGCGCCAGACCCTCTCCGACGTCACCGAGCAGTCGCTGTGGCACGGCATCGCCCGGCTCGCGACTGCGCGGTACCTGAACGAGGTCGGCGAGGCCGTCGAGGACTACATCGTCTCGCAGGGCGATTACGGGATCCTCACCGACTACATCGGCCACGGGATCGGGCGCCGGATGCACGAGGATCCGCCCGTCTTCAACTACCGCGTCCGCGCGAAGGGTCCGGAGGTCAAGCCCGGACTCGTCGTCGCCATCGAGCCGATGGTGGTGCTGGGCGACCAGGAGACGTACGTGAAGGACGACGGCTGGACCGTCGCCACCGAGGACGGGACCGCTGCCGCCCACTGGGAGCACAGCGTCGCCGTCCACGCGGGCGGCATCTGGGTGCTCACGGCGGCGGACGGCGGCGCAGCCGGCCTCGCTCCGTTCGGCATCACGCCTACGCCCATCGCGTGACCCGGCGTTCGCTCAGAGCGGGCGCAGATGATAGCCCAGAGTTGGCGAAACGGGCGCTCATCCCATAAGATTGATCCTTGGTGTCTTGGGCACGTTTTTTGCATGCCTGACTCCATTCAACGCACGACCAGCAAACCACTACTTTTAGCGACAGTGAGGCTATGGCCAAAAAAGACGGTGTCATCGAGATCGAAGGATCTGTTGTCGAAGCGCTGCCCAACGCGATGTTCCGCGTCGAGCTGACCAACGGCCACAAGGTTCTTGCCCACATCTCCGGCAAGATGCGTCAGCACTACATCCGCATCCTCCCCGAGGACCGCGTGATCGTGGAGCTGAGTCCTTACGATCTGACCCGCGGCCGGATCGTCTACCGCTACAAGTAAGGGTCTGCTGTAAGTAACGGCTCCACCATCGGGTAGCCCCTGGTGGAGTACGAGGACAGCGAACAAAGGTAAAGAAACATGAAGGTCAAGCCTTCCGTCAAGAAGATCTGCGACAAGTGCAAGGTCATCCGTCGCAACGGACGGGTCATGGTCATCTGCGAGAACCCGCGCCACAAGCAGCGCCAGGGCTGATCGCAGCTCGCATAACCGAATAACGAATACAGGCGATCCCAGATCCCACACCGCGAGCCGGTGCGGGGGACACCCTCGGAGGAGGCCGGGGCACCGGGATCGCTGCAGACCTCCACTCATCACAGGAGAAGCCAACACATGGCACGTCTAGCAGGCGTCGACATCCCGCGCGAGAAGCGCGTGGAGGTCGCACTCACCTACATCTACGGCGTCGGGCGCACGCGTGCGCTCAAGACGCTCGCCGAGACCGAGATCTCGGGCGACATCCGCGTCAAGGACCTGACCGACGAGCAGCTCGTCGCACTCCGCGACTACATCGAGGGCAACTACAAGGTGGAGGGTGACCTCCGCCGCGAGGTCGCCGCCGACATCCGCCGCAAGGTCGAGATCGGCAGCTACGAGGGTATCCGCCACCGCAAGGGCCTCCCGGTCCGCGGCCAGCGCACCAAGACGAACGCTCGTACCCGCAAGGGCCCGAAGCGCACCGTGGCCGGCAAGAAGAAGGCGCGCTAAGGCCCGCGGCCCGCAGCTCTAGGATTCAGGAGAAAAAATGGCAGCACCCAAGTCGGCCGCTCGCAAGCCGCGCAAAAAGGAAAAGAAGAACATCGCTGTGGGCCAGGCCCACATCAAGAGCACCTTCAACAACACGATCGTCTCGATCACCGACACCACCGGTGCGGTCATCAGCTGGGCTTCGTCCGGCGGCGTCGGGTTCAAGGGCTCGCGCAAGTCGACCCCGTTCGCCGCGCAGCTGGCCGCCGAGTCGGCCGCCCGCCAGGCGCAGGAGCACGGGATGAAGAAGGTCGACGTCTTCGTCAAGGGCCCGGGCTCGGGACGCGAGACGGCGATCCGCTCGCTCCAGGCCGCTGGCCTCGAGGTGGGCTCGATCAACGACGTCACGCCGCAGGCGCACAACGGTTGCCGCCCGCCCAAGCGTCGCCGCGTCTAGTTCTCTTCACGTCGCCCGTCAGGCGGCGGTCCGACCGGGCCGCCGCCTGTCGGCGTGACGAACCCCACCTCACTCAACGCAAGTGTCATATAGCGGACACTTAGCCGAAAGGAATCAACAGTGCTCATTGCACAGCGTCCTACGCTCACCGAAGAGAACATCTCCGAGTTCCGCTCGCGGTTCGTCATCGAGCCCCTGGAGCCCGGCTTCGGATACACCCTCGGCAACTCGCTTCGCCGCACCCTGCTCTCGTCCATCCCCGGTGCCGCTGTCACCAGCATCCGCATCGACGGCGTGCTGCACGAGTTCAGCACCGTCCCGGGTGTGAAGGAAGACGTCACCGAGATCATCCTGAACATCAAGGGTCTCGTGGTGTCGAGCGAGCACGACGAGCCGATCACCGCCTACCTGCGCAAGACCGGCTCCGGCCAGGTCACCGCGGCGGACATCTCGGCTCCGGCCGGTGTGGAGATCCACAACCCCGAGCTGGTCATCGCGACCCTCAACGACAAGGCGAAGTTCGAGGTCGAGCTCACCATCGAGCGCGGCCGCGGCTACGTGTCGGCCCAGCAGAACCGCAACGAGTACAGCGAGGCGGGCCAGATCCCGATCGACTCGATCTACTCCCCGGTCCTGAAGGTCACCTACCGCGTCGAGGCCACCCGTGCCGGCGAGCGCACCGACTTCGACCGCCTCGTGGTCGACGTCGAGAGCAAGCCCGCGATCACCCCGCGTGACGCGATCGCGTCGGCCGGCCGCACGCTGGTCGAGCTGTTCGGTCTGGCGCGCGAGCTCAACAGCGCCGCCGAGGGCATCGAGATCGGCCCCGCGCCGGTCGACCAGGTCCTCAGCTCCGAGCTCTCGATGCCCATCGAGGACCTCGACCTGTCGGTCCGTTCGTACAACTGCCTCAAGCGCGAGGGCATCAACACCGTGAGCGAGCTCGTCTCGCTGTCGGAGACGCAGCTCATGAACATCCGCAACTTCGGTCAGAAGTCGGTGGATGAGGTCAAGGACAAGCTGACGGAGATGGGTCTGTCGCTGAAGGACTCGGTTCCCGGGTTCGACGGTGCCCACTTCTACAGCGGGTACGAAGAGGACGAGACCACCATCTGAGGCCTCGTCGTTCCCGACAAGCCTTTCGACGTTTCACAACTGGAGATAACCGATCATGCCTAAGCCCACCAAGGGCCCCCGCCTCGGAGGCGGTCCCGCGCACGAGCGCCTCATGCTCGCCAACCTGGCTGCCGCGCTGTTCACGCACAAGAGCATCAAGACCACCGAGACCAAGGCGAAGCGTCTGCGTCCCTACGCCGAGCGTCTGATCACGTTCGCGAAGCGCGGCGACCTGCACGCCCGCCGTCGCGTGCTCGCCGTGATCGGCGACAAGTCCGTGGTCCACGAGCTCTTCACCGAGATCGCGCCGCTGGTCGCTGAGCGTGAGGGCGGCTACACCCGCATCACGAAGCTCGGCTACCGCAAGGGTGACAACGCGCCGATGGCGCAGATCGAGCTCGTGCTCGAGCCCGTCACCCCGAAGGCCAAGCCGGCCAAGTCCTCGAAGGCCGCCGCCCCCAAGGCCGCTCCGGTCGAGGAGACCCCGGCTGAGGAGACCACCGAGGACACCACGGCCGCTGAGGCCGAGGTCGTCGAGGAGTCGACCGGCGACGCCGAGGTCAGCGCCGACGAGACCACCGCCGAGGCGGAGGCCGAGAAGGCGTAACGCCCTCGCATCCTGTTCAGAAGGCCCCGCATCCATTCGGATGCGGGGCCTTCTGCGTTGCGTAGGCTGGCGGAATGGAGCAGAACGACCAGACCCTGCCACCGCTGTCCGACCGTGTGACGGCGCCGCCGACCTATAGGCCGCGGCATCCGCTGATCACCCGGTGGCGCGCGGCGACGCCGGAGGACGTGGACGCGGTGTGGGAGGTCGTGAAGGCGATGGATGCCGTCGACCACCCGAACTACATCACCACGCGCGACGAGGTCGCCGAGGATCTCGGCTATAGCTTCGTGGATCTGGAGAAGGACTCGCTGCTCGCCGAGACGGCGGACGGGCGGGTCGTCGCGGTGGGCATCGTGTTCGAGCCGCCGCGCAAGGAGACGCTGGTGCGCGAGTTCCTGAACGGCGGCGTGCATCCGGAGTTCACCGGTCGCGGGATCGGCCGCGAGCTGCTGGCGTGGCAGCTGGCTCGAGGCGAGCAGAAGCTGGCGGCGCTGGACGCGCGGCTTCCGGGGTGGCTGGTCGGATACGCGGACGAGCGCGCTCCGCATCGGGAGCGCCTCCTGCGCTCCGCCGGGCTCGACCCGGTGCGCTACTTCCTCGGTCTCGAGCGCGATCTCGCCGAGCCGGTGCCCGACGTGGTGCCGGTCGGCGACGTGCGCATCGTGCCGTACACGCCCGAGCTCGCGGACGCGGTACACAGCGCGCGCGACGAGGCGTTCCGTGACCACTGGGGCAGCCAACCGATGAGCGACGAGCAGTGGGAGTCGTTCATCGGCGGGACCTTCCGCCCCGACCTGTCGTTCGTGGCCCTCGCGCCGGGAGCCGAGGGGGAGCATGTCGCGGGGTGCGTGCTGACTCAGGTGAACGAGGAGGACTGGACCGCGCAGGGCTTCAGCGGGGCCTACGTGGCGATGCTCGGCACGACCCGGGCGCACCGCGGGCAGCGGATCGCTCCGGCGCTGCTGTCGGCGACGCTCGCGGCGTGTGCCGATCTCGGATGGGAGAAGGTGACGCTCGACGTCGACGCGGAGAACCCCACCGGCGCGCTCGGTCTCTACACGCGGCTGGGCTTCGTGACGGCGACGCGTGAGACAGGGTTGGTGCGCGCCTACTGAGGGCCGCTACTGCGGCCGCGGGCCGGCTTTGTCCCAGGGATTCGCCGGCCGCACGGTGGAGCGCTCGGCCAGTGTGTGGAGCGCGTCGCCGAGCGCTTCGGCGTAGAGGAGGCCGCCGCGGTGCCCGGGGTGGATCTGGTCGTCGGCGAGCAGGTCGAGGTGGCCCGCGATGGCACCCTTCCAGTCGGCGACGACGACGCGACCGGGATGGTCGGCGGCGTATCGGTCGAGCGTGGCGTTGACGCCGTCCGCCCACGACCGAGGCGCCTGGACGTTCACGAGCACGAGGTGGCGGCGCGGGCCGATCGCGTCGAGGACCGCGTCGAGCGTGGTGGCAGAGATCGACCCGTTGGTGCCGAGGCCGAGCACGACGACATCCCGCAGCCCGCCGGAGGCGGCCGCCCCCGCGATCACCTCTGGAGCCTTGCTCATCTGCCGCGACACCACCGCGTCGACCGCGATCCCGGGGTAGGTCTCTTGGAGGGCCGGCGCGGAGGCGAGCATCACCGAGTCGCCGAAGGCGGAGATGTCGGGACCCTTCGCGATGGGATGCGGGTCGGGCGGGATGCGCAGGTGGGTGGGCGGGGCGCTCGGGGAGGCGCCGTGCCCGGGTCCGTCGAGGGACGCGGCACCCTGCTCGATCATCCGCTGGGCGCTGGTGGCGGCCGGGGCCAGTGCCATCGCCGCGACGGTGCCCGCGACCAGGAGGCCGGCGACAGCCGTTCCGGCGATTCCGGCGATCCGGGTCGGCCGGGAGCCCTGCATCCGGACGCGGGCGCGACGCAGCGCGCCCAGCAGGCCATGCTTCCGGATCGGCTGCTCGAGGTACCGGTACGACAAGAGGGCTGCAGCGCCGGTGACCGCGAGCGACCCGACGCCCACGAGGACCGCCGCGATCGGCTCGTTCTCGTCGGGCACGAAGGCGCACGCGAGCACGAACACGGGCCAGTGCCAGAGGTAAAGACCGTACGAACGCGCTCCGACGAACCGTAGCGGCGCGAGATCGAGGGTGCGGCCGAGGGAGGAGCGTGGCACGATGGCCGCCCAGATCGCGACCGCGCTGAGAACGCTGACCAGCGCCAGCCCGCCGCGGTAGGTGAAGTCCGCATCGGAGGTCATCGCGTAGGCGCACACGACCAGTCCCAGGACGGAGAGCGCGCCCAGGGGCCCCAGGCCGCGTCGCACGAACGTCTGCAGGGCGCTCTCGCCCGCGTCGAGGTCGAGCGGGCGCATCCGCACCACCAGGAGAGCCAGGGCCGCGCCGAGGGCGAGCCCGAAGCTGTGGGTGTCCGAGCCGAAGTAGACGCGCGTGGGGTCCTCGCCGGGCACGTAGAGCACGGCCATCCAGATCGCCGAGGCGGCGGCCGCTGCCAGCACGATCGCGAACCGCGCCCACCAGTGGCGGATCAGAGCCAGGGCCAGCAGGATCAACGGCCAGACCAGGTAGAACTGCTCCTCGACCGCCAGGGACCAGAGGTTGCGGAACAGCTCCGGCGCGCCCTGGGCGAAGTAGCTGGAGTCGGCCGCGATCGAGAGCCAGTTGGCGCTGAAGGTGAAGGCTCCGAGGATCTGTCGCGGCAGGCCGACCAGCACGTCGCCGCCGAGCGCCAGGGCGACCGTGGAGCACACGATCACCAGCAGTGCGATGGCGGGAAGGAGGCGCCGCGCGCGTCGTACCCAGAACCGCCGCAGATCGATGCGGTCGGTCGTGCGGCGCTCCCGCACGAGCAGGCTCGTGATGAGGAACCCGCTGATCACGAAGAACACGTCGACGCCGATGAAACCGCCGGGCAGGACGCCGGGGAACAGGTGGTAGATCATCACGACGGCGACCGCGAAGGCACGCAGCCCGTCGAGACCCGCGTACCGCACCGGCAGGGACGGCGAGGGGCCCGAGACGGGCGCGGCCGGACGATCGACGGTCACGGCGGGCTGGACGGTGAGGAGAGGCAATTCAGTCACAGAGGCAGTCGGCGGGCGGGTGCGGGTGAGGCCGCGCCGCAGCGGGCACGGAAGCGCCCACGATAGCAATCGCGGCTGACAGTCGGCTCACCCGGGGCGGCGCGCCCGACCCTCCGATCGCTCCATAGAATCGAGGGATGACCGACGTGGTGACGCGCTACCGGCTCGACATCGCCTATCAGGGCACCGACTTCAACGGCTGGGGGCGACAGCCCGGACTCCGCACGGTGCAGGGCGTGCTCGAGGACGCCCTCGCGACCATCTTCCGCCGGGCGGGCGACCCGCCCACGCTCACCGTCGCGGGCCGCACCGACGCGGGCGTCCACGCACTCGGTCAGGTCGCCCACGTGGACCTCACCGTGCCGCAGGTCGCGCTGCTGCGGCGGCCCCACGGCAAGCGCCCTCCGCTGCCGGTGCACGAGGCGCTCGCCCGTCGGCTGAACGGCGTGCTCGGCCCGGTGGCGGACGTCATCGTGCGTGAGGCGAGCGAGGCGCTCCCGGGCTTCGACGCGCGCTTCTCGGCTGTGTGGCGCCGGTACGAGTACCGCGTCGCCGATCGCCACGCCTTCCGCGACCCGCTCCAGCGTCATCGCATCGCCTGGGTGTCGTCGGAGCTCGACCACACGCGGATGGACATGGCGGCGCACGGGCTGCTCGGCCTCCACGATTTCGCGAGCTACTGCAAGGCGAGGGAGGGCGCCACGACGATCCGCACCCTCCAGGCGTTCTCCTGGCGGAGGGAGGCGGACGGGGTGCTCGCGGGGGAGGTCGTCGCCGATGCCTTCTGCCACAGCATGGTCCGCGCGCTCGTGGGAGGGTGCGTGGAGGTCGGCGAGGGCAAACTCGAACCGGGCGACCTGATCGCCCTCCGGGACGACCAGCGCCGTACCAACGCGTTCAAGGTCATGCCCGCGCGCGGTCTGACACTGCTGGAGGTCGGCTACCCGGAAGCGGCGGAGCTGTCGCTGCGCGCGGAGCAGACCCGGGCTCTGCGCTCGCTCTGAGCCGCCGCATCCGCCGGAGCACCCGCTTGCCCGAGCGGATGGGGGTGCCGATGACGAGCGCCACCCCGCCGAGCACGCTGCGGTCGTGCGCACCGAGGGCGACCTTGCGCTCCCAGGCCCGCCGGAGCGCTCCGCCACGACTGCGGCGGGCTGCCGGCCGGTCCGGGAGGAGGCCCGCATCCCGGGCGGTCATGAACGTGTCGGCGCGCACCGCCCAGTCGTCGTCGGCGGCCGGGTGGAAGTAGTTGTCGTCGCGCCATTCCGGCCGCACGGACCCGAAGCGTCCGGCGATCAGGTCGGCTGCCGTCCCCTCGGTGCCGCTGCCCGCGAAGACCTCGTTGATCAGTCCTCGGGAGACGCCGAAGTCGGTGAGGGTCAGCGCGGGGACGCCTCGTCCGACGGCCTCGATCATCGCGGTGGAGCTCACGGTGACGAGCGCCAGCGCGCGGTCGAGATGAGCATCCATCGGACCCGTCTCGACCGTCAGGTTCGCGGGGGCGTCGTTCGGGAGGAGGTCGGCGTAGGGATACGTCTCGCGGTGCGTCTGCTGCTCGCCGCGCACGGCGCGCGTCTTGATGACGACGCGCCACTCCGGGTGCGCAGCGGCCGCGTCGGCCAGCCAGCCGACGAGAGCGCGGCGGTCCTCCTCGGCGGACGGGACGCTCGGCTGCGCGGCGAAGACGACGGCATCGCGGTGCAGCGGTTCGGTCGTGCGGGTCGGGGTTGCGGAGGGGGCGGCGCGCAGGAACGGCAGGGTCGCCAGCGCGAAGTGCGGCTCCACTCCGCCCTCGGTCGCGAGCGCGGCGTACTCGCGCACCTCCCGCCGGCTGTGCAGCACGAACAGGTCCGCCCGCGCGCGCAGGAACAAGCCCTTCCACTTCGCCGGGTAGGAGATGCCGGGCAGCCCGGTGAGGATCACGGGGCGCCGGCGCACCCGCCGGTGGAGCTGGTCGATGAGGAGTTCGGCGACCGGACCGAGCGTCGCGACCAGGACGGCGTCCGGCGGGTCGGCACGGACGCGCTCCACGACGGCGTCGACGCTGATCGGTTCCGGCGGGTCGGCGGCGAGGTGCTCGAGTCGTTCGTCGAGCCCGTGGAACGCTGCGCGCAGCTGATCGCGGCTCGCCGCCGTCGGTGTGGCGATGGTGACGAGCTCCAGCCGCCAGTCCGGGGGAGCCGCCGACAGCAGGTGCGCCCCCCACTTGGCGAACGAGTCCGTGTCGACGACGCCGAGGACGCGCCGCGTCACCTCACGCACCCACCCGGCGCAGCTTGGAGAGCGGGGCGAGCTCGCCCGGGAAGACGCGCTTCACGCCGTCGCCGAGGGCCGTCTCGATGATGCGGATGTCGCGGGCGAGCGTCTTCACGCCGTGCGGCTCCAGCGACGCCGCGTGGTCGGAACCCCACATGGTCCGGTCCAGGGTGATGTGGCGTTCGACCGCCGAGGCGCCGAGCGCGACCGCCGCCAGAGAGATCTGCAGTCCGGGCTCGTGCCCCGAGTAGCCGATCGGGATGCCGGGGTAGCGGGCCGCGAGCGTGCCGATCGTGCGCAGGTTGGCCTCCTCCGCCGGGAGCGGGTAGGTGGAGGTCGCGTGCAGGATGACGAGACGGTCGGTGGCGAGTGCGTCGACCGCGCGGTCGATCTGATCGAGGGTCGACATCCCGGTCGAGAGGATGACGGGCTTGCCGGTCGCGGCGACCGCACCCAGGAGCCCGAGATCGGTGACCGACGCCGACGCGATCTTGTAGGCGACGACGTTGAGATCCTCGAGGAAGTCGACCGCCGGCTCGTCCCAGGGTGAGGCGAACCAGTCGAGCCCGCGCATGGTCGCGTAGTCGCCCACCTCGATGTACTGGTCGCGGTCGAACTCGACGCGGTAGCGGTACTCCAGGTAGGTCATGTCGCCCCACGGGGTGCTGCGGGGGACGGACTTCATGTGCTCGGGAGTGGAGATCGCGGGCGTGCGCTTCTGGAACTTCACCGCCTGCATGCCGGCGTCGGCGGCCACGTCGATGAGCTGCTTGGCGATCTCGACGTCGCCGTTGTGGTTGAGTCCGATCTCGCCGATCAGGTAGGCGGGGTTGCCGTCGCCGATGTGCGAGCGGCCGATCTGCACGGTCATGATGCTCCGTTCCGTTGGGTGAGGACGAGGTCTGCGAGTTCGCGCACGGCACCGTCGCCGCCGCGGCGCGTGAGCACGAGCCGGGCGGCGGCGAGGACGGCGGGGTGGGCGTCGGCGACCGCGACGGGCCAGCCCACGACGCCGAGCGCTCCGAGGTCGTTCACGTCGTTGCCGAGGTAGGCGACCCGGTCGAGGGGGATGCCGGTCCGTGTCGACCAGGTGCGCAGGGCCGCGGCCTTGTCGTCGATGCCGTGCAGTACGTCGACCCGCAGCTTGGCGGCGCGGGCGGCCACGACCGGGTTCGTCTCGGTGGAGAGGATGAGAAGCGGAACGCCGGCCTCCCGGAGCATCCGCACGCCCATCCCGTCGCGCCGGTTGACGACGACCGTCTCGGCGCCGTCGGTCGCGATGCTCGCGCGATCGTCGGTGTGCACGCCGTCGAAGTCGGTGACCACGGCATCCACGTCGATGTCGGGGGCGCTCGTGTCGAGCAACGGAACCAGGGCGGCCGCGGCCGCGAGGTCGGACGGGTCGTCGATGTCGATCGCGCCGCGCGGATCGACCTCCGCGATCTCCACGCGCCCGAAGAAACGGTGGCGGTACTGCCGGAAGCCGTCGGCGCGCAGCGCGTAGAAGGCTCCGGTCTCGCGGAACTCCGGGGCACGGTCCTGCCGGCGCGGACGGACGCGCGCGTCGTGATTGACGGCGACCGCGGATCCGTCGTCCCCGACGCGCCAGAGGAAGGCGTGCGAAGCCGTCGCGGAGAACACGACATCGGCGCTGCCCTCGAGCACCCGCATCACGGCGGCGTCCAGATCAGCGGGAACGATGAAGGGGGAGGTCGCCTGCACGAAGAGGAGCACCTCCGGCCGCACCCCGTCGGCGGCGAGCACGCCGAGTGCGTGAAGCAGGGCGGCCTCCGACGACGCCTCGTCCCCGGACAGATCCGCGGGCCGCTCGATCGTCCGAGCACCCGCGGCGGTCGCTTCGGCCGCGATGCGCTCGCCGTCGGTGCTCACGTAGACCGCGTCGACGAGCTCGGCGGCGAGAGCGGCGTGAACGGCCCGGGCGACCAGGCTGCGACCCGCGACGGGCGCCAGGTTCTTGCCCGGGATGCCCTTCGAGCCGGCACGGGCGGGGATCACCGCGACCACGCGGACGGGGGAGTGCATGCCGGCACGCTACGGACGCCGCATGGCCGGGCGAGGGACGGGACGGGAACGCCGGACGACCGGCTGTGGAACCGTTCAGGAACGTTCGAGGACGCTCAGGTGGAGCCTCCCGCATCGGAGAGCACGCGCGATGCCCTCGCTGTTGAGGGTAGATTATGAATGGAAAATCTTATATTCTCGATTTAAATTCCCACACCGATCGACTTACTGAAGGGATTCAACGATGAACCGATCAGCTCGAATCACCGGGACAGCCTCATCGATTGCTCTCGTGATGGTGTTGGCACTTGGTGGTCCGGCCGCCGCCGCAGATGCTTGGCCGGCGGATCCGGAAAGTCCTCCGAAAGCCCCAGTCCCGACCTCGACTGAGATGGGGCTACCGTCGCATCCGAGTGCACAATTGGTGCCTTCGGGCGGGAGCAGAGCAGGATTCAGCCCAGCGGGCTGCGTAGGAAAGACCGATACTGCGCATTGGAGCAATCGAGAAGCTTCCGTGCATGGTCGCACGACGTGCAGCGGCGGCATCGTGTCCGCCCTCGGAGTCACCACTGCTCTACAGAAGCAAGGGTGGCTCTACTGGGAAACCGTGCAGACTGACAGCTCGAGCCGTGCGAATTCCAACAACTCGCAAGATGCTCATCCCCACTGGGCCTGTGGAGGATGGGGAAGCCAGAACTATCGAGGAATCTCGTCTCACTACTCTCGAGAAGCGTCCGGGGTATATACGGCGGAGACTAGTGGAGCCGAAAATCGCTTCGCCTGTTAGGAATTCGGTGTGCCGAAGGTGGCGTATTCGCCAAGCCACGAGGGTGGCAGCCACCGTCTGTGTTGCTTCCACCCTCTGCGGATGCACCGGCGGGCTGGCGACGGATTCCGGTGAACGGCTCAGTAGAAAGGAGCCGGCGCCATCGACCGTGCCGTCTCTTGCGATCAACGACGTGAAAATCGCGCCGGCAAGCTATGAATGGGTAATCGGAGGCAAGCCACAGAAGTTTCAAGCAGCGGCTGACCAGAACGATGTGAACCTCCAGGACATTCTCGTTCCGGGGAACACTCCGTTGATAGTCCTCGGAAGCTCGGCGCGCCCCTCACAACTCGTGATCACATCGTTTTCGAACCTCGACCCGCTCAGCGGGGCACCGACCGACTCCGACGCCCACGAACTCGATTGTCTTCACCCCGACGATCCGTGTCGAACCAGCATCGCCACCGTGTCGATCCAAATGCGGCCGACTCTGCCGGACCACGCCAGGATCGTTGTCGTCCACGTGGGATATTGGGACGAGAGCCCAGCGAGCGCCGGTTTAACGCTTGATAGCGCGTCCTGGGGAGTTCGGCTGATTCAAGGCGGTGAGGATTGAGTGTCGACGGCGGACTCAGCCTGGGCAGTCGGCTCTTTCAGCGGCATCAGCTTCGATGGAACGCTTCGCGATCTCCTCGGAGATTTCGAGAGCTACATTCGCGTCTTTAACCCCGCGCACGATCCGACGGCGCCCCCAGGCGCCGACTCCCGAAGCTGGGCACGAGCCGGCACTCCGGCGACGGTTGTCACAGTCGACACGCAATGGAGCGACCTCCAGGTCGACCCGGTGCTCGATGAGCCGACCATGGGCGACCTCGACATCGATGTTGCGGTTCGACTCGCCAGCGTCCTCGGCCGGCACACCACGACGCCGGACGAATGCGCGTTCCTCCTCTGGACCGGATACGCCGAGGTCGAGTCGCTCGACAGCGCTCCGGTGATCCGGGCGGGACACCGGACGGATCTTGCTGTCTTCTCCGGTCCCATCACCGCCGCGGTGCAGCCGCAACACGGCCGCCGACCCATGAACTGGCGTCCCCGGGACGGTGCGTGGGCGGTCGGGAACGACATCTATGCCCGTAGCGTCTACGTCGGGGCCAGTTCCGCAACCATCCGGGCGATTCACGACTCACCACTCCTGGAGGTCGCCCGCGCCTCCGCCGACAGCGTCCCGGCCGCCGAAGACCGCCGCAACTGACCGGCTCGTCCAGCGTCGAGGACGCTCAGGTGGACGTCAGCGCACGAGTCCGTTCTCGTAGGCGAACGCGACCAGCTGCACGCGCGATGCCAGCCCCAGCTTCTGCAGGATGCTGCGCATGTGGCTCTTCACGGTGGTCTCCGAGATGAACGCGACCTGACCGGCCTCCGCGTTGCTCAGCCCGCGCGCGGCGAGGAGGAAGACCTCCTTCTCTCGCGCGGAGAGGGCCGCGATCCTCTCGGTTCGCGGCGGTCGGACGCGCTCGCCGCCGAACAGTGCGGCCGTCTCTTTCGGTGCGATCACGGAGTGCCCGGCGTGCACGGTGCGGATGGCCGCGAGAAGGAAGTCGGGCGTCGTGTCCTTCATGACGAAGCCATCGGCGCCGGCACGCATCGCGCGGGCCACTGCCTCGTCGCGCTCGAACGTCGTGAGCACGATGATCCGGGGCGCATCGTCGCCGGTGAGCGTCGAGCGGATGCGCGCGGTGGCGCCGATGCCGTCGAGCAGCGGCATGCGCAGGTCCATCAGGACGACGTCCGGGCGTTCCCGCACGGTCAGCGCGACGCCGGCCTCGCCGTCGTGCGCCGCACCCGCGAACTCCAGGTCGGGTTGCGACTCCAGCAGCATCCCGATGCCCGAGCAGAAGAGGGGCTGATCGTCGACGACGGCGACACGGATGCTCACGCGAGCACCGCCTGCGCCGCGGGGATGAAGGCGGTGACGAGGAAACCGCCGCCCTCCTCCTCATCGGGTCCGGCGTCGAGCCAGCCGCCCGCGAGGCGCGCCCGCTCACGCATCCCGTGCACTCCGCGGCCGCTCCCGGATTCCGGCGCGGCCGCGTCGGCATACTCGCCGCCGGTCGACGCGACGGAGACCATCATCCCCCCGCCCCGGGCGTCGAGCACGACGCGCGCGCTCGCGCCCGAGCCGCCGTGCTTCAGCGCGTTCGTGAGCGCCTCCTGCACGATCCGGTAGACGGCGAGCTCTTGCGCCGGGGTCAGGCCGGCGGGCTCCGCGAACCGCTCCACCTCGGTGGACAGACCGGCATCGCGCATCCGTTCGACCAGGGCGTCGATGTCGCCGACCGCGGGCGTGGCCCGACCGTCGGGCTCGGCCACGAGCGTCTCGATCAGCATCCGCACCTCGGTGAGGGAGGAGCGCGCCGACATGGCGATGGTCTCGAGCGATTGCGCCATCGCCTCGGGCCGTTCCCCGGACAGGGCGCGAGAGCCGTCCGCCTGCGCCAGGATGACCGAGAGGGAGTGCGCCATGATGTCGTGCACATCCTGAGCGATCCGCTCGCGCTCGCCGGCGACGATCGTCTCGGTCTCGGCCCGGAGCACGTCCTCCCGCGCCGCGGCGAGGGCCCTCTCCTGCGCGGCGATCCTCCGGCGTGCGCCGATCAGGATGCCGACGGACCACGACGCGAGGCCGGCGAGCGGCAGGCTGACGAGAAGGACGGGGCGCATGGCCGGATCCGCCCGATCGACGCCGTACCCCCAGCACAGCATCCAGGCGATCAGCGCGCCTCCGCCGAGAGCATAGGCGAGCGGGAACAGGCGACGCTTGCCGGGCAGAGTCGCCGCGGTCACGACGACGACGATGACGTTGCCGACGTAGAGTGCCGGATCGAAAGCAGTGATGGGCGGGATGAACTGCACCGCGAGCGCCGACGCGCCCAGTGCGAGCGCGGTCAGAGGCAGTAGCCGGGAGAGCGCGATGGCGAGCGACTGGAGGAGCAGCACGGCCCAGAACAGCACCGCTGCCGGCTCGTCTCCCGCGATCGGGTTCCGGCCGACTTCGCCCACTGCCCACAGGGCGAACCAGACCATCCCGATCACAGGCTCGAACAGCGGCCGTGCGGAGACGATGACGTTCTTCATGCTCCTCAACCTAGGATCGGTGGCGCGTCCCGACGAGCGATACCGCCCGAAATCCTCCCCAGGGCGGAACGGTGCAGCCCAGAAGGCGCACCGGTTTGACCGCATCCGGGCGTGTCGCGTAGTATTGACTTTTGGTGTCCGCGCCTCCTGCGGTGCGGCATGCGAACGTGAGCCCTCCACCGGCACGGTTCGACTCTCATCGAGACGAGAACCCCCATCGGAGTGGGATTCACGAACTCCTCCGTTCGATACAGAAAGCAGCCACTACTGTGACGCGCACTTATTCCCCGAAGGCAGACGAGATCCAGCGCGACTGGGTCGTCATCGACGCGACCGACGTCGTGCTCGGCCGTCTCGCCAGCCACACCGCCGCCCTCCTGCGCGGCAAGCACAAGGCGACGTTCGCCCCCCACCTGGACTCGGGCGACTTCGTCATCATCATCAACGCGGACAAGGTCGCCCTGACCGGCCAGAAGGCCGAGCAGAAGAAGGCGTACCGCCACTCGGGCTACCCGGGCGGCCTCAAGGCCACCACCTACTCCGAGCTCCTGGAGAAGAACCCGATCCGCGCCGTCGAGAAGGCCGTCCGCGGCATGCTCCCGAAGAACTCCATCGGTCGCGCCCAGCTCCGCAAGCTGAAGGTCTACACCGGAAACGAGCACCCGCACGCCGCCCAGCAGCCGAAGCAGTACACGCTCGGCCAGGTCGCCCAGTAGGCGATTCCAGACCTTCACGACTGACAGAGACAAAGGATTATCACCATCGTGGCGAAGATCGCAGACAGCATCGAGTCGGCCCCGGCCGAGAACGTCGAGTCCTACTCGACCGAGACCCCGGCCACTGAGGCCCCGGCCGCCCCGCGCGCCGTCCTCTCCGTTCCGGGCGCGGCCGTCGGCCGACGCAAGGAGGCCATCGCGCGTGCGCGCCTGGTCCCCGGTTCCGGCACCATCACGGTCAACGGCCGTGCGTTCGCCGACTACTTCCCGAACAAGCTGCACCAGCAGCTGATCAACGACCCGTTCAAGGTTCTCGACCTGCTCGGCTCCTACGACGTCGTCGCACGCATCACCGGCGGCGGCCCCTCGGGTCAGGCCGGCGCCCTGCGTCTGGCCATCGCGCGCGCTCTCAACGAGATCGACCGCGAGAACAACCGTCCGAACCTGAAGAAGGCCGGCTTCCTCACTCGTGACGCCCGCGTCACCGAGCGCAAGAAGGCTGGTCTCAAGAAGGCCCGCAAGGCGTCGCAGTTCTCCAAGCGCTAACGACTCCGAGCGTTTAGGCTGCCGATATGCCACGTCTTTTCGGAACCGATGGAGTCCGTGGACTCGCCAACGGTAGCCTCACCGCCGACCTCGCGCTCGGCCTCGCTCAGGCAGCAGCTGCTGTCCTGACGCGAGGCCGCAGCGCCGAGGAGCGGCGTGCCGCCGGCAAACGGCCGACGGCGATCGTCGCCCGCGACCCTCGCGTCTCGGGCGAATTCCTGTCTGCGGCGGTCGCCGCGGGCCTCGCCAGTTCTGGCATCGACGTGTTCGACGCGGGTGTCATCCCGACGCCCGCCACGGCCTTCCTCATCGCCGACTTCGACGCGGACTTCGGTGTGATGGTCTCGGCCTCGCACAATCCGGCCCCGGACAACGGCATCAAGATCTTCGCTCGTGGTGGCACCAAGCTCCCCGACCAGGTCGAGAACCGCATCGAGGAGCACCTGGGCCTCGAGAAGCTGACGCCCACGGGCGCCGGCGTCGGCCGCATCCGCCGCTTCGCCGACGCGGAGGACCGGTACGTGGTCCACCTGCTCGGCAGCCTCCCGCACCGCCTCGACGGCATCCACGTCGTGCTCGACTGCGCGCACGGCGCCGCCGCCGGCATCTCGCCCGAGGTCTTCACCGACGCGGGCGCTCGCGTCACCGTCATCGGGGACTCCCCGGACGGCATGAACATCAACGACGGTGTCGGCTCCACCCACCTCGACAACCTCGCCAAGGCGGTCCTCGCGGCCGGTGCCGACGTCGGCATCGCCCACGACGGCGACGCCGACCGCTGCCTCGCGATCGACGCCGACGGCAACGTGGTCGACGGCGACCAGATCATGGCGATCCTCGCGCTCGGCATGAAGGAGCGCGGCAAGCTCAAGGACGACACCCTCGTCGCCACCGTCATGAGCAACCTCGGGCTGAAGCTCGCGATGCGCGACGCCGGCATCCGGGTCGTCGAGACCGCGGTCGGTGACCGCTACGTGCTCGAGGAGATGAACAAGAACGGCTACTCCCTCGGCGGCGAGCAGTCGGGCCACGTCATCATGAGCGAGTTCGCCACCACCGGCGACGGCATCCTCACCGGCCTCCACATCCTCAGCGAGATGGCGCGCCAGGGCAAGCCGCTCTCGGAGCTGGCGAAGGCCATGACGATCTACCCGCAGGTGATGATCAACGTGAAGGGTGTGGACCACCACGCCGTCCACACCGACGAAGAGCTGCGCGCCGCCGTCGCGTCGGTCGAGCAGACCCTGGGGGAGAGCGGCCGCGTGCTGCTGCGCCCGTCGGGCACCGAGCCGCTGGTGCGCGTGATGGTGGAGGCGGCCGACCAGCCGACCGCCGAGCGCCTGGCGAACGAGCTCGCCGACGTCGTGCGCGACCGCCTCACGGTCTGATCGGACCCGCCGACGACGGATCGCGTCAGCGGCCGTCCTGCTGCCGCCGTGCGGCGATGTAGTCGAGCGCCGAGTACGGCCGGTCCTTCTCGGGGAGCATCCCCTCCTCGGCGAGTCCGGCCATGAGGGCGGCCGGGTCGAGCGACATCGTCATCGCGAGCTGGACGATGGTCGTCAGTGTCGGGTTGCCGCCACCGCGCTCGAGGCGCCCGTAATTGGCGAGATCCACGCCGCTCAGGTGCGCGATGTCGTACTGCGAGCAGCCGAGCTCGAGTCGCCGCGCTCGCAGACGCTCGCCGAAGACGCGGGAGGCCTCGGAGCGCGCGCGTGACATGCTCTCAGCATCCGCTCCCCTGATCTTGCAGACCAGTGGATGGACGCGCCAGGCCTGTGGGCATGAGGCATTCATGCCCGAATGCCGACGCGGTCAGCTTTCCTGCGCCCGGCGCGCGGCGATGAAGTCCGCGACCGAGTAGGCGCGCTCGCGCTCGGGCAGCATCCCGTCGCCGTACAGCCCGGCCAGCAGGACTGCGGGATCGGAGTCGAGCGCCGTGGCGAGCCGGACGATGGTGTGCAGCTCGGAGTTGGCTTCGCCGCGCTCGATCCGCCCGTAGTTGGTGACGTGCATCTCGGCGAGGTTCGCGATGTCCTCCTGGCTCAGGCCGAGCGCGAGTCGTGCCGCGCGGACGCGCTCGCCGAAAAGACGGGCGGCCTGTGATCGAGGTGCTGCCATACCTCATGACTACGCGACCCGACCCTGGCTGACCAGAGTGCCCGCACGTCAGCCTCGAGAGCCTGAGGGCCATGGGCCTCAGGCACGTGGTCAGAGTTTGCGGAGCAGGACGGAACTCACCGTGTGGTCGGCGTCCTTGCGGAGCACGAGCTTGGCCCGCGAGCGCGTCGGCCGGATGTTCTGGAGGAGGTTCGGCTCGTTGATCCGCGACCAGATCGAGGAGGCACGAGCCCGCGCCTCCTCCTCGGTGAGGTCGGCGAAGCGGTGGAAGTACGACTGCGGGTTGGCGAACGCGCCCCGCTGCAGCTTGAGGAAGCGCTCCTGGTACCAGCGGGCGATGTCGCGGGTGCGTGCGTCGACGTAGACGCTGAAGTCGAACAGGTCGCTCACCGCGAGCCTGTTGCCGCCACCCGCCGGTTGGAGGACGTTCAGTCCTTCGACGATCAGCACGTCCGGTCGGCGCACGACGACCTCCGCGTCCGGGACGATGTCGTAGCTGAGGTGCGAGTAGAAGGGCGCGCGCACCTCGGGCGCACCGCTCTTGATCTCGGTCACGAACCGCAGGAGCGAGCGGCGGTCGTACGACTCCGGGAATCCCTTGCGCTCCATCAGTCCCCGGCGTTCGAGCTCGGCGTTCGGCAGCAGGAATCCGTCGGTCGTGACGAGCTCGACCCGCGGAGTGTCCTCCCAGCGGGAGAGGAGTTCCCGGAGCAGGCGGGCGATGGTCGACTTGCCCACCGCGACGGAGCCCGCCACCCCGATCACGAACGGCGTGCGCTGCGAGCGCTCGCCGAGGAAGTCGCTCGTCACCCGGTGCAGCTGCCGCGCGCCGCCGACGTAGAGGTTGAGGAGCCGGCTGAGCGGGAGGTAGACCTGCTCGACCTCGCGCATGTCGAGCGGGTCGCCCAGACCGCGCAGCTGCACGATCTCGGTCTCCTTCAACGGAAGCTGCGTGTTCTGCGCGAGCTCGGCCCAATCGGCCCGGTCCAACTCGACGAAGGGGGTGCTGGAGTCGCCGCCTGTGGGTTCGCCGCGACCGGCGCCGTTGTCACGCATAGGCGACAAGTCTAGGCCGTGCCCCAGGTTAGAATCGGGTCCATGTGTGGAATCGTGGGGTACGTCGGTACCGATAAGAGCCTCGAGGTGCTTCTCGGCGGTCTCAAGCGTCTGGAGTACCGCGGATACGACTCCGCCGGCATCGCCGTCATCGGCCCGGACGGACGTCTGGGCACGGCCAAGAAGGCCGGCAAGCTGGCGGTCCTCGCCGGCGACCTCGAGGCGCACCCCATCCCGAACGGCAGCACGGGCATCGGCCACACCCGCTGGGCGACCCACGGCGGACCGACCGATCGCAACGCGCACCCGCACCTGGGTGACGACGGCAAGCTCGCCGTCATCCACAACGGCATCATCGAGAACTTCGCGACCCTCAAGGACGAGCTGCTCGCCGACGGCTTCGAGTTCGAATCCGAGACCGACACCGAGGTCGCGGCCGTGCTGCTCGGGCGCGAGTACCGGGCGACCGGTGACCTGGGCCAGGCCTTCCAGCGCGTCGTGTCGCGGCTCGAGGGTGCGTTCACCCTCCTCGCCCTGCACAAGGACCAGCCGCATGTCGTCGTCGGTGCGCGCCGCAACTCCCCGCTGGTGATCGGTCTGGGCGACGGGGAGAACTTCCTCGGCTCGGACGTCGCCGCGTTCGTGGAGCACACCCGCCGCGCGATGGCGATCGGCCAGGACCAGATCGTCACGATCACCCCCGACGCCGTCACCGTGACCGACTTCGCCGGTGCCCCGGTCGAGGTCGAGCCGTTCGAGGTCGCCTGGGACGCCTCCGCCGCCGAGAAGGGCGGCTGGTCCTCGTTCATGGCGAAGGAGATCGCCGAGGAGCCGGACGCCGTCGCCAACACGCTGCGCGGACGCGTCGTCGACGGCGAGGTGCACATCCCGGAGCTCGACGCCCTCGGCGACGACTTCTTCACCGGCATCGACCGCATCACCGTCGTGGCCTGCGGCACGGCTGCGTACGCCGGCCTCGTCGGCTCCTACGCGATCGAGAAGTGGGCGCGCGTGCCCGTCACCGTCGAGCTCAGCCACGAGTTCCGCTACCGCGAGCCGGTCATCACCGACGGCACCCTGATCATCTCGATCAGCCAGTCCGGCGAGACCATGGACACCCTCATGGCGGTGAAGTACGCCCGTGAGGCGGGAGCCAAGGCCATCTCCGTCTGCAACACGCAGGGTGCGACCATCCCGCGCGAGTCCGACGCCGCCCTCTACACGCATGCCGGCCCGGAGGTCGCCGTCGCGTCGACCAAAGCGTTCGTCGCGCAGATCACGGCCCTCTACCTCTTCGGCCTGCACCTGGCG
Organism: Leifsonia aquatica; assembly: GCF_014190775.1. Taxonomy (GTDB): domain Bacteria; phylum Actinomycetota; class Actinomycetes; order Actinomycetales; family Microbacteriaceae; genus Leifsonia; species Leifsonia aquatica. The sequence continues at coordinate 205,311 of NZ_JACHVP010000005.1, forward strand.
CGCGTGCGCGGCACCCTCTCCGACGCGCAGCAGCGCGACGCCGTGGAGGAGCTGGGCGCGGTCCCCGAGAAGATCGCCACGGTCCTCGAGTCCCACGAGACCATCGCGCAGCTCGCGCGCTGGATGTCGGACACCCGTTCCGTGCTCTTCCTCGGTCGCCACGTCGGCTACCCGATCGCCCTCGAGGGCGCGCTCAAGCTCAAGGAGCTCGCGTACATCCATGCCGAGGGCTTCGCCGCCGGTGAACTGAAGCACGGTCCGATCGCGCTGATCGAGCCGGGGCAGCCGGTGTTCGTCGTGGTCCCGAGCCCGCGCTGGTCGGACGAGCTGCACAAGAAGGTCGTCTCCAACATCCAGGAGATCCGCGCCCGCGGCGCTCGCGTCATCGCGATCGCCGAGGCGGGCGACGCGGCCGTGCTGCCGTTCGCCGACGAGGTCATCCGCATCCCGCTGGCCGCGCCGCTCTTCGAGCCGCTGCTCGCGGTGGTGCCCCTGCAGATCTTCGCGATGGAGCTGTCGGCGGCGAAGGGGCTGGACGTCGACCAGCCGCGCAACCTCGCCAAGTCCGTCACGGTCGAGTAAGCGGAAGCGGTCGCAACGTGATCGCCGGCATCGGTGTCGACGTCGTCGACCTGGCGCGGTTCGCGCGGTCGCTCGAGCGCACGCCGAAGCTGCGCGAACGCCTCTTCACCGAGGCGGAGCGCGGGCTCCCCGTGCACTCGCTCGCGGCCCGCTTCGCTGCGAAAGAAGCGCTGATCAAGGCGCTGGGCGGCTCCGAGGGCGTGCGCTGGCACGACATGGAGATCGTGCCCGACGAGGAGAGGAACCCGGGATTCGTGCTGCACAACGTGGTCGAGCGCCAGGTGCGCGAGCGCGGGATCGCGCACATCCACGTGTCGATGTCGCACGACGCCGGGATCGCGACGGCGTTCGTCATCGCGGAGACGGCCTCGTGAGCGCGTTCCGTGAGCTCGAGGTCGACCTCGACGCGCTGACCGCGAACGTCGAGCGGATGCGCGTGCACGTCGGCACACCGCACGTCATGGCGGTGGTCAAGGCGAACGCGTACGGGCACGGCGCTGTCGCATCGGCCCGGGCGGCCCTCGCGGGCGGCGCGGACTGGCTGGGCGTGGCCGACCTCACCGAGGCACTGCAGCTGCGCGACGCGGGGATCGATGCGCCCGTGCTGGCGTGGCTGCACGATCCCGATGAAGACTTCCGCCTGGCGGCCGACGCGGGCGTGGATGTGGGGATCTCCTCGCTGGCGCAGTTGGAGGTCGCGGCCGACGCCGCTCGGACCGTCGCTCCGCTCGCCGTGCACATCAAGGTCGAGACCGGCCTCAGCCGCAACGGCGTCGCGGAGGAGGAGTGGGACGCGGTCTTCACGCGCGCGCACGAGCTGGAGGAGGAGGGCGTGATCCGCGTCCGCGGCATCTTCAGCCACCTGTCCAACGCCTCCGACGACGACGACCGCGCCGCGATCGCGGTGTTCGAGCGCGGCCTGGCCCGCGCCGCCGCGGCGGGCGTCGAGCCGGAGCTGCGCCACATCGCGGCCAGCGCCGCCGCGATCGCCCTCCCGGAGTCCCGCTACGACCTCGTGCGGCTCGGCCTGTCGATCTACGGCCTCTCGCCCTACGGCGCCGAGTCCGGGCGGTCGCTCGGGCTCCGCCCCGTGATGACCGTGCGCGGCCGGGTCGCGGCCGTGCGTCGCGTCCCCGCGGGCAAGGGCGTCTCCTACGACTACACGTATCGCACGGAGCGCGAGACCACGCTCGCCCTCGTCCCCCTCGGGTATGCCGAAGGCATCCCGCGCAGCGCCTCGAACGTCGCGCCGGTCGCGATCGCCGGGCGTCCGTTCACCATCTCGGGCCGCGTCGCGATGGATCAGTTCGTCGTCGACGTCGGCGACCTGGAGGTCGCGGTCGGCGACGAGGTCGTGCTGTTCGGGGATCCTGCGACCGGCGTCCCGTCGGCCTACGACTGGGCCGACGCGTGCGGCACCATCAGCTGGGAGATCGTGACCCGGCTCGACGGCCGCGTCCGGCGCACCTTCCGGGGCGGACGATGACCGTCGCCGAATCCGTCGAGCCGCCCGCGACGCGGGTCGTCGCGACGCGGGAGGCGATGCACGCGCTCGGCGTCGAGCTGGCGTCCATCCTGCGCCCGGGTGACCTCCTGGTGCTGACCGGACCGCTCGGCGCCGGGAAGACCACGCTCACCCGCGGGATCGGCGAAGGCCTCCACGTCCGCGGGCCCGTCACGAGTCCGACCTTCGTGCTCGCCCGCACGCACCCCAGCCTGATCGGCGGCGTACCGCTCGTCCACGTCGATGCCTACCGGTTGTCGAGCGCGCTCGAGCTCGACGACCTCGACATCGACTTCGCCGGGTCGGTCGTCGTCGTGGAGTGGGGGAGCGGGATGCTCGACGGCGTCGCCGAATCGTGGCTGGAGGTCGTCATCGAGCGGCCGACCGGCGCGGGCGCGTCGGACGTCGACGCGACGGACGACGAGGACGACGAACTCGACGACGACGAACTCGATGCCGACGAGCCTCGCACCGTCCGTATCACCGGGTTCGGCCCGCGCTGGACGGCGTGACGCGGGCGCAGGACGCCTAGGCTGGAGGCATGCTTCTCGCCATCGACACCTCCTCCGGGACGAGCGTCGCCGTGGTCGACCGGGACGCCGGGGTGCTGTCCGAGGTCGTCGAGGCCGACACGATGCGGCACGCCGAGGTGATCGGCACCCTGATCCGCGAGGCCCTCGACCTCTCCGGCGTACCGGTGTCCGCGCTCTCGGGCGTGGTGGCGGGGATGGGGCCGGGTCCGTTCACGGGCCTGCGTGTCGGCATCGCCGCGGCGAAGGCCTTCGCGATCGGCGCAGGGCGGCCGCTGGTGCCCGTCGTCAGCCACGACGCCATCGCCGCGGAGCGATTCGCCGCGGGTCAGGAGGGACCGCTCCTGGTGGTGACCGACGCCCGCCGGCGCGAGCGGTACTGGACGGCCTACAGCGGTGTCGACGAGCTCGGCCTCCCCATCCGGCTCGACGGACCGGGCCTCGGCAAGCCCGACGAACTCCCGCATTCCGGGATCGCCCGCGTCGACGCGACCGTGGTGAGCGCGGGACGGCTCGGGATGATCGCCGAGATCCGCTACGCCAACAAGCGGCCGTTCGACGCGGACGAGCCCCTCTACCTCCGTTCGCCCGATGTGACGCTCTCCGCCGGGCCGAAGCGGGTGAGCGCGTGACCGCCTGGGAGCTGCGCCGCGCCGCCGAGACGGATGTCCCGGCGATCATGGAGCTGGAGCGGGCGCTGTTCGTCAACGACGCGTGGTCCGAGCGGTCGATGCGCTCCGAGGTCACCGGCCAGCACGGCTACTACCTCGTCGCGTTCCCGCCCGGCGAGCCGGAGCAGATCGACGCCTACGCCGGGCTCCTGGCGCCGCGCGGCGCGGGCGAGGGCGACATCCAGACCATCGCCGTCGCACCCCACGCCCGCCGTCACGGCCTAGCGCGGACGCTCATGAACGCGCTGATCGGCGAGGCGCGTTCGCGCGGCGCCCGCGAGATCTTCCTCGAGGTGCGCGCCGACAACCCGGGCGCGCAGGCGCTGTACCTCTCCCTCGGCTTCGAGGAGATCGGGGTGCGGCCGCAGTATTACCAGCCGGACGGCGTGGACGCCATCGTGATGCGCCTCACCGTCCCGACCCCGGAGACGACGATCGCATGAACCGCGACGAACCCCTGGTGCTCGGCATCGAGACCTCCTGCGACGAGACCGGCGTCGGGATCGTGCGCGGCACGACGCTGCTCGCCAACACCATCGCGTCCTCCATGGACGAGCACGCGCGCTACGGCGGCGTGGTCCCCGAAGTCGCTGCGCGCGCCCACCTGGAGGCCCTGACGCCGACCCTCCGCACGGCCGTGGCGGACGCCGGGATCGAGCTGGCGGACGTCGATGCGATCGCCGTGACCAGCGGACCGGGCCTCTCGGGCGCGCTGATGGTCGGGGTCGGCGCGGCGAAGGCGCTCGCCGTGTCGCTCGGCAAACCGCTGTACGCGGTGAACCACCTCGTCGGCCACGTCGGCGCCGATCTCCTGGACGCGTCGGGCGGCCCGGGCCACCCGGTGGAGCTGCCGACGATCGCCCTCTTGGTCTCGGGAGGTCACACCTCCCTGCTCCTCGTGCGCGATCTGGTCTCGGACGTCCAGTTGCTCGGCGAGACCATCGACGACGCGGCGGGCGAGGCCTTCGACAAGGTGGCCCGCGTGCTCGGGCTGCCGTATCCGGGTGGACCGCAGATCGACCGGGTGGCCGCCGACGGCGACCCCCGCGCGATCCGGTTCCCCCGCGGGCTCACGAAGCCCAAGGACCTCGAGCAGCACCGCTACGACTTCTCGTTCTCGGGGCTGAAGACCGCGGTCGCCCGCTGGGTCGAGCAGCGGCAGGACGCGGGGGAGGAGGTGCCCGTCTCCGACGTGGCCGCCAGCTTCCGCGAGGCCGTCGTCGACGTGCTGCTGACCAAGGCCGTCGCCGCCTGCCGCGACCACGGCGTCCCGCGCCTGTTGCTCGGCGGGGGCGTCGTCGCCAACGCGCGCGTGCGCCAGCTGGCGGCGGAACGGACCCGCGAGGCGGGCATCGCGCTGCGCATCCCGGCGCTCTCGCTCTGCACCGACAACGGGGCGATGATCGCCGCCCTCGGCGCGCAGCTCGTGATGGCCGGACGCGAGCCGAGCGAGCTCACCTTCGGCGCCGACTCGACGCTGCCCGTCACCGAGATCCAGGTGGCCCGCTAGTCGTTGACACCCCGCGGCCCCGCTGGGACGATGGGATGGCCCAGGGAGTTCCCAGAAATTCCCGTAGCTAGAAGGAGATGCGGAACATGACCGATCCGAACGCGCCCGCCGGCCCCACGGACCCCGACGCCCAGAACGGAGCGGTCCCGCCCGCGGAGCCCGTGGCCCCGGCCACCGAGTCGGCTCCCGCAGCGCCGCCCGCCCCTCCTGCTGCACCCGCCCCTGACGCGGGATCCGTGCCGCCGGTCGCCCCGCCCGCCGCTCCCGCCTACGGCCAGCAGCCGCAGGCCCCGTACGGCCAGCAGCCGCAGCAGCCGCAGCAGCCGTACGGTCAGCCGCAGCAGCCCTACGGGCAGCAGCCGCAGTACGGCCAACAGCCCCAGCAGCCCTACGGCCAGCCGCAGCAGCCGTATGGTCAGCCGCAGCAGCCGTACGGGCAGCAGCCCCCGGCTCCCGGCTACGGCGCGCCGGCCTACGGTCAGCCTGCGCCCGGGTACGCCCAGCCCTACGCGGCGCCCTCGAAGACGCCCATCCTGAGCATCCTCTCGCTCATCGGCGGCATCGTCGGCATCGTGCTCAACATCGCCTGGGGCATCGGCGTGCTGTTCGGCATCGCGGCGGTCGTGCTCGGCTTCCTCGGCCGGAGCAAGGAGCCGCAGGCGAAGGGATTCTGGCTCACCGGCCTCATCCTGGGCTTCGTGAGCATTGCGATCGCGATCATCGTCTGGATCGGGTTGGCGATTCTGTTCGCGAGCTTCTCCGCCAACTACAACACGTACTGACGCGGGTCGCGGCGCCGGGCGGCCTCAGAGCCGCTCGGCCAGCAGCGCGGTGTGCCGACCGGCGATCCTGGTGAGAATCAGGGTCGCCGAGCGGTCGCCGCTGAGCGCCAGGCGCTTGCGGAGCGCGGCGGGGTCGACATCCACGCCGCGCTTCTTGATCTCCAGGGTGCCGATGCCGCGGTCGCGCAGCGCGCGCTTGAGGTCGCGCTCGCCGTACGGGAGGGTCTCGAGTACCCGGAACCCGGCGGCGAACGGCGTCTCCACCGCGGCGTCCGCCGTGATGTACGCGATGCCGTCGGCGACCATGCGTCCGCCGAGCGAGCGGGCCAGGTCGCCGATCAGGCGAGCGCGGATCACCGCGCCGTCCGGCTCGTAGAGGTAGTCGCCGAGGTCGCCGGTCTCGGCGTCCTCGCTGTCGGCCTCCGCCGTCAGCTCGTGGGCGTCGTCGCCGCGCAGCACGAGTGCCGCTCGGCGCGTCCCGCTCCGTGCGAGCGCACCGAACCACAGGCCGAGCTCGACCACCTGGCCGTCGGACGAGATCCACTGGGCCTCGGCGTTCGAGGGGATGAGGTCGCGGTCGAATCCGGGACCGAGCTTGATTCCGACGGAGCGCCCGGTTGCGATCTCGTAGGCGAAGCCGAGGGAGGGCGTGTAGTCGTCGGGATCGGTCAGCCGCTCGGTCTGCGCGTGTCCCGCCGTCCGGCGGGCGGGATCGAGGAAGACGCCGTCGACGGCGCGCAGGTCGGTCTCCTCGGCGCGACCGTGCACGACGGTCGCGGACGGGAACGGGGCGAGGTTGTAGGCGGCGATGGCCGCGGTGACCTCGTCCGCTTCGACGGCGGTCACCTCCAGGTCGATGGCCGCGAAGGCGAGGGCGTCGCCGCCGATCCCGCAGCCGAGGTCGGCCACGCGGCGGATGCCCGCCGTGCGGAAGCGGCCGGCGTGCCGGGCGGCCACCGAGAGCCGCGTCGCCTGCTCCAAGCCGGCCTCGGTGAAGAGCATCCGGGAGGCGAAGTCGCCGAACTTCGCGACGGCCTTGCGCCGCAGCTTCGACTGGGTGAGGACGGCGGCGACCAGGCCGGGGGAGTGCCCCTGCTTGCGCAGGTCGGTGACGAGACGCAGCACGTCCTTCTCGGTCCGGTACGGGGGCAGGGAGTCGAGCAGGCGGAGCCCTTCCGAGCTCAGCAGTTCGACGAATTCGGACCGTTCCATGACCCACACGCTACCTCTTGGCACTCACGTTGCGTGACTGCTAACGCACCCTCTAGACTCTCGTTAGCACTCGCAGTGCGAGGCTGCTAACTCACGTCTTCTGTCAAGACACCGTTCGTCATAGGAAAGGGGTCAACGTGTCGGTCTCCATCAAGCCGCTCGAAGATCGCATCGTCATCAAGCAGGTCGAGGCTGAGCAGACCACTGCGTCCGGTCTGGTCATCCCCGACACCGCCAAGGAGAAGCCGCAGGAGGGCGAAGTCGTCGCCGTGGGCCCCGGCCGCATCGACGACAACGGCAACCGCATCCCCCTCGACGTCGCCGTCGGCGACAAGGTCATCTACTCCAAGTACGGTGGCACCGAGGTCAAGTTCGGCGGCGAGGACCTCCTCGTCCTCTCGGCCCGCGACGTGCTCGCGGTCGTCGTCCGCTGACGCACCCCGTCTCACGTCCGGCCCGGATGCCTTCTGGCATCCGGGCCGTTCTCGTCTGTCGGCCGGGGTCGCTAGAGTCTGTCGGGTGACACCGCCTGCTCCCACGACCGACCGCCGCACCTCCGGACTGGTCTTCGCCCTCTCGGCGCACGTCCTGTGGGGCGTCCTCACCCTCTACTTCATCGCCCTGGCACCCACGACGGCGTGGGAGATCGTCGCCTGGCGCGTCGTCTTCTCGCTGGTGTTCTGCGCCCTCCTGATCACGGTGACGCGGGCGTGGCGTCCGCTCGTCGCGCTGATCCGCTCGCCGCGCATCCTGTTCACGATGGCCCTCGCCGGCGCGCTGATCTACGTCAACTGGCAGACGTACGTGCTCGCCACGGTGACCGGGCACGTGGTGGAGGCCGCCCTCGGCTACTTCATCAACCCGATCGTCACGGTCCTCCTCGGCGTCCTCGTGCAGCGCGAGCGGCTGCGCCCGGCCCAGTGGGTCGCGGTCGCGCTGAGCGCCGTGGCCGTGATCGTCCTCGCGGTCGGCTACGGCGCCTTCCCGTGGATCGCGCTGGTGCTGGCGTTCTCGTTCGGCTTCTACGGGCTCATCAAGAAGCGCGTCGGGCCCTCGGTCGACGCGGTCTCCGGGCTCACGCTGGAGACGATGTGGCTCACCCCGGTCGCCATCGTGCAGCTGGTCATCGTGGGGATGACCACGGGAATCACCCTCGGCGCGTACGGCACGTGGCACACGATCGCGCTGGCCGGCGCGGGCGTCGTGACGGCGGTGCCGCTGCTGTTCTTCGCCGCGGCCTCCCGGCGCCTCCCGCTCGTCTACATGGGGTTCGTGCAGTACGTCACGCCGCTCATCCAGTTCATGGTCGGCGTGTTCGTGCTGCACGAGGCGATGCCGCCCGAACGGTGGCTCGGCTTCGGGATCGTCTGGCTGGCCCTCGTCGTGCTCAGTGTGGACATGATCGTCTCCGCTCGCGGCGTGCGCCGGGATGCCCGGCTAGCGTAGGGGCGTGGCCATCTCCACCGATTTCGACGAACTCGACTCCCGCATCGCGGCGGCGCTCCAGGCGAACGGGCGCGCCAGCTGGGGGCTCATCGCCAAGGTGATCGACGCTCCGGTGCGCACGATCGCGCGCCGCGGGCAGCGCTTGCTGGACGTGGGCGCCGTGCGCGTCTCCACCTATCTCGATACGACGATGGTGGGGGATGCGCGCCCGCTCGTCATCCAGATCGGCACCCGGCCGGGCCGGGCGGTCGCGGTTGCGCAGGCGCTCGCCACGCGCCCCGACGCGTCGAGCGTGTCTGTGCTCGAGAGCGGCGCAGACGTGATCTGCCAGCTCATGCCGCGCACACCGGAGGAGAGCGCCCGGCTGGTGGTGGAGGAGCTCCCCGAGCTCGACCACCTGGTGTCGGTGCGCGTCGGGACGGTGCTCAAGTTCTTCCGCTCCGGCTTCGACTGGACGGCCATCCCGCTCCCGCCGGCCGTGCTGGCGCAGCTCCGCAACGGGGAGGAGCCGGCCCCGCGCGCGAGCGGGCGTGTGGCGCTCTCGGCGGACGACGACCGGCTGGTCGCAGTGCTCGCCGAGGACGGCCGTGCCACGGCGAGCGACGTGGCGGAGCGGATCGGTGTCACCCCTCCGACGGTGAAGCGGCGGCTCGACGCCCTGCTCGGCGCCGGCGTGCTGCACGTGCGCACCGAGATCAGTCCCGCCCTGCACGGGTTGCGCGTCGAGGCGCTCACCTGGCTGCAGGTCTCTCCCGACCGCGTGGAGGCGGTGGGGGAGGCGCTCGGGCGGCATCCCTCCGTGCGCTTCTGCGCCGCCTGCACCGGGGCCACCCAGTTGCTGGTCGACTGCGTCGTCGAGGACGAGCACGCCCTGTACCGGTTCCTCACCGAGGACGTCGCCGCTCTGGGCGTCACGGCGGCGCAGACGTCGGTCGTGCTCGCTCCCGTCCGCCGCGGTCCGATGCTCGTCGCCGAGTTGCCGGATGTGGCTGATTTGTAAACATCTTGTTGCAGAAGTGGCCGAAACCTAAATTTGTGATTGCGATAGTGGCCGTTAACGCATAACCTCACTTCAACCAATGGAGAGAGGGCGGCAATGCGAGACACCTGGCAGCACGCGGCGGGGAACCTGAACTGGGACACCGCGCCGCTCGTGGGCGGCCGCCGGCTCCTCTCCGACGCCCCCACCGGGTTCGACCTCGTCAGCCCCCGCGACGGCTCCGTTCTGGCCGTCGTGGCCGACGGGACCGCCTCTGACGTCGACGCCGCCGTCCGTTCGGCGCGTGCCGCCTTCGAGAGCGGCGCCTGGTCGCGGCGGTCGGCGATCGAGCGCGGGCGCGTGCTGATCCGCTTCGGTGACCTCGTCGAGCAGAACGCCCGCGAGCTCGCGCTGCGGATCTCGCTCGAGATGGGCAAGCCCGTGCAGGACGCCCTCGGCGTCGAGCTGCGTGCGGTCGCCCAGTGCCTGCGCTGGTACGGCCAGCTGGCCGACAAGCTGCCGGGGGAGGCTCCGGAGGCCACTCCCGACGCGCTCGCCCTGGTGACCCGCGAGCCCGCCGGCGTGGTCGGCGCCGTCGTCCCCTGGAACTTCCCCCTCACGATGACGGCCTGGAAGCTCGGCCCCGCCCTCGTCGCCGGCAACAGCGTGGTCCTCAAGCCCGCGGAGCAGACCACGGTCTCGGCACTCCGGCTCGGCGAGCTCGCGCTCGAGGCGGGACTGCCCGCCGGGGTGCTCAACGTCATCCCGGGCCGGGGCGACACGGTCGGCGAGGCACTCGGCCGCCACCCCGACGTGGACGTGCTCACCTTCACCGGGTCGGTGGGCGTCGGCCGCCGCTTCCTCGTCTACTCGGCGGAGTCCAACGGCAAGCGCGTCTGGCCGGAGCTCGGCGGCAAGTCCGCCTCCGTCATCCTGAGCGATGCCGACGTGGAGGCCGCCGGCCGCTCGACGGCGTGGGGCGCCTTCTACAACCAGGGGCAGATGTGCAGTGCGTCGTCGCGCATGGTCGTCCTCCGCGACGTGCACGACCGGGCGGTGGAGGCGGCGGTCGCCCAGGCAGCGGCGATGGCGCCGGCCGACCCGCTCAGCGGGGAGGCGCCGAGTGGGGCCGTGGTGAGCGAGCGGCAGCTCGAGCGCATCCTGGGCTTCGTGGAGCGCGCGCTCGCCGACGGGGCGACGCTCGCCGCGGGGTCCACCTCCCGCCACGACATCGGCACCGGCCGCGGCAGCTACATCGCCCCGATCGTGCTCACCGGCGTCCGCCCGGAGATGGAGATCGCCCAGGTCGAGGTGTTCGGCCCGGTGCTCTCGGTCATCGCGGTCGACAGCGTCGACGAGGCGGTCGCGGTGGCCAACGGCACGCCGTTCGGGTTGGGCGCCGGGCTCTGGACGCGCGATCTCTCGGCCGCCCACCTGGTCTCCCGACGCTTGCGGGCCGGGACCGTCTGGGTCAACTGCTACGAGGAGGGCGACATGTCGATGCCCTTCGGCGGTGTCGGTGCGAGCGGATACGGCCGAGACAAGGGCGCCCACGCGGTGGACAAGTACACCGACGTGAAGAGCACCTGGATCGAGCTGGGCGCATGACCGGCCCGATCATCGCCGTCACGGTCTGGCGCCGCGCGCTCGCGACGGGACTCGGCGCGCAGACCGACCTCTACACGCTCGGCGGCGAGTACGCCGACAGCGTCCAGGCCGCCGGCGGCATCCCGCTGCTCGTCCCCGACGTCGTCGACCCGGACGTGCGCGCACTCCTCTCCCGTGTCGACGGGGTGCTCCTCTCGGGCGGCCAGGACGTGGCCTCCGGCCCCCGCGACGCGACCGAGCACGCGATCCTCACCGAGGCCCAGCGGATCGGCATGCCCGTCTTCGGCATCTGCCGCGGCCTGCAGATCCTCAACGTCCACCGCGGGGGCACGCTCGTCGCCGACCTCCCGCACACCTCGGACCACCCCGCTGTCGGGAGCGGGGAGGAGCGGCTCAGCCGGCACCGGATCGTGGACGGTGCCGGCTGGGTCGCGGATTCCCTGCCCGACGACGGCGTCGTGAACTCGATCCACCACCAGGCGATCGACCGCCTCGGCGCCGGGCTGGCCATCGCCGCCCGCGCCGAGGACGGCACGATCGAGGCCGTGGCCGGGACCGACACCTCGCGTTTCCTCCGGGCGGTGCAGTGGCACCCGGAGAAGATGCCAGGCGTGGAGGGGCGCGCCCACGCGACGCGCCTGCTCGCGCCCTTCATCGCGGCCGCCGACGGATACCGCCGGCGTGCCGCATCCACCCCTAGAGACAAGGAGTTCGTGTGAGCACGACCCCCAAGCGCATCTTCCTCGAGTTCGAGGGCGGCCCGCGCGCCGAAGCGACCCTGCTGCTCGACGCCGCGCCGAAGACCGCCGAGGCGATCTGGAGCGCACTCGAGTCGCCCGTGAGCGACGATGTCATGCACGCGATGTACGCCGGCCCCGAGATCATGTTCGGGCTGCCGCAGAGCGCGCAGACGTTCGACCCGACCGCCCTCCCGGCGGAGAACCAGCAGGTCATCCCCGCCGCGGGCGACCTGGTCTGGTTCTTCCAGCCCAAGGAGCTCATGGCCGGGCTGGACTTCGAGCTGTGGGAGGTCGGCATCTTCTACGGCAAGGGCGGCCGGATCTTCGGCCCGCTCGGCTGGACCCCCTGCACCATCTGGGCGTCGATCACCAGCGGACTCGAGGAGTTCGCGGCGGCGTGCCAGGAGACCCGCACCATCGGACTGAAGAAACTCACCATCGGGAGAATCGAATGACGATCACACGTTCCCTCCGCCGCGGCCCCCTCGCGGCGGGCATCGGCATCGCGGCGGCAGCGGCCGCGCTGCTCACCGGCTGCAGCAGCACCCCGGCATCCTCGTCGGGCTCCGCCTCCTCCACGCCCTCGACGGCGACGGTCGAACTGCCGTCCTCCTTCGCGGGCAAGGACCTGGTGGCGCCCGCCGTCACCGGGTACCCGCCGTACGCCTACCTCGACGGCGGCAAGATCGTCGGCATCAGCACCGACCTCGCCACCGCCGTCGGCGGACCCTGGGGCACCAAGGTGACCCTCAAGCAGGACTCCTTCGAGAACGCGCTCCTCGGCGTCAACAGCGGCAACTACTTCGGCGCGTTCGGCGCCGACGTCACCGCCGAGCGCGAGAAGACGTTCGACCAGGTCTCCTTCCTCGAGGACCACTACCAGTTCATGGGGCTCAAGGGCGCCGACCTCGGCACGAGCATGGACGACCTGTGCGGCCTGAAGATCTCCGTCGTCGCGGCCGACAGCGCCATCCCGGTGCTGCAGGAGCAGTCCACGAAGTGCACCGCTGCGGGCAAGAAGGAGATCAACGTCCAGACCTTCGCCGACCAGGGCGCTGCGACCCTCGCGGTCAGCAGCAAGCAGGTCGACGCGACGACCGCGACGCTGACCAACCTCGGGTACATTTCGAAGCAGTCGTCCGGCCAGTTCTCGATCGGCGGCCCGAAGTACCAGTTCGTCCTCATCGGCATCGCCACCAAGAAGGGCAACGGGATGGCGCAGGCGCTCGCCGACTCCATCAACGAGCTCATCGCCAACGGCGAGTACACGAAGATCCTCAAGAAGTACGGGGTCGAGGGCGACGCCATCGACAAGGCAGAAGTCAACCCGGACCCCAACGTCGGAGAGTAACAGCACCCTCATGCCCGAACACGAACAGGGATCGGCGGCCCTCGCGCCGCACATCCCCAACCGCCACATCATGCGCTGGGTGGTCGCCGCCCTGCTCGTGCTCCTCCTGCTCGGCTGGCTCCAGGGCCTGGCGTTCAACCAGGCCCTGGACTGGCCGACCATCGGGCAGTACTTCCTGAACTACGACGTGCTGGCCGGTCTCGGCCGCACGCTGCTCATCACCGCGATCTCCATCGTCGTCGCCGTCATCCTGGGCGCACTGCTCGCCACGATGCGGCTCTCCGACAACCCGGTGCTGCGCGGGCTCGCCTGGCTGTACGTCTGGTTCTTCCGGTCGATCCCGCTGCTGGTGCTGCTGGTGCTGACGTTCAACCTGTCGTTGCTCTGGCCGACCATCGACATCGGCATCCCGTACGGGCCGGTGTTCCTGTCGATCAACACGCAGGAGCTCATCAACCCGCTGGTCGCCGCCATCGTGACGTTCTCGCTGCAGCAGGCCGCGTACACGTCCGAGGTGCTGCGGGCATCCATCCAGTCGGTGCCCGCCGGTCAGCGCGAGGCGGCCGTCGCGCTCGGGATGACGCGCACCCGCACCATGATGAAGATCGTCTTCCCCCAGGCGTTCCGGGTCGCACTCCCGCCGATCGCGAACGACACCATCAACCTGCTGAAGTCGACCTCCCTCGTCGCCTTCATCGCCGTGCCCGACCTGATGTACTCGGTCCAGCAGATCTACTCGTCGAACTTCCGCATCGTGCCGCTGCTGATCGTGGCGACGCTCTGGTACATGATCGTCGTCTCGATCCTGTCCGTCGGGCAGTACTTCATCGAGCGCGCCCTGCGTTCGTCGCCCTCGCGCGTCGGCCGGCGCACCATCGAGGTGGAGCCGGTCCTCCCGGACTCCGCCACCCCGGACGACACCGCCGCCGAGAGCGCGACGCCCACCGACGCGACGCCGAAGGAGAACCGCGCATGAGCCCCTTCCTGCAGGTGACCGACGTCACCAAGCGCTACGACGACGTGACCGTCATCGACGACGTGAGCCTGGAGGTCGAGCGCGGCGAGACCGTGGTGCTGCTCGGTCCGTCGGGTGCCGGCAAGAGCACCCTCCTGCGCTGCATGAACATGCTCGAGCGCATCGATCGCGGCCGCATCGTGCTCGACGGCGAGGAGCTCGGCTGGAAGCCTCGCAAGGGCGTCATGCGCGAGCTCTCGGGCCGCGCCGAGGCCCGGCAGCGCCAGGAGATCGGGATGGTGTTCCAGAGCTTCAACCTGTTCGCCCACCTCACCGTGCTGCAGAACGTGATCGAGGCTCCCGTCGGCGTGCTGAGACGCCCGAAGGCGGAGGCGATCGCCGAGGCGCACGAGCTGCTGCGCCAGGTCGGACTCGACCACAAGGCCGACGCCTACCCGGCGCAGCTCTCGGGCGGTCAGCAGCAGCGCGTCGCGATCGCCCGCGCCCTCGCGATGCACCCCAAGCTCATGCTCTTCGACGAGCCGACCAGCGCGCTCGACCCCGAGCTGGTGAGCGAAGTCCTCGACGTGATCAAGGGTCTGGCGTCCACCGGCATGACCCTGGTGATCGTCACGCACGAGATCGGCTTCGCCCGCGAGGTGTGCGACCGGTTCGTGTTCATGGAGGAGGGACGCATCGTCGAGACGGGCGCCTCCGACCGCCTCACGGTCGACGGAGCGACGAGCCCGCGCACGCGCAACTTCCTCTCCCGCGTGCTCTGAGCCCGCGCTCAGCCGATTCGGAATAGAGGACCAGGCGCAGCCGTTACCATGGGACATCCACATACGCGCATCTTGATAGGGGTGAAATGGACCAGGCGGATCCGTTCGGATTCATCGGTTTGACCTACGACGACGTCATGCTGCTCCCCGGGCACACCGACGTCATCCCGAGCGAGGCTGATACCTCGACGCGCCTGACCAAGCGCATCTCACTGGCCGCCCCGCTGCTCTCGAGCGCGATGGACACCGTCACCGAGTCCCGCATGGCGGTCGCGATGGCACGTCAGGGCGGCATCGGCATCATCCACCGCAACCTCTCCATCGAGGACCAGGCGGCGCATGTCGACAAGGTGAAGCGCTCGGAGTCGGGCATGATCACGAACCCGGTGACGACCACGCCGGACGCGACGGTCGAAGAGGTCGACATCCTCTGCGGTCAGTTCCGCGTCAGCGGTCTCCCGGTGATCGAGAGCGACGGCTCGCTCGTCGGCATCATCACCAACCGCGACATGCGGTTCGTCTCGCCGTTCGAGCGCTCCACGACCCTCGTGCGCGACGTCATGACGCGGCAGCCGCTCATCACGGCCCCGGTCGGCATCGACCCGGACTCCGCGGTCGCGATCTTCGCCGAGCACAAGATCGAGAAGCTCCCCCTGGTGGACGCCGACGGCAAGCTCCGCGGCCTCATCACGGTGAAGGACTTCGACAAGAGCGAGAAGTACCCGTTCGCCACCAAGGACGACGAGGGCCGCCTGCGCGTCGGCGCGGCCATCGGCTTCTTCGGCGACGGCTGGGAGCGCGCGATGACCCTCATCGACGCGGGGGTCGACGTCATCGTCGTCGACACCGCGAACGGCGACAGCCGCGGTGTGCTCGACATCATCAGCCGGCTCAAGCACGAGCCGCGCGCTTCCCACGTCGACGTGATCGGCGGCCAGGCCGCGACGCGCTCCGGCGCGCAGGCCCTGATCGACGCCGGTGCGGACGCCATCAAGGTCGGCGTCGGCCCCGGCTCCATCTGCACGACCCGCGTCGTGGCCGGTGTCGGCGTGCCGCAGGTCACTGCGGTCTACGAGTCCTCGCTGGCCGCTCGCCCCGCGGGCGTACCGCTCATCGCGGACGGCGGCCTCCAGTACTCGGGTGACATCGCCAAGGCCCTCGTCGCCGGTGCGGACAGCGTCATGCTCGGCTCGCTGCTGGCCGGAACCACCGAGTCGCCCGGCGACCTGGTCTTCGTCAACGGCAAGCAGTACAAGAACTACCGCGGCATGGGATCGCTCGGTGCGATGCAGACCCGCGGCAAGAAGACCTCGTACTCCCGCGACCGCTACTTCCAGGCGGACGTGCCGAGCGACGAGCAGCTGATCGCCGAGGGCATCGAGGGGCAGGTGCCGTACCGCGGCCCGCTCTCCGCCGTCGCGTACCAGCTGCTCGGCGGGCTGCGCCAGTCGATGTTCTACGTCGGCGCGCGCACCATCCCGGAGCTCAAGGAGAAGGGCAAGTTCGTCCGCATCACCCCGGCCGGTCTGAAGGAGTCGCACCCGCACGACATCCAGATGGTCGCCGAAGCGCCGAACTACCGCCACTGAGACACACCCCGTAAGCCGCCGCCCGCGCTCGACGCGGGCGGCGGCTTCGTCTATCCTGGAAGGCTTTGCCCACCGGCGAGGCGCATCATCACCAGTCCTCCAGGAGTTCCACCGTGGGTCACATCGACGTCTCCGGCGTCTCGTACACACTCGCCGACGGGCGGCCGCTGCTCGACGACGTCTCGTTCCGCGTCGGCGACGGCACCGTCTCCGCTCTGATCGGCGCGAACGGCGCCGGCAAGTCCACGCTCCTGCGCATCATCCGCGGCGACCTGCGCCCCGAGTCCGGGGGCGTCGTGATCGACGGCGGCCTCGGCGTGATGGACCAGTTCGTCGGACACGTGCGCGACGATCGCACCGTGCGCGACCTGCTCGTCGGAGTCGCGCCGGCGGCGGTCCGCCGCGCGGCCGAAGCGCTCACGGCGGCCGAGGAGGCCATCATCGAGCGCGACGAGACCGACACCCAGCTGCGCTACGCGAACGCGCTCGCCGAGTACGCGGACGCCGGCGGCTACGACCAGGAGGTCGTCTGGGACAACTGCACGGTCACCGCGCTCGGGCTCCCGTTCGAGCGCGCCCAGTACCGGTCCGTCCGCACGCTCTCCGGGGGCGAGCAGAAACGCCTGGTGCTGGAGGCGCTGCTGCGCGGCCCTGAGCAGGTGCTCCTGCTCGACGAGCCCGACAACTACCTCGATGTGCCCGCGAAGCGATGGCTCGAGGAGCAGCTGCGGGCCACGCCCAAGACCGTGCTGCTGGTCTCGCACGACCGTGAGCTGCTCGCGAACGCGGCCGACCGCATCGTGACCTTGGAGCTCGGCGCGGCGGGCAACAGCACGTGGACGCACGGCGGCGGCTTCGGCGGCTACCACCAGGCGCGGGAGGAGCGCATGGCGCGACTCGAGGAGCTGCGCCGGCGCTGGGACGAGGAGCACGTCAAGCTGAAGGCGCTCGTGCTGCGGTTCAAAGAGAAGGCGAAGTACAACTCCGATCTCGCGAACGCGTACCAGGCGGCGCAGACCCGCCTGGCGAAGTTCGAGGCCGCAGGACCGCCCGAGGCACGCCCGCGCGAGCAGAACGTGCGGATGCGCCTCACCGGCGCGCGCACCGGGCGCCGGGTCGCCGAGTTGCACCGCCTGGAACTGACCGGGCTCATGCGCCCGTTCGACGGCGAGATCTGGTTCGGCGAGCGCGTCGCCGTGCTCGGCTCCAACGGCTCGGGCAAGTCGCACTTCCTGCGGCTGCTCGCGGCGGGCGGGACCGACCCGGACCCGGGGGCCGGGCACCTGGCATCGGCGGCGTACGCGGGCGCTCCGGTGCCGCACACCGGCGCGGCGAAGCTGGGCGCGCGCGTGGCGCCGGGGCTCTTCGCCCAGGCGCACGAGCATCCCGAACTGGTCGGCCGCAGCCTCCTCGACATCCTGCACCGCGGCGACGACCGCCGCGACGGGATGCCGCGGGAGGCGGCGAGCCGTGTGCTCGACCGCTACGGACTCGCGGCGTCGGCCGAGCAGAACTTCGAGTCGCTCTCGGGCGGCCAGCAGGCGCGCCTGCAGATCCTCCTGCTCGAGCTGTCGGGCGCGACCTTGCTGCTGCTCGACGAGCCGACCGACAACCTCGACCTCGTGTCGGCGGAGGCGCTCGAAGAGGGTCTCGCCGATTACGAGGGCACCGTCATCGCCGTGACGCACGACCGCTGGTTCGCGCGCGGTTTCGACCGGTTCCTGGTGTTCGGCGCCGACGGCGAGGTCTACGAAGCGGACGAGCCGGTCTGGGACGAGGCCCGGGTCGCGCGGGCGCGCTAGTCCCGCATCTGCCCGATCCGGGTCACGGCCTCGGTCAGCACCTCGGGGGAGCACGCCAGGTTGATCCGTGCGTACCCGATGCCCGGCCTACCGAAGGCCGGCCCGTTGCCCAGCGCCACCTTCATCTCGGTGAGGATGCGCTGGGCGGGGTCGTCGCCCCAGCCGAGCGCGCTGAGGTCGACCCAGGCGAGATAGCTGGCGCGCGGTTCGCGGTATCGGGCCTCGGGGACGTGCTCGGCGAGCAGGTCGGCGAGGAGGCGGCGGTTGCCCTCGATCGCGTCGAGCGCGCCGTCGAGCCACGGCATCCCCTCGCGGTAGGCGGCCTCGCTCGCGATCCGGCCCAACAGGCTCGTGCGCTCCTCGATCTCGATGGGGAGCTCGCGCACGAGTGCCGCCATCTCGTCGCCGGCCGTCACGAAGAAGGCGCACTTGAGCCCGGCGAGGTTCCAGGCCTTGCTGGCCGAGTGGGCCGCGATGCCGACGCGGCGCGCGGCGTCCGACACGCTCAGGAACGGGGTGAAGGTCGCGTCGCGGTGAGTCAGCGAGGCGTGCACCTCGTCGCTCACGACGCGGACGCCGTACCGGTCCGCGAGCTCGGCGACCGCCACGAGGTCCTCACGGGGGTGCACCAGGCCGAGCGGGTTGTGCGGGTTGCACAGGAGGAGCGCGCGCGCTCCCTCGGCGAACGCGCGCTCCAGCCCCGGCAGGTCGAGCGACCAGGTAGTGCCGTCGTCGACGAGAGGGACCTCCGCGACCACTCCGCCGGCCTCCGGCACGTAGGAGAAGAACGGTGGATAGACCGGAGGAGTGATGACGACCCGGTCCCCGGGTGCGATCAGCCGGCGCAGGGCCTCGACCACCACGACGCCGATGTCGGTCGAGGTCCGCACGCGGGCCTGGTCGACCTCCCACCCCCACGCGTCGCGGGCGTGCTCGGTGAAGGCCGTCTCCATCCCGCGCTCGGGCCCGACGTAGCCCGTGTCGGAGCGGTCGATCGCGGCGTGCAGGGCGGCGGCGATCGGCTCCGCCAGCGGGTAGTCCATCTCGGCGACGAACAGCGGAAGCACGTCGGAGGGGTAGGCGCGCCACTTCTCGCTGGTGCGCTGGCGGAGGCGGTCCAGGGGCTCGGCGTCGACGGTCATCCCTCCACTCTGCCAGGCCCTCCCGACAAGCGGCAGGTGGGCCGGGCGAGGGGCGGGCCATAGACTGGGCTGGTGAGCATGGAGATTGAGATCGGGCGCGCCAAGCGCGCTCGCCGCGTGTACGCCTTCGACGACATCGCGGTGGTGCCCAGCCGGCGCACCCGCGACCCCGAGGACGTCTCGGTGTCCTGGGGCATCGACGCCTACCAGTTCTCCATCCCGTTCCTCGCCGCCCCGATGGACTCGGTCGTCTCGCCCACCACGGCGATCATGATGGGCCAGCTCGGCGGCCTGGGCGTCCTCGACCTCGAGGGTCTCTGGACCCGCTACGAGGACCCGGAGCCGCTGCTCGCCGAGATCCGCGAGCTCCCGGCCGCCAAGGCGACCGCGCGCATGCAGGAGATCTACGCCGAGCCGATCAAGCCCGAGCTGGTCACCCGCCGCCTCGCCGAGATCCGGGAGGCGGGCGTCACCGTCGCGGGCGCCCTGTCGCCGCAGCGCACCCAGGACCTCTACGAGACGGTCGTCGCCGCCGGCGTCGACCTCTTCGTCATCCGCGGCACCACCGTCTCGGCCGAGCACGTGTCGAAGGGCGTCGAGCCCCTCAACCTCAAGAAGTTCATCTACGAGCTCGACGTGCCCGTCATCGTCGGCGGCGCCGCCACGTACACCGCGGCCCTGCACCTCATGCGCACCGGCGCGGCCGGCGTGCTGGTCGGCTTCGGTGGAGGCGCGGCCTCCACGACCCGCTCGACGCTCGGCATCCACGCCCCGATGGCGACCGCCGTCGCGGACGTCGCCGGCGCGCGTCGCGACTACATGGACGAGTCGGGCGGCCGCTACGTGCACGTCATCGCCGACGGCGGACTCGGCAGCTCGGGCGACATCGTGAAGGCGATCGCCTGCGGTGCCGACGCCGTCATGCTCGGCTCCACGCTCGCCCGCGCGACCGACGCGCCCGGCGGCGGCTGGCACTGGGGTGCCGAGGCGCACCACCCGCACCTCCCGCGCGGCAACCGCGTGCAGGTCGGGCAGGTCGCCCCGCTGGAGGAGATCCTGTACGGCCCGGCGCCCGTCGCCGAGGGGACTGCGAATCTGGTGGGAGCCTTGCGCCGCAGCATGGCGACGACGGGATACTCGGACCTGAAGGAGTTCCAGCGCGTCGAGGTCGTCGTCGCACCGTACCAAGCGCACTAGACCCGCGGCCGAAGGCGGCCGAGGAGAGGGAGGCAACGATGGTTGAATCACGATCCACGTCCGACCCGGCTGTGACCTATCCGTCACGGCTCGGCCCGGCTGAGCGAGCCGCCGCGATCGCGGCACTGAAGGAGACCGAGCTCGACATCCTCGTGGTCGGCGGCGGCATCGTCGGCACGGGGAGCGCGGTCGACGCGGTCACCCGCGGCCTCTCCGTCGGGCTGGTGGAGGCGCGCGACTTCGCCTCCGGAACCTCCAGTCGCTCCTCCAAGCTGGTGCACGGCGGCATCCGGTACCTCGAGCAGCTCGACTTCCGGCTGGTGCGGGAGGCGCTCATCGAGCGCGGCCTGCTGCTGCAGCGCGTCGCGCCCCACCTGGTGAAGCCGGTCCGCTTCCTCTACCCGCTGCACAAGCGGGTCTTCGAGCGCGTCTACATCGGCGCCGGGATGATGCTGTACGACATCTTCTCCTACACGGGCCTGCGCCCACCGGGGGTCCCGCACCACCGTCACCTCAGCCGGCGACAGGTGCTCAAGGCCATCCCGAGCATCGCCCCGAACGCGCTGGTCGGTGGCATCACGTACTACGACGCGCAGGTCGACGACGCCCGCTATGTGGCGAACCTCGCCCGCACGGCCGCGCACTACGGCGCGCACGTCGCGCCGCGGGTCCGCGTCGAGGGCTTCCTCAAGGTCGGCGAGCGCGTCGTCGGCGTGCAGGCGCGCGATCTGGAGACCGACGAACGGTTCGAGATCCACGCCAAGCAGGTCGTCAACGCCACGGGCGTCTGGACCGACGACACGCAGTCGATGGTGGGAGAGCGCGGCCAGTTCAAAGTGCGCGCGTCCAAGGGCATCCACCTCGTCGTCCCGCGGGACCGCTTCCAGTCGAAGATGGGCCTGCTGCTGCGCACCGAGAAGAGCGTGCTCTTCGTCATCCCGTGGGGCCGGCACTGGCTGATCGGCACGACGGACACCGATTGGCACCTCGACAAGGCGCACCCCGCCGCGACGGCGGCCGACATCGACTACCTCCTCGCGCACGTCAACGAGGTGCTCAACGTCCCGCTGTCGCGGGAGGACGTGGAGGGCGTCTACGCAGGGCTCCGTCCGCTGCTCGCGGGCGAGTCCGAGCAGACGTCGAAGCTCTCACGCGAGCACCTGGTCGCGCACTCGGTGCCCGGTCTCGTCGTCATCGCCGGCGGCAAGTGGACGACCTATCGGATCATGGCCAAGGACGCCATCGATGCCGCGGTCGACGCCCTCGACGGCAAGATCCCCGAGAGCACGACGGACGAGATCGCGCTCGTCGGCGCCGAGGGGTATCAGGCCGCCTGGAACCGCCGCGCGCGCATCGCCGCCGACAACGACCTCCACATCGCCCGCGTCGAACACTTCCTCAACCGGTACGGCACGATGACCGAGGACATCCTCGCGCTCATCCGGCAGGACCGCTCCCTCGCCGAGCCGCTGCCGGGCGCGGACGACTACGTCGGCGCCGAGGTCGTGTACGCGGCCAGCCACGAGGGCGCGCTGCACCTGGAGGACGTGCTCGCCCGCCGAACGCGCATCTCCATCGAAGCGTGGGACCGCGGGGTCTCGGCCGCGCCGGTCGCTGCCTCCCTCATGGCCGGCGTGCTCGGCTGGGACGCCGCTCGCGAGGACCGCGAGGTGCAGACCTACCTCAAGCGGGTCATCGCCGAGCGCGAGAGCCAGCTGCAGCCCGACGACCAGTCGGCCGACCGGGTGCGCCTGGAGGCGCCGGACATCGTCGACGTCGACAAGGCCGCGGCCGCGGCGAACGCGGCGGCGCCGACCACCAAGGCGGCACCGCGCACGCGTGCGCCGAAGGCGACGCCTACCGACGGCTGACCAGCGCGGCCAACGCGTCGAGGAGCTGCTCCCAGCCGAGCCGGATGCCGGCGACGGCGGGGGCAGCTCCTTCTGCGACGGCGGAGACGTCGATGTCGAGCGTCACGCGCGTGGTCGCGCCATCGCGCGGAACAGGTGTGAACTCCACCGTGTGCACGGCCCGGAACAGCGGTGCACCCGCGGGGCCGACCGGCGCGAGCTCGTAGACGAGCCGGGTGGCGGGGGAGACCTCGACGACGCGTCCGGCCGAGGTGTACTCCGCATCGTCTCCCTCCCGCAGCACGAGCCGCACCGGTGCGCCCGGCGTCGGGGCGATCTCGCACGCCGCAACGGTGAAGTGACGGGGTGCCCACCACTGCGCTGCGAGAGCGGGGTCGGTCCAGGCCGCCCAGACGTCGGCGACAGCGGCGGGGAGGAGGCGCTCCAGTCGGACCGCCCGATCGTCGTTCGCCGTGCTGCGGCCCGACTCCTCCGCGATCGCCCGCTCGTACGCGGCGAGGGCATCGTCGTCGGTCGCGGTGTCCGCCATCTCCGCGGCGAGCTCCTGCAGGTGGTCGGCGAGTCGAGCGAGCGCAGCCCGATCGAGGCTGGCCACGCGGCGGCGGCCGAGCCGGTGGATGCGGATGAGGCCGGCGGCTTCGAGCGCCTGGAGGTGCTTGGTCGTCTGCGGCTGGAGTGCGCCGAGGCTGTCGGCGACCTCCCCGACCGTCCGCGGCGCCTCGGCGAGCAGCTGGACGATGCGGTAGCGGGTGGGCTCGCCGATGACCGCGAGGGCCTGCTGCGCATCCATCGTCATGCCTCCAGAATAGTGCTTGACACATTCGTCTAGACGAATATAACGTGTGGTCATCCGCACCAGCAAGGTGTAGCGACAGATTCGAAGGAGACGATCGTGGAGACAATCGAACGAACCATCGGCGCCGACCCGACCCGCGTCTGGGAGCTCTGGACCACCGCCGAGGGGATCTCGTCATGGTGGGCGCCGGAGGGGTTCCGGACGGACGTCACACAGCTCGACCTCCGGCCGGGCGGGGACCTCGTCTACACGATGACCGCCGTCGCGCCCGAGCAGATCGCCTTCATGGAGCAGTACGGGATGCCGCTGTCGACCGAGTCCCGCAAAGTGTTCACCGAGCTCGACGGGCCGCGGCGCATCGCCTACCGGTCGCTCGTCGACTTCGTGCCCGACCGCGGTCCGTACGAGCAGCTCACGGTCGTCGACCTCGAGCCGGTCGACGGAGGCACCCGCGTGATCATGCAGGTGGAGCCGATGCACGACGCCGTCTGGACCGAGCGCCTGCTCGCCGGTCGCGCCAACGAGCTGGACAATCTGCAGGCCCTCGTCACCCGCTGATCCGGCGTTCGCTCTCCGCGACCGCGGGCCGGCGCCGGGACGGCCTCCGGTAGGCTGGAACCATCGCCTCAAGCGGATGGAGACGGACGATGGTAGACGTTCGACGGGTCAAGCTACCCGGGGTCGGGGTGCTCCACACCTTCGTGACAGACGACGGCGGCAAGGTCGGCGTCATCGCGCACCGCTCCGGCCACAGCGACCTCATCACGTTCTCCGACGACGAGGACGGCGCGGACGTCACCAAGGTGTCGCTCCGCCTCAACGAGGACGAAGCGCACACGCTCGCAGAGCTTCTGGGAGGCACCCAGATCACCGAGTCGCTGACCGCGCTCGACCAGATCCCGGGCCTCAGCATCGACTGGTTCACCGTCGACTACGACGACCACATCGCGGGTCAGCAGCTCGGCGCCCCCGCCGACCGCGGCTTCGTCGGCCTCACGGTCGTCGCCGTCGTGCGCGGGGACTCCGCCAACCCGGCACCCGCCCCCGACTTCAAGGTCTTCCCCGGCGACACCCTCGTCGTCGCGGGGACTCCCGAGAAGGTGGCGAAGGCGTTCGCGTTCTTCCGCGCCGGTGAGATGCCCGCACGTGTGACCGCCGACGCTCCGCCGGGAGGATGATCCGATGCATCTCGGCGAAGACCTGATCGTTCTCGGCCTCCTCCTGCTCGTCGCGTACGTGCTGGGCCGACTCGGCAAGCTGGTGGGTCTCCCCGCGATACCCATCTACATGATCGTCGGGCTGCTGGCCAGCCCGCACACCGGATGGTTCCCCCTCGACTTCGAGAGCCATTACATCGAGCTCATCGCCGTCTTCGGGCTCATCCTGCTGCTGTTCAACCTGGGCCTGGAGTTCGACCAGGACGAGTTCTTCGGCAACTTCGGCAAGCTGATCATCTCCGGCGGCTCGTACATCCTCATCAACATGGGGGTCGGGCTCGCCTTCGGCTTCTGGGTCGGCTGGGGCACCCGGGAGGCCCTGATCATCGCTGGCATCACGGCCACGTCGTCGTCGGCGATCGTGACCAAGCTGCTGATCGAGTTGCGACGGCTGCCCAACACCGAGACCCCGATGATCCTCGGCGTCACGGTCGTCGAGGACATCTTCATCGCGATCTACCTCGCCATCGTCTCGGTGGTGCTGAGCGGCGAGACCGACTTCTGGCCGGTGGTCGCGAAGCTCGCGATCGCGTTCACCTTCCTCGTGGTGATGTTCACGCTCGCGCGGTGGGGAGGGAAGTTCGTCTCCCGGCTATTCCGCACCAAGGACGACGAGCTCTTCACCATCCTCTTCTTCGGCCTCGCGGTGCTCTTCGCCGGTGTCGGCGAGATCCTCGGCGTGACCGACGCGATCGGCGCGTTCCTCATCGGTCTGGTGCTCGGTGCCACGAAGTACCGCAACAAGATCGAGCACATCGCGATCCCGCTCCGGGATGTCTTCGCCGCGTTCTTCTTCCTGAACTTCGGTCTCGAGCTCGATCCGGCCAAGTTCCCGTCCGTGGTCGGCCCCGTGCTGATCGCGGTCGCGATGACCATCGTGCTCAACATCCTCGCGGGGCAGTTCGTCGCCCGCATCAACGGGATGGGCGCTCAGGCCGGCATCAACACGACGGTCATCCTCCAGAACCGCGGCGAGTTCGCGCTGATCCTCGCGACGCTCTCGCTGAGCGCCGGTCTCGACGCGCGCATCCAACCGTTCGCCGGGCTCTACGTGCTCATCATGGCGATCCTCGGCCCGATCCTCGCAGCGAACTCCGAGCGGATCGGTGCGATGATCCTACGGACCGGGAAGAAGTCGAAGCGACGCGACCGGAAGAACCGGAAGAAGCTGCGCGATCCCATGCTCGACGAGGAGATCGCGCTCGTGGAGGCCGCCACGGCCGACCTCGACTCCGACACGCGCCGCGACGACACGAGCGCCGACAACACGCGCGCCGCGATCGACCGGGTCGTCGAGCAGGCCATGCAGCAGCAGGCCATGGGACAAGAAGACATCAGCGGCGACCGAAAGCGGGACTGAGCCATAGACACGACCCCCGGCCGCCCGTCGACGACGGGCGAGACCACGCTGTTCCAGATGATGCGCCGACCCCGCTGGATCGGGGCGCTCATCTTCGCGCTCGCACTGGCGGCCGGCTTCGCCGCGCTCGGCCAGTGGCAGCTCGAGCGCGCGCTCGAATCGGGCAAGGCCGTGGAGGCGCCCAGCGAGACGGTCCTCCCGCTCGCCCAGATCGCCAAGCCGGGTGGACCCATCACGGACAAGGCGGTCGGACAGCTCGTGGAGTTCACCGGGACCTACGTCCCCGGCGACTACCAGCTCCTCGACGGACGCCTCAACGCGGGCAAAAGCGGCTGGTGGGTCATCGGTCATGTGAACCTGACGCAGCAGGACGGCACCGAGGTCGCGATGGCCGTCGCGCGCGGCTGGGCGCCCGACAAGGCCGCCGCCGAGTCCGCCCTGGCGCGCCTGGCCGCCGAGCCCGAGGCTCCCGTGCAGATCGTCGGTCGCATCCTCCCGGACGAGCAGCCCGAGGTCCCGCAGGACAAGAGCAACCCCACGCAGATGCGCACCGTCGGCATCGGCGCCCTGTACAACCTCTGGACCGGCGTGGACGGGATGGACGTCTACTCGGCGTACGTCGTGCAGCGCGGCGGGGTCGACGGCCTCGACGCCATCTACTCGCCGCCGCCGATCGCGCAGACCGAGCTCAACTGGCTCAACATCTTCTACGCCGCCGAGTGGGTCGTCTTCGCCGGCTTCGCGATCTTCCTCTGGTACCGGCTCGTGAAGGACGCCAAGGAACGCGAGGACGAGCTCCGCGCGCTCGCCGAGGAGGAGGCCGCCTCCCCGGAGGCCGGGTCGTCGGCCGTCGCGGGCAAAGTAGAATAGCGCCATGCCCCTCGCTCCCAAACTCGAAGACTTCCCGAAGATCCGGGGGGCCCTGCGGTTCTACCAGGTGTTCGCGTACGTCACGGGCATCATGCTCCTGCTGCTCTGCGCCGAGATGATCGTCAAGTACGGCATGGGCTACGAGCTCTTCGCCTTCAGCAACTACGGCGTGCTCACCTTCGTCCCGGTCACGACGGCCGTCGCCCCGACCGGCGTCGACTTGAGCACCGGCATCCTCATCGCGCACGGCTGGCTGTACGTGGTGTACCTCTTCTCCGACTTCCGCCTGTGGAGTCTGATGCGCTGGTCCTTCACGAAGTTCGTCATGATCGCCCTCGGTGGCGTCGTGCCGTTCCTCTCGTTCTTCGTGGAGGCCCGCATCACCAAGCAGGTCAAGACCTATCTGGCCGGCCGCGAGGCCGAGGCCGCGAACCTCGTGGAGGCGACAAATTAGCACCGACGCAACTTTCTCCGATCTGCTGGGGGCGGCCGATGCCGCGAACCCGACGGGTCCCGTCCTCGTCGTCGACTTCGGCGCGCAGTACGCGCAGCTGATCGCGCGCCGCGTGCGCGAGGCGAACGTCTACTCGGAGATCGTGCCGCACACCGTGACGGCCGCCGAGATCGCCGCGAAGCGTCCCGCCGGGATCGTCCTCTCGGGCGGCCCGTCGAGCGTGTACGAGGAGGGCGCCCCGCGCCTCGACGAGGAGATCTTCGACCTCGGCGTCCCCGTGCTCGGCATCTGCTACGGCTTCCAGGTGATGGCGACCGCGCTCGGTGGCGAGGTCGCGAAGACCGGCCGCCGCGAGTACGGCTCGACCGCCGTCCGCGTCGTCGACGGCGTCTCCGGGCAGGAGAACGGCCTGCTCTCCGGTCAGCCCGACGAGCAGACGGCGTGGATGAGCCACGGCGACTCGGTCGCCCGCGCTCCCGAGGGCTTCGAGGTCCTCGCGTCCACCGAGGACACCCCGGTCGCCGCCTTCGCGAACGAGGAGCGCAAGCTCTACGGCGTGCAGTGGCACCCGGAGGTCAAGCACTCCCAGTACGGCCAGGCCGTGCTCGAGAACTTCCTGCACCGCGCGGCGGGCATCCCCGCCGACTGGAACAGCGGCAACGTGATCGCCGACCAGGTGGCGGCGATCCGCGCCCAGGTCGGCACCGGCCGTGTGCTCTGCGCCCTCTCGGGCGGTGTGGACTCCGCTGTCGCCGCTGCGCTCGTCCACAAGGCCGTCGGCGACCAGCTCGTCTGCGTCTTCGTCGACCACGGCCTCCTCCGCAAGGACGAGGCGAAGCAGGTCGAGGTCGACTACGTCGCCTCCACCGGCGTGCGTCTCGTGACCGTGAACGCCCAGAAGCAGTTCCTCGACGCGCTCTCCGGCGTCAGCGACCCGGAGACCAAGCGCAAGATCATCGGCCGCGAGTTCATCCGCGTGTTCGAGCAGGCGCAGGCCGACCTGATCGCCGAGGCCGCGGGCGAGGGCGACCCCATCCGCTTCCTCGTGCAGGGCACCCTCTACCCGGACGTGGTGGAGTCGGGCGGCGGCTCGGGCACCGCGAACATCAAGAGCCACCACAACGTCGGCGGCCTCCCGGAGGACCTGCAGTTCGAGCTCGTCGAGCCGCTGCGGACCCTCTTCAAGGACGAGGTGCGCGCCATCGGTCGCGAGCTCGGCCTCCCGGAGGTCATCGTCGGCCGCCAGCCGTTCCCCGGCCCCGGTCTCGGCATCCGTATCGTCGGAGAGGTCACCCAGGAGCGCCTCGACCTGCTCCGCGACGCCGACGCCATCGTGCGCGCCGAGCTGACCGCGGCGGGACTCGACGGCGAGATCTGGCAGTGCCCTGTCGTGCTGCTGGCCGACGTGCGCTCGGTCGGCGTGCAGGGCGACGGCCGCACCTACGGCCACCCGATCGTGCTGCGCCCGGTCTCCAGCGAGGATGCCATGACGGCCGACTGGACCCGCCTGCCGTACGACCTGCTCTCCAAGATCTCGAACCGGATCACCAACGAGGTGGACGGCGTCAACCGCGTCGTGCTCGACGTCACGTCGAAGCCGCCGGGAACCATCGAGTGGGAGTGATCCCCGCGACATGAGAAGAGCCCGGGATGCGAATGCATCCCGGGCTCTTCCCGTTGGTCGGTGTGTGCTAGTTGCGCGACGACAGCGCGAAGATGCGCAGCAGCTCCAGGTAGAGCCACACGACGGTGACCATGATGCCGAAGGTGCCGGCCCAGCCGTAGGCCCGCGGTGCACGGTTCTTGACGCCCTGCTGGATCGCGTCGAAGTCGAGCACGAGCGAGTAGGCGCACATGATGACGACGAGGACGCCGATCACGAGACCGAGAGGAATGCCGAAGATGTGGAAGGAACCGCGCAGGCCCCACGGGTCGTCGACCGCTCCGGTGGCCATCAGGACGAGGTTCACGATCGAGAACAGCAGGTAGCCGACCATCGCGATCAGGAAGACCTTGGTGGCCTTGGCCGACGCGCGGATCTTGCCGCTGGCGAAGAGAGCGAGCGTGACACCGACGACGACGATCGTGCCGATGACCGCCTGGATCACCACGCCGTCCGCCAACGCCTCGTAGAAGGCGGAGATGCCGCCGATGAAGACGCCCTCGGCGGCCGCGTAGGCCAGCGTGAGTCCTGCGGACGGGAGCTTCTTGCGGTTGCGGAAGATGTTGACGAACGCGAGCACGAGGCCCGCGATTCCGCCGACGATCCAGAGGAACGGGACGACCCATCCCACCACCGCGAAGGCGACGAGGACTCCGAAGCCGATCGCGGTCTTGCGGATGGTGTCCTCGACGGTCATCCGGTCGGTGTCGACCGAGGTCGCGGACGGAGATTCGTACATCTCCTGCAGGCTCTCGGCACTCAGGTTCGTCTTGCTGCCGTTCTGGAACGCGGGGCTCTGAGAGAAGGCCGGGTTGGACGTTGCCATGGGTTCCTCGCTTGATCGGGGACTGTGGCGAAGATCGCCGTCCCTCTAATCTAGTCGGTCGATTTTCTGAGAGTTCTGACAGATTGCCATGAATCCCATCGGATGGCGATCGCGCGGGCCGCCCAGGCACCCGCGACGACGGTGAGGGTGCTGACGAGGACGGTGATCCATCCCTGTTCGTAGGTGGTCACGAAGGTCGGCAGCACGATGCTCGACGCGATCGGGAGCAGGAGCGCGGCGAAGGCGATGAGGGGGCGCAGCCGCACGAGCAGCCACGCGGCCAGGGTCACGGCGTAGCACCACGCGAATCCCGAGCCGCCGAGCATCAGCCAGGTGAAGCCGAGGACGGGGACCGCGACGGCGACGCGCCGGCCGATCGTCGAGGGGATGACGGCCCAGGCGGTCGGTTGCATCAACGAGCCGACCAGCAGGAACGGGAGGCTGTACGTGGTGGTCACGAGGATGCAGCCGGTGCCGATCACGAGCATCGCGAGTCCTGCGGCGAGACGCGGTCGGTAGGCGCCCCAGCGCAGCGGCAGCAGGGAGGCGGGCTCGCGCCACCGGGCGGTTCGGGGAGCGCTCTCGACGGCGGGCACCCGTCGATTCTGTCATCCGCAGTGGGGTCACGGGCAGCCCCCGAGCGCGGGCTAGGATCGCTCCATGCGTGCTCGTCCCGCCCCCCTCGTGATCGGTCACCGGGGTGCGCCCGGGTATCGTCCCGAGCACACGGCGGCGGCCTACGAGCTCGCCTTCGCCCTCGGAGCCGACGCGGTGGAGCCCGATCTCGTCGCCACCAAGGACGGCGTGCTGGTGGTTCGTCACGAGAACGAGATCTCGGGGACGACCGATGTGGCCGACCGTCCGGAGTTCGCCGATCGCCGCACGACGCGGGAGGTCGATGGGGAAGCGCTCACCGGCTGGTTCACGGAGGACTTCACCTGGGCCGAATTGGCGACACTGCACGCGCGGGAGCGCCTGCCGCAGCTGAGGCAGGCGAGTGCCACCTTCGACGACCGCTACCCCATCCTCCGCTTCCGCGACCTCCTCGACCTCGTCGATCGCGCCTCCGACGACACCGGCAGGCGGCTCGGGGTCGTCGCCGAGATCAAGCATGCGACGCATTTCGCGGCGGCCGGTCTGCCCCTCGATGAGCTCGTGATGCGCGACTTGTCCGACGCGGGCTGGACGGACCGGACCGGCCTGGTCGTCGAGAGCTTCGAGCCGACCGTGCTCAGGGAGCTGCACGACCGGGGCTTCCCGGGCAAGCGGGTGTACCTGCTCGAGGATGCGGGCGCGCCCGCCGATCGCGTCGCGTCGTCCGGCTCGGCCGCTGCGGGTTACGACACCGATCTCACGCTTCGCGGCCTCTACGCGCTCGGCTTCGGCGCGCCCTCGGCAGCGGCGCGGGTCGACGGGATCAGCGTGGAGACCTCGCTCGTGCTCGCCTCGGGCTCGGTGGCCGTCTCGCTCTTCGACGACGACGACGGGAGCATCGACATCGGCGCGGTGACCTCGGATCTCGTCGACCTCGCGCACTCGGCGGGGCTCTCGGTCTACACCTGGACCCTCCGGCCCGAGAACGCGATGCTGCAGCCCGAGTTCCGCACGGGCGGCCGGGACGACGAGTGGGGTGACTGGCGCCGGCTGTTCTCGATCCTGCTCCACTCGGGCGTGGACGGCGTGTTCGCCGACCACCCCGATCTGGCCGTCGCCGTGCGCGACGGACGCTGACCCCCGCGTCCGGCTCGATGGTCGGAGCCGGATGACAGTGGGGGCGGCTAAAATCGTTGGAGACATGACGAGCCTTCCCGACGCCCCCACCGGTATCACCTCTTCCGTGCCGATCATCCTCGACGGCTGGGAGGGCGACGACCGCTCCGGCGGCTCTCGCGACGGCGGCTCCGGAGGCCCGTTCGGTGGCGCGTCGTCGCCGAACGAACGGCTGTTCGCCGGTCTCAACCCGCAGCAGCGGGAGGCCGCCGAGTACCGCGGCTCCGCGCTGCTCATCCTGGCCGGTGCCGGCTCGGGCAAGACGAGCGTGCTCACCCGCCGCATCGCCGGGCTGATCGAGAGCCGCGAGGCGTGGCCGAGCCAGATCCTCGCCATCACGTTCACCAACAAGGCGGCGAACGAGATGCGGGAGCGCGTCGAGGGGCTGCTCGGCGGTAAGGCGCAGGGGATGTGGATCTCGACGTTCCACTCCGCCTGCGTGCGCATCCTGCGCCGGGAGGCCGAGACCATCGGCAAGACGCAGAGCTTCACCATCTACGACTCCGGCGACTCCCGGGCGCTGCTGAAGCGGATCATCAAGGAGCTGTCCGCCGACACGCTCGGCTTCACGGTGGCGGGGGCGGCGGCCCGCATCTCCAAGCTCAAGAACGAGCTCACCGACATCGAGGCCTTCGCCCGCTCGGCCAACCTGAGCGACCCGCAGGAGGTGATGTTCCTCGAGATCTTCCGGCAGTACACGCGCGCTCTGCGCACGGCGAACGCCTTCGACTTCGACGACCTCATCGCCGAGACGGTGTTCCTGTTTCGCGCGTTCCCGAAGGTCGCCGCGTTGTACCAGCGACGCTTCCGCCACATCCTGGTCGACGAGTACCAGGACACGAACCACGCGCAGTACTCGCTCATCCGCGAGCTGACGATGCCGATCGCACCGGACATCGCGGACGAGCTGGAGGCGCAGGGGCACCACGTCGAGCGCATGCGCGACGCCGTCGGCGTGATCCCCGGCGCCTCGCTGACGGTCGTCGGCGACTCCGACCAGTCGATCTACGCCTTCCGCGGTGCGGACATCCGCAACATCGTGGAGTTCGAGCGCGACTTCCCGGGCGCGAAGGTGGTGCTGCTCGAGCAGAACTACCGCTCGACCCAGAACATCCTGAGCGCGGCGAACGCCGTGATCGCCAACAACTTCGACCGCAAGGACAAGAACCTCTGGACCGCCGTCGGCGACGGCGAGAAGATCGTCGGCTACACCGGTTACTCGGGGCACGACGAGGCGCAGTTCGTCGCGGACGAGATCGAGAAGCTGCACGGCGCCGGCATGGACTACAAGGACATCGCCGTCTTCTATCGCACCAACGCGCAGACGCGTGCGCTCGAGGAGATCTTCATCCGGTCGGCCCTGCCGTACAAGGTGATGGGCGGGACCAAGTTCTACGAGCGCGCGGAGATCAAGGACGCGATGGCGTACCTCGTGACCGTGGCCAACCCGCAGGACACGCTCGCTCTGCGCCGCATCCTGAACACGCCGAAGCGGGGCATCGGCCCGGCGACCGAGACGCAGCTCGCGAGCTACGCCGACGACAACGGGATGACATTCCGCGAGGCGATGCGCGATGCCGGCTCGCTGGGTCTCGGCCCCAAGGTGACCGCGGCCATCCTCCAGCTCTCGACGCTGCTCGACGAGGCGTCCGCGAAGACCGACCCGGAGAACCCGGCCGGCGTCTCCCCGGTCGCGGACGTGCTCACCTTCCTGCTGGACGGCAGCGGCCTGCTGGACGTGCTCCGCAACAGCCGCGACCCGCAGGACGAGGCCCGCGCCGAGAATGTCGAGGAGCTCGTGGCGGTGACGCGCGAGTTCGCGCGCAACAACCCGGACGGCACCCTCATCGACTTCCTCACCGAGGTGTCCCTGGTGGCTGCGGCGGACGACATCGACGACTCGAGCGGGTCGGTCTCGCTCATGACGCTGCACACGGCGAAGGGCCTCGAGTACGACGCCGTGTTCTTGACGGGCGTGGAGGAGGACCTCCTCCCGCACCGCATGTCGGCCAACGAGCCCGGTGGTCCGGCGGAGGAGCGCCGCCTGTTCTACGTGGGCATCACCCGGGCCAAGAAGCGCCTGTTCCTCTCCCTGGCGATGACACGGGCGCAGTTCGGCGAGACCGCGGTCGCCATGCCGAGCCGCTACCTGCAAGAGATCCCCTCCGACCTCGTCGAGTGGCGCCAGTCGCCCGGCTCTGCGAACGGACGCGGCGGGAGCCAGTCGCGGGCGCTCAACGCGCGCAAGCCCGGGCTGGGCTCCGGATCGGGCGGCGGCCGCTGGAACGAGAGTTTCACCTCCGGCGGGTTCTCGGCTCCCGAGCGCCCGAAGGCCGAATGGCCGAACCGTGTCACGGGGAAGGTCCGCGACAACGGCGATCTCGAGCTCGCTCCCGGCGACCGGATCACCCACGCCGACTTCGGCGAGGGGCGGGTCACGGCCGTCACCGGCGAGGGCGCCAAGCGCGTCGCGCACGTCCAGTTCGAGAAGGTGGGCGCGAAGAAGCTCCTCATCAAGATCGCGCCGATCGACAAGCTGTGAAGCCCGCCGGGCTCGCCTCGATGAGCGTCGAGGTCGGTTTCCGGGCGGCGGCCGCCGTCGCGGTTCCGCTGTTCATCCTGTGGTCGGTGGGGCGGCTGGATCTCGCCGCTTACGCGACGTTCGGCGCGTTCACGGCCCTGTACGGCCGCAACGAGCCGTACAGGCTGCGCATCCGGAGCGTGTCGGTGGCCGGCCTCGCTCTGCTCGCGAGCATCGCCCTCGGTGTGTGGCTGGCAGTGCTCGGCGAGCCGCTCGCCCTCCTGGCCGTCGCGCTCGTCGTGATCGTGGCCGGCGGCACGCTGCTCGTGACCACACTCCAGCTGCTGCCCTCCCAGCCGCTCTTCTTCGTGTTCTCCCTCCTCGTGTGCGCGAACGTCCCGACCACGGCCGCCGAGGCCTGGCCGCGGATCGGTCTCGCGGCTTTGGTGGCCGTCTTCTCGTGGCTGCTGACGATGTCGGGGTGGCTCGTGCGCCGCGTGGCCGGCGGTCGCGAATCCGTGCTGCTCAAGGAGCTGCGCAGGCGCCCCGTGGTCGACGGGACCGTTCTGCGCGACCCCCGCGTCTGGTTGACTGTCGCGCAGAACGTCGTCGGTGTCGTGATCGCGGGCGGCATCGCGTTGTCGTTCGGCTTCGGCCACGCGTACTGGGCGGTCGTCAGCCTCGTGGCGGTCATCCCGCCCGCGCGGGCTGCGCACTCGATCTCGCGATCGCTGCACCGGATCTTCGGGACGATCGCCGGCGTCGGAGTCACGGCGGCGCTGCTGTTCTGGTCTCCTCCCGCGCTCGTCGTGATCCTGGTGATCGTCGTCTGCCAGTTCTTCGCGGAGATGCTCGTCGGCCGTCACTACGGCTCGGCCCTGGTCTTCATCACGCCGATGGCCCTGGCGGTCTCGCACCTCGCGACGCCGGCTCCCCTCGGGACCCTGGTCGGCGACCGTGTGCTCGAGACGGTGGTCGGAGCCGGGATCGGCATCGTCCTGGTGCTGCTCGCGCGCGGGATCGAACGAGCGCGCGGGCTCGCGGCCTAGCGCGCCCGGGCTCTGTCCTCCCGCACCATCCGCCGTACCCGTCGCAGGTAGGCGTCCCGTGGAGCGTGGCGCAGAGCCCGGGGCATCCGTGGGTACCACCACGCGAGCCGGCGCATCCAGCGCTCGTACCGCTGCCGGTGCTGCTCGCTCCACGGGAGCCGGTACAGCTCGCGCACGGGCTCCGGCAGCAGGCCGGCCGTCACCAGCCGGGCGTCGGGGAGCAGCAGGCGCACCCAGAGCGGGACGTTCCGCGGGTAGAGGATCTGGCCCGCCAGCTCCCGGGTGCGGTCGCTCACCGAGACCCGGCCGAGCATCTCCTCCCAGTACCCGTCGAACGCTTCGCGCGTGGGCGGCCAACTCGACGGAGGCACCTGCATGTTGGCGCCCAGCCGGGTGTACTCCTGGTAGACGCCCTCCTGCTCGGCGGGGGAGAGCGGGCCGAAGACGCGCTCGTGGAGGTCCATCATCGTGCGGTAGAGCGTCGCCGCCACCCAGAGCTGCAGCTGCGGGTCGTAGGCGTTGTACGCCGGTGCGCTGCCGGCCGCGCGCGCCCGCACCGGGGCGTGCGCCCGGTTCACCCGGCGTCGCACGACGGCGAACTCCTCCGGCGTCGCGAACACGGCAGCGCACATAAAGGTCATGGTGGCGTGCAGGCGATCCATCGCCCGCTCGGCGAAGTCGCTGTGGTCGGCGACGCCCTGTCCCACGGCCGGCTCCGCCACCTGGAGCAGCAGTGCCCGCCCGCCGCCGACCAGCGGCAGCGCCTCGGCGGCGACCGTCCGCAGATCGATCGGTGGACGCGTCGTGCGCCGCTCTCGAGTCCGTCTGAGCACGCAGCCATCCTGCCCGGCCCGCCTGCGAGCGAGCGCAACGACTGCCGTTCATGCGCCGTGCCCCCCGCCGAACGGCCCGGTGCGAACGGGAGGTCTGCCGCACGCGCCCCGCCCCGATGAGCGCGACGAGTCCCAATCCGACGGCGGCGATCCCTGCGGCGCCCCACCCGAGAGCACCCTCGGAGTCGGCGCCGGTCGCTGCGAGGACGGGGGAGGAGAGGGATGCGGGAGCGGGGAGGGGCTGGGCGCGGGTGATCTCCGAGGCGACTCCGAACGGGGAACTCCACGGGAGCATCCGGAGGCCGCCGAGTTCCGGTGCGACCCGTTCCGGGTCGATCCGTTCGATCCAGACGTAGTATCCCGGCGCCGGCAGCTCGCAGGAGGGCGTCTCATAATCGCCGACACCGTCGACGACGGTTTCGACCGTGCAGACGACCGGTGCGCCCTCAGGTGCGGACTCCGCGACCTGGATCGGTTGCGGGAACGGCCCCAGCAGGCTGCTCTCCACCACGGCCGCGACGGGCACGAAGCCCTCCTCCGACGCGTGCACGCCCCACGTCGGGAGGAGCCCGTCGGCGCTGTCGACCGAGACCCGCAGTCGATCGGTGATCCGGTCGCCGACGGTCGCCTCCGGCGCGCTGGTGGTGGTCTCGACGGTCGGCCGGAAGGGGAGGGGAGACGGCCCGGAGGTGCTGGCTCCCGCGCTTGCCGTCGTGCTCGCGGGTACGGCCATCAGGAGGGACTGAACGTGTTCTCCGTCGGGGACGGCGACACGCAGCCCCGCTCCGTAGGGGAGCTGGTCGAGGGATGCCGTCGCCATCACGGCGACGCTCGCCTCCTGCCCGTCGGGCACGATGGGGATGTCGCGCCCCGTCTCGACGGTCGCGGTGCTGCTGCCGTCGGAGAAGCGGGCTCCGTCGAGGGAGACCACGGCCGCGTGGGCCGCGGCAGGAAGCAGCTCGCTGCCCGAGAGGCGCTCGGCGGTGAGCTCGACCCGCAGGCGCCCTGGCCCGGTCTCGGCGAGCTCAACGACCGCCTCGGCCCGGACCGCGATCGTCGCCAGCCGGGCCGACTCCTCCGCCATCGAGTGCGCCAGCGCCAGCACGGCACCGGCGTCCGCCCCGGCGCGCGCGGCGTAGCTCTCGGGGGAGTGGCCGTTCAGGCCGGAGACCATCCAGGTGGCGATCTGCCCCGCGGCAGCCGTCCGTCGGTCGTCCGTGCCGGCCCAGGTGCGGGAGATGTAGGCCAGGCGCGCAGCCTGCTCCGGGGAGAACCAGCCGAGGGTGTCCCCGTCGACGTATTCGAGCGCGTACCCGGTCGGACTGGTCTTGCCCGCGTTGAGGCAGAAGCCCTGCGCCCCGTCGTCGAGACGGTACGTGCCGAGCCACCACCCGTCGGACGACAGATAGCCCGGCCCATGCCCGGCCCCGCTGAGCGAGTGGGCGCTGGACGCAGGAACCAGGGCCTGCAGGACGCCGAGGAAGACGGCGAGGCCGGTCAGGGCCGTGGCGGTCAGGAGGTGCGATATCCGGTGTGTCATGACCCCACCCTCGCCGGGCGGTGCGCCCGCGATCGTGGATCCGCCGAACCGGTGGAAAGAGCCTCCCGAGACCGAGCTGGGGAGAACCCGACGCCTCCCGTTTACGGGACGCACAGTCGGACGCGCTAAGGTTCTCACTGGCGAATTTATCTCGGCGTCGAGCTATTCTCTCGCGCCGACCGCCCGGCAGATGACAACCGGAATCGCTACAGCGAGCCCGGACCAGCAGCGGATTGGATAACCGTGGATCTATACGAGTACCAGGCCAGAGACCTGTTTGAGAAGTACGGGGTCCCGGTCCTTCCGGGCATCGTCGCGGACACCCCGGAGGAGGTGCGCGCAGCCTCGGAGAAGCTCGGCGGGGTGACCGTCGTGAAGGCACAGGTGAAGGTCGGCGGTCGCGGCAAGGCCGGCGGCGTCAAGGTCGCGAAGACCCCCGACGAGGCCGAGGCCGCTGCCCAGGCCATTCTGGGCCTGGACATCAAGGGCCACGTGGTCCGCCGCGTGATGGTCGCCGGTGGCGCCCGCATCGCGCGCGAGTTCTACTTCTCGGTGCTCCTCGACCGGGCCAACCGCTCCTACCTGTCGCTCACCAGCGTCGAGGGCGGTATGGAGATCGAGCAGCTCGCCGTCGAGAAGCCGGAGGCGCTCGCCCGCATCGAGGTCGACCCGCGCGCCGGTCTCGACACCGCGAAGGCCACCGAGATCGCCAAGGCCGCCGGATTCCCGGACGAGCTCGTCGCGAAGGTCGCCGACGTGTTCGTGAAGCTGTACGCGGTCTACACCGGCGAGGACGCCACGCTCGTCGAGGTGAACCCCCTGGTCCTGACCGAGGAGGGTGACATCATCGCTCTCGACGGCAAGGTCTCGCTCGACGAGAACGCCTCCTTCCGCCACCCCGAGCACGAGGCGCTCGAGGACAAGGACGCGGCCGACCCGCTCGAGGCCAAGGCCAAGGCGTCGGACCTCAACTACGTCAAGCTCGACGGCGAGGTCGGCATCATCGGCAACGGCGCGGGTCTGGTCATGTCGACCCTCGACGTCGTCGCGTACGCCGGCGAGAAGCACAAGGGCGTCAAGCCCGCCAACTTCCTCGACATCGGCGGCGGAGCGTCCGCGGAGGTCATGGCGGCCGGCCTGGACGTCATCCTGAACGACCCGCAGGTCAAGAGCGTGTTCGTGAACGTCTTCGGTGGCATCACCGCCTGCGACGCGGTCGCGAACGGCATCGTCAAGGCCCTGGAGATCCTGGGCGACGAAGCCAACAAGCCGCTGGTCGTGCGTCTCGACGGCAACAACGTCGACGAGGGCCGCCGCATCCTCACCGAGGCGGACCACCCGCTGGTCACCCTCGCACTCACCATGGACGAAGGCGCCGACAAGGCCGCCGAGC
This sequence comes from Leifsonia aquatica, assembly GCF_014190775.1. GTDB lineage: Bacteria > Actinomycetota > Actinomycetes > Actinomycetales > Microbacteriaceae > Leifsonia > Leifsonia aquatica. The sequence goes on from NZ_JACHVP010000005.1 coordinate 243,856, forward strand.
TGGCTGCGAAGTAAGGGCGCGAATCAGAATGTCTATCTTCCTCAACAAGGACTCCAAGGTCATCGTCCAGGGCATCACCGGCGGCGAGGGCACCAAGCACACCGCGCTGATGCTGAAGGCGGGCACCAACGTGGTCGGCGGCGTGAACGCGCGCAAGGCGGGCACCACCGTCACCCACGGCGATGTCGAGCTGCCGGTCTTCGGCACCGTCGTCGAGGCGATCGAGAAGACCGGCGCCGACGTGTCGATCATCTTCGTGCCGCCGGCGTTCGCGAAGGACGCCATGGTCGAGGCCGTCGACGCCGAGATCCCGCTGCTGGTCGTCATCACCGAGGGCATCCCGGTGCAGGACGCCGCCGAGGCGTGGGCCTACGCCAAGGAGAAGGGCGGCAAGACCCGGATCATCGGCCCGAACTGCCCCGGCATCATCACCCCGGGCGAGTCGCTCGTCGGCATCACGCCGGCGACGATCACCGGCAAGGGCCCGATCGGCCTGGTCTCCAAGTCCGGCACGCTCACCTACCAGATGATGTACGAGCTGCGCGACCTGGGCTTCTCGACCGCCATCGGCATCGGCGGCGACCCGATCATCGGCACCACGCACATCGATGCGCTCGCCGCGTTCGAGGCCGACCCGGAGACGAAGGCGATCGTCATGATCGGCGAGATCGGCGGCGACGCCGAGGAGCGTGCGGCCGACTTCATCAAGGCGAACGTCACCAAGCCGGTCGTCGGCTACGTGGCGGGCTTCACCGCGCCCGAGGGCAAGACGATGGGCCACGCCGGCGCGATCGTCTCGGGCTCGGCCGGAACGGCCCAGGCCAAGAAGGAGGCCCTGGAGGCCGCGGGCGTGAAGGTCGGCAAGACCCCGTCCGAGACCGCCGACCTCCTGCGCGAGGTGTACGCCGCGCTGTAAGCGCACGGTGCACGGATCGAACGAGCGACGGTAGAGGCCGGATCCCATCGGGTTCCGGCCTTTCCCGCGTCACGGGAGGGGCGAACGCGCCGCGAAACGCCCCTGACGCTCGGCGTGGGCCCGGCGCTACAGTGAGGGCGATCGGAGCTCGCATCCCTCCGGACGAAGGGGCCGTCATGCCGCGTACGACCAACGCCGAGCTGCTGCAGCGCATCGCAGCCCTCGAGGCCGAGAACGCCTCCCTCCGCGACAACCTCGGCGAGAACCCGACCGTCCCCCTCCCGGATGCCGTCGACGCGGTTCCGCGCACACACACCCGGAGCTGGGCCTGGACCCTGCTCGCCACGGTGCTGATCGTGATCGGGTCGCTGCTCGCGCCGGTGGCGGTCGTCGCCTCCTGGGCCAAGGTCCAGCTGACCGACACGCAGAGCTTCGTGGACACGTTCGCCCCGCTGGCCGATGACCCCGCGGTGCAGGCGTACGTGACCGACGAGGCCGTGAAGGTCATCCAGGAGAACGTCGACATCCCGCAGATCACCTCCCAGGTCGTCGACGGCATCACCGATCTCGGCACCGGCCCTGTCGCGACCAAGGCGCTCGACGCGCTGAAGGGTCCGCTCGCGCAGGGCATCGTCTCGCTCATCCAGACGACGGTGGGCAACTTCGTGTCCTCCGACGCGTTCGCCCAGGTCTGGCAGGAGGCCCTGCGCACCACGCACACGCAGCTGGTCGCCACGATGCAGAACGACCCGAAGGCGGCGGTCGCGGTCGGCGCCGATGGCTCGGTGGGCATCCAGCTCGCCCCGATCATCGACCGGGTGAAGCAGCTGCTGGTGGATCAGGGCCTCACGTTCGCGTCGCAGATCCCGACGATCGACCGCACGATCACCGTCGCGCAGAACTCGTCGATCCCGACCATCCAGCTGTTCTACGGCGTCGCGGTCGCGGCCGGTGCTTGGCTGCAGTGGATCGCCCTGGCCTTCCTCGTCCTCGGCGTGGTCGTGGCGCGTCGCCGGGCTCTCGCACTCGTCTGGGCCGCTGTCGGCCTCGCACTGTCGATGGTGGTGGTCGTGGCCGGGATCGGCATCGGCCGCCTGGTCTTCATCGGCTCGGTGTCGCCCTCCCTGCTTCCGTCGAAGGTGGCCGACACGGTGTTCCGCACGGTGACGACGGCGATGCAGGACACCGGGGTCGCCGTGCTCGTCCTCGCCATCGTGGTCGCGGTGGTGGGCTGGTACTCCGGCCCGTTCGCCGTGCCGCGCAAGTTGCGGGGATTCTTCGGCTCGGGCGTGACCTGGGTGCGGGATGCGGCCGAGCGGCACGGCATCAGCACGGGGAGGACCGGTGAGTGGATCTACGCCCAGCGCGCGCTCCTGCGTGCGGTCGTCGCCCTCATCGCTGCGGCCCTGGTGCTGTTCGTGCGCCCGCTCACCACTCCGCTGATCATCTGGACGCTCGTGCTGGCCGCCCTCGTGATCGCGATCCTCGAACTCGTGCAGCGCCCGGTCATCACGGTGCCGGAGAACGCGGGCGATGACACCCCGGTCATGACCGTCTCCTGACGGCCGAAGTGTCGCGGGCAGGGCGCGGCCTGCGGCCGGTAGGCTCCATCCGGTCATGACTCGCACAACCGTCTCCCTGCTCGCCGCGCTGGAGGCGGTCATCGTGGCCGCGATCGGTCTCGCGATCGCCCTCGTCCCGCTGACGATCCTCTGGGCCGTCCAGTACCAGCTCGGCGCCGACTGGATCGTGGTCTGGCGGGCGGCCGCGGACATCTGGCTCGTCGGTCACGGCACCAACCTGACGGTGACGCTCGATGCGCAGACCGTGGCGACGCTCGGGCTGCCCGGCGCCGGCACACCCTTCCAGGTGACCATCGCGCTGCTCGGATTCGCCGTGCTGACCGCGGGTCTCGGCGTGCGCACCGGGTCGCGGGCCACGGAGACGCCTTTCCGTCTCGTCGGAGCGCTCAGCGCGCTGGCCGCCTTCGCCGCGATCGCAACGCTGGTGACGTTGACGGCGGGAAGCGACGTGGCGCGCCCGTCGGTGTGGCAGGGGATCGTGCTTCCGCCCTTCGTCTACGCGGTCGGGATCGCGGCGGGCTTCGGTTTCGCAGCGCTGCGCTCCTCCCGGGTCGCAGTGGCCGGCGAGGCGGAGGCCGTCGCCCCTCCTCGGGCGCTCGTCGCCGTGCGGGACCGGCTGGCGACCATCCCCGAGAGCATCCGGTCGGGGGCCTTCGCCGCCCTGCGCGCCGGTTCGGCGGCCACGGCGATCGTCATCGGCGGAGCGGCGCTGATCGTCGCGCTCCTGATCTTCGGCAACTACGGCACGATCATCACCATGTACGAGCAGCTCCAGGCGGGGGCGCTCGGCGGGCTCGCCCTCACACTCGGTCAGCTGGCGTTCCTCCCCAACCTGGTGATCTGGATGGCGTCCTGGCTCGTCGGCCCCGGGTTCGCGATCGGGACGGGCTCGTCGGTGAGCCCCCTCGGCACGGAGCTGGGCCCGCTGCCGGCCCTCCCGCTCTTCGGCGTCATCCCTCCGGGCAGCTTCGCCTTCGGACTCGTCGGCGTCGTGGTGCCGCTTCTCGCCGGGTTCCTCGCCGCCGTCCTGCTGCGCTCCCGCCCCTGGCTGCGACTGCCCGACGGGACGCTCCCGCTCTTCCTGACCGCGGTCGGGATCGGTATCGTTGCGGGCATCGAGCTCGGACTGCTGGCCTGGTGGTCCTCCGGTGCGCTCGGCCCCGGCCGGTTGCACGACGTGGGGCCGAACCCGTGGCTGGTCGGTGCGATCGCGACGGTGGAGGTCGCCGTCGCGGCGGTCATCGGGCTGCTGGCGGGAGGGCGGGCGCGCAGATGAGCTCCTGGCTGCCGCGGTTCCACCTCCCGAAGGTCACACTCCGCCGGCGGTCGATCGAGGCGGAGCAGATCGTCGAGACGCCGTCCGCCCAGTTGCAGGAGTTCCTGGTGCTGCTCGGCAGCGCGTTGCTCGCCATCGGCACCGCAGCGACGGACATCCAGCAGACCCTCACCCGCGTCGCGATCGCCCTCGGCTCGCGCAAGGCCAGTCTGATCGTCTTCCCGACCCTGATCTTCGTCGGGATGCCGGGGGAGTCGCAGACGCGGTTCGAAGTCGCGATGCCCACCGGTGGGGAGGTGCGGTTCGATCGGGCCGCGCAGATCTACAGCATCGTCGACCTCGCACTCGCCGGAAAGATCTCGGCCGCCGACGGATCGACGGCCGTGCGCGCCGTCATCGCGACGAAGCCGCGCTTCAACCGCGTCGTGCGCGTCCTCGGCCATGGCGTCGCGGCGGCGGGTGTCGCGCTGGTGCTGCTCGGGGCCGAGACCACCAGCATGCTGTACGCGCTGGTGCTCGGGATGCTCGTCGGCGCGGCCAAGCTGCTGGTGCGGCCTGGCACGTACGCGGCCATCCTCCTGCCCGTGGCCACCGCCTTCCTCCTGGCCCTCCTCGTCTTCGCGCTGGGCAAGACCGTCGTCATCGGGGAGCCGCTGCAGGTGCTCATCCCGCCCCTGGTGACGCTGCTCCCGGGAGCCCTGCTGACGACGGGCATCCAGGAGCTCGCCGCCGGCGACATGGTCGCCGGGGCGAGCCGGCTCGTCTCGGGGATCGCGCAGCTCGGCTTCCTGGCCATCGGCATCCTCGCGGCGCTGACGATCACCGGTGTACCGGCCTCGGCCGCGCTGCTGAGCACGCAGCCCCCGCTCGGTGCCTTCCAGCCGTGGGTCGGCGTCCTGCTCTTCTCGGTGGGCATCTTCTTCTACTACTGCGGCCCGCGCCGATCGCTGTACTTCCTCACGTTCGTGCTGCTCGTCGCCTACGGCGGGCAGGTGGTGGGCGCCCTGCTCATGGGCAACGTGTTCAGCGGCTTCTTCGGCGCGTTCGCGCTGACCGTCGTCGCCTACCTGGTGCAGTCCGTGCCCGGGGCGCCGCCGGCCGTCGTCTGCTTCCTGCCCGCGTTCTGGCTGCTCGTTCCCGGGGCCACCGGACTCATCCGTCTCACCCAGAGCGCCACGGGGGTCGATTTCGATGCCAGCAGCGTGCCGAACCTCCTCGGCTCGATCGTCTCGATCGCGCTGGGGGTCCTGGTCGGGACGGCCCTGTTCCGCCAGATCTACACGATCGCGCCCGCCCGCTGGAAGCTCCGGCTGGTCTGAGCGCCCGGGCTGGTCCGCCTGCTCATCCGAGCGCCGGTAGGCTGGTCGCGTGCTCTCGATTGTCGTGCTGATCTCCGGTGGAGGCTCGAACCTCCGCGCACTGCTCGAGGCGTCCCAGGACGCGGAGTTCCCCGCCCGGGTCGTCGCCGTCGGGGCCGACCGCGACGCCGACGGCCTCGCTCACGCGGAGGAGTTCGGCATCCCGTCCTTCACCGTGCCGTTCTCGTCGTTCGACGACCGCGAGCAGTGGGGCGACGAGCTGCTCGCCCAGATCCGCCAGTGGGAGCCCGACCTGGTGATCCTCTCCGGCTTCATGCGCCTCGTGCCGCCGCGCGTCGTCGAGGCCTTCTCGCCCAACCTCATCAACACCCACCCCGCGTACCTCCCCGAGTTCCCGGGGGCGCACGGGGTGCGCGACGCGCTCGCCGCGGGCGCCACGCAGACCGGCGCGAGCCTCATCGTGGTCGACGACGGCGTGGACGCCGGCCCCATCATCAGCCAGGAGCGCGTGCCGATCCTGCCGGGCGACACCGAGGCCGCCCTGCACGAGCGCATCAAACCCGTGGAGCGACGGCTTCTCATCGACGCCGTCCTCGACATCGCCAACGGACACATCGACCTCAAGGAGCTTTCCCGAGCATGAGCGGACCCCGTCACGACTCCAGCCTCTACCGCGAACGGGATGTCGTCCCGATCCGCCGCGCGCTGATCTCGGTCAGCGACAAGACCGGCCTCCTCGACCTCGCGCAGACGCTCGCCGAGGCGGGCGTGGAGATCGTCTCGACGGGCTCCACCGCCCAGACCATCCGTGACGCCGGCCACGCCGTCACCGACGTCGCCGCGGTCACCGGATTCCCCGAGTCGCTCGATGGCCGGGTGAAGACGCTGCACCCCGCCATCCACTCGGGTCTGCTCGCCGACCTCCGCCTCGCCTCGCACGAGGAGCAGCTGAAGGACCTCGGCATCGAGCCCTTCGAGCTGGTCGTCGTCAACCTCTACCCGTTCGTGGAGACCGTGGCGTCGGGAGCCGTCGGCAACGACGTCGTCGAGCAGATCGACATCGGCGGCCCGGCGATGGTCCGCGCCTCCGCGAAGAACCACGCCAACGTCGCGATCGTCGTCTCGCCCTCCGACTACGCGGCCATCGCCGACGCGGTCGCCGCGGGCGGCACCACCTTCGACCAGCGCCGGGAGCTCGCGGCCCGCGCCTTCGCGCACACGGCCTCGTACGACGGCGCCGTGGCCGCGTGGTTCGCCGGTGAGGCGCCGAGCACGGACGACTTCCCGGAGCGCCTGGAGGTGCGCGCCGAGCTCGCGCACACCCTGCGCTACGGCGAGAACTCGCACCAGGCCGCCGCGATCTACACCGACCCCACCGGCCGCGGCATCGCGCAGGCGACCCAGCTCGGCGGCAAGGAGATGTCCTACAACAACTACGTGGACGCCGACGCGGCCCTGCGCAGCGCGTACGACTTCGCCGAGCCCGCCGTCGCGATCATCAAGCACGCCAACCCCTGCGGCATCGCGGTCGCCGACGACATCGCCGACGCGCACCGCAAGGCGCACGAGTGCGACCCCGTGTCGGCCTACGGCGGCGTGATCGCCGCCAACCGCACCGTGACCCTCGCGATGGCCGAGACGGTCAAGGGCATCTTCACCGAGGTCCTGATCGCGCCCGGGTTCGAGCCCGAGGCGCTCGAGCTGCTGCAGACCAAGAAGAACCTCCGCATCCTCCAGCTGCCGGAGGGCTACGCGCGCGCGACGACCGAGTTCCGCCAGATCTCCGGCGGCGTGCTCGTGCAGGACGCCGACCGGTTCGACGAGTTCGACTCGTCGTCCTGGACGCTCGTCTCGGGCGACGAGGCCGACGCGGCGACCCGCGCCGACCTCGAGTTCGCCTGGAAGGCCTGCCGCGCGGTGAAGTCCAACGCCATCCTGCTCGCGCACGACGGCGCCTCCGTTGGCGTCGGGATGGGTCAGGTCAACCGCGTCGACTCCTGCCACCTCGCCGTCAGCCGGGCGGGGGAGCGGGCGTCGGGCTCGGTCGCCGCGTCCGACGCGTTCTTCCCGTTCGCGGACGGCCCCGAGATCCTGATCGCCGCCGGTGTGCGCGCGATCGTGCAGCCGGGCGGCTCCATCCGCGACGAGGACGTGATCGCGGCGGCGAAGGCGGCCGACGTCACGATGTACTTCACGGGCGAGCGCCACTTCTTCCACTGACATTGCGTCCCTCGTGGGGTCACGGGAGAATGGAGGGCGGTCCACAAGACCGCACTAATTCCACCGCGATCCCACGAGGAGACACCGATGTCCGTCCTGCCCGCAACCCTGGTCGAGTCCACCGGAACCGACCTGCCGCACGAAACACTGCACGTGGTCAAGGGGAGGCGGAGCGGTCTCACGATCAGCATCGCGGTCCACTCGACCGTGCTCGGCCCCGCCCTCGGCGGCTGCCGGGTGTGGACGTACGACTCCTGGCTCGAGGCGGTCGCCGACTCGCTGCGCCTCGCCGAGGGGATGACGCTGAAGAACGCCGCCGCGGGCCTCAACCGCGGCGGGGGCAAGACCGTCGTCTACGTGCCGCGTGACGTCGAGCTGACGCCCACGCTGCGCTACCAGGCGATGCTCGATCTCGGCGACGCGATCGAGAGCCTCGGCGGCAGCTACATGACCGCGGAGGATGTCGGCACGAGCGCCGAGGACATGGCCGTCGTCGCCACCCGCACGGCGCACGTCTGCGGCCTCCCCTCGGCCGACGGCGGTGTCGGAGAACCCAGCGATGCGACCGCGGCGGGCGTCTACGCCGGTCTGCTCGCGACGCTGGAGCGCGCGGTCGGCACCCGCTCGGTCGCCGGTCGCCGCATCACGGTCCTCGGTCTCGGCCACGTCGGCTCGCTGCTGGCGATGCGGCTCGCGAGCGAGGGCGCCGTGCTCACCGTCACCGACGTCAACCCGGCCAAGCACGCGCTCGCGGATGCGATCGGCGCGACCTGGGTGGAGCCGGGGGAGGCCCACCGGGTCGAGGGCGATCTGTTCGTCCCCGCAGGTGTGGGCGGCGTGCTCACCGACACGGTCATCGACGAGCTGCGCGTGAAGGCGGTCGTCGGCCCGGCGAACAACCAGCTCGCCAGCCGGTCGGGCGCGGGGAGGCTCGCGGAGCGCGGCATCCTGTGGGCGCCCGATTTCGTCGTCAACGCGGGCGGCGTGATCTTCCTCGCCATGATGAACGAGGAGCAGCCGTCCGCCGAGGCCACGGCCGAGCGCGTGGACCGGATCGGCGACATCGTCGCCGAGGTGTTCGACGTCGCGGAGGAGCGCGGGATCACCACGCTCGAGGCCGCCGACGAGCTCGCGCTCGGCCGCCTGCGCGAACCAGCCAACGCATAGAAACGCTCCGCTAGGGTTGGTTCCCATGACGTCTTCGTGGGGCCGCCGGCTCATCGCATCCCTTGTCGTTGCCTTCGTGGTGGCCTTCGTCGTGCACGCGGCGATGATCGCCGCGTTCTACGTGGGGAGTCTCGCCGGGTCGTCGGCCCCCTCGGGGGCGCTGATCGTCGCCGTCAGCAACTACTTCTCGCTGACGAGCGTGCTCGCGTTCGTGCTGCTCTTCGTCGCGGGCGTGGTCGGGGCGTTCGACCGCTGGTGGACGGCGCTCATCGCCGGCCTCCTGGTCGGCTTCCTGTCGCCCGCCGTCGGCACGCTCGTGACGGCCACCTCGGGCGGGTCGCCGTTTAGCGGTGAGCTCATCCTCGCCGTGCTCGGCACCCTCCTGGGCATCAATCTGCTCTACGGCGTCAGCATCGCCGTGCTGACCCCGACCTTCGGTCGCTGGCTGTTCCGCATCATCGAGGGCGTGCGCAGCCGCTTCGAGACGGAGCGCAAGGTCGCGCTCGTCCGAATCCCGGCCAAGAATCTCCAGGACGGCCTCGTCACCCACATCGACCGCACGGCCGTGGATGCCGAGCTCGCCGACACCCAGTGGGACGGCTACGTCAGCGCCCTCTCGCAGGCGGGATGGCAGACGGTCGAGGTCGCCTCGGCCGACAACCTGGCCGACTCGGTCTTCGTCGAGGACACCGCGGTCGTCTTCGGCGACACCGCCGTCATCACCCGTCCGGGAGCGGACTCGCGCAAGCCGGAGGTCACCGGCACCGAGGCCGCTCTGCGCGCCCAGGGCCTCCGCCTCGAGCGTATCGAGGAGCCGGGAACGCTGGAGGGCGGCGACGTCCTCAAGGTCGGCTCGACCGTCTACGTCGGGCGCGGTGGCCGCACCAACGGCGAGGGCATCCGCCAGCTGCGCGCGATCGTGGCGCCGCTCGGCTACACGGTCGTGGGCGTCCCGGTCACGAAGGCGCTGCACCTCAAGACCGCCGTCACCGCCCTGCCCGACGGCACCGTCATCGGCTACGAGCCCCTCGTCGACGAGCCGCGCATCTTCGAGCGCTTCCTGCCGGTGCCCGAGGCGCACGGCACCGCCGTCGTCGTGCTCGACGACGAGACGCTCCTCATCTCGTCCGCCGCACCCCAGACCGCTGAGCTGCTCGCGGACCTCGGCTACAAGACGATCGCCGTCGACATCTCCGAGTTCGAGAAGCTCGAGGGCTGCGTCACCTGCCTGTCCATCCGGATCCGCTGAGCTCTGTCCGTCCGACCTGACCGTTGCCGAGGGGCACGTCGTGGTCGCCATTCCGCCCGGAATGAGCGCCACGACGTGCCCCTCGGCTGTTCCGTCTCGCGCCCGCCTCAGTCGACGGTGGATCCGCATCCACGTGCGCGTGTCCGGGGGAGCGCGCACCACGCTGCGGTGACGGCGGCCGCTGCGGCAGCCGTCAGCCAGCCCGCCGTCACGCCGCCGAATGCTGCGATCAGCACGATCACGGAGGTCCCCAGCGCCGTTCCGAGCTGGGCGCCGGTGTTGAGGATGCCGCTGGCGCTGCCTTCGAGCTGCTCCGGGACGGACGTGCCGATCGAGGTCCCGGCGACCGAGGAGAGCCCGAGGCCCGCGCCCGCGAGGGTGACGCCGATCAGCACGCCCCACCAGGTTCCCGTCGTCGTCGCGAGCACCAGCTGTCCGATCGCGATCGTCGCCAGGCCGGTCGCCGCGAGGGCGTGCGCTCCCCACCTGCCGAAGACCGTGCCGGTGCTCGACGACGTGAGGATGACCGCGATGCTGAACGCCATGAGGGTCAGACCGGTGGCGACGGGACCGATGTTCAACGTCTGCTGCAGGAAGAGTGTGGCGAGCACGGCGGACGAGCTGGTCGTTGCGGTGTTCACGAACGAGATCGCCGTGCCCTGCCGCAGCGGCCGTGACGCGAAGGCCGCGCGGGGAATGAGCGGGTAACGCGCTGTCCGCAGCCGCACCACCAGCAGGGCGGCGATCCCCGCTCCGACGACGACGAGCAGAACGCCGGCGAGCACCGTCGACGGGGACTCCATCAGCGCGGCGCCGGCGATGACCGCCATCACGGCGGCGATCAGCAGGACGGCGCCGGCGACGTCCAGGGGCGATTCATCGCGGGGGTGCGACGAGCGAGCCACCACGAGGAGGACGCCGGCGAACAGCGCTGCCGCGAGCGGGAGGTTGATCCAGAAGACGGCCGGCCAGCCGAGCGCCTGCACCAGCAGGCCGCCGACGAGGAAGCCGGACGCCCCCGCTGCGGCGCCGGTCGCGCTCCACGCGGCGACAGCGCGCCGACGAGCATCGCCGGCCGGCGCGGCCTCGAGCAGCAGCCGCAGCGCGGACGGGACCGAGATCGCGGCGGCGGCTCCCTGCAGGGCGCGCGACAGCAGCACGGCTCCGATCGCGACGCCACCGAGCGCCCCGGCTGCGGCACCGAGCACGGAGACGACGCCGAACAACGCGATCCCCGTCAGCAGGATGCGCCGGTGACCGAAGCGGTCCCCGAGCCGGGCGCCCAGGATCAGCAGGCCGCCGAAGAACATCGCGTAGACGGTGGCGAGGGGCCCGGCGAGCGCAGCGTCCGCGTCCACGCCCCGCAGGATCGACGGGATCGCGGTGGTCGCGCTGGTCACCCCGAGGACATCGACGAACTGCACGAGGCACAGGAGGGGTACGGATCCGCGACGCATGGCGGCCAGGGTACGCCGGAGGCCGTCTGCGCACTCCGAGTGATCGGCTCCGAAAAAGTTCTTGCGATCGAGCGGAACCTGGCAATAAGCTGTAGGGCTGCCTTGTCGCGGCATTACGTGAACGCATCGAGGCCGGGAGGACGCAATGAAAAAGACTGGATACGCACGAATCGTGACGGTGTTCGGACTTGTCGCGCGCGCGTCCTCGGAGCCGGCCCGCACCTGGTAGGTCCCAGGAAGGTCTGCGTCTCCGGCTGACTGTCGCCGCCGCTCCACTGACAGCACTGTTCTCGAGGGTCGAGCACACTTCGGCGTGCCTTCGTCGACCCCGGCGGCGACCTCTCAGCACTGTTCCCGCGGGTCCTCGGTGACCCGCCGCAGAAGTCGGAAAATCACTAGAAAACGGAAGTCTCATGGCTGAAACACATCAGCACCCACCTCAAAGAGAAGAGAATAAGAAGCGCGCGGGCACCGTCCGCACGCTGCTGCGCATCCTGCCGTTCGCGAAGTCGGCCGCGCCGCGCATCGTGCTCGGCATGGTCGCCGCGCTGCTGGCGAGCCTCGTCGCGCTCAGCATCCCGCAGGTGCTGCGCTGGCTGGTCGATGGCCCGCTGTCGACCGGCGACGCCTCGGCGGTCTGGCCGGCGGCGCTGCTCGTCGTCGGACTGGGCGCGGCGGAGGCCGTGTTCATCTCCCTGCGCCGCTGGTTCGTGCTCACGCCGGGCACGCACGTCGAGGCGCGCATGCGCAACGGGCTGTACGCCAAGCTCCAGGACCTCCCGGTCGCGTTCCACGACCGGTGGCCGAGTGGTCAGCTGCTTTCGCGAGCGGTGAGCGACCTCGGCCTGATCCGCCGGTGGCTGTCGTTCGGCATCGTGCTGCTCGTCGTCAACGTCGTCACGATCGTCGTCGGGTTCGGCATCCTGATCAGCTGGAACTGGATCCTCGGGCTGATCTTCCTGGTCTGCTCCATCCCCCTGTGGATCTACGGGTTCGTGTTCGAGGCGAAGTACTCGATCATCGCCCGCCGCAGCCAGGACCAGGCCGGCGACCTCGCCACCGCGGTGGAGGAGTCGGTGCACGGCATCCGCGTCCTCAAGGCGTTCGGCCGGGGCAAGCACGCCCTCAAGAACTTCGCGTCGCAGGCCGAGCAGCTGCGCGGCACGGAGATCGAGAAGGCGAAGGCCATCGCAGGCATCTGGCTCTGGCTGCTGCTCATCCCCGACGTGGCGTTCGGCATCAGCCTCGTCGTTGGCGTGTGGCTCGCCTCGCAGGGGCAGCTGTCGGTGGGCGAGCTGGTCGCGTTCTTCGCGACCGCGACGGTGCTGCGCTTCCCGATCGAATCGATCGGCTTCCTGCTCTCGATGACGTTCGACACGCGCACCGCGGCCGACCGCTTCTTCGAGGTCATGGACGAGGTCAACACGATCACCGACCCCGCCGAACCGAAGCGGATCGTGGACCCGAAGGGCGAGCTCGTCTTCGACGACGTGCACTTCCGGTACCAGGACTCGCCGGAGCGGTTCCCGGACCTCCTGGACGGCATCCGCCTGACGGTGGAGCCGGGGGAGACGATGGCGCTGGTCGGCCTCACCGGTTGCGGCAAGTCCACCCTGACCGCACTCACAACGCGCCTGTACGACGTGACCGGCGGCGCCGTGCGCATCGACGGCGTGGACGTGCGCGACCTGACCCGCTACGACCTGCGCAAGGCCATCGCCATGGCGTTCGAGGACGCGACCCTGTTCTCGGCCTCCGTGCGAGACAACGTGCTGCTCGGCCGCGACGAGCTCGACCCGGCCTCCCCGGAGGCCGATCGCGTGCTCACCGAGGCGCTCGAGATCGCGCAGGCGGGCTTCGTGTACGACCTCCCCGAGGGGCTCGACACGAAGGTCGGCGAGGAGGGGCTGAGCCTCTCCGGCGGTCAGCGTCAGCGCCTCGCGCTCGCGCGTGCGGTCGCTGCGGCGCCGAGCGTGCTGGTGCTGGACGACCCGCTGTCGGCGCTCGACGTCGACACCGAGGCGCTCGTCGAGGCCGCCCTGCGGCGCGTCCTCGCCTCCACCACCGCCCTCATCGTCGCGCATCGCCCCTCAACGGTGACGCTCGCCGACCGGGTGGCGCTGCTGGAGGAGGGCCGCATCACGGCCGTCGGAACGCACCACGACCTGCTCGCCACGAGTGAGCACTACCGATTCGTCATCTCCAGCCTGGAGGACGACGAAAACGAAGAGATCCTGCAGGAGGTGAACCTGTGAGCACCGCAACCGTCCTGGGCGTCGAAGGCGAAGAGCGCAACGACCTCACCAAGGAGGAGAGCAGGCAGGTCCGCAGACGCTCGCTGCGTCTGCTGGGCTCGCTCATGCAGCCCCTGCGCGTCCGGCTGATCCTGACGGCGATCGTCGTCGTGGTCAGCACGGCCGGGCAGGTGGCCGGCCCCGCGATCATCGCCTTCGGCATCGACAACGGCATCACGGCCCTGCAGTCGCAGAACTGGATGCCCGTCGCCGCCGCGGGGATCGCGTACCTCGTGACAGGTGTCATCGGCGCGGTCCTGATCGCCTGGTACACCATCCTGAGCGCGCGGATCAGCCAGGCGATCCTGATCGACCTGCGCAAGCGGGTGTTCCTGCACACGCAGCGACTCTCCCTCGAGTTCCACGAGTCGTACACGTCGGGCCGCATCATCTCGCGCCAGACGAGCGACCTCGACTCGATCCGCGAGCTGCTCGACTCCGGCATCAATCAGCTCGTGCAGGGCTTCCTGTACATGCTGTTCATCGCGATCGCCCTGTTCGCGCTGGACTGGGTGAGCGGCGTCGTCCTGCTGGTCTCGCTCGTGCCGCTCTACCTGCTCACGCGCTGGTTCCAGAAGCGGTCGCAGGTGCTGTTCCGCATCTCGCGGGTGGCGTCGGCGAAGCTCATCGTGCAGTTCGTGGAGACCATGACGGGCATCCGCGCGGGCAAGGCGTTCCGCAAGGAGAAGCGCAACGAGAAGGAGTTCGGCGGCCTCGTCGAGGACTACCGCGACGTGAACGCGCGCGTCATCCAGCTGTTCGGGATCTTCGACCCCGGCCTCGTGATGATCGGCAACCTGACGGTCGGCGTCGTCCTCCTGGTCGGCGGGTTCCGCGTCGCGGAGGGCCAGCTCGCGATCGGCGTGCTGCTGGCAGCCCTGCTCTACACGCGGCGCTTCTTCGACCCGATGGAGGAGATGGCGATGTTCTACAACTCCTACCAGTCGGCCGCCGCCGCGCTCGAGAAGATCTCGGGCGTCTTGGAGGAGGAGCCGAGCGTCCCCGACCCGGTGAAGCCGGTCGACCTGTGGACGGCCGAAGGGCACGTCCGGTTCGACGACGTCACCTTCGCCTACAAGGAGGACCGCGTCATCCTGCCGGAGTTCAGTCTGGACATCCCGGCAGGGCAGACGATCGCCCTCGTGGGTTCGACCGGTGCAGGCAAGTCGACCCTCGCCAAGCTGATCTCGCGGTTCTACGACCCGAGCGACGGCGAGGTCTCGATCGACGGCGTCGACCTGCGCGATCTGCACCCGAAGGATCTGCGCCGCGCCATCGTCATGGTGACGCAGGAGGCCTACCTCTTCAGCGGATCCGTGGCGGACAACATCGCCCTCGGAAAACCGGATGCGACGCGCGACGAGATCGTGCGGGCGGCGAACGCGGTCGGCGCGCACGAGTTCATCGAGGGTCTGCCCGGCGGGTACGACACGGACGTGAACAAGCGCGGCGGCCGGGTGTCCGCGGGTCAGCGTCAGCTGATCTCGTTCGCCCGGGCGTTCCTGGCCGACCCGGCCGTGCTCATCCTGGACGAGGCCACCAGCTCGCTCGACATCCCGAGCGAGCGCCTGGTGCAGGAGGCGCTGCAGACGCTGCTCGCCGACCGCACGGCGGTGATCATCGCCCACCGGCTGTCGACGGTGGCGATCGCGGACCGCGTGCTCGTGATGGAACACGGCCGTGTGGTCGAGGACGGCACCCCCGACGATCTGATCGCCGGAACGGGCCGGTTCGCCCAGCTGCACGCAGCCTGGCGCGATTCGCTGGTCTAGAGGTTCCGGAGGGGCGGTGCGTATCGGTACGCACCGCCCCTCCGCCATGATCCCCCGCGGTAGGGGTTGTCAGCCCGCGGGCGACCAGGTCGTGCGCGACCGGCGCGGGCGGAGGACACGATGTCCCCACTCCGCGCCGCCGCGGAAGAAGGAGAAGCGCCCGAGAACCCCGGAGCGCAGGTCGTGTGTGAGTACGAGTACGTCGGCGCCGGCGTCGATGCACTCGCTCGCATACGACGGATCGATGTCGCGCTCGGCGGTGCCTGCGACGGCGCTGAGACAGCCCGCTGTGACCGCGAGGGAGGCCGACGCGATGATCGAGACATGAGACGTCGCCGGTGCGACGATGGCGCGGATCGCTCGCGCGAGCTCGACCTGCTCGGCCGGGCGGAACACCGCGCGGCCCGGGAAGCCGTCGCCGAGGTCCAGCACGTCGAATCGTGTGCCTGTGGCGGAGTGCACATCGGCCGTGACGGCAGCGGCGTGGACGATCTCGGCGACGTAGTCCGCGGGGGAGGAGTGCGCCGGAAGCTGGAGGGAGAGGCCGCCGACGCACACCCCCTGCTCGGCCGCCGCGCGCACTGCGCGGACGATCTCGTCGGGCTCGAGACCGCGTCGGGCGCGGTGCGCGCAGCGGGAATCCGCGAGCGACCGGAGCCGGAGCAGCAGTCGCACATCGTCCGGCACACCCGCGAAGGCGAACATCTCGGCGCCGCCGTCGACGACGAATCGGCGCACCCCGGCCCGATACGCCGTCTCGACGTCGTGGAGACCGGTGATCGGAGCCGTGTGGAGCAGCCGCGGACGTGATTCGCAGGTGACGACCGTCTGCAGAGAGGCCGGCTGCGCCACCTCGAAAGCGCCCTGGGCGGCGGCGATCGCGTCCAGGAGTGCGGGATGCGAGAGGGCGCTCACGTCGTAGTGGACATCCACCCAGGGAAATGCCGCCCGCAGGTCGAGGTAACGCGCGACCGCTCGTTCCACGTCGATCACGACGAGGGGGAGGTCGCCGGGGTCGCCCGCCGTCCCCGCCGCCGGCGCCGCGGGGGCGCCGGTCGGGTCGGCGGTTCGGGTGACGGCGGGCATCGGGTTCTCCTCGGGATTGGTGAGCTTGTCTCAGATCATCCTCGTGAGCGGGATTGACCCGCATCCGGGGGGCCACCCGAACCGATTGCGTGCTGACACGGATGAGGATCGATCAACACCCGGGGAGGATGGATGCATGTACCTCCGCGTTGTGATCGTCGACGACCACGCGCGCTTCCGTGCACAGGCGGCCGAACTGCTGCAATTGGAGCGGTTCGCCGTCGTCGGCGACGCCGACACCGGGGCCCGCGGGGTGGAGCTGAGCCGTCGGCTCGCTCCCGACATCGTGCTGCTCGACGTCGGCCTCCCCGACGCCAGCGGCTTCGACCTCGTCGCCGACATGCACGCCACCGGAGCGGCCGTCGTCCTCACCTCCAGCCGCTCCTTCCGGGATTACGGTCGCCGGGTGGCCGACAGCGGTGCAGAAGGGTTCATCACGAAAGGGGACCTGACCGGCCCGGCGATCCGCAGTCTGCTACGGTAATGCCCGTGGCAGCGGGAGAGAGTTCTGATTCCCGCCCGCTTCGGGTCGCGGTCGCCGACGACGCGGTTCTCCTCCGCGAAGGCATCGGACAGATCCTGCGCGCGGGCGGTGTGGATGTGGTCGCCTCGGTCGACACGGCCGAGGAAGTGCTCGACCTGGTGGCGGCCGACGATGGGATCGACGCCGTCGTGCTCGACATCAAGATGCCGCCGACCCACACAGACGAGGGGTTGCGCGCCCTTGAATCGCTGCGTGCCGACGGGTCGACGGTCGGAATCCTGCTGCTCTCGATGTACACGACAGCGGCGTACGCGATCCGCGCGATGACCGCCGGAAGCGGCACCGGTTATCTGCTCAAGGAGCGTGTCGCCGACGGTGAGACGCTCGTCAACGCGGTGCGCACCGTTGCCGCAGGCGGCTCCGTCGTCGACCCGGAGGTCGTGCAGCTGCTCGTCTCCTCACGTTCGTCCGAGCGCACCGTCGAGACGCTCTCGGCCCGCGAACTCGACGTGCTCAGCCGCATGGCCGAGGGCAAGTCGAACGTCGGCATCGCCGCCGAGCTGCACCTCAGCCTCCGTACCGTCGAGTCGCACATCGGGCACATCATGGCCAAGCTCGGCGTCGAGGACTCCGCAGAGGGCCACCGTCGGGTCCTCGCGGTGCTGCGCTTCCTCGGCAAGGACGGCTGAGCGCGGTGAACGTCGCGCGCAGGTGGCTCCGCGCGCTCGCGGTGACCGTCACGATCGCGTCGAACGTGCTGGCCCAGGTCATCAGCGGCCTGACCGGCGACTACGGACCGCGTCCGGAGGGGCTCGGCTGGGCCATCGTGTTCGTCACGGTGGCGTTGGTGTACGTGGTCTGCGCGATCATCGCGTGGCGGGCCGTCCGGAGCCCCGTGCCCGGCTGGCTGATGATCGGCGCCGCGCTCTTCTGGTCGGCCGGTGCGTGGTATCCCCTCGCGCGCGGCATCGGCTGGCTGTGGCCCCTGCTGATGGGCGTCACCGACCTGTGGGCGATCTTCGTCGGCGCGCTGGTGCTGTGCTATCCGACCGGACGTTTCTCGCGGTTCGACCGGGTCGTCCTCCTCGTGGGGAGCGCCGCCATCGCGGCCCGCTTCATCGGCACGCTGCTCTTCACCTCGCCCGCGTCCACCGAGTGCGGCTGTGTGCAGAACGCCTACGCCGTGCTCCCGAGCGACGACGCCGACTTCTGGTTCGGCGTCGCCTGGCGCGGGATTGGGCTCGCTCTGATGCTCACGATCGCCGTCCGGCTGGCGGTGCGCTGGTTCACCAGCTCCCTCCCTGCTCGCCGCGTCTCGTTCGTCATGCCGCTGGCGATCGTGCTGTGGTGCTACGGCACCGTGCAGGATTCACTGAGCTTCGCGCTCGGCTGGGACGGCGGGTGGCTGCAGTTCATCCCGCCGTTCGCGATCGCGCTCATCCCACCCGCCTTCGTCGGCGGGGTCTTCTATGCGCGGGGTCTGCGCTCCCGTGTCGCCGACCTGGTCATCGTGGCTCGCGACAAGGTCGACCGCGCGCTGTGGGAGTCGAGCCTGGCCCGGACGCTGCACGACAGCTCTCTCCGCGTGTACTGGTGGGACGAGCAGGGCAAGGCGTTCCTCACCAGCGACGGCGACCGCATCCCGGACGAGGGGGAGAGCGCTCGCCCCGGTCGCTCGACGCTGGCCATCGATTCCGACCAGGGGCCGATCGCGCTCATCGAGCACGACATCGCCCTCAGCCAGGACGACCGGCTGCTCGACGCGGTCTCGTCGGCACTACTGCTCTCGGTCGACAACGACCGCCTGCGACGCAGGTTGGAGCGCACGATCCAGGAGCTCCGCCAGTCGCGCCTGCGCATCGTGGAAGAGGGATACCTCGCCCGGCGGAGACTGGAGCGCGACCTGCACGACGGATCGCAGCAGCAGCTCGTGTCTCTCGCGATCAGCCTGCGCATCGCGACGGCCAAGGCGGAGTCGGCGGGGAACACAGAGGTCGCGGGAGATCTTCAGCGGGCGTCCGCCCAGCTCGCGGACGCGTTGCGCGAACTGCGCGAGCTGGCGCGCGGCATCCATCCCACCGTCCTCACCGACGGTGATCTGACGTCGGCGCTGGAGGAGCTGGGCCAGCGCAGCCATCTACCGGTGGAGGTGCGCGTGGAGACGACGGACCGGTTCGCGAACGTGATCGAGGAGACGATCTACTACTCGGTCTCGGAATGCCTGGCGAACGCGGGCAAGCACGCCGGCGCCCGTAATTGCGCGGTGCTCGTGACCCGCACAGATGACACGGTGACGGTCGTGGTCAAGGACGACGGCAAGGGCGGCGCACGCTTCGAGCCGGGCGGCGGTCTGGAGGGCATCCGTGACCGCGTCGAGGCCGTCAACGGGCGCGCCGAACTGCGCTCGGTGGAGGGGCTGGGGACGATCCTCGAGCTCTCCATCCCGGTGTCGGACTCCGAAATGGTGACCGCCGAGCCCGCGTGAGCAGAGGGGCTAGTTGCCCTTCGCGGGCAGCGAGGCCCACACCTGCTGGCCCAGAGAGAAGACCGACCAGCCGCCGGGACAGGTCGTGGACTTCTCGGGGATGCCGTCGACCGGCCACCAGCTGTCCTGGATCCCCGGCTTGGGCGTCGGACCCCCGCCCGAGCAGACGTCTTTGGCGAGGATCGTGGGCGACGTGTAGGTCAGGATCGCGGCGCCGGTCTGCGTGTCGTAGTCGACGCGGATGATGGTGGCGTCGTCCGGAACGAACGTGGGTGAGCCGAACGTGGACACCTTGGCGGCCTTGAACTCCTTCGCGGTGTCGAAGATCTGGGCGTCGACGTGCGGGCTGAACGCCTCGACGACCGAGCATCCGGACAGCACGAGGGCCGCGGCGGACGCCGCAGCGATCAGACCGACGGTTCGGGGACGAGGCACGGGTAGCTCCTGTGGATGTGGCGAATGCGATCCCGGTCAGTCAACACCATCAAGCTGGGCGCTTCATCGGCCGGAAGGATGATGTTAGCGCGGCTCATGGCGTGCGGCGCGGAGGTCGACGCGGTAGGTCGTCGCCGTGCCGTCCGCGCGAGGGCCGCCGAGCAGGGGCGTGCCCTCCTCGCGGTAGTGCTCCAGTGCGATCTGCGCATGGTCCGCCGGCGGGTGGCCGCTGGCTCGCACGACCCGCCACCATGGCACCGTCGAGCCGTAGTACGCCATGATCTGCCCGACCATCCGGGCCGCGCGTGATCCGAGGACCGCGGCCACGTCGCCGTAGGTCATCACCCGGCCGGGAGGGATCGCGTCGACGACGTCGAGCACGCGCTCGACGAAGGAGTCGGCGCCGGGCTCAGAGGGCGAGGGCACCGATCGTCTCGCCGTACTGAGTCTCTCCGACCGGCTGGAAGCCGCTTCGCAGGAAGAACTGCTCCGGGCCGAGCTCGCCCGACTCCCAGATCACGAAGAGCTGCTCGTGGCCGCGCCGGCGTGCTTCGTCAGCCAGGCTGCGCACGGCGAAAGTGCCGATTCCGCGGCCCTGATCGTCGGCGTCGACGTTGATGCGCCAGAGGATCGCCTTGAACTCGTCGTGCTCGGCCTCGGGATTGAAGTCGCCCATGATGAAGCCGACGACCTCGTCGCCGTCGAGCACGACGCGCTGCCAGGAGGTGGTGGGGTCGGCGACGGCGGCCGCGGCCGAGTAGGAGACCGGAGCGATGAACTGCTCCTGCCCCGGCTTCAACGTGAGCGCGTTCGCCGCGACGACGGTACGCGCGCTCAACTCTTCCAGTCTCAACTCAGCCATGACGAAAGGGTAACGTGCGCGGGGGACACTGGCATAGTCGCCTCCGCTGGACGCGTCTGCGACGGCAAAGTGTCTCGATGTCAAGATAGTTATCCGGCTCAGGTAAGCTGTATCCGGCTGAAAACGGCAGAGAAGCAGGAGAACCAGTGGACAAGATCAAGGTTGAAGGAACGGTCGTCGAACTCGACGGCGACGAGATGACCCGCATCATCTGGAAGGCGATCAAGGACTCGCTCATCCACCCGTACCTCGACGTGGACCTCGAGTACTACGACCTCGGCATCCAGAAGCGCGACGAGACCGACGACCAGATCACGATCGACGCGGCGCACGCCATCCAGAAGCACGGCGTCGGCGTCAAGTGCGCCACGATCACCCCCGACGAGGCCCGCGTCGAGGAGTTCGGCCTCAAGAAGATGTGGCGGAGCCCGAACGGCACCATCCGCAACATCCTCGGCGGCGTGGTCTTCCGCGAGCCGATCATCATCTCGAACATCCCCCGCCTGGTCCCGGGCTGGAACAAGCCGATCATCATCGGCCGCCACGCCTTCGGTGACCAGTACCGCGCCACCGACTTCACGTTCGACGGCCCCGGCACGCTGACCCTCAGCTTCCAGCCGACCGACGGCGGCGAGGCCAAGAGCTTCGAGGTCTACCAGGCCCCGGGTGCCGGTGTCGCGCTCGCGATGTACAACCAGGACGAGTCGATCCGCGACTTCGCCCGCGCGTCGTTCAACTACGGTCTCGACCGCAACTACCCGGTGTACCTCTCCACCAAGAACACCATCCTCAAGGCCTACGACGGCCGCTTCAAGGACCTGTTCCAGGAGGTGTTCGACACCGAGTACAAGGAGAAGTTCGACGCGGCCGGCCTCACCTACGAGCACCGTCTGATCGACGACATGGTCGCCTCCAGCCTCAAGTGGGAGGGCGGCTACGTCTGGGCCTGCAAGAACTACGACGGCGACGTGCAGTCCGACACCGTGGCGCAGGGCTTCGGCTCGCTCGGTCTCATGACGTCGGTCCTGACCACGCCGGACGGCAAGGTCGTCGAGGCGGAGGCCGCGCACGGCACCGTCACGCGCCACTACCGCCAGTACCAGCAGGGCAAGGCGACCTCGACCAACCCGATCGCCTCGATCTTCGCCTGGACGCGCGGCCTCGCGCACCGCGGCAAGCTCGACGGCAACCAGGAGCTCATCGACTTCACCCACACCCTCGAGGACGTGGTCGTGAAGACGGTCGAGGAGGGCAAGATGACCAAGGACCTCGCCCTCCTGGTCGGTCCCGAGCAGGCGTTCCAGACCACCGAGGAGTTCCTCGAGTCCATCAGCGACAACCTCAAGACGCGCATGGGCGCCTAGCCTCCACGCGTACCGGGACAGGCCCGGCGGACTTCGGTCCGCCGGGCCTTTTCCTGTCTCCGGTGGAGGCATCGTGCCTCATGGTGCTCCGATCTGCACACGTCAGTGCCGGAAATAAACACATCATCTAGTGCTCGGCGTGTCGCATCGCCACTATATGTAGTGTTAACGCTCCGGCATCCCCGTGACCTGAAAGGCGCAGACATGAGCATCGTCGTCTACAGCAAGCCCGCGTGCGTGCAGTGCACGGCCACGTATACGGCCCTCGATCGGAAGGGGCTCGACTACCAGGTGGTCGACGTCACCACGGACGACGCGGCACTCGCCGCGGTACGCGCGCTGGGCTACGCGCAGGCGCCCGTCGTCGTGGCCGACGACGAGCACTGGTCGGGGTTCCGGCCCGACTTGATCGGACGGGTCGCGACGAAGCTCGGGAAGTGACCCGGGCAGTGAGTCGCCTCGTCTACTTCTCGTCCGTATCGGAGAACACGCACCGTTTCGTGACGAAGCTCGGCGTTCCGGCGCAGCGCATCCCGCTGCGGGCGCACGAGCCGCGGCTGCACGTGACCGAGCCCTTCGTGCTCGTGCTCCCCACCTACGGCGGGGGAGAGGATCGCGCGGCCGTGCCCAAACAGGTCATCCGCTTCCTCAACGACGACGGCAACCGCCGCCTCCTGCGCGGCGTGATCGGCGCCGGCAACACCAACTTCGGGACCGCCTACGGCATCGCCGGCGACATCGTCGCGGCGAAGTGCGGCGTGCCCCACCACTACCGCTTCGAGCTCTTCGGCACCGCCGAGGACGTCGCCGCGGTCCAGAACGGATTGGAGACACTGTGGCGACACTGACCGCCGACACCCTGAACGCCGACACCCTGACCGCGGATGCTCCCGCAGCCGACTACCACGCGCTCAACGCGATGCTGAACCTGTACGACGAGGAGGGGCGCATCCAGTTCGAGCGCGATCACGAGGCGGCGCGGGAGTACTTCCGCCAGCACATCCTGCCGAACAGCCTCCGCTTCGACTCCGTCGCGCAGCGCCTCGCCTACCTGGTCGACAACGACTACTACGACCCCGAGGTCCTTGGCCGGTATCCCGTGGCCGCTGTCGAGCGCCTCACCTCCCGCGCCGAGTCGCACCGCTTCCGGTTCGCGACGTTCCTCGGCGCGTTCAAGTTCCACACCTCCTACGCCCTCAAGAGCTTCGACGGCGGCACCTACCTCGAGCGCTTCGAGGACCGTGTCGTGATGGTCGCGCTCACCCTCGCGGCCGGCGACGAGGAGTTCGCCGGCCGCCTCGTGGACGAGATGATGGCGGGCCGGTTCCAGCCGGCAACGCCGACGTTCCTCAACGCGGGCAAGGCGCAGCGCGGCGAGCTGGTCTCGTGCTTCCTGCTGCGTATGGAGGACAACATGGAGTCCATCGGGCGCGGGATCACCTCGGCCCTG
Source organism: Leifsonia aquatica (assembly GCF_014190775.1). Lineage (GTDB taxonomy): Bacteria > Actinomycetota > Actinomycetes > Actinomycetales > Microbacteriaceae > Leifsonia > Leifsonia aquatica. The sequence goes on from NZ_JACHVP010000005.1 coordinate 267,275, forward strand.
CAGCTCTCCAAACGCGGTGGCGGCGTCGCCCTGCTCCTCTCCAACATCCGGGAGGCGGGCGCCCCGATCAAGCAGGTGCGCAACCAGTCCTCGGGCGTCATCCCCGTGATGAAGCTGCTGGAGGACTCGTTCAGCTACGCGAACCAGCTCGGTGCGCGGCAGGGCGCCGGTGCCGTGTACCTCAGCGCGCACCATCCCGACATCCTGCGCTTCCTCGACACCAAACGCGAGAACGCGGACGAGAAGATCCGCATCAAGACGCTGTCGCTCGGCGTCGTGGTGCCCGACATCACGTTCGAGCTCGCGCGCGACAACCGGCCGATGCACCTGTTCAGCCCGTACGACGTCGAGCGCGTCTACGGGGTGCCGTTCGGCGACATCGCGGTGAGCGAGAAGTACGACGAGCTGGTCGCCGATCCGCGCATCCGGAAGACCACCATCGCCGCGCGCGCGTTCTTCCAGACGCTGGCCGAGATCCAGTTCGAGTCCGGCTATCCGTACATCGTGTTCGAGGACACGGTGAATCGCGCGAACCCGATCGCCGGGCGCATCAACATGTCGAACCTGTGCTCCGAGATCCTGCAGGTGAACAGCCCCAGCACCTACTCGGACGACCTCTCCTACCAGCACGTCGGCACGGACATCTCGTGCAACCTCGGCTCGCTGAACATCGCGATGGCGATGGACTCGCCCGACTTCGCGTCGACGGTGGAGACCGCGGTCCGCGCGCTCTCGGCCGTCTCGGACCAGAGCCGCCTGTCGGCCGTGCCATCGGTCGAACGCGGCAACGACAGCGCCCACGCCATCGGGCTCGGGCAGATGAACCTGCACGGCTACCTGGCGCGGGAGCGCATCCACTACGGCAGCGCGGAGGGGATCGACTTCACGAACATCTACTTCTGCACGGTGCTGTTCCATGCCCTCCGCGCCTCCAACCGGATCGCCATCGAGCGGGGGGAGACGTTCGGCGGCTTCGCCGAGTCGGCCTATGCCTCCGGCGCGTTCTTCGAGAAGTACACCGACCGGGCCTGGGAGCCGGCGACGGATCGTGTGCGCGCGCTCTTCGCGGAGGCGGGCGTGAGCATCCCGACGATCGCCGAGTGGGAGGCGCTACGCGACAGCGTTCGCGAACACGGGCTGTATAACCAGAACCTGCAAGCCGTGCCGCCCACCGGCTCGATCTCCTACATCAACAACGCGACGTCCTCCATCCACCCGGTCGCGTCGAAGATCGAGATCCGCAAGGAGGGCAAGCTCGGCCGGGTCTACTACCCGGCGCCGTTCCTCACGAACGACAACCTCGAGTACTACCGCGACGCGTACGAGATCGGGCCGGAGAAGATCATCGACACCTACGCCGCGGCGACCCAGCACGTCGACCAGGGACTGTCGCTCACGCTGTTCTTCCCCGATACCGCCACGACCCGGGACATCAACCGGGCGCAGATCCATTCCTGGCGGTCGGGTCTGAAGTCGATCTACTACGTGCGCATCCGGCAGCTCGCCCTGGAGGGCACGGAGGTCGAGGGCTGCGTCAGCTGCATGCTCTGAGCGCTCGCGCCGTGCGCGACCCGCACGAATCACACGAACCACACCAACGAACGAGGAGAACCATGACCGAGAAGGTCGCGCTCATCCGGCGCGTCGACGCCATCAATTGGAACAGGGTGGAGGACGAGAAGGACGTCGAGGTGTGGAACCGCCTCACCGCCAATTTCTGGCTTCCCGAGAAGGTGCCGCTCTCGGGCGACGTGCAGTCCTGGGCGACGCTCACCCCGGAGCAGCAGACGCTGACGATGCGGGTGTTCACCGGGCTGACCCTCCTCGACACGATCCAGGGGACGGTCGGCGCCGTCTCGCTCATCCCGGATTCCCTCACGCCGCACGAGGAGGCCGTCTACACGAACATCGCGTTCATGGAGTCGGTGCACGCCAAGAGCTACTCGTCGATCTTCTCGACGCTCGCCTCCACTCCCGAGATCGACGCGGCATTCGACTGGTCGACCGAGAACGGGGCGCTGCAGAAGAAGGCGCGGATCGTGCTCGACTACTACACCGGCGACGACCCGCTGAAGCGCAAGGTCGCGTCGACCCTGCTGGAATCGTTCCTGTTCTACTCCGGCTTCTACCTGCCGATGTACTGGTCGAGCCGGGCGACGCTCACGAACACGGCCGACCTCATCCGGCTGATCATCCGCGACGAGGCCGTGCACGGCTACTACATCGGCTACAAGTACCAGCGCGGGCTGGAGCGGGTGGGGGAGCGCAAGCGGCAGGAGCTGAAGGACTACACGTACGCGCTGCTCCAGGACCTCTACGAGAACGAGCTGGAGTACACGGCCGACCTCTACGACGGCGTCGGGCTCACGGACGACGTGACCACGTTCCTCGCTTACAACGCGAACAAGGCCTTGATGAACCTCGGCTACGAGGCGCTCTTCCCGGCCGCGGCGACCGCCGTGAACCCCGCCATCTTGTCCGCCCTCTCGCCCAACGCCGATGAGAACCACGACTTCTTCTCCGGATCGGGGTCGTCGTACGTCATCGGGACCGCGGTGGAGACAGAGGACGAGGACTGGGCGTTCTGATCCGCGGGGCGGGCTGAGTGCACTCAGCCCGCCCCGGCGAACGCCACGTGAATTCCGTCCGAAATTCTGCTTGCAATTCTTTTGTTCGTAAGCTTTACTAACAAACATGACCACGACGAAGACGCAGGGAATGGGAGCCGCGACAGCCGCTCCCATCGCCGCAGACGCGACCGTGGTCCCGAGCGTCGTGGCCGTGCACGGCACGACCGTCGCCGGCACCGCGACCGGCGCGACCGGTGCCGGCGTCACCGGCGCGGCGCTCGTCCCGGGCCGCGCGCTGCGACCGCGGGCCAAGGTGCTCCCGGAGCACGCCCGCAGCCACAACCGCTCGCTCGTCCTGCAGACGCTGTTCCGCTCGGGGGAGCTCAGCCGCGCCGACATCGCCCGCGAGACGGGCCTCACTCGGGTCACCGTCTCCGACCTGGTCGCCGAGCTCATCGCCGAGGGGCTGGTCGTCGAGCTGGGGCAGCGCGAGTCCGCCCGGCCCGGCAAGCCCGCCGTGCTCCTCGACATCAACCGGACCGCCCACCAGATCATCGGCGTCGACCTCAGCGACCACGACCGCTTCCGCGGCGCGGTGATGGACCTCGACGGGGCCATCCTCGCCTCGGCCGAGGTGCCGCTCGAGAACGCGACCGGCGATGCGGCCACCGCGAAGGTCCGCGCGCTCGTCGAAGACCTGGTCCGGCTGGCGACCGCGCCCGTACTGGGGATCGGCGTCGGCTCGCCCGGCGTCGTCGACCTCGCGGGCACCATCCTCACCGCCCCCAACCTCGGCTGGCACGGGCTCGCGCTCCAGGCGGAACTCCAGGCCGCCACCGGCCTGCCCGTCATCGTCGCCAATGACGCCAACGCTGCGGTTCTCGCCGAGCACAGCTACGGGGGCGCGACCGGCGACCTCATGCTCATCCGGGTCGGCCACGGCATCGGCGCCGGACTGATCGTCGCCGGTGCCCTCGTGTACGGCAGCCACTTCGCCGCGGGCGAGATCGGCCAGGTCATGGTCGGGACGGACCTCGGGCTCGAGGCCACCTACAGCCGCGACCAGGTGCTCGAGCACTGGCTCAGCGTCCCGCAGCTGCGGCGCGGGATGGCCCAGGCGCAGGCCTCCGGTGCGGACGTCACGCCCGCCCTCCGCGAGGCCGGCCAGCGCCTCGGCATCGCCCTCGCCCCCGTCGTGGGCGCCCTCAACCTGTCGGAGATCGTGCTCAGCGGCCCGACCGACCTTCTCGATGGTCCCCTCGCCGAGGCGACCATCCACACGCTCCGGAGCCGGACGATGGCCGAGAACCACGCCGACCTCGCGCTCCGGATGACCACGCAGGGGCAGGACATCGTCTTGCGCGGCGCGGCCGTACTCGTCCTCTCCGGACGGCTCGGGGTCTCGTAACACAGCAATCCGGATCCACCCGACCCCTGCACCACGGTGTGGCAACCGCACACACTGACCACCTGAACAAAGCCCGATCATTTTTGAAAGGACAGTGCAATGAAGAGAAAGCTCGTCGGCCTCGCCGCTGTGGCTACAGCTTCCGCTCTCGTGCTCGCGGGATGCGCCTCCGGCGGATCATCGGCGCCCAGCACCGACGGGAAGGGCAAGACGGTCACCCTGTGGCTGGTCGGCTCCGACACCCCGGATGAGCTGCGCAACTACCTCAAGACCGAGTTCAACAAGGAGACCGGCGCGACGCTCAAGATCGAGCAGCAGGACTGGGGCGACATCGTCACCAAGCTCACCACGGCCCTCCCCGACGCGAACAACACGCCGGACGTGACCGAGATGGGCAACACCCAGTCCCCGACGTTCACCAACGTCGGCGCGTTCCTCGACATCTCCGACGAATACAAGGACCTCGGCGGCGACAAGCTGCTCCAGTCCTTCGTGGACGCCGGAAAGGTCGACGGCAAGAACTACACGCTGCCGTACTACTTCGGCTCGCGCTACATGTTCTACCGCAAGGACGTCTACGCGGCGGCCGGCGCCACGGTGCCGACCACGCTCGACCAGTTCAACACCACGGTCGCCGACATCACCGCGAAGAACCCGAAGGCAATCCCGAACTTCTCCGGCTTCTTCCTCGGCGGTCAGGACTGGCGCGACGGCATCTCCTGGATCTTCGCCAACGGCGGGGACATCGCCAAGAAGCAGGGCGACAAGTGGGAGGCCACGCTCGACTCCGAGGGTTCGCTGAAGGGTCTGCAGCAGCTGCAGGACATCTACAAGAACGCGTCCAAGGCCCCGAACGACGCCAAGGACTCGAACCAGTACATCTACCTGAACGACAGCGACCAGACGGTCGACGCCACCGGCAACAAGACCGGTGACACGTCGCTCGCCGCCGCGACGATCATGGCGCCGGGATGGGCGCACTGGTCGATCGGCGACCTGTCCGAGAAGGACGGCAAGCCGGTCCGCACCTGGAACGACCAGACGTTCGGCACGTTCGTCCTGCCGGGCAACGACGGCAAGCCCGCCCCGGTCTTCGCCGGCGGCTCGAACATCGGCATCTCGGCCAAGTCCAAGAACCCGGGCCTGTCCAAGACCCTCCTGAAGATCATCTTCTCGAAGGAGTACCAGGAGATGCTCGGCAAGAACGGCCTCGGCCCGGCGAACTCGGACTACATGTCCTCGCTCGGCGACGACCAGTTCGCGAAGGCGCTCATCGAATCCGCGTCCAACTCCAAGCTCACCCCGGCCGCGCCGGGCTGGGCCAAGGTCGAGGCCGCGAACGTCATGGAGGAGTTCTTCTCCAAGATCCGCGACGCGTCGGACCTGAAGGCTCTCGCCCAGGAGTACGACACGAAGATCGACGCTCTCCTCAACGAGAAGAACTAGTCGTTCACTCTCGCACCACCTAGCAGGTGAGGGCGCGGAAGGCACCCCTTCCGCGCCCTCGCTCCTGCCCCCATGATTCTCGGAAGGAGGACCGACGTGACCACCACCCAGGAGACCCCCGCGGCGACCGGCCGCCCGGCCCGCCCGGCGCGCACCCCGAAGCAGGGAGCCCCCCGCCCCCGCAAGCGCCAGCTCGCCCCCTACATGCTGCTGCTGCCGGCCATCGCCATCCTGCTGCTCGCCCTCGGTTACCCGATCGTGTGGCAGGTCATCACCTCGATGCAGCACTTCGGGCTCGCGCAGCAGTTCGGCCAGCCCGCCCCGTTCGTGTGGTTCCAGAACTACATCACCCTGTTCTCCGATCCCTACATGTGGATCGTCGTCGGCCGGTCGATCGCCTTCTGCCTCGTCACCGCCGCCGTGACCGTGATCATCGGCGTCGGCCTCGCCCTGCTGATGACCGGCGTGCACGCCGTCGTGCGCGTCATCCTCCAGATCGCCCTCCTGCTCGCCTGGGCCATGCCGGTCGTCGCCGCGATGACCGTCTGGAACTGGCTGTTCGACTGGCGCCGCGGCCTCATCAACAACGTCCTGAGCTCCTGGGGCCTCGACTTCCAGGGCCACAACTGGCTGCAGAACCCGCTCTCGTTCTTCTTCGTCGCCATGATCATCGTGGTGTGGATGAGCGTTCCGTTCGTGGCCTTCTCTGTCTACGCCGGCCTGACCCAGGTCTCCGGTGAAGTGCTCGAAGCCGCGCAGATGGACGGCGCCAAGGGCTTCCAGCGGCTGCGCTACATCATCCTGCCGATGATCCGACCCGTCCTCGGGATCGTGCTGCTGCTGCAGATCATCTGGGACCTGCGCGTCTTCACGCAGATCAAGCTGCTGCAGGACAAGGGCTCCATCGCCAGCGAGACCAACCTGCTCGGCACCTACATCTACCAGCTCGGCGTCGGGTCGAGCGACTTCGCGATGGCCAGCGCCGTCTCGGTGTTCGTCCTCATCCTGACCGTCGCCCTGAGCTGGTTCTACGTCCGCTCGCTGATCAAGGAGGACGAGTCGTGACCACCGCATCCACCGCATCCGCCACCGCCGCCACCGCGGCCCCCGCCCGCAAGCTGCGCCAGAAGGTCCGCCCCTCCCGCATCGTGCTCGGCGTCGTCGCGATCGTCCTCGCCCTGATCTGGGTCTTCCCGGTCTACTGGATGGTCAACTCGTCTCTCCTGCCGAACGTCGTGCTGCAGAACTCCACGCCCACGTGGCTGCCGTTCGGCGGCTCGTTCGACAACTTCACCGCCGTCATCGACGGGGGCACGTTCTTCCCGGCGCTCGGGATGAGCCTCACCATCGCGCTCATCACGGTCGTCGTCTGCCTCGCGTTCGCCTTCCTCGCCGCGCTCGCCATCAGCCGCTTCCGCTTCCGCGGCCGCACGTCGTTCGTGCTCGCCGTGCTGCTCATCCAGATGCTGCCGGCCGAGGGCTTGTTCATCGCGCAGTACAAGCTGATGGGGAGCCTCGGACTCCTGAACAGCGTCATCGGCGTCAGCATCCTCTACATCGCCGCCGTCGTGCCGTTCACGATCTGGATGCTGCGGGGCTTCGTCGCCGGCATCCCGGCCGACCTCGAGGAGGCCGCCATGGTGGACGGCCTCAGCCGCACCCAGGCGTTCCTGCGGATCACCTTCCCGCTCCTCGCCCCGGGGCTCGTCGCCTCCGGCGTGTACGCGTTCCTCCAGGCGTGGAACGAGTTCACGGTCGCCCTCGTCATCCTGCAGGAGAACAGCAGCCAGACGCTGCCGCTCTGGCTGCGCGGCTTCATCCAGCAGTCCGCCTCCCGCGCGACCGACTGGGGCCAGGTCATGGCCGCGTCGACCCTCGTCGCCGTGCCGGTGATCATCTTCTTCCTCATCGTGCAGGGCCGGATGACCAGCGGGCTCGTCAGCGGGGCGGTGAAGGGGTGACCGGCACGGCCGCCGCCGAACCCCGCCTCCTCGACCCCCGCCTCGCCCGCCGCATCGCCGCGACCCTCCTCCCCGGATTCGTCGGCACGACCCTGCCGGGCTGGCTGGAACAGCGGCTGCGGGACGGACTCGGCGGCGTGTGCGTCTTCGGTCCGAACATCGTGTCTGCCGAGCAGCTGCGCGCGCTGACCGACGCGATCTACGCGGCGAACCCCGAGGCGATCGTGGCGATCGACGAGGAGGGCGGCGACGTCACCCGCCTCCACTACGCCACCGGCTCGCCCTACCCGGGCAACGCGGTGCTCGGACGCCTCGGCGACGCCGAGCGCACCGAGCGCGTGGCCGCACGCGTCGGGGCCGAACTGCGCGCCGTCGGCGTGAACCTCGACTTCGCACCGGACGTCGACATCAACTCCAACCCGGACAACCCGGTGATCGGTGTGCGCAGCTTCGGCGTCTCCCCGGAGGTGGTGGCCGAGCAGGGCGCCGCATGGGTGCGCGGCCTCCAATCGGCCGGCGTCGCCGCCTGCGCGAAGCACTTCCCGGGTCACGGGGACACCGCCCAGGACTCGCACCTCGCGCTCCCTGTCGTCGATCTGTCGGCTGCCGAGCTGCGCGAACGCGAGCTGGTCCCGTTCCGTGCAGCGGTGGAGGCCGGCACCCGTACCGTCATGACCTCCCACATCCTCCTGCCGCAGCTGGACGCCGCGCTGCCCGCCACCTTCAGCCACCCGATCGTCGAGGGGCTGCTGCGCGGCGAGCTCGGATTCGACGGCCTCGTCGTCACCGACGCGCTCGACATGCTCGGCGCCAGTGGCGAGCGGGGCATCCCGGAGGCCGCCGTGCTGGCGCTCGCCGCGGGCTGCGACCTGCTGTGCCTCGGCACGGAGAACACCGACGAGCAGCTGACGGCGATCGTCGCGGCGGTCGCAGATGCGATCGCCACCGGCCGGCTGTCCACCGGGCGGGTGGAGGAGGCCGCCGCCCGGGTGATCGGGCTCGCCGGAGAACTCCGGGCCGAGCCGGCGCCCACGCAGGCCGACTCTGCGCCGACCGCCGGCGCGAGCGCCGTGGATGCCGAGGAGGCGCGCGCCGTCGTTCCCGCCTTCGAACTGGCCGACACCGCCCGATCCTGGCTGGGGGAGGGCCGCACGGCCTCCTCCGTCGTCCGGCTCGAGACCGTCGCCAACATCGCGGTGGGCACGGCGCCGTGGGGGCCGTTCGCCGAGACCGCGACCGGCACGGACGACGACGCAGCCACCGCGTTCGCCGCGCTCCCCATCGCCGTGGTCACCGAGGACGCCGCTGCGCCGCTCGGGCTGCCCGACGGCCCGGTGCTCGTGATCGGCAAGGACAACCACCGGCACACGTTCGCCCGCGAGACGATCGACCGGCTGCGCGCGGAGCGTGACGACGTGCTCGTCGTCGACATGGGCTGGCCCGCCGACGACCGCCGCTACGCCGACATCGCGACGTTCGGCGCCTCCCGACTGCTCGGCCGCGCCCTGCTCGACCTCCTCGGCCCCGGCTCATGAGGCTCGGGATCGACATCGGCGGCACCAAGACCGACGCGGTCGCCGTCGACGAGAGCGGCGCGCTCGCGCACCGGATCCGCCTCGCCACCGGATTCGGGAGCCCCGCCGTGGTGGAGACCGCCCTCACGGCCGTCTCCCGCATCGGCGAACTGACCGGCATCGATGCGCCCGGCTTCTCCTCGATCGGCATCGGCATCCCCGGACTGGTCGACACCGCGTCCGGCGAGGTCGCGCACGCCGTCAACCTCGGTGTGGACCGCCTCCCGCTGGGCGGCGAACTGGCCGAACGGCTCGGCGTCCGCGTGTGGGTGGAGAACGACGTGAAGGCCGCGGCGCTCGGCGCCTACGACGTGCTCGGCCTGGCCGGCACGATGGCGTACCTCAATCTCGGCACCGGGATGGCCGCCGGGATCGTGGTGGACGGGCGGCTGTGGCGAGGAACGTCCGGCATCGCCGGCGAGATCGGGCACATCCCGATCGACCCCCTGGGGGCGGAGTGCGCGTGCGGTCAGCGCGGCTGCCTCGAGACCGTCGCGAGCGGCTCGGGCATCGCCCGTCAGTGGCGCACCGACGACCCGCTGCCGGCGCGTTCGCTCTTCGCGGCGGCGGCAGCCGGGGACGGCGAGGCGCAGGCGATCAAGGATAGGCTTGCCGAGGGCATCGCTGCCGCAGTGCGCGTCCTGGTGCTGGCCGTCGACGTCGACACCGTGGTGATCGGTGGCGGCCTCAGCCATCTGGGCGACCCGCTGCTCGGCGACGTCCACGAGGTGCTCGAGGACTGGGAGCGCGCATCGCCGTTTCTCGCCTCGCTCGCGCTGCCGCAGCGCGTGCGCCTCGTCCCACCAGGATCACCAGTCGCCGCCCTCGGGGCCGCGATCGTAGGAGGAACGCATGGCTGAAGTCGTCGTCGTCAAGGATCAGGCCGCCGCGGGCGCCCTGGCCGCAGAGAGCATCGTCGACCTGATCTCCGGCAAGCCGGACGCAGTGCTCGGACTCGCGACCGGGTCGACCCCGCTGCCCGTGTACCGGGCGCTGGCGTCGCTGATCTCGGAGCGCGGCGTCGACGTCTCGCACGTGCGCGGCTACGCGCTCGACGAGTACGTGGGCCTGCCGGCCGGACACCCCGAGTCGTACCGGTCGGTCATCCACCGCGAGGTCGTCGAGCCGCTCGGCCTGACGCCGTCGCTCATCCACGTGCCCAACGGGGCGCGGGAGACCATCGAGCACGCCGGCGCGGACTACGAGAAGGCCATCGCCGAGTCGGGCGGAGTCGACGTGCAGATCCTCGGCATCGGCACCGACGGCCACATCGGCTTCAACGAGCCCGGCTCCTCCTTCGCCTCGATCACCCGCGTGAAGACGCTGACCGAGCAGACCCGCAAGGACAACGCCCGCTTCTTCGACTCCGAGGACGACGTGCCGATGCACTGCATCACGCAGGGCCTCTCCACCATCCTCAAGGCCCGCCACCTGCTGCTGCTCGCGTTCGGCGAGGGCAAGGCGGAGGCGCTGGCCGGCGCCGTCGAGGGGCCGATCTCGGCCTCCAACCCGGGCTCGGCCATCCAGCTGCACCCGCGCGTGACCGTGCTGGTCGACGAGGCCGCGGCCTCCGGCCTCCGCAACCTCGACTACTACCGCTACGCCTACGCGAACAAGCCGGCCTGGCAGAAGCTGTAGGACTGCGGGCGCTCCCACCGGAACTCCGGCGGTCTGCCCCGGCACGCGACGATCCACCGTTCGGACGGAGGATCGCCCGGCGTGTCGTGGCCGACCTCCGGAGTTTCGGCGTTTCGAGCCGGGGTTGCAGAACCGGTGCGGGCCGGCGTCAGCCCAGGATGCGGCCGTCGGCGACCACGGTGCGCACGTGCCACTCGTGGTCGAGCACGACCGCATCGGCGGCGAAGCCGCGCTGCAGGCGGCCGAAGCGGTGGTCCTCGCCGAGGGCCTTCGCCGGCGTGTGCGTCAGGGCGGTGACCGCGTGGACGGGGTCGAGGCCGACCTGACCGACGGCGACGCGCAGGGCGGCGTCCTGCGTCAGCGTCGAGCCCGCGATCGTCGAGGTCCCCGAGAGGACGGCGAGGCCCTCCTTGACGGTGACGTTCAGCCCGCCGAGCCGGTAGTCGCCGTCGGTGGCGCCCGCCGCCGCCATCGCGTCGGTCACCAGCGCGACGCGGCCGGGGGCGGCGGTGAAGAGCAGCCGCGCCACCGAGGGGTGCACGTGGAGGCCGTCGAGGATGAGCTCGAGCGTGACCTCGGGGTTGTCGATCGCGGCCATGACCGGGCCCGGGGCGCGGTGGTGGATGCCGTTCATCGCGTTGAACGCGTGCGTGAGCAGGCGGGCGCCCACCTCGAACGCACGCGCCGCCTGGTCGTAGTCGGCGGCCGTGTGGCCGACGCCGACGACGACGCCCGCCTCGATCAGCACGCCGATCGCCTCCAGGGCGTTGGGCAGCTCGGGAGCGATCGTGGCCGTGCGGAGGGTGCCGCGCGCCGCGCCGATCAGCTCCTCGACGGTTGCGGGACCCGGCTCGCGGAGGAACTCCGCGTCGTGCGCGCCGCGGCGCTCGACGGCCAGGAACGGGCCTTCGAGGTGCGAGCCGAGCACCAGGGGGTCAGCAGCCGCCAGGTCGGCGACGATGGCGAGGCTCTCGCGCAGGGAGGCGAGGGGGTTGGCGACGTGCGAGACGAGGGAGCGGGTCGTGCCGTGCGCGCGGTGCGTCGCGAGCGCGGCGAGCATCTCCTCCGGCCCGTCGTCGTACGGGTGCCCGCCGCCGCCGTGGCAGTGCAGGTCGATGAAACCGGGGGTGAGCCAGTGGCCGCCGGCATCGATCACGGTCGCGCCGGGCGCACGGGCGGCCTCGTGCCAGCCCGTGCCGGAACCGGAGGCGACGATCGTGCCGCCTTCCGTGACCAGCCAGAACTCGTCGACCAGCCCGTCCGCATCCACTTTGCGGGCGTCGTGGACGACGAGCGCGGTCATCAGAACTCGCGCCGGCCGTTGATCACGCCGCTCACGGTCGCGATGACGGCGAAGACGACGGCGACGACCGGCTGACCGAGATCCCACCAGGCGAACGCCGCGGCGCCCATCACGAGCACCTCGACCAGCGCCTTCACGAACGCGTCGACGTGCAGGACGGCCTTCGGGGAGCGGAAGAGGGCCCACAGCAGGATGGCGACGACCGGGGTCGCGATGCCGAAGACGATGTTCCAGGGCAGTGGCCACGCCACGAAGCCCCAGATGCCGAGCGTGACCACGGCGAACAGCTCGAGCACGAACCGGAGGATGTCGTTCGGTCCGATCCGGAGGCGGGCCTGCTGGTCTTGCGCGGAAGTCACCACGTCATTCTACCGGCGGAGGTCAGCGGAAGATGATGGTCCGGGCACCGTCGAGCAGCACACGGTCCTCCGCGAACCACTTGACCGCCTGGGTGAGCGTGCGGCTCTCCTCGTCCTGCCCGATCGCGACGAGCTGCTGCACCGTCTGGGAATGGTCGACGCGCACGACGTTCTGCTCGATGATCGGGCCCTCGTCGAGGTCGCTCGTCACGAAGTGCGCCGTCGCGCCGATCAGCTTCACGCCGCGGGCGTGCGCCTGGCGGTACGGATTGGCGCCCTTGAAGCCGGGGAGGAACGAGTGGTGGATGTTGATGGCACGGCCGGCGAGCTTCTCGCAGAGCTCGGGGGAGAGGATCTGCATGTAGCGCGCCAGCACGACGAGCTCGATGTCGTGCTCCTCCACAGCGGCGAGCACGCGCGCCTCGAACGCGGCCTTCGACTCCGCGTCGGTCACCGCCTGGGACTCGAAGGGCACGCCGTAGAACCCGGCGAGGTCGCGCAGGGTGCCGTGGTTGGAGAGCACCAGGGGGATCTCGATCGGGAGCTGCCCGGCGCGCTGGCGGAAGAGGAGGTCGTTGAGGCAGTGCGCAGCGGTCGACGCCAGCACCAGGGTGCGCAGTGGGCGACCGACGTAGTCGACGTTGTGCGACATCCCGAACCGCTCCACGACCGGCGCGAGCGCGCTCTCGAACTCCTCGCGGCTCGCGCCCGACTCCACCTGGAGCCGCATGAAGAAGCGGCCGGTGTCGAGGCTGGCGAACTGCTGGCTCTCGGTGATGTTGCCGCGCGCGGAGACGATCGCCCCGCTGACGGCGTGCACGATCCCCGGCTGGTCGGCGCAGCTGAAGGTCAGCACCCAGTGGTTGGCCTGGCCGGGGGTGTCGGAGGTCGCGGTCATCGGCTCAGGATATCGTCCCGCGGGGTCCGCCCCGCGCCGCCCCCGGCTGTTGACGCGCCGCGGCGCGTGCACTTGGATCGGTGCATGACCAGCACCGGCGAGGACGCGCCCGACCGAGCGCCCGCCTCCCTCCCCGCGCCCGGATCGGCGTTCGGCGTCGAGCTCAACGGGCTCAACACGATCGACGAGAGCGAGCGGAAGGGGCGCGCGAGCGGTCTCTTCTGGCCGTGGTTCGGCGCGAACGTCTCGGTCTTCGGCCTGAGCTACGGCTCGTTCCTGCTCGGGTTCGGGATCTCGTTCTGGCAGGCGACGATCGTCGGTGTGGTCGGGATCATCGCCTCCTTCCTACTGTGCGGCGTGATCGCACTCGCGGGCAAGCGCGGCTCGGCGCCCACGATGGTGCTCAGCCGAGCCGTCTTCGGGGTGCAGGGCAACCGCGTCCCGTCCCTGCTCTCCTGGCTGCTCACAGTGGGCTGGGAGACCGTGCTCACGGCGCTGGCGGTGCTCGCGACGGCGACCGTCTTCGAACGGCTCGGCTGGGAGGGCGGCGTCGTCACGAAACTCGTCGCGCTCATCGTGGTGGTCGCCCTTGTCGTGGTCGGCGGCGTGATCGGCTTCCACCTGATCATGCGCATGCAGATGGTCATCACCATCGTCACCGGGGTGCTCACGCTGTTCTACATCGCGCTGGTGCTCGGCCACATCGATCTCACCGCGGTCGGCGCGCTGCCCGCGGGCGATGTGCCGCACGTGATCGGCGGCTTCGTGTTCATGCTCACCGGGTTCGGCCTCGGCTGGGTGAACGCCGCTGCCGACTACTCGCGGTACCTCCCGCGCTCGACCCGCAGCGGGGGAGTGGTGGGATGGACGACCTTCGGCTCGTCGCTGGCACCGGTCCTGCTCCTGGTCTTCGGCATCCTGCTCGCCGGCTCGTCGACCTCCCTCTCCGAGGCCATCGCGGCCGACCCGATCGGTGCGCTCGCGTCGCTCCTGCCCACCTGGTTCCTCGTGCCGTTCGTGATCGTCGCCGTGCTCGGGCTCGTCGGCGGCGCGGTGCTCGACATCTACTCGTCCGGGCTGGCGCTGCTCAGCGTGGGCGTGCGGGTCCCCCGGTACGTCGCCGCGGGGATCGACGGCGTGATCATGACGGCCGGCGCGATCTACGTCGTGTTCTTCGCCGGCGACTTCCTCGGCCCGTTCCAGGGCTTCCTCATCACGCTCGGCGTGCCGATCGCGGCGTGGTGCGGTATCTTCGTGGCCGATATCGCGCTGCGCCGCCGCGACTATGCGGAGGCCGACCTCTACGACCCGCGCGGCCGGTACGGTTCCGTGCGCTGGCTGCCGATCACGCTCATCGTCCTGGGCACGGCGATCGGCTGGGGGCTGGTGACGAACAGCGCTGCGGCGTGGCTGGGCTGGCAGGGCTATCTCCTCGGTCCGCTCGGCCTGGGCGGAACCCAGGGCGACTGGGCGTACGCCAACCTCGGCGTGCTCGTCGCCCTGGTGATCGGCTTCGCCGGGACCGCTCTCTTCTCGCGCGGCGCGATCCGGCGGCAGGAGGAGCGGTGACCGCTCCCGTGCTGGTGGTCATCGACATGCAGGAGGTGTTCGCGAGCCCCGCGAGCGGCTGGTCGACCCCCGGCTTCCCCGACGCGGAGCTCGGAGTCGCGCGGCTGCTGCCCGCCTTCGGCGACCGCGTGGTCTTCACCCGCTTCACGGCTCCCGAGCAGCCGCAGGGCGCCTGGGTGCGCTACTACGAGGACTGGCCGTTCGCGCTCGTCCCGCCGGACGACCCGCTCTACGACCTGGTGCCGGCCTTCCGCGACGACGGTCACCCCGTCGTGACCGAGACGACCTTCGGCAAGTGGGGGAGCGCGCTGCGGGACGCCATCGGGGACGCGGACGAGATCGTGCTCGCCGGCGTCTCGACCGACTGCTGCGTGCTGTCGACGGCGCTCCCCGCCGCCGACGCCGGGGTGCGGGTGCGGGTGGCCGCCGACGCCTGCGCCGGGCTGACGGTGGAGGATCACCAGCGCGCGCTCGACGCCATGGCGCTCTACGCGCCCCTGATCGAGATCGAGACCACCGAGTCCATCCTCAGGACGGTCCGGTAGACTCTTCTGCGGTCGCCGGGTCCCGCGCGGCCCTGGGCGCGCACATCAGCGCGTAGTCGACCCTCTCTTCCTCTCTCGCCGATGGATCGGCCGGATCGAGGGGGAAACGCCGTTCGTTGGACAGCACCTCCATGACTGCCTCTTCAACGTCGCCACTGGCAACCGTTCCGAAGTTCCCCTGGGTGGGCCTGCTCGCGCTCGCCGCCGCCGTGTTCCTCTCCGTCACGAGCGAGATGATCCCGACCGGGCTGCTGCCCGACATGAGCGCCTCCCTCGGCGTCAGCGAGGCGCAGGTCGGCCTCCTCGTGACCGTCTTCGCCTTCACCGTCGTCGTCACCAGTACCCCGCTCACCGCCCTCACCCGGCGGTGGCCGCGGCACGGCATGATCGTCGGCGTGCTCGTGGTGCTCGGGCTCTCGAACCTCCTCACCGCCTTCTCGCCGGATTACGCCTGGGTGGTCGCCTCCCGCATCATCGGCGGCATCGCCCACGGCATGTTCTGGTCGATCGTCGGCGCCTACGCCGGGCACCTCGTCCCGAAGGAGCAGATCGGCCGCGCCGTCTCGATCACCCTCGGCGGCGGGACGCTCGCGTTCGTCTTCGGCGTGCCCCTCGGCACCTTCGCCGGGCACCTCTTCGGCTGGCGGCTCTCGTTCGGGATCCTCGCGGGCCTCATGTTCGTGGGAGCCCTGCTCGTCTGGCGTTTCCTGCCCGCGGTCGAGCGGGACGAGGATGCGGCCGGGCGTCGCGACCGCAGCATCCCGCGCCCGAAGGACCGCACCATCCCGACCGTCATCATGGTCTGCCTCATCGCCGCCGTGACGATGATCGGGCACTACTCGTTCTACACGTTCGTGGTGCCCTTCCTCACCGGCCCGATGGGCGTCGCCGCCGGTGACGTCGGCGGGCTCCTGTTCATCTACGGCATCGCCGGCGCGATCGGTCTCGTGCTGGCCGGTTCCGTCCTGGGCCCGCGGCCGCAGTTCGGGCTGCTGCTCGCCCTCGTCGTGACCGGCGTGGCCGTCGCGGGTCTCGCGGCGTTCGCCGGCCAACCGGTGCTCGCCCTGATCGCCTTCGTGATCTGGGGACTCGCCTTCGGAGCGCTCCCGCCCCTCCTGCAGACGCGTCTGCTGCACACCTCGTCGCCGGCGTTCCGCGACACCGCCAGTGCGCTCTACACGACGTCCTTCAACATCGGCATCGGTGGCGGAGCGCTCCTCGGCTCGCTGATCTTCGACGCGGGCGGCCTGATGCTGCTGCCGATCGTCTACATCGTGCTGCTGGCGGTCTCGCTGGTGCTGGTGCTGGTCGTGGGCCGGATGGCCGTCAGAGCAGTCCGGGCGTGACCGTGGCGTCCACGACGATCCCGTGGCGGTCGCCGAAGTCGTAGCCGAACCCGACGCGATAGGTGCCGGGTGCTCCCGTCCAGAGGTACTCCTGCGAGGCGGTGCCGTCCGCGTTCGTCTCGAGCGACTGACCGGCGGGCTGTCCGTTCACATAGAGCAGCAGCCGCGCGCCGGGCAGGCCGTCCGCGGTCATCGTGATGGACATCCCTGACGTCGTCGCGGTCACGGACGGCGCCAGCACGGTCCCCGTCGCGGGGACGGACGGATCGGAGCGGTTGCCGAGCACGTCCGTCTGACGGGCGGTCAGCGCGAACGACGGTGAGGCGAAGAGGAGCTCGGGCGTGGTCCACGCGCCGGCGGCGTCGGCGGTCACGGTGACCAGCGGCACGTCGCCGTCGGAGACGTCGACCGTTGCTCCCGGCTCCGCGGTCCCGGAGACGATCGGCGCGGCGGAACCGGCGGACCCACCGGAGCCGGTGTCGACGCTCGTGATCTGCGGGGGGAGTGCGGTGCGGTCCACCACGAGGGTGCGTGTGACGGCGTCGGACGTTCCGTCGGCGGTGGTCTGGGCGACGGACACGGTCCAGCTCCCGTCGCCGAGCGCCGACAGGTCGAGCGCAAGGCCCCAGGCGCCGGACGCGTCGGCCGTCGCGGTGCCGAGAGTGAGGGCTGCTGCGGCGACGGCGCGGGCCTCCGAGCCTGGCGTGCGCGCCGCGGTCACCGCGATCACGGCTGAGGGTGTTCCCGTGCCGGATGCGTCGATGGTCTGCGCGTTCGTGGTGTACCCGTCGGCCGGGAACGACCCGGAGAGCACGGGAGGCTGCGGACGCGGCGCCACGGGAGTGACCGGCGTCGTCGGGGTGACGGGCGTCGTGGGAGTCGCCGCGTCAGGAACGGTCGGCGTCGGCGCGGTCGGCGCGACCACCGTCGACGGTGCGTCCGGGGTCACCGGCGCCGGGGAGGCAGGTGCGGGCGCGGCAGGCGCAGGGGGCGCGGTGTCCGGACCCGTGGACGAATCGGACGGCCCCGGAGCCGCGGGCGACGCCGGGTCGGCGACGGCTGCGCTCGTCGGCGTGGGAGCCGAGGCGAAGAGGGCCGGCCCGAAGACGAAGGCCCCGGCCACCGCGGCGGCGACGAGCACGCCGCCCACGGCGAGCGACGTGATGGTGGCTGCGCTCGCGCCGGCACCGCCGGCTCCTCCGGCAGAGCCTCCCGAAGCCGCGCTCGACGCTCCCATCGTCGTTGCACCGGCACCGGCACCGGCACCGGCACCGGCACCGGCACCCGCTGTCGCGGCAGCGGGCATCGCGGCACCGGCCGCACCGAGGGCGTACGGGACGGTGTGGGCTCCGCTCTGCATCCAGGCGGAGTAGGCCGTCGCGCCACCGACGCCCGCGATCAGCGGCAGGAGGACGAGCGCCATCCGCGAGCCGACGTCCTTCGCCTCCTCGGCGACGATGGTGCAGCGCGCGCAGTCGAGCAGGTGCGCCTCCACCTTCGCGGTCTCGCGCTTGCCGAGCCCGTGGCGCGCGTAGGAACCCAGCCGCTCGGTGGTCCAGTGGCAGTCCGAGTCCTCCGGCACCGCTGCCAGGTGCGCCTGGATCCACGCCTGGCGCAGACCCTCCCGTGCGCGATAGGCCAGCGCGGCGACGGCGTTCGCCGACATGCCCAGGAGCGGGGCGACCTCGGCCGGCTTCATGCCCTCGACCTCGCAGTACCAGAGCACCTCCTGCCACCGGGTGGGGAGGGTGCGGAACGCGTTCGCGGTCAGGGAGCGATCGAGCGCCTCCAGGCCGGCGGCCTCGGTGAACGCCGGGTCCTCGATGGTGTCCGCGTCATCGATCGGCGTTTCGCGCGCTCGGCGCCCCCAGGAGGCGGCGACGTTGCGCACGGTCGTGAAGAGGTAGGCGCGGAAGCCGGAGGTGGGACCGTGGCCGTTCGCGATCGCCTGGTAGATCTTCGCGTACGCCTCGGCGACGAGGTCGTCGGCGTCGAGATCGCTGTGCGACCGCGCCACGGCGAGCCCGGCGCGCGCGTGCCGCCGCCAGAGCTCGGCGAACGCGTTCCGATCGCCCGCACGCGTCGCGTCGACCAGCTGGAGGTCGGAGAGGTCGGACAGGTCGGGCATCCCACGATTCTCCCGTATCGAGGCACCAAAAGGGCTGAGCGAGGGGGCCGGCGGGAGTCCCCGAAATATTTCACAGAACCGGCGTCATGGATGGCGGCGGTCGCGGTCTCTCAAGACGTGGCCGCCGCACAGGGGGCGTCCGTGCCACGCCCGTGCCGGACCCGAACCGGCACGAGCACGATGGTGACCGACGACCCGAACGCCGATCACCGTCGACGAGGGGATCCTCGAGGGCCGGGTCCAGAACACGGATCCGGCCCCGGGCCCCGCTCAGCGAGCGACGGGGTCGCCGTCCGTGAAGACCTGGAGCACCCGGAAGTCGCCGTCGAGCAGCACGGCATCCGCCGCGTACCCCGGCGCGAGCCGGCCGAGATCGTCGCTACGCCCGACCGCGGCCGCCGGCGTCTCAGTGAGCGCCCGCACCGCGTCCTCGACGGGGAGGCCGACCTCCTGCACTGCGCGCCGCAGAGCGTCGTCGAGCGTCAGCGTCGAACCGGCGATGGAGCCGCCCTCGGCGAGACGTGCGACGCCGTCCCTGACCTGCACGGCGAGCGAGCCGAGCAGATAGTCGCCGTCCTCCGCGCCCGCGGCGGCCATCGCGTCGGTGATGAGCGCGACGCGACCCGGAGCCGCGGCGAACAGCATCCGGACGACCTCCGGGTGCACGTGCACGCCGTCGTTGATGATCTCCAGCGTGACGCCGGCCGTGCGGGTGGCCGCGGCGACCGGGCCGGGAGCGCGGTGGTGCACGCCGTCCATGCCGTTGTAGGCGTGAGTCAGGATGCTCGCGCCCGCCGCGAACGCCTCCATCGTCTGCGCGTAGTCGGCGGCGGTGTGGCCGACGGCGACGGCGACTCCGGCCGAGCTGAAGGCGCGCACGGCGTCCAGGCCGCCCGGCAGCTCCGGGGCGATCGTGATCTGCCGCAGCGTTCCGTCGGCGGCCGCCAGCAGGAGGTCGATGTCCTCCGGCGTCGCCGAGCGCAGCAGGCTCGGCTCGTGCGCACCCTTGTGACCGACGTCGAGGAACGGGCCCTCGAGGTGCGACCCGAGCACGCGGGAGTCCTCGCGGCTGAGCGCCGCGATCGCCCGCACGCTCTCGGCGAGGCGGTCGACGGGCGCGGTGACCAGGGAGATGACCGCGCGGGTGGTGCCGTGGCGCTGGTGCAGATCGAGCGCCCGCCGGATGCTCTCCGGACCGTCGTCGTAGCTCGCTGTCGCGCCCCCGTGGCCGTGGATGTCGACGAAACCGGGCGTCAGCCACGCGCCGTCGGCGTCCGTGACGGAGACCGTTCGGTCGCTGACGACCGCCGAACGCCATTCGTCTCCGGTGCCGGTGGCGGCGATCGTGCCGCCGTCGAACCGCACCCATGCGTTGTGGACGACGTGGCCGTCGCTGACGAGACGGGCGGAATGGATCACATGCGCGGTCATTTCATCGACGATACCGTCGCCGGGTCAGGCGACCGGTTGCGGGACCGCGGCGGCGAGCAGATCGCGCGCCCGCAGCGCCGCGCCGATCACGCCGGCGTTCTCGCCGATGCTCGCGGGGAGCAGCGCCGGGCGGCGCTGGAAGGTGAGGATGCCCTCCAGACGCTCGGCCAGCGGGACGAACAGTGCGTCGCCTGCCTGCGAGAGGCCGCCGCCGATCACGATCGCCTCGGGCGAGAGCAGCGCGACCGTGTGCGAGATGTCGAGGGCGAGCGCGTCCAGGGCGCTCGCCCACACGGCGATCGCGTCGGCGTCGCCCGCCTCGGAGCGCTCGAGCACCTCCCGGGCTCCCGGGACCGTCGCCCCGGTCGCCGTGTTGTACCGGCGCGCGATGGCCGCCGCGGACGCGACGGCCTCCAGGCAGCCGATACCGCCGCACGCGCACACCGGACCGTCCGCGACGCGGGAGTGGCCCATCTCGCCGACCAGACCGCCGCCGACGAGCAGGCGGTCGTCGAGGAAGACGGCGCCGGCGATCCCGGTGCCGATCGCCATGAAAACCACGTTCCGGTAGGGCGCCGCCGCTCCCAGCCGCTTCTCCGCCTGGCCGGCTCCGCGCACGTCGTGGCTGAACGACACCGGCACGCCGAGGGCCGCTGCCGCGCGGTCGCGGAAGGGGTACTCGCGCCAGCCGAGGTTCTCGGCGAAGACCCCCACGCCGCGCTCGTCGTCCACGTGCCCGGGGACCAGCAGACCGAGCGCCTCCGGCTCGATGGCGGGATGCGTCGCCCGGAACTCGTCGGCGATCGCGACGAGGGCTGCGACGACGGCGTCCGCCGTCGCGGGGCCTTCATGCGGGGTCGGTCGCCGCACGATCTCGACGATCCGCCCGTCGGCGTCGATCAGCGCGGCCTTCATGTCCGTGCCGCCGACGTCGACGGCGAGCACCGGCGCACCGGGACCCAGGGGAGCGGAGGAGGGGTCGGTGAGTACGTTCACATGTACAGGATCCCATCCCCGGCACCGGTGCATGCTCACCGGAGTAGTATCCCGCTGAGCATGTCAGCGGGAATCACGAGCACAGCGCCCACGCCGGGAGCCGGGACGCGCGTACGCGGAGACCGGGTGCGCCTGGCCGGTCGCGACCTCCCCTGGTGGGGCGCGACCTTGATCGTCTACGCCTCCTCGCGGGTGCTGACGACCGTCTTCATGCTGTCGCTCTACGTCGCGGCGACGGTCGGCGACTGGCCGTTCGCCAGTTCGCGGCAGGACCCGACCTTCTTCACGTTCTCGTCGTCCTGGGACGGCTCGTTCTACCAGCGCATCGCCTCCGGCGGGTACCCGACGACGCTCCCCACCGACGGCGGGGGCGACGTGCAGCAGAACCCCTGGGCGTTCCTGCCGCTCTACCCGGCCGTGGTCCGCGGGCTGATGGCTGTGACCGGCCTGCCGTTCGCTCCCGCGGGCGTGCTCGTCGCGACCCTCTTCGGAGCCGGCGCGGCGCTCGTGCTGTACCGCATCGTCCACGCGCGGGGCGGCACGGTCTCGGCCCTCTGGGCGACCGTGTTCTTCTGCTTCGGCCCGCTCTCGTTCGTGCTGCAGATCACCTACGCCGAGAGCATGTTCTTCTTCCTGATGTTCGCCGCGCTGCTGGCGATGATCCGGCGGAGGTACTGGCTCGTCATCCCGTTCACCGTGGCGGCGGCGTTCGCCAAACCCGGAGCGCTCGCCATCCCGCTGGCGCTCGCGGTCGTCTTCGTCGTGCGCATCGTGCAGGAGCGCCGGGGCATCGGCACGTTCGGGATGCGCGAGCGCGTCGCCGTGCTCGTCGCCGGCGCGGTCACCGCGATCGCGGGCCTGGCCTGGCCGCTCATCGCCTCGCAGGCGACGGGGACGCCCGACGCCTATGTGTCCACCGAGCTCTCCTGGTGGACCGGATTCATCGGGCACGTGTCGTTCGTGCCCCTGACGCCGTGGTTCCTCTTCACCTGGAAGTACGCGGGCATCGCCGGGGTGCTGCTGGTGGTCGCGGTGATCGCCGGATTCGTGTGGCTGCTGCGCCGTCCGGGTGTCCGCGACCTCGGCACCGAGGTGGTGGCCTACTCGGCCAGTTACGGTCTCTACCTGGTGGCGGTGTTCCTGCCGCAGCAGAGCCTGTTCCGGCTGCTGCTCCCGTTGGCGCCGCTCGGAGGTGCGCGCGGTCTCACGCACAGCCCGCGGGCGCGGACGATCGTGCTGGTCGCAGGAGTCGCGCTGCAGCCGGTGACACTGATCCTGCTGTGGTTCCTCGGCTACCCCTGACCGGCGTTCTCCGGCCACGGCACCTCGGCGGTGCGACGGTAGGAGGTGCCCGCGGCATCCCAGTGCTCCGCCAGCTGGGCGAGACGTACGGCGAACTCCGGGAAGTCGCGTGCGGCCTCCACGGCCTCGGTGTCGGCGGGGGCCGGCGACCAGCCGATCTCGGCGACGGCGGCGAGCCGGGGGAAGACCATCTCCTCGGCCTCCTGGATGGTGGCGACGGTCTCCGTCCACAGCGGCGCCTCGACGCCGAGGATGTGTGCCTCGGCGAGACCGGGGACGATGCGGGCCGGGTCCCACTCCAGGGCGTCCCGCAGCGTCGTCGGGCCGTCCGCCCAGTCCTGGCCGATCGCGTCCCCCTCCTCATAGACGATGTCGAGGTAGGCGACATCGGCGGGGGAGAGGATGGCCGCGCCGCCCTGGCGCACGAACGACAGGATGTCGTCGGCGGCCGACCCGCGCGGCGTGCGGTAGTCCCAGTACTGGCCGACGGTGCCCTCCGGCAGCGCGTCGCAGGCGCCCATCTCATGCCAGCCGACGGGGGTCTTCCCGGCGTCCGCGACCAGGCGCGCAGCGTGCCGGAGGAAGGCGACGAAGTCCTCGCGCGCGGTGCTCAGGCACTCGTCCCCGCCGATGTGGAGGAACGGGCCGGGCGTCAGCGCGGCGACCTCGCCGATGACGTCTGAGAGGAAGCGCTCCGTCGTCGGGTCGCCGGTCATCAGGGTGCTGAAGCCGACGGTCGTTCCCGTGTAGAGGGCAGGGGCCGCACCGTCGGGATTCAGCTCCGGGTACGACGCGAGAGCCGCGTTCGTGTGGCCCGGCATGTCGATCTCGGGGACGACGGTGATGTGGCGCTGCGCCGCATAGGCGACGAGGCCGCGGTACTCCTCCTGCGTGTAGAACCCGCCGGCGCCGCCGCCCGCGGCGGTCGACCCGCCGACGCTCGTCAGCTCGGGCCACGACGCGATCTCCAGTCGCCAGCCCTGGTCGTCGGTGAGGTGGAGGTGGAGGTGGTTGACCTTCAGCAGCGCGATCGCGTCGATGAAGCGCTCGACATCCCGGACCGGGAAGAAGTGCCGCGCGACGTCGAGCATCGCGCCGCGGTAGGCGTAGCGCGGGTAGTCCCGCACGCGTACGGCCTCGATCGTCAGCGGGTCGTCGGAGCAGGAGGCGGGGACGAGCTGACGCAGCGTCTGCACGCCGTGGAGCGCACCGGCCGCGGTGGCCGCGCCGATGCGCACGCCCTCTGCGGCGACGTCGAGCGAGTACCCCTCCTCGCGATGCCCGTCCGGCCCCTCATGCTCGGCGACCACGATGGCGATGTCACCGTACTCGGGCGGCTCGATCACCACGACGAGTTCGCGGTGGCAGTCGCGGCGGAGCGCGTCGCGCAGGAGGGCGGCCACCCCCTCCGCTCCGGCGCCCGCGACGCTGATCCGGGCCGTCGGGCCGAGGACGAACGGTGCGTCGGTCGTGCTCACGAGCTCGACAGGGCGGGGTATGACCACGGAGGCTCCTCATGTGGCTGGGTGTTGCTCGGGCGGCGGCCGCGTCCGTCCACCCCCGGACGGCCACCAGCGAGTATCGCAGGCCTCCTAACTAATGGGCAAGGGTCCGGGACCTGCGCGCCTTTGCTATGCTGGGCGAGTCGCGACTGGCGCTCAGATGGTCACCATCGGGGAGCGACGACGGTACCTCGAAAGCATGGGTGGATTCGGCCGCGCGCCTGGGTCGATACGTACACTGTCCATCCCTGTCCGAAGGAGCCCGTAGTGACCGACACCCTGCCCTCGACCTTCACCGCCCCGCTCGCGGAGGTCGACCCCGAGATCGCGGAGGTGCTGCAGCTCGAGCTCGGCCGCCAGCGCGACTACCTCGAGATGATCGCCTCCGAGAACTTCGTGCCGCGTGCGGTGCTGGAGTCCGTCGGCTCGGTCCTCACCAACAAATACGCAGAGGGCTACCCCGGCCGCCGCTACTACGGCGGCTGCGAGTACGTCGACATCGCCGAGCAGCTGGCGATCGACCGGGCGAAGAGCCTGTTCGGCGCCGAGTACGCGAACGTCCAGCCGCACTCCGGCGCCTCCGCCAACGCCGCGGTCCTCTCCGCGATCGCGACCCCCGGCGACACCATCCTGGGCCTGGAGCTCGCCCACGGCGGCCACCTGACCCACGGCATGAAGCTCAACTTCTCGGGCAAGCTCTACAACGCCGTCTCGTACGGCGTCGACCCCGAGACCTTCCTCGTCGACATGGACGTGGTGCGCGACAAGGCCCGCGAGCACAAGCCGCAGGTCATCATCGCGGGCTGGTCGGCCTACCCCCGCCACCTCGACTTCGCCGCCTTCCGCGAGATCGCGGACGAGGTCGGCGCCAAGCTCTGGGTCGACATGGCGCACTTCGCCGGCCTCGTGGCCGCGGGCCTGCACCCGTCGCCCGTGCCCTACGCGGACGTCGTCAGCTCGACGGTGCACAAGACCATCGGCGGCCCCCGCTCCGGCTTCATCGTCAGCCGCGACACCGAGCTCGCCAAGAAGCTCAACTCCAACGTGTTCCCCGGCCAGCAGGGCGGGCCGCTCATGCACGTGATCGCGGCCAAGGCGACCGCGTTCAAGCTCGCCGCGACCGAGGAGTTCAAGGACCGCCAGGCGCGCACCATCCGCGGCGCCCAGATCCTCGCCTCCCGCCTCACCGCCGACGACTCGCGCGCGGCCGGCGTCGACGTGCTCACCGGGGGCACGGACGTGCACCTGGTGCTCGCCGACCTCCGCAACTCGCAGCTCGACGGCCAGCAGGCGGAGGACGTGCTGCACGAGGTCGGCATCACGGTCAACCGCAATGCGGTGCCGTTCGACCCGCGCCCGCCCATGGTCACCTCCGGCCTCCGGATCGGCACGCCGGCGCTCGCGACCCGTGGCTTCGGCGACACCGAGTTCACCGAGGTGGCGGACATCATCGGCAGCGCCCTCGTCCCCGGCGCCGACACCGCCGCGCTGCGCTCGCGCGTGGACGCGCTGACCGCGGCGTTCCCGCTCTACCCGGGCCTCACGCCCTCGGGCCAGGACGCCTTCCCGGTCGAGCTCCCCTCCTCGATCTGACACTCCCCACCCCTCGAGTACACGAAAAGTCGGGCGAAAGCCGTCGAGTACGCGAAGAATCCGCGTACTCGACGGTGCAACGACGGAGGAACTGTGACCGCACGAATTCTGGACGGCAAGGCCACGGCCGCCGCGATCAAGAGCGAGCTGACCGAGCGCGTGACGCGCCTGCGCGAGCAGGGCGTGGTGCCCGGGCTCGGCACCATCCTGGTCGGTGACGACCCCGGGTCGCAGTGGTACGTCGCCGGCAAGCACCGCGACTGCGCGGAGGTGGGCATCGCCTCCATCCGCCGCGACCTCCCGGCCGACATCTCGCAGGCCGAGCTGGAGGCCGTGATCGAGGACCTGAACGCCGACCCCGACTGCACCGGGTTCATCGTCCAGCTCCCGCTGCCGCCGCACCTCGACACCGACGCGATCCTCGAGCTCGTGGACCCGGCGAAGGATGCGGACGGCCTGCACCCGACGAACCTCGGCCGCCTGATGCTCAACGTCAACCGGCCGATCACCACGCCGCTCCCGTGCACCCCGCGCGGCGTCATCGAGCTGATGGAGCGGCACGGGATCGAGCTGAACGGCAAGCACGTCGTCGTCGTCGGCCGCGGCGTCACCGTCGGCCGCTCGATCGGCTCGCTGCTGACCCGTCGCGAGTACAACGCGACCGTGACGCTCACCCACACCGGCACCGTCGATCTCGACGAGCACCTCAAGCGCGCCGACGTGATCGTGGCCGCCGCGGGTGTCGCGGGGCTGGTCTCGGCCGAGAACGTGAAGCCCGGCGCGATCGTCCTCGACGTGGGCGTGAGCCGCGTGGAGGACCCGGTCACCGGCAAGAGCGTCGTCGCCGGTGACGTGGCGCCGGATGTCGCCGAGGTCGCCGCGTGGATCTCGCCGAACCCGGGCGGTGTCGGCCCGATGACCCGCGCGCTGCTGCTGCAGAACGTGGTCGAGTCCGCGGAGCGGGCGCTGGCATGAGCGGCGAGGGCACCGAGCGCACGCATCCCGCCGTGGAGCGGGTCGAGTCGGCCCTCCTCGCGGCCGGCGTCGAGCCGCGGGTCCGCTGGTTCGAGGCGGCGACGCCCACGGCCGTCTCCGCCGCGGCCGAGCTGGGCGTGGAGGTGGGCGCCATCGCCAACTCCCTCGTCTTCACCATCGACGGCGAGCCGCTGCTCGTCATGACCTCCGGCGCGCACCGTGTGGACACGGCCTACCTCGGGGAGCAGCTGGGCGGCCGTATCCGTCGGGCCGACCCCGAGACCGTGAAGTCGGCCACGGGTCAGACCATCGGCGGTGTCGCGCCGGTCGGCCACCCCGCACCGCTCCGCACGGTCGTGGATGTGGCGCTCGCCGGCTACCCCGAGGTCTGGGCCGCGGCCGGTCACCCGCACACGGTGTTCCCCACGACGTTCGCCGAGCTGGTGCGGCTGACGGGGGGAGCACCGGGCGCGGTCGAGCCGTCCGCGACGGACGCTTCGGCGACCGAAGCCTGAGTCAGCCCCGCGGGTGCGCCTCGACCAGGCGCAGGTAGGCGGAGGCGTTGCCGACGAGGCCCGCCCGCTCCTCTTCCGTGAGCTCTCGGCGGACCTTCCCGGGCACGCCGGCGACGAGGGATCCGGGCGGGACGACCGTCCCTTCGAGCACCACGGTCCCGGCGGCGACGAGCGACCCGGCTCCGATGACTGCACCGTTGAGCACGGTCGCGTGCATCCCGATCAGCGCGCCGTCCTCGATCGTGCAGCCGTGAAGCACGGCGTTGTGGCCGACCGACACGTCCGCGCCGATCGTCAGCGGGTATCCGGCGTCGACGTGGCAGGAGACGTTGTCCTGGAGGTTGCTGCGCTCGCCGAGCACGATCTCCTCCGCCTCGGCGCGGAGCACCGCGTTGTACCAGACGCTCGACGCGGCACTCAGGCGCACGCGCCCGGCGAGGACCGCCCCGGGAGCGACGAAGGCATCGGGCGAGACGGTGGGCGCCGAGCCGTCGGCGAGGGTGACGAGGGTGCTCATCCCGTCAGCTTAGCCAGCGCGGGCTGCACGCTCCCGGCTCTCGTCGACGACGATGAAGCGCTTGCGGACCACGCGACCGTCGGGAGAGTCCGGCAGGTCGTCGAGCGCCGCGCGCACGCGGTTCAGGATGCGCGGAGGCAGCTCGAGTGCGGGCTCGTCCGGCTGGTCGATCGTGCCGGGCGGGTAGGCCACGCCGGGCTCCTGCGACATCTCGATGTGCGCGCCCCGCAGCTCGCGCACGCGCACGGGCGCCGAGTCGCGGAACCGGATGAGCCGGTCGATCGTCGCGCTGTACTGCGCGCGGTCCCGGATGTAGAGGTGAGCGGGGAGCACGGTGTCCCCGGTGAACAGGATGCCGCTCCGGCGGTCGAAGAACACGACGGCGGACGGCTCGTGCCCCGGGCCGCCGATCACGTCGATCGGCCGTTGACCGAGGTCGAACTCCACGACCTCGTCCGGCCACGCGCGGAACCCGAAGAACGAGATGACCTGGGCCGGGGTGGTCCCGACCACCGTCGTCGCCGGTCGTGCCGCGAGCAGCGGGTCCCCCGCGATGTGGTCGCGGTGGGCGTGCGTGTGCGCGACGACCAGGGGATACGGCCGCAGGAACACCGCAGGGTTGCGTCGCAACCAGGTGTCGGTGAGCCGGTCGACCGTCGCGCGCAGCGGGAAGACGGACTCGTCCGCCGTGGCACCCGTGTCGAGCAGGAGTGCGCGCCTCCGGCCGAAGAGCAGGAAGAGGAAGGGCGCCTCCCAGTGCGACGACTTCGGCTGCCGCAGCTGCACGGTGTCGGCGTCGAGCCAGGTGATCTCGGGATCCGTCATCCCCGCCATCTTCCTCCCGAACGGTTGCCGGGAGGTTAACGACGGGGATGAGGGGAGGTCAGCTCTCCCGGCGCGTGCCCTCCGACGGCACCACGGTGAAGAGGTTCGGCTGGCCGAAGCCGTGCTCCGCGAAGGCTCCGTCGAGTGCGACGAGCACCCGGCTGACCGCGTCGGATGGCACGAGCGCGATCGCCGACCCGCCGAAGCCGCCGCCGGTCATCCGCGCGCCGATGGCCCCGCTGGACTGCGCCGTCTCGACGGCGAGGTCGAGCTCGGGCACGGAGATCTCGAAGTCGTCGCGCATGGAGGCGTGGGAGGCGTCGAGCAGTTCCCCGATCGCGGTCGGGCCCTGCTCGCGCAGGGTGCGCACGGTGTCGAGCACGCGCTGGTCCTCCGTGACGACATGGCGGACGCGGCGGAAGGTCACATCGTCGAGCAGTTCACGGGCGCGGTCCAGATCGGCGACCGAGACATCCCGGAGCGACTCGACTCCGAGCGCGGCGGCGCCGGCCTCGCAGGAGGCGCGACGCTCGGCGTAGCCGCCCGTGGCGTGCGCGTGCTCCACGCCCGTGTCGATCACGACGATCTCCAGCCCGGCCTCGGCCAGGCCCAGCGGCACGATCTCGGAGTGCAGCGTGCGGCAGTCCAGGAAGACGGCGGAATCCGGCTCGCCCAGCAGCGACGCGGACTGGTCCATGATCCCGGTCGGGGCGCCGACGGCCACGTTCTCGGCGCGCTGGCCCACGCGGGCGAGTGTCTGACGGTCGAGTCCGAGCCGCCACACGTCGTTCAGCGCGAGGGCGACGGCGCCCTCGATCGCGGCGGACGACGACAGGCCGGCGCCGACGGGGACGTTGGAGTCGATGAGCACGTCGAAGCCCGGCACGGCGGCCAGGTCGGCGCCGAACTCGCCGAGCGCCCACGCCACGCCGAGCGGGTAGGCCGACCAGCCGGAGAGGGCCTCGGGCCCGATCGCGTCGAGGTCGATCTCCACGAGCTCGTCGGCGAAGGTGCTGCCGACGCGGACGGTACGGTCCTCGCGCAGCCCGAGCGCGGCCACCGTGCGGCGGTTGATCGCGAACGGGAGGACGAATCCCTCGTTGTAGTCGGTGTGCTCGCCGATGAGGTTGACGCGGCCGGGGGACGACCACACGCCGTCGGGCTGGCGGCCGAACACCTCGGCGAAGTCGTCGCGGACGCCGGAGCGCAGATCGGTCATCGGTCGGCCTTTCGGTCGGAGGGAGCGGGTGGGACGGTGACGAGGCCGGAGATGCCGGAGGGCAGCTCGCCGACCGGGTTCTCGCGATCGGCGCGGGCGACGGCCTCGCGGAGGGCCTCTGCGGCCTTCTCGGGCGGAACGTCGCCGATCCACGCGCCCATCGCGGCTTCGGAGCCGGCCAGGAACTTCAGCTTATCCGCGGCGCGGCGGGGGGAGGTGATCTGCAGCATCAGGCGGATCTCGTCGCGGCGCACATCGACGGGCGCCTGGTGCCAGGCGGCGATGTAGGGAGTGGGGGAGTCGTAGAGCGCATCCACTCCCCGCAGGACGCGGAGGTAGAGCGTGGCGAGCTCGTCCCGCTCGGCGTCGTTCGTCTCGGCGAAGTCGGCGACGTGCCGGTGCGGGAGGACGTGGATCTCGATGGGCCAGCGGGCCGCGAAGGGCACGAACGCGGTCCAGTGCTCGCCGGCGAGGACGACGCGCTCGGAGGCGCGCTCGCGCTCCAGGATGTCGGCGAACAGCGTCGGACCGTACGCGTCGAGAGAGCGGATGAGCGCGTTGGTGCGCGGCGTGATGTACGGGTACGAGTAGATCTGGCCGTGCGGGTGGTGCAGGGTGACGCCGATGGCCTCCCCGCGGTTCTCGAACGGGAACACCTGGCGCACGCCGGGCAGCGCGGACAGCACCGCGGTGCGGTCCGCCCAGGCCTCGATGACCGTGCGGGCGCGGGAGGGCGTGAGGCTCCCGAAGGAGCCGCTCGTCGCCGGGCTGAAGCAGACGACCTCGCAGCGCCCGACGGAGGTGCGCGTGCGGCCGAGCCCGACCTCCGCCAGGTCGTCGAGACCGAGGGGGGCGTTCGCGTCCTCGAGCAGCGGCCCGAACGACGGCGACTTGTTCTCGAAGACCGCGACGTCGTACACGCTAGGGATCTCGGAGGGGTTGCTCGGCGTGGCGGGTGCGAGCGGGTCGAGCTCGGCGGGCGGCAGCATCACGCGGTTCTGGCGGGCGGCGGCGATCGACACCCATTCGCCGGTCAGCGGGTCCTGTCGCATGGTCGCCGTCGGCGGACGCGGGGACGGCTCGCGGAGGTCGGGTGCGCGGTCGGGCGCGAGCGTCGAGTCCGCGTCGTCGTAGTAGATGAGGTCCCGGCCGTCGGAGAGGACGTGCGGGCGCTTGGTGATGGAAGCCATGCCAGCCTTTCGTTTCCGAAAGCAAATCTAGTCATTCGCTTTCGCATTGACAAGCAAACGCAAGCGGAACACGATGGGCGTATGAGCGAACCGCTGCCTGCCGCCCTCCGCCGGGAGCGCATGCTCGAACTGATCGGCCGCGCCGGCTTCGTCCGGGTCAGCGAGCTGAGCGAGGAGTTCCAGGTCTCCGACGTCACGGTGCGCAGCGACCTCGACGCGCTCGACGAGCGGCAGAGCATCCGGCGGGTCCACGGCGGCGCGGTCCTCCGCGGCACGGGGATGCGTGAGGCCAGCTTCGAGGAGGCCCTGGAGGCGTCGGCGGACGAGAAGCGGTCGATCGCGCTTGCCGCGGCCGCGCTCGTCGGCTCGGGGAGCAGCGTGCTGCTCGACGTCGGCACCACCACCGCGGCGATCGCGCGTGCCCTCGCCGACCGGGACGATCTCACCGACGTCACCGTGATCACCAACGGCTTGACGATCGCGCTCGAGCTGGAGCGCGCCATCCCGCGTTTCCAGGTCGTCGTCACCGGCGGCACGCTGCGGCCGCTGCAGCACTCGCTGGTCGAGCCGTTGGCCTCCAGCCTGCTCGAACGGGTGCACGCCGACCTCGCCTTCATCGGCTGCACCGGGGTCCACCCGGTCGGCGGTGTCACCAACGTGAACCTGCCCGAGGCCGACCTGAAGCGCGCGATGGTGACGACCGCGGAGCGCGCCGTCGTCGTCGCCGACGGCTCCAAGCTCGGCCGCACGCACCTCGGACGCATCGCCGGCATCGACGAGATCTCGGCGCTCGTCACCGGTGTCTCGGCGGCCCCGGAGGAGCTGTCCGCGCTGCGCGAAACCGGTCTGCCGGTCACCGTCGCCGGGGCCTAGGCTGTGGCCATGCGTGCACCCACCGGCGACCAGTACGACATCGAATTCGGCGACTTGAGCGCGACCATCACCCAGGTGGCGGCGGGGATCCGCACCCTGCGCTACGCGGGTGTCGACCTCACGGAGCCGTTCCCGGAGGAGTCCACCCCGCCCTCCGCCGATGGCATCGCGCTCGTCCCGTGGCCCAACCGCGTGAAAGACGGCCGCTGGGAGCTCGACGGCATCGTGCAGCAGCTCGCCCTCACCGAGCCGCAGCTCGGGAACGCCAGTCACGGCCTCCTGCGCTACCAGCCGTACACCCTCGTCGCCCGCACCGACTCGTCGGTCACGCAGGCGGCGAGCATCTACCCGCAGGCCGGCTATCCGTTCCTCCTCGACACCACGGTCGAGCACGAGCTGGACACCGAGGGCCTCACCGTCACGCACACGATCGCCAACCGCGGGGAGCGTCCCGCGCCCGTCGCCGTCGGCGCCCACCCCTACCTCCGGATCGGCGACGTGCCCGCCGAGCAGCTCACGCTGACGGTGACCGCGGCCACGCGATTCGAGACCGACGACCGGCTCAACGTGATCGGGGAGGCCCCCGTCGCCGGTACGCGCTTCGACCTCTCGGCGGGCGCGCGCGTGAGCGACCTGGACGTGAACGACGGCTTCGGCGGGCTCGCCGAGCGGCCGGAGCACGTGCTCGCGGCCGACGACGGCCGTCGTGTGATCCTCTGGAGCGATCCCGCCTTCGCCTACGTGCAGGTCTTCACGCACCGCGCTTTCGCCACCAAGGCGCCGGGGGAGGTCGCGCTCGCGGTCGAGCCCATGACTGCGCCCGCCAACGCGCTCAACACCGGGCAGGGGCTCCACTGGATCGCGCCCGGCGAGGAGTGGACGGCGAGCTGGGGCATCCGGCCCGAGGGCTTCGCCGCGTCGTCCTACTTGGCCAGCTGGGGGTAGAGGGCGCGCACGTCCTCGTGAAGCTTCGACTTCACATGGCGGGCCACGTCGCCGACGATCGCCTCCGCGTCTCCGGAGAGGACCGCGTCCAGCGCCTCGTCCACGACCTGCGTCGGCGGGACCTTCACGCCCTCCGCGTTCGCGGCCATCTCCGTGTCGACGTAGCCGACGTGCACTCCGACGACCTGGATGCCCTGCGGCGCCAGCTCGACGCGCGCGGAGTTGCTCGCCGACCACAGCGCGGCCTTGGTCGCACTGTACGAGCCGAGCGCGAGCCAGCTCAGCGCGGAGTGCATGTTCACGATCGCGCCGCCGTCGTTCTGCGCCAGCACGGGTGCGAAGGCACGGGTGACCAGGACGGGGCCCCAGAAGTTGGTGTCGAACTCGCGGTGGATCTCGTCGAGGTCTCCCGAGATGAGCGACTGGTTCACGGCGATGCCGGCGTTGTTGACCAGCACGGTCACATCGCTCGCGATCTCGGCATCGCGCCGGATGCTCTCGGGGTCGGTCACGTCGAGCGCGAGGGGAACCACTCGGGGGTCGTCGCTCGTGACGGTCTCGGGGCGGCGCGCGGCCGCGTAGACCTTCGCGACGCCGCGCTGGAGCAGTCCGGCGACGAAGGCGGCTCCGAGTCCGCGGTTGGCTCCGGTGACGAGGGCGGTGCGTCCGGCGAGGTCGGTCATGGTTCCTCCAGAAGTAAACAGATCGGTGTACTTCGAAATGTACACAGATCGGTTTACTTTGTCCACCGTCGTCCCTAGAATCGGCTCATGACCACCGCCGCCGTCGAGCCCCGGCCCAAACCGCGCGAGCGCGTGCTCGCCGCCGCCGCCCGGCTCTTCATCGGCGAAGGCGTCAACGCGGTCGGTGTCGACCGCATCGCCCAGGAGGCCGCGGTCTCCAAACGCTCGATCTACCAGCACTTCGACGGCAAGGACGCCATCATCGCCGAGATGCTGCGGGAGTACGGACCGCGCGTCGTGGCCGGCTACTTCACCGAGAGCGACGACCTCCCCCCGCGCGAGCGCGTCCTGCACGTCTACGACGCGCTGCACGCGGCGGCCGAGGCGAGCGACTTCTTCGGCTGCCCGTTCGTCAACGTCGCCACCGAGCTGCGCGACCGCGAGCATCCCGCGGCGCAGGTGGCGCAGCACTTCAAGGGCGAGCTCACCGCCTTCTTCGAGCGCCAGGCGGTCGCCGCCGGAGCCTCGGAGCCACACCTTCTCGCCGTGCAGCTGACGCTGCTCTTCGACGGCGCCTCCGCGAGCGCGGCGCTGTGCGGGGGGACCCCCGTCGCAGCCCGCCTCGCCGCGGAGCAGCTCTTCGATGCGGCGATCGTTCGCGGCTGTTGAGTAGCCGTCGGGCGCTACTGAGGCACCAGCGACCGACTGCGTCGTTCCTTTCCCCATAGCTACTGAATTCGGAGGGCGCGTCGCTCCTTGCGGGCATCGGCGCTACGCGTCTCCCTGAGGAAACCTCGGAAGGCGCCCGATCGGGCGCTTCTAATATGTCACATCTCCTCGCTCCGATGGAGTGCGGCCGACCGGCCCCAACGGACATACCCCGACCAGATGTGGACAAGCTTATGAACCGTTTCCTGCGCACCTTCCTGATCTCCGCGACCGTCGCCGTCGGCGCGGTCGTCACCATCCCCGCCGCGGCCTCGGCGGCTCCGATCGAGGATCGTGCCGCGGGCGAATCACGGATATTAAAACCGCCGGCGAGCAGTACGGTCGCGCCCGGTCAGGTGTACTCGATGACGGTCTACGATGCTGCGACGCTGGAGGCGACTGTAGGAGAGACGGTGCAGCTGGTGGCGTTGCCTCTCCGATTGGTGCCCGGTCAGTCCGTCTGTGGCAGCGGTATCCAGATCGGCGAAGGCCCAATCCGCCCCGACGGAACGATCGAGATCACCGCGACGGGAACCGTTGAGGATGGTCAGACCGTCATCTACTTCTGCCACCCCCGCGTGGGCGGCGGAGGCTACATCTACACCATGGACAACCCGTTCGAGCTGCGGTCGCCCGGTGCCGATGAGGGGCTTCCCGTCGACCGGGCGGTCGTGACCGGCGTCGGGAGCCCCGGTGCCCAGGTCGACGCGCGCACCGCCGACGGTTCGCCGGTCGGCAGCGCCGTCGTCGGCCAGGACGGCACCTGGTCGGTGACGCTCAGCGATCTGGCTCAGGGCCCCACGACGATCACCTTCACCCAGGGCTCGAAGTCGTTCGACGCCGACTTCACCATCGTCAGCGAATCCGAGAGCACGCCGCTCGTCGATCCCGTCAGCGGAGGCGCGCTCGGCGCGAGCGCTCTCGCCCTCGGGCTCGGCGTCCTGGTGCTGCGTCGTCGCCGCACCCGCACGGCGGTCTGACGGCCTTTAGCCCCGCTTCGCGATCGCCCGCCAGCCGCCGGCGCGGTTGTCCGCGATCAGCCGGCGCAGGAAGGCGAGCAGCGCCTCCCGCGCGATCGGGTCTCCCTCGCGGAACCCGATCGTGCGGGCCGTGGTGTTCGTGTGCCCTGCCGTGATCAGCCCGTCGGGGTCCGGCACGATGCCGCCGTCGTAGACGAACAGGTTGACGTGGTCCTTCGCGGCCAGGAAGGCGCACACGTTGCCGTCCAGCACGAAGTACGGCTGCACGGTGCGCTTGATCGTCTCCTCGACCTCCGGGTCGGCCTCGTGGATGAGCTCCCGCAGCTCGGCGAACACCGCACGCTGCCACTCCGGCAGCGGCTCGAGGTAGGCGTCGACGCGCGGATCCCGGGAACCCATGGGCTCAGGCTACGGCGCCACCGAGAGGAAGATGAAGGCCGCGAACAGGATGAGGTGGATGCCGCCCTGCATCCGCACCGCGCGTCCCGGCATGAGCGTCAGGATGCTGACGGCGACGGTGAGGGCCAGCAGCACGATCTGACTGGCGCCGAGACCCAGGTGCAGTGCGCCGGGGAGCCAGATCGAGGCGACGGCGATCACCGGGATGGTGAGGCCGATGCTCGCGATAGCCGAGCCGAGGGCGAGATTGAGGCTCGTCTGCATCCGGTTGAGCTTCGCCGCCTTCGCGGCCGCGATGCCCTCCGGCAGCAGTACCAGCAGCGCGATGATCACACCGACGAACGACTGCGGCAGCCCGACCGCGGTGACCGCGCGCTCCAGCGGTGTCGACTCGAGCTTCGCGAGGCCGACGACCGCGACCAGGGCGACCAGGAGGAGGCCGAGACTGATCAGAGCGGTGCGGTTCGACGGCCGCTCGGCGTGGCTGTCCTCGTCCTCCTCGTTGCCGTTGCCCTCACTGGGCTTCAGAGCGACCGGAAGGAAGAAGTCGCGATGCGCGAAGGTCTGGGTGAAGACGAACATCGCGTAGAGGGAGATCGAGGCGAGGGCTGCGAACACCAGCTGGCTCGGCGAGAACTGCGGGCCGGGTGTCTCGGTGAACGTCGGCACCACCATCGTGAGGGTGGCCATCGCGGTGACCGTCGCGAGCGCGGCGCTGCTGCCCTTGGGGTTGAACGAGGTCATCGACCCGCGGCTCGAACTGAGGAGCAGCGAGAGGCCGACGATACCGTTCATCGTGATCATGACCGCCGAGAAGACGGTGTCGCGGGCGAGCGTCTCGGAGTCCTTGCCCGAGGTCATCAGCGTCACGATCAGCGCCACCTCGATCACGGTCACCGCCACCGCGAGCACCAGGGAGCCGAAGGGCTCGCCGACCCGGTGGGCCACGACCTCCGCGTGCTGGACCGCCGCGAGCACGGTGCCGCCGAGCACGAGCGCGATCAGCACGACCGCCCAGGGCTGGAGCTCGACCGTCCAGAAGGCGACGAGCAGGACGACGCCGATGATCGGGACGACGACCGCCCAATAGCGGGTGAGCCAGGATGCGATCGCTTTCATGGGTCCATCCTGCCAGGGCGCGTCTCCACACCACATGGGTGCTTTCGCTCCGGCGACCGATCCGGGCGACACCCGGCGCGCTGCCACGGCTGCCGCCTCCCGTGCTGGTGGGATGGGCGCATGGCCCGCTCACGGATCCTCTCGTCCCGCCCCGCCGCCCCGCGTCTCGTCGCTGCCGCGCTCGCCGCCGGCGCTCTGGTCCTGGCCGTCGCCGGGTGCTCGGCGTCCGGCTCGCCGACCTCGACACCGACCGCGTCGACGTCGACCTCCACGTCGACCGCGACCTCGACGCCGCGACCGACAGGCACCAGCAGCTCGGCACCGGTCGATGGGCAGTGCGACACGGGGTCGCTGAGCGGCAGCATCCAGCCCGGCGGAGGCGGTGCGGCGGGCAGTGTGGAGGTCACGCTCGTGCTGACCAACAACGGCAGCGCGCAGTGCGCGCTGCAGGGTTGGCCGGGCGTGTCGTTCGTCGGCGACGGCAACGGCACCCAGCTCGGTGCACCGGCCGACTTCGACCGCAGCGCGCCGCACCCGACGGTGACCCTGCAGCCGGGCGGCACCGCGCAGGCGGCGCTCAAGATCGTGCAGGCGGGGAATTACTCGGAGTCGGAGTGCGACCCGAAGCAGGCGGACGGTTTCCGCGTCTACCCGCCCGGGTCGACGGAGTCGCTCTTCGTGAAGGATGCGGATGTGACCGCGTGCCAGTCGGACTCCATCTCGCTGCTGACGGTGAAGGCACTCGTTCCGGGCGCCTGAACGCCTCCGTTACGCTGAGCGGGTGACTTCCGCCCGAGCCGTGCGTCGTCCCGGCGCCCCGTCCTGGGTGATCCGTCTCGTCGTCGTTACCGCTCTCGTGGGTGTGGGCGGAGGCATCGGCGGCGCCTTGGTGTACCTCGCGCTGCACGCGATCCAGCACCTGGCGTTCGGGTACTCGGAGGGGTCGTTCCTCGAGGGGTTGCAGGAGGCTCCGCCCGTCAGCCGTGTGGTCGCGCTGGTCGTCGCCGGAGTGATCGGCGGCGTCGGCTGGTGGCTGCTCCGGTGGTGGGGGCGGCGTCGCCCCGATCACGCCGTCGTCTCGGTGGAGGCGTCGGTCGGAGGCCGCCGGATGCCCGGCATCGTGACGCTCGTCAACGCCGCCCTCCAGATCGTCATCGTCGGCCTCGGCGCCTCCATCGGCCGCGAGGTGGCGCCACGGGAGGTCGCGGCGCTCTGGGCAGGCTGGCTCTCCGACCGTGCGGGCGTGACAGCTCGCGAACGCCGCATCCTGGTGGCGTGCGGAGCCGGAGCCGGCCTGGCCGCCGTCTACAACGTGCCGCTCGGCGGTGCCGTCTTCGCCGTCGAGATCCTCCTGGCCGAGGTGAGCTTCGCCACCATCCTGCCGGCCCTCGCGACCTCCGCGATCGCCGCACTCGTCGCCCGCATCGTCGTGCCCGCGAACCCGCTCTACGCCGTGGAGCAGGTGCCGCTCTCGCCGACGATCGTGCTCTGGTCCGTGCTCGCCGGACCGCTGCTCGGGTTCGCCGCCGTCGGGTTCGTGAAGCTCGTGGGCTTCGCGCAGCGCCACCGCCCGAAATCGTGGGGCATCCTCATCGTCATGCCGCTCGTCTTCGCGGCCGTCGGCGTGGTCTCGCTGTGGCTCCCCGCCATCCTCGGCAACGGGAGGTCGCTCGGCCAGCTGGCCTTCACCGCTGCGATGCCGGTGCTGTTGATCTTCGCCATCACCGTGGTGAAGACGGCGTCGACCGTGGGCACGATCGGTGCCGGTGCCGCCGGTGGCACCCTGACCCCCTCCCTGGCGATCGGCGCAGGTCTGGGCCTGACGATCGGGGCCCTCTGGAACCTGATCTGGCCGGGCGCTCCGCTCGCCGGATTCGCCCTCATCGGCGCCGCGGCCTTCCTCGCCGTCACGATGCGGGCGCCGTTCACCGCCCTGGTGCTCGTCATGGAGTTCACGAACCAGGGCCTCCAGCTCCTCGCCCCGATCATGCTCTGCATCGCGGGGGCCGTCGCCGTCGGCTATCTGATGGAGCGCGGCCGCGTCACGGGCGTCGCGTAGCGCCCGGAGCGGGGGAGGATCGGCGCTCGTCCGCGATCATGGAGTGGGCCCGGTGGGGCTCGAACCCACGACCCGCGGATTAAAAGTCCGATGCTCTGCCAACTGAGCTACAGGCCCGATCGTTGACTAATCTACCGTGGATCGCACCCGTCCCGCGCACGGGGGAGAATGGGGCAATGGCGGAACGACACCACAAGCCGGTCACCTTCCCTGGCGGGATGTTCGAGGCGTTCCTGGGCGGGGAGGATCCCGCCCAGATCAGTCGCGTCGCGCACGAGACCGCCCGAGCGCTGCTCGCCCGCGTGCGCGAGAACCCCGACCCCGACGTCGTCGACCGGCTCGTCGCGTACACCGACGCGAACGGGATCGACGCGCTGGCGGAGCTCTGGTCGCGGTCCAATGCCAAGAGCCTGCCCGGCGCGCTGTGGCGCATCTACCTGCTGCGGCTGCTGATCCGCCAGGACGCCGAGGGCACGGCACTGCTGTACCAGCGCGGCACCGAGGTGCTCACCTCCATCGACCCGGTCGTCGCGGGGGCGCCCACGCCGGCGGGCCCTGCCGAGATCACCGAGCTCGCCGACCGCATCCTGCGCGGCCTGTTCGAGGGCGACTTCGCGGGCGCCCTGGACCGTGCCGCCGCGTTCTGCCGGGTGACGGCAGCGGGAGCGGCCGCCGTGGCGGACGACCGCGACGTCGTGCTCGACACCGATCGCGCGGCCGAGCTCACCACGCGCGCCCTGCGGTTCACCACCACGGCCGAGGAGCTGACGGCGTGCGCCCGACTCTGGCGCTCCGACTCCCTCGACTGATCGGCCACTCAGCGGATTCCCCGTTCTCGGGCGGCGAACGACACGCCCTGGAGGTCCGCCGCGGCTTGTGTACTATTGATGGAGCCGGGCCGCAGTAACCCCGGGCTCCAAAACTTGCCGCTCCGAGCGGCCTCGCGCCGAGAGGCGTTCTGCGGCCCGGCACTACTGTCCCCCGCACCGGACAGCTGACAGAGCGGAGACGACGTGGACGACGCCGCGGCGCCGGATCTGGACGACCTCCTCGTTCGCACCGCCACGGGCGACCAGCACGCGTTCTCCACCCTCTACGACCACACCGCGGCGCGCGTCCTCGGCCTGATCCGCCGCGTCCTCATCGACGCCGCGCAGTCCGAGGAAGTCGCCCAAGAAGTCTTTCTCGAGGCATGGCAATCCGCTTCGCGTTTCGATCCGAACAAAGGTCGAGCGATGACGTGGATCATGACGATGGCCCACCGTCGAGCGATCGACCGGATCCGGGCGTCCCAGGCGTCCCGAGACCGGGACACCGCCGTGGGCATCCGAGACCTCCCCACGGCGTACGACCAGGTGGCCGAGACGGTCGAGGTCCGGATGGAGAGCGAGAGAGTGGAGGTGGCCATGGCGACGCTGAGCGAGGCGCAACGTCAAGCGATCACGCTCGCCTACTACGGCGGCCTCAGCCAGAGTGAGGTCGCGGCGGAACTGGGCATTCCATTAGGCACAGCGAAGACACGGCTGCGCGATGCGATGATACGGCTGCGAGAGGAACTGGGGGTGACACGATGACCGACGAGACCCGGCCGACACCCGCGCGCCTCGGCGCCGAACTGGGCGCCGAGAACGAGCAGGAGGCGCGCGACTTCGAAGACGTCGCGGCCCAGCTCGGCCTCGCCGCGGAGCCGGTCACCCCTCGACCGGAGCTCAAGGCGGCGCTGTTCGCCGCCATCCAGACGACCCCGCAGTTGCCGGCCGAGCCGGAGGCGGCTCCCGCACCCGTTCTGAC
Organism: Leifsonia aquatica; assembly: GCF_014190775.1. Classification (GTDB taxonomy): domain Bacteria; phylum Actinomycetota; class Actinomycetes; order Actinomycetales; family Microbacteriaceae; genus Leifsonia; species Leifsonia aquatica. Next base: position 307,642 of record NZ_JACHVP010000005.1, read on the forward strand.
CCCTGTGCCCGCCCCGGAGGCCGTGCAGGCCGCACCCACGGCTCCCGCCGCCCCGGAAGCACCAGCCCCGGAGGCCACCCCGGCCGAGCGCAGGGCTCAGCGTCGCTGGTTCGCCCGTCCCGCGATCATCGCCGCCTCTGCGGCGGCGGCCGTCATCCTCTTCTTCGGCGGAGCCATCGTCGGCGGGACTATCGCCGGCAATGACTCCACCCAGCAGCAGGCGTCGGCACTCGCCCAGATCAACGCCGCACCGGACGCCCAGCGCGCGAGCGCGGCCGTCACCGGCGGCGGCACGGCGACCCTCGTGTGGTCGGCTCAGCTCGGCACCTCCGCGCTGATCGCCAACGACCTGCCGAACCTCCCGAACGACAAGACCTACGAGCTCTGGTACATCCGCGACGGCAAGGCGACCTCGGCCGGAACGATGGATGCCGCCGGCACGGGCTCGACCTGGAAGGTGCTCGCGGGCACCATGAAGGCAGGCGACACGGTCGGCGTCACGGTCGAGCCGAGCGGCGGATCGCCGCAGCCGACCACCAACCCGATCGTCGCCATCCCCTCCTGACGACACGGCCGCGCAGCCGGCCGCCCAGAACGCGAAAAGTGCGCCGATCCCCCTCGGATCGGCGCACTTTTCGCGTGCTCGGCGGCCGCTCGGCCGGCCGGGCGCGGGATCAACCGAAACGGCCGGAGACGTAGTCCTCGGTGGCCTGCACACTCGGGTTGGAGAAGATCTGGTTCGTGTCGTTGTACTCGATGAGCTTGCCCGGCTTGCCGGTGCCCGCGATGTTGAAGAACGCGGTGCGGTCCGAGACGCGCGAGGCCTGCTGCATGTTGTGGGTCACGATCACGATCGTGTAGTCGTTCTTGAGCTCCTCGATGAGGTCCTCGATCGCGAGGGTCGAAATCGGGTCGAGGGCCGAGCAGGGCTCGTCCATCAGGAGCACGTCGGGGGAGACCGCGATCGCGCGCGCGATGCAGAGACGCTGCTGCTGGCCGCCCGAGAGGCCGGAGCCGGGGAGGTTGAGGCGGTCCTTGACCTCGTTCCAGAGGTTCGCGCCGCGGAGCGACTTCTCGACCAGGTCGTCGCTGTCCGGCTTCGACATGCGGCGGTTGTTGAGCTTGACGCCGGCGAGCACGTTGTCGCGGATGCTCATCGTCGGGAACGGGTTGGGGCGCTGGAACACCATGCCCACCTGGCGGCGGACGAGCACGGGGTCGACGCCGGAGCCGTAGAGGTTGTTGCCGTCGATCAGCACCTCGCCGTCGACGTAGGCGCCGGGGATGACCTCGTGCATCCGGTTGAGGGTGCGGAGGAACGTCGACTTGCCGCATCCGGACGGGCCGATGAACGCGGTGACCGTGCGGGGCTCGATGGTGAGCGAGACCCCCTCCACAGCGAGGAACTTGCTGTAGTAGACGTTCAGGTCGTTGACTTCGATGCGCTTGGACACGTTTTTCCTTGTCTGCGTTGGTTCGAGAAGCTGTGGGAGGCCGGGGTCAGCGGCCGTACTTGGGGGCGAAGGCCTTCGCGATGATCCGGCCGACGAGGTTCAGGAGCATGACGATGATGATCAGGGCGAGCGCGCCGGTCCAGGCCCGGTCGATCGAGTCCTGGGCGTGCAGGCCCGCCGCCTGCGTGTACTGCGTGTACACGAATACGGGCAGGCTCATCATGCGTTCGCTGAAGAGGTCGTAGTTCATGCTGGTCGTGAATCCCGCGACGATGAGCAGCGGCGCGGTCTCACCGATGACGCGGGCGATCGCGAGCATGATGCCCGTGACGAGGCCGGCGAGCGAGGTCGGGAGGATCACCTTCAGCACGGTCAGCCACTTCGGCACGCCGAGCGCGAGCGAGGCCTCCCGCAGCTCGTTCGGGACGATCCGCAGGATCTCCTCGCTCGAGCGCACGACGACCGGGATCATCAGCACCGACAGTGCGACGGATCCCATGAACCCGTTGCGGATGGCGGGCCCGAAGAACAGGGCGAAGAGGGCGTAGGCGAACAGGCCGGCGACGATCGACGGGATGCCCGTCATCACGTCGACGAAGAAGGTGATGCCGCGGGCGAGCATCCCGCGCCCGTACTCGACGAGGTAGACCGAGGTCAGCAGGCCGATCGGCACCGAGATGAGGGCCGCCATGGCGGTGATCAGCAGGGTGCCGGTGATGGCGTGCAGGGCGCCTCCGCCGGCACCGATGACGTTACGCATCGACTCCGAGAAGAAGGCGATGTCGAAGCGGGCGAGGCCCTGGGCGATCACGGTCCAGCCGAGCGAGATGAGCGGCAGCAGGGCGATGATGAACGCCGTCGCCACCAGCGAGGTGATCAGGCGGTCCGTCGCCTTGCGCCGGCCCTCGACCAGCAGCGACGTCGTGTAGATCGCGACATCGAAGAACACGGTGCCGAAGAAGACCGCCCCGACGATGTTGAAGTCCTTCGTGATGCCGCTCGCGGCCAGGATGGCGAAGATCGCCCCGAAGACGATCCACGACGCGACGAGCATCGTCCACGGCGACCAGCGGGGCAGCTTGCCGGCCGTGTAGGAGTTGGCCAGGGGCCGTGGTGCGGCGGTGGCGGTGGCGGTGGTCGTGGCGGCCATCAGTTCGCTCCCGAGAAGGCCTTGCGGCGGTTGACGATGTACCGGGCGAGCATGTTGATCAGCAGGGTCACGACGAACAGCACCAGGCCGGAGGCGACGAGGGCGTTGACGCCGATGCCTGTCGCCTCGGGGAACTGCAGGGCGATGTTGGCGGCGATGGTGTTCGGGCTCTGCGCCTGCAGCACCGCGAACTTGACCACCAGGGCGGGGGAGAGCACCATCGCGATCGCGAGCGTCTCGCCGAGGGCGCGGCCGAGGCCGAGCATGATCGCGGAGATGATGCCGCTACGGGCGAAGGGCAGGACGGCCATGCGGACCATCTCCCACCGCGTCGCGCCGAGGGCGAGCGCGGCCTCCTCGTGGAGGCGCGGCGTCTGCAGGAAGATCTCGCGGCAAATGGCGGTCATGATCGGGATGACCATGACGGCCAGGACGACCGCCGCGGTCAGGATGGTGCGGCCCGTACCGGAGACCGGCGGGGCGAAGAAGGGGATCCAGCCGAGGTAGGTGCTCAGCCACACGTAGAACGGCTGCACGAACGAGGCGAGCGTCGCGATGCCCCAGAGGCCGAAGACGACCGACGGCACCGCCGCGAGCAGGTCGATGATGTAGCCCAGGGTCTGGGCGACCCGGCGCGGGGCGTAGTGCGAGATGAAGAGGGCGATGCCGATGGAGAGCGGCGTCGCGATGAGGAGCGCGATCAGGGCGGCCCAGATGGTGCCGAACACCAGCGGCCAGACCCACGACCAGAAGTTCGTGGCGTTGTTGGGCAGATCGCCCGCACCGGCGAAGAGGGCCGGGATGCTCTGCACGACGAGGAAGATCGCGACCGCGGCCAGGATGGCGAGGATCAGGGATCCCGCGACGATGGTGCTGGTGGAGAAGACGCGGTCGCCGAGGCGGACCTTCGCTCTCGGTCTGATGGCTCCTGCGGTTCCGGCGGTCATTCGTGGCTTTCTCTCATCGGGTTTCCCGCGCGAGGCGGGTGAGGGGAGACACACCGCTCGGCCCGGGCTGCAGACAGCCCAGGCCGAGCGGCGGGGTGTTACTTGATGCTGGCGACGGCCTTGCTCACCTTGTCGGCGAGGTCGGTCGCGAGCGGGGCGGAGCCGGCCTGCTCGGCGGCGGCCTTCTGCGCGTCCGCGCTGACGATGTAGTCGACGTAGCCCTTCACCAGGTCGGCCTTGGCGGAGTCCTTGTACTCCTGGCAGGCGACGATGTAGGAGACGAGGACCAGCGGCCAGTCGCCCTTCTTGTCGGCCTTGCGGTCGATCGCGATGGCGAGGTCGTTGGCGGTGCGGCCATCGGCGATGGGCGAGGCGGCGACGACCGCGGCTGCGCCGTCGGCGCTCAGCTTGGTGTAGGTGTCGCCCACCTTGAGCTGCGCGATGGAAAGACCGGCCGAGCCCGACTCGTCGATGTACGTGATCGAGTTCTTGGCGTTCTTCGTGGCGTCCGCGACACCCGAGGTGCCCTTGGCGGCGTCACCGACCTGGAACGGGAAGGTCTGCGAGGCCGGGGCGGTCCAGACGTCCGCAGCGTTGGCCGCGAGGTACTCGGTGAAGTTCTGGGTGGTGCCCGAGTCGTCGGAGCGGTGCACGACGGTGATCGGGGCCGACGGGAGCGTGGCGCCCGAGTTCTGGTCCTTGATCTTCGCGTCGTCCCAGGTGGTGATCTTGCCCGAGAAGATGCCCGCGATGGTGTCGGCGTCGAGCTTGAGGTCCTTCACGCCGTCGACGTTGTACGCGATGGCGATCGGGGAGATGTAGACGGGGAGGTCGATGCCCTTGCTGCCGGCGGCGCAGCCCGCGAAGTCGGAGGCGAGCTCCTCGGTCTTGAGCGCGGCGTCGGAGCCGGCGAAGTCGGCTGCGCCCGAGATGAAGGACTTGCGGCCTGCGCCGGAGCCCTGCGGGTCGTAGTTGATGGTGACCTTGGGGTTGGCCTCCTGGAAGCCGGCGGCCCAGACGGTCTGAGCGGCGCCCTGGGCGGACGAACCGATGCCGTTCAGCGTGCCGGAGAGGTTGGAAGGCGCGGCCGACGTGGTCGACGGGGTGCTGCCCTCGTTCGACGCGCACGCGGTCAGAGAGATGGCGGCAGCGGCCAGAACGGCCAGAGGAGCGCCAAGACGCTTCAGTTTCACAGTTGTCCCTTCCGGGGATCAGTAACAACAGGACGGGGTCGGTGCGACCCGCGTGTGACGCTATTCCCGGTGTCTGACCAGCGTCCCCCGCAACGGTAAACGGAAGGTGAACGAGGGGTGTTTTCTTCGTCGGCGCCTCGGTGGGATCCGCGCGTTTCCGGGGCCTACGCCACGATGCGGACGGGTGTCCCGAGCGGCAGGGCGTCGATGGCTGCGACGGCGTCGGCTGCGACGCGGATGCAGCCGTGCGAGATCGCTCCCTGCCGATCGTCCTCGTAGTGGATCCCGATGAGGCCGCCGTCATCCCCTCCGTAGGGTTCGTCGGCGCCGGTGGCGTGGAGCGACGTGAGCTGGATCCGGTGCTCGGCCTGGCCCTGGGCCGGGTCGAGGTAGCGGGCCTGGAGGTACCCCGTGACGTCCGTCGGCGTGGGCGTCTCCGGCGTCCCCACCCCGACGGGGAACGTCTGCTTGGCCGTGCCGGCGGCGTCGGTGATGGTGAGGGTCTGCGCGGAGACGGACACGACGATCCTGTCCGGGAGGCCGCCGACGGGTTTGAGCGCGGCGGTAGGGATCCAGGCAGCCGTCTGCGCCGGCGCCGGCGATCCGGGTGTGGCGGCCGACGGCAGGGTCTGCCTGCTCGCGGTGAGGATGAGCGACCAGGCGCCGTCGGTCGTCACCGGCACGACGATGGTCGGCTCGCCGAGGAAGTCCTTCGCCGGGACGCGTGCCACCGGCGTGCTGAAGTCCGCGCCGTACACGGCGGAGTCGAAGCCGACGGTCATGGCGAGGGAGAATTGCGGGTTCGCCGGGGCGGCGAGGAGCCCCGGGACGACCGCGTCATAGACGGCGGCCGGAAGAGCGGCGAGCTGAGCGGGCGACAGGGCTGCGGGGAGTGGCGGCCCGGCGGGCGCCGTCGGCGTCGGTGTCGTCGTCCGAGCCGGCGAGGGCGCGTGGCCCGTCGGTGTCGCGCCGGCCGGAGAGCACGCGGCCAGCGCGCACCCGAGCAGAAGTGCGGTCAGGCCGAGCAGGAGGCGTCTCATGGTGTGCGTTCTCGACAAGGCCGGGGCGGGACGCGCGCGCGTCCCGCCCCGGCGGATGATCGTGTGACGGTCAGCCGCTGACGACCGGGAGGTGCGTCGTCGGCGCGTTCGTCTGACCGGCTGCGGGATCGACCCCGTCGCCGACGGCGAACCGCGGCGAGGTCCCGCCTCCGGCGGACGCGACGGTCGGTCCGGTCACCGAGACGGTCGCCGTGAGCACGAGGTTCGAGGTCGCGCCGGTGAAGGTGAAGGTGATCGGGCCGGCGACCGCCTGCCCCTGGGCGAGGTAGTAGTAACCCGTCGTCAGGTTGCCGTCCGAGTCCGCGGTCTGGTCGGCGATCCCCGGGACCGGGGTCGATGCGTAGACGGCGGTGCCGGTGATCCGCTCGCCGGGATCGAAGCCCGAGAGGGTGAAGGCGAAACCGCTCGACGGGTCCACGAACTGGTCGGTCGTGAGCTCCAGCAGGTTCGGCAGGATCGCGGCCGGCCAGCGGACGTCGAGCTCGACCGGCGCCGAGGCCGTGCCGTCGGTGTCGGTCGCGGTGACGAAGTAGTGGTCGGCGGGACCGGCCGCGAACGGCGGCGTGGCGGGGCTGAACGTGACCGACGGGAAGTCGCCCGCCGCGGTGGTCGTGGTGGTCGTGCTCCCGAGCGGAGTCGTGCCGTTGTAGGTCACCTCGATGGTGACGTCCGCGCTCGCGGCGAAGCCGGTCCCGCTGACGGTGATGCCGGAGCCCCAGCTCCCCGCTCGGTAGACCGCGTCATCGACGGTGATGGCCGCGCCGGCGGCGTTCGCCGGAGCGGCGAGCGAAAGCCCTCCGAGGACGGCCCCCACCGCCACGGCCACGATCCCGATCCGTGCAGCGAATCGATGGTTCATTCTTCCCCCTTGTTGTGTTGTGTGGTGCGGACCCGATGTCCCCCACCAGTGATCATGGCAGAGGGGTGCACGGGCCGGAGAGTTGCAGCGGTGAAGATTTCATCACGAATGCACGTACTCACACCGCCGCGGGCGCGTAGGTCTCGATCGAGATGATGCCGGAGGCGGGATTCGTCGACGACAGGTGCACGACGGAGAAGCCGCCGGTGTCGAGATCGGCGGCGTCGTTGAGGTACGCGCCGGGCATCGTCCCCGTCGCGAGCGCGATCTCGCGCAGGATCTCCGGGAGCACCGGGCCGTGGCTGCAGAGCACCGCGTTCTTGCCGGCGCGGATGCGTTTGCCGACGACGGAGCGCACGTCACCCTGTCCCTCCTCGTACGCCTCCTGGCTGATGTCGTGGGTGCGATGCGGCTGGATCCCCGTCGCTGCGGCGAGGGGCGCGACCGTCGCGACGCAACGGACCGCGTCGCTCGTGACGATGCGCTTCGGCCGCCAGGCCACCAGGGTCGGCACGTCTCCGGCGGCCTGCTTGACGCCCCGGTCCGTGAGGGGGCGGGAGGCGTCGGAGCCGTCCCAGCCTCCACGCGGCTCCGCCTTGCCGTGGCGCAGGGCGATGAGCGAGAACGTCGACGTGATGCCCTGGCGCAGGAAGCCGTCGAACGCGTCCAGGATCTCGACGTCGCGCTCGTAGGTGAGGTAGCCGCGCGCCTTCTTGATCGTGACCCACTCGACGGCGGCGATCTCGTTGTTCGGCACGAACGTCGACTGCTCGATGGCCTTCGGGGACACCTCGGCGGCCCAGTAGTGGACGATCTTCTCGCGCCCGCTGCTGAGGGGATAGCGGGAGACGCCGAGGGGGAGGCCGAGACCGACCTTCAGCCCGGTCTCCTCGTGGATCTCGCGGATCGCCGTCTGCGGGAGCGTCTCGCCGGGGTCGACCTTTCCCTTGGGGATGGTGACGTCGCCGTACTTGGTGCGGTGCACGACGAGCACGACGATGCGATCGTCGACGACCCGCCAGCACAGGGCACCGGCGGCGTAGATGGCCGGACTCACCGCCTGCTTCCCGTGCGCTGGCTTCGCGGTCGGTGGCTGATCTGCTGCATGAGCTTATTCTGCAGGTCGATCAGCGGTTTGCCGTCGTCGTCGAGGTGGTGGCGGGTCCAGTCGCCGTCCTCGGCGAGCGACCACGAGGCGGTGCGGCCGTCGAAGGCGAGGTCGAACAGACCGTCGAGCTCGGCGATGTGCTCGGGCGACGTCAGGCGCACGAGGGCCTCGACGCGGCGGTCGAGGTTGCGGTGCATCATGTCGGCGCTGCCGATGTAGACCTGGGGGTCGCCGTCGTTGACGAAGGAGAACACCCGGGAGTGCTCGAGATAGCGGCCCAGCACGGAGCGGACGCGGATGTTCTCCGACAGCCCCTCGCGGCCCGGGACGAGGCCGCAGATGCCGCGCACCCACAGGTCGATCGGCACCCCCGCCTGGCTGGCGCGGTAGAGCGCGTCGATGATCGCCTCGTCGACGATGGAATTGAGCTTGATCCGGATGCCGGACGGCTTGCCCGCGGCGGCATTCGCACGCTCGGTGTCGATGCGCTTGAGCAGTCCCTTGCGGAGATGGAGAGGCGCCACGAGGAGTCGCTTGAACTTCTTCTCGATGGCGTAGCCCGAGAGCTCGTTGAAGAGACGCGTGAGGTCTTTGCCCACCTGGTCGTCGGCCGTCAGCAGGCCGAGGTCCTCGTAGATGCGCGACGTCTTGGGGTTGTAGTTGCCCGTGCCGATGTGGCTGTAGTGCTTGAGGACGCCCTTCTCCTCGCGGATGACGAGCGCGAGCTTGCAGTGCGTCTTGAGTCCGACGAGGCCGTAGACGACGTGCACGCCGGCCTTCTCGAGCTTGCGGGCCCACGAGATGTTGTTCTGCTCGTCGAACCGTGCCTTGATCTCCACGAGGGCGAGGACCTGCTTGCCTGCCTCTGCCGCGTCGATGAGCGCCTCCACGATGGGGCTGTCGCCCGACGTGCGGTACAGCGTCTGCTTGATGGCGAGCACGTGCGGGTCGGCTGCGGCCTGCTCCAGGAACGCCTGGACGCTGGTCGCGAACGACTCGTAGGGGTGGTGCAGCAGGATGTCGCCGCGCGAGACCGCAGCGAAGACGTTGGGCTTGGCGTTCGGCTCGGTCGGCATGAGCTGCGCGGCCGTGGTCGGCACATGGTTCGGGTAGTGGAGGTCCGGCCGGTCGATGCGGGCCAGATCGAAGAGTCCGCCGAGATCCAGCGGCGCGGGGAGGCGGTAGACCTCCTGCTCGGTGACGTCGAGCTCGCGCACGAGCAGCCCCAGCGTCACGTCGTCCATGTCGTCGGTGACCTCGAGCCGGATCGGCGGCCCGAACCGGCGGCGCAGCAGCTCGCGCTCGAGCGCCTGGATGAGGTTCTCCGTCTCGTCCTCGTCGACCTCCACATCCTCGTTTCGGGTCACCCGGAAGACGTGGTGATCGAGGATCTCCATGCCGGGGAAGAGGTCGCCGAGGTGGTTGGCGATCAGGTCCTCGAGGGGGATGAACCGCACCTCGCCGAGCCCTTCGCGCTGGTCGATGCGCACGAAGCGAGGGAGCATCTGGGGCACCTTGAGACGCGCGAACTGCTCCTTGCCCGTGCGGGAGTTGCGCACGCGCACGGAGAGGTTGAGCGAGAGTCCCGAGATGTAGGGGAACGGGTGCGCCGGGTCGACCGCGAGCGGCATCAGCACCGGGAAGATCTGCTGCGAGAACACCTCGCGCATCTGGGCGCGGTCGGCCTCGTCGAGCTGGTCCCACGGCACCACGGAGATGCCGGCGGCGTCGAGGTCGGGCTCCACCAGCTCGCGGTAGGCGCGGGCGTGCCGCTCCTGCAGCTCGTGCGCCTTCAGGGAGATGTCGGCGAGGACGTCCTGCGGGGCGCGCCCCACGTTGGTGGGAACGGCCAGACCGGTCGCGATGCGGCGCTTGAGGCCGGCCACGCGGACCATGAAGAACTCGTCGAGGTTGCTCGCGAAGATGGCGAGGAAGTTGGCGCGCTCGAGCACGGGCACCAGCGGATCCTCCGCGAGCTCGAGCACGCGCTGGTTGAACGCCAGCCAGCTGATCTCGCGGTCGAGGTACCGGTCGTCCGGCAGGTCCGGGTCGGGCTCGTAGATGAAGGGCGCGAAGTCGTCGTCGAAATCGCTGCCCAGGCTTCCGGTCAGCCCGCTGTCGAGGAGGATGTCATCGGCGTCCATCCCCCCATCTTGGCACTCGCCTGCGACGTCGGGGACGGGGTCCGGTTAACGGTGGATAAACGCGCTCTCCACAGTGCGGCGCTGGACGCAGTTCACTGGTGGACGCTCGACGGCACGCGGTCGTTGTCGTCGTCGTACACGTTGAACCGGTAGCCGACGTTGCGCACCGTGCCGATGAGCGACTCCAGGTCGCCGAGCTTCGCGCGCAGGCGTCGCACGTGCACGTCGACGGTGCGGGTGCCGCCGAAGTAGTCGTAGCCCCACACCTCGCTGAGCAGCTGCTCGCGGGTGAACACCCGGGAGGGGTGGGTCGCGAAGAAGCGGAGCAGCTCGAACTCCTTGAACGTCAGGTCGAGCTGGCGGCCGTGCGCCTTGGCCGAATAGCTGGCCTCGTCGATCGTGATCCCGGAGGCCTGGATCTTGCTCTGCGAGTGCTCCTGCGTCTGGCGGCCGATGGCGAGACGGATGCGGGCATCCACCTCGGCGGGGCCGGCGGAGTCGAGCACCACGTCGCTCGCGCCCCAGTCCGCGCTCACGGCGGTGAGGCCGCCCTCGGTGAGGACCAGTAGAAGCGGCACGGTCACACCGGTCGTGGTCAGGATCTTGCAGAGCGACTTCGCACTGGCCAGGTCGCGGCGGGCGTCGACGAAGATGAGGTCGCAGCTCGGGGCGTTCACGAGCGCCGCCGGTTCGGCGGGGATCTGGCGCGTGCGATGACTGAGGAGGGCGAGCGAAGGCAGCACCTCCACGTCGGGCGCAGAGGTGAGGATCAACAGCTGCGCCACCCAGGTCCTCCACCCTCTCGGTGCCGTAATGCTACCCGAAATGCATGCCCCGGCCGTCCGCGAGGGCTGCGCTCAGGGCACAATGGGTTCATGAGCGACATCGCGAACGGCGCGCCCGGGCCCGATCTGCCCGGTCCCGGTCCGCATCCGCAGGGCCCCGCCGCGGCCGTCGAGCCGCCGGAGCCGATGCCGCGACCCGCTCTGTACGGCAGCGTCGGCTCCGTCTGGGCCGTCTCGATCGTGCTTGCGGTGCTCATCGGCGTCCTCTCACCGCACAGCGCATACGCCTCCTGGCTCTCGCTCGCCCTGGGCGTGAGCGTGCTCCTGGCGTTCGCGGCCCAGCTCGCGACCCAGCGCAAGGACGGCTTCGTCAACCGTCTGGCGGCGACGCTCACGGGCAGCTTCGTCATCCTCGGGATCACCGGAGCGGTTCTCGCCATCGTCTCGGCCGCCGGCTGACATAGACTCTCCGTATGCTCGTCGCTCTCGAACTCCTCTTCGTCGGCCTGCTGGGCCTGGCCACCCTCGCGATCCTCGGCGTCTCCGGACTGGTCGTCTACAACCTCTTCCGCGGCCAGCGCTAGGCGGGGGAGCGGTCACGTCATGATCGAGATCCCGACCGACCTCCCCTCCGAGCTGGTGCCGCTCTCCTGGCTCATAGGCGTCTGGGAGGGCACCGGCGTGCTCGACTACGCCGTCGGCGACGAGCACACCGAGCTCGAATTCGGCCAGCGCGTGAGCTTCAGCCACGACGGCCAGCCGTACCTCAACTACTCGTCGACCTCCTGGATCCTCGACGAGGAGAAGACCCCGCTCGCGGCCGAGACCGGCTATTGGCGGCTCAGTCGCAAATTGATCGAGGGCGACCAGGGGCCGGCGATGCTGCCGGGCTCCGGCCCGAGGCCGTTCGGCACGGCGCAGGCGGTTGAGACGCTGCGCAACTCCAACGGTGCCTTCGACATCGACGTCTCCGTCATCCACCCCGACGGGGTCAGCGAGCTCTACCTCGGCCAGGTGAGCGGACCGCGCATCGACCTGGCGACCGACGCCGTCGTGCGCACCGCGGGCGCCAAGGAGTACACGGCGGCCACCCGCCTGTACGGGCTCGTCGAGAACCACCTCCTCTGGGCGTGGGACATCGCCGCGCTCGGCCAGGAGCTCCGGACGCACGCGTCCGCCCGCCTCGCCAAGGCGGAGTGATGACCGCTTCGCCGTTCCTCCGCCTGCCCGGCGCCGTCGACGCTGCCGCGATTCCGGGAGCGACGGCCGAGGCCGGCGTCCCCGCCCACTACGGCAACCCGCTCGGGGAGCAGCGCGCGCTCGCCGAGGGCCGTGCCATCGTCGACCTCTCCGACCGCGCCGTCCTCACCATCACCGGGCCGGACCGGCTGAGCTGGCTCAACTCGCTCACCAGTCAGGCGCTCACCCGCCTGCAGCCCGGGGAGTCGTCAGAGACGCTTCTGCTGGATGTGACCGGCCGGGTCGAGCACGCGGTCCGGCTCGTCGAGGACGGCGAGACGCTCTGGCTGCTCGTGGACCGCCCCGAGGTCGAAGGCCTGCTGTCGTGGCTCGACCGGATGCGCTTCATGCTCCGCGTCGAACTCGCCGACCGCAGCGACGACCTCGCGACGATCGGCACCCTCGGCGATCCGCCTCTCCCCATCGCCGCGCCGAACGGGGTGCCGCTCATCTGGCACGACCCGTGGCGCGCCGTGGCGGTCGGAGGCCACCAGTACGCGCAGGGCGAGCATCCCGGAGCCGGGTGGACCTGGAGCGAGCGCCTCGTCCCGCGCGATGCCCTGGAGTCGATCGTCGCCCGCGTCGAGAGCGGCGAGCTGACCGCTGCCGGCGCGTCGGCGGCCGACGCTCTGCGCATCGCCGCCTGGCGGCCGCGGTTCTCCACCGAGGTCGACGAGCGCACCATCCCGCACGAGCTCGACTGGCTGCGCAGCGCCGTCCACCTCGACAAGGGCTGCTACCGCGGGCAGGAGACGGTGGCGAAGGTCCACAACCTCGGCCACCCGCCCCGCCGCCTCGTGATGCTGCACTTGGACGGCTCCGAGGGTGCGCACCCGGTGCGAGGCGCCTCCGTCTCGCTGGGTGAGAAGGAGGTCGGCACGGTGACCTCCACCGCTCTGCACTACGAGCTCGGGCCGATCGCGCTCGCCGTCGTCAAGCGCAGCACCGCCCCGGACGAGACCCTCACGGTCGACGCCGACGGCACGCTGGTGGCGGCCGCGCAGGAGGTCGTCGTGCCTCCCGGCGCCGGGGCCGAGGCGCAGATCCCGCACCTCCCGCGGCTGGGTGCGGTCACGCGTCGGCCGCGCGCCTGACGACCACCGCATCCCTCCCGCACATGTGCACCAAATGTCGCGAATGCGGCGCCCGAACTCGACATTCGCGCCAAATGTGGGGCGTTCGAGGCGCCTCAAGCGGGCGCGACGGCGCTCCACGCGACGGTCAGCTCGCCGAGCCGCCAGCGCGAGCGGCCGCCGCTGATGGGCCAGCCGGCGTCGCGCATGCCCTGCGCGACGGCGATCCAGCGCTGCGATGGTCCGTAGGCCGCCAGTGGCGAGTGGATGCGCCACAACCGGTCCAGCTCGGTCAGGAACGCGTGCACGCGCTCGCCCGGCACGTTGCGGTGGATGAGCGCCTTCGGCAGCCGTTCCGCCACGACGGACGGCGCCTCCAACCCGCGGAGGCGCAGCGACACCGTGAGGGAGACCGGTCCGCCGGGATCGAGCGCGACCCAGCTCGCGATGCGCCCGATCTCGTCGCACGTGCCCTCGACCAGCAGTCCGCCGGGCTGGAGCCGCGCCAGCATCCGGTTCCACGCGGCCGCGACCTCCCCCTCGTCGTACTGCCGCAGCACGTTGAACGCGCGGATCACGGCCGCGCGTCGCTCGTCCGGTAGCGGCACCTCGAAGCCGCCCAGGGCGAAGCGGATGCGCGCGTCGGGCGCGAAGCCGGTCTGCCCGGCGCGCACCGCCACGAGCTGCTCCTCGGCGGTGCGCACCCGGGCCGGCTCGATCTCCAGGCCGACGACCTCGACATCCGGTCGCGCCTTCGCCAGCCGCTGGTGCAGTTCGAGCGCGGTCACGCCGCTGGCGCCGTAGCCGAGGTCGACGACGAGCGGGTCGGAGGTGCGCCGGAGCACCGGCTGGGCCGCGACCCAGCGGTCGACGCGGCGCAGCCGGTTGGTGTTGGTCGTGCCACGCGTCACCGTGCCGATCGCACCGGAAGCCATCGCTCCAGTCTGCCGTACCCGGCACGGTAGATTAGGAGCCATGTCCGCGCCCTACACTTTGATCCTCCTCCGCCACGGCAACAGCGAGTGGAACCAGAAGAACCTGTTCACCGGCTGGGTGGACGTCCGGCTCAGCGAGCAGGGCGTCACCGAGGCCAAGCGTGCCGGCGAGCTGCTCGCCGAGTCCGGCCTCCAGCCCGACATCCTCTACACCTCCGTGCTCACGCGCGCGATCCAGACCGCGAACTACGCGCTCGACGTCTCCGACCGGCTCTGGATCGACGTGAAGCGTTCGTGGCGGCTCAACGAGCGCCACTACGGCGCCCTGCAGGGCCTGGACAAGGCCGAGACGCTGGAGAAGTACGGCCCCGAGCAGTTCCAGCTCTGGCGCCGCTCCTTCGACGTGCCGCCGCCGCCGCTCGACGACGACAGCGAGTTCTCGCAGGCGCACGACCCGCGTTACGCCGGCCTCGGCGACGACCTGCCGCGCACCGAGTGCCTGAAGGACGTCATCGAGCGGATGCTCCCGTACTGGGAGTCCGACATCACGGTCAGTCTCGCCGAGGGCAAGACGGTGCTGGTCACCGCGCACGGCAACTCGCTGCGGGCGCTCGTGAAGCACCTCGACGGCATCTCGGACGACGACATCGCCGAGCTCAACATCCCGACGGGCATCCCGCTGGTCTACAAGCTCGACGCGGACTTCCGCCCGACCGAGCCGGCCTACTACCTCGACCCGGAGGCCGCCGCCGCCGGTGCCGCCGCGGTCGCCGCGCAGGGCAAGAAGTAGCCGCCAGACGGCACGAAGTGCACGAAAAACCGCCGAGCGGGCGAAGTATTCGCCCGCTCGGCGGTTTTCTTTCGAGCGCGGGTGGGTTCAGGAGGCGAGCTCGGGAGCCCAGTCGCCGGTCGCGAGGTACTGCACCTTCTTGGCGATCGAGACCGCGTGGTCCGCGAAGCGCTCGTGGTACCGGGAGGCGAGCGTCGCGTCGACGGTGTCGACGGCCTGACCCTTCCAGGTCTCGCCGAGGACCTTGTCGAACACGCTGGCGTGCAGCTCGTCGACGTCGTCGTCGTCGTTGCGGATCTCGTCCGCGAGTCGGATGTCCTGGGAGCGCAGAAGCTCGGCGAGCTTCTCCGCGATGGCGACGTCGAGGCGCCCCATCTCGGCGAAGGTGCTGCGCAGGCCCTTCGGCACGACCTTGTCGGGGAAGCGGTAGCGGGAGAGCTGGGCGATGTGCTCGGCCATGTCACCCATGCGCTCGAGCGAGGCGCTGATGCGCAGCGCGCTCACGACGATGCGCAGGTCACGCGCGACCGGCTGCTGCCGGGCGAGGATCTGGATGGAGAGCTCGTCGAGGAGCACGGTGAGCTCGTCGATCTTCTTGTCGTTGGCGATGACGTCCTCGGCGAGCGACACGTCGGACTCGTTGAAGGCCCGCGTCGCATCCTGGATCGAGCGGACGACGAGCTCGGCGATCTCGACGAGGCGGTCCTGGACTTCGGCCAGCTCCTGCTGGAAAACTTCGCGCATGGGGGGTGGGATCCTTCCTGGGCGTGCGCGGGCACGCGGGATGCGGGGGTCGAATGACCCCGCTCAGCATGTTCGCCGCACCAGGTTAACAGTGGGTGACCTGAGCCCGAACACTGTCTAACGTACCCGCGAAAACACGCGGCGGAACGGGGCACGCGGCCACCCGCGCGTTCCGCCATCCCATACGCTTGCCGCATGGACTCCGCCTGGTTGGTGCTGCTCTCGCTGGGCTTGGGCCTCGCCGTCGGCGCCGGATTCGTGTGGATCCTGCACATCGCCGCCCGGCGCGGCGACCACGCCGCGGCCGTGGTGAACCCGGCCGTGCCCGACGGCGTCGACCAGGTGCTCGACGCGATGGAGTCGGCCGGCGTCGTGATCGACCCGTCCAACAACGTGATCAAGGCCTCCCCGGGGGCGCACGCCATCGGCCTGGTGTGGGGCGGGACGCTGGTGCACCCGCACCTCGTCGAGCTCGTCGACCGGGTCCGCCGCTCCGGCGAACCGGTGACGGAGGAGTGCGAGCTGGCCCGCGGACCGTTCGGCGACGCGAACATCCATCTGAGCGTGCGGGTCGCCCGCCTCGGGTCCCGCTACATCCTGCTGCTCGCGGAGGG
>NZ_JACHVP010000006.1 GCF_014190775.1 Leifsonia aquatica
TCCCTCCTGGGCGTCCACCCACTCCTCCTGTCGCCGCGCGGGATGCTGACCTCCGTCGCCGGAGCGCCTGACGCTCCGGCAGCCTCCCTCATCGCCGTCGCGGTGGTGGCCGGGCTCGTCGGCGTCCTGCTGCTCGCCGTCGCGCTGCTGCCCGGTCGTCGGGCGCGCCGCCCGCTGGACGCCGAGCACGCGATCGTGGTCGCGGACGACACCATGCTGGCCTCGGCCCTCGCCCGCACCGCGGCCAGGACCGCCGCCGTCTCCGCCGATGCCGTGAGCGTGTCGCTCGGCCGCCGCACCGCCACCGTCCGCGTCGTGCCGGTCACCGGCACGCGCGTCGATCGGGATGCGGTCCGCGGCGCCGTCTCCGAGGAGTTCGCCCAGGCAGGGCCGGCACGGCCGGTCCGCGTCGCCGTGCTCGTCTCCGCGGCAGGAAAGGTCGGATCGTGAACACCACCAATCGCGCGCTCAACCGCGCACTGCTCGCCGTCGTGGGGCTGCTCGCCTTCGCGGCCGCCGCATCCCTCGTCTGGCTGCTCGTGGTTCCCGGAGCCGGTGCGCTCTGGCGCGAGTGGGGCACCGCAGCGCTGGCCTCGACGGACGACGTCTTCGGCCGGCCGCTGTGGACGGGCACCACCGTGAGCCTCGCCGCGGTGATCGCCCTGGCCGTCGCCGTGGTCGTCATCGTCCTGCTCCTCGACTTCGTGCTCCGGCAGGGCGGCGGCTCGACGGCCACGGTCGTGCGGGCCCGCGGCGAGGACGGCGGCATCGAGATCGACACCGCGGTGCCCGCCAGCCTGCTCGTCGAACGCCTGCGCGGCGTGCCCGGCGTGGCCGGCGTCGCGGTCAGCGCGTACCGCGTGCGTCGGCAGCCCGCGCTCAAGGTGACGGTCGACTGCCGTCGCGGCGCCTCTCCTCGCACGATCGTCGACGCGATCGACGACGCGGTCCTCCGGCTCGGGGATGCGCTCGGCACGGAGCCGACGGTCTTCGCGCAGCTGACGGGAGGCTTCCGGGCCCGCGTCCGCACCCCCGTCCGGGTCGACACCTCCACGCCGGCGGTGCGTCCCATCCCCTAGCCTGGTTCGCATGACAGTTGTCGTCGAAAACCTCCCGCCGCTGACGTGGAGCAACGGAGCAGGACAGGCCGAGCAGACCGCGGACGGTGAAGTCGTCGTCACGGCCGTCGCCGGGAGCGACTGGACCAACGACGCCTTCGGGGGCCCGCAGCAGCACGCGGCGACCTCGCTCGGCTTCACGCCGACGGAGGACTTCGCGCTCAGCGCGCGGGTTCGGGTGACGTCCCCGCGCACGACATTCGACGCCGGGGTGCTCGCCATCTGGGGCGACCGGGACCACTGGGCGAAGCTCTGCTTCGAGAACTCGCCGCAGGGGCAGCCGATGGTCGTGTCCGTCGTCACCAACACGTTCTCCGACGACTGCAACTCGACGATCGTCACCGACGACCACGTGTACCTGCGCGTGGTCCGCTCCGGCACCGGCTGGGCGTTCCACTCCTCGCGCGACGGCGTGACGTGGGACTTCGTGCGCGTCTTCCGGCTCGACTACGACGGCCCGGTGAACGTCGGCTTCATGGCGCAGGCGCCGATGGGCGACACCTGCGTCGCCGTGTTCGACACGATCGCGTACTCCACCGACGTGCCGGGCGACTTCCGCAACGGCGACTGAGCCGCCCGCTACTCGGCCGGCGGGGTCGGCTCCCCGAGCGACAACATGAGCCGGTTGGCCCAGTTGAAGAAGGCCGCGCCGTTGATCGCGTCGATGATCGCCAGATCGTCGAGCCCGGCCTCCCGGAGCTGACGCACGTGCTCAGGGCCGAACGCGCCCGGGATCACGGTGAGGGCGACCGACGCGTCGATGACGGCGCGCCACTGCGGGTCGTCCTGCTGCCCGGCCGGACCCTCGTCGAGCAGCCGCTGCACGTCGTCCGGGCGCTTGGACTTGTGCGTGGCGAAGCGGGAGTGGACGGACGCGCAGAAGATGCAGCCGTTGGTGCGGGAGGCGCTGGCGGCCGAGAGCTCGCGCAGCGCGCGGGTGAGGCCGCCCTTCTCGTTGTAGAAGATGTCGTTGTCGGTGCGGGTGCGGGCACCCAGGATGTCGGGGTCGCGCACCAGCAGGCGGAAGTACGGACTGTTCGCCCGGCCCTTGTCGACGAGCCCCTCGTAGTGCCGCTCGGTCAGCTCGTCGAGGGGCAGCGGCTCCAGCCACGCCTCCCAGCCGAGCTCGGCCTGGGTGAAGGCGTTGGGGGCCTCGAAGTCGTGCCGGATGACGGTGCCGCTCATGCGAGCTCTCCTTTCAGGACGGTGAGCCCCGCGACGACGCGGAGCTGGAAGCTGAGGAACGCGACGAGCTGGGACAGCGTGACGATGCCGGTCGTGGACCAGCCGGCGTCGAGCAGTGCCTGCAGCGCGTCGGCCGACGAGTCGCGCGGGCGGTAGACGAGCAGGTGCGTGTGGGCGAGGGCGGCGGCGAGACGCTCGCCGACCGCTGCGGACAGCGCCGCGTCCGGGGTCCACACGAGTCCGGCGACGTTCTCGACGGTCAGCGGCCCGGCGGGGTAGTCGCCGTACGGTCCCTCGGTGAGCGCTCCGGGCACGGCGACCTCGAGGGCGGCGAGCAGATCGGCGTCCTCCGCCGCGAGCAGGTCGCGGTAGTGGGAGGCGGTCGGCGACTGCGAGAGCGCGACCGTCCAGTAGGCGACGGCGAGCCGCTCGCGCTGGCCGACCTCCGCCCGCTCGTCGGAGTGGAAGAGGGCGTCGTAGCTGGCCTGCGCGTTGGCGCGCGCGTTCGGCCGCTGGTCGCGGAGGGCGTCGAGGGCGTCGCCGGGGGCGATGCCGACCAGCTGGTCGATGACGTCGGTGGGCATGGACGGTCCTTTCGGTGGTTCGCGGGAGTCAGGGGGTCGCGGGGTCAGCGGTTCGCGGGAGTCAGCGGTGCGCGGGCGCGGGCAGCGCCGGCGTCCAGTCGAGGAGTGCAGGCCCGACCTCGGCGGCGATGAGCTCGATGGAGCGCAGCACCGCGGCGTGCGGCGGGTCGATGGGATGCGGCTGGAAGGCGACGTCGGTCGCGCGCGCCAGGATCGTGTCGGCCCGCAGCGTCGCCAGCACCTGCTCCGGCGTCCCGATGTGCACGTCGAGCCAGGCCAGCAGCTCGGCGTCGGAGACCCCGGCCGGAACCTCCAGCCCCTGGGCGTCGATGAAGCTGCGCCCGCGGTCGATGCCGCGCCGCACCCAGGCGGCCGCCTCCGCTTCGGTGTCGACGACGAGCGCGGATCGCGACGCCAGGATGCGCGGCTCGACGCCCTCGGGCAGCGCGGCCAGGTAGGCGTCGACGATGGCCTCCTGCAGTTCGGGGGAGGTCGGGTCGGTCCAGTTCTTCCGCGGCTGGGTGCGGGAGAGCATGAGGCCGTTGCCCCGGCGCCCGATGCGCTCGGCGCCCGCGGCCGAGAAGGTCGCCTCCCAGATCGCCCCGAGCAGGTCAGGTGCGGCGGGATACAGCGCGCCGCCGTCCGACGTGAGCTCGTCCCCGCGCAGGGCGGCCACCAGCGTCTCGCGGTGCCGGTCGTAGATCGCGGCGCGGTCGCCCGACTCGTGCCCGAACGGCGGGAACGAGGAGGGCGTGCCTCCCGAACCGATCCCGAGCTCGACCCGTCCGCCCGAGAGCAGCTGCAGCACGGCGGCGTCTTCCGCGACGCGCAGCGGCTCCTCCAGCGGCAGCGTCACGATTCCCGTGCCCAGGTGGATGCGGGAGGTGCGCGCCGCCGCCTGCGCGAGCAGCACGAACGGCGACGGGAGGCCGCCCTCGCCTTCGTGGAAGTGGTGCTGGGCGACCCAGACGCTGTCGAGCCCGACCTCCTCCGCCCGTGCGAACTGGTCGATCGCGTTGCGGTAGCGGTCGAGCGCGCTCCCGTCGTCGAGCAGCCGGGTGAAGAACCCGAGCCGCTGGGGTCGCTGGGCCGTGCCGGTCACTGTCCCGCCTTTCCGAGGTACGCCTCTTGGATCTGAGGGTCGTCGAGCAGCTCCTGCGCGGTGCCCTCGAGCACGATCGCGCCCGTCGCGAGCACGTAGCCGCGGGAGGCGATGGAGAGCGCCAGCTCCGCCTGCTGCTCGACGAACAGCACGGCGACGCCGAGCTCTCGGTTGATCCGCACGATCTCGTCGAGCACCTGGTCGACGAGCTTCGGCGACAGGCCCATCGTCGGCTCGTCCATGCAGACCAGGCGGGGCCGGCTCATCAGCGCGCGGGCGAACGCGAGCATCTGCTGCTCCCCGCCCGACAGCGTCCCGGCCTGCTGGCGGCGACGCTCGGCGAGGCGGGGGAAGTGGGTGCGCATCCGGTCGAGGTCCTCGGCCACGCCGGCCTTGTCGCGCCGGGTGTACGCGCCCGCGATGAGGTTCTCGTCGACGGTCATCTCGGGGAAGACGCGCCGCGCCTCCGGGACCGAGGCGATGCCGGCGGCGATCCGGCGGCGGGTGGGGGCGTGCGTGACGTCCTCCCCGGCGAACCGGACGGTGCCGGTCTTCGGCCGGACCAGGCCGAGGATGGTCTTCATCGTCGTCGACTTGCCGCTGGCGTTGCCGCCGAGGAGCGAGACGATCTCCCCCTCCCCCACGGTCAGCGAGTTGCCCCGCAGCGCATGGAAGGGACCGTAGTAGACGTTGACGTCGTCCAGCGCGAGCAGCTCGGTCACTTGAGGTCCACCCCTCCCAGGCCGCGGCGGCGGCCGAGGTAGGCCTCGACCACGGCGGGGTCCGCGCGCACCTCGTCCGGGCGGCCCTCGGCGATGATGCGGCCGCCGTCCATCACGATCACGCGGTCGGAGACGGTCATCACGAGGTCGAGCTTGTGCTCCACCAGCAGGATGGTCTGCCCGGCCGCCTTGAGCTCCAGCAGCTGCTCGAGCACCTCCGCCGTCTCGGACTGGTTCATCCCGGCCGTCGGCTCGTCGAGCACGAGCAGCTTGGGCGCGAGCGCCAGCGCGCGGGCGATCTCGGTGCGCCGCCGGTTGGCGTAGCTGAGCGAGTAGGCCGGGTCGTCGCGGCGCGGCCCGAGGCGCGCCTCGAACCGGTCGATCTCGGACTCGACGACCGCGGCGATCTCCTTCTGCTCGCGCCGGGAGGCCGGGGTGCCGACGATCGCGATGTACAGCTCGGCGAGCAGCGGGATCCAGCGCAGCAGGAACAGGTTCGACAGCCGGCGGAACGGGCGGTTGGCCCGCAGCGTCGTGTGGAGGCCGACCTCGATGTTGTCCGCCACCGAGAGGGTCGCGAAGACGCGCCCGTTCTGGAAGGTGCGGGCGATGCCGTGCTCGGCGATCCGCGCACTGTCGGCGCGCTCGATCCGCTCCCCCTCCAGCGCGATCGTCCCGCTGTTGGGCCGGAAGGTGCCGGTGACCAGGTTGAGTGTCGTGGTCTTGCCCGAGCCGTTCGGCCCGATGATGGAGACGACCTCCCCCGGCGCGACGGAGAAGGAGATGCCGTCCACGGCCTTCACGCCGTCGAAGTGGCGCGCGAGGTCGCGCACGTCCAGCAGCGGCTCGCTCATGCGTTCTTCACCAGGATCCCTCCCGGCCGGAACCGCACCGCGAGGATGAGGACCAGCCCGTAGACGATGATGCGCAGCTCGGGCGTGAAGCGCAGCAGCTCCATCGCCCCGATCAGCACGATCGCGCCGATCACCGCGCCGTACGGCAGGTTGATCCCGCCGAGGATCACGATGGTCACCACGAGCAGCGACATCAGCATGGTGAAGATCGTCGGGTCGATGTAGGTGTACTGGTGCGCGAGCAGCGAGCCGCCGATCCCGGCGAAGAAGCCCGAGACGGCGAACGAGAGCGCCTTGTAGTTGCGCCCGCGGACTCCGGAGGCGAGCGCTGCGACCTCGTCGGAGCCGACCGACGAGATCACCTTGCCGAGGTGCGATCCGCGGATCCGCCACATGACCAGCAGCGTCACCACGAGCACGCCGAAGTCGATCAGGTAGTACGCCTGCGGGGTGTTCAGCGGCGTCCCGAACCACTCGGGCACCGGGATGTTGTAGAGACCCTGCGGCAGCACCAGCTGGATCACCGCGACGATGGCGATGCCGAGGCCCAGCGTCGCGATCGAGATGTAGTGGCCCTTCACGCCCCAGATCGGCGAGGCGAGGATCGACGCGACGACCGCGGCCACGATCCCCGCGACCGGCAGCGCGACCCAGAACGGGAAGTGCAGGTACAGCGACAGCAGCGCCGAGGCGTACGCGCCGATGGCGATCGGGCCCGCCTGGCCGAGGGCGAGCACGCCCGCCTGTCCGGCGGTCACGGTGAACCCGGCCGCGATGATCGCGTAGATCAGGACCTGGGTGCCGGTCGTCAGCACGTAGTCGTTCGCGACCAGCGGGATGACGATGCCGCCGACGACGAACGCGGCCAGCCACACCCAGCGCGGGATGCGGATCGGCCGGCCCTTGCCGAGGAAGGTGCCCGTCAACGGTTCGCTCGAGACCAGCGGCACCTTGCCGAGCAGCCCGCCCGGCCGCACGATGAGCACCACGATCAGGATGACGAACACGATGATCTCGCGCGCCGTGTCGCCGAAGAAGTGGATGCCGAACGCCTCCAGGACGCCCAGCACGAAGCCGCCGATCACCGCCCCCACCAGCGACCCGAGGCCGCCGAGCGTGGCCGCGACGAACGCGGTGAGGCCGACATCCAGGCCCGATGTCGGGTTCGCGACGCCGACGTAGAGGGCGATGAAGACGCCGGCGAGACCGCCGAGCGCGGAGGCGATCACGAACGAAACGTGCTGCACCTGGCCGACGGGGATGCCCATCTGCAGGGCGGCCTCCTGGTCCTGCGCCGTCGCACGGATGGCGCGGCCGACCTTGCCGTACTTGAGGAACAGCGTCATCACGATCATGATGACCGCCGTCGTCCCGAGCATCACGACGTCCGAGGTGCCGAACCGCATGTTGCCGATGTGCAGGTTGGAGGTCGGCAGCACGTCCGGGAAGACGCGGAACTGCGCGCTGAACGCCATCTGCGAGGCGTTATCCAGGATCAGCGAGATCGCGTACGTGGAGAGCATCGCCGCCAGCGGCAGGTACTTCGCGAGCGGGCGGACGACGGTCACGTTGATGAGCAGGCCGAGCGCACCGCAGATCGCGAGCACCACGATCAGCGCGAGCCAGAACGGGAGCCCGATCTTCACGATGAAGAACCAGGACAGCATCGCGCCGAGGCCGAAGAACGAGAACTGCGCGAAGTTGACGACGTTCATGACGCCGAAGACGAGGGAGATGCCGACCGCTCCGAGGGCGTAGACGTTCCCTCGGAGCAGGCCGGCGATCAGAGTGTCGAGCATGGTGTGTGCGGTGGCGTCGACGGACTAGCCGTTGTACGCGACCCAGCTTCCGTCCTTCAGGATGCTCGGGGTCAGCTGCGGCGACGCGACACGGCGGGTCGACTGGTCGAAGGTGATCTTGCCGTAGACGACGCTCGGCACGTCCTTGACCTTCTTGAAGCCCGCGAGGATGCCCTCCCGGCTCGTGCCGCCGATCTTCGCGGCCGCGACGGCCACGTTGAGGGCGTCGTAGGCGCCGGCCTCGAAGCCGGTGACCTCGGTCTCCTGCGGGTACTTCTTCTTGAACGCCTTCACGAAGTCCTGCACCTCGGTCGCCGGGTTGGAGGCGAGGAACTCGGCCCCGTTGATCGCGCCCTCGGCGTCCTTCGTGCCGTCGAACGACTCCTCGTCCTGGCCGCCGTAGAAGGTCTTGTCGTAGCCGATCGCGCGCAGCTGGGTGACGATCTTCGCCGCGTCCGGGCCGTAGCCGATGTGCACGAACGCCTCGGGCTTGTCAGCCACTGCCTTCGTCAGCGACGGCCGGTAGTCGTCGGAGGTGTCGAGCACGCCCTCGGCATCGACGATCTTCAGCCCGATCTTCTTCGCCTCGGTCTTGAACGCATCGTACGCGGGGATGCCCCAGTCGGCGGTGTTGAGGTACGTCACGCCGACCGAGTCGATGCCCTGCTTCTTGATGTAGTCCGCCGTCCACGTGTACGTCGCGCTCGTCGTGATGGAGGTCGACCACTGGTACTGCGTGCCCTTGGCCGTGAAGTCGGGGTTGGAGTTGTTGAACCCGTACTGCAGCAGCTTGCCCGCCGTGTAGATCGGCGACGCGGGGATGGAGGCCGCCGACGAGTAGTCGCCGAAGACCAGGCTGATGCTGTCGTCGCCCACGAACTTCTGCGCGACCGCCACCGACTGCTTCGGGTCGGACTGCGAGTCCTCGTACTTGAGCGCGACCGGGTGCCCGTCGATGCCGCCCTTCGCGTTGACCTGCTCGACCGCCAGGTCGAAGGCCTCCTTGAACTGCTCGCCGTACTGCGCGTACTGGCCGGTCGTCGCGGCCGAGACGCCGAAGTACACCGTGCTCTTCCCGGACGAGCTGTCCGTCGACGCTGCGGAGTCGCCGGCGCAGGCGGCGAGGCCGACGATGGTGAGCGAGGCCACGGAGACAACGGCCGCGCCACGGAGGAGCTTCTTCATGGGGGTGTCCTTCGAACGGGAGGGGGTCGGGTGGACTGAGGCTAGGACTCCCCCGCCGGCCCCCGCGACCCTCCCCGTCACAGTCGGTAGCGACACGCAATGGACGTCACAAAGTTTGCGCGAAGCAACCACTTTGTGCTCGCGTCCGCCCGCCCGCGCCCCGCCGCGCTCCGCCAGCCGCCGAGCACAGGAAAAGTGCGCGGTCGGCGACCGATATCGAACACTTTTCCTGTGCTCGCGGGTACCGTCGTCCGCACCGAGCGAGCGATGAGGGGGCGACGTGCTGCGCGGACTGCGGAAGTTGGCGGTGGTCGCGGCCGACTACGCGTTCGCGGTGCGGCACCAGCTGAGGGCCGGTCTCGATCGCAGCGATCCGGGGGTGCTGGTGCGCTCGTCGGGGCGCCGCATCCCGGTGGTGCTGCTGCCGGGCGTGTACGAGACGTGGCGGTTCCTGCTCCCGCTGGCGCGGCATCTGCACGAGCGCGGGCATCCGGTGCACATCGTCAACACGTTGCGCTGGAACGTCTCGACGATCGCCGAGGGGTCGGCGCGCGTGGCCGCCTACCTGGAGCACGCGGACCTGGACCGGGTGGCGATCGTGGCGCACAGCAAGGGCGGGTTGATCGCCAAGCACCTGATGGAGACGCCCGGCGTCGGGCACAAGGTGGTGCGGGCGATCACCGTCGCGACGCCGTTCGCGGGCTCGACGCTGGCCCGCTTCGTGCCGCTGCCGACCGTGCGCGCGCTCGGGCCGTCCGGTGCCGAGGTGCTCGAGCTCGCCCGGCGCACCTCGGCGAACGCGCGCATCGTCGCGGTGAGCCCGGACTTCGACCCGCACATCCCGGGCGGCAGTCACCTGGACGGGGCGACGAATATCCGCCTCGGGATCAGCGGGCACTTCCGCATCCTCGGCAGCCGCGAGCTGTTCGACGTGCTGGACGAATACCTCGACGAGATGTGACCGCAGAGGCCCCGGACACGTGTCCGGGGCCTCCGATCGCGCAGTACGTCGCTAGAGCGACAGGCCGTGCCCGAAGCGGAACAGCGGGTCCTTGGTATCGAACGGCACGTCCTCGCGGCTGGCCTCGACGGCCGCCATGCTCGACGGCAGGTCGAACGGGAGCTTTCCGCTGGGCGCCGCAGCACCCGTGAGCACGTCGAGCAGAGCGCGCGCGTTGGCACCGTAGTTCGCCACGATCGCCGCCGGCGCGTCGACGAACGGCGTGAGGATGGCCGGACGGTCGAGGTGCACGTCGACGATGGTCGGGACGGTCGCGGCGATGGCGCGGAGGTGCTCCACAGCCTCCGGAGTGAAGTCGAGCGAACCCTGGTGGAAGAAGTTCTCGAACGTCGTCGCCCGCACCTCGAACGGCGCGTGCGTGCGGACGATCGCGTAGTCCGCCTCCTCCGGAGTCGCCACGACCGTCCCGTACTCGCCGGCGACGGCCGGGTCGATGCCCTCGACGTAGAGGCGGGAGCCGGCGGGCAGCGGGAGCGTCGGCACGCCGTCCGCGGGGGCGCGGTTGGTCAGCACGGTGATGGACGCGCGCTGGGCGGCCTCCCCCGCTTCCCGGAACGCGGCGGACCCGACCACGCGACCGGCCTTCTCCACGTCGACGAACGGCGCGTCGAAGAGTCCGAGCACGAACTTCTCGCGCAGCAGGCGGCGGGCGGAGACGTCGATGCGCTCCTCCGAGATCTCGCCCGAGCGCACGAGGTCGATCAGCAGGTCCGGGATGGCCTCGCCGCCGAATTGGTCGGCCCCGGCCTCGATGACCTTCTTCATCCGCTCGCGCGGGCTGAGGTGCTCGACGCCCCACGCGCGGGCGGGGAACGGCTGGCCCATGATCTCGGAGTCCGAGATGAGTCCCCAGTCGGTGCAGACGATGCCGTCGAAGCCGTAACGCTCGCGCAGCAGGCCGGTGATGACGGACTTGTTGAAGCCGAAGCCGACCTCCTCGTACTCGGTGCCGACCGGCATGCCGTAGTACGGCATGATCTGGCTGGTGCCGGCCTCGAATGCGGCCTCGAACGGCTTGAGGTGCAGCTCGAACTGGCCGCCCGGGTAGACCTGCTCGCGGCCGTAGGCGAAGTGCGCGTCCTCGCCGTCCAGCTGCGGGCCGCCGCCCGGGAAGTGCTTGGTCATCGTGGCGACCGAGTCGGGGCCGAGCTCTGCGCCCTGGAACCCGCGGATGTAGGCGGCGCCGAGACGGGAGGTCAGCTCCGGGTCCTCGCCGAAGGTCGCGACCTGCCGGCCCCAGCGCGGTTCGGTGGCGAGGTCGATCTGCGGGTGCAACGCGACCCGGATGCCGACCGCCGTGTACTCCTGGCGCGCGATGTCGCCGAAGCGCTCGACGAGCTCCTCGTCGCGGGTCGCCGCGAGGCCGATTGACTCCGGCCAGCTCGAGAACGGGCCGGCCATCATCCCGGCCAGCGGGTTGTCGCTGAACGAGTGGCGCGGGTCGGTGGAGATGGTGACCGGGATGCCGAGGCGGGTGGACGCGGCGAGCTCCTGGAGGGCGTTGTGCCACCGCGCCATGAGCTCGGCCGTGGGGGCGGAGCCGAGCACGTTGAAGTGCGTCATGCCCGCGCCGATCACGTACTCCTCGTTCGACGGCAGGCCGAACATCGGGTCGGCGGGGGCGAGCCCGCCGTCCTGGCTCATGGAGATCATGGTCTGGAAGAACAGGCCGGCCTTCTCCTCCAGGGTCATCTGGCCCAGGAGGTTCTCGACCCGCTCCTCGACGGGCAGAGAGGCGTCGCGGTACGTGGGGTCGACGGGCAGTTCGTCTGCCGCGCCGGTGACGTGGATGGTGTCGGTCATGCGTTACTTGACTCCCTTGATTCGATAGACGAGCACTGCCCCCGCGAGGGAGACGAGCGCACCGAGCAGGTACCAGAGCGTGTAGCCGCCGAGGGCGGTCGTCGCCCCGAAGGCGATGACGGAGGGGGCGATCGCGGGGGCGATCGACTGCGGGAGGGCGTTGGCGATGTTGAGCACGCCGAGGTCCTTGGCCGTGTCCGCCTTGTTGGGCAGCACCTGGGTGGCGAGCGCGGTGTCCACCGAGAGGAACGACCCCGTGCCCAGGCCGATGATCGCCTGCGCCACGATGACGACGCCGATGTTCGGAGCGAAGGCGAGCACGACCAGGCCGACCACCATGATGAGGCCCGCGGCGGTCATGAACGGGCGGCGCTTGCCGATCTTGTCCGAGAGGATGCCGCCGAGCGGTCCGGAGAGCGCCATCGCGAGGGTGGAGGCCACGTTCGCCAGCAGGATCGTCTCGATCGCGGCCGACTCGCTCAGGTGGAACTTCTCCGTCAGGTAGAACGGCAGGAAGGTGGCGATCCCGGCGTAGCCGAAGAAGATGAGGAACTTGGTCAGCCAGGTCCAGCCGAAGTCCTTGTGCTTGACCGGGTTGAAGACGAACGAGCCGAAGAACTCCTTGAGCCCGTAGCGCTCGGCCGGCTTCTCGGCGAGCACGCGGTCCTTCAGGGTGAGCACGAAGACGACGACGAGGATCACGGCGATCACCGCGGGCACGACGAAGCGGCTGAAGTCGTCGGCGAGGAAGTTGACGATGAAGCTGCCGCCGAGGATGGCGACCGGCGTCGTCATGCCGACGATGCCGGAGACCTTGCCCCGGCGCTCGACGGGCACCTGGTCGGGCACGGTGGCGGTGGAGGCGGCCAGCACGCCGTTGAGGGACGCCTGCACGATGCACCAGCCGATCAGGACGATCCACGGGCTCGTCGCGACGCCGATCAGCACGAACGCGGCGAGGCCGACGAGCACGCCGCCGAGCATCCACGGGCGGCGCATCCCGAATCGGGAGGCCGTGCGGTCCGACAGGCGGCCGACGAGCGGGTTGCAGATCAGGGCGAAGAGCGCGCCGACGCCGGTGATCATGCCGAGGGAGGCGGTGGCCTCCTCCGGAGACGCGGTGATGTGCTGCACCTTGAAGGCGAGCGAGACCAGCACCGGCGTGAGCAGGGCGAGGTAGAGGCCGAAGTTCGCGAAGGCGAGGCCGGGGATGAATCCGCGGGGCGCGCCGTTCTTCGGAGAGTCGGCGCCGGAGGGGCCGGAGCCGGACGGGGTGGCCGTGGACGCCCCTGACGCCGTGGACGACTCTGTCATGGTGTTCCTTTCGGGTGGACCTGAGCCTTCGTCGGCTCGGGATGAGTGTACACACAATTAGACCGTGTGGTAACTCAAACCTGTCCGACTGGTAACTGCGCTGTGACAGAATGGACCAGGCTCGAGGAGGGGAGGGGATCGATGAGCGGACGACTGGCGACCGACGAGCGTCCCGCCTCCGGGCGCGCGGCCGCGGCGATGCGGACGCGCGAAGCGATCCTCGAAGCGGCCTCCGCCCTCTTCGTGGAGCAGGGCTTCGGAGCCGTCTCCCTCCGCGACATCGCGACACGGGCGGGGCTCTCGCATCCCGGTGTCCTGAAGCACTTCGCCTCGAAGGACGAGATCCTCGACGCCGTCGTCGACGGCTTCGAGCGGAGCAACGGCGAGTGGATCGACGCGCACGGGCTCGGCCTCGACATGTACGGCGACCTCGCCCGGCACAATGCCGAGATCCCCGGCTACACCGCGCTGTTCACGACCCTCGCGGGTGAGGCGACGCGAGCAGACCATCCCGCGCATCAGCGCTTCCGCGAGCGCCACCGCGAGATCCGCACCCGGACGATGCAGCAGTTCCAGGCCGCCGTGGAGGACCGCCTGCTGCCGCACGACACCGACATCGCCGGGGAGTCCGTACGTCTCGCCGCGGCGTGGGACGGCCTGCAGCTCATGTCCCTCTACCTGCCGGCACGCGTGGATGTGGCCGGGATGGTCGACGCGTACGTGCGGAGGCTGCAGGGCCTCGCGGTGATGGACGCCCCCGTCGCTCCGGTCGCGCCGCCATGGCCCGCCGAGACCACCTGGGCCGACGCCCTCGGGTACGCACCGGGCCGCGCTCGCCGGGCGCAGATCATCCAGGACGCCTCCGCCCTCTTCGCGAGCCGCGGCTTCCACGCGACGAGCCTGCGCGAGATCGCCGAGAAGGCCGGCATCGGCAAGTCGACCCTCCTGCACCATTTCTCGACCAAGGAGGAGCTGCTCGCCGCCGTCATCGCCCACCGCGACGCCACCCTCGACGAGCGCCACGGCATCGACTCCGACGACCCGCTGCGCCTCCTGCTCGAGCTGCCCGACGCCAGCCGCCGGGACGCGCGGCAGGAGCCGGGCCTCGTCGAGCTCTACGCCGTGCTGTCCGCAGAGGCGGCCGCTCCGGCGCATCCCGCTCACGAGTACTTCCGCGGGCGGTTCGAGCTCGCCATCGCCCGGTTCAGTGACCTCTTCGCCCGCGCGGCAGCCGACGGTCACCTCCGACCCGGCCTGTCGCCCGAGGCCGAGGCCATCTGGCTCGTCGCCCTCTGGGACGGCCTCCAGCTGCAGTGGCTCTACGACCCGGAGAGCGTGGACGTCGGCGACCAGCTGGCCGCGCACCTCAAGCACCTTCTCGGCTGATTGTCTACCGGAATACTGGAGTGCCTCGCGTATCGGAGAATGGTCCGGTGGGTATTCCTGAAACCTCGGTTCCGCTGCTTCTCGGACGGTATCGGCCGCACCAGCTGCTCGCGCGCGGCGGCTCGTCGATGGTCTTCCGCGCGGTGGACGAGAACCTCGGCCGCGACGTCGCCATCAAGCTGTTCTCCTCGGGCAGCCAGGACGACGTCGTCCGCTTCCGCACCGAGGTCGGCGTGCTGGCCGGGCTGCGCCACCACGGCGTCGTGTCGATCCTCGACGCGGGCGTCGACGACTCGTCCCCCGAGGACCCGCGGCCGTTCCTCGTCATCGAGCTCGTCGAGGGCGACACCCTCCGCGCGGCCCTGGGCACCCGCGCACTGACGACCAGGCAGATCGGCGAGCTCGTCTTCGAGGTCGCCGAGACCCTCGAATACATCCACGCGCGCGGCGTCATCCATCGCGACGTCACGCCGTCGAACATCATGATCGTCGACTACCGCACCCGCTTCTCCCGGCCGCGAGCGCGCCTCACCGACTTCGGCCTCGCCATCCACGGCTCGATCCCGCGCGACCCGGAGGGGACGACGAACGGGACGGCCGCGTACCTCAGCCCCGAGCAGGTGCGCAACGAGCCCCTGACCCCCGCCTCGGACATCTACTCCCTCGGCCTCGTGCTGCTGGAATGCTTCTCGGGCACGATCGCCTTCCCCGGCAACCCGGTCGAATCCGCCCTCGGCCGGCTGGACCACGACCCCGAGCTGACAGACGCGGTGCCCGAACGGTGGCGGCCGCTGATCCGCCAGATGACCGCCGCCCGGGCAGCCGACCGGCCGTCGGCCGCCGACGTGACGATCGCCGCGCGGGGCGCGCTCCGGGCGGACCGCGAGGACGACGCGGAGTAGGCGCGCGCGACTCAGAACCAATGCCTCCTCTTGAGCGCGATGTACGCCCAGAGCTCGAGGCAGGCGATGAAGGCGATGATGACGACCCACCCGTACCGCCAGCCGGTGACGGGGAGGTCCGTGAAGTTCATGCCGTAGAGCCCGGCGACGACGGCCGGGATGGCGAGGAGGGCGGCGAAGGCGGAGATGGTGCGGGAATCGCTGTTCTGCTCCGAGGCCACGGCGTTCTCGTGGCTCGAGATCACCCCGTCGAGTGCCGACCGCTGGTCGTTCGCGAGACGTGCCGCCCCGGCCAAGTCCTCGATGAGGTCGATCACGTAGGGAGCAAGGCCTGGGTGGACGCGGGAGTAGTCGACGAGCTTGTCCCGGCTGTTCTCGAACGCGACGGCGAGCGTCGTCACCGCTCGATCGACCCGGCCGATTCTGCGGCGGAGTCGGTAGATGCGGAGGGTGTCGTCCTGCTGCGTCTCGTCGAACACCTGGTCCTCCAACTCCCCGAGGTCTTCCTCGATGTCGCGGGCGACGGCGAGGTAGGCGCGGACGACGCGCGCGACGATCGCGTGGACGGCGCCGAGGGTGCCCAGGCCGAGAACGGTCGGGTAGGCACCGTCGAGGGCGCCCGCCACGTCGAAGCCCTCGCCGCCCCCGCGGGAGCCGATGGTGATGAGGATGCCCGGTCTGGCGAAGACGTACAGCTCGGACATCGTCTCGGATTCGCCGTCGACCGAATGAGGCACCCGCAGCACGATGAACAGCTGGTCGTCGAACCACTGCACCTTGGGTTGCTGACGCGCGCCGGCGATGTCGTCGCGGATCAGCGGGTGCAGTCCGACGGCGACGCCGAAGGACTCTACGGGGGCAGGATCGGGATCCGTCAGCCCGATCCAGACGAAGCCGCCCTCCGCCTCAGCGGAGTCCCCGCGGAGGTCTTCCGGGGCGATCTCATCGGACTCGTAGAATGCGCCGTCCGCGCTGTAGCGCCGCACCCGTACCGTGCTCAACGGCGGTATCCCGCCGTCTCGAGGTGCTCGTGCACCATCCGGACGACACTCGCACCTTCACCGATCGCCGCCGAGATGCGCTTCACCGAACCGCTTCGAACGTCGCCGACGGCGAAGACACCGGGCAGCGACGTCTCGAGGAAGCCGCGGCTCGCGCCCGCCGGAGTCGCCCCGCGCCCGGTGAGGACGTAGCCCCGATCGTCGCGCACGATGTCCGGTCCGAGCCAGGACGTCGCGGGGGTCGCTCCGATGAAGACGAAGAGGTGCACGGTGGGGATCTCCTCCCGCACGCCGGATGCCGCCTCCTCGACGACGACCGATTCGAGGTGAGCGCCGCCGTTCGCCGCGACCACCGTCGTCCTCCGGTGCACACTGATGCGGGGGTGGTCCTCGACCTGCACGACCAGATATCGCGACATGCTCGCCCCCAGGTCCGCCCCGCGGACGACCAGGTGCACGCGTGAGGCGGTGCCGGCCAGGAAGACCGCCGCCTGCCCGGCGGAGTTCCCTCCTCCGACCACGACGACCGGGTCGGCGCCGCACTCCCGCGCCTCGGCGATCGTGGCGGCGTAGTAGACGCTGGTGTATTCGAACCGATCGAGGTTCGCCACGGCGAGACGGTTGTACTCCATCCCGGAGGCGACGACCACGGCCTGCGGGCGGAGACTCGTCCCGTCCGAGAAGCGCACCACCAGCGCCCCCTCGTCGGCGGTGAGACTCTGAGCGGTCGAGGGGGCGAAGACCGTGGCGCCGAACTTGGCGGCCTGGAGGGTGGAGCGCTCGGCGAGCTCTGCGCCGGAGATCCCGGACGGGAATCCCAGGTAGTTCTCGATCCGGGACGATCGCGCGGCCTGGCCGCCGGTCGCCACGGCATCGGAGAGCACGACCGAGAGCCCGTCGGAGGCCGCGTAGACTGCCGCAGCGAGGCCCGCCGGCCCCGCCCCGACGACGAGCGCATCGCTGGTCGCCGCCGGCCGGGTCTTCCGCAGGCCCAGCGCCTGCGCGACGTCGACGATGGACGGATTGCGCAGGACGCGCGATCCGGAGACGATCACCACCGGCACATCCGCGACGTCCAGGCCCATCCGCCGCAGGATGGCGTCGGCGGCAGGATCCTGCTCCACGTCGAGGAGCCGGTGCGGCACCCGGTTGCGGGCCGTGAAGTCCAGCAATCGACGGGTGTCGGGCGAGAACCGCGACCCGACGATCCGCAGCCCCGCGCCGAATCCGATCGCCATCGAACGCCGGATCAGGTACGCGCGCAGGATGACGTCGCCGAGCAGCGGGTCACCGGTCACGATCCGCTCGAGCTCGCCGATCGGCACCTCGAGGACGCTGCCGCTCTCCAACGCGGCGATCGTGGCGAACGACGGCTCACCTTCGAGCAGCCCGATGTCGCCGACGAAGCGTCCGGGACCATGGATCTCGAACAGCGCGTCCGCGCCGACCGGATCGCCCTCGTAGACCATGAGGCGACCCTCCAGCACCACGAAGAACGAGGCGAACGACTCGCCCGCCCGCGCGAGCACCTGTCCCTCGGCGACCGGCACGACCTTCCCGACCGCGCGCAGCGCGTCCAACTGCGGTGACGTGAGCCGAGGGAACGCCCCCGAGACGTCCGGCGTCTCGGGGACCAGGCTCTGCGGGCCCGGGGCCCCCATCAGACGAAGTCCTCATCGAGATAGCACCAGCGCCACGACTCTCCCGGCTCGAGGGAACGGACGATGGGATGGCCCTGGTGCAGAGCGTGCGCTCTCGCGTGCCTCATCGGCGAGGAGTCGCAACAGCCGACCTTGCCGCACGTCAGACACAGTCTGAGGTGCACCCACGCCGTGCCGAGGGCCACGCAGTCCTCGCAGACGCCCGGGGTGCGGGGAGACACAGGGCGGACAGAGACGAGATGGCGATCGGGGCGGCTCGTCATGACCGGTGCCCCTGCTCGGAATCGCGGGCGGCTCTGTCCTCGTCGCGCGCATCCTTCTCCATCGCGTCGTCGAACCAGCGCCGCAGCACGTCGACGGGGGCCGCTCCGGCCTGTCGGGCGATCACCGCACCGTGGTGCAGGATCATCAGGGTCGGCACGGCCTGCACGCCGAACCGCGACGAGAGCCGCGGGGCACGGTCGACGTCGACCTTGACGAGCTTCACGTCGCCCGCCCGTTCGACGGCCAGCCGCTCCAGTACCGGGCTGACCATCCGGCACGGTCCGCACCAGGTGGCCCACATGTCGACGATCACGGGCGGGTCCGCCTTCTCGGCGACTTCCGCGAACGTGTCGTCGAGGGCGTCGACGATCCAGGGAAGCGCGTTGTGGCAGTTCCCGCAGCGGGGGTGCCCGGCGGCGGCGAGAGGAACGCGGTTCTTGTGACCGCAGTTCGGGCAGCGGATGATCGTGGTCGCGTTCGTCACAGTGCCGCCTCGACTTCCGCATCGTCCGGCGCCGGGATCACGTCGACCGCCAGGTCGCCGTCCCGCACGTCGATCCGCACGGTGGAGCCCTCCGGCGCCGCTCCGGAGAGGAGCGCCCTGCCCAGGCGGGTCTCGATGTCGTGCGAGATGTACCGCCGGAGCGGTCGCGCGCCGTAGAGCGGGTCGTAGCCGCGCTCCGCGATCAGTCGCCGCGCGGCGGGAGTCAGTTCGAGCGCGATCCCGCGTTCGGCGAGGCGGCGGCGCAGGTCGTCCGTCAGCAGCACCACGATCGACTCGATCTGGTCGAGACCGAGCGGCGCGAACACGATGATGTCGTCGACGCGGTTGAGGAACTCGGGGCGGAACCGGCCGCGCAGCTCGGCGAGCACCAGGTCGCGGACGTCCTGGGCGATGCCTCCGCTGCTGTCGCGAGCGCCGGTCAACAGGTGCTCTGCGCCGATGTTGGACGTCATGATCACGATGGTGTTCCGAAAGTCGACCGTGCGACCCTGACTGTCGGTGATGCGGCCGTCGTCGAGCACCTGCAGCAGCGTGTTGAAGACATCCGGGTGCGCCTTCTCGATCTCGTCGAAGAGGACGACACAGTACGGCCGCCGCCGTACCGCTTCGGTGAGCTGGCCGCCCTCGTCGTACCCGACGTACCCGGGAGGGGCCCCGACCAGCCTGCTGACCGTGTGCCGCTCCTGATACTCGCTCATGTCGAGACGGACCATGGCGGACTCGCTGTCGAACAGGGCTGCCGCCAGTGCTTTCGCGAGCTCCGTCTTGCCGACGCCCGTCGGCCCCAGGAAGATGAAGGACCCGATCGGCCGCCGGGGGTCGCGGATGCCCGACCGCGCGCGGATGATCGCGTCGGTGACGAGGCGCACGGCCTCCGCCTGACCGACGACGCGCTCGTGCAGGATCTCGTCGAGCTTCAGCACTTTCTCCCGCTCCCCTTCCTGCAGCCGCGCGACGGGGATGCCCGTCCAGGCCGCGACGATCTCGGCGATCTCCTCCTCGGTCACCACCTCCCGCAGCATCCTTTGCCGGCCCTGCTTCGAGCGGAGTCGCTCCTCCTCGGCGGCGAGCTGTCGTTCGAGCTCGGCGAGCGTGCCATAGCGGAGCTCGGCGGCACGGTTGAGGTCGTAGCCCCGCTCGGCGTCCTCCGCCTCTCGCCGGACGCGTTCGAGTTCGCCGCGCAGCTCCTGGACCTTGCGGATCGCTTGACGCTCGGCCTCCCACTGTGCGCGCTTCGCGTCCGTCTCGGCCCGAAGCTCCGCGAGTTCCCGGCGGAGCTCGTCGAGGCGGATACGGCTCGGCTTGTCCTTCTCCTTCTCCAGCGCCGCCGCCTCGATCTCGAGTCGCGTCACGCGCCGGATGAGCTCGTCGAGCTCCGCCGGCATCGAGTCGATCTCGGTGCGCAGCCGGGCACAGGCCTCGTCCACGAGGTCTATCGCCTTGTCGGGCAGGAACCGCTCGGTGATGTACCGGTGCGAGAGGGTCACGGCGGCCACGAGAGCGTTGTCCTGGATCCGCACCCCGTGGAAGACCTCGAGGCGTTCGCGGAGCCCGCGAAGGATCGAGAGGGCATCCTCGACGTCGGGCTCCTCCACCATCACGGTCTGGAACCGGCGTTCGAGCGCGGCGTCCTTCTCGATGTGCTGGCGGTACTCGTCGAGTGTGGTCGCGCCGATGAGATGGAGCTCTCCGCGCGCCAGCATGGGCTTCAGCATGTTGCCCGCATCCATCGCCCCCTCGGTCGCCCCGGCCCCGACGAGTGTGTGCAGCTCGTCGATGAACAGGAGGATGCGCCCGTCGGACGAGATGACCTCCGCCAGGACGGCTTTCATGCGCTCCTCGAACTCGCCGCGGTATTTGGCGCCCGCCACGAGGGCAGCGAGGTCCAGTTGGAAGATCGTCTTGTCGCGGAGACCCTCGGGAACGTCGGTGCGCACGATCCGCTGCGCCAGGCCCTCGACGATGGCCGTCTTGCCGACGCCGGGCTCCCCGATCAGGACGGGATTGTTCTTCGTCTTGCGGGACAGGATCTGCACGACGCGCCGGATCTCCGCGTCTCGCCCGATGACCGGATCGAGGCGGCCTGCACGCGCGTCGGCGACGAGATCGCGACCGTACTTCTCCAGAGCCTCGTAGGTCTGCTCGGGCGTGGCGGACGTGACATGCTGGTTGCCCCGCACGGAGGCGAGCGCTGCCAGGAAGCTCTCCCGGGTGACGCCATTGCTCTGCAGAAGACGCGCAGCCGCACTGCCGGAGGGGTCGTCGGCGAGCGCGAGGAGCAGGTGCTCGACCGAGACGTACGAGTCCTTCAGCCGCGTCGCCTCCCGCTCGGCCCGATCGAGGGTCGCCGCAAGGCTCCTCGACAGGAACACCTGGCCCGGAGTCGCGCCGGGACCGGTCGTCCTCGGCTTGCGGGCGATCAGCTGCTGGAGTTCGGCGAGTAGGACGGTCAGGTCGACCCCGACCGCTTCGAGGAGTCGCGGGATCAGGCCCCCCTCCTGGATGACCAGGGCAAGCAGGAGGTGCTCACCCTCGGTCTCCGTCTGACCGCTCCGGCTCGCGATGCTCTGCGCCTCCTGAAGGGCTTCCTGGGATTTCTGGGTCAGCTTGTTCATCTCCATGGTGGAGTCTCCTTTACGTCAGCGGAGCGCCCACCGACGGTTCTCGAGCACGTCGATGCGGTCGAGGAGGTCGATGACGAGTGCGACGGCGGTGTAGTTGAGTGAAAGGTCGGCGTGGAGCCGCACGATGCGCCGGACCAGGCCCGGCGCGGCCGGGGAGAACCACAGCCGACCGGAGTCGTCGCGCCGAGCGGAGACGAGCCCGAGGTCGACGAACCGTCGCACCAGGTCGGGATGGACTCCTGATGCAGCGGCGACCATGCCGAGGTCGAGGCGGGGTGGGAGCGCCAGAACGAGGGATGCAGTCATGACGACGACCTCGGGTCGTGGGTGGATGCGGCCTTCAGCTGCTCGTACAGTTCGCGTTCGCGGTCACTCAGGTGCGGGGGGACCACGATCTTGACCCGCGCGAACAGGTCGCCGGGCTTTCCGCCCGATTGCGGCATCCCCTGACCCTTCAGACGGAGCCGCCGGCCGCTGGAGGAGCCCGGCGGAACCCGCACGGTGAGCTGGCCGCCGGGCGCCCGCGTGGGGACGCCCGATCCGAGCGCAGCCTCCCAGGGGGCGATCGGCAGGTCGATCTCGATGTCCTTCCCGTCGAGCCGGAATCGCCGATCGGGCCGGACCCTGACGGTGATGACGAGGTCGCCCGTGCCGCCGTCCTGCCGCCCGGCGTTTCCACCGCCGGAGACGCGGATGCGCTGACCGTCGAGCACGCCCGGCGGAATCTGGACATCGAAGGTCTGCCGGCCGCCGTCCGGGCCGGAGAGGACGAGGGTCCGGGGGCCGCCGCGATAGGCCTCCTCCACGGAGAGTTCGAGTTCGGCCTCGGCGTCCATCCCCCGCATCGAGCCGAAGACGTCACCGAATAGGTCGTCCCAATCGACCGCGGTGCCGCCGGGACCGGCGGCGCCCTGGGCGCTCGACCAGCTGAACCCGGACGGTCCAGGGCCCGGTCGGGCGCGGCGCGCCCCTCGGCCGCCGTCGCGGCGGGACGCGGAGGCGGATTGGCGTTCGCGTTCGGCGCCCGCGTAGTGGCGGAACTCCGGTCCGAACCGGTCGTACTGGGCCCGCGACTCCGCGTCGGCCAGCACGTGGTAGGCCTCGCTGATCTGCTTGAACCTCTCTTCGGCGCCCGCCTGCTTGTTCACATCGGGGTGGTATCTGCGCGCCAGTTCGCGGTACGCGCGCTGGATCTCCTTCGCATCCGCCGACCGTGGAACACCGAGCAGTCGATAGTAGTCGTCTGCCACGGCGTCACTCTTCCGCTGCGGTCACGACGACGCCGGCGGGCCGCAGAAGGTGCTCGGGGCTTCCGAATCCGAGTCTCGTCACGGCGACGACGGTACGGGGCGGTTGCCCGCCCCGATCGACCACAGACACGACCTCGTGGATGCGCGGGTCGAACGGCACACCCACGGCGTCGATCCGCGGGAAGCCGAGACGCTCGAGTGAGACGATGGCGAGCTCCCGGATCGATTCGATGCCGGCCGCGAGCCCGGTGTCCACGCCTTCGGCGTAGGTGACGGCATCCTGCAGTCCGTCCACGACCGGCAGGAAGACGGCTGCGGCGCGCACCCGTTCGGCGTCCCGCGCCGACGCGAGTTCGCGAGCCGCCCGCTTTCTGCTGTTGTCGAGGTCCGCCGCCGCGCGACGCCAGCGATCCTCGACGTCTGCGAGGCGCGCGCGAAGCTCGTCGCTCGAGGTCGTGCCCGATTCGTCGGGTCGCTCGGAGCGTTGGCCGGACGCGGGGCCGTCATCGGTTTCCGTACTGCGGGTGTCGGGATCGTCCATGGTCCGAGGTCCTCAGTCGCGATCGAAGTCGGCGTCGACCACATCGTCCGAGTCGTCGACGTCCGTCGGACCAGCGGAGTCGGCGGCACCGGCGGCGGAGGACCCCTCGGCCGGGCGGGCGACGGAGAGTGCCGCCTCCACCTGAAGCAGTTCGCTCGCCAGCTCGCGCGCCTCGGCCGCTTGGACCTCTCGTGCGACGGCGTCCCTGGCCTGCCCGATGAGCAGTTCGGCGCGGGAGCGCTCGTGCTCGGGCACCGATGTGCCACGGTCCGCGAGCGTGCGCTCGACCCGGTAGGCAGCAGCGTCGAGCTCGTTCCGGGCGTCGATGTCCTCGCGCAGACGCTGGTCGTCGGCCCGGTGCTGCTCGGCCTCCTGCACCATGCGCTCGATCTCAGCCTGGTCGAGGTTCGTCGTGCCGCTGATCGTGATCCCCTGCTCGACCCCGGTGTCCTTGTCGCGCGCTTTCACATCGAGGATCCCGTTCGCGTCGATGTCGAAGGTGACCTCCACCTGCGGCTCGCCGCGGGGCGCCGGCCGGATCCCGGTCAGGGTGAACCGGCCCAGCACGCGGTTGTCGGCAGCTCGTTCGCGCTCGCCCTGCAGGACCACGATCTCGACCGAGTCCTGATCGTCCTGCGCGGTGGAGAAGACCTCGCTCCGGCGTGCCGGAATGGTGGTGTTGCGCTCGATGATCTTGGTCATCACGCCGCCGCGCGTCTCGACGCCCAGCGAGAGCGGGGTCACGTCGAGCAGGAGCACGTCGCTGACCTCCCCCTTCAGCACGCCCGCCTGGATCGCCGCACCGATGGCGACCACCTCGTCCGGGTTCACCGTCATGTTCGGGTCCTTGCCGCCGGTGAGCCGTTTGACGAGATCCTGCACGGCCGGGATCCGCGTCGAACCGCCGACCAGGATGACCTCGTCGATGTCGTTCT
Organism: Leifsonia aquatica; assembly: GCF_014190775.1. GTDB lineage: Bacteria > Actinomycetota > Actinomycetes > Actinomycetales > Microbacteriaceae > Leifsonia > Leifsonia aquatica. The sequence continues at coordinate 23,757 of NZ_JACHVP010000006.1, forward strand.
CCGAGACCTTCGCATCCTCCATCGCCCGCCGCACCGGTGTCAGGCAGCGGTCGACCAGATCGGCCGTGATGTTCTCGAACGTGGCGCGCTTGAGGGTGGTGGTCAGGTGCTTCGGGCCGGAGGCGTCCGCCGTGATGAACGGAAGGCTGACCTGCGTCTGGCTCACAGTGCTGAGCTCGACCTTCGCCTTCTCGGAGGCTTCGAACAGCCGTTGGAGGGCTTGAGGATCGTTGCGAAGATCGATTCCGTTCTCCTTCTGGAACTCGTCGGCGAGATAGTCGACGATTCGCCGGTCGAAATCGTCGCCGCCGAGGTGGGTATCGCCGGCAGTCGAACGCACCTCCACGACACCGTCGCCGACGTCGAGAAGGCTGACGTCGAAGGTTCCGCCGCCGAGGTCGAAGACGAGCACGGTCTCGTGCTCCTTCTTGTCCAGCCCGTATGCGAGGGCGGCCGCGGTCGGTTCGTTGATAATGCGGAGCACCTCGAGGCCCGCGATACGACCGGCATCCCTCGTCGCCGTCCGTTGAGCGTCATTGAAGTACGCCGGGACGGTGATGACGGCCTCCGTGACCTTCTCGCCGAGGAACTTGGCGGCGTCGTCGACGAGTTTGCGCAGGACCAGGGCACTGATCTCCTCCGGCGCGTACAGCTTTCCCCGGACGGCGAACCTGGCCTCCCCGTTCGGTCCGGCCGCGATGTCGAACCCGACCGCTCTGGCCTCCTCCCCGACCTCGTCGAACGTGCGCCCGATGAAGCGCTTGGCCGACGAGATCGTGCCCTTGGGGTTGAGGATCGCCTGCCGCCTGGCCAGCTGCCCGACGAGCCGCTCGCCCGTGTCCGTGAACCCGACGACGGACGGTGTCGTGCGTGCACCCTCCGCATTCGGGATGACTCTCGCCTCGCCGCCCTCCCAGACGGCGATCACCGAGTTCGTGGTGCCGAGGTCGATGCCCACTGCTTTGGCCATGAGAGCTGCCCTTTCGTCGTTTCGTCGTGTCAGCCGCCGGGCGGCTTCGCGTCTCTGCCCGCGTCCGATGCCGGTCGCGCACGCGGAATGATCGCGATCATGTCGAGGAGATCTCCACGTGACGCGATGTGCTCGACTCGTCGACCGGGATGCGCAGGGTGAGCACACCCTTCCCGCATTCGGCCGACAGCCCTGAACTGTCGAGGCTCTCGCCGAGAAAGAGCTGACGCACGAACTCGCCGCGCGGACGCTCGTCGATGAAGACGGTGTCGTCGGGTTCGAACGCCGGCCGGCGCCGCACTGTGATGGTCACCACGTTGCGCTCGACGCGCACGTCCACGTCGGCAGGTTCCACGCCGGGGACGTCCGCCACCACGACATAGTGATCGTCGCGCCGGTACGCCTCGAGAGGGACCGCGACGGTGCGCCGATTCCTGCCCAGCGCCTCCTCGACCGCACGATCGACATCGCGGGACGCGTCGAGTCCCATCAGCGTCATGATGACCTCCTCGGTCGACCGATCACGGTCTCGCTGAGATGAGTGTGCGCCCGGCACGAGGCCGCTCGTTCGACCTCAGGGAGCCAAAAGAAGACGCGGGACTTGCACTGTCGTGTCCATGCGCAGACGGCTAGCATCGAAAGAACGGAGTCCACCATGATGCGCGCACGGAGCGATCAAGAGTTCGTCGAGCGGGTCGGCCACGCTGCCACGCCGCAGGCCGATCTGTACGACGTCTTCAGGGCGGGCTCGAAGATGTTCGAGCAGCCGACGATCCGACGCACGCTGCGGATCGCCTGCGCGTCCGTGAAGTCGATCGCCGGGTGCACCGTGGCCGCCGCGTACGTCGCGGAGGGCGATCATCTGGCACGGTATTCGGGCAGGGCGAGCCGTCGGCTCGATCTGCTGGTGGAGGCCCGCGCGGGCAGGGACGGCGTGCTGGAGAGCGGCACCGTCTGGCGTTACGCGCTGTTCTTCCGCGGCACGGGCAGGGTCAGGGGAGCGTTCGTGCTCCAGGCGGAGGTCGAACCGTCACGCGCGGAGATGTTCCTGCTCGGCGCACTGGCCGAGCCGACCGGGGCCGCGCTGGCCACGGCCGAGCTGATCGGCCGAGAGCGGCGCGAGACGCATGAGCTCCGGCGGCTCGGCGAGGCGCAGGCGGGCTCGAACCGTACGATGGCAGCGACGATCGTGCGGTTGAACATGCACCAGCAGATCCGCGACTCCATCGTCACCGCTGCCGGAACCAGCGCCGCGGAGGCGCAGATCGTCGAGACCGTGAGTGCGATCACCCGGCGCTCGATCGTGCTGCAGGACTCCTTCGGCAACGAACGCGCGTACATCGGATCCGGAGACTCCCCCGCGCCGTCCGACTTGCGCGCGCCCCCCGCGACGCGCCTCGCCAGAGCTGCGCCGACCTCCGGTTGGCAGCCCACCCCGATCCGCTCCGGAGAGGAGACCCTCGGAGTGATCGGCATCTACGATCCGGACGACGACCGGAGTGACGATGACCGCTTCGCCGTCGAATTCGCCGGGGCGATGATCGCCGTCGAGCTCGCAAACCGACGCCGTGTCGCGGAGGTCGAGATCCGGCTGGGGCGCGACCTCGCGGATGAGCTCGTCACCGGCGGCGACGTCGTCGATGCCTTCGCCCGCGCCGAGTCACTGCACTTCGATCTCAGCGGTCACCACCGGGTAGCGGTCGTCTCGTGGGAGCACCCGACCCCGAACGGCGTCGACATCGGCGCGGCGGTGCGCCACGTGCTCGCGGCGATGCGAGTGCCGGCCCTCATCTCGCGGCGGGATGACGCCGTGCTCGTGGTGTTCGCCGACGGCGAGGACCTGTCGGGCCTGCACGAGCGGCTCTCGTCCTCGATCTCAAGCACTCGAGGCACCATCGGAGTGGGTGGACGCTACACGGCCGAGGACCTCCCCCGCTCCTTCGCCGAGGCCGCGCGAGCCCAGAAGATCCGGGCCGAGTCACGCCGTCCGTACGGGCTGTCCAATCACGACGACCTCGGCCTTCTCCGCATCCTCGACCTGTCCGGCGACGGAGCGGAGGTCGACCGCTACGTGGACGAGTGGCTCGGCGCCCTCATCGCTCACGACAGGGATCACCACTCGGACCTGGTTCACACGCTCACCGTCTACCTGGATTCCGGCGGCAACTACGATCGCGCGGCGGATGCGTTGATCATCGGTCGCAGCACGCTGCGGTACCGGCTCGGCCGCATCCGCGAGGTGAGCGGCCGGGACCTCGGGGACCCGGACGCGAGGCTTCACCTGCACCTCGCCGCCCGCGTCCGGGCTGCCCTGCATGACAGGGGGCGCTGACCGTTCCGCGGCACCCGCGGAGTGCTCCGGAAGGCGTGGGATTCGACCCTCGCCTCAGGCGTCGCGACCGAACAGGTCTTCCCAGGTCTCGCGCCGGATGACGGCCCTCGCCTCCCCGTCGCGCACGAAGACGACGGGCGGACGGCGGTAGCCGTTGTAGTTGTTCGCCATGGTGTGCGTGTACGCACCGGTCGCGGGCACCGCGAGCAGGTCACCGACGCGCGCCGCGGGCAGCCGCAGCGGATCGACGAGCACATCGCCCGACTCGCAGTGCCGGCCGACCACCACGACGTCCTCGGCATCCTCGTCGTGCATGCGGCCGGCGAGCGCGGCCTCGTAGCGCTGGTCGTACATCGCCGCCTCGAGATTGTCGCCCATGCCGCCGTCGACGGCGACGAAGGTGCGGGCGTCCCGCTTGACGGTCGTGACCGTGTAGAGCGTGAACGCGGACCCGTTGACCATGCTGCGGCCGGGCTCGATGATGAGCTCCGCATCCGCGGGCAGGTGTTCCTGAGCGGCCGCGAGCAGAGCACCGACGTACTCGTCGACGGACGCGGGGCGGTCGTCGTACGTGTACCGGGCGCCGAGGCCGCCGCCCAGGTCGTAGACCGGGAACGTGCCGAGCGCCGCCAGCGGCGCGACGGCCGCCGCGAGCTCCGCCGGGTCCATGATCTGCGACCCGACGTGGGCGTGCACACCGCGCATGTCGAGGACCGGGCTGGCCTCGATCCGGGCGATGAGGATGCGCGCAGCCGCGGCGGTCAGGCCGAACTTCGACCCCACCTGCCCGGTCTGCACGTGCGGGTGCGTGGACGACGCCACCTCGGGGACGATGCGGACCAGGACGCGCTGCACAACTCCGGGCGGCACCAGCTGCTCCAACCGGTCGACGTCGTCCTCGTTGTCCACCACGACGAGGCCGATCCGCGCCTCCACCGCGATCCGCAGTTCCTCCGTGGTCTTGGCGTTCCCGTGCATCACGATCAGCGCCGGGTCCACGCCGGCGCGCAGCGCGCTGAGCAGCTCGCCGCCGCCCGCCACATCCAGGCCGAGCCCCTCCTCCACCATGACCCGCTGGACGGCGGTCGCCGGGAACGCCTTCGACGCGAACACCACCCGTGCGTTCGGCCAGCGGGTGGTGAGGGCGTCGCGGTACTCCCTGGCACGCGCCCGGAGGGACGCCTCGTCGACGACGATGGCCGGGGTCCCGAAGTCCCGGGCCAGGTCGTCGACCCGGCACCCGGCGATCGTCAGGGTGCCGTCGGGGTCGACGGCCGCCCCGGCCGGGAAGAGGTCGAGGATGGGGTGCGCCATGGCTGGGTCCTTCTATCGATGTCGGGTCAGGCGATGCCTGCTTCTGGTGCGCCAGTGCGGCGGCCGCTCACTCCCGGTCCCGGGTGGCGACGCCGTGCGGGACGACGACGACCGGCACGGGCGAGTGGCGGACGATCTTCGCGGCGTGCGAGCCGAGGAACACGCGCGCGAGGGGACCGAGGGTGCTCGAACCCACGACCAGGACTTCGTTCGGCTCCCACTCCACGGCCGCCATGGCCGCCTCCCACGTCTCGCCCCTGCCGACGGCGACGTCGGAGACGGTGGGAGCCTGGTCCAGCTCCGACACCCGGCGCGCCAGCGACGTCGCGTGCTTCTCGATGTCGGCGGCCCAGGTGTCCGCGATGGCGGTCTCGGCGTCGAGCCCGGCTCCCGAGGTCCCGGAGTCGGGCGGCACGACGGCGAAGGATGCGATCCGCAGCGCGGCACCCACCGACGCCGACACCGCCGCCGCGCCGAGGACGAGGCCGGCCGAGGCACCGGTCCCACGGTAGGCGGCGGTTACGCGGTCGACGCGGGAGCCCTGCTCCACGCGATAGCCCCGCGGCGCGATCGCCACGGGAACCGGTGACGCGTGGAGGAGTGCGTCGCTCTCCGCGCCGAGGGCGATGCGCCCCTGCGGCGCCTGCGTCGCCGACCCCACGACGATCAACCCCGCATCCCGCTCCTCCGCGAGGCTGTGCAGGCCGCGCCGGGCCGAGGGAGCCTCGTACATGAGGTACTCCGCGGCGATGGAGCCGCCCAGCACGGCGGCGGCGTGGTCGAGCGTGCTGTCCGCAGCCTCCCGGGTGTAGCTGAGCCATTCGGCGTCCGCGCCGCCCGCCGTCGCGGGCCAGGCGGGCGGGACGATCGCGGCGACGATCAAACTGGTGCCGGAGGAGCGGGCGAGCATCCCGGCCAGGTGCAGCGCCGACGCGGAGCGGTGCGCGGGGTCCACCCCGACGACGATGCTCATTTCCGGCCTGCCCGGCGGCGCGCGGCGGCCTCGCGGATCTCGCTCTTGCTCGGCTGCGCGAAGTTGCTCGTGTAGGGGGCCTCCCCCTCGCCGACCCGCTGGCCCGTCTCGAGTTTGGAGTGCGTACGGCCGTAGAACCAGTAGAAGGCCAGGAAGACGGCGGTCCAGATGAGGAACACCACGATGGTGATCACCCGCAGCTGCGTGATGATGGCGATGCATCCCGCGATCGACAGGATGGGGATGGTCCAGCCGAGCGGGAGGCGGAACCCGCGCTCCAGCTCCGGCTCGCGAACGCGCAGGATGATGACGCCGAGCGAGACGACGAGGAAGGCCACCAGCGTGCCGATGCTCGTCATCTCGGCGAGGAAGTCGATCGGGATGACGGCGGCGAGGATGCTCGTGGCGATCATGACGATGACGGTGTTTCGCACCGGCGTCATCGACCGCGGATTGACCTTCGCGAACACGGGCGGGATCATCCCGTCGCGTGACATGGCGAAGAGGATGCGCGTCTGCCCGTAGAGGACGACCAGCGTCACCGAGAAGATCGAGATGATCGCGCCGATCGCCACGATGGTCCCTGGCCACGCCGACCCGATGATGTTCTGGAGGATCGCGGCGAGTCCCGCATCCTGGTTCGCGAACTTCTCCGGCGCCTGCGCGCCGAGGGCCGCGAGGCAGGTCAGGACGTAGAGCAGGACGATGATCACGAGCGCGAAGATGATCGCGAGCGGGAGGTTCCGCTTGGCGTTCTTGGCCTCCTCCCCGGCTGTCGACACCGCATCGAGGCCGACGAACGAGAAGAAGATGATGCCGGCGCCGCCGACGATGCCGGCGAACCCGGCCGGCGCGAAGTTGTGGAAGTGGTCGGCGTTCCATCCGGTGAAGGCGACGGCGCAGAAGAACAGCACGACGGCGATCTTGATGACCACCATGATGCTGTTCACCGTGGTCGACTCGCGCGCGCCCCGCAGGAGCAGCAGCGAGCACAGCACGATGACGATCACGGCGGGGACGTTGACGATGCCGCCCTGCTCGGGAGCCTGCGAGAGCTGCACCGGCAGCTGCCAGCCGAGGAGGTTCTGCAGCAGCTGGTTGACGTACTGCGACCAGCCGACCGCGACCGCCGCCGTCGAGACGCCGTACTCCAGCAGCAGGCAGGCCCCGACCGCCATCGCCGTGCCTTCGCCGAGGGTCGCGTACGCGTACGAGTAGGTGGAACCCGACGCCGGGACGGCTCCCGCCATCTCGGCGTAGCAGAGCGCGGTCAGCCCGGCGACGACGCCGCCGATCACGAACGACCAGATCACCGCCGGTCCGGCGACGGGGACGGCCTGGGACAGGATGAAGAAGATGCCCGTGCCGAGCGTCCCTCCCACGCCGATCATGGTCAGCGAGAACAGGCCGATGCTGCGCTTCAGCTGGCCGTCCTCGACCCCGGAGGGCGTCGTCGGTTTTCTGCGCAGCAGTTGCTGGGCGATCGTGGGCATACCAGTCTCCTTTGAATGGTGGGGGGGTCGGAGTCGGCCGCTGATTCAGCCTAGGCGGGTCACTCGGAACTGCTCGACTCCAGGATCGGCGGCGCCGCGGACGTAACCGGAGGGCGACCCGGCGACCGCGCGGAGGAACGCGACGGTCTGCGCCGTGATCTCCTCGCCGGGGATGAGGTTCGGGATCCCGGGCGGGTAGGCGGCGAGGGTGTCGGCGGAGATGCGGCCGACGGCGTCCGCCGCGGGGACGAGCTCCGTGTCGGCGAAGAAGGCATCGCGCGGCGACATCCGCAGCGCACCGGGGTCGGGCAGGGCCGGGAACCCGTGGTCGGCTACCCGGGAGCGGTGGGTCTGCGCCTCCTCGGAGTCGACGGCCGCCGCGAGCGCTCGGTGCGCGCGCTGGAGATCCGGCGTCGTGCCCGCGCCGATGAGGGCGACCAGGGAGGTCGCGGTCGACATCTCGAAGAAGATCCCGTCCGTGTCGGCGAGGCGCTGGCGCAACCAGTGACCGCTGACACCGGCGCTCGACACGTCGATGGCCACGCGGAGCGGATCGACGGCGACGATGTCGTCGAAGGCCCCGAACCCGTCGCTGAGGACGCCGAACCGCGGGTCGTCGCGCAGCGCATCCCGGAACGCGTCGGCCGCCACGATCGACCGGCCGATCAGCTCGGCGCCGGTCGCGAGGGAGTGCCGGGCGATGTCGAGCGAGGCCTGAAGCAGCGCGGACGTCGAGGTGGAGGCGGTGATCGAGACGGCGCGTTCGACCAGCGGCTCCAGGGCGTCTGCGAACGGGCCGTGGCCGAGGTGCAGCATCGCGGACTGGGTGAGCGAGCCGCCCAGCTTGTGGGTGCTCGAGACCACGAGGTCCGCGCCGAGCCGGGCCGGCGACTCCGGGAGGTCGGGGTGGAATCCGAAGTGCGGTCCCCAGGCGCCGTCGACGATCAGCGGTGCGCCGTGGGCGTGCGCGACGCGGGCGAGGCCCGCGACGTCGGCGACGGAGCCGAAGTAGCTCGGCGAGACGATGTAGACCGCGTCGGCCGGGCGCCCGTCGGCCGCCGCTGCGACCAGTGCGTCGTCGAGCGCGGCGGGCGAGACCCCGTGCGCCACGCCGTGGTCGGTGTCGATGGAGGGGAGGACGAACGAGGGCACCAGTCCCGCCGAGAGGACGCCGTCGCTGAAGCTCGAGTGCGCGCTGCGCTGGGACAGGATGTTCGTGCCGAGGCCCCGGACCGCCAGTGCGGCGATCCGGTTGCCCTGGGACGCACCGCCGGTGAGGAACCAGGTGCGCCGCGCGCCCCATGCCTCCGCCGCCAGGTCGAGGGAGCGGCTCAGCGGGGAGTCCTCCCCGAGATCGATGTCGTCCATCAGCATCGGCACGTCGAGCTGCAGCGGACGCTCGCCGAGGAACTCGGCGAGCCGGGCGCTGAGACCCAGCCCGTCGCCTCCGTGCCCCGGAACCATCAGCGGGATCTGCTCCCGTGCGGCGTGACGGTCGAGAGCGTCCGCGTACGGCGTCTCCCACTGGCGAAGATCATCGGCGGTCGCCGGCGGACGCACGCCGTCGACCGGGGAGGGACGTGTGGAGGCCATTGCTCCATCGTGCGGGTCGCGGTCCGCCGTGGGAATCCCCGCATCTTCGCGTAGCCCACATACACTGTATGTGGCTCAGGCGTTCGACGCGGGCCTCACCGACAGAGGGACGAGATCATCCATGGCCGATCTGCGGCAGTTCGAGGCACTCACGGCCGTGCACGCGGAGGGCTCGGTGTCGGCCGCCGCGCGCCGGCTCGGCTGGGGCCAGCCGACGGTGGACTACCACCTGAAGAACCTGGAACGGCTGGTCGGATCCCCCGTGCTGACCCGTTCCCCCCGCGGCAGCAGGCTGACCCCCGTCGGTGTGCTCCTCGCCGAGCGGGCGCAGGAGGTCCTGACGCTGAGCGCGCGTGCGATCCGGGATGCGCGGGAGTTCGGTCAGCTGGGGCGGGTGCGCCTCCGGTTCGGGACGTTCGCGACCGCCGCGGCGAACGTCCTGCCGTTCGTCGCCTCCCGCATCGGCGACCTGGGGATCGAGATCGACGCACTGCTGGAGGAGGTGCCGGCGCTCGTCGAGCAGATGAACCGGGGAGCTCTGGATGTCGCGCTCGTCTACACCGTGCCCGGCTACGAACTCCCGTTCCGCCCGGGCGTGGTGACCACGGAGGTGCACCGCGATCCGCTGATGCTCGCCCTCCCGGTGGGTCACCCGCTCGCCTCACGTCCATCGATCGATGTACCCGCGCTCCTGTCGCTGCGGGACGAACGCTGGGTCTTCGCGACGACGGTGGACGACCCGATGGACCGCATCGTGGTCGACGCCTTCGCGGCAGAAGGTCACACCCTCGACGTCGCGATCCGCACGGACGAGTTCCAGGTCCTGCTCGGCATGACCGCCGCCCGGATGGTCGTGGGGCTCATCCCGCGCCTCGCCACCACCGCCGAGCACTCCGGGATCGTCCTGCGGCCGATCAACGACCCGTCGTTCGCCCGCTCCATCCTGGTGGCGACCTCGGCGGAGGACGCGTCCCGCCACCCCTCGCCCGCTGTGCGGCAGCTGGTCGTCGCCATCCGGGACGGGTTCGCCGCCGTGCGGGCGGCGGCCCAGGGCGAGACCGCGTGAGCGGAGGGCGTGGGATTCGAACTCTAGCCGCGGGTCAGCGGACAGCTTCTCGTCTTCCAAGATCCCCGGAACCACGGTGATTCGTAGTTGTCCTCGATGTTCTTCAATTGGCTCCAGTTTCGCCCGAGTGTTGTCAAATTGTTGTCATACGGGCCCGCTAGGCAGGGCTATCACTGCCTCCCTTACCCGAGGACCGCGTAGCGCAAATAGGCGATCCAGCAGTGGGTGCCGATAACCTCCATTTGGAGAAGTCACCAAAGGGGTATGTTATGGATCTTTCGCAGGAAGAGGCGCGCCGGCTGCGGATCCTGGCTGCATTATTCGAGCTTGCTGGGCACCACACGGCGAGCGATGTTTCACTCGCCGAGTTGAACGACAAGCTCATCCAAATGCGTGACCTCGGTTCGTTCGATCTGCAGGACGAGTGTCGCCGCATGAAGGACCGTGGGTGGGTCGACTTCTTTGACTCCCTTGCCGGAATCGGTGGGGTAATCGTCACCCCGAAAGGAGCCGACGCCTATCAGCAATTCGATACGTTCCGCAGATCGGTGGTCGCTCGACGCAAGCAACTCCGCGACACGTACTTACGTTGGATCTACGAGGAACAGGAGGAGGGTCGCGCCCCCACGCCGGCTGGCTTCTTGAATGGGGAACCAAACTTCCTAGGCGTCGTTTATACCGAAGACGACATCCAACGTGTAGGTGACTGGCTGGAGCAGGAAGGCTTCGTCGAGGGGCCGGGAGCGTGGGGCCATGGCGGGCCGCTGCGCCCACGAGTGACGACCAAGGGCTCACGGAGGGTAGAGAACGGGACAAGCGTGAATGATGAATCCCAGGATGGAGTCGTGCATCACTCAACGGTGATTAACGGCAATGCAAACATCGCCAATAACAGCTCGCATTTCTCGCAGACCATCCATACACCCCCGAGCGAATGGCTTTCGGGAGCGATGGAGCTTTCGTCGCTCCTTCAGCAGTCCATGCCTGTACTTCCCGAGAGCGTTAGGCGTGACGTCTCTTCCGAGCTCGAGCTTCTTGATGGGGAGATCGCAGGGTCAGCTGACCTGGGGAGAGTCCACAGTATTGTCTCCCGGATTGGCCAGTTCCTCGATAAGGTCGGCACTAACGTTCTGGCGGCAGTTATCAGCAGGCAGGTGAACGACTTTCTTTCTGGTTTACCCCAGTAGGCGACAACTCACCGAAGCGCGGCCGCAGGGTTCTCTGCAAGTCTGCGCCATGCTGCAAGAGCGGCTTCAAGGTACGTAACACCGATCTCGTAGACAGTTGCGAGCAGGTCGACATTGTTCGCTATTCGAGAGAGGCCTCCGTCCTTGTCAATCCAGGTGTGCTCGAGCAGAGCGAGGGCAACCTGAGGGTTTGAATGCGCAATTCCGCTGCAAATCCGCCAAGCTTCGAGCCCCGAGATTTGGCCGGTATTGACGTGCCGGTCGGCGATCATCAGCACCTCGGTGATCGAGGGCATGTTTTCGATCGAACCTTGGCGAGCCGGACCGGCTGCCTGGATCTCGAGAAGGCGATCCTCGATCTCTAGAAGGTGGTTGCGATCGTCGCCGGCGACACGCATCAACGCGGCGGCGTCGCTTGCCGAATCCCAGGACAACCGGAGTGAATTCTTGACTCGCTTGATGCGAGTACCCCCGGTCGCTAGCCAGACCGCATAGGCGCTAGCTTCAATCGCGCTGCGGATAACGGAGTACTCGGCCATTACTGCAAGATCCTGTCGGGTACTGATCGCGTCTCGCACGAATCGTAAATGATCTACGGAAACGAGTGCGAAGTAGGCGAGCTGGTAGCTAATCGGGTTGTACGGCGTGAGTTCGTCATCGCGCTCCAACGTGGAACCCGAGGCGTTCGATACGACGGTCCGCCCGGACTCGATGAGGCTAGTCAGCCTGTCGAACGCATGTTGCAGCACCGCGCCGGCGGCTTGAGCTGCGGCGGACTCGAACGCGTCTAGGCGTGTGTACCTTGGTGAATACTGCTCCTCCATGCGGTCCCAACTCCGACTGACCGGTATCTGCGCGGCGGATGAAAGCTTATGAATTTGCCCGTCAGTCGTCTAAGGCTTCTGCCATTGCGCGGGCGAGTTGGCCGGCGTTTCCGCTTCGCTGGGCGCTCAACGCCTTCCGCACGCGATCGCGGCTGAAATTCGACGGGGCCCCAGCGGATACCGCCACCCAGTATGGGTGAGATTCGAGGGCCGCATCAATGCGGGCGATTCTGCTTAGTATCCAGTCGATCTCCTCGGCAGTCAGGCTCGGCTTCCAGAGCATGAACTGGTCGGTGGGTGAGCCATCCTCCGTGGCCAGAGCGACCACGTCAGGAAGGACTTCGACATACATTCCGTCGGCGGCGCGACCGGCGCCTCCATGCAAGAGGGGGTTTCTGAATCGGGAAGCCATGAGACTCAGGTCGCTCTTCGCGCTCCCGATCGAGACATCAGCGAACGCTACGTCGAATTTGACGGCCCATGATTCTCGCAGTAGCTCGCTTACGGCGAATCCATCTTCGGAAGCGGCAGACGAGTACGCGGCGAGGAGGACCGATACATGCTCGATGTAGGCGAAGTAAGACGCTACGAGAGCAGTAGCCACGTGTGCAATCTCCCCGGCCCTTTGCTGCTCATTCTGAAACTCCGAAAAGTAGCTCATTGTGTCTGCAATGAAGTCGGGTGCCGGGACCTGTTTTCCACTCTCGAAGTCGTGAACCGTAAACGTCGACCTGTCGACCTCAGGCATCGGTGCACCTCGGAGGCCTCGCAGCTGCGCAATGAAGTAGTTGACCATCCCCCGGTAACGGAAGAACTGGTTGACAACCTCCACTGCATTGACGCTGATTCCAGCATCGATAGCATCCCTCAGACCGTTCTGATGCAGGAACCTCAAAGCCTTCGTCAACTGCTTGCCGAGTTGGTCTGCGAGCCGCGCGCCTTCATCTTCCCCAATCCAGAAGTCGGCCCAGAGGCCGGATCGACCAAGCTGAAGTCGACATTCCTCGCCACGGTACCGCAGTCGGTAGACCCAGTCGATTTTGTCGAAGCGTCCTTCGTAACGTGCCCCTACACCGGCGCGAAGCATCAGAGCGACGAGGTCTCCAGCTGATGCGAGAGGCGTCGGTAACGAGTGTCTGGCGGGTTCGCCATCCGGGTCTTCTCGTGGTCGGGCAAAGTTCCGGAGGAAGTTTGATCTCAGTCTCATCAGCCCTTCAACTAGCCCCCGCACATGCGAAGGAATTGCTGGCTGGCCATCTTGTTCGGAGCTGGTTAGCTTTGCTTCTGCTGCCGGCTGATCGTCAGCATCTAGCTGTAAGCGCGCCTCTCGATATCGAGTCCATCCCGTCGTCGCAGTTGCGATCACTGACCCGAAGGTGACCAGCGGGATAGCGAACACGAGCGGGTCAAATTGCTCACCGCTGCCGAGCTTGAGGCCGCTCGCGCTCCAAGCTAGGGTCGCGGCCAACAACAAAATCCATGCCCAAAGCACGCCTCGGGCGACTTCGGTCGCTTTCGCGTACTCAGCCGACGGAAGGTTGCGAAGCTTGAACGCCCAGACTGTGAGGACAATTGCTACGGCAAACGCGGGCACGAAAAGCGTCAGAACGACAACAAGCTGCGTGCGGTCTCCTGAGGTGGAAAGCTGCAGCAACATCCATGCGTCCAGAGCGACCGGCAGCAAGAATGCGAAAGGTATGTACTTGCCCGGATAACGCTCCGCAAGTCCAACCGCGAGCGCGGCGGTCGCAACGCTCAACCCCGCCGCCCACCAACCAGGTGCGACAAGGGCTGCGAGTATACCAACGGTCGCGGCAGCTGCTCCGGACAGCGCAAACGCAAATATGTATACTCGACGCCGCGGTGAGGCTGACGCGTTCCCACGGTTCGGCATCAGCTGATATGCGAGACCGATGAGAACTCCAGCGGTAAAGGAGTATGGCAACCGTTGCCAACCGCTCAGATTTGGCACGACGAACATCGCGAGGCCCAGGGCGACACCGACCACGCCGACGATCCAGGCACATAGGATTCGCCACTTACGAGATCTCCGCCATCGTCGAACTATCGCCTTCGTCGCCCAATCAACGATTTGCCGCTGCTCCGCTTGGGAAGTACGCGCCATCATCTTCTCCAAGTCAGCTATGGCCGTCATCACCACCCTGACACGACACGACGGTGGAAGATCAGCGACCCACTACCCGCTTACTGGGGTCAATCCGGGGCCGACGTCCGCAACTTCTGCGAACTCAGTACCGCGTTACAACGGATCGCATCTGCAGGCCCGTGCGGGGATCACGCCCGACCTGCCAACGAGCCTTCTGCTCTTCTGGGCTCACGATCGAACCGTCAGGAGCGGTAATCGGAGCCAGGAAATTCGGCATCCCCAAGCTCAGCGCACATGCGTCGATCGCGTGTTGAAGCTCGTCGTAGTATCCGAGCGGCCACCGCTCGGCGCGCTTGATCGTGAAGTGGTCGACCCGGTACATCATCAGCGTTTCGTGGGTGCGCTGATGCACCGCCGGCCCGTACTCGATCACGAAATGGATGCGCGTTCCAGCGTCGGCGACGACTAGCCAGACGCGCTCTCCGGCCTGCAGAACCCTCATGACCCACCACCCAAACATTCGAACATATGTTCTATTGTGGCCAGTAAGACCGACACCCGCTACCCGATCGGAGGAACTGGTCATGAGCATTGCTCCCGCCGCTGACATCGTCCACATCTGGACCGATTCCGGGACCCCGAACCGGCTCGTTTGGCGCGATCACCGCTACCGCGTCATCGCAGCTGAACCCGTTCGCTCTTCCGCAGTACACGACGCGCTCACCCACCCCGCCGAGCGGCTCGTCGGGTGGTCAATTGTCGCCATCTCAGACCAGGACCCCTCCGAAGTCCGTTCGATGCAGTTGCAGTCCGTCGGCACCGGCTGGGTGCTGGTCGACGTCGACCCCGCCTGACGGTGGGACAGAACAGCCGCTACCCGGGATCCGGGATGGACCGAGTGATCGAGCAAATCGTCACCCGGCCCCGACCCGTCTGGCTGACCGAAGAGGAGGTCGATCTCGACCACGACCCGGCCGTCGTTGCTACCGTGCCAGCGCCGGCGATTGCGTACGTGCGCTTCCACGAAGCGGTTGTGCGACCGGAAGTTGAGGTGGTGGCGTGGAACGAGCACGCCGTCCGCGTTCGGTTCACCGCCCGCGATGGCCAGACCCACGAAGGGTGGGTGTGGAAGGACGCCGTCCGCTCGAAACCACCGCGGACGATCGAGCGTCGACGCTGACCCCACTGTTCGATGCACCTTGTCACCTCACCTGGTTGGTTGGTGTGCCGTGAAGCCTGCGGCGATCGTTCGGTCGCGCACCCTGCGCGCAAGCCCCTGACGGGGCCGACTGGCGTCGCCCTACCGGGTGGCACTCCGGGCGGGTCTCCCTGATCGGCACTGCGTGCCTTCACGGCACACCAACCAGCAGGGAGGAAACGATCATGAGCACCCTCATCAGTGACAGCAACGAGCTCATCCACTTCACGGCCGTGTTCAGCAAACACGACCTCACAGCCGACCTGGCACCCCGGCTCAGCTGCATCGAAGTCGAAGCCCTCGCCGGCCTCCTCCGAGCACTCGGAGAACCCGCCGCCGCCAACACCTGGATCCAAGAACACGCCACCGACGACGAACTCGGCGACGCCCACTATCAAGGCGACACCCTCGAGTATCTGGTCCCGATCGACCCGATGGACGACCTGGGCTGCGACAGCTGCCAATAACAACCCGCGAGCCCACGCCAATCTGGCGCGGGCTCGTCTCATGTGACGGGCAGAGGTGAATGAGCCGCGAGCGGCGCCGTGTTTGTTGGGTTGTCCGTCTGCCTGGCCGTCGATCGTAGTTCACTCCCGCGGGCTGCGTTCCGGGCTTTCGCGGCATATCCTCACTCGCTGCGCTCCCTGCGGTATTCCACTGTGAGTCTTGGACTGGCTGGTCTGGGACTGGCTGGCAGGGTTGATGTTGGTCGTCTCGCCCGGTTCGTGACTCATATTCCACGTGGCCTCGACAGAGTGCCTTCGGGTCGACTTGTCCGTTCGGGGCGGGGCGGCTGGCGTTGGCCCGGCCCACGTCGGTGGCTTGATTAGAAGCTTGTCCAACCCCGTCAGGGTTGTGGCCCCTCACAGTGTTGCCCCGAAGTGATTTCCTCCCGGATCAGCGCCGGCCGCGTCGCGGCCGTTCGAAGGACCCCTAGAGAGAGGAGGCGGCCGCTGTGACTATCGTTGCGCACTCCCGCCCGTATGTCGTCGGGGTGGACTGCCACGCCCGCACCCACACCTACGTCGTCATCGACACCAGCACCGGGCAGCAGCTGGGTTGTCAGCAGTTCCCCACCAGCACGGCCGGCATCGCCCGAGCGATCGCATGGGCCGGCCGCGGAACCGGCGGTGACGCCGAGACGTTATGGGTGATCGAGGGCGTCGGCAGCTATGGCGCCGGCCTGGCCCGCGCGGTCACCAATGCCGGCTATCAGGTAGCCGAGGCGCCGCGGATGAACGCCCGCGTCCGCCGCGGAATCGGGAAGTCCGACCCGTTGGATGCCCACACGATCGCCGCCACCGCCCTCAGCCTCGAGGAGACTCAGCTGCGGACGCCGCGAGAGGGCCAAGGCGCCCGCGCTGCGCTGCGGACGCTGGTCGCCGCGCGTGACCAACTGAGCCACGAGCGCACGATGAACATCAACGCGCTCACTGCGCTGCTTCGCGTGAACGACCTCGGAATCGATGCCCGCAAACCTCTCAGCGCAGCGCAAGTGAGCACCGTGACCCGATGGCGGGAACGGGATGAACCCTTGGAAGCGGTGATCGCTCGGGAAGAGGCCGTCCGTCTCGCCCGTCGCGTTCACGAACTCACCGAGCAGCTGGCAGCGAACCTGAATCGCATGACCGGACTGATTCAGACCAGCCCCGCCGCTCCGCTTCTTCAGATCACCGGGGTTGGGCCGGTCACCGCTGCAATCGTGCTCACCGCGTGGTCCCACCCCGGCAGGGTGCGCTCCGAGGCCGCCTTCGCTGCCCTCGCCGGCGTCAGCCCCATCCCCGCATCCTCGGGCAACACCACCAGGCATCGTCTCAATCGCGGAGGCGACCGACGTCTCAACAGGGCGCTCCACACGGCCGTGCTCGTCCGCATGGTCCACGACCCCGAAACCCGCGCCTACGTCGAAAACAGGCTCCAGGAAGGACGCAGCCGACGCGAGATCCGACGGGCACTGAAACGCTACCTCGCCCGAAGCGTTTATCGATCACTCAACGCGCTCCACCAGCCAGTGCTGACGACTTGACAGATATAGAAGCGTCGCTGCGCTCGCTCCGGTATTTCACGGTCTCTTGCTCATTCACCGTCGGCGCTGTTTCGGCAAGAGCGCCGAACGGCAAATGAGTTGATATGAGAGAGGAGTGCGCCGTGACCGCGAACGTCACCTTGTATGTCGAGTCCGGGTCCGCAACAAGCGACAAAACCAGAGCAGCAATAGACAGCGCCGGCATCGTCCATGAGATGGTACCGGTGAGCGCGAACGACTGCCCCCTGCAGGCCGCAATCACCCGCAGTGTGCCCTTCTCCCACCATTCGGAGTCGCGACGTGTGAACCGCCACGCGACAGCCGCCGCAGACAGAATTTCGATTGTCGAGTCGAGACCGAAGCCGATCAGCGCCGCCGATGATGCGGCGGCGCCCGCGGCGATCGCGACAACGGCCTCGACCAGTTATAGATGATGGTCGCAGCGACGATCCCGGATTCGGTGCTGGAGGACGTGCCGGCGCTCGTCGGCAAGTGCGGGACTCATGGCCGTCATGCGAAGGTGCAGTTCTCTTCGGCGCAGCAGCCAGATTCGACGTAGAGCACGACACGCAGTAGCTCGTCGAGCGCTGGCGTGAGATGACCGTCAGCGAGCCGGTACCAAGTGCGTCGACCGTCCGGACCGAAGTTTTGTCAAAAGGGAGCGGTGGCGGCTGGTGTGACCTCGTTCTGGCCAAAAGTGGTCGGCACGATCAGCTTCGGGCGCGGTTTCGTTTCTGCCTGATGCGTCCTTTGTGTCGGGCTTCAGACGTAGCTGCAGATTAGTTCCGCGTCACACCGGGTTGGATCCCCGGCGTTGGCGGCCTCGTGGAAGCTGGCGACCGTGGCGCGCAGCGCGGTGAGCTCGGCGATCTGAGCGTCCAGGCGCTCGAGTTCGTTGCCGAGCAGCGTCACGACGTGGCGGCAGGGCGCCGTGCCGGCGTCCCGCAGGCGGAGGATCTCGCGGATCTGGGCCAGGTTCAGTCCGGCGGCCCGCCCTCGGCGGATGAACTGCAGCCGGCCCACGGTTTCCTCTCCGTAATCCCGATAGCCGTTCGGGGCCCGCTCCGGATACGGAAGCAGTCCCTCGACTTCGTAGAACCGCAGCGCCTTCGTTGTCATGCTCGCCGCTGCCGCGGCCTCACCGATTCGCATCTGACCCTCCCGGAGCCCCACCTGACCGTCCAGTATAGGGGAAAATGGGGGATGTCGTGCGCGCGTGCCGAATACGTTGAGGAACGGCCAGGCGGTCACTTCCTTGGCGCACGATGTTGCGACGGGGACCGCGATCGTCACGACCCGGCGCTGCGCAACCCGAGAGGCCTCGACGTGAACACGGTGCGTGGCCTGGGACGGGAGCGAGGTGGGCATCATTTGAGCCGCCCGAGCTGCTGCTGGAGTTCTCGCAAGTGCTCGGCACGGGGGGTTGACCTTGCCTTATAGGGCAAGGCGCATGATGGGGGAAATCGAAGCATCTGCACCTCGTATTCAGGAGTCCTCATGACCAACAGCGCACCCGCCGAGTTCGATCTGGCGGTGATCGGCTCCGGAGGCGGTGCCTTCGCCGCCGCGATTCGGGCGACCAACCTTGGCAAGCGAGTCGTGATGATCGAGCGGTCGACCGTCGGCGGTACCTGTGTGAACACCGGTTGTGTGCCCTCAAAGGCACTAGTCGCGGCCGCCGAGGCACGCCACGTCGCGTTGGACGCCGCCCGGTTCCCGGGGATCGACGCGTCCGTGGAGCCGGTGGATATGCCGGCGCTGATCGAGGGGAAGCGGGTGCTGGTGGAGGGGATGCGCTCGGAGAAATACGTCGATCTGATCGGCGAGTACGGCTGGGAGCTGCTGCAGGGCGACGCCACCTTCACCGGATCCCCCGACGACCCGGCGCTGACCGTCACGGACTTCGAGGGCCGCCAGGTTCCCGTTCGTGCTGAGCAATATCTGGTCGCGACCGGATCACGGCCGTGGGCACCGACGGTCGAGGGGCTGGCGGAGGTCGACTTTCTGACCTCGACGACGGCGATGGAAGTGTCGGAGGTTCCGGAATCGTTGCTGGTCCTCGGTGGCGGACCGGTGGCGATCGAGATGGCGCAACTCTTCTCCCGCCTCGGATCGAAGGTGACCATGCTGGTCCGGTCGCGACTGGCCTCCACGGAGGAGCCGGAGGTCGCCCGCGCACTTGCGGCGGTGTTCGCCGACGAGGGTATCCGGGTGGTGCGTCGCGCCGCGCTCACCTCCGTGAGCGCCGACCCGACGACCGGCGAGATCCTCGCGACGGCCACCGTCTCGGGCGGCCGCGAGGAGTTTAGGGCGGCACGGCTTCTCGTCGCCACCGGTCGCCGGCCCGTAACCGAGGGACTGAACCTCGAGGCAGTAGGTGTGCAGACCGGGGATCTTGGCGAGGTCGTCGTCGACGATGAACTCGCGACCTCGAACCCGCGGATCTGGGCAGCGGGCGACGTGACCGGGCATCCGGAGTACGTCTATGTCGCCGCGGCGCACGGTGCACTCGTGGCCGAGAACGCGTTCAACAACGCCGGCCGCAAGATCGACTACGGGCACCTGCCCCGCATCATCTTCTCCAGCCCTACTGTCGCCGCTGTCGGGATGACGGACAAGCAAGCCAACCACTCCGGGGTCCGCTGCCGCTGCCAGGTGGTGCCGCTGGAGTACGTGCCCCGAGCGATCGTGAATCGCGACACCCGCGGCTTCATCAAGATGGTCGCCGAAGCAGACACCGGCCGCATAGTCGGACTCACCGCTGTCGGGAAAGAAGCGGCCGACCTTGCCGCGGCCGGGGTCTACATCCTCGAAGCCGGCATGACGGTTGACCAGGTCGGCAAGCTCTGGAGCCCCTATCTGACCATGGCCGAGGGTATCAGGATCGCCGCGCAGTCCTTCAGCACCGACGTCAGTAAGCTCTCCTGCTGCGCCGCGTAACCCCTTGTTCCTTCATCACACCAACAACGAAAGCGGGTCACAATGACCGAGAACGACACGCTCGCAGAGCGCCTCACGTCGAGCGAGACCGGGCAGGAAGCCTCTCTCTGGCTGCCGCTGATGAAACTACTTGCCCAAGGCGACCCGGTTGAGGTCAGCACCCTCGCGACGGTGACCGGGCGCAGCGAAGCCGACGTGCAACAGGCGCTGGCCGCGGTTCCCGACATCGAGTACGAGTACGGCCGCATCATCGGCCAGGGCCTCACCCTGCGTCCCACCCCGCACCGCTTCGAGGTCAACGGTGAGCAGCTCTACACCTGGTGCGCACTGGACACCCTGATCTTCCCCACCCTGCTGGACGCGTCAGCGCGGGTCGAGTCCGTTAGCCCCGCAACCGGCGAGCCGATCGCCGTCACCGTCGGCCCCCACGGGGTTCAGTCGGTCTCGCCCGAGACCGCCGTGGTTTCCCTCGTCAATCCCGAGGACATGACCTCGATCCGATCGGCGTTCTGCAACCAGGTGCACTACTTCACGTCCGCCGAGGACGCGCAAACCTGGCTCGAGACACACCCAGGAGGAGAAGTCATGCCCGTGGCCGACGCCTACGCCCTCGGCACCCAAATGGCTCGAACCATGATCGAGAATGCCCAGGAGGGAAGCGGCCCGTCAGGCGCCGACAGCTGCTGCTAGAACACAGGCGGCTCAGCGACCCGACGATCAGCAAGAGCCAGCCGACGCCCAACGGCACCCGAAACGATCAATGACGACAACACAAGGAGTAGCTAATGAGTGAACGTGTCGATGTTGCGGTGCTCGGGATGGGCCCCGGCGGTGAGGTCGCGGCGAGCCGGCTGATGAAGGCTGGCAAGAAGGTTGCCGTGATCGAGCGGGAGCTGATCGGCGGGGAATGCGCCTACTGGGCCTGCGTCCCCTCGAAGACCGTGCTGCGGCCGCCGGAGGCGCAGACCGAGGTCCAGCGAGCGGCCGGAGTCAGCGGTGCGGAGTTGAACTGGTCGGAGACTAGCGACTACCGCGACTACATGATCCGGAACCTCAATGACGCTGGCCAGGTCGAGGGCTACAGCAAGCGAGGTGCCCTCGTCATCAAAGAGGATGCCCGCATCACCGGCCCTGGCCGTATCCAGGCCGGCGAGCAGGAAATACTGGCCGAGCACATCATCATCGCCACCGGTTCCGATGCGGTCGTGCCGCCACTGGAGGGTCTGGAGGACATCACCGCCTGGACGAACCGGGAGACCTACACCGCGACGTCACTGCCCGGCAGTGCCGTAATCGTCGGCGGGAGCGCCGTCGGGGTGGAAACGGCGACGTTCCTCTCCCGGTTCGGTGTGAACGTCACCCTGCTGCAGCGTGGCCCCAGGCTGATCGACCGCGAGGATCCGCGCGTCGGGGAGCTTGCCAAGCACTACCTTCAGAGCGCCGGGGTCGACGTGCGGCTGAACGCGGTGGTCCGAAGAGGGCGCCGCGATGGCGGCGCGAGCGTGATCGAGCTCGAGGACGGCAGCACGGCCACCGGAGACGTCGTGATCTTCGCCACCGGCCGCAGCCCCCGCAGCGGCGGCCTCGGCTTCGAGGACGTCGGCGTCTCGCTCGGTGAGCACGGTCAGGTGCTGGTGGACGACCAGTGCCGGGCGGCCGAGAACATCTGGGCGATCGGCGATGTGACCGGGGTCATGCCGTTCACCCATGTGGCGAAGTACCAGGGCCGCATCGCCGCCGAGGCGATCCTCGGCGGGACGCGGAAAGCGTTCTACGACGGCATCCCTCGCGTCGTGTTCGGGGAGCCGGAGATCGCCGCGGTGGGGCTCACCCAGCAGCAGTCCGATCACGCCGGTTTGCACACCACAGCCACCGAGCTCGACCTCGCCGACGCAATCACCCGGCCCTGGACTTACGAGAAGGACCCCGTCGGCAACCTCGGGCTCCTGGTCGATACCGAGGCGAAGGTGCTGGTCGGCGCCTGGGCCGTCGCACCCTTGGCCGGGGAGTGGATCCACCACGCCTCGCTCGCCATCCGGGCACGGATACCGCTAGACACCCTCCGCGACCAGGTCGCCCAATACCCCACCTACAACGAGGCCTACCTCGCCGCCCTCGACCACATCAAGGCCTGAGCTCGTGCGCGGGAGGGGCGGTCTGAAGAGCTGCCCGAGCTGGTTTCGTTCCCTCAAGAGCCGTGAAAAGATCAGCGTGAAGATCCCAGGAGCGATCGAAGACGTACTCACCGCGTAAGTCGGCGGCTACGTCGGCACGAAAGTTGCGGAGCCGGTGAGCACCAAGCTCAACGAAGTGCAGCCAAGCAGGCCCCGGCCGATGGAGGACGCTGTCCGACCCGGGGGCAACTGATCGCCGACGACATGGTGACACCGACGGCCGGCTTCAGCGCCCCGAATCGCGCCTACCGCTGGTCACCCACCTGCACGGTTTCCTCGCCCACCAAGTCTTCGGCCTCGCTGCCGTGGTCACCCTGCGAAGCCATCTAGCCACACGGTGGCGCCGCCGCTGAGACTGTCGGATCGGCCACTTGGAGCGACGTCCGGGCCCCGCGGCTACGCGCACGCCAGGCGGGCCGAATTCGGACCGTCCGAGCGGTGTGGACGGAATTCCGGGTCGGTGTCGAACTGTCGGCGCTCTTGCATGATGCGGTCAGTAGCCGCTCGGCCAGGCGAACCTGGGGGGCAACCGGACTGTTGCCGCCGTGGGTCACGATGATAGCGATGTCCTCCTTGCTTGACAGCGCGCCGCCTGCCGGCGGTCGTTGTTCGATAGCATCGATCTCCTCGGTCCCTCGTCCAGCGCGGCCACCGTCCCACGGCGGCCTCGAATTTCCCGGCTGCGATTACCGTGATCGCGGCTCGTCATCGTCGGCCGTCACTGTGTTCCGGGATCGGTTCCGCGCGCGGACGAGAATTGCGCTGATCAAGATGACCGCGACCGCGGCCAGGGCGGAGCCGGTGACCAGACCTATGTTGCTGCTGAGGAAAGCGGTCATAGCGGAGGAAATGCGGCTGCCGGTCGTGGCCAGGCTCTCATTCGCGCCCCCGGCGACCAACGCAGGTGCCCAATAGGCGACGAGGTAGATCCCGGACAGCAGCAGCACCGCCCCGGCGATCCGGGGCACATACCTTGCGGTGCGGTGCAGGATCCGCGCCAGCAGGCCGCTGGCCAGGGCCGAGGACAGAGCCAAGAGCACCAGCACCATCGCCGCTCCGGCTGCGTACGCGGCGAACACCACCACCAGGCCGACCGCGCTGCCAGCTGCCAGAGCCTGGCCGATCACCGCAAGCAGCACCGCGAGGGTGCAGGACAGGGACGCCACCCCGTACGCGGCACCAAAGGCGAGCATCGCGCTCGGGCCGCGTCCTTGCCGAGCGATCCGGCTGGAGTTCATGGTGAACCCGACGTGCCGGCCGGCGAGCAAAGCGGTGCCAAGCCCGACAAGCAGCACACCGACCAGCACTGCTACCCACGGCACCGCTCCGATCAGGCTGCGCATTCCAAGTGCGACCAGCAGCCCGGCCACGCTCAGCACTCCGGCGAATCCGGCGCTGACCAGCAGCCCGGCTCCGAGCCCGACCAGCGCACGCCGTACGAGGCTCTGCTGCGCGCCGGGTTCGTCGCGGCCAATGTAGTAGGCGAGGAACGCGGGCAGCATCGCGAATCCGCACGGGTTCACCGTCGACAGCATGCCCGCCGCGAAGGCGAAAGCGAAGGTACCCAACACGCCTCCTATGAGCCCGCGGCCGCGATGGCCTGGGCCGTCTGGGCCGCTGAGGGGTCCACCCCGCGGTAGACCACCCGCCCGGCTTTATCCAGCACCATCGTCAACCCGAGCGCGTCCACGTTAAACCGCTTCAGCAGGGTCCCGTCGTCGCGTACCACCGACAACGGCGGATTCCCGACGTCCTGCATGAACCCGTTGATTATGTTCACCGGCTCGCCGGGGTCCAGATCGACCGCGACGGCCTGCACCCCCGAGCCAGCCTTCGCCACACCCGCCCCGACGGACTTCGCGCCCGTCACGCAACTCGAACACGAGGCGGTGAAGAAGTAAAACAGAGCCGGCTTGTTGTTCGGCACCGTCAAATTCGTCCCGGACACCGTCCGCACCGTCGTGGACGGGAACGAGGACCCGGCAGCTGAGCCACCCGACGGGCCCGTTGCCGCGCCCGGCGACGTCTGCGCTCCGCACCCGGTAAGCAGCAACGCCACCGCGATCCCTGCCAAGGCGACGGCGAAACCACGACCTCGACGGCTTCGCAACAGGCTGGATCCCGAACCGCGCCTCACTTGCGCGCCGCCCGCTGGCGCCGCTCCTTATTCGGCGGCACCACTGCAGGGCTCGGCACAGCACAGCAGTCGTCAACCATCACTGGCAACACCTGCTCACCAGCACCCTCGCGGCCTGCGCTGTTGGTTTCCGCTGAACGGGCGGCCGAACGACGCCGCGCCCGAAGCACCGTGTACACCACGGCGGCGGCCATCACCAGGGCCGCCACAGCCAAGACCGGCCAGCTGCCCAGCACTCCACCAACCAACGCGAGTCCACCCGCCGCGATCAGCGCCGGGCCGCCGCAACACGCAACTGCCAGCCCCACCGCGCCGATGGCGATCAACGCCACGCTCATCCCGCCTCCACGATTCTCGGACATCGCACTCTCCATCCACGGTCAGACAATCCCGGCCATACCCGACCGGTCTGTATTCATCTTTCACGTTTCCCTATAGGGGAATGTCAACCCACCGGGCGCGAGCTGCTGCTGCTCTGCGCTGGTCATCCTCACATCCATCGAGGTGCGGGCTACAGTGCGGGAGGCCGGCCTTAGCAGATGAACCCTTGGAAGCGGTGATCGCTCGGGAAGAGGCCGTCCGTCTCGCCCGTCGCGTTCACGAACTCACCGAGCAGCTGGCAGCGAACCTGAATCGCATGACCGGACTGATTCAGACCAGCCCCGCCGCTCCGCTTCTTCAGATCACCGGGGTTGGGCCGGTCACCGCTGCAATCGTGCTCACCGCGTGGTCCCACCCCGGCAGGGTGCGCTCCGAGGCCGCCTTCGCTGCCCTCGCCGGCGTCAGCCCCATCCCCGCATCCTCGGGCAACACCACCAGGCATCGTCTCAATCGCGGAGGCGACCGACGTCTCAACAGGGCGCTCCACACGGCCGTGCTCGTCCGCATGGTCCACGACCCCGAAACCCGCGCCTACGTCGAAAACAGGCTCCAGGAAGGACGCAGCCGACGCGAGATCCGACGGGCACTGAAACGCTACCTCGCCCGAAGCGTTTATCGATCACTCAACGCGCTCCACCAGCCAGTGCTGACGACTTGACAGATATAGAAGCGTCGACCCAGCACTACACTCCGTTCCGCTCACCCTCGATCCCCTTGCCAGACAGGCGAACAAGAACAGTTGAAGGGATCACAGAACCATGAGCGACACCACCACCGTGGCGGGCACCATCGAACACCTCAACCCCAACACCCTCACCATCGAGGACAATGTGCGCCCCTCCGCCCCGATCACCCCGGCTTTCGTGCAAAGCATCCGCGAGAACGGAGTCCTCACCCCGGTCCTCGGACACCGCAACGACGACGGCCAGGTGATCGTCCGGGCCGGACAGCGACGAGTCTTCGCCGCCCGCGAAGCCGCACTCACCACCATCCCCGTCTACCTGGTGGAAGCGGACGAGGTGACGACCGAGCGCATCGTGCAGCAGATGGTCGAGAACGACCAGCGCGAAGCCCTCACCGACGGCGACCGTGCCGCCGCGTTCCAGCAACTCGCATTCGAAGGACTTTCGGTGACCGCGATCGCCCGCCGTACCGGGACCAAGCTGAGGGAGGTCAAGACCGCGCTGGCGGTGGCCGAGAACGCGGTGGCGGCGTCCGCGATTCAGGAGCACCAGCTCACCCTGGATCAGGCGGCCGTGCTGATCGAGTTCGACGGTGATGACGAGGTCCGCGGTGACTTGATCAAGGCCGCGACCACGGACCCGGCCCAGTTCGCGCACGCGGCCCAGCGGGCACGCGACGACAAGGCCCGAGCCAGGACAAAGGCCGACACCGAAGCCGACCTGGTCGGGCGCGGGTACACGATCCTCGACAGCGACCCTGGCTACCACGAGACGGAGTACACACGCATCAGCGAACTCCTCACAGCCGACGACCAGCGTGTCACCGTCGAGAACATCGAGAACATCGACGGCCGCGCCGCGCATGTTCGCGTCTACGCGGACAACGACGCGAACGTCATCTACTTCATCCGGGACGCCAAGATGGCAGGTTTCCACACATACGGAGGCAGCCAGTCCAAGTCGGGGCCGATGACGGAGGAAGAGAAGGCCGAACGGCGAACTCTGATCGCCAACAACAAGGCCTGGGCCTCTGCCGAGATCGTCCGCCGCGAATGGCTGACCGAGTTGCTCTCCCGGAAGACTCTTCCGAAGGACACGACCCTCGTGATCGCCAAAGCCCTCACCGCGCACCGGCAGGCGATCAGCACGGCCACGCGAGAAGGCAACGAGCTCGCTCACCGGCTGTTGGGACTGGAGCCGTCCGGGTACTTCGAAACCGACAAACTCGCTGCGCTCATTGCGCAAACCCCCGCCAAGGCGCAGCACGTCGCCCTCGCCGTCGTCCTGGGCGCGTGCGAGAGCGTGACCAGCAAGCAGACCTGGCGTTACCCGTCCCCCACCGATGCCGCCTACTTCGCCCAGCTGGAGGCGTGGGGTTACGGCCTGAGCGAGGTCGAGCAGATCGTCACGGAAGAAGCCGCGGTCGAACGCGCGACCCAGGCCTAGATCACCTGACCACAGAGGGAAGCGGGTCCCGTGAGTCGGGACCCGCTTCCGCATAAGGCCCTCAGGAGACGCCACCGATCGAGGGCTTGATCACAGCTGGCTCGATGACCGGGCCTCCTCGCTGCGCCACACGGCTGAACGCCACGAACGCGACGCACGCTGTCTCAGCGGTTAAGGCAGCAAGCCGCCCGATCGGGGTTGCCGGGTCAGCTGCTATCGCCCACCCGTCCACGACGTAGCGGGTCACGACCTCCACGCATTCCTTCTTCTCTTCCGCACTGGGCGTCGACGAGCCGACCACTCCGATGAGGCCGCCCTGCAGTTCCGGACCCATTTTGCTCGCATCGATGACGAATACCCGCATCCTGATCACTCCCCTGTCGATCGTTTTTGTTTGCCTTCCGGCGGAGAGATCGAGAGCGAGCGAGAGGGGCGCAGTGCCGGGACCGTGGAATACCGGAACGGAGCGCAGCGGAGCGAGGATATGCCGCGAAAGCCCGGCACGAAGAACCGGGAACGAGCTGCGATCGGCCGGCGGAAAGACAAACAAAACGGCAAGAACAGCGCCGCCGAAGGCGGCTCAACCTAGCGTTGAGTGAGCCGGGACGCCCGCATGAGCCGCCTGCCGACCGCTGATGCCCCCGACCTCCTTATCTGCGACGAGGTCGGCTGGCCCGACGATTTCCGGACGGGCCGGCGGCCTAGCGGCTTTCCTCAAAGCAAAACAGACAACAGGCCAAAGGACCCTTCTCGCCTGCAAGCGAGGGGCGTTGGCTGAGAATCGCTGAATCCGCGGTGTGAGCGTCGAAGCGGCTCGCTGCACGCGTGAGGATCAGAAAGGTTTGGCGATGGCTACGGCGCTGACACCACGCAACGGGACGTCAAGAACGGCGGTGCTCGAAGCCCGGGACGTCATCAAGACTTATCGCCAAGGTGTCTGGCCCTTCCGAAGGAACAACCCGGTGCTGACCGGCGCCTCACTCAGCGTGAACTCGGGGGAGGTGATGGGTTTAGTCGGTGAGAACGGTTCGGGCAAGTCGACACTCATGCAGATACTGGTGGGACTCCTCTCCGCCGACGCCGGCGAAGTCGATCTCCACGGCTCGATCGGCTACTGCCCCCAACGCCCGGTAGTGTTCGAGCGTTTGACCTGCGACGAGCATTTCGAGCTGTTCGGTGTGGCGTACAAGCTCACCCGGAACGCTCGGCTGCAAGCGCAAGCCCAGCTCTATGAAGAGCTCGACTTCGCCCGGTACGCGGGCACCCGGGCGGATCGACTCTCCGGCGGAACGCTTGCCAAACTCAATCTCGCGCTTGCGTTGCTCGCCGACCCTGACGTCCTGATGTTGGACGAGCCCTACGCCGGATTCGACTGGGACACCTATGTGCGGTTTTGGGAGATGATGGCACGACGAAGGGAATCCGGCCGAGCGGTACTGGTGATCAGCCATTTCATCGCCGACGAGCAGCGGTTCGACCGCATCGTTGAACTCCAGGGCGGGAAAGCGAGCCCGAAGTGACGGCATACTTTGTGCTCGCGCGCCGGTTCCTCCTCGAGTACGGTCGCAACCCGGTCAACCTGCTGGTGCTGATATTGGTTCCAGTCGTGTTCGTCCTGGTTGCCGCCAAGCCGATGGCCGACGCGGCCGAGCTGCTTGGCGGAAGGGGTCTGGCCGTGGAGACCGCCACCGCCGGATGGGCAGCCGCATTCCTCGCCGCCTTAGCGATGTACTTCCAGACTCGTCAGGCGCATTCGGCTGATCGGCGACTGGCCCTCGGCGGTGTCCGCGTCCCTGTGCTAGTCGCAGCGCGAGTGTCGACCGGGCTGGTGATCGCTGTGTTCGTCTCAGCGGCGGCGCTGTCCACGTTGTTTCTGCGCAGCAACGTGGACGATCCGCTTCGAGCAATCGCGGGAACCTTGATGTTCGCGACCGTGTATGTGGGAATCGGGGCAGCGGTCGGCGCGCTCGTCCGCGACCCCGTCAACGGCACCGTCATTATCCTGCTGATCTGGATCCTCGATGTCTTCTTCGGCCCAGCACTGACCTCACCTAGCCGGGTCGAGCTCACCCGGTGGATGCCGACCCATTTCATCACCCTCTGGATGGTCGATCTCCCCTCCGGGCACAGCGGACTGCTCGGGGACCTCGGTCTCGCGTGGGTGTGGGTTGCCGCGTCTCTGCTCGTCAGTGCGCTGCTACTCGCGGGGGCGATGCGGGCGGGGCGTCGCCCGCATTCCCAGCGCAGGCCCGGCTGGGCACGCCAAACGAACATGGCCTTTCGCATGGGCCTCAGGCAGTACCGTCGAAACCCAGCGCTGTGGATCCTGCTGATCACTGTCCCGATCATCTTCATTTGGATGTCGAAGCTGATCACGAAGGAGCAGTACTCGGTGATGCGCGTGATCGAGAACGGCAAGGTGGTCGACGCGCGGTTCTGGCTACCCGACACGCATGCCGGGACCATGGCACCCATCGCCGTCGCGTCGCTCTCCACCGTCGCCGGCTTGTTCATTGCACTGAACGCTCGTGCCGGCGACCGCAGGCTCGTCCTGGCAGGCCAACACCGCTCCGCGCTCCTGGCGAGCCGCTTCGGTGAAGTGGCCGTGGCGGTGCTGGTCACTACGGCCGCTTCCCTGGCGGTCACCGCGTTGCTGTTCCCAGCCAAACAGTGGGGCGTGTTCATTGCGGGCATGGTCCTCTTGGGGATGGTCTACGCGATTTTCGGGATGTGCCTAGGGTTCCTCCTCGATCGCGTCAGCGGGGTGCTCATAGCGTTCGTCGTGCCGTTCCTCGATTTGGGTATCACTCAGAGCCCGATGCTGAGGCTGGAACCGCCCGCAGCCGCGGTCCTCCTGCCCGGGTATGGGCCCTACCGGGTCCTGCTCGACGCGGGTCTCACGAAAACCTTCGACGAGACAAGAGGACTACTCATCGGTCTGGCCTGGATGTTGGGCCTAACCGTCGTGGTCAGTTTGATCTTCACCGCCCGCACTCGCGTCGAGCGCCACGGTGGAGCCCAGCCGAGGCACGTCCGCGCCAGGAACGCGCCTCATGCCTCAGAGCGCGTCGACCCGGTCCTGCTGCCCGGTTCCGGGGTTCCTGATGGAGTCGGGCCGACTGGCCGGCTGCAGCGCCGGGCGCGGGATGAATGAGTACCACCGCAGCTTCATCGCGTTCAGGAAACGGTTCTCTTCGAGGTGCGTCAGCTCCTGGGGCACGAGGAGGGCGGCGATCCCAGTCGTGACCGGGACTGCGAGGACAAGCCCGATTCCGCTGCACAGCGTACGAACGACCTCGGCGGCGAGATCCTCCTGAGATAGGAGACTGACTGCGGGGCGGTTGTAGAGGTAGATGATCATGAGGGTGACCATCGCAGCGCCGGCATAAGCGAAGGCGATGGTGTAGATCGTCGAGGCGATGTGGTCACGACCGATCCTCATGGCGCGGGTGAACAGCTGCCTGCGCGTCAGGACCGGTGACGCGGCCCGCAGCTCCCACACTGCTGATGCTTGGGTAACAGTCACGTCATTCAGGACCCCGAGGCCCGCGATGACGATGGCGCAGTTGAGAACTCCCCGGAAGTCGATCTGCGTCACCCCCGCAAGCATTCCGCCAACATCGCCGGTGACCCCGGTCAGATGCGTTGTACTGACCGCGAGCTGCGCGATCCCCGCCGTTATCCCGATACCGAAGAGCGTGCCCAGAAGAGCGACACTCGTCCGCATCGACGGGCCATGAGCGAGATACAGGACGACGAACATGATCGCGGATCCGCCGACCACTGCGACGGCTAGTCCCGGCTGGCCCGATACGAGGGCGGGGAGCACGAACTCCATCAGCATGAATCCGCTGAATCCCAAGGCGACCAGTGCCATCAGACCGCGCAGAAGACCGACTGCGATGACGATGACGGCGAACACGATCACCCAGGTCGACAGTGATTGGTCCTTCACAACACCGTTGACTGTGATTCCCTGCGCCTCGGTCGCCAGAGTTTGGGCGTCCAGTCCGGACGCCGCAGGGTGGGCGGCCTTCGGCGGGACGACAAGTTCGAGTGTGTCGCCCACCTTCAGGCCGGCGCTTGAGAACGGCCAGATCAGCGGGAGCGTGACTGCCTGCCCTTTGGACGAACCGTCCAGCAAACGAACCTTGGCCAGCTGGCACGCGCGCGTGTCGCCCGGGCCAGAGAGCGCCTTCTCCGAGGAGATGTAGCCAGGACAGGATTTCGCCATCGCGACGATTTCCCCCCTCGGGAACGTCGTCCCCTTCGCGGCGAACTCGATACCCGAAGAAGCAGCGACCACCTTCCCGTGATCAGGCCAAAGAAGGGCCAGACCCGCAAGCGTGCCCAGTGCCGCCGCTATCAGAACGGCGGCAACGACAACGCGAAGCGTCCCGCCGCCGGCCCCGGAACGGAGGGAGCCGCCATGAGAATGCGCGTGGGCGTGCGCCATCGAATCTCCGATCAAGGTGGGTGACCGTGCCACTGTAATACGGCTATCTGCGAACCGACATGTGCGTGGGAAAACCGCTACGTTCGCGACCTCAAGTCAGCGCCCACGTCGCGCGGTCCACAGCAAGTAGCCCGCCAATGCGCTCAGCAGGCCTGCACCCGTGCCGATCATGGCGGCTCGTCGCTGCCTCCATTCGGCCGGCCCGCTGGCCAAGCCGCTGATCCCATTGATCAGCGCGGCCGCAATCAGCCCCGCCACAAGTCGATTGCCGATTCGCTCGGAGCGCCTGACCAGTGGCTCGAGCTCCCTGGCTCTCAGGTGCACCTCGAAACCGCCGGCGTCAAGAACGCGACGAAGATTTCTCAGTGTGGCTGGAAGTTCGAGCAGTACTGCCCCCACGTCCGATGAGCTCTCAGCCAATCGCCGCCCAAGAACAGACAGGGAGAACTGGCGTCGAGCGAATCGCTCGACAAACGGGTTGATGGCTTGAATCATGTCGAATTGCGGATCAAGCCTCGTTGCGACGCCCTGGGCGATCATGAGCACTTTGAACAGCAGAGCCGTCTCTTGCGGAAGCTGTAAATGATGCTCGCGCAGGAGTCCGAGCAGCCGGGTCAGGAAATGCGTGAGATTCGCCTCGGCAAGGGTGTGCCCGCGGAATCCGGCTATTAGCAGTGCTAATGAATCACGAAGTCCTTGCCGGTCAAGAAATGACTTCGTGACCGAGAGGTCGATCACCGCGTCGGTCATCTCATCAGAATCTCCCTCGGCGAAGCTGCGGAGCACTCTGGCGAGCTGGTCTGCAACGCGGGCACCCAAGGAGCCCACCATCCCGAAATCGATCAGCGCGATGGACCCGTCGGGCTGCACGAACATGTTTCCCGGGTGCGGGTCGGCATGGAAGAACTGATGCTCGAACACCATCCGCAGGATGTTATCCGAGCCTCGCCGGGCCAGCTGGTGCCGATCGATATGGTCGGCGTCAAGCGCTTCGACATCGTCAATCCGTATCCCCCGCATTCGCTCAAGTGTGAGCACCCGCGAGGTCGTCGTCTCCCAAAAAATTCGCGGAATCTGAACGTCGGATGAGCCCTCGAAATTCGCTGCGAAACGTTCAGCGTTACGGCCCTCTTGAAGGTAGTCCAACTCAGCCCGAAGGGTACGAGAGAACTCCTCCACCAGGCCAGGGATATTGTATTGTTGGGCGCCTTCCCATCGCCGATCCAACCGGTGGGCGAGATTCTGAAGAATCTCGAGATCCTCGGCTATCTGGGCGACCGCGCCGGGCCGGCGGACCTTCACAACAACTTGTGTCCCGCCGTGAAGAGTGGCGGCATGGGCTTGACCAATCGACGCGGCCGCCAGTGGTTCGGTGTCGAACGTCTCGAACAACTCCTCCGCGGGAGCCCCGAGTTCCTCCTGGATCACGGCCCCGATCTCTTCCCAGCGCACGGGGGGCGCGGCGTCCTGCAGCTTTACCAACTCTTGCGTATAGGCGGACGGCAATAAGTCGGTACGAGTTGACAGCAGCTGACCCAGCTTGATGAATGTCGGGCCGAGATCTTCTAACGCCAGTCGCAGGTGCTCCGGGTTGGTGTAGGGGTCGTCGCGACGCTCATGCCCCAGGATCCCGCGGTTGAAGGGAACCCAGGACTGCAGTCCAAGCGCACCGACGAGAAGACCCAAGCCATGGCGTTCCAAGACTGACGCGATCAACCGATAGCGGTTCCGACTCGGGGTCATCAGCAGCCCGGCTGTCAAGCCACGTCGTCGGGGAGGAGGGCGGCCTCGGCAGCGACCCGTGGTGTCGGCTCGATGGGCGCAGGCAGGCGGAGGCGTTTCAAAAGCAGCGCATTGACGGCGACGATCACGGAGGAGCCTGACATGCTGATCGCCGCGATCTCTGGCGTGAGCATGATCCCGAAGGCAGGGTAGAAGACGCCCGCAGCGATTGGCAAAGCGATCGAGTTGTAGCCGATCGCCCATCCCAGGTTCTGTCTCATCTTCCGCAAGGTGCCCTTGCCGATTTTCAGGGCGATCGCGACGTCCAGCGGATCCGACCTCATCAGGACCACGTCAGCGGTTTCGATGGCGACGTCAGTTCCCGCACCGATTGCGATTCCAAGGTCGGCCTGCGCGAGCGCGGGCGCATCATTCACACCGTCACCGACCATGGCGACCTTGCGTCCGTCGGCCTGCAAATCGGCGATCTTGGCGGACTTGTCTTGCGGCAGCACGTCGGCAATCACGGCGTCGATCCCCAGCAGTGCAGCGATTCGTTCGGCCGTGGGCCTGTTGTCACCGGTGAGCATCGCGACGGAGACACCCTGCTCATGCAGGGCATCGATCGCGGCTTTTGCTGTGTCGCGCGGCGCGTCGGCCAGCGCGATTACACCGGCAGCGCGGCCATCGACCGCCACGAGGATAGCTGTTCGTCCTCCGCCGGCGAGTTCGGCCTGCACCGACGCCACCGAGCTCAGATCGATACCCTGCGCGCTCAGCAGACGGGAGTTGCCCACCACAACCCCTCGCCCGTCGACGGTGGCGACGGCGCCTTGGCCGGTGATGTTGCGGAACCCGCTGGCGCCTCGATGGGGGGCACCGCGCATGTCGGCGTAAGCCACGATCGCCTTCGCCAACGGGTGCTCCGACTCGCGCTCCAGTGCCGCGACAAACGAGAGCAACTCCAAGTCGTCCATCCCGTTTGGAATGTAGTCGGTGACCTCCGGCTCTCCACGCGTGAGGGTGCCGGTCTTATCGAGCACGACGGTATCGATGCGGGCGGCTGTTTCGATTCCGGCAGCATTCTTGAACAACACGCCCCGTTTGGCTCCGAGCCCGGTCCCCACCATGATCGCAGTCGGGGTCGCCAGTCCGAGGGCGTCCGGGCAGGTGATCACGACAACGGTGATGGCGAACAAGATTGCCGTGGGAACATCGGCGCTGGCCAGCCACCACACCAAGAAGGTGAGCGTCCCGCCGACGAGTGCGACCAGAACAAGCCAGAATGCGGCCCGGTCTGCCAGGCGCTGTCCGGGAGCTTTGGAGTTCTGAGCCTCTTGAACGAGTTTGACGATCTGCGCGAGGGCTGTGTCGGCGCCGACTCGCGTGGCGCGGACGCGCAAGGTGCCCACAGTGTTGACTGTGGCGCCGATCACCTCCGAACCGGGAGATTTCTCGACCGGCATGGACTCGCCGGTCACCATGGATTCATCCACTTCGGAGGCGCCGTCCTCGACCTGCCCATCGGTGGGAACCTTCGCACCTGGGCGCACCAGAAGCAGGTCCCCAGGGACGACCTCGGCCGTCGGCACCTCGACCTCGGCACCATCGCGAATGACGACGGCGCGAGCGGGAGCCAGTTCGAGAAGCCGCCGGATTGCATCGTTCGCGCCACCGCGCGCACGCATTTCAACCCAATGTCCCAGAAGGACGAAGGTGGCAAGCACTGTCGCGGCCTCGAAGAAGACCTCCCCGCCGCCACTGAGCGTGACAACCAGGCTGTAAAGCCAGCCGGTTCCCACCCCAACGGCGACCAGCACCATCATGTCCAGTGTCCGCGCCCGAAGCGCCCGGTAAGCGCCATCGAAGAAAATCCACGCCGAATAGAAGATGACCGGCAGCGAAAGAATCAGGGCGAACACATCGTCGCGTAAACCAAACGGCGCAGGGACCTCGAAGCCAAGCACCTTTCGCCCGATCGGCGACCACAGGGTGATCGGAATAGACAGGATCAACGCGACCAGGAAGCGGTTCCGCATGTCACGAACCATGGCGTTCATCGACATGCCCGCGTGATGGCCACCGTGCCCCATCATTTCCTGGGCGCTGTGCTCGCTCGGCGCTTCCCGCTGTTTACTGTCATACAGCTCGGACGTAGTGCCATTCGGCGGCTGCTCGGCCAGGGTGCTGGCCGCACTGACCGAGGGATGCTGATGATCGCCGCCGACCGGCTCGACAGCGGGATCGCAGATATGATCAGGGACCGATTGACCCGCGCAGTGGTACCCGCAGTCGACGATCCACTGCCGCAACAGACTTACAGAAGTCTGGGCCGGATCGTAAGTGACCGTCGCAGTCTGAGCGACGGGGTTAGCCTCGACCGCCTTTACGCCTGGCCGACGTGACAGTACGGACTCGGTAATCGACTTCTCGGACGCCCACTGCACGCCAGAGACCTCCAGAACCACTGTCTGTATGCGATCGGTCATCACATCTCCTTCTGGCCGCCGGGGCATTCGCTCCAGGTCACTTCGGGCCGCTTTGGCCGAAACAACACTCGCCACCGCCTATGGTCACCAACCGAGGGACAACACAGTGGGCCATCAGTCCTACCAGCAGGAGACACAACCCCCTCATCTCGCCTTCGCGTAGCTACCCGGGTCCGCGTCGAACAAAGGCCCGCAGTCCGCGCAACAGAACCAATAGCGGGTGCCTTCGTAGTCACGGAAGAGGCCGCGTGCCTCCGCCCAGGCTGGATCGACTCGATTGGAGGGCATCACCGGGCACGCAACCAAGCCTGCTACCCCCGAAGGCGCGGGATGCTGGTGTCCATGCGGACCGTGATCATGTCCAGAAGGGGCGCTCTTCGTGTGGTGGTGGACGGGCCCGACGGGTTCGGTCATGCGTTCCTCCGGGAGAATGATTCCGATGCGATCAGCTTGCAATGACGGCAGCTGTATGCGGGGCCGGGATGTCTTCGCGCGCCAGACCGGGTAGGGTCTGAAAACGCCGCAGCCTGAGGCTGTTCGTCACCACGAAAACGCTGCTGAAGGCCATGGCTGCTCCGGCCAGCACCGGGTTGAGAAGAGCCAGCATGGCAACGGGCAGAGCGGCGATGTTGTACGCGAAAGCCCAGAACATGTTCCCCTTGATGGTGCCCAAGGTCCGTCGCGCAAGCCGAATCGCGTCGGGGACCACCAACAGGTCACCGGAAACGATGGTGAGATCGCTGGCAGTGATAGCCGCATCCGTGCCGGTACCCATGGCGATCCCGAGATCCGCGGCAGCCAACGCGGCCGCATCGTTGACGCCGTCGCCAACCATGGCAACGACCTTGCCGGAAGCCTGCAGCTGCCGAACCACCTCCAGCTTTCCCTGCGG
This sequence comes from Leifsonia aquatica, assembly GCF_014190775.1. GTDB lineage: Bacteria > Actinomycetota > Actinomycetes > Actinomycetales > Microbacteriaceae > Leifsonia > Leifsonia aquatica. Next base: position 60,160 of record NZ_JACHVP010000006.1, read on the forward strand.
GGTGACGCCGGCCCGGACGTCTTCAATTCCAGCCTGCTCTGCGATCGCTCGAGCTGCACCCGGGTTGTCCCCGGTGAGCAGGATCGGTGTGAGGCCAAGGTTGCGTAGTCGAACGACGGCTTCGTGGCTGGTGGGCTTGATGGTGTCCGCGACACTGATTGCCCCGCGCACCGTGCCGTCCCAAGCGACCACGGTGACCGTCGAACCTGCGGCCTCGTCGGCCGCAACCCGCATTGCAAGGTCCTCGGGTATGGGGAGCGCCCAGCTACCGGTCACCCATGAACTCCGGCCGGCGACGACCATGCGGCCGTCAACGATACCGCGTACCCCCTGCCCCGGTTCAGCCGCGAAGTTCTCGGCGGGTTCGGGCTCAACAGCGGCGGCCGCAGCGATGGCGCGTCCGATGGGATGCTCCGATCCGTGCTCGATCGCAGCAGCAATCCGAAGCAGCGCATCTCGTTCGGTGCCCGCCGCAGTGTGCACCGCGGTCACCGTCATGATCCCGGCTGTAACGGTGCCTGTCTTATCCAGCACGACCGTGTCGATGCGGCGAGTCTGCTCCAGAACCTGGGGCCCCCGAATCAGGATCCCCAGCTGGGCGCCTCGTCCTGTCCCGACCAGCAGGGCCGTCGGCGTCGCAAGTCCGAGGGCGCACGGGCACGCGATGATGAGCGTTGTCACGGCGGCGGTGAACGCGAGTTCCGCCCCAGCGCCGAAAAGCGACCAGGCCGCGAAGGCCACAACGGCCAGCCCGATCACAGTGGGCACGAAAACCGCCGACACCCTGTCGGCCAGTCGCTGAACCTGGGCCTTCCCCGTCTGGGCCTCCTCGACAAGCCGCGCCACACGTGCCAGCTCCGTGTCCGCGCCCACCCGGGTAACCTCGATCAGCAAACGCCCACCGGTGTTCACGGTCGCTCCAACCGCCCTGGATCCTGGCCCGACTTCGACCGGAATCGACTCACCAGTCAGCATCGACTCGTCGACCGCAGAAACACCCTCGACGATCACACCATCCGCGGGGATCTTCTCGCCCGGGCGTACCACCACGGTGTCGCCTGGAATCAGCTGACCGACCGGGACGCGCTGCTCGTGAGCGCCGCGCAGCACCATTGCATCCTTCGCACCGAGCTCGAGCAAAGCACGCAAGGCTTCACCGGACCGACGCTTCGCACGGACCTCGAGATAGCGACCAGTGAGGATGAACACTGTCACCAGGGAGGCGACCTCAAGATAGATCTCATGGCCGCTCGACGCCGGGGCGCCGAGCAGAGAGACGCTCATACGCATTCCGGGCATCCCCGCCCCACCGAAGAACAACGCATAGAGCGACCATCCGAATGCCGCCAACACCCCGACGCTGATAAGCGTGTCCATCGTCGCAGAGCCGTGCCGAGCGTTGATCGCTGCAGCCGTGTGAAAGGGCCAGGCCCCCCAGACAGCGACCGGGGCTGCAAGCGTCAGAGCGAGCCACTGCCAATTCGTGAACTGCAATGCCGGAATCATCGAGAGTACAGCCACGGGAGTCGCCAGCACCGCGGAAACCAGCAGACGCTGTCGCAACGAGGCGAGTTCCACGTCTTCCGGCGCGACCTGGTCGAGGGACTCCGCCGAGACGGGCGCAGGAACGCTAGCGCCATACCCGGCAGCTTCAACGGCCGCGATCAAATCGCTTACCAGCACGTCGTCTGAGCGAACACGAGCCTTCTCCGTCGCAAAGTTAACCGTCGCCTCGACACCGGGGAGCTTGTTCAGCTTGCGCTCAATGCGATTCGCGCACGACGCGCAGGTCATGCCCGTGATGTCGAGATCGACATCCACAGCGCTCATGACACTCCAGCGAGCGAGTACCCAGCCTCCTCGACGGCCTCGCGAACCCGCGCGGGATCAACAGGGCTCTCGCTAGAGACCACGACGGTTGAGACTCCCCCAGCTTTGAGGTCGATGTCCACTCCGGACACGCCCTCGATCGCCGAGACCTCCTCGGTGACGCTGCGCACGCAATGCTCGCACGTCATTCCTTCGACGAGGAACTGCGTTGCGAGCGCGTTCACGGGCGACGCGCTCGATGCGTTCACAACGTCCAGGTCTGCCTTGGCGTGAGCAGGAGCGCAGCACGCGCAGCCACTGTTCGCGTCCTGCAGGCCGAGGTCCTGAAAATTCTGCGTGGCCACGAGTGGCTCCTTTCACGAGCATGAGTCGATGTGCGCGGTAAGCGTCGACGGGGGTCGGGTTGCAAGCGTTCCAACCGTGGGTCATTCTCACCCTCGCAAACCAGGATATACCCAGCAGGGGTATGGGGCAATGGGGGCTACAGGTCACACGAGACCGGCACGCTCGGCCGATACTACGAACGCACCAGCCTCGCGATAGCATCCGAGGCTTCTTTGATCTTCGCCTCGCCCTCTTCACCGCCCAGTCGCACTGCATCACTCACGCAGTGCTTCAGGTGGTCGTCAACGAGGCCGAGCGCCACTGACTGAAGTGCGGAGGTCAGCGCCGAAATCTGGGTGAGGATATCGATGCAATACTGCTCCTCATCCACCATTCGGTAGACGCCGCGCGCCTGCCCCTCGATGCGCTTCAGACGATTGAGATACCGATCCTTGTCGGTGATATATCCATGCACGGTTTCGTGGCTGCTCATAGCCGGTTCCTTCGGGTTCTTGCGACATCGCCTAGGCCATCGTACGTCTCGGGATCGGCCTGCCGATCTCGTCGGAATTCCCTCCCAGTCTGAACCGTCACGCGTTGTTGCTTATTCCGCGGCAAACGCTGGAGCGCCCTGCCGGTGTCACATCGGATCGTTGATATGGAGGTGGTTGCAGGTGTCGTAGAAGTCCTGAAAGTTGCGAAGCCGCGGCTCGTTGCCCGCTTGCGCACGACAATTGCTCTGACCTAGGCCCGAACCGAACGGCATTCTCGGATCCAGGATGCCGATCAAGGCGAGCGAATTGGCATCGGCTCCGGTAGACGCGCGACCGCCAAGGCTGTAGAAGTCCACCGCGTGGCCGCCCCCGCCCGCGTAGTGTTGAGAGTAGATCCCGGCGCCTTCGATCTGACCAGTGCACTTGCGGTTGATGTCGCTCACGCCCACGTTCGAGAAGGTGTGCATGGCTATGACGATCGCCTGCAGCACCTGCGTATCGATCCCGCAGTTCGGTACCGAGCGGCCCTCCGCGATCCACCGGATCTCCATGATGTGATCGGGGTAGGAGCCCGAGAGCTGGCCTGCCGCGACGTACCCCATTAGCTCTTGCGCAAGCGCGCGCGCGTCCGAAGCTACTGGAGCGTTGGGTCCGGCCTGACGTGCCGCCTCGGCTGCGGCACGGGCCGCGGCCGCCGCTGCTGCCGCGCGCGCCGCCACGCCCGCCTGATACTGCTGTTCGGTCACAGCTGTAGCTGAGGAAAGAGACGCGAGCTGAGCCTCCAACTCGCCCTCATGTGCTGTCTGGGCGGAAAGAGAGGAGATCAAGCTCTGCTGAGCTTTAACCGCGTTGGCGAGAGCAGACTTCGCAGCAGCGGCAAGCGATGCGAGCGCGTCCCTTGCCGAGTTCGCCTGGTCACTCGCAGCCTTCGCGAGGTTGCTGTCTCGTGCAGCCTGACTATATAGCTTGTCGACGGTCGACGAGAGCTTTCCCAGGACGCTTAGCCGATATAGCAACCCAGCGCGATTCGAAGTCGTGCTGACCAGGAGCGTGCCCGTCAGATTCCCGCTTCCGGTGCGGACGAACTTCGCCGCCACGGCCGCTGCGTGCTTCCCCGAAGCGTCTGCTTGCGTTTGCAGGGAAGCAGCATTCGTGGCCAGACGGGTAGCCCGATCCTGCCCAGCGGTGAATGCCGCCTGCGCGCGCTCATTGTCCCGTTCGCGAGAGGCGGCTTCATCCTCCGCGGCTTTTACTTTCTCCTTGAGGCCCGAAATGAGGGCAGTGATCGCGGCGACCTGCGCCTTCTTGCCGGCTTCAGTCGCGCGTGCGGCGAGGACGTCGTTCCAGGAAGGATAGTTGTCGGCTTGCGCCGGGCTGGCCTGCACCACAAGGACACTGCTGATCATGATCAGGACGAGAAGGGCAGCCGCGACCTTCCCGCGGGCTCCGCGGAAGGATGTGGCGTAGCGAAGTGACAAGGTCTGCCCGATTTCGTTCTTTTTGGGGGGTGCGGTGGAGGCTCGATCGCAAGGCTTCGGCCCCATGACGTTAACCCGGGACCCGAGGAATGAGGCCCCGAACACGCCGCCCCGCATGATGCGAGGGTCGCGCTGTCAGACCCGGAGGGTGATCCCAATCGCGCGCCGGCGTGTACGGCCGCTCGCGTTAGCCGCGTCACAGTGGATCCGGAGCTCGACGCGCTTAGCTGCTCGCAAATTCGGAAACTCGCAGGGTGGTTCCCTTCGCTTGTCGGAAGTCGATGTGGAGGTGGTCGCAGGTGTCGTCGAACGGGATGAAGTTGGATACGGCAATACTGGCCCGGCAACCCACCTGACCGAGGTTGGTGTCGGCTGGCATGACGGAGTCCAGTGCTCGGATCAGCTTGACCGATTCCGGGTCGCCGCCGGTCAGAGGGCGCCCGTTGAGGAGGTAGAAGTCCACCGCGTGCCCTCCCCCGTCGGCGTAGTGCGATGATGCGCTGCCCGCACCTTCGATCTGTCCAGTGCATCGCCGGTTGATGTCGCTCACTCCGACAGAATTGAAGGTGGCCAAGGCGACCTGAATGGTCTGCAAGACTCGATAGTCGATGCCGCACCCTCGTACGACGCGACCGTCGGCGAGGTTGGCGATCTCAGGAATATGGTTGGGCGTGTACCCGGTCAGTCGCCCCTGAGCGACGGCTGCCATGAGGGTCTGCGCCAGTCGCTGCACGGTCGGCGACACTGTCGGCTCTAGCGTCGAATCCAGCTTCGTGGTGTCTTCCGCGATTGCGACATCGTCCCTCGTTGCCGCCGGGGTAGCAGCGCCACCGCCGAGAAGTGTCTGCACAGCAATGCGTGCGCGGGAGACAGTCGCCGCCTCGTCCGCCGTCGTGGCGTAAGCCGGAAGCGCGGTCGTTCCGATCAGACCGCTGGCTGCGACGACAACAAGAAGCTTCGCCCACGGGTTACGCAAACGGCTCGGCTTCGGCGCCTCTCGCACCCGGATAAGCGGCGCTATCAACGTGGCTCTACCACGTACAGAGCGGTTGCGGTTCCGGGGGGACCGTCTGTGAGCGGTCGCGATGCTCTCGAACGCGTGCCTCTCGCGGCGGCTGGAGAATGCGCCACGTGAGGGCTCAGGTTCGGTCACTCGAAACCCTTCGTCGAAACGCGCCAACAGTGCGCCGCGTTACTGGCTTACGGGGGATACCGGGTAATGGTATCCAGTCGTTACCGAATTGTCATATTCGCCGGAAGCTGCCGCGTCCACGCAAGCCGCTGGTGCGAGCCAACTCGCCGCGCCGCCGCCTCCTTTCAGCCGAGAACCGGCCTGTGTTCGGTTCAATCAGCTGGCTGTCGATGACGAACTCATCCTCAAGAGTCGCCACTCGTGGGGATCTCGAGCGGCGATACTCACGCCCACTCAGCGCGACGGCTTACTGGTCAGCTGGTCACGACGGCGACGATAGTCTTCGTCGTCGATCTCTCCCGCCGCGTATCGACGGTCCAGGAGCTCCAGAGCAGTAACCGGGCGGCCACCGGTCGGGGCCCCGGTCGGCGCGCCAACAGCACGGCGACAATCACTGCTACAGCAACCGCGAGAACGGGCACCACCATCCACAGGATCCACCACCCGCCGAATCCGTCCATCATCCCGTACATCCCGACCCCTCCGTAGAGCTCTGCAAAAAGCATGACCCTCGGTATGACACCAAGACAGGCCATTGGTCCTGTCGAATCACCCCCGGCGGGTATTCAGGCTGGCCGCGGTATCCTCAGGCCGGAAGGAGGGCATATGTTCGCCAACTGTATGTTCACGCGTACCCCCACCTGGCGCTGCCTCCTTCTCGTCCTGGGCGCTGTCATCGGCGTCCTCGTCGGTCTGCTCGCTATGCACGTTGTCGATACGGCGGCGGCTGGTCATCAACAGATGAACATGGCGCCGGCGGCCGCTGCGCACGCCCCCCTTCAGCAGACCGCTCCAACCGACGCCGGGGCCGGCACCGACCCAGCCGGGTGCGCCACCGGAAGCTGCGATCCGATTCACGATATGACCGCGATGGTCTGCACCCTTGCGCTCCTTGCAGCGACCATCCTCCTGATCGCGCCCGCACTCGGACGGGCACTGCTCAGTCTCGGCTCGCGCGCCGCACCCACGAGCCTGGCTCGCACGATCGCCCGCACCATCGGGCCACCACCGCCACCCTCGCTTCTGGCTCTTTCCGTCGATCGCAGATGACGCACGCTGCACCCCGCGCAAGCGCGGAGGTGCTTCAGCCTGCCCACCATCCGCCGATTCACACAACGAAAGAGACCACACCGATGAACATCAAACTGATTGCGCTCACTTCCGGGGTGCTGCTGACGGCCGCAGCCCTCGCCGGTTGCACTGCTGGCGCCTCCGGCGGCGGTTCAGGGATGGGCAAAATGCCCGGAATGGACCACAGCAGCTCGAGCACCGAGACGGCGACGTCCGATCACAACCAGGCCGACGTCACGTTCGCCATGGACATGGTCTCCCACCATCAGCAAGCCATCGAAATGTCCGACACTCTCCTGGCCAAGCAGGGTGTCGACGCCCGCGTCACCGAGCTCGCCCAGAAGATCAAAACGGCCCAGCAGCCGGAGATCGACACCATGAACGGCTGGCTCACCACATGGGGGCAGAAGACCGACATGGGCGGGATGAACATGGGCGGCGACGGCATGATGTCGCAACAGGATATGGACGCGCTGAAGAACGCGTCCGGCGCCGAGGCCTCCAAGCTGTTCCTCACCCAGATGATCCAGCACCACCAGGGTGCCATCACCATGGCCACCACCGAGAGCGCGAAAGGGCAGGCGACCGACGCCGTCGCGTTGGCGAAGAAGATCGCCACAGCACAGACCACCGAGATCGCCACAATGAGACAGCTCCTCGCGAGTCTCTGACCCTTCCCGGTGAACCAGGCGCGGGCGTCGTCACCCCTCCCCTCCGTGGCGACGCCCGCCCCTCCCCTTTTCTCTCGACCCCTCCGGGTCGCCCCTTTCTCACAGGACATCTGATGAACAACCCGAACCTCACCCGCCGCAGCCTCCTCCTCGGCGGCGCCGGCGCCGCCACCGCGTTCGCCCTCGCCGCCTGCACCGGTGGCCCGAACCTCCTCACCGCGACCAGCAACCCCGTCACCGATGCTGAGAAAGCACGCCGACGCACCGGACACATCACCCGCGTCCAATTGACCGCCGGAAATACCGACATCGATCTGGCAGGCCGCACCGCCTCCACGTGGGCCTACAACGGGCAGGTCCCTGGACCAACCATCCGCGCCACTGCGGGGGACACCATCCGGGCTCATGTGGTCAACCACCTGCCGGACGACACCACTGTGCACTGGCACGGCATCGCGCTACGCAACGACATGGATGGTGTCCCACCCATCACGCAGCAGCCGATCGGCCCCGGAGCGTCGTTCGACTACGACTTCACTGCCGACGCTCCTGGAACCTACTGGTTCCACCCGCACGTCGGCCCGCAACTCGACCGCGGACTTCAAGGACCGCTCATCATCGAAGACCCGAACGAACCGCTCAGCTATGACTACGACTGGGTACTCGTCCTCGATGACTGGCTCGACGGCGTCACCGCAACTCCTGACCAGGTCCTCGCCGACCTCAAGAAGGGAATGGGCGGCATGGGCGGGATGATGGGCGGCAGCCAAGGCGGCGCCCCCACCCGCAATGGCAACCTGCTCACAAACACCGGCTCCAGCCTTCTCGGCGGCGACTCCGGAGACGTCTACTACCCCTATTACCTGATCAACGGGCGCCCAGCAGGAGACCCATCGACCTTCACCGCCAAGCCTGGACAGCGGGCACGGTTGCGGATCATCAATGCCGGCGGCGACACTGCGTTCCGGTTCTCTGTCGGCGGCCACCGGCTGACGGTCACCCACACCGACGGCTACGCGGTGAACCCGGTTGAGGGCGACAGCATCTTGCTCGGGATGGGCGAACGCTACGACGCGATCATCACCATCGCCGACGGCGCCTTCCCGATCATCGCGGAAGCCGTCGGCAAGGCCGCCCGCGGGTTCGCCGTCCTCCGCTCCAACGCCAGCAGCCCTACGCCCAGTTCAGATGGCTCAGCAGTGCCGAACACGCCGCCGATCACCGCGTCGGTCCTCAGCGCCACCACTGCCGACACCCTGCGACAGCGCAGCGTCGATCGCCGCATCGACATCGCCCTCACCGGCGGAATGATGAAGTACGACTGGGGCATCAACGGCAAAGCGTTCGACATGAACAACCCCCTCGACGGCGCCTACTCCGTTCGCCAGGGAGAGCGCGTCCGTCTCACCATCGCCAACCAGACCATGATGTGGCACCCGTTCCACATCCATGGCCACACCTTCCAACTCGACGGCGGCGCCCGCAAAGACACCACCATTGTGCTGCCACACCAGTCAACCACAGTGCTTCTCGACGCCGACAACCCCGGCCTCTGGATGACCCACTGCCACAACATCTACCACGCCGAATCCGGCATGATGGCCGTCCTCGGGTACGAGAGCAAATGACCCGACGGCGTCCGGCCCAACCGCGGGTCTGTCCGATAAACGGTGTGTGGGGCTCGGCGGTTTTCAATAAACGGTTCTCTCGAACCGGCCCGCGAAGGTGATCGCGAACGCGTTGAGGGCGGGTTTCCACCTGATCACCCAGCGTGCCCTGCCGCCGCCGGTGGGGTCAAGTGACCGGGTGACGAGGTACAGACACTTCAGCGCGGCGGCCTCGTTCGGGAAGTGCCCGCGCGCTCTCACCGCCCGCCGGTAACGGGCGTTGATCGACTCGATCGCGTTGGTCGTGCAGATCACCCGCCTGATCTCGACGTCGTATTCGAGGAAGGGCACGAACTCGGCCCACGCACTCTTCTAGAGCTTCACGATCGCCGGATACCGGCTACCCCACTCAGCGGCGAACTCAGCGAACCGTTCCCTGGCAGCCTGCTCGGATGGGGCGGTATAGACCGGCTTGAGGGCTTTCACGATCCCGTCGCGGTGCTGCAGGCCGGCACAGCGGAACGAGTTGCGGATCAGGTGGACCACGGACTGCTCGACGATCGTGTGCTCCCAAGTCGTGGTGATCGCCTCCGGCGGCCCCTTCAACCCGTCACAGACGGCGATCAGGGCATCCTCGACGCCGCGGTTCTTCAGCTCGCTGAACACCTGCAACCAGAACCGGGCGCCCTCGGCGCCGTCCCCGGCCCAGATGCCCAGGATCTCCCGCTCACCGGCGGTGGTGACGCCCATCACGACATAGAACGGGGTGTTGCGCACCTGCCCGTCGCGGACCTTGACCACGATCGCGTCGACGAAGATTACCGGATTGATCGCATCCAGCGGCCGGGACGCCCATTCCGCCAGCTCGCCGGCGACTTTCTCGGTGATCCGGCTGATGGTGTCCTTAGACACCGTCGCCCCATAGACCTCGTCGAAGTGCGCCGCGATCTCTCCGGTGGTCAGCCCTCGCGCCGACAGGGAGAGCACGATCTGGTCGATGCCGTCCAGGCGTCGTTTCCGCTTGGGCACGATCACCGGCTCGAACGACCCATCTCGATCCCGCGGGACCTCGATCTGGACCGGGCCGATCTCTGTCAGCACCGTCTTCACCCGGGTCCCGTTGCGCATGTTCGCCGCATCGGAACCCCACCATGCTCGTGGCCGAGGTGCTCGGTCAGCTCCGCTTCCAGCGCCGCCTCGAGGACGTTCTTGGTGAGCTGGTTCAGCAGCCCTCCCGGGCCAACCAGGCTGACGCCCTGTTCTTTCGCCTACACGAGCAGCCGCTCCGCGAGGTCCTTCTGATCAATGATCTCTCCTGTCACGGGATCGACCATCGCATGCAACTCAATCTCGGTCGTGTCCGACACGGCCATCTCCTTTCGGATCAAGCCGAGCCCTCACACACCGTTATTGAGACAGTCCCGGAAGGCTGCCTGGTGGTAGTCACAGCAGACCCTACTCGCGCGGGTGGCTGTTCCTCGGGTCGAAGGGAGCGGGCGACCGTTCAGCTAGCGTGCGGTCCTTTCGGGTTGGTCAGAATAGTTGGGCGCGGGAGCAAGCCCAAAGAGCTCTTCCAATGTCTGCTTTCCGCTGTCGCGGAGCTGGGACGCCAACGCTGTGCCGACCCACCGAAAGTGCCATGGCTCGTAAGCGAACCCCGTGACCGTCGATTTGTTGGGCGGGTAGCGAAGGACCCATCCGTATCGGTAGGCGTTGGCAGCAAGCCACACCCCCGTGGACGACCTTCCAAAACAATCGTCCTCGAGCCCGCAACCGCTTTGTGTGTCGAGGATGTCGACAGCCATCCCCGTCTGATGTTCGCTGTAACCGGGTCGTGCGCTCGTTGTGTCCGCGTTCGCAGCTCCGCCATCGGACTTTGTGTAGGAGGCGTAGACATTGGTCTGGTATTTGTAGGAGCGGTATCCGCTTTGGGCGACGAGAGTCGCTCCGGTTTCGGCTTTCGCGACTGCGGCGAGCCGGACGAATGCTGCTGCAGCAGCCCGGCGAAGGGTTTGACCATTTGGGTTGGGAATATCCGGGGGGAGGGTTGTCAGGTCACTGGGTTCGTAGGTCGCAGCGCCGGGGATGGGGCGGAGCTTGTTGACGAGGAACCAGGGGCTGCTGGGGTCTGTCAGCGAGTACACCCCCGGCTGCACCGGCGTGGGCACGATGCTGGGTACCGGTCGCGTCTCTGGGGGAGAGATAGCGGTCGCAGGTTCGCCGCGGCCGCGGTCGATAGTGCCGGCAGGAGCGATGATGCCGTAGACCGCTCCAAGGCTCACCGTCACTGCTGCGATGAGAATTGCGCCGATAACTGTTGACCACGCGAAGGTCAGGCGCTCCTGGTAGGGCCTTCGCGCCAGCGGCCGCAAATGCGTATAGTCAGCCCACATCGAGCGCAGCAGAGCGAACGTTTCGCGGCTACCCCTTCGGGCTTGCGCGATTCGAGTTTCCAACCCTCGGGCATGTCGGGGCGTCACCGACGCCGACTTCCGGAGGCCCGCGCCAGCTGCTCGGCAGCGTGACTGAGATCGGCCAGCTCGACCTGGCCGAAGCGACGTTCGAGCGCGACCCGGATCAGGTGATCGGCGAAGAAGGGATTGCGTGGAAGGAGGGGCCCGTGGAGGTACGTGCCGAAGGTGGCCCACCTGCGCGCGCCTTCTGTGCGGTCGATGCCGTTGTTGCCTTGGCCGGCCGCAACCGTGCCCAGGGGTTGCGCCTCTGGGCCGAGAGTGGTCGCTCCGGCGTGGTTTTCGTAACCGACGAGCGTTCCAAAATTCGACGTTTCGGCGGAGATGTTGCCGATGCTTCGCTGGGGTGCCGGCTGGGTCTCCAGGTCTAGGATCCCGATCCCTGCCAGTCGGGTGCCGTCGGTTACTTGCAAGGAATGGCCGAACAACTGGTACAGTCCGCACACCAGCAGCATGGGGGTGCCGTCTTCGGCCATTGCCCGCAAGTCGTGACGGTGTCGAAGAAGGTCCGGTTGAATTGCAACCTGTCCGCGGTCCTGCCCGCCTCCACCGACAACGAGATCGACGTCTCGGGGGAGCGTTTCGCCGGGATCGAGTTCGAGAACGTTGGCTCGGTAGCCTCGCCACTCCAGGCGACGCCGGAGGACGAGCACATTGCCGCGGTCGCCGTAGACGTTCATCTGCGAGGGGTAAAGCGACAGGATTGTGAGCGTGCGCTTCATGCTGCTTCTCCAAGGATTCCGGGACGGAGCGTGCGTCTGACCGCGAGCATCGCCGTGTACGTGCAGTAGATGCGCTTGAGAGTCGGCGTTGGAGTCTTAATGAAGAGGTCCAATGCGCGTCGAATATCAGGTTCGCGGATGGCCACCGCTATGTCGTCGTAGTGAAGCCGCAACTCAAGATCGGGCGCGCGTGTTCCGGTCACGAGCTGCACTTTGTCGGATTTGAGGGGGGCGAAGTCGACATCCCAAATCCAGGAGACGTCTTTCCCGTCGGCGTCATGATCATTGAGCGCGATCATCGTGTGAGCGCCGTCGCCCGAGTACGATTCCAACGCTGCCCGGAATGCGCCGGGATTCTTAACCAAGACCAGGTGGATCGTCTGTCCTTTGAACGTGATGAGTTCGCCGCGCCCAAACGCGGGCGCTGCATGGGCTAGTGCTTCGGAAGCGCGGTGTGGATCGAAATCGCTACCTAGAACCGCGCGACTGATCGACAGGGCAGCGACCGCGTTGAGGGAGTTGAACGAACCTCCGAATGAGAGCGTGAATGGAAGCGAAGCGCCGTCAAATGATGCGACAGGAGTTGGCTCAATCCGCTCAAGCGTGGTCTGGTCGAAGATTGCGATGTTTGCCCGTTGATCCGTCTCAAGCAGCTCGTCGTCCCCGGGAAATAGGGGTTGAAGTTCAGGGGATGCGCTGAAGGCTGATACAGCAGCGTCGACACCTTGCAGAAAGCGTTCACTGTGCAGCCGGGGATCCAGATCGTTGACGATGACATCGCGAGTAGTTGCCACAGCGACTTGATGCAGCAGGCTCGTCGTGTGGTCGATCTCGCCATATCGATCCATTTGATCTCGCATCACATTCAAAATGAGCGAGTGTCGTGGCGGCACCGCGCTCACGAACGCGGCCGCGTGTCCCTCGTCGAGTTCAAGCACGGCAATGTCTGCGTCGAGTCGGCCTGAGAACGAGATTTGCCCCAAAAGCGACGAGAGGATGCCGCGGCTGTAATTGCTGCCGCTCGGGTTCGAGAAGACTTTCAGGTCGTGCGCTCGAAGAACTTCAACGATGAGTTTTGTTGTAGTGGTCTTCCCGTTAGTTCCGGCGACCACCACCACGCCGCGGGGTAGGGAGCCAAGCACGTCCGGGAGGAGCGCAACATCGATTCGTTCGATGATCAGGCCGGGGAGCGCAGATCCGCGGCGGGCGAGTCGCAGCAAAGATCGAACGGTCTTTCCTAGACAAATGGGGAGGAAGTGTTTCATGGTTGGGGCTTTCAATGAGTCGGCGAACCGTGGCGCGCAGGGGATGGCGCGCGAGAACATGCCGCGTCTGGCGGCTAGTAGGTACATCGGATCGGGACGCGACGGTCCCGAGAAGATGATTCCTAGGTTCGACTCACTGAAATCTTGACCACTGCGACAGACCAGTCCGGCGGAGCGACTAGTCGTTCATTGGGTGCACGCGTCGGAACGTGCCTGAGCTCGATGGGCGCCGTGGCCGTGCTTCGAGCGGCCAACATGTTGGCTAGGGGGAGAGGTGTGTCGCTGTGGCGAGAACGGAGGTACGAATGGTCCTCTGATTCCGCGGAGGAGCTATTGTCACTGTGGCTTTCGGACGGTTCATGCACAGCGTCAACCGGGCTTGGCTGCGCCGCCACCACGGCATCCGCAGGGAAGCCGCCGACGGCATGGCGAGGACTTGAATGGACCCACGCCATGGTCACCAGAACTGCGACGAACAACATGGCCAATGCCAGCAGAAACGCGCGCGTGCGAGGATGCCCATTGGCATCGTGTACGCGAATCATGTTCATCCCTTACTGATCTCGATCAGGAGCATTCTCGCAAACGGTCCTGAACGGTCGCTTCGCCCGCGCTGCGCTGGCGTTGCGGTTGCCGGCGAGGATCCGGAGCGGTGCCGAAAAACGACCGAGCGGGCATTCTCGGAAGAAGTTGAGTGATCCATATGCCCGGCTTCTCCCCAAGCTCGTGGAGCCGTCGCCTGCACTACACCGCTGATCAGGACGTTGCGTTCATCTTGGTGGGCGTCGCGGCTTGCCGCTCACAAAGGGTCCGTCTGTGGGGGATCGGTTGCCGCTATGGGTACGTGGGTGCAGCCTTGCGCCTGCACCCTCGTTCTGATGCCCGAAAATAGATCGGAAGGAATCGCGTCGATGCAGATCGTGCGGCCTGCACTTTCGGCGTACCCTCGCCTATGCATGGGGATGCTGATCGTGAAGGAGAAGCACTATGTCCGCCGTTGAACAAATGCTTGACAGCTACCCGGCCGATCTCGGAGACGTCGACCGGCAGAAGCTCGTGGCCTGCATCGAGGCGTGTATCGAGTGCGCGCAAACCTGTACCGCCTGCGCCGACGCCTGTCTCAGCGAAGAGATGGTCGCGGACCTGGTCAAGTGCGTACGCACTGACCTCGACTGCGCCGACATCTGCGCCTCCACCGCCAACGTGCTTTCCCGACACACCGGCTACGACGCAAACGTCACCCGAGCGGCACTGGAATCGTGCCGCGCGGCCTGCGGTGCGTGCGCAGACGAATGCGACAAGCACGCCAGCATGCACGAACACTGCCGCATTTGCACCGATGTGTGCCGGCGCTGCGAACGGGCCTGCGCCGATCTCATCGCCGGTCTCTAACCCGTCGGCCCGTCTTCCCGCATACCCTGGGAGGGTATACCATCCCATTATGGATCTCTCCTTGCCGAGTGGTGTTGGGCGCCCGAGTGGGTGATGATTGTCGTGGCGAGCGGGCTGGGGCTCGCGTCGGCGTATTGGGACGACTCCTGGCATTCCACCCTCGGCCGAGATAGTGCCCTGATTCCTCCGCACCTTACTGTTGTATGCATCAATCGTCGCGGTTGGCGTCACTTTGAGTCTCTGGGCGGTGCGGATACTTCGCGATACTCGATCCCTGAATGCCCCTGGGTCGCGCGCCGGGGTTCATCCTCGCCGCGGCAAGCGCTGCTGCCACAGCGATCGCCGCTCCCGCTGATGCCTTTTGGCACAGCACTTTTGGGCGTGACGCAGTCTTGCGGTCGCCTCCGCACCTGCTGTCGGTAATTTCAACGACGGTCCTCTTGGGTGCGATGCTGGTCAGCGTTTCCGATCGACCGTGGCGCCAGTTGCAGATCGGGCTATTCGCCGTCGTGCTGGCTGCAGCTCAGATTCTTGTGATGGAGTACGACACGGACGTCCCCCAGTTCAGCGAGACGCTCTATCTGCCTGTTGCCCTGCTCTCGCTGCTGAGCGCTGGGTGGGTGATCATTCGCACGACTAGGTTTTCATTCGCCCATAGCGGCGATCGTCGTTTACATCCTGTTGCGCGCGGCGCTGACCATCGGGCTAACCGGGGCGGGCTGGTTGGCGCCGTATCTGCCGCTTGCGCTTTTCGGGCTGGCGACCGTTGATCTTCTTCAGTGCCTGCCACGGTTGCGATGCTTGGTCGCCGCCAGCATCGTGGTCGTCCTTGAATCCCTCTTCTCTGCGATCGGGCTCAGCAGTGTGGAGATAGGGTCGATTCTGCCGTGGACGATGGCAGTGGTGGGCGCGGCTCTCGGCGCTGTCTTTGTGGTCGGCGTCAGGAATCGCGCTGTTACAGCGACGACCGTTCTCCTGCTCGGGCTGAGTTTTGCGCTGCTCCGGTGCCGGCTAGCGCGCATGATCCTGGGCAGGGGTCGTCCTTCGGAACGGCGGCCTTTTCGGTCCAGGGTGACGGGTGGGGCGAACTTGCCGTTACCGTGGACGACTTCCGCGCCACGGCGGCAATAGCGGGTCGGACGTAGCTGGTTGCCCGGCGGGCCGGCCAAACGATTACGGCACCGCTGGCGGCCGGGTCGGTGAACAGGTCCGGTCGGGCGACCGGTCGAATCTCACTTCCACATCCAGGCCTGTGGTTCGTCTACGCCGACGTTTCATCCTCTTTCGGGAAGCTTGAGGTGTGGCTTCCGATCTCCCAGGACTTCACTGGAACCATCAACCGAACTCGGGCGCTATATCAAACGACGGAAACTCGTGAATGGTCCCCGCCGCAATACCTCTGTGCCCTGTCACTTGTCGCGATCGGAGCGGTGCTCGTGGTCTGGTTGATCGTCTGCGTACGCCGAGTCCCGACCTCGGGAGCCACGCGGCGGTCTTACACGAGCGGCCCTCCCCCATGATTGCCTGGTTGATTTGCTGCCAGCTCAATCACCGCACCACCACCACGGGGTCGAGTAGGCCCGTGATGGCACCTGACCATCGACACGACGTACCGTTGTTCTGCGGTGTCCGCGGAAGCGCACTGTGTCGTCACATTCTCATTGAAAACATAGAGAGGAAGAGGTAGAGCGCGCTAACGGCGACAAGGACTACGGCACCGCCGATAAGGAGGCGATATCTACGGGCCTTCGCCGGGAGCACGGGTTCAGGTGCAGCTCCGGTTTCCCACCAGGGCCGCTCATTTTGATCGTCTGGCACTTTTCTCCTTCCTGCCGAGCTGCGTGGCGGCGCCCTGGGGCGTCAGTCGTGTCTAAATCCGATGAAGAGTCCGCCGGTCGCTTTGGAACTGAGATCGTAAAGCAGAGCGATAAGCATCCCGCCCACCATGGTGGCGAGCGCACCGACGAGCCCTACCGCGACCGACCCGACGAGCGCGGTTCCGAAGTTGATTACTTTGGCAACGCTTGAGGCGGAGGACGCCGTGGTTTCACCCGCCGGGCCGGAAAGGAGGGAATCGATTTGTTGGAACGCGCCGATTTGGTCAAGGATCGTCCAGAGGAGGGCGCTGGCAAGTACGGTGACTGCGGCCATGATCAGGCCGACTAGGAGGGACACCTTCGCCATCGACCACACACCCGTGTAGACAAGGTGAAGTCGGGCGTCGTTGCGTTCGGCGCTTTCGCCGATGTTGTGTTGTCTGTTCATAGGGACTCCTTCGGAGCATTTGTCGGGCGGGTTGATCAGATCGGGAGCGTGACCCCACCGATGAGGGCTTGGAGGCTGTAGATCCACGCGGTCCAGACTCCGGTGACCATGAGGAGGCCGATCACGATCAGGACGGTGCCGCCGGCGATGTTGATGGCTCGGATGTGTCGGCGCAGGAAGCTGATGGCGCCCGTCGCCCAACCGATTCCGAGGGCGAGGAGGACAAAGGGAATGCCGAGGCCGATTGAGTAGAAGCCAGTCAGGATGGCGCCGCGCGCGGCGGATTGGCTGGACAGGCTGAGCGAGAGGACGGCGGCGAGGGTGGGTCCCATGCAGGGTGTCCAGCCGAGCCCGAAGACGATTCCGAGCAGGGGTGCGCCGATGATCCCGGTCGAGGGGCGGATGGGCAATTTCAGGGTGCGTTGGAAGAACGAGAAGGTGCCGATAAAGGCCAGGCCCATCACGATCACTAGAAGGCCGAGCAGACGGGTGATGAGGTCTTGCCAGCGCACTAGCCAGGATCCGAAGGCGCCGAACAGGGCACCGTAGGCGATGAACACGATGGCGAAGCCGAGGACGAAAAGCGCGACTCCGGTGGCGGTTCGACGCCTGCTGACGTGCCCCGTGGACCCGGTGACTCCTCCGACGTAGGCCAGATACCCGGGCACCAACGGGAGCACGCATGGGGAGGCGAACGAAACCAGGCCGGCGAAAATGGCGATCGGAATTGCCAGAAGCAATCCACCGTTGGCGATGATGGAGGCGAATTGTGCGCCCACTAGGTCGCCGCCGATCGGCGCCAGCTGGGTTGCGGGAGGGGTCTGGTCATTTCTGGCCAGCAGTGATGGCACCGGCGAGAATGAGGGCTGCGGCCATCGGGTATCCGGCGGCGAGGTCCACCCAGCCGGGGGGCTGTGTGCCGAAGACGCCGAGGTGGGCGAGCCAATGCTGCAGGCCGACCAGGAATCCGATCAGCATGATGAGTTGGCCGACGCGCAGGAACCGGCGTTTGCGTAGGTAGCGGGCACGCAATTGCTCCGGGGTTGGTTTGGCTTCCTCGTGAGTGGAACGTCGTCGAGGGGGTTCTGCGTTCTTGCGAGCCATGGTTTGCCTTTCTGTTGCTGTTTGTGGTTGATGGGGGTGGTTGGTTTCAGAGGCCGCTGTATGAGTGCAGGCCTTTGAAGAAGACGTTGACGATGCCGAAGTTGAACATCACGGCGGAGAAGCCGATGATCGCCAGCCAGGCCGAGCGGGATCCGCGCCAGCCGCGGGTGGCGCGCGCGTGGATGTAGCCGGCGAAGACGACCCAGATGATGAAGGTCCACACTTCCTTGGTGTCCCACCCCCAGTAGCGCCCCCAGGCCCTTTCTGCCCAGATCGCGCCAGCCATTAGCGTGAAGGTCCAGAGGATGAAACCGACGATGTTGATCCGGTACGCCAGGTTCTCCAGGGTGCCGGAGCTGGGAAGGGTTGCCAGGAACCTCAGCGATGCTGGTCGACTGTCGGCGATCTGTGTCTCTCTGCGTGTCTGCAGCAGTTGTACGGCGGAGAGCGCGAAGCCGATCGCGAAGAAGCCGGTAGCGATGATCGCGACCATGACGTGAATGACGAGCCAGTATGACTGCAGCGCAGGCGGTAGCGGTGCGACCTCGACGTAGTAGCGCATGCTGGAGATCCCCAGAAGGATCAGCACAAGCCCGGTGACGAAGGAGCCGAGGAATCGTAGGTCGTACCGGAGCGTGACAACGAGGAAGACGCCGACGATGAGCAAGGTGCCGGTCATCGAGAATTCATACATGTTTGCCCATGGCACGCGACCTGCGGCGATGCCACGGAAGATGTCGGCGCCGAGCTCAACGATGAAGGCGAGAACAGTGAGTGAGTAGCCGGTGCGCAAGCTGACCGACCCGGCCATCGGGGAGCCGGCCTGGTCCACGGATCCGCGGATAAGGGTTGTCGTGTGCGCCGACCCGGGCGTGTTGCTGGCCGCCACTTCTTGTGCGCGCCGAGCGACGGCGCTAGGGACGGAGGCGGTCGCGTGAGCGCTGCGCCGGGCGAGGTCCATTGCGAAAGCAATGAACGCTGCCGCGTAAAGGACCATCGAGCAGATGAGCAGGATGACGGAGATCTGTGACAGTGATTCGGTCACGGTGTTCCCTTCGGGTCGGTGTTTCGTTGTGAGTCCTGATCGGCTTCACGGGTGGTGCGGAAGGCTGCTTGGTGGGCGGACGCCAAGTCGGCTACTGCGTCCTGCAGGTGGGGGTCGTCGCCGCGAGCGAGTCCGGCGTACTCGATACGGACGGGTTTGTTTTCTTCGACGATCGCTTTCACCCACAGGCGTCGGCGTGGCACGAACAGGGAGATCAGAAGACCACCGAGCGCCGCGATGGCGAAGAACAGCACCCACCCCTGAGCCGGGTCATGATGGATTTCAAAGGACGCGAACCGGGACACGCCCTCCAGCGTGATCGAGCCGAGACCGTCAGGCAGTTGCTGCGTCTGACCTGGTTTGAGCTCGATCGACCGGACACCGGTCGCGCCGCCGGTGAGTTGGGTGAGCTTCGTAGTGTCGAGCGCGTACACCGATTTGGGTGCCCCGGTGTTGATGCCAAGGTCGCCGGAGTATGCGTTCAAGGTCAGCACGGGGTTGGTGAGATCCGGGTATGAGGAATAGAACGCGCCGGTGTTTGCGGCGGATTTCGTGGGGTAGAAGAACCCGATCAAACCGACTTGTTTGACAAGTCCGTCGGGGACTTTCACGACACCGAGAGAGGTGAGGTTCGCGTCTTGTGGGAGGAAGGGGATGAAGTCGCTGAACACGGCGTGGCCTTGCGGGTCGCGGACCGTGATCCGGGGCGCGTACCCATTTCCGAGCAGATAGACGTCGGTGCCGCCGATCGCCAGCGGTTCGTTGACTTTGATCGTCCTGCGCGTCTTGTCTGGCGAGCCTTGGGTTTGGGTGGTGACGGTCGCGGTGTAGTCGGTCGGGAGTCCGCGTGCCCGCTTGCTCTGGGTTTCGTAGGTGACCGCGAGCTTGTTGAGGGTGAGCGAGTAGGGGGCCAGCTCTGCGGGGCTGAAGAAGCGGCCGGGGTTGAATGAATCGTAGGCGGCGAGGGTGTTGATCATGCTTTGACCCTCGACAACCACCCGGTTGCCGTTGAAACCGAATCCGCCACCGATCCCCACTGTGATCAGGACCCCGATCAAGGCGATGTGGAAGGTCAGGTTGCCTGCTTCGCGCAGGTAGCCCCGTTCGGCGCTGACTGACAGCTCGCGCCGCTGAGCGGTCTGCTCGCCGGTGAAGGCGGCAACCCGGTATCCGCGTTTGCGGAGAATTGTTGCCGCCGTGGTGATTGCCGTGGCGGCCGTGGCCGCGGAGGTGGCGGCCCCCGGGCGACTTGACAATTCGATGGTGGTGTAACCGCTCATCCGTGATAATCGGGCGGGCGTTTTTGGTGGTGTCGCGCGCAGGGAGCGGAGGTGGTGGATCGTGCGCGGCAGGACGCAGCCGATCAGGGAGATGAACAGCAGCAGGTAGATGCTGGAGAACCAGAACGAGGTGTAGGCGTCGAAGGCTTGGAGTCTGTCCAGCATTGGGGCAAGGCCGGGGTTGTTTTTGAAGTATTGGACGACACCGTTGGGGTCGGAGCTGCGTTGCGGGACCAGGGATCCGGGGACGGCGGCCAGAGCGAGCAGCAGCAGCAGGAACAGGGCGACGCGCATGCTGGTCAGCTGTCGCCACATCCAGCGCATCCATCCGGTGAACCCGAGCGCCGGTTCGGTGATCTTGCCCGGGTCGGGAGGTCTGACGTCGACGTCGATGTGGTCCAAGGGCCTAGACATCGGACCGCTTTCGCATCGAGTTCGACCGGGGTACGTCTTCGGGGGCTCCTGCAGCATCGTCGACGGCTGGGGTGGTGGCGACGGCGGGGTTCGGGTCGTCGAAGGGTGTGGGTTGGTGCCCGTCACGGTACGGCGAGTCTTCGGGTTCGGGGTGGCGTTTGGTTTGCACGAGGAAGAGCGCCGCGCCGAGCGCGACCAGGACGAAGGAGGCCCACACGTTGGCGGGGATACCGAGGAGCGTGTTGCTGGTGGGGTCGATACGAATGGCTTCCAGCCAGCTGCGGCCCAGGCCGTACCAGATCAGGTACACGGCGAATGCTCGCCCCCATCGCAGATTGAGGCGGCGTTCCAGCAGCAGGATGATGCCGACCCCGATGAGGTTCCAGATGATCTCGTAGAGGAACAACGGGTGGAAGAGCGATCCAGCAGGGAGGCCGACAGGGAATTTGGGATTGCTCGCTTCGATCTGCAGACCCCACGGCAACGTGGTGGGGAGACCGAAGAGTTCGTGGTTGAAGTAGTTGCCGAACCGTCCAAGCGATTGTGCGACGAGCAGGGCCGGTGCCAGCGCGTCTGCGAAGGACCAGAACCGGATTTTGGTTTGCCGGCACCCGATGTAGGCGCCGACGGCTCCGCCGATGAGGGATCCATAGAGGGCGTTTCCGCCGTCCCAGATGGCGAACACGTTCCACAGGTTCGCGCCGGGGTAGAAGTAGTCGCCGGTGTGGGTGAAGACGTGGTAGAACCGGGCGCCGACGATGCCTAACGGCACCGCCCAGAGAATGATGTCGAGAACAACGGGGCCGCGGGCGCCCCGCTGAGCGAGTCGTTTGGATGTGATCAACGTGGCTGCGACGATTCCGGCGAGAATGCACAGCGCATAGGTGTGGATGGTAAGCGGACCCAGCGTGAACTGGGCGAGCACGGGATCGGGGCTGGGAATGCTGAGGTGGCGGTTCATGAAAGGGCTTTCGGTGAGGGGTGTGCGGGTGGGGGCTCCTAACGTCGCGGAAGGTGTCACGGTCCCTGTTCTGTCAGAACGGTGCTGATTAGTGCGCTGAGCACGGACGCGTCCGGCAGTTGGCCAAGGATGCGAGCGGCGACGCGTCCGTCCTTGTCGACGACGAGTGTGGTGGGGACCGCGTTGGGGGCGACAATCCCGCTGAACGCCAGTTGCATGGCACCGTCCGAGGCGTCGAGCACGCTGGGGTAGGTCACTCCATAGGTGCGGGCGAAAGCGCGGGCGGTGTCGACTTGGTCCCTGACGTTGACGCCAAGGAATTCGACACCCTGTCCAGCGAATTTTTGGTACGTCTTTTCGAGTGCGGGCGCCTCCGCCCGGCAGGGCGCGCATCCGGCGTACCAGAAATTGAGGACCAGAACTTTCCCGGCGTACATCGCTGAAGTGGTCGGTTTGCCGTCTTCGAGCTTTCCCGTGAATGGGACGGGTACCGCACGATTCTGGGGTTTGATTTCGGTGATGGTGCCGTCGCCGGCGACATAGTTCTTGCCGGATCCGTCTTTGTACTGCTGAGCGAGGGCGTCGTTGTTGCTGCTGCACCCGGCCAGCGTGACGACGAGCATGACAGCTGCGGCCACCGAGGTGAGGGCGGTACGCAGCCTGATGGTTCGCATGATGCGGTTAGCCAAGGGTGATTCCTCTCGCGCTCATAAATGGTTGCGGGTCGATCCGGTTAGCGTTGACACGGACTTCAAAGTGCAGGTGGCACCCGGAGGAGCCGCCCGTCGTTCCGACCTGGGCGATGTTCTGACCGGCTTGGATGGTTTGGCCAATATTGACCAGGACTCCGCCCTCGCGGATGTGCGCATACCCGGTCATCACCCCGGTGCCGTGGTCCAGGAGAATCCAGTTGCCGTAGGTTCCAAGCCAGCCTGCGTAGACGACGCGTCCGGAGGCGGCGGCGAAGATCGCGGTGCCGCAACCGGCGGCAAGATCTGTGCCGTAGTGGAATGCGCTCGAGCTGGCGACCGGTTTGTCCGGGCGCGGTCCGAACCGGTCGCTGATCCATCCAGACACCGGTTTCGCCCAACCTTGTCCACCGAGTTGCCCGCCGCCCCCCGACGGAACCGGTGCAGCCGCAGCCGCGGCAGCTGCGGCGGCCGCTTCTTGCTGACGTCGGGCCTCTTCCCCTTTGCGGTAGTCGGCTTCGGTCGTCTTGCGGTTCTCGACGAGCACTGCCAGTTGGGCTTGCAGGGTTCCTTGTGTCTGTTGCTGTTCAGCCAGCTGGTTCGCTGCAGTACGGCTGGCAGCGACGGCGTCCTGCAGTGCCTTTTCGGCAGCGCGGCTAAGATTCGCCAGAGCGGCTTGGGCGGCATCGGCCTGGCGGGTAAGTGATCGGACGGTGTTTGCACTGGTGGTGGCGGCGGCTAAGGCCCGATTGGAGCGTTGCGTGAGTTGGCTCATGGTGCCGAGTCGGAACAGCAGCGTCTCCGCTCGTTGCCCGTTCAGCAGAAGCAGCGCGGTCGGGTCGCCGTTGCCGAAACGTGCAAGTTGGGCGACAAGTTGGCCGGCGCGTGCCTGGGATGCGTTCGCGCTCGCCTGCTCCGCATTGGCCGAAGCACGCAGCGTTTGTGCGCGGTAATTTGCTAGATCGAGTCGTACTTGCGCCGTCTCGTAGTCGCTGCCACGGTCGGCTGCTGCCGCCTGGGCGGTGCGGACGTTGTCTTCCAGTGTGCGCAGAAGGTTGGTGATCCGATTGATTTCGGTTGCTTTCGCACTCTCGCTTGAGCGTGCAGCTTCAACCTCCGCCCAGGACGGATAGTCGGCGCCTCGTGCCGGGCCTGCTGCCATCAGCTGGCTGCTGAGTAGAACGGTCAGGATCAGCACAGCCACTGGCCACCGCACTCGAATTGGTCGGACTCGACGCGTGCTCTTCGTCGAGCCCCGTGTTGCGTTCATGGGGCGCCTTCGATCAGGGTGACCCAGGTGGCGCCGTGATCGGCGGTCGCGACGATTCCGCGGGCATCGGCACCGAGGATCCAGAGTTTGGAGGTGCCCTGCACTGTTGTCAGCGATTCGGGCAGAGAGTCGAACGTTCCCTTCTGCGCCCAGGTGGAACCGTCGTCTGTGGTTGCCCAGATCTTCTTGTTGACGTCGACGCCGATGAATGCTCCCGCTGCGGCATCCACCGGGGCGACCAAGTACAGGAGCGGTCCGCCGGGCAAGGCAGAGAAGGTCATGCCAGCGTCCCGGCTGATCTGCACGCCGGCCTGGGTTGTGGCAAGGAGCGTGTCCGGTGCGTTTGGGTTGACCGCGAGCTTCCGCAACGAGAGGGTCGCGCCATCGTGCCAGGTGTGACCGCCATCATCGCTGATCCGGACGCGTTGTTGGCCCGCGTCGTAGCCGTAGATCCGTACCCGGGCATCGCTTGTTGTGGCGGTAACGAGGTCGTGGAAGTCGGTGTGGCCAGAAAGGGAAACGGTCTTCCAGGTTTGTGCGGCGTCGAGGCTTTGGACTAGACCCAGGTTCGCGGGTAACTGCTGCGGGTTGTTGCCGGGGTCGGGGTGCCCGGATGCGAACATGACGCCAGAACGGGCGATCGTGAACCCCATTGTGTCCTGGCTACTAACGCCGACCCGGGCGGTGGTTTCGGTGGCGAAACCATCTCCTAGTTTCGCCGCGTCGATTGCCCACACCCCCTGGTGGGTCGCGGCAAAGATGCGACCGTGCGTGGCATCCAGGCCATGCACGTGTCCGAGCTCGTTCATTCTCGGAGCCGCCGGTGTTGCGGCGCTGCAACCGCTGAGCAGGACAGTGACCGCGACGGTGCTGACGATGAGGGCCGAGGTGTGCCGACGGGTGCGCGATGGCATGCTTATTTCACTTTCTGCGTAAGCCACGCATAGGGGTCGACCGGGGTTCCGTTGACGGAAATGCCGAGATGCAGATGGGCGCCGGTGCTGGCCCCTGTGCTGCCGACCAGGCCGACCAGTTGTCGGACCTTGACGGTTTGTCCCACACTGAGCGCGAGCGAACCGTAGGCCATGTGGGCGTAGAGGCTGCTGACGGTTTGTCCCTCGATTTGGTGGTCGATGATGGCGTACACGCCCAGGCTTCCGGACGGATTGCCCACCTCGCGGACGACGCCGTCCGCTATCGCCTGGATCGGGGTTCCGGCGCCCGGATTCATATCGATGCCCTCGTGATAGGAGGAGCAACCAGAGCAGGGCGCGACTCGGTAGCCGAATCCGTCGCTGATGGGCACGCCGACATCGAATGGCCACTGGATCGGGGAGGCGGGGTCGTTTGTGAACGTGTTCGCTGTCCGCAGGAAGGTGTTCGGGGTAGTGACGGTGGCTTTTGGTTTCGGTTTCGGCGGCGGCGGCGGCGCGGTCACAGCAACTTCTTCGCGTGTGACGGCTGCCGGGTCGGTAGCGGCGACTGTTACCGTCTGCAGCTCTCCCGGTCGTGCCGTTGCGATCTGTTGCCGTTCGCCGGGCACGATCGCATAGGCCGGGAGGGCGTAGGTTCCGAACAAGGTTCCGGCTAGCGCCAGCGCAGCAATCGGCGCCCATCGTTTGCGGGTACGTCGTTGCCGAGTGTTTGCCGCGGGACGGGTGACCGGTCGACGCCGCTTGGCGGCGCGTCGGGCGCGGCGTGACTCGTGCTGGTAGGCGGTCGCGGGAAGCGCGGTCGCGGGAAGCGCGTTCGCGCTTTGTCGATGGCGAGAGTGTGCGGGCATCGTGGCGAAAGGCTCCGACGTTTTGGCGTGAGAAGACCCGTAGGTCGGCTCGGAAGGGTGACGACGAGACATGCCGACCGGAGGCCACATTCGTCGCCGATTAACTGGGGAGGGTGTGTGACGGAGACCATCCGAAGAGAAGCGTCGATCACGTCACAGCAGTGGAGCGCAAAAGCCCAGGCCAGCCAACCGCTAGTGCTTTGCTAGTCAGGTCGGCGTTTCGCCGTGGGGTCCAGAGGTGCCGGTCTAGGTGCGGCTTACCGAGAGTGCGACTAACGACGGACCATGCGCTCGCACAGTCGTAATCGACGACATGGGGACAGCCACGATTCGATGCTCAAGGTCAACAAGCGCGAGCCCTCTGCTTATCGCGAAAAGCGAGACGGCAACCGCAATCACGATCAGAACGCACGCAGCGCCCGCGATCGCACAACTCAGCTCGCAGACCGTGTCGCACTGCGGTCCAGGAGAGCCCTGAAGGCTCAACAGCGCACTTGCGGATCGAGAAACCGGAACAGCGGGCGCCTCACCGTGTGGGTGAGTTGCAACGGAGCGGGCACTGGAATGGCTGCCAGCCGAAGCTGCGACGACCTCATGCGGGTGAGTCGAGTTCATGGATGTCATCACAAACATCCCGACCGCCAACGCCAACAAGGAAAGCAGCGCGAGCAATACCCGACGCCGACGCGCAGCAACGCCCCGTTTCGGGTCAAGTCGCGTGAGCGTCATGTTTCAGTCCTGGGTTGACGGGTAGGGGCAACCCGCATCATAGCGAGCTGTGCTGGGTCGGAGCAGCAGACCGGATGATCTGTCTGCATTTGCAGGCCAGGTGGAGAGCTTGAGCGTGGTTCCTTGCGCTGCCGAAAATCGATGTGGAGGCGATCCCAGGTGTCGTTGAACGGCAGGAAGTTGGTGACAGCCACGCTCGCCCGGCAGCCGATCTGTCTCAAATCTGTATCCGTCGGCGCCAGAGGGTCTAGCGCGCGAATGAGTTTCAGCGACCCTGGATCTCCACCGGTGAGCGGACGACCATTCGGGAGATAGAAGTCCACTGCATGACCTCCGCCGTTGGCGTAATGCGAGGACGCACTACAGGAACATTCGATCCGGCCGGTGCACCTTCGATTGATGTCACTCAGACCGACGGTATTGAAGTTCACTAATGCGACTTCATTGCCTGCAGCACGCGATTGTCCACACCAAATCCAGTAACAAAACGACCTTCCGCGGGCTTCGGGTGGACGGGGGAGGATTCGGTGCGGACGGCTCGTCTACGTCCGCTCGTGGGAAGTTCCACCTCCATTCAGTGGCCTTCGAACGCGTGTCTCTCCCGTCGAGACGAGAACGCGTCCACCGTGGTCAGACGGTTCGAGCGCTGTTCCGTCGCATGAGACTGAGACCCATGAGGCGGATCGACGAGGTCGAGAGGAGCGGACCGCGGGACCGCGGGCGTGCTCAAGCGCGGCACAGTCTGCGGCTCCGACACAAAGGCAAACGCTCGCACGGTGGTCAGGCCGACGATATCGGCGGGATTCGCGAAGCTGCTGGAACTGGTGATCCCAGTGGCTACGATGCACGCGGCGGCTGTCGGCCGATGACCCACAACGGCGGGGGCCAAGGACGGAGATTGCGAGGAGTAACCCGGATGCCGTGACGAGGTCGGCTGGCAGGCGGCGATTGCTTGGCCGGCCTTCCAAAGCGCTGCGTATTGCTCGAACATGAGGTTGCCTATGCCACACCGCCAAGCAAGTAAGGATTCGGACTACAAGGGGCATCGAGAACTCGCGGCAGGGCTTGCAAGGAACCGAGCAAAGAGCTGGCACCACGAAAGGAGCCCGCTACCACGAACCGGCATCCCGGGTTTGGGAATACCATCCAGGGGTATCATGTTGTCAGACCTCGATACCCTCCGAGGGTATCCCAGCAATCATGGAGGACTGATGGAAACGATCGACTACCAGGTGACCGGAATGACGTGCGAGCACTGCGAGCGGGCAGTGTCCACCGAGGTGGCCCAGGTCGCCGGCGTCGACAACGTGAAGGTGTCCGCAACCGACGGCATTCTGCACGTCACCACCGGAACCGGCGTGGATGACGCCGCCGTACTCGCCGCGGTCGACGAGGCCGGCTACGCCGCCGTCCGCAAGTAGGAAACCCGCACGGCCGTTCCAATCTGAGGAGCACCACGACATGACAGCATCTCCCTCGCCCGCCGCAAGCGGCGCCACCCTCGAGCTCGAGGTCGGTGGGATGACCTGCGCGTCGTGCGCTATGCGGATCGAGAAGAAGTTGAACCGGCTGGACGGCGTCACCGCAACGGTGAACTATGCGACCGAAAAGGCGCGAGTGTCCATGCCGGAGGGCATGGATGTGTCCACCGTGATCGCCGAGGTGGAGAAGACGGGTTACACCGCCGCTCTCCCAGCCGAGGACCCCGAGACCGACACGAAAGACGCCGACCCGGAACTCCTGGGACTGCGGAACCGCCTGATCGGCAGCGTCGCACTGTCCATTCCGGTCATCGCACTGGCGATGATCCCAGCACTGCAGTTCACCTACTGGCAGTGGCTGTCACTCACACTGGCGGCGCCGGTGGTGGTGTGGGGTGCGTGGCCGTTCCACAAGGCCGCGTTCATCAACGCCCGCCACGGAGCGGCCACTATGGACACCCTGGTGTCGATCGGGACCCTGGCCGCGTTCGCGTGGTCGCTGTACGCCCTGTTCTTCGGAACGGCGGGGATGCCGGGGATGACTCACGGGTTCAGCTTCACGGTGGCCGCCTCGGACGGCGCGGGCAACATCTACCTCGAGGTCGCCGCCGGAGTCACCACCTTCGTGCTCGCCGGACGCTATTTCGAGAAGCGATCGAAGCGGCAGGCCGGCGCGGCCCTGCGGGCGCTCCTTGAACTCGGCGCCAAGGATGTAGCGGTCATCCGCGACGGCCTGGAGGCGCGCATCCCGATCGAGACGCTGCGGACCGGTGACGAGTTCGTGGTCCGGCCCGGCGAGAAGATCGCCACCGATGGGATCGTGGTCGACGGTTCCAGCGCGATCGACATGTCACTGCTGACCGGCGAATCCGTGCCCGTCGAGGTCACGGCGGGCGACGCCGTCGCCGGCGCCACCGTGAACTCCGGCGGCCGCCTCCTGGTGCGCGCCACCCGCGTCGGCAGCGACACCCAGCTGGCGCAGATGGCCAAGCTCGTCGAGGACGCCCAATCCGGGAAAGCGGAGGTGCAGCGTCTCGCCGACCGCATCTCCGGCGTCTTCGTCCCGATCGTCCTGGGCATCGCCGCGCTCACCCTGGTCGCTTGGTTGGTCACCGGTCACCCGGCGGCTGCAGCGTTCACTGCCGCCGTGGCGGTGCTGATCATCGCGTGCCCCTGCGCTCTTGGACTGGCCACCCCGACGGCACTCCTGGTCGGAACCGGACGTGGAGCGCAGCTCGGCATTCTGATCAAAGGACCCGAAGTACTCGAGTCCACCCGGACCGTCGACACCATCGTCCTGGACAAGACCGGTACGGTCACAGCTGGGAAGATGACGTTGGTCCAGGTCATCACCGCGCCCGACGTCGACGAGTCGGTGCTGCTCCGGATGGCCGGCGCCGTTGAAGCCGCGTCCGAGCATCCGATCGCCCGGGCCATCGCGGCCGCGGCCGCCGACCGCAGCGGAACCCTCCCCAACCCGGAATCCTTCGTGAACATCGAAGGTCGCGGCGTACAGGGCATCGTCGACGGCCACCTGACGCTCGTGGGCCGACAGTCGCTGCTAAAGGACTGGTCCATCGTTCTCAACGACAGCCTCGCAACGGCCAAGAACACCGCTGAAGCCGCCGGGCAGACCGTGGTCTGCGTGGCCTGGGACGGGAAAGCGCGAGGACTGCTCGTCGTGGCGGACGCGATCAAGCCGACCAGCCGAGAAGCCGTGGACGCGTTCAAACAGCTCGGGCTCACCCCCATCCTCCTCACCGGAGACAACGCGACCGTCGCTCGCGAGGTCGCCCACGCCGTGGGCATCGACACCGTCATCGCCGAGGTGCTCCCCCAGGACAAGGCCGACACCGTGCGCCGACTGCAGGCCGAAGGCAAGACCGTTGCGATGGTCGGCGACGGCGTCAACGACGCCGCCGCCCTGGCAACCGCCGACCTGGGACTGGCAATGGGAACCGGCACCGACGTCGCTATCGAAGCAGCAGACATCACCTTGGTCCGGGGTGACCTCCGAGCCGCCGCGGACGCCGTCCGGCTGGCCCGGAGCACTCTGGGCACCATCAAGACCAACCTGTTCTGGGCATTCGCCTACAACGTCGCAGCGATTCCACTGGCGGCGTTCGGGCTGCTCAACCCGATGATCGCCGGAGCGGCCATGGCGTTCTCCAGCGTGTTCGTGGTGAGCAACAGCCTCCGCCTACGCGGCTTCCGCTCCAAGAACTCCACGACCCCAACGGACACCGGCATACCGGCGTCCGTCCTCGAAACCGCATGACCACTCACGAGAAGGAGCGCTCCATGAGCGACAGCTGCTGCAACACCAACCACCACCACGCCGCCACCATGCCGACCGGAAGCACCAACCTCCTCGGCGGGACAGGCGCCGACGATCTCACCGAGTGCGTCGTGATGAAGGGCAGCACCGTCAGCAAGGCGAAGGCAGAGGCACAAGGCCTCTACCGCGACTACAACGGCGAGCGGTACTGGTTCTGCTGTGCCGGCTGCGCACCGCGTTTCGACGCCGACCCCACGGCATACATCACCGCATAACCGCCACCGCGCGGTACCGGCGGACACCAGCACATCACCCAGGTGAAGGGCTACACATTGAACGACCACACCGAGCACGACGGGCGCGACCACCGCGCCCACACCACCTCGACGGAGACCGCCGAAAACCACGAGAACCACGATATGGGCGAGCACACCGGACACGACATGGCCGGGCACAGCGGGCATGACATGGCTGGGCACGCGGGACACGGCGGGATGGCCGGGCACGCGGGACACGGTGACCATGTCGCCCAGTTCCGTCGGTTGTTCTGGATCATGCTCATCATCGCCGTCCCCGTCGTCGGTTTCTCCTCGATGTTCGCCATGATCCTGGGGTACCCGCTGTCGGACGCCGCCTGGGTGGCGTGGATATCGCCGGTCCTTGGCACGGTCATGTACGTGTGGGGTGGTCGTCCGTTCCTCACCGGCGCCGTCAGCGAACTGCGAGCGCTCAAGCCCGGCATGATGCTGCTGATCGCGTTGGCGATCACGGTCGCGTTCCTGGCGTCTTGGGGCGCGAGTCTGGGGATCCTGGACCACGAACTCGACTTCTGGTGGGAGCTCGCGCTCCTCATCGTGATCATGCTGCTGGGCCACTGGATCGAGATGCGGTCGCTGGCCCAGACCACCTCCGCCCTCGACTCGCTGGCAGCGCTGCTGCCCGACGAGGCCGAACGCGTCGAGGGTGATGGCACCGTACAGGTCGCTCCGGCCGACCTCGAGGTCGGCGATGTCGTCGTCGTCCGCCCCGGCGGCCGTATCCCCGCCGACGGGCGCCTCGTCGCCGGGTCGGCGAGCATGGACGAGTCGATGATCACCGGCGAATCCCGCACCGTCCGCCGCGACGTCGGCGACGCCGTCGTCGCGGGCACTGTCGCGACCGACTCCGGTCTGCGCGTTCAGATCACCGCTGTCGGCGACGACACCGCTCTCGCCGGTATCCAACGCCTGGTCAGCGACGCCCAGAACTCCTCGTCCCGCGCCCAGCGGATCGCCGACACAGCGGCCGGGTGGCTGTTCTGGTTCGCCCTCGGCGCGGCGGTCATCACCGCGGTCGTCTGGACCATGCTCGGTCTGCCGGATGAGGCCGTCGTGCGCACCATCACGGTTCTGGTCATCGCCTGCCCACACGCACTCGGTCTGGCCATCCCGCTGGTCGTCGCCATCTCGACCGAGCGCGCCGCCCGCGGCGGAGTGCTGATCAAGGATCGTCTCGCCCTGGAGAGCATGCGCACCATCGACACAGTGCTGTTCGACAAGACCGGCACGCTCACCAAGGGCGAGCCGACCGTCACCGCCATCGAGACCACCGACGGCACCAGCTCCGATCGCCTGTTGGCTCTGGCCGCCGCGGCCGAGGCGGACTCCGAGCATCCGCTGGCGCGGGCCATCGTCAACGCCGCCGCCGCTCACAATGTGACGGTCGTTCCGGCGACGGGCTTCGAATCCTCTCCCGCGGTGGGAGTGTCGGCGACGGTCGACGGCCACCACGTCCAGGTCGGCGGTCCGAACCTGCTGCACGAAGCTGGAGTGGACGAACTCCGGATCGCCGACTCCTGGCGAGAGGACGGCGCGATCATCCTGCACATCCTGGTCGACGGAAAGGTGGCTGGTGCGCTCAAGCTGGCCGACGAGATCCGCGAGGAGTCGCGGCAGGCGGTCGATGCCCTGCACGCCCAGAACGTGCAGGTCGTGATGATCACCGGCGATGCCGACGCCGTCGCCAGATCGGTCGCCAACGAGCTCGGCATCGACCGGTACTTCGCCGGGGTACGGCCGGAAGACAAGTCCGCCAAGGTCAAGGAGCTCCAGACCGAGGGCCGCAAGGTGGCCATGGTCGGTGACGGCGTCAACGACGCCCCCGCTCTCGCCCAGGCCGACGTCGGCATCGCAATCGGCGCCGGAACCGACGTCGCGATCGCCTCCGCCGGGGTCATCCTCGCCAGCGACGACCCACGTTCCGTGCTGTCCGTGATCGAGCTCTCCCGGGCCAGCTACCGCAAGATGAAGCAGAACCTGTGGTGGGCAGCCGGGTACAACCTCATCTCCGTACCACTCGCAGCCGGCGTCCTCGCACCCATCGGCTTCGTCCTCCCCATGTCGGTCGGCGCGATCCTCATGTCCCTGTCCACGATCGTCGTCGCCCTCAACGCCCAACTTCTGCGCCGGCTGGACCTGCGGCCAGCGACCAGCGCCCGCGTTGCCCTCGACCGATCCCGCACCCAACCGGCGACGCCGACACCCGCATCCCGAAGCTGACCTCCCCTGGAGCCATCATGAACGAGTCCACCGCCACCACCGAGCACGAACACCAGCACGGCTACATCACCGACAAAGCCGGATACATACGGCGCATGAGCCGCATCGAGGGACAAGCCCGCGGGATCGCCCGGATGGTCGACGAAGAGCAGTACTGCATCGACATCCTCACCCAGATCTCGGCGCTCACTTCCGCGCTGAAGAGCGTGGCACTCGGCCTGGTCGATGACCACCTCAAACACTGCGTCGCCGACGCCGTGCTGATAGGCGGGGAGGAAGGGCAGGCCAAGCTCCAGGAAGCCAGTGACGCTATCGCGCGACTCGTGCGTTCATAAGATGACGAGCCGTCGGCTCAGCTTCCAGAACGACCCAACTCGTCCCGACGCCTGGCGTACTCGTCGTGGTCGATCTCGCCACGGGCGTACCGTTCATCGAGAATCTCCCGAGGCGACGGACGCCCCTGCTGAACCGCACCACTTCCGGCGGACGGACCACGCCGGTTGAGAGTGACCACCAACACGATCACAACCGCGATGATCAGCAACGGCACGATCAGCCAAATGATCCACCACGCCCCCATGCCGCCCATCATCCACCCGTACACGTCTGCCTCCTCCAGTGATCACGCTCAGTATGCGCTGCTCCTGGTCCTGCGAGCCGGGGCTTTAGTCCCATTCAGCCGGACGCGCTACCCTGATCGGGCATCCGATAGAAGACGCAGGAGGTGTCGTGGTCAGCAATAGCTTGCGTGTGCCACGACTGAGCGGACCACGTCGGAGCATCGTTCTCCTGCTCGGCGTGATCGGCATACTGGTCGGCCTGCTCGCCATGCACGCCGTAGCCCCCACCTCCGCGGCACAAGCCGCTCAGACTGCGCCGGCCATGAGCACCACGTCCGGAATGCCGTCGGCCCACGCCGCGACCTTGATATCCCGCAGCGATGGGACCGCGACAACCGGCACGTGCGACGGGATGAGCGGTACAGGGAAGAGCATGAGCGACACGCTGTGCATGCTCGCCTTGCTGACGACCACCGTGCCTGGTCCGTTGGCGACCCTCGGAATCAGCAGAAGCGAAGCTGTTCAGGGCCCCCCACCGGTCGCGGTATTCCAGGCAACTACGGCTTCCCCACCTCGAGGTGGGCCGTCCTTGCACGTTCTCTCCATCAGTCGAACCTGAGTCAGGCGACGCCGTCCATCACGTCGGCGAACCATCCGGACCGGATCACGGCCGTCGGTAATGGCCCCGCAGGGGGCAGCGACTGTCCAGACGTCGTCATCTTGCGCCCAGGACGCGCGCCAACGTCAAACGACGCCTCTGCCCCTTGAGAACATCTCAGCCCGCACTTCGAACCGCACAGGACAACGACCATGAATCATCGAGAATCAGCAAGAATCAAAGCATCCGAGCGCGCGGCCGCCGAACGAAAGAGGCGTAAGCGACGACTGATCTGGACGACAACCGGCGCAGCCGTTGCCGTGCTCGCGATCGGGACCGGCATCACCGTGGCAGCGGTCGCATCAGGAACGACAACCGCTCCACGCGCCACAGCAAGCGCACCACCCTGGGCGGCGCCGGCAGACCCGGAGAGCCGGGCGAAACAAGCCGGACTGGAGGTCGCAACAATGGAAGGCGACGTGCTTCACATCCACCAGCATCTGTCCATAACCATCGATGGAAGCGCGGTCACGGTTCCAGCCAACCTCGGCGTGGATCCACTCCAGGGAACGATGTCCGCCCTGCACACACACGACACGTCGGGGATCATCCACGTGGAGTCGGCCACCCAACGGCCCTTCACCCTGGGTCAACTCTTCACGGAATGGGGCGTCCGCCTCAAGGCGCACACGATCGGACCGTACGTGGACGGAGCAGACGACCGCCGCGTCACCCTCTTCGTCGACGGGAAGCGAAGCGATACGCCGCTCCCAGCCCTCCGTCTGGCGGACCGCCAAGACATCGATATCGTCGTCACCAGCCACGGACGGAAGGCAACTGCGCCCGCCCCGTTCGACTGGGCAGCAGCAGGTTAGTCGGACGGCGACTCGGGTGTACAGGTTCGTTTCGCGGCAGCACGTTATCCTGGTCGCGTCCGGGGAACGCGGGGAGGTGTCGTGGTGAGCAAGAGCTTCCGCCTGCAGCGACTGACCGCGCTGCAACGCCTGGTCGTTCTCCTTCTGGCGGTGACCGGAATCGTTGTCGGACTGCTCGCCATGCACACCCTGACCGCGGTCGTCGGCGACCACAGCGCGCACCACGTCGACGCGCTGGCACACCACGACGGCGTCATGTCGGCTCCGGCCGCAGCGGACACGGCCGCTATGGTGCCTGCTTCATCCAGCGGTCTCGCTCACGCGGGTGAGGACTGCAACGGGACCTGCGGGTCAGGCCACAACATGGCGGACATGGTGTGCCTGCTCGCCCTGCTTGTCCTCACACTGATCCTTACCCTGCGGGTGATCGTTACTCGGCGCGGCAACGACCTGCATCGACTCGTCGCCGCTCTCCCGGCCGCGCACCCAGCCGCCCCGGCGCCGCCATCACCTCCATCGCTTCTCGTCCTCTCGATCAGCCGAACCTGATTCGTACCGTTCCGGCACGCACCGGACAGTCCGGCCTGCCATCCGGTGGGCCCACACGAACAGTCAATCGAGCAAGAGAGAAGCATTACGCATGAAGTTCAAGACGATGGCGCTCGCCTCCGGCGCCTTGGCCACCGCGCTCATCCTCACCGGCTGCTCGGGCACTCCGACAGCCGGTCACTCCGACATGGACATGGGTATGGGCAGCTCCTCCACGAGCCGCGCGACCAGTGAGCATAACGACGCCGACGTGTCGTTCGCGCAGAACATGGTCATGCATCACCAGCAAGCCATCGAGATGTCCGACATGGTCCTCAACAAGAGCGACGTGAATCCAAAGGTCACCGAGCTCGCGCAGAAGATCAAGGATGCTCAGCAGCCGGAGATCGACACAATGAACGGCTGGTTGAAGACCTGGAATGCGTCCACCGGAATGTCCCACGACATGGGCGGCATGATGTCCGAATCCGACATGAGCGAACTGAAGGACGCCTCCGGAGCGGAAGCCGGAAAGCTGTTCCTCACCCAGATGATCACGCATCACCAGGGAGCCATCGAGATGGCGAACGAGGAAATCAAGACGGGAAAGAACACGGATGCCGTGGCTCTGGCAAAGAAGATCGCCACCGATCAGACCGCCGAGATCGCCACGATGAAGAGCATGCTCAGCAGCCTCTGAAACCGTCCCACTGACGGCGGGTGCCGTCACTCCCCCACCCCCCTAACGGCGGCACCCGCCCCTTCGCCTTCTGGCTGCACTGGACAGAGACAGCTGCGGAGTCAACCGGCTACACTCGGCGCTTCGTTCCGGGTAACGGTGGATTGTGACCCCCGCCCTTGGATCCTTCCCCAGTTGGCTGAACGTTCTTGCGTGGACCTCGATCAGCGTCGGCGTCGCGTGCGCTCTGATCGTGACAATCGACGTCATCCGGCGGCCCCAGAAGATGGCCGTGATGAACGTGGTCTGGCCCGCCTCCATGCTGTTCGGCGGTCTCCTCTGGTTCGGAGGCTACCTCCGTTGGGGCCGCACTCGCTCTCAGAACGACGAGAAGACGCCGATGCCTGTCGCGGTCGCGACCGGAACAAACCACTGCGGGGCCGGCTGCGCTCTCGGCGACCTCGTCGCAGAATGGGTGGCCTTCCTGATTCCCGCGGTCGCCGTCGTCTTCGGGTGGGGGTGGCTCTTCAAAGATAAGATGTTCGCCGTCTGGATCCTCGACTTCATCCTCGCCTTCGGCCTCGGAATCATCTTCCAATACTTCGCCATCGCCCCCATGCGTGGGCTGAACCTACACCAAGGCCTGATCGAAGCTCTCAAAGCGGACGCCGCCTCCATCACGTCATGGCAGATCGGAATGTACGGGGCGATGGCGCTGATCCAACTCCTGCTCTTCCCGGCACTGTTCGGCGGCCGCGCCCCTGTGAACTCGCCCGAGTTCTGGTTCGCGATGCAATGGGCGATGCTGCTCGGATTCTCTACCGCATACCCAGTCAACTGGCTACTCATCCACGTCGGGATCAAAGAACGGATGTGACGTCGACCATCGGCGCCTCGCCGTACGTGTCTAACCCCAACGGAACCTGAACCGGACGCGGGCCGGTTCGCTGATTTCGCTCCTAGAGCTTACGCACGCTCGACCCTGCGGCCGATGAACCCGTCAACCTGACTTCTGCCTTTGGCTGGGGAAGGTGCTCCGCACCTGCGATCCCAGACTCTTGTGTGATGGGGATGCCGGAACCCCCGCCCTCCGGGCCGACCGCGCGACGGCGCACAGCGCCGAAATCGGCCAAAGAACGATGAGGGAGGTAGGGAATCATGAGCGGTAAGGTCATCACCCGGAATCCGCAGGAACGCCATGCAGAAGCGGAGGCACTGCACGCGTCAATCGTGGAGCAGGTCCAGCGACTCGCCGAAAGCGGCCAATGGCGGGCATTCCTGGAGTTCGCCCGCTCCTTCCACAACTACAGCCTCAACAACCTCCTGCTGATTCTCGCCCAAAAGCCCGAAGCGACGATGGTCGCGGGCTTCCGACAGTGGCAAGCGAAGGGGCGTCAGGTCCGCAAGGGCGAGAAGTCGATCAAGATCTTCGGGTTCCGCGAGAAGAAGACCGAGAGCACGACTGAATCCGGTTCCGAGACCCCGGCCGAAGAGCACACAGTGCGGTACTTCCCCACCCTCTCGGTGTTCGACATCACGCAGACAGATCCGATCGAAGGAGCGGACCCACTGCCGGAAGACCCCACCCGACGACTGACCGGCGACGACGACCACGGCGTGATCCGCCCGCTGACGGCTCACCTAGAGACACACGGATGGAGCGTCCACCTGGTACTCCTGACGCGCGCGAATGGTCACACCGACCCTGAAACGAAGAAGGTTAGCCTGGCGGAAAACCTCGCGACCGAGCAGTCCGCCAAGACCCTCCTCCACGAGACAGCTCACATCGAACTGCACCACATCGATGACCTCGACGAGTACCGCACTCATCGCGGGAGGTTGGAGGTGGAAGCCGAATCCGTCGCCTATATCGTCGCCGGTCTGGCCGGCTTCGATACCAGCGCGTACAGCATCGGCTACATCGCCGGCTGGGCAGAAGAAGACGTCACCGTCATCCGAGAGACAGCAAAGCGAGTACTGCAGGCCGCCCACACGATCGCGGAAATCCTTGAGAACCGCGAATAGCTGATCAGCCAGGAGAGGAACCCCGACCCGCGTGGCTGGGGTTCTTTCGCGCGCGGCGACGGTTGCGGCCTATGGGTCGACACACGTGACAACCGAAGCGAAAAACAGAAACCGGAGAACAGGAAAGAGAGAGAGCGAACGGACAGAAGGAGAGAAAGCCAAGAGAAGGAACGACGAGGGAGGAAACGAACACACGACGAAAGGACAAAGCGAAAGAGCGAATGCACGTAGGCACTCTTCGAGTGTGCGCGCGCCGTGCGCGCCAAAAAGCGCGCGCAACCGGAAGTTCTAAGTGTGAGAGGTGGAGTGGCGCGCTGGAAGCGCGGGCAGGCGGCCCAAGGGGTCAAGCAGGCGGTTCACTACGCCTTCGGAGGCGTCTGCGACGCCACCCTGACGGCCAAGACCACTGAGGGCGCTGTCGCGGCGGCCGGTTACGCGGACGCCGTGATGACCCGCTATATCGTCGAGAACGGCGCCATCCGCGATGACCTGCTCACCCGCTCCCAGCTGAAGGATTGGGTCGACGGCGTGGACCCGCTCACCGGTGAACGCCGAGGCCGGGACCTGGAGTCGCCGGTTGCGGATCTGATTCTGGATGCGACGATCAACGCCCCAAAGTCCTTCTCGATCGCCGCAATGTTGGATCCGGAGGTGGCGGCGGCGTACGAGGATCTGCAGGACCGGTTGCGGGACCGGATTATCAAGCTATGGCAGGCCGAGCTCAATGCCCGCCGCGGCAAGCAGGGCGCCATCCGAGAAGACCTCGCCCGCATCGAAGTAGTCGAGCTGCAGCACGAACGGTCCCGCTCGCTGGACCCGCACAAGCACCGTCACTTGTGGCTGAACGTCAAGGTCCAGGGCCTCGACGGGAAGTGGTCCAACGTCGACACCCGTGTGGCACTGCGGTTCCAGAATGTCGTGAATGCCGAAGGCGACCTGGCCGCCCGGACCGACCCCGCCTGGATCGCCGCGCTGGCTGCCAAGGGCTTCACCTTGAACTCGGACGGGGAGATCGCGGAGCTACAGCATCTTGTGCGGCCGCTGTCGAAGCGCTCCGCTCAGATCGAATCGAACAAGGCGGCGCATCTCCTTCAGTGGAAACAGGAGCACCCGGGTGATGAGCCTTCGTTCGCGGTGCTAGCCCAAATCGATCAGTGGGCATGGGCGGCTGGTCGTCCGAACAAGCCGAGGCAGTTGAACGAGGAGGATTGGGCGTCCATCGTCATGGCCGAGCTCCTGCGAGCCGATCCGAAACTGCGCCAACCTCGAAGCGAGCTCGTGGCACGATCAGCGGTACTCGATGATCTCGATATCGACCTGCTTGCTGCGAAGACGGTCGTGGATGCGGATGCCCGATCGACTGGAACGGGTGGACGGTTCAGCGATATGGACATCCGGGCCGGAGCGATCCGCGCACTCGCGGGTACTGGGGTGCGAGCCAGCCGGGCGGAACTCGAAATCATCGTCGACAAGGTCATCAAGCTCGCTGAACGATCACACACCGTTACTCTGATCGACGCTGCGGAGATTCCGCATCACGTCAAGCACCGAATGGCGACATCGACAGCAGCCTTGAAGACCACGGTCGCCCTCAGAATCGACCGGCTCTCCTACAACGGAGATGACCGAGCGCCAAACGAAATCGTCGCAATCGCCGCTCTCATCGAACCTGACCGAGAGCTTAACAGCGATCAGCTTGCGGGTGCGTCATCGCTTGCGGGAACCGCCGGAATCGTTTGCGTTAGCGGCGCGGCTGGGGCCGGCAAGACGACCATGCTAAAGGTCGCGGGCGCTGCGCTCCGGCAGAGCGGTCGAAAGATGATCATCGTCGCGCCAACAAAGAAGGCGTCGTCTGTTGCGGGCAGAGAGGCGAACAGCTCGTCGTCCTCCCTTCACCAACTCCTTCACGACTACGGGTGGCGCTGGAGGGTAAACGAAGCGGGCAGCGTCGACTGGATCAAGTTGAGTCCGGGGGACGTAGATGCGGATTCTGGGGTCACCTATCGAGGCCCTGTCCGCGAAGTTAGTGCGGGTGACAGGATCGTTGTCGACGAAGCAGGGATGCTCGAGCTCGAGGCTGCCAACGCGCTTCTCGACGTTATCGGGCGAACTGGAGCAGGGGTCGCCTTGGTTGGTGATCAACGCCAAGCCCTTCCGGTCGGACATTCCGGCGCAATGGCACTGTTCTGGAGACGGTCGCCACGTCGCGTAGAACTCACCACCATCCATCGCTTCCGTGATCCTGAGTGGGCACAGCTGAGCTTGAGACTCCGGGAGCCGGACAGCTCTGAAGACATGCACGCGATCGCCAATGAACTGATTGAGAAGGGACATGTCGTACTAACGGACAACGATGCCGGTGCGGGTCTTGCGATGGTCGATGCGTGGTTTCAGGCCAATGGGGTTGGGGAAACGATCGCGCTCATCACGGCGACTCATGCCGAATCGCAAACCATCAGCGAGGCAATCCAAGCCCGTCGACTCGCAGCCGGTCAGGTTTCGACAAGACGAAAGTTCATCGGACAAGCAGGACAGGTCATCGGAATCGGTGACATCGTTCAGACGCGGCGCAACGACTCGACGACCGGCGTCGATAATCGCCAGTCCTGGACGGTGAAAAAGATCACTGATGACGGCTACGTCGTTCTTGCGGCCGCAGAAGACTCGTCAGACGTTCGGAGAATCAGTACGTCTTACGCTGCCGACCACGTGCACTTGGGCTATGCATCGACCGTCTACGGCGTGCAGGGCGAAACGACGGACAGGTCGCTGGTCGGTCCGGGAGTTGACGCGGCGGGCCTGTATGTAGGGCTGACTCGCGGACGCCAACGCAATGACATCGTCCTCGTGGCTCCCACGCCATCAGCTGCCCACTCCGAGCTAGTGGAGATGATGCAGCGACAGCCGATCGAGGAGACACTCGAGAAGTCGCGTTCTGCAGCGAGTCAGGAGTTCCGCCGCGCTGCGACGCTTCATCCGTCGGCGACCGGTCCGGCCCAGTCTTCCCCGGACCAACGCGGACGCGCGGCGTCAATTCAGCGTTGACGATTGCGCAGCCCGCTAACTCAAACCGCCAGCGCGGAGCTGGTAGCCGAGCATATTTGCGCCCTCAAGGGAACCGTCGATCGCCACGTAACAAAAGAGGGCAACTTCGAGAGCATCGGCTCGCCGTTGGGCGTCCGGAAGTACACCTCCCCGGGCGAAGATGAGGGGGCGACGTCCGTCCGCCGAGGAGATTCTTGCCGCACGCTCGACAAACTCAGGCTCCAAGTTTCCGCGATGATGATCGACCCACGCGACGAACCTATGGCTGTAGAGATCACACGTCGAGCGAACGTCCGGAGACGCGATGACGGTGTCGGCCGCGCCGAGATACACCATCCATTCACGGCACAGTTTGACGGCGCCTTCACGTGACACACCAGAAGGGATTGGAGCAGGCGACTCTACTGCCATCTCCCAAGTGTGCATCAGTCAACCTCGCGCCGATAATGTCATCCAAACTGGGGCAACCGAAAAGGGTCGTTGGGCCAACCAGTGAGGCTACGCTTCAGACACCAGTATTCGGGCGACGCCTGACAGCCAGGATCGCACCGAGAGGGTCGGTTCGCCTACCCAGGTCGCTTGGGCCTAGACGATCGCCAGCCGCGAGAGCCCTTCATGGTTTGAGCGTGGAACGTTTTCGGGAGTATTCGTGGGGGCTTCGCAATACCTGTTCGACGACAATCCTGCGACGCAGGATTTGACGGGCTTAAGAACAGTCGCGCAGACGATTGCGAACGTTGTCGTCGACGAACGATTTGAAACAGTGACTGTCGGTCTCAACTCCCCATGGGGAGGAGGCAAGAGCACCGCGCTGAATCTCGTTGGCGTCGAATTGAGAAGCCGGCCGTCGACGGTGGTTGTTGAGATAGACCCATGGGAGTTCGTTGACTCAGGGGATCCTCGCGGCACTCTAATTGCTCGAGTGCTGGAGGGAATCGCAGTTGAGATACAACTTCGCGCGGATAACGCGCGCGCGAAAGAGGAAAGCAAGATCGCATCGTTTGCGCAGGACGCAATAGACCGGCTCAATGCGTTGCGCAAGAGGGTCTCCTGGAGCAAGGTTGCACAGGTCGCCATTAAGTCTGCACTTACTCTCACACCGGACATCTCGGGGATGGTGGACGCACTAACGCCCGCGCCTGAAGCTGAGACACCCTCAAAGGGAATGCGTGCCTTTCGTGAGGACTTCGGCGCATTGCTCGCCGAGATTCCTGACATCGCCAGAGTCGTTGTCCTTATCGACGACCTAGACAGATCTCTCCCCGATGACGTTCTAGGCGCATTGGAGGCAATCAAACTATTTCTCAGCGTCAAAGGCATGGCTTTCGTAATCGCCGCAGACGACGACTTCATCAGAGAGAGCCTGCGCAATGCGCTCGACCGCAACGGTGGGTCCCGAGGTCAATTCGCCGACCGATACACCGAGAAGATCGTACAGTTGCCCTTTACGCTGCCGCGCCTCGCATCACAGGACGCCGTCGCGTATTTGGCCGCACTTTTCGTCCAGGCTGAACAGGGCGAAGCCGCAGCCATTGCAGTGGCTGAACGGGCAACCCAGCGACGAGCAAACGGTGAAGTTCCATATGCCGTGGTGAATGCCGCCGGTGATATGCCAACAGAGGAGCACCTACGCCTCGCGAATCAGATCGTGCGAGGGATGAGTAGCTCCCGACGGGAAACCCCACGACAGCTCAAGCGATTCTTGAACAATTTCGCCGTTAGGGCTGAGATGTTGGGGGCTCAATTCGATGGCTTTCCAATTGACGTGTTGATGAAGCTCTGGCTCCTTGAACAGAACTATCCTCACTACTTTCGCGACCTCGTTGGAGCGAGCGCCGACGGAAGGGCAAAACTCCTTCGCGCCTGGGAAGAGGGATCCGACACCACGCCTGTCGAGATCGCCTCATGGGCACAGGAGGCTCCTGCCGCCTCGCTCGCAGCTGAGTGGGTCGATCGGTACGTTTCGTTTGCGACGGCTGTAGTGGCCACTTTGCAATCCTCTGCGGCCCTTGACGCCGCCCAGGCCGCGCTTCTCGCAGACCTGCTTGATGTATCCGAGCTGACCCGGACCGGAGCGATTCAGCGAATGCAGGATGCGCCTACAACTGGCGACGAGGACGTAGCTCGTCACCTTGCGACTGCGATCGTCGGTGACCGCGAGAGTGCGGCGTTGCCGTCTCTCCAGGCCCTTGCGCATGCTCGTCCAGATCTGAAGCAATTCATTGTCGAATCGCTCCTGGACGACTACGTGCTGAACGCGATCGGCGCTGAACATCTTCCTTGGCTTAGCGGCCCATTCCGCGAGGTGCTTCTTGCCCTCCGGGACCGCGACTCTACGACCGAGGACCTGCGTACCGCAATCAGCGAAGAGCTACAGGAGAATCCGTTCTAATGGGCACCTCGGGGGCATTCGGTGGTTCCGGAGCATGGTCCGACACAGTTGATTCGCTATACGACAGTGCCGACGCGCTGGGTTCCGATAACGAGGCCCCAATCGCTACCACCGTGATGGCCACGCTTGGACGATCGTTGGCAAGAGGCGACCGACGCGGCAAGTCGTACGACGTCAGTGATTTGCTCGGCGGCCGTGGGATCGCTGGAGCGTCGAGCTCTGGCGACGGAAGAGATAGTGGTGGCGCTCCCTTCACCAGGGAAGCAGCGCGCGGGTCGCTGGTCCTTGACGCTCTAGCGTCAATCGAAAATGGCGAAATCCCACACCTAGTCGAGTACGGGGTCGACTTCACGTCGCTCGAGGGCTTAAG
Source organism: Leifsonia aquatica (assembly GCF_014190775.1). Lineage (GTDB taxonomy): Bacteria > Actinomycetota > Actinomycetes > Actinomycetales > Microbacteriaceae > Leifsonia > Leifsonia aquatica. Next base: position 103,585 of record NZ_JACHVP010000006.1, read on the forward strand.
CGGTCTGAAGCTGCTAACGGAGCTGATCGGATTGATCCTCGGTCCGCCGTCACATCCAGATGACGCGGCCCTCCAACAAGCACTAATCGCCACGATGCGATCTTCCGAGAAGCAAGCGGCCGGGACCTTGGCCGAAACCATCGGACGGTTCGTCAGTGAGCTGGCTTGGCGGAGGACTGTGGTTCAGTTAACCACTAGCCAGCGCCGAGTCTCGGCGATCGGGTCTTCAATGCGTCGTCTGGAGGAACGCGTGAGGACCTATATCAGCGGAAAGGTCCAGCAGGTCACTGGACAGCTAGTGAATGCGACGCCTCAAACCGTCGCCGATTACGCTTCCAAGCTGGCTGCCAAAGCCTGTCGATTGTTTGGTCGAGGAGACGACAAGTGACAAGTCACTCGGTAACAGTCGCACCCGCGGGCATGGAAGTTGATTCAGACCAGATCCCGCTCGTTTGGCCACGCGAAGGCGATGTAGACGCAAACGTGATTTCCAATTTGTCTTGGGATCTCGAACAATTTGCCGCTGCCAGTCCCGCGGCGCGCGACTTCTATCGAATTGCGGCAGCAGCGTATCTGGCAGATAGCGCCGTGTCGAAGCCAGCCGTCTCGCTTCATCGGCAGCTCCGCGTAACCACATTTGTCGAGGATCCGCAGCCCTGGGAGGCCGGGGCTCTGACCGATCTTGCCGACTTGCTTCACTGGCTCACTGGCGATTCGTGGGCCTTCATTCTGAACCCGGAGGACGCACGGCTGCCGCTCCAAGTTGCCGAGCCAGCTGACCGAATCCAGCTGCTTTCGGGAGGGCTCGACTCGCTCTGCGGAGCCGCCATTGGCCTCAGAGACGAATCGAGCATCCGTTTTGTGGGACACCGCGACGCATCACGCGCGGTTCGACACGCGCAGCGGCTCATTGATGACGCAATTGGGGACGTGCCCTACGACCGATTCGAGTTCTACCTGCGAGATACCTCGCGGCGAAAGAACCACGGTCCCCGATCGCGATCGTTGATGTTCATGGCCCTTGGAGCGATGTCTGCTCACTCACACGGTGCCAGCACGCTATGGGTACCAGAGAACGGATTCACGAGCATCAACCCGCCGTTGGATGCGGGTCGAGGTGGAACGCTAACAACTCGCTCGACTCATCCATACACGTTCCTTCTCGTGTCGTCCCTGTTGGAGACTTTGGGCATCGGTGTGGAAATCACGAATCCATTCACGTCGATGACCAAGGGGGAACTGGTCGCTGCCGCTCTCCCGGACCTTGCAACGCCCAAGTTTGCCGATGCCCTCAAGTCCTCCTTCTCTTGCGCAAAGGGGGGAACACAATTTCACGGAGGCGATTCCAACCACAATTGCGGTCTATGTGTCGCTTGCGTCGTAAGGCGCGGCGCCTTCTTGGGCGCGGGAATCGAGGATCCGAGCGATTATGACTGCGAGCTCCTTGACGGCAGTGACTTGGACGGGCTGTTGAAGCAACGGTGGCGCGATATCGTGAGCCTTCGTGAGGCTGCAGAATTCGGGATCCCCGAAGAGCTTGTGTTGAGTTCCGCTCGGTGGCCGCGCGACACCGACTTCGCCGGCGTAATGGACCTCGTAAGACGCGGTCTCGCAGAAATTGGACATGTACAACTTCCCAGCCCTTGATTGCCATGCTCACGTCGCTCACGACGTGACCCAGGCTCAGGTGAAGTCCCTCGAAGGCGCCATCATCTTCGCGATGACTCGTTCCCTAAACGAGTTCCATGCTGCGACTAGCAATCGTCAGCGTGGGCTGGTGTGGGCAATCGGCACTCATCCCGCCAACGCATCGTCTCTCAACCAATGGTCCGGAGACCGCTTCCGCCGACTTGCGAAGCTATCTCCGATAATCGGGGAGGTGGGACTCGATCGTCGTGGAGACCTGGAGGCCCAAGCTCGCATATTCCGCGAAGTTCTCGTCAATGCGGGCGCCTCGCTCATCTCTGTGCATTCGACCGGACGAACGCGCGAGGTCATTAATGCACTCGAGAAGAATAGCCACCCGGGAGTAATTCTTCATTGGTTCCTCGGAAACCCCCAGGAGGTTTCGCGGGCTGCGGCGTTGGGGTGCTTCTTTTCAGTTAACGCCGCGATGTCGGACGCTCAACTGACTGCGCTGCCTCTCGACCGGGTGCTACCAGAAACAGACTTTCCTTCGTCGCGAACGCGAACCGGGGCTCGTGTCCCGGGCGACGTCCGTGCCTTGGAAAAGACTGTTGCCCGCCTTACTCGTAAGGACGTTGGCGAAGTGCGCGAGCTTTGGTATCGCAATCTGCGAAGGCTGTCGCTCCAGGCAGAGGTGGTCCATCGATTACCGCTAGAGCTGGCTGATGCCTTGGAAAGGGCCTAAGAACACTTTCGGACGGGCCAACATTCTCAGCGCGACTGGACGTCGAGGGTGTTGTCGAAAGCAATTCGGCGTCCCACCGCTATGCGTCTGATGGGGCCCGACAAGGTCGCGCCCCACCAGACGGCAAGGGTTAGTTGATCGTCGCAGAAGCAGCCTGCGGTGTCCGGGCATCCGAGCTAGGCCCGGTCGCGGATGCGTCCAGGCCGTCAGCTTTTGGGACGCGACGGGTCACCTCCGCTGTCGTGTAGCGGAGCGACGGCCCGACGCTGTCGGCGACGACTTCTGTGGCGGCTCGGGGTTCGCCGGTGGCCTGGTCGGTCCAGTGGCGGAACTCGAGGTTGCCGTTGACGATGACGGTGTCGCCTTTGGCGAGGCTGGCGCGGACGTTCTCGGCTGTGCGGCCGAAGACGGTGGTGCGGTGGTACTGGGTGTCTCCGTCGACCCATTTGCCGTCTTCGAGCTTGCGGTCGGTGACGGCGACGGTGAACTTGGCGAACTTGGTGCCGTTCTGTGATTCGCCGTAGTCAGGGTCGGCGACGAGGTTGCCTTCGATACTGATGGGGACTCGTGTGCTCATTGTTGTTTCCTTTCTATTTGGCGGCCACGGGTTGGGTCGCTTTTCACTTAGAACTTCCGGTTCAAGGGCAGAGAATGCGCGCAGAGAGCGCGCAAATCGCGTCCCTGACTCTCACGCATTGGCGTGGCTTTGGCGGATCCAGTCGGTCCACTCCGCCGGGACGGCGTCGTCGCCGGTTTGTGTGAGTTCGGTGTGGCCGTTGTGGCATTCGCCGTTGTACCAAGTCGCCAGGCGTGGGAGGGCGACGGCGAGGCGTTCGTGCCAGCCGATGGGTCCGTAGCCGGCGTCGAGGCTGTCGTAGGAGACCAGCCAGGCGGTGTGGAGTGCGGAGAGTTCTTCGACGAGTGCGCCGTGCTTGAACCAGCACGGCGGGATCTTCCGCGTGGCGATGTTGTAGCGGTGGGTGAACCAGACCACCCACTCCCGCAGGTCGGTCCACACCCGTCGGGCGTCCTCGTCCTCCAGAGTGCGCCAGTTGATGACGCGGATGCCGAGCATTCCAGGACTCTGCCGGGGCGCTTGGTTCTCCCATCCCTCGGCGAGGGAGGCGACGAGGTCGTCGAGGGGGATGTCGTCGGTCACGGCTGCTCCAGGGACGCTTCGATGTAGTGGGCGATCTTGGCCTGCAGCCGGGCGATCGCCTGGACGGAAGCGGTGCGGCGCGAGACGAACCCCGAGAGGGCACGGTCGCGGTCGATCAGCTGGTGGACGTATTCGTGGCAGCGCGGGTGCAGCGCGGTCAGGTCTTCATGCGGCTCGTGGGCGGTCCATCCGTGCGGGGTCTGGGTGACGCCGCGGTAGTCGAGGTGGTGCAGCTCGAGCGAGTGGGAGCCACCGGCGCCGAGGCAGAGGGCGCAGCGGATTTCGCCGTTGCGGGTCTGCTCGTCGAGGAACCATCGGTCGCGGCGGGCGAACCAGGCTCCGGAGTGCAGGTAGTTGGTGCGGTACGTGTTGCCCCGGGCGGGACGGCGACGGTTGGACATCAGTCTCCCTCTCCAGCTGATCCTCGGCGATCGAGCGCGGCTTGGTACTGTTCGGCGAACACGACCTGCTGGTCGAGCTCGGTGAGCTTCTTGCCCGCGCTGACTTGGCGGGCGTCGTCGCGGTCGGTCCAGCCACGCAGGTCAAGCAGGATTCCGCGCCGGTTGCGGTAGGCGAGCAGTCCGACGGTCTCGGGCATGCGGCGGATCTCGTCGATTGTCATCACCGGGACCTTCTCGTTCTGCACGTTCGTGGACGACCCGTTGTCGTTATAGGAGTGCCCCGTGTTCCGGATCCGCCGGGTCCCGAGAAGAGATTCGATGTCGCGCAGGTGGTCGACGTCGGATGCGCCGCCGAGGAGGAGCTTGGCGGTGGCGGCCGACCAGATCGTGTCGGCCTCAGACCGCGACCAGGCGGTCTCGGCCTGCGAGAGGGCCTGGAGGACGACGATGGTGGAGATGCCGATGCCGCCACCATCGGCCATGATCCGTGGCAGCGCAGGCCAGGAGAACATGTTCGCGATCTCGTCCAGGACCAGCGCGAGCGGCAGATCCAGCCGCGACCCGGGCGAGGCAAGAGCTTTCCGTCGTGCGGTCTCGACGATGTCGTCGAGGACCGCGCCGAGGAACCCGCCGACGGATCCGGCGCCGGCGCCGGTGCCGACAAGGTAGAGGCTGTTAGATCCGGCGAGGAACGCGTCGAGGTCGAACTGCTCCCCCGGCCCCGGCGTCATCGCCTTCCTGATCGACGGGATGGACAGCGGTCGGAGCGCGCCGAAGACGCCGAACCAGGAGTTCGCCAGGAGCTTCTCATCGCCGTTGATGATCGCGTCCAAGTCCTCCGACCAGCCGGGGGACCCCTGGTTGGCGAGCACGCTCACGGCTTCGCGTGCGAGGCGCGGGTTGGAGCCCCACCGGGCCAAGGCATCGGTGCCACGTTGGGATACTGCTGCAGCGTGGAGCAGTCGGGAGAGCACGGAGGAAGACACTTGCGCCCATTCCTGGTTGGTCTTCGAGGCGCCCAGGGCGGTGCCGGCGATGATCGCCTGACCGCGCTGGTCCGCCACCAGGGGGTCTTCGCACCCGGCGACCGGCGAGATCCGCAGCGCCGAGCGGACGCCGGTGAGCTCCTGGGGATCGAACACCGTGACCTCGCCGAGCCGGGCGCGTTCGCGCATAGTGGCGGAGAGATTGTCGTTGCGAGTGGAGGTGGTGATGAGCGGGCCGTCCCAGTCAAGGATGGCGTTGATGATGAACCGGTAGCCCTTTCCAGAGCGGGGCGCGCCTTCCACGACGATCGAGTCCTCGATCGACACGTAGACGTCCTGCCCGTGAGCGCTGCCAACCTTCCACCCCGCAGCCGACGGATCCGGGTTCACCAACGCTGGGCGCAGCGTCTTGGCACGCTGGAGCGCCGTGCGTGCGGAGGTGTGCATGCGAACCTCACCGGGCTTGGCGAGCCCGTCACGGCCGCGGAGCTCGTGGATGAAGTGCCGATCAGACTGGCGGTACCGAAGCCACCAAACCACGACCACCGCCACGAGGCTCAGAAGCAGGAAGACCGCGAGGAGGTCGAGCCCTCGGACCAAGGTCACCGGTGCTTCGCATCCGCGAGCGAGGGCGAAGCCGCTGGGGTCGCCGCCGATGGCCAGTTGGAGGCCGGCGAAGACGCTCCCAGGCTGGCCTCCCCCGCCGCAGGTTATGGTGATGGTGGCGTTGGCGATGCCGGTGGTGAGGGCGCCGGCGGCGACGAGGGCGAAGAGGCAGTAGACGGCCAACTGGGTCCAGGTGGAGCCATGGGTTCTCATGCCCGCTCACCCCCCATGGCGTCGGTGCGGAAGATGCCGAGTTCGTAGTCGGTGCAGATGTTGCGGATCTTCGCTACCCGGTCCTGTCCGATCTGCCACAGCCCTTCACCCTTATGAAGCTTGCGGACGAGGTCGGCCTGGGTGTCGTTCCAGCCCAGGATCTCCCGCGACCGCGCGATCTCACCGGAATGTTGCGCGTAGGAGATGCGGGTCTCGCAGTCGGCCAGGAGGCCGAGAGCGCGGGAGTGGAGGGCACTGTTGCGGTCGCCAAGCGCGTCCAGGTCGGCGACTCGATGCAGGAGGTACCAGTTGGAGGTGCCGAGGTGGCGGGCGACCTTCTCGTCCTCCACGCGGTCGGCGAGGCCGTCGCCGCCGGAGACGTCGTTGAGAAGTTCGACTGCGGCCTCTTCATGGATGATGACGCGAGCTTGCCGGTTCGCGCCCAAGCTGGAGCGGCGGATCCAGTTCGCGGTCGCCAGCCGAGCGAGCGCCTGCGCTTCCGGCGACGCGCCCTTCAGTGCGGAGGTGTCGACGACCATCATTGGGGCGTCCGCGTCGAAGCGGACGGTGGAGGGCCCGTCGAAGAAGCCGGTGAGGTCTCCGGACACCATTCGACGCAGCGAGTGAGCGAGGCGGTGGCCAGCGTCCGCGACCTCTGTCGGGATGGTTTCGTTGGGGTCGACGAGGCGGTCGTAGACGTGAGTGATGGTAACGGTGGAGTTCCCGCGGAGGGCGTCGAGGGCGACGTCGAGGGCCGTGTGCTCGACCGGCTCCAGGTTCCCGCCCTCGCGGAGCCGGCGGATGATCGTCTTCACCGTCGCACGACGGTATTGGAGTACGTTCTGGTTCCAGTCCTCATCCGAGAACGAGAGGTCCCGTGGACCCTCATCGAGCAGATTGATCCGCGCAGCCTTGCCGGGGCCGACGGAGATGGAGGTGCCGCCAACGTACGCGGCAACGCGCACCCACTCCCCGTTGGGGTCGTGCGGCACGGCGATCTTGCGACCCAGCCGGGCGAGCCGGGAGGACCAGGACTTGGCCAGCATCGACTTGCCGGTGCCCTTGACGCCGAGGATGGCGACGGAGTGGGAGCGGACGGCTTCGGCGGAGTACGCGTCCCAGGGGTCGAAGCAGAACGGAGCCCGGGAGAGCAGGTTCTCGCCGATGTACGCGCCGGTGAGGATGTCCCCGGTCTCGGCCAGAAACGGATACGCACCACCCAGCACTTTGGACGAGCAGCGGTGTGCGGGTGGGGTGGCGCGCAGTGGGCCACGCAGGTTGTGCGGCTGTTTCCACCCCCACGCCGGCATCTTCGACGCCGGCAACTCCGCAGTCTGCAGCTTCCAGGACGAGTTCTTCTCCGCCGTGGCGGTCTGGCGGTGGCGGCCGTTCGCTCCCGGCTTCTCATTCGCCGGGATGCGACCGATGACAGCTGACTGCTTCATGTCATTCCCCTTCCAGCGGGACCGGGAGTGCCGCGGTGACGAACCCGGCTGCCTGCTGCCCTGACATGGACGCCAGCACGAGACGTGCCGGATGCGAGGCCTGCTCGATATCAGTGCGCGCCTTGGCGAGAGCGTCCTTGGACTCGGCGGAGATCGTCACGAACCCGCGGTACTGGACGTCGCCGAACCCGTCGACAAGGTCATGCTCCCGCACCGCGAGGTCCTCCTCCTCCCGCAGATGGGTCAGCGGAATCCGCGACGACAGCTTCATCCGAATCGTCGCTGCGGTCTCCATGTCCGACTGGGCCCGATTCAGCTGGGCCAGCGCCTTGTGAGTCGCCACCGGCCGCACCTGCAGGGTGATCACCCTGGTCGCATCGCCGGTATAGAGAAGTGGCTCGAGGAATCCGGTGCGGACGTCTGTGCGCGGCCACTCGGCGACCCAAAAGGTCTGGTGCCAGGACTCGTCCACCCGCATCGCATCCCAGCCCTCGTCGATCCCCATCACCGGCGACGGCGCAGATACGATCCCGGAGTCCTGCTCACGTCGCGTCGCTGCGGCCACGGGGTCGGCGGACAGGGCGTTCAGCTCGTCGAGCTCGTCCGAAGTCAGCCATCCGGCCGGGGTGAGCCGGGCGTGCTCCATGGACGTCTCGATGCCGGCGACCCGCTCCTTGAGCACGGCGGCAAGGCCGGTGAGTCCTTTCCCCGCGTCGCGGATAGCGCCGTTGAGCGCGGCGGTGTCGAAGGTGAGGGTGATGTAGTTCGTGAACCCCATCGACCGCTTCGAGGCCGCCTGGGTCAGCGCCCAATACTGCTCGCGCAGCTCGGCGGTGACCTGCGGGTCGTGTTCGTTCTCCCTAACGACCAAGTAGTCCCGCAACTCATTCGAGGACGCCCGGTCGACGCGGATCCGGATGGTGGTCTCACGGACACCGGGCAGGTTCTCCAGCGAGCTGAGCCATTCCACGAACCCGTCGTACGCGGCTTCTTGAGTGCCCTTGTCGCGAAGCGCCCAGGCTTTCGATCCGACCTTGACGGTGACGGAGGCGAGTCTTCCGCGGGCGTTGTAGATGAAGCCGCCGGCACCAGGGATCTGGACGATCTGCGCGTCCCCGAGCGCGCCGGGGAGGAGGAACTTGGAGGTCACGACCGGGGTGACCGCGGCGACCTGCGCGTGCCCGACGTTGAGGGAGGCAACGCTCACCCGGAGCCAGACATCGCGACGGAAGATCGTCTGGCCGGTCAGGCTCCTGCGCGCGTAGCGGGCCGCTTGGGCGACGATCACGATCACGGGTTCGCGCCGGTAGGTGGCGAGCGCGAAGAACACCACGACGGCAACGATCGGGATCATCACCCAGATCGCGTTCGTGTCGATGAACAGCGTGGAGAGCAGGACCGCGACGGCGGCGCCGATCACCACCAGCTGCAGGAACGTCAGACCGAGGAAGATCCCGCGGCGTTCCCGCGCGGCGAAGCGGACCCGGGGTGCGCCTTCCTCCGTGATGATCTGGTCAGCGGTGAGGGTGGTCATGAGTTATCTCCCAACCTTGACGACTCGTGCCGCGGTGCGGACGGGCGCGGCGGCGGTGCTCGCCCGGGAGAACTGATCGCGGACGGAGAACCGGTGGTGGAGCGCGGTGCCGACTTCAGCACCGGCGAACGAGACGAGCTTGGTCGCCCACAACGGGCTGAACGACGCGGCGATCACCGCGCCGGCGGCGACGAGGATGACGCCGATACTGAGGCTGGCCTTGGTCAGCTCTACAGCCAGAAGGACCACACCGGCGGCGAGGGGCTTGGCGATAAGCAACCCGACAGAGAGGTTCAGCCAACGTTGGGCCCAGGCGGTTAGCTTGGGCTGGCCGATCATCATCAGCCCGACCGGGGCCATCGCGGCAAGCGCCAGGAGTCCGAACTCGCGGATCGACATGGCGATGAACAGGAACAGCGATGCGATCATCATCAAGCCGACGATGAGCAACGCCATCACGTATTCGCCAACCGAACCTGGACCCTGTGCCCCTTGGATGGCCATACCCCAGATCACGCCGTCCTGGGAGAACTGCATGGTCTTCATCACGGCGCCGTGGATCTGCTTCGGGGCGTCGAAGAGGCCGACGACCCGGAGCAGGCTTTGGCTCAGGTCGCCGCCTTGGACGGCGGTGGTAAGCGCGTGCGTGATGTCGTCGGTGATGCCGGAAGCCTTCTGCATCCCCCACACGCAGATCGCGCTGAACGGGATGGCAAGGGCGGCGCCGACGGCGGTGCGGCCGATGCGTGACCAGTCCTGAAGGATCATCGCGATGCCGATCTGGACCAGCGCGACGATCAAGATGACGGGTGCGGTGACGGCGATCCAGAACAGGAACTGCGAGTGGGCGATGTTCCAGCTGCCCTGGTCGATGTTCGTGTTGAAGGAGCCGGCGATCATCGTCGCGATGAAGTCGCCGAGGTTCTTGATGGTGGACCCCATGAACTGGGCGATCGTTTGGGATGCCTGGCACCCGAAGTCGGCGACAAAGCAGCCGTAGTTCGGGGCGAACGGATCCGGTGGTGCGGAAGCGACAGTGGCGATCATGATGGTCACGCCACGTGGAGCGACTGGCCCCAGTTGATCAGTCCGGCGATGCTGCCGGCGACTGCGACCCCGGCGAGGCAGCTGAGCACGCCGATGATCCCAGCCTTCTGCACACGGCCGTTGCTGGAGACGTGGCCGACGACGATAAACCCGGCGGCGATCAGGCCGCCGATCACGCCGAGGATGAGCACGATGGCGAACACGACGTTCGCGATCGTCTGCAAGGCCCCGACGCCGGGCCCGGAGAAGTCCGGGCTGGGGTTCGGCACCGCCGCCACGGTGATGATGCGTGCGTGGACGGTGACGAGGGCTTCGTTGAGGGTGTTCATGATTCTTGGTTCCTTTCCGTGGGATCGGTCGACGGTTCGGGTTCTTGTGCTTCGCGCATGCGCCGGGCGGCGAGGTAGCCGGAGGCGGCGATGCCGAGCAGAGCGATACAGATCAGAGTCAGCAGGCCGAGGAGGTTGATCAGCAGGTCCATGACGGTCACTCCCCGCTCGCGGAGGCTGCGCCGGTCGCGGAGGCCGGAAGGGGGACGGTGAGGATGTTCGCCTTGCCCTCTGACGGGATGTTCACGGTGAGTTCGAGTTGGTCGACGTCGGCGGGGACGTAGTAGGCGGCGGCGAACGATCGGCTCTTCTCGTTCGGGACCGTCCAAGTCGTCTGTCCGTGGAAGAGCCCCGCGGGCAGCCAGGGCACGCCAACGGCTTTGGCGGCGGCGGGTCCGTCGACGGTGTCGAGGACGGCCGGTTCGGGGCGGCCGTCGAACTGGGTGCCCTTAAGGGTGGTGCCGGTGACGTCCTGGAAGTCCTGGTTGCCCTGGGAGGGGATCCACTTGCCGGTCATAGTGACCTTCAGCAACAGCACTCGGGTTCCGACCGGGAAGAGCTCGGAAGGCGAGTCCGGGAGCGTGCACCGGCAGCCGTGCTTGGCCTTGAAGGTGGTGCCGGGGTAGACGTCGACCCAGACGCTGCTGACGATGCCTGATGCCGCCGGCATCGCATCCTGTGCGGACGTCGACGTCGGCGTTGGTTTGGCCGGCGCGACTGTGGTGAACGACGGGTTCCGTGTTGGCGTCGTACCGACGCAGCCGGCGAAGGCCAGGCATGGAAGGAGGGCAACGAGTGCGATCAGCTTCTTGTTCATCTCAGTTCACCTCGGTTTCGTATGCGTCCTTCACTTAGAACTTCCGGTACGGAGCGATTTGTGGCGCGCATTTGGGAGACTCGTTTGGTCAGGGCACTTGGATGTGCTGGTGGTTGCAGGTATCGGGAAAGTCGCTGGTGAAGTTCATGAGCACACCGAGCGTCATGTGAGCGCGGGACCGGCAGTCGCTTTGACCGACCGATGACCCGCGCGGCGCGTACGGGTCCAGGGCGTGGATCAGCTGGACGGAAAGCGGGTCGGCGCCGGTTAGGGATTGGCGGTTGATCGCGTAGAAGTCGACGGCCTTGCCTTTCCAATGGGCGGACGCTGTTCCCGCTCCTGGGGTTGTGCCTGTGCAGCGCCGGTTGAGGTCGCTGACCCCGACCTGCTGGAAGGCCTGGACAGCTACGACGATCAGCTGGAGGACGTGCGCGTCGATCGTGCAATCCGGCGTCGCGGTACCGTCAGCCATGTTGATGACCTGCTGCTGGTAGCGGGGTTCGAGGAAGTTCAGCTTCTTCGCCTGAATCGCACCGACGAGGACTACAGCGGCAGCGGCAGCGTCTGCCGGCACCTGACACGCACGGGCGCTCGCTCCCGTCAGTGCGGCGAGGACCTGCTCGGCGGGAGTCCAGAACGGGGCGTAGTGGTACGGGTCGGCGTTGATCTGGACCGCGTGGGCGACCAGGGTCGGCGCGAGGGTCTGCCAGTCCGGGACGTGCAGCATGCGTGTGTAGAACGCGGCGGCTGCGGTCGCCGGGTCCATCCGCTCCCCAGGGGTGCCATAGCCGGCGCCCTGCTGGAAGACGCCGATCGTGGTGTTGTCGACGGCGTCCCCGTGATCGAGGTTCCGCAGCCCTGACTCCCCAATCGCGACCATCAACGCGAGTGTCTGCCCGTGCGGGGGCACGCTCATCTGCTGGCCGACAGTGATGATTGTCGCGGCGATCTTCAATTGATCAGGCCCGTAGCCGTCCACGTTCTGGCCTGCCTCGACCGACGGGACGGATCCGCCGCACACTCCCCCGCCGCCACCGAACCCGTTCGCCCCCATCGCGAGCACTAGCGACACCGGCACGGCGACGAGAGCGACAGGGACGACCAGCACGATGACGGCCGCGACGATCAGCAGGTTCCGAGTCGTTTTCGGATGCGTCACGGCATGAGCTGCCGCCGCGCCCGCACTGATCATGCCGCCACCTCCAACTCGAGGACGTCCCGGGCGATCATCAGCAATCGCTTGGCGGTCGCGATCCGGGCTCGCGCCGAGCCGGGATGGATGTGGAGGGTGGCGGCGATGGTGTCTGCGTCGTCGCCGATCATCTCGGCGACTTCCCGGAAACCGCCGGTCTCGGGCACGCACGACACGATCACGGACCCGGTCATCGGCAGTCCCGCGTCCGCGGCCGCGAGCGCGGCGAGCACGGTTCGGGCGGTCTGGCACACCCGCTCGCGGATCGTGCGGACACTGCGCTTGGACAGCTGGCGGGCTTCTGCCACCCGCTCGGCGTCGCCGTCGGCCAGGCTCAGGTCGCTCATCACGTGCCAGTCGGATGGGCCGACGTAGTCGGCGACCAACACCATCCAGCGGTGAGCGTCGAACCGGCGGATCATCGTCTCGAGCGGGTCGATGTCCGAGTCGGACTCGATGTTGACATCGATGGTGATTTCGTCCATCGGGCGATACTTCCGCTCGATCTCCCGCAGCACGACGTGACGGGTGATGCCGAACGCGAAAGCATGCGGAGTCCCCAGCTCCGGGTCAAAGGTGGAGCATCGGTGCCAGACCGTTTCGCGGGCCTGCTGTAAGACGGCGTCGACCTCATTCGGCCAGCCGCGCAATTGGAAGCGGACGTACGGCTGCAACGTGTCGACTTCACGGAGCAGCTCTGTGAGAAGAGCATCGGTCCGCGTGCGGACTTTGGTTCCTCCAGCCACGAGATCACAACCTTCCTTGCATGGAGGTGGCTACTGCGAAGGACCGGGTTCGAACCGTATCGGCTCGTCAGAACAGGGCTGTGTCAGCGCGAATGAGCGCGCGGGAGCCCTCCTTGGACTAGGAAGGTTGGATGTTCCGAGCTGCGCCGGGATGGGAGCTTCGGGGCGGCGCGCCCGGACTCGATGATGGAGTGGCGGCTTCGACTCTGAAGTTCGGGGGTCTCAGCCACGATGCGTCACCGCCGCCCGGACTCGCCCAGCGAGGCCAGCAACACGGTGAAGAGGGTAAGAATCTGCCGCTCCATTTGGTGCCGCACGCTACCCCCGAACAGGGGTAGCCGGTCGGCGGCACGCCGGGGTGAACCGGGTGTTCTACTGACAACTCTCGCATTGCAGATCATTCATCGGATCGACGGGCACTAGATACCCGTCGACGAAGTCCTGAATGACCCCCGGGACAGATGGCGCTGACTCGGTTAGGCGAACACTCCGGTCTTCGTCCGCACACTCGCTTCCACCCATGCCAACACCTCCTCCCGCTTGTAGAGGACGGCGCGGGCCGTCGGCTTGTAGAACCGTGGCCCCTGACCGCGGTGACGCAGTTGCGCGAGCGCCGCGATCGAAATGCCGGTCAGCTCAGCTGCTTCCGCTGGCTGGATGAATTCTCCTATCATTCCCGTCTCCTTCGTTTCGACAACCTAGGAGCCTTCTAGCTGTTGACAATACGGTAGCAACTTTCTCGTCGCTTGACAACAGGAGAGGCTGTAGGCTGTAGAAATGGCGGACTTTCGATCGGAGAAGAACATCGGCGCACGGATCAGATTGGCGCGCCGAGAACGGGGATTCCGCACGACCGAGGACCTGGCCGAAGCCATCCCCGGCGGCAACCTCACACCGTCGATCCTGGAGAACATCGAGTCCGGCCGGAAAGCCGATCTCAGCGTGAGCCAGTTGCTCAACATCGCGCGCGGACTCAACGTCCCGGTGAGTCTGCTGCTTGCTCCGATCGGCACGCCCAACGCTGAACTCGACCTGCCAAACCTCAGCGACGACTTCGCGGGCATGACAGCGACTGAATTCGACTGCTGGCTTTCCGCAACGTCCGGGAGCGCTTATCGGCCGCGTCTGGCTTCCGAGCGCTCTGACATCGAGATCCTCGCGTCGCTGCGCGAGCTCGGGACTTTGCGCCGCGAGCTTGATCGCCTGCAGATCGTCCTGGATACCCAGAAGGCATCCGGCGACCGCGACTTGATCGCGTCCAACGGCGAGGTGCAGCAGCGCCTCGACCGCATCCGCCGCGAGGCCACCCGCGTCGGCGAACTCCTCGCCAGCGCCGGCCTCACTGGCATCATGAACGACCCGGCCGACTAGCCGGAGAACCAAGGAGGTGTAGCGCAGAGCGAAGCTCATGGGAAGCATCGAGAGCTACCAGACCGCCAACGGACGCCGCTACCGCGTGCGCTACCGCGATCCCGACCATCGCTCACGCGAGAAGGCCGGGTTCACACGGAAGTTCGACGCCGAACAGTTCCTCGCCACAACCACCGTGACGACTTCGCGCGGTGAGTGGGTCGATCCCTCATCGGCCAAGGCCGAGGTCGGCGCACTTGCTGCAGAGTGGCTCGCCTCGCGCAGCAATCTCAAGCCGTCATCGCTCCGCCCGCTTGAAGGCTCGTGGCGCAAACACGTCGCGCCGAAGTGGGCACACCGTCGCGTCGGCGAAATCCGACACAGTGAAGTGCAGAGCTGGATCGCCGAGATATCAAAAGTCAGCTCGCCGACCGTCGTCATTCGCGCACACGGGGTGCTTGCCGGGATTCTCGACATCGCGATGCGGGATCGGCGCATCACGCAGAACCCTGCCCGCGAAATCAAGTTGCCCCGCAAGATCCCGAAGGAGCACGTCTACCTCACCCATCAGCAGGTCCACGACCTCGCGAAGGCCTCGGGTGACCGCGCGCCGATCATCCTGCTGCTCTGCTACACCGGCCTGCGCTGGGCCGAGATGGTCGGCCTGCGAGTGAAGGACATCGACTTCGAACGGCGACGTATCCGCGTCTCCGAGAACGCGGTCGAGGTCGACGGGATCATCGAAGTCGGCACACCGAAGTCGCACAAACGCCGCACTGTCCCTTTTCCCCATCTCCTGGACCCGGCGCTGCGTCCGTTGGTCGAGGGCAAGGGGCCGGACGAGCTCGTCTTCGCCGACAAGCGCGGCATGTACCTGCGGCGCACTCGAGTGAGCACCGCATCACGTTCTTGGTTCGTGACCGCACGGATCTCGGCTGGCATCCCACAGATGACCATTCACGATCTCCGGCACACCGCAGCGAGCCTCGCCGTGTCGGCCGGCGCCAACGTAAAAGCCATCCAGCGGATGCTCGGCCACGCCTCCGCAGCCATGACTTTGGATATCTACGCCGACCTCTTCGACGATGACCTCGACGACGTTTCGGCACGCCTCGATGACGCCGCGACGAAATCAGTTGTGGGGTTTTTGTGGGGGATGGGCAAATCTGGCCAGAAAAAACCCCCGGAATCGTTGAGTTTCCGGGGGTTTCGATCGGCGGAGACGGAGGGATTTGAACCCTCGGTCCCCTTACGGGGACTCCACCTTAGCAGGGTGGTGCACTAGGCCGAACTATGCGACGTCTCCTCGGCGCCCGCGAGCAGGCGCACGTCAGCCATCATAACGGACGCGGGCGGCCGTCTGGGACACGGGACTCTCAGGCTCCGGTGTAGGCCATCCGGGAGATCTGGTCGAAGATGCTGGTCGTGAGGGTGATCGTCCAGATCGTCGACACGATGAACGACAGTGCGATGACGGCGATCGCTCCCCACATCGGCGCCATGCCGCGGCGGTTCGCGACAGAGCGGACGATCACGGTGCGGCCGATGACGTAGACGAGCGGGCTGAGGAACGACCAGGCCCAGTGGAACGGACGGACGACGCCGCGGCGCGTGAGCTCGCGATAGTCGAGCCAGCTGAAGACCACCAGCGCGGCGTACGACAGCCAGCTGACGCCCATCAGCACGAAGTACCAGGGTCCGCCGATGAGGGCGAGCGGGTCGGGGATGGTCGGCGTGGGGTCGTTGAGGTCGATCGCCGGGAGGTGGATCTGGAGCGTCGGAAGCAGCGCGATGGTCAGCAGCGGCAGGAGGGCGATCAGCCAGATCCACACGGTCCCGACGGGCGTCGCGGGGTTCAGCTCGGGGCGGGCGGGGCGCACGGCCACCGGCTGCGGGTACTGGGGAACCTGGGCGTACTGCGGCTGTGCGGTGGCCGGCTGCGTCGCAGCGGCCTGCGAGACGTGCCCGGTCCACTGCGTGCCGTCCCACCAGCGTTGCGGCGCGGCGCCGTACGGGTCGGCGTACCAGCCGGGGGCGACCCCGCTCGGAGTTCCATTCGCGTCGGTCATCGTGCGCGCCTCCATTCCGCGGCCTGCTCCGGCCGCACCCGCGACCTTACCGCGCGAACCTATGACCGCTCGCGAGACGTGACATCTCGCGGGTCCGGAGGCCCTCGCACCCGCAACAAGTCACGTCTCGCGGACCACGCGTTCCGACAGCCGCCCGTGGAACGCGTGGCTGCGCTCGTCCAGCCCCACGAGCTCCACCTCGGCTCCGTGGGCGGCGTACTTGGTCTCGACGGCGTCGAGGGCGGCGACGCTGGAGGCGTCCCAGACGTGGGAGGCGCTGAGGTCGACGACGACGCGGGCGGGATCGTCGGCGTACGAGAACTGGTCGACGAGGTCGTTGCTGGAGGCGAAGAAGAGCGGGCCGTGCACGCGGTAGTGGGCGACGGATCCATCCTCCGACACCTCGCGGGAGACCCGCACGACGTGCGCGATGCGGCGGGCGAAGAGCACCAGGGCGAGCAGCACGCCGACGCCGACGCCGATCGCGAGGTTGCCGGTCGCGACGGTGACGGCGACGGTCGTGAGCATCACGAGAGTCTCGGGCACGGGCATCCGGCGCAGGGTGGAGGGGCGCACGCTGTGCCAGTCGACGGTCTGCAGCGCGACGATCATCATGACCGCGGCGAGCGCCGCCATCGGGATCGCCGCCATCACCGGGGAGAGCACGCCGACGAGCAGGAGGAGGAACAGTCCGGCGACGAGCGTGGAGAGACGGGTGCGCGCCCGCCCGATCTGCACGTTGACGACGGTCTGGCCGATCATGGCGCATCCCGCGACTCCGCCCCAGAAGCCCGCCAGGATGTTCGCGAGGCCGAGACCCCACGACTCGCGGCCCTTCGCGGAGCGGCTGTCGGTCAGCTCGTCGACGAGCTTCGCGGTCAGCAGCGACTCGAGCAGGCCGACGAGGGCGGCGGCGAGCGCGGTGGGGGCGATGATCTGCAGGGTGTGGAGGTCGAACGGCACGGTCCACGGGGTCAGGCCGGGCAGCACGCCGCTGACGCTCCCCTCGTCACCGACGGTCGGGACGGGCAGCCCGAGGGCGAACGCCGCGAGCGTCACCACGACGATCGCGACCAGCGGGGCGGGCACGGCCTTGGTCAGGCGCGGGAGGAACAGCACGATCAGCACGGTCGCCGCGAACAGCGGGTACACCTGCCACGGCACGTCGATCACGTGCGCCAGCTGCGCGACGAAGATCAGCACGCCGAGCGCGTTCACGAACCCGACCATCACCGAGCGCGGGATGTAGCGGACGAGCTTCGCCAGCCCCGCGACCCCGAAGACGACCTGGATGACGCCCGCCAGCAGCACCGTCGGCAGCACGTACGCGGTGCCGTGCGCCTGCACCATCGGCGCGAGGACGAGCGCGACCGAGCCCGCCGCCGCGGTCACCATCGCCGGGCGGCCGCCGAGGAACGACATCGCGATCGCGAGCACGACGGACGAGATGAGCGCCACATCCGGCCCGACTCCCGAGATGAGGGAGAACGAGATCACCTCGGGGATGAGCGCGAGCGTCGTCACCATGCCGGCCAGCACCTCGGTGGCGAACAGGCGCGGACGCTTCAGCACGGCACGCACCGGCACCTGCCCGTTCGGGAGGCGGAACGCGGCGGACGGAGGCGCGGAGGGGGCGAGAGGCATCGGGTCGTGCGCCGGCGGCCGCGCGCGACCGCGCATGACCGCGCGGCAGTCCTTTCGGCAGCGGGAGGGAGGCGCCCGCACCGGGAGGCGGACCTGATCACCCTACCGGCCGCGTCACCACCCGATCGTGTTGAACCACTCCCGTCGGCTCGCGATCTCCGCATCCGTCTCGGCCGCGTCGGTGGTGTCGTGCTCGACGAGCCGGCCGGTGCCGTCGAGGGCGATGAACCGCAGGCAGCGGCCGCAGAGGGCGCGGCCCCCCGGGTACCCGTCGGCGAGCTCACGTGCGGGCCTCCCGGGCTCACCCGAGCCGGGGCAGCGGGGCGCATCGGCGGACGTGTCCGACCAGAGCAGCGCGCCGCGCCGGTGCAGCCCGGGATGCCCGAGCGGCCGGGTGCAGTGCCGCCCTCCGTTGCGGCTCGGGCAGTAGCGCGCGGGTGGGGAGTCCATGCTCCGAACCTAGCCCGCGGCCTGGGGAGAGACCCCCGCGAGACGTGACTTGTTGCGGGTGCGGGGCCTCCCGCACCCGCAACAAGTCACGTCTCGGGGGCCAGGGGCGCGGCCGGGTCCGCGACCGCGACGGGCTCGGGGCCGGGGTCGTTGGCGGGCGGAGTTCCGTGCACCGTGCGCAGCATCGCGGTGACCATCGCGTTCGCGACCGCGATGAGCGGCACCGCGAACAGCGCGCCCGGGATGCCCGCGATCCCGGTGCCCGCGGCGACGCCCACGACGACGGCGAGCGGATGCACCTTCACCGCTCCCCCGACCAGCAGCGGCTGCATCACGTGCGCCTCGAGCAGGTGCACCAGCAGCACTCCGGCCAGCATGATGATCGCCTGCACCGGACCGGCGAAGACCAGCGCGATCACGACGGCGATGATGCCCGACACGATGGCGCCGATCACCGGGATGAACGAGGCGAGCAGCACGACGACGCCGATCGGGATGGCCAGCGGCAGCCCGAGGAAGAACGCCACCAGCCCGATCCCGACGCCGTTGGCCAGCGCGACCAGGATCTGCACGCGCACGAAGCTCGACAGCGTGGTCCAGCCCGCGTCACCCGCGGCCGAGATCGCCGGGCGACCGCTGCTCGGGAAGAGGCGCGTGATCCAGCGCCAGATGCCCCCGCCGTCGATGAGCATGAAGATCGTGGCGAACACCGCGATCAGCGCGCCGGCGAGGAGGTGTCCGGTGGTCGAACCGACCCGCACCGCGCCACCGATGATCTGGCCGCTGTCCTTCGTGATCAGGTCGCCCGCGCTGGAGATGTAGCCGGCGAGCTGGGCGTCGCTCACGCTCCACGGCGGCTGACGCAGCAGGTCGCGCACCCGGTCGTACGCGGCGACCGACTCGCGCTCCAGTTGCGGGAGTCCCGCCCGCACCTGCCACACCACGAGCAGCACGAGCGCGCCGAGCACGGCCGCGAACGCGACGAGGGTCAGCAGGATCGCCAGCCATTTCGGCCAGTGGCGGCGGACCAGGGAGGCGACGACCGGCTGCAGCAGCGCCGACACCAGGAGGGCGACGAGCAGCGGGATGACGATCTCCTGGAACACCATCACCAGGTAGATCACCACGGCCGCGAGCCCGACGATCACGAGCAGGCGCCAGGACCATTCCGACGCCGACCGCACGCCGCTCGGGATGGTGGAGTTCGGGCCGGTCGATCTCGAGGCGGACGCACCTCCCGGTCGCGGACGATTCCAGCGCAGCTCCATCAGCGGTCTCCTTTCGAAGGGACCACCTCATCATCTCCGCGCCGCGCCCGCGCGTAAAACCGTTGACTTCGCGGGGCGGAGGTGGGGATGCGCACGCACATTCGTGCCGAATGTCGCGTTTGGCGGCGCCAAAGTCGACATTCGGCACGAATGGAGGCGGCGGCTACTCGCCGTAGAAGACGCCGTGGCGCCGCTTGGCCAGCAGGTACAGCACCAGGCTGATCGCGCAGAGCACCGCGACGTAGATCGGGAACACGCTGCCGAGCCCGACGCTCTGCAGCCAGACGAACAGGTAGGAGGCGGTGCCGCCGAAGAGGGCGACGCCGATGCCGTACCCGATGCCGACCGCAGTGCCGCGGCAGTACTGCGGGATGAGCGAGTTGGCGACGGTGTTGTAGATCGTCAGGTTGAGCAGCAGCACGAGCGAGCCGCCGAGCATCACACCGGCGAGGGAGCCGACGCCGTTGCCCGTGTAGATCAGCACGAGGAAGATCGTCGGGATGGCCAGGGCCCGCCCGAGCACGAACCAGCGCGAGAGCGCCCACTTGTCCAGGAAGCGGCTGAGCACGAGTGCGCCGACCGTCAGGATGATGCTGAGGGTGGTGCTCACCGCGAAGACGCTCGTCGGGTCCTCGCCGTACGAACCGGTCGCCAGCGAGGGCAGGCCCGACAGCCAGGTGTAGTTGTAGGCCTGGATCGCGCCGACGACGAAGACGACCGCGACGATGCTGAGCCAGTAGTGCTTCACGCCGCGCCACACGCGGATCGACTCCGTGCGGGTGGCGATCGTCCCCGGGTCGGCCGCGCCGTCCTCGGAGCCCAGGGTCTCGGGCAGCGAGCGCCGCAGCCAGAGCACGATGAAGCCGAGCAGGCCGCCGAGGATGAAGGGGATGCGCCAGCCGTACGCGGTCATGCCGGCCGGCCCGAGGAGCGCGCTGGCCGTGAACGCGGTGAGCGGCGCCAGGAGGTTGCCGAGGTTGTTGAAGAACGCCATGAATCCGGCGACGTAGCCGGGACGGTCGGGCACCAGCTCGACGCCGTACGCGTTGCTGAGCGGTGCCTCGATGCCGGTCGAGAACCCCTGGACCAGACGGAGGACGAGCACGATGACGCCGGCCCAGATCCCGAGCACTTCGTGGGTCGGGAGGAAGCCGATGATCAGGCTGGCCAGTGCCGTCGCGCCGACGGCCCAGAGCATGACGACCTTGCGGCCGATCCGGTCGGCGACCAGGCCGAATACGACGCCGCCGACGGGCCGCGCGACGAACCCGACCGCGAACACGGCGAGCGAGTTCAGCGTGGAGGCCGCCGGGCTGGAACCCGGGAAGAAGGCGTTGCCGATGTAGACGGACAGCAGCCCGAACATCGCCCAGTCGAACCACTCGAGCGCGTGCCCGGCACTGAGCGCGAAGAGGTTCCGGGTGGTGTGCGGCCGGGCCGCGGTGGGGACGGCGGAGGCCGAGGGGGCCGCGGTGTCCTGGTTTTCCAACATTCTGTGAGCTCCTTCGCTCATCGCAGATCGGGGGACGGGTTGGGTGGTTCACGGAGGGGGTCGAGATGCCTGACAAAACTATAGTATAGCGATAACGACCTCCAGAGAAAGGGACCGACGATGGTTCAGATGATCACGGCTGCGGACGAGAAGCTCATCGCGGAGGCGTCCGCGCTGCTCGTCCGCGTGCACGATGCCGCCATTACGCGGGTCGCCGCCGCGGCGCTCGGGAAGTCGGGCGCGGTGCACCTCGGCGTCAGCCTCCGCTCCCCCCGCGTTAGCGTCTGCGCGGAGAGCACGGCCGTCGCGAACGCGAAGGCCGCCGGTGAAGAGGCGGTCGAGACGATCGTCGCCGTCGGCCTCGGCGAGGACGGGGTGCCAGTCGTGATCAACCCCTGCGGTGTGTGCCGCGAGCTGGTCCCGGCCGTCGCGCCCGGCGTGCGCGTGCTCGTGGACGACGGCGGCGACGTGGTCGCCGTCGGCTCCCCTGACCTCCTGCCGATGCCCTGGAAGCGGGCGCGCTCGTACGACTGAGCCCACCCGCTCCGCGAGGAGCGGTTCATCGCCAGGGAAGCGGCCGGCGCAGCACGTCGCCGATCAACTCCAGCACGCCGTCGAAGTCCATGTCGAAGATCACCCGGTGGAGGGGCCGCGTCTCCCCCTTCACCGGGTGCACGCCCGCGAGGTAACGGTCGCCGGTCTGCGGATCCTCGAAGGTCTGCAGCGGGCGCTGCACCGAGCCGGTCACCAGCTCCGGCCGCAGCAGGCTCGCCACGGCGAGGCTGTCGTTGATGCCCATGGTGCGCTTGCCGTCGGGCCGCGGGTAGGAGCGCGTGTAGAAGCCGGCGTAGTCGGCGCTGATCTTCGTGATCAGCTCCGCGGGTGCGAACCCGGTCGACGCGGCGATGTCCAGGAAGAACTCCTCCGGGACCATGGCCTGCCGCGTCACGTAGGGCCCGCACCAGGTGATGTCCCCCTTCCGCTTCGCGACCTCCTGGGCCGCATCGATGTCGAACGAGACGTTGGGATCGCGGGAGACGCGGAAGCGGCGATCCGCCCACGGCTCGGTGTCTTGGTAGAGCGCCGGGCCGAGCGTGCCGACGATGGTCGTGCTCCTCAGGCGCTCCATCAGCGCGGGGTCGGTCCGCAGTGCCGTCGCCAGGTTCGTCTGGGGCCCGAGCGCGACGTAGTCGATCTCGCCCTCGTGCGCGTCGACGAGGTCGAGGAGGATCGGGATGCCGTTCGGCTCGGCCGGCACCGGCGTCCGCGGTCGCAGGCCGGTGTTGCCGAACCCGTCGTCACCGTGGATGCCCGCCGACAGGCGCAGCTCCTGCTCCAGCGGCGCGTCGCAGCCGCGATAGACCGGCACGTCCTCGCGTCCGCAGGTGTCGAGCACATAGCGCGCGTTGTCGGCGGCGCGATCGCCGTACGTGTTGCCGAAGACGCTCAGCACGGCCAGGATCTCGACCTCGGGATCGGCCGCCAGCAGCATCAGGGCCAGGGCGTCGTCCACGCCGGTGTCGGTGTCGACCACCACTTTTCTCATCGTTCCAGTCTCCTTCTCGGTTCGATTCCCGCGAGCGGTCGTGCTCACGGTGTGCTCAGTCCGGCGGCGGCGAACGCGTCCTGCGCGGGGGCGCCCGTCAGGGCTCGGGCGAAGTCCTTCGCCGCGTCCGGCGCGCCGGTGCGGGCCCCGATGGCGAATCGGGCGTACGCCTGCAGCTCGTGCGGGATCGGCTCGACGATGTGCGGGCCGGCGACGGACCGCAGCTCGCTCACCTGCTGGATGGCGACCTCCGCACGGCCGTCGACGACGGCTTCGGCGGTCAGACCCGACTCGAAGCGCACGGCGCGCTCGTCGATGCGGTCCAGCAGGCCGCGCGTGCGGAGCACCTCCATGAAGTGGAGTCCGCTCGCTCCGGAGAGTGTGTAGGCGACGGCGCGGGCGGCGAGCAGATAGTCCAGGAACGTCGACGCCGACGGGTCGGCGGGGGCGGGGGTCGCGGGGAGCCGCGCGAACCCGACCGCCGAGACCGCGATGTCGGCGATCGCCTCCCTGTCGACCACGCCCTCGACGGCGAGGTCGCGGACGGACGACGAGACCCCGAGCACGAGGTCGGGCCGCTCCCCCGCACCGATCCGCTGCAGGAGCTTCGAGGTGGGCTCGAACGTCGCTTCGACGCGGACGCCGTGCGCGCGCTCGAACGCGGGGATGACGGTGTCGACGAGAGGCTGGCGGACGACGAGCCCGCTGTAGAGGGTGATCACGGCGTGAGGGCCTTTCCGGTCGGGGCGGCGGACCGCGGGGCGGCGGACCGTAGGGCGGCGACCTGCGCATCGGAGAGCGGCGCCGTCGGCAGTCCGCGGGTGAGGAGGAAGAGCTGGGCGGTGTGCTCGAGCTCCTCGAGGGCGTCGAGGGCCGCATCGAGGTCGGCGCCCGCCACGACGGGGCCGTGGTTGCGCAGCAGGAGGGCGTGGGAGGCGCGCGCGGCATCCTCGACGGCCGCGGTCGCTGCGGGATCGCCGGGGGCCGCGTACGGCAGCAGCCGCAGCGATCCGACGCGCATCCCGTAGTAGGCGGTCAGCGGAGGGAGAGGCCGCTCGGGATCGAGCCCGTCCAGGCACGACAGGGCGGCGGAATGCACCGAGTGGGTGTGCACGACGGCATTCGCCTCGGGGCGCACCCGCAGCATCGCGACGTGCAGGAACGCCTCCTTCGTCGGCCGGGGGCCGGCCAGATGGCGCCCGCTCGCATCCACCACGGAGAGCGCATCGGCTCGTACCTCACCGAGGCTGACGCCGGTGGGCGTGACCAGCACGCGATCCCCGTCGCGCACGGCGAGGTTGCCGGTGCGTCCGTGTGTGAGTCCGCGGCGGTGGATGTCGTGAGCCACGCGCTCGATGGCTGCGGCGGCGGTCATGCGTCCGCCCCGATCACGGCCGGGTCTCGGAGGGCGACGTCGACGAACAGTCCGGGCTCGCCGAAGTTGCCCGACTTCAGCACGAGATGGAGGTCGTGCGCGACGTCGTGGATCCAGGGTGCGCCGAGCGCCGCCTCCTCCCCCACGACCGCGACCCGCGTCCCGAGGGCGTGGATCACCGCGCCGGAGGTCTCGCCTCCGGCGACGAGCAGGCGCGTGACACCGTGTTCTGCGAGCCCGTGGGCGATCAGCCCCGCCACCTCTTCGTAGAGCTCCGCGGCTCCGTCGACGGAGGCGTCCCGTTCCTCCGCCGTGCTGGAGGAGTAGAGGAGTGCCGACGCGGTCGCGGGCAGTCGGTCCCACCAGGCGAGCGCCTGTTGGGCCAGCCCGGCCGCGGTGTCGCCGGATGCCGCGACGACCTTGTACGTCGGCGCGCCCTCCTCCCGGAAGCGAGCGATCTGCTCCAGGGTGCGCCGCGAGCAGCTTCCGGCGATGATCGCCGTTCGGGCTGCGGGCGGACGGGTTGCCGAGGCATCGGATCGGGGGCGACGACGGGCGATCGCTCCGATCAGTCCCGCCGAGCCCGCGATCAGGGGCGCGTCGCCGATCGCCTCGGCGAGCGCCGCGAGGTCGTCCTCGGACACGGCGTCCGCGACCAGGTGGGTCGTGCCGCCCGTCTCGGCGGCGGTGATCGTCTCGCGGATGAGCTCGGCGCCGGCCCGCACGATGTCGAGGGGCAGCAGCCCGACCGGCCGCTCGGCCTGCGGCGCCAGGAGGCGCGGCACGGACGAGTCCCGCATGGGGGTGATCGGGTGCTCGCGCATGTGCGTCTCGTTCAGCAGGGTGTCCCCGACGAAGAGGTGCCCCTGGTAGACGGTCCGGCCGTGCAGCGGAGCGGCGGGCGTCGTCACGACGGTCCGCGCCCCGAGCCGCACGGCCAGAGCTTCGGTGACCGGCCCGATGTTTCCCTCCGGAGTGGAGTCGAACGTCGAGCAGTACTTGAGGTAGAACTGGTCCGCCCCGACCCGCTGCAGGGCGTCGAGCGCGGTGAGGCTCTGGGCGACCGCGTCGGCGGCCGGGAGCGAGCGCGTCTTCAATCCGATCACGACGGCGTCGGCGTCGATCACGACCTCGTGGTCGTCCACCTCGGCGGTGAGGGTCAGGAGGGTGCGCAGCCCGGCGCGGCTCAGCGCGGCCGCGACGTCGGTCGCTCCGGTCACGTCGTCGGCGATGACGCCGATCATCGGGACTCCTCGGCGATCTCGGTGGCCAGCCGGCGGGCGGCCGCACTCGGGCCGTCCAGGACGGGCGCCCCGAACCGCGCTGCGAGGGCGCCCGCCGCCGCGGCCAGGGAGTACTGCCCGAGCACGACGAGGTCGTACGGTTCAGCGACACCGGCGATGGCCGCCCCGAGCACCTCGTCGAGGCTCTCGCCCTGCGGGGGACGCGCCGCTGCGCGCACGACCAGCGGCGTGACCGACGCAGCCGAGCCGGATGCGGCCAGCACGGCCGAGAGTCGGCCGGCGCTGTCGGCCGCCGCGGATTCGAGCGATGCGACGAGCAGGATCCGTGATGCCTGTTGCTCCGCCGCCTCCGCGAAGAGCGGGCCGTCGGCGGAGAGCACCGCGACCCGATCGGTCGCGCGGTCGCGCACGTCGGCCCGGGTGCCGAACTGCGAACACGTCAGCAGGACGCCGTCCGCGCCGCCGGCCAGGGCGAGCTCGATGAGATCGTCCATGCGGGCGGCCAGCGGTGCCGTGATACCACCCTGCTCCTCGGCGTCGGCGAGCAGCCGGTCGTCCAGGAGGTTCCAGACGGTCGTGTCCGGCAGGGCCGTCGCGATCGCAGCGGCAGCAGGGGGGATGGCGAGCGGGGTCGCGCTGATCAATGCGATCTTCGTCATCGTGCGATCCTCTCGGTCCAGGCGAGGCCGTCGAGCGTGCCGGCGACGGGGCCGTACTCGCAGCCGACCCATCCGTCGTACGGGCTGGCGGCGATCCGCGCCAGGACGCGGTCGAACGCGATCTCGCCGGTGCCGGGCTCGCCCCGGCCCGGGTTGTCGGCGATCTGGATGTGGGCGATGCGCGGCAGGAGGCGCTCGAACCGGTCGATCAGGTTCCCGCCGTCGACCTGCGCGTGATAGACGTCGAACAGCACGCCGACGGTCTCGGGATCGACGGCCTCCGCCACTGCGGCCGCGGTCTCCATCGAGGCGAGTCCGTATCGGGGCTGATCGCGCTTGTTGATGGGCTCGAGCGCAACACGCACGCCGGCGGCGCGGGCCTGCTCGGCGGCCCAGCCGATGTTGGCGACGTAGGTCGCGAGGGCGAGATCGGGATCCGCGTCGGCGGGACGCAGCCCGGACATCACATGGATGACCGGGGTGTCGAGCACCGCCGCGTACTCCAATGCCCGGAGCACCCCCTCCCGGAACTCCTCCCGGGCACCGGGCACGTACGCCGCACCCATGATCGTGGCCGATCCCGCCGGCCCCGCCGGTGTGTTGATGAGCACCTGCTCCAGTCCGGCGTCGTCCAGCAGCCGGCGTACGGTCCCGGCCGGGAGCTCGTACGGCGATGCGAACTCCACGCCGGTGAACCCCGCTCGGGCGGCGGCGTCGAAACGCTGCTCGAACGGCACCTCGGTGAAGAGCCATTTCAGGTTCGCCGCGAGCCGCACCGGCCCGGCGGTGGTCTCGACGATCACGCCGGCACCGCCTGGTAGTCGGGGTTGACGACGAACTGCGGGGCCCCGCCACCGAGCACGCCGATGACGTTCGCCGCGGCCATCCGCCCGGACTCGCCGCGTGCTTCGCGGGTCGCGCCGGCGACGTGCGTCGTGGCGAGGATGCCGGGAGTGTGGAGCAGCGGGCTGTCCGCCGGGAGCGGCTCGGCGGCGAAGACGTCGAGAGCCGCGCCCCCGATGATCCCGTCGCGCACCGCGGCGACGAGCGCGTCCTCGTCCACGATGCCACCGCGCGCCGTGTTGATCAGGATCGCGTCGTCCTTCATCGCCGCCAGCCGCCGGGCATCGATCAGGTTGCGCGTCGAGTCGTCGAGGAAGAGGTGCAGGGTGATGACGTCGGCCTCGGCCACGACCTCGTCGAGGGTGGCGCGACGGATGCCGTTGGCAGCCGCGAACGCCTCGTCGAAATGCGGGTCGTAGGCGAGGACGTCCATCCCGAAGCCGGCGGCGATCCTCGCGACGGCCTTGCCGATCGAGCCGAGGCCGAGGATGCCGAGGGTCGCCCCGTGCAGCTCGCGGCCTGTCAGCTGCTGCCACGTGCCGTCGGCGAGGTTGGCGATGTTCTCCGGCACCCGCCGCGCGACGGCGAGCATCAGGGCGAACACGTGCTCGGCGACGGCCTGACGGTTGGCGCCGGCCGTCACGCACACCGGCACGCCGGCGGCCGTGGCGGTCGCGACGTCGACGCTGTCGTAGCCGACGCCGGTGCGCACGATGACCTCGAGGCGGGTGGCGGCCTGCAGCTCCTCGGCGCGCAGCGGCTGGGTGCCGGCGATGATCGCCCGCACCTGCGACAGCAGCAGCGAACGCTCCGCCCGCGGGCGGGCGAGGAGGTCCGGCTCGTGCCGGGTGGCCAGTCCGGCCTCCCGCAGCGCATGGTCGACCTCGTCGCCCGGGTGCAGGAACGCGGTGGTGATCAGGACATCGATGGGCTCGGTGGTGTCGCTCACCAGATCCCTCCTTCGTAGTCGGATGCGGTGAACGCGCCACCGTGGAACAGCGGGGCGCTGGTGTCGGGGTCGATGGCGCCGGCGTGATCGGCGGCGTCGTCCTGCGGGGTGTAGCCGATGGCCTCCCAGCCGGCGCGGCCGTCCCACCAGCCGCCGGTGTTCGCGGAGGCGCCGTACACGACCTGGCAGCCCACCGGTCCGCTCTCGATCGCGCAGCGGGTCAGCTCGATGCCGTCGCGCCAGCTCAGCCAGAGGGCGAGCTGCCGCACGTCCTCCGGCTCGGGACGGAACGTGCCGATCCGGAGGATCACCGACTCCACGCCCCACTTGTCGTGATACAGGCTGGCGAGCGCCTCGCCGAACGCTTTCGAGACGCCGTAGTAGGTGTCGGGGCGCAGCGTCGCGGTCTCGTCCAGCACCTCGGTGGCGGGGTGGAACCCGATGACGTGGTTCGAGCTGGCGTAGACGACACGGCGCACACCCGCCCGGCGCGCGGCCTCGTAGACGTTGTACGTCCCGTCGATGTTCGCCGCACGCACCTCGCGGAAGGGGGCTTCGTCGGCGACGCCGCCGAAGTGGGCGATGACGTCGACTCCCTTGGCGGCCTCCACCAGGGCATCCAGGTCGGCGAGGTCGCCGACGACGACCTCCTCACCGGGATGCAGCGGCTCCTCCGGCTGACTGCGTGCGAAGAGCACCACCCGGTCGTAGCGGCCGGACAGTCCGTCGCGGATCACCCGGCCCATGCGGCCGGTGCCGCCGGTGTAGAGCACTGTGGTCATCGTCGTCCCTTCGTCGTGGTGCAGCTCATCCGATGCTGCGGTCCTCTTCGCCGCGCGCTCCGTCGGCGAAGTAGCCGATGGAGGCGCGCTGCGGGCGCACGCGCTCGACCGTCCCGCCGTCGAGCCGCAGCCCGACGTCGTGGCCCGGCACCAGCACACCTGCGGTGTCGGTCAGCAGCGAGCGCAGGCGGTCGATGGTGGCGACGCTGGCGTCGGCGTCCATCGTCGAGTCCGCTCGAGCGGTGCTGAGCTCGTGGATGTTCTTCACGGCGTCGCCGGCGAAGATCAGCCGGTCGTCCGTGCTCTCGGCGAAGAACGCCAGATGGTTCGGGGTGTGACCGGGGCTGGCGATCGTGTGTATGCCCGGGAGGACCTCCTGCCCGGCCGACATCCGCTCGACGCCGTCGGTGCGCCGCAGCAGCTCGCGCACGTGGAGGTCGGGGATGAACGTCGTGCCGGGAGGCTGCTCGGCCGCCCAGGCGAGTTCGGCCTCCCCCACCCAGGTCGTCGCGTTCTCGAACATCGTGAAGTTCGCGACGTGGTCCCAGTGGAGATGCGTGATGAGCACGTCGGTGACGTCGGCCGCGGTGAGACCGTGGCGGGCCAGCCCCTCGTGGATGAGCGGGATGTACGCGGGCTGTCCCGCGTCGATCAGCACGCGCCGGGTGCCGTCGTCGAGCAGCCACAGACTGCTCCAGCCGAAGGCGCCGTGCGAGTGCGACTTGCCGGGGAACCCGTCGACGATCGGGTGCGCGGTGTATATGGTCACGCCGTCGTCCTCTCTCCGCTTCGTTACGAAAACTATAGTATAGCGACGACAGGGCGGAGTCAAAGCTCCTTGGTGCCCCTCAGGGTGCTGGGGTCAGCGGGCGAGCAGGCGCTCCGCGGCTCCCGCGATGTGCGTCCGCATCGCGGCATCTGCGGCGTCGGCGTCTCCCGCGGCGAGCGCGTCGAAGATCTCGCGGTGCTCCGGAGCCGCCCCCTGGGCACCCGTGCGGCCGAACTTCGAGAACAGCCGGAAGCGCTGGATCTGGCCACCGAGGGCCGCGTACGCGAGTTCGAGGAACTTGTTGCCGGCCTGCGCCGCGATGAGCATGTGGAAGCGGTCGTCCGAGCGCCAGTAGAGGTCGAACCCCTCGGTCTCGAGGTCGGCCACCTCGGCGGAACGCTCGAAGTCGTCCAGCGTCTCGCGGAGCGCGTCGACGAACTCGCTGGTGCTCCGCAGGGCCGCCTCGCGGGCGAGCGTCGGCTCCAGCTGGAGGCGCGCCTCCTTCAGCTGCTCGACCTCGTCCCGCGTCATGGCCGGTGCGACGCGGTAGCCGCGCAGCGCCTCGCGCTCGACGAGGCCGGTGTGCTCCAACCGGGCGAGAGCTTCGCGCAGCGGCGTCTGGCTGACGGCGAGTTCGCGCGAGAGCGCGCCGATGTTGAGGCTCTCGCCCGCGGCACGCTCGCCCGACATGAACTGGTGGAGGAGCACCTCGTACATCTGATCGGCGATCGGCTGCCTCAGTGAAATCCGCTCAACCATCCATGACCCCTGTTCGAAAATCAGCCGCCCGACCGCCCTGCCGGCGCCGGCGGACCGGCATCGCCCGATTCTATCGCCCTGCCTCCGGCCGGGATGCCCGCCCACATTCGTGCCGAATGTCGCGTTTGGCCGGGCCAAAGTCGACATTCGGCACGAATGTGCGCCGGCGTCAGAAGATCTCGACGTACTCCTCGGGCGGCCCGAGCTCGGGGCGCGAGCGGAACTCGATGCGCTCCCCCGAGTGCTCCAGCTCGAGCACGGTCACGGTGTTGACGCCGGCCACGAGCGCGGGCGCGGGGACGTAGAGCGTCACCTGCGGCCCGATCTCCCAGTAGCGGCCGAGCAGGAGGCCGTTCACCCAGACGAAGCCCTTGCCGAAGCCGGGCAGCGCGAGGAAGGCGTCGGCGGGCTCGCCGTCGCCGAGCGTGAACAGCGCCGTCGAGAAGCCCGCGGCAGCACCAGCACCCGCCCCCGCGCCAGCACGCGCATCCGCCAACCCCGCGACCTCGTCCTGCGTCCACTCGTCCAGCGGCAGCGCCCGCGCGGTCCAGCCGTGCACGAGCCGGCGGCCGATCTGCACCCCGCCCAGGATGCCCTTGCCCTGCCCGAGCAGCGGCCCGTAGTTGATGCGCCCCTGGTTCTCGACCAGGATCTCCAGCTGCACCCGCTCGCCGCGGCCGGTCACCGGGAGCGAGCCGTCCGCGTCCAGGATGCCGACGAGCACGCCGTCGACGAAGAACTGCGCGCGGTCGTGCAGGCCGCTGACGGTGACCGTGTTCTCGCCGCGCGGCAGGCGAGGGGTCGCGGTGTAGAGCACGAGCCCCGCGGGGAGGCCGAGCTCCTCGAAGCTCGGCGGCGTGGCCCCGGAGATGGCGGGAGGAACGGTGCGCAGCGCCTCCAGCAGCCCGGCGCCCGGCGTCACCGGCACGGCGCGCGGGTCCAGGATGCGCGGGTCGGCCGGCACCGGCAGCTCGCGCCCGCCCGCGGCGACGAACCGCTCCCGGAACGCGTGGAACTTCGGCGTGACCGCGCCATGCTCGGCGATCGGCGCGTCCGAGTCGTAGCTGGTGACCGTGGGCTGCAGGCGGCCGTCGTGGTTCGCGCCCGCCCAGAGCCCGAAGTTGGTGCCGCCGTGCGCCATGTAGAGACTGACCGAGCCGTCGGCGTCGAGGATCTCGCCGAGCGTCGCGTCCGCGCTCGGCACGGTGCGCACGTGGTGCCGCTCGCCCCAGTGGTCGAACCAGCCGTTCCAGAACTCGGCGCAGAGCAGCGGTTCGCCGTCGCGGCGCGCGCGCAGCAGTCCGAACGCCTCCCCGGCCCGCGTGCCGAAAGTCGCCGTGGCCAGCACGCCCGGGAGGCTGCCGCCGTCGAGCATGAGATCGGTCGGGCCGTCCGCGGTGTACAGCAGCTCGGTCGCGCCGCGGGCGACGAGCGCATCCCGCAGCCAGGCCAGGTAGTCGCCGTCGTCGCCGTAGCTGCCGTATTCGTTCTCGACCTGGAAGGCGACGACCGGTCCGCCGTTCGCGACCTGCAGGGCGGCGAGACGCGGGATGAGGTCGTCGAACCAGGCGGCGACGGCGTCGAGGAAGGCGGGCTCCGAGCTGCGGGCGCGCATCCCGACCCGTGCCGTGAGCCATGCGGGCAGGCCTCCGTTGTCCCACTCGGCGCAGATGTATGGTCCCGGGCGCACGATGACGTCGAGCCCGATCTCGCCGGCCAGCGCGATGAACGCCTCCAGATCGCACCAGCCGTCGAACGACGCCGGCCGGTCCGCGCGGCGCTGGTGGAAGTTCCACGCCACGTAGGTGTCGACCGTGTTGAGGCCGAGCGCGGCGAGCCGCTCCAGCCGGTCCCGCCACTGCGCGGGATGCACGCGGAAGTAGTGCAGCGAGCCCGAGAGCACCTGGTGGGGAACGCCGCCGCGCAGCAGCACCCCGTCCTCGTACGTCAGGAGGGAGGCGGTCGCCGTCAGGGTCGCGTCGGCGCGCGTCACTTCACCGCTCCCGCGGTCATCCCGGCCCGCCAGAAGCGCTGCAGGGCGAGGAACGCGATGATCAGCGGCACGACCGAGACCAGCGAGCCGATCACCACGAGCGGCGGCGGAACGGCGACGTGGCTGGCGTTCCAGCCGACCAAGCCCACCGTCACCGGCTGCATGTGGTCGTCGCCGAGCACCATCGCGGGCAGGAGGTAGTTGTTCCAGATCTCGACGAACTGGAACAGGAAGATCGTCACGAGCGCCGGCAGCATCATCTTGGTCGAGATGGCGCGGAAGATGCGGAACTCGCTCGCGCCGTCGATCCGGCCGGCCTCGATCACCTCGTCCGGCACCGACTGGGCGGCGAAGACGCGCGCCAGGTAGACGCCGAACGGGCTGACGATGCTCGGGAGGAGCACGGCGAGCGGGTTGTTGATCAGGTGCACCCCCGAGAACATCAGATAGAGCGGGAGCGTGAACAGGATCTTCGGCACGAGCACCGCCGCCAGGATCACGCCGAACAGCGCGCCGCGGCCGGGGAAGTCGTACTTGGCCAGCGCGTAGCCGCCCATCGCGGAGAGGAGGGTGCCGATCGCGGCGCCGAGGCCGCAGTAGATCAGGCTGTTCAGCATCCACTGCCAGAAGATGCCGTCACCCTGCGCGGTGAGCCGGGCGAGGTTGTCCCACAGGCCGAAGCCGTCGAACCACAGGCCGTTGCCCGAGAACTGCTCGCCGAACGGCTTGGTCGCCGCGACCAGCAGCCACCAGAGCGGGAAGAGGAAGTAGACGGTGGAGACGGCGAGCAGCACCATCACGATGGTGCGGCTGAGCGGAGTGGTGTCCCGCCGCGGGCTGAGGAGGGTCACGCCTTGTCCCCTTTGCTGGTGAGTCGGAAGAACACGAACGAGATCACGCCGACGATCACCGCGAGGATGACGGACTGGGCGGCGGCGTACGGGTAGTTGCCCGCGCCGACGGCGGCCTGCGCCGACATGATCGGGGTGAAGGTGGAGGAGACGGATCCGCCGGAGATCGGCTGCAGCACCGTCGGCTCGTTGTAGAGCTGCGCCGAGCCGATGATCGAGAAGACGGCCGTCAGGATGATCGCGCTGCGCACCATCGGGATCTTCACGCTCCACGCGGTGCGGAACGCCGACGCGCCGTCGAGCTTCGCCGCCTCCAGCACCTCGGCCGGGATGGACTGCAGCGCGGCGTAGATGATGATCATGTTGTAGCCGGTCCAGCTCCAGGTGACGATGTTCGCCACCGACCACAGCACGGTGCCGTCGTCGAAGAAGGGCAGCTGGATGCCGAGGGGCTCCAGGATGTGGTTGATCGGGCTCGAGGTGGTCGAGTACATGAACGACCAGACCAGCGCGGCGCTCACGCCCGGGATGGCGTACGGCAGGAAGCTCGACAGCCGGAAGAAGCCCTTGCCTCGCGCCGACTTCGAGTCGATCAGCAGGGCGAGCACCAGCGCGAGGCCGAGCATGACCGGCACCTGCACGACGCCGAACAGCGCGACCCGGCCGAGCGAGGCGACGAAGTCGGGGTCGCCGAAGGCGTGCGCGTAGTTCGCGAACGGGTCGAACTCCTGCGTCGGCGCGGTCAGGCCGAGCCCCGAGCGCTTGACCGTGAACAGGCTGCTCACGAACGCGTAGACGATCGGGGCGACGTTCAGCGCGGCGAACAGCACCACGAACGGCCCGAGGAAGAGCAGCGGCGCGCGCCAGCTGAACGAGCGGCGCGGTCGGCGCGGCTTCCTCGGCGCCCGCGAGGCCGCCGGTCCTGCCGGTCCCGCCGGTGGGGTCGCCCGGTACTCGGCGACATCCAGGTCGGTCACGATTCCTTCTCTCTGCGCACGGTCGCCCGTGCAGTCTCACGACGGGATGCGGCGATCCGTCCCTGATCGGACCGCCGCATCCCTCGCCCCAGTGTCGCCGTCGGCTCCTACTCGGAGACCTTCAGCCCCTGCTTCTTCAGCTCGGCGACGGTCTTGTCCTGCGCGCTCTTCAGCGCGTCGGTGATCGTCCCCTGACCGGCCCACGCCTTGCCGAGCCCGTCGTCCAGGTCGGCGGCGGTCTTCGTCATGACCGGGCCCCAGGTCCAGTCGGGGTTCACGTGCGGCGCCGCGTCGGCGAACACGTCGAAGATCTTCTGGCCGCCGAAGTACGGGTCGGCCTCGGTGAGGGCGGGCAGGTCGCTCAGGCCGGTGGCGGCCGGGTAGAGGCCCGCCTTCTGCACGAGCGTGTTGTAGGTGTCCTTGTCGGTGCTCATCCAGTGCGCGAACTCCCACGCGGCCTTCGCGTTCGAGCAGCCCTTGAGCACGGCGGTGGCCGAGCCGCCGGCGTTGCCGACCTGGTCGTCGCCGGCGGACCACTGCGGCATCGGGGCGACCGCCCACTTGCCGGAGGCGTCCGCGGCGCCGCCCTTGATGACGCCCGCCTGCCAGACGGCGCCGACGACGGTGGCGATGCTGCCGTCGCCGAGGCCGGTGTACCAGGCCTGGTCGTACATCGGGGCGCTGCTGATCAGGCCCTCCGAGACGAGGCCCTGCCAGTAGTCGGCGACCTTCGCGTTGGCGTCGGAGGCCATCGTCACCTTCCAGGAGTCGCCGTCGACGTCGAACCACTTCGCGCCGGTCTGCCAGGCGAGGCCGGCGTAGTCGTAGTCGAGGTACGGCGACGAGATGAACTTCTTCGGGTCGGACGCGTGGATCTTCTCGGCGTCGGCCTTGTACTCGTCCCAGGTGGCCGGGGCGCTCAGGCCGAGCGAGTCGAAGAGCTCCTTGTTGTAGAACAGGCCCATGGGGCCGGTGTCGACCGGGGCGCCGTAGACGGCGTCGCCGATGCTGACCGACTTCCACGCGGCGGGCTGGAAGTCCTTCTCGTCGGCCTTCGCGTAACTCGCGACGTCTTCGAGCGCGCCCTGCGCGGCGAAGCTCGGGAGGGTCTCGTAGCCGACCTGCGCGAGGCAGGGGGCGTTGTTCGCGGTGACGGCGTTGAGCATCTTCTGGTAGCCGCCCTTGGAGCCGGGCTGCACCTCCTGATACTTCACGACGACGTCCTTGTGGGAGGCGTTGAACGCCTTGACCGCGTCGGCGTAGCCCGGGGCCCAGCCCCAGAACGTGACCGTCGCCGGTGCGGAGTCGGACGAGCCGGAACCGGATCCCCCGGAGCACCCGGCCAGACTCATCAGACCGAGCGCGACCGCCCCCGCCGCGCCCGTCAAACGGATTGCTGCTGACTTCTTCACTGCCTCTCCTTTGAACACAGACACCCTTCAGCGGGTTCGAGAAGCGAGTGTCGCACAGAATGATACCGATAACAACCCGCGTGACCCGAAGGGGGTAATCGGGATGAAAAACTCCGTAGTCCGGCCGATGCGGCCGTTATCATTGCATGCATGAGTACTACCGACGGGCGTGACGCTGCGCCGAAGCCGCCCGGGATGACGGACGTCGCGCGGGTGGCGGGCGTCTCCGCCCAGACCGTCTCGCGCGCGCTCAGCGGCCACCCCAACGTGCAGGAGAAGACCCGCGCGAAGGTGCTCGCCGCCGTCGAGCAGCTGGGCTACCGCATGAACAACGCCGCGCGCATGCTCTCCTCCGGGCACAGCCGCACCCTCGGGATCGTGCTGCTGCAGACCGGCTTCTACTCCCGTACGGCGGTGACGGTCGGCGTCGAGGCCGCCGCGCGCGACGCCGGTTACGCGGTCAGCGCCGCCACCTGCCCGTCGCTGGACCCCTCCGCGATCGAGGAGGCCATGTCGCGCCTCGCCGACCAGGGGGTCGAGGGCATCGTGCTGGCGTTGCCGCTCATCCACGTGACCAAGGGCATCGAGGAGCTCACCCGCTCCATCCCGACCATCACCATCGACGGCTCGCGCACGTCGACGACCGAGATCGTCGCGGTCGACCAGTCCCAGGCGGCCCGGCTCGCCACGCAGCACCTGCTCGACCTGGGCCACGAGACCGTCTGGCACGTCTCCGGCCCCACGGAATGGCTGGATGCGGTCAGTCGCAGCGAGGGGTGGCGCAGCACGCTCGAAGCCGCCGGCATCACGCCTCCGCCGGAACTGAAGGGCGACTGGTCGCCCGCCTCCGGGTACCAGAACGGCCTCATCCTGGGCCGGATCCCGGATGTGACGGCCGTGTTCGTCTCGAGCGACGAGATGGCGTTCGGCGTGATCCGCGCCTTCCACGAGCTGGGCCGCCGCATCCCCGAGGACATCTCCGTCGTCGGCGTCGACGACATCACCCTCGCCGAGTACTGCTCGCCATCGCTCACCACCGTGGCGCAGCCCTTCGACGAGATGGGACGCCTGGCGGTCGAGCACCTCCTGCGCTACATCACGGAGCCCGGGACCACGCTCGCGCCCGCCTCGGTCGAGCCGACGCTCGTGGTGCGCGCGTCGAGCGGGCCGGCGCCCGCCGCGGGCTGACTCGCACCCGCGATTTCGGAATCACCTGAACGCTGCTAGCGGTAACAGGGGGTTCCCGTCATGGCTTTAATCCCCTAGTGTTATCGATGCCATACGGGCAGTACCTTCCCAACGATGCAGCTAGGTGGACCTTGTGAGCCTTCATCCCCCGCGCGGCCTCCGCGCCCTGTCAGCCACGATCGGGGCCGCGGCGCTCGTCGCCGCCGGCGCCCTCGTGCCGATCGCGGCCGCTCCGGCCGCAGCCGCCGACGCCCCTCCCCCGGCCGGCGCCGCCATCGCCCAGACCCAGTACGCGCTGGTCGGCGTGGACTCCGAGTCGGCGCCGTATCCCGCGCCTCCCGCGCTCGACGGCACCGCGCTGGCGGCGTTCGACGGCGACCCGAACACGCAGTGGGCGACCAAGTACAACGGCGGCGACCCCGACCCGCTGCCGCACTGGATCACCCTCGACGTGGGCGGTTCGTTCCCGCTCACCGGCATCCAGTACCAGGTGAAGAACCAGTCCAACGGGCCGGTCGCCGATGTCGCCGTCTACGTCACGGACAGCGCCGCGGTGGCGAAGGATGCTGCTGCGGACTGGGGCACGCCGGCCGCGACCGGCACCTTCCGCCAGCCGACCTCGGCCACGGACGTGCAGAACCTCGTGTTCTCGCAGCCCGTCACCGGCCGCTACCTGAAGTTCGTCGCGACGAGCACGATCAACGGCAGCGCGAACGTCTCCGCCGGTGAGCTGCGCGTCTTCGCCACCGGCGACACGACCCCGCCGCCGGTCACACCCGACCCGCCCGCCGACGCCGCGACCCCGGTCGCGATCGGCAACGGCACCGGGCTCACCGTCCAGGTCGCCCGCGAGTTCCCGCAGGTCGTCTCGTACGACCTGAACGGCAAGACCCTCGGCGGACAGGCGCAGAAGCTCGACACCTTCACGATCAACGGGACCGCGCACACCGCGGCGACGACCATGACGACAACGGCCGACACCGCCACCTACGTGTCGACCTTCGCCGACCTCCCGGACCTCACGATCACGACGGCGATCACCGCCACCGCGAAGGGCACCGTCGAGTTCGCCGTCACGAAAATCGAGGGAGGCGCCGCCGCGACCGTCGACCAGCTCGCCATCCCGGACCTGTCGCTCGTGTCGGTCGATTCGTCCGACCCGGCCGCCGCTCTCGCCCGCACCCAGATCTCCACCGACTCCACGACGACCGCCGACCGGTTCCTCGCGATCACGGGCTCGACCCCGCTGGACGCGCGCAGCGTCGGAACGCCGTACGGGTTCGTCAGCGGCTCGCAGCTCGCCGCGGGCATCCTCACCAACGCGACCGACGACTCCGCCCAGGACTCGAACACCAACTGGAACACGCGCCTGCAGTCGCAGATCGTGGACGCCGGCAACGGCGCCCGCCGCGCCCAGCTCTCGGTCGGCAACTGGACCTACGCCCCGGCCGGCGCGACCGACCCGCGCGTCGCGGTCTACGCCCTGCCGCAGGCGACCGTCGTGCTCTCGGCCGACGCGAACAGCGACGGGAAGGTCGACTGGCAGGATGCCGCCATCGCCTACCGCGACGCCTCGACCCGGCCCCTCGGCGCCGAGCGCGTCGCCGAGCGGGTCGTTCAGCACATCCCGTTCAACTTCGCGAGCCAGGCGACGAACCCGTTCCTGAAGACGCTCGACAACGTCAAGCGCATCTCGATGACCACCGACGACCTCGGCCAGTGGGTGCTCGACAAGGGCTACGCCAACGAGGGCCACGATTCCGGGCACCCGGACTACGGCGGCGACTACAACACGCGCGCGGGCGGCCTCGCCGACTTCAACACGCTCGTCGAGGACGGCAAGAAGTACAACGCCGACGTCGCCGTGCACGTGAACGCGACCGAGGCGTACCCGCAGGCCAAGACGTTCAGCGACCGGATGGTGCAGGGCCAGGTGAACGGGTGGGACTGGCTGAACCAGAGCTACCACATCGACCAGCGCTACGACCTCGGCTCCGGCGCGATCGTCGACCGGTTCGCGCAGCTCAAGCAGGAGGTGCCCGACCTGGCCGGCGTCTACATCGACGCCTACTACTCGAGCGGCTGGCTGGCCGACGGGCTCGCGGCGCAATTGCGCGACCTCGACCTCCAGGTCGCGACCGAGTGGGCGTACAAGTTCGAGGGCTCGTCGATCTGGTCGCACTGGGCCAACGACAAGAACTACGGCGGCGCGACCAACAAGGGCATCAACTCCAACATCGTCCGCTTCATCACCAACACCGACCGCGACGTCTGGAACGTGGACCCGCTGCTCGGCGGCGCGGACGTCAAGGAGTTCGAGGGCTGGACCGGCCAGAACGACTGGAACACCTTCTACTCGAACATCTGGTCGGCGAACCTCCCGACCAAGTTCCTCCAGCACTTCCCGGTGCAGTCGTGGGACTTCGGCAAGACCGCGACCCTCACCGGCGGCGTGACCGTCTCGATGAAGGACGGCAAGCGGCAGATCGCGATGGACGGCGTGACCGTCGCCACGGGTGGCACCTACCTGCTCCCGTGGGGCGAGCCGGATGCCGACGGCGTCTCGTCGCCGGCCCACGCCGACAAGATGTACTACGTCAACGCGACGGGAGGCGCGGCGACCTTCACGCTCACCCCGCAGTTCGCCGGCACGACCGATTTCACCCTCTACAGGCTGACCGACCAGGGCCGGGTGAAGGTCTCCGACGTCCACGCGACGGACGGCGCCGTCACACTGACCGGCGCGAAGGGCGTGCCGTACGTGCTCGCTCCGGCGAACGGCGCAGCGCCCCACGCCTCGGCCGAGTACGGCGCAGGCAGCGGGCTGGTCGACCCCGGCTTCAACGCGGGCGACCTGACCGCCTGGAACGCCACGGGAGGCGCGAAGGTCGCCACGGCCGACAGCGGCGACAACGTCGCGGTGCTCGGAACCGATCGCTCGGCGCTCTCGCAGAAGGTCACCGGGCTGCAGCCCGGCAAGCGGTACTCCTTCAGCGCGAACGTGGAGATCGGACCGGGCGAGCGCCGTGCGACCACCCTCTCGGTGGATGCCGGGACCATCGCCGCGAACACGTTCGACACGACACCGGCCGCCAACTCGATGGACTCGGACGCGAAGAAGGGCACCTACTCGCAGCGCGCGTCCGTCGGCTTCACCGCTCCCGCGAACGGGACGGTGACCGTCGCCCTCGGCGCGGTGGCCGGCAAGGCCGCGGTCACGTTCGACGACGCCCGGATCATGCTCGACACCTCCACCGCCCTCCCCACCGACGGCGCGGTGATCGCGGCGGACGACTTCGAGGGCAACCAGCCCGGCTGGGGTCCGTTCGTGAAGGGCGACGCCGGCGGGAGCACCGACCCGCGCACCTCCATCAGCGAGCTGCACGACCCGTACAGCCAGAAGGCGTGGAAGAACACGCACTCGCCGTACGACTCCGGCACCCTGAAGGGTCTCGGCGTCGACGACGTGCTGAGCGGCGAGCACTCGCTCAAGGCGCACGAGGAGAACACCGGCCTCGTCTACCGCACGATTCCCGCCACCGTCCCGTTCGTCGCCGGCCACAAGTACCGGGTGTCGTTCGACTACCAGACGAACCTCGACGGGCAGTGGGCCTGGGTCACCGGCGCGGACACGGTCGGCGGGGGCGCGGTCTCCTCGGCCGACGTGAACCGGGAGGCGATCGCTCCCGCCCTCGACACGGCGCACTACGCGAAGGACATCGTCGCCGGCTGCGGCGACACCTGGGTGGGGCTGCGCAAACTGGGCAGCGCGAACGGCGCCGACTTCGTGCTCGACGACTTCCGCGTCGAGGACCTCGGCGAGGAGGCCGGAGGCGCGTCCTGCGGTTCGGTGGCCGCTCCGGCGAGCACCGACCTCAGCCCCGGCGTCGCGGGCTCGCTGGTGACGACCTTCACCAACAACGAGCTGACGGCGGCGACCAACGTCAGCGTCGAGCTGACCGGCCTGCCCGACGGGTGGACCGCGCAGGTCGCGAAGAAGGGCGGCAACCTGTTCGGCAGCGTCGCCCCGGGGACGAGCGTGACGACCACCTGGCTCGTCACGCCTCCCGCCGCCGCCGCGGGGACGAGCGCGAGCCTGTCGGTCGTGGCGACCTACGCGAACGACTGCGTCACCAAGTCGGTCACGGGAGCGGCCAAGACGACCGTCTCCGACCGGCCGATGCTGTCGCCCGGCTCGATGACCGCCACCGCCGACTCGGAGAACCTCTCCTCCGGAGCCGGGGAAGGCCCCGTCGGGAACGTGCTCGACGGCGATCCCGGAACGATCTGGCACACCGACTACACGAACTCATCGGCGCCGTATCCGCACTGGGTCACCCTGGCGCTGGCGGGTCCGTCGACGGTCGACGGCTTCGGTTACCTCGGCCGGCAGAGCGGCGGCCAGAACGGGCGGGTGAAGGGCTACGAGATCGCGGTCTCGGACGACGGCTCCTCCTGGACCACCGTCGCGACCGGCGCGCTGGTCGACTCCCCCGACACCCAGGTCGTGCCGTTCACGCCGGTGACCGCGTCGTTCGTGCGGTTCACTGCGACGAGCTCGCTCAACGGCCAGCCGTTCGCCGCGGCCGCCGAGATGCGCGTCTACGGCACGGCCGCCGACCACCCGACCGGGTTCGCGCCCGGCGTGCGGGCGGCGGACGAGCCCTGCGCCGCCGGGACGCCCGCGATCTCGGCTCCCGTCGCGGTCACGGCCGGGCACGACCTCACGGTCGGCGTGAGCGGACTCGGGAAGGGTGTGCGCGCCTCCGTGGTCCTGCACTCCGACCCGCTGACGCTCGGCACCGTCACGACGGACGCGAACGGGGAGGCGAGTCTGACCGCCACGGTCCCGGCCGACTTCGCCACCGGCCCGCACACCCTGCAGGTCGTGGTGGACGGCGACGTCGTCGCCGAGCGTGCGATCACCGTGACGGCGGCAGAAGTGCCGGGCGGGAACGGCGGTTCGGGAGGCGGTGCGGGAGGTGGCGGTGCGGCGGTCGTCCCGCCGGGCCTCGATGGTCCGCTCGCCTCCACCGGCTCGACGGCGCTCGGCGTCGCGGCGCTGCTCGCGCTGCTGGCCGCGGCCGGCATCGGTGCGGGCGTCGTGCTCCGCCTGCGGCGGACGCGCCGAGCGTAGCGCCCGGCCGCCGCTACGACGGTGCCCCCGCCTCTCGGTCGATCACCGGGAGGCGGGGGCACCGTTCGTTCGCACGCGTGTCTACCCCGCGCGATTCGTGCCGAATGTGGACTTGGGCGCGCGCTTTCACGACATTCGTGACGAATGTCGGCGCGCGGGTCAGTGGCGGGGCTTGCGCGGCGGCCGCTCGTCGCGGCCGCGGTCGTCGCGACCGCGGGACTCGCGGCGCGCGCCGGCGCCGCGGTCGGGGCGCAGCTCGATCAGCTTGCCACTGATCCGCGTGCCCGACAGGCGCGAGAGCGTGTCGCCCGGGAGGTCGGCGGGCAGCTCGACGATGGAGAGGTCGGGCATGATGCGGATGTGCCCGAAGTCGTCGCGGCTCAGGCCGCCCTCGTTCGCGAGGGCGCCGACGATCTGGCGCGGCTCGACGCGCTGCCGCTTGCCGACCTCGATGCGGTAGGGCGCCATCGTCTTGTCGCTGCGCTCGCGGCGCGCGGCACGATCACCGCGAGCACCGTCGCGATCGCCGGCACGGCCTCCACGGTCCGAACGCCCCCCGCGGTCCTCGGAGCGGGAGTCGCGCTCGACCCGCTGGGTCAGCGCGTCGTCGCCGCTGAGCAGCAGCGGCTCCTCGCCCTGGGCGACCACGGCGAGCGCGGCAGCGACATCCGCCTCGGGCACGTCGTGGTGCTCGACGTAGTGGGCGATGATGTCGCGGAACCGCGAGATGCGGTCCTCCTGGCCGAGGGCCTCCGTGATCGCGTCGTCGAAGCGGGCGAGGCGGGTGGTGTTGACGTCGTCGACGCTCGGGAGCTGCATCTGCGTGAGCGGCTGGCGGGTCGCCTTCTCGATCGCGGTGAGCAGCCGGCGCTCGCGCGGTGTGACGAAGCTGATCGCGGCGCCGCTGCGGCCCGCGCGGCCGGTGCGGCCGATGCGGTGCACGTACGACTCGGTGTCGATCGGGATGTCGAAGTTGACCACGTGGCTGATGCGCTCGACGTCGAGTCCGCGCGCCGCCACATCCGTCGCCACGAGGATGTCGAGCTTGCCCGACTTGAGCTGGTCGACGGTGCGCTCGCGCTGGGCCTGGGCGACGTCGCCGTTGATGGCGGCCGCCGAGTAGCCGCGGGCGCGGAGCCGCTCGGCGAGGGTCTCCGTCTCGTTCTTGGTGCGGACGAAGATGATCATGCCCTCGAAGTTCTCGACCTCGAGGATGCGGGTGAGCGCGTCCACCTTCTGCGGGTACGAGACGACGAGGTAGCGCTGCGTCGTGTTCGCCGAGGTGGTGGTCTTCGACTTGACCGTGATCT
The DNA here is from genome assembly GCF_014190775.1 of Leifsonia aquatica. GTDB lineage: Bacteria > Actinomycetota > Actinomycetes > Actinomycetales > Microbacteriaceae > Leifsonia > Leifsonia aquatica. The sequence goes on from NZ_JACHVP010000006.1 coordinate 146,498, forward strand.
CTTCGGGGTCGTGGAGGTACTTCTTCGAGATGCGGCGGATCTGTGCCGGCATCGTCGCCGAGAAGAGGGCGACCTGCTTGTCGTCGGGCGTGTCGGCGAGGATGGTCTCCACATCCTCCGCGAACCCCATCTTCAGCATCTCGTCGGCCTCGTCGAGCACCAGGTACTTGAGCGCGGAGAGGTCGAGGGTGCCCTTGTCGAGGTGGTCCATGATGCGGCCGGGCGTGCCGACGACGATGTGGACGCCGCGGCGCAGCGCCGAGAGCTGCACGCCGTACCCCTGCCCGCCGTAGACGGGGAGGAGGTGGACGCCCTTGAGGTGCGCGGCGTAGCTCTCGAACGCCTCCGCGACCTGCAGCGCGAGCTCACGGGTGGGCGCGAGCACGAGCGCCTGGGGAGTCTTCTGCGAGAGGTCGAGGCGGGAGAGGATCGGCAACGCGAACGCGGCGGTCTTGCCGGTTCCGGTCTGGGCGAGCCCGACGACGTCGCGGCCCTCCAGGAGCAGGGGGATGGTGGCCGCCTGGATCGCGGACGGCGTCTCGTAGCCGACGTCCTTCAGGGCCTTCAGCACAGCGCTGTCGAGCCCCAGGTCGGAGAAGGTCAACGCGGCTTCGGCGGTCTCGGCCTCGCTGGGCACGGAATCGGACGTGGTCATCGTCCAACGGTAGTCCCTGCGGGCTGCGAGCGCGCCGCGAGCGGGTGCCGCACATTCGTGCCGAATGTGGGGATAGGCGCCTCCAAAGTCGACATTCGGCACGAATGTCGCGCGTCAGCCGCCGATGGTGGCGGCCGTCACGTCGATGACGGCACCCGCGCGGCCCGTCGACGCGGCCCAGTCGCGCACGACGTCGTAGACGCGCCGGCACACCTCGCCGGCCGCGTCGACGCCGTCCACGCCGATGCGCACGCGGATGCGGTCGCCGCTCACGAGCACCGTTCCCGGATCCGCCGGGCCGGCGGTGAGGGCCGAGCCGATCGCCGCGACGACCTGGCCGGCCGGGGAGGCCGCCGGGTACAGCGTGGCGACTCCGGCGACCTCGAGGATGAGGGCGGAGAGCGCCGCGGTCGACCCGGCATCGGGCGCGGGGCCGTCGGTCGCGAGCGTGCCGCTCATCGCGCGTCCTTTCCGGTGCGGGGCTCCCGCACGTCCGTGACGAGCACGTCGACGGAGGTGATCGTCAGCTCGGCGTGCCGGGCGAGTTCCGCGGCGACCGCCGTGCGCACCGCCTCGGCCGTCTCGGTCATCGACACCCCGTAGCGCACGGAGATCTCGAGGTGGACGGCGACCGGTGCCCCGGGCGTCTCCACCTCCCCGTCCAGCCTGCAGCGACCGACGAGCACGCCGTCGATCTCGTCGCCGACGCCCCGCACGAGAGCGCGGACCGCGCCCTCGGTCAGAGCCAGGTCGGCGGCGGGGTCGGGATGCGCGATCGGGATGCGGCGGCCCGACTGCACGTCGAGCCGGATGCCGGTGAGGATGCGCCCCACCCAGTCGTCGTCGGCGGGGCTGGCCGCGGCCTCCTCGTCCAACAGGTCCTGCGTGGCGCGGCCGAGGCGCTCCAGGGCGGTCAGCGCGGCCCGGCACTGAGGCGAGTCGTCGATCGTCGGGTCGGCGGGCTGCCGCCCGGCGGCGAGGTAGTCGCTCAACTCGTCGAGGGTGTGCCCGTCGATCAGTTCGTCGGGCGGGAGGAGCGGATCGGTCATCGCCAGTCCTCCATCGCCTCGAGCAGCTTCTTGCGGCCGCGGGCGAGCTGGCCGCGCACCGTGGATGCGGGGATGCCGAGCTCCTCCGCTATGTCGTCGTAACTGTACTGCCCCACTTCGCGGAGCACCCAGCATCGCCTCTGCAGTTCGGGGAGCTGGTCGAGCGCCGCGCCGAGCGCCTCCGTCGCGGAGTGCGTCTCGGCCAGCCGGCTCGGCTCCTCGCGCGCCGGGGCCGGTGCGTCGAGCTCCGTGATGTCGTCGTGCTCGTGGCGCACGCGGATGCGGTCGATGCACCGTCGGCTCAGGATACGCATCAGCCAGCTCTTGACCGCCGCGCCCTCGTCCAGCTCGCCGAGCCGCCGCCACGCCGTGACGAACGTCTCCTGCACGACGTCGTCCGACTCGTCGGTCGACCCGAGCATCCGGGCGGCGTAGGCGCGCATCAGCGGACCGTGCCGGCGCACCAGCACCTCGAACGCGACGGTGTCGCCGTCGGCCGCGCGACCGGCGAGGAGGCCGTCGGCCGCCTCCCACAGCTCGGACACGCTGGACCTCGGCACAGCACCCCCTCTGCTCGGCGGTCTCTTGAGCGACCACACGCATCATGTTAGACAGGCGATCAGCACGCCGAGCGCGGTCGACAGAAAAAACTTCGTGCGGGAGCGTGACGAATGCACGCCTGCGCCCGTCCCAGCAGTAGGAGTCACCACGGTGACCACCGCGGGACGTCCCCGCGGACAGAGGGAAGGATCACGCATGGCAAACACAACGACCACCACGACCACGGCCGGATCGAGCATCGTGTCGGCGCAGGGCAGGACGGTCATCAACGACGCCGTCGTCGCGAAGGTCGCCGGCATCGCGGCCCGGGAGGTCCCCGGCGTGTTCGCGCTGGGCGGCGGCGCGGCCCGTGCCTTCGGAGCGATCCGGGAGGCCATCAACGCCACCGATCTGGGTCAGGGCATCAGCGTCGAGGTCGGCGAGACGCAGGTCGCCGCCGACGTCACCATCGTCGCCGAGTACCCCGTCGCCCTCCAGAAGGTCGCCGCCGACGTGCGCACCGCCATCACCCAGGCGATCGAGCAGATCGTCGGGCTCCAGGTCACCGAGGTCAACGTGACGATCAACGACGTGCACCTGCCGTCCGACGACGATGAGGACGGGCAGGAGGCGCGAGTCCAGTGACCTCCGCCCGGTTCGGCGTCCTGGTCGCCGGCGCTCTCGCCGTCGTCTGGGCCGTGTTCGGCTTCTGGGTGTTCCTCGGCGTGGCCGCCGCGATGCTGGTCGGCTACCTCGTCGGGCGCCTGCTCAGCGGCGAGATCGACGTGGCACGTCTGGCCGACGCGCTGCGCGGCCGCCGCTCGTCGTCATGACGGCCGGGCGCGACCGCTTCGCACCCAAGGCGCTGGAGCGCCTCGCGCGGGCGGTCGCGGCCGAGGCGCTCGGCGTCCGCGTCGCGGACACCTCCGTGCGCATCTCCGACACCGGCGGCGCGCTCGCGGTCCGCGTCACGTCGCCCGTGGCGATGCCGCCCCTCGGCGACGCGACCAGCGGCGGGCTGACCGTCCGGTTGGCCGACGCCGCCGCCGACGCCCGCCGGCGGCTCGCCGAGCTCACCGGCCTGGAGGTCGCCCGCGTCGACGTGCGCGACACCGCGGCCGTCATCAGAGAGAGGAGGGTGCGATGAGCTCCCCCGCCACCCGCATCGTGCGTCGCGAGACGCACTCGCCGCGGTCGACAGCCGCCGTGATCGTTGCGCTGTGCCTGGCCCTAGTGATCGCCTGGGTCGCGACCGAGGGCGTCCTGTCCCTCCTGGGCGTCCACCCACTCCTCCTGTCGCCGCGCGGGATGCTGACCTCCGTCGCCGGAGCGCCTGACGCTCCGGCAGCCTCCCTCATCGCCGTCGCGGTGGTGGCCGGGCTCGTCGGCGTCCTGCTGCTCGCCGTCGCGCTGCTGCCCGGTCGTCGGGCGCGCCGCCCGCTGGACGCCGAGCACGCGATCGTGGTCGCGGACGACACCATGCTGGCCTCGGCCCTCGCCCGCACCGCGGCCAGGACCGCCGCCGTCTCCGCCGATGCCGTGAGCGTGTCGCTCGGCCGCCGCACCGCCACCGTCCGCGTCGTGCCGGTCACCGGCACGCGCGTCGATCGGGATGCGGTCCGCGGCGCCGTCTCCGAGGAGTTCGCCCAGGCAGGGCCGGCACGGCCGGTCCGCGTCGCCGTGCTCGTCTCCGCGGCAGGAAAGGTCGGATCGTGAACACCACCAATCGCGCGCTCAACCGCGCACTGCTCGCCGTCGTGGGGCTGCTCGCCTTCGCGGCCGCCGCATCCCTCGTCTGGCTGCTCGTGGTTCCCGGAGCCGGTGCGCTCTGGCGCGAGTGGGGCACCGCAGCGCTGGCCTCGACGGACGACGTCTTCGGCCGGCCGCTGTGGACGGGCACCACCGTGAGCCTCGCCGCGGTGATCGCCCTGGCCGTCGCCGTGGTCGTCATCGTCCTGCTCCTCGACTTCGTGCTCCGGCAGGGCGGCGGCTCGACGGCCACGGTCGTGCGGGCCCGCGGCGAGGACGGCGGCATCGAGATCGACACCGCGGTGCCCGCCAGCCTGCTCGTCGAACGCCTGCGCGGCGTGCCCGGCGTGGCCGGCGTCGCGGTCAGCGCGTACCGCGTGCGTCGGCAGCCCGCGCTCAAGGTGACGGTCGACTGCCGTCGCGGCGCCTCTCCTCGCACGATCGTCGACGCGATCGACGACGCGGTCCTCCGGCTCGGGGATGCGCTCGGCACGGAGCCGACGGTCTTCGCGCAGCTGACGGGAGGCTTCCGGGCCCGCGTCCGCACCCCCGTCCGGGTCGACACCTCCACGCCGGCGGTGCGTCCCATCCCCTAGCCTGGTTCGCATGACAGTTGTCGTCGAAAACCTCCCGCCGCTGACGTGGAGCAACGGAGCAGGACAGGCCGAGCAGACCGCGGACGGTGAAGTCGTCGTCACGGCCGTCGCCGGGAGCGACTGGACCAACGACGCCTTCGGGGGCCCGCAGCAGCACGCGGCGACCTCGCTCGGCTTCACGCCGACGGAGGACTTCGCGCTCAGCGCGCGGGTTCGGGTGACGTCCCCGCGCACGACATTCGACGCCGGGGTGCTCGCCATCTGGGGCGACCGGGACCACTGGGCGAAGCTCTGCTTCGAGAACTCGCCGCAGGGGCAGCCGATGGTCGTGTCCGTCGTCACCAACACGTTCTCCGACGACTGCAACTCGACGATCGTCACCGACGACCACGTGTACCTGCGCGTGGTCCGCTCCGGCACCGGCTGGGCGTTCCACTCCTCGCGCGACGGCGTGACGTGGGACTTCGTGCGCGTCTTCCGGCTCGACTACGACGGCCCGGTGAACGTCGGCTTCATGGCGCAGGCGCCGATGGGCGACACCTGCGTCGCCGTGTTCGACACGATCGCGTACTCCACCGACGTGCCGGGCGACTTCCGCAACGGCGACTGAGCCGCCCGCTACTCGGCCGGCGGGGTCGGCTCCCCGAGCGACAACATGAGCCGGTTGGCCCAGTTGAAGAAGGCCGCGCCGTTGATCGCGTCGATGATCGCCAGATCGTCGAGCCCGGCCTCCCGGAGCTGACGCACGTGCTCAGGGCCGAACGCGCCCGGGATCACGGTGAGGGCGACCGACGCGTCGATGACGGCGCGCCACTGCGGGTCGTCCTGCTGCCCGGCCGGACCCTCGTCGAGCAGCCGCTGCACGTCGTCCGGGCGCTTGGACTTGTGCGTGGCGAAGCGGGAGTGGACGGACGCGCAGAAGATGCAGCCGTTGGTGCGGGAGGCGCTGGCGGCCGAGAGCTCGCGCAGCGCGCGGGTGAGGCCGCCCTTCTCGTTGTAGAAGATGTCGTTGTCGGTGCGGGTGCGGGCACCCAGGATGTCGGGGTCGCGCACCAGCAGGCGGAAGTACGGACTGTTCGCCCGGCCCTTGTCGACGAGCCCCTCGTAGTGCCGCTCGGTCAGCTCGTCGAGGGGCAGCGGCTCCAGCCACGCCTCCCAGCCGAGCTCGGCCTGGGTGAAGGCGTTGGGGGCCTCGAAGTCGTGCCGGATGACGGTGCCGCTCATGCGAGCTCTCCTTTCAGGACGGTGAGCCCCGCGACGACGCGGAGCTGGAAGCTGAGGAACGCGACGAGCTGGGACAGCGTGACGATGCCGGTCGTGGACCAGCCGGCGTCGAGCAGTGCCTGCAGCGCGTCGGCCGACGAGTCGCGCGGGCGGTAGACGAGCAGGTGCGTGTGGGCGAGGGCGGCGGCGAGACGCTCGCCGACCGCTGCGGACAGCGCCGCGTCCGGGGTCCACACGAGTCCGGCGACGTTCTCGACGGTCAGCGGCCCGGCGGGGTAGTCGCCGTACGGTCCCTCGGTGAGCGCTCCGGGCACGGCGACCTCGAGGGCGGCGAGCAGATCGGCGTCCTCCGCCGCGAGCAGGTCGCGGTAGTGGGAGGCGGTCGGCGACTGCGAGAGCGCGACCGTCCAGTAGGCGACGGCGAGCCGCTCGCGCTGGCCGACCTCCGCCCGCTCGTCGGAGTGGAAGAGGGCGTCGTAGCTGGCCTGCGCGTTGGCGCGCGCGTTCGGCCGCTGGTCGCGGAGGGCGTCGAGGGCGTCGCCGGGGGCGATGCCGACCAGCTGGTCGATGACGTCGGTGGGCATGGACGGTCCTTTCGGTGGTTCGCGGGAGTCAGGGGGTCGCGGGGTCAGCGGTTCGCGGGAGTCAGCGGTGCGCGGGCGCGGGCAGCGCCGGCGTCCAGTCGAGGAGTGCAGGCCCGACCTCGGCGGCGATGAGCTCGATGGAGCGCAGCACCGCGGCGTGCGGCGGGTCGATGGGATGCGGCTGGAAGGCGACGTCGGTCGCGCGCGCCAGGATCGTGTCGGCCCGCAGCGTCGCCAGCACCTGCTCCGGCGTCCCGATGTGCACGTCGAGCCAGGCCAGCAGCTCGGCGTCGGAGACCCCGGCCGGAACCTCCAGCCCCTGGGCGTCGATGAAGCTGCGCCCGCGGTCGATGCCGCGCCGCACCCAGGCGGCCGCCTCCGCTTCGGTGTCGACGACGAGCGCGGATCGCGACGCCAGGATGCGCGGCTCGACGCCCTCGGGCAGCGCGGCCAGGTAGGCGTCGACGATGGCCTCCTGCAGTTCGGGGGAGGTCGGGTCGGTCCAGTTCTTCCGCGGCTGGGTGCGGGAGAGCATGAGGCCGTTGCCCCGGCGCCCGATGCGCTCGGCGCCCGCGGCCGAGAAGGTCGCCTCCCAGATCGCCCCGAGCAGGTCAGGTGCGGCGGGATACAGCGCGCCGCCGTCCGACGTGAGCTCGTCCCCGCGCAGGGCGGCCACCAGCGTCTCGCGGTGCCGGTCGTAGATCGCGGCGCGGTCGCCCGACTCGTGCCCGAACGGCGGGAACGAGGAGGGCGTGCCTCCCGAACCGATCCCGAGCTCGACCCGTCCGCCCGAGAGCAGCTGCAGCACGGCGGCGTCTTCCGCGACGCGCAGCGGCTCCTCCAGCGGCAGCGTCACGATTCCCGTGCCCAGGTGGATGCGGGAGGTGCGCGCCGCCGCCTGCGCGAGCAGCACGAACGGCGACGGGAGGCCGCCCTCGCCTTCGTGGAAGTGGTGCTGGGCGACCCAGACGCTGTCGAGCCCGACCTCCTCCGCCCGTGCGAACTGGTCGATCGCGTTGCGGTAGCGGTCGAGCGCGCTCCCGTCGTCGAGCAGCCGGGTGAAGAACCCGAGCCGCTGGGGTCGCTGGGCCGTGCCGGTCACTGTCCCGCCTTTCCGAGGTACGCCTCTTGGATCTGAGGGTCGTCGAGCAGCTCCTGCGCGGTGCCCTCGAGCACGATCGCGCCCGTCGCGAGCACGTAGCCGCGGGAGGCGATGGAGAGCGCCAGCTCCGCCTGCTGCTCGACGAACAGCACGGCGACGCCGAGCTCTCGGTTGATCCGCACGATCTCGTCGAGCACCTGGTCGACGAGCTTCGGCGACAGGCCCATCGTCGGCTCGTCCATGCAGACCAGGCGGGGCCGGCTCATCAGCGCGCGGGCGAACGCGAGCATCTGCTGCTCCCCGCCCGACAGCGTCCCGGCCTGCTGGCGGCGACGCTCGGCGAGGCGGGGGAAGTGGGTGCGCATCCGGTCGAGGTCCTCGGCCACGCCGGCCTTGTCGCGCCGGGTGTACGCGCCCGCGATGAGGTTCTCGTCGACGGTCATCTCGGGGAAGACGCGCCGCGCCTCCGGGACCGAGGCGATGCCGGCGGCGATCCGGCGGCGGGTGGGGGCGTGCGTGACGTCCTCCCCGGCGAACCGGACGGTGCCGGTCTTCGGCCGGACCAGGCCGAGGATGGTCTTCATCGTCGTCGACTTGCCGCTGGCGTTGCCGCCGAGGAGCGAGACGATCTCCCCCTCCCCCACGGTCAGCGAGTTGCCCCGCAGCGCATGGAAGGGACCGTAGTAGACGTTGACGTCGTCCAGCGCGAGCAGCTCGGTCACTTGAGGTCCACCCCTCCCAGGCCGCGGCGGCGGCCGAGGTAGGCCTCGACCACGGCGGGGTCCGCGCGCACCTCGTCCGGGCGGCCCTCGGCGATGATGCGGCCGCCGTCCATCACGATCACGCGGTCGGAGACGGTCATCACGAGGTCGAGCTTGTGCTCCACCAGCAGGATGGTCTGCCCGGCCGCCTTGAGCTCCAGCAGCTGCTCGAGCACCTCCGCCGTCTCGGACTGGTTCATCCCGGCCGTCGGCTCGTCGAGCACGAGCAGCTTGGGCGCGAGCGCCAGCGCGCGGGCGATCTCGGTGCGCCGCCGGTTGGCGTAGCTGAGCGAGTAGGCCGGGTCGTCGCGGCGCGGCCCGAGGCGCGCCTCGAACCGGTCGATCTCGGACTCGA
>NZ_JACHVP010000007.1 GCF_014190775.1 Leifsonia aquatica
CGTCCTCGATGGAGATGCGCTTGCCGGCCGCAGCCTGACCCGACACGGAGTGCGGGAGGGAGACACCGAACTGGGCGTACACGAACTGCACGTACCCGGAGCAGTCGAAACCGGCGGGCGACGCGCCACCGAAGACGTACGGGGTGCCGATGTACTGCTGGGCCACCGAGAAGACGGAGTCGAGGCTGAAGTTCGGGTAGGGCGGGTTGGCCAGGAAGTCGGAGACGGAGGGGCCGGAGTAGCTGTTCGCGTAGTTCGTCAGCGTGACGGCGGCCCGCTGACGGGCGGCCTCGGCGGCAGCAGCGGCCTTCTGCGTGGCGAGCTGCTCCTCGGTGGTGGCGGAGGCGGCGTCGCGGGCAACGGCGGTGGAGGCGACCGTGGTGCCGACTTCGACGGTCTGCGACTGGGCCTTCTTCATGCTGTCGGCCGCGGAGGGGCCGAAGGCCGAGCCCTCGGCGTTGTCCGGGTTGAAGGCGAAGGCGGGGAGCGACATGGTGGCGATGATGCCGGTCGCGACGGTCATGACGGCGACGTTGATGGCCCAGCCGCCCTTGCGCTTCTTGGCGGGGGTCTTCTTCACGACGGCGGAGGAGCCGGTGGAGGCGGAACCGCCGGACGACGAGGATGCGGCGGGCTTTGCCGGAGCGGCGGCACGGGCGGCGGTGCTCGTGCGCTGCGGGGCGGCAGCCTGCGCGGTGCGCTCAGCGCGGAGCGAGCGGCGGGAGACCAGTGCGGAGTCGGCGGGGGTGCCGGTCGCGGCGGTCGTCGGTGTGGCTTCGGTGCTCGTGCGGTCCTGGGCAGGGCCGGGCGTACTCGAGTTGGCCAAGTGCATCCTCCTGCGCTCCGGCAGCCCTAGGGTGGCTGCCCCCGCCCGATGCGAATTGGCTTCGGCTTCACGAACCGGGAGACGGGTTCAGGGGGTGTGGAGCGTCCCGGTTCGGGTCCTGGTGGGCCGGTTGTGGCCCGTTCGGACTCGTAAGAGACTACGGGACGGTTACCCGTTTGTCACATCTTTTCGGAGCTTTTTTAACGAACTGGTAACGGAACTCAGGCCTCGACGAAGATGTGGGCGGCGAGCTCGTTGGGCAGCTCCAGGCCGGTCTCGAAGCCCTCGATCTGCACGCCGACGTACGAGCCGGCGGCAGAGAAAGTGCCGGTCGAGCCGGGGAACACACCGGCCTGCTTGAGCTGCAGCAGCAGCTCGGGGTCGACCTGCGCGGGCTCGCCGAGGCGGCGGATCCTGGCAGTCACCCCGGAGTCGGAGCCGCGCACGACGTCGACCAGGTTCACGAGGTTCTGCGTGGCGGCCTCGGTGGTGCCGAGATCGCCCAGATCGCCGAGGCCCGGGATGGGGTTGCCGTAGGGCGACTCCGTCGGGTGGCCGAGCATGGTGAGCAGCTTGCGCTCGACCTGCTCGCTCATGACGTGCTCCCAGCGGCAGGCCTCTTCGTGGACGTACTCCCACTCGAGCTCGATCACGTCGCTGAGCAGACGCTCCGCGAGGCGGTGCTTGCGCATGACGTTGACGGCCTTGCGGCGGCCCTCCTCGGTGAGCTCGAGGTGGCGGTCGCCGGAGACGACGACGAGGCCGTCGCGCTCCATGCGTCCGACGGTCTGCGAGACCGTGGGACCGGAGTGGCCGAGGCGCTCGGAGATGCGCGCCCGCAGGGGGACGATGTTGTCCTCCTCGAGCTCCAAGATGGTGCGAAGGTACATCTCGGTCGTGTCGATCAGATCGGTCATGAACCCCTCCACTTGCAGGCACGCGAATGTCGCACTAGAGCCTACTTGCTGCCGATGACAGAAACGTGCAGGCGCGTCGATGGGGCCCGTGCGGCCCTCCGCGCTATCCAACAGCCAATACACTCTCTTTATGCCGGATGTGACCATTCCCACTGACCTCCTGCCCGCCGACGGCCGCTTCGGTTGCGGCCCGTCCAAGGTCCGCCCCGAGCAGCTCGCCTACCTGGCCGGCCCGGGCGCGGCGCTGCTGGGCACCTCCCACCGCCAGGCACCGGTCAAGAACCTCGTCGGCAGCGTCCGCCAGGGCCTCTCCGACCTGTTCCGCCTGCCGGAGGGCTACGAGGTCGTCATCGGCAACGGCGGCTCCACCGCTTTCTGGGACGCCGCGGCGTTCTCCCTCATCGAGAAGCGCAGCCAGAACCTCGTCTTCGGCGAGTTCGGCGGCAAGTTCGCCAAGGCCGCGGCCGCGCCGTGGCTGGACGCCCCGCACGTGATCGAGGCGGCCGCCGGATCCCGCAGCACCGCGGAGGTCGTGGAGGGCGTCGACGTCTACGCCTGGCCGCACAACGAGACCTCCACCGGCGTGATGGCGCCGGTCACCCGCGTGAACGGCGACGCCGGCGCGCTCACGGTCATCGACGCAACGAGCGCTGCGGGAGGCGTCGACATCGACGCGTCGCAGGCCGACGTCTACTACTTCGCGCCGCAGAAGAACTTCGCGTCGGACGGCGGCCTCTGGCTCGCCCTCTTCTCCCCCGCCGCGATCGAGCGCGTCGAGCGCATCGCCGCGAGCGGCCGCTACATCCCCGAGTTCCTCAGCATCAAGAACGCGATCGACAACTCGCGCCTCAACCAGACGCTGAACACCCCGGCCGTCGCGACCCTCGCCCTCCTCGACAACCAGATCGAGTGGATGAACGGCAACGGCGGTCTCGCCTGGGCCGACGCCCGCACCCGCGAGTCGTCCGATGCCCTCTACACGTGGGCCGCCGGCGTGGACTACGCGACCCCATTCGTCGCCGACCCCGAGCACCGCTCGCAGGTCGTCGTGACGATCGACTTCGACGACAGCATCGACGCCGCCGCGGTGGCGAAGACGCTCCGCGCCAACGGCGTGGTCGACACCGAGCCCTACCGCAAGCTCGGCCGCAACCAGCTGCGCATCGCGACGTTCACGGCCATCGAGCCGTCGGACGTGCGCGCGCTCATCGGCTGCGTCGAGTACGTGGTGGAGCGGCTGGGCTGAGCACCGCCATGCGGCTCTGGCTCCGAGACGACGAGAGACGGCCCGATCCGACACCCGCGAAGACGGATGATCGGCGGGCCGTCCTGGTCGGTCTCGCGCTGTGGGTCCTAGCGTTCGTCCCCGTGCTGCTCTTCGCCCCGGACGTCTGGATCTGGACCGTCGTCGTCGGCCTCGCCCTCGGCGTCGCCGGACTCGCCTACCTCACCGGCACCCGGCGCAAGCGCGGCTGACTCGGCCTCGGCCAGCGCCGTCGGCTCCTCGAGCGCGGCGGCCTCCTCGGCCGGGAGGTCGAGATCGGCATCCACGTCGGCGTCGTCGTCGACGTCGGAATCGTCGGAGTCATCGTCGGCGTCCTCCGCGTCGTCCGCATCCGCGTCCTCGGCGTGGAGGCTGTCGATGTCGACACCGTCGAGGTCGTCGTCGCCGTGCAGGTCGTGCACGTCGCGATCGTCGTCCTCGTCGGACTCGTCGTCGAAGTCGTCGTCATCCTCGTCGGAGGCGTCGTCATCCGACTCGGCGTCGTCGTCCTCGTCGGACTCGTCCTCGTCGGATTCGTCGTCCTCGCCCTCACCCGCAGCAGCTGCCTCGGCCGCGAGGGCCTCCTGCGCCGCCTGGTAGTCGGCGAGACGCTCGGACCACGGCACCCAGTCGGGCGCGAGCAGCGCGCCGTCGGCGGGCATCAGCTCGGCCTCCAGCACGGTGGGCGCGGCGTCCTCGTCGGCACGGCCGACGGTGACGGTCCAGCGCCATCCCGGGTAGCCGGCGAGATTGCTCTCGAACAGCAGCGAGACGACGCCCTCGCCCTCGACGACGTGGCCGGCGGCAGCGCCGACCGTCGACTCGGGGGTGATCTCCGCGAGCGCGCGGCGGGCGAGCGGCTCGGCCGCCAGCAGATCCTCGATGCCGGTGTCAGGCATCCAGGTCGTCCGCAACGCGCCGCAGCACAGCGGCGATCTTCGCGCCGTGCTGCTTGTCGGGGTACTTGCCGCGACGCAGGTTGGAGCCGATGCCGTCGAGGAGCTTCACCAGATCCTCCACGATGATCGCCATGTCGTCGGCCGACTTGCGCTTCATCTTCACGAGGCTCGGGGGCGTCTCGAGGACGCGGACCGACAGCGCCTGCGCACCGCGCTTGCCGTCGGCGATGCCGAACTCGAGGCGCGATCCCGCCTTGACGACGGCGCCGGCGGGCAGCGCGGAGGCGTGCAGGAAGACCTCCTGACCGTCGTCGGCGCTGATGAAGCCGAAGCCTTTCTCATCGTCGTAGAACTTGACCTTGCCGGTTGGCATGGGAACCTCACTTCACATGGGGGATCGAATGACCAACCTCAATTATCCTTGATTTCGTGACCCAGCAGACCCCAGCGCCCGCATCTCGTGTGCAGCGCGTCCTCTCGTACATCATCGCGGCGCTCGTGATCGTCTCTCTGGTCTGCATCGCGGCCATCCTGATCGGCACCGCTGTGGGCGGTTTCGCGCAGCAGGGATCGGGAGAGGGGCTGTGGCCGGCGGTGTTCGTCTTCCCGCTGATCGCCCTCCCGATCGCCTTCGTGCTCATCATCGCGCTGATCATCGTGGTGGGCCGCCAGCGCAGCAAGGCGGCGAAGGCCGCCAAGGCCCTGGACCCCAAGGGCCGGCGCTAGCCGAGCGACCGCGGACCGCCGCGATGACGACGACGCTCGCTCTGGCGGCGCGTCTGCGAGCGCTCCGAGACGACGCGCTCATCTCCTCCCTGCACCGCCGCAGCATCCGGCGGGCGGGGGTCTCCGACTTCTTCGACCTGGCCGAGGCGCTGCTGGATGCCGAATCGGTCCAGCGGGCACTGGTCGGCCTCGACCGCACGCGGCTCGCCGTGCTGATCGCGCTGGGGCGCGCGGAGGCACCGCTCACGGCGGAGGCCATCGCCGCGCAACTCGCCGCAGAGCCGGCGACCGCGGGTCTGACCGTGCCGGCGGTCGAGTCGGCGGTGGAGGCGCTGGGCGGCCTGCTGCTCGCACAGCCTGCGGCCTCCGAGGGTACGGATGACGACGACCAGGAGGCCGGGCCTCGCGGCTTCACCGGCTACGACGCCGTCTACGCGCGGCTGACCGCGTGGCCGGAGGCGGACCTCCCCTCGCCCGACGACCTCCTGCACACCGCTCCCCCGCCCGCGCTCGCGCCCGTGCCGGACACCGAACGCCGCTTCACCGACCGGCTCGCGGCCGACCGCGCGTTCGACGCGGTCGTCGCGGTCTCGGAGCTGCTGGCCGAGCTGTCGCGGGAGGGCGCGCGGGAGCTGCAGCGCGGCGGCCTCGCCCTGCCCGCGGTCAAGCGGATCGCCGAAGCGCTCGCGGTGGACGCGTCCGTTGTCCCCACCGCCCTCTCGGTCGCCTCCCGCGCCGGGCTCGCCGCCGTGGAGGACAGCGTCTGGCTGGCCGCCGAACCCGCGGCCGAGTGGCTCCACGCCTCCACCCCCGAACGCTGGCGCGCCCTCGTGGCGGCCTGGCTCGACGCGCTGCCGGACGATCTGCGCGCGCTCGTGGCCGCCCGCAGCCGCGCGTCCTGGGGCGACAGCCTGCGCGAGCACGTCGCCTGGCTGTATCCGGCCGCGCCAGAGCAGGCGCAGCAGCGGGTGGATGCGCACCTGCGTGACGCCGAGTGGCTTGGCGTCACGGCCTCCGGTGCCCCCTCCAGCGCCGGTACCGAGCTGGTGGAGGACGGGCCCGAGGCCGCGGCTACTCTGCTGACGCCCGCCTTCCCCGCCCAGGTGCGCGGGGTCTACCTGCAGCACGACCTCACCGTCATCTCCCCCGGACCGCTCGCGCCCGATCTGGAGGCGCGGCTGCGCGGGATGGCCGACCTCGAGAGTCGCGCGCTAGCGTCGACGTTCCGCTTCTCGCCCGCCACCCTCGACCGGGCGATCACGGCTGGCGAATCGGCGGCGAGCATCCGGGACTTCCTGGCCGGGATCTCGCTCACCGGCCTCCCCCAGCCGCTGGACTACCTGATCACCGACGTGACCGAGCGGCACGGCCGCGTGCGGGTGCGGACCGTGGACGAAGGGGATGCCCGCAGCGCCATCCACTCGGCCGACACCACACTGCTGCGCACGATCCAGGTCGACCAGTCGCTGTCGTCGCTGCGACTCACCCCGGCGCACGCGGACGAGCTGCACAGCCGGTTCCCGCGGGATGTCGTGTTCTGGGCGCTCTCGGACGCGCGCTACCCGGTGGTCGCCGAGAACGACGACGGGGTGCCCGTGGCCCTGCGACGGCAGCGGTACGCGCATCCGCATCCCGTGGCCTCCCGCGACCAGGACCGCGAACTGGTCGAGCGGCTGCGCGCGGTCGACGAGGCGGCGACGGACGACACCGGCGAGCAGTGGCTCGCGCGTCAGCTGGAGCAGGCCGTGCGCGCCCGCCAGACGGTGATCGTGGAGGTCGCGATGCCCGACGGGCGCACGGTGGACTACCTTCTCGAGCCGACCGGGGTCGGCGGAGGGCGCCTCCGCGGGCGGGATCGAGCGGCCGACATCGAGCGGACGCTGCCGCTGTCGAGCGTGAAGGGCGTGCGCCCGGCGTGACGGGCGGCCTCCGGCGTGACGGGCGGGCGCCCAGCATGATGGCCAGCCGCGCGGCGTAGACTCAGCGGTTATGTCCGATGGCCCCCTGATCGTCCAGAGCGACCGCACCGTCCTGCTGGAGGTCGCCCACCCCGATGCCGAGGACGCCCGCCACGATCTCGCCGTCTTCGCCGAGCTGGAGCGCGCCCCCGAGCACATCCACACCTACCGGATCACCCGGCTCGGGCTCTGGAACGCGCGCGCCGCGGGCCACACGGCCGAGGACATGCTGGGCACGCTCGAGCGGTACTCGAAGTTCCCCATCCCGCAGACGGTGTCGGTGGATGTGGCGGAGACCGTCGGCCGCTACGGCCGCCTCGCGATCGCGCGCGACGACGAGGGCGAGCTGGTGCTGCGGTCGGACGACCTGGCCGTGCTCACCGAGGTGGCGAGCGCCAAGCGCATCGCGCCGCTGCTGCTCGAGCGCCGCGGCGACACGACGTTCGCCGTGCAGGCGTGGGCGCGCGGGCAGCTCAAGCAGGAGCTGGTGAAGCTGGGCTGGCCCGCCGAGGACCTCGCCGGCTACACCCCCGGCACCCCGCATGACATCGGCCTGATCGAGGACGGCTGGGCGTTGCGCGACTACCAGCGCAAGGCGGTTACGAACTTCTTCGACGGCGGCTCGGGCGTCGTCGTGCTGCCCTGCGGCGCGGGCAAGACGCTCGTCGGCGCGGGGGCGATGGCGACCTCCAAGACCACGACACTCATCCTCGTCACCAACACGGTGTCGGCGCGGCAGTGGCGCGACGAGCTGCTCAAGCGCACGACGCTCACCGCAGACGAGATCGGCGAGTACTCCGGGCAGGTGAAGGAGGTCAAGCCGGTCACGATCGCGACCTACCAGATCCTCACTGCCAAGCGGAAGGGCGAGTACGCCCACCTGGCTCTGCTCGACGCGCTCGACTGGGGGCTCGTGGTCTACGACGAGGTGCACCTCCTGCCCGCGCCGGTGTTCAAGCTGACCGCCGAGCTGCAGGCCCGCCGCCGCCTCGGTCTCACCGCGACACTCGTGCGCGAGGATGGCCGCGAGGGCGACGTCTTCAGCCTCATCGGTCCCAAGCGTTTCGACGCGCCGTGGAAGGAGATCGAGGCCCAGGGCTTCATCTCCCCCGCCGCCTGCTACGAGGTGCGCATCGACCTCCCCGCCTCCGAGCGGCTCAGCTACGCGGCCGCCGCGGACGACGAGCGCTACCGCCTCGCGGCGACGGCCCCGGCCAAGCTGGACGTCGTGCGGCAGCTCGTCGACCGGCACGCGGGCGAGCGCATCCTCGTGATCGGCCAGTACCTCGACCAGATCGACGAGCTCGCCGAGGCGCTGGGCGCGCCGCAGCTCACGGGCGCGACGCCGGTGGACGAGCGTGAGCGGCTGTACCAGGAGTTCCGCGAGGGGCGCACGCAGGTGCTGGTCGTCAGCAAGGTCGCGAACTTCTCGGTCGACCTCCCGGAGGCGACGGTCGCCATCCAGGTCTCCGGCTCATACGGCTCGCGACAGGAGGAGGCGCAGCGTCTCGGCCGCCTCCTGCGCCCGAAGGAGTCGGGACTGTCGGCGAACTTCTACACGCTGGTCTCGCGGGACACGGTCGACCAGGACTTCGCCCAGAACCGGCAGCGGTTCCTGGCCGAGCAGGGGTACTCGTACACGATCCTGGACGCGCACACGCTGCAGGCGGCGTAGAGGCGTTTCCGGGCGCGCGCAGGGCGTGGCTACCGGAGGACATCGCGGCTCATGCTGGTCCGCCTCTCCTCCCTTCCCTGCCGACACGCCGTCGCTGCGCGCCCACTCCCTCCGTTAGCCACGGCCGTCGGTAGGCGATTTCGAGGGCGAGGGGGTGGATCTCCTCCGGTAGCGACACCGTGCCGCGACCATCAGGTGGCCGGGACGCGTCAGGACGGGTCAGGTCAGGCCGGGTCGGCGAGGAGGCGACGCAGGGTGGTGCGGGAGCCGGGGTCGGCGGGGTGGTCGCGGAGGGTGATGGCGGCCTTCCAGAGTGCCCAGCCGCGGGCGCGCGCCCAGGTGGCGTCGTCGAGCGCGACGGCGTCGCGGAACGCTGTGCGTGCGGGTTCGTCGAACATGGTCCAGGCGGGGACGAGGTCGCAGGCGGGGTCGCCGACGCCGGAGGTGCCGAAGTCGATGACGGCGCTCAGGCGACCGGAGTCGACGAGGAGGTTGCCCTCGGCGACGTCCCCGTGGAACCAGACGGGCGCGGCCTCCCAGCGCGACGCGGTCGCCCGCTCCCAGATGGCGCGCGCGGCCGGCGCACGGTCGCCGAGCAGCGCGATCGCCGCGAGCGCCTCCTCGCCGTAGACGTCGGGCGGGGCACCGCGGAAGAAGTTGTGCGGGCCGGGCGCGGGGCCGTCGGTCGCATCCACTCCGCGGAGGGCGACCAGGAAGGCGCCGATGTCCCGGGCGAGCGCGATGGCCTCCACCCCGTCCGCCTCGTCGCGGGCGAGTGCGAGCGGCCGGCCGGCGAGCCAGCGGTACACCGACCACGGGAACGGGTACCCCTCGCCGGGCACGCCCGCGGCGACCGGCTGCGGGATGGGCAACGGCAGCCGGGAGGCAAGCCGCGGCAGCCACTCGTGTTCCTTCGCGACCTGGCCGGTGTAGCCTGCGGCGCTCGGGAGGCGCACGCTCAGCTCGCTCCCGAGCCGGAAGGTGCGGTTGTCCCAGCCGTCGTGCTCGACGGGGGTGATCGGGAGGTCGCGCCACTGCGGGAACTGCGCGTCGACGAGCCGTCGCACGAGCGCCGTGTCGATCATGGGCGGCGCGTCCGGCGCGTCTCCCGGCTCAGGGCCGGACATACCGCAGCAGCAGGGTGCTCTCGCTCTGGAGCACGTGCGCCAACCGCAGCTCGGGCGGCACCTCGGGGGTCGCTCCCGTCGCGATCCGGGAGGCGGTGCCCGCCACGAGAGTCGGACTGACCGTCAGGCACAGCTCGTCGACGGCGCCGGCGGCGATCACGTCGCCGAAGAGGTGCGGGCCTCCCTCGCAGTGGATGCGGCCCAGACCGCGTTCCGCGAGCGCGGCGACCATCGCGGCGGGGTCGACCCGGTCGACGCCGCAGACGAGCACGTCGGCCACGGCGGCGAGGGCGTCGCGCTTCTCGGCTGGCGCGGTCTCGGCGGTGATCACGATCGGCCGCACCGGGGCGTCGGTGAAGATCCGGCTGGCGGGGTCGAGGTCGAGTCCGGCCGAGACCAGCGCGAACACGGGCTGATCGGTCAGACCGGCCGCGACCCGGGCGCGCTGGGAGGCGCGGTCGACGCGCATCGGTCCGTAGCCTTCTGCGCGCACGGTGCCCGCGCCGACCACGACGACGTCGCAGAGGCGACGCAGCAGGTCGAAGACGCGGTGGTCGGCGTCGCCGCCGAGCCCGGCGGACAGACCCTGCACGGTGGCGGCACCGTCCACGCTGCTCACGAAGTTGACGCGCACCCAGGGCGAGCGCGTCGGGAGGTCGTAGAGAGCCGAGAGCTCGTCGTCGCTCAGCGCGTCCTGCGCGGGTGCGGGGAACAGGCGCCCGATGGCGGCGTCACTCATTCGCGTCTCCCATGTTGTGCTTCAGGTAGGCGGGGGCGCGCAGGCCGAGGATGGCCTCCGTCATCCGGGTGGCGGCGACCGACGCGTGCACGTCGTGCATCCGGATGATCCGGGCCCCATTGACGATCGAGACGACGGCCGCGGCGAGCGATCCCTCCAGCCGGGCGCTGCGCGGAGCATCCAGGGTCTCGCCGATGAAGTCCTTGTTCGAGACGGCGGCGAGCACCGGGTAGCCGAGGTCGGCCAACTCGGAGAGCCGGCGGGTGAGCTCGAGCGAGTGGAGGGTGTTCTTGTTCAGGTCGTGGCCGGGGTCGATGATGATCCGCTCCTCCGGCACCCCGGCGGCCAGCGCCCGGTCGACGCGGTCGAGCAGGAACGCGGACACCTCGGCGACGACATCCCCGTACTGCGGCCGCGGGTAGACCGTGCGCGGCTCGGCGAGGCTGTGCGTGATGACGAGCGTCGCCGCGCTGTCGGCGACGACGCGGGCGAGGTCGGGATCGCTCAACCCGGTCGTGTCGTTGATGACGGTGGCCCCTGCGTCGATGGAGGCGCGCGCGACCCGCGCGTGGAAGGTGTCGACCGAGATGACGACGTCGGACCCCTCGCGCAGCCGGCTCACGACCGGCGTGACGCGCTCGATCTCGTCCTCGACGGGGACGGGGTCGCCGGGCGCGAACGGGGCGCCGCCGATGTCGACCCAGTCCGCGCCGAGCGCGACGGCCTCGAAGCACGCATCGACGGCGGCCTCCAGCGCGTACGTGCGCCCCTGGTCGTAGAAGGAGTCGGGCGTGCGGTTCACGACCGCCATGACGGCGACCTGCCGCGAGAAGTCGAAGGTGCGCTCGCCGATGGTGCGGACGGGCACGCGGAGCGGGGGCAGATAGGGCTCAGAGCGCGGCAAGGTCCACGCTCTCGTCCGTCAGGCGGGCGGGATCGAGGCGGTCGCCGGAGCGGATGAGGCGCTGGATGTCGTCCTGCACGTCCCACACGTTGACGTTCATGCCGGCCACGACGCGGTCGTCGCGCAGCCAGAACGCGATGAACTCGCGCGCATCGACGTCGCCGCGGAAGACGACGCGGGCGTCCGCGGCGAGCGGTGCGTATCCCGAATACTCCATGCCCAGATCGTATTGGTCGGAGTAGAAGTACGGGATGTCGTCGTAGCTCGCGCGCTCGCCCAGGATGCTGCGCGCGGCCACGGTGCCGCCCGCGATCGCGTTGGCCCAGTGCTCGTTGCGCAGGTGGCGGCCGATGGCGGGCAGGTAGGGGTTGGCGAGATCGCCCACGGCGAAGACGTCCTCGACGGAGGTCCGCATCCCCTTGTCGGTGAGCACGCCGTTCTGGATGGTGAGGCCGGAGCGCTCGGCGACGAGCACGTCCGGGGTGGCGCCGACACCCGCGACCACCAGATCGGCGGGGATGCGCTCACCCGAGGCCAGCACGACGGCATGGCCGGCGCCTCCCTCGACCGCCGCGACGGCGCCGGTCACGAACCGCACGCCGTGGTCGCGGTGCAGCTGCTCGAACACGTCGCCGAGCACGGGGCCGATGGCGCCCGCCAGCGGGACGCTCTGCCGGCCGACGACGGTCACGTCGTTGCCGTAGCCGCGGGCGGCGGCCGCGACCTCCATCCCGATCCACCCGGAGCCGACGACGACGACGCGTCGGCCGCCGACCTCCAGCGCCGCATAGAGCCGCTGGCTGTCCTCGATCGTCCGCAGCCTCAGCACGTCGCCGCCCCCGCTGCCGGGCACGTCGAGCGAGCGCGGCCGCGCGCCGGTCGCGAGCACCAGGCTGTCGTACGTGAGCCGCGCGCCGCCGGTGAGGAACAGCTCGTGCGCGCCGGGGTCGAACGAGCCCGCCTCGGTACCCGGCATGAACTCGACGTCGTGCTCGGGATACCACTCCCCCGGCTTCACGTAGGTGTCGCCGACATCCCCCTCGCCCTTCAGGTACTCCTTCGAGAGCGGCGGCCGGATGTACGGATGGTGCTCCTCGGCGCCGAGCAGCAGGATGCGGCCGGCGAACCCGCGCTCACGCAGCTCGACCGCGGTGGTCGCGCCCGCGAGCCCGGCCCCGGCGATGACGACGGTGGGATTCGACATGTCCACAGCATCCACTGATCGCACGGTCGGCGCCAGACCCTTGCGTAGGTCGCACCCCACGCGCTCACAGCTAAGCCACAGCCGCCGCGCAGATACTAGGCACCATGAACGCAGGACCACGCATTCTCATCGTCGACGACGAGCCGAACATCCGCGATCTGCTGACCACGAGCCTCCGTTTCGCCGGCTTCGCCGTGCGCGCGGTCGGGAACGGCGCGCAGGCCATCTCCGCGGTCCTCGAAGAGGAGCCAGACCTCATCATCCTCGACGTCATGCTGCCGGACATGAACGGCTTCGGCGTCACCAAGCGACTCCGCGGCGCGGGCTACACCGCGCCCATCCTGTTCCTCACCGCGAAGGACGACACCGAGGACAAGATCACCGGCCTCACGGTCGGCGGCGACGACTACGTCACCAAGCCGTTCAGCCTCGACGAGATCGTCGCGCGCATCAAGGCCATCCTCCGCCGCACCATGCAGGCCGACGAGGACGCCGTCATCCGCGCCGGCGAGCTCACGATGGACCAGGACACCCACGAGGTGTTCGTGGGCGACACCCCCATCGAGCTCAGCCCGACCGAGTTCAAGCTGCTGCGCTACCTGATGCTGAACCCGAACCGCGTGCTCTCGAAGGCGCAGATCCTGGACCACGTCTGGGAGTACGACTTCAACGGCGATGCGGGCATCGTGGAGTCGTACATCTCGTACCTGCGCCGCAAGGTGGATGCGCACTCCAGCGAGCCGCTCATCCAGACCAAGCGCGGCTTCGGCTACATGCTCAAGGCCGCCAAGGCGTGACCTCCGCCTGCGCTGCGGCGCACCGGGGGCACACAGCATGCGCTGCGTAGACTGACGGCCTGATGCACTCACGCCTGCTCGACCGCTGGAACGCGATCTCCCTGCGCACGAAGATCACGGGTGTCACCGTGCTCATGCTGACGCTCGGGCTGCTCGTGACGGGCATCGGCACCATGTCGATGCTCAAGCCGGTGCTGCTCGACCAGCTGGATGCGCAGCTCTCGGCCGCGTCGGGCGCGTCGTATCTGAACACGTACCTGTACGGGACGTCGTCGGACAGCGAGAAGATCGCGTCGGACGCCAGCCCGTCGGACTACTTCGCGGCGCTGTACGACGCGGACGGGAACCTGGTCAAGACCAACTGGACCAACATCCCGTCCTCGCACCGCCCGGCCGTGCCCGAGACGCTCAGTGTCGCCGACGGCAAGAAGCTGCCGGCCGGCGGGTACCCGCTGCAGAGCAACGACGGTCGCACCACCTACCGCGCCCTGGCGCAGACGGTGACGCTGACGAATCCCCCGGGCGCGCTCGGCACGGCGATCGTCGCGACGACGACCACGCAGATCGACACGGTGATGGCGAGCTTCCTCGCGATCTTCCTGGGCTTCGGCGTGATCGTGATCATCGTCGGCGCGGGGCTCACGCGCATGCTCGTGACCACGACGTTCCAGCCGCTGCGGGAGGTGGAGCAGACCGCCGCGCGGATCGCGGACGGAGACTTCAGCCAGCGCCTCGGCGGCGCGACCCCGAACACCGAGGTCGGCCGGCTCAACCGTTCCCTCAACACCATGCTGAACCGGATCGACCGCGCGTTCAGCGACCGCGCCCGCACCATCGACCAGATGAGGCGCTTCGTCGGCGACGCCTCCCACGAGCTGCGCACGCCGCTGGTGTCGGTGCGCGGGTACGCCGAGCTATACCGGATGGGTGCGCTGCAGACCCCCGAGGACGTCGGGCAGGCGATGGAGCGCATCGAGAAGGAGGCGATCCGGATGGGCATCCTCGTGGAGGACCTCCTGGAGCTCGCCCGCCTCGACGAGGCCAAGCCGCTCGACCTGCACGCCGTCGATCTCGTGCGCATCGCGCAGGACGCCGCGATGGATGCCATGGCCGGCTCACCCGGTCGCATCGTCACTGTGCTCACGCCGGACCCCGTGCCCGCCGCCGTGCCCTCCACCGACCCGGACGAGCCGACGCTGGACACGGTCCCGATGCCGCTCTCGGAGCTGCCGTCGAGCGCATCCGCCGCCAAGGTCTCGAACGCGACCGGGCCGATCGCGTTCGCCGGATCCGCCCTCGCGCGTCTGCGCCGGAGTCGTCCGCGTCGCGGGACCGAGCCGATCCCCATCACGACGACGGAGAAGGTCGTGCTGGCGAACCCGGCGCCCGCCGAGCCCGCCATCGTGCTCGCGGAGGAGAACAAGCTGCGTCAGGTCGTCACGAACCTGATGGGCAACGCCCTGCGGTACACGCCGGTGGACAGCCCGATCGAGATCGCCGTGCAGATCGACCACCGCACCGAGCGGGCGTCGCTGGAGGTGCGCGACCACGGCGAGGGCATCCCGCCGCAGATCCGCGAGAAGATCTTCCAGCGCTTCTGGCGCGCCGACACCTCCCGTGCCCGCGAGACCGGCGGCAGCGGCCTCGGGCTCGCGATCGTCTCGTCGATCGTGGCGGCGCACAACGGGACCGTCGACGTCTCGGAGACCGAGGGCGGCGGCGCCACGTTCCGGGTCACGCTCCCGCTGGCGGGCTCTCCGGCCGCGCCGAAGCCGCTGCAGGCGTAGGGGCGGCGCGCGCGCTCCGCGGCGGCGACTGCGGTCGCACGGGACGTGTGCGGCGTGGCGACGCGCCGCAGTCGTCCCGAGACGCAGCAGTTGCGCGGCCTCCGCCGCAGACGGTTTCGGGGCGTGCCGAACGCGACCCGGCGCCGTCGCGGTGGCGACTGCGGTCGCACGGTACGTGTGCGGCGTGGCGACGCGGCGCAGTCGTCCCGGGACGCAGCAGTCGCGCGCGATCAGAGCTTCGCGGCGACCCACTGGACGATGGCGAGCGAGCGCGTGTCGTCGGGATCGCTCGAATGGAACTCGACCCAGCGCGACCCGACCATCGCGTCGACGGACGCGAACGACGTGCCCTCCACGGTCCCGCTCCAGACGAGGGCCGGGACCTGGTCGCCCTTGACCGTCATGAGCTCGCTGCGCGCGCTCGGGTCCTGAGCGAGCACGGCGGCGCGGAGCTGCTCGTATGCGGCCGCGGTGCCCGGGAGGACCGACAGGGTGCCGAGGTAGGTGCCGCTTCCCGTTCCGCTGTCGTCGGTCGGCTGGAACTGGCAGAGCGTCACCCCCGGCGCGAGGATGACGCCGTCGGCGATGCGGAAGGTCGGCTCGTCCGCCAACGTCGTCACGCCGGGGAGGGCGAAGGCGGTTTGCAGCTCCGCGCGCAGGTCGGCGGCAGCGCAGTCGAGGGGTGCTCCGGCCTGGGGCGTCGGGTCCTTCGCGAGCGCCGCCGTGACCGGCGGCAGCATCCGCTGCACCACGTCGTGGAAGCCGGCCTCGGTGAGCCCGGGCGCCGACGTGTCGAGGACGACGGACAGCCAGGCATCCGCCACGAGGACGTTGGTCAGGCAGGAGACCGTGGGAGCCAGCGCACAGTTTCCGCCGAGCGAGACCCCGCCCTCGTAGTCCGCTCCCGGCGTGGCGACGCTCGGATTCGCCTCGGAGAGCGTCTTCCAGGCGGCAGCCGCATGCGGGAGGACCTGAACCGTCAGCGTGTCCTCGCCGTGCTTCCAGCGGCAGGAGGAGCCGCCGACCGCCGGGAGCGCCAGCGGCCCGGCAGCAGCGACCGTCTGCGTGATCCCGGGAGGAGTCGCCACGACGGAGGCGTCAGCGCCGAGGAGCACGCTGAGATCGGCACTGCTGACGGTGGCCGGGCAGTCCAGTGCGAACGCGGCGGGGGTGGCCGTCCGTGTCGGGGTGGAGGTCGACGCTCCCGGCACCGGGATGCCGAGCGCGGAGCAACCGCTCAGTGCGAGAACCGCGGCCACCGCGGTGACACCCATCAAGCGGGCCCCCGACATGAATCCTCCGTCGTATTCTCCGCAGTGCATGTGCCGCCGCTGCTCTCCTGGCCAGGGTATCCATCGACCGCTATCGCGCATCCACGGCACGCAGAACGGTGCCGTATCGAAACGACGAGAGGGCGCCTCCCCGAAGGGAGACGCCCTCTGCGTCAGTGCGTGAGAAGACTCGACGCGGCGGGACTCAGAAGTCCATGCCGCCGGTCGGGTCGCCGACCGGAGCCGGGTTCTTCTCGGGCTTGTCGGCGACGACGGCCTCGGTGGTGAGGAAGAGGCCGGCGATCGACGCGGCGTTCTGCAGCGCCGAGCGGGTCACCTTCACCGGGTCGTTGATGCCCGAAGCGAGCATGTCGACGTACTCGCCGGTCGCGGCGTTCAGGCCGTGGCCGACCGGGAGGTTGCGGACCTTCTCGACCACGACGCCGGCCTCGAGGCCCGCGTTGATCGCGATCTGCTTCAGGGGCGCCTCGATGGCGACCTTGACGATGTTCGCACCGGTGGCCTCGTCACCGACGAGCTCCAGCTTCTCGAAGGCGAGCTTGCCGGCCTGGATGAGGGCCACGCCACCACCGGCGACGATGCCCTCCTCGACGGCGGCCTTCGCGTTGCGGACGGCGTCCTCGATGCGGTGCTTGCGCTCCTTGAGCTCGACCTCGGTGGCCGCGCCCGCCTTGATGACGGCCACGCCGCCGGCGAGCTTCGCGAGGCGCTCCTGGAGCTTCTCGCGGTCGTAGTCGCTGTCGGTGGCGTCGATCTCGTTGCGGATCTGGGCCACGCGGCCGGCGATCTGCTCCGGGTCGCCCGCACCCTCGACGATGGTGGTCTCGTCCTTGGTGATGACGACCTTGCGGGCCTGACCGAGCAGGTCGAGGGTGACGTTCTCGAGCTTGAGGCCGACCTCCTCGGAGATGACCTGGCCGCCGGTGAGGATCGCGATGTCCTGCAGCATGGCCTTGCGGCGGTCGCCGAAGCCCGGAGCCTTGACGGCGACGGACTTGAAGATGCCGCGGATCTTGTTGACGATCAGGGTCGCGAGGGCCTCGCCGTCGACGTCCTCAGCGATGATGAGGAGCTGCTTGTTGGCCTGGATGACCTTGTCGACGATCGGGAGCAGGTCCTTGATCGAGGAGATCTTCTGGTTGGCGATGAGGATGTACGGGTCCTCGAAGACCGCCTCCTGGCGGTCCTGGTCGGTGACGAAGTACTGCGACAGGTAGCCCTTGTCGAAGCGCATGCCCTCGGTCAGCTCGAGCTCGGTGCCGAAGGTGTTCGACTCCTCGACGGTGACGACGCCCTCCTTGCCGACCTTGTCGATCGCCTCGGCGATGATGTCGCCGATGGTGCTGTCGCCGGCGGAGATGGACGCGGTGGCGGCGATCTCCTCCTTGGTCTCGACCTCCTTGGCGCTGGAGATGAGCTCCTCGGTGACGGCCTTGACGGCCTTCTCGATGCCGCGCTTCAGCGTGATGGGGTCGGCGCCGGCGGCCACGTTGCGGAGGCCCTCCTTGACGAGCGCCTGGGCGAGGACGGTCGCGGTGGTGGTTCCGTCACCGGCGACGTCGTCGGTCTTCTTGGCGACCTCCTTGACGAGCTCCGCACCGATCTTCTCGTACGGGTCGTCGAGCTCGATCTCCTTCGCGATGGAGACGCCGTCGTTCGTGATGGTGGGGGCGCCCCACTTCTTCTCGAGGACGACGTTGCGACCACGCGGGCCGAGGGTCACCTTGACCGTGTCGGCCAGGATGTTCAGGCCGCGCTCGAGGCCGCGACGCGCGTCCTCGTTGAAAGCAATGATCTTTGCCATGTGTTTCTCGTCCCTCCCGGACGTCTGCGAAAGATTCGGTCTATTAGCACTCGATCAGATGGAGTGCTAAAGCGATTCTGGCACTCGCTGCGGTCGAGTGCAAGACGAGGGAGGGAGGCGTCACCACGCTGTGACGGCGGGACGAGCGTGCGCGGGGCGTCGATGCCCCGCGCACAGGAGAGCGCCGCCCCGTCGGGGCGGCGCTCCTCTCGTCGAATCGCTGGGTTCTAGGCCAGGCGCACCGACTCGGCCTGGGGACCCTTGTTCCCCGAACCGACCTCGAACACGACCTGCTGGCCCTCCTCGAGGACCTTGTACCCGGACATGTCAATTGCGGAGTAATGAACGAAAACGTCCTGCCCCCCACCATCGACGGTGATGAATCCGTAGCCCTTTTCAGCGTTGAACCACTTCACGGTTCCGTTCGCCATGCATTACTCCCATTGCTGTGTCGCAAGCGCGGTCCAGCGCCGCGCGTTGGACCGATAATAATGCGTGCTATACGGGTGATTGCCAGCTTTTTTGTGAATCCGTTACCAAATCCGCCGAAAGTTAAACACGCCGGAAACAAAGGGATCCGGGGTCGTCCCGGAGCGCGGGGAGTCCCGCGGGACGTCAGCCGGTGTAATCGGAGCCGACGACGACCGTGATGTCGGCGCCCGTGTCTGCGAAGTCCTGAGTGTTCTGGATGGTCGCCCCGGGCAGCGACTGCGCGACGCCGAGGGCGGCCGCCTCCTTCGCGGGGTCGGAGTAGTACACGACGGTCGTGGTCAGGTCCGTCATGTCGGCGTTGGCCACGGCGCCGACCTTCCAGCCCGCCGCCGTGAGCACATCGCCGACCTTGCCGCCGAGCCCGGCGGTCGCGGTGCCGTTGAGCACGTTGACGGACAGGCTGGGGTCGACGGTGGGGACGATGGTGGGCGTGGGAGTCGGCGTCGGGGTGGGCGTGGCCGAGCCCGACGGGGTGGACCCGTTGAACGAGATGGCGCCGTTGACGAGCGAGAGCCCGAAGATCCCGGCGCCCACGAGCACGACGGTCGCCAGGGCCGCCCAGCCGAACGCGATCCAGCCGCGGCCGCGGGGGCGAGGGGCACGGTGCGCGCCGACGCGCTGGATGTCGCCCGGGATCTCGTCGAACCGGTCGCGGGGGAACTTCTCTGCCATCTTGGGGTGGTTTCCTCGGGGGTCAGTCGTCGGACGGGAGCGCCCTGGTCCGGCGGGCGGCCTGCCGCGTCTCGCGGAGCCGGAGCAGCCGCTTGACGAGCATCGGGTCGTGCTTCAGAGCAGCCGGGCGGTCGATCAGGGCTCCGAGGAGCTGATAGTACCGTGCGGCGGACAGACCGAACTCCTCGCGGATGGCCTGCTCCTTGGCGCCGGCGTGCCGCCACCATTGGCGCTCGAAGGCGAGGATCGCGGCGTCCCGCTCGCTCAGACCGGACCGCTGGGGCTCGGCCCCGTGGTGCTCTGCAGCCTCGGCCACGCGCGTGCCGCCTTCCCTCGAACCGCCGCCTTCCGTTGAACGCTCGCCGCTCATCCTAGGCGGGAGGTCCTGTGTGTTGGCCGTTTGGCCCCGGCACGTCGCCGTCTGAAACAGGGAACAGGACGCCCCTCCTGCCCGTTTAGGGTGTAGTCAGACCACCCAACCGCATGGAGGCACCCCCGATGGATTATCAGGTCGAGAAGACCGACGACCAGTGGCGCGAGGAGCTCAGCGATGAGCAGTACGCGGTGCTGCGCGAAGCCGGCACCGAGCGGCCGTGGACCGGAGAGCTGCTCGACGAGGGACGCGCCGGCCTCTACACCTGTGCGGCGTGCAACGCGGAGCTGTTCAAGTCGGGCACCAAGTTCGACAGCGGCTGCGGCTGGCCGAGCTTCTACGAGTCGGTGCGACCGGAGGCCGTGCAGCTGCTCGAGGACGACAGCCTCGGCGTCGTCCGCACCGAGGTCCGTTGCGCCAACTGCGGCTCGCACCTCGGCCACGTGTTCCCCGACGGCTTCGGCACCCCCACCGGCGACCGCTACTGCATGAACTCGATCTCGCTCAACTTCACCCCGGACGCCGGATGAGCGACCTCGCCGCCCGCGTCGGCGCGCGGCGGTCGTACTCCCGGGTGACGGAGGCCGCTCCGACGCATGAGGAGCTGCTGACGCTCGTCGCCGCGGCGGGCCGCGTCGCCGACCACAGCGCACTGCACCCCTGGCGGGTGATCGAGCTGCGCGGCGACGCCCGCCTGCGTCTCGGCCGCGCGTTCGCGAAGGATGCGAAGGCACGCGGCTCGGAGGCCGAGAAGATCGCGACGAAGCCGCTGCGCGCTCCGCTCCTGCTGGCGATCGTCGCCGACCGCAAGAAGAGCAGCAAGGTGCCCGGCTGGGAGCAGGACGCGGTCGCATCCGGCGTCGCGCACATCCTGAGCCTGCTGCTGCACGATGCGGGCTGGGGCGTCATCTGGCGCACCGGTCACCAGACGCGTGCGAAGGCCGTCCATCAGATGCACGGCCTGAAGAAGAACGAGCGGCTGCTCGGCTGGCTCTACGTGGGCGGCATCCCCGCGGGGAGCAAGGAGGGGCACCGCAAGCCGCTGGCCGCGGAGCGCTTCCTCAGCGTGCTCGACTGAGCGCGCCCCAGCGGACGCTGGCGACGCCGACCGCCACGATGGCGAGCAGCGTGCCGCCGATCGTCGAGAACGCGACGGGCGCACCGGAGGTCGGTGCGAGCAGATCGAGCAGCAGTGCCGTCAGCAGCTGGCCGGCCACGGTCGCGAGGCCGAGCAGCAGCACGCCGGTCACCCGCACGAGCAGCGCGGCACCCGCGATGAAGACGCAGCCGATCGCGCCGCCGAGGTAGAGCCACGGCTCCGTCGGCAGCGGCTTCGGGAGGCCGGCGAGCGCCCAGTGGACCAGCATCAGGACGACGAGCACCGTGGTGCCGACGAGGAAGTTGATGAAGGTCGCGGTGAGCGCGCTCTCGGCGACGACGCGCACCTGACCGTTGACGGCCTGCTGCCAGCCCATCCCGAGGCCCGCGATGAGCGGGAGGAGCATCATCCACACGGGGACGCTGCCGCCGAACTGCGCCGAGACCGCCCAGGTGACCGCGAGGAGCGCGATGACCGCGCCGGCGACGCGGGCGGGGGTGAGCGGGCGGCGGCCGCCGGGGCCGAGCCCGATGCGGTCGAGCACCAGGCCGCTCACGGTCTGACCGGCGACGACCGAGACCGTGAAGAGCGCGACGCCGAGGACGGCCGCGGTGAGGCCCTGCGAGAGCACGAGGAAGGCGCCCGCCGCGCCGCCGCACACGTACCACCAGCGCAGCTCGCCGCCGCGGAGCGCGTCACGGACGCGACGCAGCCCCCGGCGGCCGGCGGGCGCGATGGCCAGGGCGGCGAGCAGGATGACGAGACCCGAGCCGAACGAGATCGCGGCGGCCGTGAAGCCGTCGTCGAGCCTCCGGCCCAGCTCCCCGTTGATGCGGGACTGGAGGGCGACGCCCGCACCGCAGACCATCGCGATGAGGAGCGCCAGCCAGAGGGGGAAGGTACGTGGGGTCACTCCCCCAACACTATCCGCGCTCGCGTCTGCGCTCGCGTCTGCTCTCGCGGATCAGGGGGCGGGGGCTTCGCCGTCGGTGGGCTCCGGGTGAGGGAGCCAGTCGATGTTCTCCTCGGGGGCGACCAGCTTCTCGTCGGAGAGGTCGTAGTCGTCGCCCTTATCGGTGTTCTTCTCGTCGGTCATGCGTTCACCCTATGCCCGGGGCCGGAGCGCCCGGCGGCGGCGCGTCGGCCAGCACGCCGAGGGGCGACTCGATCGCGTCGGCGATGTCGCGCAAGAACCCGGCGGCGACTCCGCCGTCGGTCACCCGGTGGTCGAACACCAGCGAGAGCTGCGCGATGCGGCGCGGCACGATCGCGCCGTCGACGACCCACGGGCGCTCGATCATCCGTCCGACGCCCAGGATGGCGACCTCGGGATGGTTGATGATGGCCGCGCTGCCGTCGACGCCGAGGCTGCCGTAGTTGTTGATCGTGAAGGTGGAGCCGGTGAGCTCGGCCGGGCCGAGGGAGCCGTCGCGTGCGGCGCGGGCGATGCGATCGAGCTCGCCGTCGAGCTGCCGCACCGAGAGGAGGTCGGCACGGCGCACGGCGGGCACGACCAGACCGCGCGGGGTGTCGACCGCGACGCCCAGGTTGACGCCGTCGAAGAACTCCAGGCCGCCGCCGTCGGCGGTGACGCGGGAGGCCAGCTCGGGCCGGCGGGCGAGGGCGGCCAGGGCGAAGCGGGCGATGAAGGAGAGCAGCGAGGGGGTGCGCCCGTCGAACCGGAGACGGCGGCGGCCGTTCCAGAGGTCGGTGGCGTCGACATCCACCCACACGGTCGCCTCGGGGATCTCGGCCCGGCTGCGCGACATCGTCTCGGCGACGGTGCGGCGGAAGCGCGAGAACGGCTCGGTCGCGCGCACGGTGAGCCCGGTGCGGGAGTCTGTGCGCGGGTCGGTGCCGGGGTCGGCACCCGGGTCGGCGCTTGTCCGCGGAAGGGACGGTTCGGCGAAGGCGGCCTCCACGTCCGCGCGGGTGACGACGCCACCGTCTCCGGAGGCGCGGAGGGTCGCGAGGTCGACGCCGTGGCTGCGCGCGAGCGCACGGATCACCGGCGAGACCACCGGGACGATCCGCGGCGACGCGGGGGCGCCAGGGGCCGTGGGTGCGGGTGGCGCGAGGGTCGCGGTCGCGGCGCCGGAGACGCGGGCCCGGCGGCCTCCCGTCACATCGGTGGTGCCGTAGCCGACGAGCACCTGGCCGGAGCCGCCGGAGGGCACTGCGGCCTCCGGGGCGGGTGCCGGGGCTCCGGCCTCCTCCACCTCCAGCAGCGGCGCGCCCACCGCGATCGTCTCGCCTTCCTCTCCGTGCAGCGCCGCGACGACGCCCGCGAACGGCGACGGGACCTCCACCACGGACTTGGCGGTCTCGACCTCGGCGATCGGCTGGTCGACGACGACCGTGTCGCCGCTCGCGACGAGCCAGCGGACGAGCTCGGCGTCGGTGAGGCCCTCGCCGAGGTCCGGGAGGGCGAAGACCCGGGCGGTCATGCGTCCTCCCACTGCAGGGTGTCGATCGCGTCGAGCACGCGGTCGACGTTCGGCAGATAGAAGGACTCGAGCTTCGGCGGGGCGAACGGGGTGTCGAAGCCGGTGACACGGCGCACCGGCGCGAGGAGGTGGTGGAAGCAGCGTTCCGAGACGCGCGCGGCGATCTCGCTCGCCATGCTGGCGAATCCCGGCGCCTCGGCGATGACGACGGCGCGACCGGTGGCGCGCACCGCAGCGCACACCGTCTCGTCGTCGAACGGCACCAGGCTCCGCAGGTCGATGACCCCGACGCTGCGACCCTGCTCGGCGGCGGCCTCGGCCGCGGCGAGCGCGACCGGGACGGAGGGGCCGTAGGCGATGAGCGTGGCGTCGGTTCCCTCGCGGGCGATGTGGGCCCGGCCGATCTCGGGCAGGGGTGCGGCGGTGTCGACCTCGCCGGTCGCCCAGTACAGCTTCTTGGGCTCGAGGAACACGACCGGGTCAGGATGGCGGATGGCCGCGCGCAGCAGGCCGTACGCATCGGCGGGGGTCGCGGGCGAGACGACCGTGAGGCCGGGGGTGTGCGCGTAGTACGCCTCGGAGGAGTCGGAGTGATGCTCCACGCCGCCGATCCCTCCGGCGTAGGGGATGCGGATGACCAGCGGCAGCCGGACGGCCCCGCGGGTGCGGTTGCCCATCTTGGCGACGTGGTCGACGATCTGTTCGAAGGCGGGGTAGGCGAAGGCGTCGAACTGCATCTCGACGACGGGCCGCATCCCGTTCATGGCCATGCCGACCGCGGTGCCGACGATGCCGGCCTCGGCGAGCGGGGTGTCGAAGCAGCGGTTCTCGCCGAAGCGCGCGGTGAGGCCGTCGGTGATGCGGAAGACGCCGCCGAGCGGTCCGACGTCCTCGCCGAAGACGAGCACGCTCGGGTCGGTTGCGAGCTCGTCGGCGAGGGCACGGTTGAGGGCCTGCGCCATGCTGAGGGTCTGGCGGCCGGTCTCTTCGGCGGAGTTGTCGGGATCGCCGGCGGAGCGGTCGGCGGGCGCGTCGTGCATGAGCGTCATCGGGCGGCCTCCTCGGCGGCGAGCTGCTGCGCCTGTTCGCGCAGCTGCGGGGTGGGGGTGGCGTAGACGTGGGCGAAGAGGTCTTCGGGATGCGGCTGCGCCTCCTCGACGAGCTGGGCGCGGACCCGCGCGGCGACGCTCTCGGCGTGCGCGTGAGCCTCCGCATCGTCGCCGTCGGAGAGCGCGCCCTGCGCCTGGAGCCAGGTGCGCAGCCGCAGCAGCGGGTCGCGGGCGAGCCACGGCTCCACCTCGTCGGCGGTGCGGTACCGCGTGGCGTCGTCGGCATTGGTGTGCGGCTTGACCCGGTAGGTGACGGCCTCGACCAGCGTCGGGCCGCCTCCCTCGCGCGCCTCGTCCACGGCCTCCCCCAGCAGGGCGAGCAGCGCGGCGAGGTCGTTGCCGTCGACGCGGCGGCCGCGCATCCCGTAGCCGATGCCCTTGTGCGCGATGCTCGGCGCCGCGGTCTGGCGGCTGAGCGGCACCGAGATCGCGTAGCCGTTGTTCTGCACGAGGAAGACGACCGGGAGGTGGAACACCGCGGCGAAGTTGAGCGCCTCGTGGAAGTCGCCCTCGCTGGTGGCGCCGTCTCCGCACATGGCCAGGACGACCGTGTCCTCCCCGCGCAGGCGGGCGGCGTGGGCGAAGCCGACGGCGTGGAGCAGCTGGGTGGCGAGCGGCGTCGCCTGCGGGGCGACATTGTGCTCGCGGGGGTCGTAGCCGGAGTGCCAGTCGCCGCGCAGCATCAGCAGCGCCTCGAACGGATCGACCCCGCGGGTGATCACGGCGACGGTGTCGCGATAGGTCGGGAACAGCCAGTCCTGCTCGCCGAGAACCAGCGCGGCGGCAACCTCGGCGGCCTCCTGCCCATACGACGACGGGTAGACCGCGAGCTTGCCCTGGCGCACCAGGGCGTCGGCCTGCTCGTTGAGCCGCCGGCCCAGCACGAGGCGCCGGTAGCCGTCGACCAGCCGGTCGGCGGTCGGGAACGGGTGGTGCTCGTGCGGGCGGCCCGAGCCCTCCTCGTCGATGAGCCTCAGCGGGGTGTCGCCGGGCAGCAGATCGTCCGAGTGCATCGTTTCTCCTTCGAAAGACGTCGCTCACTCTCAGGATGACTTCACTGGACCGCTCGCGCCACCGATCCCCCGGCTTCGAGACGAACAGTGCCCCCGCAACGATGTTCGTGGCAGGATGTCTCCCACCATGGACGACATCGACGTACGCATCCTGGACGCTTTGCGCAGCGACGGCCGCGCCTCCATCACGGCGGTGGCGGAGTCCGCCCACGTCTCGCGGGCGAACGCGTACGCGCGCGTCGCCCGCCTGGTCGACGAGGGCGTGATCACCGGCTTCACGGCGAAGGTCGACCCGCGCAAGTCGGGCCGCGCCTCCTCCGCCTACGTGACGCTGCGGGTCGACCAGGCGGAGTGGCACGCGCTGCGCGACACGCTCGGCAGCATCCCGGAGGTCGAGCACTTCGCTCTCGTCGGCGGCGACTTCGACGTGATCCTGCTGGTGCGGGCGCGCGACAACGAGGATCTGCGGCGCGTGATCCTGGAGGAGCTCACGAGCATCCCCTCGGTGCGCGACACGAAGACCTCCCTCGTCTTCGAGGACCACGACCTGCGCTGAGGGGTCGGCCCGGCTGCCGCGGGATGGGCGCGGGTTGCCAGGGGCGCGGTGCTCTGCGACTATTTACTCACTGAACGTTCGTTCGGTAATTCGCGATTCGAGGGAGAGACGCGATGGAGACGCTGCGGGTCGCCGAGGCCGCCGACCGCGTGGTCGTGACGCTCGACCGGCCCGAGCGGCGCAACGCGATCGACCAGCGGATGGTGGATGAGCTGCACGAGGTCTGCGAGGCCCTCGAACGCGATCCGCGCATCCTGGTGCTGACCGGCTCGGACGGGGTCTTCGCGTCGGGAGCCGACATCGCCGAGCTGCGCGAGCGCACCGCCGTCGACGCCCGCCACGCGATCAACGCCACGATCTTCACCCGCATCGCCGAACTGCCGATGCCGGTCATCGCCGCCCTCGACGGGTACGCGCTCGGCGGCGGAGCCGAGCTCGCGTACGCGGCGGACTTCCGCCTCGGCACGCCGCGGCTGCGGGTCGGCAACCCGGAGACGGGGCTCGGGATCATCGCCGCGGCCGGCGCGCTCTGGCGCCTCCCCCGGCTCGTCGGCGAGCCGCTCGCAAAGGAGATGGTGCTCGCCGGGCGGGTGCTCACCGGCGAGGAGGCGCTCGCCGTGCACCTGGTGTCCGACCTGTTCGAGCCTGCCGAGCTGCTCGCGGGCGCGCACGCGCTCGCCGACCGCATCGCCGCGAACGATCCGCTCGCGACGCGGTACACCAAGGAGGTGCTGGCGGCTCCGGAAGCAGACCATCCACGCGCCGAGCGGGAGGCGCAGGCCGTGCTGTTCGATTCGCCGGAGAAGCATCGGCGGATGACGGCCTTCCTCGAGCGGAGACGGGGATGAGCGGCGGCGGGGCGCCCGAGCGGGTCGGCGTCGTCGGCGGCGGACGGATGGGCGCCGGCATCGCGCACGCCTTCCTGATGGCCGGCTCTCAGGTGGCGGTCGTCGAGCGCGACCAGGCATCCGCCGACGCGGCGCGCGAGCGCATCCTCCACTCGATCGCGGTGAGCGTCGAGCGGGGTGAAACGGCTCCCGACGGCGACAATCTCGTCGTCGGCATCGCGTGGGAGGCGCTGGCCGGCTCGCAGCTCGTCGTCGAGGCGGTACCCGAGCTCCCGGAGCTGAAGGCGGAGGCGTTGCGTCACGCCGAGGAGCTGCTCGACCCCACCGCGGTGCTGGCGACGAACACCTCCTCCCTCTCGATCGACGCGCTGGCGGCATCGCTGCGCCGCCCGGGCGGGTTCGCCGGGATGCACTTCTTCAACCCGGTCCCTGCCTCCGCCCTCGTCGAGGTGGTGGCCGGATCGGCGACGGCACCCTCAGCCCTCACGGCGGTCACCGGATGGGTGGAGGCGATCGGCAAGACCGCGATCGTCGTGCGCGACTCCCCCGGCTTCGCCTCCTCCCGCCTCGGCGTGCTGCTCGGCCTGGAGGCGGTCCGGATGATCGAGGAGGGCGTCGGCTCCCCCGAGGACATCGACCGCGCGATGGAGCTGGGCTACCGGCATCCTGTCGGCCCGCTGCGGCTGACCGACATCGTCGGGCTCGACGTGCGCCTCGACATCGCCGAGTACCTGGCACGCGAGCTCGGCCCGCGGTTCGAGCCGCCGGAGCTGCTGCGGCGCATGGTCGCCGAGGGGATGCTGGGCCGCAAGTCGGGCCGCGGCTTCTACGCGTGGCCGGATGCCCGCGGCACTGCGGCTAGCGGCCCGGGGCGTCCACGATGAGGTTGGTGATGCGCGCCGTGCAGAGCCGGTCGCCGTTCTCGTCGGTCACCACGATCTCGTGCGACGCGATGGTGCGGCCGAGCCGGATGGCCGTCGCTACACCGGTGACGAGCCCCGAGCTCGCCGACTTGTGGTGCGTGGCGTTGATGTCGACGCCGACCGCGCTCCGTCCGGGACCGGCGTGGATCACCGCCGCCCACGAGCCGAGCGCCTCGGCGAAGGCGACCGATGCTCCCCCGTGCAGCAGCCCGAACGACTGGCGGTTGCCCTCCACGGGCATCGTCGCGACCACGCGCTGCGCCGACTGCTCCAGGATGCGCACACCCATCTTCTCGTCGAGCTCGCCGAGCTCGATCGTCCATCCACTGCCCGTGTCTCCGTCGACCATGCGGCCAGCATACGTGCCGGCCGGGTCCGCTCTCCGAGGAGGAATCCGATGACGCCACCCAGCGACGCATCCCCCAGCACTGTGCTGCCCAGCTTCGTGCGCGGTGAGTGGTGGACGCCCGCCGACGGCACCGCCGCGACCGATGTGCTCGACGCCTCCACCGGCGAGCTCGTGACCCGCGTCGGCGCGGTCGGCCTCGATCTCGCCGCCGCGCTCGACCACGCGCGCACGGTCGGTCAGGCCTCCCTCGGCGCCCTGACCTTCCACCAGCGCGCGCTGCTGCTCAAGGCGTTCGCGCAGGCGCTCACCGAGCGCAAGCAGGAGCTGTACGACGCGTCGGCGCGCGCGGGCGCGACCCGGGCCGACGCGTGGATCGACGTGGACGGCGGCATCGGCGCCCTCTTCACCTACGGGTCGAAGGGGCGGCGCGAACTGCCGAACGCGCAGGTCGTGGTGGACGGGCCTCCCGAACCCCTGTCCAAGGACGGCTCGTTCTCGGGTCAGCACATCTACACCCGGCTGCCCGGGGTGGCTGTGCAGATCAACGCCTTCAACTTCCCGGTCTGGGGGCTGCTCGAGAAGCTCGCGCCGTCGTTCCTGGCCGGGATGCCGACACTGGCCAAGCCCGCGACGCCGACGGCGTACGTCGCCGAGGCGATGGTGCGCATCCTCGTCGAGAGCGGGCTGCTGCCGGAGGGGTCGCTGCAGCTGGTCTGCGGAGCCGTGCCCGGCCTCTTCGACGCGCTGCGGCTCGGCGACCTGGTGGCGTTCACCGGGTCGGCCTCCACGGCGCAGGCGCTGCGGGACCATCCCGCCGTGCAGACCGGCGGCGTGCGGTTCACCAGCGAGACCGACTCGCTCAACGCCTCGGTGCTCGGCCCGGACGCCGTGCCGGGCACGCCCGAGTTCGACGCGTACGTGAAGCAGCTGGTCGTCGAGCTGACGGCCAAGACCGGTCAGAAGTGCACGGCCATCCGCCGGGCGATCGTGCCGGCCGGAGTCGAGGACGCGCTCGCGGATGCGGTGCGCGCCCGGATCGCGGAGCGCGTCGTCATCGGCGACCCCCGCGCCGAGGGTGTGACGATGGGGCCGCTGGCCTCCCGCGCGCAGCGGGACGAGGTGCTGCGGCAGGTCGGCCGGCTGCTGCAGGCGGGAGGGGAGGTCGTGGTCGGCGAGCTCGGGGATCCCACGGTGCGGCTCGCGGACGGCAGCACCGGTGTCGTCGCGGACGGGGCGTTCGTCTCGCCGCTGCTCCTGCGGTTCGCCGACGCGCGCACGCCCGCCGTGCACACGGTCGAGGCGTTCGGTCCGGTCGCGAGCATCCTGTCGTACGGCTCCCCCGCGGAGGCCGCCGAGCTGGTCGCGCTCGGCGGCGGATCGCTCGTGACGAGCGCCGCCACTCACGACGCCGGTTTCGCGCGGGATCTCGTGCTCGCCTCCGCCGCGTACAACGGCCGCATCCTGCTGCTCGACCGCGACGACGCCCGCACCTCCACCGGTCACGGCTCGCCCATGCCGCACCTCGTGCACGGCGGCCCGGGCCGTGCGGGAGGCGGCGAGGAGCTGGGCGGGATCCGGGCCGTGCTGCACCACATGCAGCGCACGGCCATCCAGGGCTCGCCCGACATGCTCACCGCCGTCACCGGAGTGTGGCACGAGGGCGCCGCCTCGTCGGCGAAGGGGCCGCATCCGTTCCGCAAGTCGCTCGCGACGTTGCGGATCGGCGACCAGGTCGCCTCCCCCTCCCGCCGTGTCGGCCTCGACGACATCGAGGCGTTCGCGACCTTCACCGGCGACACGTTCTACGCGCACATGGACGAGGAGGCCGCCGCGGCCAACCCGTTCTTCCCGGGCCGGGTGGCGCACGGGTACCTGCTGGTGTCGTGGGCGGCGGGCCTGTTCGTCGACCCGGCGCCGGGGCCGGTGCTGGCCAACTACGGGCTGGAGGAGCTGCGGTTCCTCACGCCGGTGGTGCCGGGCGACAGCATCCGCGTGACCCTCACCGCCAAGCAGATCACGCCGCGCGAGACCGACGACTACGGCGAGGTGCGCTGGGACGCGCGCATCCGCAACCAGCGCGACGAGCTGGTCGCGAGCTACGACGTGCTGACACTGGTGGCGAAGGAGGGGTGAGGCGGGCGCCGACGGAGCCTCCCGACGCGCCGAGACGTCATGGCAGGCCGGCCATGGCGATGAAGACCACCATCGCGACGGTCGCGAGCACGCCGTTGGCGACCAGCAGAACGATGGTGGAGGGCGCCCCGCGCCCGTCGTTGATGGTCCGGGCGTGACGAACCACGTTGATCACGCCCACGCAGACGATTGCGGGCGTCGCAAAGAGCGGGACGAGTATGGCGAGCGCGATCAGGGCGCCCAGAACGACGTATGCGACACGGTCCGCGGCATATCGCGGACGCTTCCGCGACGTCATACTCGCCCCACTCTCTGCGACACCCCCCGGCGTGCCTAGCCGATTCCGCATCCGGTGATGATCGCTCTTCACATCTAGGGAAAAGACTAGAGTATTTTCTGTCCGCATTTCATACTCCAATGCGTTGAGTGGTCTCGGTCAATAGGGCGCGGCTGAGCGCGTCGCACTGCGACATCTCTCACGGACCCCAGCGCACCCCGCGGAGGGCGGGCGATCAGAGCGCGAAGGCGAGGATGACGTCGGCGAGCGTGTCGGGCGCGACGGGGCCGGCGGGGTCGTACCACTCGGTCAGCGAGTTGATCGTGCCGAAGAGCAGGCGCGCGACGACGACCGGGTCGGCGTCGGTTCGGAGCGCACCCTCGGCCTGGGCCTCGGCGACGAGATCGGCGACGGCGCGGTCGAAGGCGCGGCGGCGCGCGAGTGCGGCCCGCTCGACCTCGGTGTTGCCGCGCACCCGCAGCAGCAGGGTGACGTAGGGTTTCCGCTCGGCGAGCACGTGCACCGCGCCGCGGAGCACCGCCGCGAGCCGGGCGGCGGCGGGTCCGTCGGTGGCCTCCGGCGAGCGCAGCACGCCCTCCAACCCGTCGAGCGCCTCGTCGAGGGCGAGCGCGAGCAGCTCGTCCTTCGAGGAGACGTGGTGGTAGATCGCGGACTTGGAGAGGCCGAGCCGCGTGGCGAGCATCCCGATCGAGGTGGCGTCGTAGCCGTGCTCGTTGAACGCGGCGACCGCGACCTCCAGGATGCCGCGCTGGTCGTAGCCCGGGCGGCCGCGACGCAGCCCGTCGGAGCGCGGCTCCTCGGCGCGCAGTCCGTCGGTCGGCAGCGTCTCGGTCATGCGCCCCAGTGTGGCACGACTCGCGGCGACGAGGATATACTGAACGAACGATCAGTCAGTTAATGAGCGTCAATGGAGACGGAGGGACTGATGACCACGATCGACACCCCGGTGGAGCACGGCGAGAGCGAGGCGCAGGCCCGCTTCGACGAGCTCATCGCGTCGGACGCGCGCATCGAGCCGCGCGACTGGATGCCCGACGCCTACCGGCGCACCCTCGTGCGGCAGATGTCGCAGCACGCGCACTCCGAGATCATCGGCATGCAGCCGGAGGCGAACTGGATCACACGCGCGCCGAGCCTGAAGCGCAAGGCCATCCTGATGGCGAAGGTGCAGGACGAGGCCGGGCACGGCCTCTACCTCTATTCCGCGGCGCAGACGCTCGGCATCACCCGCGACGCGATGACCGAGCAGCTCATCGCGGGCACGGCCAAGTACTCGTCGATCTTCAACTACCCGACCCTCAGCTGGGCCGACATGGGAGCGATCGGCTGGCTGGTCGACGGCGCCGCCATCTGCAACCAGGTGCCGCTGTGCCGCTGCTCGTACGCTCCGTACGGCCGCGCGATGGTGCGCATCTGCAAGGAGGAGTCGTTCCACCAGCGGCAGGGCTTCGAGATCCTGCTGACGCTGATGCGCGGCACCCCCGAGCAGCGACAGATGGCGCAGGATGCGGTCGACCGCTGGTACTGGCCGTCGTTGATGATGTTCGGGCCGCCCGACGAGGAGTCGCCGAACTCGGCGCGCTCGATGGGCTGGAAGATCAAGCGCTTCTCGAACGACGAGCTGCGCCAGCGGTTCGTCGGGATGCTCGTGCCGCAGGCCGAGGCGCTCGGGGTCAGCCTCCCCGATCCGCAGCTGCGCTGGGACGGGGAGCGACAGGCGTACGAGATCGGGCCGATCGACTGGAGCGAGCTGCACGAGGTGATCGCCGGCCGCGGGCCGTGCAACGCGCAGCGGATGCAGCGCCGGCGCGAGGCGCACGAGGACGGCGCCTGGGTGCGGGAGGCCGCCGCCGCGTACGCCGCGAAGCGCGCGGAGGCCGCCGCGTGACCGCCGAGACCTGGCCGCTGTGGGAGGTGTTCGTCCGCGCCTCCCGCGGGCTGAGCCACGTGCACGTCGGCTCCCTGCACGCGCCGGACGAGGAGATGGCGGTGCGCAACGCCCGCGACCTCTACACGCGCCGCGGGGAGGGCGTCTCGATCTGGGTGGTGCGCTCCGACGCGATCACCACGAGCGACCCGGACGCCAAGGAGGTGTTCTTCACGTCGCCCGAGGGCAAGAACTACCGCCACGCGACCTATTACACGGAGAGCGAAGGGGTGAAGCACCTGTGAGCACCGCCCCGGGCACCGACGCCGACCCGCACGGCCACGTCGAGCTGAGCAGCGTCACCCTCTCTGCCGAGTTCGTCGTGTCCGACGCCCCGGCCTCCCCCGACGTCGCCGAGTACGCGCTCTGGCTCGGCGACGACGCGCTCGTGCTCGCGCAGCGGCTCGGGATGTGGATCTCCCGCGCGCCCGAGCTGGAGGAGGATGTGGCCCTCGCCAACATCGCCCTCGACCTCCTGGGCCACGCCCGCTCGCTGCTGCGCTACGCGGG
This sequence comes from Leifsonia aquatica, assembly GCF_014190775.1. Classification (GTDB taxonomy): domain Bacteria; phylum Actinomycetota; class Actinomycetes; order Actinomycetales; family Microbacteriaceae; genus Leifsonia; species Leifsonia aquatica. Next base: position 32,669 of record NZ_JACHVP010000007.1, read on the forward strand.
CACGGCCTCCGACCGCACCGAGGACGACCTCGCGTACTGGCGCGACGAGCACGCCTTCCGGTCCGCCCACCTGTTCGAGCTGCCCAACGGCGACTTCGCGCACACGATCGTGCGGCAGTTCGCCGCCTCCCACTACTTCGTCGAGCTGTACGGCCGGCTGCGCGCCTCCACCGACCCGGTGCTCGCCGGGGTCGCAGCCAAGGCGGTCAAGGAGGTCGACTACCACCGCGACCACGCCGATCAATGGATGCGCCGCCTCGCGCTCGGCACGGACGAGTCACGCCGCCGCACCGTCACCGCCCTGGCTGACGTGTGGCCGAGCGTCGCGGAGCTGTTCCAGGACGAGCCGCTCATCGACCGGCTGGAGGGCATCGCCGTGCGCCCCTCCGCCCTCCGGCCCGACTTCGACGAGAGCCTGCGGCCCGTGCTCGACGAGACCGGGTTGGAGCTGCCGGGCACGTTCGCCTCGGCGGGCGGCGGACGGCGCGGCCGGCACTCCGAGTACCTGGGGCCGCTGCTGGCCGAACTGCAGGTGCTCGCACGACAGCATCCGGGGGCGTCATGGTGAACCACTTCGCGGAGGCCGACCGCGCCTGGGAGGCGGCCGCCGCCGTGCTCGACCCGGAGGTGCCGGTGCTCACGATCGACGACCTCGGCATCCTGCGCGCGGTCACCGTCACCGACGACGGCGTGGAGGTCGTGATGACGCCGACCTACTCCGGCTGCCCGGCGATGGAGACGATCCGGGAGGACGTCGTGCGCGCGCTCGCCCGCGAGGGGTTCGAGCAGGTGCGCGTACGCCTCGAACTGGCCCCCGCCTGGACGACCGACTGGATCAGCGCGAGCGGCAAGGCCGCGCTGGAGGAGTTCGGGATCGCCCCGCCCACCGGCGTCGCCACCGCGACCGGGCCGGTGCGCCTCACCCTCGCCGTGAAGTGCCCGCAGTGCGGGTCGCTGAACACCCGGCAGCTGTCGCGGTTCGGTTCGACCTCCTGCAAGGCGCTCTACGTGTGCGAGGGATGCGGCGAGCCCTTCGACCACTTCAAGGCGCTGTGAGGGCCGGCTGATGGCCCGGGCGCGCTTCCACACGCTCGCGGTCGCCGAGGTGCGGCCGCTGACCGCGGCCAGCGTCGAGGTGACGTTCGCCGTGCCTCCCGAGCTGCGCGACGCGTACGACTATCTGCCCGGCCAGCACGTGGCCCTGCGCGCCGAGGTCGACGGGCGCGAGCTGCGCCGCAGCTACTCGATCTGCCGGCCGCCGCTGCCGCCGTCGGTCGACCGCGACGGCCGGATCAGTGTCGCGATCAAGCGCGACCTCGGCGGCGCGTTCTCCACCTGGGCGACGAGCGAGCTGAAGCCCGGGGACCGGATCGACGTGATGAGCCCGCAGGGCACCTTCACCCTCGACCTCGGCGCGCTCGACGATCGCCACGTCGCGGGGATCGCCGCCGGATCGGGGATCACCCCGCTGATGGCGCTGGCGACGAGCGTGCTCACCGCCTCCCCCACCTCCCGGTTCACGCTCGTGTACACGAACCGCACGGCGATCGACGTGATGTTCCTGGAGGAGCTCGCCGACCTCAAGGACCGCTTCCCCGCCCGGCTCGCGCTGCACCACGTGCTCTCAAGGGAACAGCGCTCGGCGCCGCTGCTCTCCGGCCGGATCGACGAGGAGCGGCTGCGGCGGATGCTCGACACCCTCCTCCCGCCGAGCACCGTCGACGAGTGGTTCCTCTGCGGGCCGTTCGAACTCGTTCAGCTGTGCCGGGATGTGCTCGAGAGCGACGGCGTGCCCCGCGCCTCCGTGCACTTCGAGCTGTTCACCACGGGCGAGCCGGGCGAGGTGCGCGGCGACGTCGGGCACCCCGTGGTCGTGCACGACGGCGAGCGCACGGCCGAGATCGAGTTCACGCTCGACGGCACCACCTCGACCGTGACGACGCCGGTGGATGCGAACGAGTCCGTGCTGAACGCCGCGCTGCGCGTGCGCGCCGACGTCCCCTTCGCCTGCACGGGCGGGGTCTGCGGCACCTGCCGGGCCCGCCTGCTCGACGGGGAGGTGCGGATGACCGAGAACTACGCCCTCGAGCCCGAGGAGCTGGAGCGCGGTTACGTGCTGACCTGCCAGTCCCATCCCCTGACCGACCGGGTCGTCGTCGACTACGACGTGTGAGGAGCGAGCGCCATGATCGAGCTGAGCATCGACGACGGGGTCGGCCGGGTCACCCTGAACGCCCCCGAGCGGCTCAACGCGCTCGGGCCCGACGACCTCCGCGCCCTCGACACGGCCTATGCGGAGGCGGAGGCCGCCGGCGTGCGCGCGCTCGTGCTGCGCGGCGAGGGCCGCTCGTTCTGCGCGGGCCGCGACATCGCCGGCGTCGACACCACGACGGACGACGTCAGCGGCTACCTGGACGGTCTCGTCACCCCGCTGCTGCGCCGCATGAGCGCCTTCCCCGCCCCGACCTTCGCCGCCGCCCAGGGTGCGTCGCTCGGCGTCGGCCTCGGCCTCCTGCTCGCCACCGACGTCGTCTACGTCGCCGAGAATGCCAAGGTCGGCTCCCCCTTCGCCGCCCTCGGCGCCGCGCTGGACTCGGGAGGGCACTGGCTGCTCGTCTCCCGCCTCGGCCCCCACCGCGCCCTCGACCTGATCTACTCGGGCCGGCTGCTCTCCGGCACCGAGGCCGTCGCGGGCGGGCTGTTCAGCCGCGCGTTGCCCGCGGACACGTTGCGGGAGGCCGTGGAGGCGGCGGCCACGTCCGCCGCGACGGGCGCCACCCAGGCGTTCCTCGCGAGCAAGCGCATCGTCGCCGGCCTCCGCGACGGCACCCTCGGCCTGTGGGACTCGATGGCCGCCGAGAACGCCGCGCAAGCCGCCCTCCGCGACACCGCCGACTACCGCGAGGGCTTCACCGCCTTCCAGGAGAAGCGGCGGCCGCGGTTCACGGGGCGATAGCAGGCAATCCATTCATTGCATGTCGTAGCTGGCTCCGAGATTCCTCTCTAGTGTGACCACATGGCGAGTCACACCCCGGCCCGGACCACGTCACGTATCGAATGGTGGCTCTGCGCATCCGCAGCCGTCTCGGCCCTGGCAATGCTCATGCATCCTGTTGCGTGGCTCTTCGGGCTCGGGACGGCTGTGGTCGCGCTGGTGCTCCTGTTCCGGAGGGGCGAGAGGCGACGAGGGCCGCTCGTCGCTGCCGTGGGTTTCGTCGCCGCCTCGACCTCCATCCTCGTGATCGTCGGCATCGCGACGCAGGAGCTCGTTGCAACGACGGACGATGAGGTCACGGTCGTGCGGATCGAATGACGCCGGCCGCGCGACGTTGATTACGCACGATGACGCCGGGGGTGCGCCTGCCTCCCGCGTCCCGCATCCTGGACCGCATGACCCGTCAGATCCGCTTCAATGCCTTCGACATGAACTGCGTCGCCCACCAGGCCTCCGGGATGTGGCGCCACCCCGACGACCAGGCGTGGCGGTACAAGGACCTCACGTACTGGACCGAGCTGGCGAAGCTGCTGGAGCGCGGGCGGTTCGACGGGATCTTCATCGCCGACGTGCTCGGCACCTACGACGTGTACGGCGGCGACAACGAGGCGGCGATCCGGCACGGCGCGCAGGTGCCGGTCAACGACCCCATCCTGCTCGTCTCGGCGATGGCGCTGGTGACCGAGAACCTGGGCTTCGGGATCACGGCGGGCACCGCCTACGAGCACCCGTACCCGTTCGCGCGCCGCATGTCGACGCTCGACCACCTGACCAAGGGACGCGTCGGCTGGAACGTCGTCACCGGCTACCTGCCGTCGGCCGCGCGCAACATGGGGCACGACGACCAGCTGGAGCACGACGACCGCTACGACCACGCCGACGAGTACCTCGAGGTGCTCTACAAGCTGTGGGAGGGGTCGTGGGAAGACGACGCCGTGGTCCGCGACCGCGAGGCGGGCGTGTTCACCGACCCGGCCAAGGTGCACGAGATCGGGCACAGCGGCAAGCACTTCACGGTGCCGGGCATCCACCTCTCCGAGCCGAGCCCGCAGCGCACCCCGGTCATCTACCAGGCGGGTGCGTCCAAGCGCGGCATCGGGTTCGCGGCCGAGAACGCGGAGGCCATCTTCGTCGCCGCCTCCACGAAGGAGGGGCTGAAGGAGACGGTGGCCAAGCTGCGCGACGCGCTGGAGGCCGCCGGCCGAGACCGCTACGCCGCCCGCATCTACACGCTGCTCACGGTGATCACCGATGAGACGCCCGAGAAGGCGCAGGCGAAGTTCGAGGACTTCCTGCAGTACACCAGCGACGAGGGCGCGCTCGTGTTCATGTCGGGGTGGATGGGCGTCGATCTGTCGCAGTACGACCTCGACGAGCCGATCGGGCACGTGCAGAGCAACGCCATCCAGTCGGCGGTCGCGAACTTCCAGCGCCCCAACGAGGACGGCGGCGAGTGGACGGTGCGCGACATCGGCCGCAACGGCGCGATCGGCGGCCTGGGTCCGTTCATCGTGGGCTCGGGCGCGGAGATCGCCGACCAGCTGCAGGAGTGGGTGGAGGAGACGGACGTGGACGGGTTCAACCTCGCCTACGCGATCACCCCCGGCACGTTCGAGGACATCGTGGAGTTCGTCATCCCGGAGCTGCAGAAGCGCGGCGCCTACCCCACCGACTACGCGCCCGGATCGCTGCGCAACAAGCTGCACGGCGCCGGCGATCGCGTGGCCGAGACGCACCGGGCGGCGAGGTACCGGGTCGGAGCACCGGCACAAGGGTGAGTCGACCTCCTTGCACGCAAGCTTGCATGCAAGGCGTAGACTGAAGGCATGATCCCCGCCGCCGAGCACGCATACAGCCACGCCAAACGCCTCATCCTCTCGGGCGAGGCGCCCGGCGGCACGCTGCTCAGCGAGGCCCAGCTCGGCGCGGAGATCGGCGTCAGCCGCACCCCGGTGCACGAGGCGTTCCTGCGACTCGCGGCCGAGGGCCTGCTCACGCTCGAGCCGCGGCGGGGCGCGATCGTCGTGCCGATGTCGCCCCGGGAGGCGCAGAACGTGCTCGACCTCCGCGAGGCGATCGAGGCCACGGCCGCAGCCCGCGTGCGTGACGGCGGAGGCGCCGACGAGGTGCTCCGGTCCGCACTGGAGGAGGCCCTGGCCGAGCAGCGCGCGGCCATCGCCACCGGCGACGTCGAACGGTTCGTGGAGGCCGACCAGTGGTTCCACGCGGCCGTCGTCGACGCGTCCGGCAACGACCTGGCCTGCCACTTCTACGGGCTGCTGCGCGACCGGCAGCAGCGCATCCGGCACCAGCTGTTCCGCGTGCGTCCGGAGACGCTCGGCGACTCGCTCGCCGACCACGAGGCCCTGCTCGACGCACTGCGCAGCGGCGGTGACTACCCGGAGTTGCTGCGCACGCACATCGCGCGCAACCAGGGCGCACTGTGAGCCGCCGGATCGCGGGTTCCCCCTGGCGCGGCGTCTTCGCCGTCATGTTCGTCTGCTCGTGGTGCGGCAACCAGTTCAGCCCGCTGCTGCTGATGTACAAGGACGTGCAGCACTACTCCGAGCTCACCGTCAACATGTTCCTCGGCGTCTACGTGCTGGGGCTGGCGCCGGCCCTGCTCATCGCCGGAGCGCTCTCCGACCGGCACGGCCGTCGCCCGCTGATGCTGGCGGGCGTGATCACGGCCATGCTCGCGAGCGCCGCGCTGGCCCTCGGCGCCCTCGGGCCGATGCCGATCTATGTGGGCCGGCTGCTGTCGGGCATCACCGTCGGCATCGCGATGGCCGTCGGCACCAGCTGGATGAAGGAGGTGTCGTCCTCCCGGTTCGAGCCGGGTGTGGACGGCGCCGCCGGAGCGCGCCGCGCCTCCCTCGCCTTCACCCTCGGCTCGGCCGCGGGCGCGCTGGTCGCGGGAGGGATCGCGCAGTTCACCGCCTTCGGCGAGGAGCTGCCGTTCCTCGTGCACATCGCGCTCACCCTCCCGCTCGCCTGGATCGTCCTGCGCATCCCCGAGACCGCGACCACCGGCGGCGAGCGCGGGCCCCTGCTCGCCCAGCTGCGCATCCCGGCCGCCGGGCACAAGCGGTTCCGGCGCGTGGTCCTCGTCGCGGCGCCGTGGATCTTCGCCGCCGCCGCCCTCGCCTACGGCTATCTGCCGGTGCTGCTCGGCGCGGAGACCGGCGACTGGGGCCTCGGCTACGCCACGCTGCTCACCGTGATCGCGCTCGGTGTCGCGTCGCTCGTCCAGCCGATCGCGAAGCGGCTGCACTCCGTGTCGAGCGCGCGCGGGCTGGTCGCCGCGCTGGCGACGATCGGCGGCGGCCTCATCGTGCTCACCGGCGCGGTCGTCTCCCGCTCGCTCGTGCTCGGCGTGGTCGCGGCCGTGATCCTCGGCGCCGGGATGGGCATCGCCCTGGTCTCGGGTCTGCTGGAGGTGCAGCGCATCGCGACACCGCGCGACCTGGCCGGTCTGACGGGCGTGTTCTACGCGGTCGCCTACGCCGGATTCCTCGTTCCGACCATCATGGCCGCACTCACCCCGCCGCTGTCGACGGTCGGCCTGTTCCTGGCCCTGATCGTGCTGGCCGCACTCTCGGCGGCGGCCCTGCTCGCCTCGTACACGAAGCACCTGCCGCGCGCGGCCGAGGCCTGACCGCAGCGCGACCCCCGCTCCGGCCCGCGCTCAGACCCGCGTCGCCAGCAGCCGCTCGACCGCCCGCAGCGGGATGGGGATCCACGCCGGCCGGTGCCGCGCCTCGTACGCGATCTCGTAGACGGCCTTGTCGAGCTCGAACGCGGCGAGCAGCGCGTGGTGCTCCTCCAGCTCGGCGCCCGCCACCGACGCGTACCCCTCCAGGTAGGCGTCACGGGCGCGGGACGCCCACGCTTCGGCGTCGACGGGCGGATGGCGCTGCGCGAGCGATCCCGCGACGTAGTCGAACGAGCGGAGCATGCCCGCCACATCCCGCATCGTCGAGTCCGGGAGGCTGCGCTCGGCCAGCGGGCGCAGCGGCTCGCCCTCGAAGTCGATGAACTGCCAGCCCCGCTCGGGCGAGTGCAGCACCTGGCCGAGGTGCAGATCGCCGTGGATGCGCTGCAGCACGGGCAGCGGCGCCGCGGCGGCCGCCTCGTAGACGGCCGCGATGCCGGGGCGCAGGCGCTCGACCTCCGGTACCTCCGTCGTGGTGACGGTCAGCCGGCGGAGCATCCCGTCGAGCGCGCGCCGCACGTCGTCCGCGTCCGCGGGCCGGGTGGGCAGCGCCTGCGCGAGCTGGCGGTGCAGCTCGGCCGTGCCATGACCCAGGTCGAAGGCGCGGTCGGCGAAGTCCTCCGCGTGCTCGGCGGCCGAGACCGCGAGCTCCCAGCCGTCCTCGGCTCCGACCAGGAAGTCCTGGATGAGCGCGAGCTCTCCGCCCGCGCGGCCTCCGCCGGCCGACGGCCACTCGCCGGTCAGCCAGCCCAGCAGCGCCGGGGTGCGGAGCGACCCGCCGGACGTCAGCGCAGCGAGCGTCGACACGTCGGGGTTCTCGCCGTCCTGCACGACGCGGAACACCTTGACCAGCGCGAGCCGGTCGCCGGCCAGCTCGGCGACGATCGACGTGTTGGACTGCTCGCCGGTCAGCCGGCGGGAGGAACGCACGTCGATCGGCTCGCCGAGGGAGTGGCCCTGCGCGTGGGCGTCGCGACCCTCGGAGCGCTGCGCGCCGGTCATCAGGCCGATGAGGGCGGCGACGTAGGCCTCCTCGGTCGGTCCGTCGTAGAGGAAGCGGCCGCCGGCTTCGCCGATCAACGCGGCGGCGTCGCCGTCGCGGTCGGGGCGCGCCACGACGGGCACCTGGTAGACGCGCGGCGTGCGCGGGGCGTCGTCGCAGAAGAAGTGGGTGACGATGCGCAGTCCGGGTTCGGCGGGTTCGAGCTCGAATGAGGCGAGGAGGCGCAGTCGCGGCTCGACGCTCTTGGTCGAATACCACCGTTGGCGCCGCATCCATGACCCGACGAGCTCTGTGAGTTCGGTCATGGTCTGCACGGTACGCCCACCCGGCGACCTCGCCGAGAACAACCGGCGAACGCGCAGGATCGACGCAGGTTCCGGCCGCTCAGCGGGTGCCGACCGCGACCCCGCGGGCCGCCAGGAACGGCATCGGGTCGATCTGCAGGCCGTTCACTCGCACCTCCAGGTGCAGGTGGCATCCGGTGGAGGCGCCCGTCGAGCCGACCTGGGCGATGGCCTGGCCCGCGGCCACGACCTGCCCGACCGTGACGCCGATCCCGCCGTCGCGGATGTGCCCGTAGGCGGTCTGCACGCCGCCGCCGTGGTCGATCAGGATGAAATTGCCGTACGAGCCGTTCGGCCCGGCGTCCACGACCGTTCCGGCCGCGGCGGCCACGATCGTGGTGCCGCAGGATGCGCCGATGTCGTCGCCGGGGTGGAAGAGCGCGGTCCCCGCCGGCCGCGAGGGCCGCGGGCCGAAGCCGTCCGTCAGCGGTCCGTGGACCGGGAGGGTCCACCCGTCCGGGATGAGGGACGGGTCGACCGTCAGCGTCTGCCATCCGGAGTCCGCCGAGAGCACGGTCGGCACGGCGGCGAGGGCGGCGACCGCGAGGTCGACGCGGGACTGCGCGTCGGCGACGGCCTGCTCGCTGCCGGAGACGTCCACCGCGGTGACGGCCTGTCCCGCGCGGTCGGCCTTCGTGCGGGCGGTCTCGGCGGCGCGCGCGTCGGCGCTGGCAGCACGGATCGTGCGCGAGCCATCCGCCGAGAGGGAGCGCAGCCGGTCCACGGCGCCGAGCTTGCCGAGCAGATCGCCCCGCCCGTTCAGCACGGCCGCGAGCGGATCCTCCAGCGGGGCGCGCGAGACCGCGGCGCGCACCAGTGCTGCGGCGGCCGCAGCGGACGACGCGGCACGCTTCTCCGCCGCCTTCGCCTGGGCCGCCAGGGCATCGGCGACCGTCTTGGCCTGCTCCTGCTCGCTCTGCGCCTCCCTGGACTGCTCGGAGGCCGTCGCGAGGTCCTCCTGGGCGGCCGCGAGGTCGCTCGCCAGCTGGGACGCCTGGGCCACCTCGGCCGCGTCGATCACCGGGCCGGAGCCGAGGTCGGGGACGGCGAGGGGTACGTCATCGGTCGGGGCGGGAGCGGCCGGGGCCGGGGCCGGGGGCGCGGGAACCGGAGTGCCGGTCGGCGTCGGGGTGGGGGTCGGGGTCGGAGTGGGTGTGACGGTGGGGGTGGGCGTCGGCGTCGGAGTGGGCGTCCCGGTCGGATCCGGCGTCGGGGTCGGAGTGGGCGTCGGCGACGGCGTCTCCGTCTCACCCGGGGCCGGCGCGGGTGCCGGCGTCACGCATCCCGTGGCCGGACAGTCCTCGGCGGACGCTGCCGACACGGGCCCCGCCAGCACACCGAGGCCGCCGAACGCGAGCGCCGAGACGAGGGCCAGCACGTTCGCGGCCCGCGGGGGACCAGCGCGGCGCGGACTCCCGCGTCGTGACCCCACCCGCCGACTTCGCTGCGCGCTCTGCATGATCACGCGGGCCCACGCCGATCGCGGCGGCGGCTCGCCCTCTGATGCTCTCACCGCGCCGGGGTCCGGGACAAGACTCGGCGGCCAGGTCGGATGCGGCTCACAGCCTCCGCACGGTACGGTGAGGCATTGTGACCGACAGCACCGCCACGACCCGCCCTCGCCGCGCCACTCGCAAGTCCGGGTGGAAGTCGCTGCTGCGGGATGTCGTCGTCATCTTCGTCGTCGCGGTCCTCGTCTCGTTCCTGATCAAGACCTTCGTCGCGCGCTCCTTCTACATCCCCTCCGGGTCGATGGAGAACACCCTCCAGATCAACGACCGGATCATCGTCAACGAGCTCCAGCCGCGCGTCTTCCCGCTGCAGCGCGGCGATGTGGTCGTGTTCAAGGATCCGGGCGGCTGGCTGCCCGCGCCCGCCCCGGACAACAGCAACGCGCTCCAGAAGGGCGTCGGCGCGGTGCTCGACTTCGTCGGCCTCGGCGCCTCCGACAGCGACCAGCACCTCGTGAAGCGCCTCATCGGCCTCCCCGGTGACAAGATCAGCTGCTGTAACGCGCTCGGCCAAATGACCGTCAACGGCGTGCCACTGAAAGAGCCGTACGTGCTCCTCCCCGCCGGCGTGCAGCAGGTCTCGGGCAAGCCGTTCTCCGTCACCGTGCCCGCCGGCAAGGTGTGGGTGATGGGCGACAATCGCTACAACTCGGCCGACTCCCGCTACCACATGGACGACCCGGGCGGCGGGTTCGTTCCCCTCGACGATGTCGTCGGCAAGGCCTTCGTCGTCAGCTGGCCGCTGAGCCACTGGTCGTGGCTCAGCGACTATCCCGAGACCTTCGCGGGCGTCGAGGACGCCGAGAAGAAGTAGCTCAGTTCTCGGCGCGGCCCATCCGCCAGTAGCCCATGAACGCCACGCGGTGCCGGTCGATGCCGTGCCCGCGCACCAGGAGGCGGCGCAGCGTCTTGACCGCCGCCGACTCCCCCGCGATCCACGCGTAGAAGCCGGTCTCGGTGTTCTCCCCGAGCTCCCAGAGCACGTCGCGGTCGATGTCCACCTTGGCCAGGCGCTGCCGCCCGTCGGCCGCGGCCCGGGCGACGACCTCGGGATGCTCGCCGAGCCACCGCTCGACCGCGGGCACCAGCGCGCTCCCGCTCTCGTCGTCGCCGCGGGCGAGCCAGGTGATGGTCACGCCGGCGGGCGCCTGCAGCGTCAGCGCGTCGTCGCGGGAGGGGACCTCCAGGAAGACGTGCGCGGTGCAGTCGTCGGGCCGAGAGGCGAGGATGGCCGCGATGGCCGGCACCGCGGTCTCGTCGCCGACGATCAGGAGATCGGTGCAGCCCCCGGGGTGCCAGTCGATCCCGACGCCGCTCGTGGTGCTGCGGGCGTCGGGCCCGACGATGACGAGCTCGTCGCCGGGTGCGGCCGCGAGCAGCCAGCGGGCGGCGGGACCGCCGTCCCCGTGCGAGACGAAGTCGATGTCGACGCGGCGGTCGGCCGGATCGGAGACGCGCACGGTGTAGGTGCGGAACGGGTTGCGCAGGTGCTCGGGCAGGGCGCGCCAGCGCTCGTACCAGTCGCCGGCCGCGATCGACTCCTCGTCGTCGAACCCGAGATCCGAGAACGTGCCGTCCGAGAGGGGGAAGAGCAGCTTGATCCGTTGGTCGAGGCCCTCCGTCCCGAAGTGCTCGAAGTCGTCGCTGCGGAAGCTGACCCGGGTGAAGTGCGGGCTGAGCGGCTGGACGGCGGAGACTCGGGCGCGGTAAGGACGGTAAGCGGGGCGGTCCGTCCGGGTCGGGGCGGTGGTGGACACTCGGGTACGGGTCCTCTCGAACTTTCAGCAGAATTGAAAATTAAACTAAGGTAAGGCTACACTAACCAATCGTTTCGCCTCGCGCGACCGAAAGGACCCCATGCCCCGCCGCTCCCGCGGTCTCCGCACTGCCCTCGCAGTCGCCGGAATCGCCGCCTCCACCCTCCTCCTCAGCGCCTGCTCGAGCGGAGCCACCGGCTCCGCCTCCGCCGACGCCGACTTCGAACCCGTGACCATCACCCACGCGCTCGGAAAGGCCGTGATCGACCACAAACCGACGAGGATCGTCACGCTCGGGATGGGCTCGGCCGAGACCGCCATCGCGCTCGGCACCGTCCCGGTGGGGGTCGAGGAGTACGCGTGGGGCAGCGACGAATCCGGCTATCTGCCGTGGATCCACGACGCCGTCGAGAAGTCCGGCGAGAAGCTCCCCGAGCAGTTCACCGGCGGCACCGAACTCGACGTGGAGGCGATCGTCGACCTCGAACCCGACCTCATCCTCGCCCCGTGGTCCGGCGTCACCCAGGAGCAGTACGACGTGCTGAAGGACATCGCCCCGACCGTGGCGTACCCCGAGCTCCCCTGGACCATCACCTGGAAGGACCAGATCACCACGATCGCGACGGCGATGGGTGAGCCCGACAAGGCCGCCGGTCTCATCGACGGCACCGAGAAGCAGTTCGCGAAGGCGACCGCCGATCATCCCGAGTACGCGGGTGTGACGTTCTCGTACGTCTACAACACCGGTCCGGGCACCCTGGGCGTCTTCTTCCCCGACGAGCAGCGCGTGGCGATGGTCCGGGCTCTCGGCCTCACCGTCGACCCGGTCGTGACGACGTTCGACGAGACCGAGGGCACCGACTCCGCGGTGATCGGGCTCGAGAACGCCGACAAGCTGAAGGACTCGGACCTGATCTTCACCTTCTACTCCGACGAGGCCAACCGTGCCGAGGTGGAGGCCCAGCCGCTCTACCAGGCGATCCCGGCGGTCTCGCGCGGCGCGGTCGTCGCGCCGACGGATCAGCCGTTCGTCACGGGCTCCTCGATCATCAACCCGCTGACGGTGCCGTGGGCGCTGGAGCGCTACGTGCCGATGATCGACGAGGCGCTCGCCCGCGCGGACCGGTGACCGTCACCGCCGACGCGCGTCGTACGCGGCCGGCGTCGCTGCGAGGGATCGTCCTCGTGGCGGCGGCGGCCGCGCTCGTCGTGGTCGCCGTCGTCAGCCTGTTCGCGGGCAGCAAGGCGACCGGTGTCGGCGACGTCCTCACGGCGCTCGGTGGCGGCGGCGACGCGTTCACCCGGGAGGTCGTGGCCGCGCGCATTCCCCGCACCGTGCTCGGGATGCTGGTGGGCGGCGCGCTGGCCGTCGCCGGAGTCATCGTGCAGGGTGTCACCCGCAATCCGCTGGGCGATCCCGGTCTGCTCGGTGTGACCGTCGGCGCCTCCGCGGCCGTCGTCACCGCGGTCGCAGTCTTCGACGCGACCGGCGGCGCGCTGGTGCTCGCCGCCCTGCCCGGCGCCCTGCTCGCCGCCCTGCTCGTCGTCGCGATCGGCGCCCGTTCGCGGGGAATGGTCACGCTCATCCTGGCCGGCGCCGCGCTGAGCGCCGTGCTCGGGGCGTACATCCAGGCGATGACGCTGCTGCAGCCGAAGGTGTTCGACTCGTTCCGGCACTGGGTGGTCGGCTCGCTCGCCGGCCGCGGCCTCGACACCGCAGCGCAGGTGGCGCCGCTGCTGGTGCTGGGCTTCGTCCTGGCGATCGTGCTGGCGCCCGGGCTCAACTCGCTCGCGCTCGGCGACGACGTGGCCGCGGCGCAGGGCGTGCACGTGCAGCGGGTGCGCTGGGGCGGCATCGGAGCGGCCGCGCTGCTCTGCGCCGCCGCGACGGCGGCCGTCGGGCCGATCGCGTTCGTGGGCCTCGCCGTGCCGCATGTGGCGCGCGCCCTGGTCGGCCCCGACCACCGCTGGCAGCTGCCCGCCGCCCTCCTCCTCGGCGCCGGGATGCTGCTGGCGGCCGACATCGTCGCCCGCGTGATCGCCCGGCCCGGCGAGCTGATGGTCGGCATCGTGACCGCCTTCGTCGGCGCGCCGTTCCTCCTGGTCGCCGTCCGGCGCGGGAAGGCGCTCTCGTGACCGGGACGACCGCGACCCGCCCGGTCCGCAGCCCGGTCCAGCGCGGCCACCGGGTCCGGCGAACGCGGCGCGTGGTCATCGCCCTGCTCGCGCTGCTGGTCGTCGCGGCCGTCGCGACCCTCACACTCGGCCGCCTCGGCATCCCGCTCTCCGAGCTCCCCGCCGCACTGCTGACCGGCTCGACCGGCAAGACCGCGTTCGTGCTGGAGCGGCTGCGCGGCCCCCGGCTGCTGGCCGCGGCCGGGGTGGGCGCGGCGCTCGGGCTCGCGGGCGCGCTGTTCCAGACCGTCACCCGCAACCCGCTGGGCAGCCCGGACATGGTGGGACTCGCCGCCGGGGCCGGCGCGGGCGTCGCACTGTGCACCCTGTTCGCCCCGGCCGTCCCGGCGCCCGTCGGCGCGGTGGCGGGCGGCGCGATCGCCCTGGCTGTCGTGTGGCTGGCGACCGGCCGCGGCTTCTCCTCCCCCGGCCGCGTGCTGGTCGCGGGCATCGCCGTGACCGCGATGGCCGCCGCCGTCACGCAGTACGCGGTGAGCGTCGTCCTCCGAGATCAGGGGTCGCAGCTCGCGGCCTACCTGGTCGGCTCGCTCAACAGCACGGGCGTCACCGACGTCGCCGTGATCGCGCTCACCCTGGCGCTGGTGGTGCCCGCGGCCGCCCTGCTCCGCCACCGCATCGCCGTGCTCGAACTCGGAGACGACGTCGCGGACGGCCTCGGCGCCGCCTCCGGACGCACCCGCACCGCGGCGATCGTCGTCTCGCTCGTCGCCGCCTCGGGCGCGGTGGCGGTCGCCGGTCCGATCTCCTTCGTCGCGCTCACCGCGCCGCCCATCGCCCGGATGCTGGTCGGGCGCAGCGGCGCGAACCTGGCGGTCTCCGCCATCGCCGGAGCGCTCATCGTGGTGCTCGCCGACCTGGCGGTCCAGCAGGTGGGCGTGCTCGGCGGCCTCCCGGTCGGTGTGCTCACCGCGGCCGTCGGCGGCGGCTACCTGGGCGTGCTGCTCGTCAGCCGGCTGCGTCGCGGGCGGCTTTGAACGCCTCCCACCGCTCGGGGAGCACACCCTCCTCGACGATCCAGCCCATGTAGTCCCGCATGTTGCGCAGCCGCTCGTGCGCGCGGCCCTGCTCCGGCACCACCGCGAGCGCGCGCTCGGCCAGCGTGCGCTGATCGCGCAGGTAGTCCTGCTCGGCGCGGAGGAACCCGCCCCACACGTCGAGGTCCATCACGAAGTAGTGCGTCCGCTCCCCCTCGCGGCGCACGCGCTGCACGAAGCCGGCATCGACGAGCCGGCGCGTGTAGGTCGAGACCGAGCCGCGACTGGCGCCGAGCACGGCCGAGAGCTCCTCCGCCGAGACGCCGCCCGAGTCGTCCAGGAGCAGGTAACCCGCGATCCGGCCCTCGATGTGCGGGGCCCCTCGCGACCCCCAGTAGGCGGCGAAACGTTCCACGAACCAGGTGCGGAACTCGTCCGGGATCCCGTTGTCGATGGCCGTCTCCTCTCGTGCTCCTGGAATCGTAACGGCAGAATGTCGACGGAGCCGACGCCCGTTCGACCTCCGGGTGTGAACGTCCCCGATCGAAAGGACAGGACGATGAAGTACATGATGTTCGTGGTGACCTCGGCCACCCCCGACAGCCCGAAGGACGACTCCGACGTGGAGCTGTGGGTCGACCAGTACGACGCCTCCGGAACGCGCGTCATCGGCGATGCTCTCGAGCCGCCGGCGGAGTCGAAGGTGGTGCGGGTGCGTGGCGGCAAGCGCTACGTGACCGACGGCCCCTTCGCCGAGTCGAAGGAGTGGATCTGCGGCTTCGACGTGCTCGAGTGCGACTCCATGGAGGAGGCCGTCGAGGTCGCCGCCCGGCACCCCATGGCGCGCAACGGACAGCTGGAGCTGCGCCCGTTCATGACCTGGGAGTGATGCGGTAGCGGTGCTCCGGGCGTCCGGTCGTGCCGTACTGCAGGGAGACCTCGGCCAGTCCCCGTGCCGCGAGCGCAGCGAGATACCGCTGCGCCGTGGCGCGGGAGACGCCGATCGTCGCGGCCACGTCCGTGGCGGTCCGCTCTCCATCGCGCAGCTCGGCGAGGACGCGCTGCTCGGTCGCCGAACGCGACCCGGTGGTCGCCGCGTCCCCGGCGTGGAGGATGCGCAGGGCGCGTTCGACCGCCTCCTGGTCGGCTCCGCGGTCGTCGGCCAGCACGTTGCGGTACCGCTGGTACGCGTCGAGCCGTTCTTCGAGCAGCCGGGCGTCGAAGGGCTTGATCAGATACGCGAGCGCCCCGCGCCGCAGCGCTCGTCGCACCGTCGCGCCATCCGTCGCGGCGCTGATGACGAACGCGTCGACGTCGAGCTCGGCCAGCAGGTCGAGTCCGTCGCCGTCGGGCAGGTAGACGTCGAGCAGGACGAGATCGGGAGCGAGATCGCGGACGGCAGTCCGCGCCGCCCGCGCGGAGAGAACCGGATCGAGCGCCGTGAATCCGCGCCGCGCGGCCACGATGTCGCGATGCAGCCCGGCGACGCGGAAGTCGTCGTCCACCACCAGCACCCGGATGTCGGGGATCATGCGGGACCGCCGCTCACCGGGGTGACGGCCGCCACGACCGTGCCGGGCAGCCGCGCGCAGAACACGGCACCGCGCCCGTCCCCTCCCGGCTCGACGGCCCACACGTCCCCGCCACGGCGGCGGGCGATGTCGCGGCTCAGCGGCAGGCCGAAGCCGAGACCGTGCACGGCGTCGCCGTCGAGGGACTCGCTCCCGGCTCCCGCACCGCTCACCGGATCGTGCCGCAGGCCCCGGCCCGAGTCGCTCACCGTCGCATAGAGCGTGTCTCCGTCGTCGAGCAGCTCCACCTCCACCCAGCGCGGCTCGTCGCCCTCGACCGCCGCGCGCACCGCGTTGTCGACGAGGTTGCCGATCACGGCGGCCACGTCCTCCGCATCGGCCACGGCGCCCAGGACCAGCGTCTCGGGGCCGAGGGAGAGAAGCACGCCGCGCTCCGCGGCCTCCACCCCCTTCGCACCGAGCAGCGCCTGGAGGTACGGCTCCTGCAGGCGGTCGGCGTGCTCGATCGGGAACTTCAGCGGCCCTCGCGCGACCACGTCGTCGAGGAAGGCTCGCGCGGCCTCGGTGCGGTCCGAGTCGATCAATCCGGCGATGACGTGCAGCCGGTTCGCGAACTCGTGCCGCTGGGCGCGGAGCGCGTTCGTCATCGACCCCACGGCGTCCAGGCGCTCGGTGAGCGAGACGAGGTCGGTGCGATCCCGGATGACCGCGACGGCGCCGAGGTCGCGCCCGTCGCGCTCCACCCGGCGGAGGTCGACGTAGAGCACGCGGCCGCCGACGACGAACGTCTCGCCGACGACCGGCTCGCCCGCGACCACGAGGGTGGCGACCCTGGGATGCACACCTGCCTCCGCGATCGGCAGGCCGACGAGGGCCTGGGCGGCGCCGGTCACCCCGAGCAGCTCGGCCGCCCGCCCGTTGCAGACACTCACGATCCCCTCCGGCGTGACGGCCAGGACGCCCTCGCCGACCCCGTCGAGCACGGCGGCGCGGTCCTGGACGAGGGCGGCGAACTCCTCCGGCTGCAGTCCGAGCGTCACCCGCGTCAGACGGCGCCGGAGCAGCCAGGACGCGCCGACGCCGATCGCGAGCGCGCCCGCCGAGGCCGCCCCGATGGCGGTGAGGAGGCCGGGCAGACTGCCGAAGACGCTCGCGCTCGCGAATCCGACGCTCACCTCTCCGACCGGATCCCCGCCGTCCTCGGCCCGCACCGGCACTTTGGCCCGTGCGGACTCGCCCAGAGTGCCGGCCTCCCACGCCACGGTCTCACGGCCGGCCAGCGCGTCTGCGAAGCTCGTACTGACCTGCTCGCCCAGCCGGGCGGCGTCCGGGTGCGCGAGCCGGATGCCGTGGTCGTCGGTGATCACGACGAACAACGCGCCCGTGTGCTCGCGCACGCGCTCGGCGAGCGGCTGGAGCGGACCGCTCGCCAGGTGGGAGCCGGCGGGGGTGCCGGGGTCCGCACTGTAGAGCTGGACGGCCGAACGGACGTCGGAGTCCTCGGCGACGGTACGCGCGATCGCGAGGGCGGAGGCCTCGGCTTCCTGGCGCAGCTGCAGGACGCCCAGCCACGTGAACGCGCCCGCGCACACGGCGACGACGGCGGAGACCGTGGCGACCTGCAGAAGGAGGACCTGGCTGGCGAACCGCACGCGGTGCCTCCTCCCGTCTCCGTCGTCCGGACCAGCGTAGGCGGAGCAGCCACGGCCGGGCGAATGAGCAGAATGCGCAGAACCTGCTGATCGCGCAGATCGCCGCGGAATGCGCGATACCGCGACCGCGCGCGGGGCCGTCCCTACGGTGTGGGGAAGTCCATCCCACTCGACGAAGGAGTCGACGTGCTCGTCATCCTCGGATTCACCATGATCCTCGCCTTCATGGCCCTCATCATGACCAAACGGCTGACGCCGATGGTCGCCCTCATCATCGTGCCCACGATCTTCGGCCTGTTCGCCGGAGCCGGTCTGGGCCTCGGCGACATGATCGTCGACGCCCTCAAAGACCTCGCACCGACCGCGGCACTGCTCATGTTCGCGATCATGTTCTTCGGCATCATGATCGACGTCGGGCTGTTCGACCCCTTGATCCGCTTCATCGTGCGCTTCCTCGGCGACGACCCGGCGAAGGTGGTCCTGGGCACGGCGCTCCTCGCGGGAGCCGTCTCGCTCGACGGCGACGGGTCGACGACGTTCATCATCACGACCTCCGCCATGCTCCCGATCTACCTGCGGCTGGGCATGAGCCCGGTCGTCCTCACCTGCGTGGCCGGACTGGTCAACGGCACCCTCAACATCGTCCCCTGGGGCGGCCCGACCGCCCGCGCCGCCGCCGCCCTCAAGGTGTCGCCGACGGACATCTTCGTCCCCATGCTCCCGTCGCTCGCCGTGGGCCTCGTCGTCGCCTTCGCCCTCGTATGGGTGCTGGGCGTGCGCGAGCGCAACCGCGTCGGCAGCCTGGCGCTCTCCGAGCCGTTCGCGACGGAGCGCGGCGGAGAGCCCCGACGCCGGTTCGCCCTGTTCCAGGGCGGACGTCTGGTCCGGGGCGCACAGGCGGCGCCGGGGGCGCGCGGCTCGGTCGACACCACGGGCATCGTGACCGTTCGAGGAGGAGGCACAACGGTGACCGCCGACGCGCCGACGGAGACGCTGGCGGGGACCGCCCTCGACCCGGGACGCGCCACCCTCCGCCCGCGGCTGATCTGGGTGAACCTCGCCCTGACGCTCGTCGTGATGGTGCTGCTCGTCATCGACGTCCTGCCGCTGGCCTACATCTTCATGGTCGGCTCCGCCATCGCACTGATCGTGAACTTCCCGAAGCTCCGCGCCCAGGCCGACGAGATCGTGGCGCACGCCCCCAGCATCGTCGGGGTGGTCTCGATGGTGCTCGCGGCGGGCGTGCTGGTCGGCGTCCTCAACGGGACGGGCATGGTCACGGCGATGGCGCAGTGGGTCGTCGACATCGTCCCCGCGTCGATGGGGCCCTTCCTCGCCGTCATCACCGGCCTCCTGTCGATCCCGATGACGTTCTTCATGTCGAACGACGCCTTCTACTACGGCATCCTCCCGATCCTGTCCGAGACCGCGGCGACCTACGGGATCAGCCCGGTCGAGATGGCGCGGGCGTCGATCATCGGACAGCCCGTCCACCTGCAGAGCCCGCTCGTGCCCGCCATCCTGCTGCTGGTCTCCCTCGCGGGCGTGAACCTCGGCGACCACCACAAGAAGGTGCTGTGGCGGGCGCTCGTCGTCTCCCTCGTCATGCTCACGGTCGGCGTGCTGCTGGGAGCCGTGCCCTTCGGCTGAGACGACGGAGGGCCGGGTGTCACGATGACGCCCGGCCCTCCTGATCGTCAGGCGGGCTCAGCCGCAGTACGAGCCGAGCGTGTCGAACTGGTCGCTGATCGTGCTGACGTCGGACTCGAGCAGCGACGAGTCGCGGTCGGCCTCCGGCGTCGCGATGTACGTGTTCAGGTCGGCCTTGAGTGTCTCGACGTCCGCGTTGAACGCGTCCACCTCGCTCGCCAGGTCGGGGTCGCTCAGGTCGGAGGTCGAGGCCGTGAAGGCGTCGAACGCGGCGACGATCTGCGCCTGCGCCGTCGTCGGGTCGGTGGCGAGGTTCGGGATCTGGTCGTTGAGCACCGGGATGAGGCTGCTGGCCGCGGCGTCGAGGCGCGCGCAGTCGACGGTGAGCGCGGCGTCGCTGGACGAGTCGCTCGGCAGGTCGGTCGGCAGGTTGCGCACCGCGTTCGCGACGGCCAGGCCGCTGGCCACCGAGGCGATGATCACGAAGACGATGCTGACGATGGTGATCGCGACGCTGACGTAGCCGATGATGAGGCCGGCCAGCGCGAAGCCGCGGCCCTTCTCGCCCGTGCGCTTGATCTGGCTGAGGGCGATGTGGCCGCAGACGATGCCCACGATGTTCACGAAGAACGACGCGACGAAGGCGACGATCGCCAGCACGTTGGTCGTGCCGCTCGACGGCGCCGGGGCCTGGTACGGCTGGTAGGGCGGCACGCCCGGTCCGCCGGCCGCCGGCGGGACGGGCGGTGCAGCGGCGTAGCCGGGAGCGGGCGCCGCGGCGTACGCGGGAGCCGGCTGCTCGACCGGCTGCTGCGGGGCGTCGGGGGCCGGGTTCGGCTGGGCGTCGTTCGGTTCGGGAGGGGTCGTCGTCAAGGGAGTCTCGCTTCTGGTGAATGGGACGCACGGACCGCCGGGGATGACGTGACCCCCGGCACGGCCCTCCGAGTCTACGGAGGAGGGGCCCCTCCCCGAAACCCCGGGCGGCGCGCCGCCGAAGGCCGCGGCCGTTTTCTGCGAGACTCCCGCAGGCGGCCGGGCACGGCCGCCTGTCGTCGGGGAGGGACAGATGAGCGGTCACGAGACCACCGGCACCGGCACGGCCGCGGAGGCGGTCGTCCGCATCCGCACGGGCGCGGTCCGCGGTGTCACCGGTGAACGCGCGAGCGTGTGGAAGGGCATCCGGTACGCCCAGCCCCCGATCGGCGCCCGGCGCTGGCGCGCTCCCGTGGCGGCCGAGTCGTGGGAGGGCGTCGCCGATGCGACGGCCTTCGGTGCGGCCGCCCCGCAGCAACTGAACCCCGGAATCTCGCTGGGCCACGACGCCGAGCTCGACGAGGACTGCCTCTTCCTCAACGTGTGGCGGCCGAACGGCGGCGACACGAGCAAGCCCGTCATGGTCTGGATCCACGGCGGCGCGTACACCTATGGCGCCGCCAGCCAGCCGCTCTTCGACGCCGTCGAGCTCGCCGCGACCGGCGACACGGTCGTCGTCACGATCAACTACCGGATCGGCGCGCTCGGCTTCCTCGACCTCTCGTCGTTCTCGACCGCGGAGCAGCCCTTCGACTCCAACCTCGCGCTGCGGGATGTGCTCCTCGCCCTCGAATGGGTGCGCGACAACGTCGCCGCGTTCGGGGGCGACCCCTCCCGCGTCACCGTCTTCGGCGAGTCCGCCGGCGCCGGCCTGGTGACGACCCTGCTGGCGACCCCGGCCGCCTCCGGTCTGTTCCAGGCCGCCATCGCCGAGAGCTCGCCCGCCAGCTCGATGTACGGGCCGGCGCGAGCGCGAGCGGTCGCCGACCGCTTCCTCGCCGCGGCCGGCGTCGACCCCGCCGGCGCGGCGGCTGTGCTCCGCCGCCTGCCGGTCGCCCGGATCGTCGACGCGGCCGCCGCGGTCTACAACGACGTGCCGAGCAGCATCCCGGGCACCCTCGCCTTCGCCCCGATCGTCGACGGCGACCTGGTGCCCGAGCACCCGATCACGGTGCTCAGCGAGGGCCGCGGCCTCCCGGTCCCCCTGATCATCGGCACGAACCACGACGAGGCCACGCTCTTCACGTACATGAAGTCGCCGCTCATCCCGATCACCCGCGACGCGATCGAGCGGATGTTCGCCCTCATGCTCGAGGACAACCCGGGACTGGAGGCGCCGAGCCGCGACCAGGTGCTCTCCGCCTACCGCCGGGTGCGGGCGAAGGCCCGCGGCCTCGACATCGCCACCGACATCGGCTTCCGGATGCCCGCGATCTGGGCCGCCTCCGGGCACGCGCGCGTCGCCCCCACCTACCTCTACCGCTTCGACTTCACGACGCTCGCCCTTCGGCTGGTCGGGCTCGGAGCCGCGCACGGCACCGAGCTGCCGTACGTCTGGGGCGTGCTGGGCCTGGGCCCGAAGGATCCGACGTTCAAGCTCGGCGGCCGCCGCGCAGGCGAGGCCCTCTCTGCGCGGATGATCCACCGCTGGACGTCGTTCGCACGCACGGGCGTCCCGGGCGACGGGTGGCCGGCGTACTCCGACACCGAGCGGGCCACGCTGGTGATCGACGCGCAGGACCGCGTGGTCCCGGATCTCGACGCGCCGCTGCGGACGGCGTGGGGCGACGTCGTGCTGTCGTTCCGCTGACCGTCTCATCCGCCGGGCCGCCCGGCGCCCACCCCTAGACTCGGGGAATGGTGCTGGTGTTCCTGACCGTGCTCGTCATCACGGCGATGTCGCTCTACGACATCCTGTCGCGCGACCCGGAGCTCGTGCGCTTCGCACCGAAGGCCGTGTGGCTGATCCTGGTGCTCCTGCTGCCGCTGATCGGCCCCGGCCTCTGGTTCCTCCTCGGGCGCCGGCCCGATCCCGCGGAGCAGCGGACCGTCGTGGTGCGGGAGACCCCGGCGCGCCCGCCTGCCGCTCCCGCCACCCCTGCGGCCCCGCCCGCTCCGCCCGCACCGCACCGCACCGGCGGACGGCTCAGCACGGAGGAGCAGCTCGCCGCTCTGGAGCGCGAGATCGAGGAGGACCGCATCGCCCGGCGCATCGCAGAGCTGGAGGTCGAGCTGCGCCGTCGTCGCGGCGACGACGGCGAGCCCGCCTGATCAGAAGTCGGTGTGGCCCAGCCGCGGCTCGGCCACGAACTCCGCTGTGGCGTCGGCGGCCGACTCGAGCTCGAGGATGATCAGCTCGTTGCGCCCGGCGCGGACCACCGGTCCGGGCACGTGCAGGGTCTCCTGCGGTCCGCGGGTCCAGTAGCGGCCGAGGTTGAAGCCGTTGATCCAGGCGACGCCCTTGCCGAAGCCGGTGGTGTCGAGGAACAGGGTCCCCGGCTCCTCCACCTCGAAGAAGGCGCGGGCGAAGACCGGCCCGGCCAGGCGCTCGGGAGCGGGGTCTCCGGCGGCCGCGGAGGCGTCCAGCGCCTCGCGCACGGCGGCCAGTGACGGCAGGCGCAGCGGCAGCACGCTCCAGCGCTGCAGCTCTTCGCCGTTCAGCTGCACCGGGCCGATGAGTCCCTTGGACTCGCCGATGCGGGGGCCGTAGTCGACGCGTCCCTGGTCCTCCACCAGCACCGTCAGGGTGCCGCGGCTCGGCGAGAGCGTGATCGCGCGGTCGTGGTGGTCGCGGGCGAGCACGCCGACGCGGGTGGAGCCGACGAAGACGTACGCACGGTCGCGCACCTCCCCGAACTCCAGGACGGCGGGCTCGTGGGTGTCGATCTCGGTGCGGTAGAGGCCGAACCCGGAGTAGTGGCCGAGCTCGTCGAACGTCGGGACGTCGTCGGTGTGCTGCCACTCCCCCAGGCGCCCGGCGACCGTGAAGAGCGGCACGGCCGACTCGAAGGTCTGCGAGAAGGCGGGAGCGGAGGCGGCCACGACGGGCTCCTCCACCGGGACCGACGCGTGCTTGGCGATGACGTCCCGGAACGCCCAGAACTTCTCGGTCGGCTCGCCGGCCTCGTCGAGCGGGGCGTCGTAGTCGTAGCTCGTGATGATGGGCTGGTAGACGCCCTTGTCGTTGGCGCCGTTGGTGAAGCCGAAGTTCGTGCCGCCGTGGAACATGTAGATGTTGACCGACGCT
Organism: Leifsonia aquatica; assembly: GCF_014190775.1. Lineage (GTDB taxonomy): Bacteria > Actinomycetota > Actinomycetes > Actinomycetales > Microbacteriaceae > Leifsonia > Leifsonia aquatica. The sequence goes on from NZ_JACHVP010000007.1 coordinate 56,058, forward strand.
CCGAGGGCGAGCAGGTCGTCCAGGTCGGCGGCGGACTGCTCCACCGGCGTCGTGTGGTGGTGGGCGCCCCAGTGGTCGAACCAGCCGTCCCAGAACTCCGAGCACATGAGCGGGCCGGTCGGCTGGTGCTCGCGCAGGGTGGCGAGGCGCTCCTTCGAGCGCGAGCCGAACGAGGCGGTCTTGAGCAGCTCCGGCAGCGAGCCGTTCTCGAGCATGTCGGGCTGCGGCTGGTCGACGGTCGTCAGCGGCACGGTGATGCCGGCGCCACGGAACACCTCGACGAGGTGGCGCAGGTAGTCCTTGTCGTCGCCGTAGGCGCCGTACTCGTTCTCGACCTGCACGAGCAGCACGGGGCCGCCCCGGTGGATCTGGAACGGCTCGACGATGGCGAGCACACGCTCCAGGAAGGCGGTGACCGCGGCGACGAACACCGGCTCGGAGCGGCGGATGCCGACCGACGGGTCGGTGAAGAGCCAGGCGGGCAGGCCGCCGTTGTCCCACTCGGCGCAGATGTAGGGACCGGGGCGCACGATGGCGTGCATCCCCTCCTGCTGGATCGTGCGCAGGAAGCGGGCGAGGTCGAGCGCGCCCTCGGCGGAGAAGGCGCCCGGCTGCGGCTCGTGCGCGTTCCACGGGACATAGGTCTCGATGGTGTTCAGCCCCATGAGGCGGGCTTTGCGGATACGGTCCGCCCAGTCGTCCGGGTGCACGCGGAAGTAGTGGATCGCTCCCGAGAGGATGCGGTACGGCTCGCCGTCGAGGACGAAGTCGTCGCCTGCGATCTCGAACGTGGTCATGAGGTGGGTTCTCCTGGTGGATCGGTGCAGACGCGTGGCCGGCCGCGGTGAGCGACCGGCCACGCGGGGCGGTCACTTGCCGGTGACGGTGAAGCCCTGCTTGTTGCCGTAGTCGACGATCGACTGCTGCCAGGCCTTCAGGCCCGTGTTCAGGTCGCTGTTCGACGCGTAGGACTGGCCGACCGAGTCGGCGTAGATGCTGTTCGCGTAGACCTGGTAAGGCAGGTACTGCCATCCGGTCGACACGTTCTTCGCACCGTCGGCGAGCACCTCGTTGATCTTCTGGCCACCGAAGTACTCGGGGGCGTCGGAGAGGAACGCGTCGGAGCTGAGGTCCTTGGTGGTCGACGGGAAGCCGCCCGACTTCAGGAACACCTTGATGCTCGACTCGTCGTTGTTCAGCCACTTGAGGAAGCCGGCCGCGAGCGCCTGGTTCTTGCTCTGCTTCAGCACGACCTGCCCGCCGCCGCCGTTCTCGGCGTTGGCGGGCTTGCCGTCGTACGTCGGGATGGGCGCCACGCGCCACTGGCCGGAGGCCTCGGTGACCGACGACTCGAGGGTGCCGGGCATCCACGCGCCGGTGATCAGGGTCGCGATCGAGCCGTTGCCGAGCGCCTTGTACCACTCGTCGCTCCAGCCGGGGACGGAGGAGAGCAGCTTGCCCTCGACCAGCTTGTTCCAGGTGGCGGTCCACTTCTTGGTGCCCTCGTCCTGCAGGTTGACGGTCACCTTGGTGCCGTCGACGCTGAACGGACGGCCGCCGGCCTGCCAGATCATGCTGGTGGTGAAGCCGGAGTCACCCGAGTCGCTGGTGATGTAGGCGTTCGGGTCCGCGGCGTGCAGCTTCTCCGCTGCGGCCGTGTACTCGTCCCAGGTGGTCGGCACGGCGATGCCGTACTTGTCGAAGACCGTCTTGTTGTAGAACATCGCCATGGGCCCCGAGTCCTGCGGGAGGCCGACGAGCTTGCCGCCGACGTTCACCGAGCTCCACGGACCGGCCGTGTAGTCGCTCTTGAGCTTGTCGAAGCCGAACTGGGTCAGGTCGACGAGGGAGTCGGAGAGGGCGAACTGCGGGATCGCGTAGTACTCGACCTGGGCGACGTCGGGGGCGCCCGAGCCGGCCTTGATCGCGTTCTGGAGCTTGGTGTACTCGGTGGTGTTGGTGCCGGCGTTGACCAGCTTGACCTTGACCTTCGGGTACTCCTTCTCGAACGCCGCGACCTGGGCCTCGGCGGAGGGGGTCCACGACCAGTACGTGATCTCGCCGCCGGCCTTGAGGGCGGCGTCGACGTCGGATCCGCTGCCGCTGGATGAGCTCGAACCGGACGAGCACGCGGCCAGCGAGGCGCCGACGACGGCCGTGGCGACGATCGCCGTGGCGACCCGCCGGAGCGACCGTGAACGCAGGATGCGCTTCATGGGTGTTCCTTTCACTTCATTGGGATTCAGGGTGATGCGGTGGTGCGAGGGATGGAGCCGTTGATCACTGCTTGACGCTGCCGGCGGCGAGGCCCGACTGCCAGAAGCGCTGCAGGAAGAGGAACGCGACGACGATCGGGACGATCGTCAGCAGCGATCCGGTGATGACCAGGTTGTAGATCGGTTGTGCCGCGACCCCGGTCGCCTGCGCGCTCCACTGGCTGAGGCCGACCGTGAGGGGGTACCAGGTCGGATCGCTCAGCATGATGAGCGGCAGGAAGTAGTTGTTCCAGGTCGCCACGATCGCGAACAGCGCGACGGTGACGACGCCCGGTGCGAGCAGTCGCAGCGAGATGGTGAAGAACGTGCGGAACTCGCTCGCGCCGTCCATCCGGGCGGCCTCGAGCAGCTCGGTCGGGATGGCCTCGGTGGCGTACGTCCAGATCAGGTACAGGCCGAACGGGCTGATGAGCGAGGGCAGGATGATCGCCCACGGCGTGTTCGTCAGGCCGACCTGGCTGAACATGAGGAAGGTCGGCACGGCGAGCGCCGTTCCCGGGACCGCGATCGCACCGAGCACGACCGCGAACACCGCGCGCTTGCCCGGGAAGTTGAACTTCGCCAGCCCGTAGCCCGCGACGGTGGCGAGCAGGGTCGCTCCACCGGCGCCGACGACCACGTAGAGCAGGGTGTTGCCGAGCCACTTGAGGAAGATGCCGTCGCGGTAGGTCAGCGTGTCCGCGATGTTCTGGAAGAGGTTGAAGTCCTTCCCGAACCAGAGACCGAACGACGAGAAGAGGTCCGGCTGGGTCTTCGTCGCGTTGACGATCAGCCACACGAGCGGCACGAGCGAGTAGATCGTGAAGAGCACCATCACGATGGTGAGCACGATCGACCGGCGCGGGCGCCGGCCCTGCGTGAACGACTTCTCGGCTCGGCGCTCCGCCTTACGGGCGGCGGCGCGGTCGGAGCGGGTGGGGGCGACGTCGGTGAGCGTGGCCATCAGTTGACCTCCTTGCGGGAGCCGCGGAGCTGGACCACGTACGCGATCACCGCGGTGACCACTCCCATCACGATCGCGACCGTGGCCGCGTAGTTGAACTGCTGCCCGGCGAAGGACAGGTTGTAGGCGTACATGTTCGGGGTGAAGTAGCTGCTGATCGCGTTGGGGGCGATCTGCTTGAGCAGGTTCGGCTCGTTGAAGAGCTGGAAGCTGCCGATGATCGAGAAGATCGTGGCGATCACGATCGCGCCGCGGACCGCGGGGATCTTGATGCTGAAGACCTGGCGGAACGCGCCGGCGCCGTCGATCTCCGCGGCCTCGTACAGCTCGCCGGGGATGACGCGGAGCGCCGCGTAGAAGATGAGCATGTTGTAGCCCATGAACTCCCAGGTGACGATGTTGCCGATCGAGCCGAGGATCCACGATCCGCTGAGCGGCGCGAGGCTCGTGCCGAACAGCTGGTTGACGCTCGCGGTGAGGCCGAACTGATCGCCGTAGATGAAGCCCCAGATCAGGGCCGCCACGACGCCGGGGACCGCATACGGGAGGAACAGCGCGATGCGGAAGAAGCCGGAGCCGTGCAGACGCGCGCTGTCGAGGGCGAGCGCCGCGATCAGGGAGATCGCGAGCATGATCGGCACCTGGATGACGAGGAAGATCGACACCCGGCCGAGCGACTCCCAGAACTTCTCGTCCTGGAACACGGCGATGTAGTTGCTGAGGCCCACGAAGGCGTTGCCGCCGATGAGCTGCTGCCGGAACAGGCTGAGGTAGATGGCGTACAGCACCGGCGCGATGATCATCGCGGCGAACACGACCATGAACGGAGCGACGAAGGCCCAACCGCGCCAGTCGCGACGGGCGCGGCGCTTGCGGGGCTTCGGAGAGACGGCCTGCCGGCTGGCCGGCGGCGTGAGGGACGTCGTTGTCATGGCCTTCCTTGGATGGTTCGGGGGCAACACGGTGATGTTTACGTCAACATCTGCTGGCATACCCTAACATGTTGACGTCAACATCGCGCAAGTCCGGTGTGCATATCCACGCGGAACGCGCGGAGTTCAGCAGAATGGGGAGCTATGACCGAGTCGATCGCCGAGCCCGCGCCCGGCACAGCGCCGCGCGGCCGGCGCAAGCGGGGCCCCTCCCTCGGCGACGTGGCCGCGCATGCCGGCGTCTCGACCCAGACCGTGTCGCGCGTCGCCAACGGGCTCACCAACGTGGAGGCCGCCACCCGCGAGCGCGTGCTCGCCTCCATGCACGCGCTCGGCTACCGCCCCAACCACGCGGCGCGCGCCCTCCGTTCCGGCCGCTTCCGCAACCTCGGCGTCGTGATGTTCACCCTTTCCTCCTACGGCAACATGCGCACGCTCGACGCGATCGCCGTCAACGCGGCCACCGCCGGCTACTCGATCACCGTCGTGCCCGTCGAGCGGCCCACGCAGAAGGACGTCAGCATCGCCTTCTCGCGCCTGCTGGAGCAGGCCGTGGACGGCATCATCATCGTCATCGAGGCGCACATCGTCGACGGCGCCGACGTCGAGCTGCCCGAGGGCCTCTCGGTGGTCGTCATCGACTCCACCCAGCGCCCCGACTACCCCCAGGTCGACAACGACCAGGCGCTCGGTGCGCGCCTCGCCACCGAGCACCTCCTGTCGCTGGGCCACGAGACCGTGTGGCACATCTCCGGCCCCACCGAGTCGTACTCCGCGGGGCGGCGCGAAGAGGCCTGGCGCGAGACCCTGGAGGCCGCGGGCGCGCCCGTGCCGGAGGTACTGCACGGTGACTGGTCGACGGCAACCGGCTACGAGCACGGTCTCGCGATCGCCGAGCGTCCCGAGATCACCGCGGTCTTCGCCGCCAACGACCGCATGGCGCTGGGCGTGCTGCGCGCACTCCACGAGGCCGGCCGACGCGTCCCGGACGACGTGAGCGTCGTCGGCTTCGACGACATGGCCGAGTCCGACTCGTTCTGGCCGCCGCTGACGACCATCCACCAGGAGTTCGAGGCCACCGGCCGCCGCGCGGTCGAACTGCTCATCGCCGAGATCGAGGGCCGGCCGGAGCCGGTCACCTCCACCGTCGTCCCGACCCGCCTGGTCGTGCGCAGCAGCACGGGCCCCGCCCCGCGCTAGCCCTCGCTATACTGCGAGAGTCCGGCGGGCCGCTCCCCGAGCCTCCCGCCGATGCTCGAAAAATGGGCACGAGGCGCGCGCGGGGATGCGCGCGCGAGACACATACGGAAGCTCACCATCCGTCCTGTCTCGAAAGGCTCCGCCATGCCCTCCGTGTCCGCACACGTCGCCGCCACCCTCGCCGCCCACGTCCAGCACGTCTTCGGGGTGATGGGCAACGGCAACGCCTACGTCCTCGACGCACTGGAGCGCCAGGGCGCCGTCCCGTACACGCCGATGCGGCATGAGGGAGGCGCGGTGGTCGCCGCCGACGCCTTCCACCGGGCGTCGGGTGGCCTCGCCGCGGCAACCGCCACCTACGGCGCGGGCTTCACGAACACGCTGACCGCCCTGGCCGAGGCCGTGCAGGCGCGCATTCCGCTCATCCTGCTGGTCGGTGACGAGCCCACCTCGGGCCCGCGGCCGTGGGGCGTCGACCAGATCGCCCTCGCGTCCGCCGTCGGCGCCCGCACGTACACCGTGGGCCGCGCGGATGCCGCGGCGACCACGATGATCGCGGTCGAGCACGCGCTCACCTATCGCGTGCCGACGGTCCTGGCGATCCCCTACGACATCGCGACGCGGGAGGCGGGGCCGATCCCGGCCGCACCGCAGCCCGTGCTGCCCGCGCCCCTCGCGCCGACGGGACCCTTCGCCGCCGGTGCGGTTACGGCGGCGGCCGAGGCCCTCGCGCACGCGGAGCGTCCGCTCCTCTTGGCGGGGCGCGGCGCCTGGATCGCCGGGGCGGGCGAGGCGCTCGGCGCCCTGGCCGACGCGACCGGTGCGATCACCGCCACGACCGCGCTGGGCCGCGGCGTCTTCCCCGACGACCGCTACGACCTGGGCGTGAGCGGTGGATTCGGCGCGGAGGCCGCGATGGAGCTCATCCGGGAGGCCGACGTCGCCGTCGTCTTCGGAGCCTCCCTCAACCAGTTCACGATGCGGTTCGGCGAACTGTTCGCGCCCGGAACGCGCATCATCCAGGTGGATGTCGCCGCCGCCGCGACGCACCCCTACGTCGGCAGCTACCTGCGCGGCGACGCGCGGGTGGTGGCGGAGGCGCTGGTCGCCGAACTGGGCGAGCGCGATGGCCGCCCGTCGGGCTGGCGCGAGTCGGTCGACGTCACTGCCCTGCGTGCGCACGAGCTGGGCCGGGCCGATGGTCTTGCCGACGATGGCCTGCTCGACCCGCGCGCTGCCGCCGCGCGCATCGGCGAGCTGCTGCCGGAGGACCGCGTCGTCGTCTCCGACGGCGGCCACTTCATCGGCTGGGCGAACATGTACTGGCCCGTCGCCTCCCCGGACCGGATGATGATGGTCGGCACGGCGTATCAGTCGATCGGTCTCGGGTTCCCGAGCGTCCCGGGCGCCGCGGTCGCGCATCCCGAGTCCACCGTCGTCCTGAGCACGGGCGACGGGGGCGGTCTGATGGCTCTCGCCGACCTGGAGTCCGCCGTGCGCGTCGCGGGCGGCCACGGCCTGGCCGTCGTGTGGAATGACGCCGCCTACGGCGCCGAGGTGCACGTCTACGGCCGGAAGGGCCTCGCACAGGCGCCCATGCTCATCCCGACGGTCGACTTCTCCGGACTCGCCCGCGCCGTCGGCGCCGAGGCCGCGATCATCCGCACGCTCGACGACCTCGCGGTGCTCGCCGAATGGGCCGCACGCCCGACGGACGAGCGCCCGTTCCTGCTCCTCGACCTGCGCATCTCCCCCACCGTCGTGGCGCCGTACCAGCAGGAGATCTACCGCGTGAACAGCTAGCCCCGCCGCCGAGGTTCACGAAAGGGCGCCAATTCCGTGCGGAAAGGGCGCCCTTTCGTGAACCTCGAGTGCGGAGGCGGGAGTCAGCCGCGGGCGCCGTAGATCGGCGAGCGCGCCTGCTCGGCCTCGTTGTCCGGCCCCAGCGGGATGCCGGTGCGGTCGCGCAACAACAGCGTCGCGATCAGTCCGATCACGGTCATGCCGGCGAGATAGAGCGTCACGGCGAACGTCGATCCCGTCGCCTGCACCAGCGCCGTCGCGATCGTCGGCGCGAAGGCCCCGCCCAGGATGGCGCCGATCGCGTACGAGATCGACACCCCCGAGAAGCGCACCGACGCCGGGAAGAGCTCCGCGTAGTAGGCCGCCTGCGGTCCGTAGGTGAAGCCGAGCCCGATCGTCAGCACGGCGATGCCCAGGAAGAGCAGCCACACGCTGCCGGTGTTCACCAGCGGGAAGAGGGAGAAGACGCCGACGAGCTGGAGGATCCAGCCCGCGATGTAGGTCGTGCGGCGCCCGATGCGGTCGCTGAGCCTGCCCGCGTACCAGGTGGAGAGCAGCCAGGTGACCGCCGACGCGGCGACGGCCCAGAGCACGGGGCCGCGGTCGAGCGCGATCGGCCCGTCCGGGTTCGTCGCGTAGTTCTGGATGTAGCCGCCGGTCGTCATGTAGCCGACGGCGTTGTTGCCGGCGAAGATCAGCGCCGCGATCACCACGAGCAGCGCGTGCTTGCGGAACAGCTGCACGATCGGAGTGCGGGTCTGCTCCTTGCGCTGGGCGATCTCGAGGAAGACCGGGCTCTCCTCCACCCGGCGGCGTACGTAGTAGCCGATCAGGATGAGGACGATCGACAGCAGGAACGGCACGCGCCAGCCCCACGCGAGGAAGGCGTCGCCCGGTGCGATCACGGCCATGAGCGCCATCGTGCCGGAGGCGAGCAGGAGGCCCAGCGGCACGCCGATCTGCGGCGACGCCCCGAAGAGGCCGCGGCGCGCGGTCGGCGCGTGCTCGACGGCCATCAGCACCGCCCCTCCCCATTCACCGCCGGCCGAGATGCCCTGCACGATGCGCAGGAGCACGAGCAGGATCGGAGCCGCGATGCCGATGGCCGCGTACGTCGGAAGAAGGCCGACGAGCGCGGTCGCGGCGCCCATGAGGATGAGGGTGATCATCAGCACGAACCGGCGCCCGTACTTGTCGCCCAGGTGCCCGGCGACGAAGGCGCCGAGCGGGCGGAACAGGAAGCTGACGCCCACGGTGAGGAACGACAGGATGGTCGCGAACTGCGGTCCTGCCGGCTCGAAGAAGAGCTGGCCGAAGACCAGAGCGGCGGCCGACGCGTAGATGAAGAAGTCGTACCACTCGACCGTGGTGCCCACCACGGTGGCGAAGACGACCCTCCGGCGATCCGTCCGGGCGGCGAAGCTCCCGGTCGGTGTGAAGGCGGCGGGCGGGGGCGGGGATGGCTGCGACGTGCTCATGCGGGGTTCTCCTTCGATCGACGTCGTCGTCTGTCGAGTGGATGGGCTGTATCCGTCTCGATCGTATATTATACGATCTCGGATATGAACTCTACGGCGAGACCGAGGACAGGGTCCGCGCGATCTCGTTCTGCAGCCACGGGGCCATGAGTGCGAGCCCTTCCGGCGTGAAGTGGGCGCCATCCGAGTAGAGCTGGGCGCCGTCCGGCGTGGTCGTCCGGCACGTCCCGCCCGGGCAGACAGCGGCGTGCAGATCGAGGCGGACGACATTCGGATGGGCCGCGATGACCGCGTCCTCGATCGCGGTCTTGCAGCCGAGCCGCTTGCTCGTGAGCGACACCGTCCAATCGCGGGGGCGGTCGTTCGAGAGCAGGATCAGCGGGGGCTGCTCCTGCTCGGCTCCGATGGCGACGAGCAGCTCGAGCTGCGACCGATAGCGCGTCGCCCACACGTCCGTGCACGGGCCGACCCAGGAGCCTTCGAAGAGTTGGTCGTCCGCGTCCCAGAGGTTGTGGAGGACGATCGCCTCGGGCGCGCTTCCGTTCTGGGCCGAGCGCAGCTTGTCCTTCCACGGCCAGCAGAGCCGTTGCGACTCGGTGATGAACCCGCTGTCGGCGCGGGCCCGTGTGGCGTCGAAGATCCCGCAGCCGCCGTACGTGACGTTGACGGGCGTCAGGTCGGCCGTGCGGTGCTCCGCGAGCGAGGCGTACATGTTTCCCGCCACCGAGTCACCGACCACAGCGACGGTGAGGGGTCCACCGTTCGGGGCCGTCGGGAACGGGAGGGGATCGCTGACGGCGAAGGCACCGTCGGTGTTCTGCGCACCCGGCGCGGGCGCGGCACGAGGGGCGTTCACCCGCTGGACGGGAAGACCCCAGGCGAGGCCGGCGACGAGTCCCGCACCGAGGAGGATGGCGATGGTCGCCCCGACCGGCTTCCAGGTGCGGGTGCGCAGCGGCTCGGCGACGAGGTAATGCAGGCAGGCGGCGGCGAGCCAGGTCGCGATTCCGCCGATCGCGAAGAGGGCGAGAGGGTGCAGATCGGGGCCGAAATTCTTCTGCACCAGCCAGAAGACGGGCAGGTGGAGCAGGAACATCGAGTACGACAGCATCCCGACGACACGGAACGGCTTCCAGGAGAACGGCCGGACCAGCGCGTTCTCCGGAAAGCAGAGCGTCGCAGTGAAGACGGCGATCGCCACTGCGACGAGAGCGAACCCGCCCAGGTACAGCCAGTCTTCGTGGTATCCGATCGTGGCGACGCTCACGGCGACCACTGCGGTGAGCGTCGCGGCGCTGAGCGCCGTCACCCCGGCACGGGCGAGCGGGCCGGGGGCGACCGGCGGAAGGCGTGACCGCCGCCGCAGGATCAGGAACACGACCGCGGCGGCCGCGCCGCCGGCGACGAACGCCACGATGCGCGAATCGGTCCCGAGGTAGAGCCGATCGGAGTTGGTGCCGTCGTACTGCAGGGGCGCGATGAGCGCCGTGGCGACGAGGGCGATGGACAGCCAGATGGCGAGGCCGCCGGGTCGGCGGCGACACACGAACCACCCGAGGAGGACGACCACGGGCCAGACGAGGTAGAACTGCTCGGTCACCGACAGCGACCACATCTGTCCCAGAGGGACCATCTGACCGGTCTGGTCCCAGTAGGCGGCGTTCGCCCCGATCTGCTGCCAGTTGGCGACTTGCAGCAGAGACGCGACGGCGGTCCCGGCGGCGGAGGTGAGCTCGTCGAGCGTTCCCTCCGCCCAGACGAGGAGGACAACGGCGGTGAGGGTGAGGAAGAGGGACGGCAGGAGCCGCCGAGCGCGTCGGGCGTAGAACCTCCCGATCTGGATGCGCCCGGTGCGCGTGGCCTCGCGGATCATCAGCAGAGTGATCAGGAAGCCGGACACCACGAAGAACGCGTCGACGCCGAAGAGCCCCCGGGTCGACCATCCGCAGTGGTAGAGCAGGACGGAGATGATCGCGACGCCTCGCATGCCGTCGACGGCGTCGAATCTCGTCGCAGGGGCGCTGGTCCGGTCGCTCGGCCGTGCGGTCCCCCTGGCGCTCCGTCTCGATTCGGCCGCCGCCGCCGTGCCTCCCACGGCACGCTCCAGCTCGCGCAACTCGCGTCGCGTCTGTGGGGGGCCGGTCACAGGCATGGGGGGTCTCCTCGGGTCGCCAGGTGGCCGCTCGCTGGTCACGCAGGTGGCCGTTCGGGCACGCGGATCGCGCGGGCCCGGAACCCTGAGCCCTCATTTTTAGCAAGGCGGCGCGCGCCGTCTGCGTGTAAGGACCGGGCACCTCCGCACGCGCGGCGAGCGATTGCGTAGGGACGGTCGCGATTCACCGCAGTCCGGCGGGCGGCAACGGTAGCTCCGGTTCGCACTAGGATCGCCTCGATGACGACCGACGAACGAACGCAGAGCAAATCGCGGGCCGCGTACGACTGGGTCAAGGCGAGGATCGCCCGGCGCGAGTACACCCCCGGCTACCGGCTGGTGCTCGGCTCGATCGCGGCCGAGCTCGACATGAGCGTCGTCCCGGTCCGGGAGGCGCTGCGGCAGCTCGAGGCGGAGGGGCTCGTCACCTTCGAGCGCAACGTCGGCGCCCGCGTCGCGATGGTCGACGAGTCGCAATACGCGTTCAGCATGCAGGCCCTCGCCATCCTGGAAGGGTCGGCGACGGCGCTCGCCGCCCGCACCCTCACCCCGGCCGACCTGAAGCGGGCGCGTGACATCAACGACCGGATGGTCGCGAGCCTCGACCACTTCGACCCGGGAGCGTTCACGGCACTCAACCACGAGTTCCATGCGTCGCTCTACGGCCCGTGCCCGAACGCGCGGCTGCTGGATCTCGTGAACGCCGAGTGGGGACGCCTGGGCAACCTCCGCAACTCCACCTTCGCCTTCGTACCCGGCCGCGCCCAGGAGTCGGTGCGCGAGCACGAGGGCATCGTGGGCCTCATCGAGTCGGGCGCTCCGCTCGACGAGATCGAGTCGGCCGCCCGCCGCCATCGCTCGGCCACCCTCGACGCCTACCTCGAGCACGAGCACACCCCCGCCTGACCCGAGCCACCGCGAGGCGGCACGAAGTGCACGCGATTCCGCCGAGAGGGCGGACTATTCGCCGCCTCGGCGGGGCGGATCGTCCCACCCGGCCGCCTCGCGCACACGTCGGGCGACCTCCTGAGGCGCCGCCACGGTCGTGTCGACGACCACGTCGTCGAGCGCGGCGGCCTCCAGGATCCCGGCGAGCTCCCCCGCCCGATGGAGGTGCCACTCGAGGCCCTCGGGATCGTCGGCATGGCGCGAGCGCAGCCGCCGCTCGACGACCGCCGGCTCGGCGACGAGCCGGCAGACGAGCATTCCTTCGGCGGCCAGCGCCTCGACGTAGCGCGGCACCTCCGCCGGTTCCTCGATCACCCCGGCCAGGATGAACCGGCGCGCTCCCGCCTCTCGGTAGTTCGCGGCGAGCGCGAGGAGGTTGCGCAACTCCAGCTCGTGGTTGAAGACGTCGCCCCTGGGCGCGGGATGCAGACGGCGCAGCTGATCGAGGTCGACGACCGCGTGCGGACCGGGTTCGAGCGCGCTGATCGCCTCCGCGACCGTCGACTTGCCGACGCCGACCGTCCCGTTGAGAAAGACGCAGTCCATCCCCACATTCTCGCCCGCGAGGCGGCGCGAAGGGCACGGAAACAGGTCGAGGCGGCGGATGATTCGCCGTCTCGGCGCAGCGGGCGGCACTGACCATCCGAAGCGAGCCGCCGATAGTCGGCAGAGACGGCACCGGCCGTCCCGAGTGGAGGTTCCCCCGTGATCGACTTCCCCCGCACCGACTCCCGCCCCGCCGACTCGCCACGACGCCGGCGCTCCGCCCTCGCGGCCGCCATCCTCACCGCCGCCCTCGTCGTCGGGGGTGCGGTCGCCTCCACCGCGGCGAGCGCCGCCTCCGATCGCGTGGACGTCACCTGGACCACCACCAACACCTGGACCACCGGGTTCCAGGCCTCCGTGGATGTCGCCAACGGCTCGACCACGAAGCTGGCGCCCTGGCAGGTGCGCTTCACCTTCCCGCACACGCTGGTGAGCATCTGGTCGGCGGTGCAGCAGCCGTCGGAGCCGGGCACGCTCACGGTCGGAGCCCCCTCCTGGGCCACGGCCCTGACGCCGGGCGCGAAGACGAACTTCGGCCTCACCGCGACGAAGGCGGGGACGGCGGCGATCGTGCCGGCGGGCTGCAGCATCGTCGGCCTGCCCGCAGGCGTGTCCGTGCCGTGCTCGGTGAACGGCGGCCCGGTGGGTGGAGGCGGCACGACCACGCAGACCGCCACCCCGACCCCCACCGCCACCGCGACGCCGACGCCCACACCGACCCCGACGGCCACGCAGACTCCGAGTCCGACGCCCACCACGGGCGGCCTCCAGGTCACCTGGAGCACCACCTCCGAGTGGACGGCCGGCTTCCAGTCCGCCGTGCGGGTGCGCAACACCTCGGGCGCCTCGCTCAGTCCGTGGCAGCTCTCCTTCGACACCGCGGCAACGGTCGTGAGCCTGTGGGACGGAACGGCCGCGACCACCGCCGGCGGATTCTCCGTGACGGCGCCGTCGTACGCGAAATCCCTCCCCGCGGGCGGCGAGATCACGTTCGGGCTCACATCGAACAAGGCGGCGGGCGCCGGTCTCGTCCCGACCGCCTGCCGCGTCGTCGGAGCGGACCTCCCGTGCACGATCAACGGCACGACGAGCACGCCCGAGCCCACACCCACGCCGACGCCGACCCCGACCCCGACCCCGACCGTCCCTGCGCCGTCCGGCTCCCTCCTCGTCGCCCCGTACGTCGACCTGGGTCTCTGGCCGACGGCCGACCTCACGGCCTTCAGCCAGGCGAGCGGCGTCTCGGCGGTGACCGCCGCGTTCGTCGTGGCCGACCGCAGCAGCGCCTGCTCCCCCACCTGGGCCGGCTACACGGCGTACACGATCGGCGGCGCTCAGGACTTCCAGTCGAACATCGCGGCCTTCCAGTCGGCCGGCGGCCGCGTCGTGGCCTCGTTCGGCGGAGCCGTGAACGACGAGCTCGCACGGGTCTGCATCGATCCGGCGAAGGTCCTCGCCGCGTACACGAAGGTCGTCACCCGCTTCGGCCTCGACCGCGTGGACTTCGACATCGAGGGCGCCGACGTCTCCGATGCCGCGGCGAATCAGCGGCGCGCGACGGCGGTGGCGGCGCTGCAGAAGCAGCGCGCGGCCGCCGGGCACCCGCTGCAGGTCACCCTCACGCTCCCGGTCATGCCGTACGGCCTCCTGGACAGCGGGCTGCGGACCATCCGCGAGTTCGCCGCCGCCGGCGTCCAGCTCTCCGCCGTGAACCTCATGACGATGGACTACGGGACGGGCGTCACCGACATGGCGAAGGCCGCCATCGATGCCGCGACGGCGACCGCCGCGCAGCTGAAGACCGTGAGCGCGTATGCCGCGCTCTCCGACGCGCAGCGCCGCGCCCTCGTCGCCGTGACGCCCATGATCGGCGTGAACGACACCGGCGAGGTCTTCACCCTCGCGAACGCCACGACGGTCGCGGCGTACGCGAAGGCGAACGGTCTCGCCGGGCTCGGCTGGTGGGAGCTCACCCGCGACCAGCCGTGCACCGGGGGCATCCCGGCCTACATGTGCACCGGGATGTCGTCCACGCGCTGGGCCTACTCGAAGGCGTTCGTCGCGGCCGCACGCTGATCGGCCCCGACGACGGCGGGACCGGTGCCCTGACCGGCGCCGGTCTCGCCGTTGAGCACCGCCCAGGTCCCGAACCCGACCAGGGCGATCGCGACGAGCGCCAGGATGACGGCGACCACGACGGTCGCACGCTTGTGACTCACGGACCCTCCCCCGGGTGGACAACGGTGTCCACCCTACGGGGAGAACGGTAGGTTTTCGGAATCGCGCGCCGACAGGGTCAGACCGTCGTGGTGCGGCGCGCCCCGAGGATCGGTGCGAAGAAGGCCGCGAGCGTGTCCTTCGCCCCGAGCGGCAGCACGTGCGCGACGTACTGGTCGGGCCGCACCACGACGATCGCACCGCCGCGATCGATGCCGCGCGCCTCGAAGACGTCGTCGGCGGGATCCGCGGCGTAGACCTTCTCCTGGTCGATCAGCCCGAAGGGGCCGACCCGGGGCCGGAACACCGACGGGACCGCCCCGAGATCGACCTCCGTGTGCGGCTGCTGGTAGACCACCTTCACGTCGAAGTGGGCATCGAGGTCGGCACCCTCCGGTGTGGAGACCACGATCGGCGACTCGGGCGCGTGCTCCAGCCACTCGGCCAGGTCGGCGACCGCCGCAGACTCCCCGGGCGATGCCGCGTCGGCGAACACGTAGATCCGCCAACGACCGTCCGCCTTCGCGTGATGACCGAGGTGCACGGGGTTGCCGTCGCAGACCCGCGTCGCCATCGGTGACTTGAAGCGCTTGCCGAGCGGGAAGCCGGTCGCGAGGTCCTGGTTCGCGGGCTCGCCGACGAGGAGGCTCGGCGGGTACTGCGTCATGAATCCGGCCGGGAACTCCGCGGTGCGCACGTAGAAGTCCTCCAGCTCCGTCGGGTCACCGAGCTCCTCGGGCTTCGCCGCCATCAGCGACGACCACTCGCGGTCGAAGTCGATGAGGTTCTGCGCGATGACCTGGCGCTCCGCCGAGTAGGTGGCGAGCAGGCTCTCCGGGCTCCGGCCGTCGAGCACGTGCCCGAGCTTCCAGCCGAGGTTGAAGCCGTCCTGCATCGAGACGTTCATCCCCTGGCCGGCCTTAGCGCTGTGCGTGTGGCACGCGTCACCGGCGATGAACACGCGCGGCGTCCGGGTGCCGAGCTCCTCGGCGATCACGTCGTCGAACCGGTCCGTCAGGCGGTGCCCGACCTCGTAGACGCTGTGCCAGGCCACGTTCTTCACGTCGAGCACGTACGGGTGCAGGATCTCGTTGGCCTTGGCGATGATCTGCTCGATCGTCGTCGCCCGCACCGCGCCGTTGTCGCCCTCCCTGACCTCGCCGAGGTCCACGTACATCCGGAACAGGTGGCCGCCCTCGCGCGGGATGAGGAGGATGTTGCCCGCCTCCGACTGGATCGAGCACTTGGTCCGGATGTCCGGGAAGTCGGTGACGGCCAGCACGTCCATGACACCCCAGGCGTGGTTCGCCTGGTCGCCGGCGAGCGTGCAGCCGATGGCCTCCCGCACCTTGCTGCGCGCGCCGTCGGCCCCGAGCACGTACTTCGCCCGGACGACCCGCTCCTCCCCCGCGCGCTCGCCCGCCGTGCGCACGAGTCGCACGCTCACGGGGTGCTCGGCGTCGTCGTCGACGGTCAGCCCGGCGAACTCGTAACCGTAGTCCGGGCGTATCCGGGCGGGGGCGTTCGCCATGTACTCCGCGAAGTAGTCGAGCACGCGCGCCTGGTTGACGATGAGGTGGGGCCACTCGCTGACGCCGGTGGGGTCGTCAACGGCGCGGGCGGCGCGGTGGATGCGCGACGGATCCGCCGGGTCCGGCTTCCAGAACGCCATCTCGGTGATCCGGTACGCCTCCGAGATGATCCGCTCGGCGAAGCCGAAGGCGTCGAAGGTCTCGACGCTGCGCGCCTGGATGCCGTCGGCCTGCCCGATCGCGAGCCGGCCCGGGCGGCGCTCGACGATGCGGGTCGTCACTCCCGGGAACTGCGAGAGCTGCGCCGCGGTGATCATGCCGGCCGGGCCGGTGCCGACGATGAGCACGTCGACCTCGTCGGGCAGCTCGTCGGGACGGTCGATGCCGGTCCCGGCCGCGGGCTGCACACGGGGGTCTCCTGACACGTAACCGTGGTGATGGAACTGCACGGGTTCTCCTCACTTCGCTGTGGGGTCTGTTCGATTATCGAACAACGAATTCTGATATCGCACACCGATCATAGGCACACGACAGCAGCGCGACAAGGGCGCGACGAAGAGAGGGAGAAAGGATACGGCGGAATGGAGCCGGCTGCGGGACTCGAACCCGCGACCGCTCGCTTACAAGGCGAGTGCTCTACCAACTGAGCTAAGCCGGCGACGACGGCTGGCCCGTCGCGCACCATCCTAGAGGATGGCGTGAGGATCGTCCGGAGGCGTCAGCCGGCGGACGGGGTCGGCGTGGGAGTCGCGGTCGAGGAGTACTCGTCGCCCTGCGCCTGGAGGATGAACGCCTTGAAGTCGTCGGCGCTGGTGAGCGAGCCGGTGTATGGCTTGCCGTTCACGAGCACGAGCAGCGCGTTCGTCATCTTCTTCACGTCGGAATTCGGGATGGGGCCGCTCAGCGCGCGATCGCTCGCCGTGGTCACCCAGGTCTTGAAGCGGCCGTCGTCGATGCAGGAGTCGATGTTCGAGATGCTTCCCGCCTTCGCATCCGCGACGCGCTTCTTCAGCTGCTGGTCGCTCAGGCCGGGGCTGCCCTCCTTGGGCTGCTTCTCGAACAGCGACGCGTTGAACGCCCAGAACGCGGCGGGCGAGTAGTTGGCCACGCAGGCGGCCGCGTTCGCGGCCCGGAGGGAGTATTTCGTCCCGGCCGAGTGGCTCGTGTAGATCGCGACGGGGTGCATCTCGACGGTGACCGCGCCATCCTTCACCAGCGGCTCCAGCTCCGAGAGGTTGGTGCGCTGGAAGTCGCCGCACAAGTCGCAGAGGTAGTCGGCGTAGATGCGGATGTCGACGGCAGCACCGTTGGGGTCGGGCGTGCTGGCGACCGGCTTCGAGTCGGCGGCGAGGGCGGGGGTCGTCGCGACCTTGAGGCCCGCACCGACCACGACACCGTCGCTGGCCATGTTCTTCGGGCCCGGCACGGTCGGGCGGATGGCGCCGACGATGACGACGGCGACGATGGCGATCACGGCGAGCACGCCGATCGCGATACCGCCGCCGATCAGGGCCCTGTTGCGACGGTCCTTGCGCTGCTGGGACGTGCGGAGCTGGCGGGCTTTCTCCCGTGCGGCCGCGCGGACGTCGCCGCTCTCGTCGGGATCGGTCATGGGGGAATCACACTCTCGGGGTCGATCGGGGCTGCGCAGGGGGACGCAGCGGCGTCGTCGTGCACGAGTCGCACGCAACCGGACGATCGTATTGCGCCAGTCTGGGAATAGACCAGACGGTTGCTGGACGCGTGTGGCACGGCGTCGGCGCCTCGACCCACGGGGCGGTCGTCGACACCCTCGCCGATGCCATATTATGGGGGATTGCGGCGCCGATGCCCAACGGACGTCGACGCCACGTTCATCCATCACAACGGATCGTCCGGCACGTACCTGCCGGTGAAGGAGAAAAGAAAGAAATGGCGACTGTCACTTACGACAAGGCGACCCGGCTCTACCCGGGTTCCAACCGTCCCGCCGTGGACGCGCTCGACCTCGACATCGCGGACGGCGAATTCCTCGTCCTCGTCGGCCCGTCGGGCTGCGGCAAGTCGACCTCCCTCCGCATGCTCGCGGGTCTGGAAGAGGTCAACGACGGCAACATCTTCATCGGCGAGCGCAACGTCACCGACGTGCCGCCGAAGGACCGCGACATCGCGATGGTGTTCCAGAACTACGCGCTGTACCCGCACATGACCGTCGCCGAGAACATGGGCTTCGCGCTCAAGATCGCCGGCGTCGGCAAGGAGGAGCGTGCACAGCGCGTCCTCGAGGCCGCCAAGCTGCTCGACCTGGAGCCGTACCTCGGCCGCAAGCCGAAGGCCCTCTCGGGTGGTCAGCGTCAGCGTGTCGCCATGGGCCGTGCGATCGTCCGCTCCCCCCAGGTGTTCCTCATGGACGAGCCGCTGTCGAACCTCGACGCCAAGCTCCGCGTCCAGACCCGTACGCAGATCGCGTCGCTGACGCGTCGCCTCGGCGTCACCACCGTCTACGTCACGCACGACCAGACCGAGGCGCTCACCATGGGCGACCGCATCGCGGTCCTCAAGGACGGCGTCCTGCAGCAGGTCGGCACCCCGCGCGACCTGTACGCGCAGCCGAAGAACGTCTTCGTCGCCGGCTTCATCGGCAGCCCGGCCATGAACCTCTTCACGGCCGATGTCACCGATGGCGGCATCAAGTTCGGCAACGCGGTCGTCCCGGTCGAGCGCGACATCCTCGCCGCCGCCGGCACCGCCGTGACCATCGGCGTGCGCCCGGAGGACGTCGTCGTGTCGTCCACCGAGGGCAGCGGCCTCAAGGTGACGGTCGACCTCGTCGAGGAGCTCGGCGCCGACGGCTACCTGTACGGCCACTCGGACGTCGACGGCAAGCGCACCGACATCGTCGGCCGCGTCGACGGCCGCGTGCACCCGAACGCCGGCGACACCGTCTTCATCACGCCGAAGCCGGGCCACGTGCACGCCTTCCACGCGGAGTCGGGCGAGCGCCTCGGCGGCGCCGTCGTCGACTGAGGTCGCGCGCACTAGGCTCCAACAGGAATCACACTCTGCCGCAGTCCGTTCCCGGGCTGCGGCAGAGTGCTTTCCCCCTCAGCACCGACACCGGAAGGCACGCTCATGCCCGGCTCCGTCAACATCACCGCCGCGACCGTCGACCCCGCACTGCTCGACCTCCCGTGGAACATCCCACTGGACCAGTGGTCGGCCGAGCACATCGCGCTGCTGCCGAAGGGCATCAGCCGGCACCTCGTGCGCTTCGCGAACCTCTCGGGCTACGTCATCGCCATCAAGGAGACGACGGCCGAGATGGCGCAGCGCGAGTACGACATGCTCCGCACCCTGCAGCGACTCGACGTGCCCTGCGTCGACCCGGTGGCGGTCATCAAGAACCGCACCGACGACGACGGCAACGAGCTGAACGCCGCCCTCGTCACCCGCCACCTCAAGTTCTCGCTCCCCTACCGCGCGCTGTTCTCGCAGACGCTGCGCCCCGACACCGCCACGCGGCTCGTGGATGCGCTGGCCGTGCTGCTCGTGCGCCTCCACATCGTCGGCTTCTTCTGGGGCGACGTGTCGCTCTCCAACACGCTCTTCCGCCGCGACGCCGGTTCGTTCGCCGCGTACCTCGTCGACGCCGAGACCGGCCAGCTGTACGACGGTCTCTCGAACGGCCAGCGCGAGAACGACCTCGAGATCGCCCGCGTCAAC
Organism: Leifsonia aquatica; assembly: GCF_014190775.1. GTDB lineage: Bacteria > Actinomycetota > Actinomycetes > Actinomycetales > Microbacteriaceae > Leifsonia > Leifsonia aquatica. The sequence goes on from NZ_JACHVP010000007.1 coordinate 75,787, forward strand.
ATCGCCGGCGAGCTGATGGACCTGGAGGCCGGCGGCCGGATCGACGAGGAGCTCGACCCGATCAGCGTCTCCAACGGCATCGTCGCGGCGTACCGCTCGCTCTGGAAGGAGCTGACCGGCAGCGAGTCGTTCTCGTCGTCCGAGCGCTGGCGCATCAGTCAGCGGGTCGAGCGCCTCAACGAGCTCGGCTTCGACATCGAGGAGCTCGCGATCAAGACCTCGGACGCGGGCACCACCGTCCGCATCCAGCCGAAGGTCGTCGACGCCGGGCACCACCAGCGCCGCCTGCTGCGCCTCACCGGTCTCGACACCGGCGAGAACCAGGCCCGCCGCCTCCTGAACGACCTCGACTCCTACTCCGCCACCCTGGGCAAGCAGGGACTCGACGAGGAGGCGATGGCGCACGAGTGGCTGCTGCGCGTCTTCGAGCCCGTGGTCCGCGCCATCCCGGCGGACCTGAAAGGCAAGCTGGAGCCGGCCGAGGTGTTCCACCAGCTGCTCGAGCACCGCTGGTTCATGTCGCAGCGGGAGGGCCGCGACGTGCCGCTCGCGGAGGCCCTCACGTCGTACATCAACGACGTGCTCCGCCACCGCCGCGACGAGGCCACCGTGATCGCGCCGCCGACGGACACCATGAGCATCCCGACCATCCGGCGCGCCGCCGGCCTCGACGACGACGAGGACGACGACGACGACGACTGGCGTTCGAAGGTCTGACCGCCCCGCGCAGATCTCCTCCGTTGCCCGTGCCCGCGAGCGCTAACGGAGGAGATCTTGCGCGCACCACCGCGCGCCTCCTCCGTTCCCTGAATTCCGATACCCGGCGAGAGCAGGTCTCCTCCGTTGCCCGCGGGGCGCCCGGAGGCGGTCAGCCCGAGTCGCGCACCCGCAGGATCGCGTCGAGGCCGCGCCGGACGGTCTCGGCGGGCCGGTCCCCCTCCATCAGCTCCAGCAGGAGTTCGCCGCAGGCCCGGCCGAACTCGCGGGGCTGGAGGTCGACGGACGTGATCGGCGGGGTGTGGAACTCCATGATGAGACTGTCCACGCCCGAGACGAGCTTGATGTCGGCGCCCGGCCGCAGACCCAATGACCGGAGCAGGCCCGCGATGCGCACGGCGACCCCGTCGGCGCCGACCAGGATGGCGTCGACGCCCTGCTTTCTCGTCCAGTCCCCCAGTCGAGCAGCGAGCGTCGCGTTCTCTTCGTGGATGGTCGTGAGCAGCACGCGCGGCTCGAGCCGGCGCTCGGCGCACCAGGCGCGGTAGGCCGCCTCGAGCTCCTGCGCCCAGGCGGAGACCTGCTCCACGAGCAGCAGCCCGGGCTTCTGCGCGCCGTGGGCGACGAACCGGTCGAGCACCTCCCGGGTCGTGCGCGTGTTGGGCGACTCGACGATCCCCCACGGATCGGGGAAGCCGGGAGGCGGGGAGTCGCCGGTGACGACGGGCAGGCCCTGACCCAGGATCATCGCCGCGCCTTCGTCGTCGGAGTGCGGCTCGATGAGGATGAACCCGTCGACGGGGGGGAACGACTCGATCCGCGGGCTGGTGGGGGTGCTCGGGACGATGAGGAGCGAGAGATCGGCCTCGTGGAGCCGCTCGGTCAGGCCGAGGGTGGTCTCGGTGTAGTAGCCGAAGTGGACGGCCGACTCGGGCAGATAGAGCCCGACGGCGCCCGCCCGGGACTGGCGCAGCGCGCGGCCCAGCCGGTTGATGCGGTAGCCGGACTCCTTGGCGATGGCGAGGACCCGCGCGCGTGTCTCCTCCGAGACGCCCTTCTTGCCGTTCAGGGCGAGGGAGACGGCGGCCGCGGAGATGCCCGCGCGCTCGGCGATGTCGGCCAGCGTGGTGGTCGGCATCGTCGCTCCTCTCCCCCGCTGGACGGCCCGGGCGGCGGGTGTCGGGCCCCGATTGCATCCGGGCTCCATCGCATTGTATAGTCCCAGATTAATCGATCAAGTTCTTAATCGATTCAGTTCGGATTCCCCGAACGATTTCCTCCTTCGCCGCGCAGGTGCGGCGACGAAGAGATGGGTGGCACGTGGCAGTGGAGCTCGACCTCGCGTTCGTCGACGGCATGGTCTTCGACGGCCTCTCGGATGCGCCGCAGCGCCTCGACGTTGGCGTCGCCGGCGGCCGCATCGCCGCCCTCGGTGCGGATGTCGCCGCGGGCATCACCGAGCGCACCCGTGTCGTCGACCTCACCGGCCGCCTCCTGCTCCCCGGGCTCATCGACTCCCACGTGCACCCCGTCGAGGCCGGCGTCGAGCGGCTCAACTGCGACCTCTCGTCCGGCTGGAACCGGGAGGACTACCTCCGCATCATCCGGGAGTACGCGGACGCGAACCCCGAGCGCGAGTGGATCGTCGGCGGCGGCTGGCAGCAGGCCGCCTTCGAGGGCGGCGCGCCGCTCGCCGCCGACCTCGACGCGATCTGCCCCGACCGCCCGATGGTCATCTCCAACCGCGACCACCACAGCGCGTGGGTCAACTCCGAGGCGCTCCGCCGCGCCGGCATCGACCGCGACACCCCGGACCCGGTCGACGGTCGCATCGAGCGCGACGCCGACGGCACGCCCACCGGCACGCTCCACGAGGGCGCGCGGATGCTCGCCCTGCGCCTCGCGCCGCACGCCACCGCGGAGGAGCAGTACGCCGGACTCCTCGAAGCCCAGCGCCACCTCCACTCCTTCGGCATCACCGGCTGGCAGGACGCCCTCATCGGCGACTACGGCAACCACTCCGCCGCCATCGTCGACGCCTACCAGCGCGCGATGGACGAGGACGTGCTGCGCGCCCGTGTCAACGGGGCGATCTGGTGGGAGCGGGAGCGCGGCGAGGAGCAGATCGCCCGCATCGAGGCGCTGCGCGAACGGTTCCAGGACGAGCGGTTCCGCATCACGACGGTCAAGGTCATGCAGGACGGCATCGTCGAGAACCGCACCGCCGCGATGATCGAGCCCTACCTCCACCGCTGCGGCCCGGGCGAGGTGCACGACGACGGCATCTCGTTCGTCGACCCCGACCTCCTGGCCGGCTACGTCTCGCGCCTCGACGCCCTGGGGTTCCAGGTGCACTTCCACGCGATCGGCGACCGCGGCGTGCGGGAGTCACTGGATGCCGTGGAGGCCGCACGCGCGGCGAACGGCGACAGCGGGGTGACCCATCACATCGCCCACCTGCAGGTCGTGCACCCCGACGACCGCGCGCGGTTCGCCTCCCTCGGCGTCGCCGCGAACATCCAGCCGCTCTGGGCCTGCTACGACCCGCAGATGGTCGAGCTCAACGTGCCGCTGCTCGGCGCCGAGCGCACCACGACCCAGTACCCCTTCGCCTCCCTCCTCGCCGGCGGCGCGCACCTCTGCGCCGGCTCGGACTGGCCGGTCACGAGCCCGGACCCGTGGCTCGGCATCCACGTCGCGGTCAACCGCCGGATGCCGGCGTGGCACCCGGACCACAACGCCGAGGCGTTCCTCCCGAGCGAGGCCCTGCGCCTCGCCGACGCCCTGCGCGCCTACACCCACGGCGCCGCACGCATCAACGGCCGCGACGACCTCACCGGGTCGATCGCGGTGGGCAACTGGGCCGATCTGGCCGTCGTCGACCGCGACCCGTTCGCCCACCCGGCGGACACGATCGCCGACACCCGCACCATCGAGACCTTCGTCGCCGGGGAGTCCGTGTACACGGCCGTCCCCGCCGCGATCTGACGATCGCGCCCCGCACAGCACACCCCCAAGGAGACAGCACCATGAGAAATCGCACCCTCACCGTCCTCGCCGTGGCCGCCGTCGCCGCCGTGCTCACCGGCTGCTCCAGCGGCGCCGCGGGCAGCGCGGACCGGCAGACCGCCCTCACCGACCTGACGATCGAGAAGAGCTCCGCCGCGGCCGAGCTGCTGCCCGCCGACATCCAGAAGGCCGGCAAGCTCGTCATCGGCGTCGACCCGACCTACGCGCCCAACGAGTTCAAGGACAAGAACGGCGACCCGATCGGCTGGGAGATCGACCTGATCGACGCCGTCGCCGCCAAGCTCGGCGTGAAGACCGACTACCGCGTCGCCAAGTTCGACAACATCGTCCCGAGCATCCTCGGCGAGAAGTACGACATGGGCCTCGGCGGCTACTACGACACCAAGAAGCGGGAAGAGACGCTCGACATGGTCGACTTCTTCACCGCCGGCAACCAGTTCGCCTCCCCCTCCGCCAAGCCGATCACCGACGAGCTGGACGTCTGCGGCCTGAAGGTCGCCGTGCAGAACGGCGGCTCCGCGCCGCTCGTCTACCTGCCCGAGGTCGACAAGAAGTGCGAGGCGGCCGGCAAGGAGAAGGTCACGCAGCTCGGCTATGACACGCAGGACGACGCGACCGCGGCCGTCACGCTCGGGCGCGCGGACGCGATGGTCGCCGACTCCCCCGTCATCGGCTACGCCGCGAAGCTCAGCAAGGGCAAGCTCGTCACCTCGCCGATCTACGACTCCCTGCTGTCGGGCACTCCGGTGAAGAAGGACCGCGGCGACTTCGCCAAGGCCATCCTCGCCGCGCTGCAGGACCTGCAGAAGGACGGCAGCTACACGAAGATCCTGACCTTCTGGGGCGTGGAGAACGGCGCCCTCGACACCATGCAGATCAATGGCGCGACCGAATAGCGCCTCCGGCGTCGGTCTCCACCCGGTGACCGGCGCCCCGGCGATCCGCTCGACCCCGGTGCGCCACCCGTGGCGTGCCGTCGCCGGCGTGGTCATCATCCTCGCGATCGTCCTCTTCGTCATCGACGCCGGCCGGCGGGAGGCCTACGACTGGAGTGCGTTCGCGGAGTACCTCTTCGACCCGCGCATCGTCCAGGCCGCCGGCGTGACACTCCTGCTCACGGTGCTGTCGATGGTCATCGCCGTGCTGCTCGGCGTGCTGCTGGCGGTCATGCGCCAGAGCCCGAACCCCATCCTCCGCTGGGCGTCCGGCGTGTTCATCTGGATCTTCCGCGGCACCCCGGTGTACGTGCAGCTGGTCTTCTGGGGCCTCCTCTCGACGATCTACCGCACGATCGAGATCGGCATCCCGTTCCAGCAGCCCTGGCTCATCTTCGAGAGCATCGACCTGTTCGACGTGTTCTGGATCGCCGTGTTCGGTCTCGCGCTCAACGAGGCCGCCTACATGGCCGAGATCGTGCGCGCCGGCCTGCTCTCGGTCGACCTGGGGCAGAAGGAGGCGTCGACCGCCCTCGGCCTCACCCGGTCGCAGATGATGCGCAAGATCGTGCTGCCGCAGGCGATGCGCGTGATCATCCCGCCGACCGGCAACGAGGTCATCTCGATGCTGAAGACCACGTCCCTCGTCACGGCCGTGCCGTTCAGCCTCGATCTCTACACCCGCTCGCGCGACATCTCGGCGGAGACGCTCAACCCCATCCCCCTGCTCCTGGTGGCGTCGGTCTGGTACCTGGCGTTCACCTCGCTGATGATGATCGGTCAGCACTTCTTGGAGCGGCGGTTCGCCCGCGGCTTCGACCAGCGCAGCGGCGAGCACCTCCCCGAGCCGATGCCCGAGACGGCGGCGGTCGGCGCGACGGGTGCGGACCCGTCGGCTCCGTCGGCACCTCCGGTTCCCCCCACCCAGACGGAAGGAACGGGACGATGACCGACACCGCGATCGGCGCCCGGCCGATGGTCCGGGCCGAGGAGGTCCACAAGGCCTACGGCAACCATCACGTGCTCAAAGGCGTCTCGCTCGACGTGCACCAGGGCGAGGTGGTCTGCGTGATCGGGCCCTCCGGCTCCGGCAAGTCGACCTTCCTGCGCTGCATCAACCACCTCGAGAGCATCGACGGTGGACGCATCCTGGTCGACGGCTCCCTGATCGGGTACCGCCAGGCCGGAGACCGGCTGCACGACCTCAAGCCCAAGGAGGCCGCGGCACAGCGCCGGGACATCGGGATGGTGTTCCAGCGGTTCAACCTGTTCCCCCACCTCTCGGTGCTCGAGAACGTGACGACGGCCCCGATCATGGTCGGCGGGCAGAAGCCCGACCAGGCCGCCGCCCGCGCCCGCGAGCTGCTCGACCGGGTCGGCCTCGGAGCCAAGGCCAACGCCTATCCCGGGCAGCTCTCCGGCGGTCAGCAGCAGCGCGTGGCCATCGCCCGCGCGCTCGCGATGGACCCGAAGCTCATGCTGTTCGACGAGCCCACCTCCGCCCTCGACCCCGAGCTCGTCGGCGAGGTGCTCGACGTCATGAAGGGCCTGGCGCAGTCGGGCATGACGATGGTCGTCGTCACCCACGAGATCGGCTTCGCCCGCGAGGTCGGCGACACCCTCGTCTTCATGGACGGCGGCGTCGTGGTCGAGTCGGGCGACCCGCGCGCGATGATCGCCGACCCGCAGCACCAGCGCACCCGCGCCTTCCTCTCGCACGTGCTCTGACGCCCCCGAAGACGAAACCGCCGAGTACGCAGATCCTCTGCGTACTCGGCGGTTTTCGTCGTACTTTCTGCGTACTCGGCGGGAGCCGGGAGGGAGCCCGGAGGCTAGTTCGCGGGTTCGGCGCGCAGCTTCGCGATCTCGTAGAGCGTGACGCTGACGGCGATGCCCGCGTTGAGGGACTCCGTCGCGTCGCTGATCGGGATGGAGACGACGGCGTCGCAGGTCTCGGTGACGAGGCGGGACAGGCCCTTGCCCTCGCTGCCGACGACGATGACGACCGGCCGGTCGGCGAACGACAGGCCGGGCAGCGAGACGTCGCCGCCGCCGTCGAGACCGAGGACGAAGACGCCCGCCTGCTTGTACGCCTTGAGCGTCTGGGTCAGGTTGGCGGCCATCGCGACGGGCGTACGGGCAGCCGCGCCGGCCGAGGTCTTCCACGCGGAGGCGGTCATGCCGACCGAGCGGCGCTGCGGCACGATGACGCCCTGGCCGCCGAACGCGGCGGTCGAGCGGATGATCGCGCCGAGGTTGCGCGGGTCGGTGATGCCGTCGAGGGCCACGAACAGCGGCGTCTCGCCCTTGCGCAGGGTGAGATCCAGCAGCTCACCCGGGTGCGCGTACTCGTACGGCGGAACCTTGAGTGCGACGCCCTGGTGCACGGCGTCACGGCCGGCGAGGCGGTCGAGCTCGGGGCGCATGATCTCCAGCACCGGGATACCGCGGCCGGTCGCGATGGAGAGGATCTCCTTCATCCGGTCGTCCATCTCCACGCGCGCGGCGATGTACAGCGTCGTGGCCGGGATGCGCGCGCGCAGAGCCTCGAGCACGGAGTTGCGGCCGGTGACGATCTCGCTCTCGTCTCCGGACTTGGCGCGACGTGCAGCGCCGGAGGCACCGCGCGGTGCGGCGTCACGGCCGCCGCGGCCCGCCTGCTTTGCCGCGGCGCGCTCGCGCAGCACCTTGGCCTTGTGCGCGACGTGGTACTCGCGGTCCTCCGCCTTCGGCGTCGGGCCCTTGCCCTCGAGCGCGCGGCGCCCGTTGCCTCCGCTGCCGACCTGGGCGCCCTTGCGCCCCTTCCTCACGGCACCGCCGCGGGACTTGCCACCCGAACTCTTCATGCTTCGATACTCCAATGCGACCCCGTCGGGGTGTCTTCGATGGTGATGCCCGCGCCGATCAGCTCGTCGCGGATGCGGTCGGCAGAGGCGAAGTCGCGCGCCTGCCGGGCGGCCTGACGGTCGTCGAGCAGTCGCGAGACGAGCTGGCCGAGCGCCGCGTCGGCGGCGGACGAGCCCGAACGGCTCCACTGCGGGGACAGCGGGTTGATGCCCAGGACCTCGGCCATCGCGAGGGCCTGACCGCGCGCGGATGCGGCGGCCTCCAAGTCTTCCGCATCCAGCGCCGCGTTTCCTGTGCGCACGGTGTCGTGCAGCACGGCGAGCGCCTGCGGCACGGCGAGGTCGTCGTCCATCGCCGCGGCGAACGCGTCGGGGACGACCTCGGCGCCGCTGCCGGCGAAGCGGGTGCCGGCGAGCCGGCGGTCGACGCGCTCGAAGAAGCCGGCGATGCGGTCGAGGGCCGCCTCCGCCTCGGCGAGCGAGCCGTCGTGGAAGTCGATGGTGGAGCGGTAGTGCGCCGAGCCGAGGTAGTAGCGGACGACGAGCGGGCGCGCGGCGCCGAGCAGGTCGGCCGCGTAGACCGAGTTGCCGAGCGACTTGCTCATCTTCTGCCCGTTGACGTGCACCAGACCGTTGTGCACCCAATAGTTGGCGAAGGCGTCGCCCGCCGCGGTCGACTGGGCCAGCTCGTTCTCGTGGTGCGGGAAGCGCAGGTCGAGGCCGCCGCCGTGGATGTCGAACTGCGGTCCGAGGTAGCGCCGCGACATCGCGGAGCACTCGATGTGCCAGCCCGGTCGCCCGTCGCCCCACGGGGAGGGGAAGGCCGCCGACTCGGGCTCGTCCGCTTTCCGGCCCTTCCAGAGGGCGAAGTCGCGCGGATCGCGCTTGTCGCGCGGGTCGGCGTCGGCCGCCGCCTCCATGTTGTCGATGCTCTGCCGGGTGAGCTCGCCGTACGCGGCCCAGCTCTTCACGTCGAAGTAGACGTCGCCGGAACCGTCGGCGGCGGCGTACGCGTGCCCACGCTCGATCAGCCGCGCGATGAGCTGCTGCATCTGCGGGATGCTGGCGGTCGCACGCGGCTCGTACGTCGGCGGCTGCACGCCGAGCGCCGTGTAGCCGGCGGTGAACTCCAGCTCGAAGCGGTAGGCCAGCGCCCACCACTCCTCGCTGCTGCCCTCGGCCTGCGCCGCGGCGGCGTTGATCAGGATCTTGTCGTCGATGTCGGTGACGTTGCGCACGAGGGTGACGTCGAGCCCGCGGTAGGTGAGCCAGCGGCGCAGCTGGTCGTAGACCAGGGCCGAACGCAGGTGCCCGATGTGCGGCGACGACTGGACGGTGGGACCGCACACGTACATCCCCACGGCGCCGGGGCGGAGGGGGACGAAGTCGCGCAGGGCGCCGACCTTCGTGTCGTAGAGTCGCAGAGTCACGGCATACAGCCTACGGGCCGCGCGCCTCCGCCGCTCAGCGCGGGAGCAGCAGGGCGGTCGCGAAGACGGCGACGCCCTCCCCGCGGCCGGTGAAGCCGAGACCGTCGGTGGTCGTCGCACTGACCGCGACCGGGGCTCCGAGCACCGCCGAGAGCACCTCCTGCGCCTCCGCCCGCCGGGGCGAGAAGATCGGCCGGTTGCCGACGATCTGCGCGGCGACGTTGCCGATGCGGTAGCCGCCCTCCTCGACCAGGCGACGCGTCTCGGCCAGGAAGACCTCGCCGCGCGCGTCGGCGAAGCGCGGGTCGCCGGTGCCGAAGACGCTCCCGATGTCGCCGAGGCCCGCCGCCGACAGCAGGGCGTCGACGATGGCGTGCGCCACCGCATCGCCGTCGCTGTGCCCGGCGAGGCCGCGCTCCCCCGGCCAGTGCAGGCCGGCGAGCCAGAGCTCGGCGTCGGCGTCGAACGCGTGGGTGTCGCTGCCGAACCCGGTGCGCGGGGCGGCGGAGGCGCCGAGCAGCTCTTCGGCCCGGCGCAGATCCCACGCCGTGGTGATCTTGAACGCGTGCGCGTCGCCCGGCACGACGGAGACGGGATGGCCCGCCGCGGCGACGAGTCCGGCGTCGTCGGTCTCGTCCCGCTCGGCGGCGGCGTACGCGGCCAGCAGCTGGTCGCGCGGGAAGCCCTGGGGGGTCTGGATGGCCGAGAGCGCCGAGCGGTCGACGGTCTCGTGCACCGTGCCGTCGCCCGAGACGCGCTTGATCGTGTCGCTCACCGGCAGGCCGGGGATGACGCCGTGCCCGGTCGCGCGGACCGCGGAGACGACGGCGTCGAAGAGGGAGGGCGGGGTCAGGGCGCGCGCGGCGTCGTGGACGAGCACGATCTCCGCACTCGGCACCAGGGCGGCGAGCCCCGCGGCGACGGACTGCTGCCGGGTGTCCCCGCCGGCCACGACCACGACCGGCGCGAGATCGCCGAGCGTCGCGTCGGCGAGCGCCCGTGCCTCGTCCACCCGTTCGCGCGGCGCGACCACGATCGTCTGCACGGGCTCGGCCAGGCTGCGCACGGCGGCGAGCGAGCGCTCGAGCAGGGTCCGGCCGGCCAGCCGGACGAACGCCTTGGGGAGCCCGGCGCCCAGCCGGGTGCCGCTCCCGGCGGCGACGACGACGACGGCCACGCGAGGGTCCGGGATGCTGCTGTTCACCCCACGAGACTACCGGGACGCCCCTGCCGCCCGGCGTGGGCCGGACGGCAGGGGCGCCGGAAGGGGTCAGGCCGCGCGGCGGCGTCGTCCCCGGATCAGCAGCGCCGTCGCGCCGCCCCCGATCAGGAGGAGCGCCAGTGCCGCGGCCGCGACCGGGAGCGTGCTGCCCGTGTCGGCGAGGCCGCCGGCGGCCGCCGCGCCTCCACCGGTCGCGCCGGTCGTACCGATCGCCGCGATCACGACGCCGATGCTCCACAGCTCACCGGCCGCCGTGCGGACGACGAGTCGGTGGGAGCCGGCCGTCGCATCCACCGGGATGGTGCCGAGCAGGGTGACCGCCCGGCCGTCGCCGACCGCGGAGGCGATCGTGACGGGCGTCGAGTGGAACTCGAGCGCGTACTCCGTCCCGACCACCGTCGGGTCGACCGTGACGGTCACGGCATCCCCCGGCTTCAGTGTCGCTCCGTCGGTCAGCGCGTGTCCGGCGGCGTCGGTCGCTCCCGAGACGGTTGCGACCGGGTCGGGTGCCTTGGCCCCCACCACCACCGTGTTCGAGGCGATCGTGGCGGGCGCGAACCCGTCCGCGGTCGCCGTGACGGAGACGCCCAGGGGCAGTCCCTCGTCCGCGGGCTGCGGCGTGTAGGAGGCTGCAGCCGCGTCGGTCACGACCGCGACGCCGTCCACCAGCCAGGTGTACCGCAGGGTCGCCCCCGCGGGATCCGTCGACGGAGTCGCCGTCACCGGCTCGGCGACACGAGCGCCGGCGAGGTCGGGCACCGCGAGCACGATCTCCCGCGCCAGCGTCACCGAGTAGGTGCTCGTCGCGGAACCGTCCTCACTGGTGACGACGACCGAGCCGACGTAGCCGTTGGCCGCGGAGGGCTGGGTGACGACGGCCGTCGCCTTGGCGTCCACCGGCACGGCCGCGACCTCCGGAACGGCCGCCCCGCGGGTCGCGACGGTGTAACCGGTGGTGCCGGTCGCGAACCCGGCGACCGGGTCGCCGCCGACGCTGAGCGCGGCGAGGCCGGCGACGGTTCCCGCGCCCGCGGTCCGGGCGTAGATCTGCACCTCGGCGATCGTCATGTGCGTGTTGGCGTACGCGGTCATCACGATCCGCACCTTCGAAGTGTTCACGCCGCCGAGCGCGACGTCGACGACCGGCGCAGTCCCGTCGGCCGGGATCGGCACGGCGGTCGGCGAGCCCGGTGCGTCGAGCCAGTTGCCGGAGGCGTCCGCGTACTGGACGGTGATCTGGCTCGGCCAGCTCGTGGTCGAACCGTCCTTGTAGGCGTAGAGCGTGACGTGGTTCACCGTCTGCGTGCCGCCCAGGTCGTACGTGAGCGTGCTCGAGGTCGGCTTGTTCGTCGACACCCAGTTCGACCAGCCCTTGTCGGCGAGGTTGCCGTTGCGGGTGTTGTCGGCGGAGTAGCCGGACTCGGTGGAGGTCGCGGTCGCCTTCGTCGTGGTGTCGACGGCGACGTTGCGCTCCGACGGGGTGGTGACGATCAGCGACAGGGTCGCCGGGAGAGCCGGAGCGGCCGGGTCGTTGGACGCCGCGGTCCCCGGGACCGTCACGACGCCGGGGTTCGCGAGCGTCGCATCCGTGACGCCGCTCCAGTCCCAGGTCACGGCGGCGTCGTGCGTCGCACCGGAGGCTCCGACGTGGGCGGGCACCGTCGCGGGGGCCACCCCGCGAACCGTTGCCGCGGACGCGCCCGCGAACGTGGTGAGCGACACCGGGTCCGTGCGGCTGTACCCGCCGACATCCACCGTGGCGATCGCGGAGTCGAAGGCGTGGCCGTAGAGGTCGGTCCCGGAGCCGTGCACCGTGATCGTGCCCGGTGTGCTCCAGTCGATGCCGGCCGTGTCCCAGGTGACAGCGACGGGCGAGCCCGCACCGCCGCGGTAGACCGGGACCACCGTCGACGGGAGGGCCGGAGCCGTCCCCGCGAGGGTCGCGACGGCGACCGGCTGCACCGAGACGAGCGCGGTGCCCTGGAGCGTCCAGAGCTGGTTCGCGCCCGTGTTCGATCCGTAGACGCCGACCGGGGCGTTCTCGGCGGTCGACTGACCGCCCACGTCGAGCACCGAGCCGGCGGCGACGCTCAGGAGGCTGTACCGCGCGCCGTCGACGGTGGACAGCATCCACTGCGCCGACGCGTCGGTCGCGGCCGCACCGTCCGCGAGCGCCTTCACGGCGGTCCCGGCGGAGGTCGCCGTGAGGTACCGGCCGGAGCCGTCCTGCAGCGTGTAGCGCTCGGTGTTCGCCGCGCCGGACGTCAGCTTGCGCACGGTCCACGCCTGGGTGGAGGCCGCCGACGCCGTGGTCGCGGACGAGGTGATGGTCGCGGTGCCGGTGGCGCTGCCCGTCAGGTTCTTCCCGCTCTGCACGCCGCGCAGCTGGTAGGAGTGGCCGTCCTGCAGCGGGACGGCCGTCTCGGCGACGCCGTGCACGCCGCGCACGACGAGGGTGGTGACCGACTTCGCCGGCACCGTGACGCGGGCGGACTTCGCCCCCGCGTCGACCGGGATCGCCGCCTTCTCCACCAGGGCGTTCGCCGTCGGATCGCTGGCGGGCGACTCGGTGGTGACGATCGGGGTGACCGTCGCACCGGCGTCGACGGCGCCGAACTTCGTGAGGTCGAGGGTGAGGTCCTCGGGCGTGGTGCCGGCGTTCGTGTGGACGAGCGTGACCGTCGTGCCGTCCGCACCGAGGGCGGTCGTGGTCGCGGTGTTCGTCGACGGGATGATGTGGTCGCCCGGGCGGATGTAGTGCGTGAAGTTGCGCACGGTGTTGTACTTGGCGTTCGTCACGACCTTGCACGACGGGTCCGCGTCGCCGTCGGCGAGACGGCGCACCGAGTTCCCGTCGGCGTTGCAGTCGAAGTCGATGTCGATGCTGCCCCAGTTGAGCTTCTCGACCTTCTGCATGTTGTAGTAGTCCTCGACCGGCTGCCAGAAGACCCAGGCGCTCGGCTCGAGCTCGCGCAGGTCGTCCGTGATGTGCGTCGCCATGCCGATGCCGTTGTTGATGTTGGTCTGGTTGTTGACGCCGGTGCCGTCCCAGTCGCCCTCGACCTCGCTCATCCAGAGGTCCTTGCCGTTGGCCTTCGCGACATCGCGCACCTGGGTGCGGCCGCTCGTGCCGTAGGTGTGCACGTTGAGCTGGTCGACGGCCGCCTTCGACTGCTGCGACCAGCCGTTCCAGTCGGTGATGAAGGTGGAGGGGTTGGTCTCGTCCATCGCCGAGATGCTGGCGTCGGTGGTCGTCCCGCTCTTCGCGAGCTCGGCCTGGAGCGCCTTGATCACCGTGTCCTGCAGCGCGGGCCCGATGTGGGCGCCCTCCTGGCCGCCCTTCTTCGGCCAGCCGGTCGCGGAGTCGATGTTCGTGCCCCAGTAGTTCGTGTTCGGCTCGTTGAACGGGTCGATGGTGTCGAAGCTGATCCCGCTGGTCTGCTCGATGTGCTGCACGACCGTCTTCAGGTACGTGACGTAGTCCGAGACGCTCGAGGTCTTCAGCTGGTCGCTCGAGGCGTTGAAGTTGCCGGAGACGTAGCCGCTGTTGGTCATGAAGTACGGCGGGGAGTTGCTGAACGCCTCCCACTTCGTGATCTTGTCCTTCAGCGCGTCGATCCACCAGCGCTGGGTCGCATCGGCGGTGAAGTCGTAGGAGGCGGGGTCGTCCGCATCCCAGGCCGCGGCGAGGCGGTCGCGGTCGGCGTAGGTGCTCGTGATGGCGCCCTGGGCGTCCGTGGCGGTCACGTCCGGGTTCCACCAGCCGTCGACGGCGCCGCCGGCCCGCAGGTAGGAAGGCACGTCGGTGGCGTTGCCGCCGCCGATGTTGTACCGCGCGATGTTGAGGTTGAGCCCGTCACTGCCGAAGACCTTGTCGAACAGGTCCTGGCGCACGGCCTCGGGATACCCGCCGGTCGCGTTCGCGAACCAGACGAGGCTGGTGCCCCAGCCCTCGAACGCGGCGTTCTGATAGGCGGGGTTCGGAGTGATGGTGACCGCGGTGGCGGTGGCTGCTGCGGCGGGGTTCGGAGGAGCCGGGATGCTGACCACGCTTCCGGCCGCGGCGAGGGAGCCGACGGCGAAAGAGGCGAGCAGCAGCCGTCGAAGACGTGACGACACTGTCAGGTGACCTTTCGATTCTGGTTATGTTGACGTCAACATGTTTACGTCAACATGGCAGAGTCTGGCCTACGCCTCCCGCCGAAGTCAACGCCTGATCTCGAAGCGGGCGTCACATGACGGCGCACATTCCCGCGGCGACATGTCCCCACAACGTATGCGGCCCCGCGACCAGGAAGGTCGCGGGGCCGCAGGAGAAAGCAGGTGAGTCGCTAGGACGCGAGGACCTCGTCGAGCAGGCTGGAGGCCTTCTCGTCATCGGTCTTCTCCGCCAGGGCGAGCTCGGAGATCAGGATCTGGCGGGCCTTCGCCAGCATGCGCTTCTCGCCGGCCGAGAGGCCGCGGTCCTGATCACGGCGCCAGAGGTCGCGGACGACCTCCGAGACCTTGATGACGTCGCCCGACGCCAGCTTCTCCAGGTTCGCCTTGTAACGGCGGGACCAGTTGGTGGGCTCCTCGGTGAACGGAGCGCGCAGGACCTCGAAGACGCGGTCCAGGCCCTCTTTGCCGATCACGTCGCGGACGCCGACGAGGTCGACGTTCTCAGCGGGGACCTCGATGGTCAGGTCCCCCTGGGTCACGTTGAGCTTGAGGTACAGCTTCTCTTCACCCTTGATGATTCGTTTCTTGACCTCGGTGATCGTTGCAGCACCGTGATGGGGGTAAACGACGGTTTCGCCAACCTCGAAAAGCATAGATATGTTGTCCCTTCAGCAAAGAATAGGATACCACACGAGGCACATGCTAAGGTTCTCCCTCGCACCCTCCCGTGCCCCCGAAGCGCCCTCGCGCATACGCTAAACTCGACTCGAATCTCCGCTTTCTGACAAGGCTGCACCGCGCCGTCGAGCGGAACGATCGGGAGGGTCATCCAGTGAAAGCTCGAGTCGCGGCGTCCGTCGTCCTCGCCCTGACGGTGGCATTCGGCACCGCGGGCTGCGGCCTCATCGCCCCGCAGGCCACCACGAAGCACTACGACGCGAGCGACGGCGTCAGCGGCAGCGTCGGCACCATCGACGTGCGCAACGCGATCATCGTCACCGACGCGTCCGGCGGCACGGTCGGCAGCCTCGTCGTGACCCTCGTGAACACCGGCTCGACCGCCCAGCGCGTCGCCGTCACGGCCGGCGACAAGAGCACCGACCCCGCGTACGTGACCGTCGACGCCGGCCAGACCAAGAAGGTCGGCACCGAGCCGAAGTCGACCTCCGGCAACGTCTTCTTCTCGCCGTTCTCGACGCTCCCCGGCAGCCTCTTCCCCGTCTACTTCCAGTACGGCGACCAGACCGGCGTCCAGCTGCAGGTGCCCGTCCTCGACGGCGCGCTCCCCGAGTACGGGGACCTCGTCCCGCCGACCGCACTGCCGACGGCCACGCCGACCGCCGTCCCGACGCCGGGCGAGACGTCGACTCCGGTTCCGACGGAGACCGCTGCTCCGTAGCACGCGCCACCACGTACGACGAAGCCGCCCCTCGCTGCGAGGGGCGGCTTCGTCGTTCCGCGGTCGGGGCCGCGCGTCAGGCGTTGAAGCGGTAGCCGAGGCCGCGCACCGTCACGAGCATCTGGGGCTCGGAGGGGCTCTCCTCGATGCGCGACCGGATGCGCTTGATGTGCACGTCGAGCGTCTTCGTGTCGCCGAAGTAGTCGCTCCCCCACACCCGGTCGATGAGCTGACCGCGGGTGAGCACGCGCCCGGCGTTGCGGAGCAGCAGCTCCAGCAGCTCGAATTCCTTCAGCGGCATGGAGATCTCGGAGCCGTTCACGGCGACGGTGTGGCGGTCCACGTCCATGCGGACGGTGCCGGCCTCCAGGATGCCGTCGTCCTCGAGCTCCTCCGCGTCGACCCGGCGGCGGAGCACCGCGCGGATGCGGGCGAGCAGCTCGCGCGACGAGTACGGCTTGGTCACGTAGTCGTCGGCCCCGAGTTCCAGCCCCACGACGATGTCCACCTCGGAGTCCTTGGCGGTCAGCATGATGATCGGCACGTTCGAGCGCGAGCGGATCTCACGGCACACCTCCGTGCCCGGGATGCCCGGGAGCATCAGGTCGAGAAGCACCAGGTCGGCTCCGCCCTTGTCGAACTCGGCGAGGGCGGTCGGGCCGTCCTCGGCCACGGTCACCTCGTAGCCCTCACGGCCGAGCAGGTACGCGAGCGGCTCGCTGAGCGCGGCCTCATCCTCGACGAGCAGGATGGATGTCACAGGTTCTCTCCTATCGGGGGACGAACGGTGGAGGCTTCGGGCAGCCGGATGGTGAAGGTGGAGCCGCGGCCGGGCTGCGACCAGACGCGCACCTCGCCGCCGTGGTTCTGCACGGCGTGCTTGACGATCGACAGGCCGAGGCCCGTGCCGCCGGTGTTGCGGGAGCGGGCCTGGTCGACCCGGAAGAACCGCTCGAACACGCGGTCCAGGTCGTCCTCCGGGATGCCCTCGCCCTGATCGGTGACCGCGATCTCGACGACGCCGTCGAGGGTGCGGACGCCGATGCCGACGCGGGACTCGTCCGGCGAGTACTGGATGGCGTTGGAGATGAGGTTGTCGACCGCGGTGACGAGCAGGCTCTCGTTGCCGAGCACCTCCGCGGCCTTCTCCCCGCGCATGGCGATCTCGATGCCGCGCGCCTCCGCCGCCACCCGGTTCTGGTCGATGGCGGCCTTCACGATCTTCGCGGCGGAGAGAGTGCGGGCGTCGCCGAGCGCATCGGTGGCCTGCAGCCGGCTGAGCTCGATGATGTCGCGGGTGATGCGGGCCAGCCGGTCCGCCTCCTCGCTCAACCGGTGCGCGAACCGCCGCACCTGCTCGGGATCGTCGGAGGCGCCGTCCAGGGCCTCCGCAAGCAGTCCCACGGCACCGATCGGCGTCTTCAGCTCGTGGCTGATGTTCGCCACGAAGTCGCGGCGCACCGAGTCGAGACGGAACGATTCCGTGCGGTCCTCCGCGAGCAGCAGGATGTAGCGGGACCCGAGGCGGGCGACCCGCACGCTCAGATGGATGTTCGCGTCGCCGAACGGTCCGCGGGCCAGCTCGCACTCCTCCGTCACCGGTTCGCCGGAGCGGCGGACCCGGTCGACGAGCTCGACGAGGTGCGGGTGCACCAGCGTCCCGCCCCACACCAGGCCGATGGCGTGCGCCCCCGGGGAGGCCTTGATCACGTTGTTGGACGGGTCGATCACGACGCCGGCCGACTCCATCGCGTCGAGCACCTGGTCGACGCCGTCGGGCACGGCCGGGTTCACCACGGCCGCGGCGTGGTCGCCGCGCCGGGCGGCGATGTGCAGGATCCACACGAATCCGGCGCCGACGGCGAGGCCCAAGCCCAGCGAGAGCAGCACCAACCAGGCGGAGTCCATGCGGCAAGCGTATGGGATGGCGGAACGCGCGGGTGGCCGCGTGCCCCGTTCCGCCGCGTGTTTTCGCGGGTACGTTAGACAGTGTTCGGGCTCAGGTCACCCACTGTTAACCTGGTGCGGCGAACATGCTGAGCGGGGTCATTCGACCCCCGCATCCCGCGTGCCCGCGCACGCCCAGGAAGGATCCCACCCCCCATGCGCGAAGTTTTCCAGCAGGAGCTGGCCGAAGTCCAGGACCGCCTCGTCGAGATCGCCGAGCTCGTCGTCCGCTCGATCCAGGATGCGACGCGGGCCTTCAACGAGTCCGACGTGTCGCTCGCCGAGGACGTCATCGCCAACGACAAGAAGATCGACGAGCTCACCGTGCTCCTCGACGAGCTCTCCATCCAGATCCTCGCCCGGCAGCAGCCGGTCGCGCGTGACCTGCGCATCGTCGTGAGCGCGCTGCGCATCAGCGCCTCGCTCGAGCGCATGGGTGACATGGCCGAGCACATCGCCCAGCTCTCCCGCTACCGCTTCCCCGACAAGGTCGTGCCGAAGGGCCTGCGCAGCACCTTCGCCGAGATGGGGCGCCTCGACGTCGCCATCGCGGAGAAGCTCGCCGAGCTTCTGCGCTCCCAGGACATCCGACTCGCGGACGAGATCCGCAACGACGACGACGACGTCGACGAGCTGCACGCCAGCGTGTTCGACAAGGTCCTCGGCGAGACCTGGAAGGGTCAGGCCGTCGACACCGTCGACGCGACGCTCGCCTCCCGGTACCACGAGCGCTTCGCGGACCACGCGGTCTCGATCGCCAAGAAGGTGCAGTACCTCGCGACCGGCGACTGGGCTCCCGAGCTCGCCTCCTGAACCCACCCGCGCTCGAAAGAAAACCGCCGAGCGGGCGAATACTTCGCCCGCTCGGCGGTTTTTCGTGCACTTCGTGCCGTCTGGCGGCTACTTCTTGCCCTGCGCGGCGACCGCGGCGGCACCGGCGGCGGCGGCCTCCGGGTCGAGGTAGTAGGCCGGCTCGGTCGGGCGGAAGTCCGCGTCGAGCTTGTAGACCAGCGGGATGCCCGTCGGGATGTTGAGCTCGGCGATGTCGTCGTCCGAGATGCCGTCGAGGTGCTTCACGAGCGCCCGCAGCGAGTTGCCGTGCGCGGTGACCAGCACCGTCTTGCCCTCGGCGAGACTGACCGTGATGTCGGACTCCCAGTACGGGAGCATCCGCTCGATGACGTCCTTCAGGCACTCGGTGCGCGGCAGGTCGTCGCCGAGGCCGGCGTAACGCGGGTCGTGCGCCTGCGAGAACTCGCTGTCGTCGTCGAGCGGCGGCGGCGGCACGTCGAAGGAGCGGCGCCAGAGCTGGAACTGCTCGGGGCCGTACTTCTCCAGCGTCTCGGCCTTGTCCAGGCCCTGCAGGGCGCCGTAGTGGCGCTCGTTGAGCCGCCACGAACGCTTCACGTCGATCCAGAGCCGGTCGGAGACGTCGAGCGCGTAGTTCGCGGTCTGGATCGCGCGCGTGAGCACGGAGGTGTAGAGGATGTCGGGCTGGAGGCCGGACTCGGCGAGCAGCTCGCCGGCACGCTTGGCCTCGGTGACGCCCTGCTCGCTGAGCCGGACGTCCACCCAGCCGGTGAACAGGTTCTTCTGGTTCCACTCGCTGTTGCCGTGGCGGAGGAGGATCAAAGTGTAGGGCGCGGACATGGCTCCTAATCTACCGTGCCGGGTACGGCAGACTGGAGCGATGGCTTCCGGTGCGATCGGCACGGTGACGCGTGGCACGACCAACACCAACCGGCTGCGCCGCGTCGACCGCTGGGTCGCGGCCCAGCCGGTGCTCCGGCGCACCTCCGACCCGCTCGTCGTCGACCTCGGCTACGGCGCCAGCGGCGTGACCGCGCTCGAACTGCACCAGCGGCTGGCGAAGGCGCGACCGGATGTCGAGGTCGTCGGCCTGGAGATCGAGCCGGCCCGGGTGCGCACCGCCGAGGAGCAGCTCGTGGCGGTGCGCGCCGGGCAGACCGGCTTCGCGCCCGACGCGCGCATCCGCTTCGCCCTGGGCGGCTTCGAGGTGCCGCTACCGGACGAGCGACGCGCGGCCGTGATCCGCGCGTTCAACGTGCTGCGGCAGTACGACGAGGGGGAGGTCGCGGCCGCGTGGAACCGGATGCTGGCGCGGCTCCAGCCCGGCGGACTGCTGGTCGAGGGCACGTGCGACGAGATCGGGCGCATCGCGAGCTGGGTCGCGCTCGATCCCGGCGGACCGGTCTCCCTCACGGTGTCGCTGCGCCTCCGCGGGTTGGAGGCGCCGTCCGTCGTGGCGGAACGGCTGCCGAAGGCGCTCATCCACCGCAACGTGCCGGGCGAGCGCGTGCACGCGTTCCTGACCGAGCTGGACCGGTTGTGGCGCATCCACTCGCCACTGGCGGCCTACGGACCATCGCAGCGCTGGATCGCCGTCGCGCAGGGCATGCGCGACGCCGGCTGGCCCATCAGCGGCGGCCGCTCGCGCTGGCGGCTCGGCGAGCTGACCGTCGCGTGGAGCGCCGTCGCGCCCGCTTGAGGCGCCTCGAACGCCCCACATTTGGCGCGAATGTCGAGTTCGGGCGCCGCATTCGCGACATTTGGTGCACATGTGCGGGAGGGATGCGGTGGTCGTCAGGCGCGCGGCCGACGCGTGACCGCACCCAGCCGCGGGAGGTGCGGGATCTGCGCCTCGGCCCCGGCGCCGGGAGGCACGACGACCTCCTGCGCGGCCGCCACCAGCGTGCCGTCGGCGTCGACCGTGAGGGTCTCGTCCGGGGCGGTGCTGCGCTTGACGACGGCGAGCGCGATCGGCCCGAGCTCGTAGTGCAGAGCGGTGGAGGTCACCGTGCCGACCTCCTTCTCACCCAGCGAGACGGAGGCGCCTCGCACCGGGTGCGCACCCTCGGAGCCGTCCAAGTGCAGCATCACGAGGCGGCGGGGCGGGTGGCCGAGGTTGTGGACCTTCGCCACCGTCTCCTGCCCGCGGTAGCAGCCCTTGTCGAGGTGGACGGCGCTGCGCAGCCAGTCGAGCTCGTGCGGGATGGTGCGCTCGTCGACCTCGGTGGAGAACCGCGGCCGCCAGGCGGCGATGCGCAGAGCGTCGGCCGCCGACGCGCCGGCAGCGGTCAGCTCGCCGCTCTCGACGCGGGCGACGATCGACTCCAGGGCATCGCGCGGGACGAGGCGCTCGCTCCAGGTCCACCCGGCTCCGGGATGCTCGCCCTGCGCGTACTGGTGGCCTCCGACCGCCACGGCGCGCCACGGGTCGTGCCAGATGAGCGGCACCCCGTTCGGCGCGGCGATGGGGAGAGGCGGATCGCCGAGGGTGCCGATCGTCGCGAGGTCGTCGCTGCGGTCGGCGAGTTCGACGCGGAGCATGAAGCGCATCCGGTCGAGCCACGACAGCAGGCCTTCGACCTCGGGGCGGTCCACGAGCAGCCAGAGCGTCTCGCCGTCCTCGACGAGCCGGACCGCGTGCTCGACCCGGCCGGTCACATCCAGCAGAAGCGTCTCTGACGACTCCCCGGGCTGCAGGCGGGTGAGCGCCTGACTGGTGAGCGAGTTGAGCCAGCTCAGCCGGTCCGGCCCGGTGATGGTGAGGACGGCGCGGTCGGAGAGGTCGACGATGGCACGGCCCTCGGCGAGCGCGCGCTGCTCCCCGAGCGGGTTGCCGTAGTGGGCGGGGACGCCGGCCTCGGCCGTCGCTCCCGGAATCGCGGCAGCGTCGACGGCGCCGGGCAGGCGGAGGAACGGCGAAGCGGTCATCACTCCGCCTTGGCGAGGCGGGCGGACGCGTGCGTCCGGAGCTCCTGGCCGAGCGCGGCGATGTCCCACGCCCAGAGGAGGTGGTTCTCGACGAGCCCGTACAGGCGGGTGGCCGCCGTGTACTCCTTGGCGCCCGCGGTGCGCACGACGGCGTCGGTCGCCAGGTCGATGCGCGGTCCGCTCACCTGGCCGAGGTAGAGCTCGCTGACCCCGTCGGGGTGGATGACGGAGACGTCGATGTCGAAGGCACCGTTGGAGTTGCGCAGCGTCTCAACCGCCTGCGCCGTGCCGAACGGCCTCGGGCCGGAGCCCGGCAGCATCGCCGGCCCCTGGTCGCCCTCGATCAATTTGCGACTGAGCCGCCAATAGCCGGTCTCGGCCGCGAGCGGGGTCTTCTCCTCGTCGAGGATCCAGGAGGTCGACGAGTAGTTGAGGTACGGCTGGCCGTCGTGGCTGAAGCTCACGCGCTGGCCGAATTCGAGCTCGGTGTGCTCGTCGCCGACGGCGTAGTCGAGCACGCCGGTGCCCTCCCAGACGCCTATGAGCCAGGAGAGCGGCACCAGCTCGGAGGGGAGGTCGGTCGGGATCTCGATCATGACGTGACCGCTCCCCCGCCTAGCGCTGGCCGCGGAAGAGGTTGTAGACGACCAGTCCGGAGACGCCGAGGATCGCGAGGGTGGCCAGGCCCAGCAGGCCGACGAAGAGGAGTTCGAGAGCGACGAGCATACGGAGAGTCTATGTCAGCCGGCGGCCGAGACGATGGCGAGAACCGCTCCGGTGATCCCGAGGATGACGAAGCTGCCCGTGAGCGTCGCCGCCAGACGGTTGACGAAGCCGTCCTTGCGCTGGGTCGCGAGCTGGGCCGCGAACGCCAGGAGCACGCTCACGCCCAGGGCGAGCGAGAGCCAGGAGGCGTATGCGCTGTGCGGTGAGAGGACGCCGATGAGCACCGCAAGCACGATCGAGACGGCCCAGACGGAGCCGACGCTGCCGTACAGAGCGGGTCGCGGCATCGGCTCCGGCGGCTCGACGGCCGCGGCGGGCC
>NZ_JACHVP010000008.1 GCF_014190775.1 Leifsonia aquatica
TGCTCCGCCAGCGAGAACGGCACGGCGGTGGTCAGCAGCGGCATCTCCGAGTGCGGAAGGCCGCCGACCACGACCATGCCGGCACGCTCGACGAACCCGCGCGCCTTCATCCGGTCCTCCTCCGTGGGGAGAGCGTCGAGGTCGCGCATCGTGTGGGTGATCATCGCCTGCCCGACACCGAACTGGCGGTTCAGACGGGTGAGCGAGTCGACCCGATCCACCATGCCGCTACCGGAGCGGAGCGCCTGCCACAGCTCGTCCATGATCACGAAGTAGTGGCGCTGCGGCTCTAGGCCGGCCTCAGCTAGAGCGTTCGCCACGTTCACCGTGGCGAACCCGTTCGACCAGCAGGCAAGCAGGGTCGCGGCGCGCAGGTCGACGTCGGTCTCTTTTAGCCCGGAAATGTCGTAGACCACCGGACGGTCACGGCGCATCGGATTCGTGGTCGGCCGAGAGAACGTCTCCCCGAGGCGGCCGCCGCGGGCGAGGCTGATCAGCGATGCTTCCAGCCCGCGGGTCGTGCGCTGGTACTCGGCAAAGTCGCCACGGTCGACGGCGACCTCGCGCAGCTCGGCCGGGCCTTCCTGGACAATCGCTAGCAGGTCGGCGAGCACCGGCACCTGGTCGACGAAGCGACGATCCAGGATGCGGAGCGCCTGGTCGACGATCGACTCCTCGACGTCGGACGGCGGCTGCTTGCGCAGGATCGTCAGCAGGGCAGAGACGATCGTGAGGCGTCGGCCGTGGGCATCCGCCTCAACCTCCTCCGCCTCCTTCTCATACCCGGCCTCACGCAGCCGCAGCGCGGCTTCTGTCGACTCGCCAGGGTCTAGAACGTTCAGGTGCCCGCGGCCGCGGCCCAGGCGGATCACCTGTCCGCCGAGGGCCTCGATCAGGTCAACATAGTCCGGCTTCAAGTCTCCGAGGATGAACGGGATGGAGCCGAAGCCGGCCAAGCCGGCGGCCATCCGTCGAACCGTCGTCGACTTCCCCAGGCCCGGCAAGCCGAGCACGAACACGCTCGGGTTGCTGATCAGCTTCGCGCGCTGGAACCACGAAATCGGGTCCGCGCAGACCGTCGCACCCGTGTAGAGGTGCCGCCCCAGCGGCACGCCCACGAGCGGTGCGCCCGTACCCACCGAGAACGGCCACAGCCCGCACACCTGAACGGTGGTGCCGCGGTACTCGACGGGTGCCTGCACGTATCCGGCAGTACCGCGGCCGCGACCGATCCAGCCGCGCCCACTGGGGCGCAGCGGGCGCGGCTCGGTCGTCGTCTGCGCCTTCTGAGCGGGGCTCTTGGTGCTCTTGCGCTTCTTGTTCGTCGCCATCGTCATCACACCCGCTCCCGGAGCGTGGAGGGAACCTGAACGTGCTTGGTCGGGATCAGCCCCAACGGCAGCGCCATCGCGAAAGCCGAGTCCTGCGACCCGTACACACGGCGCACGCGCAGGCGCGCGCCGGCCGACAGGTTGTCGATCGCGGCGGCCGCCTCCGGCTCCCTGGCCGGGTCGAGCACCGTCGCGGTGACCAAGATGGCGAAGTTCACCAGTCCGGCGCCGGATGCCTCCTCCTGCGCGGTCGCGGCCGCGGCGCGCACCGCGAGGGTGTCACGCGCCTGCGGCTTTCGCGTCGCGCTGGCACGGAACTGCGCGGCCGTCAGGTCGGACTCCACGAGTCCGGCCGCACGGGCCGGATCGATCGGCTTGTAGAGGATCGTCACCCGCTTGCGAGCGATATCCCGATGCGGGGCCAGCAGCCGGGCGAGAACACCCGACTGCACCGTTCCCCGCGGAGCCTGAGTCATCGCCCAGGTGACCGACGTCGCAGAATCGTGGCGGTAGTCCGACCACGACGCCTGATGCGCGGTCGGCCCGACGTCCGGCCACGACAGCTCGGGCGTCTCACCTTGGGCGTGCGCTTCGTCGATGAGCTGTGCGGCCGCCGGGTCGTAGGCGATCCGGATCGTCTCGCACAACTCCTGCGCCGCGAGGGGGCGAGCGGCACCCGCCCCGGTGGCCTGCAAGTTGCCGGTCAGGCCAGGCAGGCGTGCCGCGAGCTCGCGCGCCATCTCGTCCGGCTTGCGAGGCTGTGCACCCTTCCGCGGGATCGCGTTGAAGGTCAGGGTCACGAACGCCTTCACCGTCGACGAGCCGGCGGGGTAGGTGTCGATGACTTCCCGCAGCATCGCCTGGGCGAACTCGGGAGCGTCCGGGTCGAGATTCAGCTCGACCTCGCGGCGCAGGCGGGTGCCGGACTCCGGGGCCGTCTCGATTACGACCGAAGCGCCCTCGATACCCGGCTCGTCGGCCAGGTGGGACAGCCAGTGACCCCAGTCGGCAACCCAGGTGTCGACCTGCAACGGATCGACCAGCGACGCGCCGTCAGGCTCGGTCCCGATCACCACGGCGTAGGTCTTGCTGACGGGCGTGTAGACGAGCGCGAACGGACGCCCGTAGGAGTCCGTGTGCTCGCTGAGCCGCGTCGCTGCCGCAACGCCGGGAAGCTGGTAGGTGCCCCACTCGGTGCGGCCCAGAGGGCCGGACCGGTAGAGGTGCGTCCCGCGCGAACGGGCGGAGGCCCATCCGATCCGGTTGGAGGCGCGGGAGAGGACGCTGCGCCCATCGGCGTTCTTGAGCACCAGGAGGAGCAGCAGACCGCCCGCGATCGCCGCGGTGATCAGCGCTGCCAGGATGCCGGCAGACATGAGCGCGATCAGGATCGCGAACAGGGCCACGAACAGCAGGCCCGTACCCACCGTGCCCAGACCCAGCAGGCCCGGCGACGTCGGACGCCGCCAGTTGCCGTAGGTCCGAGGGCCTTCCTGAGTTGAATCAACGGCCACCACTGGGGCCTCCCTCCGTAGATTGTTCGCCAACGCTCTGAACGGCCTGTGCGGCCTTCTTCGCGCCGTCAGCGACCACGCCGGCCGCTGCCCCCACGCCCATTCCGATCGGCCCGGCAGCCGCACCCGCGGCCGCACCACCCGCCGCGCCACCCGCAGCAGCACCGCCTCCAGCGGCCGCGCCACCGGCCGCAGCTCCGCCACCGGCCGCAGCTCCACCACCGGAGCCCGTGGCCGCACCAGTCGACTTCGCTGCACCCGTGGACGCACCACCGCCGCCGCCGGGCTGAGACGTAGGCGCACCGCCGCCGCCGCGGCTGCCCGAGGGCGATCCGGTCGAGCCGGTCGAACTCGTGCTCCCAGTGCCCCCATCGGAGCCGCTGCTACCGCTACCCGTCCCGAGACGTCCCAGCGCCGCAGCTCCGGTCGGAAGCGCGGCCATAGCGGCCACGCCCATCGCGCCACCCGCGCCACCAGCCATCGAGCCGACCAGCGGAGTGACGAACCTCATCAGTGCCGGCATCGCGAACAGCGCGATCACCATCAGCATGAGGCCCGTGAGCACGGCCAGCAGGCCCGTCCCGTCGTCCTTGAACACGTTCGTGCCGACGAGCTGGAACGCGGCCGCGTACACCAATGCCGCCGCCGGCTTGTAGAGGATGAACGCCAGCAGCCAGCCGACGTTCTTGCGGAACCACGCCTTGCCGGTTTCGAGATTCGTGAACGACGCCGACAGCGGCAGGATGCCCGTCAGGATAACGAGCATGCCCCCGCGGGCGACCATGAGCACGATCTGAAACGCCGTCGCGAGGATCGCGATCAGCCCCAAGATGATGATCAGCAGCGAGCCCAGGCCGCCCGCGGCCGGGTTCGTCGTCAGCGCCAGCAGGTTCAGCACGTTCGTGCCGAAGCACGTGGACCCGGTCGCGGCCACATCGCAGTCCAGCGACTTGTTGATGATCCACACCGAGAACGAGTCGGACGCCGCGACGAGGAGGCCGACGACGGTCACGCCGGCACCCGCGACGATGATCAGCGTCACGAGGCTTTTCAGCGTCTCCCGTCCCGGTTCGGCGCGCTGTTCCCACGCCATCCGGGCACCGCCGATGATCACCGACAGCACGGCCAGCGCGCCCATGTACCACCAGAGCCCCGCCTGCAGAAACGCGACCGCGCCTCCGGCGCCGCTTGGCCCCGAGGCGATGATCGTCGAGACGAGCGAACTCGCCCCGCTGATCAGGACCACCGCGCCCAAGATGATGCCGGCGCGGCCGACCGCCGCAATCCCCTGCCCCGATCGCAAGCGAGAAGCCATGATCATCCCGAGGATGATCATGGCGATACCGCAGATGGCCAAGGACACCCACGTCACATAGCTGAGCACCGTCGTGATGCCCTCCGAATTCGGAGCCGACGACCCCGCGGCGATCGACGAGCTGCCACCCGATCCCGTCAGGTTCGGAGTGCCGATGTTCACCCACACCGTTCCCAGCGAGGCCACCGCCTTACCGAAAGCCTCCTGGACCGCCTTCGCCATGTTGTCGATCGCATTACCGACCGCGCTGTTCACCCAGTCCTGCACGACGCAGCCGGTGCCGAGGAATCCGCAGTCTTGTCCAGCCATTGGTCATCCCACCGCCCAGGCCGTGTACCCGGCAAGATTCGGAAGCTGATCAACCTGCGCCGGGTTCTGCGCGGACGAGTCGAGCTTCCAGTCGCCGCCAGACCAAATGAGCTTCGCGACGAACGACCCAGTGACGATCTGGCCGGAAGTCGTGGCCTGGAAGGCGACGTCGACCTGCGCGTGCTCGCCGTCGTACGACAGCACGCGGAATCCCGCGATCGACGCTCGAATGCCGGATGGGTTCGCTGCATTGAGCCCGGAGCTGAGCAGGCTGTCCCTGTTCTGGCCGGGGGCCAGTACGTACGGGAGCCACGTGCTTCGGAGCGACTGATCGAACGACATAATCGCGAAGTTTGCTGAGGCAAACAACGCTCCTTCGGGGGTGTGCTGGAAGCAGTATCGGTATCCGGACGCGGCCGTGGCACCGGGGCCGGCGGTCTGCGACGTCGGGTAGGCGAGCACATCTTGGTACTTCCATGACGTCTCGGGAGCCGCGCTGACGGTACCGGAAAGCTGGACCCCACGGAGGCCGCAAACGCTCGAGTCGCCCGACACGGGGCCGGGCGACGAGATGACGCTGGGAGACGTGCTCGTACTGGACGTGGGAGCCGCGTTAGGGCTCCCCTTGCCCACGTTGACGGCCACGAGGATGATCCCGCACACGACGATCAGCGCGACGACGATTGCGGCGGCGATGAAGCCCGGACGTGTGAACGGGCTCTGGCTCTCGTTCTGGTTCTCGTCGCTCACGACTACCTCACCCTCCTGCGATGGTGCCGATCCACGCGGCACCCGCACCGATCACGATCGCGCCGGCCATCGGCCAGAGAATCTTCGGGAGGGCGTCGTGGCCCTCGCCGCGGCGGAAGCTGACCGCGATCAGGATGCCGCCAACGATGATCGAGCCGCCGACCACCGCGTACCCGATCCACTTCAACCACGCCATGATCGTGGTGATGCCGCCCGTGCCGGGCGGCTGCTGCGGGTTCGGGTTCGGAATGTCGACCGCCGGGACATGCGCCAGGAAGTCGTTCGCCGCGGTCAGGATGGTGTGCAGCGTGCTCATCGCTGTTCCTTTCGGTAGGTGGTGCCCGTTGCACCGGGTGTGACCAGCGCGCTCAGCTCATCGACGAGTCGATGAACCTCCCGCGGAGCATCCGCAAGAGCCGGCGGCTCCCCCAGACGCCACGATTCGACCCACGGCACGTTCCACGTGCGCGGGACACCGCCGCCGACCACCTGGGCCAGGTCGCGCAGCGGGCGCGGCAGCCGGCCGGGGGCATCAGCGACGAGAACGAGGCCGAGCAGTTCCACGTGCGGAACGAGGCCGGCCGCCCATTGCGTTGCGGCCGCCTGGGCGGCACGCAGCCCATAAGCGTGGGAGCGGGCGACGAGAACGACACGCGCCGGCATCCCCGCTGGGGGACGCGGCCAACCGTGATCGGCAGCAAGCCAGTCAGGCACGAGCGCGGCCAAGCTCGACTCACCAGAACCACCGTGCGCTCCGAGCCACCACAGGGGCGCTGTCTGCGGGCGATCGTACGTCGGCAGCTGGTCGACGCGATCCGGGGCCGGAACCCCACGCTGAGGCCCGACCGGGCCTGTGGGCGGCGCAACAGACGGTGCGCTGGTCGTTGGAGATGCCGGCTCAGGGTCAGTGGGTCGGGATATCCATGGATTAATGCCGTCGCTCACCGTTCCCCCCTCGATAATTGTGTTCGACGTCGCTAACGCGACAAGAATACTCGATCGTTCTACTGGGAGCAACAGCATGCTACAGGGATACACACGCATAAACAGCGTGCAACAGAGCCACTTTTCGTTTACACTGTCTGCATGCGCTTGCGGCTTCCGGTGTTCCCCGTGACGTCAGGGCTTGATGCGCTGTTCAAGGGGCGCAAGGAGACACTGACCGTCCCAGAGGTTGCAGAGATGCTGGGCCTCACGAAGCCCGGCGTCTACAAGTGGCTCAAAGACGGAGTGATCCCCGGCTACAAGCTCGGAGCTACATGGTTCATCCTGCGGGATGAACTAAAGGAAGCTCTAGAGCAGGGGGCGAACTCACGGCGGACACAGCCGCCAGCGCGGGGTGAGGAGCACGAGGAGGGGTAATGGGGGGAAAGCGCACGCTCGGTCTAGCCGGCGTCGTCTTGGTCACGGTTGCGCTGGCCGGATGCGCCGGTAACAGCGAACAGCGACCGACCGAGAGCCCTTCCCCCACACCCTCCGGTGTCTCCATCCCGGACCTGAACACGTTCACACCGGCTCCCCCCGGCACCCAGCTCGACGACGAGTCCGGCGGCGGAACCGTCAACCCGAACCCGGCACCCGCCTGGGACGCCACGCAGCGCAGTAGCGCCGTTGCCGCGGCCGAGAAGGCGCTCACGGCGTTCGCGCGCCCGGACCTCAGTTCCACTGAGTGGTGGGCGGCCCTGTCGCCGCTCCTGACGCCGCAGGCGCAGCAGGACTACCAGTCCGTCGACCCCGCCAACATCCCGGCGCACAAGCTCACCGGCAACGGGACCATCGTCGACGACAGCAGCACCTACGCCGTCTCGGTGGACGTTCCCACCGACGCCGGCACCTACACGATCATCCTCACGCGACGCGACGGCGCGTCGCCCTGGCTCGCCAGCCGATTCACCCCTCCGGCAGGGACACACTGACGATGGATCGCAAGTCTGGGGGGCTCGTAGCGATCATCACCGTGCCCGTGCTGATCCTCGCCACGGTGTTCGGGATGCTGCTACTCACGTCGTCGGCGTCCGCGAGCTGCAACCCCACCGGGAACAGTGCTGCCGCGGTCACCATCGACCCCAAGACGGTGCCCGCCACCACGATCAGCGGCTACGGGCACGACCAGCTCGTGAACGCCGCGTACGTGATCCAGGCCGGCAAGGATCTCAACCTCAGCTCCCGCGACCAGACCATCGGCGTCATGACGGCGATGGGCGAATCCGGTCTGCGTGTGCTCAACTACGGCGACGCTGTAGGGCCGGACAGCCGCGGCCTGTTCCAGCAGCGCGCGAACGGGGCATGGGGGTCGCTCAGCGACCGCATGGACCCCTACATCAGCGCAACGAACTTCTTCAAGAAGCTGGCCACGATCACCGACCGCGACTCCCTCGCGCCCACGATCGCCGCGCACAAGGTCCAGGTCAACGCGGACCCGTACTACTACGCCAAGTACTGGGACGCCGCCGTGGCCGTCGTCGAAGGGCTCACCGGAGCCAAGCTCGGCCTGAGCACCGGCACCGGCAACCAGGTCTGCTCCGGGGTCGGCACCGGCACCGGTACCGTCAGCGCTCAGGGCTGGGCGCTTCCGGCCGCCGGCCCCATCAGCGATCCCTTCGGGATGCGCGTGAACCCGATCAGCGGCGTGTACAAGCTCCACGCCGGCGTCGATATCGCCGGTGGCTGTGACTCCCCCATCTACGCCGCCCAGACCGGCACCGTCATCGCCACCGGCTTCGGCGTCGGCTACGGCTCCAACGGCACGATCGTGATCGACCACGGCGGCGGCGTGCAGACGGTCTACCTGCACATGTACGCCTCCGGCATCCTCGTCCAGGACGGCCAGAAGGTCACCGCAGGGCAGCAGATCGCCCGTATCGGCTCCTCTGGTGACTCCACCGGCTGTCACCTCCACTTTCAAGTGATGATCAACGGCTCCCCCACCGATCCCGTGGCCTTCATGAAGACCGTGGGAATCACCATCGGCGGATGAGCGGAAGGAGAAACACCCACATGAGCACGACAACGGAAGCAGCCGCCTGGCCCCGCGCCACCGCGACCCTCAACGAGGACGGCACCGCCCAGGTATCCATCGGTGGCACCGTCACGGAGGTTGCCGCAGGCGACGTCGACGA
The DNA here is from genome assembly GCF_014190775.1 of Leifsonia aquatica. GTDB lineage: Bacteria > Actinomycetota > Actinomycetes > Actinomycetales > Microbacteriaceae > Leifsonia > Leifsonia aquatica. Next base: position 8,339 of record NZ_JACHVP010000008.1, read on the forward strand.
GGCGCGCGCTCAGGTCGTCGCGATCGTCGCGGCCCGCGCCGAACAGCTAGGCCGGCCGCTGCACGTCCTCACCCGTGACCCCGCCGGGGAATGGCCGCTGATCATCCACCCGGACCAGACCGTGACCGAGGACGACAGCCGCGAAGCACGACCGCAGGCCCCTGAGCCCGCTGCGGAACCTGCCCCCCAGCAGGCGGAGGCCGACGAGACCGGCGCGGCGTCGGCCGGCCCCGGCTCATGGGTCACCGCCACGGCCGCCGCGGCGCCGAGGGCAGACCTTCCGACACGTCGAGCCATGCGCCAGTCGTTCCTGGTGCGGGAACAGATCGAGGAGCCGGCCACCACCGGGTGGCGCGGCCTGGCAACGCGCGCCGGCATCCGCATGAGCCCCAGCGAGGAGGAGCGCGCAGAGCGCGCCGACGTGCTCGCCGTCTCCCAGCACTGGCCCGGCCCGCGCACGATCGCGATCGTCAACGGCAAGGGCGGCGCTGGCAAGACCCCCAGCACGGTCCTCCTCTCAGGCGTGTTCGCCCGCTACGGCGGCGCAGGCGTGCTCGCCTGGGACAACAACCAGACCCGCGGCACGCTCGGCTGGCGGACCGAGCAGGGGCCGCACGAGTCGACGTTGCTCGAGTTGTTGCCCCAGGTCGATCGGCTCCTGAGCACCAGCGCCCAGTCCGCCGACCTCGCCCACTACGTGCACCACCAGACCCGCGACCGTTTCGACGTTCTCCGGTCCAAGCCGATGGCGCTCGCCCAAGAGCAGCGCATCGAGCCCGAGGACGTCGACGCCATCCACGCCGTCGCCAGCAAGTACTACCGGCTGATCTTCATCGACTCCGGCAACGACGAGTCCGATCCGATGTGGCGGCGGATGATCGATCACGCCGACCAGCTCGTGGTGGCCACCACCACCCGCGACGACCACGCCGAGGCCGGCGCGCTTCTCCTGGAAGCGCTGGCCGACCGCGACGAGCGATCCGCTCGGCTGGCCGACAACGCCGTGGTGATCGTCACGCAGGCCGACCCCAAGGCCACCCCGGCCGACATGCAGCGCGTCGCCGCCGGCTACCGCGACATCACTCGCGAAGCCGTCACGATCCCCTTCGACCAGGCAATGGTCGACGGCGTGCTGCACTACGGCGCTCTGCGACCCTCGACGCAACGGGCGTGGCTGGCCGCCGCGGCCGCCGTCGCCCGCGGGCTATGAGCGCCACACAGGCCCTCCGCGCATCAGAAGCCGTCGCGGACTGGCCCAAAGTCGTCGCCAGCATCCACGGCCCCAGCGACCAGCTCACAGATGCTCCACCGACGTACATCGGCAGCATCACGATCAACGGCACTGAGCGGCCCTGCGAAGCCACCAGCGTCGAGGAGCTGCGAACCGGCATGATCGCCCGATGCGTAGCGATCGCCATCCGCTTGCACCGGCCGGTGCGCCTCACCGTCAAGGACAGCAGCCAGACATGGACGCTCGGGGTTCGGCCCGAGGGCATCGTGCAGCTCCTCGATGCCGCCGGCACGATCCCGCCGGCAGACGGGCTCACCGTCCACGAGGGACGCTGCCGCATCTGCCGGCGACTCCAACCCGTCACCGAGGCCGTGTGCGTCCAGTGCAAGACGCCCGAGCCTCACCGCGTGGAAGCCGACCCCATCGACGTCAAGGCCGTCGTCCCCGACGCCGCGACCACCGTCGAGGAGCTGCCCTTCGTGCGCGCCGTGGTGGTCCCCGTCGAGGAGCTGGACCACACGGTCATGGCCAAGCCCACTCCCCCGGCCAACACGCGGCCGCGCCTGCGCCTGCGCTTCACCACCCAGGAGTCGGTCGACACCAGCGAGAGCGTCGTGCTCGGCCGCCATCCCATCGCCGTAGGCGATCGCAAGCCGATCGCCGTCGAGAGCCCCGAGCGGATGCTCTCACGCACCCACGCCCTCATCGACGTCGACGACGAGGGCCGCATCGTCGTCACCGACTACCACAGCGGCAACGGCATCGAGACGCAGACCGACCCACCCCGCCGGTTCGAGCCAGGCGTGCCCTACACGATCGAACCCGGCACCAGCCTGCGCATGGGCGACGTCGTATGCACGATCGAGGTCACGCCATCGGAGGCGAAGTGATGCAACACGCCCGCGTGGCCTACCAGAATCAGTTTCTTAACGCCCCTAGGCTCACGAACATGACAGCGCAGCGATACCGTGGCGGCCGCCACAGCAAAGGCGACCGTCAGGCCCTCATCTCGCGTGTAGCTAACCCTCTCGGAGAGGCCGTCCGCGAAGAAGCGGAGGCCCGAGGAATGAGCGTCAACGATTACATCGCGTCCTTGCTCGCGCGCGAAGTCGGCATGCCCGAATACGCGCCCGCGCTCCCCCCACGTCACGAATACGAGGAGCTGCCCATCACAGCGGCTTAACGAGCAAGCCCCCGCCTCTTGCGAGACGGGGGCCGAAGCTAAGTGCCTGATCTGGACTGTTTGGCGACGGAAACAGATCAAGCGATGTGAGGAACCGGTTTGGCGACCGGGGCCTGTTTGTGTCAACCACTACGTGAAAGACGGTGCCATCATAACCCTCGCGACGGATTATGCATATTCCGGCGCTCCTGGCGCGTCGTGGATACTCACCGCGGCCATCAGCCCTCGGCCGAGCGTGCGCGTCGCTGTCGTCGACGCCTACGGCGACGTTCAGAACCGCTACCCCTCGCACCGCCGCGTCGACGGCAAGGAGCCCACGCGCCCGTGGGCGATGTACCTGGCCGACGCCAGCGGACGCTTCCGCTTCCTTGGCTTCGACCTCGACGCCAAGACGCCCGGTGCCGCGGCCGCGGCAGCTCGTGACGCTGACGTGATCGCCGGCCTCCTCACGGACGCCGGCATTCAGCACGTAGTCTGCGAGTCCGGCCCCTCACACGGCCGCCACGTCTGGGCCGCTCTCTCCGAGAGCGTCGACGCAGGCACGATCGCCACCCTCGCGCACTTCCTGCGCAACGTGTGCCCAACACTCGACATCGTTCCCCTGACGAACCCGCAGACCGGTTGCCTGCGCCCGCCAGGTGCCCCGCACCGCCACGGCGGCCGCTCGACGGTGCTGCGCGGCGACCTCGGGATGCTCACCACCCCCACGACCACGGCCGCGCAGGTGCGTGGCCTGGTCGAGGCCCTGGCCAAGCTCAGTAACGGCGCTGAGCCCGCAGGGCGTATCGACCCCAAGCGCCCGATCCCCGTCGACGAGCACGGCCGCCTGTACCTCCCCGGCCCGCGCCGCGAGCTCACCGCACGCAGCGCCGCCGCACTGCGCGAGGACGCTGCCTCTGGCGACGCCTCCGCAGTACTCTGGCGCATCCTCGTCGGCGCCGCGGCCGCCAGATGGCGTCACGCCGACGTCGCTGCGCTCGTCGACGACGCACCGGGCCTAGAGCACGTCCGGTCCTACCGCGATCGCCTACAGCGCCGCCCTCGCGGCCGCGGCGGAGCCGCACACGTCCTCCGCCGGCAATGGGACAAGGCCGTACGGTTCGTGGCCACCACAGACCGGCAGGTCGGAGACGACCCCACCTTCGACGCCCGCGCCGACGCGATCGCCGCCCACGTCCGCCACGTCCAGGCGCGAGCGGACGCATCTGCCGGCCGCTGGGCCCACCGAGGAGGCCCAGCCGACCGCCGCGTGCTCGACGTCCTGTGCATGCTCGCCCTGAAAGCCCTCAGCGCCTCTCTAGAGGCCGATACCCGCCGCCTCGCCCTGTTTGCCGGGATCGGCCGGGAGACGGCCAGGACGGCGCTCCTACGGCTCGCCGCGGACGGGTGGGTCGCCCAGACCCGCGCTGCCGATGGTCCACATGGTGCGCACTGGACCATCGACCCTCAATCGGTTATCCCCAGCTCTGCATCTACAAGTCGGTCACAAGCGGACCCGCGCCCCGCAGGGGCAGGGTCCGCAGAACGATCCACCCTCCTGGCTACCCTGACCCAGAGAACCCGGGACGCTGCCCACGACCTCTTCACGCTGGGACCGGGGCTCGGCTTCCACGCGGGGAACATGTACGCCCGCACCACAACGGATCCTCAACCCGTCGACGCGCTCGCTCGTTCCGCAGGATGCACCGTCAACCAGGTGCGGCCGGCCCTCGATCGGCTCACCCGTGCCGGCGTCCTCGTCCTCACCCGCCACGGATGGCGACGGCGATCGGTGGATTACCGTCGAGCCGCCGCCGTGCAGCTCGACGTCGACGGCCGACTGCAGGCGCGCGCAGCCCGCTACACGGTCGAGCGCGAGCTGTGGGCGTGGTGGCAGGCCGAGGAGACGTGGATGCGCGCCCCACGCCGCACCCACCCGAGCCGCCGACCCGGACCCGGCCAGCTCGCACTCCTCCCCGACTTGGGAACAAACGCCTATGGCGCACACCCGCGGGACGCTAACGGTCGAGCCGACTTCCGGATGGCACGTGCACTGCTGAGCGGCGCGGCTACGGCATCGACGGCGAGCAAAGGCCGCCGAGCGATCGCGCCCGATCCTGTCGACACGATGCTGGGAGACGAGCGGATCGCCTGAGCGAGTCGGCCGCCGGCCGACACGAGGGCCGGCGCCCTCGCACTCCCCGCGACCCTGCGGGCCGTGAACGACGGCCGCACGCGGCCGGCTGCTTCTCGCGCCTGCGGCGCTCGTTTTCTCGCCGTGAAGCCTGCGGCATTCTACGGGCCTCGTCGTCCGCGCAAGCGGCTGCGCCGCCGGCTCCTCCGAGACTTTTCGGCCGCGTCGCTGCGCTCCTCACATCGGCCGAAAACTCTCTCCCCCACCGCCCTGCGGGTTGCACTCCCTCCTCTGCCCTGAATGGCACTTCGTGCCTTCACGGCAAGAAAACGTGGAGGGGGTCTGAGTGGCCCTAATAGTACTAATACCGTCACCGGAGGTAGCGAGATGGCCCGCAAGATCACCAGCACCAAGAGCGCCGAGGAGCGTCGTGCCGAGGCCGAGGAGCTGCAAGCGACGATCGCGACACAGGTCGAGGCGCTGCGCGAATCCGAGGCATGGGCGGCCTTCCTGAACTTCGCCCAGTCGTTCCACCGCTACAGCCTGGGAAACCTGCTGCTGATCTTCGCCCAGCGGCCCGAGGCGACCCACGTCGCCGGATACAGGACCTGGCAGAAGCTCAACCGCCAAGTGCGCAAGGGCGAGCGCGGTATCCGCATCTTTGGCGGCCGCGAGATTCGCGAGACGGTCGAGAACGAACGAACCGGCGAGGAAGAAGAACAGCGCCGCGTGCGGTTCTTCCCCGTCTCCGTGTTCGACATGGGACAGACCGACCTCATCGACGAGGAAGCCGGCGACCCGGCCGACATCGCGCGACCGCTCACCGGAGACGACGCCCGCGGCATCTTCGAGGCCACCGCCGACTACCTCACCGGCACCGGCTGGACCGTCGAGTGCGAGCCCATCGCGGGAGCTGCCAACGGCTACACCGACCCCGAGGCCCGACGCATCGTCATCGACGCGAACCTGTTTCCCGCCCAGGCAGCCAAGACGGCCCTGCACGAGGCCGCGCACGCGATCCTGCACGCTGAGGAGGATCAGGCCGAGTACATCGAGCACCGCGGCGTGAAGGAAACCGAAGCCGAGAGCGTCGCCTACGTCGTCGCCGGCATTCTCGGACTGGACACCAGCGCCTACAGCGTCGGCTACGTCGCCGGGTGGAGCAACTGCGACTCCGACACCATCAAGGCCACCGCGGCCAACGTCCTGCGCGCCGCGCACACCCTCGCGGACGCGCTCACCGAGCCCGCGGCCGAGCTCGCCACCGCCTGACCCTAATAGTACTGTTGGAGGTAACTGCAATGACCGGTGAGCCCACCCTGTTCGACCTGGCCGAATTCGAGCGCGAGGCGGTCGCCGCCACCCCCTGGGATGGCGCGCCCCTCAGCTACACGGCGGACTACTACGAACCCGCCGCCCTGGTCGCCGCGTTCGAGCGCTATTGCGCCGAGCACGGGCACTTCGGCTGCATCCCCCGCAGCCACATGTGGCACCGCGCCTACTACTTGGACGGCCCGACCGTCACCGAGGGTCACGAGCTGCACATGTTCACCGCGGACGCCTGGTGCCGTGAGGTTGACCACGACCACAGCGCCGCCCCGCTGCCCGGCGGCGGCCGGTATCAGGCCAACTGCCCGCGCTGCGCCTGGCACGTCATCACCGACAACGAGAGCGCCGCCGTCGAGGCGTGGCACGACCACGCCCTCCCCGGATGGCGCGAGCTGCCGATCCTCCCCCGCAAGCTCGCCCGGTTCGAGAACAAGCAGCGGATCGCGGCCGTCGCCGCATGGGTCACCGCCACCTATCCGGCCGCCTGGCAGCGGCCCGGCGTCCCGATCCTCACCGAGCGCGGCGAGCACGGACGCCGCCACGTCCCCGGCCGCTCTCCGCTCGGCGGCTACGACCTCGCCGCCGACTAACCCCAACACCACTATTGGAGGACTCATGACCACCGAGACGCACACCACACCCGCATGCATGTTTTGTCACCGGTCGAGCGTCGTCGAGCTCACGGCCGCGGAAGCCGCCGCGCTGCGCGCGGGCGCGCTGATTCAGGACGCCGCCCCCGCGAGGCCGGCCGCGGAACGCGAGCTGATCCGAACCGGCATTCATCCGCAATGCTGGACCGACAATTTCGGCCCCGGCTTCGACTGAACACCGTCCAGAGCGGTCGGCGCCGGACGGAGCCGGCGCCGACAACGGACGGCCGGACGGAGCCGGCCGACTGTACGGCCTTCGGCCCCTGTCTTTTGCCGGGAAGCCTGCGGCATTCTACGGTCGGCGGCCTCCGCGCAAGCTCCCTGCGGGAGCCAGCTCCGCCGAGATTTTCCGCACGCGGTCGCAAGCTCCCTTATTTCGCGCGGAAATTCTCTCCCCCGCCGCCCTGCGGGTTGCACTCCAACCGCTCTCCCTGAACGGCACTACGTGCCTTCCCGGCAAAACAACATGAGGGAGAGGGAGAGGGAGAGAAGCGATGAGCACACTCATTACCAACACCAGCGACGTCACTCGATTCGCGGCGGTGTTCTCCGCCGGAGACATGGCAGGCGACCTGGGGCCGACCCTGAGCTGCGGCGAGGTCGAGGCCCTGGCGGGGATGCTTCGAGCGATCGGGGAGCCAGCCAGCGCGGACATGTGGATCGAGGCGCACGCCGCGGGCGACGACGAAGGCGATGCCCACTACCGCTCCCCTGCGGCCGAGTACGTGGTGCCCATCGACCCGATGGAAGCCCTGCAATGTGACAGCTGCCAGTGACTTGACCCCCAACGCCGGTAATAGTACTATTAGAGGTGAACGAAGGGCCATAAGTAGCCCAGTCGACATCCACCGGCACGAACCAGCAGGAACATAAAACAGCCCCAACGACCCTAACAGTACTATTACCGTTAGATCACTCCATAGGAGAAGCCATGTCCAAGATCATCGTCACTCGACTCGCAGACCTGCGGATCGGGGACCGCATCCTCAGCCACGGCGGCCGCATCTACCGCACGCCGCTGCGCGTCACCGACGAGCTGGGGCCGATCGAGTTCGGCTCGCCCGTGCGCGGCGTCCGCGTCGAGAACCCCAACCCGGTCAGCGGCATCGAGTGGGTGCTGTACCCGCCCCAGATGGACGGCCGAGAGATGGAGGTCGAGCGCTACTAGGTCATTGCAACTCTATAAACCCCAACAGTACTGTTAGAGGCACCATCATTCTGGGAGGAATCGAAATGAGCTACATCACTCGCACTGGAAACCTGGCCGAGACGCCCACGCTCCGGGAGGGGGAGCACGGCCCGTACACCTACGCCCGCGTCATCGTCAGCGACCGCATCCGTCAGTCGGATGGCTCCTACAGCGACGGTCCGGCCACGGCCTACGACGTCGCCGTGAGCGGCAACCAGGCGCAGAACCTCGTGGACGCGGCCGAGGCAGGCGGAAACATCCGCGTTACCTTCTCCGGCGGCTACCGCATCACCGAGTACAAGGGCGAGCAGGGAACCCGGCTTCAGCACGAGGTCCGCGCCGACGAAATCGGTGTGAGCCTGCGCGGACAGAGCGTCACCGTCCAGCGCGCGACGGCCGCCGCCGACACCAACGACGACACCCCGTTCTGAGTCGAAGCAGGGCCGGGGAGCTGCCCGACAGCTCCCCGGCCCTGTCACGCCACGCGCACACAACGCAGCAGCATGACGTGACGGTAACAGTACTATTAGACCCATTGGAGGTAACCAACGTGACCGCTCGAATCTTCGCCCTCTGCAACCAGAAGGGCGGCGTCGGCAAGTCCACGACCACGTTTCACCTGGCGCGCGCCGCGGTGCGTGCAGGCCGGCGCGTGCTCGCCGTCGACAACGACCCACAAGGCAACCTGACGACGATCGCCGCGGCCGAGGATGTAGGGGAGGACCAGGCCGGCCTTGCCGACGCGCTCAGCTCGCGCGCACCTGAGACCATCCGCGACGTCATCGTTCCCGGCGTCTGGCCCGGCCTCGACGTCGTGCCCACCAGTGGCGTCACGCTCGGCTACGTGCGCGACGAACTCGTGATCGCCGGAGCCGGCCGAGAAGGCCGCCTGCGCGAGGCCCTGGCCAGCGTCGTCGACGACTACGACCTGATCCTGATCGACTGCGCACCCAGCCTCGACCAGCTCACCATCAACGGCCTGACGGCCGCCGATGCCGTTGTGGTTGTCACCGAATCCAAGCTGTTCAGCGCCAACGGGCTCGGCCAGCTCCTCGACACGATCGAGAACGTCAGGGCCTACTACAACCCCGGACTGAGCGTCGCGGGCGTCATCGTCAACAAGCACGAGGAAAAGACCGTCAGCGGCCGCACATGGCTGGACGAGCTGGGACAAGCCATCACGGCCCGAGGGCTGCGGATGCTCTCACCCGTCGTCCCCAAGCGCGTCGTCATCTCCGACGCGGCCGAGGCCGCACGCGGCCTCGACGAGTGGGGCGGCTCCGAAGCGACAGAACTCGGAGCCATCTACGCCGACCACCTGACTGCGATCGAAGGAGCCGCATCATGAACCGACCAGCACCACGCAAATCCAGCCTCGCCGGATCGAGCCCCATCACGCCGCCACCCGCGGCCGCGCCGACTGCCGTCGACGCCACCCGGTGGACGCAAGAACAGCACGAGGACGCCGACCAGGTAGAGCAGACCCGCCAGCTCCAGGCTGCCGAGCGCGCCGCGACGAAGCCCGCGCCACGCGAGCCGAAGTCACGGGCGAAGGTGTCGTTCTACCAAGACCCCGCCGACACCGACCGCGTGCGCGGCGCGATCCTCTACACGATGACCACTGAGGGCAGCCGCAACCTCTCGCAGTTCATCCACAAGGCCGTCATGGCCGAGGTCGAGCGCCTGGAAGCCAAGTACAACAACGGGCAGCCGTTCCCGCCCGTGGGAGCCCGTGAGCTGCCCCAGGGGGCCGCTGCGGCCAACCTGTAGACCGTCCTCGAGTATCGATCCGGAAGGACCACACGATGACCACCACACTGCAGGCGGTCGAGCCTGCCGAGCCCAACCCGGTAGCCGACGCGATCGCCGCACTCACCGCGGCGGCGCGTCAGACGCGCGTGCGCGGCGCCGGCACCGAGCAGGCCACCGTCGAGCCCGTCGATTTCGGAGAAATCGCCACCTACGTCCTCACGGCCGTTGCCGCCAACCTGGGCGGCGTTGAGGAGCTGTTGGCCGGCCGGCCCGGATCATGGGAAGCCGACTACGTGCGCCAGATCGTCCACAGCACCGCCGGCGACGACGACGCCGAGCTGCTGCGCTACCGCACCGAGCCGGTGCGGCTGCCGTTCGACGCGGAGGATGTGTTCTACGACTTCGGTCTGGGCGACCTGTACGACGACGAACGCGACGCGGCCGCAGAAGCCACGTTCACCGAGGGGATGACCGAGGAGCGGGCCGCGGCCGCGCAGCAGCTCGTCGAGGACGTCGAAGCGCTGTTCGCGCGCGACCTGGCCGCGTACGCCGAGGCGTACCTCACGGCAGCCCGCCAATACCTCACCGAACAAGGGATCACGTGCGGCGTCGAGCTGGTCACCACTCCGGTGGGTGAGATCCCAACCTGGGACGCACTCAGCGACCAGGTGCACGAGTACGCCCGCGCGAATGCGCCGCTGCCGATGACGGGGGAGGCCCCCGACTACAGCGACGGCACGCCGGCCGACGCCCTGCGCCGTGCCGGCCTCACGTACACCGGTCGCGCACGGACGAACGGCGGCACCGCATGACGAACTCCCGACTGGCAGAGGCCGCCCTTTCCAAGTACCGCTCTGAGCTGGCCGAGATTGAGGCCAAGCGCGCACAGGAAGCGGCCGAGCAAGAAGAACTCCGCTCCGAATGGTTGGCGCAGGAGACGAGCAAGCTCGCCCCGACGTACACCCGGCTCTTCCTGGCCAAGATGGGCTTGCCGGCGGACTCCGGATTCGCGGCCGATCTGCTCTGGTACATGCCTCCCACCGCGACTTCCGCGGGCACGTTCGAACGGCGCGGCGACGGCACAGTGGTCATGACAGGAGGAATTTCTGGTGAAGACGTCCTCCACGCCGACATCGATGCCATCACGATCCGCGCCGCGGTCAACAACCGTTCAGAGGATGAGAACCCTCTCGAAGTCACGCTCGTCGACGACTCCGGCCTTGGCAACCCGGAGGCCATCCCCTCCCTGTTCGCGCTCGGCCGGCTGATCACCGAAGCCCGGGAGCGGCTGGAACAACAGGCTACGGAGCGGTCGGCTGGCGACCGAGCCTGACAAGGGACTCCTATCGCCGCGGGGGAATCGGCGGCCGGTCCCAACCATCCTCGATCGCGCCCCGCCACACCCATGCCGTACGCACGATGCCGTTGACCGACGTCCAACGGACCTGAACGGCGCGATCCGTCCAGGCGATCGCCTCGCACTCTGGGCGGATCACCGTCTCCGGGAAACGCACCCACGCCCGCACCGGCCGCGGCTCCGCCGGCCGGTGAATCGGGTGGTGCTCGACGTCGAGCTCCGCATCGGTCAGACTCACCGGCTGGGCTCGGATCAGAATCTCCTCCACGCCGCGGCCGATCCCCATTTCGGGATATCGGCGGTTCGTGCTCATGCCCCCATTAGACCAGAGATTCGAAAGTATGTTCGAATGGATTCGTGCGAACGATTCGGGTGGGGGAGAGCGACTGGCTGGTGCTCGACGACGCGATCCAACCGCGCTTCTTAATCCACCACGGGCCGGCCGTGAACAAGATCACCCGCGAAACGCTGATGATGTACCGCGTCGACCATTGGGTCCTGAAACGTGCTGACCGGTGGCCATTGGGCTACTACGAAAGCCTCGCTGAGGCACAGGCCGCCGCCGAAGGCGAGCTAGGCACGCCGAAGTTCCTCGTCCCCATCACCGACCCGCACGGGCAGATCGTGACCCCGGAGGAACAGCGCGAGCGATGGAAGGCTGGCCTCGACCCACGCAGCGGGACGCCGAGGCCGTGAAGCTCAGCCGGCCTGGCGACCGTCTGGATCGAAGGTCGTACCCCCGTCGTTGAGTAGCCGACTCACGTCCGCGTTGAGCGCCATTACCTGTTCCGGATCGTCCACGATCGCATCCACCATGAGTTCGAGATAGGCGTACGCCTCCGGCGGAGCCGTCGACGTCCCATTTCGCGCGAAGGCGCGCACCAGCTCGCGTATCTCGTTGAGCTGCCACTGCTGCCTGGCGATCAGCAACGCATCCCGAAGGTGAGGGTTCGCTTCTGGTTCATCGCTCATGCCATCGACACTCTCATACCCAGAGCTGACGAGCCCTCCCGCATTACCGGGCGGCCTACTTCCGGGACGCGACCGGTTCCATGCGGCCGACATGGTAGCCGGCCACCCAGGCGGGTGCGTCCTGGTCGCTCAGCTCTGCCGGAGCGACCACCGGTGCACCCTGCCGGGCAGCTCGTCGCCCAGCGTGGAACGGTCGAAACGCATGCAGCCCTCCATCTGGGCGCCGACGCTCAGCGCGATCGCTCAGGACCATCCACACAACGACACCGATGCCGGCGACGATCACCACGCCGACGATGAACAGCACGGCGTTGTCCACGATGTTGGCCGCCCACTGCGGCAGGGTGGGCATGGGCCACGGGTCCGGGACCGCTGTGTACCCCCGCATCAGCGGTGACCCCACGCGGCGCGGATGCCGTCGCGCACATCGTCTGCGGCTCCCAGGGGCGCTAACGTCGCGTGCGACACCAAGGTGTCACCGTCCCGTTCAAAACGCTTGGCGATGCGTCCCACCTCGCTCTTGCTGAGCCCGGTGCTCGCGGCGACGTCGCGGACGCTGTGGCCGTCGACGAGGAGGGCGAACACCGCTTGCTCCTCCACCTGGTCGAGCACGTGGGATGCGATGGACGCCTGCCGGCGCGCGCGGTCGATTGCGCCTTTACCGTGCTCGCCACGGCCTACTGCGAACGCGGACTGAAAAGGCCCGCGGGCGATCCGCTCCTCAGTGGTGAGCGAGTCATGCCATCTGAGCCAATCGAGGTATCCGCCGTCTTGCTGTCCCATGCTTGGGACACTACACCATCGTCCCGACATTGGGACAGGGGGCAGGTTCAGAAACGATCGTTAGCGCAAGCGACCCGGCGGGCCATAGCGGTGCCCGACGACCAGGCTGGTGCCGCCCGAGATGGCACCAGCTTTGATGTTCTCGGATGCTCGTGGAGCTCTCGCGCTTGGTACTTGCGTCCCCTAGACAGGGCGTTCTAGACTCCGGCTCAGCTTCACGTTCACTGAGGATTGGGGAGATATCGTGAAAAAGCGTTCAATCATTGGGGTTGCAGGTGCTGCAGCTCTTGTCGCTGCTTCTGTCATTGGATTCAGCGCACCGGCACAGGCATCCATCACTCAGTGCGGCAGTAACCGCGCGTGCGCCTGGACTGACTCCAGCTATGCCGGAGCCTTCGGATCGTGGACCAGCAGCCAGTCGTCGCTTGCGGGGTTCCACGACGTCATCTCCTCCGTCGCCAACAACCGAACTGCCTATATCGGCTGGTTCAGCGACCCCGGTTACTCGGGTTCATTGTTCCAGCAGCCCGGAGGAGCCGCGGGCTTCTTCAATTGGCCTGACTGGCGTAACGACTCGTTCGACTCCCTCTACTTCTACTGATGGCGGGTGGGCGGCTGACAGCGACGACTTCAGCAGCAGCGCTCATCTTCGTCGTTGCATTGACCGGGTGTTCGTCCGGGCCGTCGCAAGCGCACGCCAACGTGCGCGCGCAGCTCAATCCGGCGACGGCACAGATTCTGTTGCCGCTTGAGTCATATGCGATGAGTTGGGGTGAGGTTCAGACGGTCAACCATGCGAACTCGATTGCGATCGAAAAGTGCATGGCCAACAAGGGGCTGACTTTCCCCCGCGCGTCTCAGGATTGGTCGGCGCTCGCGCCTCTACCGGATCGTCGGTATGGGTTATGGGCGCCGGCCGACGCTGAGGCCAATGGGTACGAGCTACCCGAGTCGAGTCAGTCGAAAGATGTTCAAGCCCAGGAGGATGCGCTCGGTCCCGATTGGTGGCAGGACTATCGGGCGTGCTTCAAATCAACCAAGCAGCTACCCGTGATGGGGGTAAACACGTCGCCGGATCAGTCGGTGGTAGATCGCGGGATGAATGAATCGTTCGAGGCTCTTCTTGCCAGCGACGAGTTTAAGTCGGTCCGGGAGAAGTGGCTCAGCTGCATACAGGACGGGGGCCTGGCGGCCAACAAGGATGCCCGGGTTCTGGTGCCTCAATTCCCTTCCGCTGGAGAAGAGCAGCTCGAGGTCGCTGCAATCGACGTACGGTGCAAAGAATCACTCAATTCCGTCCAGACGCTGGCGGACTGGGAAGCGACCAAGCAGGCAGGGTACATCGATGATCACGAGGGCGAATTGACGGCCTACCGCGACAAGGTCAAGAAGGTGGTCGCCCAAGCACAGAAATTGGTCACGACCGTTGGCGGGTGAGCCGCGGCGGCTGCGTCGTTTGGATCATCCCTTCCGCGCACTCGCATTTGTCTTAATCACGGTCCTTATCGCGGGTGCGGCATTCCTTCTGGGTATATGGGTGCGTTCGCCGGACTCGGCTGTGCTTGACGCTCGCGGGACGAATGTGCCCGTATACGCCCCGGTTGAATCCAGGACCGTGACCGCCGACATCCGCATCCAAGGCGAGGTCTCGGGGACACAGGAACAGCCGGTGACGGTTGGCCCACCGGCGGGCGCAGAGCGCATCGTTGTCACTTCTGTTTCGGCTAACCCCGGCCCACTTACCAACGGACAGCTTCTTGGTACTGTCTCGAACAGACCCGTGTTTCTGTACAGCGTGGATATACCGCTCTTCCGGAACCTGGTCGCTGGAGATACTGGCAGTGACGTCGCCAGCTTGCAAAAGGCGCTTGGAGTCCCGCAAACGGGGAAGGTCGATAGCGCCACCCTCAGTGCAGTGCGCTCCGCCTACTCAGCCGCAAATGTCGAGCCACCTGGTGGTCGATACTCCACGACGATCACCACCGCAGAGTTCTACACCGTTCCAACCTCGCTCGGCGCCCTCTCCTTGGTCTCTGTCGCTCCGGCCGGCACTTCCGTGGACAACGATCACCCCTTCGCTGTGCTGGGAATGGGATCCCCCTACGTCAGTGTGCGAGCCAGTGTCAGCGAGGCCGAACAAATCAAACTGAACGACAAGGTGACAATCACCGGCTCTGGCGGGAAAAAGGGCACCGGCGCCGTGGCCAAGATCAGTGACTTCCAGTCGAGCCCCACCAGCGGCGGACGGCCACCCGGCCGCGACATCCAAATCAACCTTGATGCCGGCGGAAACCTGACGGCAGGCGACGCCGTCGCAGTCCTCTTCGGCACCGAGTCAAAACCCGACATGGCAGTGCCTACAATCGCCATCCGGTCGGACTCTGGCGGTGACTACGTGATCAAGCGCAGCAAATCGGATACTCCTGCGCGCACTCCAATCGTCGTGGTACGAAATGCGGACGGGTGGACGGCCATCAAAGCTGAGGGCCTCGCAGTCGGGGACGAGATATTGGTGTCCCAATGACCGTTTCACCGCCACGGCTCACGCTCAACCATATCCAGCGCCGTTACGGAGAGTCGCAGCAGTGGTTCGCTGTCCGAGAGGCGTCCTTGGTCGTCGAACCGGGCGAATTCCTCGCGATCGTGGGGCGATCCGGATCGGGAAAGTCGACACTCCTCAACATCATCGGATTGCTCGACTCACGCTGGGAGGGGAGCTACCACCTCGGCGACATTGACGTTCGCGGTCTGAGCGCAACACAGATCGATCACCTGCGCAGCACAACCTACGGATTTATCTTCCAGTCCTCCTACGCCAACCCATACGAAAGCACCGAACGAAACGCGACGCTGGCCCTCGCAATTCAAGGAGCACCGCTCCGCGAGCAATCCGAAAAGGTCTCGCGAGCGTTAGAAGCCGTGGGCCTTGATCAAAAGGCCGCTGCACTGGCACGGTCACTCTCCGGTGGGGAACGTCAAAGACTTGCCATCGCGCGGGCCCTTACAACGAATCCTTCGATCATCGTCGCGGACGAGCCCACCGGAAACCTGGACAGCGAGACCGGCGATCAAGTGATGGAGGCCCTGCTCGAGCTCAATCGACAGGGAGCAACGGTCATCCTCGTCACCCATGATCCGAGGATTGCCGCCTACGCCGACCGAACGGTCCGGATGGCTGACGGTGTTCTAGAGATCACGGGGGCAGAAAATTCTGTTGGCTCGAAACTTGACGGACAGGAACGGCCGTCGCTGGCAGTGACTCCCTCAAAGGAGCGTCGTGGCACACGGTCACGACGGGCATCGGATCGCCTCACTCGGGCGATCAACAACGTGACGTCTCGACCGCTGCGTTCTGTCGCTCTGATTGCGGCCTTCGCTCTCGCATTCGCGGGACTCATCGGCGCGGCCGGCATCGGCGCGACTGCCTCGCAGCAGATCGCCGGACGGCTAACGGCCGCAGCTCGGGACGAGGTTCGGGTGAACGTACCGGCGGGTACATCAGACGAGGAGGCCGCCGCCTGGCTAGACCGACTCGGGGAGCTCCCACATGTCCGAGAGGTCGGGCAGGTGGCACCCCTCGACGCCAACACCGCACGGACAAGCCGGTTCGCATTCACTTCGGCCAGCGGTAACTCGCCCTTTCAAGGGAGCACCGTGGCCGTTGATAGTGGACTCTTCGGGGTGCTGGATATCGGAACGTCCCCCCAGAGCCTGAGCAGGCTCTTCTCATCGACCAAGGAACACGTGGCGCTCGTTGGTGCGGACGCGGGCGCACAGCTCGGCCTGTCCGACAGGGGCGGAATTGGAGCTGAGGTCTGGGTCAACGGCGAACCGTATACAGTCGTGGGCACTATCACTGCTGCGCCTCGGGAACCGAACCTCTTGACGAGTGTTGTCGTACCGTTACCGCCTTTTTCGGCCGGTTCTCGACAAATCGTGGTCCGAACTGATCCTGGCTTTGCCGGACCCTTAGCCAGCGCGATACCGCTCGCTCTCTCCCCGGCATCCCCCGCAGATATCTCAGTCGAGACCGCTGCCGAGCTACGGAACTTGCGGGTAGGAGTGCAGACCGACCTCAACGGGTTACTCGCCTCGTTGGCGATCGCGCTTCTGGCCCTCGCCATACTTAGCGGCGCCTCAGCGATGTTCATCTCAGTTCAAGCACGCACGCAAGAACTTGCGCTAGCCCGGGCCGTGGGACTGGGACAACGCGGCGTAGCGGCAATCTTTCTCTGGGAAGGCGTCGTTATCGGCCTCGCTGGCGCACTTGCCGGAATCGCAGGCGGATTAGCAATTTCCGTCGCAGTCGCCGCCGCGCGCGGATGGACCGCGATCGCGCCTTGGGAGACGATCGCGATCGCGCCGGTAGCCGGCGCCGTCTGTGGGGCTCTCGCGGCCTTCCTTCCCGCCGTACGCGCCGCGCGAATTGACCCCGCCGACGCCATTCGATAATCGCCCAGAGGCGTGCCACCTCGCCACCCACAGGACTACCCTCGACGCATGAGCGCGAAAGTTCTCACATCCGAGCTGAGTGAAGCCCACACCGAGCGCGGATCACACGGTGCACTGCTGTGGATGGTTGGGGCGGCTGCCGCGATCTCCGGAACGATCATTTTTCTGATTCAGGCCGATCGCGCAGGCATTGCAGAGGTCCGTGCTTCTCAATTTGACCCGGCCGCTGCTTCAGCCGCTGCAGACGCGAGGCTGTGGATGTGCGGAGGGATCCTTCTGGCTGTAGTGGGAATCTGCCTCGTTGGCGGGTATCTCGCTTCTCGAATGCGGACGTCGTGGCGGCGTCACCAATGGGCCGCCCGCCAAACCGTGCGCCACATGCCGCCGCGATTTGCTCGACAGCTCCGCCAGCTGGCCGCTCTTCACGACGAAGGAGTTCTTACTGATGCGGAGTACGAGCAGGGCAAGCGAAAGCTCCTAGAGTAGGGCAGCCTTGGCGCAGAGCCTGAATCCGACCGCGCTGACACCGAAAGCGATCGTTTCTGGGACGCTGAGGCGATCGCTCTCGTCTGTGACTTTGGTCGCTGTGTGGCGGTGTTCTGTTATCGCTGCGTGGCGGCATCGCTGGTACGTAAGCGGATCCTTCAGCGGGCGGGTACGACATCTCCGACCGTGCGGGGCAGATGCGGTCGAGGCGTGCGTGGATGGAGGGCCTGTTGGCGTGCATTCATGAGGCGTGCCATTTGCGTGGGCGTATCGCGCGGCTGAGCCAGGAGGGCGAAGCGTTGCGCATCACCTACTGATCGTGGTCGCTCCCGTCCTCTAGCACCATTCCAACAGATGTCGCGCAGGCATCGCCTTTCCAAGCCTCCAGCCCTTCACGCAGTGCGAAAACCGCGATGACGAGGCCCGCGATCGGGTCTGCCCACCACCAGCCGAAGGCGCTGTTCAGAACAAGCCCGATCAGCACCGCTGCTGACAGGTAGGTACAGATCAATGTCTGTTTGGAGTCGGCAACCGCTGTCGCAGAACCGATTTCCTTCCCAGCGCGACGCTCGGCGAGGGAAAGGAAGGGCATGATCACGACACTGACCGCGGTGAGGATGATCCCAAACGGCGAGTGTTTTACATTGACAGCTCCGACCAGGGCCAGCAGCGAGCTCACGGTTACGTAGGCCGCGAGCGTGAAGAACGCGACCGCGATGACGCGCAGCGTGCCCTTCTCCCATCGCTCCGGATCTTTCCGAGTGAATTGCCAGGCGACCGCGACAGCGGAGAGCACCTCGATGGTTGAGTCCAAGCCGAAGCCGACGAGTGCGGCTGAGGATGCGGCGCTTCCGGCGGTGATCGCGACGACGGCCTCGATGAGGTTGTACCCGATTGTGATCGATACGATCCATCGGATTCGTCGACGCAGAACGCCGCGGCGGGCGTCTGTGAGTGCGGTCGCCGTCGTCATGTGCAGTTGCACTCCTCGCCCTCGCAGCACCCGGGTTCAACGTAGAGGACCACCCGAAGCAGCTCATCCAGTGCAGGGGCGATGTGCCCATCGGCAAGTCGGTACCAGGTGCGTCGGCCATCCGGGATGGCCTCGACCAGGCCGCAGCCGCGCAGACAGGCCAGCTGATTCGACATCACCTGACGGCTCACGTCCAGGGCGTCCGCGAGGTCAGATGGATAGGCGGGTGCTTCCCGCAGGGCCAGCAGGATACCCACTCGTGTGGGGTCGGACAGCGCGTGGCCGAAGCGGGCGAGAGCGGCGGTGTGTGTGATGGTCGCCGCCGGCATGACGATGCTCATTCCACCAATGTACAGCGAATGCTGAATTAATGCATCGCTGTACTGTTGCCCTCCGGGGCTTGGACTTACAGTCCCGAGTAGGTGTGCAGGCCCTTGAAGAAGACATTGACGATACCGAAGTTGAACAGCACGGCGGCGAAGCCGATGATCGCGAGCCACGCGGAGCGAGAGCCACGCCAGCCGCGCGTGGCGCGGGCGTGGATGTAGCCGGCGTAGATCACCCAGATGATGAACGTCCAGACCTCCTTCGTGTCCCAACCCCAGTAGCGACCCCAGGCTGCGGAGGCCCAGATGGCTCCAGCGATGAGCGTGAACGTCCAGGCGATGAAGCCGACGATGTTGATCCGATAGGCGAGGTTCTCTAGCGCGACCGAGTCTGGCAGGGTAGCCAGGAACCGGAATTGCTGCGGAAGAAACTCCTTGACCTGGCCTTCACGCCGGTACTGCAGCAGTTGGAGTCCGGATAGCGCGAATCCCAGGGCGAAGAACGCGGTCCCCAGGACGGCGACGATGATGTGGATGACCAACCAGTAGGACTGGAGCGCCGGCTGCAGGGGAACGACAGGAACGTAGTACCGCAACAGTGCCACGCCTTGCAGCACAAGCACCAGGCCGACGATGAACGTGCCAAGGTACTTGATGTCCCACTTGAGGTTGGCGAGCAGGAAGACACCAACGATGACCAACGTGCCGGTCATCGAGAACTCCCACATGTTTGCCCAGGGAACTCGGGCCGCAGCGACGCCGCGCAGCACCGTCGCGATGAGATGGAAGGCGAAGCCCGCGATCGTCAGACCGAATGCCCATCGTGTGACGCCGCGGGCGGCGCGGGACGGCGCTCCTTTCGATTTGGTCGACTGCTCGCTGGATTCCTCGCCGATGACAACGGTCGTCGGTGGCTGTGTTGCCGCGATCCGTCGTGCGACCGCGCTGGGGACGGTCGTTGTCGCTTCGGCTCCGCGTCTGGCCAGGTCGATGGAGAAGACCACGAAAGCCGCCGTGTAGAAGCCCATCGCGACGTAGAGTGCCACCGTCGAGAGTGCGGAGAGGGTCCCGGTCATGCGCCGGTCACCGTGTCGTGAACGGTCGCCGCCGCGACGCCCTGCGCGCGGCGGTTTTGGACAGTTGCGGCAACTACCGCGGCCGCGATGCCGCCCACAGTGAAGACGTCGGCGAGGTTAAAGATGGCGAACCAGCTGACGGAGAGGTAGTCGACCACGGCACCGCTGAGGACGCCGTGCTCTCCTCGGAGCGCGCGGTCGACCATGTTGCCCCAGCCGCCACCGGCGGCGATCGCGAGCAGTATTGTCACCGTCGGGTTCTCCCGACGAATCACTCGTCGGATGATCCAGGCCGTGAGGACGGTCAGGACGATGAGGATTCCGGCCGCCAACAGGGGGCCGACTCGGGCGCCGAGCCCGAACGCCGCTCCAGCGTTCAGGACCAGATTGAGATCCAGGCTGGGGATCACCGTCGGCACGGGCTGGCCATACGGGAGTGAAAGGATGGCGATGCCCTTGACTGCCTGGTCTACAGCAATCGCGAGAAGGCCTGCGGACAGCGCACGCAACGCCACGCGTCGACGGTCGACGTCTCCAGTGGTCGCCGTCTCTACGGCTTGTTCGGTCAACATAGGGTGGTCAGCGCCTTCATCTGTTCGGAGAGCTTCTTGGTGAGCACGTCCGAGCTGGTGCCCGTCGACGACCCGGTGGATTCCGCTTTCAAGACGGGGATGAGTTTGTCGATGGTGTCGACCACGTTCTGCACGGCAGTCTGCTGCTTCCCCGCGGGCAGTTGATCGGCGATCGGCGCCAGGATCGTCCGGGCGGCCTTCAGCTGGTCGAGGGCCGCCGCGGGGTCGAGCACCGCGGACTTCAAGGCGGCATCGATGTCGGATGCCACCTTGTCGGTGATCGGGGTGACCAAGGGGCAGGCGGCGTTCTGCGCTTGCTTGGATACGGTGTCCCCGATCGAGCAGCCGGAGAGCAACAGGGGTGCCGCCAATGCGACCGCTGTAGCGGCGATGAGGACGGGCCGGTTAGTAGTGGACATGATTCTTCTCGATTCAGCGGGTTGGTCGATGACGCTTGATGATCCGAATGAGGGTGTCGATGTCGTCGCTGAGTGCCTCGAGCTCCACGTCAGAGTCTGCGGGCCTGCGGCGGAGGAGGACCTGGAGCTGGACGGAGGCCGCGGTCGCTGCTTCGATCAGCTCCCGGTACACGGCTGCCGGGATGGTCTCGTGTGCTTCTGGTGTCCTCCACAGCCGTTGCATCTGGCGGCGGATC
>NZ_JACHVP010000009.1 GCF_014190775.1 Leifsonia aquatica
TCCGCGCAGCACCGTCGCGATGAGATGGAAGGCGAAGCCCGCGATCGTCAGACCGAATGCCCATCGTGTGACGCCGCGGGCGGCGCGGGACGGCGCTCCTTTCGATTTGGTCGACTGCTCGCTGGATTCCTCGCCGATGACAACGGTCGTCGGTGGCTGTGTTGCCGCGATCCGTCGTGCGACCGCGCTGGGGACGGTCGTTGTCGCTTCGGCTCCGCGTCTGGCCAGGTCGATGGAGAAGACCACGAAAGCCGCCGTGTAGAAGCCCATCGCGACGTAGAGTGCCACCGTCGAGAGTGCGGAGAGGGTCCCGGTCATGCGCCGGTCACCGTGTCGTGAACGGTCGCCGCCGCGACGCCCTGCGCGCGGCGGTTTTGGACAGTTGCGGCAACTACCGCGGCCGCGATGCCGCCCACAGTGAAGACGTCGGCGAGGTTAAAGATGGCGAACCAGCTGACGGAGAGGTAGTCGACCACGGCACCGCTGAGGACGCCGTGCTCTCCTCGGAGCGCGCGGTCGACCATGTTGCCCCAGCCGCCACCGGCGGCGATCGCGAGCAGTATTGTCACCGTCGGGTTCTCCCGACGAATCACTCGTCGGATGATCCAGGCCGTGAGGACGGTCAGGACGATGAGGATTCCGGCCGCCAACAGGGGGCCGACTCGGGCGCCGAGCCCGAACGCCGCTCCAGCGTTCAGGACCAGATTGAGATCCAGGCTGGGGATCACCGTCGGCACGGGCTGGCCATACGGGAGTGAAAGGATGGCGATGCCCTTGACTGCCTGGTCTACAGCAATCGCGAGAAGGCCTGCGGACAGCGCACGCAACGCCACGCGTCGACGGTCGACGTCTCCAGTGGTCGCCGTCTCTACGGCTTGTTCGGTCAACATAGGGTGGTCAGCGCCTTCATCTGTTCGGAGAGCTTCTTGGTGAGCACGTCCGAGCTGGTGCCCGTCGACGACCCGGTGGATTCCGCTTTCAAGACGGGGATGAGTTTGTCGATGGTGTCGACCACGTTCTGCACGGCAGTCTGCTGCTTCCCCGCGGGCAGTTGATCGGCGATCGGCGCCAGGATCGTCCGGGCGGCCTTCAGCTGGTCGAGGGCCGCCGCGGGGTCGAGCACCGCGGACTTCAAGGCGGCATCGATGTCGGATGCCACCTTGTCGGTGATCGGGGTGACCAAGGGGCAGGCGGCGTTCTGCGCTTGCTTGGATACGGTGTCCCCGATCGAGCAGCCGGAGAGCAACAGGGGTGCCGCCAATGCGACCGCTGTAGCGGCGATGAGGACGGGCCGGTTAGTAGTGGACATGATTCTTCTCGATTCAGCGGGTTGGTCGATGACGCTTGATGATCCGAATGAGGGTGTCGATGTCGTCGCTGAGTGCCTCGAGCTCCACGTCAGAGTCTGCGGGCCTGCGGCGGAGGAGGACCTGGAGCTGGACGGAGGCCGCGGTCGCTGCTTCGATCAGCTCCCGGTACACGGCTGCCGGGATGGTCTCGTGTGCTTCTGGTGTCCTCCACAGCCGTTGCATCTGGCGGCGGATCCGGCGGTCGCCCAACATCATCGCCGCCACGCCTTCTCCAGCTCGGCGGCGAATTGCTCTGTGGAGGTCAGCGTGAGCTTCTCGCCGTTCAGGAAGAACGTTGGTGTACCCGCCACACCCAGCTGGACACCGTCGGTTTGATCCTTCATCACCCGGATCCGGAGTGTCGGGTCGGCGATGTCTTTGTCGTACTGGCGCATGTCCAGGCCGAGCGACTCGGCCACAGATCGCAGAACAGTCGACTGGTCATCCTGTCGTTCGGCCCACTGCGTCTGAGTTTGGAAGAGCTTCGAGTACATCTCGGTGAACTTGCCTTGACGGCCGGCTGCTTCGGCAGCCATCGCCGCGTTCATCGCGTTCTTGTGACTCGGGATGGGGAAGTAGCGAGCGATGAATGTGACACGGTCCTTGTACTGCTCACGCAGCTGCTCGACCACGGGGTAGGCGGCGCCGCAGGCTTCGCACTCGAAGTCGAGGAATTCCACCACCGTCACCTTGTCCGTCGGCGCCTTCTGCAGGATTCGGCTGTCGGCTCGCACTACGGCGGGCGCTGCGTCCTGTTTCGATGCCGATTGCGCCCGGCCGACGAGCACGATGACGATCACGACGATGAAGGCGAGCGCGATGACGATGGTGTTGGCCCAGAATCGCGCGGAAAGCCGGCGGGTCGGCTGTGGCTTCCGGCGTGGCTGTTTCGGCATGGTGGTACTCATCTCGCTCGTGCTCGGAGCCAGGAGTACGGGTCGATCGGTGTCTCGCCGTTCGCCCAGATCTCCAGGTGGAGGTGATTGCCGGTGCTGGCGCCCGTCGTGCCGACCCGTCCGATGATCTGGCCAGCCGCGATGCGGTCGCCGGCCCGGACCTGCAACGACCCGAACTGCATGTGCGCGTAGAGGCTTGCGAATCGCTCACCATTGACCCGGTGGTCGATGATCACATTCACGCCGAACCCGACATCGGACTCTTCGGCGGAACGGACCACGCCGTCAGCGATCGCGGCGATCTTGGTGCCGCCGCCGGGGGTCATGTCCAGGCCCTTGTGGTTGCTGGAGCACCCGGAGCAGGGCGCGGAGCGCGACCCATAGCCGTCGCTGATCGGGACATCGCCGGCGAACGGCCACTGGATCGGGCCAAGCGTGTTGCCCACGAGAGTGCCCGCGGGGTCCGTTCGCGCCGCAGCCTTGAGTTCGGCTTCTGAGGTCGCGCTGGGTGCGTCACGATTCACCGGAACGGCTGCGCCGCCGGTCTGCCCGATAGCCTGCGGCACACCCGCGACGATGGTGTCGGCCACCGTTTCGAGGGCGCCGTCAGGTTGTACAGCTTCGGCTGGAACCGAGGTCGCCACGCTCAAAGTCACGGCGAAGACGGCCCCCGCCAGAGGAAGTAGCAGGGAACGGCGGGCAGGCCGACCCTTGGAGCGCGGCCGGCTGCGGCGTCGCCGTCTTGGGACGCTCCGTTCAGCGGAGAGAGCCTCACGACGTGATCGAGGTTCAGCGGGGGCGGGGGTGAAGGTTGCGCGGCGAACCGGCCGCGCGCGGCGGGTGATGAGCATTTAGGGTTTCCGGACTCGGCCCTATGCGGGCACGGACAAGAACGACGAGGGCACCGTGGGTGCGCGAAAGTGTCGTCAGGTCCGGCTTATGGCCAGAGATTCCAGAGAAGGCGCGAGTGGTCGCTCGAGCTGCAATGACGCGCCCAGGCGTCGCACGACGCGCAGAAGAGTCAGGCGGACGTCTCGTCGCAGCAAACCCACGAACAGGGCTAGAGCTAAGGCGGCCGCAGCAAGTCCGAGGACGCACCCCAGGACCAGCACCTGGTCGTGTGGGACGCCGTTCTCTGATGAAGCGAGCGCGGCGGCGGCGGCTTTTGCTGCTGCCGGAGCGGCGTTGCCCTCAATGGCGGATGCCGCGGGCCCGGCGGTTTCGTTGACCGGGTGTGCCGTTTCGAACATGTGCGCCAGCAGCAGAGCGAACACGACGGTGAGCGCTGCGACGGCGAGGACGACCCAGCGTCGGATTCCTCTTGCACTCAGCGCGTTCACCTCACCTCCACGGTCACAGTTCGATAACAGCCAGCTTTTGGTGGGAAGCGTAGCAAACGGCTCCTGACTGCCGCATCCGAGTCGCGTCCGCGATCAGCCGACTCTCAGACGAGGCCCCTACGCTCCGGCAACCATACCGACCAGAAGGGTAAGAACCATGAAATGTCCCGTTGACGGCGAGACACTCCTGCTCTCCGATCGCTCCGGAATCGAGATCGACTACTGTCCCGCCTGCCGAGGCGTTTGGCTGGATCGGGGCGAGCTCGACAAGATCATCGAACGCTCACTGACCCAGAGCCCATCGACTGGATACGCCGCCCCGGCTGACCCGCAAGGATGGTCGGACCCGAATCGATCCGGACATCACAACAAGAGCGGCCACGGAAACGCCGGCCACGGTAACTCCGGCCACAACGGCTACGGCAACAAGCGCCGCGGTGGCTGGCTGGGGGATCTCTTCGGCGACTAGGGTGTGTTGATAAACGACTTTTGGTCTTCGTTCGGCGAGGCTGGGTGTTGTGTCGCGTGATGTGATCTCGGATGAGATGTGGGCGGTGATCGGGCCGCTGTTCCCGAAGGCCGCGGCCACGGGCCGGCCGCCGGTCGATCCGCGCCAGGTCGTGGAGGCGACGGCCTGGCGGTATCGAACGGGGGCGCCGTGGCGGGATCTGCCGGAGCAGTTCGGGAAGTGGAACACGGTCTATAAGGTGTTCGACCGGTGGGCCAAGTTGGGTGTGTGGGCGAGGGTCCTGGAGCAGGTGCAGTCACAAGCGCACGCCTCTGGCGAGTTGGACTGGGTGGCCTCGATCGATTCCACGATCGTGCGTGTGCACCAGCACGGCGCCACGCTGCCGCGCCCAAAAAAGGGCCCGATCGAACTACACGAAGTTCGGGACGGAGCCGCCTGATCATGCGATCGGCCGCTCCCGCGGGGGCCTGACGACCAAGTCCCACCTGGTCTGCGACGGCCGTGGCCGGGCGTTGGCGTTTGTGCTCACCGGCGGCCAGGTCGCCGACACGATCATGCTCCCGGCCACTCTGAGTGAGATCCGGGTGCCGACCGCCGGGCGCCCCAGGCTGCGGCCGGAGCGCGTCCTGGCGGACAAGGGCTACCCCTCCAAAGCAAACCGGGCCTGGCTGCGGCAGCACCAGATCGCGGCGACCATCCCCGAGCGAGACGACCAGATCGCGCACCGCCGCCGGAAGCCGGGCCGGCCCATCGACTTCGGGCCCGAGCAGCGGGAACGCTACCGCGGACGCAACGTCGTCGAACGCTGCTTCAACCGGCTCAAACAATGGCGGGGCCTCGCGATGAGATCAGACAAGACCGCCCGCAACTACCACGCCGCCCTCTGCCTCGCCGCCACCCTCCACTGGCTCAACACCGGGTTTATCAACACGCCCTAGTCGCCGCCCGGCTGGGCGTGGCCGAGGTGCAGCAGTGCCTGGTCGAAGAACTCGACGACGTGGTCATCGAACAGCCGGTAGGTGATGGAGCGTCCGTCGCGGTCGCCGATGACGAGCTTTGCCTGGCGGAGGATGCGCAGGTGGTTCGATAGCGTCGCCTGTCCGATCTCCAGCTCCTCCGCCAAGACGGTCACGCTCGATGGACTCTGCCGAAGTCTGGCGAGCACGCGCAAGCGCGTCGGCGATGCCAGGCCATGGAAGACCTCCGCCAGCTCGCCGGCGCTCTCGATGTTCAACGTCAATTCGTCCACGACTCGCTCCTCGATTCTTCATCGTACCGAGAACGGTTCTGATTACGGTTCTCAACTACATTAACTAATTTACATATTCGCATGTATTGACGTAAAGTGGGTGATGGCGAAAGGAGGTCGCATGGATGGCCACGACCATGGCAGCACGATGGAACTCTTCGGCGAGGCCGCCAAACGCCATCGCGTTCGCCTCTCGATCGCGTTCGGCATCACTTTCGTCATCCTGATTGCCGAGGTCGTCGGCACGGTCCTCACCGGCTCCCTGGCGTTGCTCGTCGACGCCGGCCACATGCTTACCGATACTGCCGGGCTGGCGATGGCGTTGGTGGCGTCGTACCTGAGCACCAAACCGGCTACGAACAAGCGCACTTGGGGCTACCGGCGGGCTGAGGTGCTCGCCGCGACCGCGCAGGCCGCCGTCCTCCTCGGGGTCGGCGTGTTCGTCTTGATCGAGGGCATTCGGCGGCTGTTCGAGCCGCCGGAGATTCCCTCCACCGAGCTGCTGGTCTTCGGCATCATCGGCTTGGTCGGCAACATCGCCTCGCTGACCGTGCTGGCCTCCAGCCGAAGCGAGAACTTCAACCTCCGCGCCGCCTTCCTCGAGGTGATGAACGACGCGCTCGGTTCGGTTGCGGTCATCGTCGCTGCGATCCTGATCGGACTGACCGGATGGGGTGCCGCTGACGCGCTGGCCGGAATGTTCATCGGAGTACTGATCCTCCCGCGTGCGTTCAAGTTGCTGCGGGAGACGACCAGCGTGCTGCTGGAATCCACACCGCCCGGCCTCGACCTCGACTCCGTGCGCAATCACGTCCTGGAGCTGCCGGAGGTAGTCGACATCCACGACCTGCACGCCACGCAGATCGCCACCGGGCTGCCGGTCCTCACCGCACACGTCATCGTGGAACCCGATACCTTCGAGAACGGGCGTCTGCCCGAGCTCCTGGACAAGCTGCAGGACTGCGTTGCAAGTCACTTCGAGGTCAGTATCGAACACTCCACCTTCCAGTTCGAGCCCCCGCAGCACAGCCGCCACGAGCATTCCGCACACGAGTAACACAGGGACCATTGATGACTGCCCCCAGCGCCGCCGCCGAGCCCAGCCGTTTCCTGTGGAGGGTCCTTGCCCTCCTGGGAGTCGTCGCGCTCGCTCTGGTCGCCAACTGCCTGACCGCGCCCCCTGCCGAAGCACACGATGCTCTCACTGAATCCAATCCGGCCCAAGGCCAAACCGTCACCGAAAAGCTGGACCAGATCGTGCTGACCTTCAACGAGGCACCGCTGAGCGGCCTCCAGGGCGGCATCGTCATCCAGGCCGTCGGTCCGGGCGGCCACGAGGTCACCACCGGCGAACTCCGCATCCAGGACCGGACCCTGTCCCGTGCCGTTCTGATGACCGATCAAGGCGATTACACAGTGTCCTGGCGCACGGTCTCCGCCGACGGGCATCCGATCGACGGCAGCTACACCTTCAGCTACGCCGGGCCCATCCCGGCCGCTGCCACCGCGACCGTGACGCCGACGTCATCGGCAACGCCGACCCCCTCCGTTGTCGCCTCACCAACCAGCCCCCCGACGGCCGCGAACTCGTCCTCCGGGACGCCGATCGCGCTGGTGGTCGTGATCATCATCGTCGTGCTGATCCTCGCCGGCGGCGGACTCTGGCTCGCCACCGAACTCAACCGGCGACGCGCCAGCAAGGAATAGCTTGCTCAGCGGCGATTCAGCCGCAACAGCCAAGCGTTGTACGCATCGAGCTCCGCGTCGCCTTCCACATCTTTCCGGCGGTCGGCGGCCTCCGCTCGGCGGGTGTCGTCGGACGCCCACGCGAACAACAGGATCAGCACGATAATCAGCGACGGCAGCTCACCATAGGACCACGCCAACGCGCCAGCGATGCGCTGATCAGCAACAGCGTCAACGCTCCACGCCGCCGGCGGCCGGGCGAAGAAGCCCACCAGCGGTACGGTCGCCATCATCGCGATCACCCCGAAGAACGCATGAAGGGGCATCTCGATGAACATGTCCAACAGGCGACCGAGATGCGATTGGCGATGTGGCAATGGGTCAGGAGAGATCAGCGGCAGAGTGAAGAGGACGCCCGCGGCCAAGAACACCACCTCGAGTGAGAGGTGCCCGGCCACGGATCCCAGCAATGTCGACGCGATGCCGCTGAAATAGAGCCCGTAGAACACCATCAGGAACAGCGGGACCATGAACCCCGGATGCAACAGCAGACGGGCAAGCCGGGACCTCAGACCGGTGAGAGCCAATCGCCGAACGAGGCGCCAACGCCCCCTCGCCGGCGCCGCCTTCAGTAGGAGCGTGCCCGGCGCCCCCAAAATCAGCAGCGGCGGGATCGTCATCATCAGGGTGAGCTGCTGAAACATGAACACCGAAAACATCCGATAGCCGTAGCCCTCCAGCCCCGTACCGGTCAATGCGACGAGAACTCCGCAGCCGGTCACGAAGAGAGTGGTGCGCCACCACGGCCATGCAATACGCCGGCACGCTAGCAACCAAACGCCCCACCCATAGGCGAGGGCGAGAAGGACGCCTACCACTGGGAGAAGCGGCACCGGTTGCGGAGCCCAGGTTAGGAAGGCCTCCAAGCCCGGTGGCTCCTCCGGCAAGTACACAGGCCCATCCATCTCAGGCTCGCTCCGGTCTTGGAGACTCCGGCCGAGCCTCGACCACCCGCTGACCCAAAACCAGCAGCAGCACGAACACAGCAATGGCGGCGATCGCCCAGAGCAGCACGGCCGCGATGAGCTGATCGAGCGCGGGAGTCACGCCCAACGCGGGCAAGGTCACCCCGTACCACGCAGGGAGGATACCTCCGGGGACGAAAGCGACCACGACCGCGAGCAAGCCCACTGCCAGGACCACCGCCATGGCGATCCCCACCGCCTGCGCCAACAGGCGCTGTCCTTCGCCGAGCGTGCGCAACAGTGACGCAGCGAACAGCGTCGTCACCCCGAACACCAGGACTGTCGTGAGGGTCCGGCCCACCGGGTCCTGCACCGCCCAACCCAGCCACGGCGATAGAAACACGGTGCCGAGCAGCACAACCAGAGCACAAGCCGACAGCCACGGCGTCCGGAGCGGCACTGCCATCGCTCGACTTCCTAGTACCCAGCTCGTCCATTCGCGCGTACCGAGGCTGCCGTCCCCCCGAAGTCTCACGACCGTCTGAAGCAAGCGAATCGGCTGCGCTGCGACAACCAGAATTGCCGAAAGCACACCACCGAGCAGAAGCAGAGTCGTGTACGCCGCAAACGAGAACGTTGCATAAGCCCCGGGAAGCGAACAGAACGCGAACACGATGACCACGGCACACCCGATCGCGGCGACCATCCGCGATCGGGGCCAGCTGCCGCTTCGACGTGCCGCGATCGCGCCGTAGAGGTAGGACCCAAAGCCGAGGACTACAACGAGCACCGCTGCGGCGTCGAACACCCACGCGTCCATGAGCCGGGCGATGCCCGGTGCCAACGGTAACCGGTCACCAGTGAGCTGCTCAGCCTTCGTCGCCAACAGGATCTGACCACCCGGAGTCTCTGTCCGAGAGAGCGTTGCTCCTGTCCCCATCGCGACGCCCATAACCACAAGCTCCCAGAGAGCGAGGGAGCCAAAGGCGAGCCGGCGCCGCAGCGCAGGCGCATCCATGGAACCGAACCGTCGAATCACGTAGGTTCGTTGCGCCCATCCGAACGCCACCAGAAGGAGGAGGGCGACCACCTTCACGGACAGGAGCCGACCGTAGTCCGTGGTCAGGAGCTGTGCTGGATCGCTCAGACGAACGAGTGCGCCTGCCAACCCGGAAATGGTCACCGCGCACAACCCCGCCAGTGCGATCGCTGAATAGCGACGCACCAACGCAACAAATGTGCGCCCATCAACGGTCGCGACATAGACCACCGCGGCCAGACCACCAACCCACACCGCCGCTCCCGCGACGTGCAGCCACAGCGCAACCGTCGCCGTGACGTGATTTCCAGCCCCGGCGGCGTGCCCCTGGAGCGCGAGTGGAACCAGCGCAGCGAAAGCCAAGATGGCAGCCGCGGCCACGCCTGCCTGCCCACGGGCCGCGAACGCCACAACACTGATCGTCGCAGTCATCAGGATTGTGGCGAACCACCCTTGGCCGACCGCGATCTGTGTGAAGAACTGAGCAAGGCTAGGACCGAGCATGTTCGCCTCAACCGGCCCCGTCAAGCTGATCGAGGTCATGACCGCAGCAATGCAGCTGGCGACCAGCCAGCAGGCGGAACACCAGGGCGCCGCGTCCAGGAGCCGGTTCCACGACCGTAATCCGACCGGTACGCAGAAAGCTGCAACGACGAGCACACCGATCGTGGCCGCAGCCGCCAGATCGACGACCACTTTCACAGCCGGCAACCCATACGTCACCGCCGGCCCCGGATTGAAGATCGACCCATCCGGCTGGACGGTGAGCAATGCCAGCACCAGCGCAGCAGACAACGCTGTAATGGCGAGAGCGGCAAGCGCAGCGATCGCACCTCGCGTTGGGGCGGATCGCGTCGACGTTGCCCCGGTCACGACGGATCCTGCTCACCGGCCTGCGCGGAACCGGCTGCCGACACGCGTTGCGCGCGCTGCCGCTTCTCCTCGCGCGCGTACGCTTCACGTTCACGCCGATCAGCGCGAAATATTGATCGCAGCACGAACCAGAAAACGAGTCCCACCAACACCGTTGGTGTCAGAGACCACAGAGCATTGGTCCAAAAGTCGTCCATCTTCACCTTCACAAACCGTCGAACACACGGCTCGCCGAGCAGGGCGTGCGCGTGCAAAATCCCGGAACGGACGGTGATCAGATTCGAAGTATGCCCAGCAGTCCCAACAGTGAAGGCGGCGCGGGCGACTCTCGTTGCGGAATGGCCACAGCAGCCGGCGTCGGCCGCTCGGTCCTGAATCGGACTTCGACCACGACCAACGAATCATGAATCGGGGTCGCAGCGCCCGCCGTGGCGCACAACGCCGCGCAGAATTCGGAATCGCTGTGATTGGAATCCGTGTCGCCGACACTCACTGGCTGTGACCAAGACGTGCCCACGGCTGCGTGTGCTGCATCGGAAGAGTGGCCGAAGCCGACGCCGGCGATCACCGCGGCGACAAGGACGAGTAGGAAGATGTGCACCACGCGCAGCGTTCTACTCACCTCTACCTCCATTTGCTCGGCTCAGCGTACCCAGTTCAACTGTGAGAGGCCCCTCTCAGAGCCCATCGGTCGCACTTCGTCGGCGCAGCGGCTCCTCTTGCCACCGCGGACCGGCAAACGGATGATGTGAACCATGACCGGTCGGGGCTCACTGAGCCCACCCTCGCACGCGCCGACCGACGACGCACGCCGTACGTTATTGGGGCACATCGGTACCCCCGCTGCGATCTACGGCACGATCGTCTATGCGAGCGTCGTCGCTGCGACTTCGATCGGTCTCAAGGAATCAAGCTCGGCATGGCAAGTGCTCATCTTCGCCGTCGTCAGCGTCGTCGTGTTCTGGGTCGCTCACGTCTATTCGACTGCGCTCGGTTCCCACGGGCATGCCGACCATCTCCGAGACCGGATAAGAGATTCGATCAGACAAGCGCTGAAGGAATCCAGCGGCATGTTGGAGGCAGCCGTCGTCCCATCCATTCCCCTGCTGCTCGCGGCCTTCGGTGTGATGACGACCGACACCGGCATATCGATCGCACTCTGGGTCGCCGTCGTCATGCTTGCTCTGCTGGGCTACCTCGTCCTCTGGCTTCGCGCTCGACCATGGTGGGCCTGCATAACCGCAGCGCTGATCAGCGCTCTACTCGGCATTCTGGTGATCCTGCTCAAGACGGCACTCTATTGACCAGGAGCCGTGAGTGGTCCCGTCGTGGCCTTGCGTATCCGCCGGAAGTCCGCCTCTCAAGGCGCACGGTTTGATCAGCGATCGGCGGCGATGGGGGTGACGACGAACTCGTCGAGGTTGCGCAGCTCGCCGCGGACGTGTTCGGTCGCGTGCTCTGCCACGTGCGTGGCGTCGCGGAGGTTTTCGGCGTTCGTCGTGATGACTGCCGAGCCGAGGAGCCGGTGGCCGACCCAGCGCAGCTTGACGCTCCGGATACCGGTCACGCCCTTCGTGTGCGTCAAGCTGCGCTCGACGCGGTCGATCAGACCCGGGTCGACAGCATCCATCAGGCGCGCCCCGACGGACTTCGCGGTCCCCCCCAGCAGGATCAGGATCGAGATCGCAATGAGGAGGCCGATGATCGGGTCGGCGATCGGAAACCCGAGAAGGACGCCGATTGCGCCGAGCACAACCGACAGCGAGGTGATGCCATCCAGTCGCGCGTGCACACCGTCGGCGACGAGCGCCGCGGAGCCGATCTTCCGGCCAACGCGGTTCGGTAGATTGCGACAAGCTCGTTGCCGGCGAAGCCGACCAGACCGGCGGCGATCAGCCACCACGCGTTCTCCACCGGGCGCGGATGGACGAACCGGTCGATCGCCTCCCACCCGGCGACCACGGCCGACAGTGCGACGACGAAGATGATCAGCTGTCGCCAAACGACGCGGACGAGTTGCAATCGCGTGTCCGATAGGCGGTCGACCAGCGCACAGTCCTCGACTGCTGGGGCCTGCGTGTGTGAACCGCGTCATCACGCGGGAGTGCGGGCGAAGGTCAATGCCCGTTAGACCCGCCCGATGAAATGCCCGCTGATGGGACGCTAACTGCAACACTGTTCTCATGCTGATCGGATACGGCCGCGTCTCCACCGCCGAACAAGACCTCACCGCGCAACGCGACGCGCTCAGGGCGCTCGGCGTCGATGTCGAGAACATCCACGTCGACCACGGGCTGACCGGCACCAACCGAGAGCGGCCCGGGCTGCGCGCGGCACTGGCAGCGGTGCGCTCCGGTGACACCCTCGTGGTCACCAAACTCGACCGGCTCGCCCGCTCCCTACCGGACGCACGCGACATCGCAGCAGAACTCACCCGCAAAGGCGTCACGCTCAGCCTCGGCGGCAGCATCTACGACCCCACCGACCCGGTAGGCCGGCTCCTGTTCAACGTCCTCGGCATGGTCGCCGAATTCGAAGCCGACCTCATCCGCATGCGAACCCGCGAAGGAATGGCCGTTGCCCGCGCCAACGGCAGACTGAAAGGTAAGAAGCCGAAACTCTCGTCAGCCCAGCGCAAGCACTTACTCGCCCTCCACGCCGCCGGCACTCACACCCAGAGCGAGCTCGCCGAACTGCTGCGCGTCTCCCGCGCGACGATCTACCGAGAACTCCAACGCGACCGCGCCAAATAGCGCTGCCAGAAAGCCGCCATTTAGCGCCGCGACTCACAACCAAGCCGCCACCAAGAACCGCCAGAAAACCGCCACACAGCGACCAAAGTCACAGCCGAGAAATCCCGTCCCGAAACTCAGTCCCGAAACCAATTTGACCCGAAATGCCGCCTATAACGTTTTCGGGATAAGTGATAGAATGGACGGAACAGGCGAGAGGAGCCAGCATGGCCCGCAGCACCGCGACGATTCAACCGACTGTCGACGTTGATGGCGAGCTGTCGATGATTGAGAAGGCTCAGCAGCTTGCCGGTCACTTCCCGGATCACGAAGCGCTTGATCGCGCTCGTCGCATCCTCGACGGTCGTGTGACCGCTGCTGAGGCGTACGTCGAGCTGGACGCGAAGTACGCCCAAGGGTGAGTGAGGACGACAAGTACACCTACCCCGACAGCGGGGGAGTGCTCGTCAACTCGAAGGGGATACGCAACGCCGCCCGGCTCGATGCCGCGATGAACGACTATGCCTCTGTCGCAATGGCGGAGCTGCGCACCGAGCCGACGCCGGATCGGTTGGACTACGACTACCTGCGCCGCATCCATACGCGGCTGTTCGAGCGCATCGTGCCTGGCATCGCCGGTAAGCTCCGCGACGTCGACGTGCAAGCGACCGGGGTCGGGATCGCGTACTGCCGTCCCGAGTACATCGAGCCCAACCTCACTCGCCTGTTCGACCAGCTCGACCGCGAGGACTACCTGACGGGGCTGGACGCCGACACGTTCGCTGCGCGGCTCGCAGACCGTTGGGGGGACCTTTCGGCCATCCATCCCTACCGTGACGGGAACACGCGCAGCCAAAGCCTCTACGTCACCGTGCTCGCTGAGCGAGCCGGGCACCCGATCGACTGGCGGCGCGTCAACGTGGACGAGCTGCGCACCGCTCGGCTGCGCGCCGTCGTCGGCAACACCAAGCCGCTGGCCGATTATCTCGGTGCCAGGCTCATGAGCTCCGAAGCTCCACGGCAGAGCCCGTCCCTGTCGAGCACGGCGGGCGTCAGCTCGGCGCTACACGCGAGTTTTCCGCAACCCGCTACTGAAGCCACGCGGAGAACGCCGCCGGCAGGCGGCATCCAGGAGCGCGGGAGTGCCCCCCACACGTCCGGAGCTCGGTATGGCATGGATCGAGGGATGGGGCGATGAGCAACGTTGTCGGATACGCGCGGGTGTCGCGTCATGACCAGAACCCGGCAGCCCAGGAGGCCGAGCTGCGCGCGGCAGGCGCCGGGCGGGTGTTCGTCGACCACGGCGAGTCCAGCCGTGTGAAAGACCGCCCGCAGTGGCTCGCATGCCTGGACTACCTGCGCCCCGGCGACACACTGCTGGTGCGCCGGCTCGATCGCCTCGCGGGCAGCGAGAAGATGGCCATCGAGACGATCACGGACCTGCACGAGCGGGGCGTGAACATCAAGAGCCTCACCGAGCCGGACATCGACACGACAACCCCGATGGGCCGAGCCCTGTTCGGCATCGTTGCCGTGTTCGCGCAGCTCCGCGTCGACACGATCCGGGAGAACACCGTACGGGGCCTGGCTCACGCGCGCGCTGAGGGTCGCGTGGGAGGCCGACCCTCGGTGATGACAGCGGAACGGACCGCCGCGGCCGCGCGGATGCGTGAGCAGGGCGACAGCATCGCACAGATCGCGGCCGTGCTCGGCGTCGGCAAGTCATCCGTCGCGCGCGCGCTTGCGAAGCACGACCAGAGCCAGCCGTCGGCCTGAAGGAGGTATGGACGATGAGTGAACACCAGGCGAGCGCCCCATCACAGCTCATCATGGCGGGCGCGTTCATCAAGCGACCTGGCATGTTCCTGGGATTGCCGATCCGGTTCGACCGGGTAACAGCCTTCATCGCCGGATACACCCTCGCGATCGACCAGGTGCGCGGGGCTCTGTCGCCCAACGACGCCAACCGGTTCCGACCGCTCGGAATCGAGGGACAGTTCCAGGAGCAACTACGCGAACAAGGACGGTTGCGGTGGAACCGATGGGATCTGACGATCGCGGCAGAAGCCACCGGCTGGACGGACGACGACCCGCCTCTGATCGAGGAGTTCACGGAGGAACAGCACCGAGCTGCAATCGCGCATTTAGAGCCGCTTCTAGATCGCATGTTCAGCCTGCCCGAGCAATTCATCCCCTAGCCCAAAATCCCCCAAATCGGAGCTGTTCACTGCTCGTCGTTCAGCCACTCTGCGACCTCTGAGCTGAGGTATCGGACGGTGCGGGGAGTGATGCGGATGTAGGCCGGCCCGATGCCCTGATCCCGTAGGCGGCGCAGGTGCTCGACGTCGACGCCGAGCTGCGCGGCGAGGGCCTTGGGTGTGAGCATCGTGGGCCGCTTCTGGTCGTCGTTCACTGGCACGAGTCGCATCCCATCTCGTCCATCGGGTCGACGGGTACGGCGTACCCTCCGATGTTCTCGATCTGCTCGGTTTCCCTGTTCATCGTTCGGCCTTCCGGTTGTTGTGTGTCCGATTGAAAGTTGGCAGTTCGGCGCTTGCGACGAGCTGGCTGCTTTCAACGGAACACTGGCCGACTTGCACGCAGTGGAGAGGCGGTCAAGGGGAGCCCGTAGGGCTCTCCCGAAGGGACGCGTAGCGCCCTTGACGGCCTCGTAGCGGAGTGCAACCCCCGCAGCGCGGGGGCATGCGAAAGGCCCCACGCCGCAGAGCGGAACGTGGGGCCTTTCGTGAGTGCGTGGTCAACCCTGCGAGGACGTCTCCTGCGCTGGTTCGGTGGCCGCCTCGGAGACGGGTCGGTTCGCTGGCTTGCGCGTTGCGCGTCGCCGGGTGCGAGCCTTCTTGTCGGGCTCGGAGAACCCGATCTTGCGAAGCTCCTCCGCGGTCCATCCGGCGCTCACTGCGGCGGAGTAGGCGCGCACGTCGTCGCGCTCTGCGTTGGCGATCCGCTCCGCGATCCTCGCTTGCAGCTCGCTCAGCTCGCGGTCGGTCTGCTCGCGCACATCGACGAGCGCCTGGCGCGCCTCCGCGACGCTGCGAACGGCGTTGAGCCGG